>NZ_WBJS01000001.1 GCF_009296265.1 Thioclava sp. JE_KL1
CTCACCCGCTCTCCGCTGCCGTAGAACAGGTCGTAGTACAAAGGGTACCTGTTGACCTCGCCTCGGCAATGTGGATACCCCTGTGTTTGCTGAGGCGTTGGGCCGATGCGGTGCCTGCAACGGGAGACAAACCCACTCCGCCGGCACCATAGCATCAGTCAAGCCATTGATTAGCCTCAGCTTTATCTCAGGATGGAGCGAGCGTAGAACATGGCGCTGCAGCTTATCCGGGAATTAGGTCCCACCATCGATGACAGAAACTTTGTGATCCGCTGCAGGCACGATGCCTGACGCGTTCTTGCCTCAATCGAAAGGACAAATAATGGCAACGAAGAACAACAAAATCGACATCGATGCAGTTCGGGAAACGCACCGCGCAACCGGTCGCGTTCTCCGTGACATCGAGCTTTTGAAACTCGACCTCAATACGTTGGAGTTTCTTGTTTCTCAACATGGTGAGGCCTGCACCCTTGGCGAAGCCATTCGCCAAAACACGGCGCGATTTGAAGCGTGCTTGGCCGCACTGAACGCTTGAATTCAATGAAGAGAAGCAGGGGAGGCCCCCTCCTCTGCTCTTGAACGAATAAAGCACCGCCTGTTCGCAGCGGACTAAATACGAGATAGCCACTTCTGGAGGATTTCGAGGGGATAGCCTCTTCCGTAGCTTTGCCCGACACCCTCGGTCAGCCAACCGCCGACTTGGTCCACCACATCTGCGGGACACTCTATCGCTCGCAATCGATCACGCATCGAGTGTCGGAAGCTATGCATGCTACATTTCTCTGGCACGTTTGGCTTCATCCATTTGTTCAGCGCAGCGCTCGCTGAGTTGGCATTGGTTTGCCCAGCCTTGTTGTATCTAGGGAAGGCGAAATCGCTTTCGGTGACTGCCTCATTCACCCTACGGGCAGCCCACAAGGCCTCGCCAACCAACGGCACCTTTCGAGCGCTGCCAGCCGTTTTCAGCCTACGCCACGGATGCTCTCGGATGACCACGTGGGGAATGGGGCTATCCAACTTGAGGTCTTCCTTGAGCAGCCCTGCAGCCTCAGCGAGACGCATCCCTGTGTCGGACACCAATGCGACCAGCCAGCGAAGATCATCATCAGTCTTTCTGCACTCTGCCTGCAGGGTGTGTATCACGTCGAGCGGAAGTGGTGATCTGTCTTCGACCCCAGCGTTCCGGTCGTAGTAGACGTGTCCGAAGGGGTTCTTGATGTCGATGCCGAGTTCACTTGCGGCGAAGTTGACCACCGCTCGGACGGTCCCGAAGATGCGGGTGATGCTACTCCCAGCGAGCTTTCGCTTGATCAGGTCATCGCGGAAAGCGTTGGCATCAGCCTTCTTGTAGTCCGTGATGTCCCGGTCTCCGCAGACGTCGATCACATAGCCACAGGACCGCTCTGCAGCTCTGTGGAAGGTCACTGGCCTCCCCTGCCCCTTGAGACGCAGATAGATGCCAACCGCCTCCGAGAGCTTCACTGTCTCGGCTACTGGCGATGCGGCAGTGAGAGGGGCAATCTCGGCACCCTGCGCCTGAGCCATGCGTAACATATGCTTTCCGGGCAAGTCGCTGTCTTTGACCCGCAGATGATACCAATGCTCATCGAGCCGCTGTGCCGCTCTGAGGGCGCGTGAAGTAGCAACGGCGGCAGACCTCGTGCGCAATGAATAGGAGATTTTTCGGGACGTGTAGTGGTGCAACAAATCCTTAGGCACACGTCTAACGAAGTAGAAGACGCCGTCTTTAACGAATGAGTGGGGTGCAGCTTTGTTCTCCGCCATGTTCTACGCTCGCTCCATCCTGAGATAAAGCTGAGGCTAATCAATGGCTTGACTGATGCTATGGTGCCGGCGGAGGGACTCGAACCCCCGACCCCCTGATTACAAATCAGACGCTCTACCAACTGAGCTACGCCGGCGTGACGGGCCCGCAATAGCGCGGCTTGGAAATTCGCGCAAGACGCCGCTCAGCGGGAACGGGCAAGATCGGCGCGCGCTTGATCTGCGCGGGCGAGGATCGCGACCGCGACCAGCCCCACCGCGCAGACTAGAAGTGCGGCGGGCGAGGCATCGCCCAGGTTCTCGAGGCTCGCCTTTTCCTGCGTGCGCGTGGCCAGCGTCTCGAAGTTGAACGGGCGCAGCAGCAGCGTCGCGGGCAGCTCCTTCACGCAATCGACGAAGAC
This sequence comes from Thioclava sp. JE_KL1, assembly GCF_009296265.1. GTDB lineage: Bacteria > Pseudomonadota > Alphaproteobacteria > Rhodobacterales > Rhodobacteraceae > Thioclava. The sequence continues at coordinate 2,187 of NZ_WBJS01000001.1, forward strand.
CAGAAGCAGCGCCGAGCCGACCGAGCCGCGCATCAGGGGCAAGTAGAGGCTGCGCAGGACGCCACCCGGTGTGCGCCCCAGCGAGCGCGCGGCCATCGGCAGCGAGGGCGGCACGCGCCCGAAGGCGGCGTCGCTCGCGCCTTGGGCGATGGCGAAAAATCGCACGACATAGGCGAGAATGATCGCGAACGCCGAGCCCGTCAGGAGCAGCCCGGGATCGTGGCCAGTGATCGCCAGCACGGTATCGGCCAGCATGTGATCGAGACCGGCGAGCGGAATCAGGATGCCGACCGCCAGCACCGCCCCCGGCGCGGCATAGCCCAGCGTCGTCAGCGGCAGCACCGCGCGCGGCAGGCGCTGCCCCGACAGGCGCACCCCGTAAACCATGAACAGCGCCAGCGTCACCGTGATCACGGCGGCCGCGCCCCCGGTCAGGATCGTGTGCCACAGCGCAAGCCCGAGGCCCCGGCCGAACCACGCCTCGGGATTGGCGAGCGCATGACCGCCCATCACCGCGACCGGCAGCACGAAGCCCAAAGCCACCGGAAGCACGCAGGCCAGCGTCGCCACCCAGCCAGCCGCGCCTTTCAGGCGCTGCGGCTGCACCGGGCGGGCCTGACGCGCGCTTTGGTAATAGTGGACGCGGCGGCGCGAAAGCTTCTCGAGCATAAGGAGCGCGAGCACGATCCCGAGGATCACCAGCGCGAGCTGCGCCGCCCCGCCTGCATTGCCGCCCGAAAGCCATGTCGAGAAGATGCCCGTGGTCAGGGTCTGCACGCCGAAATGATCGACGACGCCGAAATCCGCGACCGTCTCCATCATCGCGATCGCGGCCCCTGCGGCGATGGCGGGACGCGCGAGCGGCAGGCCCACGCGCCAGACCATCCCCCACGGCCCGGTGCCGAGGGCGCGGGCGACCTCGTAGCTGGCGCCGGATTGCTCGCGCAGAGCCGCGCGAGTGATCAGGTAGATATAGGGGTAAAGCGCGGCCGAGAGCACGACGACCGCCGCCTCGCGCGAGCGGATCTCGGGGAACCAGTAGTCACGCGCCGAGGCCCAGCCGAAGGCACCGCGCATCGCGGTCTGCACCGGGCCGGAATAGTCGAGGAAATCGGTGAGGGCATAAGCGCCGACATAGGCCGGGATCGCGAGCGGCAGCAGCAGCAACCATTGCAATATGCGATGCCCCGGGAAGCGATACATCACCACGAGCCATGCAGCCCCCGCCCCGATGGCCGAGGCCAGAAGCCCCACGCCGCCCGTCAGCACCGCCGTATTGATCAGGTAGCGCGGCAGCACCGTCGCGATCAGATGCGGCCAGATATTGTCGCGCGGATCGAGCGCCATCCACCCGACAGCCAGGATCGGCGCCAGCACCAGCACCGCGATCACCACGGCCCCGAGCGACCAGAGCCCGCCCGCCGCACGCAAGCGTCCGCGCAGGGCAGGCGCAGGGGGGACCAAGAGGGATTGGGCGGATTTGGGCACGGGCTTTCCCGATCAGTTTTGTCGGAATTGTCTCGCCCCTCCTACCCCGAAACACATTTGCCTGTCCAGAACGGAGCGGCTAGAGTGAGCGGCAACAATAAGGGCTTGACCCGGCAGACGATATTGAGGCGCGCAGAATGAAAGTCGTTTTCCATCTCGGAGCGCATTCGACCGATGAAGATCGCATCGTGGGCGCGCTTTCGAGCAACGAGCGGCTCCTCGAGTCTCACCGCATCGCCGTGCCCGCGCCCCGCAGCTACCGGATGGTGCTGCGCGATGCTTTGGTCTCGCTGAAAGGCGCCCCTGCGCCGCAGGATGTGCAGGACGCAATCATCGAGGCAAGCACCGACGCGCCGGTCCTCGACCGGCTGGTTTTCAGCCACGCGTTTTTCCTGTGCATCCCCGAGCGGGTGATCACCAAGCGCGGCTTCTACGCGATGGCACCGGGCAAGCTCGCGCCGCTGGCGAACCTCTTTCCCGATGCGGAGACCGAGTTCCATCTCGCGCTGATCAACCCCGCGAGTCTGATCCCGCAGCTGGTCGCCCGGCTGCCCAAGCGCAGCTACGAGCAGATCATGGAAGGCCACGACCCGCGCGAGCTGCGCTGGGAGCCGCTGATCCGCCAGATGGTGGAAGCCGCGGGCGGGCGGCGCTTCGTAATCTGGTGCAACGAGGATTTGCCGCTGATCTGGCCCGAGGTGCTGCGTTCGGTCGGCGGATTGCCCGAGGATCAGACGCTCAAGGGCGACATGATGGTGCTGCGTCAGATCATGCCCGAGGAGGGGATCGAACGGCTGCGCAGCTATTTCGACGCGAACCCGCCGAAATCGGTGCTGCACCGGCGCAAGATCGTGGCGGCCTTCCTCGACAAATACGCCCAGCCCGAGGCGCTCGAGATCGAGGCACCGCTGCCGGGCTGGACAGATGAGCTGGTCGACGAGATCACCGCGCAATACGATGCCGACGTCGCCGCGATCGCGCGGATGCCCGGTGTGGAATTCATCGCCCCCTAAGCGAAGGGCGCGGGTCGCGCCGGATCATCGTCCGGCGCGCAATAGCGCTCAGCCCATCCCCAGCGCGGATTTGTAGAGGTCGAGAATCGCCTCTTCCTCGGCCACGTCATCCTTGTCGCGTTTGCGCAGGGCGACGATCTTCTTCAGCACCTTGGTGTCGTAGCCGCGGGCCTTGGCCTCGGACATGATGTCCTTCTGCTGCTCGGCGATGTCTTTCTTCTCGGCTTCGAGGCTCTCGAACTGCTCGACAAACTGGCGCAGCTCATCGGCGGTGACATTGTAGGCGGCATCGTTGGGCATGGGCCTCTCCTGCTTGCGAACGGGGGTCGGCGCTCTGACTAGCCCGAGCGTCTGCGCGCATCAAGAGGCGGCGCGCGCGGATCGGCGGGTTATGGGAGGACGCCCGCCCCTCCCGCTTCTTCCCGCACGATCGCGGGTGCCCGCGTTTTTCTTGCCATACCCCCCGCGACGGGCTAGGCAGGCGCGCGCAACTTTCGGAGGCCGCAATGGAAAATCTGATCTGGGCAGGGGCCGTCGTCTCGGTGATCGGGCTGTTCGGCATCCTCTATTGCATCGTCAAAGTGGCCAGCGCCAAACGCGCCGGCCTGCCCGATGAAGAGCTGCGCGCTCGGCTGCAAAAAATCATCGCGATCAATATGGGCGCGCTGTTCGTGTCGGTGATCGGGCTGATGATGGTGGTGCTGGGCATCTTCCTCGGCTGAGGCGCCCCTGCCCCCACACCCACGTCCCCTCAGGCGTCGTCGAGATCGGCGAAGCATTTGCCGTTGCGGATCAGCACATCCCATAGCGTGACGGGCTCGGGCGCGCCCTCTTCGGCCAGCTCGCGCAGCAGCTTTCGCGTCCCAAGAAGGCCTGCGCGGTCGGCTGCGAACATCACGCCACCCATCTGCGGCGCGAAGCCCAGCACATGGCGTGCCGCGACGTCGATATCGCCCGCCCGATGCGCCTGCGCGTGCTGCAAGAGCCCCGCGCCGCAATTGGCAAGCTCGGCCAGAATCCGGGCGCGGATGCGCGCATTGGACAGACGCCGCGGCACGATCCCGGCCTCGTCGCGCAAAGCCGTGAGCGCCTCGGCCTGATCGTGCACCGGGCGCGGCGTGCCCTCGGACCAATCGTAAAAGCCCTGTCGCCGCGCGCCGGTCGCCGCGGCATCGAGCGCGAGCAGGCTGAGAAGCGGCCCGAACGGGCGATGCAGCCGCACGAAATCCTCCAGCACGGCGTCGATGCCCAACCGGTCGGCCAGCTCCAGCGGCGGGCGCGTACCGCCTGCCTCGCGGATCGCCACATCGACCTGCGCGACCGAGGCCCCGGCAAGCACCGCGCGCTCTGCCGCGGCGATATAGGCGACGCGGAGATGATCGGCGATGCCGCCCACGCCGGGACCGCCGCGTAGAACCTGCGCTCCGCCCTGCCGCAGAAGCCCCGCCATCGCGTAGAGATCGGCAGGCAGCGCGCCATCGGGCGGCACCAGCTCACACAGATCGCCGGTGCAGCGCAGCCCGAAGTCCTCCGCGCCGTCAGCCAGATCCGCGGCGCTGCGCGCGCTCAGCGGCGCGGGGGGGAAATTCCCTTTGCCAGAGGCGATCAGCGCATCCGAGCCCGACAGCCCCTCGCGGGTCATCGCCGCGCCAAGCCGCGCCCAATCGGCCTCGCGAATGTCGGGGGACAGAGCGCCGGACTGCACCGCGATCTCCTGCTTGCGCGCGATATCGGCAAAAGCCGTCTCGATCGCGGCGGGGTCGCTTGCGCCGAACACGACCTCGTGCCCGGCGGCCAGCAGCCCTCCAGCCATCGCGGCGGGCTGATCCCAAAGGCCGATGCGCAGCGGCGCGGGCGCGGTGGGCGTGCCCTCGCCGGGCAGATGGGCGGCGCGACGCGTGACCCGTGCGGAATGGCGTAACGCCTGCGACAACGGCGCCTCGAGCAGTTCCTGCAAGGCCACCGCCTCGACATCGAGCGCCTCGTCGAGCGGCAGCAACAGCGCGCCCTCGACCACTTCGAACAGGCGCGCGCCGACCGGCGCAAGCGCGCCCTTTCCCAGCTGCGCACGCAGCGGAGCGAGATCGTTGAGATAGGTTGCGGGATCGTCGAGCGCGGTATCGGTGCGCGGCACACCCTCGGCGATCAGCATATCGAGCGCGGCGGCAATCTGGCTACGGTCGGTCGCGCCCAGCACGAGATCGCATTGGCCCTGCGCCCGGGCAGGCTCGGCCTCGACCTCCTCGCCGGCGGCCACGATCGCAAGCGCCCGCGCGCCGCCGATCCGCCGCGCGAGCCGCACGAGGCCGCCTGCGCCGACGAAGCCGCCAAGCGCGAATTCCGGCGCCGCGAAACAGGTGTCGGGATCGGCGATGCGCAGATCGGCAGCCTGCGCCAGCGCCATCGAACCGCCCGCGATCCGCCCGGAGAGCCGCGCAAGCACCGGCAGGTCGAGCGCCCCGAGTCGTCGGCAAAACTCCGACAGGCTCGGCACCTCTTCGCTCTTCGCCGGGCGCGGCGTGATCGCGTCGAAATCTTCCAGTGGGTCGGGCGCGCAGGGCCAGCCCGCCGCACCGCCCTGCAGGACCAGACCGCGCAGGCTCTTGTCGCCTTCGACCCGGTCGAGCACGCCGCCGATCGCGCGGCGCATCTGGGCCGTGATACCGGCCCGCGCGCCCTGATCGTCAAGCGCTGCGAGCGTCAGCCAAGCCAGCCCGTCCTGTGTGCGAAATTTCACCCGGTTCGCCATCGTCCCCCACTTGTGGCGGGGCATTCCGTGCGAGCCACCGCCGCGCGAAGTTTAAAGCGAAGCAGGTTCAAAACAAAAGGGAAATCGCGCATCCCCGGGGGAGGCGCGCAGGGGCAATTGACTGCCCCTGCCCCTTAGAAACGATAGGCCTGAGGTTACTGGCGGGTCGCCTTCGCGCCCGGTGCATGCGCCCGGCAAAACGGCGTTGCGGGCAGCAGATCGAGCCGCGCCTCGTCGATGCGCTCGCCGCAGGTGACGCAATAGCCGTATTCGCCCGCCTCGATCCGGGCCAGGGCGGCGTCGATCGCGCGGATCTCGGACTGCGCCGACTGACCGAGGTCCTCGAGAACCTCGTCGCTCTCATGCTCGATCGCGGCGTCGTCCCAATCTTTTTCTTCGTGGCTCTCAAGCTCGGATTCGACCTGCGCCATCCGTTCCGAGAGTTGCGCCCGGCGGGTTTCGAGTTCGCTCTTGCGCGTTTCAATCGACTTCATCCTGTCCTCCTTGATCGATACAACCACCTAAACAGGCAAGCATTTATCCGCCTTGACGCAAATCAACCGGTCGCACTCACGCACATATGCAGATATCAAATTGCTTGCACCGTCACGGGCGTGAGGTCTAGCATTACAACTCTGACGGGTCCGGGAGAGCCCGTTCGATCCGCAATTGAGCACAGGGAGAGCTCATGCATCAAGATTGGATTTGGGGCCTCGTCGGAGGCCTGATGATTGGCGCGGGCGCTGGCCTGTTTCTGCTGGTCAACGGCCGGATCATGGGCGCAAGCGGCATTATCGGCGGCTTGGTCGACGGCTCGGGCCGCGAGACTGTGTCCGAGCGCGTGGCCTTCCTCGGCGGGCTGATCGCGGTGCCACCGCTTCTCGTGCCGCTTTACACAACAGTCGACACCCATATGACCAGTTCCGTCTGGGTGATCGTAGCCGCAGGCCTGATGGTGGGCCTGGGCACGCGGATCGCGAATGGCTGCACCTCGGGCCACGGCGTCTGCGGCATCTCGCGATTTTCGCTGCGCGGGATCGTCGCCACCGCCTTCTACCTGCTCGGCGGTGCGCTGGTCCTCGTGATCTTCCGGCATTTTCTGGGAGTGATCTGATGCGCAATTTCTTCGCATTCCTCTCGGGAGGGCTGTTCGGCGCGGGGCTTCTCGTGGCGGGCATGGTCGACACGAAAAAGGTGCAGGGCTGGCTCGACGTGTTCGGCGATTGGGATCCGACGCTGGCCTTCGTGATGGGCGGCGCGGTGAGCGTGATGTTCTTCGTCTGGATCTTCGCGAAGCGCCGCGAAACCTCGATGCTGGGCTCGCCGATGCCGGGGCCGTTTCCGCGGCTCGTGGATCGCAATCTCGTGCTCGGCTCGCTCCTGTTCGGCGCGGGTTGGGGCCTTGCGGGGCTCTGCCCCGGCCCCGCGATGGGCTCGCTATCCTTCAATGGCTGGGAGGGCTGGCTGTTCCTGATCGCCATGGGGGTCGGGATGGCCCTCGCACCGCGGGCGAAAGCGTGGCTGAGCGTTCTGGATCGCAGCACGCTGGAAGTGCCGCCCTGCGAGAACGGGACCAAAGAGACGCCCGCGACTTCGGCAACGCGCGGCGCGTAAGTCGCCGCAGCAGACCGCATTCGCGTCCCCTAGGGGGGGGCGCGTTCATATGCCCGACTGGATCTTGAGCGGCGGCAGCGCGTCGTCGTCTTCCGTCGAGGAGAGTGCATCAAGATCGAGTGGCTCGCCAAAATCCATGTCGGGTTCAAGCCCGTCCAACCCGCGCGGCTCGGGCGCGTGGGCGGCATCGACGCCCTCCTCCGGGTCATAGGTCGGATCGAGCGGGTCGCCGAGGCTGGACAGGCCCGGCACCTCGTCGAGCGTCGGAGCCTGCGCATAGGGCGACGCCCCGGCATCGAACGTCTCAGCCCCCCGGCCAGCACCATTCGCCGCCTCGTCTTCATCGCGCAGGCGCAGCGCACGTAGCCCGTGGCTTTGTCCCAGCCGCGCGAGCGAGAGCTTGCGCCGTCCCTGCGCCTCAAGCGTGATCTTCTCCAACGCGTCTTCCGGGATCGGGATCTCTTTGCCGGGGCGCAGCGTCAGCACGGCAGACAGCGGCAGCGTGACGCGGTGCAGGACCGCTTCGAGCTGCGCGGAGGCCGCCAGAATGGAGCGTTCGAACGTGTCGGACCAGTCGCGCGCGGGATCTTCGGGCGTGAAGCTTTCCGCCTTGGGCCCCGCACCGCCCTCCGGATTTTCGCCCGCCGCCGGGGCCGCGCGGCGCATCGCGGCGCCCCGCCCTTCGCGCGGAACCGCCCAAAGGAAGCCGCCGCTGCGTTCGCCCCCAGTGCCGAAGCCAAGCTGCGCCGTCCAGACGCGGTAGCTGACATCTTCCAGCAGTAGACCAAGCGGCCGGGGATCGTCGAGATGCGAGGCGAAGCGGAAGCCCCCAGCCCAGGAAATCGCCGGGTCACTGATCAAACCCTCCTCGATCTCGGCCAGCACCGCATCGACGAAATCGGCGGCGATGGCGGCATCGATCCGGGTGGGTTTGCGCGGAGCAGGCATGGTCTTGCCGAACCGCCCCATCGTCTGCATCTCGATCAGCGTGGCCAAGGTGGCAGGCGGCAAGGCTAGCACGCCAAGCGCCTCCCCCGGCCCTTCGATCACCGCAAGCAGCGACAGATCTTCGAGCATCTCGGGCAGATCGGCGAGTGACCGCGTCGCCTCCTCGATCGAGGCGACCTGCAGCGGCAGTTCGAGCATATCCTGCGCGACCTTGGACAGCGCGAGCGTGATCGCGCGCGCAGGCGTAATCGGGGCCGTGCCCGCACCCGCCTTCGCCGCCTCGGTCTTACGCCGCAGCACCGATGTCTCGCGCTCGTGAACCATGGCCTCCATCCACCCGCCTTCGGGGTCTCATGGCTCAGCTTTGGCAGATCGAGGTTTACAAAACGTTGAAAATGCCCCGCGTTTCTCGGCTTAGCGCGAAAGGGCCGCGCTTTCCGAAGGCGGGTCGGAGGGCGCGCGCTGATCGCTGCGCCTCAGCGGCAGACTGATGCGGAATGCGGCCCCGCCCTGCCCCGGCACGTAGTCGATCGTGCCGCCGAGATTGGTCATGATCTCGCGGCAGATCGCGAGGCCGAGGCCCGCACTGCCAGCGCGGCTTTGATCGGTCAGCCGGGCGAATTTCTCGAAGATCAGCTTCTGGCTCTTCTTCGGAATGCCCGCGCCGTTGTCGATGAAGTCGATCTGCACCCGCTTGCCGCGGCGCTTCACCTCGATCCGCAGCACCGCCTTCTCGGCATCGCAATACTTCCGCGCGTTCGAGATGAGGTTGATCATCACCTGCACCAGCCGATCGGCATCGGTGAAGATCGGCATATGCTCGGTCGGGAAATCGCGTTCAATGCGGAAGGCGCGCTCGGGCTGGGTCGAGGAGGCCGATTGCACCGCGCGGTTGATCAGGTCGTGCAGATTGGCGACCGAGACATTGAGCTGTGCGCGGCGGTTCTCCAGCACGGAGAGATCGAGCAGATCGTCGAGCAGACGGGTCAAGCGGCGCGCTTCCTCGTGGATGATCTCGGCATATTGCGCGCGCATCGAATCCGGCAGATCGGGCTCCATCAGGATTTCCGAGAAGGCGCGGATCGAGGTCATCGGCGTTCGCAGTTCGTGGCTGATCTGGCTGAGGAAGCTGTCCTTTTGCACCGACAGATCCTGCAGCTTGTCATTGGCCTCGCGCAGCGCGCGCGCCACCCGCGCGAGCTCCTCGGACTTCGCCTCGAGCCGCGCGGTGTATTCCTTGGCCTCCGCCGTCTCGCCCGCCACGGCGATCAGATCCTGCATCGACACGGAGGTGCCCCCGGTGAGCTGTGCGATCATCGCATGCGCCGTCGAAGCCCCGACCGAGCCTGCCAGTTTCCGCTCCAGCCGGGCGAGGAAATCGGGCGTGGTGTCGGGCAGGAACCCGGCCTTACCCTGCCCCGCCGCCTGCGCCTGAAAGAAATGTTGCGCAGGCTCGGCGCCCAGAATCCGCTGCGACATCGACAGCAGGTCCTCGGCCTCGGCGCCGCCTTGCACCCAAGAGCGCGCGGCGGGGCTTTGATCGTAGATGTTCACGAAGGCCACGCCCTGCAGCCGCTCCATCGGGCCGGGAAAGGACAGCATCGAGAAGACCAGAAAGGCCAGCGTGTTGAACAGCAGCGACCAGAACAGCGCATGCAGCAGCGGATCGAGCCCCGCGATCCCGAACAGCGCATGCGGGCGCAGCCATTCGAACCCGAACAGCCCGTGATCCAGAACGATCTGCGGTATCAGCCCGGCATCGCCCACCGAGGGCAGAAAGAGCGTATAGGCCCAAAGCGCGAAGCCGATCACCAGCCCCGCCGCCGCCCCCACATGGGTCGCGCCGCGCCAGAAGATGCCGCCGATCAGCGCGGGCAGCACCTGCGCCGCGCCCACGAAGGCGATCAGGCCGATCGCCGCCAGCGCCTCGGAGCCGCCCGACATCCGGTAATAGGCATAGCCCATCGCGAGCACCGCGATGATCGAGACCCGGCGCGAGGCCAGAACCAGCCCACGCACATCACCCTGAGCGCGCGGGCCCTCCCGGCGCAGCGCCAGCCACAGCGGCGTCACGATATGGTTCGAGACCATCGTCGCCAGCGCAATCGCGGCGACGATCACCATCGACGTCGCCGAGGAAAACCCGCCGAGGAAGGCCAGCAGCGCCAGCTTCCCCTGCCCCTCCGACAGCGGCAGCGTGAGCACGAAGAGGTCGGGGTTCGCGCCCTCGGGCATCCGCTCCAGCCCCATCACTGCGATCGGCACGACGAAGAGGCTCATCAGCATCAGATAGGCCGGAAAGGCCCAGCTAGCGGTCGCGAGGTGCCGCTCGTCGACATTCTCCACGACGAGCACCTGAAACATCCGCGGCAAGGTCAGGATCGCGGCCGCGGAGACGAAGGTCAGCCCCGCGAAGCGTCCCGGATGGAGGTTCCATTCCGCGATCTTCGAAGCGTCGATCCGCGAGAGCATGTCCATCGGCCCGCCACCCAGCCCCCAGACGACGAAGACGCCCACCGCGACAAGCGCGACCAGCTTCACCACCGCCTCCAGCGCGATGGCGGTGACGACACCGTGGTGACGCTCGTTCGCATCGAGGTTTCGGGTGCCGAAGAGGATAGTGAAGATCGCAAGCCCGCCCGCGATCCACAGCGCCGTAGCGCCTTGATCGGGCAGCGCCCAGCCCTCGGGCGTGCCAGCCGCGAAGACGCCGAAGCTCAGCGTCACCGATTGCAGTTGCAGCGCGATGTAGGGCGTGGCGGCTGCGACCGACATCAGCGTGACGATGACGCCCAGCGTGTTCGACTTGCCGTAGCGGCTGGAAATCAGGTCCGCGATAGAGGTCACGCGATGGGTGCGCCCGATCCGCACGAGCTTGCGCAACACCCACCACCAGCCGACGAAGACCAGCGTCGGGCCAAGGTAGATCGTCAGGAATTCCAGCCCCGAGCGCGCCGCGTAGCCGACCGCGCCGTAGAAGGTCCAGGCGGTGCAGTAGATCGACAGCGACAGCGTGTAGATCACCGGCGAGCGCAGGAAGCGCAGGCGGCGGCGCTGCGCCCGGCGTTCGGCCACGAACGCCACCGAGAAGAGCACGATCACATAGGTCAGGCAGACCGCGACGAGATTATTGAAGGGCATCTCAGCCCTCCGGCGGCGGCGCGTCCGACGCGCGGCTGGCGGTTGCGGCGGCGGTCGGGGCCTCGCCCTCGCCATTGCCTTCGGGCACGTCCTCTGCGTTGAGCACCGGGCCAAGCCCGCGGGAGATGGCGAAAGCCGCGAGGATCAGCACGATCCAGACCGCGAAAAGGTAGAGCCCGCCGCGCCCGGTGTCGGGCACCGGGGTCTGCGCAGGATGCCACAGACCCGGCATCATGATCAGCACCAGCCCGACAATCGGCAAAAGCCGCGCCGCATCCATCAGGCGGCGGCGGCGATAGGAACGGCGGGCAAGAAAGAGCGGCTGGCCCGTCTGCGGCATCAGGCGGGCTCCCGGCGCGCAGCGCCCCCGCCCGTGATCGCTTCGAGCTGATCGAGCACATCGCCATTGGCAAACGGCTTGGCAAGGAAGGCCGTCGCACCGGCGCGGGTCGCGGCATCGCGGTCGCGCCCCTGCCCGCGCGCGCTGAGCATCAGAACGGGCAAATCGCGCAGCGCGGCATCCGCGCGCATATCGGCAAGGATTTCGAGACCGGACCGCCCCGGCAGCATCAGATCGAGGATGATTGCATCGGGCGGATCGCCGGTGATGCGCGCAATTGCCCGCGCGCCGTCTTCGAGCACCGACACCGTCCAGCCCGCACGCGTCAGGATGAACCGGATCGCTTCCGCGATATGCGGCTCGTCCTCGATCAACAGCACCTGTCTTTGCGCCATAGCCATCCCCCTCACCCGACTATCGCCACCGTGTCGCGCCCTGTCAAACCCTCACGCCCTCCCCGCCGACGCATCTGCGACGATCGAGGGCTCGCGCCGCCCCGGACACTCGCCACGCGGGCAGATACGGCACGACGCGCCGATCGGGCGCGCCGGTGCATCAGCGCTCTGCGCGGGCGCCGGCAGGATCAGCATGGTGGCGCGCATCAGCACCGGACCGTCGAACCCCGTCGGGCGCGGCTCGGAGACGGCATAGGTCAGGAAGCGTTGCGGCAAGCGCCCCGCCATATCGACCAGCGCCCGGATCGGCTGCATCGGCCGTGCAAGCGCCTCATAAAGCGGCCAGAGCGGACAGGCCGCGGCGAAGCGCGGCAGCAGAAACCCGGGGGCTGCGCGGCGGAAGGTCAGCGTGCCCGAGCCGTCGCAGACCACCAACCCCGGTTGGCCAAGCCCCGGCGCGCCCTCTGGCAACGCCGCGAGCCGCCGCAACACCTGCGCAAGCGGCACGGCGAAGCGCGCCGCCAGCGCACCCGGATCGGGGCCGAGCTCGGCCAGAGCCGCCAGCACCGGGTCCAGCGGCAAGGCGCGCGCATCCTCCGCCTGCCTCTGAAGATGGCCGCGCGCCAGTTCCCGGGCCGCCGAGGACGCCAATTCCGGCGCGCCCGCGATCAGTTCGGCCGGATCGGTCCCGCCTCCCTCCAGTTCCGGAAAATGCCAGCCGCGCGCCTCGAGCCACGCCTCGAGTTGTTCTTGCGGCGAGGACAGGCCTGTCTCCGCGGTTTCCATCTCGTCGAGATAGCCGACCAGCGCCTCCGCCGTTCCCGAAAGGCGCAGGCTTTCCTCCTGGATCGTGTTGAGAAACCGCGCGCGCCATTCCGGCTCGATATCCTCGGTCTCGACAAGGATTGCGGCGGTGGAGCGCAGCGATGTCACCGCCGAAAGGACCTCATGCAGCGAGGTCAGCAGGAACGGGTCCTGCGCCATACGCTCGGCATAGGTTTCGACCACGCGCTCCAACTCGGCCAGCCGCGCCTGACGGTTCACCAGAAGCGCGGCCCAAGCCGGGAAGCGACCGACGAATTCCTCGATCCGGTCGAGATCGGGCGCGGCTTGGCTGGTACCACCTGCGCCATTGCCGCCGCCTGTCTCGGCCAGTTCCAGCGACGCGACCGCTTCGCGCAGCCCTGCGAACAACGCCCCTTCCGCCCCCTCGCCCAGCGTGACCGGATCGACGCCCATCGCACCCGCGATCCGCTCGATCAACGCATCGCTGACACGGCGGCGGTTGTGTTCGATCAGGTTGAGATAGGCTGCCGAAATCCCGGAGGCTCGCGCCAGTTCAGCCTGCTTCAAGCCAAGCGCATTGCGCCGCTCGCGGATGCGGGTGCCGGTCAGCGGGGAACGGGCCATGTAAACTCCTCCTGCACCCGTTTTTACAAACAAGTGCAGAAGAAGAAAATAGTTTTACAGCGGTTTACAGGACCTCAGCAGGATCCCGTTCCAGAGGGCGCGACCGTGGCCATGCCCGATATGCCCCCGACACCCGGCTCGCATTCCCCGATATCGCGTTCAAGCTGCGTACAGCCTGCAAACGCGACCAACGCGACGAGCGCGGCAAGCTGTGCGGCGGTTGCGAAAAAGCGGTTTTTCATGGCTCTCTCCAATTCTCGGCATGGGACGATTTCCCCATATGTCATTCTACATTGCCGGACTGTTCGCTCTATGATCGACGTCAATTCCCGGCCCGATTTGACAGCTCCGCCCGATGCGCCATCATCAATGCGGCAGCGCAGCATAGCGCGCGGCAATTCGCGGAGACCCGGATGGAGCCCGAGACGATCGAGACCGAACTGGCCAGCGCCATCGATACGGCGCAGAAATTCCTGCCGGACTGGGCGGTGGCGCTAATCGCCTATGTTATGGCGGCGCTGATCGCGCTGCTGCTGTTTAGGGTGTTGTTCACGGCGCTCAACCGCGCGGTGGCCGATCGCGATCTGTTCTGGCGCTCGCTTGTCGCGCGGGGGGCGCAACCGATGCGGTTGATCCTGCTGATCGCGGCGCTTGGCTTTGCGAACGGGCTCGCGCCAGCCAGCGCCGCAGTCACCGGTGCAATCACCCATATTCTGTTGGTCGCGCTGATCCTGTGCCTCGCCTGGATCGCATATACCGCGCTTTACATCTGGACGACGATCCATCTGCGGCGCTTCAAGCTCGACGCGGAAGACAACCTGCTGGCGCGCAAGCACGTCACCCAGACCCGCATCCTGATGCGTGTGGCGAAAGTGATGATCGTCATCCTCGCGGTCGCAGCCGCCCTGATGACCTTCCCCGCCGTGCGCCAATATGGCGTGTCGCTTCTGGCGGCGGGTGGCGCGGCGGGTATCGTGGTTGGTCTTGCACTGCAGCCGGTGCTCAAGAACCTCTTTGCGGGCATCCAGCTTGCCCTGACCCAGCCGATCCGTATCGACGACGCACTGATCGTCGAGGGCGAATGGGGCAATGTCGAAGAAATTACATCGACTTATGTCGTGATCCGCATCTGGGATTGGCGGCGGCTGGTTGTTCCGTTGAGCTATTTCATCGAACAACCTTTCCAGAACTGGACTCGCGAAAGCGCCGATCTGATCGGCACCGTTATGATCTACCTCGACCACACCGCAGACGTCGCCGCGATCCGCGCGAAGGCTGAAGAGATCACCCGCGCCGATCCGCTCTGGGACGGCAAGGTCTTTGCCCTGCAGGTGACCGATTTCCGCGAGCGGGTGATGGAGGTGCGTATCCTCGCCTCCGCGCGCAACGGTCCGCGCACCTACGATTTGCGCTGCCATATCCGCGAGGAATTGGTGGCGTGGCTTCAAGCCGAGATGCCGCATGCCCTGCCCCGCACCCGGGCCGATCTGTCGCCGGCAGAGGCTGCATTCCTCGGCACACCCTCTGGCGAAGCTTCGTCAACTGACGCGCCCTCCCGCTAAGGGCTCGTTGCAGGCACACTCCAACAGGCCGCCGCGGTTCGCCGCTAATCGAAGGCCCCGAAATGCGCCCCGTAATTCACCGCGCGGTTGGAGCACTTATCCATCGCATCCACGAGCCATTGGCGATCGGGCACAGGTCTGCCGATCAGATGGTGCCCGAGCGCATCTTCGCCCTTCGCGATATTGCCCGCAACATCGCCGCTGAATGTCAGCAGGCGCTTCAGCCAGAAATCCTGCGCCTGCCCGATATATCCCCCGCTTCCGCCGCCCGAGAGCGCACGGACCACGGCGAGGCAATAGGCGGCCTCGATCGGCTGGGTGGGCGTGTCGAAAAGGTAGCTCGGCGGAGCCGCGAACTGGCTTTTCCATGCGAGGTAGAACAGCCCGCCCGCGACGCTGATCACGACGACCGCGTAGAACGCGGTCAGGGCCGGGTGCGTGCGCTGCTGACGCCTGCGAGCCCGTGCGCGGGCGCGCGCACGCTGCGCGGTCATTGATCGATCGGCCATGCGAGTGCCTCCTGCCGCTCAGCAAAGCCGATTCCCCTTAAGAAACCCCGAATATGAAAAAGCCCCCCGGCGCACCGGAGGGCTTCGTGTGTCGCGAGAGCGTCTCTCTTATTCGAGGCCAGCCTTGTCGGTCACCTCATGGGTCCAAGCGCCTTCCGGCTTCTTGGTGATGACCGGGTCCGAACCGCCCGACATCAGAACGTCGACCGTGCGCTCGTAATCGGCGGGGTCGAGCGTGCCGTTCGAGCCAGCGGTCAGCTTGGAGACTTCTTTCATCATGCCGACTTGGTGCTCCATCGTCTGCGCACCGGTCTCGTCATTGTCGAGAATGATCTGTGCGGCCTCGTCGGGATGCTCCTCGGCGTATTTCCAGCCTTCCATCGAGGCTTTCACGAACTTCGCCATCTTGTCGACGAAGGCCGGGTCCTTGAGGTTCTCTTCGAGCACGTAAAGACCGTCCTCGAGCGTCGCGACGCCTTCGTCTTCGTACTTGAAGGTCACCAGCTGGTCGGGCTGAATGCCGGCTTCGAGCACCTGCAGATACTCGTTATAGGTCATGGTCGAGATACAGGCCGCCTGCTTTTGCAGCAGCGGATCGACGTTGAAGCCCTGCTTGAGCACGGTCACGCCATCGTCGCCGCCCTCGGTCGAGATGCCGAGATGGTTCATCCAGCTCAGGAACGGGTATTCATTGCCGAAGAACCACACGCCCAGCGTATGGCCGGGGAAGTCCTCGGGGGTCTTGATGCCGCTTTCCTTGAGGCAGGTCAGCATCATGCCCGACTTCTTGAAGGGCTGGGCGATGTTCACGAGCGGAAGGCCTTTCTCGCGGGCCGCCAGCGCCGCCGGCATCCAGTCGACGATGACATCGGCGCCACCGCCTGCGATCACCTGCTCGGGCCCGATATCGGGGCCGCCCGGCTTGATTGTCACGTCGAGGCCCGCATCCTCGTAGAAGCCCTTGTCGAGCGCGACATAGTAGCCAGCGAACTGGGCCTGCGTGACCCATTTCAGCTGCAGCGTCACGTCCTCGTTGGCCCAAGCGGCCCCCGCCATGGTGAGGCTTGCGGCCACCCCTGCGATCAGTTTCTTCATCTTTCACTCCACTGTTGGCCCCGGATCTTTACGCCCGGGATTTTAGGTTTTTTCTCAGGCTCTTCCTTGCCCTTACGTCCGGGCCCGTTGCGACGGGTGCCAGAAAGTCACCAGCTTCTCGATCAGGGCGACAAGCCCATAGAAGCCCGAGCCCGCGAGGGCCGCAACGGTAATTTCCGACCACACGAGCGGCAGATCAAGCTGCCCCACCGCGGTCGAGATGCGAAAGCCCATTCCTTTCGTCGGGCTGCCGAAAAATTCGGCAACGATCGCACCGATCAAAGCCAGTGTCGTCGCGATCTTCAACCCATTGAAGAGAAACGGCATCGCCGCCGGCAGGCGCATCTTGAAAAGCCCCTGCCAATAGCTTGCGGAATAGGTCGCCATCAGGTCGCGCTGAAGCGCATTCGTGGCCGCCAGACCCGCCACCATGTTCACGAGGACGGGGAAGAAGACCATGACCACGACGACCGCTGCTTTCGACTGCCAGTCGAAGCCGAACCACATCACGAGGATCGGCGCGATGCCGACGATCGGAAGGGCCGCGACGAAGTTCCCGATCGGCAGCAGCCCGCGTTGCAGGAAGGGCGAGCGGTCGATCAGGATCGCCACCACCACCGCCGCGCCACAGCCGATGATATAGCCCGACAGCGCGCCTTTCAGGATCGTCTGCACGAAATCCTCGCGCAGCACATCGGTCGAGGCCATCAGGCTCGCCGCGATCTGGCTTGGCGCCGGCAGGATCACCGGGCTGATATTCAACCCGCGAACCAGACCTTCCCACAGCAGCAACAGAGTGATGCCGAACAAGGCCGGGATCAGGAAACGCGCCCAACGCTCCGAGCCGTGATGGCGCGCAAGCCAGGTATTGAGGGCCCAGGCCGCCAGCCAGAAGACGATTGCGAAAATAAGCCAGCTCATTGCACCATCCCCATCCGCTTGAGCGTGATTTGTTCGATGATGCCGACCACCACCACGAGGATCGCCGCGAGCGCTGCCGCTGCGAACAGAGCGGACCAGATCTGCACCGTCTGCCCGTAATAGCTGCCCGACAGAAGCCGCGCGCCAAGCCCGCGGGTCGCGCCCGCCGGCAGTTCGGCCACGATGGTACCGACGAGGCTCGCCGCCACCCCCACTTTCAGCGAGGCGAAGAGATACGGCATCGACGACGGCAGCCGCAGCTTCCAGAAGGTCGCGCCCTGGCTCGCATTATAGGTCTTCAGCAGATCGAGCTGCATGTGATCGGGCGCGCGCAGCCCCTTCACCATCCCGACGAGCACGGGGAAGAAGCTCAGGTATGCCGCGATGATCGCCTTGGGCAGCAGCCCGGTGATCCCGAGGCTCGCCAGCACCACGATCACCATCGGCGCGATGGCGAGGATCGGGATCGTCTGGCTCGCGATTGCCCAGGGCATCACGCTCAGATCCATCGCCCGGCTATGGGTGATCCCCACCGCCAGCAGGATGCCCAGACCGGTGCCCAGCGCGAAGCCCGCAAGCGTCGCCGACAGCGTGATCCAGCCGTGGAAGACAAGGCTGCGCTTGGAGGTGATCTTCTGCCCGGCCACACCTTCCCAAAGCCCGACGGCCACCTGATGCGGCGCGGGCAGAACGGGGCGTTTCTGGGTCAGCGTGTCGGTGACAAGCTCGGAGAACGTGACCTCTTCACCAGCCCTTGCGGCCTGATCGTAGGTCCATTGCGAGTTCATCCAGACGGTCGCTGCGTACCAAAGCAGCAAGATCGCGGCCAGAACCGTCAGAACGGGTGCGATCATCTTCATGAGACCGCCCTCCCCTTCGGCTTGGCCGAAATATCCTCGGGGGGTGAATGGCGCAGCCAGAGGGGGGCGGACACCCCCCCGCTCGCGGTAGGGGTCATCGCGTCATTCATCATAGGCATGCCCCGCCCGAAGCCCCTCGCGCACCCGATGCGCGATCTGCAGGAATTCCTCGCTGTCGCGGATGTCGAGCGGACGCGGCCCTTTCGGCAACGTGCTCTCGATCACCTCGTGGATGCGGCCCGGACGGGGCGACATCACCACGATCTTGGTCGACAGATAGACCGCTTCCGGGATCGAGTGCGTCACGAAGCCGATCGTCTTGTTGGTGGCCGACCAAAGCTTGAGAAGCTCCTCGTTGAGCTTGTCGCGCACGATCTCGTCGAGTGCGCCGAAGGGTTCGTCCATCAGCAGGATCTCGGCATCGAAGGCCAGCGCCCGCGCGATCGAAGCGCGCTGCTGCATGCCGCCCGAAAGCTGCCAGGGAAACTTCTTCCCGAAGCCTTCGAGGTCGACGAGCGAGAGCACTTTTTCAACACGCTCTTGCTGCTGCGCCTTGGAATAACCCATGATTTCCAGCGGAAGTTTCACATTTCCCGCAATCGTGCGCCAAGGGTAAAGCCCCGCCGCCTGAAACACGTAGCCGTAGCTGCGCGCCTTGCGGGCTTCCTCCGGCGAGATCCCGTTCACGGTCAGCGAGCCGCCCGTGGGCGTCTCCAGTGCCGCGATGCAGCGCAGGAAGGTCGTCTTGCCGCAGCCCGAGGGGCCGATGAAGCTCACGAATTCGCCCTTCTCGATATCGAGGTCGATATCTTTCAGCGCGTGAACCGGCCCGTCATTGGTCTCGAAGGTCAGCTCGAGCCCGCGGGCCTGAATTACCGGTGCTGCCGTCATCCGCGCCTCCACAGGGTTTTATCCGCGATCTCGACGCTGTTGCCCGCCGGGTCGCGCAGGTAGATCGACCGCGCCCCGTTCGGCCAATAGAAGTCGGCCTCAATCTCTACGTTGTTGTCCCTCAAATGTCGTTCCCATTCGTTGAGTTGTTCCGCGTCCGCCGCGAGGCATACATGCCCCGGTCCGACCGCGCCATGCGGTGGAACCGGCAGCGCCGCCTCCGGGTCGGGTGGCTGCTGCGTGGCCTGAGCGATGAAGGTCAGGATCACGCTGTCGCCACAGCGGAAAAAGACATGCCGCCCGTCGCGACGGGTTAGCCGCTCGAGCCCCAGCAGCCCGACGTAGAAGGCTTCGGTCGCGTCGAGATCCTCGACATAGACCGCAGCCTCCAAAACGCCGGAACTGACCGGGGCCGCCATTGCGCCTTATACCCCGGTCGCCGGGATACCGCTGCGTTCGACCGGACGCGGCGCGGTGAGCTCTTTCCAGGTGGACAGAGCCTTGGTCACCGGCATGCCCGGATCGCGGGCAACGAATTCGCCGTGGCCCTCGGGCGTCTGGATCTTGCCATCGGCCCAGGCGACGACACCGCGGCTGAGCGTGTAGCGCGGCAGACCCTTGACCTCTTTGCCCTCGAAGACATTGTAATCGATGGCAGATTGCTGGGTCTTGGCCGAGATCGTCTTGGTCGCTTCCGGATCCCAGACCACGAGATCGGCATCCGCGCCGACCAGAACCGCGCCCTTCTTCGGATAGACGTTGAGGATCTTTGCGATGTTGGTCGAGGTGACGGCCACGAATTCGTTCATCGTGATCCGGCCCGTCTCGACCCCATAGGTCCAGAGCATCGGCATCCGGTCCTCAAGACCGCCGGTGCCGTTCGGGATCTTGGTGAAATCGCCCACGCCATAGCGCTTCTGCTCGGTCGAGAAGGCGCAGTGATCGGTCGCGACCACCGAGAGCGAGCCCGAGGCGAGACCGGCCCAGAGGCTGTCCTGATGCTGCTTGTTGCGGAAAGGCGGCGACATCACGCGGCGCGCGGCGTGATCCCAATCCTTGTCGAAATACTCGCTCTCGTCGAGCGTGAGGTGTTGGATCAGCGGCTCGCCCCAGACGCGCTTGCCTTGCATCTTGGCGCGGCGGATCGCTTCGTGGCTCTCCTCGCAGGAGGTGTGCACGACATAAAGCGGCACGCCTGCCATATCGGCGATCATGATCGCGCGGTTGGTAGCCTCGCCCTCGACCTGCGGCGGGCGCGAATAGGCGTGCCCCTCGGGGCCATTATTGCCATCTGCCAGCAGCTTCGCGGACAGCTCCGCCACAACGTCGCCGTTCTCGGCATGGACCAGCGGGATCGCGCCCAGTTCGGCGCAGCGCTTGAAGCTCGAATAGAGCTCATCATCGTTCACCATCAGCGCGCCCTTATAGGCCATGAAGTGCTTGAAGGTGTTGATGCCGCGCTCAGTGACCTGCTTCATCTCGTTGAAGACCTGCTCGCTCCACCACGTGATCGCCATGTGGAAGGAGTAGTCGCAATGCGCGCGGGTCGATTTGTTGTCCCAGCGCTTGAGCGCTTCCAGCAGACCCTCGCCCGGCGCGGGCAGCGCGAAATCGACGACCATCGTGGTGCCGCCGGCCAGCGCCGCGCGGGTGCCGGATTCGAAATCGTCGCTCGAATAGGTGCCCATGAAGGGCATCTCGAGATGGGTGTGCGGATCGATCCCGCCCGGCATCACATAGCAGCCGCTCGCATCGATCTCTTCGTCGCCTTTCAGGTTCGGGCCGATCTCGATGATCTTGCCGCTGTCGATCAGCACATCCGCCTTATAGGTCAGATCGGCGGTCACGATGGTTCCGTTCTTGATGACTTTGGTCATTGTTTACCTCCCACGAAGGTCTTCCGCCTTCGATTTGGTTCAAATATCCCGGGGGTGAGGCGCATAGCGCCGAGGGGGCAGCGCCCCCTCTTCCGCCCGTCTCAGCTTACGATTTCCGCGGTTTCCAGCACGGCGTGGAACAGCACATCGGCGCCCGCGCCTGCCCAGTCCTTGGAAATATCCTCGGCCTCGTTATGGCTCAGCCCGTCGACGCAGGGGCACATCACCATTGCCGTCGGCGCGACTGCGTTGATCCAGCAGGCATCGTGGCCCGCGCCCGAGATGATGTCGCGATGCGAATAGCCCAGACGCTCGGCAGCGCTGCGCACGGCGCTCACACAGGTCGGATCGAAGGTGACCGGGTCGAACCCGCCGGTCTTCTCGAATTCCACCTCAAGGCCCATCTCGTCGCAGATCTTCTTCGCCCCCTCGCGCAGTCGTTTTTCCATATCCTCGATCACGCTCAGATCGGGCGAACGGAAATCGACGGTGAACACGGCTTTGCCGGGGATCACGTTACGCGAATTCGGGTAGATGTCGATATGGCCCGCCGCGCCCACCGCGTGGGGCTTGTGCGACCAGGCGATCTCGTCGACCAGTTCCAGCACGCGCGCCATGCCGAGGCCCGCATTCTTGCGCATCGGCATCGGGGTGGAGCCGGTATGCGCATCCTTGCCGGTAATCGTCACTTGGGTCCAGCTTAGGCCCTGCCCGTGGGTGACGACACCGATATCCTTGCCCTCGGCCTCGAGGATCGGGCCCTGCTCGATATGCAGCTCGAACATCGCGTGCATCTTGCGCGCACCGACCTCTTCGTCGCCGACCCAGCCGACACGCTTCAGCTCGTCGCCGAATTTCTTGCCTTCCGCATCTTCGCGATCGTAGGCCCAGTCCTGCGTGTGGATACCCGCGAACACGCCCGAGGCGAGCATCGCCGGGGCGAAGCGCGTGCCCTCTTCGTTGGTCCAGTTGGTCACGACGATCGGGTGCTTGGTCTTGATCCCGAGATCGTTCATCGAGCGCACCGCCTCCAGCGCGCCGAGCACACCGAGGACACCGTCGTATTTGCCGCCGGTGGGCTGCGTGTCGAGGTGGCTGCCCATATAGACCGGCAGCGCATCGGGGTCTTCGCCCGCGCGGGTCGCGAACATGTTGCCCATCGTGTCGACGCCCATCGTCATGCCGGCATCTTCGCACCATTTCTGGAACAGCGCGCGGCCTTCGGCATCCGCATCGGTGAGGGTCTGGCGATTATTGCCCCCGGCGACGCCGGGACCGATCTTGGCCATCTCCATGAGACTGTCCCAAAGGCGATCGGGATTGATGCGGAGGTTTTCTCCGGGTGCTGACATTTCATAACTCCCTGTCGGCTGCGTGGGGGTTATCCCCTCTTGCGACGAATCTTTTTCTGACCGTATGGTCAGGTTGAGTGGGCCACGGTCTGACCATTCGGTCAACAAAAATCAGGACGTATTTTGAATGAAAGATAATGAGAGCGGCAAGCGCACAAAAAATGGGCAAGCCAGCCGGGGAAGCCGCGCCGAGGCGCGGCGCGCCACCGAAGAGGCGATCCTGAAAGCCGCCGAGAGGGTCTTCGCGGAGGCCGGATTCGGCGGCGCCACGATGCAGTTGATCGCGGATGTCGCGGGGCTCCCGAAAGCCAATCTTCATTACTATTTCGAGACGAAAGAGTCACTCTATCGCCGGGTCGTGGAGCGCATTTTCAACATCTGGCTGGAAGCGGCCGATGTGTTCGACGAGGCAAGCGGACCGGCCGAGGGCATCGGTGCCTATATCGACGCCAAAATGGAGATTTCGCGCAATCACCCGAATGGCTCGAAGGTCTGGGCCTCAGAGGTGATGCACGGCGCGCCGGTGATTCAGGATTACCTGGAGACGACGCTGCGCGACTGGACCGAAGGCCGCGCGGTGATCATCCGGCGCTGGATCGCGGAAGGCAAAATGGCCGAGGTCGACCCGCATCACCTGCTCTACATGCTCTGGGCCACCACCCAGCACTACGCCGATTTCTCGCATCAGATCGAGACGCTGAACGGCGGCGCGCCGCTGAGCGACGCTCAGTGGGAAGAGGCGAAGACCTGCGTGAAAAGCATCGTGCTGCGCGGGATCGGCGTGACCTGATTGCTCAATTCGCCGCCGGGTCGGCGGTGATATTCGGCGCGCCGACGGGGGCGACATCCGATTTTGCATCCGCCGCCGGGGCTTGCGAAGCCGCCTCCGATGCCTCGGGCGCGTCGGGCAGCGTCTCGGTCTCGACCGGGCGCATCGGTGCCCCGGCCACGCCCGCAGGCAGATGCGTCTCGGGCAGTTTCGCTCCCAGAAGCTCTTTCCCGTCCGAGGTCGGCTCGACCGGATCGGCCTCCAGACCGACCGCCTCCGCGCCGGTATCCGAACACACGTAGATCGCGCCGCCCACGACCACCGCCGTGGCAGCGAGCGCAGGCGTCGAGGCCCCCGCCAGCACGCCAAGCCCCGCATCGCGCAGCTTCTTTTGCAGGTTTCCGGCCTGATCCGAGACGATCATGCCGCCGATTTTCTTGCCCAGAACCTTGCTCGCCGCATCGCCCACGGCGCTTTCCGCATCGTCGCGCAGATCGCCAGCGGCCTTCGCGGTGCCCTTGATGCGCTCGCAGATGCTTTTCGACGGTT
Source organism: Thioclava sp. JE_KL1 (assembly GCF_009296265.1). Classification (GTDB taxonomy): domain Bacteria; phylum Pseudomonadota; class Alphaproteobacteria; order Rhodobacterales; family Rhodobacteraceae; genus Thioclava. The sequence continues at coordinate 25,670 of NZ_WBJS01000001.1, forward strand.
TGCGGCAGAGCCCGTAGGCGTCGCGCTCGCCCCGGTCGTAGCCCAGATAGGTCTCGGCCTCCTTGTCCCATTGCAGACAGAACGGGGCGCGGCTTTCGTCATCCATCTCAGGCGTCAGCGCGCGCAGAGTGACCAGCGCCGGGCAGGTTACCTCCCCTTTCTCGCCAAACAGCTTCTCGCGCAGCGACCGGCTTTCCTTCAGCGCCGCGTTGTCCGCATCGTAGACGTAGGAATAGGTCTTGCCGCGAATGGAGGTCTCGCACGGCACCAGTTCTGCCATGGCGGGCAGCGGGCAGATCAGGGCAAGGACAAAGGTCAGGCGCAGCATCGCGAGTCTCCAAGCATCATTGCGCAACATAGTCCCCGCCCCCGCCGCCACAAGGTCGCGCAATTTGGCGAAACGGTGCTCGGCGGGGTTTCGCGCGGCACCGCACAGATCCTGTTTCTAGACCTGCGCCCAGCATGGGTTAACTTGGTCGCAAGAGAGATAGGGAGAAAGACATGCGCAAGATGCAGGTGCAGGGCGTCCATCACATCACTCTGACCGGGGCGGACCGGCAGAGCTCGATCGATTTCTGGGAAGGGCTGCTCGGGATGCCGTTCATCTTCGACCAACCCAATCTGGACAATGCCGACGAAGGGCATCTCTATTTCGACCCGGGCGACGGGCGGCTGATCACCGTTTTTACGAATGAAAGCCGCAAGCCCGTCCATGACCGCACGCCCACCGATCCGGGGTGCGTGCATCACCTCGCCTTCAATGTCTCGATGGCGACGCATCGGCAGGTCGTGTCGCGGCTCGATGCGCGCGGGATCGCCCATTCCGGCGTGAAGGATCGCGGCTTCATGGATTCGATCTATTTCAAGGATCCGCTGGGGCTGCTGATCGAACTGGCCACCTACAAGTTCGAGCCGCCGCGCGGTTCGTCCCATGCCGAAGTGATGATCGAAGCGCATCGTATCCGGGTCGCGCGCGGAGACAAGGCGATCGGCGAGGAGCATCTGGCCGATGCGATCGAGATGATCGTGGAGCGGTCGCAGCAATCGCTTAGCGAGGATCGCGGGGCGAAAAACCCGTATTGAGGAGGCGCGGCAAGGGTCGCAGATAGCGCGGGGCGACCAGCCCCGGGCCGCGCCCGACCTCCCCCCCGGAGGGCGCGTTGGCGACGTCATTTCGAGTACGTCCGACTTGCGGGCTTGAAAGATAAAGCGCCAAGCCACCATCCGCGCAAAGCGCCCACCCGAGGTCGGGCGCTGCCCTCAGCACCCCAAATAAAAACGGCCGCGCAATCCCTGCGCGACCGTCTTGTCATCTCAGCCCGAGGCCCGTTCACTCGACCTCTTCGAGCACCTCTTTGAGCGTACCGACCAGCTCGTCGATCTGCTCTTTCGAGATGATCAGCGGCGGGCTCATCGCGATGATGTCGCCGGTGGTCCGGATCAGGATGCCTTTGTCGTAGGCCTTCAGGAAGGCCGAGAAGGCCCGCTTCGTGGGTTCGCCCGCGATCGGCTCCAGCTCGACCGCACCGATCAGACCCTCGTTGCGGATGTCGATCACGTTGCGCACGCCCTTGAGCGAATGCAGCGCCTCTTCCCAATAGGGGGCAAGCTCGGCGGCCCGCTCGAACAGGCCCTCTTCGCGATAGGTCTCGATCGTCGCGATCCCGGCGGCGGCGGCGATCGGGTTGCCCGAATAGGTGTAGCCGTGGAACAGCTCGATCATGTGCTCGGGGCCGTTCATGAAGGCGTCGTGAACCTCAGCCGTCGCCAGCACTGCGCCCATCGGGATCACCCCGTTGGTGAGGCCCTTCGCGGTGGTCATCATATCCGGCACGACACCGTATTTCTCGGCGGCGAAGGCCGCGCCCGTGCGCCCGAAACCGGTGATCACCTCGTCGAAGATCAGCAGGATGCCGTGCTTCTTAGTGATGTCGCGCAGCTTCTGCAGGTAGCCTTTCGGCGGCAACAGCACGCCGGTCGACCCCGCGACCGGTTCCACGATGACGGCGGCGATGGTCTCGGCGCCGTGCAGCGCGATGATGCGCTCGAGGTCGTCGGCCAGATGCGCACCATGTTCGGGGCAGCCCTTCGACCAGCGGTTCTCCTCGGGCAGATGGGTGTGCGGCAGGTGATCGACGCCCGGCACGAGCGGACCGAAGACCTTGCGGTTGGTGACGATGCCGCCGACCGAGATGCCGCCGAAGTTCACGCCGTGATAGCCGCGCTCGCGCCCGATCAGACGGGTGCGAGCGCCGTCGCCGCGCGCACGGTGATAGGCGATAGCGAGCTTCAGCGCTGTCTCGACCGATTCCGAGCCGGAATTGGTGTAGAAAACATGCGCCATCTCGTCGGGCGCGATGTCGAGGATGCGGTTCGCAAGCTCGAACGCGATCGGGTGGCCCATCTGGAAGGCGGGCGCGTAATCGAGCTCGGCGGCCTGCTTCTGGATCGCCTCGGTGATCTTCGGGCGGCAATGGCCCGCGTTGCAGCACCACAGGCCGGCCGTGCCGTCGAGCACCTGACGCCCGTCCGAGGTGGTGTAATGCATATCCTTCGCGCCCACGAACATGCGCGGGTTCTTCTTGAACTGGCGGTTCGCCGTAAAAGGCATCCAGAAAGCGTTGAGATCGTTGGGGGACTTGCGGTCGAGCGCCATGGAAAAACTCCGGTCGGGCGGCCGGGTCGAGACGCGGCCGGATTGTCTAGTTTGACCGAACGGTCAGACTCACGCTAGCACAGCTTAGGAACCAGTCAAGCGGCCTTCAATGCGCTCTAAAAGCGCACTCTGCTGCCCCGTGGCGATTGATCCCGCAGTAACGCTTCGGTTAACATAAAACACGAACTGGGAGACGAATATTTGGCAGACGACCTCGACCCGCGCGACTTCACCAGCGACGACGACGGCAAACGCCCGCTGACCCGGATACAAAAGGTCAATCGCGGCAAGATTCTCGAGGCGGCGCTGGACGTATTCTCCGCGCATGGGTTCCGCGGCGCGACGCTCGACCAGATCGCGGCGGAAGCTGGGTTGAGCAAGCCGAACGTACTCTATTACTTCCCCTCGAAAGAGGCGATCCACGCGGCGCTGCTCGAAGGTCTTCTCGATATCTGGCTTGCGCCGCTGCGCGCGATTGACCCCGCGGGTGAGCCGCGCGAGGAAATCATGCGCTACATGCGCCGTAAGCTCGAGATGAGCCGCGAGATGCCGCGTGAGAGCCGCCTGTTTGCCAACGAGGTCTTGCAGGGCGCCCCCCGGATGGGCGCGGGATTGTCCACTGATCTCAAGACCTTGGTGGACGAGAAGGCCAAGGTGATCGAGGGCTGGATCGCCGAGGGGCGCCTTGCGCCGGTCGATCCGCATCATCTGATCTTCTCGATCTGGGCGCTCACGCAGCATTACGCCGATTTCGACACGCAGGTTCGTGCGGTGCTCGGCCCGGGCAAGGACCCGATCGAAGGGGCGGCGCCGTTTCTCGATATGCTGTTCGCGCGACTGCTCAAGCCATAAGCGGTTAAGCCTTCCGTAACTATCCCCGGAGTTTCCGCCTGATCTTAACGGTCCGGTAACGCCCCCGGCGCAGTCTGAGGATGCGTGGGGGCGCAGGAATATGGAGCTCGGGATGGACCGGATTTCGGGGTTGATGCCTCAGGTCGGGTGGTCGCCTCTGTTGACGGTGGCGGCCCCGAAGACTGCGCCTGCCAGCACGGTGGAGGCGGCGGCGAATGCGGCCAATACCAACGGCGGCCTCGGCGCGAATGTAGACACCCAAACGTCGCAGGATCGCGCGCAGCAGGTGCGCGCCTTGGAAGCGCGCGCGGCGCGCGGCGCCAGCGCGTTGAAGGAGGAAGGGCAGGATCGGGGCACGGAGGATGCAAGCCAACCGTCCCGTACACTCGGCAGAAGCGATGGGGGCGCACGCCCCGATCCCGATGCCTTGACCGGCCCGATCCCGACATTCGAGGTCACGCCGCTCGAGGCGCAGGCCGCTGCGCTCTGGGCCGCGCCGGAGCCCGTGCAGCCCGCCGACACGATCCAGACCACCGATACATCGACGGAGGAGCCTGCGGAGGTCAAAGCGCCCGACACCGCGAAGGAGGCGCGTGCCGAGCCTGCGCCGCAGACGGAAGACAAAAACGACGCGCCCTCCGATCATCGGAGCGGCGCGTCGCAGGAGGGATGGTCTCAGGTTGCCCCGCAGGTCGCCCCGAACCTCGACGTGACCCGCTAGGCCCCTGCCCTTACTCAGCTGCCGTCGCAGCCGAGGGGTTGTTGGGATGGCTCGTCCAGTTGGCGTAGTCGCCGACCGTCTCGCCGGTGCGCGGATCCACCTCGCCCTTGTCCATCTTGCGCATCGTGATGCACTCGACCGGGCAGACTTCGACGCAGAGGTTACAGGCCACGCATTCCTCGTCCTTGACCGAGTAGACGCGATCTTCGGTCACCGCGATCGCCTGGTGCGAGGTGTCCTCGCAGGCGGCGTAGCAGCGACCGCATTTGATGCAATCGTCCTGATTGATCTCGGCCTTGGTGACGTAGTTGAGGTTCAGATACTGCCAATCGGTCACGTTCGGCACCGCGCGCCCCACCAGTTCGGAGGTCGAGGTGAACCCCTTGCGATCCATGTAATCGCTCAGGCCCGAGATCATTTCCTGCACGACCTTGAAGCCATAGGTCATCGCCGCCGTGCAGACCTGCACATTGCCAGCCCCGAGCGCCATGAACTCCGCCGCATCACGCCAGGTCGTCACGCCACCGATGCCCGAGATCGGCAGGCCCGCCGTTTCGGGATCGCGGGCGATCTCGGCCACCATGTTCAGTGCGATCGGCTTCACCGCCGGACCGCAATATCCGCCATGGGTGCCCTTGCCGTCGATCGTCGGCTCCGGCGCGAAATCGTCCAGATCGACCGAGGTGATCGAATTGATCGTGTTGATCAGCGAGACCGCATCCGCCCCGCCGCGCTTGGCGGCCTCCGCCGGGCGGCGGATATCGGTGATGTTGGGCGTGAGCTTCACGATCACCGGCAGGCTGCAATATTGCTTACACCAGCGGGTGACCATCTCGATATATTCGGGCACCTGCCCAACTGCGGAACCCATGCCGCGCTCGGCCATACCATGCGGGCAGCCGAAGTTCAGCTCGATCCCGTCGGCGCCGGTTTCCTCGACCAGCGGCAGGATCGCTTTCCAGCTCTCCTCGTCACAGGGCACCATCAGCGAGACGATGATCGCGCGGTCCGGGTAGTCCTGCTTGACCGCCTTGATCTCGCGTAGGTTGGTCTGCAGCGGACGGTCGGTGATCAGCTCGATATTGTTGAGACCGAGCAGACGGCGATCCGCACCATAGATCGCGCCGTAACGCGGGCCGTTGACGTTCACGACGGGCGGACCTTCCGAGCCCAGTGTCTTCCACACGACCCCACCCCAACCGGCTTCAAAAGCGCGGCGGACATTGTATTCCTTGTCCGTCGGCGGCGCGGAGGCGAGCCAGAACGGGTTGGGGGATTTGATACCGATGAATTCAGAAGTCAGATCGGCCATCTCTTAGCCCTCCATCAGGAATTGGTGGATTTCTTCAGCCGCATCGCGCCCCTGCGCGACCGCCGTCACGGTCAGGTCTTCGCCGGCATGGGTGCAATCGCCCCCCGCCCAGACCCGTTCGACCGAGGTGCGGCCTGCGCCGTCCACCTTGATCTTGCCGCCCGCGACTTCGACCTTCGGAGGCATGTCGCCCAGCGTCTGACCGATCGCCTTGAAGACCTGATCAGCGGACAGTTTGAATGTCGCGTCGGTCATCTCCAGACCGTCGGGGCCTTTCTTCGTGTAGGCGAACTCGACCTGACGCACCGCGCCGTTGCCATGGATGGCGATGGGGGCGGCGTTCTCGATGATGTTCACGCCATGGGTGAGCGCGTGCTCCTGCTCGACCGTGCTGGCGGGCATCTCGGCGCGCGAGCGGCGATAAACGAGGGTCACGTTGAGCGCGCCCAGCAGCTTCGACTGCACGGCAGCGTCAACGGCCGTCATGCCGCCGCCGATCACGACCACGTCGCGCCCGATCGGCAGCTCGGCCAGATCGGAAGCCTGACGCAGCTCCGCGATGAACTCGGTCGCGGGGCGGATGCCGTCCTTGTCCTCACCCTCGAGGCGCAGCGCGTTCACGCCCGACAGCCCCATCCCAAGGAAGACTGCGTCGTAATCGCCCAGCAGCTCGGCCAGATCGCCATCCCCGACGCGGCCAAGTTGCCAATTCTCGACGATGGTGATGCCACCGATCTGCATCAGCCAGTCGACTTCCGCCTGCGCGAATCCGCCCGGCGTCTTGTAGCTGGCGATACCGTATTCGTTGAGTCCGCCCGGCTTCGAGCGCGCATCATAGACGGTGACCTCGTGGCCCTTCATCGCGAGACGATGCGCACAGGCGAGACCCGCAGGCCCAGCCCCAACGACCGCCACCGATTTCCCGCTGCGCTCGGCGCGGGTGTAGGGGTGGCTTTGCTTGGCCATCAGCGTATCTGTCGCGAAACGCTGCAGCGCGCCGATCTCGACCGGCTCGCCTTCCGAATCCATGCGGACACAGGAGCCTTCACAGAGGTTCTCGGTCGGACAGACGCGGGCGCACATGCCGCCCATGATATTCTGATCGAAGATCGTCTTCGCCGCAGCTTCCGGCGTTCCCGTCGAGATTTGCCGGATGAAGAGCGGAATGTCGATCGCGGTCGGACATGCCTCCATGCACGGCGCATCATAGCAGAAATAGCAGCGATCGGCCGCGATGCGGGCTTCTTGCGTCCCCAGCGGCGGCGCGTGATCGGCGAAATTGGTGCAGTAGCTTTCCGGGTCGAGCCGTGCTGGCGCGATCCCTTCGGTGAGCTGGCTATTGGACACTTGCGGGCTCCCTGTCAGTTTTTCTTGTTCCCTACGCTCGCACAGGATTGAATTTTATCAAGTGGTAAAATATGCCGCAGCGCGGCGGGTCGCCAATTCCCGCCCGATTGCCCGGTAGTTCAGCGCCCTCTACCCCACCCGTGCTCAATTATCGGGCAATCACGAGATCGCGAAACCCTGACGCCAGGACGGCCGATGCGCCTTTTCACCGCGCGTTACCTCGCGTATAACCGCCTCCAGCACCAAAGAGCCCCGCAGAATGGGCTCCATTTCAAAGCACCCTTCGAGGACCGCATGACCAAAAATACCCGTGACAACGACGTGGCCTTCATTCAGGCCCTTGCCGAACTGCTCAATTCGAACGAGCTGACGGAAATCGCCGTGACGCGCGATTACGCGCAAGATGACAGCCTGAAAGTGCGGGTGTCGAAACAGACCAATATCGTGCAGGCAGCCGCCCCTGCGCCCGCAGCAGCCCCTGCTCCGGCACCCGCAGCGGCCCCGGCCGCGCAATCCGCAGCCGCCGAGCAATCCGCACCCGTCGAAGACCCCGCCGATCACCCCGGCGCCGTGGCCTCGCCCATGGTGGGCACCGCCTATCTCTCGCCCGAGCCGGGCGCATCGGCCTTCGTGAAGGTCGGCGATCAGGTCAAGGAAGGCCAGACGCTGATGATCGTCGAAGCGATGAAAACCATGAACCACATCCCCGCCCCGAAATCGGGCACGGTCAAGCGCATCCTCGTCGATGACGGTCAGCCGGTCGAATACGGTTCGACCCTGATGATCGTCGAATAAGGGGGCCGGTATGTTCGACAAGATCCTGATCGCCAACCGGGGCGAGATCGCGCTGCGCGTGATCCGTGCCTGCCGCGAGATGGGGATCGCCTCGGTCGCGGTCCATTCGACGGCGGACTCGGACGCGATGCATGTGCGCATGGCCGATGAATCGGTCTGCATCGGCCCGAATTCCTCGACGCAATCCTATCTCTCGGTGCCCGCCATCGTCGCGGCCTGCGAGATCACGGGCGCACAGGCGATTCACCCGGGCTACGGGTTCCTGTCCGAGAATGCCGCCTTCGTGCAGGTGCTCGAGGATCACGGCATCACCTTCATCGGCCCGTCGGCCGCCCATATCCGCATCATGGGCGACAAGATCACCGCGAAGGAAACCGCGAAGAACCTCGGCATTCCGGTCGTTCCGGGCTCTGCGGGTGGCGTGCCCGACACCGAGGCCGCGAAGCAGATCGCCGGTGATATGGGCTACCCCGTCATCATCAAGGCCACCGCTGGCGGCGGCGGTCGCGGGATGAAGGTCGCGAAATCCGAAGAAGAGCTCGAGGTCGCCTTCCGCACCGCGCGCTCCGAGGCGAAAGCCGCCTTCGGCAACGACGAAGTCTATATCGAGAAATACCTGCAGAAGCCGCGCCATATCGAGGTGCAGGTCTTCGGCGACGGCAAGGGTCGCGGCGTCCATCTGGGCGAGCGCGACTGTTCGCTTCAGCGCCGTCACCAGAAGGTGCTCGAAGAGGCCCCCGGCCCCTCGATCACACCCGAAGAGCGCGCGCGCATCGGCGGCATCTGCGCCGACGCGATCGGTGAGATGGGCTATTCCGGTGCGGGCACGATCGAGTTCCTCTACGAGGATGGCGAGTTCTATTTCATCGAAATGAACACTCGCCTTCAGGTCGAACACCCGGTGACCGAGGCGATCTTCGGCGTCGATCTCGTACGCCAGCAGATCAAGGTCGCCGCCGGCGAGCCGATGGAATTCGAGCAAGACAAGCTCTCGATCCGCGGTCACGCGATCGAAGTGCGGATCAATGCCGAGAAACTGCCGAATTTCGCGCCCTGCCCCGGCAAGATCACCCATTACCACGCGCCCGGCGGGCTTGGCGTGCGGATGGATAGCGCGCTCTATGACGGCTATTCGATCCCGCCCTATTACGACAGCCTCATCGGCAAGCTGATCGTGCATGGTCGCGACCGCCACGAGGCGCTGCAGCGTCTGCATCGCGCGCTTGGCGAGCTGATCGTGGACGGGGTGGACACCACCGTGCCGCTGTTCAACGCGCTCCTGCAGGAGCCCGATATCCAGAGCGGCAACTACTCGATCCACTGGCTCGAACGGTGGCTCGAAAAGAACCTCTGATCGGTTCGAAATTTGCGAAAACGCCCCCGGTTTCGGGGGCGTTTTTCATTTCGGGGTCAGCAGGCAGGTGCCGCGCTTTTTCTCTTTGTCCTTGGGGCGATAGTAATCCCCGATATGCTGCCGCTGGCCATTCCCGATCTGCTCCCAGTCCAGCCAATGGCAGTCGTAATCGAGCACGTCGGCCATCGCGGTCATCGCCGGGAAAGACGGGATGCCGATCAGCGCCTTTTCCTGGCCCTCGATCTGCGGAATAGAGTTCAGCTCGTTGTCGGTGCGCTCGCGCATCAGCAGGATCACCGGCCCGGGGCGCTGCGCGAATTCGCTGTCCACGATCACCAGCTCCGGCCCCAGTTGGCGCACCAGCTGGAACAACCGGAAATGGTCCATCACGTGGTAGAGAATACCGAGGACGCCCACGACGTCGAAGCGCTCGCCCGCGTCGATCAGCTTCTGCATCCCGTCGAAGATGTCGTCGCAGGTCAGCGTCACCTTCTCGCGCAGATGCGCGCGGGGGAATTGGTCGAAGCGGTCGATCAGCTCCTGTCGCCCTTCGATTCCCACCACTTCCGACGCGCCCGCCGCCGCGAAGGCATAGGCCCAGCGGCCATCATGCGCCGCCAGATCGAGCACGCGCTTGCCCGCGATCTCCTGTTCCAGCGGCTTGATGATCATCTTGTGGCGCAGGTTCATCCGCTCCACCGTGCCGGGATCTTCGGCGTATCGGTCGATCTCGGGGAGGAAATCGTAGAAACCCATATTTGCGCTCGGCCCCGCTCTGGTTCATCTTGTTGGCGAGCCTAGGCGTAAGGGGAAAACCGGGCAAGATAATGACGGACAGGTTGAGCGCGGAACTACTTTTGGCGGGCTATGCGCAGGGCATCTTTCCGATGGCCGAAAGCCGCGACAATCCGCAATTGCATTGGTTCGACCCGGCGCTGCGCGGGATCGTGCCCTTGGACAAATTCCACATTTCGCGTTCTCTGGCGAAGGTTATCCGGCGCGGGGATTACAACATTTCAACAAATGCCGCATTTCGGGGCGTGGTCGAAGGTTGCGCCGACCGGGACGAGACATGGATCAACGGCCCGCTGTTCATGCTCTACGATCAGCTCCATGCGGCGGGCTTCGCGCATAGCCTTGAGGTCTGGCAAGATGACGAGCTCGCGGGCGGTATTTTCGGGATCACATTGGGCGGCGCGTTCTTCGGCGAGAGCATGTTCTCGCGGCGGCCCAATGCCTCGAAAGTGGCGCTGACCTATCTGGTGGACAGGCTGCGCCAGACGGGGTTCACCTTGCTCGACACGCAATACATCACGCCGCATCTGGCCTCGATGGGCGCGATCGAAGTGACCCGGATCGAATATCGCGCGCGTCTAGCTCAGGCGCTGACGCGGGAATGCGACTTCACCTCAGGCGTGATCCCTGCGCCTCAGTCGCTTTTACAGCGGATGACCCAGACGTCGTAACGCGGGTGATCGAGCGCCGACAGCGCGGGGCTGGAAGCGATCATCCAACCTGAGAAATCAGGCTGCGGCTTGTCCTCTTCGGTCACCGTCACATAGGCATAGGCATCCGAGGACGGATCGTCGGCCGGGTAACGGCATTCGCGCAGCGTCACCTTGATGAACCCGTATTTCACGCTCTGCCCGACATTCAGATTGATGTCCGAGGCGATGCCCGACACCTTGTCGAGCCCTCGCAGCATCGCGCCCGTACCGTCGGCCAGCCCTTTCGCGGGCTCGTCCTGCGGGATCTGGTCGTCCGGCGTCGTTTGCGTGAAGTCCTGCGCCGCAGCGAGCCCGGGAACGAGCGCCGCGATCAAAACCAAAGCGCGGATCATTGCGCCCCCTCCCCTGCGCCGTCGCCACTGCCGCCACCTGCGAATTTCAGCATCAGGTTCAGCATCGAGACCGCGCTTTGCGTGTCGAGAATTTCATCGCCAGGCTTGAGGTCGTCGATCGCCCCGCCCGGGATCAAGTCGATATAATTCGAGCCCAGGAGCCCGTCTTGCGTCACCGCGATAACCGTATCCTCGGGAAGCGCGACGCCGTTTTTCACCGAAATCGTGGTATCGGCGAAGAAAGTCTTCGGGTTGAGCGCGACGTTCGTCACCGTCCCGACCTTCACGCCCGCAAGCCGCACGTCCGTGCCGGGCACGACGCCCCCGATCGACCGGAAGGAGGCATGCAGCGGGTAAGAGCCGCCATCTGCGCCGATGCCCATGCCGCGCCCTGCCCAGACCAGAAAGCCCAGGGCCACGACCAGCACGATCGCGCCGGTGATGATCTCGGTGCGGTTTTCGCTCATAGCGGGTTGGCCTTACTCGGGCTGCCAAGCCTCGTAATCGCGGCGCTCGACCGGATGCGCGAGGCGAATCGACCCCGGCGGCACATAGGCCGCTTCGGTGCCGGTGTGGTTTGCCTCATGCGGCTTTTCCCAAGGCTTGTGGGCCAGCGGCTTGTCGGTCGGCGGCTCGTCATAGGTGAAGTGCATCCAGCCATGCCAGTCCGGCGGGATGCGGCTCGCTTCGCTTTCACCGTTATAGATCACCCAGCGGCGCTTGGCGTCCTTGGTGCGGTAATAGATGTTGCCTTGCTCGTCCTCGCCAACTTTCACGCCCTTGCGCGCGGTGAAAAGCTGCGTGCCGACGGTCGAGCCGTTCCACCAGGTGAGAATTCGAAGCAGAAACTTCATGGGGCAACCTCCGCAATGCGTCCCGCCTGTTATATCCGCTGGGGCGTCGAGGTCCAGTGCCCGTGCGGGGATCAGGGCGCCTGCGAAGCGGAATTTGGTACCTCCAGCACAGCACGGTGCAAAAATCGCATCGTCGAGCGGCCGTCCACAACGAACCATTCGCCCCCGCACGCCTGTCTGTGGAAGGTTTAGCGAAGCCTTTTCACAGCAACACGGCCTACGTGAGGCACATGACAAAAACAAAAGGGCGAGCCGAAGCTCGCCCCTTGCCTAATTCTTGGCAGCACCGCGATCAGCTCGCCGATTTGCCTTCTTTCTTGGCTTCGGCATAGATCAGCAGCGGCTTGGCGTCGCTCTGGGTCACGGCCTCTTCGTTCACTACGACCTCTTCGACCTCTTCCATGCCCGGCAGTTCGAACATCGTGTCGAGCAGGATGTCTTCCATGATCGAACGCAGACCACGTGCGCCGGTCTTCCGCTCGATCGCCTTCTTGGCGATGGCGGTCAGCGCATCGTCGGTGAAGGTCAGCGACACGCCCTCGATCTCGAAGAGACGCTGATACTGTTTCACCAGCGCGTTCTTCGGCTCTGTCAGGATGGTCACCAGCGCCTCGGCATCGAGGTCGGTGAGCGTCGCGATGACGGGCAGACGACCGACGAATTCCGGGATCAGGCCGAATTTCAGCAGATCTTCGGGCTCGAGCTCCTTGAACAGCTCGCCGATATTACGCTCTTCGCTATCCTTAACATCCGCCCCGAAGCCCATCGCCGAGCCCTTGCCGCGCTGCGCGATGATCCGGTCGAGGCCCGCAAAGGCGCCGCCACAGATGAATAGGATATTCGTCGTGTCGACCTGCAGGAATTCCTGCTGCGGATGCTTGCGCCCGCCCTGCGGCGGCACGGAGGCCACGGTGCCTTCCATGATCTTCAGAAGCGCCTGCTGCACACCCTCGCCCGACACGTCGCGCGTTATAGACGGGTTGTCCGACTTGCGGGTGATCTTGTCGACCTCGTCGATATAGACGATGCCGCGCTGCGCCCGCTCGACGTTGTATTCCGAGGCCTGAAGCAGCTTGAGAATGATGTTCTCCACATCCTCGCCCACGTAACCGGCTTCGGTCAGCGTGGTCGCATCCGCCATCGTGAAGGGCACATCGAGGATGCGCGCCAGCGTCTGGGCGAGAAGCGTCTTGCCGCAGCCCGTCGGGCCGATCAGCAGGATGTTCGACTTCGCCAGTTCGATGTCGGTCTTCGTGCCGTGATTGAGGCGCTTGTAGTGGTTGTGCACCGCGACCGAGAGCACGCGCTTGGCATGTTCCTGGCCGATCACGTAATCGTCGAGCACCTGGCAGATATCGCGCGGGGTCGGGACGCCATCGGTGGATTTCAGCCCGGCCGATTTCGTCTCCTCGCGGATGATGTCCATGCACAGCTCGACGCATTCGTCACAGATGAACACGGTCGGGCCCGCGATCAGCTTGCGGACCTCATGCTGGCTTTTGCCGCAGAACGAGCAGTAGAGCGTGTTCTTGCTGTCGGAGCCGTTCGAGTTCGCCATCTCTTACCTCTGCTGCCCGGGCTGCCCCCGGGCTTCGTGAATTGGCCTGTCCCATCAAGACTAGGACAGGCCAACCGTCACCTCAATGTCAAAATCGCCCCGAAGTTAAGCGGGAGGATCACTTTTCTCCGTCGTCGCTGACGCGGCTCTCGAGGATCTCGTCGATCAGACCCCAGGACTTCGCTTCTTCGGCGGACATGAAGTTGTCGCGCTCGAGACCGGCCTCGATCGTGTCGTAGTCGTTGCCGGTGTGCTTGACGTAGATTTCGTTCAAGCGACGCTTGAGTTTCTCGGTCTCGCGGGCGTGGATCATGATGTCGGTCGCCTGACCCTGATAGCCGCCCGAGGGCTGGTGGACCATGACGCGGCTGTTGGGCAGCGAGAAGCGCATGCCCTTTTCGCCCGCGGTCAGCAGCAGCGAGCCCATCGAGGCCGCCTGCCCGATCACCAGGGTCGAGACCTTCGGCTTGATGTATTGCATCGTGTCGTAGATCGACAGACCCGAGGTCACCACGCCGCCCGGCGAGTTGATATACATCGCGATCTCTTTTTTCGGGTTCTCGGCCTCGAGGAAGAGAAGCTGCGCGCAGATCAGGGTCGACATGCCGTCATGGACCGGCCCCGACAGGAAGATGATGCGCTCTTTCAGCAGGCGCGAGTAGATGTCGTAGGCACGCTCGCCGCGCGAGGTCTGCTCGACCACCATCGGCACCAGCGTGTTCATGTAAAACTCGTGGGGATCTTTCATCTCGGCCCTTCCTGGTCGTTCGACGCTGTTCATAGCGTGTGATCTTTACAGAAGTCTTAGTGACCGCATCGGGGACCTTCAAGGGCGCTGACCCCGCGCGAAGGGCTGCCGCGGCGCAAATATTGGCCGTCGGCGGGTGCGTGTTAATCGCATGGAAAGGGTCTGGACGTAGCGTGTCGGCGATTTTGCGGGAATGCGCCCGTGTGGAAAAATGAGGCGGACATGTCCAAATCCGAGGCTGGTGCAAGCGCCTGGCACACCGTGATGCTCAAATTGCTGATCCTGATCGCGATCGCGGGGATCGTGTTCGCGGCGTTGATGACGATCCTCACGATCAATTCGAACCATCGTCGCGCCAATGAGGCGGCGCGGGCACATCTCGACCAAATCCTGCCGATGCTTGGCGATTCGGTGACGGATGCGCTGATCACGGGGCGGGTTGCGGATGCGACGCATGAGTTGGAGAACGTGCTCGCGGGCTCGGACGGTGCAGGCCAATCCGCAATCGCGCTCAACAGACGCGGCACCGTTATGACCGAGGCTGGCGCGCCCGATCCCGCGCTTGTCGCTCTGGCCCAAAGCGCGCTTGAGAACAACGACAGGGCGATCTCGGCAGATGGGCTGAGCGAGGCGATTCCACTGCGCATTTCCCCGGAGGATCCGCCGATTGCCGCGATTGCCCTGCGCTGGAGTCCGGCCCCCGCCATCGCTCGCGCGCAAAAGGACATGGTGCGCAACCTCGCTTTCACCGCTTTGATTTTCGCGGGCATTCTCGGCGGTGTGATGCTGGGCGCGAGCTGGCTGATCACCCGCCCCCTCACCCGCGTGACGCAGGCGATGCGCTCCGTGGCCGGGGGGCAACTCGATACGGACATCCCGGCTACCGGTCGCCGCGACGAAATCGGTGCGATCGCCCGCACTCTGGGGACCTTCCAGTCCGAGCTCGCGACCGCCGAATCGCATAACCGTGCCGCACGGATGCATAGCGCCGCGCTCGAAAGCGCCACGGTCGCGATCATTCTTACCAACAACGACCACGTCATCACCTTCGCCAATGAGGCGGCCGCGGAATTGCTGCGCCCCTTCGCTGCGGAAATCCGCGACCACAATCCAGATTTCGATTCCGACAAGCTCTTGGGGACGCGCGCGGATCTTATCTTGCCGGCGGGCACGACAACGGCCGCCGCCCTCGACAACGACGCGCGCGACACACTCACGCTCGAAGGACGGATGCGTGCCGGGGCGATTCTCGCCCTCGTCAGCCCCGTCATCGACGAGGCCGGGGAGAAGATCGGCCATGTGTCGCAATGGCGCAATATCACAGAAGAACAGCGAAACGCCTCTCTGATATCCGCGATCGACGCCAACCTGCTGCGGGTCGACCTGCGCCCTGACGTCACGATCGACACGGTCAACGACGCATTTGCCGAGGTTTTTGGTGCGCCCCGCGCAAAGTTGGAGGGAATGTCCGTCGCCGGTCAGATCACCTTCGAAGGGCAGCCAGTCTGCGAAATCCTCCAGCGCGATCCGCAGCCCTTTGCGGGCATGCTCGTACTGCGCTGCGCCGATGGCCGTCAGGCTTGGCTTGAAGGCTCGGTCAACCCGATCCTCGACACGGACGGCAAGATGGTCATGTTCAGCGTTCTTGCGAGCGACCGAACGCAACAACATCTGGAAGCCGAAGCCCGACGGGCCGAGCGAAGCGCGATGATGGCCGCCCAACAGAACATCGTGGAGACGCTGAAATCGGCCTTGGCCGGGCTCTCTGCCGGGGATCTCATGGCTGAGATCACCACCGAATTCGAAGGCGACTACAAGGCATTGCGCAACGATTTCAACAGCGCGATCGGCGATTTGCGGGGCGCGATGCGCAAGGTGCTCGACAATGCCGGATCGATCCGTACAGAGGCGCGGCAAATCTCGTCCAGCTCCGACGACATGGCGCGGCGCACCGAACGGCAGGCAGCCACTCTGGAAGAAACCGCCGCAGCGCTCAACGAGATTACCGCCTCTGTCGAGGCAGCCGCCCGCGCTGCCGGTCGCGCCAACGACCTCGTCGAAACCGCCCGGCGCAGTGCCGAACAAAGCGGCCACGTTGTGGCAGAGGCCGTGCAGGCCATGTCGGAAATCGAGCAAAGCTCGGAGCAGATCAGCCGGATCACCAGCGTCATCGACGAGATCGCCTTCCAGACCAACCTACTCGCCCTCAATGCCGGGGTGGAGGCCGCCCGCGCTGGCGAGGCCGGGCGCGGCTTCGCCGTCGTCGCCTCGGAGGTCCGCGCACTCGCGCAACGCTCCTCCGATGCCGCGCGCGAAATCGCCGAACTGATCGCGAACTCCTCGGCGCAGGTGAACCGCGGCGTCGGCCTCGTCGGCCAAGCGGGCGATGCACTCGGCGGGATCCAGTCCTCCGTCTCCGATCTGCTCGCCTATGTCGCGGACAGCGCAAATGCGACGCAGGAGCAAAGCGCGGGCCTGACCGAAATCAACTCCGCCGTGACGCAGCTCGATCAGGTGACCCAGCACAATGCCGCCATGTTCGAAGAGGCGCTCGCCGCAAGCCAGGTCCTCGAACGCGAGGCGATGGAACTCGGCGCGGCAATGGGGCAATTCAAACTTGGCGACGCCGCTCCGGATGAGGGAGCCGATAGCACATCGCCTGCAGAAAATGCGGCTGCGGTAGAAGCCTCCCCCGAAACAACCGGACCCACAGCATCCGCGCCGCACCAATCAGCCCGACCCAATTCGGCTCAGCAGGTCAGCGTGTCTGGCAACACCGCGCTGGCGGTGCCACCTCCGCCCACAGATGACGATTGGGAGGATTTTTAAGCGAAGGCAGTCAAAGCCAAGCGCCTTGGCACGCGGCAGCGATCAGGACGCGTTGGAATGGGGTGCAGCAATCGCGGCCTCCGCCCGATCCGTCTCGCCTGCTCCTTGCGTCCCGGCTTCGCCCGCCCGGAACCAAGCCCGGATGGCGGCGCGCTCCTGCGGCTCCATGTAGCTCAAATTCGCGGGGGGCATCGCATCGGTCAGCCCGGCTTGCACATAGATCTGCCGTGCGGCGGCGGCGATTTCGCGCGGCGTCTCCAGCTTGATGCCTTTCGGCGCATGGCCGATCCCTTCATAGCCGGGCTCATTCGCATGGCACATCGAACAGCGCCCCATGACGATCCCGCTCACCTCGTCGAAGCCAGGCGCCGCAGCGAAGCGTTGTTCGAAGGGAGTAAGCATCGCGCTGTCCTCCATATCCTCGCCGGCATCCGCTTTCGGAATCGAGGATAGCCAAACGATCGCGACGAACAGCGCCGCGGTCGCGCCCCAGGTCCACCACGGCTTCCCCTTATGGGCGTGATGGGTGTTGAAGAAATGCCGGATAGTCACGCCCATCAGGAACACTAGAGAGGCGATCAGCCAGTTATACGCGCTCGCGAAGGCTAGCGGATAATGGTTCGACAGCATCAGGAAGATGACCGGCAGCGTCAGGTAGTTGTTATGCGTCGAGCGCTGCTTGGCGATCTTGCCGTATTTCGGATCGGGCGTGCGCCCCGCCATTAGATCCGCGACCACGATCTTCTGGTTCGGTATGATGATCAGGAACACATTCGCGGTCATGATCGTCGCGGTGAAGGCGCCCAGATGCAGCAGCGCCGCGCGGCCCGAGAAAACCTGCGTATAGCCCCAAGCCATCGCGACGAGAATGACGTAGAGGCCCAGCATCAGCCGCGTGTTGTTCTCGCCAAAGCTCGATTTGCAGATCAGATCGTAGAGGAGCCAACCCAGCGCGAGCGAGCCGATCGAGATCAGGATCGCCCCCCACACGGGCAACTCCATCACCCGCGGGTCGATCAGGTAGAACTGCGCCTGTGTCCAATACAGAACCACCATCATCGCAAAGCCCGAAAGCCACGTCATGTAGCTTTCCCATTTGAACCATGTCAGCCGGTCGGGCATCTGCGCAGGCGCCACGAGATATTTCTGAATATGGTAAAAGCCGCCGCCATGGACCTGCCACGCCGCGCCATGCACCCCCTTGGGGGCACCGGGCTCGGGCACCAGCCCCAGATCAAGCGCGATGAAATAGAAGGACGACCCGATCCACGCGATCGCGGTGATCACGTGCAGCCAGCGCACCGCGAACTGCACCCATTCCAGAAAAAACGTGTAATCCATCCGTCATCCCTCGTTTTGCGCTCAGAGTTTCCCAAGCCACGCCCGAGCGCAAGCGATGGCGCGGCGGAACCGCCCGAATTTTGTCCGGATGCTCAAATCGCAAGCAAATGGAGGCCGCGCGCTTAGCTGCCGCGATAAGTGGAGTAGCCGTAGGGCGAGAGCAGAAGCGGCACATGGTAATGCGCCTCGGCGTCATTCATGCCGAAGCGGATCGGTATTTCATCGAGGAACAGCGGCTCTGCCGCCCCCTGCCCGCTCGCCCGCAGATAGTCACCCGCGGCGAAGACCAGCTCGAACTGGCCGGTGCGAAACCGCTCCACCGGCAGGATCGGCGAGTCGGTGCGGCCATCGCCATTCGTCACCATCTCGGCCAGCACCTCACGGTCGACCCCGTTGAGCGCGAAGAGTGTGATCTTGAGCCCTTCCGCCGGGCATCCCCGTGCCGTGTCGAGCACATGGGTGGTCAGATATCCTGCCATCGCGTTCTCCTTCGCCAATCGTCGAGACCGCGATCACTATGCTTTCGGGTGAAACAAACCGCAAGATATCGTGCGCTCACCGGAAGTTGCTTAGTATTTCACATGCTTATGGTTGATCACCGCACAGCTGCCTCTAGGTGACATTACAGGTTCACGTAGCCGTCACATCCATGTCACGTCGAAAGGCGATGGGCAGCGCAGCAACGAGCGGAAGGACCCTATGGGCAACAACTTACAGCCTGTGATTTTCCCGACTGTTTCCGCTCCGCTTCTCCGCGCAGGCGCCGGGTGCCTGCCCCTCCCTGCAGATCCACCGGAGATGTGACATGAGCCGATCGCGCCATCACAACAAACACCACTACCGCAGCCTTTTCCTGTCGGATTTCCACCTCGGATCGCGGGGGTGCAGCCCCGGGCCGATCCTCGACTTCCTGCAAAGCGTGCAGGCCGACGCGATCTACCTCGTCGGCGATATCCTCGATCTCTGGCATGGTGGGCCCGTGCAGTGGGGGGATATCCACGCCGAAATCATCGAGACCCTCGAAGCCCATGCCGAGGCCGGGACGCGCATCGTCTATCTGCCCGGCAACCACGACGCGGCTTTGCGCTCGCCGGGGATGAATTTCCTCAGCTTCGAGCTGACCGAGACGGCGCTGCATGTCGGCGCGGATGGGCAGCGCTACCTCATCGTGCATGGCGATCAATGCGATGCGCGCATCCTGCGCTGGCACGCGATGACCCGTTTCGGGAGCCGGATGGACGCGCTGTTCCGCGGCATCGATGCCTGGCTGCGCCGCCGCCGCGACGTGTCCGAGACCGAGCGCACCTTGATCCAGCTCGCGATCGAGGGGATCAATCATCTGATCGCGCGCGGCTCGGGGTACGAGCATCGGCTGATCGCGCTGGCCTCCGAGGCCGGGGTCGACGGGATCATCTGCGGCCACTCGCACAAGCCCGCGTTGCGCGATGTCGACGGGATGACCTACGCCAATTGCGGCGACTGGGTGGACAGCCTGACCGCCTTGGCCGAGGATAGTTCCGGCGCATTGCAACTTCTTCAATGGGGCGCGGAGCCTGCTGCGGTCCCGGAAACCGGCACCCGTCCCGCAGTCGCAAAGGTTCGCGCATGACGATCGTTCTGCTCTTCCTTGCCGCCCTTCTGGGCATCACCCTCACGGCGCATCTTCTCAGCGCTGCAATGACCGCATGGCGCGAGTCCCGCCCGCCGAAGCCGGTGCCCGACACGCTGCCTTTCATCGCGCTGATGCGCCCGGTCTGCGGGGTCGATCCGTTCGACGCCGAGACGCTGGGCTCTTCCTTCAACCTCGACTATCCGAATTACGAGGTGATCTTCTGCGCGCCCTCCGAGCGCGATCCGGCTTGCGCACTGGTGCGTCGCCTGATCGAAGATAACCCGCAGGTGCGCGCCCGGCTCCTGACCGGGCTCGACGCGGTGTCGGGCAATCCGAAGCTGAACAATCTGCACAAGGGGCTGTCCGCGACCGAGGCGGAGTGGCTTGCGATGGCCGACAGCAATCTGCTCTTGCCGCGCGACTACCTGCAACGGCTGGTGGCGGAATGGCGGCCCGGCACGGGGCTCGTGTCCGCCCCGCCGGTGGCCGAGCGCCCGGGCAATCTCTGGGGCGCGGTGGAGGCCGCTTTCCTCAACACCAATCAGGCGCGCTGGCAGGTGGCGGCCGACATGATCGGGATGGGGTTCGCGCAGGGCAAATCGCTGTTCTGGCGGCGCGACATCCTGATGGCGGGTGGCGGTTTCGCGGCGCTCGGGCGTAACATGGCCGAGGACGTGGCCTCGACCAAGCTGGTGCGTCGTCAGGGCCTGAAGGTGCGGCTGACGCGGCACCTCTTCGCGCAACCGATCGGGACGCGCGCGGCCCGCGCGGTCTGGGACCGCCAGCTGCGCTGGTCCAAGGTGCGCCGCGACGGTTTCGTGATGATTTTCGCCGCCGAGATCGCGCAGGGCCCGTTCCTGCCCTTCCTCGCCGCGCTTGCCCTGGCCTCGTTGGGCGCGATGCCTTGGATCGCCCTGCCGCTTCTGGTGGCGCTATGGTACGGTGCCGAAGTGCTGCTCGCCCGGATCGCAGGCTGGCCCGCCTCGGCGCGCGACATTGCGGGTTTCGCGATCCGCGACGCGATGCTGCCCGCGCTGTGGCTGATGACATGGTTCGGGCGCGATTTCACCTGGCGCGGCAATGACATGACCCACCGGGACGTCGCCCGCAGCGACGCCCCCGTCACGGAGTAACCCGATGATCGGCCTCGAGACAATCTCCGTATTGATGGCGAAACACGGCCTCGCCGTGCTCGCGCCGATTGCGGTGCTCGAAGGGCCGATCGTGACGGTGATCGCGGCGTGGCTCGCCAGCCAGAACATGTTCTCGGTCTGGTCGGTCGCGATCATCGTGATCCTTGCCGATCTCGTCGGCGATCTGGGGCTCTATGCGCTTGGCCGATGGGGGCTGAACCGGATGCCCAAGAAGTGGCGCGACAAGCTGGGCCTGAGCCGCGCCCGGCTCGTGAGTGCGGCGCGGCACTTCCAGAACAAAGGGGTCAAGACGCTGGTCTTCGGCAAGCTGACCCATTCGGCGGGTGCGCCGGTGCTGGTCGCAGCCGGGGTCGCGCGGATGAACGTCTGGGTCTTCCTGCTCACGAATCTGGTCGCGACGATCCCGAAATCGCTGGCCTTCGTGGCGCTCGGCTATTGGCTCGGCTCGCATATCGGCAAGATCGACAGTTGGCTGTCGAAAGGCTCGCTGATCCTGCTGGTCGTGATCATTCTCGGCGGCACGATCTGGTTCTATCGCCGCAAGAGGTCGCACACATGACGACGATCACCTGCATTCTGCCTGCCTATAACGAGGCCCCGCGGATCGGCGCGGTGCTGGAGCGTGTGCTGGACCATCGCCAGATCGCCGAGGTGATCGTGATCGACGATGGTTCAAGCGATGGCACCGCCGAGATCGCAGAGGGCTATCGCGACGCCCATCCGCATCTGCGGGTGCTGCGCCAGACACAGAACGGCGGGAAAACCGCAGCCGTGGCCGCTGGCATCGCGGAGGCCGCAGGCAGCCACCTGCTGCTGCTCGACAGCGATCTGCTGGGGCTGACCCATGCCGATCTGGGCGCGCTGATCGCGCCGGTGACCAATGGAGAGGCCGATGTCACGATCAGCCTGCGCCGCAACGCGCCGCGCATCTGGCGTGTGATCGGGCTCGATTACATCTCGGGCGAGCGGGTGATCCCGCGCGAGATGCTGGGCGAACGGCTGGAGGCCCTCAACGCCCTGCCCCGCTTCGGGCTGGAAGTCTTCATGAACCGGCTGTGGATCGCAGAGCGCGCCCGGATCGCCGTCGTCTCCTGGCCCGGCGTCGACAGTCCGATGAAATCCGCGAAGCTCGGCAACTGGCGCGCGGGCGTCGCCGCAGACGCACGCATGATCCGCGATATCTTCCGCACCATCGCGCCGCATCGCGCGCTCGGCCAGATCGTGGCGATGCGCAGTATGCGCGTTCGCGGCGAGGCGCAGGCTTTACCGCGCAAATGGTTGGAACGTATACCTCGCTGAACGGTTCGGTTCACGACAGATCAGCGGAGGTTTCATGTCACAACACGCGCGCGTCGTTATCATCGGCTCCGGCTCGGCCGGACTGTCTGCCCTGCGCGAAGTGCGCCATGCGACCGATGACTTCCTGATCGTCAACGACGGCCATTGGGGCACGACCTGTGCCGAAAGCGGCTGCATGCCCTCCAAGGCGCTGATCGAAGCCGCCAACGCCTTCCACCGCCGCCACGATTTCGAGGCCTTCGGGATTTCCGGGGCCGAGGCGCTGCGCATCGATGTGCCCTCCGTGATGGCGCGAATGAAACGGATGCGCGACGGGTTCACGAAATCGCCGCGCGCGGTGCCCGAGAAACTCGGGGAAAAGGCGATCTCGGGCCGCGCCAAGCTCCTCGGCCCGAACCGGATCGAGGTCGCGGGCCACGGCGAAGTGACCGCCGACGCAATCATCCTCGCGACGGGCTCCTCGCCGGTGGTGCCCGGGCCATGGAAGACCTTCGGCGAACGTATCCTGACCACCGACACGCTGTTCACCCTCGACGATCTGCCCAAGCGGATCGCGGTGATCGGCATGGGCGCGATCGGCGTGGAACTGGCGCAGGCGATGGCCCGGATGGGGATCGAGGTCGCGGGTTTCGATGCGCTGGAAAGCGTCGCTGGAATGACCGACCCGGAGGTCGCAGCGGTCCTGCGCGACGCAATCGCGGCGGAGCTGCCGCTGCATCTGGGCGCGCCGGCGGAGATTTCCGAAGGCAACGCGGGCAGCCTGATCGTGAAAGGCGCAGACGGCGCAGAATTCGAGGCCGACGCCGTACTCGCCGCGATGGGACGCCGCCCCAATATTGCGGGGCTCGGGCTAGAGACGCTGGGCGTGCCGCTTGACGATCACGGGATGCCGGAGGTCGATGCCACCACCACCCGGATCGGCGATCTGCCGGTCTTTCTGACAGGCGACGCGAATGCCATTCGTCCGATTTTGCACGAGGCCTCGGACGAAGGGCATATCGCGGGGCGCAACGCCGTGGCCGACGCCCCGCGATGCTATAGCCGCCGGACCTCGATGGCCATCGCCTTCAGCGCGCCCAATGCGGTGCGCGTGGGGCAGAGCTTCAAGGATCTCGAGGGGCAGGACATCCTGATCGGCAGCGCGGATTTCGCGACGCAATCGCGCGCCCGGCTGGCCGAAGAGGCGTATGGCATGCTCCGCGTCTATGCCGAGCCCGAAACCGGCAAGCTGCTGGGCTGCGAGATGGCGCTGCCCGAGGGCGAGCATTTCGCGCATCTTTTCGGCCTCGCGATCCAGTCGGGCATGAGCGTTTTCGACATGCTGGCGATGCCCTTCTATCACCCCGTGATGGAGGAAGGTCTGCGGAGCGCCCTGCGCGAAATTTCCAAGCAGCTTCCCGAGGAAGACCGGTCGGACCTCTCCGATTGCCCCGAGAAAGGGCATCCGGCACTCGACTAAAGGGCTGCGATCTCGGCCACGCGCGCGGCGTTGTCGGGCGCGGTGGTCCCGTCCGCCATCACCAGCGAGTTCTCGAACCCGACCCGCGCCTTGCCGCCCTTGGCGAGCGCATTGCGCAGGCAGTCGGTCTCGCCCGAGCCGAAGGCGCAGATCGCCCAGTCAGGGGTGATCGCCTCGGCCTGCATCCAGTCGAGGAACGGATCGAGCATCGCGGGCGTCGAGACCTGCCCCGCAACATAGCGGCCCATCACGAAGATCAGTTGCAGCCCGGGATCGCGCAGCAGGCGATCCGGCAGAACATGCACCAGCGCCTCGGCATCCTCGCGGGAATAGAGGATATGCTGGATCGCGATCCCACGTTCCGCCGCCTCTTCGTAGAACCGTATTGCCAGCAATTCATGGTCGCGCAGCATTTCGCGCGCCGAGACCGAAACCATCTGAGCGCCCGAGTTCAACGCGACATAGCGCTGATGCCCCGGTTCGTAGCGCCCCGCAGCCTCGGTGGTGATCTGGATCGCCATCTCGCCCAGAAGCGGGCGCAGATGCGCCAGCGCCTCGGCATAGGCGCCGCTATCGAGCAGATGCCCGCCCGCGTCGTCGCGCAGGTGCAGATGCAGCGCCCCTGCCCCGGCGTCGCGGCAGGCCAGCGCTGTCTGCGCAATCTCGTCCAAGGTGATCGGCAGCGCCGGGTGGTCGGTCTTCGTCTTGGTCGCCCCGTTCGGCGCGACCATGATATGCGGCAGGCTCACCCGAGAACCTCGCGGATCGCGGTGCCGAGCTTGTCCACCAATTCTCCGATCTGGTCGTCGGTGATGATGAAGGGCGGCGCGAGCAGGATGTGATCGCCGCGCTGGCCATCGATCGTGCCCCCCATCGGGTAGCAGACGAGCCCCGCCTCGAAGGCCGCCGCCTTGAGCTTCTTGTTGATGGCCTTGGCCGGGTCCATCGGCTCTTTCGTGGCACGATCGGCCACGATTTCCAGCCCGCGGAACATGCCGCGTCCGCGGATGTCGCCGATATTGGGATGCTGGCCGAAGGCCTCGCGCAGAGCCGCGTCGAGCACTTCGCCCTGCTGCGCCGCCCGCGCGACCAGTCCGCCCTCGGTCAGTTTCTTCACCACCGCATCGCCCGCGGCGGTCGCGGTCGGGTGGCCGATATAGGTGTGGCCGTGCTGGAAGAAGCCCGAGCCGTTGACGAAGGCGTCGTAAATCTCGGAGGTGCAGAGCGCCGCCCCGATGGGCTGATACCCCGCGCCGAGCCCCTTCGCGATGGTGACGATATCGGGCGCGATCCCGTCCTGCTCGCAGGCGAACAGCGTGCCGGTCCGGCCCATCCCGCACATCACCTCGTCGAGGATCAGCAGGATGCCGTATTGATCGCATATCTCGCGGATGCGCTTGAAATAGCCCTTCACCGGCGGCACCGCGCCCATCGTGGCGCCGACGACCGGCTCGGCGATGAAGCCGATCACGTTCTCCGCCCCGAGGCGCTGAATTTCGGCCTCAAGCTCGTTGGCGACGCGCAGACCGTATTCCTCGGCGGTCTCGCCTTCCTCGCGCCAGCGGTATTCATGCACGGGTGCGATGTGGCTCACATCGATCAGCAGCGGGTTGAACTTCTCGCGACGCCACGCATTGCCGCCAGCGGCCAGCGCGCCCAGCGTGTTGCCGTGATAGGACTGGCGGCGCGCGATGAAATGCGACCGGCTCGGCTCGCCCTTCTCGACGAAATACTGCCTCGCCATCTTGAGCGCGCTCTCCACCGCCTCCGATCCCCCGGACGTGAAATAGACGCGCTCGAGGCTCCCCGGCGCGTGAGCGATGAGGCGATCTGCCAGACGTTCGGCGGGTTCGGAGGTGAAGAAACTCGTGTGCGCGAAGGCGATATTGTCGATCTGAGCCTTGATCGCCGCAGTCACGTCAGCGTCAGAGTGACCGAGGCAGGAGACCGCCGCGCCCCCGGACCCATCGAGATATCGCTTCCCGTTGGCATCGAGGATGTAGATACCGTCGCCCTTTACCGCCAAGGGCGGATTGGACTTCGTGTGGCGGGGGAATACGTGACTCATATCGGTCCCTCCTTCGGGACAAGAATGCGTGAGGATCGCTGATTACCCCATGAAACATATGTTTTACGCATTGACAATATATGAAACAATTGAAACGGTCACCTCAACGCGATAACTGGTGATGGAACCTGGGGAGGAGCATTGTCCGGCAGTTTCGAACAGCGATTGGCTGCGCAATATGGCAACCTTTCCACGCGTTTGCGTGAGGCGGGAGACTATATCGCAGACAACCCGGTGAGCATCGCCACCCGTTCGCTGCGCACGCTGGCGAGCGAATCGAACCTTGCGCCCGCGACCTTCACCCGCCTCGCCCATGCGCTCGAATACGAGAATTTTGAAGAACTGCGCGAGACCATGCGCGACCAGATCGGTCGCCGCGTGTCCCCCTTCGCGGACCGCGCCGATCGACTGCAGAAGGATGCCGTCGATCCGCAGAGCAGCTTCCTCAACCGTTATGCCGCGGCCACGCAGGACAATATCGCAGCCCTGAGCGCCGCGATCGAGCCGGGACGGCTCGAGGCCGTGGCCGACAAGCTCGCCGCCGCGCGCCGGGTAGTACTGCTGGGCGCGCTCGGCTCGACGGGGATCGCGGAATACACCGCCTATATCGCCAATTTCCTAGGCGATAACTGGGAGCTGGGCGCACGGGCGGGTTCGTCGCTGGGCGCCACGCTTGCCGGGCTCGATGAGCGCGACGCGGTTCTGGTCATCACCAAGCCGCCTTTCGCCCGCTCCACCATCCGCAGCGCGATCCATGCCCATGAACAGGGCGCCTATGTCGCGCTGATTACCGACAGCCGCAGCTGTCCGGCGCTGCACGCGGCCGATGAGACCTTCATCGTGCCCACCGACAGCCCGCATTTCTACACGAGTTACGTCGCCACGCTGTTCTTGCTCGAAGCAATTCTGGCGTTGGTGGCGAAGCGCGCGGGACCCCGCGCAACCGAACGGATCGCCGAGGTCGAACGGCGCAACAGGCTTCTGGACGAAGTCTATGCGCGCTGACCGACGCGGACCGTATCTTTGAACCGAGACCCAAAAACGACCAACGGGAGTTACTCAATGAAAAAGTTCTTCAAACTCGGGGCCATCGCGGCCGTCGCCGGTGCGCTGTTCGCGCCCGCGGCGAACGCAGCCGACGAGACCTTCATCACCATCGGGACCGGCGGTGTGACCGGCGTTTACTACCCGACCGGTGGCGCGATCTGCCGCCTGATGAACAAGAGCCACAAGGAAACCGGCGTGCGTTGCTCGGTCGAATCCACCGGCGGTTCGGTCTACAACATCAACACCATCCGTTCGGGCGAACTGGACTTTGGCATCGCCCAGTCGGACTGGCAGTATCACGCCTACAAGGGCGACTCGAAGTTCTCCGATCAGGGTCCGTTCGAGAAGCTGCGCGCCGTGTTCTCGATCCACCCCGAGCCCTTCACCGTCGTCGCGCGTGCCGATAGCGGCATCAAGAACTTCGCCGACCTCAAGGGCAAGCGCGTGAACATCGGCAACCCCGGTTCGGGTCAGCGCGGCACGATGGAAGTGCTGATGGACGCGATGGGCTGGAAAACCTCGGACTTCGCGCTCGCAACCGAGCTGAAAGCCGCCGAGCAGTCGAAAGCGCTCTGCGACAACCAGATCGACGCGATGGTCTACACCGTGGGTCACCCCTCGGGTTCGATCCAGGAAGCCACCACCTCGTGCGACGCGACCCTCGTGAACGTCACGGGTGACGCGGTCGACAAGCTGGTCGCCGACAACCCCTACTACGCGAAAGCCACCATTCCGGGCGGTATGTATCGCGGCAACCCCGACGACACCCAGACCTTCGGTGTGCGCGCGACCCTCGTGACCTCGGCGGATGAGCCCGATGATGTCGTCTACGCTCTGGTGAAGTCGGTCTTCGACAACTTCGACGAGTTCAAGAAGCTGCACCCGGCTTTCGCGCATCTGACGCCGGAAGAGATGGTCACCAAGGGCATCTCCGCTCCGATCCATCCGGGCGCTCTGAAGTACTATAAGGAGCAGGGCTGGATCAAATAAGCCCTGCACATACCTGGGCGGGCGCGCTTGCGTGCCCGCCTTTTTTAGTTTCAGCTTTAAGATCATGCCGGAACAGGCGGACGGCCCTGGGGGCCGCTAGGGGGAACGATGGCGGAAAATCGCGCCTTGAACGAACAGGAATTACAGGAGCTCGTCCAAGCTTCTGACAGCGGGGCGCGCAGCCCCAGAGGTTGGGTCGGGCTCATGGTCGCCGTGGTGGCGCTGAGCTGGTCGATCTTTCAGGTGCTTCTGGCCTCGCCCATCGGGCCCTATGTGCTGCCGGGCGACCTGATCAACAACGCCCGCCAGATCCATCTGGCCTATGCCATCTTCCTCTCGGCGATGGCGTATCCGCTGTTCAAATCTTCACCCAAGGACCATGTGCCGTGGTATGACTGGATCCTCGCGGTCGGCGGTGCGCTGCTCTCGATGTACGGCTATTTCTTCTACCAGAAGATCGTCGACAATGGCGGGCTCGCCGATATGCAGGACGCCTATATCTCGGTCCTCGGCATCATCTTCCTCTTCATCGCAGCCTATCGCACGCTCGGGCCGATCATGGTCCTGCTGGCGATCGTGTTCCTGTGCTACGTCTTCTTCGGCTCCTCCGAGTTCTTCCCCGAACAGATCCGCTGGGCCGGCGCGAGCCTGCGCAAGGCCATGAGCCATATGTGGATCACCTCCGAGGGGGTCTTCGGCATCGCGCTCGGCGTCTCGACCAAGTTCGTCTTCCTCTTCGTGCTGTTCGGCGCGCTTCTCGAGAAAGCGGGCGCGGGCAACTACTTCATCCAGATGGCCTTCGGCGCGCTCGGCCACCTGCGCGGCGGCCCGGCAAAAGCCGCCGTCGTGGGCTCTGCTGCGACCGGCCTGATCTCGGGCTCGTCGATCGCGAACGTGGTCACCACCGGCACCTTCACCATTCCGCTGATGAAGCGCGTGGGCTTCTCGGCAGAAAAGGCAGGCTCGGTCGAGGTGGCCTCTTCGGTCAACGGCCAGATCATGCCCCCGGTGATGGGCGCCGCCGCTTTCCTGATGGTGGAATATGTCGGCATCTCCTATCTGGAGGTCATCAAACACGCCTTCATCCCGGCGATCATCTCCTACATCGCACTGTTCTACATCGTGCATCTGGAGGCGGTGAAGAACCGGATGCCGACGATCGGCGACCGCGTGGTCTCGGTCTGGCGCACCGCCTTTGGCATGTTCGCCTTCTTCGCGGGCTTCGCGGCTCTGTGCTACGCCACCCAATTCCCGGTGCGCCTCATCACCTCGATGGTGCCCGAGGGCGCGGCCTGGGTTCTCGCCCTGCTCGTCGTCGTGGTCTATCTCGGACTCGTCTGGGTCGCCGCGAAAGCCCCCGATCTGGAGCCGGACGATCCGAATTCGGAAATCGTGAAGCTCCCCGAGATCAAGGACATCTACAAGGCGGGCCTCTATTACCTGCTGCCGATCGTCGTTCTGGTCTATTTCCTGATGATCGAGCGCAAATCGCCGGGCCTGTCGGCCTTCTGGGCCTCGTTCCTGCTGTTCTTCATCCTGCTCACGCAGAAACCGCTCAAGGCGATGTTCCGCGGCGAGAGCGCGCCCATGAGCCGCTTCCGTGAAGGCGTTCTCGACCTGATCGGCGGCATGATCGACGGCGCGCGCAACATGATCGGGATCGGTCTGGCCACGGCCACCGCCGGGATCATCGTGGGCACCGTCTCGCTGACCGGGATCGGTCAGGTGATGGCCGATTTCGTCGAGTTCCTTTCGGGCGGCAACCTGATCCTGATGCTGATCTTCGTGGCGATCTTGTCGCTGATCCTCGGGATGGGCCTGCCGACCACGGCGAACTACATCGTCGTCAGCTCGCTGATGGTGGGCGTGGTCGTCCATCTGGGCGCACAGTCGGGCCTCGTGGTGCCGCTGATCGCGGTGCACCTGTTCGTGTTCTACTTCGGGATCATGGCAGATGTGACACCACCGGTGGGGCTAGCCTCCTTCGCGGCGGCGGCGGTCTCTGGCGGCGATGCGATCAAGACGGGCTTCACGGCGTTCTTCTATTCGCTGCGCACGGTCGCCCTGCCCTTCGTGTTCATCTTCAACACCGACCTGCTGCTGATCGACGTGACCTGGTATCAGGCGATCTTCGTCTTCATCGTGGCGACGATCGGTATCCTCGTCTTCACCGCAGGCACGATGGGCTGGTTCATCACCCGCTCGCGGATCTGGGAGACGGTGGCGCTGCTTCTGATCGCGTTCACCCTGTTCCGTCCCGGCTATTTCATGAACATGATCGAGCCGCCCTATAACGAGGTGCCGCCTGCCAATATCACGCAGCGTCTCGACAAGGCGCCGGTCGGTCGCGAGTTGCGGCTGGTCTTCTCGGGGCCCGATTACACAACGGGCGATCCGAAGGACATGACGGTGCTGGTCAAGGTGCCCGAGGGCGCGACGGGTCAGGACCGGCTCGACAAGCTCGGCCTGAGCTTCACTGAGACGGACGGCAAGATGGTCGCGGACGAGCCGATGTTCGGCACGGAGCTGCAGACCAAACTGCAGGGCTTCGACTTCTACGGCGACAATCCCGTCACCCTGTCCAACGTGAAGGTGCCGAACGATCAGCTTCCGAAAGAGCTGATGTTCATCCCCGCCTTCGCCCTTCTCGCGCTCATCGCTTTCCTGCAAAATCGGCGCAAGGAAGACGATGACGCAGCCTTTGCTGAAGGAGAACCGGCATGACCAATACCATTCTCTGCGCGATCGACATGAACCGCCCCAAGACCGAGCGCAAAGTGCTCGAATGGGCGGCGCGGCTGGCCAAGATGGAAGGCGCACAGCTCGACGTGATCACCGTGGTGCCCGATTACGGCTCGGCGGTGGTCGGGGCCTTCTTCTCGGACGATCACACCGCGAAAGCGAAGGAGCATGCGCGCGAGCTGCTGCATGACTTCGTCGCCGAGGTGGTCGGGCCCGAGGTGAACGCCAAGGTGCGCCACATCGTGGGCGTCGGCACCGCCTATCACGAGATCCTTTCGCTGGCCGAAAAGGACGGCGCGGACATGATCGTGCTCGGGGCGCACCGCCCCGATCTCAGCGATTACCTGCTCGGGCCGAACGCCGCGCGGGTCGTGCGGCACTCGAATTGCTGCGTCTTCGTCGTGCGCTGAGCACGCGACCGACGCCAAAAGCTAAGGGCGCGCCCGGACGATGGGCGCGCCCTTTTTCTATCGGAGCCCGGATCAGGCGGCCCCGGAACAGGCTGCCCTAGATCAGGCGGCAGTATGCAACTGGCGCGGGGCCGACTGAGCTGCGATCACACAGGCTTCGGCCATTTCGCGACGCCGCTGCGTGGAGTATTCCGCAGGCATCCGCAGCGCCGCGTATTGGCGCCCATCCTCGTCGTTGCGATAGGTCGGGCCCATCCGGCTCACATCGTAGCCAAGCTGGCGCAGCGCGCGCATCAGGGCGAGCGAGGAGAGGCAGATCAACTCGTCCGCACCGCGTTCCCTGGCGCGCTCCACCAGCCCGTCGACGATGAGCCGCAGACAGGTCGAGCGTTCCGCCTGCGTGGTGAGCGCGTCGGAAATCACCAGCCGCGTGCATTCCCAGACCCTCTCGCTCGCGATTTCGGTCGGCAGGATTTCCGGCGGGATATGCGGCAACTTCCCCAGATGCGCGTCGCGCAGCATGTAGGTATTGCCGCCCCAGATCGCCGCGGTCGACATGACCCTTGCCCCGCCCACCACCTGCCCGTCTTTCAGCACGAGCGAGTAATGCGCCAAGGGCGTATCGTATTGGTCCATTTCTACTTCGTCATTATGCGGCACGTCCCAACCGAGCGTGTCGACGAAGACCTCCTTGCGCAGGCGCAGGAAGTCGTAAAAAGCGGTGCCGAAGCGGTGAAGTTGCGAAAATTCGAAAGTGCAGTTTTGCATTGGAGCCTCCTTCTGGATAGCTCCATCGAAACCACGAATTTGTGAAAAATTCACTCTTTTAGGTTGTATAAACCTAGATCAGTCGCCTTGAAGTCGCGATTGCGAGCATTTCAATCGCATTTCGCGCCCCCAGTTTTCGGCTCGCAGAAGACAGCCGCGCTTTCACGCCGCTTTCGGAAATTGCGAGTTCCGCGGCGATCTGTTTGATCAAGAGCCCGTCGGCGCGGAAGCGGATCGCCTCGATTTCGGCATCCGTGAGCGAGCGTTGCGAGGCGTCGACATGCAAGGCCTTGAGCATATCGAAAGCTTCATGAAGCTCGGCATCGGTGAAATCGCGATCCGACCGGAACAGGACCGCGTGGCTGCGGCGCCCGGCATCGCTCGGCGTGTTGTAAGAGATCGTGGCGGCGTAGGTCAGCCCCATCCGTCGAGCCATGCCGACGACGTCTCGGGGATCGTCCTTCAGGTCGACCCAGCGCACATACCCGACATTGTGGTAGACCCAGTGCATCGAAGGGTCCTGCACGACCAGACCGTGCTGGGTGTACATGTCGACCCAGTCACTGTTCAGACGGTTGAGTTCGGCTTCGGGAAATGCATATCCAACCCTGAGCGCGAGGTAAAACCCGGCCGGGGCGATTTCATTCAATCGCTTTTCGCAATCCCTCAGTTCCATATTCTGATGGTCAATTCACTTGCACTCACTGCGGTCGCAGCCTACCGTCGCACGCGTCGCTGCAGCCTTGTACCAACAACCTAAAGACGAATTCCCGTGATGGAAACAGCAAACCGCAAGGAAATCGCCAGCCTGCTAGAGGACCTCGGGCAAACCTGCGACACTGGTTTCGCATTTGCCCTGCATATCCGCTTCACTCGCCCGAACATCCTTTATCGCACATATCCCGAGCCATGGATCGACGAATATAGCGAAAAGGGCATGATGATGGACGACCCTGTCGTCCTGTGGGGCTTGCAGCATGTGGGTATCGTGCGGTGGGACGATCTCGATGACCCCAAGGGGGTTCTGAAAGGTGCGAAATCCCACGGACTTTATAATGGCCTGACCTGCGCAGTGCTGGAGAACGGCTCGCGCTCGATTTCGGGGTTCACACGATCCAGCGCCCCCTTCTCCGAGGACGAAGCGCAAGACCTGCTTGAGAAGACCCGGCGCCTGCACAACCTGACGGCGGGCCTGTCGGACCTCTGAGAAAAGGCGCTTTTTCCCTTCTCTCGGCTCGATTGTCCAAGTCGAATCAAGGGATAGGCGCGAAGACGAGAAGTCGAACCGGCAGCGCCCCACTCAACCTTAGCGTGCAAACTTCATCTATCGGAAGGTCGATTTTTTTCGGCCTTCCGAATTTCGGTCGAAATGCTTTGCTTTCGCTTGATCGGCCCGAAAATCGCCCCCTACCCTTTTGAAATATCTGTAATCGGGATCGACAGGCCTGGTCCGGCCCAGAGCGATTAAGTTGACCTCAAACCGGACTGGGCAGTCGTTGCCGTTCTTCTGTGGGGGGGAGAACATGACGCATCTGCCACGTTTCGAGACGCAAGATATCTCTTGGGCGCCGCCGCGCCGGCATAAGGGGCAGTTGCGCTGTCTCGTTGCCGGAGGGGCTGGTTTTCTGGGATCGCATCTGTGCGACCGGCTGATCGAGGCCGGTCACTCGGTGATCTGCATCGACAACCTGCTGACCGGGCGGACAAAGAATATCGCCCATCTCATGGAACATCCCGATTTCACCTTCCTCAGGCATGACGTCATCGCGCCGCTGCAGATGCATGGCGAGCTCGACCGGATCTACAATCTCGCCTGCGCGGCCTCGCCGCCGAAATATCAGCTCGATCCGCTGCACACGTTCCAGACCTGCGTCGCGGGGTCGATGAACCTTCTCAGCCTGGCCGAGCGGACCGGCGCACGCATCCTGCAGGCCTCGACCTCCGAGGTCTATGGCGACCCGGACATCTCGCCCCAGCGCGAAGATTATCGCGGTCGGGTGAACACCACCGGCCCCCGCGCCTGCTACGACGAGGGCAAGCGCGCGGCGGAGACGCTTTTCCACGACCTTCAGGCCATTCGCGGCATCGACACCCGCATCGCACGGATTTTCAACACCTACGGGCCCCGTATGGACCCCGAGGATGGGCGCGTGATCTCGAATTTCGTCACGCGGGCGATCCGTGGCGCGCCGCTCCAACTCTACGGCGGTGGCACGCAGACGCGCTCGCTGTGCTATGTCGATGATCTGATCAGCGGGCTGGTCGCGCTGATGGAAAGCGAGACGGTCGGCCACGATCCGGTCAATCTGGGCAATCCGGGCGAATATACCGTCGCCGAGCTGGCCCATATCGTGCGCGACATGTGCGAGAGCCACGCGCCGCTCGTCGTCTCGGATCTGCCGCTCGACGATCCGATGCAACGCTGCCCCGACATCACCCGCGCCGAGACCCGGCTGGGCTGGCGTCCGGAGATCGCGCTGCGCAGCGGCCTCGTGCCGACCATCGCCTATTTCCGGGCGGAGATAGCGGGCGTTGAAACCGCAACCGCCCCGATAACCGCAACGGCCGCCGAATGATCCAGCGCCCCGACATACGCGCTGCGATCGAGGCCGGACACCTCGCGCCCATCCTCACACCGAGGCAGGCACTGCGCTATCGGGTGCTGTTTGCGCTGTGGATGCTCGCGACGGTCTATTTCTGGAGCTGGTGGCTGACACCGTCGCATATCCTTGCGACGGTTCCTTACCTAATACTCACGGGTGTGCTGATCTGGCTTCTGGCAATGCAGATCTACTTCTTCGTGATCTTCCTGCAGGCGGTCCGCCCCTCCTCGCCCCTTCCGGAGCCGGGTCGGTGGCGCGTCGCGATGATCACGACGAAAACTCCGTCCGAACCTTTTTCGGTCGTTCGTCGGACATTGGAGGCGATGCTCGCGCAGGACTATCCGCATGACACTTGGCTCGCCGACGAGGCGCCCTCGCCCGAGACGCGCGCATGGTGCAAGATCCACGGCGTGAAGATCTCCAGCCGCCACGGCATCGCGGACTACCATCGGCAGGAATGGCCGCGCCGGACGCGCTGCAAGGAAGGAAACCTCGCCTATTTCTACGACCATTGGGGCTATCGCGATTATGACATCGTAAGCCAGCTGGACGCCGACCACGTCCCGCAATCGGGATACCTGCGCGAGATGCTGCGCCCCTTCGCCGATGATGCGGTGGGCTATGTCAGTGCGCCGTCGATCTGTGCGTCCAATGCCAAGGAAAGCTGGGCCGCGCGCACGCGGCTTTATTTCGAAGCGGCCTTCCACGGAGTTTTTCAAGCGGGCTACACTGCAGTATTCGCGCCGATGTGCATCGGCTCTCATTACGCTGTGCGCACCTCCGCGCTGAAGGAAGCTGGCGGTCTTGGTCCCGAGCTTGCCGAGGATCACTCGACCACGCTCCTGATGAACGCGGCCGGCTGGCGGGGCGTTCACGCGATCGACGCGATTGCGATCGGCGACGGCCCGGCGACCGTGACCGATCTCATCACGCAGGAGTTCCAGTGGTCGCGCTCGCTGCTGAGCCTGCTGCTGCGCTACATGCCGGACTATGTCGGCAAGATGCCGTGGCGGCTGAAGTTCCTCTTCGTGCTCTGCCAAAGCTGGTATGTCTTCTTCGCGCTCTCGATGTCGATGATGTATGTCGCCCCGATCATCGCCATCAGCTTCGACATGCGCTTTGCCGACGTGACCTATCCCGCCTTTGTCGGACATGTGCTGCCCGCAGGCACGGTGACGCTGATATTCGCCTTCATGCTGCGGCGCGATCAGTTCTTCCGTCCGCGCGACGCCAAGATTATCGCGTGGGAGAAAGCACTGTTCGTGATGATGCAATGGCCTTGGGTGCTCTGGGGATGCGTCATGGCCGTCTATGACAGGCTGTCGGGAAAATTCGTCGATTTCCGGATCACGCCGAAAGGCGAAGCCGCCTCGACGATGCTGCCGGAGCGGATCATCGCCGTTTACGGTGGCCTGGCCCTCGGGGCCTTGCTGCCAGTTCTCTTGATCGACGACGTCATCGAGGCGCGCGGGTTTTACCTCCTCTCCATGTTCAACGCCGCGTTCTATTTCGTCTTGCTGAGTGTGATCTTCGGCGCGCGCGCGCGCCGCGTTCAGATCGATTGGCGCGGCTGGCCGCGCGATATGGCGGTTCAGATGGGCACACTGAGCGTCATCGTCTCGCTCAGCTTCGGAGCCCTTTGGCTCCGCGGCGGCGAAAGCGTCTACGCGCTCATGATCGGGCTGAAATCGGTTCAGCTCGCAAAGGTCGAATACATCGTCTCGGGGGCCGGCATGGGCGCTCCGGGACAAGCGAAGTTCCACGTCAAACCGAGCTGGAAGTGACGGGGTTTCGCACTGAAAAGGAGGAGACTGACATGGCTAATGATTTGATGACCCGTCGCGAGATGATGGCCGGTGCCGCGGCGTTGGGACTGACAGTATCGGCGCGGCCGGCGTTCGCTGCGGATGTCAGCGTGCCGCCCGGCTCCTTGCCGTTCGGGGTCTATGATCCCGATGGTGATTTTGCGGATCTTTCAGGCGTGGTGATCGAGCACCTGTTCCTGCCCTGGGAGGACGTTTTCCTTCCCTCGCTGAACGACGCCGACAGCTACGCGCTCGAACGAAACCGCGCGCTTCTGGTGACACTGGAGCCCTGGACATGGTCGCGCTCGGAGCGCAACACCGCGCAATATCTGCGCCGCGGCATCGAGCGGGGCGAATACGACGCAAACATGATCGCGGTAGCCGATGTGCTGGCGACGCTGCAAAGCCCGGTCACGCTACGCTTCGCCCATGAGATGGACGACAAATCCGGCCAGTTCATCTGGTCGGACTGGAACCCCGACGACTACATCGCGGCCTATCGCCGGATGACCGACGTCGCCCGCGACCGGGCGCCGAAGATCAACCTGATGTGGTCGCCGCTGGGCGACGAGAACATGGGCGACTATTACCCGGGTGACGATTACGCCGATATCGTGGGCCTCACGGTCTTCGGGCTGCAGGCTTGGGACCAGGCCAAGTTCGGGCGCGATCAGACCTTCGACGACATCTTCGCGCCCCGCTACGCGCGGGCTGCAACCTATGGCAAACCGGTGGCAGTGGCCGAGCTCGGCTATGTCGGAAACCAGTCCTATGTCTCGATGTGGCGCGAGCGCGTCCGTCAGGAATTGCCGGACTATCCGAGCCTCGTCGGTGTCAGCTACTTCAACCAGCGCGAGGTTTACCCGTGGCCCGAAGGCTTCGGCGCGCCGGATTGGCGAATCAAGAACCAAGTTCTGACCTGAGCCACCATAGGTAGTGGCGATTTTTCGCCTACAACACCACTGCTAGACAAGACATTGAAGCTGCGCGGGAATTTCTCTCGCGCAGCCTCTTTGCATTTCGCCACAAATCCGCCTGCTTCCCGCCACGTCACCTACCAACTTGACCCGTAGGCTGAGATCGACCAATCCTGCTGGCACGAGGACGCAATCGGCCCTCTTCCGCGCAGACGGGAGGGGTCAGACCGCAACGTGAGCAGACAGGATTACAGTTCCGATGACGTTTTTATCCGTGAAAGCGGCCCGCCTTGTCGTGGCCGGCCTGATCTTTGCAGCCCCGCTGAGCAGCGCCCATGCGCAACAAGCTGGCATGCTGGACCTCAAACCAATCCGTGTTTCCGCCAAAAGCACCGCCGGTCAGGGCGGCGCAAAATTTGACTGGCTCGCCGGTCGCACCAGCAAAGCGCAAGCCACGCCGCGCGTCGTGCAGACCCGGTTCATCGGCAAGGGCAAATGGATTTGCTCGCCCGCCGGTTTCGGCAAGAAAGCAAGCTGCTTCCAGCGCTGAACGCCGCCCCTGCGCTTTAAGTGATGGCCCTGCCGCGACCGGGCCACGTCACGCTCATTCGGCGGGGAAACCCACGGTGCAGTCGATCCCGGCGGGCAGCTTGCCCTCGGGATTGGGCAGCGCGAGGCGCACTCCGAACGTGTCCGACGCCGCATCGAAGACCTTGTCGACGACGCTCACCGTCGCGTCGTATTCGCCGCCCACGGGTGCTGCGGGATAGACCTTCAACACCTGATCCTTCTTGACGCGGTCATACATCGACGTCGGCAGGAAGACCTCGACATGCAGCGGGTCGATCTGCGCGAGCTGCGCGATCGGCGCTTGCGAATAGACATATTCGCCCGGCCCCATCATCCGCGTGATCACCAGCCCGTCGATCGGCGAGCGGATCTCACGCCGCGCCAGCTGCGCCTCCACCCTTTGCAGATCGAGCTTCGCCAAATGTTGGTCCATTTGGGCCGAGCGCAGCTCCAACTGGGCCACTTCGGCATTGGTCTGGGCCTCCTGCACCTGCGCATCGGCCATCACGTTGCGCTTACCCATCTCGGTCGCGCGGTCGGCGGCCTTTTGCAGCAGCGCCACTTTGGAACGCGCGATGTCGATCGGCCCCTCGTCCTGTGCACGCTCCTTGGCATAGGTCAGCTGCGCCTCTTCGGCCTTGGATTCCAGCTTCGCGATCGGGTCGCCCTTCTTCACGGTATCCCCGCGCGAGACGAAGACCTGATCGATCACCCCGTCCACCGCCGAGCCGATCTCGAGCACCTGCCCCGGGTCGATCAGGCAATCGAAGCGCTCCTGATCCTGCGCGAGCGCCGCGCCGGGACCGAGGGCGAGAAGGAGGGTGATGGAAGTAAGCCGCATGGGTGGTCCCTTTCAGTTGCCCCTGCCGCTGAAGGCGAGCAGGTCTTCGAGATTGTCGTCGGCGCGCAGAAGCGCCTTGCGCACGCCGGAATGGCGCGCTTCGGTCGCGCGCTGCGCGAGCCGGGTCACGGGCGCGCCGATCAACCACGGCACGCGTCCCTTCCCGTTTGAAAACATGCGGGTCAGACCGGAAAGCCGGGTGCCGTAGAAGACCCGCAGCAGATCGTCGTCGAGCGAGACGAAGGTGAGGAAACTCCCCGGATCGCCCTGCCGTCCGCAGCGCCCGAACAGCTGGCGGTCGATGCGGCGCGCGTCGTGGCGGCCGGTCGCGATGACATGCAGCCCCCCGAGGTCGCGCATCTGTTGGTCGATGCGGATATCGGTGCCGCGCCCGGCCATGTTGGTCGCGACAGTGATCCGCCCATGACCGCCCGCTTCGGCGATGATATGGGCCTCGTGCTCGGTCTCGCGCGCGTTGAGCACGCGATGCGTCAGCCCCTCTTCGGTCAGGAGCGCGCTGATCTCTTCCGAGGCGGCGATGGATTGCGTGCCGATCAGGATCGGACGGCCCGTCATATGGACGCGCTTGGCCTCGGCCAGCACGGCGCGCCATTTCTGATCGGCAGTCGCGTAATGGCGCTCACCGAGGTTCTTGCGGCGCAAGCGGCGGTTCGTCGGGATGCGCTTCGTGCGCAAACGGTAGACCGCGCGCAGCTCGCCTGACACCTCCGCCGCGGTCCCGGTCATGCCCGCCAGCGTCAGGTAGCGGCGGAAGAAGCGTTGGTAAGAAATCCGGATCAGCGTTTCTTGCCGCCCCGTGATCTCGCAGCCTTCCTTCACCTCGATCATCTGGTGCAGCCCGCGCTCCCACGAACGGTCGGACATCACGCGACCGGTATATTCGTCGACGATCTGCACGCCCGCCTCATCGACGATGTAATGCTTGTCGCGATGGTAAAGGTGCAGCGCCGAGAGCGCCTGCCGCGCCAGTTCCTCGCGGTGAATCTCGGTCGCCCAAACGCCACCGAAATGCGCGCTGAGCTGGCGCAGCCGCGCCTTGCCCAGATCGGTCAGCTCGACCTTCCATTCCTTCTCGCGCACCGTGAAATCGCGCGGCCGGGTCAGTTTGCGCCCGATCTCGACGGCGCGCTGATAGGTCTGCTCCAGCCCCGAATGATCGCCCGCGCGAGTGATGATCAGCGGCGTGCGCGCCTCGTCGACCAGCACGCTATCCGCCTCGTCCACGATCGCGTAGCACAGCCCGCGCATCAGCAGCCGCTGGCGCTTCGGATCGGTTTTCGAAAGCCCTTCCAGCGCCATATGCAGCGCGCGGGTCTCGCCCTCCAGCACCAGCCGGTCCTTGAGGTAATCGAAGGCCAACTGCTTGTTCGTGCAGTAACAAATATCGCAGGCATAGGCCGCCTGCCGTTCCTCGGGGTTCAGCCCTTCGATGATCACGCCGACACTGAGACCCAAAGCCCGATAGAGAGGCCCCATCCATTCCGCGTCGCGCGCGGCAAGGAAATCGTTCACCGTCACGATATGAACCGGCACGCCCGAGAGCGCCATGATCGCGGCAGGCAGCGTGGCGGTCAGGGTCTTGCCCTCGCCGGTATCCATCTCGGCAATCCGGCCCCGCAGCATCGCGCGCCCGCCCAGAAGCTGCACGTCGAAGGGGCTCATCTGCAGCGAGCGTTCGGACTGGATGCGCACCAGCGCGAAGGCGCGGGCCACCAGATCGGCGCGCAGCCCCTTCACCCGCAGCTTCTGCGCGACCTCGACGCGGGCCGCGTTGAAGGCATGCGCCTCCAGCTTCGCCAGCGCCTTCTCCTCCTTCGCGACATGGCGCAAAAAGCCCGCGCCTGCCACCGATTTGATCGAGAAAAATTGCGATACCCGCCCCACGGCGCTCGCCATCACCCGGTCGAGCGTGCCGAGGCGTTCATCCTCGCGCTCGGGATAGAAGGCGGTCAGCAGACCGGGGCGTTGGACGAGCACCTCAGACATCGTAGAGCCTCAGGAACAGCTGGCGCAGCGCGCGATAGGCCTGAAATCCGATC
Source organism: Thioclava sp. JE_KL1 (assembly GCF_009296265.1). Lineage (GTDB taxonomy): Bacteria > Pseudomonadota > Alphaproteobacteria > Rhodobacterales > Rhodobacteraceae > Thioclava. The sequence goes on from NZ_WBJS01000001.1 coordinate 66,222, forward strand.
GGCAAAGTGCCATGTGAGAAGCGCACCTCGACGCGCCGCCCCAAAAGCGGCAGCGCCGCATCGGGGGCCATTTCCAGTTCGAACTCGAAGACCCGTTGCAGCGTGCGCAGCCCCTTGGTGTCGCCCGGATCGACCGGAACGGTGCCGCCGCCCTGCAGCCCCAGCGCGGGCGTCGGCAGGTCGCGGATCCCGCCGGGCACTTCGCGCACGATGGTCGCGGGATAGCTCTGCCCGCCATACTCGACCGGCATCACATCGACGCGGCCCGTCGCGTTGCGCACCAGATCGACATCGTCCTGACCGACCACGACGCGCAAGGCCGCCGTGTCTTCCTCGGTCAGAACGTAGGAGATCACCTGCCCGCGCTTGGCGAACCTTCCCTGCAGATCCTCGCCATTGGGCACCACGGCGAGCCCCGCGCGCGGCGCGCGGATCGACAATTCGTCAAGCTGCTGGGCGAGCCGGTTACGGTCCTCGCGGGTCGCGGAAATCTCCGCCGCGATCATCTCGGCCTCGACCCGGTCGGTGCGCACCGCCGCCTGACGCTGCAACTCCAGACCCGCCAGTTGCGAGTCCAGCACATCGAGCCGCGCGCTGAGCAGCGGATCTTCGAGCTTGATCATCACCTCGCCCGGCTGCACCGCGTCATAGGTCGCGACAGGCACCTCAGTCACGAAGCCGCTGGTGCCGACGCGCACCTGCGCCTGCTCGGAGGGCCATGTGACGCCGCTGACGACGGATCGATACGGCGCGGGCAGGACGAACAGGATCACGAAGAGCGCGGCAAGGATCGCGCTTGTCACAAGGACCGCACGCGGCCTGTTGGAGCGGAGTTTCGGGCTGGAAGACAGAAAGGACATGGATTTGCCTATGGGCACGAGGATCTGCGTCGTGATCGCCCAAGCCGCCAGCAGCACGCCGATGAAGAAGAAGCGGCCGGCGATATAGGTGATGATCGCGAACATGATGAAGAGGCGATAGATGAAGGCGGCGATCCCGTAGAACAGGAACCAGCGCTTCTCGGCGGGCAGCGAGGTGACGGGCTCCGCCTCCTTCATCCCGAAGAGGTATTTCTGCGCGAGATAGGCATAGTAGCGATTGGCGCGCTGCCCGAGATTGGGAATTTCCAGCCAATCGGCGAAGACGTAATAACCGTCGAAGCGCAAGAGCGGGTTGCCGTTGAACAAAAGCGTAGAGACGCCGCCGATCAGCATCACGTTATAGGCGACCGCATGGGCCGCGCCGGTCTCGGCATTGAGCCAGACGAAGAGCGCGATCGAAGCGAGGAACAACTCCACCATGATCCCGATGCCACCGACCAGCATCCGCTGATACTTGTCACGCAACGCCGAGGCCGCGGAGGCATCGACATAAGGCACCGGCACCAGAACCAGCAGCATGATCCCGATCTCATGGACTTCGCCGCCGTTCTTCTTCACCGCGTAGCCGTGGCCCAATTCGTGAAACGCCTTCACCACCGGATAGACCAGCCACAGCACGAAGAGGTTCTTCGGCGTCAGCACCCGGTCCGCGATATTGTCGGTGATCGCGCCGAAATTGATCGCGGCGAAGATGAAGCCCGCGAGCACGACCAGCACCCAGATCACCGCGAAGGTGCGGGTGAAGAAGGGCCGCACGAAGGGCATGGTACGGGTCAGGAAAGCGTCCGGGTCCCAGATCGGGATGCGGATCGCTAGCGGCGACCAGATCTTCTGCTTGATCTGCATCGACTGGTGGCGCTGATAGCGGCGGAACAGCTCGCGCCCGTCGGGCGGCACGTCGCAGATTAGCGCGTCGGCCGCGTGCAACTGCCCCATCAGCCGGATCGCCTCGTCCTGCGTGGGGGCCTTCTCGCCAAGCTGCTCGTTGGTGGTGTTCCACAGCTCGTCCATCGTGCGCTTGCCGTTCATCAGCCCGACCAGCCGCCACGCAGCCGGCGAGATGCGATGGAAGCGCCCCGTCGCGATGTCCTGAACCACGAACCAGACGCGCCCGCGATAATCGTGCCGATGGATCGCGACATGTCTACGCAGGCGCGGTTTGAGATCCTTCACCCGATACCAGGACGGAGAGAAGAGCGAGGTGGCCATGTCACGGCCACCAGGACCAGAGCGTCATGCGCACCCAGAGAACGATCCGCCGGGTCCAGATCCAGACGAGGCGGTGTTCCTCGACCTCGATCTTGGCGACCCCCTCCATGCCCGGACGCAGCGCATCGATCGGCCCGTCGGTGACGGAAGCTTCGACGAGGAACTTGTTCGCCCCCGCTTCGGCATTGGAGATCGGCGTGATCCGGTCGACCTGCACTTCGATCGGGGTGTCGGGCAGCGAGGCCAGAATGAGCGCGCCGCTCTCGCCCGCTTTCACATCCTTCACGTCGCGCTCGTCCACACGCAGCATCACGCGGTAGTCATCGAGCGGGGCGACCTGGAACAGCACGTCACCGCGCTCGATCGGCGCTCCCAGCGCCTGCGTCAGATCGCCCGAGACCACGACCCCGTCGAAGGGCGCCTTGATCACCATCCGCCCGATCTCCTGATCGAGCAGTTCGATCTGCGCATCCGCCTGTTCGATCTGACTTTGAAGGATCAGCGCCTTGGCGCGTTCGCGCTTGGCCATGGCTTGCGAATATTCGCGGGTCTGCTTGGACTTCTGGCTTTCCCATTTCAGCCGCTCGAGCCGCAGGTCGCGGTCGTCGAGCTTGGCCATCACCTCGCCCGCCTTCACGATATCGCCCGCGCGCGCATCGGCCTCGGCCAGATAGCCCTCAATGGGGGCCGAGATCGCGCGCTGGATGCGGCCTTCGACGGTCGCATCGGCGGTCACGCGATACATGCCCTTGGCGAACCAAGCGAAGGCCAGCAGAGCCACCAGCGCAATCGCGGCCAGTTTCAGCGCCGCATGATTGGGGCCGAACAGCGCCTTGAACGTATTGACGCTCGCATCCCATGTCTTTGCGGGCAGCCAGCGGTCCTCGCGCCGCTTGATCGCGAGAACGGGACCGAGCAGCACGCCCGCATATTCCGCCATCTGGATCGTGTCGCGCCCGAACGGCTCGCCCGCCGGGCGTTCCAGCACCAGCGCGCCGACCAGCTTCTTGTCCTCGGTCAGCGGCACCGTGCAGAGCGTCGCCCCACCTTCGGTTTCCGACAAGGCCGCATGGGCGCGCAGCACCCGTTCCGAGCCGTCCTCGGGCGGCGGATAGCTCAGCACCGCCTGCTGGTCGATCGCCTCGTCCATCGCGGCCTCGATGGCGCGCACGAGGTTGGACCGCTTACCGAAGCTTGCGGAATTCGACAGCGCCCGCACCCGCGCGTGACGCCCACGGGTCAGACCGATCGCGACCAGTTCGCAATTGAGAACGCCCGCAAGTTCAGAGGCCACCGCGGTCGCCGCTTCGGTGAAGCGATCGTAATGCAGGCTGGTCGCGAGCAGTTCGATCACCGAGGCGAGGCTGTCGCCCGAGCCGCCCTGCTTGCGGCGCAAAAACGCCTCGAGCCAGCCCGAGCCCCATTGCAGCTGATCGATCGCAAGGTCGGTGCGCGCCTCCGGATGCGAGCCGATCTGGATCGCCGCCGCACCGCGCAGATGGCCCTCCATGCGGATCGGCACCGCGATGGCCGCGCCGCCTTCGCTCAGCGTCTCGATCACCATGCGCTCGGCATGGATCGCGCCGTCGATGGCTGCCATGAGTTCGCGTTTCGGTTTCGCATTCTCTGGCCAGACCGCGGCAGGCTCGAACCGACTGCGCCCGATCCCGGCCAACACCACCAACCCTTGTTCCAGACCTGTCACCTGTCGGGCCATCGCGGCCAACCAAGCCTGCGATACCTGCGCGCGGTCTGTCCCTGCTTTCAGTCTGCCGAGCGTCTCGGAATCCAGAAATACCGAGCCCGTCGCCTCGCCAGACGTTGTCCCTGCATGTTGCTGCAAAATTGCTCCCTCGAGGGTGCTCCCCAGCACCCTTCCCGTGTCCGCTTATGTCCCTGAAAGTGCCGATTGAACGGCCAAACTTGCTCCCTTACGCAAAGTAAACGAGCAGTTCTGGATTCAATCAAGAAAAAACGTGGCAGTTGAACGCATTGGCCTCTGCGTCAGCCTTTTGCATTGCGCGATTGTTTACCCGTATTGCCTGAATTGCCCCGCGTCGGGGTCGTTGTTGCCGGTTCAGGCTCGGTGATCGGTGCAGCAGTCGGCGCTGCGGTGGTATCGCTGGGCGCAGTGTCCGGCGTGGCTGTGTCAGTCGCCGTCTCGGAAGCGGTATCATTCGGGGTGTCCGGCACAGGGTTGGCCGCGGGCGTGGCGTCCTCAGCCGCGAGGGTCGGGTCCATCCAGGTGGCCGCGTCGCTATCGTCAGCCAACCCGAGGATATGGCCGAACTCATGCTTGAGCGCATCGACGAGGTTCAGCCCTTCGCTGCCATCGAGCGACCAGCCATGCCCTGCCCCATCCGCATCGAGCGTGATCGCGCCCTCGGCGGTATAGCCCAGAAGCGTACCGTCGAGCGAGGCGATAGAAATCTGCACCGCTTCGAGCTTCGCGATCTCTTCGGCGGTCAGGCCCAGTTCCTGCGCGATCTCGTCGAGCGCCTGCGCACGCGCTGCGGCGAGAAGGTCTTCATCGAGCACCGCACCTTCCGGCGTTTCCGCGACCGAGACCGCATGAAGCGCCTGTGCCGCCTCGATCGTCAGCGACCAGCTTTCCAGCGTGCCGGTCTTGCGCTTTGCTCCGTCCACGATCTCCAGCGTCCAGACTCCGCCCGACATCTTGCCCTCGAGTGCCGCCAGATCGCCGACCGGGCGATAGGTCACTCCGTAAGGTGCCGTGGCGCCGGTGATGCTCTCGCCCGCCGCATCGTCGAAGCGCGTGTCGATCGCCGTGCCATCAAGCGCGGCGAACAGCTCGATCCGCGTGCCGTCCGGTGCGATCAGCGTCACGGTCAGGTCGCTCAGCCGCTCATGGGTCAGGCTCAGCGTCACGTCGAGATCGGCGATCACCACATCCGAGCCGACATAGAGGCTCTGGGTGGTCACGCCCTGATCGGCAATCGCGATGGGACCGGCGGAATTGTAGTCGTAGATCAGCGAACCGGTGTCGGGCGTGAAATAGGCCGGGTCGTTCGTCGCGAGGCGCACATCGTCGAATCTCGCCGCATCGAAGGCCATCAGACCGACCGCACCATCCGCGACCGGGGCGTAGAAGGCATGGCCCAGCACTTCATGGCCGTTGAGCGCGAGGCTGACCGTGCTGCGGGCGAGCGTGATCTCGAGCTTGTTGGACTGGCTGCCGTCTATGGCGATGGCGTAGCTCGCGGTTTCCACGAAGCCGTCGCGCTGCGTGTAATAGCCGATCGAGACGCGGTCATTGGCGGCATCGATCACGGCGTATTTGTAGCGCCCGTCGGTGTAGCTGTCGAAGACGAAGCCCGCGCGCCCATTCGTTTCAATCTGCGCCGCGATCCGCGTGACGGAAGTCTCCGCAATCACCAGATCGGACAGCGCGATAGCGGGCACACCTGCAGCGGGCTGGGCATCCAGGGCACCCGCATTGATCTGCCAAGCGGTATCGGTCGCGAAACGATCCGCGATCCCGTCCGAGAAGTCCTCGGTCTCATCGAGGGTGAATTCCGGCGGTAGCACCTGCACCGCGATATTGTCGAGCTTGGTCACCGAGTTCTGCGCGCCGATCCCGACATAGCCCGAGTTCAGCCCGTGGGTGACGCCGTATTGATCGACCCGCGCATCGAAGACATGGGTGAAGTACTCCTGCCCGTCGATCACCAGCGTCGCGGTCAGCCCGTTGATCGCGAGCAGCAGGTTATAGGGCGTGTCGGGCTTGGCCTGGACCGGGGTCTGCTCCAGCACGATCCAGCCATCGGCGGTGCGGATGCCCATCTCGAACTTGTCGGTCGAGATGTTCACACCGGCGAATTTGAAGTCGGTCGGCGACTGGTAGTCGAAGATCAGGTAGGCGTTCGACTTCAGGCCCGCCGTGGGTTTGCCGCCGACGATGGTCGCCTTCATCTCGAAATAGCTGGGCAGCGCGTCGCCGATATAGAAGACCGAGACCGCATCGCCGCCGAGCGTTTCCGGGCTCACCGCGAAGGCGCCGCCCTCGACCGTCCAGACCCCGCTATCGGCGGCGAAGCCCTGCGCATCCTTGCCGCCGCCATTGCCGTTGAAATCGGCCGAGCGCAGCACGTCACGGCGACCGCCCGGAATATTGCCCGGCTGCGGATCGTTCGGCGCGCCGGTCTGATCCTGCCACGCATCGTCCTTCTGCATCACCAGACCCAGCTCGCCCCACGGCTCGCCGTTGCGGTCGGCGTTGTAGTCACCGGTATCGGCGGCGCGGGTCGGATCGGCGCCGTCGGAGGCCGAGAGATCGTAGAGATACTCCTGGATCTGCGGGGCCAGCGCGCGGGAGATCGTGAAGGCCCCGAAGGGTGCGAAGGGCACGATGTAGCTGTTGAACTCGCCCACCCAGTCGATCAGGCGGTCGCCACCGGTATTGCCGATCATGATGTCGCGACCGGCACCGCCATAGACGATGTCCTCATAACTCGAGGACGTGTCGGGCGTATCGTTCGCCCCCAGGGCCGAGCCATCCGCGTCGCGGGTATGGTCGTCATCGACATCGATCAGATCGTCGCCCCATCCGCCATAGACATGGTCGCGCCCGGTGCCGCCGACGAGCCAGTCATTGCCCAGATCGCCGAAGATCACGTCGTTGCCGTCGCTATAGACCGGGCTGCCATCCTGCTCGAGCGTGCCGACCTGCGGCGCACCCGGATCGGCCGGATCGAAGCTCGCGAAGAAGGTCAGACCGTCGGTTGCCTCGGAGAGCGAGACGTAATGGCCAGCGGCGTCGATCACGATCACATCGCGCGGGTTGTATTCGTCATAGGCCGCGAACTCGCCCGCGTAGAAGGCGTTGTAGCCCAGCGCATTGCCCTGCGTGGCCGTGGGATCGGCGGACCAGAACGGCACCGTGTAATCCGAGCGCACCAGCACGCCCGCCACACCCGGCGCCAGCGCGTCGTTCGGATAGGCGAGATACCAGGCCTCGGCCAGCGCCTCGGCGCCCGAGACCAGATCGTCGCCCGCGCCGCCATGCAGGAAGTCGTCGCCCAGACCGCCATAGATGATGTCGTCGGCATAGGCCGGGTCCTGCAGCGGATCGTCGGTCTGGCCATCGGCGGTCAGGAAGAAGGGCGTCAGATTCACGGTCTTCTTCAGCGCGCCTTGGACGTTGATATCGGCCTGCTGGATCTTGCCCGGGGTCGAGATCGTCTGCGGGCTGACCGGCGCGACACCGTAGAGCGGCTCGCCATAGCCACGATCGTTGCGCGAGGTCCAGATGCGGCCATCGTCGCCCAGCACGCCGTCCTGATCGGTGCCGCCCGAGATCCAGTCATGGCCCCAGCCGCCGATCAGATCATCGTCCTGACCTTCGCCATAGAGCACGTCATTGCCGCGCATGCCGTAGATCGCGTCGTCGCCGCCCTCGCCGTGGATCTCATCCGCGCCGCCATTGTCGGCCAGCGCATCCGCGCCCCAGACATCCGGGCCGCCGGTGTGATAATCGAGCAGCTCGACCGCGCGCACCACCAACCAGGCGTCGGAATGATCCGCGCCGCCGATGGAAGTGCCCGAGGCCCGCGCCGGATCGAGCGTGTCGTAGTTGAAGCCGAGGAAGCCGATCGCACCCACCAGACGCAGGATGCGGCCATTGTCGCCAAGGATCACATCGGCGTCGCGGGCATGGGCATTGGCGCCGCTCTGACCGTAATCGTTGCGGCTCAGCGTCACCGGATCGCCCTGCCCGCCGAAGAGCATATCCGCGCCGTCGGGACGGAAGGTCTCGTCGACATTCGCCGTTGCCAGCAGATCGAGGCTGAAGCCCTCACCGGTCGCGCGCGCATCATGGATGTAGAGATCCGAGGAGCCGCCGATGACGTCGTCCTGCCCCAGCCCGCCGAAGACGATGTCGTCGCCACCATTGGCCTCGATATAGTCGTCGCCGTCGCGCGCCGCGTCGATGCTGCGGGTCGGGTTCACGCTGAGCGTGCCGTCGGAGAGGCGCGTGGCGTAGCCGTCATCGGTTGCGTCATAGGCGGTGGTGAGCGCAAGGCCGCGGAACGTGGCCGAGCCGTCGCCCTGGATCGCATCGTCGCCAAGCTGACCGAAGATCACATCGTCATCCGCGCCGCCTGCGAGGTAATCCGCGCCATAGAGGTCGGTCCGGGTCGCTTCGTTCGCGTCGGTGTGATCGAAGAGGGAGATCAGCCGCTCTTCCACGCCGGTCGGGTTGGTCTGTGCCGTGTTCCCTGCGTTCGAGCCGGTGCCGTCATCGGCAGCGTCATAGATCGTCAGCGTGCCATCGGCGAGCATCCGGAAGCGCAGGCTCTCGGCCGCATCAGTGCGGATCACGATGCCATTGTCGCCAAGGATCACGTCGTTATCGGTCGCATTCGGGTCGAGCGCCTGCGCGTCCAGATCGAACCAGGCGCTGATCACCGGGCGATCCTCGAACAGTACCGCACCATTGCCGTCGATACGGTCCGCGCCATCATCGCCGCCCGGACGGTTATGCCCCCCGATCAGATCATCGTCGCCGTTGCCGCCATAGATCACATCGGCGCCCTGCTGGCCCAGCACGATATCCGCGCCATCCTCGGCGAAGATCATGTCGCGCCCGCCGCCGTCGTTCTCGCTGCGCAGGATCGAGTAGAAGTCGAACTGCGTGGTCAGCTCGGTCAGGTTCAGCGGCAGCAGGTCGGCATCCACGCCACCGCCCGGCTGCGCCACGATCCGACCGTGATCGCCGAAGACCAGATCGTTGCCCGCGCCTGCGAAGATCGTGTCATCCGCCGTGCCGCCGATGATGAAGTCGCGGCCCGCGCCGGTGGCGATCAGATCGTTGCCGCCGATCATCGCACCGGTCGCCGCATAGCGGTCCTCGGTGGTCGCGATCTCGTCGATATCGGAGGCGTCATAGTCGAGGCCCACCCAGTCGATGAAGCCGGTATCGCCGATCACGATATTGCCCGCGTCATGCAACGTGGTCGCTGTGTCGGTCGCGGCATAGACCTCGTCGATCTTCACGTTGATCGCATCGCCGCCCGCCCCGCCGAGCACGATATCGTAGCCGATGCCCGCAAGGATCACGTCATCGCCGCCAACCTCGGGCGCGGTGGTCTCGATTCGGCCCAGCGTGATCGCTTGGGTGCCGAAGCGCGGCGCGTTGTCCGTCGCGGCCACGATCCGGCCGTTGTCGCCCAGCACGATATTGTCGCCCTGGCTCGCGTTCACGTAATCGCCCGAGATGACGGTCTCGCCATCGCCCCAATCGACGCTCAGAGCCCCGCCGTCGACGCCCGCGATGACGATATCGTCGCCGCCGCCGGTCACGATCCAGTCGGCCCCGCCGATCGCCTCGGCGGTCGAGGCGATCTCGTCGATGTCGGAGGCATCGCCATCCGCCTTGACCCAGTCGATATAGCCATTGTCGCCAAGGACGATATTGCCCGCATCGCGCAGGGTCGTATCGCCCAAGGCGACGTCATAGACCTCGCCCTCGGCCACGCGGATCACGTCACCCGCCGTGCCGCCCAGCACGATATCGAAGCCGATGCCCGCAAGGATCACGTCATCGCCGCCGATCTCGGGCGTGGTGGTCTCGATCCGGCCGAGCGTGATCGGCTGCGTGCCGAAGCGCGGCGCATCATCCGTGGCGGCCACGATCCGACCGTTGTCGCCCAGCACGATATTGTCGCCCTGGCCCGCATCGACATAGTCGCCCGCGATCTGCTGCCCTTCGGCAAGGATCGTCGCGGCGATGGTTTCGCGGTCGCGCGAGCGGGTGCCGTCGATCAGCGCGTCGAGGATCGTCTCGCCATCTTCACCGGCGAGCACGATATCGTCGCCTAGACCCGTCACGATCCGGTCGGAGCCGCCATAGGTCTCGGCGGTGGTGGCGATCTCGTCGATATCGGTGCGGTCGCCGTCAGCCGAGACGTAGTCGATGAAGCCGCTGTCGCCGATTACGATATCCATGCCGCTATCGGTCGCGCCGTCGGTGGTGATCGTGTCGCCGTTGACGCCGCCCAGCACGATATCGTCGCCGCCAAGCGTGGTGATCGTGTCCGCACCGCCGATGGTGGGGTCGATCGTGTAGATCAGCGTCGGCGCGACATCCGTGCCGTCATTGACGTGATCCGGGCCGCCCGAGCCGAGCTTGAGCGCATAGCCCGTGCCATCCGCGGTGAGGTAGTCGATCCGACCGCGATCGCCGAAGACGATGTCATTCGCGAGACCCGAGGTGATGCGGTCGTCGCCCTGCCCGCCGAAGATGATCAGCGGCAGCGTGCTGAGGGCTGCATCGACGATGTCGTCATCGGCGAATTCCAGATAGTCGCGGGCGTAGCCCCAGTCGGGCGCGTAATTCGCATCATGCGGGCCTTGGGTGTTGAGCACGAAGGCCCCGTCCTCACCCGCCTGCAGGTCGACGGTCACGTCGTCATTGCCCAGACCAGTGTTGAGAACCGTCAGCTCGCGGCCGCCTTCGATATCGCGCGCATGGGTGCCGTCGATGGCGATCGCATCCGCGCCGAAGCCGGTCCAGTAGGTGATGCCGCCGAGGAAGTTGCCCGCCGCATCCGCGCCATAGGTGATCGGCGCGGGCGCGATGCCGACGACGAAGATCTCGTTGACGCTCGACAGCTCGGTATCGTCGCCCCAGGCGGCGGCGGCTTCCAGCGCGGCATCGCGGTCATCGGTGATCTCAGCGCGGAGATCGGTGGTGCCGTCGCCCTGCACCGTCGCCTCATCCGAGATCATCAGCTTGTGGCGGCCGGTGCCCGCTTCGATGTTGAGCATGCCTTCGATGTTCAGCAGATGGCCGGTCAGGAAGGTCGTATCGGTGTCGAGCCCGAAGCCCGCCTCGGAGGAGACATAGATCCGCTCGTCGCCCGCGCCGAGGGTCAGCGTGGTATGGGCCGTGGTGCCGCGCACGTTGATCACGTCATTGCCCGCGCCCATCCCGATCTCGAGATATTCGACACGGTAGTAATCGACACCGTCCATCCGGGTCTCAAGCTTGGCCAGATCGGTCTGGATGCCCAGCGGGCCGAGCAGATAGTCGAGCGCCGGATCGCCGCCATTGACCACGACCGAGATCCGCTCGCCCGAGCGCGAGGTGATCACCAGCACCGTGCCCTCGACATGGGCGATGATGTTCGGGCCCTGGGCATCCATGATCTGAGCCGCCAGCGCCGCAGCCACATCCGCCGCCGTGTCGCCGGCCAGCGCGGTATAGGCGAAGCTCGACAGTGCGAAGTCGCCCAGGAACGCATCGTCGAAGAGCGGCGTCGCCAGATCGGTCAGATCGATCGTGAAGGTGTCGCCCGCGCTCGGCTCGGCGATATCGATGCGCGCCTCCAGCACATCGCCCGCCAGACCGCGCGTATCGACAGCCTCGACCGTGGTCTGGGCCAGCGCGCCCTGGAAGGTCAGGTAGATCGTGTCGCCGAAGCGGTCGACCGCGAAGTTCTTGGTGTAGGGCAGGAACGGACGGCTGTTATTCGGGTTCAGGATCGGCTCTATGATCGCGGCGATCTCTTCGGCCGTCGCGTCATAGGCGATCGGGTCGGAGATGCGCAGATCCATGTTGCCCAGCACATCCGGCACCATGAAGGCCAGCGTGAAGGTGCCGCCCTCGGCTGCGATGGTGATCGCCTGCATCTGGTTCAGGCCCGGATCGGTGGTGCCCTTGATGACTTCGGTGACCTCGATATTGGCGGAGGTGTTCGCATCGCTGGTGATGCCGCTCGCATCGACGATCAGGTCGGGCAGATCGACGCCGCCGGTCGGGCCGCCGAAGATGACGGTGTAGATATAGCCGCTATCGGTCGCCTCGACGCTCACCTCGGCATCGGTGCCGTAATCGGCAAAGACCGTGTCGATCGCGGCCTTCATCGCTGCCGCATCCGCGTCGAAGGCCACCGTGACCGGCGTGCCATCCGGCAGCGCCAGCGTGAAGCTGCCGCCGGTGCCGCGGGTCTCGATCTGGATACGCTCGGCCACCGAGGGCATATCGAGCCCGGCCACGCGCGCGCCGTCCAGCACGAGGACATTGTCGTTCAGATCGGCGCTGTCATCGAGGAACAGACGGTCGTTCTCGCCCGCGCCCATATCGACGATCAGCAGACCGGTGATCTGGTCGACCACGCCCTGATCGGAGCCGACATAGACCTGATCGTCACCGTTGCCGGTGCGGATGATCGTGTGACCGGCAGTGGTCTTCACATAGATCACGTCATTGCCGTCGGCGCTGTCGATGATGGTCTTGCCGCGATGGGTGCTCTCGACCGTGAAGGTATCCACGTTGCGGCCCAGACGGATGTCGACCACTTCGAGGCCGGTATAGCTGACGCCGCCCGCGATCAGCTCGCCGCCGATATAGGTGTCGCCGCCCATGCCCAGACCCGAGAGATGGTTCTCGGTCAGCACGCCGCTGTCGATGGCCGGGCTCTCGTTGTTGAAGACGGTGAGCGTGTCGATCTGCTCGGCCTCGTCCACGCGCAGGTTCGGATTGACCGGCGCATAGGTGATCAGCGCACCCGGATCGGTGTCGAACCCTTCCGGCGGCGTGCTTTCCAGCACCATCTGGCTGCCCGAGACGACCGGCGCATAGACCGAGGAGATCCGCGCCGCCAACCCTTGGGTGACCGAGGCGAAGCTGCCATCGGAGGTGACCGAAGCCGGGGTGGCCGCACCGTCGATCGTCAGAGCCCAGGTCGCGCCACTCACCGGCGGCTGGATGAGGTGGAACGCGGCCGCGGTCCAGTGGATATTCGCGTCGTTATAGAGGCTCTGCACCGGCGCGCCGCCGATGGTCGAGGTCAGGCCCGCATAGGTGGTCACCGCGATGTCGAAGGCGGCTGCATCTGCGCGCTTCACATGCAGGCGGGTCTCGCCCAGCAGGTTCACCGTCGCCACCGCTTCATATTCGGCTGAAGCGTCGATCAGCGCGGCCAGTTCGCGCAGCACGATCGAGCGGTAGGCGTGCTCGGTATCCGGCGTGTAGCTGAAGTCGGTGCCGTCGAGCGTCACGGTCACGGTCTCGAAGGCGGTCACATCGCCTGCCAGATCGACCGAAGCGGTCAGCCAGTCGATCAGCGACAGGTCGCTCTGATCGGGGGTGCCGAAGAACCAGACATAGCCCGCCTCGACCGCATCCTGCGCACCGACCATCAGCGTGAGCGTCATGCCCGCATCGTTGACGAGCGAGAGGATGTCTTCCGAGACGCTCGCGACATCGACACGGCCGCTCAGCGTGCCATCGGGGTCGATGGTCGCGATGTCGTAGATCGTGGCGGTGTCGTTGATGCGCGGATCGAAGCCCGGACGCTCGCCGTAATCGCCGTTCACATGGGTCAGCTCTTCGGGATCGATGGTGATCACGGTGCCGCCACCGGTCACCGTCCCGGTCACGCCATCAGCGAGCGGAATGTTCGTCTCGCCCGGCAGCAGCACCGGCACGCGCAGCGACACGTCGGTATCGCTCTCGCCGCCAATGATCGAGACCGGGCCGCGGATCGAGTTCACGCGGTCGTTGAAGGCGCCGAAGACCTGCGCGTCGCCACCATCCACGATCGTATCGTCGATCGCGATAACGGTGACCTGCTGCGGGGTCATCCAGTTGGTGTTATCGAACTCGACGAACTGACGCGCCGCGATCTCGCCCGCCTTCTGACCGCTGACCGAGGCCGAGGCTGCGTAATCCGCCGCCGGATCGGCCAGTTCGCGGATCGAGATCACGCGACCGTCGACGATCACCTCATAGGCGCGCGGATCGCCATTCGCGGTGGCCGCATCATTCGCGAGATTGATCTGGGCGCCCAGGGCCGCCGCGATATTCGACAGCGACTGACCGGCGCTCACGGTATGCGAGAAGCTCTGGTCGTCGAAGTTGACCGTCCAGACCTCACCCGCCGCAGGCACGCCCATCATCTCGAATTCGAGGACATTGGCGAAGTTGAAGTCCTGCACGGTGCGGGTGTCGATGCTGCCCTGGCTGTCGCCCGCGATGCCGACCTCGACGAAGAAGCGGGTGAAGCTCGCGCTGGCATCGACCGAGATTTCAATCGCACCATCGGCGGTCAGCGTGGCGTTATAGCCGGAGGCGCCATTGATCGCGTCGATCAGGCCTGCCGCCACCGCATCCAGATCGTCGCCCGCCTGCACGGTGTAGCTGACCGTCTGGGCACCCGCGCGGAGGTCCACATCGTTGAACAGGGTGACCTGCCAGGTCTCACCCGCGACCGCCTCGCCTGCCAGCGACAGGGCTGCAAGCGGCGCTGCGACCTGAACCTGCACGAGTTCGTTCTCGCCGAAGTTCGCATCGGCGTTGAACGCCTCTTGCGAATTGTAGGTGCGGGTCGGCAGCGGGGTTACATCGACGCGGACCGTGTTGTCGCCGCTCAGCGCACCGGTCAGCACAACCGAGAAGCTGTCCACGACCTGCACATCGCCCGGCGCACGCTCGGCCAGATCGGTCGAGCCGCCGGTCTGGATGATCTCCACCGTCGGCGCGTCGTCATCGAGCACGGTGACGTCGAGCGGCGCGGGCGCGAGATTGTCGCCGTTGCTGCCCACGACGTAGCTGTAGGGCGTGAATTGCTGCGCGAGTTCGGCATTGGTGATGTTGGTGCCGATCTCATAGGCGAGGCTCGTGCCCTCGGGGATGACGATCGGGGTCATCGGCGCCGCGAAGGCGATGCGGGCAAGTTGCCAATGGGTCTGCGACTTCACCGCATCCGCGCTGACATAGGCGCCGCCGGTCCGGGTGTTCGCCGCGTCGGGGCTCGTCTTGCGCAGCACTTCGATCGAGAAGGCCTCGATGCCGCCCGCGCCCGGGGTGCGGAAGATGAAGATCTCGCCCAGATCGTAGCTCGGCGGCGTCAGGCTCGCATCGCTCGCGATTGCGATCGAGGCGTCTTCGCTGTCGAGCGGCAGCAGCGAGAAGGCCGTGGCCGAGCTCAGCGTGATCGCGCCATTGGCATCGACCACCGCCGTGATCCCGAGATTGGCCGCGTTGATCTGCGCCGCGAGTTCTTCGGAGATGCCCGCGATCCCGCCCAGCTCGTCGCCCGATTGCGAGGTGTAGCTGATCAGCTGACCATCGACGAGAATGGTCCAGGTCTTCGCCCCCGCATTGGAGTAGATCGCACCTTCGACCGAGGGCAGCAGCGTCGCTTGCAGATAGCCCGCCGAGGCCGAGTAATCGGCGCCCGCGAACTGCGCGACCAGCTTGTTGACGATGTCGCTCATGGTGTCGCCGAACTCGGCGGTCGCCTGCACCTGCAGCCCGTCGAGCTTGATGATCCAGGTCGCGCCATCGACCAGAGTGCCATCTGCGGCCAGCGTGCCGTCGGCCAGCGACGCGCCGAGGCGGAAGGCCACGATGTCATAGGCGCGCTTGCTGGTGGCCGCATCGACGCTCAGCTCATCGCTCGAGAACTCGAACGCGTCGCCCGAGATCGAGACATAGATGTCGTCGGTGGGCGTGAAGAGATAGCCGGACGCGAGATCTCTGGTTTCAATGAGCAGCTTGAAGGAGACGCCCGCAGCAGCCGCGATGCTGCGCGTGGCACCCGTGCCCGTCATCGTTGCAGCCTGCTCGGCGTCGGCGTTTACCAGCGTCGCGAAGGCATCTGCGATATCCGTGGCCGTCGCGGTCTGATCGAGGCGTGCATCGACGACGATCGTGCCCTCGATCACGGTCGAGAGATCCGCCACCACTTCGCCGATCCCGACGCCGACCACATAGTCGATGCCGCCCAGCGTGAACGTGTAGATTTCGAACACATCCGTATTCGGGCGCAGGATCGTCAGATCGGCAGCGGTATAGAGCACCTCGGCGCTGCGCGGCTGGCTGATATCGCGGTTGATATTCGCCGCGACCCCGCCGGCCACATCCGCATAGGTCGCACCAAGGAAGGCATCGCGCGTGTCTTCGAAGATCGTGGGCTGGATACGGGCGTAATGCACGCCCTCGTCGGCGCTGTCGTTCACCGCGGTGATCGTCACGAATTTCGCGGCATTCCAGTTGGAGCCGTCGAAGTTCACGACATTCGAGGACAGCGTCACATTGCCATCGACCGCGAAGTTCACTTGCACCGGGCCGGTCGGCGCGCGGCTCAGCATCACGGCGAAGCGGTCATTCGCGGCAAGCGCTGCGGCCTCGGCCACGATCGTGTCGCCCGCGAGATCGATGGCCGAGGAGTCGTCGACCGGGAAGATCAGCAGCTCGGCCACTTCATCGTCGATCACATCAACCAGCATGTTCGGCACGGCGAGATTGTCGAAGCCGGTATCGTCGGCGCGGCTGTCGCCTTGGGTCACGGTATGGCGCAGCTGGACGATGCCGCGACCCTCGGCCACCAGATCGTTGATCGCGGTGACGGTCACGTATTGCGGCGTATCCCAGTTGGCCGCCGTGAAGTGCAGCACCGTGCCTGAGGCCGAGCCGTTGACCAGCACGCCCTCGGCGCCCGCGGCGACATCGCCCTCGGTGCCGAGCGTCGGCGAGATCGTGATGTAGACGTCTTCGTCCGGCGCACGCGACAGCGCAATCGCGTAACGGGTGACGGACATGGTCGGATCGGCCGTCGCTGCCTCGAAGACGCGCAGCACGCTGGAGCCCGCCTCACCATCGGCGTTGAAGAAGACCAGATCGGGCGCGTCATTGTCCTTGATCTGCGAGACCGGATCCTGCGCCCAGATCGCCTGATAGCGCGGATCGGTGCTGTCGACCGTGGTCTGGATCAGGCCGCTGTGACCGTTGAGACCGTTCGACACGACGGTGATCGCGCCGCCCTCGGTGACGCCGTCGAGATCGGAGCCGCCAAGGTTCACGCTATCCGAGCCCAGTCCGCCCACGATCTCCAGCAGCACGCCCTCGGAGGTGCTCTCGATGAAGAAGGTGTCGTTGCCCTGCAGCGCATCGACCACCAGCTTCTCCATCCCCGTGTAGGAGATGAAGAGCCCGCCGCCATAGACGCCGTCTTTGGTGATGACGTAATCGTCGCCCATCTCGGTGCCGATCACGGTCATCGTGTCGAAACCGTCGCCGCCATCGATGCGGACCGGCGCGTTCACCGCGTATTGGATGAAGTCGGCACCCTGCCCGCCATTGATGTTGGTGAAGGGCGCGGCCGGGTCGTTCGGGTCGACGCGGACGAAGGAGCGGACCTGGAACGTGTCGTCGTCGGCCTCGCCATAGAGGAACAGCTCGGCCTTGTTGGAATAGACGGTGAAGCTGTCCTCGCCGTCGCCGCCACGGATCGTGGTGTCGAAGCTGACGCCGTTCGACAGGAAGCCGACGGTGACCTGCGTGGTCTCGTAATAGTCGATGCCGCTCAGGCCGTTATAGGGGTTCTGCTCGTCGCGGAAGGAGGCGAAGAGCTGGCCGATCTGGAACGTGTCGTCGCCCGCATCGCCGAAGGCCTGAACGCCCGCGAGCGTGTCGTCGAAGACGAAGAGGTCATTGCCCGCGCGCCCGAAGACCCGCAGATCAGCGTCGATGGCGGAGTTGTATTCCACCCGCTCGACCACGGTGTTGAGGATCGTGCCGTCCTCGGTGATCGGCAGCGCCGCGACCACGCCCACATCGAGGTCCTGGTTGGCGCGGAACAGGAACAGGTCGCGCCCGTCCGTGCCGCGGATTTCGGCGCGGTCGATGCCGTCGAAGGCGGTGCCGGTGTCGAGGATGCGGATCGTGGAGTTGCCCGCGCTGGCCAGACCGATGTCATAGAGATCGCTGCCCGCCTGACCGTCGATATCCAGCTCGAACCCGTCGATGCCGTTGAGGAAGGTCTGGGTGCCGTCAGCGTAGTAGTTGACCTGCACCAGATCGTTGCCTGCGCCGAGGTTGAGGAAGGTGCGGCCCGAGATCTTCTCGATGGTGATCGCATCCGAAGTGGCATCGCCGGTCGCGGTCTCGTCGCCGGTATTCAGCGTGGTGATGCCCGCATGGGTGTCGGAGACGTGGAAGCCGTTATTGCCGTTGCTGAGCGACAGCTCCAGCTCCTCGAAGCCCGCATAGACCACGCCCAGCGTCATGCCGAGGCCGACGATCTCCGTGCCGCTGAGATAGCCGCCCTGATCGGGCAGCGTATCGCCCGCGTCGGACACGATCAGCGTGTCGCCATGGTTCACGATGGTGCCGTCGACCGTGTAGGTGACCGGATCGTTCGCGCCCGCATCGATCGTCAGGTAGCCGAAGAGGATCGCGTTCAGCGTGCCGTCATTGGCCAGCGGCGTGTCGGGGTCGTCATCGGTGACGGTGACCGCATCGTCGCCCGCGCCGGTGTCGATCGTGGTCGGGCCGTTGATCGCGAAGACCTTGATGATATCGGCGCCGTCGCGGGTCTCGAGCGTGGTCACGTCGCGCTTGCCGGTCGACTTGAGGGTGACGTCGTTCACACCGTCGCCCAGATCGACATTGACGTTTTCGAGCGCGATGTAGCGGATGCCCGCAGTCGCAGCGGTGAAGCCATCCACGAAGATGAAGCCCTCGACCGCCGTGCGATCTTCCAGCCCGATCACCCCGGTGGTCGCGCCGGTATTGCCGCTGTCGTCGATGTTGAGCGTGTCATTGCCGCGATCGGCGAGGATCGGGCCGCTATAGGTGTCATAGGCGTCGATCTGGATCAGCGCGGCGATGCCCGAGAGCGTGCCGCCCAGCGGGGCCGTGCCCGGCTCGGACGAGGCGGCGGAGCCGATGTTGATCACGTCGTCGCCGATGCCGCTGTTGATGTAGATCGGCAGATCGGTCGCGGTGACCGCGATCACGTCGGCGCCTTCGCGGGTATCGACTTCGATCACGTCGAGATTGGTGTGATCGATGCTGACGGCAGCCGCGCCCAGCACCTTGTTCGCCGCATTGGTGTAGCGCGAGGCGGCCATCAGGCCCACCGACATCGCGACATAGTCGTCGCCCTGCGAGCCCAGATAGACCAGCTTGTCCGCGTCGGTCGTGCTGCTGTCGGTGATATGAACGGTGAAGCCCGAACCGAGCGGAGCCGCGATGATGTAATGCTCCAGATCGCCGCTCGCATCCGAGCCCGCATTGTCGAGCGTCACTGTGCCGTTGAAGGCGCTGACGCCGATGGCCAGACCGCCCACCGTGACCGAGCCGCTCAGGTCGTTGACGACGAAGGTGTTGTTGACGCCGTCCCCGCCGGTCAGATCGACCGCCTCGAAGATGCCGTTCAGACGCTCGACCGTGGTTTCGCCCGCGCCGAGACCCAAAGTGCTCCACAGATCGGCGTCGCCCGGCACCATCGCGCTGTCGGTCGTGCCGTCCGCATAGGCCGTCGAGCCGTCCGCCTGGAAGACTTTGCCGACGAGGAACAGGTTCTCGTAGAGGCCCATATCCTCGCCCGCGAAGACCTCGATCAGTGTATCGGTCTCGTTCGCCTCGTCGGTGTCGCGGAAGACATCGAGCCCTTCGCCGCCCGTCACGGTATCCGAACCTGCGCCGCCATCGATCACGTCGTTGAAGATCGAGCCGATGATCCGATCGTTGCCACCCTCGCCTTCCAGCGTCAGCGCGATCAGGTCGTTGGTCAACGGCGTCGCATTGGCCGGGTCGCCTGCCGCCACGGTCGGGCCCGCGGTGATCTTGTCATTGCCGCCCGCCGCCGAGATGCGCAGCGTGTCGCCCTTGGCGCGGATCGTGTCGTCGAAGGTGACGGTCACGGTGCCGGTCGACCAGGCGGCGACAAGGATGAATTCCTGATCGGCCACCGCGCCCGCCTTCAGCGTGAAGGTGTCGACGCCGCCGGTGCCGTTGAAGATCACCGTATCGGCCACGCCGTCGCTCGCGCCGTCGATCTCGGCCACGTCCCTCGCGGGATCGGCGGTTTCCACGACCAGATCGTCGTCGATGCGCATGGTATTCAGATCGGTCTGGCCGAGCGGATTGACCGTCAGCGTATCGGTGCCGCCGAGCAGATGGATGATCAGCCCCTCGACCCCGTCGGCCTCGAAGCCGCTGCCATCGGCGTCGAGCGCCTGCAGGATGCCGGAGTCAGAGGGCTTCTGACCGATCGTGACCGTGTCGGGGTTGGCGGTGCCGTAGAGCAGGATCGTGTCGGTGCCGCCGCCACCGTTGATCACCTCGACGCCGTCGGAGGCGAGGCTGCGGAAGATGCGGTCATTGTCGCCGCCGCCATTGATCGTGTTCGCGCCGCCGCGACCGTCGATCTCGTCGTTGCCGCCCTCGCCGTTGATCACATCCGCCGCCGCGCCACCGATCAGGCGGTCCGCGCCGGTGCCGCCGTAGATCGTGGCGACGCCCGTGCCGTTCTGCAGCACCACGTCATCGCCGCCGAGCGCGTAGATGGTGATCGGCACCAGCGCATCCGAGACGATCCGGTCATTCGCGCCCGAGCCGTAGATGATCGAGCCAACCGCGACGCCGCTGCCGATGCTGATCTGATCGCCCAGATCGCCCGCAGTGCCGCCCTCGGAGGCCGAGTTGATCGTGACCTGACCGTCGCCCTCGTAGGCCACGGTATCGACACCCGCGCCGCCCACGAAGAGGATCGGCACGGCGACGCCGTCGCGCACGACCAGCAGGTCGTCGCCGGTGCCGCCATAACCGCGGATTTCGTGGACGTGCTCGAAGACCTGCTCGCGGCCCGAATAGATCACGCGGATCGTCTGCGCGCCATTCACGACCGGGGTGACGGCCTCGATGATATAGGTCTCGCCCTCTGTCGCTTCGCCGATGCCGCGCTTGGTATTCGCGTCGCCCATGTTCAGCACGAGGATCGTGGAGGTGTCATCCCAATCCTTGTAGGTGCCCGAATTGGTGTCGCCGTTCAGATCGCCCGCGAGATAGATCGGGGTCGGGAATTCGACATAGCCCACGGTGAAGGACATGCTCACCGAGACCTTCACGAAGAGCACCTTCACGCTCGCGCTGGCCGAGATCACGATCGGCACGCGGCCGGTGCCGGTCGCGGTGGCCGAGAAGCTGATCGAAACCGTGGCCCAGCTGATGTTGAAGGCGCGCAGCGAGACCGAAGCCGAGCCCGAGACGCCGAGCTTGTAGACATCCGCCGCATCGTCGAAGAGGTAATAGACCCGGATCGAGAAGTTGCCCGTCAGGCCGAAGCTATTCGAGCCCAGCACGAGGCGACCGCTCAGCGAGAGGTCGAAATAGCCCTTCGAGTTGAACCAGCCGTTCACGCTCATCGTGGCGAGACCGAAGAAGTCCATGCTCGCGTTGAAGTCCACGCGCCAGGCGTTGTCCGTGACCTCGATCCGGAAGCCCGCTTCGAACTTGAGAACCTTCAGGAACTCGACCTTGCCGCTGAGATCGAGCACGAAGGAGTTGCGCTCCAGCACACGGCCCGAGATCGTCACGTCGCGATTGACGGTGTTCAGCATCAGTTTCCCGCTGGCTTCGATGTCGATCACCAGCGCGATATTGGCGTTGATGCTGACATCCAGAAGCAGCGCGAGACCGTCGAGTTCACCTGTGCCGGAGTTGAAGAACAGCACCGCGCCGCCCGCCGCCGAGACGTTGAGGCCCGCAAGACCGAAGGTCACGTCGAACTCGATGCGGAACTCGCTCGCATTGAGGCCGATATAGACGCGACCCGAGGCGGTCGCGAGGTTGATGAAGTTGACCGAGCCCACGATCTCGAGGCTGAAGCCCGAGGCCACGGTGACCGAGATCGTGCTCTCCTGCCCGCTGGCATTGATGGTCGGGATCTCCAGAGTGCGCGCGCTGGAGAAAGTGTTGAGCTGGAAGGTCGCGTCGCCAGTCACGGTGATGACGGTTGCGAGGTCGATGTTGAGATCGATCTCGGCATAGATCACCAGCCCGCCATCCGCGATCACGAGACCGCCGGTCAGACCGAACTCTGCCACGCCCACGAGCTTCGCCTGCACATCCAGCGTCGCGACCAGTTCGAAATCGGGCGCGGTGCCGATGCGGAAGCTGAAGACGCCCGTCAGTTCGATCACATCCGAGACGACCAGCGTGCCGGTAACCTTCAGGAACAGCCCGTTCTCGACCGAAATCGTGCCGTAATAGAAGGTGCCGTCGGTCGTCGCGGTCGCATCGCCGTTGGCGACGAGATCGTCATATTCGCCCTGCGTCACGATCGTGTAGCGATCCTGCGTCGTTGCGTAGGTGTTGAATTCGAGCATGATCGAGAGCGACCCGCCGAGGCTGACGCCGGGAAGCTCCAGCCCGCCGACCAGCGACAGTTGCGCCCGCCCGACCACGCCCGGATCACTCGCGCCGATATTCGCCTCGAGATAGAGCATCCCCTCGACCGCGCCGAAATTCGCGATCCGGCCGGAAACCGTCCCCTGGATCGTCAGCGAGTCGCCGGTGCCCGTGACGGACAGGAAGCCGTTGAGCGTCACCGAGTCGAAGAGCGTCACCGAGCCGCTGATCTGGACCACGAAATAGGGGCCCGCATCCTTGGTCATGTCCCGTTCGTTCTGTCCGAGGATCGGCGGACGCTCGAAGATCTCGAAAGTCGTCGGAACATTCGGCGGCAGGAACGGCACGAGCGCGTCGGGCACATCGAAGGTCTGGGTGATGCCGGTGGTGTTGAAGAGCACCATGACCTCGGCCTCGAAGCGGAAGACGTCTTCCGCGATATTGCCGAAGCTGCCGGCATTGTTCGCCGCGTCCGTATTCTCGCCGCCCGCATCGCCCACGCTCACCTCGAGCGACAGGCTGCCCGCGACGCCGGGGTGGTTCGAAACCCCACCGAAATCGATGATCAGAAGACCGACCGCCTGGCCCGAGATCACGTTGAACACATTGGCGCTGGCGGCGACGAAGACTTCGATCCCGTCTTGCGAAATCTTCAGGTAGAAGGCACCGGTCAGCTCGGCATAGACGTTGACGCTCGTGTCGACATCCGGGTCGTTCGCGTTCTGATCGGTCAGCTTGATCGCGCCGCCGATATAGAAGACGACCGAGTTGCGCGTCAGCTCGTAGGTCTGCTCTTCGGAATGCAGCGTCGCGGTGCCGTCGAGGCTCTCGATGAAGTACTTCTTCGCACCGTCCGTGATGCGCCAGCGCGACTGGGTGTTCAGCTCGCGCACCAGCTCGATCTTGGCTTCCGAGCTGAGCGTGACACCGAATTCCGCGAAGGTGGCGCGGACTTCCGTGCTAACCGCCTGCTTCTCGTAGAAGCCCTCATTGGCCTGGCTCGGCAACGCGCCGAGATCGGCCACGGCCACCGTGTCGTCGTCGCCGCCCGAGATGCGCTCGAGCTGATCGCCAAGGATACCTTCGAGCGACAGGGTCTCGACCTTGTCCTCGCCCGACATGTTGATCATCAGGGTCGCGTTGCCCTTGATCCAGACGCCGTATTCGTTGAGCGCCTCGAAGTTCGGCTGGATCGTGGCCACGCCCCAGAACTGCGGCAGGCCGCTCGACAGACCGCCGGTCTCCAGCACGAAGCGCGCCGCCGCCGAGCCGATATTGCCGAGCTTGTAAACCGTGATCGTGCCCGAGGCTTCGAGCGCGAAGCGGAAGACCTTGGAGCCGTCGGCCTTGATGTAATCGCCGAAGGTCAGTTCGGCCTGCGCGCGCAGTTCCACGAGCGGCTCGTCGACGATGCCCGCCGAATTCAGGGTGATCGACCCGGAGACGCGGATGAAGAAGACGCGGGTGGTGGCCGGGTCGGCATCGGCGCCGGGCTGGCCGCCCTCCTGCATCTGGTCGATAACGCGGAAGCTCTGCTGGCTCGCGCCGCCTTCGTTGCCCTGCAGGTCGGACCAGCTGCCCTCGTTGAAGGAAACCGTGACCGTGCCGAGGCCGAATTCGCGCGAGACATAGTAGCGGAAGGTGCCGTCACCCATGTCGGTCGGGGTGAGGTCGAGCAGATCGAGATTGGCCCCGCCTGCCCCGCCAAGGGTGAACTCGTCGCCGTCGATCGTGGCCGCGTCGATCGCGTAGAGCGCGTTGAGGCTCGGATCGCCCAGCGTGTCGAAGGTGATGTCGATATAGGAAGCGGTGTCGGTGGGCTTGATCGAGAGCGTCGTCGGATCGATCGCCTCGGAGGCAGCGGCCCCGTAGGTCCATGCGCCCGCCGCATAGGTCAGGGTCAGCACCGCGCCGTCGGCGGCGTCGGCGGAGTCGAAGGTCACAGCGAACTCGCCTGGGGGACCACGGGCTTGGACCCCGGTGATCGTGATCGAGTTGCCGTCGATATCGGTCAGCGTGAAGTCGGAGGCCGCGAGGCTGCTATCGATCAGCGTCTGGCTCGTGCCGAGCGACAGCGCCACATAGGTCGCCGTCGGCGCGCTGGCGCCCAGACCGATCTGGCCGGTCGTGACCACCAGATCTTCGCTATTGGTCGCGGTGATCGCCTTGATCGTGCCGCCATCGGTGCCGATCCAGTCGAAGCTGCCCGAGATGAACTCGACCGAGACATTGTCATCGAGGTTCGAGCCCGCGAAGTCGCCCAGATACCAGATGCGGAAGATCGGATTGCCGTTCGCATCGTCGCCCATGTAGGTCGGCGCCTGGCTGTCATCGACTTCGATCGTGTAGCCAGTCGCGCTCAGGATCACCTCGGCACCGGCATCGGTGATGCTCTCGAGATCGACGCCGGTGGCATAGCTCGGCAACTCGAAGGTGACGTCGATGAAGCCGCGCTCGTTCAAGGGCGCCTGCCCCACCGAGGCGCCTTCGACCGGGTCGGTCAGGCTCGCGCCAAGCTGGACGAGGCGGAAGCTCTGAGTCTTCGCGTCATTGTCATAGGCGCCCGAGCCGAAGCTGGCTGCGGCGTAATCGACCTGCACAGTGCCGGCGGTGAACTTGCCGGTGAGGAAGTAGCGCACGGTCAGCCCGTCGCCCACTATCAGAGCCGAGGATACGGTGACGCCATTCGCGCCGGTGCCCGAGAAGCTGATCTCGTCGCCCAGAGTGCCGAAGTCGATCTCGTCGCCATAGGTCGGCGTGTAGCGCACATCGACGAAGGCCACCGAAAGCGTGCTCGCATCGAAGGAAACCGGGCCGGTCGCATCGTCGGCCGTGCCATCGGCGCGCAGAACAGTCGGCTGATCCTCGAACGTCGCGATGCGCGAGATCGTCGTGTCTGCGGCAGCCGCGCCGGTGGTGAAGTAGCGGAAGATATAGTCGCCCGAGGTCGCCTGCGGGTTCAGCCAGACCGGGGCCAGCGTGTCGTCGAAGGTGATCGAGCCGCTGCCGCCGAAGGTGAATTCCGGTGCGAGATCGGTGATCGAGCCCACATCGAGCGCGCCGCCCACCGGGCGCTCGAAATGCAGATCGACATAGCCGCGGCCGTTCACATCGCCCAGACCGGTGCTGCCCTCATTCGCCGGATCGACCAGATCGCCCTGCGGGCCAGAGACGGTGAAGGACAGCGTCTGGACGCGGTTCTTGGCGGCATCGCCGAAGCTGTTCGCGGCCAGCGTCACGTCATGGCTGCCGATCCCGAGCGAGCCGTCTGCGAAGACGCGGATCGTGCCGCCCATATCCATCAGCTCGGTGATGGTCAGGCCGGTCACAGTCACGTCGCCGATCGCCAGTTGATCGGTGATGTCCTCGCCGTATGCCCCACTCAGCGCGATGTCGAAATAGGTGCGGGCGCCCGGCAGGTTGGCGGCGCTGTTGGCGTCGGAGTAGGTCGAGCCGCTCTTGACTACGATGCTCGGGGCGCTCAGCGCCGCGGTCGAGAAGAAGGAGATCGACGTGATATCCAGCGTCAGCGTGATCGTCTGCGGGTAGAGTTCGCCAGTGAGCGAGGCGGGCTCCGCCGGGTTGCCCTCATCGATGAAGGTCTGCAGCGAGTAGATGAAGGAGATCTTCGTCGGATCATTCGCATCGTTTTGCAGCAGAGCTGGCGCGCCCTCGCCCAGCTCGACACGGAAGGTGCCGCCGGTCAGGCGTGAAGTCTCTACCGTATCGGTCTGCACGGTGAACTCGGCCGCGAGATCGAGCACCGAGGCCGGGTCGAGCGTGTAGCCCGCCGGGATATTGGTGAAGGTGATCTCGATCGAGCCCTCGGTGATCTCGAGATTGGCCACCACGCCCAGACCGTCCTCACCGCTCTTGATCGCCGGGTCGGTGGTCGGGTTCGCGCTGTCGGAATAGCGGTAGGACCAGCCCTGCTCGACCGCCGCGATGGCCACATCGCCATAGGTCTGGCCGCTGTCGAAGCTGCCGGTCAGCCAGTAGCGATAGATCGGGGCCGCGTCGGTGCCGCCCACGCGGACCGGGGCCACACCATTGTCGATCTTCACCGTGCCGAGGCCCGCACCGCTCAGCGTGAACTCTGCCCCGCCATCGGTGATCGAGGCCGCGTCATAGACGAAATCGCTGTCGGGCACGTTCGGGAACTCGATGTCGATATAGTTGCGACCGTTGAGGAGGTTCACGTCGATCGCAGCGCCCGCACCCGGATCGACCATGATCGCGGTCGCGCCTTCGACGGTGATCACCTTGTCCCCGGTCGCGCCCGTATTACCCGCCGCATCGGCCCATGCCCCGGTGAAGGTGAGCGTGTAGGTGCCCGGCGCGAAGTCGAAATTCGCGGTGGTGATGGCATAGGCGAATTGCGTGATGCCCTCTTTCTTCAGGAGCGCATAGAGTTCGGCGGGGGGCGTCGGAAGATCGCTGACTTTATCCGCGCTGTCGGAGGCGACGATCCGGCCCTCGGCATCGAGACCGAGCGTCTTCAGGCTCGCCGTGCCGTCCTCGTTCATGAACATCGCAACCGGAACCGGCGTATCCGAGAGTCCGACGACCGTATTCACCGTGGAGCCATCCGCAGCCCCGGTGCGCGTCAGGGTGAACTCGTCATTCGTATCGAGGATCGAGCCGTAATCGAGCGACCCGCTGCCCGCCGGATCGAAGGTCACGATGATGCGCTGATCGGCATTGGCGAGGTTCACGTCGACCGTGTAGCCGTCACCGTCCAACTGATAGGGCGCGCTGAGCGAGGCTTCGGGCTCGACCACCGAGAACACGGCATCCGGCGTCGCGGTGTTGTTCTTGCCGGCCTGGGTGTCGTTGTTCGCCCAGGTATCGGCGGTGAAACGCACGGTGTAATCGCCGACGGCGAGCTGGTTGTTCGTGAGGTCGGGATCGGAAGTGTCGATGAAGTAACGCACTTTGCCGCCGCCGATCGCGATGGCGCCAAGGAGGTCGATCTCGTCGCCACTATCGTTGAACAGCTTGAACGGCGCCACCGCATTGGTCGCGATCGCGGCCAGCGTCTCGGCGGTGATCTCGCCGCCGATCTCGGCAATGAACTTGATATCGACCCACGGCCCCGCGACCGCCGGATCGCCGCTTTGGGTCGTGTTGTCCTCATCCGCATAGACGGTCTGGTTGGTCGCGGTCTCGGTGTAGGACCAGGACTGGAACAGGAAGGTGTAGGTCACCGAGTTCACATCGCCCGTGCCGGTCAGCCAGAAGCGGAACGTGTCGTCACTGACCTGTGCAGGCGCCTGCGTGTTGTCGAGGGTGAAATCGCCACCGTTGATCTCGATCTCGGGCGTCAGGTCGAAGACCGAAGCCGCATCCACCGTCGCACCGTTCACCGTCGGGAAGGTGATGTCGATATAGGCGCGCTCGTTGAAGTTGCCGACGCCGGTCACGCCGCCATCGCTGGGCCCGTCGAGGCGCTGCGTCGGCGTCGCGGCCTGTTCTTCGACCACGGCGAATTGCGTGGCCTCGCCGAGGATGTCCTTGAAGCCGAATTGCAGCGAGCCCTTGATCGTCAGCAGATCGACCTGATCGGGGATCTTCACCAGCAGCAGGATCGTCGCCTCGCCCGAGGCGATCTTCGACAGGTTCGCGTAGAGCCGCGCCGAGAGCGACAGGTTATCGGCCGCGAAGTTCAACTGGCCGATCACGAGGATCTTGCCATCGGTCGAGATCTTGATCGTGACCTGACCGTTGAAAACCGCCTGCGAGGTGTAGATCGAATAAAGCTTGGCCGAGCCGGTGATGATCATCGGCGAAGTGAAGGCCGCCGCAAACCCGCCGCCCGCCGCCGAGCCGTTCTGGATCGCGATATACTGGTTCACGACCTGCTGCTGCACCGAGTTCAGCCAGTCGTCGATCGACACGTTCAGCGGCAGCGCGAAATCGGGGCCGTTGAGCTCGTCGGGATCGGTGATGTCGGGCAGCGACTTGAAGAAGTCCACGCCGCCGGTGAAGTCGTTGATCGCGAGCCCCGAATTCGGCTCGAGCAGGATACCGCCCGGCACCGAGCCCGAGACCAGCACGCCGAGCGGTCCCAGCTCCGACAGGGCGAAGCGGATCGTGAAGCCGCCCAGACCCGAGAAGGAGAAGCCCGCCTCGACGCCGATGAAGAAGACGCGGTCCTTCACCGGGCTCGTGAGGTCGAAGGTGGAAAGCACCTGATTGCCATCGCCGATCCGGATGATGCCGCCGATCAGCGCGCCCTCGATCTCGCCGCCGAAGGCGTTGCCGCCGATTTTCACGCCGATCGAGTCGATGCCGATGATCGGGAACTTGCCTTCCAGCAGCAGGCCCACATCGATGCGGATGCCCTCGACCGTGCCCTCGAAGGTCAGCCCGTCATAGCCCTGCAGCCCGGTGATCGACGCCGAGAGCGTCAGGACGAAATCGCTCGGGTCGGCCTGAATGTCGGGCCATTGCACGCCGATCTCGGTGATCTTGATCGGCAGCCAGCTCGGCCATTTGAAGTTCGCCCCGGAGGCCCCGCCCACGCCGATGAAGACGCCGAAGCCCTGTTTGGTAACGAACGTGCCGTCGCCGAGGAAGGCGAACTGGCGCGCCTCGCCCGAGAGGTTCAGCGAGCCGATCTTCAGTTCCGCGCCGATCGACACGAAGCTGATCAGCTCCTCGTCATCCGCAGCCCCGGTATCGAGCGACAGGCCCACACCCTTCAGCTTGAGGACCGAGCCGATATTGATCTCGAACGTGTCGAGCTCGAAGATGAAGCCGTCGACCACGCCATCGGTGAAGGTCAGGCCGGCCTTCAGCGCGAGCGTGTCGTTCACATCCTCGCCCGAGACGCGGTCGGTGACCTTGGCGTTGATCGCCTTGCCCGGCGCGAAGGTCGCCCCGCCAGAGCCGACATAGATCGTGCCGTCGAACGTCACCTCTTGGCCGAAGATCAGCGAGAAATCGGTGACGCCGATGCGCAGATCGTCGAATTCGAGGATCGAGCCGAACTTGATCTTGCCGGTCGCGCCGTCGGTGCGCTGGACCGCGCCCGTGCCGGTGCCCGAACCCGCACCGGTGCCCGAATAGATGATCTCGCCGCGCCCGATGCGGAAGCCATTGTCGTAGATCGTGAGGCCGCGCACGCCCTCAAAGGTCGTGATCTGGCCCGCGATGCCGAATTTCGGGAAGGTGACCTTGATCGTGTCGATCTTGATGATCTCCTGACCCGCGCCTTCCGGCGTGCCCGCGACCGGAGTTTCGGGCGCCGTCCAGGAAGGATCGTATTCGACCTTGATGCGGTCGGCCTCGAACAGGACCACATCGGGGATCGATCCGACCAGCTTGTCGGCGGTGATCGACCATTTGCCGGTGAGCGAGACGACCGGGCCGTCCGGCTCGCCGGTGACGACGCCCATCACGTCGATGCCGATATCGAACTTCACCAGCAGGTTGGTCAGGGTGATCTGGGTGCCGCCACTATTGGTCTGCGTGCCGTCGGCATTCTGCGTCGCGGTGCCACCGAAGGCGAGCGAGGCGCTTTCCGCCCCGACCGAGATCGTCAGGACCAGCAGACCGTCCTTGAAGCCGAGCTTCGCAAGACCGACCTTCGGCGCGAGGATCGAGACCGGACCGACCTTGATCGGGGTCGCGGCCTCGGCCGCCGGCAGCTCCTGCACCTTGAAGATCTGCACATAGGCGGTGGTCTTCACAGGTGACGCGACCGAGCCGTTCTCGCCGCCGAACCAGTAGACGACATCGTCGGCGGTGCTGTTCAGGTCAGTGCCGCGATCGGTGTATTTCCAGGTGCCGGTGATGAACTCGACCTGCACATCGCCCACGTTGAAGGCCGGGTTCGCCTGCGAGGTCGAGGTCGAAGTCGGCGTGCCGACAACGCCCGTGCCGGTAGCGGTCGCGGCGGGCGGCTCGGCAAAGACGTAATAGCGATAGGTGGTCTTGCCGATCTTCTCGACCGTGTAGGTGCCGTTGGTGTTCGTCAGCAGATTGACGTTCGACGCGCCGCCCGTGCGCACGAAGCGGATCTCGTCGCCATTGATCGAGCTTGCGTCGAGGATCTCGCCATTGGGCAGCACGAAGGTGACGTCGATATAGCCCTTCGAGTTCAGCATCGATTTGTCGATCACCGCGCCATTGAAGGGCGAGGCGAGCTCAATCGAGGGCGCGGCGGTGATCGTGGTCAGATCCTGCGGATCGGTCGCCGGGTTCGCCGCGGGTGCATTCTGAACCGGCGTCTTGCGGATCGTGAAGCGCTCGTATTCAGCGGCGCTTTGCGCACCGGCCGCATCGCGCCAGGAATTGGCGAGGAACTGCACCTCATAGGTGGTGTTCGCGGACAGGCTCACAGGCGTGGTGATCTGGTAGCGATAGGTCGGGCGCGCCGTGCCTTCGACCAGCACCCCTGCCCCATCGACCGTGATCGCCGCCGTCGTGTCGCCATAGCGCGCGGTGATCGTGAATTCCGGGTCGATATCGGTGATCGAGTCCGGGTCGATGCCCAGCGGATAGGCCGGGTAGGCATCCGCATCCAGACGGTTGGTATTGTAGAAGGTGACGTCGATATAGGTGAAGCCGTCGAGATTGATGATCTGGCCATTGAGCGGCGAGGCGATATCGGCGGTCAGCGGTCGCAGGTTCGTCGTCGGTGTCACCGAGACGGTCTCGCCAAAGAGCGTGTAGCCCGTCACCCGCATATCGGTCAGTTGGAAGCCGGTCGCGCCGCCGAAGCTGAACTGGGCCGCGCCCTCGATGCCGAAGCTGTCGGCACCCGGCGGCGTCACCGTGATCGAGGTCTCGGGCGCATCGACCGAGATCCGGCCATCGGGCGTCTTGTTGAACAGAACGTCGTTGGAGCTGATCACCAGCAGATCGCCGGTCTCGGCCACGCCGAAGCTGATCTCGACAGAACCCTTCACGCGCTCCATCTGCGGGGCTACGAAGGTGATCGCGACCGGGATGGCCGAGGTGCCGCCTTCGAGCAGCGGGAAGCCCGACACGGTGGTCGAGAAAGCGGTGCCCGAGGTGTTGAGCCACACTTCGACAGTGCCCGAGATATTGAGCCCCGGGATGCCCAGCGCCTGCACCTCGCCCTTCGCATAGACCGCGAATTTGCGGTTGGCGGAGGTGCCGAATTCGAAGATTGCGATCGTGGTGTTCGAGATCAGCAGGCCGATATCGTCGTTCGGATCATTCGGGTCGCCCGCATCGCCAAGGAAGATCGAGATGTTACGCCCAATCTTGCCGCTGGTCGCACCCGCCGGCAGCTCGGCCGGGAGAATGTCGCTGAGGCTGCCTTCGATGGTGAAGTAGGGCTCGTAGCTCAGCTTCACCTCGGCCAGCGCGATCTGGTTCACATTGGCCTGACCCTGGAAGTCGAGAATGTAGGTCGCGTCGCCCACATCGACCTCTTCGTAGATATCGGTACGCGAGGTGGTGTTGATGCGGATGATCGCGCTCGCCGAGACCTCGAAGCCTGCCCCCGAGCCTTGCGCGCTCGCCTCGATCTGCGCGGCGATGCCGTTCTGCGACAGCGTGGCCGAGCCCGAATAGATCAGGATCACGCCCTTCGCGTCTTGAATCGTGAAGCCGTCGCCATTCGAGTCCGTATAGCCGCCCGTGACCCCGGTGAAGGCGATGGTCATGCGCTTCGTCTGGTTCGGCGCAATCCCGGTCGTCAGCTGCGAGAACATCAGCGTGCCGCTCAGGCTGATCTCGGGTGCGTTGCCCACGTCGATCGTGCCGTCATTGTCGTTATCGGTCGCGTTGAAATCGACATAGAAGGCGGCGTTCTCGACTTCGACCCGCAGGAACTGGCCGCGCGGCAGATCGAGGATATCGCCATTCGCGAACTCGACATAGACCGCCTGGATTGAGGTGTTGATCTCGAGCGTCGCCGTCGTGCCATTGCCGATCTGGTAGGCATTGATGCCGTCGTCGAACGCGATATCGGGAAGCGTGACCGAGAAGCTGCCCGCCATGCCCTGCGGCATCAGATAGAGCAGCGCGTCGCCGGTGAATTCATAACCGCCGAATGTCAGGGTGATGTCGGTCAGCGAGATTTTCGAGTAGACCGCGCCCGTCGCGCTGGTGGTCTTTTCGAAGGACAGATCGCCGGAGAAGGCAAAGTCGGCATCGTCTGCGCTGGTGGGCGTATCGCCCGAGAGGTTCACGAGAAGCTCGATCCCCGTTCCCACCGGATCTCCATAAGCCGAGACCGAAAGGAAAGTGCCCGCATAGCCAAGGTCGTAGAACGCCTGAAGCGGGGTCATATCTGCAAAGGTCGTGGCACCGGGGTCGAGGCCCGTCACCTCCGTAAAGTCGAAGCCCGTGAGGATCGTCTGGGCGCCCGCTCCCGCGGTGCCCGACTTGCCTTGGTTGAGCTTGAGCTCGACGCCGCTCGCGCTGATCGCGACGCCCGGAATTCCGGCGAGCGCGACCTCTTCGATCGACGCATAGAGCGCGGTGTATTTCTCGCCGCCCACCACCGCGACGCCATTGGCATCGACCTGGCTCAGCATGGCGAGACGGAAGGAGAAGTTGGTCAGCACCAGACCCTGCGCACCCGAGGTATCGGCCATCGGCTGCACGACCGGGGTGTCGCCCGAGGTGTCGACCTCGAAATACGGCCCGCCGGTGCCGACGAAGGCGCTGATGCCATCGCCCGAGATTTCGGTCGCGGCGAAGGTCTTCTGGTTCGGCGCGGTGCCCACGGTCAGGGTCGCGCCCTTCTGGAAGGCCACTTGCCCGGCGAGGAAGACGTAATCCTCGAAGCCCAGCACGACGAAGCCGGAGGCCGCGAGGATCGCGCCATTGGCATCCAGCGTCACGGTATCGGTGTCGCTCACTTTCACGTCGAAGCCGCCACCGTCGAAGCTCGCAAGGTTCAGCGCTTCCTTGGCCTGCGTGCTCAGGAGTTTGCCCTGGTTCAGCTCGACCTCGAGCCCGTAGCCCGAGAGGGTGACCCCGTCGATGCCCACCAGCTCGACCGTGCCACCGGCTTTC
Source organism: Thioclava sp. JE_KL1 (assembly GCF_009296265.1). Taxonomy (GTDB): domain Bacteria; phylum Pseudomonadota; class Alphaproteobacteria; order Rhodobacterales; family Rhodobacteraceae; genus Thioclava. The sequence goes on from NZ_WBJS01000001.1 coordinate 99,480, forward strand.
AGCGCCATGTAAGAGGCTGCCGCCGGATCGGTCGCGGCCAGCGCCACGCCATTCGCGTCGACCGTCTTGAACATTGCGAGCGCGAGATAGGCGTCCGTGATCTTCAGGCCGACCGCATCGCCCTGATCGCCGAAGGCCTTGGTCAGGTCATAGCCGGTGCCGACGAAGATGTTCACATGCTGCGCGCCGACCGTCACCGCCTTGAGATCGCGGCTCGTGCTCGTGCCGGCGACGAGAGCCGAATAAATCTCGCTCGACTGGGTGAAGGCGAACTCGCCCTGAATGAACACATAGGCATCGAAGCCGATGGTCAGCGAGCCCGACACTTCCAGCGTCGCCACGGTCAGCTCGTCGAAGGTGATCGTCTCGGCGCCGACCGTGATGTCCCAGGTGCCGCCCACGCCGCCATAGGTGAAGTCGAGCGTGTTGTAGGGCGTCGTCTCGTTGCCGCCGCGGTTCATGATCAGCGTGAGCGAGCCATCGACCGCAACATTGTCGACGCCGATCAGCGAGGCCCCGCCCGTCGCCTTCACGACCATCCAGCTCTTGAGCGGGGTCGCGGTCGGGTTCGCCGGATCGAGCGGCATTTCCTTGACGATATGCAGGCCCATGCGCTGCAGCGAGAGCGCCACGCCCGTCGCGTCGGAGGTCGCATCGACCTCGCCATTGGTGATCGTCGGCGTGCCGACCCCGGCGAAGACCACGGCATCCGAGATACCGATCGACAGAACCGAAGCCTCGAAGGAGGTGGTCGAGCCGACCATGCGGGCTGCGACCTTGTCGGTCTTGGTCAGCATGATCTGGCCTTCGATATGGACGAAGTTCTCGATGACGATGGTGGCACCCGCGAAGAGCGAGAAGCCCGACTGGTTCATGTCGAGGACCGTGTCAGTGGTGGCAGGCGTGATGCCGTTGCCATTCGTCGCAGCGAGCAGATCCTGGCCGCTGAGCATGGTCAGGCCGTCGCTCCATTCGGTCGAGAGAAGATTGATCGACTGCCCCCAATCGAGCACGTCGATCACGCCGGTCGCATCATTGGCCTTGTTCATCTCGAGCGACAGCGTGTCGAGCGTGATGTCCACCAGATCGACCCCGGTCAGCGAGGCCGAGGCGATATCGGCCTTGAGCGCGGTGAAGGCGCGGGTATCGGTGAGCGGGTTGGCCGCCTTGATCGAGGCGAGCAGGATATCGGCGCTCGCGATAGTGATACCGGGGCCATCGGGAATACCGATGAAGAACTTCGCCTCGTAATCCGCCGGGGCGTCGCCGCCATTCGCGGCCTCGTCGGCGGGATCGATGCTCAGGCTGATCCGGGTCAGCACCGCATCATTCATATCGGTGGCGATGTCGAAGGTGCCGTCGTGGTTCACATCCACATCGACGATATCCTGCGACAGCGTGAACTTCGCGCCGACATCGACGAAGCCGAAGGCATTCAGCGTCAGGTAGCCCACGACCTGCGTGCGGTCTGCGCTGGCGTCGAAGGTGACCACTTCGTCATTCGGGCCATAGGTGAAGGAGACCGGAGCCGCCGGATCGTTCGCGGGGTCGCCCTGCGCGGGCGTGCCGTCCAGATCGATCGAGTTCCAATTGAAGAAGGTCGTGGTGTCGTTCCCGGCGGGCTTCGTCGCGTAGTAGTCGAGCGAGAAGGCATTGACCGTCAGCTCCATCCCCTCGGGCAGACCGGCGAGCGTGCCGCCCTGGATATTGCCCAGCACCGCCGTCGCCGAGGGCGTGGTGGTCAAGGGCAGCGTGCTGTTGGCGGGCGGGGTCGCCTTGATCAGCGCAAGCGCGATATCGGCCGACGCGACCGAGAGGCCCACGCCACCCGGTTGGCCGACGAAGAGGTTCTCGACATGCAGGCCGATCAGCATGAGGCTTGCGTTTTCGAGCCCCGCATTGCCGCTGTCCAGCTCCGCCTCGATCTGGTTGCGCATCACGATGTCGAAGGTGGCCGAGCCAGTGACGAAGCCGAAGATGTCCAGATCCAGACCGCCCGAGATCACCAGATCCGTGCCGGCTTCGGGAGCGACCGCATCGACGCCCAGATCCTGAATGATCGGCGCCCAGTCGAGCTGATCGCTATTGATCGCGTCGCGCCCGTTCAGCGTGAAGTCGAGCGAGTTCACCGTCAGATCCAGCCCCTGCGGCAGACCGCGCGGCGAGATCGTGTCGGCATGGGCGGACATCGCGGTCCAGCTGCGCGCGACGGCGCTCGGGTTTGCGACCAGATCGACCACCTCGGTCACCGAGATCAGATCGAAGGCGAGCCCTTCGGCCGCGAAGCCCGTGCCCGCATTGGCGACCGCGTCGACCCGGTCGAATTGGTCATAGGTGAACTCCCCGCCCGCGCCGACGAAGACATAGGCGCCGTCGATCGAGAAGGAGAAGGCCTTGGCGCTGATCGTGCCGCCCTGCGGATCGTCGACGGTGAGATCGCGGATCACACCCGACAGACCGCCCGCCAGCAGGATCGCGCCTTCGATCTGCAGTTCGACATAGGCGCCGAATTCGATGCCGAAGCCCGCGTCGAGATTGGTGATATCGGCGAGCGCGTTGATCTGATCGACGCCGGTCGCGCCCCAGTCGAGCTTGTTACCGTCCGCATCCGCGCGGTTCATCGCGAAATAGAGGTCCTTCACCGTCGCAGTCAGCGGCAGGCCCTGCAGACCCAGCTGATCGACGCGCAGCGACAGCGCCATCCAGCTGCGGGCCACGGCGGGCGAGGTCACGGTGGCAGGGTCTTCCGACACCATCACCAGTTCGATCGAGCCACCCTGCGCCACGAAGCCCATGCCCTGATCGGGATCGATCGTGCCATCGTTCTTGAGCACACCGTCGACACCGGCGAAGAAGTTCAGATCGCTCAGGATGAAGATCAGAACTTTCGCCCCGCTCAGCGTGCCATCGGCGTCGATTGCGGTGGCGACCGCCACATCGGCGAGCAGGCTCTTGATCGAGAAGGTGCCCGTCGCGATCACGACGCCCGCGACGTTCAGTTCCGACACCGTCCCGGTCACCGACAGGATCGCGGTCGCGTCATAGCCATCCGTGCTGTCGGTGATCGTCAGGCCCAGATCGAGGCCCTTCCAGTTCATCACCGAGTTGTTGGCCGCGTTCAGCGGGTCAGTGTAGCCGAAATTGGCCTCGACCGCGACATCCGAGATTTCCAGCTTGAAGCCGGTGAGGCCGGTGACGCCGACGCTTTGCGACGTCACGAGGATCGCAGACCAGCTCTTCACGTCGCGGGTCTCGACCGTCTCCTTTGTCAGCGGATTGTCGGCGGTCTGAGTCACCGAGGCGAACTCGATGCCCACATTGTTCGCGTAGATGCCGGTGCCGTCGGTGGTGCTGACATCCGTGATCTTGCCATCGGTGCGGGTGAACACGCCGCCCTGCCCCGCGAAGAAATAGCCGCCGGTCAGCGCGAAGGTCATGATCGACGCGCCCTCGACCGTCAGACCGTTGCCGTCGCTGATCGTCTCGGTCAGGATCTGGCCCGCCATCGTGCCCGCGACGGTGACGAAGCCGTCGACGGTGAACTCGACATAGCCGCCGAAGGCGATGCTGAAGTTGGCGTCCATCTCGGTCACGTCGAACAGATCGACCGAGGCGAGATTGCCGATCTCGCTCACGCCGGTCGCGGCCCAGTCGATCCGCTCGCCATTCACCGCATCCGCGCCGTTGAAGCCGAAATAGAGGTCGAGGCCCTGAACAGTAACCGTGTTGGGCAGGCCCTGCAGGCGCACCGTGGCTACGTCGAGCGCAACGGCGGTCCAGCTGCGCGGCACTGCCGGGAGCGTCACGCTGAGCGGATCGTCCTTCACCAGCACCAGTTGCAGCGAGGCGTTCTCGGCCACGAAGCCGGTGCCCTGATCGGGGTCGATCGTGCCGTCGCCCAGAAGCGCACCGCCGACACCCGCGAAGAGGTTCAGATCGGACAGGGTGAAGATCAGGATATTCGCACCCAGCACGGTCTCGGTCGTCACGCCCGAGGGCACGATGATGTCGCTCGCGAAGCTCTTGATGCCAAACTTGCCCGAAGCCACGATCACGCCCGCCATGTTCAGTTCCGACACGGTGCCCGAGACGGAGAAGCCGTCGTCCCGGGTCAGACCGTCGGTGGCATCCGCGAGGCTCAGCAAGTCGAGCCCGGTGACTGCGCCCAGCGAGGCCCAGTTCAGGAAGGTGCCGTCGATGGCTGCGAAATTCCCGTCGACCGCGAGATCGGCCAGCGCTATCTGGAAGGCGTCGATGCCGCGCAGACCGAGGCTCGCGACGGTGACGCGCAGCGCGGTCCAACCGATGGTGACGGTCTCGTCGTCCCATTGCGTGGCCGGATCGTTGTCATTCGTCGCCGCATTATCGGGCAGCACGCCGAGGCGGGTCACCTGCGCGAATTCGAGCGCATCGCCCAGCCCCATCGAAGCATAGATGCCGGTGCCCTGATCGAGAAGCCCGGTCACCTCGTTCGTGGTCGCATCACGGTCGAACGCGCCGCCAGCACCAACGAAGATCTGCGCACCGGTGATCTTGAAGCTGGTGATATCGGCGGCAGTCAGGGTGATCACGCCATCGTCGATATCGGCCGTCGAGATCGAGCCTTCGACCGTGCCATAGACCAGCACGAACCCGTCGAGCGCGAGATCGAGCGTGCCGCCGAAGGCGATGCCGGTATCGGCGTTGATCTGAGCGATCCCGGGGTTCTCGGCCGGATCGACGATGGCCGACCAGTCCAGCTTGGTCGCGCCCGCCGAGGCCGTGTTCATGCGGAAGTAGAGACCGGTGACCCCGAGCGCGAACTCGGTGGGCAGGCCGCGCATCCCGACGTAATCGACCGAGAGCGACAGCGCGCTCCAGCTCTTGGGTGTCGCGGTGCCGAGTTTCTCTTTCACGACGATCAGTTCGAGCGTGCCGCCCGACGCGAGGAAGCCCGTGCCCTGATCGGCAATCGCGGTGGGCGCATTGGCGTCATCGAAGGCACCGCCGACACCGGCGAAGAAGTTCACATTCGTCAGGGTCAGCCGCGTGACCTGCGCATCGGTGATCGCCGCCTGGATGGTGTCGTCGATCGTCTCGGTCGAGGCCGAGAAGTTGAAGGTCGCCAGCGCGAAGACCGTCTCGGAAATCTCGACGGATAGCGTGCCGGACACCGCCAGCTGATCACCCGGGCCCAGATCGCCAAGCGCCGTGGTCACGTCGGTATCGTTCACGGTCGACCAGTCGAGACGCGGGCCGGTCAGCGCGGTGGTCGAGTTCGAGGCCAGCGCCATGCCCGACAGCTTGATCTGGACCGCGTCGATGCCCTTGGCCTCCAGCGCGCTCAGCGAGCCGATCACCCCGGTATATTTCACGCCGGTCGTCGTGTCGGTCAGCAGGCCGAGCGCGAGATTGCCACCATTCGCATAAAGACCCGCCGCATCGCCCAAGAGGTTCAGCGTCGTCGTACCGGTCGCCTCATCGGTGGTGGTCGACGCGCCGGTGCCCGCGAAGAACTCGACATCGCTCAGCGTCACGAAGGTCAGCGTGCCCGTGGTGATATCGACGAGATCGAGCGTCTCGGTGCTGCCCGCCTGCGCCGTCACGTCGATCGCCTTCAGCCCGAAACCCGCGCGCAGATAGACGAAATCGCCCACGGCCAGCGTCAGCTTGCCCGAGACCGCGAGGCTCACTGTGTCGGTCACCTCTTCGAGCCCGGTCAGGCTCGACCAGTCGAGATTGGAGAGGTTGGTGTCGCTGATCGAGTTGTAGAGCACTTTGAGGCTCGCAAGGTTCAGCGTCACGCCTTCGACATTCACGAGACCGAGGCTCGCGAGGCTCGCCGACACGCCGGTATAGCTGACCGGGATCGGGTCGGTGGTGGTCAGGATGCCGATGTAAAAATTGCCGCCCGCCGCCGAGAAGCCGATAGCGTCCGTCGTGTCGATCCCGCTTGCGCCGATCGTGGCGCCCGAGCCCGCGAAGAGGCTCAGATCGGTGAGCGTGATGTAGAGCAGATCGCCAGTGACGCCGCCGACCGAGGTGCCCGCGGTCTTCTCGACCGAGAAGCTGCCGGTCAGCAGCACGGTATCCGAGATATTCAGCTCGTCGATGGTGGCGCCGATGAAGAAACGCTCGGTATTGTCGAAGCCGGTCGTGGCATCGGTCAGCGCGAGCGGCGCGCCCAGATCGAGCCCCTTCCAGGTCATCACGGTCGGGTTCACCGCGACCATCGCATCGGCGGCGTTGACCTCGACCACAAAATCGCTGACGGCAAGCGTGAAGCCCGGAATGCCCGCGACCTCGACGGTGCCGACATAGAGCTTGATCGCGCTCCAGGCGTTCAGCACGGCGCCGGTCGTTCCATCGACATTCTTCACCGAGGCGAATTCGAACAGCACCCCTTCCGCGCCGAAGCCGGTGCCGACCAGCTTGCTGTCGCCATCGCGGGTCAGCCCGTTGACCTTGCCATTCCCATCGGTGGTGAAGCTGCCGCCGCTGCCCACGAAGATGTAGCCATCCGCCAGCGCGAAGGTCATCACCTGCGCGTCGGTCAGATCGGAGCCAAGCGGATTATCCGCCGCCGCAATGGTCTGCTTCGTCACCGTGATCGAGATATCGCCCGCCAGCAGAACGGTGCTCTTGATCGTGAAGACCGCGCGCACATCGATGGTGAAGCCCGTGAAAGTACTGTCGAAGCTGAAGCTCGGCCCGCCCACCTGGCTCCAGTCGAAGGCCATGCTCGCATAGGTCACGTCGAGCGCATCGACCGTCGCGGTCACATCGGTAATCCCGTGCAGCGTGGCGGCGGTCGAGAGTTCCAGCGCGGTGACCTTCTGGCCGAGGTTGGCCCCTGCCGAGGTCACGGTGAACATCGCCAGCGTCAGATCGAGGGTCGGGATCTCGAAGCCGGTCGCATTGGTCAGATCGTAGCTGCTGCCCGAGACCTCGGCGCCGACGCCCGCGAAGAGACGTCCGCCGATGATCGACAGCGTGAAGAAATCGCCATCCACCGTCGCGCCGTCGAAGGTCACGCCGGTCTTGGCCGAGCTTTCCAACGCGAAGGTGCCACTGACATAGACCGCGTCACTCACGATCAGCGTCGCGGTGGCTTCGACCTTGGTGAGCGCACCATTCAGCGTAAGCCCGGCATCGCTCAGCGCGCCTTGGTCCCAATTCAGCGGGGTAGCGACGCCCGAGGCCGTGTTGACCTGCACCGCGACATTGCTAACCTCGGCGGTCAGCCCGGTGATCCCGACCGGGGTCGCGTTGGCGAAGGAGAAGTCGATGCCGGTATAGGTCGTGCCGCCCGAGCTCAGCACCGCGAAGGTGCCGGTGAAGCCGGTGACCGAGAAGCCGAAGGCGTTAGTGGTGTCGACGGTGACCGGGCCGCTCGTATCGAAGACCGCTCCGGTGCCCGCGAAGAATTTGACCGCGTCGAAGCCGAAGACCATCAGATCGCCGATCGTGTCGGTCGCGCCGGTCAGGCCGCTGACGATGGTCTTCGTGAAGCTGAAGCCGCCCGCGATCAGAACCTCGCCGCCGATGGCCAGCGTCACATCGCCCGAGACTTTGGCCAGCGGTGCGGTCGCGCCCGTCGCCACGCTGTCGATCTCGGAGACGACGAGCTTGGCGCTCAGCGCATCGTTCGGGTCGGTCAGTTGCGAGGTCACCAGCTCCAGCGTGCCGTTCGAGAGCGTGGCGGTCACGTTGTCGACGTTCACGAGACCCAGCGCATCGACCGCGCCATTCGCGATCACCCACTGGCGGCCCGTTGCGGTCTCGCGGATCATCTTGACCGAGAAGCTGAGGTTCTCGACCGCGAAGCCGACCGAGCTATTGGGCTGGCCGAGGGTGAAGTAGCCGTTCGCGCCGCTACCCGCGAAGAACGAGCCGCTAGTGAGCGAGATGGTCGTCACCTCGAGACCGCCGGTGACGGCGGTGGTCGTGCCGGTGTCCACTTCGTAGAGCACACCGTCGAGCCCGGTGTCGGTGGTGTAGCCAATCGGCGAGCTGACGCCGTCACTGGTCGCGAGGCTCACGAAGTCGCCGACGGAGACTTCCATGAGACCGGCATTGCCCGCGAAGCCCGCGGTCACGAAGCCCGGCCCGTCGATCGCGAAGGCATCGGCATCGGTGCCCCCCTCGAGACGCTCGACCCCGGTGAAGGTGATGGTGAGGCCGTTCCAGCTGAGCGACCCTTCGTTGATGCCGGTGATCGTCCAGACCGTCGCGGCGTCCGGACCCTCGATCGTGTCGCTGAGGCCCGCCCCTGCCGCGATCGAGGTGATCGGTGCGCCGGGCGTGCCATAGGTCACGCCGTTGACGGTGACGGTGCCGTCGAGGTTCACGGTGTAGGTCAGGTTGCTGTCGGCGGTGCCGTCGAGCGCGCCACCCGCTTCCGAGATCGCGCCGGCCACCGGAGCGCCGAGGCTCGGGGCCGTGTCGGGAAGACCGATGCGCTCGCCGGTGCCAAGCGTCGCGCCCATTACCGCTGCGTCCGCGTCATGGTCGAGGCCGAGCGCGTGGCCGATCTCGTGGAGCAGGACGGTGTAGAGGTCGACGCCCTCGGAGGCCGCACCGTCGGTCGCCACCAGACGGTCGCCTGCGAGCAGATCGAACTCGGTGCTATCGCCGGGCGTCGCGTCGATGAACCAACCGGCCCCGGCGGCGTCAGCGTCGATCTCGATCAGCGTGCCGGTGATCCGGGCGAGTGCGCCGTCCTCGAGATCGGTGATCGAGATGGTGAGCTGCGACAAGATCGCCGCGTCGGTGCGGCTGGCCCATTGAGCGAGGGCTTCCTGGAAGATCGGGGCGACCTGTGCCTCGGTGAGATCGGCGGTGCCGGTGCCAGCCGCCGCCGGATCGAGACGAAGCGATTGTCCGCTCTCCTCCGCAAACGGGATCTGGATGCCGAGTGCCGAGGCCAGACCGGCGAACAGCGCGCGGAGGTTCTCGGCGAACCCGGCACCGGGCGTGATGACCGGCGCGGTGAAAGCGTCGGACAGTTGGAGCGCGCCATCGACCGGGTCCGAGGTTGCGAGTTGAAGTTCGGGAAGCGCGATCCGTTCACCCGTGCCGAGGCTCTCCCCCATCACGGCCAGATCGGCATCGTGGTCGTAACCGAGCGCATGGCCGATCTCGTGGGTGAGGACCGTCAGCAGATCGACGCCATCGATTGGTTCGCTCGTATCGAGACCGGTGAACCAACCGGCCCCTGCCGCGTCGGCATCGACTTCGATATGCGTGCCGGTGATCCGGGCAAGCGCGCCGTCCTCGAGATCGGTGATCGAGATGGTGAGCTGCGACAGGATCGCCGCGTCATCGGTCCGGGCCGCCCACTGAGCGAGCGCTTCCTCGAAGACCGGGGCAAGCTCTTCCTCGGTGAGATCCGCGGCGTCCGCGCCCGTCGGGGCGGTGCCAGCGAAATGGAGGTAATCGGCTTGCGAGCCCCACGGACCAGCGTTGAAAATTTCGCCAAGACCAAGGGTTTCACTGATTTTTTGGAACAGATCCTGGAGCGCAGCGAGAACCGCCCCATTGTTGGAGTTTTGCGTATTTTCGTTATTCGTCAGCGCATTAGTGGTTGCGGCCGGGGGGCCAGTAGGCTCATTTCCGGTCAGATCGGCCACGGAGCTGCTTGCGGGGTCTTGTCCCGCGCCAAAGCTTCCACGTAGCTGCGACAGCATCGAACCGAGCAGCTCGCGCAGCCCTTCGATGCCCTGATTTTCTTGAATATCGAACTGGGCAAGGAACGCTTCGAAGGGCGTTGGCTGCCCCTCTTCCTGCACGTCCTGCGGAGCGACGGCTTGCGTTGCAGCGGCAGGATTCCCCCAGTCTTCCGGCCAGTCCACACTGTTCGAACCGGTGTCCGAAGCCCCTTCATCAGCCCCCGTTTCGCCGCGCACATTCTGGTCGAAAGCCGTCTGAACAAGCACGATGAGGTCTTCGAGAAGGTCCAATGGCTGCGCATTGGCTGCCATCCGGGCCAGTTCTCCCGAAATCGGGTCCGCCGAGAGCAAAAGCCGCGGCTCTAGGGCCTCGATGCGGTAATTTTCCTCGCGGTGAAGGGTGTTATCGGCTTCGTGGAGGGCGGTGTCATTGGCCAGACCGACAGCATCCTGCACGTCGGAGCGGGTCCGACGCAGGAATTTCGTCACACTGGTCAAGCCAAATAAAGACAAGACGCGCCTGAAGCTCACCGATATCGGCAAGCTCCCTCCCCAAGTTGCGATATGAACGCGGTTCCGTCATCTGACGAAATTTTGTTCCTCTTTAGGCTGAACTCACGCAGCAATATTGCAACGAAAATAGTATCCACAGGGCGCCGAAATCATATGAAACATATATATTTCAGTGACTTATTAAGATTACTTTGCGTCAACAATGAAACTTATCCACAAGGCATTCTTGACGTAACGGGAACAATTGCGTCCAAAGCGAGGCGAATCGCCGCACCGGGCAAAGTGTCGCGCGACGGTCGGTAGAGGCCGGATTTCAGTGGAAATCTCGGCTCGGGAAAAGCCGTTTCGCCTGCTCGCGCGGATGGCGTGCGGTGGTCTGCGGACGGGGCCTCGGAGCGTCGTCCGCCTGGGGGGTGGTGAGCCCCAGAACGTCGTCGAGCGGGTGCCCCAGATCGGCCAGTCGCGGGGACAGATCCTCGATCTTTTCGGCGATCAGATGGACCACAACCCCCTCCCGTTCGAGCCGCCCCGAGACCCGTAGAAGACGCCCCCCCATCACCGCCCGGCGGAACCGCTCATAGAGCTTCGGCCAGACCACGACATTGCTCACACCGGTTTCGTCTTCCAGCGTGATGAAGATCACCCCGGAGGCCGTTCCGGGGCGCTGTCGGGTGATCACGAGGCCGCAAACGGTGACCCGATTTTGCCGCGTGCCGACCAGTTCGCAATGTGGCGTGAGACCGGAAATCGAGGGGCGCAGCAGCTCCATCGGATGGGCGCGGAGGCTCAATCTGAGCGCCACGTAATCCTCCACGACCTCCTCTCCCAGATGCATCGCGGGCAGCTCCACCGCCGGTTCGCGCCCTCCTTCCCCGTCCATCGGATCGGCAAAAAGCGGTAGCGGCGCGGGGGCGCGGATCGCCTTCACGGCCCAAAGCGCATCGCGCCGCGTGAGGCCAATTCCGGCAAATCCATCGGCCTCGGCGAGCCGTTCAAGCACATGCGGCGGCGTGCCCGCGCGCAGCCACAGGCTCTCGGGATCGGGGTAGCCATTGCCCCGTGCGGCGACGATCCACCCCGCATCCTCCTCGCGAAATCCCTTGATCTGGCGAAAGCCCAGACGCAGCGCCAGGGCCCCGTCCGCGCGGCGTTCCAGCGAGCTGTCCCAGCCCGAATGGTTCACGCAAACGGGCCGCACTTCGATCCCGTGTTCGCGCGCGTCCCGCACGATCTGGGCGGGCGCGTAGAAGCCCATCGGCTGCGAATTCAGCAGCGCGCAGGCGAAGATCGCGGGGTGGTGGCACTTCAGCCAGGAGGAGACATAGGTGAGATGCGCAAAGGCCGCCGCGTGGCTTTCCGGGAAGCCGTATTCGCCGAACCCCTCGATCTGGGAAAAGCAGCGATCGGCGAAATCGGGCGTGTAGCCGCGCGCCAGCATGCCTTCGACAAAGCGGTCGCGGAAGGTGCCGATCGTGCCCATCTTGCGGAAGGTCGCGAGCGAGCGGCGCAGGCGGTCGGCCTCCTCCGGGGTGAAGCCAGCAGCCACCACCGCGATCTGCATCGCCTGCTCCTGAAACAGCGGTACGCCGAGGGTTTTTCCCAGCACACCTTCCAGTTCTTTGGAGGGAAAATCGACCTTTTCGCGTCCCTGACGGCGGTTGATATAGGGGTGGACCATGCCGCCCTGAATGGGGCCGGGACGGACGATGGCGACCTCGATCACGAGGTCATAGAAGATGCGCGGACGCATCCGCGGCAGGAAGTTCATCTGCGCCCGGCTTTCGACCTGAAACACTCCCACCGCATCGGCGCGACACAGCATGTCATAGGTCGGCGCGTCCTCCTGCGGGACGGTCGCGAGCGACATGTCGAGCTTCTCGTGCCCCGCCAGAAGGTCGAAGCTTTTGCGGATGCAGGTGAGCATCCCGAGGCTGAGCACATCGACCTTCAGGATGCCCAAAGTGTCGATATCGTCCTTGTCCCATTCGATGCAGGTGCGCCCCTCCATCGCCGCATTCTCGATCGGACAAAGCGCGTCGAGGCGGCCTTTCGTGATGACGAAGCCGCCGACATGCTGGCTGAGATGGCGCGGAAATCCGATGATCTCGCCGATCAGTTTCAACGTCTGCGACAGCCGCCGATCGGTGGGGTCGAGGCCCAGATCGCCCATCCGCGCATGGTCCGGCCCCTTGCCGGAGATACCCCAAATTTGGCCCGCGAGGCTTGCCGTGACATCGGCGCTCAGCCCCATCACCTTGCCCACCTCGCGGATCGCAGCGCGGGTGCGGAAATGGATCACGGTCGCGCAGAGGCCAGCGCGGTCGCGGCCGTAGCGCTCATAGATCCACTGGATGACTTCTTCGCGGCGCTCATGCTCGAAATCGACGTCGATATCGGGCGGCTCGCCGCGATATTTCGAGATGAAGCGCTCGAAGACCATACCGATCTGGTCGGGGCTGACATCGGTGATGCCGAGCGCCCAGCAGATGATCGAATTGGCCGCCGAGCCGCGCCCCTGACACAGGATACCGCGGCTGCGGGCGAAGCCCACGATGTCATGGACGGTGAGGAAGTAGGCGGCGAAGCCCAGCTCGGAGACGAGACGCAGTTCCTTCTCCAGCAACCCCGCATGACGTTCCGAGATCCCCCCCGGAGAGCGCCGCGCCAGCCCCTCGCGGGCAAGCCGGTCGAGCCGGTCCTGCGCGGGCTCGTTCTGCGCGACCTCATCGGGATATTCGTAGCTGAGTTCGTCGAGATCGAAGCCGCAGCGCGCCGCGATCTCGCAGCTTCGGCGCAGGGCGGCGGGGTGGCGACGGTAGAGCCGCGCCATGTCCTCGGCCCCTTTCAGGCGGCGTTCCGCATTGGGCAGCGCGCGGGTGCCAAGCGCGTCGATCGTGCAGCCCGCGCGCAGGCAGGTCAGCACATCGGCCAGCTGCCGGCGCGACCCGCGATGCATCAGCACGTCGCCGGTCGCGACCATCGGCGTCGAGGCCCGAAGCGCGAGCGCCGCGCAGGCATCGAACCAGCGCTGATCCGAGCCGTCATAGCGCGGTGGCGCGCCAAGAAAGACCTGTCCCGGAAAGCGCCGCCGCATCTCCTGCAGCGGGCGGTAGGCGCGGGCCAGATCGGCGGGCGGCAGGGCGATCAGGATCATCCCCGCGCAGCCCTCCAGCAGGTCCGCGCGGGTCAGGTGACACTCCCCTTTCCCCGCCCGGCGCTTGCCGCGGGTCAGAAGCTGGCTCAGCCGGTGATAGGCCGCGCGGTCTGTGGGCAGCGCCACCCACTCGACCGGGCAATCGGTCAGCACCAGCCGCGCGCCGACGATCAGCTTCGGCAGTTTCGCGGTCGTCGGCCGGGCCAGATCCTGCGGCGAGCCGATAGGCTGGCGAGAGCTTTCGTCGCGCTGCAGTTCCGAGCGGATGCGCAGCGCCTCGCCGATCTCGCGCTTGAGCTCCTTGAGCGCCGAGAAGGCCCGGACCACGCCCGCGAGCGAGTTGCGGTCGGTGATCGCGATGGCCTCCAGCCCCAGCTCGGCGGCGCGCACCATCAGTTCTTCGGGGTGAGATGCGCCGGTGAGGAAGGTGAAGTTGGAGGTGGTGCAAAGCTCGGCATAGGCGAGCGGAATGGCGGGCGTGTTGGCGGTGGTCACGACCGTGGAGGGGGCGCTGCCCCCGCGCCCGTCGGGCGCCCCTCGGGATATTTCTGCCAAGGCGAAGGGGGCGATCATGCGAAGACCCCCTCGACATACCAGCCGGGATCCTGCGGCGTGTGGAACATCCAAAGCCGCAGCCCCTGCCCGGTCTCGACGCGCCAATAGTCGCGCATGCCGCGCCGCCAGTTCGGATCGTCGAACCACCATTCCGGGGTCAGCCGCTCCGGCCCCTCGATACGTTCCGCGCTGAGCGACTGGCGGCGCCAGCGGAAGCGGCGGGGCGGATCGGGGGCGTCGGACATGAGCGGCTCGGGCGGGAACAGCCGCAGCGGGCGGGGATGCGGCTGGTGCCAGTTGCCCTCGGGGTCGGTGAAGGCGGCGGGCGCGATCAGGAAGCTGCGCTCGGGGATATGGCTGTCGGCGGGCAGGTAACGCTGGACGTTCTCCAGCCCGATGCGCAGCCCGATCCGGGTGATCAGATCGCCCAGCTTGTCGCGCCGCTCGGTGGCGATTGCGCCGATCTGGCGAACGGGCAGTGCCTCGACCTGCGTGGCGGCGAGGCGCATCTGGTCGATGCCGAAGCCCGCGTCGATATCCTCGATGCCGCGCGCGAAGAGGGCCGCGATCCGGGTGGGGTCGCGGAGCGGGGTGGCCAAGCGCAGCTCGACCTCCTGGCTGGCCTGATCGACGCGGCGCAGGGTGAGGCAGAGCACCCGCGCGCCGGTCTCGTTTTCCTTGAGTTTGACGCAGAGCCGGTCCAGCAGCCGCTCGATCCCCGCCATCACGTCGTCCTGCTCGCCGATCGGCTCGGGCAGGGTTAAGCGAGTGCCGTAATGGGGCGGATCGGCCACGGGCGAGACCTGTTCGGGCAGATCGCCCAAGGCCTGATCGAGCCGCGCCATCAGCCCCGCGCCGAAGCGGCGCACGAGGGGCGCGCGCGGTGTGCGGGTCAGATCACCGATCTCGCGCAGGCCTAGCCGCTGCAGCCCGGTGACCGTATCATGCGGCAGGCGCAGCGCGGCCACCGGCAGCTTGCCCAGTGCCGAGAGCCGCGCGCCCGGCGCAGCCCGGCCGGGGGCGAAATGCGCCAGCGCCCAGGCCGCACCGCGCGTGTCGGCGAGGCCCAGCCGCGCGGTGATCCGGGCGCGCTCCAGCCGGGCGGCCATCTCGGCCATCATCGGCTCCTCCCCGCCCCAGAGGTGATCCGAGCCGGTGATGTCGAGCACCAGCCCCTCGTCCTCCAGCCCCACCCAAGGGCAGTAGCGCGTGGCCCAGCGGCGCAAAGTTTCGAGAAACTGCGCCTCGCGGGCGGGATCGGCGGGCGCGGTCTGCAGCGCGGGGCAGAAGGCGCGGGCCTCGGACAGCGCCATGCCGCGGCCGAGCCCCTGCCCCTCGGCCGCGGCGTTCAGGCAGTGCAGCCGGTCGGTGTTGCCCTCGCGCAGGACCAGCGCGAAGGGCCCCTCAACGAGCCGCGCGCGAAGAACCCGGTCGCTCGCCAGCCGGGGAAACCAGAGGGTGAGAATACGCCGTGTGCGCCCGTCGAGCATGTCGCTGAGCCTAGGGTTCGAGTCATTTGTTCGTGCTTTGTTCTTTTTAGATCTCGCGGGATGCGGAGTCGAGTCCGTCTCGCGGAAGGGCGCGTATCAGGGGGTGGCGATCGCACCCTCGACGAAGGCGATCAGGCGCGGCAGGCAATGGGTGCGCAGATCGTAACGCTCGCACATATGGGCGCGGGCTGCCTCGCGCATCGGGGTGAATTTTTGCGGGGTCGCCAGCCCTTCGGTGAGCGCCTTCGACCAACCAGGGATATCGAAGAAATCCACCAGCCGCCCGGTCTGTCCGTCGGTGATCACCTCGCGCACCGGCGCGGTATCCGAGGCCACGATGGCGCAACCCGCGGCCATCGATTCCATCAGCGACCAGCTGAGCACGAAGGGATAGGTCAGATAGGCATGGGTGCGGCTGACATGGAGCATGTCGACGTAATCGCCGTAAGGGATGCGGCCCAGAAAATGCACGCGGCTCATGTCCAGTCGGTCGCGCACCTCGTCGAGGAATTTCTGCTTCCAGCTTTTGGCGTCCTTCGGCGGGGCGCCATAGCTTTGACCCTCCTCGCCCACGATCAGCACATGAGCCTCGGGCCGCGCGGCGAGCACATCTGGCAGCGCGCGCATGAAGGAGTGGTAGCCGCGATAGGGTTCGAGCGAGCGGTTCACGAAGGTCAGAACCTCGTCGCCGGGGCGGAAGGTGAGCGTCGTCTCCGGCACGGTGAAGCGCGCCTGCGGGTTCGGCGCGAGCCGCGCACAGTCCACCCCGTCATGGCAGATGGTGAGCTTGGCGCGCAGCTCCGGCGGGAAGGTTTCGGCCTGAAACTCGGTCGGGGCAAGCCCCGCATCGGCCTGCACCATCGACTGGATCAGATGGGCCGAACGTGCGGTGGTGGAGATCCGGGTCTCGAGGCCGGGGCGCTGGAACTCGGCATCGAAATCCGTGTCCATCCCGGTCGTGCGATACATCAGTTCGGCATAGACCAAGAGTTTCGCCTCGGGCCAGACCTCGCGCAGGAACAGCGTCTCGCCCCAGCCGGAATGGCCGAAAATCACATCCGGCACATAGCCGTGCCTGTCGCGCAGCTGCCGGGCGGCGAGCGCGACCTTTGCCCCGCGCGCCGCGCTTTCGGCGTAGAGGCGCGTGAGCCGCGAGGACATCTCGACCGGATCGGGCTTGCGGTATTTCACCACCTTCACCGGCGAGGGGCGCTGGTTCGTCTCGACCGTCAGGGCCAGAATGTCATGACCGCGTGCGGCCAGAGCCGGTGCCAGATGTACGAACTGGCCCGGGAAGTTCTGGTGAACGAAGAGGATCTTCATGCAATCTCGGGGGTCAGCGAACTCTCCCCCAAGGCGGCCACCATCAACTGGCGGGTATAGGCGGTCTGCGGATTGGCGAAGACCTCCGCCGCGTTGCCCGCCTCGACCACGTCGCCGCGCTTCATCACCATGATCTTGTGGCTGAGCGCGCGCACCACCCGAAGGTCGTGGCTGATGAACAGATAGGCGAGCCCGTGGCGTTTCTGCAGGTCGCGCAGCAGGTCCACGATCTGCACCTGCACCGTCATGTCGAGCGCGGAGGTCGGCTCGTCCAGCACCACCACCTTGGGGCGCAGGATCATCGCGCGGGCGATGGCGATCCGCTGGCGCTGGCCACCCGAGAATTCATGCGGGTAGCGCTCCATCATCGCAGGATCGAGCCCGGTCTCCTCCATGATCTCGGCCACCATCTCGCGACGGTTGCGGCCCGGATCGACCCCGTGGACGGTCAGCCCCTCGCCGATGATCTGCTCCACCGTCATGCGCGGGGAGAGCGAGCCGAACGGGTCCTGGAACACGATCTGCATGTCACGGCGCAGCGCGCGCAGCTTGTTCGCCTGCCAGCTGGAGATGTCCTGGTTCTCGTAGATGATCGGCCCTTCGGAGGCGATGAGCCGCATGATCGCGAGCGCGAGCGTGGTCTTGCCCGACCCGGATTCGCCCACGATGCCCAGCGTCTCCCCTGCCCTCACCGACAGCGAGGCGTCGTTGACCGCCTTCACGTGACCGATGGTCTTGCGCAGCAACCCGCGCTGGATCGGAAACCAGATTTTCAGATGCTCGGTGCGCACCAGTTCGGGCGCGTTCTCGGGCACCGGTTCGGCGCGGCCGGTGGGTTCGGCCTCCAGAAGTTTCTTCGTATAGGGGTGCTTGGGGTTGGCGAAGATGTCTTCGGTCTCCCCCTGCTCCACGATCTCGCCATGCTGCATGACGCAGACCCGGTCCGCGATGCGCCGCACCACGCCGAGGTCGTGGCTGATGAACAGCAGGCTCATCCCCATGTCGCGCTTCAGATCGGCCAGCAGTTCGAGGATCTGCGCCTGAATCGTCACGTCGAGCGCGGTCGTCGGCTCGTCCGCGATCAGTAGATCGGGCCCGTTCGCGAGCGCCATCGCGATCATCACGCGCTGGCGTTGCCCGCCAGAGAGCTGGTGCGGGTAGTCCTGCAGCCGGTCCGCCGGGTTCTGGATGCCGACCTTGTCGAGCAGGTCGATGATACGTTTCTTGGCCTCTTCGCCCGTCACGCCCTGGTGCAGCGCGAGGCTTTCGCCAATCTGTTTTTCCAGCGTGTGCAGCGGATTGAGCGAGGTCATCGGCTCTTGGAAGATGAAGCTGATATCGTTGCCGCGCACCTGCATCAGCTCGCGCTCGGTCGCGCCGACCATCTCGCGGCCCTCGTAGCGGATCGAGCCTTCGACCTTGGAATTGCCACCCACAAGCGTCACGGTCGAGAGCGCGGTCACGGATTTGCCCGAACCGGACTCGCCCACCAGCGCGACGGTCTCGCCCGCATTCACGGTAAAGCTCACGCCTTTCACGGCGGGGGTGAATTTGCCCTCGGAGCTGAAGGCGACCTTCAGATTTTCGACCTCGAGAACCGGTTTCATCGGAACACCTTTCTGGGATCGAACGCGTCACGGATGCCCTCGAAGACGAAGACCAGAAGCGAGAGCATGATGGCGAAGGTGAAGAAGGCCGAGAAGGCCAGCCACGGTGCTTGCAGGTGCTGCTTGCCCTGCAGTGCGAGTTCCCCAAGCGACGGCGCGGAGGACGGCAGCCCGTAGCCCAGATAATCGAGCGAGGCGAGCGCGCCGATCGCACCGGTGATCACGAAGGGCAGCATGGTCAGCGTCGCGACCATCGCATTGGGCAGGATGTGGCGGAACATGATCACCCGGTCCGACACGCCAAGCGCACGGGCGGCGCGGACATATTCGAAATTGCGCGCGCGCAGGAACTCGGCGCGGACGACGCCGACCAGCGCGGGCCAGCCGAAGAGGATCGAGACCATGACAAGCAGCCAGAAACTTCGGCCCAGGATCGCGAAGAGGATGATGATGACGTAGAGCGCGGGCGTGGAGGACCAGATCTCCAGAATACGCTGGAAGAACAGGTCCACCTTGCCGCCGAAATAGCCCTGTACGGCACCCGCCGCGATCCCGATGATCGAGCCGATCCCGGTCACGATCAGCGCGAACAGCACCGAGGTGCGGAAGCCGTAGATCACCCGCGCCAGCACGTCGCGCGCGGTGTCATCCGTGCCCAGCCAGTGATCGGCATCGGGGGCCGAGGGCGCGGTGCCCACATCGTTGATCGTGTTGAAGCTGTAGGGGATCGGCGGCCACAGGAGCCAGCCTTTCTCGATCTTCTCGCCATCGACCTCGCCCGCCTGCAGCGCCTCGTTCGCGAAGGCTTTCGGGTCGTCCGCGTCGAAGCAGCCCTCGGTGCCGCCCGTCTCGATCAGGCATTGCACGGTCGGGTCGCGATAGATCGCCTCGGTGCGGAAATCGCCGCCGAAGGCGGTCTCGGGGTAGAAGTTGTAGATCGGAAAATACAGCTCGCCGCGGTAGCTGACCACGATGGGTTTGTCGTTCGCGATGAACTCCGCGAACATCGCGAGGACGAAGAGCACGGCGAAGATGATCGCGGACCAGAAGGCACGGCGATTGGCCTTGAAGTTGCGCCAGCGGCGTTGGTTGAGAGGAGACAATGCCATCAGCCGGACCTCTTCTCGAAATCGATCCGCGGGTCAACGAAGACATACATCATGTCGGAGATAATGTTCACGACGAGCGAGATCAGCCCGAACATGTAGAGCGTGCCGAAGATCACCGGGTAGTCGCGCTCCACCGCCGCCTGGAAGCCCAGCAGGCCCAGACCGTCGAGCGAGAAGATCGTCTCCACGATGATCGACGCGCCGAAGAAGATGCCGAGGAACTGCGCCGGGAAGCCCGCGATCACGATCAGCATCGCATTGCGGAAGACGTGGCCATACAGGACCTTCTTCTCGGACAGGCCCTTGGCGCGGGCGGTCATCACGTATTGCTTGTTGATCTCGTCGAGGAAGGAGTTCTTCGTCAGCAGCGTCATCGTGGCGAAGCTCGCGATGGTCGTGGCCGTCACCGGCAGCGCGATGTGCCACAGGTAATCGAGCGCCTTGCCGATCATCGTCAGCTGATCGAAATTATCCGATGTCAGGCCGCGTAGCGGGAATATCTTGAAATAGCTGCCGCCAGCGAACAGCACCATCAGCATAACCGCGAACAGGAAGCCCGGGATCGCATAGCCCACGATGATCGCGCCGGAGGTCCAGGTGTCGAAGGGCGTGCCGTCGCGCACCGCTTTGCGGATGCCGAGCGGGATCGAGATGATATAGGCGAGGATCGTCGACCACAGACCCAGCGTGATCGAGACCGGCATCTTGTCGATCACGAGGTTCACGACGCTCTCGTTGCGGAAGAAGCTGTTGCCGAAATCGAAGGTCAGATAGCCCTTCATCATGATCGCGAAGCGCTGCCAGGCCGGGATCTTCTCCTTGTGGCAGGCCGGGTCCGCCAGATCGGGCGTGCCGGTGAAACCGTCGTCGCAGACGATCCGCGCGAAGCCCATCTGCACCTCGAGCTGGTTGAGCAGCTCCGGAGAGATACCGCGCGCGCCCTGATAGCCGCTATCCTCGACGCCGCCCTGGTTCTGCGTACCCGCATCCCCACCGCCCGAGATATTGCGCATCGAATCCGCCTCGCCCTGCACGCGGGCGATCACTTGCTCGATCGGCCCGCCGGGGACGAATTGCGTCAGCGTGAAGTTGATGATCATGATTCCCAACAAAGTGGGGATCACCATCAGCAATCGCCGCAGGATATAGGCGCCCATGTCCGGCCCTCTGCTCGTTTATCGGCGGTCGCTCAGAGTGCGCCGCTCGCTTTCAGTTTCTTGGCCTTGTCGGCGTCATACCACCAGAAATCCAGCTCTCCCAGAGCGTAAGGCGGCAAGTTTTTCGGGTGATCGTACATATCGTAGTAAGCGACCGTATAGGTGGGCTTGAACCATTGCGGCACCCAGAAGCGCAGGGCGCGCAGGCTGCGGTCCAGCGCATGGACGCGCGGCAACAGCTCTTCTTCGGTATTCGCCTCTTCGACCATCCGGATCATCTTGTCGATCGCCGGGTTCTTCAGCCCCATCGCGTTGAACACGTCATCGGTCGAGCCCGAGCCGAAATACTGCTGCAGGTTCGAGCCGGGGATTTCGTCCTGCCCCAGATGGGTGGTGATCATGTCGAAGTCGTGGCTGCGACGGCGGTTCTCATATTCGCTGTCGTCGACGCGGTCCATTCTGGCGTCGATGCCGAGCGCGCGCAGGTTCTGCACATAAGGGTTGATGACACGGTCGAAGGTCTGGCTGTCATTGAGGATCGCGACGGTCAGTTTCTCGCCCTTGTCGTTGCGGCGCATCCCGTCATCGCCGACGGTCCAGCCCGCATCTTCCAGCAGCTTCGCCGCCTTGCGCATATTCTTGCGGTCCAGCTGGCGCTTGCCCGAGACCGGCTGGATCACCGCATCGTCGGTCAGGATGCCATCGGGCAGGTCCTTGGCGAGCGGTTCGAGGATTTTCTTCTCCGCGTCCGAGGGCTTACCCTGCGCCTGCAGCTTGGAGTTTTCCCAGAAGCTCTCGACCCGGTCATAGAGCCCGTAGAAGAGCGTTTCGTTCGACCATTCGAAATTGAAGACGAGCCCCAGCGCCTCGCGCACGCGGACGTCGTCGAATTTCGGCTCGCGCAGATTGATCGCAAAGCCCTGCCCCGAGGCGATGTTGCCGTTGGGCAGTTCCGCCTTCACGACCTCGCCCGACTGCATCGCCGGGAAGTCGTAAGCGGTGGCCCAGATGATCGAACTGGCCTCGTTGCGGAAGGTGTAGGTGCCCGACTTGAAGCCCTCGAAAGCCGATTGGTAATCGCCGAAATACTCGACGCGGATCTTGTCGAAATTCGAGCGCCCCTTGTTGATCGGAAGATCCTTGCCCCAATAGTCGGGGTTACGCTTCCACGTGATCGCGCGATTGCTTTTGACGCTGTCGAACACGTACGGCCCCGAGCCGATGAAGGGCACCGGCGAGGTCTGCGACAGGTCGATGTTCTCCTTCTCGAACTGCGCCTTGGAGAAGATCGGCAGCGAGGCCACCGACTGGATGATATCGCGGCGCGGGTAATCGGGCTGGAACTCGAAACGGATGTGTGTGTCGTCGATCGCCTCGGCCGATTTGACCTGCTGGGCGATCACCGCGCGGAAGGAGCTCAGCCCTTTGTCGCGCAACTGTTCATAGGAGAAGACCACATCCTGCGCGGTCAGCGGCGTGCCGTCGGAGAACTTGATCCCGTCGCGCAGCGTGAAGACGACCCAATCCTTGCTCGGCGGATATTCGAGGCTCTTGCAGAGCAGGCAATACAGTTCCCCCACCGTATCGGCGGTGCCTTCCATCAACGATTCCAGCGGCACCGACGACAGCGCGGCGGCACGACCCTGGATCGAATAGGGATTGTAGTTGTCGAATCCGCCCGGCGCCCATTCCGAGATCTCGCCGCCCTTGGGCGCATCCGGATTGACGTAATCGAGATGGGTGTAGTCGGCGGGGTATTTCAGATGTCCGAGCGTCGCGATCCCGTAGGAGGTGATCGTATCGCCGCTTTGCGTGCTGTCTTGTGCATGTGCGCCGAAGGCCAGTCCCGCCCAGATCAGACCCGCTGCAACCAGCCCGCTCAGCGCGCGCGGCGCCACCTGCGTCCAATCCGTATCGATCGCTTTACTCGCCACTCGCGCTTTTGCCATGCACACCTGCTCCCTGCTCCAAAGCGTTTTCGCGTCCGCCTAGCTAAAAGCCTAAGTGCGCAGGGAGCAAGTTACGAATCTGTAAAGCAGGACGGGAAATGCAAAAGGCCGCCCAAAGAGGCGGCCTTGAGAAGATTCGAGAGGGATTTGCCTCAGTTCGAATTCTCTTGCAGATAGGCGATCACGTCGTTGCGGTCTTCGGGCTTCTTCAGACCGGCAAAGGACATCTTGTTGCCCGGGATGTAGTCTTTCGGGTTTTCCAGCCACGAGTTGAGCGCTTCGAGCGTCCATTCGCCACCGTGGCTCTTGAGGGCGTCCGAATAGGAGAAGTCCCCGACCGAGGCGACCGCGCGACCGACCACGCCGTCGAGATGCGGGCCAACGCCGTTCTTGCCTTCCATCGAGTGGCAGGCCTTGCACTTGCCGAAGATTTTCTCGCCCTTGGCCGCGTCGCCGGTGCCAAGCTCGATCTGTGCGACTTCCTCTTCCTGAGCCGCGCCATCGCCTGCGTTCTCAGTCGCCAGCAGATCGCCGGGGGCTGCGGACATCATGTCCTTCATCTCGTGCTCGCTGCCGCCCGAAGCGTCGTGGCTCTCGCCAACGGTATAGAGCGCGCTCGAGGCCCAGGCCGTGAGCAGGAAGAACAGCAACGCGCCCAGAAACGCGCCCGCCGCCTTGGTAAAGGTCATGGTATTGAACATGTCTCGTCCCTGATATGCGTCGTCGTCCCGCGCATCTATCCGCACAGGGCCTTTCAGATCAAGGGAACTTTACCAGATGTGATCGGATTTTCAGAGGGTGGATAATGAATGACGCAGCGTGAGCCTCCCGCGCCCCGGCCCTTCCCTTCCGCGCGGGCACGGGCTAGGCAGGGCGCAAGACAAGATCAGTGCGGGGGATTGCACATGAGCCGCCAAGGACAATCGCCGAAAACCGGTCGGATCGCCTTTCAGGGTGAGCTGGGCGCCTATTCGCATCAGGCTTGCCGCGACGCGCGCCCGGACCTCGAGCCGGTCCCCTGCCGCACCTTCGAGGACGTGATCGCCGCCGTGAAGAAAGGCGATGCCGATCTCGCGATGCTGCCGGTGGAGAACTCCACATACGGGCGGGTGGCCGACATTCACCGCCTGTTGCCGGAATCGGGGCTGCATATTCTCGATGAGGCCTTCGTGCGTGTGCATATCAGCCTGATGGCCCTGCCCGGCGTCGAGATCGAAGAGCTGGAAAAGGTCCGCGCGCATCTGGTGCTTCTGCCGCAGGCGGCGAGCTTCCTCGCGCGCTACGGCATTCGCGGCGAAGCCGCCGCCGACAGCGCGGGCGCCGCCGCCGAGCTCGTGCAGGCGCAGACCCGCAGCGTCGGCGTGCTGGCCTCGGACATGGCGGCCGAGACCTATGGCCTCAACATCCTCGCCCGCCACATCGAGGATCACGCGCATAACACCACGCGCTTCCTGATCATGGGCACCGAGCCCGACACCCGCCCGCGCGGCGAGAAGATGATGACCACCTTCGTCTTCCGGGTGCGCAACATCCCGGCCGCGCTCTACAAGGCGATGGGCGGCTTCGCGACCAATGGCGTGAACATGACCAAGCTGGAAAGCTACATGGTCGGCGGGCATTTCACCGCAACCCAGTTCTATGCCGATGTCGAAGGTCACCCGGACGATCCGGCGCTGGCGCGTGCGCTCGAAGAACTGGACTACTTCACCAGCTATCTGGAAATTCTGGGCGTCTATCCGGCCGCCCCCGAACGCGACGGCTAAGGATCAGGGCGTCAGGCGGACTTCTCGTGCTGACGCTCGATATCCTGGGCGAACTGGTCGATCCGCTCCTTGAAGCGGCGTTCCAGATTGCCCTTGCCGAGCTTGGCCGACTGGATCATCAGCCGCGCGCCGAGGCTGCGCGGCCTCAGGTCCAGCCCGACCTGCAAACGCGTGCGGGTCTTCGACAGATCGGTCAGATCGAAATCCATCACCGCCTCGAAGCTGTTCGACACTCCCTCGTAGATGATCAGTTCCGGCACCTCGAAATGCTTCACATCGGTGATCATCTGGCGCTGCTTGCCGCGAAAGCGGAAACCGATATCCCAGGACATGCCCGCGCCGGGTTCGCTCAGCGTGTCGAGCCGTTTCAGCGTGATCCCGCGCCGCATCGCCACCCGCTCGAAGCTGCCGAAATCCGCGAGCCGCTCGAAGACGAAACCGGCGGGCGCGGAAATATCGGTGCGGGTCGACAATTTCATCAGGCGAGTTCCTCAGGGCAGACCGGAGGCCGGGGAGTGGCGCACCGTGCGGGGCAAACTGGCCTCATTCCAGCCGATCTGCAAGCCACTCGCGCATCAGCCAGCCGGCAATCGCGCCTTGGCGTGGCGCAGATATCTCAGGATCGCGCCCCGCCACCACCTGCAGCAGCCGCTCGCGGCTGATCCAGCGCGCATCGGCGATCTCGACCGGGTCGATCGTGATCTCGGTGGTGGTCGCCACCCCGCGACAGCCCAGCATCAGGGAAGCCGGAAACGGCCAGGGCTGCGAGGCCACGAGAGAGACCTCACCCACCGCGACGCCGCTTTCCTCGAAGACCTCGCGGCGCACGGCTGCCTCCACCGTCTCGCCCGGCTCCATGAACCCCGCAAGGCAGGAATACATCGTCTCGGGCCAATGCGGGCCGCGTCCCAGCAACAACCGGTTGCCGTGGGTGATCAGCATGATGACCACCGGATCGGTGCGCGGGAAATGGTGCCGCTCGCAGACCGGGCAGCGCCGATGCCAGCCAGCCTGTTCGGCTTCGCTTTCGGCACCGCAGGTGGAGCAGAAGCGATGCGTCCGGTGCCATTCCACGAGCCCGCGCGCGGTGGCTGCGATCTCCGCCTCGACCGGGCTCAGAAACCCCATCCGCCCGCGCAGCTCGGCGAAGACGATATCGTCGGGCAGATCGGGATGGCGCTGCTCGGAGGCGTCGAAGAAGGCAGCCCCATCGGGTCGCTCGCCATCAGGCTCGAACGCAGACACATCGCGGGAAAACAGCGCAAACCCGTCGTGAAGCCCGAGGAAAATCTCCGGTCCCGGCATCGCATCGAGCGCCGCTTCGCCCGCGCGCAGAAGGTGCAGCCCTTCGGGCCCGAACAGCGGACGCCCGCGCCAAAGCGCAACCACCCGCGCAGTCTCGCTTGCGCGCAACTCCGCGAGCCGCCCTGCGTCGCCCCGCAGATGAGCCGCCCGCTCGAGCGCACCCGGCGCTTCGGCGAAGGCCAGCCCCCGCGGATCGAGCACGCGTCCTTGAGACAGTCGGGCGGGCTGCGAAATCGGTTGCTCGGTCTCGGCGAGGGAATCGGGCGGCATGAAAAACTCCTGCGGAACGCCCTACCCATGCCACGAGCCGCCGACCGGAGACCAGTGCCGATCAGGTGACGCGCATCGGCCACATTCGCCACCCGCCTTACCTCGCAAGTACGTTACGTCAATTTAAAACTTGGCAAATGACCGACCTCTACTCTAGGTTGCGTGTGGGGACACGCGACCGCCAAAAGGCGGCATTACAACGATAAAAGGTCAATTACAGGCCAAGGGGATCATATGGGAAAACTGTCTGACCGGGATTGGCCCGGCCAGTTTTCGGATCAGCGCGTCACACTCGCACTGAGGCTTCTCGAGACGACCGATTTGCATGGTCAAGCTCGGGGCTACGATTACTTCAACGACCGCCCCGCCCCGCGCAGAGGCTTGGCAGCGCTGGCCTCGGAAATTGCGCAGGCGCGCAGCGAAGCCCCGAACTGCCTTCTGTTCGATTGCGGCGATTTCCTTCAGGGCACGCCGTTGACGCAGCTCTGGAGCGAGCCATGCAAGATCGCAGGCAGCCACGACGGCGAAAATCCGATGATCGCAGCGATGAACGCGTTGGGCTACGACGCGGCGGCGCTTGGCAATCACGAGTTCGATTTCGGGATCGAGCCGCTCGCTCAAGCGTTGGAAGCGGCGAAATTTCCGATGCTCTGCGCCAATCTGAGCGCCTCCATCGGCACGCCGATCCGGCCTTGGGCGATGCTCGAACGCAGCCTGCTCGACAGTCACGGCATCGAGCGGACCCTGCGCATTGCGGTGATCGGCGTGCTGCCGCCCCCTAGCCTCGCTTGGCTCGAGACCCGCCCCGGGGCCGAGCTTTCGACCTCTTCGCTTCTGGAGGCCACGGAGGCGCAACTGCGCATGATCCACGCGTCAGGGGCCGATCTTGTCGTCGCCCTCGCCCATACCGGGATTTCGCCGCTGCCGCTGGAAGAGGGTACGCCGCAAGGCTCCGACACTTCCGCAGAACGCGCGGCGCTTGCGATCGCTCGGCTCGACGGGGTCGACATCGTACTGGCCGGGCATGACCATCACGGCTTTCCCGATGCCACACGGCCGGCCTTCGCGGGGATCGACCCCGTTCTCGGCACGCTTCACGGCAAGCCCGCGCTCAATGCGGGCGCGCGCGGGACACATCTGGGGGTGCTCGACCTCGTGCTGGAGCAGACGCAGGACGGCTGGAAACTCGCGGCGCATCGGGCGGAACTGCGCCCCGCGCAGCAGGAGACCGGACCGGACAGCGCAGCGGTGCCTGCCGCCTCCGATCGCGCCCATCGCCGCACGCTCGATCACATCCGCCGTCCCATCGGCACCACTGCTGACCCGCTGCACAGCTATTTCACACAAATTGCACCGGACCGGACGCTCGCGCTGATCAGTGCGGCGAAGCGGCGTTATGCCCGCGAACGGCTCGCCGGTCGCCCCGAGGCAGACTTGCCCCTCCTCGGGGCCGCGTCGAGCTTCAAATCGGGCGGCGCGGCGGGGTCTGCCCATTTCATCGACATCCCCCCCGGCCCGCTGCGGATGAGCCATGTCGATGATATCTACCTGTTCAACAATACCGTAGGCGCGGTGGAGCTGAACGGCGCGGAGCTACGCGACTGGCTCGAACAGGCGGCCTCGATCTACAATCAACAGCATCCCGACGGGCAGTTGCGGATGCTCTGCGACCTCACCTTCGCGAGCTACCATTTCGACGTGATCTCGGGGATCACCTACGAGATCGACCTCTCTCAACCCCCGCGTTTCCGCCCCGATGGCAGCCTGCGCCCCGCCGCGCCCGGGCGCATCCGCGACCTGCGCCATGAGGGCGCTCGGATCAGCAACACCGACCGCTTCATCGTCGTCAGCAATGATTTCCGCCTGTCGGGCGGCGGCGGCTTCAAGCGGCGGGGCCGCCCCGTTCCAATCGATCCGGAGCCGGTGCTGGTGCGCGATCTGCTGCTCGAAGAGATTGATGCGCAGGAGGGACCGCTCCATCTCGACGCCCCACCGATCTGGCGGTTCTCTCCGCTGTCCGGTGCGCGTGCGCTCTACCATACGGGTCCCGGTGCCGCGGCCTATCTCTGCGAACTGGAACAGGCGGGGCTGCGCGCGTCTTCCGGACCGGTCGACGCGAATGGGTTTCTGCCCCTCGAGATTTCGCTCTGAGCCCTCGCCGATGCCGCGCCTAATTTTCTTGCATTCTTACAGCACCCCGCCCAAAACTTAATCACGGAACCGTGAGCACCCCGCCTGTTCGCATGGCGCGCGCGGTTTGAGTTTACCCCCGCGCGCCGCCGGTCAGGATCGGGGCGAAAACGGATTAACGAAGTGAGGGATATCATGCTGCACATCAAACCGGGGCTTTTCGCGGCGCTCGCGCTCGGCCTCTCGGCCACGCTGGCTCAGGCCGAAACCAAGATGCCTTTCGCGCTGGACTGGAAATTCGAAGGCCCCTCGGCGCCCTATTTCCTCGCCGTGGACGAAGGCTATTACGGCGAGGCCGGGCTCGACGTCGAGATTGCAGAGGGCAAGGGTTCGCTCGACGCGATCCCGAAAGTGGCGACCGGCGCCTATCCGGTGGGCTTCGCCGATATCAACTCGCTGATGAAATTCCTCGACCAGAACCCCGGCGCGCCCGTCACCGCGGTGATGATGGTCTATGACAAGCCGCCCTTCGCCGTGGTCGGCCGCAAGTCGCTGGGCGTGAACGTGCCCAAAGACCTCGAAGGCAAGGTGCTGGGCGCACCGCCGCCGGATGGCGCATGGGCGCAATTCCCGATCTTCGCCAAGGAGACCGGCCTCGACATGGACAAGATCAAGGTCGAGCCCGTCGGCTTCCCCACGCGCGAGCCGATGCTGGCCGAGGGCAAGGTCGATGCGGTCACCGGCTTCTCCTTCTCCTCGACGCTCAACCTCAAGCGCCTCGGCGTCGGCATGGATGACCAGTCGATCCTGCTGATGGCCGATTACGGCGTGGCGCTTTACGGCAACGCGATCATCGTGAACACCGATTACGCGAAAGCCCATCCCGAAGAGATCACGGGCTTCATCAGAGCGACCGCCGAAGGCTGGAAAGCCGCCGTCGCCGATCCGGGCAAGGCCGTGGACGCTCTTCTCAAGCGCAACCCCGCCGCCGACAAGGATCTGGAGACCGAGCGCCTGCAGATGGCGATCGATGCCAACGTCCTGACCGATTACGTCAAGGAAAACGGCATGGGCGGGATCGACGCCGACCGCATGGCCACCGCGATCGAGCAGACGAAGACCGTCTACGAGTTCCAGAACACGCCGGACGCAGCGCTCTATTTCGACAGCGAATACCTGCCCGACGCGGCAGAGCTGAAGATCGACTGATCCGTCACCGTCTCGGGGGCGGGCGCCGCAGACGCGCCCGCCCCTTTTCTCTGCCTTCTCGCGCCGGACCCTCATGGAAAACCTCATCGACATTCGCGGCGTGACCCACGCCTATCAAACCAAGCATGGCCCGCTGCCCGTGCTCGACCATCTCGACATCCGCGTGCCGCAGGGCGAGTTCTGCGCCGTGGTCGGCCCGTCGGGCTGCGGGAAATCCACCCTCACCCGTCTGGTGGCGGGGCTGATGAAGCCCGATCAGGGCGAGGTCTGGCTGCATGGCGAGAAGGTCACCAGCCCGCGCAAGACCGTCGGCATGGCCTTCCAGAACCCGGTGATGCTGGAATGGCGCTCGATCATCGAGAACGTGATGCTGCCTCTGGAGATCGTGGCTCCGGGCATGGCGAAATCCGAGAAGGTCGCGCGCGCCGAGCATCTGCTGGAGATGGTGGGCCTGAAGGGGTTCGAGACCAAGCGCCCCTCCGAGCTGTCCGGCGGGATGCGCCAGCGCGCTTCGCTCTGCCGCGCCATCGTGCACAAGCCGGATGTGCTGATCATGGACGAACCCTTCGGCGCGCTCGACAATTTCACCCGCGAGGACCTGTGGCAGACGATGCGCGATCTGCGCGCCGCCGAGCCCTTCACCGCCGTGCTGATCACCCATGACCTGCGCGAGAGCGTCTTCCTCGGCGATCAGGTCATCGTGCTCTCGGGCCGCCCGGCGCATACGCAATATGTGCTGGATGTGGACCTGCCGAAGGATCGCACGATCGATGTTCTCTATGAGCCGAAAGCCGTCGACATGCTGCATCTGCTGCGCGACCAGATCCGGATCGCTCAGGGCCGCGACGAGGAGATGCACTGATGGACTTCAAGAAAATCCTAACCCCGATCCTGTCGATCATCGCTTTCCTCGCGATCTGGGAATTCATCGTCTGGGCGAACGGTTGGCCGAATTACGTCATGGCCTCGCCCTCGGACCTGCCCGCCGCCTATATGCGCTACTGGAACCTGTTCCTGATCGATAGCTGGCAGACGCTGTGGCGCACCGTGGCAGGCCTAGCGATCTCGATCGTCTTCGGGACGTTCCTCGGGATGGTGATGGGCTTCTCGCGCACCGCCCGCGATGCGCTCTATCCGCTTCTGGTGGGCTTCAACGCGGTGCCGAAGGCGACCGTGGTGCCGGTGCTCGCGCTGCTGTTCATCGGCGCGCATGACTTCAACACCGTGCTGATGGCCTTCATGATCTCCTTCTTCCCGATCGCCGTGTCGGTGGGGATCGGTCTGTCCACGCTCGAGCCCGAATATCGCGATATTCTCGGCGCACTGGGGGCCTCGAAATTCACCATCTTCCGCAAGATCGCCCTGCCGAAAACGCTGCCCGAATTCTTCGGGGCGCTGAAGGTCTCGGTGACGCTGGCCTTCATCGGCACCAACCTCGTCGAGATCATCTCGCCGCACGGCAAGGGCCTCGGCGCGCTGTTCCTGTCGGGTCAGACCAACGGGGATTACCCGCTGATGTTCGCGGTGCTGATCGCCTTGGCCTTCCTCGGCATCCTTCTCTATTACGCCGTTGTCGCGCTGGAGAAGATCTTCGCAGGCTGGGCTGAGCGGCAACCGGGTTAAGGGGCGCTGCCCCCCCGTCGCCGGAGGGCGACATTCAGCGGAGAATGAGGGGACTCTGCCCCCTCGGGCTTCGCCCTCACCCCCGGGATATTTTCGCCAAGGCGAAGGGGGGCGCCGCTCCGGGATCCGACGAAGAAAACCGCCCGCACGAGAGAGACGTGCGGGCGGTTTTGGGTTTCAGGTTGGTAACCGGATCAGGTCTTGAAGATCCGGTAGATCGCCGGGATCACGAGCACCGTCAGCAGGGTCGAGCTGAGCAGACCGAACAGCAGCGAGATCGCGAGCCCCTGGAAGATCGGGTCGGCCAAGATCACCACGGCACCGATCATCGCTGCGATCGCGGTCAGCAGGATCGGCTTGAAGCGGATGGCCCCCGCCTCGATCAGCACCTCGGTCGGCGATTTGCCCTCGTGGCTGCCGTGGCGGATGAAGTCCACCAGCAGGATCGAGTTGCGCACGATGATCCCCGCCAGCGCGATGAAACCGATCATCGACGTGGCCGAGAACGGCGCGTGGAAGATCCAGTGGCCGAGCATGATCCCGAGGAAGGTCAGCGGCACCGGGGTCAGGATCACCAGCGGCAGCCGGAACGAGCCGAACTGCGCGACGACGAGGATGTAGATCCCCAGAAGCGCCACGGCGAAGGCCGCGCCCATGTCGCGGAAGGTCACCCAGGTCACCTCCCATTCGCCGTCCCACAGAAGGGTCACATGGCTTTCGTCCTGCGGCTGGCCATGCAGCGACACGACCGGTTTCTCGCCCTTCGGCCAGTCCATGTTGTTGATCGCATCGTCGACGGCGAGCATCCCGTAAAGCGGCGCCTCGAACTTGCCGGCGAGCTCTGCGGTGACCATCTCGGCCTCGCGCCCGTTATGGCGGAAGATCGGATAGGACGCCTTCTCCTTGTCGACGCTGACCACGTCGCCCAGCTCCACCACGCCGCGCGCGCCGGGCAGGACATTGGCCGGGATCGGCGTCGAGAGCGTTTCCTCGTTCATCACCTTGTTCGACTTCGAGCGCTCCATAACGATCGGGATTGGCTGGCGCTCCTGCCCGCGATGGGAATAGCCCACCGTGGTCGAACCGTTCAGCATCCCCAGCGTGTCCCAGACATCGCCTTCGGAGACCGAGTAGAACTCCAGATCGTCGGAATTGACCGTGGCGCGCAGCTTGTCGGGCTGGATGCCAAAGCTGTTATCCACGTCGACGATATAAGGCACCTGTTTGAAGGCGTCCTCAATCCGGCGGGCCGCATCACGGCGCATCTCGGGCGTCGGGCCATAGACCTCGGCCAGAAGCGTCGCGATCACCGGCGGACCGGGCGGCGGTTCGACCGTCTTCAGGCTCGCGCCTTCGGGCAGCTTGATCGCCTTGATCTTGTCGCGGATCTCCAGCGCGATCTCGTGGCTGGTGCGATCCCGTTCCCCTTTCGGCGCGAGCTGAAGCTCGACATCGCCCTGATTGGGTTGCGCTCGCAGGTAGTAGTGGCGCACGAGCCCGTTGAAGTTGAACGGCGCGGAGGTGCCCGCATGGGTCTGCACCGAGAGCACTTCGGGCAGTTTGGTCACGATCTCGGCCACCTGCTGAGCGACCGCATCCGTGCCCTCGACCGAGGTGCCCGCAGGCATATCGACCACGACCGAGAGTTCGGATTTGTTGTCGAAGGGCAGCAGCTTCACCGTGACATGCTTGGTATAAAGCAGCCCCAGCGAGCCGAAGGACAGCACCGACACGACCAGCAGGAACAGACCCGAGCGGCCTTTGGTCTTCAGGATCGGACGCGCCACGGCGCTGTACATCCGGCCGAGCTTGCCGCCTGCATGTTCGCCGCCATAGGCGTCGTCATCGCCGTGATGGCCATGCAGCTGCGCCTTGCCCGCGACCTTCACCATCAGCCAGGGGGTGATGATCACCGCGACGAAGAAGGAGAAGATCATAGCCGCCGAGGCCACCGCCGGAATAGGCGACATGTAAGGCCCCATAAGGCCCGACACGAAGAGCATCGGCAGCAGCGCGGCGACAACGGTCAGGGTGGCTACGATGGTGGGGTTGCCCACCTCGGCCACAGCCTCGATCGCCTTGGTCACACGACTTCCGGGCGTCTTCATCGCCCAGTGTCGCGCGATATTCTCGATCACCACGATGGCGTCATCGACGAGAATACCGATCGCGAAGATCAGCGCGAAAAGTGACACGCGGTTCAGCGTGAAGCCCATGATATAGGCCGCAAACAGCGTCAGCAGGATCGTCACTGGAATGACGACTGCGACCACGATGGATTCGCGCCAGCCGATCGCGACCAGCACGAGGCCCACGATCGAGACCGTCGCGAGGCCAAGGTGGAACAGCAGTTCGTTCGCCTTCTCGTTCGCGGTTTCGCCATAGTCGCGGGTGACCTTCACCTCGACATTGTCGGGGATCAGCTGGCCGTGCAGCTCGTGCACGCGGTCGAGGATATGCTCGGCCACGACCACGGCGTTGGACCCCGCGCGCTTGGCGATGGCGAGGGTGACGGCAGGCGAGCGCTCGATATTGCCATTGGCGTCGCGCTGCACGTTGGAGACGATATGGTCCGAGGCGTCCGGCACATAGGAGACCTTCGCGACATCGGCCACATAGACGGGGCGGTTGTCGCGCGTGGTCAGCAGGAGGCCCGCGATCTCGGAGGGCGCGGTCAGCGTCTCCCCTGCCGAGAGGCTGATCTGCTTGCCCTCATGGCGGATATTGCCGGTGTTGAAGGCGCGGTTCGCCTGCGTGACCTTGTTCGAGAGCTGTTGCAGCGTGA
Organism: Thioclava sp. JE_KL1; assembly: GCF_009296265.1. GTDB lineage: Bacteria > Pseudomonadota > Alphaproteobacteria > Rhodobacterales > Rhodobacteraceae > Thioclava. Next base: position 133,072 of record NZ_WBJS01000001.1, read on the forward strand.
CGCCGTAGAGCGCGAGCTTGTCGGGCTCGGGTTCGATGCGGATCTCGCTCGTGGCGTCGCCCACCAGATAGGTCAGGCCGACGTTCTGGATCTTCGTGACCTCGGTCTGCAATTCGCGCGCGACACGGGTCAGCTCGTCGCTGTCCACCTGCGCGCCGTCCTTGCCGGTCAGCGTCAGCGAGACGATTGCCACATCGTCGATCCCGCGGCCCACGATCACCGGATCGGGGATGCCTTTCGGGATCTTGTCCATATTCGCGCGGACTTTTTCATGCACGCGCAGGATCGCGGCATCCGACGAGGTGCCGACCTTGAAGCGCGCCATCACCAGGGAATAATCGTCCTGCGTGCGCGAATAGACGTGCTCGACCTCGTTGATGCCCTGCACGATGGTTTCCATCGGCTCGGTCACCAGCTTCATCGCGTCCTGCGCCTTCAGACCCGGCGCCTGCAGGTGGATATCCACCATCGGCACGGAAATCTGCGGCTCTTCCTCGCGCGGCAGCGAGATCAGCGCGACCAGACCCACCGCGATCGCAGCGAGGATCATCAGCGGCGTCAGCGCCGAGCGGATGAAGGACTTCGTGAGCCCCCCCGCTATTCCCAGTTTGACGTGGATTTCGTCGTCTTCGGGCGTCTCGGGCCCGGTGCCTTGGTTATTGCTCATCGTTCGGCACCACCGTGTCGCCGGCGTTGAGACCGGTAAGAACTTCGACCATGTCCTGGCCGTCGATATTGACCTTAACGCCCGGCACGACCGTGCGCAGATAGGTGCCGTCCGCTTCCTTCACGCGGACGAAATCGAGCCCGGTGCGGTTGAAGACATAGTCCTGCGGGATGACAATCGCTTCACGCTCACCCATCGGCAGCTTCACCAGAAGCCGCGCGCCGACGAAGCGCGAATCCAGATCGGGCACTTCGACATCGGCCTGCACCCGGCCGCCCTCGATCTCGGGGTAAATCTTGGCCAGCTTGCCGTCGATCTCTTTGCCGTCGGGATCGGTGATCATGATCGTATCGCCCATGTGCAGCGTGTCGGCGTGGCGCTCGGGGATCGACAGACGCAGGAAGAACCCGCCGCCGCCGATCGTCGCGATCGTCTCGCCACCCATGATGACGGCGTCCTTGGTGACCGGAACGGTCACGACTTTGCCGTCGATCGGCGCGGTCACGGTGCCGAATTCCTGCTGCTGTTCATAGACCTTGCGCTGCGCTTTCTGCGCCGCGATCTGGCCCTCGTAGACATTCACCTGCGTCTGAAGCTGATCGACATTCTGCGAGGTCGAGACGCCGCGCGCCTGCAATTCCTGCCCGCGCTTGAGCTCGGTCTTCGCGTTTTCCAGCTGCGCTTCGAGCGCGTTGATCTGCGCATCGACCGCGCCGATCTGATAATCGAGCGTCTGGTCGGTGATCTTGCCGATCTCCTGACCGGCCTTGACCTCGTCGCCCTCGGTCACGTCAAGCGCGGTGATCGTGCCGGAAATCCGTGCACGCGCCGCAATCGTGTTCTTTGCCTCGACCTGCCCGTAGACAGACTTCCAATCGGTCACGACCTGCGGTTCGACGGTAATCGCCCCATCCTGCGCCAACGCGATTCCCGGCAGGATCAACGCGGCGAATGCCAACGGCAGAAGCTTCAACGTCATCTCGGGTTCCCTTCCCTTACCGGCGCGCCCCTGCGCCTGCAATTTATATTCCGGTTATTGAATATGTATTCGCCCGAGAGAATACAACCACTCCACAGGCTCGAATTCATTGACCTGTGTCATGGCCGCATCGCCGGGGGTTTTCGCTTTCACTTTCATGCGCTAAAGCCTTTCCCGCAACAGTCTTGGAGATGGTGAGATGCACGATATCCGCGCAATCCGCGAAAACCCCGAAGAATTCGACGCGCAGCTGGCGCGGCGGGGGCTCTCGCCGCTCTCGCCCGAGATTCTCGCGATGGACGAGGCGCGCCGCACGGCGATCCACGCTGCCGAGACCGCGAAAGCCGATCAGAACGCCGCGTCGAAGCAAGTCGGCGCCGCGAAGGCGAAAGGCGACGAGGCCGAATTCGAGCGCCTGCGCGCGCTGGTGACTGAGAAGAAAGCCGAGGTCGCACAGATGCAGACCGAGGCGGGCGAGCTGGATGGCAAGCTGCGCGATCTGCTGATGACGATCCCGAACCTGCCGCTGGCCGATGTGCCCGATGGTGCAGATGAGGACGAGAATGTCGAAGTGAGCCGCTGGGGCACGCCGCGCGAGTTCGCCTTTGATCCGAAAGAGCATTTCGAGCTGTCCGCCGTGGGTGGCGAGATGGATTTCGAGACGGCGGCGAAGCTGTCGGGTTCGCGTTTCGTGGTGCTCAAGGGCGGGGTCGCGCGCGTTCACCGGGCGCTCGCGCAATTCATGCTCGACCTGCATGTCGACAAACATGACCTGTCGGAAAACATCACCCCCGTGCTGGTGCGCGACGAGGCGATGATGGGCACCGGGCAACTCCCGAAATTCGCCGAGGACAGCTATCAGACCACGAATGGCTGGTGGCTGATCCCCACCGCCGAAGTGACGCTGACCAACTACGCCAATGGCGAGGTCATGGACGCCGCCGCCCTTCCCCAGCGCATGTGCGCCCATACCAATTGCTTCCGCTCGGAAGCGGGCTCCGCGGGCAAGGACACGTCGGGGATGCTGCGTCAGCACCAGTTCGAGAAGGTCGAGATGGTGACGCTCTGCACGCCCGAGACCGCGATCGACGAGCATGAGCGCATGACGAAATGCGCCGAGGCGGTGCTGGAGGCGCTGGAGCTGCCCTATCGTCGTATCGTGCTCTGCACCGGCGACATGGGCTTCGGCGCGCAGAAGACCTACGATCTCGAGGTTTGGCTGCCGGGTCAGAACACCTATCGCGAGATTTCCTCGGTCTCCACCTGCGGCAGCTTCCAGGCGCGGCGGATGAACGGGCGCTACAAGCCCGAGGGCGGCGGCAAGCCGGAATTCATCGCGACGCTGAACGGCTCGGGCCTCGCGGTCGGTCGCTGCCTGATCGCGGTGCTGGAGAACGGTCAGGAAGAGGACGGCTCGGTCACCCTGCCCGCCTGCCTGCATCCCTATCTCGGCGGCAAGACGCGGCTGGTCGACGGCAAGCTGACCTGACACTGCGACCCGGCGACGCAAGACTCCGGCCGGGAACGTTGTTAACGTTTCCGTGTTCGAAGTGAGTCGCCGGGAGAGCTGCACATGTCCGTAACAGTCACGCACAAGCGGGATAGCGTCTTGATGAGGCGCATTCTCGAGATCGGTGAGGACCAGATCCCCGCGCAGATCATCGCGATGCGCCGGGAAAAGACGCTGTCGAAACTGATGGCGGAGATCAATGCGAGCGTGCTTTCGGACTCGACCGAAGAGCGCGCACGCGCCCAAGTGGCCCTCGATCGGCTGGGCTTTCTGTAAAGCCGTCGGCCTCGCTGAAACGAAAAACGCCCGCCGGAGATTTCGACATCTTCCGGCGGGCGTTGTCTTTCAGGGTTAAAGGCTTACTCGCCCTTCTTCGCTTCGCGCGCTTTCCGCGCGGATTCCTTATGGGCGGAGCGCTTCTTCGCATCGACGTGCTTTTTCAGGCGCGACGGGATCGACTTCTTGCGATCCTTATAGGGGTTCGTTTTGCCCTGATCGCGCATGTAGAGGCGGATCGGCGTGCCCGGCATATCGAAGCTCTCGCGCAGACCGTTAACCAGATAGCGCTCGTAGCTTTCCGGGATCTTGTCGGTATGGGTGGATTTCACCACGAAGCCCGGCGGACGGGTCTTGGCCTGCGTGATGTAGCGCAGCTTGATCCGACGACCGCCGGGAGCCGGCGGCGGGTGCGCCTCGGTCATCGCGGTCAGCCAGTTGTTCAACTTCGCGGTCGGCACGCGGCGGTTCCAGACCTCATGGGCCTTCAGGATCGCATTATGCAGACGGTCGAGCCCCTTGCCGGTCTTGGCCGAGACGGTCACCAGCGGCGCGCCCTTGAGCTGCGGCAGCAGGCGCTCGAACGCCTCGCGCAGTTCCTTCAGCTTCTCGGGCTTGTCCTCTTCGAGGTCCCATTTGTTCGCGGCGACCACGACCGCGCGACCCTCGGTCTCGGCGAAATCGGCGATCCGGAGGTCCTGCGTCTCGAAGGGAATATTCACGTCGAGCAGCACCACGACCACTTCGGCGAAGCGCACCGCGCGCAGGCCATCGGCCACGCTCAGCTTCTCGACCTTGTCGGTGACGCGCGCCTTCTTGCGCATCCCGGCCGTATCCCAGATCCGCATCGGCGTGCCCATGAAATCGGCGGTGACCGAGATCGCATCGCGGGTGATGCCAGCCTCGGGGCCGGTCAGCAGGCGGTCTTCGTTCAGAATCTTGTTGATCAACGTCGACTTGCCCGCATTCGGGCGCCCGATCACGGCGAGCTGCAGCGGCTTCGTGGCGGAGGGCGGCTGGTAGGCGGGGATGTCGCCTTCCTCGAGCTCGTCCTCGATCACGATATCAGTGACGGGGGCGTTCGCGGCATTACGTTCGGCGAATTCGTCGGCCAGCGGCACCAGCGCGGTGTAGAGATCGTCGAGACCTTCGCCATGCTCAGCCGAAATCCGCAGCGGCTCGCCCAGACCAAGGCTCCATGCCTCCATCGCGCCCGCATCGCCTGCCGCCCCTTCGGCCTTGTTAGCCGCGAGGATGACGTTGGCGTTCTTCTTGCGCAGAATATCGGCGAAAATCTCGTCGGCGGGCGTCACCCCCACGCGCGCGTCGATCATGAAGAGGCAGATATCGGCCTCTTCCACGGCGCGCTCGGTCAGACGGCGCATCCGGCCCTGAAGGCTGTCGTCTTCGGCCAGTTCCAGACCGGCCGAGTCGATCACGATGAAACGCAGATCGCCCAGACGCGCATCGCCCTCGCGCAAGTCGCGCGTGACGCCGGGCATGTTATCGACAAGCGCGAGTCGCTTGCCGACAAGCCGGTTGAACAGCGTCGATTTTCCGACATTCGGGCGGCCCACGATGGCCAGGGTAAAGCTCATGATGCCCTCCTTGGGCGGTCGTAAGCGGCCCCCTTACACCCTAAAGGGCTCACTGAAAAGCGTGCAGTTTCCCATCGCCGCCGACGACGTAGAGGGTGCGCCCCGCCACGACCGGATCGGTCGCCGCCCCGCCCGGGATCTTCGCTTGCCCGATCAGGCTGCCGTCGATCGGGCTGAAGACGCGCAGCACGCCGTCGGAAGACGCGACGAACAGCTTGTTGCCTGCGAGAACCGGGCCGTAGCTCGCGACGATGTCGCGCTGCCGCTTCGGCTTGTCCTTGGTGTAATAGGGCAGGTCCTTGGACCAGATCTGATCGCCGGTCTTGGCATCGAGACGCACGATCTTGCCCTGATCCGAGACCAGGAAGATCGAGCCGCCCGCAACCTGCACCGGGCTGTTGGCCCCTTCGGTCGCGGTCCAGATCCGCTCGCCGGAATTCACGTCGAAAGAGGCCAGCTTGCCCGCCGAGGAGCCCGCATAGACGGTATCGCCCACCACGACCGGATCGCCGGTCAGGTCGACGATATTGGCATAGCCCACGCCCGGACGTGCGCCCGGCACTTTGGAGTTCCACATCTGCATCCCGCTTTGCGGCAGGACGCCGCTCAGGAAGCCAGAGGAGAACGGGAAGATCACCATGCGGTCGGTCACCGCAGGCGAGGAGACGCCGGTCATGCCCGAAGCCGACGGCGCACCCGGCACCTGCCAGATTTCCTTGCCGTCGCTGGCGCGGATCGCCCAGGCCGAGGAATCGCGTGCGACCACATAGACCACGCCGTCCTTCACAGTCGGCGCACCGCCGATGCCTGCGTCGAAATATTGCCGCCACTTGATGCCGCCGGTGGTCGCGTCGATCGCGACGAGCTCGGCGAAATCGGAAGTTACGTAGACCGTGCCGTTGGCATAGGCCACGCCGCCGCCCGAAGCATCGCCCTGACGGTCGCCCGGAGGCGTGATGTCGGTCTGCCAGACGCGCCCGCCATTCGTCGCGGTCGCGGTGACGCGGGCCTGACTGTCGAGCGTATAGACCTTGCCGCCACCCACGATCGGATCGGCGGTAATGCGGTAGCGGCGCGCATTGCCCGAACCGATATCGGCGGACCAGACCGGCGTCGTGCCGTTGCCGAGCGCTGCATTGAACAGGCTATGGGTCGCCGAGCCAGCCCGCTGCGGCCATTCGGCATTGCTCACCTGACGCGGCAGCGAGATCGGCAGCGACTGCTGGGCGGGCGCATCGGCCAGCGGCAGCCCCTCTTCGGCGCGCAGCGCGTCGCGGGGCGAGAGACGCTCGCCGGAAAGGATCGTTTCCTTGGTACAGCCTGCCACGAAAGCCGCCACACTCAGCACGCAGATCGTCTTGCTCAGCTTCACGCCCGTTCCCCCTGCCTGTCTCGGCTCTCTTGCAGTGCCCGTACGCCCGATAAAGGCGCGCCGGTTCAACCCTTTACTCTTGCGGTGCCGGAGCGGACTGCCCCGGCTGGATCGGCACTTCGCCACCCAGCGCCACAATCAACTCTGTCGCGCGTTGTTGCAAGCCCGGCGTGAGGCCGGCGTCCTGAAGAATTTGCTGGGCGATCGAGATCGCGCCGTCCGTGTCGCCGGATGCGACGGCTGCGGCCGCCTGCTGCTCCATCGCCAGAAGGCGGTAGGGCGCGCCGGGGGTCGCCAGTTCCTGCAGCGTCGCGTCGCGCTTGGCCGCATCCATCTTGTCGCCCGCCGCGATCACCGCCTTGAGCTTCGCGAGATCGCTGATCGAGCGCGGTAGGCCCTGCTCGGCGCTCACCGCGTCGAAGAACTTGATCGCCTCGTCGGGCTTGCCCGCTTCGATCGCGGCGTCGCCCTGCATGATCTTGAGAACCGCGGTGCGGCCGGGACCGTCGGGCGTGACCTTGGCGAGATCGGCGCTGGTGGCGTCACCGTTCACGGCCGCCATCACCTGATCGCCAAAGGCGCGCGCATCGGCCTCGGTCTTTTCCTTCTGCCACGCATTCCAAGCGGTGCCGCCGACGATCGCGAGGATGATCACCGCGCCGATCCAGCCCCATTTCTTGAACGCCGCCCAGAGCTTGTCCTGACGCACGGCATCGGTGACTTCGTCGATGAAACTGTCGGTATCACTCACGCGCGGGTCTCCTCGTAGCTTTGGCGCCCCTCTTACACGGCTCCCCCGGCGCTGCCAAGGGCCGCACGAACCGCCCTGTTCACGCGGGTCGTGGCGGAATGCAAGCCTTGAGATCACGCGCCGCTCTCGGTAAGTTGAACTCTGCGGTTCAGTCCCCATTTCGGCGGCATGCCGTGCCCACATACAGGAGCCCGCCGATGCGTCCGGTCCCGATCCTCAACGCGATCCTCGTTCTTGTCGCGCTCTACCTTCTGGTGTTCGAGCGCGACCGCCTGATGGGCTATCTCGGCGATGCCGCGACGCCTGCCGAGCAAGCGCAGCAGGTCGAGGAGACCGGCACCCCCGCCGTGCCGGTGCAGGCGATGGTCTCGACCGCGCAGCCGCTCGATCAGGGCGTTCTGACGCGCGGACAGACCGAGGCCGCGCGCCGCGTTGAGGTACGCTCCGAGACGACGGGCAAGGTGATTTCCGAGCCGCTCGGCAAGGGCGCGCAGGTGGAAAAGGGGCAACTGCTGTGCAAGCTCGATCCCGGCACGCGGCCCGCCGCACTGGCCGAAGCGCAGGCCCGGCTGGCGGAAGCGCGGCTCAACGCCACCGCCGCCGAGAAGCTGAAAGAGGGCGGCTACCGGTCGGAGACCTCCACCGCCTCGGCACAATCGGCCCTCGAAGCGGCCAGCGCCGCCGTCGGGGCCGCGCAGACGGAACTGGCGCGGCTCGAGATCACCGCGCCCTTTGCCGGGATGATCGAAGAAGACACCGCCGAACTCGGCGCGCTGCTCTCGGCGGGCGGGCTTTGCGCCACCGTGATCCAGCTCGATCCGATCAAACTGGTGGGATACGTCCCTGAGACCGAGATCGACCGGGTCAAGACCGGCGCGATGGTCGGCGCACGGCTTGCGACCGGGCGCGAGGTGATGGGCAAGGTCACCTTCGTCTCGCAATCGGCGGATGCCGCCACGCGCACCTTCCGCATCGAGGCCGAAGCGCCCAATGGCGACCATTCGATCCGCGAAGGGCAGACGGTCGAGATGATCATCGCCGCCGATGGGACCAAGGCACATTTCCTGCCCGCCTCCGCGATGACGCTGAACGATCAGGGCAAGCTCGGCGTGCGGCTGGCGGTGGACGGCGTGGCCCGTTTCGCCCCGGTCGACTTCCTGCGCGATACGCCGGAGGGCGTCTGGCTGGCGGGTCTGCCTGAAAGCGCGACGGTGATCGTGGTCGGGCAGGACTACGTCACTGAGGGCTCTCCCGTGGCCGTGACCCTCGTCGATCACGCGCCGGGCGATGCGGCCAAAGACACGCCTGCCCCCATGACGCCCGCCTCGCAAATGGATGGCGAAGCCTCCGACGGGTCCGCGCAATGACCGGCATCGTCGATTGGGCCGCAGCGCGCGCGCGGATGGTGATCGCCTTCGTGGCGATCTCGATCCTCGCGGGGCTGACCGCCTATCTGAGCCTACCCAAAGAGGGCGAGCCGGATATCGAGATTCCGATGCTGTTCATCTCGGTCCCCTTCCCCGGCATCTCGGCCACCGATTCCGAGAAGCTGCTGGTCAAGCCGATGGAGACCGAACTGGCCGGGCTCGACGGGCTCGACAAGATGACCGGCATCGCGAAGGAGAATTACGCGGGGCTGATGCTCGAATTCGACTTCGGCTGGGACAAGACGAAGATCATCGCCGATGTGCGCGACGCGATGAACACTGCCGAGGGCAAGTTCCCCGACGGGGCCGAGAAATATTCGATCAACGAGATCAATTTCTCGGAGTTTCCGATCGTCGTGGTGACGCTGTCGGGCAACGCGCCCGAGCGCACCCTGCAAAAGCTTGCCCGCGAATTGCAGGACGAGGTCGAGGGGCTGGAGCCGGTGCTGGAAGCCCAGATTGCGGGCCAGCGCGACGAGATGCTGGAAGTGGTGATCGATCCGCTGAAGCTGGAGGCCTATAACGTCACCGCCCCCGAGCTGATCAATGTCGTGCAAGCCAATAACCAGCTGATCGCGGCAGGCGAAGTCGAGACCGATGGCGGCGCCTTCTCGGTGAAGATTCCCGCCACCTTCGAGACCGCGCAGGATGTCTATGCGCTGCCGGTGAAGAAGAACGGCGAGAGCGTCGTGACGCTGGGCGATCTGGCCGATATCCGCCTGACCTTCGAGGACCGCACCGGCACCGCGCGCTTCAACGGCGAGCCGACGGTGGCGCTGCAGATCGTCAAGCGCAAAGGCTACAACGTCATCGACACGGTGGACCTGCTGCGCAAGACCGTGGCCGAGACCGAGAGCAAATGGCCCGAGCCGCTGCAGCGCGCGGTCGATGTGGGCATCTCGCTCGATCAGTCGAAAACCGTGGGCGCGATGGTCAGCCAGCTCGAAGGCTCGGTGCTGACCGCGATCGCGCTGGTGATGATTGTGGTGCTGGCGACGCTGGGCACGCGCTCGGCGCTGCTGGTGGGCTTCGCGATCCCGACGTCGTTTTTGCTGACCTTCCTGCTGCTGGGCGCGATGGGCGTGCCGATCTCGAATATCGTGATGTTCGGCCTGATCCTCGCGGTGGGGATGTTGGTCGATGGTGCGATCGTCGTGGTGGAATATGCCGACAAGCGGATCTCGGAGGGCTCCGGCCCGATGGCCGCCTACACCGAAGCCGCCAAGCGCATGTTCTGGCCGGTCGTGTCGTCGACTGCGACCACGCTCTGCGCCTTCTTGCCGATGCTGTTCTGGCCGGGCGTGCCGGGCGAGTTCATGGGGATGCTGCCGGTCACGATCATCTTCGTGCTCTCGGCCTCGCTGGTCGTGGCGCTGATCTACCTGCCCGTCGTGGGCGGCGTCGCGGGCCGGATGAGCCGTCGTCTCGACATGGGCGCGCGCGTCATCAAGGGCTGGCCTTACGGGCTGCGCCTGCTGCTTGCCGTAGCCTCGGCCGGACTCGTTTTCCTCGGCGCGCTGCTGACGCTCAACCCGGCCTTCTTCTCGGGCACGCATACCGCCTCGGGCAATCTTCTGGCCTCGCTGCCCGGCGTGATCCTCTTCGTGATAGCTACGCTGCTCAGCTCTATCACCTTCACGGCGGCCAAGCCCCAAGGCAAACCGAAGCCCATCGAGGCGGGCTATCGCCGCCGCCCCTTCGGCTTTTTCACCGCCGCTATCGCGGGCAATCCGATCATGCCGCTGATCGTGGTCGCGGTGATCGTGACCGGCGTCGTCATGACCTTCGGCTATTACGGCAAGAACAATAACGGCACCCAGTTCTTCACCGATAGCGAGGTCGAACAGGCGATCGTCTATATCCGGGGCCGCGGCAATCTCTCGCTGACCGAGAAGGACGCGCTGCTGCAGGAAGCCGAGAACATGGTGATCGGCACGCCCGGCGTCGGCGCGGTCTTCTCCTTCGCGGGCGAAGGCGGGCTGAACCAGAACAATGGCGGGGCCAGCGCGCCGCGCGACACGATCGGTCAGATTCAGGTCGAGATGATCCCCTGGGCCGAGCGCAAGGACGACCCGGCGCTCGATGGCGATGTGGTGATGGAGAAGATCATGGCGAAGATCGCCACGATCCCCGGCATCCAGTCCGAATATCTCGCCCAGGATCGCGGGCCGTCCTCCGGCAAGCCGATCCAGTTGCGGCTCGAGGGCGACGATTTCGCGGCACTCGACAAAGCCGTGCGGCAGGTCGAGGCGCATATGGCGGATATGAAGGGCGTCACCGCGATCGAGGATACGCGCCCCCTGCCCGGCATCGACTGGGTGATCGACGTGGACGTGACCCGCGCAGGTCGCTTTGGTGCCGATGTGGCGACGGTGGGCGGCATGGTGCAGCTGGTGACGCGCGGCATCCTGCTCGACACGATGCGCGTGCCCTCATCCGACGAGGAGATCGAGATCCGCGTGCGCCTGCCCGAGGAAGACCGGGTTCTGTCGACCCTCGACACGCTGAAGCTGCGCACCTCCGAGGGGCTGGTGCCGCTCGCGAATTTCATCACCCGCACGCCCGCCCCCAAGCTGGGCCAGATCGACCGGATCGACCAGACCCGCTATTACGACATCAAGGCGGGGGTCGAAGAGGGCCTCACCAATGACGACGGCCAGCCGATCACCGGCAACGAGCGGATCGCGGCACTGGGAGAGTGGCTCGATACTGAGGCCACCCTGCCGCCGGGCGTCAGCTACGAATGGTCCGGCGATCTGGTCGAGCAGAACGAGAGCCAGGATTTCCTGATGACTGCCTTCGGCGGTTCGCTCGCGCTGATGTTCGTGATCCTGCTCGCGCAGTTCAACAGCTTCTACAATTCGGTGCTGGTGCTGCTGGCGGTTGTGCTGTCCACGGCAGGCGTGCTGATCGGGATGCTGGTGATGGGCCAGCAATTCTCGATCATCATGACCGGCGTGGGCATCGTCGCGCTGGCCGGGATCGTGGTGAACAACAACATCATCCTGATCGACACCTATCAGGAATTCTCGCGCTACATGCCCGAGCTCGAGGCGATTATCCGCACCGCCGAGGCCCGTCTGCGCCCCGTGTTGCTGACCACGATCACCACGATGGCGGGGCTTGCGCCTATGATGTTCGGCCTGTCGCTCGATTTCTTCAATGGCGGCTATTCGATCGACAGCCCGACGGCGCTCTGGTGGAAGCAACTGGCGACGGCGGTGGTGTTCGGCCTTGGCACCGCGACCGTGCTGACGCTGGTTCTGACGCCCGCGCTGCTGGCGATCCGGGTCTGGTTCAAAACCGGCGCCTATCGCGGGACCAAGGCGCTTTCGGCGCTGATGCAGGGCATCGACAGCCGGGCCGCGCGCGACCTCGCGCTGGAACGTGCGATGCGCAAGATGAGTGGGCGCGAGATCATCTGGGAGGACGGCGAACCCGAAGGCGGCGTGAAGCCGCATCTGGTGACACGGCCCGACGCGGCGGAGTGAGTGCGAAGGGCCGCGCCCGGCCCTCGGGTGGGCGCGTCGCATCGTCGGTGGTGTGGCGCTTTATCGTGCAAGCCCGCAAGTCGGTCGTGCCCGCAATCTCCTCGCCAATGCGCCCTCCCGGGGGGAGGGACGGGCGCGGCCCGGGGCTGGTCGCCCCGCGCCTAGAAGGCTGACAACGGAAGACTTACGCCGCGCCCTGCTCCGCCTCGTCTTCCTCTTCCGCCGATTGCCGCGCCCACATCGAGGCATAGCGCCCGCGCTGTGCCAGCAACTCCTCGTGGCGTCCGCGCTCGATGATCTCGCCCTTGTCGAGCACGAGGATCTGATCGGCATCTGCAATGGTCGACAGACGGTGCGCGATGGTGATCACGGACCGCCCCTCGCCCATCGCCTTCAGGCTCATCTGGATATCGCGCTCGGTCTGCGTATCGAGCGCCGAGGTCGCCTCATCGAGCAACAGGATCGGCGGGTTCTTCAGGATCGTGCGCGCGATGCCCACCCGCTGTTTCTCGCCGCCCGAGAGCTTCAGACCGCGCTCGCCCACGGCCGTGTCATAGCCTTCGGGCAGGCTGAGCACGAAGTCATGGATGCGCGCCGCCTTCGCGGCCGCGACGATTTCCTCGTCCGTGGCATCGGCGCGGCCATAGGCGATGTTGTAGCGAATCGTGTCGTTGAAGAGCACGGTATCCTGCGGCACCACGCCGATCGACTGCTGCAGGCTCTCCTGCGTCACATCGCGCAGGTCCTGATCGTCGATGCGGATCGCGCCGCCGGTCACCTCGTAGAAACGGAACAGCAGGCGCCCGATCGTGGACTTGCCCGAGCCCGAGGGCCCGACCAGCGCCACCGTCTGTCCGGCCGGCACGTCGAAGGAAATCCCCTTCAGGATCGGCCGCGTCGGGTCATAGGCGAATTCAACATGGTCGAAGCTGATATGCCCGCCTTTCACTTTCAGAACATCTGCATCCTCTTTGTCCTGAATTTCGGCCGGTTGCTGCAACAGATCGAACATTTCGCCCATATCGACCAGCGCCTGACGGATCTCGCGATAGACCGTGCCGAGGAAGCCCAGCGGCATTGTGATCTGGATCATGTAGGCCTGCACCATGACGAAATCGCCGACCGTCAGCGTGCCCGCCTGCACTTGCATCGCGGCCATGACCATCACCGTCACAAGCCCGATCGTGATGATCAGCGTCTGGCCCGCATTGAGCGCCGCGAGCGACTGGCCGGTCTTCACCGCCATCGCCTCGTAGCCCTTCATCGAGTCGTCGTAACGTTCGGCCTCGCGTTTGGCCGCGCCGAAATATTTCACCGTCTCGAAGTTCAGCAGGCTGTCGATCGCCTTCTGGTTCGCCGCCGTATCGGCCTTGTTCATCTCGCGCCGGATGTTCACGCGCCATTCGGTGACCTTGAAGGTGAACTTGATATAGGCCGCGATGGTGACCAGCACGACCGCCGCGTAGCGCCAGTCGAAGACCACAGCGAAGATGATCGCCACCAGCGTCAGCTCGACGATCAGCGGGCCGACCGAGAACAGCATGAAGCGCAGCAGGAACTCGACGCCTTTCACCCCGCGTTCGATGATCCGGCTGAGGCCGCCGGTCTTGCGGGTGATGTGATAGCGCAGGCTCAGCTGGTGCATATGGGTGAAGGTCTGCAGCGCCAGATGGCGCAGCGCGCGTTGCGCCACCTTCACGAAGATCGCATCGCGCAGCTCGCCGAAGGCCACCGTCATCAGGCGCGCGACGCCGTAAGCCACGGTGATCGCCACCGCCCCCATGCCCAGCGCCCAGGCCGCCGAGGTGCCCTCGCCCGAGAGCGCGTTGACCGCCTCGCGATAGACGAAAGGCGTCGAGACCGAGATGATCTTGGCGATAACCAGCATCACCATCGCGAAGACGACGCGGCGCTTCACCCACGGGGCTTCATGCGCCCAGAGATAGGGCAGCACCGCGCGGATCGTGCGCCAGCCGCGGGCGCGTTCCTCGGCATTCATCTTGCCCTTGGTCGTGATCTGTGCCGGAGGCATCGCGCCCTCCTCTTCCTCTTGGCTAAAATATCCCGGGGGCTCCCGTCAGGGAGCGGGGCAGCGCCCCTCACCGGGCAAACCTGCGCGCAACCTACTCGGCGGCGCGCAGGAGTCCAGCCATGCAAGCGGTCTGTGCGCTACTGCGCAGCCTCGGCGGGCTGCGCATCGGGGGCGGGAATGTTGAAGACCTGCCCCGGATAGATCAGGTCGGGGTCGCGGATCTGGTCGCGATTGGCGTCGAAGACCCGCACATAAAGGAACCCGTCGCCATAGACCTCGCGCGCGATCGCCCAGAGCGTATTGCCCTTCACGATCTGCACCACTTTCACCGCGTCGCCGACCTCTCCGGTCGCGCGCACCGAAGCCGCCTGCGCACCGGTCGGATCGGCCGCGCTCGCCACGAGAATCTCGTCGGGCTGGTCGAAACCGGTCTCGGCCCGCGCGACCACCTTGCCGGACGCATCCTGCGCGTCGATCCGCAGCTTATGCTCGCCCGTGCCCAAGCCAGGCAGGCTGAGCGACCAGCGCCCATCCGCGCCCGGCTGCGCCTCGGCGACGAGCGTGTCGTCGAGATAGGCCGACAGCGTCGTGCCCTCGGGCGCGCCGCGCCCTTCGCTGCGCGCAACCTCGCCCGAGCCGAAGGAGATCGTGTCGATCACCAGATCGTCGCTTTTCGGAGCAAGGAGCCGCGCGCCATCGGCATCCGCGATGAGCGGCGCTGCCGGCGGCGTGGGTGTGGAGGGGGCCGCGTCGGTCCCGGTGGCGGCGGCGGCGGACGCGCCTGCGTCAGTGCCAGTCATCGCCGCACCATCGGTCGCCGGAGCCGTCGCCCCGCCGCTTCCATCTGTCGCACCATCCGCAGCCGTCCCGGAGGTCGCGCTCTCGCCTGCCGCGGCAAGGCGCTCCTGTTTCGGCTGTCCGCGCAGCACGAGCGTCTCGGCGCTGTCGCGCGCGTTACCATCCGCGCCGGTCACCCGCAGCGAGAGCGCGCGTGGACCATCGGAAGGCGGCAGATCGAAGAGCGAGGCGAAGCTGCCGCCGCCATCGGCCAGCGTGCTCGCCACGACCTTGCCGTCGACAAGTACATCGAGCTTGGCCCCCGGCTCGGCCCGACCGGCGAGCGTCACCGAACCGTCGGGCGCGGCGCGCAGCGCATCGAATTGCACTTGGGCGAGCGGCTTGCCGTCCGCTGCCGCCTTTGCAGTGGTGCTGTCAGCCCCCATCTCAGTCCCGGTGGCGGACTCCGCGGCCGTAGCCTCCGCGCCCTGACCGTCGACCGTTTCAACCAGCTTATCGGTGGGCTCCTCTGCCAGCGGAGCCACGGCACTCGCCGCCTCTTCCGCTTCCTGAGCCACGGTTTCCACGCTTTGCTTTTGCGGTGCGGCGGTGCCAGAGGCCGTCTCCGCGCCCCCCTCCTGTGTCGGTTGCGGCGCCCCTGCGGAACCGGTCGCGGCAGTCGTATCTGTCCCCGATGGCTGCGTCCCTTCGCGTTCCACCGGGCGCAGCACGCCCCAAAGCACCAGCCCCAAGACCACGAGGAGCAGCGCGACCGCCCCCCCTTTCACCGCCCCGAGCCCGGTGCTCTCGACTGGTTGATCCGTCACGTTTTCATTCATTTAAGTCCCGCCTTCACGTCATCCCTCGGGGCCTGCCGCCTGTTCTTATGTGCGGCTAGGTCACCCGGTCCCTTGAGGGAACTTAGCAACCCCGGTATCACCGCTCAATAACAATGCATTTTCGGAGACACCGTCATGACCCTTCCCCGTTCCGTCTGTGTCTATTGCGGCTCTCGTTCGGGCGCGAAGCCTGCTTATGCGGCAGCAGCGCAGGAAACCGGAGAGATGCTCGCCGCGCGCGACTGGCAGCTGGTCTACGGCGCGGGCGATGTCGGGCTGATGGGAGAGGTCGCGCGCGCGGCGCAAACCGCGGGTGGGCGCACCTTCGGCGTGATCCCCGAGCACCTCTTCCCGCGCGAGGTCGGCAAGCGCGACCTGACCACCTTCGTCGTCACCGAGACGATGCACGAGCGCAAGAAGGTGATGTTCATGAATGCCGATGCGGTGGTCGTGCTGCCGGGCGGCGCGGGCTCGCTCGACGAGCTGTTCGAAGTGCTGACCTGGCGCCAGATCGGCCTGCATGAGAAGCCGATCTATCTGCTCAATATCGAAGGCTACTGGGCCCCGCTCGAGGCGCTGATAGACCATATCATCGGCGAGGGCTTCGCGGATGCGTCGCTGCGCGAGCTGGTCGTGACGGTCGATAGCGTGGCGGAGCTGGAAAGCGCGCTCGTCTCAGCCTTCGCCTAAACCGCGCTGCGTGGCGGGCTGTGCCGCAGGCTGCGGGCGGCGCATCCGCAGGTTGGCGCTGGAATAGAGCGCGAGCGCCGTCCAGATCAGCCCCAGCGCGATCGCGTGCCAGATCGTGACCGTCTCGCCGAAGGCCAGCGTCGCCACCGCGAATTGCAGCGTCGGGTTGAGATATTGCACCAGCCCCACGGTCGCCATCCGCACGCGCTGCGCCGCATAGGCGAAGAGCAGCAAAGGCGTGCCGGTGAGCGGGCCAGAGAAGATCAGAAGCAGCGTCGTCTTCCAGTCGCCGCCGAAATGGCCCGCACCGGGCGCGCTGCCCCACCAGCCCGCGTGATAGCCCCAGAGCACGATCAGTGCCACAGGCGAGAGCAGCAGAACCTCGGCGCAGACCGAGACCATCGGACCTGCGCGCAGCCCCTTCTTGATCAGCCCATAGGTGCCGAAAGTCGCGGCAAGGATCAGCGAGACCCAAGGCGCGACGCCCAGCCCGATCGTCAGGACGATGACCGCCGTGGCGGCCAGCGCGACCGCCATCCACTGCCGCGTGCTCAGCGCCTCGCGATAGACGATCAGCCCGAGGACGACGGCCACGAGCGGGAAGATGTAATAGCCAAGCGACGCCTGCACCGCATGGCCGAAATGGACCGACCAGATGAAGGTGAACCAGTTGGCCGAGATCATAAACGCCGCCGTCGCGATCACCAGCGTTCCGCGCCCGCGACGTTCCGCCAGCGCGATCCAAAGCTCGCCAAGGCGGCCTTTCAGCCCGAGGATCACCGCGAAGAACAGGAAGGACCAGAGCGTGCGATGGGCAAGCACCTCGATCGGCGGCATCCCGTCGAGCATTTTGTAATAGAGGCCCGACAGCCCCCAGATGACGCAGGCCGTCACCATCGCCCAGAAGCCCTTGACCGCCTCGTTCATCGAAATTCCCTTCTCTCAACCGCGTGACCCTGACCGATTGACGGGCGAAAGGAAAGGCCGCGCCTCACGGGAACCTGTGCGCTTGTCCACGCATTGGGTCTGCGTCAATTCACAGTACCGAGAGAGACCGCCAATGTCCGCTTCAGACAGCCACGACCCCGACGATTTCGCTTGGGCAGTGCCCGTGATGCGCACGGGCTACGGAGGGCGCGGGCTGGTCTATCTCGTCGTCGCCGGAGTCTCGCTCTGGTCGCTTTTTCATGGCGGCAGCGCCGAGGGCACCAAGCAGGTGCTGCAGAAGCTGTCGAGCGGCTGGGGCGCCGTTGTGCTGGTCGCCATCGCCCTCGGCATGGCGGCATATGCGATCTGGCGCGTGGTCGATGCGGTCTGGGATCTTGAGGCCTATGGCTCCGAGATGAAGGGCTGGGTCGCGCGGATCGGCCTCGTGGTCAGCGGCCTCGTCCATCTGGGCATCGGCGGCATCGCGGTGACGACTCTGGCCGCACGCGCCAGCGGCGACAACGGGACGAGCAAACTGGTCTCCACGATCCTGAGCGCACCGATGGGACGTATCGCGCTTGGCGTCATCGGGCTGATCGTGATCGGCGCGGGCGGCTACTACCTCTACAAAGGGATCACCAAGGCTTACCTGAAACATCTGCAAGCCAACGAGGTCACGCGGCGGGCCAATATCGTGCTGCAGGCGGGGCTTGTGGCGCAGGGCGTGGTGATCGCGATCATGGGCGCGCTGATCGTCTATGCCGCCTATAGCTACGATCCCTCCAGCGCGGGCGGCCTCGGCAAGGTGTTCGACTGGCTGCGCGGACACCCGTTCGGGCAGTTCCTGACCGGGGCGATCTGCGTGGGCCTTCTCGGGTTCGCCGTGTTCTGCTTCGTCAACGCCGTCTATCGGATCGTACCGCGCGCCAGCGACCCCGATATCGAAACGCTCAAGCAGAGCCTCGAGAGCGACGACTGAGCCGTCTCGTTCCTTCTCATCCAACGAACGCCGCGCGGGCTTCGCGCGGCGTTTTTGCGTTGCGCGACAGACGACCGGAGACGCATGGCGGGTTGAACGATCGGTGGCGCTCGGACCATCAGCATCCCCCACTCCCCTTTCAGCCCAAATGAAAAAGCGCCGCGCGAAAACCCGCACGGCGCTTTTCCTGTCATCTTGGCGAGGCGCGGCTCAGGCGGTCGCGAGCTCTTCCTTCACCAGCTTCTCGATCTCGTCGCGCGGGTGATTGGTCAGCGTCTTGTCGATCTCGGCCACCACCACGTCGGAGACTTCCTTGTGCAGTGCAGAGCGGATTTCGCCCAAGACGCGCGGCGCCGCAACGATCACCAGCCGCTCGATCCGGCCTTTATGGACCATCTTGTAGAGCCGGTCGGCCAGATCGTCGGCGAAGCGCATCTTCGCCAGCTCGTGCCAGTCGGTCTCCTGGAAGGCCGAGCGATGGCCGGGGCCGTCATCGGCCATACGACCGGGGCTGTCGGTGCCCTGCTCGTGGTCCGGCGGGTTCTCCTGCTCGTCGATGCGGCGCACGACGAGGTTGGGATCCTGCTCGTCCATCATGTTTTCAAGAAACAGCGCCTTCTCGCCATCCGCGATCACAACCCAGGTGCCTTTGGAAAGCTTGGTCATCACATCTTCTCCTTTTCACCGCTGTCGCGCTCGTCGCCGCCCAACGGACGGGTCGCGCCTGCCGAAGTCTCATCCAAGCGTTTCTTCTCGTCGCGGGTGCCGACCTTGCGATTGAGGTTCCCGCCCGAGCTGCCTTGTCCCTCCGGCGTATCGATATTCTCGGGCTTCTCGCCGAGGACCTCTTCGGTTTCGCGCTTGCCGTCTTTCGAACGAATACGCTCTGCCATAATATCCTCCTCTTGGTTTCTGGTAGCTGTCAAGAAAACCGATATGGCAGGGGTGCGGTTCCAGCTTTGCAGGCTTTCCGTTCCGGCAATCATCACGGGAACAAAAACGAAAAAGGGCGCCCCGCAGGACGCCCTTCCAATTCGTATCGCGCGCGAAAATTACATGCGCGACGCGACGTTTTCCCAGTTCACCAGCTTGTCGAGGAAGTTCGACAGGTAGGCCGGGCGCTTGTTGCGGAAGTCGATGTAGTAGGAGTGCTCCCACACGTCGCAGCCCAGAAGCGCGGTCTGGCCGAAGCACAGCGGGTTCACGCCGTTCTCGGTCTTGGTCACTTTCAGCGACCCGTCGGTGTCCTTCACGAGCCATGCCCAGCCCGAGCCGAACTGGCCCGCGCCTGCAGCGGCGAAGTCTTCCTTGAACTTGTCGACCGAGCCGAAGCTTTCGGTCAGCGCTTTTTCCAGTTCGCTCGGCATCGCCGAGTTGCCCGGACCCATCATTTCCCAGAACTGGGTGTGGTTCCAATGCTGCGAGGCGTTGTTGAAGACGCCGCTCTGCGCAACCGCGTTCGGCTGGTAGGTGCCCTTCACGATCTCTTCGACCGACTTGCCTTCCCATTCGGTACCGGCAATCGCCTTGTTGCCGTTATCGACATAGGCCTTGTGGTGAATGTCGTGGTGGTATTCGAGGGTTTCCTTCGACATGCCGAGATCCGCGAGTGCGTCGTGGGCATAGGGAAGATCGGGAAGTTCAAAAGCCATGATGTCCTCTCATTAGTTCGAAGGTACGTGTGTCAAACACTAAAGAAGCGCTGGAGGTTCCGAGGTCAAGCCGTTTCCGGCCCCAAAATCCGAGAGATGCGCTCAGGTTTTTCGCCTCAGCGAGAGGGCGATCCCGCCGATCACCAGCGCCGCGGCCAGCCAGAAGCGTGCCGAAGGCGTCTCCGCGAGCAAAACCGCCCCGCCCAGCGCCGCGATCAAGGGCACGGAGAGTTGAGCGATGGCAGCGAGGCTCGCGGGGATTTGCGGTATCACGCGATACCACAGCGCATAGCCCAGCCCCGAGGTGACTGCGCCCGAGAGGATCGCAGGCGTCCAGCCCCAGCTTTCCCCCTGCCCCCAATCGCCCGCGCCCAGCATCCAGATCAGCGCAAGCGGCGTGGCGAGAGCGAAGTTGAGTGCGGTCGCGACCAGCGGATCGGTCGCGCGTCGTCCGTTGAGCGAATAGAGCCCCCAGCCGATCCCGGCCAGCGCCATCATCGCAAAGCCCCTCGGGTCTATATGGGCGGCACCCGAGGCGGGCAGCAGCAGGACAGCCAGCCCCGCGAAGGCCAGCCCCGCCCCGATCCAGCGCCAGAGCGAGATCGCCTCGCGCAGCCACAGCGCGCCCGCGAACATCGTGATCTGCACCATCCCGAACAGCGTCAGCGCGCCGACGCCCGCGTCGATCAGCCCGCTCGCGATGGAAAACCCGAAGATATAAAGCGCCAGCGTCGCAACCCCTGCCCCCAGCACCGCGCCCGGCAGCCGCAGCCCGCGCGCGCCCTTCGCCCGGATCGCGAGGATCAGCAGCACGAGCGCGCCCGAGGCGAGCCGCACGAAGCCCGTCGCGGCGGGCTCCCAGCCCGCATCATGCACCGCCATCCGGTTGAGCACCGAATTGGCCGCGAAGGCGACCATGACGAGGGCGGTGAGGGCGAAAAGGCGCATGCTCCAGTCATCGCCGCGCCACGCGACGCTGTCCAGCCCGACCTTTGTGCGACGCGAAAACAATGGCTTCGACGCCCGGCCCTATACATCGCGGAACCGTTGCCGCACGATGCAAAGGCTAGGGATTGACACGGAGGACCCGGATCATGGCGAAGAAAGCGAAGCTCAAGGAGCTGAAACAGGAAGTAAAGACGCGCAAGGCCAAGGTCGAGCGTCAGGAAAAGAAGCTGAAAGAGGCGAAGAAGGCGCTCAAGAGAGCCTCGTAACCCGGCGCTCGGGATCGGGCGCAATGAAAAAGGCCCGGATCGCTCAGATCCGGGCCTTTTTCTTGTCTCGGGCGAACCGCGGATCAGTCGCGGGTATACATGCCCTCGTAGATCGGGACGAGCGTGTCGGTTTCGAAGAGCGAGGATACGGACGTGCCCGACCAGGTGTTGAGTATCGCCTGCGCGAACATCGGCGCGGTCGGCACGATGCGGATATTGGGGCAGGCTTTCACCGCGTCGGTCGGCTCGATCGAGTCGGTGATGACCAGCGATTTCAGCGCCGAATTGGTCACGCGCTCGACCGCCGGGCCCGACAGGACGCCGTGGGAGATATAGGCGTGAACCTCGGTCGCGCCGTGCTCCATCAGCAGGTCGGCGGCCTTGCACAGCGTGCCTGCCGTGTCGACCATGTCGTCGACGATGATACATTTCTGGCCCTTCACGTCACCGATCACGGTCATGCCAGCCACTTCGCCCGCCTTCTCGCGGCGTTTGTCGACGATGGAGAGCGGCGCGTCGATCCGCTTGGCCAGCTCACGCGCGCGGGCCACGCCGCCCACGTCGGGGGAGACGACCATGATATCGTCGGTCTGGCCTTTAAAGTTGTGCAGGATATCGAGCGCGAAGACCGGCGAGGCGTAGAGGTTGTCCACCGGGATATCGAAGAAGCCCTGGATCTGGGCGGCGTGCAGGTCGAGCGTCAGGATGCGATCGACCCCGGCTTCGGTCAGCAGGTTCGCGACCAGCTTGGCCGAGATCGGCGTGCGGGCCTTGGTGCGGCGGTCCTGACGGGCATAGCCGAAATAGGGGATCACGGCGGTGATGCGATCGGCCGAGGAGCGTTTGAGTGCATCGGTGATGATCAGCAGCTCCATCAGGTTGTCATTGGCCGGGTTCGAGGTCGGCTGGATGATGAACATATCCTCGCCGCGGACGTTCTCGAAAACTTCGACGAAAATCTCGCCATCGTTGAAACGCTCGACCCGCGCATCCACCAAACCGACTGACATGCCGCGATGCATCGACATGCGCCGCGCGATGGATTGCGCGAGCGGTTTGTTGGAATTTCCGGAGATGAGCTTCGGTTCAGTGACGACGGACATGGGCCAGTTCCTTCGTGACGCCGGTCAGTGCCGGCGGGATTCGCTTGATTGCGCCTGCCTTAGCACCGGGGTAGCGTGGCGGCAATTTCGACTGTCAAGAAAGTGTTATGAATGGCACGCATCGACTACTATTTCGGCACGTTCAGCCCCTGGGCCTACCTCGGCGGCCCGCGATTCGAAGAGATCGCGGCGCGTCACGGCGCTGAAGTCACCTATAAGCCGCTCGACCTTCTGGGCCTGTTCGACCGCACTGGCGGGGTGCGCCCGGCGCAGCGTCACCAGAGCCGGATGGAATACCGGATGCAGGAGCTCAAGCGCTGGTCGAAGCGGCTCGGGATGGAGATGAACACCACGCCTCCCGGCTATCCGCCGAACCCCGCGCCCTCCTCTTACGCTATCATCGCAGCGCAAAAAGCCGGTGGCGGCGATGTGGGCGGTCTGGTCAACGCGATCCTGCGGGCCTGCTGGGCCGAGGATAAGGACATCGCCTCGGACGAGGTGATCCGTGAAGCGCTGGAAGCCAATGGCTTTGACGGCAATCTGGCGACCACGGGCCTCTTCGACGGCGCGGTCACCTATGAGAAGAATCTCGAGGAGGCGGTCGAGGCCGGGGTCTTCGGCTCGCCCTTCTATATCGTGACCGATACCGACGAGCGGTTCTGGGGTCAGGATCATCTGGAGCTGCTCGACGACTATCTGGGGACGCTCTGAATGCCTCGTGATCAACGACAAGGGGCGGAAGTTTTCTGGCAGAGCTTCGGTCAGGGCGAGCGTCCCGCCATCGCGATCCATTGCACGCTCGGCAGTTCGAACCTCTGGGCGAAGGCGCTGATACCGCTGGGCCAGCAGATCCACGCCGTCGCCTTCGATCAGCCGAGCCACGGGCAATCCGCCCCTTGGCGCGGCGACACGAGCGAGCCGGGCAGCTTCCAGACGCTGGTGACGCGCATAGCGGCGAGCTTCATCGAGCGGCCCGTGGACCTGATCGGCCATAGTTTCGGCGCCTCGGTCGCGCTGCGCATCGCGGTGGGCGCCCCCGAGGCCGTCCGCTCGCTGACCTTGATCGAGCCAGTGCTGTTCGCGGCACTCCCCGAGGACGACCCGGATTGGCAGGACCTGCGCGCCAAGCAAGACCATTTCGAGCAGTTGATGGAAGCGGGCGACTATGAACCGGCGGCGCGCGGCTTCATGCGCGACTGGGGCACCGGTCAGCCGTGGGACAGCTATTCCGAGACGCAGCGCGAGCGCTTCACCGCGTGTATGCCGATGGTCGAGAATATCTCTCGCGCCAATTTCGAGGATCCGGCGCAGATCGTGCGACCCGATGGGATCGAGCAGATCGACGCGCCCGCGATGATCATCCATGGCGACCGCTCGCCCGCGACGATGCCGAAGGTTGCCGAGGCGATCGCCGCGCGTCTTCCGGACGTGGGCGTGGCCTGCGTCGAGGGCGCGGGTCATATGCTGCCCGCCACCCATCCCGAGCAATGCGCGAGCCTGATCGCCGCCAATCTGGAACGTAGCTGACCTTATGGCCAAGCAATCCGCGATCTTCCGCTGTGCCGAATGCGGCGCGACGCACGCCAAATGGTCCGGGCGCTGCGATGCCTGCGGCGCATGGAACTCGATCCACGAGGAAGCGCCGATCTCGACCACGCCCGGCTCGGGGATGAAAGGCGCGAAGGGCAAGGTGATCCCGCTCACCGCGCTCGACACCAAGGAAACCCCGCCGGCCCGTGTGAAATCGGGCATGGAGGAGTTGGACCGGGTCTTGGGCGGCGGTCTCGTGGCGGCCTCTGCCGTTCTGGTCGGCGGCGATCCGGGCATCGGGAAATCGACGCTTCTGCTGCAAGCGACGGCCAGCTTCGCCCGCAAAGGGGTGAAGGCGCTTTATATCTCGGGCGAGGAAGCGGCGAGCCAGGTGCGGATGCGCGCGCGACGCCTTGGGCTTGCGGATGCGCCGGTCGGTCTGGGCGCGGAAACGTCCCTGCGCGACATCCTGACGACGCTGGAAACCGAGCGCCCCGACCTCGTCATCATCGATTCGATTCAGACCATGTGGTCGGACAATGTCGACAGCGCGCCGGGATCGGTGAGCCAGTTGCGCGCCGCCGCACACGAATTGGTGAGCTTCGCCAAAAAGCGTGGCACCGCCGTGATCCTCGTCGGGCACGTGACCAAGGAAGGCCAGATCGCAGGCCCGCGCGTGATCGAACATATGGTCGACACGGTGCTCTATTTTGAAGGCGAGCGCGGCCACCAGTTCCGCATCCTGCGCGCGGTAAAGAACCGCTTCGGCCCGGCCTCCGAGATCGGCGTCTTCGAGATGACCGGCGCGGGTCTGGCGGAAGTCGCCAACCCCTCGGCTCTGTTCCTGTCCGAGCGCGGTCAACCCGCACCGGGCTCGGCGGTTTTCGCAGGAATTGAAGGCACGCGACCGGTGCTGACCGAGATTCAAGCACTGGTTGCGCCGTCCACGCTCGCTTCACCGCGCCGCACCGTGGTCGGGCTCGACAGCGGACGGATTTCGACCATTCTCGCGGTGCTGGAATCGCGCTGTGGCATCCCCTTTGCGGGGCTCGACGTGTTTCTCAATGTGGCGGGCGGCATGAAAGTGGTGGAGCCAGCAGCGGACCTCGCCGCGGCCGCCGCGCTTCTCAGCGCGCGCGAAGATGTGGCACTGCCTGCAGACATGGTGATTTTCGGGGAAATCAGCCTGTCGGGCGCTCTGCGTCCCGTGGGTCAAGCGGAAAACAGGTTGAAAGAAGCGGCGAAACTTGGTTTTTCACAAGCGATCGCACCCTCGGGAACGAAAGCCGAAGGGTCGAGCGGGATGTCCCTGCGCAAGCTGGGCGATCTCGTGACATTTACCGGGGAGATGTTCGGCGCCGGTTAACGCCGAGAACATAGGAGCGCAAATGGACGGGTTCACCATTGTCGATGCCATCGTGGCGGTCGTCATCATTCTTTCGGCGATCCTCGCCTATTCGCGGGGTTTCGTGCGTGAGGCGCTGGCCATCGTCGGCTGGATCGCAGCGGCGATCGTCGCCTATATCTTCGCCAACGAGGCCCGCCCTCTGGTGCAGCAGATCCCCGGCCTCGACAAGTTCATCGGCCAAAGCTGCGAGCTGGGCATGATCGGCGGCTTCGCAGTGGTCTTCGCCGTCGCGCTGGTCGTCTTCTCGATCCTCACGCCGCTCTTCGCCTCGGCTGTGCAACGCTCGGCGCTTGGCGGGATCGACCAGGGTCTGGGCTTCCTGTTCGGCGTGCTGCGCGGGGTGGTCCTCGTGGCGGTGGCCTTCGTGGTCTATGACCGCGTGATGAGCAACGACCCCGTACCGGTGGTCGACGACTCGCGTTCGGCCAAAGTGTTCTCGCGCGCATCCGGCCAACTCGACGAATCGATGCCCGCCGATGCACCCGGCTGGATCGTTCAGCGTTACGAACAACTTGTGGCCGCCTGCCCCGCCCCTCCGGGCGCGGATGCCCCGGCCCGGACGGACGAACTGCCTCCGGCGACCGACAATTGATGTCAGTCACATGACGGTTTTACAGGCGCGAGGGGTTAACACCTCTCGCGTTTGTCTATAAATGGGCCAAAGCGCCCTCCCCTTGCGTCATTCGGAGCTGATGCCATGTCCTGCCCCGCCGCCCAGAAGACCCACTACGCCCACCCTTTCGACGACGACAAACTTAAGGAAGAATGCGGCGTCTTCGGTGTTGTCGGCATTTCCGACGCCGCGAATTTCGTGGCCCTCGGTCTTCACGCCCTCCAACACCGCGGTCAGGAAGCGGGCGGCATCGTCGCCCATGACGCCGCCACCGGCTTCAACTCGGCCCACCGTTTCGGCTATGTCCGCGACAACTTCACCAAATCGAGCCTGATGGAAACGCTGCCGGGCGATGTCGCCATCGGCCATGTGCGCTACTCCACCGCCGGCTCCAAAGGTGCGGTGATCCGCGACATCCAGCCCTTCTTCGGCGAGTTCTCGATGGGCGGCTGCGCGGTCGCGCATAACGGCAACCTCACCAATGCCGACGCGCTGCGCCGCGAGTTGATCGAACGTGGTGCGATCTTCCAGTCGTCTTCCGACAGCGAATGCATCATCCACCTGATGGCCCGCTCGATCCAACGCAAGCATGCGGACCGGATCGCTGACGCGCTGCGCCGCGTGGAAGGCGCCTTCTCGATCGTCGCGATGACGCGGACCAAGCTGATCGGTGTGCGCGACCCGCTGGGCGTGCGTCCGCTGGTGCTGGGCAAGCTGGGCGAGCATGGCTATGTGCTGAGCTCGGAGACCTGCGCGCTCGACATCATCGGCGCGGACTTCGTCCGTGAGATCGATCCGGGCGAGATGGTCGTCATTCAGGACGGCCATGTCGAGAGTTCGCGCCCCTTCGGCCCCTCCACCGGTCGCTTCTGCATCTTCGAGCATGTCTATTTCTCGCGCCCCGACAGCATGATCGGTGGCCGCTCGGTCTATGAGACCCGCCGCGCGATCGGCGTCGAGCTGGCCCGCGAAGCCCCGGTCGAAGCCGATCTGGTCTGCCCGGTGCCCGACAGCGGCACCCCGGCGGCGATCGGCTACAGTCAGGAAAGCGGCATCCCCTTCGCGCTCGGGATCACGCGCAACCAGTATATGGGCCGCACCTTCATCGAGCCGACCGAGCAGATCCGTAACATGGGCGTGCGCCTCAAGCTCAACGTCAACAAGTCGCTCATTCGCGGCAAGCGGGTGGTCCTTGTCGACGACTCGGTCGTGCGCGGCACCACATCGCGCAAGATCAAGGATATGATCCTCGATGCGGGTGCGAAGTCGGTACATTTCCGGATCGCCTCGCCGCCGACCGCATGGCCGTGCTTCTACGGCGTCGACACGCCCAACCGCGACAAGCTGCTGGCTGCTCAGATGACTGAAGAAGAGATGCGCGAATGGGTCGGCGTGGACAGCCTGAAATTCATCTCGCTTGACGGTCTGTATCGCGCCGTGGGCGAGGCCGAGGGCCGCGACAATTCCTGCCCGCAATATTGCGACGCCTGCTTCTCGGGCGAGTATCCGATCACACCGTCGGATCAGCTTGAAAAGGGCTTCGAGATGAAGGCCGCCGAGTAAGCGCGCGGCGCTTCAGGTTTTCCGAACCAGCAAGACGAGGGCCGCCGCGCTGATCCGCGTTGCGGCCCTTATTCTTGGCGGCAGGCCCTGAGCAGCGGTTGCACCTCGCCATCCTCGGCGATCCAGTCGAGCATCGCCTGCGCGCCGCGCGTCCACCAGACATAGCCGGCTTCGCCCTCGCCATCCTCGGCATATTTTGCCCCATCGGCAGAGCGGATATGGCTCATCACAACCTGCCGCCCCTGTAGAAACACGACGACGCGCTGCGGATCGGTGTCGTTGAGATAGGCCGCGTGCACTTCCGCGCCGCGCTCGCAATGATAGGTGGCGTTCACCACCGCCGAGGGGCCGTCGCCGACAATCGGATTGAGAGGCTCCAACCGCTCGACCGATCCGTCATCCGGGGCCGCGCCCTGCGCTGCGACCGGTCCCGCCAGCGCGACACTTGCGAGCGCCGCGCCAAAGAGCGCCCGCCTCACGCGTCGTCCTCGACCCGATCGGCAAGCGACTCCGCGCGTGCGGCGATCTCGGCCAGCGTTTCGGTCACTTCGGGCGGCACGATCGGCACCTCGACATGCGCCGGGTTCGACTGCAGCTCGTCGATCTTCGCCTGCAATTCGCCCAGACGGTTCATCGCGTCGCGCAGCTGGTCCTCGATGCCCGCCGCCTTGTCGGCCAGCATCAGCCCCGACATCAGCAGCATCCGGTTCTCGGGCACCCGCCCGATCTGCCCCAGAAGCACCTGCGCCTCGCTGTCGAGCATCCCGGCAGCCGAGCGCAGGAAATGTTCTTCACCTTCTTGGCAGGCGACCTGAAAATCGCGGCCGCCGATGGAAATCGTCACCTCAGGCATCGGTCTCCTCCTCGCGGTTCGCCGCTTCGATGATCGGGTCGAGACCCGCGATGATCTGCTCCAGCTCGGCGCTCTCGCCATCGCGCGCGGCGCGCAGGCTTTGCAGCTCGGCCATCAGCGCCTCCTCGGAGAAGGCCACGCCCTCGTCCATCAGCTTGCGATTGGCCGCGACCAGCGCCGCGTTGGCTTGCTTGAGGGCTGCGACTTCCTTGAAAGCGGCTTCCTGCGCGCGCACGGCCGCGCCGTATTTGCGCTCCATCGCGCCCAGCGTGGTGTCCTGTTTCTCGCGGATCGCGCGGACGCGTTCGGAGAGTTGCGCATTGGCTTCCTGCTCGGCGGCGAGCGCGGCTTTCAGCTCGGCCACTTCGGCGGGATCGGCAACAACTTCGGGCGGTGCCTCCGGCACGTGGGGCAGTTCCGCCTCGGCAGGCGCTGCGGTCTCCGGCTCGGGCTGGTGCGTGGCATCCTGCGCCGCTTGCGCCTGCAATGCCTCGCGCTGCTTGAGCGCTTCGACCCCGCGCCCGATCCGTTCGAGCGCGAAAGCGATGCGGCGTTCGTATTCGGCTATGTCACTCATACGCGCCTCCTCGTCCTCATGTTTTTCGCTTGCCATGACCGAATCGCGGCCGACTGCGAGTTTCGCTAAGTCTAACCTTTTGCGACAGGGCAAGCCCACCCTTTTGCCCCAAGCACTTGTGGGCCGCGCTTGATCTTGGGCCGATCCCTGCTATCAGGGGCGCGGACCCATCCAACTGCTGCCCTGCGAAAGGACGTTTCATGGAAATCGAAGAGCTGCGCGCCGCCCATCCTGAGCATTGGAAACTTGCTTCCGCGATCCGCGCACTGGCGATGGATGCGGTACAGGCCGCAAATTCCGGTCACCCCGGCATGCCGATGGGCATGGCCGATGTGGCGACCGTTCTGTTCCAGAACCACCTGAAATTCGACGTGAAGAACCCGAAATGGGCTGACCGTGACCGCTTCATCCTGTCGGCGGGTCACGGCTCGATGCTGATCTACTCGCTGCTCTATCTTTGCGGCGACGAGCAGGTGACGCTCGACCAGATCAAGAACTTCCGCCAGTCGGGCGCTCTGACCGCCGGCCACCCGGAGAATTTCCTGCTCGACGCGGTGGAGACCACGACCGGCCCGCTCGGCCAGGGCCTCGCGACTTCGGTCGGCATGGCCATCGCCGAAGAGGCACTGCGCGCCCAATGGGGCAAGAAGCTCGTCGATCACCGCACCTGGGTCATCGCAGGCGACGGCTGCCTGATGGAAGGCATCTCCCAGGAGGCCATCGGCCTTGCCGGGATGCAGGAACTGTCGAACCTGATCGTGCTGTGGGACAATAACGACATCACCATCGACGGCCGCGTGTCGATGTCCGACAAGACCGACCAGCGCAAGCGCTTCGAGGCGTCGGGCTGGACGGTGTTTGCCTGCGACGGTCACGATCCGGCCTCCATCGACGAAGCGCTGACCAAGGCGAAGAAAGCCAAGGGTCCGGTTCTGGTCGACTGCAAGACCATCATCGGCTTCGGCGCACCGACCAAGGCCGACAGCTACTCGGCCCACGGCTCGCCGCTGGGCGACGAGGAAATCGCGCGCACCAAGGCGATCTACGGCTGGGATCACGGCCCGTTCGAAATCCCCGCCGACGTGAAGTCGCAATGGGAGGCCATCGGCACCCGCGGCGCGGCAGAGCGTGGCGAATGGGAAGAGCGCTTCGGCAAGCTCTCGGCAGCCAAGCAGGCCGAGTTCACCCGCATCATGGAAGGCGGCGTCTCGAAGAAGCTCACCGGCGCGATCCGCAAGTTCAAGAAAGAGCAGGCCGAAGCCGCGCCGAAAGTCGCGACCCGCAAGGCGTCTGAGATGGTTCTGGGCACGATCAACGCCGCCTGCCCCGAGACCATCGGCGGCTCGGCCGACCTGACCGGCTCGAACCTCACGAAGTCGAAGGACATGACGGTCTTCAACCCGGAGAACCGCAAGGGCCGCTACATCCATTACGGCATCCGTGAGCACGGCATGGCGGCTGCGATGAACGGCCAATGGCTGCATGGTGGCGTGCGCCCCTATGGCGGTACGTTCTTCTGCTTCACCGACTACGCGCGCGGCGCGATGCGTCTCTCGGCGCTGATGAAAGTGCCGACCGTCTATGTCATGACCCATGACTCCATCGGTCTGGGCGAAGACGGCCCGACCCACCAGCCGGTCGAGCATCTGGCGATCTGCCGCGCGACGCCGAACACGCTGACCTTCCGCCCAGCCGATGTCATCGAGACCGCCGAGGCGTGGGAAATCGCGATGAACCAGGAGGGCACGCCCTCGGTTCTGGCACTGTCGCGTCAGGGGCTGCCGACGCTGCGCACCGAGTACAAGCCGCAGAACCTCACCGCGCGCGGCGCCTATGTTCTGGCCGAGGCCGATGGCAAGCGTCAGGTGATCCTGATGGCGACCGGCTCGGAAGTGGAAATCGCGATCAAAGCCCGCGAGCTGCTGCAGAAGGAAGCGATCGGCACCCGTGTCGTGTCGATGCCCTGCATGGAGCTGTTCGCCGAGCAGGATGAGGCCTACCGCAAGCGCGTGCTGCCGCCGAACTCGGTCCGCGTGGCCGTCGAGGCCGCCGTGCGCCAGCCGTGGGACCGTTGGCTTCTGGGCGAGCGTGGCCGCGAGGCGAAAGCCGGCTTCGTGGGCATGGAGGGCTTCGGCGCTTCCGCCCCCGCAGGCGAGCTTTACGAGAAGTTCGGGATCACCCCCGAGGCTGTGGCCGAGAAGGTCAAGAGCCTCCTCTGATGGCTCTGCCCGGCTTGAAAGCGACTGCGAGGGGGCCCGGCGTGGCCCCCTCTTCACATCCCGAGGGCGATCGTCCCGGGATGGGGATCGCGCTGATGCTCGGCGCATTCTCGATGCTGACGCTGATGGACGCTTTCGCGAAGCTTCTCGGGCAAGGCTATCACCCGCTCTTGATCGTCTGGGCGCGCTTCGCGGTGAATGCCGCCGTGCTGGCCTTCATCTATCGCGGCAGCCTGCCCCGCCGCATCCGCAGCGCACAGCCGAAGTTCCAGCTGGGCCGGGCGCTGTTCCAGATGGGCGCGATCGTGGCCTTCTTCTACGCGCTGAAACATGTGCCGCTGGCCACCGCCACCGCGCTTGGCGATCTCAACCCGGTGATCGTGACGCTGGGCACGGCGCTGTTTTTGGGCGAGCGGCCGGGCCCGCACCGCATCTTCGGCATTCTGGCGGCCTTCATGGGCGCGATGATCATCCTGCGTCCGGGTTTCGGCGGGCTGCATCCGGCGGCGTTTCTCGCGCTGCTAGCCGCGTTCAGCTTCGCCGGCGCGGTGCTGCTGACGCGCTACCTGCGCGGCGATAGCGCGGCCACCTCGCAGCTGTGGTCGGCGTTCACCGGGCTTGCGCTTTCCTCGCTCGCCCTGCCCTTCATCTGGCAACCGATCGCGCTGTCCGATCTGTGGATTTTCCTCGGTCTCGGGCTGGCGGGAAGCCTGTCGCAATTCCTGCTCATCCGCGCCTTCGCACTGGCCGAAGCCTCGACGCTCGCGCCCTTCGGCTATTCGGGCCTGCTGTTCGCCTCGTTCTGGGGATGGCTGATGTTCGGCCAGTTTCCCGACGGGTTCACCATTGCCGGGGCGCTTGTGATCGTGGGGGCTGGCCTCTATGTCTGGTCGCGTGAGCGCCGTGCCGCGCGCCAAGCCAGAGCCTGACACCCGACACGATGAAGAACCGCGAACCCACCCTGTCCGACCGTGCCTCGAATGCCCTTTTCGTGGCGGTGATGCGGCTGGTCCAGCGCCTGCCCTACGAGCGGCGCATCCCGGCGGCGGGACGGATGGTGGCGCGGCTCGCCCCGATCCTCGGCTTCACCCGCAAGATCCGCGAGAACCTGCGTATCGCCTGCCCGGACCTGTCGGAAGACGAGATCAAGCGGCTGCAGCGCGAGATGCCCGACAATCTGGGCCGGATGCTGGCGGAGATTTACTCGGGCGAGGAATTCGTGGCGCGCGTGCGCGATCTGCCGATCGAGGGCCCCGGCGCCGAGACGCTGGAGGCCGCCCATCGCGAGGGCCGCCCCGTCGTTCTGGCTGCAGGCCATTTCGGCAATTACGACGCGTGGCGCGCAGCACTTGCGGGCCGCGGCTACCGGGTCGGCGCAATCTATCGCCCAATGAACAACCCGCTCTTCAACGAGCAATATGTCTCGACCATCTCCGCCATCGCCGAGCCATTGTTCTCGCGCTCGCGCCGGGGCTTGGGCGACATGATGAAATTCCTGCGCGACGGCGGGATGGTCGCCTTCGGCTTCGATCAGCATTTCAACAAGGGCGCGGAATTGAGCTTCTTCGGCCTGCCCGCGCGCACGCCGCTGTCGGCTGCGGAAATGGCGCTGAAGATGAAAGCCGATCTGGTGCCGATCTACGCGATCCGCCAGCCCGACGGGCTCAACTTCAAGATCTATGCCGACAAGCCCGTCCCGCACAGCACCCCCGAGGCGATGACGCAGACGCTCAATGACGGGCTGGAGGAGATGATCCTCAAGCACATGGAGCAATGGCTCTGGATCCATCGCCGCTGGAAGGTGAAGCGGACATAAGAAAGGCGCGCGAGTATCCCCGCGCGCCCTTTTGTCATCTCGCAAAGGCTCAGTTGCCGCGCTGGATACGCTCCATCAGCGCGCCGGTCTCCTCGGCGGGCAGAGCCGCGCGCAGCGCGAACCAGATTACCACCAGCGACCACACCGCGACGAGGCCCATCCCGCTCCAGAAGTTCAGCACATTGAGCGCGTGATCCGAGGTGCCGAGTCCGGTGATCACCCAAAGCCCGCCGAACCACAGCGCCAGCCAGCCGATATGCCCCCAGCCGAACTCGGAGGCGGATTTCTTCTGCACGACGTGGAAGACGACCGCATAGACCGCGAAACCCCCGAGCAGCATCCCGAACAGGATCGAGTCGGTGTAGAAACCCGTCCAGTAGATCACGAGGTTCGACGCGATGAAGGCCAGCGGCGCGAGGATTTCCGCCCCTTTCAGGCGGAAGGCGCGCTCGGCATCGGGTTGGCTGCGGCGCAGCACCATCAGGACGATCGGACCGAGGCCGTAGGTCAGAACCGTGATCGAGCTGATATAGCCCACCAGCAGCTGCCATGCCGGGAAGGGCAGCAGGAAGAACACGCCCACGGCCCACATCACCGCGACCGCCAGCCACGGCACGCCGTGGCGGGTCGTATGGGTCAGTGCGCTCGGCCCGCTCTCGGTGTCACCCACCGCATAGAGGATACGCGAGCCGCCGGTGACGTAGATCAGCCCCGTCCCGCCGGGAGAGACATAAGCGTCGACGTAAAGGAGCAGCGCCAGCCATCCCATGCCCAGCGTCGCCGCGAGACCGGCGAAGGGACCAGCGGAGCCTTTGAAGCTCAACGACGCCCAGCCATTCGCCAGATCGCCCTGCGAGAGCGCCATGATGAAGGCCACCTGCAGCAGGATATAAACGATCGCGGCGAGAATGACCGACCCGATCACCGCCATCGGGATATTGCGGCCCGGATTGGCGCTCTCGCCGCCCAGGTCGATCGCGGTGCGGAAGCCAAGGAAGGAGAACACGATCCCTGCGGCGGGAATGGCGGTGAACATGCCCTGCGCCTTGTAGGTGCCCGGTGCCGCATGCCAGACGCCCCAATGGGACGAGGCCGCGATCAGCCCGACCACGGTGATCAGCGGCACGGCGATCTTCCACCACGTGACGGTGTTGTTCACCTTTAGCAGCGCCTTGATCGCGAGCAGGTTCAGCAGCGCCAGCACGCTCAGGAGCAGCGCGGAGGTGATGAAGCCCACCAGCGTCAGCGTGCCCGACCCGTCCCCGCGCAGGAAATACGGCAGGTAGTTATTGGCATAGGTGACGATCCCCTCGGCCTCGACCGCAGGCACCGGCGCATAGCTGAGAAACAGCATCCAACCCCAGAGCCGGCCCAGCGTCGCGCCGTGGCTCGCATGGCTCATATGGACGAGCGCGCCGGATTTGGAGAACATCGTGGAGAGTTCGGCAAAGCACAGCGCGATCAGCATGATGATCGCGGCCCCGATCACCCAGGACCAGACCGAGAGCGGCCCTGCGATTTTCGAGGCGTGATAGGCGCCGAACAACCAGCCCGAGCCGATCATCGACGTCGTTGAGGCAAAGAGCAGCCCGATGACCCCGGCGTCTCGCCGCAGTTTGCCTCCTCCGGCCATCGTTTCTGTTGATGCCATTGG
Source organism: Thioclava sp. JE_KL1 (assembly GCF_009296265.1). Classification (GTDB taxonomy): domain Bacteria; phylum Pseudomonadota; class Alphaproteobacteria; order Rhodobacterales; family Rhodobacteraceae; genus Thioclava. The sequence continues at coordinate 167,589 of NZ_WBJS01000001.1, forward strand.
TTAATCCCCTGTTTCTTATTAATCACAAGGGTTCAACTAGGGCGCGATTTAGCCAACCGGAGCGATTACACGGGCTTGTGGCGGAACGCGATCACGCGTGAAATCTGCAGTCGGACTTAGCGCAGGAATTTCTGGGCAAGCTTCGCCATGCGTCCGCTGCGATAGGGCGGCATCAGCATCGAAAGCGGCGCGAAACGGTTCTCGAGCACGGGCTTGAGATGGGTGAAGGCCTCGAAGCCCCAATGGCCATGCGCCGCCCCGACACCCGAATTGCCGATCCCGCCGAAGGGAAGGTTCTGGTGCAGGTAATGGACCAGCGCGACATTGACGCCCACCGCGCCCGAACTGGTCGCGCGGCGCAGCCGGTCAATCAGACCACGGTCGCGCTCGAAGATATAAAGGGCGAGCGGCTTCGGCCCGGCCTCGATCCGCGCCACGACATCGGCCGCATCGTCGAAGGGGATGACCGGCAGAACGGGGCCGAAAATCTCCTCCTGTTCGACACGCATCGACGGGTCGGTGCCCATCAGGACGGTGGGCGCGATATAGCGGCTCTCGGCCTCGCTGGTGGCCCCGGTCAGCGCCTTTGCGCCAGCGGATTGCGCGCTCTCGATCATGCCCATCAGGCGGGCGAAATGGTCCGGGTTGATGATCCGCGCGAGGTCGCGCGAGGCCGCCTGCGCCTCTTCCGTCTTGCCATACATCCGCGCGATCGCGGCTTTCAGCTCGGCCAGAAAGGGCGCTTCGATCTGCTTGGCGACATAGACGTGATCGGGGGCGATGCAGGTCTGACCGGCATTCGCGAACTTGCCCCAGGCGATCATCCGCGCGGCCTTTTTCAGATCCGCGCCGGGGCCGACGATGACCGGGGATTTGCCGCCCAGCTCCAGCGTCACAGAGGTGAGATGCTTCGCCGCCGCCGCCATCACGATCTTGCCCACGCGCGGCGAGCCGGTGAAGAAGATATGATCGAACGGCTGCTCGAGCAGTTCCTGACTGACCTCGACCCCGCCCTGTACAACGCGCACGAGATCGGCAGGCAGCGCCTCCTCCACGATCTGCGCGATCACGGCGGCGCTGGCCGGGGCCAGCTCGGACGGTTTGACGATCGCGGCACAGCCCGCCGCGATGGCCGAAACCAGCGGCCCGAGCGACAGCGCCAGCGGGTAATTCCACGGCGCGATGATCAGCGCGGTGCCCTTCGGCTCGGGCACGATCCGCGCGCGGGTGCCCAGCATCGCGCGGGTCGGGCGGACCCGGCGGACCTTCGTCCACGTCTTCAGGTGGCGCAGCGCGTGCGAAATCTCGGCCTGAACGGGCAGAATTTCGGTCAGGCGGATCTCGGCCTCGGGCTTGGCGAAATCCTCGGCCAGCGCCGCGAGGATCTCCGCCTCGCAATCGTGGATCGCGCGCGAGAGCGCCTGCAGCGCCGCGCGCCGCTGCGCGGGATCAAAAGCCATGCGGCGCTGCGGATTGCCTGCGGCAAGGTCGACGAAAATCTGCGCCGGGGTCTTGAAACTGCGGTGATCCATCGGGGCTCCTTTGCCGCGCATCTCAACGCGCGGGCGGGGAAATGGCAAGCGGCAGCGCGGCTTAGCGCGCGCGACGCAGCGGCAAGGACAGCACGAAGAGCACGGTCGAGGCCGCCACGATCGACGGACCGGCGGGGGTGTCGAACTGCAACGACCCCCAGAGCCCCAGCAGCACCGAGGCGATTCCCACCCCGGTCGCGCCCGCCGCCATCGCCTCCGGCCCGCGCGCGAACTGCCGCGCGGTGGCCGCCGGGATGATCAGCAGCGCCGCGATCAGCAACGCGCCGACGATCTTGATCGCCACGGCCACGGTCAGCGCCAGCGCGATGGTCAGCGCCATCTGCTCGCGCCGCGGATCGAGCCCAGAGGACATCGCCAGCTCGTCATTGATCGTCGCGGTCAGCAGCCCCTGCCAGCGCCATGCCAACAGCGCCACGACCACAGCCGAGCCGCCCCAGACCACGGCCAGATCGCTGCGCGACACGGCGAGAATATCGCCGAACAGCCATGCCGACAGATCGACCCGCAACCCCGATTGCAGTGAGGCCGCAACGAGGCCGAAGGCCAGCGCGGAATGGGCGAGCACCCCCAAGAGCGTGTCCATCGCATGGCCGCGCCCAGAAAGCCGCGCGACGGTCAGCGCCATCGCCAGCGCCACGCCGAGCGTGCCGAGATAGACCGAAATACCGAAAGCGAAGCTCAGCGCCACGCCGAGGATCGCCGCATGGGCCGTCGCATCGCCGAAATAGGCCATCCGCCGCCACACCACGAAAGAGCCAAGCGGCCCGGTCGCGAAGGTCAGGCCGATCCCGGCCAGCGCCGCACGGAATAGAAAATCGTCAAACATGCGCCTGCCCGTGGGTTTGAGTGCCGTCCTGCGCCGCGTCATGGGCGTGGTCGTGATCGTGGCTGCAGGTCGCGTGATCCGCATGTTCGCCATGATCGTGGCTGTGCTGGTAGAGCGCGAAGGCCCCTTGCGTTCCCATCCCGAACAGCGCGCGATATTCCGGCGCCTCGGCCACCACCTTCGGCGTGCCCTGACAGCAGACATGGCCGTTGAGGCAGATCACCCGATCCGAGGCCGACATCACCACGTGCAGATCGTGGCTCACCATCAGCACCGCGCAGCCGGTTTCCTGACGGACCTCTTCGATCAGCTTGTAGAACCCCGCCGTGCCGGGCTGGTCGAGCCCCTGCGTCGGCTCGTCGAGGATCAGGATCTGCGGCTCGGACAGCAAGGCGCGCGCCAGAAGCACACGTTGAAACTGCCCGCCCGAGAGCCGCGAAATCTGCCGCGCGCCCAGATGCGGCACGCCGGTGCGCTCCAGGGCGGCCTCGGCGCGCGCGTTCGAGACGCGCTTGGGCAGCGACAGGAAGCGGCGCACCGTCAACGGCAGGCTCGCATCGACATGCAGCTTTTGCGGGACGTAACCGATCCGCAGCCCGGCCTGACGGTTCACCTTGCCGCGCGCTGCGCGTTCCAGCCCGATCAGGGCGCGGATCAGCGTCGATTTGCCCGACCCGTTCGGCCCGACGACGGTAACGATCTCGCCCGGGGAAATCGTGAAGTCGACGCCGTGAAGCACCTCGACCTCGCCATGGCGCACGCTCAGGCCCTGCGCCGTGATCAACTCGCTCATTGCGCCTCCTCGGCGGCGCAGTTCGGGCAGAGCCCCAGCGCCTCGACGGTCGCCCGCTCGACATGGAAATTCAGCCGCTCGGCCGCGCCCTGCAGCGCGCGGCGCACCTCTTCGGCCCCCTCGTCGGGGCCGGCCTCGGCGACCTCGCCACAGTTCCGGCAAATCAGGAAGACCGGCGCATGTTCCTCGCCCGGACTCATGCAGGCGGCGAAGGCATTCAGGCGGCGCACGCGATGTGCAAGACCATGCTCGACAAGGAATTCCAGCGCGCGATAGGCGACGGGCGGCTGCTTGCCGAACCCATCCTCCGCGAGCCGGTCGAGCACCTCGTAGGCGCCCATAGCCCGATGTTCTTCCAGCAGAATTTCCAGCGCGCGCTTGCGCACCGGGGTCAGACGCGCGCCCTTTTCGGCGGCGACAGCCTCGGCGCGCGCCAGCGTCGTGCCAGCGCATCGGCTGTGGTCATGCGGCGTGAAAGCCTTGGCGGAAGAGGTCGAAGATCCCACGAGAGCGTTACCTTATCACATTTCTTCTTGACGAGTGATTTTATAACATACATGTTCCGCTCCTCAGATCAAGTTGGACAGGAGACCTCCGATGCGCCCCACCCTTCCCGTTCTCGTGAGCGCGCTTGCCGCACTGCCCGCCCTCTCCCAAGCCGAGGTGCCCAGCGTCGTCACCGATGTGCCGCCGGTGCAGTCGCTCGTCGCGCAGGTGATGGGCGATCTGGGCAAGCCCGAAGTGCTGCTCGGTCAGAATTCGGACGCGCATCACTATCAGCTGAAGCCCAGCCAAGCGCGCGATCTGCAGGATGCCGACCTCGTCTTCTGGGTCGGCCCGCGCCTGACGCCGTGGCTCGAACGCGCGATCGAGGGCGTCGGAGTGAAGGGCCAATCGGTCGAATTGCTGCACGCGCCCGGAACGACGCTGCGCAGCTTCTCGGCGCAGGATCCGCATGATCACAGCGCCGATCTCGACGAGGACGAGGATCACGCCGAGGCGGGGCACGACGACCACGGTGAGGTCGATCAGATGACCGATCCCCATGCGTGGCTCGACCCCGACAATGCGAAGCTTTGGCTCGGCCTGATCGCCGACGACCTCTCCAAAGCCGATCCCGAACATGCCGACACCTACGCGGCCAATGCCGAAGCCGCGCAGGCGCGGATCGAGACGCTCGACGCCAAACTCAAGGCCGAATTCGCCCCCGTCGCGGACAAGCCCTTCCTCGTCTATCACGCGGCTTATGGCTATCTGGCCGATCATTACGGGCTGACCATCATGGGCGCGCTCTCGCCCAGCGACGCCTCGACCCCCGGCGCGGCGCATCTGGTGAGCCTGCGCGACGAGGCCTCGGCAAAGGATGCCGTCTGTGCTTTCCCGGAAGCGAACCACGATCCGAAAATGGTCGAAATCCTCGTCGATGGGACGCCGGTGACGCTCGGCAAGCCGCTCGATCCGTCCGGCACCGCGCTGACCTATGGCCCCGGCCTCTATGAGGACCTGATGCAGGGAATGGCGGACACGATCACCACCTGCCTGTCGCAGGGTTGATCCTGCAAGACCTCCGTGCGATCTGGTGAGCCATGGCTGATTGGATCGCACTCACGGAAGAATTCGGGCGCTGGCGCGCCGCACATGTCTCGGACGGGGCGGTGAGCGACCGCAAATCCGGGCCCGCCGCGCGCCCGCTCTTGCCCGAAGGGGCCGCTGCGATCGTGGCGGCCTCCACTGCAGGCCCCGCCCCGCGCGCCCTGCCCTGCACGCCGCGCCCGGAAGGCGCGCTGCCGCTGACCGAGATCGGCGGACAAAGCTATCCTGCCCTGCCCGGCCTGATCCAAGACAGCGACGGCACCGAGATCAGCGCCCCCGAGGCGGCCCGGATCGCCGGCATCCTCGCAGGCCTCCCGCAATTCGACGGCGTGATCTGGATCTGCGGCGCAAGCGCGATCTGGGCGCATATCTCGGCGGGCGAAGTGGTCAGCGCGATGCGCGCAGGCTCCGCCGCGATGCTGGCCGCGCTTGGCGCGCCGCTGGAGGCAGGCGACGGGTTCGACGCAGCCCTCGCCGATACGCTTTCGCGCCCCGAACGCCTCGCGCGCGAATTGGCCCCGCTCAGCCTCGGACGCCCCACCCCGCGCGCCGCTGGGGCCGTGCTCGGAGCGGAACTCGCCGCGGCGAAACCGTGGTGGCTCGGGCAAACCGTGCTGGCGCTATCCTCCGCCTCCGCCCCCGGCTGGTCGGAAATTTGCGCCCGCGCCTTGCAAGCGCAGGGCGCGCAGGTCACTTTGGGCGATGGGGAGGCCGCGCTGATCGCGGGGCTGTCCGCGGCGCGCCGACCCGGCGCGTAACCGAGCGGCGACAATAGGCGGCAGAGGATGGATGCATGAGTGAAACCGAACTGCCCGAAGCCTTCGCCGAACTCGCCCCTCGTTTCGGATTTTCCCGCCCCGCAGGCCGCTGCCTCGGCGCGATCTGGCGCGCGGCGCAAGCGCCCTCGGCCGACGATCTGGTGACGCAGCTTGGGCTGTCGCGCTCCAATGTCTCGACCGCGCTGAAGGAGTTGCGCGATGCCGGTCTCGTGCAGGCCGCACGCTCGCCGGGCTCGCGCAAGGATTTCTTCGTGGCGCCCACCGAGCCGTGGGAACTGGCACGCCTGATGCTGGCCGAGCGCGAACGCCGCGTGATCGGCCCCGCGCGCGACCACCTGTCCGCCCTGGAAGCCCGCAGCGCCGATCCCCGCGCGGCGGCCCTATGCGAGCTGCTCGACGCGGCCTCGGGCTATATTCAGACGCTGATCCGCCTCGACCCGGCCGAGCTTGCCCGCCACATCGACCCGGCGCGCGGCGGTGGCAAAGCGGAAAAGCCCGCGCCTAAGCCGTCGAAGAAGAAAAAGAAAAAAGCCGCGCAAAGCTGAGCGCGGTTTTTTAGCCCGGCACCAAGAAGAAAGTTATCGGGACTTAGGCACCACGCTCGAATTCAAGTGAGGAATTGGCCCGACTTTATCGTCACCGACGTCGAGAAACTGACAAATCTCGCGTGTATCTTTGCTTTTGCTTAGATCAACACAGAGAAAATCATTCGGTCGATGAAGAAAGTATCGAATGATTTCGTCATTCCGCTTCAAGTATTTTGAGATGCAGAAATCGCGATCATACAAGAGACTCCAGTCCTCGCGCGGCTTTCCGTTCTCAACCACTGTCACAAATTGCTTATTCTGTTCGTAGAAGTAATTGTTCCGTATACCCTTCCAAAAATCGGGCCCCGCCTCGTCAATAGACTTGAAACCAAATACTTTTTGATGAAATCGGGTCAGACTTTCGTACCACGCGTCAGCGTCCCGAACAGTTAAAATGAACTTACTGTTCGGGAAGAGCGCATCTAGCGCAACGTAAAGCGAGTCTTGTGAAAAAGGTACATCTTGGAACGCATCGAAGTCTGAAACGAACCGCTTAAGAATATCGTATCGCCCCGATGAGAAGACGTGAGCCAGCAAGTTCTCCTGCAGGCCCTGATGCGGCATTCTCAACCCGAGATCCTTGAGTATTCTCTCTAGCGACGTCGTTCCGGTTTTATTGAAACCGATACAGAATACTTTATCGGAATTTGATCTCTTCCGGCCCTTCCCAGAGAAATATTCACGAAGCGCGGTCTCATCCTTTCCGATCAGACCCGAAGCATCTCTCGCGTACCTACGATACTGGAGCCAGCGCCGGATCTGTCTTCGTCCCATTACTCTGTAACCTCAGAACTTTGTCATTAGGCAGTCAGTCTCAATCACACCAACCGGCTCTGATCCCGCGCGGCCTTGATGAAGCCCGCAAACAGCGGATGCGGCGCGAAGGGCTTCGATTTCAGCTCGGGGTGGAACTGCACGCCGATGAACCACGGATGGTCCTTGTGCTCGACGATCTCGGGCAGGCGGCCATCGGGCGACATGCCGGAGAAGGTCATGCCGCATTTCTCCAGCGGCTCGCGATACTTGATGTCGACCTCGTAGCGGTGGCGGTGACGCTCTTCGATGTCGGTCGAGCCGTAGACTTCGGCGACCTTCGAGCCCTCTTTCAGCGCGGCGGAATAGGCGCCCAGACGCATCGTGCCGCCCTTGTCGTCGGTCACCTTGCGCTCGACCCGGTGGTTGCCCTGCACCCATTCCTTGAGGTGATAGACGACCGGGGTGAAGCGCTTCTTGCCCGCCTCGTGGTCGAACTCCTCAGAGCCCGCATCGCTGACCCCCGCGAGGTTCCGCGCGGCTTCGATGACGGCCATCTGCATCCCCAGACAGATGCCCAGATAAGGAACGCCCTTTTCGCGCGCGAATTGGGCCGCACGGATCTTGCCTTCCGTGCCGCGCTCGCCGAAGCCGCCGGGCACGAGGATGGCGTGGTAGTTCTCCAGATAGGGCGCGGGGTCTTCGTTCTCGAAAATCTCCGCGTCGATCCATTCCGCCTTCACGCGGACCCGGTTCGCCATGCCACCATGGGTCAGCGCCTCGGCGATCGACTTGTAGGCGTCTTCCAGCTGGACGTATTTGCCCACGATCGCGACGCGCACCTCGCCTTCGGCATGGTCGAGACGGTCCATCACGTCTTCCCAGCGGCTCAGTTCCGGCTTTGGCGCGGGCGAGATGCCGAACGCGTCCAGAACCGCCTGATCGAGCCCCATGCGGTGATAGGCCAGCGGCGCCTCGTAGATCGACTTCAGGTCATAGGCCGGGATCACCGCCTCGGGGCGCACGTTACAGAACAGCGCGATCTTGCCGCGCTCTTTCTCCGGAATCGGCTGCTCCGAACGGCAGACCAGTACGTCGGGCTGCAGGCCGATCGAGCGCAATTCCTTCACCGAGTGCTGCGTCGGCTTGGTCTTCAGCTCGCCCGACGCCGCCAGATAGGGCAGCAGCGTGAGATGCATGAAGATACATTGGCCGCGCGGACGGTCCTGGCTGAACTGGCGGATCGCTTCGAAGAAGGGCAGGCCCTCGATATCGCCGACCGTGCCGCCGATCTCGCAGAGCATGAAATCGACCTCGTCATCGCCGACATCGAGGAAGTCCTTGATCTCGTTGGTGACGTGCGGGATCACCTGAATCGTTTTGCCCAGATATTCGCCGCGGCGCTCCTTCTCGAGCACGTTGGTGTAGATCCGCCCCGACGAGATCGAGTCGGTCTTGCGCGCCGAGACACCGGTGAAGCGTTCGTAATGGCCAAGGTCGAGATCGGTCTCGGCCCCGTCATCGGTGACGAAGACCTCGCCATGCTCGAACGGGCTCATCGTGCCCGGATCGACGTTGAGATACGGGTCGAGCTTGCGCAGCCGAACCGAAAAGCCGCGTGCTTGCAGCAATGCCCCCAAGGCGGCGGATGCCAAACCCTTGCCGAGCGACGAGACAACGCCGCCGGTAATGAAGACATAACGTGCCATGAAGACCCCCGTGATCTGCGAAATTCGAATGGTTTCCCTGCCCCAAAGAGGGTCAGGATCACGGGATTTAATGCTTACACGATTCGCGGCCTGCCCGCAACCAGACCGCAAGCTATTGAGTTTGGATTGGACGCACCCGCAACTTTTTGTGGGTGCGAACCGATTGTCGGCTGAAGTGACGGCTTAGTTGGCGGCGGGCGGCGTAACCGGACCGCTTTGCGTATCCGTCGTGGTCTCGCCCGCGTTTCCGCCGGTCGAGGAATCCGACCCGCTTGCCGGCGGCGGCATCACCACATCGAGCGACGGCGTCGAGCCGGTCGTGTCATTGGCCGGCGCGGTCTCTGCCGGAGCGCTTTGCTCGGGCGCGGCGCTATCGAGCACCGAGCTGCTGCCCGCTTTCTGCGCGGCCAGAACCGTCAACGTCACCGAGGTCGCGAAGAAGCCAGCGGCCAGAACCCAGGTCACGCGAGTCAGCGCATTGGCCGCCTGCCGACCGGTCATCAGCCCGCCGACACCGCCGCCAGAGCTGTTGGACGACCCCATACCGAGGCCACCCCCTTCGGAGCGTTGCAGCAGCACCACGCCAATCAGCAGCAGTGCGAGGATCAGATGGATCGAGAGAACGACGTTTTCCATGAACGGGTCGGGCCTTCTTTCTTGCGACGCGCCTATCTAGGCGGATGAGACTGAGGGTGCAAGGCCGCAGAGGTGGATTTTCGGCTTTCGCGGGGTCAAATCGGCACACCCGCGCGGCCCACCTGCGCCCTCCCCTTCGTTTTGGTCCAAATATCCCGCCGGAGGCGCCTGCCTCCTCGCGCGCGCGTCACACGTGAATAGAGTGAACCACCTCTCGCAAATGCGGGCTTTCGCACCGCGCGCTCAGCCGCTATACCTCGCGCGGTTTTACACCTGCCAAGGAGAGAGCAATGGCCAATGTCGTCGTCGTCGGCGCCCAATGGGGTGACGAGGGGAAAGGCAAGATCGTGGACTGGCTCAGCGAGCGCGCGGATGTGATCGCGCGGTTTCAGGGCGGTCATAACGCGGGCCATACGCTCGTGATCGACGGCAAGGTCTACAAGCTCAACGCACTGCCTTCGGGCGTGGTGCGGGGCGGCAAGCTCTCGGTGATCGGCAATGGCGTCGTGCTCGACCCGTTCCACCTGCTCGCAGAGATCGAGAAGATCCGCGATCAGGGCGTTGAGATCACCCCCGAGACGCTGATGATCGCGGAAAACACACCGCTGATCCTGCCGATTCACGGCGAACTCGACCGCGCCCGCGAGGAAGCGGCGTCGAAAGGCACCAAGATCGGCACCACCGGTCGCGGCATCGGCCCGGCCTATGAAGACAAGGTGGGTCGCCGTTCGGTCCGCGTGGCAGACCTCGCCGATGACGCGACGCTGGAAGCCCGCGTCGACCGCGCGCTGCAGCACCACGATCCGCTGCGCAAGGGTCTCGGCATCGAGGCGATCGACCGCGACGCGCTGATCGCAAAGCTCAAGGAAGTCGCGCCCGAGATCCTGAAATACGCAGCCCCGGTCTGGAAAGTGCTCAACGAGAAGCGCAAGCAGGGCAAGCGCATCCTGTTCGAAGGTGCGCAGGGCTCGCTGCTGGACATCGATTTCGGCACCTACCCCTTCGTGACCTCGTCGAACGTGGTCGCGGGTCAGGCCGCAGCGGGCACCGGCATGGGCCCGGGCGCGATCGATTTCGTCCTCGGCATCGTCAAAGCCTACACCACCCGCGTCGGCGAAGGCCCCTTCCCGACCGAGCTGGACGACGAAGACGGCAATCGTCTCGGCACGCGCGGCCATGAATTCGGCACCGTCACCGGCCGCAAGCGTCGCTGCGGTTGGTTCGACGCGGCGCTGGTGCGCCAGACCTGCGCGATCTCGGGCGTGAACGGCATCGCGCTGACCAAGCTCGACGTGCTCGACGGGTTCGCGACGATCAAGATCTGCACCGGCTATGAGCTCGACGGCGAGACGCTCGACTATCTGCCGACCGCCGCGGAAGAGCAAAAGCGCTGCATCCCGGTCTATGAAGAGATCGAGGGCTGGGCCGAATCGACCGAAGGCGCGCGCAGCTGGGCCGATCTTCCGGCGGCGGCGATCAAATATGTCCGCCGGATCGAAGAGCTGATCGACTGCCCGGTCGCGATGCTGTCGACCTCGCCCGAGCGCGACGACACGATCCTCGTGACCGACCCCTTCGCGGATTGATCCGATGGCGCTGACCTACAAGGCCCGTCGCCGCCTCTCGCTGCTGGCCCTCGTCGTGGGGCTGCCCGCCTATATCGTCGTCGCGGTGACGGTGGTGAACTGGGCGGGCGCGCGCTGGGGGCGGTTGCCGATCTGGGCGGAGTTCGGCGTCTATGTCGTGCTTGGCCTGCTGTGGATCGCGCCGCTCAAGCCGATCTTCAAAGGCGTCGGCAAGGACGATCCCGACGATCCGTCGCAGCCGTGACACCCTCTGGCGGGCGCGCTGAAAAACGGGCAAATTAGCCCGATGACAAGCGCGCCCTGCCCCCTCCCGCCCGACAGTCTGACCAATTCCGACATCGCGGAACTGACCGCGTGGCGGCACCGTCTGCATCAGGACCCCGAGCTTTCCGGCGAGGAACGCGACACCGCCGCGCGTGTCGTCGCGATGCTGCTACCGACCGCCCCCGACCGGACGCTGACCGAGCTTGGTGGGCATGGCGTGGCCGCGATCTACGAGGGTGCGGAACCCGGGCCGACGATTCTCCTGCGCTGCGAATTGGACGCGCTGCCGATCCACGAGACCGGCACGCCGCCTTACCGGTCGAACTTTCCCGGCAAGGGGCATCTGTGCGGCCATGACGGCCACATGGCGATTCTCGCAGGGGTCGCGCGCTGGCTGTCGCGCAATCGTCCTGCGCGGGGCCGCGCGATCTTGCTGTTCCAACCTGCTGAAGAGACGGGCGCGGGGGCTGCGGCGGTGATCGCCGATCCGCGCTTTGCCGAGATCGCGCCCGATCTCTCCTTCGCGCTGCACAATATGCCCGGCGTGCCCTTCGGGGCGGCGGCGCTGCAGGACGGGGTGATGAATTGCGCCTCGCGCGGTATGAAAATCACGCTCACGGGGTGGACCGCCCATGCCTCGCTGCCTGAAAGCGGTCGTTCCCCCGCCCCGGCGCTGGCCCGGCTGCTGACCGACCTGACGGCGCTCGGCAACGATCTGCACCAGAGCGATCCCGATTTCGCGCGCGTGACGATCACCCATGCGCGGCTCGGCGAACCCGCCTTCGGTGTCGCGCCCGGCGCGGCGGAGCTGTGGGCGACCCTGCGCACCCAGCGCGATACGAGGATGGCGGGTCTCGTGGAGAAAGCCGAGGCGATGGTGCATGAGGCTGCCGATGCGCACGGTCTGGAGCGCGAGATCACCTATCACGACGTCTTTCGCCATTGCGAAAACACCCCCGAAGCGACCGAAATTCTGCGTGCGGCGCTGCAGGCCGAGGGGATCGAGACCACCGAGACCGATCTGCCGATGCGCGCCTCCGAGGATTTCGGGCGTTTCGCCGATCACGGCCTCGCCGCGATGGCGCTTCTGGGCGCGGGCGACCGCCCGGCCCTGCACAACCCCGATTACGATTTCCCCGACGCGCTGATCGGCCCCGGCGCGCGCGTTCTGATTCAGTGCCTGCGCGCGCGACTCTACTGATCCAATGAGAAGGGGCGGCCCCGCAGGACCGCCCCTTCTGATCTGTCGCCGGGCTTACTGCCCCGAGGCCATCTTCGCCTCGTCCCAGTAGCGCGAGGCTTCGGTGATCGCGTATTGGCCGCGCTTCACCTTGGTGATCTTGCCCTGACGCAGCAGGCGGCCGAAGACGCGCATCCGCTCTTCGCGCGGCACGTCAGCCGCATCGTCCATGACGGACAGCTTGCGCATGATCTGCGGCGGCGAGAAATGCGGGCGCCCTTCCACGGCCGAGGTATAGGCGGCGGCGGCTTCCAGCAGATCGGAGAGGCCTTGCGTGCCGAGGCTTTCCGCGAATTCGGCGAAGCTGGTCGCCTGCTCGGGGTTCATCGGCGTGGCTTCGGATTCGTCGCCTTGGGCAGCGGCGAACTGACCTGCCGAGACACGGCGCGGACGGATCGCGGCGGCAGGCTGAGCCGCGGGCTGCTCGACCTCCTCGACATCCGAGGCTTCTTCGGCGTCGACGCGCTGTTCGGAAACCAGCACCAGCGGCGCGGGGCGCAACGGATCGGGACGGCGCGATGCCGTCTCGCCCGAGCTGACCGGGCGGCGCGGGCGCACAGCCTGGGTCAGATCGGCGCGGTAGGGCTCGGACCCGTCCTCGTCCTCGACGCCCCCTTTCGCGGTGTCCTGCCCCTTGGCCAGACGATCCGCGACAGTGGCGGCGACGGCGGCCTTGAGATGCGCGATCGCGGAGAAGCGGCGGCGGGTTTCGACGACTTCGGCCTGCTTGTCGGCCTCGGCCAGAAGGCGATCCACCTCGGCTTCGCGGTCGGTCTCTTCCTCGGAGAGCGACGCGGCCTCGCGTGCGGCAACCTCGGTCGGGGCTTCTGCCTCTTCCATGTCTTCCGCATCGGCGGTCTCGAGGGTTTCGGCCTCTGCCTCCGCGCCCTCGGCTTCGGTCTCGTCTGCGGCCTCGGCGTCAAATTCCGGTGCGAAGACGTCGGCGGAGATATCCTCGGCCTCATCCTCGGCCACGACGTCGTCTTCCGACATCTCGGCTTCGGCCTCTTCGGCGATGATCGCGTTGCCCAGAACCAGCACGTTTTGCGCGTCGAGCGATGCGGCTTCCATGGACGCCTCGGGCTCTTCCGCCTCGGGCGCGGCGGCCTCGTCTTGCGTCAGAACCAGCGGCGCGTCGACCGCCTCGTCTTCCAGATCGGACAGGTCGATATCAGGCAGCGCCAGATCTTCGTAAACATCTGCCTGCGCGACCGCCTCTTCCGGGGTTTCGTCAGCAGTCTCGATTTCGGCGCCGGTGAAGAGGTTCTCCATCTGCAGCGCGGCGAGTTCGCGCATGAGATCGGCTTCGGCCTCGGGCGAGAGGCGCCCCGGCATCCGGCTGTCGCGATCACCTTCATCCTGCGGCTGCTCTGCCTGCGGCGTGACCGGAGCAGGGCTTGCCTCCTCCGTCGTTTCGTTCAACTCGGCAGCCAGACGTGCGGCGAGGTCGTCATCCTCGGCCTCTGCCTCCAGCTCGGCCTCGGTTTCGACGTCTTGCTCGGCTTCGGCAGCCACTTCAGGCACCTGTTGCGCGGCGTCGTCCTCGACCTGTTCGTCAGCCGGGATCGACTGGTCCTCGGCGCTGTCTGCCGTGGCCGCATCGTCGGTCTGCGCCGGAAGCTCGTCAGATGCGTCCGCTGCAACCTCCGCAACCGCGGCTTCGATCGTTTCGCGGCGGCGCACCTTGATCACACGCGCGCGCATTCGCGGCGCGGCGGGTGCTTCGGCCTCGAAGGTGATATCAGCCGTGGTCTCTTCGGTTTGATCCTCAGCCTGCTCGACCGTTTTCTCTTCGGTCGCACCGAGTTCTTCCGCTGCGGCCTTGAGCGCGGCGATGCGCTTGGCACGTTTGGCCGAGCGGCGCGCGCGGCGGCTTGCCTGACGGCGCTGCATATGATCGTCGGTCGGGCCAAACGCGGCTTCGGCTTCGTCGACAGCGTCCTCTTCCGAGGCAATGGGTTCGGCTGCTGCGATGTCTTCGGCTTCAACCTCATCCGCTTCGGCGACGGGCTCTTCCTCGGTGACGACCTCTTCGTCTTCGCGAGCAACTTCCGCCGCTTCTTCGTTTTCTTCCGCGATCTGTTCGAGTGCGGCGTCTGCCGAGGCTTCTTCTGCCACGTCCGCCTCGGGCATCTCGGCCTCGGGCTGCGTGGGTTCGGAGGCTTCGGGTTCGATTTCCTCGGCACTCAGCGGGCCGGAAATGTCGAGGTCATAGCCGAAATCTTCCGCTTCGCTCGACGGTTCGGCGTCGAAGCGATCCAGAAGTGCCTCGGGGGCGGAAACGGGTTCGTCTTCCTCAGAGAAGCTGTCGGCCTGAACCTCGCGGGCGCGGGCCACGGCTTCGCGGATACGTTGCAGCTTGGCGGCGACGGTTTCCGGCTGCGCGAAGCCTGCTTCGGGTTCGGCGTGCTGCGCCGCAACCTCGGCTTCGGGCTGCTCTGCGACCGGTTCGGGCGCGGCTGCCGGCTCAGGCGTCTCGGCGACCTCCGGCTGCGCGGGCGCTTCGGCGGCAGGCGCGGCTTCTTGCGGCGCTTCCGACGTCACCAACGGCTCTTCCTGAGAAGATGCGGGCGCTTCGTCGGCTGCAGCCTCGCCACCCAGAAGCGTGTCTTGCTGGCGCAGAACCACGCCGTTTTCTTGAATTTTCGCTTCGACCCGGCGCTGAATTTCGCGCTCTGCGATACGGTGAAGCATCTCCGCATCGGGCTGGGGCGGCTCTGCACCGAAATACCGGTCGTCGGCAGCCAGATCGCGGAAATACTCCGCAATCGCCTTCATCGTGTTGAAAGGCTCATCAAATCCTTCCAAGGTGCACGAAAAGGTGCCGTAGGATACGGTCAGGATCTTGCTCGCACCAACCATGGACCACTCGCTTTCTATTGGACCTCAATGCGTCGACATTCCTGTCCAACTGGTTCTTTCGCGTGGACGAAAGAAGGCATTTGAAAGGTTTTTTACCGGTCTCGATTGTCTTTCTTTGCCACAATCGTCATCAATCAGCCCATGATTAGCAGTATTGTCCATTCGTCAACCGGGGTTTCGCTTCTCGGCGCCGGCGCAGTTAACCATGCGGATGTTGACGAAGCGTTGACAATCGCCCCCTGTCTCGTGGCCGCAGATGGTGGCGGAGACCGGGCCTTGGCGATGGGTCTCGAGCCCGAAGCGGTGATCGGCGACCTCGATTCCCTGTCCGATGCGGCGCGCGCCACACTTGGCCCGCGGGTGCATCCGGTGGCCGAGCAGGACAGCACCGATTTCGCGAAATGCCTACAACGGATCAAAGCGCCGTTCATCCTGGCGCTCGGCTTCACCGGGATGCGGCTGGATCACACGCTGGCCGCGATGACCGATCTGATCCGCACGCCGCACCGGGTCGTGATGCTGGCCGAGGAAGAGGTGATCTTCCGCTGCCCCCCGTCCCTCTCGCTGGATGTGACGGAAGGCACGCGAGTCTCTTTGTTTCCATTCGGCGAGGTAAAGGCGCGTTCGGAAGGGCTGCAATGGCCGCTGGACGGGATCGGCTTCACGCCCGCCGAGCGGGTCGGCACATCGAACCGGGCGACGGGGCCTGTGCGGATCATGCTGGAGGGTCCAGCCCTGATGATGCTGCCGCGCGAAGAATTGGCCGCCGCCCTGACAGGTCTGGGGATCGGCTGAGGCGCTAGCCCGCCTCGACCCGCAACGTCCCGTCCAGCCACGGCGCTTCTTCCAGCGCTGGTCCGACCACGCGTTCTTGCAGCAGCGCCCGCAGGCGGGCAGCCACTTTCGCGGGCCAATCGGCCATCATCCCGTCGCGCGCCGCCAGCACGATGCGTCGGGTCAGCGGCGGCCCGTCGAGCGGCGAGAGCGCAAGCCCCGCACGTGGTGCATGGCGCACCGCCGACGGCGTCAGGATCGTCCAACCTCGCCCGGCCGCGACCAGTGCGAGGATCGCAGGATAACTGTCGAGCTCCAGCTGATGCGGCGGCGCCTTGCCCGTCTGTGCCAGATGCGCGGCGATCTGGCGGCCCATCAGCGTGCGCTGGGAATAGTGGATCAGCGGCAGCGGCGGATCGCTTTTCGCAGGCGCATCGGCGGGATGAATGGCGAGGAACGGTTCGGTCAGAAGCGGGTGCAGCTCGATCCCGTCGAGCGCCGCGCCCTGCGGCTCGGCGGCGACGGCGACATCCAGCCCGCGCGCTTCGAGCTTCGACAGCAGCCGGTGGCTCGGCCCGGTTTCCAGCTCGAAGCGGCAGGTGCTGAGCTCGTCGGCCATGCCCGCCAGCAGAAGCGGCGTCACCTCGGCCTCGAAATCCTCGATCATGCCCAGCCGAAAACTCGTGAGCCCCGCCGGATCGGCCTGACCGACCCCCGCACGACCGCGGGCCAACTCGTCCAGCATTGCCTCGGCATGAGGCAGGAAGGCCCGCCCGGCGGCCGTCAACGCGAAAGGTCGGGCCGAACGGTCCACGAGCTCCGCGCCCAAAGCTCCCTCCAGACCCGCAAGCTGCTGGCTGACCGCCGAAGCCGAGACGCCCAGACGGCGCGCGGCGGCGGTGGTCGCGCCTTCCTCCGCCGTGGCCACGAAGACCTCGACCGCCCAGAGGCTGATGCGCGGATTGGGGGCGGGCATGGGAGGCTCCGTGATCGGGGAGGCGGTAAGGCTTGAGGCGCAGACTGCCTTGCCCCGCCCCGGCGCGCAAGCCATGTGGCATCCTGAGACATCGCGGGCCATTGACGCCGCCCGCGCCGCGGATAGCCTCGCTTTCATCCATCGCCCATCCCGGAGGAGTCGCGAGATGAAAGACCAAAGCTGGCAGGCCCGCGCCGATGCGCATAGCTTCTACGGTTTCACCGATCTGCCCACGATCCACGATCGCGGCGCGGTCGTCGTGACCCATGGCGAGGGGCCGTACATCTTCGACACCGAGGGGCGGAAATATCTCGATGCGAATTCCGGGCTCTGGAACATGGTCGCGGGGTTCGACCACCCCGGACTGATCGAGGCCGCGCAGGCGCAATATGCGCGTTTCCCCGGTTATCACGCCTTCTTCGGTCGGATGTCGGACCAGACGGTGATGCTGTCCGAGAAGCTGATCGAGGTCTCGCCTTTCGAAGACGGCAAGGTGTTCTACACCAACTCCGGCTCCGAGGCGAATGACACGATGGTCAAGATGCTGTGGTTCCTGCACGGAGCCGAGGGCAAGCCGCAGAAGCGCAAGATCCTGACCCGCAAGAACGCCTATCACGGGGTCACGGCGGTTTCGGCTTCGATGACGGGCAAGCCCTACAACTCTGTCTTCGGCCTGCCGCTGCCGGGATTTCTGCACCTCACATGCCCGCATTTCTGGCGCGAAGGTCAGCCCGGCGAGACGGAAGAGCAGTTCACCCAGCGCCTCGCGAACGAACTGGAAGCCAAGATCATCAAGGAAGGCGCCGACACGATTGCGGGCTTCTTCGCGGAACCGGTGATGGGTGCAGGCGGGGTGATCACGCCACCCAAGGGCTATTTCCAGGCGGTCGCGAAGATCCTCAAGAAATACGACATCCCGCTGATCTCCGACGAGGTGATCTGCGGCTTCGGGCGCACCGGCAACACATGGGGCTGCGAGACCTATGACTTCCAGCCCGACGCGATCATCTCGTCGAAGAACCTCACCGCCGGGTTCTTCCCGATGGGCGCGGTGATCCTCGGCCCGGAATTGTCGGACCGCCTGCAGGCGGCCTCCGAGGCGATCGAGGAATTCCCCCACGGCTTCACCGCCTCGGGCCACCCCGTCGGCTGCGCGATTGCGCTGAAGGCGATCGACGTGGTGATGAACGAGGGCCTGGCCGAGAATGTCCGCCGCCTGAGCCCGCGGCTCGAAGCCGGCCTCGCCCAGATCGCGCAAAACCCCAATATCGGCGAGCTGCGCGGCGTGGGCTACATGTGGGCGCTGGAAGCGGTGAAGGATCGCGAGAGCAAGACCCCGTTCGACGGGTCGCTCTCGGTCTCGGAGCGCATCGCCAATGCCTGCACCGATCAGGGACTGATCTGCCGACCGCTCGGGCAATCGGTGGTGCTGTGCCCGCCGTTCATCCTGACGGAAGCGCAGATGGACGAGATGTTGGAAAAGCTGGAGACGGCGCTGAAGAAGGTGTTCACAGAGGTGGGGTGACCCGCCAAACCGCGAGATCACCTGCGTTCTGTCTTAGGCACCCCGACGCATAATTCAGTCCAACTGACGAAAATTATGCTATTTTTACCTCGCCCCCTGTGGGCGAGGTAAATTACGTTGGTCGGAGGAACGCGCATGAGCCGTCTTCTCAGAGTACTTATCTGCGCCGCCCTGATCGCCCTCGGTGCGCTCTCGCCAACCTATGCCGCCGATAGCATCGGCAATGTCGGGAAGTGGAGCGTCTTCGAAGAGAGAAACGGCACCATGAAGACCTGCTGGACAGCGACCGCGAATGATCGGCGGATTTTGCTGAATGGCTCGCTTCTCTATGTCGCGGTGACGAAGCACTCGGGCAGGCAACCGGAGCTGTCCGTCTATGCCGACCGACGACTTCCGCGCTCCGGCGGACTGACCATCGCGATCGGGCAGAGCACATTCCGCCTGCGTTCGACAGGGCAATATGCCTGGCTGGATCAACGCACCGACAAGCTTGCGATCAACGCGCTAAAACAAGTTGAGGCGGCAGGCGGGAACGCAAATTTCACCGTCTCCATTCCGAACGTGGGTGTCTTCGACTTCTCCGCAAAAGGCTTCGCCGCCGCGTTGGACATGACATTGAAGCGATGCAGATGACGGCTGAGGATGCGTTTCGATTGGGTCGTTCGGACGCGTCTCACGTGGACCGGACGGAGGAACTGAAACGGGCCGCATCTTACGATGCGGCCCGCTGTCAATTTCATGCAGCGCCTGCATTGCGCCGACGCGGGCGACGCCGCTTCGGCGAGGCGTTGCCACCGGCATCGACCTTGGGCTTGGCTTCGGCGCGAGGTTTCGAGCGCGCCTGGGCCTGAGCTTGACCTTGCGGCTGCCCCTGCCCCTGCGGTTTGCCCTGAGGCTTGCCACCGCGACCCTTGTTGCCGCCAGAGCGCGGACCGCCGCGACCGCGGCCTCGAGCTGCACGCGCCGAGGGGCGCACGGCCGCAGACGGGCGTTCGCCGCTCGCGGTCGGGATCTCGATCTTCATCAGCTTTTCGATCTGCAGGAAGTTATCTGCCTCGTCCGGCGAGCAGAAAGCAATCGCCTCGCCCTCGCGCCCGGCACGCGCGGTGCGCCCGATGCGGTGGACATAAGCGTCCGGCACGTCCGGCAGGTCGAAGTTCACGACATAGGACACGCCCGGAATGTCGATCCCGCGCGCGGCCACGTCGGTCGCGACCAGCACGTTGACCTTGCCATCGCGGAAGCCCTTGATCGCGCGGTCACGCTGGCCCTGCGATTTGTTGCCATGGATCGATTCCGCGTTGTAGCCATCGGCGCGCAGGCTCTTCATCAGCTTTTCCGCGCCGTGCTTGGTGCGGGCGAACACAAGCGTCAGCGCGCCCATATCGGCCGAGAGAATATCGCGCAGCTTGCGGGCCTTCTCGGCCTTGCTGTCGAGGAAGTGCACCGACTGGGTGATCTTGTCGGCGGCCTTGCCCGGGGGCGAGACCTGCACGCGCTTGGGATCGGTCAGATACGCCTGCGAGATTTCTTCCATCTGCTTCGGCATCGTGGCCGAGAACAGCAGGGTCTGGCGCGGCGTGCCAAGGCGCGACGCGATCTTGCGCAGCGCATGGATGAAGCCGAGGTCGAGCATCTGGTCGGCCTCGTCGAGCACCAGATGGCGGGTGTAGCGGAGGTCAACCGCGCCGCGATCCATCAGGTCGATCAGACGGCCCGGGGTGGCGACGAGAATGTCGTTGCCGCGATGCATCATGGTGATCTGACGGTTGATCGACTGGCCGCCGACGACGGTGGCCACGTTCATCTTGGTGCCCTGAACGAGCCCCGCGAGGTTGTCGGCGATCTGGTTCACCAGCTCGCGAGTCGGCGCGAGGATCAGCGCCTTGCAGGTCTTGGGCGAGGGTTTGCCTGGCTGCGCCATCAGCTTGTCGATGAGCGGCAGGCCGAAGGCCAGCGTCTTGCCGGTGCCGGTCTGGGCGAGGCCCAGCACGTCATGGCCCGCAAGAACCAGCGGGATCGCTTTTTCCTGAATCGGGGTCGGCTGGGTGAATTTTGCGCGTGCGAGCGACTTGAGAATGGCCGGGGAGAGCCCCAGCGAAGAGAAATCGGACAATGCCTATCCTTTATGGCCGAGGCTCCCAACGCGGGGATGCGCACGGCGATCAGCCCGGACGGGATTGTCCGGAGCGCAGGTTGACGCAGACCTCGGGACAGGCGGGCTAGTCCCGCGTGGTCCGGTCTTGCGTGTCAGAACCCTGCGTGAATGGGAACTCGGGAGGTATCGCCGGTGCGCCTCTCTCGGGCGCGGCTTGCTCACGCGGCAGCGCGGCGATTGGGGGTAAATGCGCGTGATGGCGCGAAAAGTCAAGGGGGAGCGTGTTTTGAGGGCTCCCCTTGGCGTGATGCCCCGCCCGGGCGATCAGCCCGGGCCGCGCCCATTCGTCGGACTTACGCCGCGCCACTGGCGCGACGGTCCTTCCTCATTCCCCCCAAGAGGGCGCATCTACGCAAGCTGCGCGCGCTCGGCCTTCGGGAGAGGTGGCACGATAAAGTGCAAACCACCTAGCGAGCATGCGCCCACCCGAGGTCGGGCGCAGCCCTCAGCACGAATGAGGCACCCTCAGCAGTTCGGCACGTTCACCGCCAGCCCGCCGAGGCTCGTTTCCTTGTAATGCTCGTGCATGTCGCGGCCCGTCTGGCGCATCGTTTCGATCGCCGCGTCCAGCGGCACGAAATGCGTGCCGTCCCCGCGCAGCGCCAGCGAGGCCGCCGACACCGCCTTGATCGCGCCCAGACCGTTGCGCTCGATGCAGGGCACCTGCACCAGCCCTTTCACCGGATCGCAGGTCATGCCGAGGTGATGCTCCAGCGCGATTTCGGCCGCGTTCTCGATCTGCTCAGGGCTCCCGCCCAGCACAGCGGCCAGCCCTGCCGCCGCCATCGCCGCAGCCGATCCGACCTCGGCCTGACAGCCGCATTCCGCCCCCGAGATCGAAGCGTTGGTCTTGATCAGCCCGCCGACAGCCGCCGCGGTCAGCAGGAAGTCGGGAATCTTCGCGGAAGAGGCCGAGGGCACATGATCGAGCCAGTAACGGATCACCGAGGGCAGCACGCCCGCCGCCCCGTTCGTCGGCGCGGTGACGACCTGCCCACCGGCGGCGTTTTCCTCGTTCACCGCCATCGCATAAGCCGAGATCCAGTCATTGATCTGATGCGGCGGCGCGAGGTTCTGACCCCAATCCGCCTTCAGGCTCTCGTGGATCGCCTTGGCGCGGCGCTTCACCCGCAGGCCGCCGGGCAATTCGCCCTCGCTCGTCAGCCCGCGCTCCATACAGTCGCGCATCGTGATCCAGATTTTCTCGAGACCTTCGTCGATCTCCTTCGGGCCGCGGAAGCGCGCCTCGTTGCGGCGCTTCATCTGCGCGATGCTCTGCCCCGAGGCATGGGCCATCGCCAGCATTTCCTCGGCGGTCTTGAAGGGGAACGGCACCGGGCTCGGCGCGTCGCGGGCGGCATCGTCGACGGCGGCCAGTTCGGCCTCGGTGCGCACGAAACCGCCGCCGATCGAGTAATAGACCTCGTGCATCAACACGTCGCCCTGCGCGTCGCGGGCCTCGATCACCATGCCATTCGCATGGCCGGGCAGCGACGTGTCGTAATCGAAGATCAGATCGGCCTCGGGGTCGAAGGCCAACGGCGGCAATCCGTCAGGTTTCAACAGGTGGTCGCGTGCATTCCCGGCCAGCAATTTCTCGGCCAGATCGTTATCGTAGCTCTCGGGCACCACGCCCGCGAGCCCGAGGATCGCAGCCCGATCCGTCGCATGGCCCTTGCCGGTGAAAGCGAGCGAGCCGTGCAGGCGCACCCGCACGCCATGCGCGGTGAAAGGCGAGGCCCGGAGCGCGTCGAGAAACCGCGCGCCGGCCACCATCGGCCCCATCGTGTGCGACGAGGACGGCCCGACGCCGATCTTGAAGATATCGAAGACGCTCAGAAACATGCGGCCTCCCTGCCCTGATTTGGGCCCAGACTGCCGTGTTCGCCCCGGGACCAACAGCCCCAAAACGACCCCGCCACGCGCAAAAGCAACATCGTTGACGCGATATTCAGGATTATCGCGCAGCCTGAGCGGCGAAAGGCTGTGGTGGGCACGATGCCGATTTTCGGTGCATGGCAATTTTCGGACCTGATCGTCTCGGGCCCGGACCCGTTCGGGTCGAACGCGTTGGCGAATGCCGACGCGGTGGGCGCGACCAGCTTCACGATCGAGGCTGACGCTGCGGTGCAGATGATCGATCTGACCGATGACGACGCCAATCTGGAGGATGCCGACGGCTCGCAGGAACTCACCGCCCCGATGACATTCGACGGCATCGCCTGGGGCGCGGGAGCGGCGGGCGATGTCGAAATCGAATACAGCTATGTCATTCGTCCGGCGGGCTCCGCCGATCCGGCCGACAATATCACGATCTTCGTGCTCGAATTCGAGGGCGACGTGCATGGAATCGCGTCATCCCAGCGGCTTTTCGCGGGGCAAACCTATGAAATCGTCGCAATCGACAGCAACGATCCGGTCATTCCTTATAGCGATCTCGCGGTCTGTTTCGCGCGCGGCACCCGGATCGCGACCAAGCAGGGCCCCGTCGCGGTGGAGGATCTGCGTCCGGGCATGAAGGTGCAGACCGCCGATAATGGCTATCGCGAGTTGATCTGGACGGGCCGCTGGCGGATGACGGGGCGCGACGAGAACGCGCCGATCCGCGTCGCGAAAGGCGCGCTTGGCAATGACCGCGCCTTCGAGGTCTCGGCCCAGCACCGGCTGCTGGTTCGCAGCCGCGCGGGCGTCCTTGGTGGGCGGGAGCTTCTGATCCCGGCCAAGGGGTTGCTCGATCTGCCGGGGATCGCGCGGGCACCGCGTCCGCGCATCGAATGGCTGCATCTGCTGTTCGAGGCGCATGAGATCGTCTTCGCGGACGGGGCCGCGGTCGAAAGCCTCCTGCCCGGCCCGATGGCGCTGCGCGGGGTCGGCCCTCAAGAGGCCGCACGGCTGCGCGCGCTGATGGCGGGGAACCCGCTCCTCACCCAGCCCGCGCGCCCGATCCTGCCGCCGGGACAAGCGCGACGCCACGCCAAGCAAGCGGGCGGGATGCGACAATTCCTCCTGCGCTGAAGACAGGCCGACAAAGCCCTCGCCTGAGCGCCTGTGATTGCCTATAAGCGTCGGAAACTCAGACTGCCCATGAATGGAGTGCCAAATGGCTGCCGACCTTTCCCCGATCGACAAGGCGAAATTCGCCGCCGCCCGCCGTGCCGTTGACCTCGTTGAAGACGGGATGCGTGTGGGCCTCGGCACCGGCTCGACCGCCGCATGGATGGTGCGCTGCCTTGGCGAGCGCATCCGCGACGAAGGGCTGCAGCTGATCGGGGTGCCCACCTCGACGCGCACCGCCGATCTCGCCCGTCAGGTCGGCATCAAGGTCGTGGCGCTCGACGAAGCGAAATGGCTCGATATCACGATCGACGGGGCAGACGAATTCGACCCCGACCTGAACCTGGTGAAGGGTGGCGGCGGCGCGCTGCTGCAGGAGAAGATCGTGGCCACCGCGTCCGATCAGATGGTCGTCATCACCGACGCCTCCAAGGAAGTGAACCATCTGGGCGCCTTCCCTCTTCCCGTCGAGGTCGTGCCCTTCGGCTGGCAGGTCACCCGCGCGCTGATCGAGGAACTGCTCGACTCGATGGATGTGATGGGTCGCCAGACCTCGCTGCGCCTGAACGGCCAGCAGCCCTTCGTGACCGATGAGGGCAATTACATCGTCGATCTGCATCTCAACCGCATCGGCAACCCGCGTCAGTTGGCGCTGGTGCTGAACCAGATTCCCGGCGTGGTCGAGAACGGCCTGTTCATCGACATCTGCGATAAGGTCATCATCGGCGGCACCGACGGCAAGGTCGAGATCCGCGACATCAATGAGGGCACGGTGGCCAACGAGACCATCGAGTTCGCCGAGGACGAGAATATCTTCCGCGATATGGACTGATCTGCGCGCAGGGCGCGCGCATTGGGGATGCAACGCTGTGACGCATCCCTGCCTTGCGCGCGTCTTTCCGTCCCCGCCTTGCTCCTGAGCGCATGGACCGCTAAGCCAAGACGCAAGGAATATCAGGAAGGAAGGCGCCCACATGAGCTTCGACTACGACCTTTTCGTCATCGGCGGTGGCTCGGGCGGGGTGCGCGCGGCTCGGATTGCCTCGGGCCATGGCGCGCGCGTCGCACTGGCCGAGGAATACCGGATGGGCGGCACCTGCGTGATCCGCGGCTGCGTCCCGAAGAAACTGATGGTTTTCGCCTCGACTGCACCGGCGGCCATCGAAGAAGCTCGCGCCTATGGCTGGAGCGCGGATGCAGGTCAGTTCGACTGGCCGGGTTTTCGCGGCAAGCTGGATGCGGAGCTTGACCGGCTCGAAGCGATCTATCGCAAGGGGCAGGAAAACGCGGGCGTGAAGGTCTTCGACCAGCGCGCCACCGTGTCTGGCCCGCATGAGGTCACGCTGGCTGACGGCACGAAGATCACCACCAAGCATATCCTCGTCGCGGTCGGCGGACGGCCCTTCGTACCCGAATTTCCGGGCTGCGAACTGGTGATGACTTCGAACGACATCTTCAAGCTCGACACCCTGCCCAAACGCATCCTGATCGTCGGTGGCGGCTACATCGCCTGCGAATTCGCCTGCATCCTCAACGGATTGGGCGTGGAGGTCACGCAATACAACCGCTCGCCCCTGCTGCGCGGCTTCGACGGTGAGGCGCGTGATCTGATCGTGGACCAGATGCAGGCGAACGGGGTCGACATTCACACCCATGTTGTCATCACCGAGATCGAGAAAACCGAGAACTGCCTGAAAGTCACATGCGGCGACGGGCGCGAGGACGAATTCGACGCGGTGCTCTACGCGACGGGCCGCACGCCGAATACCGAGGGGCTCGGCCTCGAGACCGCCGGCGTGGAGCTGGGCGAGCGCGGTGAGGTCATGGTCGACGAATGGTCGCAGACCAACGTGCCCTCGATCTTCGCGGTGGGCGATGTGACCGACCGCATCAACCTGACGCCGGTCGCGATCCGCGAGGGTCACGCTTTCGCCGATACCGTCTTTGGCGCCAATGCCCGCGCCTCCGATCATGAGCTGGTGGCCTCGGCCGTCTTCACCCAGCCCGAATTCGGCACCGTCGGCATCACCGAGGAAGAGGCAGAGGAACGCGGCAATGCCGAGGTCTACGTCTCCAGCTTCCGGCCGATGCGCTCGAGTTTTGCGGGCTCTGACGCGCGGGTGCTGATGAAATTGATCGTTTGCCGCGAGACGCGCTGCGTGCTGGGCTGCCATATCGTGGCCCCCGAAGCGGGCGAATTGATCCAAATGGTCGGTATCGCCGTCAAAATGGGGGCAACCAAGGAACAGTTCGACGCGACTTGCGCGGTCCACCCGACCATGGGCGAAGAGCTCGTGACCATGCGGAACCCTGTAAGACATTATTGAAATCACGGAAAAGATACCCAACTGTCCGACAAGATAACGGAAAGGTGAGGAGCATATGAGCAACGGAGGCCCCTGGGGCGGCGGAGGCGGTGGCGGCGATGACCGCGACGACGACCGCGAAGACAAGCGTCCCGGTCAGCGACGTCCCGGCGAGGGCGGACAGATCCCGGAAATAGAGGAATTCATGCGCAAGGGCTCCGAGCAGCTCAAGGTGCTGATGGGCGGCAAGGGGGGCGGCAATCGTCCCAACCGTCCCAATGGCGGCGGAGGCGGCAAGAGCCCCTTCCCGGCGAAGACCGCTGTAGTGATCGGCCTCGTGGCTCTGGTTGCGATCTGGCTCGGCTCCTCGCTCTACAAAGTTAACCCGGAAGAACGCTCGGTGGAGCTGATGTTCGGGCGCTACTACGCGACCAAAGGCCCCGGCCTGAACCTCGCGCCGTGGCCCTTCATCACCTATTCCAAGGTTCCGGTGACCCGCGAACAGACCGTCGATATCGGCTCGGGCCGCGCAGGCACGAACGATACCGGCCTGATGCTGACGGGCGACCAGAATATCGTCGATCTCGAATTCCAGGTGGTCTGGAACATCAGCGATCCGGCGAAATACCTGTTCAACCTCGGCGATCCGCAGGACACGATCCGCGCGGTGTCGGAATCCGCGATGCGTGACATTATCGCGCGCTCGAACCTCGCGCCGATCCTGTCGACCGCACGTGGCG
This sequence comes from Thioclava sp. JE_KL1, assembly GCF_009296265.1. Lineage (GTDB taxonomy): Bacteria > Pseudomonadota > Alphaproteobacteria > Rhodobacterales > Rhodobacteraceae > Thioclava. Next base: position 194,303 of record NZ_WBJS01000001.1, read on the forward strand.
AGATCGCGGGCGATCTGCGCTCGGCGGTGCAGAACACGCTCGACAGCTATGACGCGGGCATCAACATCGTCCGTGTGAACTTCAACCGTGCCGACCCGCCGCGCGAAGTGATCGACAGCTTCCGCGAGGTGCAGGCCGCCCAGCAGGAGCGGGACCGCCTCGAGAAGGAAGCCGACGCCTACGCCAACAAGGTGACGGCAGGGGCTCGCGGTGAGGCCGCTCAGGTCAAGGAAGAAGCCGAAGGCTACCGTGCGCAGATCGTGAATGCCGCCGAAGGTGACGCCGCGCGCTTCAACTCGATCCTCACGGAATACGAGAAAGCGCCCGAAGTGACCAAGCGCCGGATGTTCTACGAGACCATGGGCAAGCTGCTCCAGAACGTCGACAAGGTCGTCGTGGACACCAAGGACGGCGCTGGCGGCGTCGTGCCGTATCTGCCGCTGGATCAGCTGCGCAAGAACTCCAGCTCGGCGTCCAACACCACCAACTCGACCGCTAACACGGGAGGAAGCAACTGATGCGCGGACCTATCGCAATTGCCGTTCTCGTTGTTCTCATCTTCCTCGGACTGAATTCGGTCTTCGTGGTGGACGAGCGTGAAAAGGCCCTCGTGCTGCGCTTCGGTGAGGTGCAGCAGGTGAAGACCGAGCCCGGTCTCGGGTTCAAGATTCCGGTCGTGGACACCATCGTGAAATACGATGACCGCATCCTAAGCCTGACCACGCAGCCGCTCGAAGTCACGCCCGAGGATGACCGCCGTCTCGTGGTCGACGCCTTCGCGCGCTGGCGCATCGTCGACGCGGTGAAATTCCGCGAAGCGGTGGGCGCTGGTGGCGAGACGACCGCAAAGAGCCGCATCGACGGCATCCTGAACAACGCGATCCGCGAAGTTCTGGGCTCGGTCCCTTCGACGGCTGTGCTGTCGGATGACCGGACGCCGCTGATGAACCGCATCCGTGATCTGGCACGGCGCGAGGCGCTGTCGCTGGGCGTGGACGTGATCGACGTGCGTCTGACGCGCACCGATCTGCCCGAGCAGAACCTCGCCTCCACCTATGGCCGGATGCGGGCAGAGCGTGAACGCGAAGCCGCCGACGAGCGCGCCCGCGGCGCAGAAGCTGCACAGCGCATCCGCGCAACCGCCGACCGTACCGCGGTCGAAGTCACCTCGGAGGCCAAGAAACAGGCCGAGATCGTGCGCGGTGAAGCCGATGCGCAGGCCAACAAGGTCTATGCGGATGCGTACGGCAAGGATCGCCAGTTCTTCGCCTTCGTGCGCGCACTGCAATTCTACGCGCAGTCGATGAAGACGCAGACCTCGTCGCTGGTGACGCAGCCCGACAGCCTCTACTTCGATTACGGGCGCTTCCTGCGCTCGATCGGGGAAAACCCGGGGCCCGAAACCGGTGCAGGCCGGGGCAGTGCATCGGCGAGCCAGGTCGGCCAGTGATGGAGATGCTTTTGACCGGTCTCGGACTGGTCCTTGTGATCGAGGGGCTGGCGCTTGCGCTGGCCCCTTCACGTATCGAGGAAGCGCTGGACATGCTGCGCGCCATGTCGGCGGGCCAACGTCGTGCCCTTGGCCTTGCGGATCTGGCGACGGGCGTGGCGCTCCTCTGGGCGCTGCGGCAGTTCGGATAATCGCCCCCGCGCCCGCGCCTCAAACGCAAGAGAGCGCGCCTTCAGCCCCCTGCGACGCAATTTCCTGTCGTGAATTTTGGCGAATAACTTCCCTTCGCCCCTCCCTGCTCCTACATTTCAAATCAAAGAGAGCATCGCGCCGGTCTTCCGCACCGGCGAAGCAAGGGAGAGCCATATGACAATCCTCACCGGACCCGGATCCATGCTGCGCGCCGGATTGAGCGCCGCCACGCTTGCCGTGGCGCTCGCCTGCGCCCCTCTGGCCGGGCCCGCCTATGCCCGCGCAGCCCCGGAAAGCTTTGCCGAACTCGTCGATCAGGTGTCCAATTCGGTGGTGAACATCACCACCTCGACCACGGTGGCCGCGCCGACCGGCGACATGCCGAACTTCCCGCCCGGCTCGCCCTTCGAGGATCTGTTCCGCGATTTCGGCCTGCCGAACCCGAACGCCCCCAATGGCCCGAACGGGCGGGGCGCGCCGCGTCGCTCGAACGCGCTCGGCTCCGGCTTCGTGATCTCGGAGGACGGCTATATCGTGACCAATAACCACGTCATCGAAGATGCCGACGAGATCGAGATCGAATTCTTCTCGGGCAAGCGGCTCGACGCGAAACTGGTGGGCACCGATCCGAAAACCGACATCGCGCTGCTGAAGGTCGAGAGCGATTCCCCCCTGCCCTTCGTCGCCTTCGGCGACAGCGACGCCGTGCGCGTCGGCGACTGGGTGATGGCGATGGGCAACCCGCTGGGTCAGGGCTTCTCCGCCTCGGCCGGGATCATCTCGGCGCGCAACCGCGAGCTATCCGGCAGTTATGACGACTACCTGCAGACCGATGCCGCGATCAACCGCGGCAACTCGGGCGGTCCGCTCTTCGACATGGAAGGCGAGGTCGTCGGCGTGAACACCGCGATCCTGTCGCCCAATGGCGGCTCGATCGGGATCGGCTTCTCGATGGCGTCGAACGTGGTCGCGAAAGTGGTCGAACAACTCAAGGAATATGGAGAGACGCGGCGCGGCTGGCTGGGTGTGAAAATCCAGGACGTCACCGCGGACATGGCCGAAGCGATGGGCCTCGAGGCCCCCGAAGGCGCGCTTGTCTCTGAAGTGCCCGATGGCCCCGCCAAGGAAGCCGGCATCGAGGCGGGCGACGTGATCACCTCCTTCGATGGCGGCGAGGTCAAGAGCACCCGCGATCTGGTGCGTCGCGTGGCCGACGCGCCGGTGGGCGAGAAGGTCCGCGTGACCGTGATGCGCGATGGCGAGGCCAAGACGCTGCTGGTGACGCTGGGCCGCCGCGAAGCCGCCGAGGGCGAACAGCCCCCGAAAGCCGTGCAGGCCCCGCAGGAGGTCGAGAAGGACATGCTCGGCCTGACCGTGACCCCGCTGACGGATGACCTGCGCACCGAGATGGGTCTGACGAAAGAGGCGAACGGCCTTGTCATCAAGCAGATCGACGAGACCTCCTCGGCCTATGAGAAAGGGCTGCGCGTCGGCGATCTGATCACCGAGGTCGGGCAGAAACCGGTCTCCGCGGTCGATGATTTCGAAGAGCGCGTGCAGGCGGCGAAGGATGCGGGGCGTAAGTCGATCCTGCTGTTGATCCGCCGCGCTGGCGAGCCGCGTTTCGTGGCCCTTCCCGTGGAGTGATCCGCACCGTTCAAAACGATAGAAAAGGCGCCCCGCGGGGCGCCTTTTTCAGTAAATGGTGCGCGTGAGAACCTTGAAGGCTCGAAGCGCAATGGCCGCTTCGGGCCTACTGCGGACTTTGCTTCCTGTTGCGAAGGTTGGAGCGTCATCAATCTTCGCCTAACTTGGCTGAGTGGGCCGGAATACCGCGAGGGCATCAGTGCTTCAGTCCGACGACATCGCTTCTCTGCTGCGCGAAAACCGGCAGCGATGGGAGCTTCTTGAGTTGGTTGAATCACTCAATCTGCGTCAGGGAAGCATCGGTGCGGGCTTTGTCCGAAACTTCGTGTGGGACGCCCTTCACGGTCGGGCTTCGGATTGCAGAGATGACGACATAGACGTTCTCTACTTCGACGATAAAAACCTCGATCCTGCGTTGGACGAAGCTTTTGAGAATTGGCTTCGCCAAGCAGCGCCGGAGTACCAATGGTCCGTGAAAAACCAGGCGAGAATGCACCTGCGAAACGGAGATTCACCATATTGTTCAGTGGCAGATGCAATGCGCTACTGGCCAGAAACGGCCACGGCAGTCGCGGCCCAAAGGTCGGGCTCAGATTGTCGGATCCTTGCTCCCTTCACGCTCAACGACCTCTGTTCGATGATTTTGCGCCCAGCATCGAGCTTGCCACATAAGCGCGAAGCCTTCCGGACCAGAGTTCAGAGAAAAGGCTGGCTGGAACGATGGCCACTGGTGCGAGTGGTAGAAAGGTCCGCCTAGCCGACATCCGCCGCAGACAGCTCTCGAAGTTCCCGTCGGGAGCTGCTGATCGACATGGCGTTGCGCCTACAATGCGTCCGGCCCCAAGCTACACCATTTACTGCATGGGGCTGACCCGCGGGGCGCCTTTTTCATCGTGCCGTTTCGCGCGCCAGCACCCGGCGCGAGGCGATCGTCAGGCTCCCGGCTGCGATCACGCACCAGACCGCCATGCCCAGCATCTGGGTCGGCAGCTCCACCCCCATATCGATCAGCACGCCCGTGATCCCCGGCCCGATGGCCGTCGAGAGCACCATCGAGGCCACGATGATCGCGCGGATGCCGCCGAGGTTCTTCACCCCGTAGACCTCGGGCCAGAGCGCGCCCATCAGCGTGCCGGAAAACCCGTTCGACATGCCAAGCAGCGCCATGAAGGCATAGACGCCCCAGACCGGCGTGACCAAGGCGACCGTCAGCGAGGCCAATGTCAGCGGGGCCAGAACGAAGGGCAGCAGGCGCAGCGCCCCGAACCGGTCGATCAGCCCGCCGCAGACGAAGCCGAAGCCCACGGTCGCGAGGGACATCACCGGGAAGGCCGCCGCGAAGGCGAGCGGGGAGTAGCCACGCAGCTCGGTCAGGTAGCCTTGGTGGAAGAAGATTACCGTGCCGATGAAGGGTGGCGCGAGCAGCCCCGTCAGCAGCATGTAGAGGACCGGATCGCGGATCACCTCCGACCGGGTCCAGTCGCGCGCGGTGCCCGAGGCGCTCGATTGCACCTCGGTCGCGTTCGGCACCCGCTCGACCTGCATCAGCCGCATCAGGAGCGGCCAGGCGATCAAGACCAGCACCCCGGCCGAGAGCCACCACGCGAGATGCCAATTGCCGCTCGCCTGCGCGATCAGCACCACCAGAACCGGCAGCACCGCAGAGCCGAAGGGTTGGCCCGGCACGATCAGTGACATCGCCTTGCCGCGGCTCGCGACGAACCAGCGGCCGATCTCGGTGAAGGCAATCTCGGTCATCATGCCCTGCCCGAAAAGCCGCAGCATGTAGATCGCCAGCGTCAGGAAGATCAGGTTCGGGGCAAGCGTGATCCCGATACAGGCCAGCGCGAGCAGCGGAATGGTGAAGCGCACGACCTTCCAGCCGGGCATCAGGTCGAGCGTGCGCCCCAGAAACGGCAGCGTCGAGGCCGAGGCCAGCGTCGCCACCATGTAGAGCGCGCCGAAGGTGCCGCCCGACAGGCCGAAAGTCGCCCGGATGTCATTGCCCGACAGGCCAATGAAGAAGGTCTGACCGAAGGAGGAGAACAGCGTCAGCAGGAACCCCGCGCCGAGCCAGCGGGCATTGTCGCGCATGAAGCGCAGGTTGCTGCCGAAAAGCTTATGCATGATGCCCCCTGTCCTTTGGCCCCGGTTAGAGCCCCTTCCCCCCGTGGGCACAACCCCGCCGCCTGCGCAAAGGGCTGTGCGGCGATGCGATGGCGGGCGCGAGCGGCCTCAGTTCGACCAGATATAGAGGCCCAGCTCCTGCGCGGCGCGGACCGAAAGCGTCGGGCTGTCGAGGCCGCGCGGCGCCTGATAGGCCGCGATCGCGCGGCCCGTCGCTGGGTCCAGCTTGCCGTCGGCGGGGCCGGAATACAGCCCGCGCAGCGCCAGCGCGCGCTGGGTCATCGCAACGAAAGCGGGCGTCAGATCCTCCGAGCAGACGGATTCGAAATAGCGCGGCTTGCCGCTATCGACGAGCTTCTGACCGCTCAATTCGCGATAGATCGCAGGCTGCGTGACCTTGCCGGTCTTCGGGTCGCGCTGTTCTGGGAGGACCTGCACCTGCCCGGTCACGGTCTCGACCTTGGCCGGGCCTTTGAGTTGGGTGAAACATCCCTGCGCGTCGTCGGCGGGCGGGCGGCTTTGCAGCACATGGGCGAGCGTCTTGGCGGGCGGGTCCTTCGGGGCGGGATCCGAACCCTGCGCGGTGGGCTGACAGCCCGCCAGCCCCATCGTCACACCCAGCGCCACCAGCGCCGCCCGCGCCGTGCCGAAGTTTTCAGCGATCTGCCGCATTCTCGTCTCCGCCTGCCTTGGGCCGGCACACTAGCCGATATCTACGCTGCGGCAATCCCTTGCCCGTGATAGCCCACCTCTGGCCAAATCGCCGAAAGCAGCTTAGATCACTTGCGACCGGCCCTGCCGGCAAGCGCGTTTTGATTACGAACAAGAGGCCCCGAGCTATGGCGAAAATCACCTATGTCGAATTCAACGGCACCCGTCACGAGATCGACGTGAAGCCCGGCATGACCGTGATGGAAGGTGCGCGCGACAATGGCGTGCCCGGCATCGACGCCGATTGCGGTGGCGCCTGCGCCTGTTCGACCTGCCATGTCTATGTCGACAAGGACTGGATCGAGAAACTGCCTCCGCGCGATCCGATGGAAGAGGACATGCTCGACTTCGCGTACGAGCCCGATCCTGTCACCTCGCGCCTGACCTGCCAGATCAAGGTCACGGACGAGCTCGACGGCTTGATCGTCAACCTTCCCGAAAAGCAGATCTGATGCGACGCGCGGTGGCCCTCGCCTTTGCGCTGGTCACCGCTGCCGCCCTGCCCGCGCGGGCCGAGATCACCCTCGCTGCGCGGTTCACCGAGCCTACGGATCGCTACGGTCACGGCGCGCTCGGCCCCGATCAGGAATTCGCAAATCTCCAGATCGACGTGACCCGCAAGGCGGGCAATCCCAAGGGTCTGTTCTCAGGCCACAGCACGTTGACCTACGAGCTGCGCCTCGACCCCGACATGGTCTATGAGGATACGGCGCCGCGCCTGAGCGATCTCGACGGCGATGGCATCGCCGAGGTGATCGTGGTGCAATCGCATCTGAAGTTCGGCTCGCGGCTTCTGGTGCTAACGGTGAAATCGGGAAAGCCGGAATTCCTCGCCGCGACCGATTTCGTGGGCGAGCCGAACCATTGGCTCGCGCCCATCGGCAGCGCCGATTTCAATGGCAACGGGCATCGCGACATCGCGCTGATCGACGCGCCGCATCGGTTGGGCGTGCTGCGCGTTTTCGAGTATCGCGACGGCGCTTTGCACCCGACCTTCGCGGGCGGGCAGTTCACCAATCACCGTTTCGGGTCTGACACGATCCTGGGCGGGGTGCGCGATTGCGGCTCTGGTCCCGAGATGGTCGTCGCCAGTTTCGACTGGTCCGCGTTGCTGTCGCTCTCTGTCACGCCCAGACAAACCGTGGAATGGACACGCCTCAGCACCGACACCTCGCCCGGCGGTTTCGCGAAAGCGCTGAACTGCAACGGCTGAGCCCTGTCGCACCAGCCTCGGGAACCGCCCTGCCCCCGCCCATGTTACCCCTGCATCACGACACCGGCGCGCGGTCGTTCCTCCCCGTCGCGCGCCCCGATGCAGGATCCCAGCCATGGCCGACGCCCAAGCCTCCGAAGAAAAGCCGATTGCCGTCTATGGGGCGCTCGCGGCGAACCTCCTGATCGCCATCGCGAAATTCATAGCCGCGGCCTTCACGGGTAGCTCATCCATGCTGGCGGAGGCGTTCCACTCGGTGGTCGATACCGGCAATGAGGGGCTGCTGTTGCTGGGCCACAAGCGCAGCAAGAAGGAACCGGACGAGAAACACCCGTTCGGCTATGGCAAGGAGCTGTATTTCTGGTCGCTCGTCGTCGCGATGCTGCTGTTTGCGATCGGCGGCGGGCTCTCGATCTATGAGGGCATCGTCCATATCCAGAACCCCGAGCCGATCGAAAAGCCGATCTGGAATTACGGCGTGCTGCTCGTGGCTTTCCTCGCCGAAGGCACGTCCTGGGTCATCGCGATCCGTCAGCTTCTGAAGCAGCGCAAACCGGGCGAAGGCTATTTCAAAGCCTTCCGCCGTTCCAAGGACCCGTCGATCTTCGTCGTCGTCGCCGAAGACAGTGCGGCCCTTCTGGGTATCCTCGCCGCCGCACTTGGCGTCTATCTCTCGGTGACGTTCGAGAACCCGTTCTTCGACGGCGCGGCCTCCATCGTCATCGGGCTCATCCTGATCGTCGTCGCCATCATCCTCGTCTACGAGACCCGCGCGCTGATCATGGGCGAAGCCGCTGACCGCGACGTGCGCAAGTCGATCCGCGAGATCGCGACCGGGTTCGACGAGGTCGCAGAGGTCAAACGCCTCCTGACGATGCATTTCGCGCCCGATCAGGTGCTGGTGAATATCGAGCTGAAGATGCGCACAGACCTCTCGCCCGAAGCGATCTTCCACGCGGTGGAGGCGGTGCAGAAGAAAATCCACGAGGCCCATCCCGAGGTTTCGAGCGTTTTCCTCGAAATCGAATCCCTGCGCGGTACGCAGCCTGAAAACGCGGCGGCCTGAGGCCGCGCGCCGCGCTCCTGACGCGATGCCGCTTTTCACCGCAACGCCGTCGCTTTCTCCCGCGCCCCTCCCCGGACTCGGGGTGATTGTGTCCCCACCCCCGGCGCGCTAGGAAACCGGGCGAAAGATCAAAAGGGATGCGACATGACCCAGACTGCCGACGCTTACGTTCTCACCGTTGCCTGCCCCTCGACGCGGGGGATCGTCGCGGGGATCGCGAACGTGTTGGCCGATCAGGGCTGCAACATCACCGACTCGCATCAGTATGACGACCCGAAGACGGGCCAGTTCTTCATGCGCGTCAGCTTCGTCTCCGAGAAGGGCAAGGATGCCGAGACGATCCGCGCCGCCTTCGAGCCGGTCGCCAAGGATTTCGAGATGGACTGGGCGGTCCGCGACTCCCGCGAGAAGATGAAGGTTCTGGTGATGGTGTCGAACTTCGGCCACTGCCTGAACGACCTTCTCTATCGCTGGCGCATCGGGGCGCTGCCAATCGAGATCGTGGGCGTGGTGTCGAACCACATGACCTATCAGAAGGTCGTCGTGAACCATGACCTGCCCTTCCACCACATCAAGGTGACGAAAGAGAACAAGCCCGAGGCCGAGAAGCGTCTTCTGGACGTCGTCGATGAGTCGGGTGCGGAACTGATCGTGCTGGCGCGCTACATGCAGATCCTGTCGGATGCGCTGTGCCAGAAGATGTCGGGCCGGATCATCAACATCCACCACTCCTTCCTGCCGAGCTTCAAGGGTGCGAACCCCTACAAGCAGGCCTATGAGCGTGGCGTGAAGCTGATCGGGGCGACCTCGCATTACGTGACCGCCGATCTCGACGAAGGCCCGATCATCGAGCAGGACACCGTGCGCGTCACCCATGCGCAAAGCCCGTCGGATTACGTCTCGCTGGGCCGCGATGTCGAGGCGCAGGTGCTTTCGCGCGCGATCCACGCCCATGTGCAGCACCGGGTGTTCCTGAACGACAGCAAGACGGTCGTCTTCCCGGCCTCGCCTGGCGCCTACGCCTCCGAGCGGATGGGCTGATCAGAGATGTAGGATGCCCGCCTCGGTCACGATCATGTCGAGAGGCTGATCGGTCGGCTCGGTGGGCACTTCCGGCACTTCCTGCGCCGCAAAAGCAAAGCCGATCGCCGTGACGGGGCCGCGGGCGCGCAGCCCCTCCAGCGTGCGGTCGTAGAAGCCGCCGCCATAGCCCAGCCGATAGCCCTTCGCGTCGAAAGCCAGTAGCGGCACGATCAGCACCTCGGGGGTGACCTCTTCGCCCTCCGCCGGGATATGCGCCCCGAACGCGCCCGCGATCATCTCGGTCTCGGGCGTCCAGCGGTGAAAGACCAAAGGCTGCGCCTCCGCGACCACCACCGGCAGACAGAGCGGCCCGCCATGGGCGACCATCGCCGGGCGCGGATCGGGCTCGGTGCGGATCGGCCAATAGCCCGCGAGCACCTTGCCCGCGAAGGGCTCCAGCGCCGCTGTCAGCGCACGGGTCGCCGCCCCGTCATCGGCGGCATGGGCCGCCTTACGCGCCGCGAAAGCGTCCTTGCGCGCGAGATCCTTGCTCATAGCAGAACCACAGAAGCCAGCCCGAGGAAGGCGAAGAAGCCCACCACATCGGTCATCGTCGTCACGAACGTGCCCGAGGCCAGCGCCGGGTCCGCGCCGAGCTTCTCCAGCGCCAACGGGATCAGGATGCCAGACAATGCGGCCACCACGAGGTTGATCACCATCGCCAACCCGATCACGATCCCAAGCTGCGCGCCCGAGAACCAGAAGGCGGCCACCGCGCCCATCACCACCGCGAAGGCCAGACCGTTCAGCAGCCCCACGATGGCTTCCCGTCGCACGACCCTCCAGACGTTGCTGTCGGTCAGGTCGCGGGTCGCGAGCGCACGCACCGCCACCGTCAGCGTCTGCGTGCCCGCATTGCCGCCCATCGAGGCCACGATCGGCATCAGCACGGCGAGCGCCACGAGCTGCTGGATCGTACCCTCGAAGATCGAGATCACCGCCGAGGCGAGAATGGCCGTCAGGAGGTTAATGAAGAGCCAAGGCAGGCGCTGACGCACGGTTTCCAGAACGGTATCCGAGATCGCGGATTCGTCGCCCACACCGGCGAGGCGGAGGATGTCTTCCTCGTGTTCCTCGTCGAGCACCGACATCGCGTCGTCGATGGTGATGACGCCGACCAAGCGGTCGTCTTCATCCACGACCGGGGCAGAGATCAGGTGATACTGGTTGAACGCATAGGCCACGTCGCCCTCGTCCTGATAGGCCGAGATCTTGCGGAACTCTTCCTCGCAAATCTCGATCAGCTTCGAGGCGCGCGGGGCGGACAGGATCCGTCCCAGAGTGACATTGCCGACCGGATGATGGCCCGGATCGACAAGAGTCACGTGATAGAACTGGTCGGGCAGCCATTTGGCTTTCCGCAGAAAGTCGATCGTCTCGCCCACCGTCCAATGCTCGGGGGCGGTCACGACCTCGCGCTGCATCAAGCGACCGGCGGAATATTCGGGATAGCCCAGCGATTTCTCGACCGCGGCCCGGTCGGTCTCGTCGAGCGCGCCGAGGATCGCTTCCTGCTGCGGCTCCTCGAGGTCTTCGATCAGGTCGACGACGTCATCGGAATCGAGCTCACGGACAGCGTCGGCCAGAACTTCCGGCGGCAGGCTCGCGAGAACCTCCTCGCGGATGCCCTCGTCGATCTCGGTCAGGATCTCGCCGTCGATCTGGCGGCCCCAGAGGCGCAGAATCTCGCGCCGCTCATGGCCGGAGACCTGTTCGATAAGGTCGGCGATATCGGCGGCGTGCAAGGGCTCGAGCAGTTCGCTCAGGCGATCTGCATCTTCCTGCTCGACGGCATCGAGAATTTCCTCGACCAGCTCTCCGCTCAGCCGATAATCCTCTTCCTCGCGCTCTGTCTCTTCGGCAAGTGCTTCGGCCATGTCGCCCCCATTCCGATCGCGCGTGAAACATAGCTGTTTTCTCGCAGATGGACAGGGGGGCGATGGCGAAAAAGAAGCGCCGCGACGGCAGAGATTTACCTTCGCCCCGCCCCGCCCTAGCATGGCGCGTCGGACAGGAGAGAATGATGGCTGAACTGCACCTTGGGCAGGTTCTGGAATACCGTGGCGACGCGCTTGTCGAAGGGCCGGAGGCAGTCTCGCACCGGCGCCGCGGCGGTATGCTGATCGACGGCGGTATGATCGCCGCCGTGGGCGAGGCCGACGATCTGCGCGAGACCCATCCGCAGGCCGAGATCATCGATCATGGCGATCATCTCCTGTCACCCGGTTTCGTCGATGCGCATGTGCATTACCCGCAGACCGCGATCGTCGCGAGCTGGGGTAAGCGGCTGATCGACTGGCTCAACACCTATACTTTCCCCGAGGAGATTTCCTTCGCCGATCCCGCCCATGCCGAGGAGATCGCGACCCGCTATCTCGATCTGGCGCTGATGAACGGCACGACGTCGATGTGCAGCTATTGCACGATCCATCCCGCCAGCGTCGAAGCCTTCTTCACCGCCGCCAAGGCGCGCGGGATGCGCGCCGCGGCGGGCAAGACCTGCATGGATCGCCACGCCCCCGAGGCTTTGCGCGACACCCCGCAATCGGCCTATGACGACAGCCGCGTCCTCTTGCAGAAGTGGCACGGGACTGGCCGGCTGAGCTATGTCATCACGCCGCGCTTCTCGCCCACCTCGTCGGCGGATCAGCTTTGCGCCCTAGGCGCGCTCTGGGCGGAGCATCCCGATTGCCTGATGCAAACCCATCTGAGCGAGCAGGTGGACGAGATCGCTTGGGTGCGCGAGCTATATCCCACCGCGCGCGACTATCTCGACACTTACGAGACTTATGGCCTGCTGGGCGAGAACGCGCTTTACGGCCACGCGATCCATCTGGAACCGCGCGAGGCCGACCGGATCAAGGAGGTCGGCGCGGCGCTGATCCATTGCCCGACGTCGAACACGTTCATCGGCTCGGGGCTGTTCGACTGGCCGACGCGTCTGGCCGAGGGGCAGCAAATCGGGCTGGCCACCGATACCGGCGGCGGGTCGAGCTTCTCGATGCTGCGCACGATGGCCGCCGCCTATGAGATCGGGCAGCTGACGCATCAGCCGCTGCACCCCGCGCAGCTTTGGTGGCTGGCCACGCAAGGCTCGGCCCAGTCGATGCGGATGGGCGACAAGATCGGTGCGCTGGCGCCGGGAATGGAGGCGGATTTCATCGCGGTCGACCTCGCCTCGACGCCTGCCATTTCGCAACGCGCAGCGCGGGCGGAGGATATCTGGGAGGCGATCTTCCCCACGATCATGATGGGCGACGACCGCGCGATCGCGGGCACCTGGGTCGCCGGCAAGCGGCTGCATTGAGCGATCCGGCCTTCGAGAGAATCTACGCCCGCGCGCCTTTCACGGTCGATTTCCTAGACGGTGCGGGCAGTGATCTGGTGATCTCCTTCGCCTCGATCGGCCATGACTCCAGCCGCCCGCCCGCACCGGAATTCGTCGCCACTGCCACGGGGCGCGGCACGCCCGGCTTCCCGCGCCGAGCGTTGTTCATCAGCGACGAAAGCCGCAGCTGGGCAAACGATCCGGGTTTCGCCCCTGCCCTGCGTGCCGCCTTGGCAGAGGTGACGCGCCGCCGCCCCGTCACCCGCATCGCCGCCATTGGCCTTTCGATGGGCGCGGTCTCGGCGCTGGTCGCGGCTGAGGTGATCCCGATCGATGTGGTGCTCGCGCTGTCGCCCCAAGTCTCGGTCAAACCGGGCGTCGTGCCGGGGGAGACGCGCTGGAGCGAGTGGACGGGACAGATCGCGACCTTCGCCCGCGAGATCACGCCGCTCCCGCCCGCGCCCTGCTGGACGATCCTGTGCCACGGCGCGCATGACGACCTGGATCAGGCGATGCCTTTCCCGCGTGCCTCGAATGTCGACCACCTGATCTTCCCCGATCTCGGCCATTCCGACCTCGGGCCGCATCTGAAGGCGCGCGGCGGGCTATCGGGGCTGATGGAGGCCGCCCTTGCAGGCGACCGACGCCGCCTGCTGCGGATCGCGAGCACAGCCGGTGCCGTGCGGCGCGCGAAATTCAGCCCATAAGTCGTGCCGCGAGACGGTTCTGCGTCTCGATCACCCGCGGCAGGTCGATCGTCACCACCTGCCCATCGCGCACCACCTGACGACCCTCGACGAAGAGATGCTTCACCTTGGGCGGCCCGCACAGCACCAGCGCCGCGACCGGATCCCATGCGCCTGCCGCCTCCAGCCCCGAGACATCCCAGATCGCCACATCCGCGCGCTTTCCGGGCGCGAGCACGCCGCAATCGGGACGGCCCAACACCTGCGCCCCGCCCAAAGTCGCGATCTCCAGCGCCTCGCGCGCGGCCATCGCGTCGGCGCCGTTTTGCACCCGCTGCAGCAGCACCGCCATGCGCGCCTCGCCGATCAGAGAGCCTGCATCATTCGAGGCCGAGCCATCGACGCCAAGCGCCACCTTCACCCCCGCATCGCGCATCTGCCGCACCGGCGCGATGCCCGACCCCAGACGGCAGTTCGAGCACGGACAATGCGCAACGCCCGTCTTCGTGCGCGCGAACAGGTCGATCTCGCCCGCGTCCAACTTCACGCAATGCGCGTGCCAGACATCGTCGCCGGTCCAGCCCAGATCTTCCGCATACTGCCCCGGCCGACAGCCGAACTGTTCGAGGGAATAGGAGATATCCTCGTCATTCTCGGCCAGATGGGTGTGCAGCATCACGCCCTTGTCGCGCGCCAGCAGGGCCGCATCGCGCATCAATTCGCGCGAGACCGAGAAGGGCGAGCACGGCGCGATCCCTACCCGGCACATCGAGCCCTCGCTTGCATCGTGGAACGCGTCGACGACCCGGATACAGTCGTTCAGGATCGCGTCCTCGCGCTCCACCAGACTATCGGGTGGCAACCCGCCATCGCTCTCGCCGATGCTCATCGCGCCGCGCGTGGGGTGGAAGCGCAGGCCCAGCTCGGCGGCGGCGTGGATCGTATCCTCCAGCCGCGCGCCATTCGGATACATATACAGATGATCGGAACTGGTGGTGCAGCCGGTGAGCGCCAGCTCCGCCAGCCCCACCTGCGCCGAGACGCGGATCTCCTCGGGGCCCATCTTCGCCCAGATCGGGTAGAGCGTCTGCAGCCAGCCAAATAGCAGCGCGTCCTGGCCGCCCGGCACCGCACGGGTCAGCGTCTGGTAGAGGTGATGATGGGTGTTCACGAGGCCCGGCGTGACGACGCAGCCCTTGGCCTCGACCACCTCGCCCGGGCTTTCCAGCCCCGGCCCGACGGCCGCAATCTGCCCGTCGCGCAGCAGCAGATCCGCGCCCTTCAGCTCGCGCCGGGTGCCGTCCATCGTGACGATCACCTCGGCGCCCCGGATCAAGATCTCGCCCATCGCGCGCTCCTATTGGCTGGTTTCGCCAGAGCCTAGACCGCGCGGATGGGCGAAGACCAGAGGCGCTCAGCGCCCCATCGCGTAGAACTCGGGGTTCGGCGGGATCGCAGCCATGTTCACCAAGCGGTTCGACAGGCCGAAAAACGCGGTGATCGCGCCGATGTCCCAGATATCGTCATCGGTGAACCCGTGGGCGCGCAGCGCTTCGTAATCGGCCTCCTCGACCTCCTGCGCGCGCAGGCTCACCTTCATTGCGAAATCGAGCATCGCGCGCTGGCGCGGCGTGATCTCGGACTTGCGGTAATTCACCGCGACCTGATCGGCGATCAGAGGGTTCTTGGCGCGGATGCGCAGGATCGCCCCATGCGCGATCACGCAATACTGGCACTCATTGGCCGCCGAGGTCGCCACCACGATCATCTCGCGCTCGGCGATCGTCAGGTTGCCGGGCTTCTCCATCAGCGCGTCATGATAGGCGAAGAAGGCGCGACACTCGTCGGGCCGGTGCGCCAGCGCGAGGAAGATGTTCGGGATGAACCCGGCCTTCTCCTGCACCGCCTCGATCCGCGTGCGGATATCCTCGGGCATGTCGGCGAGTTTCGGCACCGGATGCCGGCTGATCTTGTCTTGCATGTGGGGTCTCCTCTCTTCCGCCGCCACTATGCACAGCTGCGACGGGGCCGAGGAAATGACGTTGCGGCAATCGCGCTCAGAGGTCGAGCGTGATCCACACCGGCACGTGGTCCGAGGGCTTGTCACGGCCGCGGATTTCCTTGTCGATGCCGACATCGCGCAGCAGATCCGCCGCCTGCGGGCTTAGCAGCAGATGGTCGATCCGGATGCCGTTATTCTTCTGCCAGGCACCCGCCTGATAATCCCAGAACGAGTAATGCCCCGGCCCTTGCACGCGGGCGCGGAACGCCTCGGTGAAACCGAGATTGAGGATACGGCGGAAGGCTTCGCGGCTTTGCGGCAGCGCCAGCGCATCACCGCGCCACGCCTCGGGTTTCGCGGCATCCTCGTCCTGCGGAATGATGTTGTAATCGCCCGCCATCACGAAGGGCTCTTCCAGCGCCAGCAGCTCTTCCGCGCGCGCCTTCATCCGGGCCATCCATGACAGCTTGTAGGCGTATTTGCCGCCCTCGACGGGCTGGCCTGCATCGTCCAGCTCCACCGGGTTGCCATTGGGCAGATAGAGACCACAGAGCCGCACCGCGCCCTTGTCGCCGACCACGGTGGCCTCGATCCAGCGCGCCTGTTCGTCGCTCTCATCGCCGGGCAAGCCGCGCGTCACATCCTCCAGAGGCAGCTTCGAGAGGATAGCGACGCCGTTGAAGCTTTTCTGGCCGTGCGTCTCGACCGAATAGCCCAGCTCTTCGAAGAGCTCGCGCGGGAAACCCTCGTCAACCGACTTGATCTCCTGCAGCAAAGCCACGTCGGGCTCGGCCTCCTTCAGCCAATCGACCAGCGCCTGATGGCGCGCCTTGATGCCGTTGATGTTGAAGGTGGCGATTTTCATGAGCGGCTCCGGGGTTGGCAGT
The DNA here is from genome assembly GCF_009296265.1 of Thioclava sp. JE_KL1. Classification (GTDB taxonomy): domain Bacteria; phylum Pseudomonadota; class Alphaproteobacteria; order Rhodobacterales; family Rhodobacteraceae; genus Thioclava. The sequence continues at coordinate 210,695 of NZ_WBJS01000001.1, forward strand.
CGCGAAAGGTGTAACGGATCGCGGCGGGCGCGGACAGGGCGGAGTTAGCCCTCCTCGCTTTCCTCCGTGTCGATCCCGTGACGCTCGAACAGCTTCGCTTGCGACATGATGAAGGCGATCATGATGATCGGCAGACCGAAGGTCTTGAAATCGACCCAATGCGCGTCCGACATCGTGCGCCAGACGATCTCATTGGCCACGGCAAGGCCCAGAAACAGCCAGACGAAGCGCTTGGTCAGGATCATCCAGCCCTCATGCGCCATCGGCATCGCCTCGTTCATCACCAGTTGCAGCCAGGCCTTGCCGCGCAGCAATCCGGCCCCGAGGATGCCCGCAAACAGCAGATAGATGATCGTGGGCTTCATCTTGAAGAAGGTCGGATCGTTCAGCCAGACCGACAGCCCGCCAAAGATCGCCACCAGCACGAGCGTCGCGATCTGCATCGCCGAGAGCTTGCCGGTCAGCAGCCACAGAATCAGCGTCGTCGCCGCGATCAGCGGGATGAACAGCGCGGTGGCCACGACGAAGCCCGAATAGTCGGTGCCGAGGATCGTGTAGGTGCCGTCCTTGAGCCGGTTGAAGGCGACGAAGAACACGATGAGCGGCCCCCAGTCGAGCGCCGCTTTCACCCAGGGGGAAATCTTTTTCTCTGCCATCTGCCTTTACCTGCCTGCTATCTCAACGATCACGGCCCCTGCCGCGATCAGCGCCATCAGAGCCGTGCGCCGCGGCCCCACTTTCTCGCCCAGCACGAGCCAGCCGATAAGCGCTGCGAAGACCGTAGACGTCTCGCGCAGCACCGCCGCCTCGCCCACCTTGTCGAGCCGTGTCGCCAACATGATCGAGCCAAAGGAGAAATAAGCAACAATCGCGCCGATAACACCCCTCTTGATGAGCGGCACCATTTCCGAACTCGGCAGCTTCGTCCAGCGCCGCGCGGTGAAGATCGGCATGAACCAGCCGTCGATGAAGAAGAACCACGCAAGGAAGGTGAACGGATCGGCGGTCGCGCGGATGCCATAGGCGTCATAGGTGGTGTAGAGCGCGACGAAAGCGCCGGTCGCCACGGCCAGCATCAGGGCGGGCACCATCGTGTCGCGATCGACCGTCACATTGCGCAGATTGTAAAGCGCTAGCCCGTATATGCCCGCCAGAAGCGTCGCCACCCCGGCCCATTGGCCGATCGTGAAATGCTCACCGAAGATGAACCCCGCCCCGATCACCGCGAAAAGCGGTCCGGTGCCGCGCACCACCGGATAGACCACCGTATAGGCTCCGCGCTGGTAGCAGGCCGCCTGCAAGAGTTTGTAGGCGACATGGATGAAGAAGACGCCCACGAAGATCGGCCACATGAAGGGCTCGGGCCACGGCACGACGAAGAGCGCGAAGGGGGCCGCGATGATCCCGTAGCTCGCATCGATCGCGGCGCGGCTGAGCCACGGATCGTGCCGCCCCTTCTGTAGCGCCCCGAACAGCGCGTGAAGAAAGGCGGCGAGCAGAGCGAGGCTCAGCGCGAGGTGCTTGCCGGTCTCGGTGCCCGAGACGGAGATGATCCAGTCGCTCAAGGGGAAGTCCTTCGTGATGTCGGCGGCAAGGGGGCGCTGCCCCCTCTGGCCTCAGGGGCCATTCACCCCCGGGATATTTCGACCAAGGGGAAGAGGAAAGGCGCATCCCTCTCTTCGTTCTTGCACAAATATCCCGGGGGGCGCGCGCAAGCGCGGGGGGCAGTGCCCCCCTTCTCGACCTCAGTCTTCGAGACCGACGAGGGCTTGTGCGAATTCCTCCGGATCGAAAGGCGCCAGATCGTCGAGCTGTTCACCCACCCCGATCGCGTGGATCGGCAGGCCGAACTTGTCGGCCAGCGCCACCAGAACGCCGCCCTTCGCGGTACCGTCGAGCTTGGTCATCACCAGGCCCGACACGTTCGAGATCTTGCGGAACACATCGACCTGCTGCAGCGCGTTCTGCCCCGTCGTCGCATCGAGCACGAGAAGCGTGTTATGCGGCGCGGTCTCGTCGACCTTGCGGATCACGCGGACGATCTTGGCCAGTTCTTCCATCAGGTCGGCGCGGTTCTGCAACCGGCCCGCCGTGTCGATCATCAGAAGGTCCGCACCTTCGGCCTCGGCCTTCTTCATCGCATCATAGGCGAGCGAGGCCGGGTCCGAACCTTCAGGCGCTGTCAGCACCGGCACGCCGGCGCGATCGCCCCAGACCTGAAGCTGCTCGACCGCAGCTGCGCGGAACGTGTCGCCCGCGGCGATCACCACCTGCTTGCCGGCGGCGCGGAATTGCGAGGCGAGCTTACCGATCGTCGTGGTCTTGCCCGAGCCGTTGACGCCCACCACCAGCACGACCTGCGGTTTTTTCGGGTAAAGCGGCAGCGGTTTCGCGACCGGTTCCATGATCCGGGCGACCTCTTGGGCCAGCAGCCCCTTGATCTCGGAGACCGAGAGCTTGCGGCCCATCCGCCCCTCGGCGAGGTTCGCCGAGACGCGCAGCGCGGTGTCCACGCCCATGTCGGAAGCGATCAGCAGCTCTTCGAGGCTTTCGAGCATCTCGTCATCGAGGACGCGGCGCGGCTCGGCCACTTTCGCCTCGCCACCGCCGAAGATGCGGCCCAGAAGGCTGGGCTTCTTCGGCTCGGGGCTGGGACGTTCGGGCGCGGGCTCGACGTCGAGCGGCGCCTTGGCGATCTGCGCGTGCTCCTCCTCGACCGGTTCGGTCACCGGCGCGGGCACATAGCCGGGCGCTGGCGGCGTCGGATCAGGGAGGTTGATCGTCTCGCTGTGCGGCGGCTCGGGTTCGGGTTCCGGCTCTGCCTCGGGCTCAGGTTCCGGGGCGGGTTCGGCGCGGGTCTGCGGCGCGGCCTCGGGGGAGGTCTCTGCGGGCGTCGCGGGCGCGGAAGGTTCCGGCGTCTCCGCGACCTCGTCTTCACTGGCCGCATTCTCGGCGACGATATCCTCGAGGCCCTGCTCGAGCTTCGAGGAGGAACGCGTCAGACGCGATTTGAGCTTTTTGAAAAACGACATGGATCAGGCCTTTCCTTACGCTCCACCTAGTTCATCGCAGGCCCGGATGGAAGGCTTATCCCCCGGCAAAACCCGATCCCGCGCCCCAGCCGATCAAGGCCTGACCGCCCCAGTAGAGCACCCAGAGCGCGCGCGCCGCCAGCTGTTTGCGGCCCGCGTCGCGCAGCACGAACATCTCCAGCGCGAGGATCAGGTCAGAGAGGACGAAGGCGAGGCTGCCCACGATCACCATCAGATAGCCCGCAGGCAGGCCCATCGCCACCGCCGCCATCGCCACGATGATCCAGATGTAGCTGCGCACCGGCCAGCACAGCCCGCCCGTGCGCGGCAGCAGCCAGAACTCCGCCGACAGCCCCAGGGCGATGAGCGGGATGGTCCAGGCGGAGGGCCGCGCGCCGATGTCGAGAAACCCCAGAAGATAGGCCAGATGCCCCGCCGCGAAGGCCGCCATGCCGATCAGGAAGGCCCGTTGACCGGGGCGCGACAGGGCGAAATCGCCCGCCGCCCCGAGCGCGAGGCCCGCGAGGATCGCAAGCGGCGCGCCCATGGCCGCCGCCATCGGAATCAGCGCCACGACGGAGGCGGTCTTCACAAGGGTTTTCGCGCCGCTTTCCCCAGCGCCTGCATGGCGCGCGAGGTAAATCAGCGCGAAGACGGCGGCGATGAGGAGACTGATCGGGGCTGCGGACATCATGGCCACATCTCGCGCAGAAAAGCCCGGCTGCCGCAAGCGGGGTCATAAAAGGGTCGAAATTGGCGAAAGAATAGCGCAAAACCATTGCACTATTGAGAGTGAGCGAAGCGGACCCGCAGCACGTGACCCAAGGCAAAGACCCTTCACGCAAGCGCCGCCTGAGCGGAGCAATTGCAAATCTGCTGCGGCGGTCGCGCGAGATCCCCGGGGTCGACAGTTTCGCGGTCGTGACGCTTCTGCCGGTGCCGCTTCTGCTGGTGGCGGGCGTCTTCGGCGGGATCGCGGCCTGGGCGGCACTGGTCTGGATCGGGCTGTGCATCTTTATCCTGGATGAGGCGCTGAAGCATCCCTCTCCCGATGCACCGGAAGGCTCGGAATTTCCGGCAGCGGATGCGCTCTCGACGACATTGGCGGTGGTGCATTTCGTGCTGCTCGTGCTCGGCGTAGCGGCGATGTCGGGGCATACGCTGCTGGAGGGGCCAAGCTGGATCGCGGTCTGGCTGGCCTTCGGGCTATTCTTCGGGCAGGTATCGAATTCCAATGCGCATGAGATGATCCATCGCTCGGACAAACGGCTCTTTCTGCTGGGGAAATGGGTCTATATCTCGCTGCTCTTCGGGCATCACACCTCGGCGCATCGGCTCGTCCATCACCGCTTCGTCGCGACGCCGGACGATCCGAATTCCGCGCAGCTTGGCGAGGGGTTCTGGTCGTTTGCGCCGCGAGCCTGGATCGGCAGCTTCGTCGGCGGCTACGAGATGGAGCGCAACCGCTTCGCCCGTCTGCCCGCGATCGATCCGAAAGCGCCGCTGAGCGCGCGGATCAAGGCGAGGATCGCGCGGCTCGGCCCCTACCCGTCCTATCTGCTGGGTGGACTGTGGTTCGCGGTGCTGTTCGGGATGCTCTTCGGGGCGGAGGGCGTGGTGGCTTACCTGATGCTCTGCGCCTATGCGCAGGTGCAGATCCTGCTCGCCGATTACGTCCAGCATTACGGTCTGTCGCGCAAGCGTCGCGGCGATGGCAGCTTCGATCCGGTCGATGCGCATCACAGCTGGGATGCGCCCGCGCCGATCACCTCGCTGTGGATGCTCAACGCGCCGCGCCATTCGGATCACCACGCGCATCCGGCGCGGGAATACCCGGCGCTGCGGCTTGGCGATCTGACCGAACCGCGGCGGCCCGTTCTGCCGCGTAGCCTGCCCGCGATGGCGGCGCTGGCGCTGTTCCCGCCGCTCTGGCGCAAGGTCATGGACAAGCGCGTGAAGGCATTGGGCAAAGCGCAGCCAGTCGGCACCGAAGGGGCGAGCGCGCGCTAGGCAAGCGGTCTGCGATCTGGCAGGTTGGGTGAAAGACCTTGCCGGAGCCTCCCCCATGCGCCCGAACCCGATCCTGACTTTATCCCTTGCGGCCTTGGCTCTGATGCCGACGCTTGCGCGTGCCGCCGATCCGCTCGGCCCACCGCTCAATGCGGAGCAATTCGATCAGCGGACCGTCGGACGCACAATCACCTATTCGGTCTTCGGCCAACCCTACGGCTCCGAGCAATACAAGCCCGGCCACAAGGTGATCTGGGCCTTCACCGAAAGCGAGTGCAAGGAAGGCGACTGGTATCAGGACGGGCAGTATATCTGCTTCGATTACGGCGAATATGCGCCGCTGCAATGCTGGACCTTCTACGACACGGCGCAGGGGCTGCTCGCACAGTTCAAGGGCGATCCCTCGCAGGAACCGCTGGTGAGCCTGTCGGAAAGCCAGGATCCGCTGGTCTGTCAGGGCCCCGACGTCGGCGTGTAAGCCTCAGAACAGACTGCCCTGAGACGGACCGGGATCGGGCTTTTTCTTCTTCGGCTTCGGCGGGGCCGCGCTGCCGCCCCCGCCCGGGATGACAGCGAGCTTGCCATCGGCGAACTCGATCTCAAGACCGGGCTGTTTCTCCGCCGCTGCCTGCGAGGTCACCACGCCATCGGGGCCGCGCACCACCGCATAGCCGCGCTTGAGCGTCTCGGTATAGCCCAGCGTCTGGCGCATCCGGTCGAGCCGCTCGAGCCGTTCGCGCTGCGCCTCGATCCGTGCGGGAAAGGAGCGCTCGAGCCGGGCTTCCAGCCCCGCCAGCCGCTCGGCGCCGTCGCGGTTGCGCCGCTGCGCATCGCCGATCATCCGCACCCGCGCCGCATCCAGCCGCCGCGCAAGCTGCGTGTGATCCTGACCCGCGCGCCGCATCCGCGCCGCAGGTGCCGGCGCCAACCGCGCCGACAGCCCCTCGATCTCGCGCGAGCGATCCCGAATGAAGCGCCGCAGCAGGTTCGGCGAGATTTGCGCGGCCAGCGGCGCGAAACGTGTATTCTTGCGCAGCACCAGCGTGCGCAGCGCAGGCCCCAGCCGCTCGGCCCAGAGATCGAAGCTTTGCCGCGCCGGTTGCGTCAGCGCCTCGGGACGGCCCAGCCCGCGCGCCAGATCGCGCAGCCGCTGGCCGCGCTGATCGAGCCGCCCGCGCGCCGCCCGCATCATCCGCGTCTGCGCCTCCGACAGCCAAGCGGCCAGTTCGGCGCGCACCGGCACCGCCATTTCCGCAGCCGCCGTGGGCGTGGGCGCACGCCGGTCGGCGGCGTGATCGACGAGGGTCGTATCGGTCTCGTGGCCCACGGCTGAGATCACCGGGATGTCGCTTTCGGCCACGGCGCGGACCACGGCTTCTTCGTTGAAGCCCCAGAGGTCTTCGATCGAGCCGCCGCCGCGTGCGACGATGATCAGATCGGGGCGCGGGATCTCCCCGCCCGGCGCCAGCGCGTTGAAGCCCCGCACCGCGCGCGCCACTTCCGGCGCACAGGCCTGCCCCTGCACCGCCACCGGCCAGATCAGCACATGGCGCGGGAAGCGGTCGGCGAGCCTGTGCAGAATGTCGCGGATCACCGCGCCCGAGGGCGAGGTCACCACGCCGATCACCTGCGGCAGCCACGGAATCGGTTTCTTGCGGCCCGCGTCGAACAGCCCCTCGGCGGCCAGCGCCTTGCGGCGCGCCTCCAGCATCGCCATCAGCGCGCCCGCGCCCGCCGGTTCGACATTGTCGACGATCAGCTGATATTTCGACTGGCCCGCGAAAGTCGTCATCCGGCCCGTGGCGATGACCTCCATCCCCTCCTCGGGGCGGACCTGCATCTTCGCCACCTGCCCCTTCCAGCTGACGGCGGCGATCACCGAGCGGTCGTCCTTGAGGTCGAAATACATATGGCCCGAGCGCGGCATCGACACACGGCCCACTTCGCCACGCACCCGGACGCGGCCGAATTCGCCCTCGATCACCCGCTTCACCGCCCCCGAAATCTCGGAGACGGTGTAGTCATGCGCGTTCGAGCCGCTTTCGTCGTCGAGAAGGTCCATATGCCTGCCTGCTTGAGCGTTGGTCCGGGGCGCCTTGCCTCAGAGTTTCGCGCAGCTTAGAAGGCGGGAAAGCGAAGGCCAAGGGGGCGAGCGATGAACATTCTGGTTCTGGGCGGCGGCGGGCGCGAACATGCGCTGGCTTGGGCGATCAAGCAAAATCCGAAATGCGACCGGCTGATCGTGGCCCCGGGCAATGCCGGGATCGCGCAGATCGCCGATTGCGCGGCGATCGATCCGAACGATGCGGCGGCGGCGCTGGAACTCTGCGAAGCCAACGCGGTCGATTTCGTGGTGATCGGGCCGGAAGCGCCGCTCGCCGCGGGCGTGGCCGATGCGCTGCGAGCGCAGAACATCCTGACCTTCGGCCCCTCGGCGGAGGCCGCGAAGCTGGAAGCCTCGAAAGCCTTCACGAAAGAGATTTGCGACGCCTGCAACGCGCCCACGGCAGCCTATGCCCGCTTCACCAGCGCGGAAGGCGCGAAGGGCTATGTCCGCGAACAGGGCGCCCCGATCGTAGTGAAGGCTGACGGGCTGGCCGCCGGAAAGGGCGTGATCGTCGCGATGACGCTCGATGAGGCGTTCAATGGCATCGACGAGATTTTCGGCGGCGCGTTCGGCAGCGCAGGCGCGGAAGTCGTGATCGAGGAATTCATGGAGGGCGAGGAAGCCTCGCTCTTCGTGCTGTGCGATGGCGAGAACGTGCTCGCCGTGGGCGGTGCGCAGGATCACAAGCGCGTCGGCGAAGGCGATACCGGCCCGAACACCGGCGGCATGGGGGCCTATTCCCCCGCCCCGATCCTGAGCCCCGAGATCGAGGCGAAGGCGATGGACGAAATCGTCCGCCCCACCGTCGCCGAGATGGCCAAGCGCGGCACCCCGTTCCAGGGCGTGCTCTATGCCGGGCTGATGATCAAGGATGGCCAGCCGCGGCTCGTGGAATACAACGTGCGCTTCGGCGATCCCGAATGTCAGGTGCTGATGCTGCGGCTCGGCGCACAGGCGCTCGACCTGCTGCTGGCCTGCGCCGAAGGGCGGCTGAACGAGGTGCAGGCGCAATGGGCCCCCGATCACGCGATGACGGTGGTGATGGCCGCGCAGGGCTATCCCGGCGCCTATGAAAAAGGCTCGGTGATCGGCGGGCTCGACGCGCTACCCGAAGACGGCTCGCGCATGGTCTTCCACGCGGGCACCTCTGAGAAAGACGGACACGTCGTCGCAAGCGGCGGCCGCGTTCTCAACGTCACCGCCCGCGGCGAGAGCCTGCAGGAAGCGCGCGATCGGGCCTATGAAATGGTCGACGCGATCGACTGGCCCGAAGGCTTCTGTCGCCGCGATATCGGCTGGCGCGCGCTGAGCTGAGGCGTGGCAGGGGGCGCAGCCCCCGCTCGCGTTCCGCGAGCCCCCCGGGATATTTCCACCAAGCCGAACGGGCGCAACGGAACATTAACTACGCTCACGTTATCAAGGATTCGCGGAACAGGCGGGGACGCCGATGACCGCCCAAGACGAACGTGCCCGGCTCGCCCGCCCTTCTGCGGATCGAGTCGGGTATTTTTCGTTTTCGGCTTGGGTCAAATATCCCGGGGGGCTGGCACAGCCAGCGGGGGCAGAGCCCCCTCGCTTGGCGCGTCCCAAGATCGCCGGCTCGCTGTCCTCTTGCGTCGCTAGGTGCTTGCAACGCGGCTCGGCGCCGCCTGCCGAAACGTCAGGCAGGAAAATTCCTCTTCGCGCAAAATTTCCTCTTGCAGCCTACGCCGCTATCCCCTAAATCCGCCTCCACCGAACCGGCGCGGGCGTAGCTCAGGGGTAGAGCATAACCTTGCCAAGGTTAGGGTCGGGCGTTCGAATCGCCTCGCCCGCTCCAGTTCGGTCAAATACCCAAGGATGCGGGCGTAGCTCAGGGGTAGAGCATAACCTTGCCAAGGTTAGGGTCGGGCGTTCGAATCGCCTCGCCCGCTCCAATACAAAAAAGCCTCCCTTCGGGGAGGCTTTTGTTTTTCCGCCCCACTGCCCGTCAATCGACATGCCCCCGCTTGAGCGCGCCCCCTGCCCCGGCCTATAAGGCGGTGAGTTTCAAGGAGGCGCCCAATGCGCAAAGCCACCATCAGCCGCAAGACCGCCGAGACCGAGATCAGCGTCGAGATCGATCTCGATGGCACCGGTCAATTCGATAACAAGACGGGCGTGGGCTTCTTCGACCACATGCTCGACCAGCTCGCGCGGCATTCGCTGATCGACATGACCGTGCGCGCGAAGGGCGACCTGCATATCGACGACCACCACACGGTCGAGGACACCGGGATCGCGCTGGGTCAGGCGCTGGTGCAGGCGCTCGGCGACAAGCGCGGCATCCGCCGCTACGGCCATTTCGCGCTGGCGATGGATGACACGCAGGTGCAATGCGCGCTGGACCTGTCCGCGCGCCCGTTCTTCGTGTGGAATTGCGACATGCCCTCGCCGAAGATCGGCACGTTCGACACCGAGCTGGTGCGCGAGTTCTTCCAGGCGCTCGCCACCCATGGCGGGATCACGCTGCATATCGACCGCGTGCATGGCTTCAACAGCCACCACATTGCCGAAGCCGCGTTCAAATCGGTCGCCCGCGCCCTACGCATGGCGGTCGAGACCGATCCGCGTATGGGCGGCGTGCTGCCTTCGACCAAAGGGGCACTTTGATGCTCACGGCACTTGTCGATTACGATTCGGGCAACCTGCACTCGGCCGAGAAGGCGTTTCAGCGCATGGCGAACGAGACCGGCCACGGCACGATCGTCGTGACCTCGGAGCCCGACGTCGTCGCGCGCGCCGATCGGATCGTGCTGCCGGGCGACGGGGCGTTTCCGTCCTGCAGCGCGGCGCTCTATCGCTTCGAGGGGCTGGCGCAGGCGATCGAAGAGGCGGTGATCGTGAAAGGCCGCCCCTTCCTCGGGATCTGCATCGGCATGCAGATGCTGGCGACGCGCGGGCTCGAGTTCCGCGAGACCGAGGGGTTCGGCTGGATCCCCGGAGAAGTGGTGAAGATCGAGCCTTCCGATCCGTCGATGAAGGTCCCGCATATGGGCTGGAACGATCTGGTGGTCGGCTACAATCACCCGGTGCTGAAAGGCATCAACACCGGCGATCACGCCTATTTCGTGCATAGCTACCACTTCAACGTAGCCGAGCCCGAACACCGTCTGGCCTATGCCGAATATGGCGCCGAGATCACCGCGATCGTGGGCCGCGACAATATCGTCGGCACCCAGTTTCACCCGGAGAAATCTCAGGCCACCGGTTTGCGGCTGATCGCGAACTTCCTCGGCTGGAAACCCTGATGGCGCCCAAGGCGGTTCTGTCGTGGTCCTCGGGCAAGGATTGCGCGATGGCGCTCCATGCTTGCCGCACGGAAGGTCACGCGGATGTCGTGGCGCTGCTGTCCACGACCAACGAGGCTTTCGACCGGGTCGCGATGCACGGCACGCGCAATGAGCTGCTGCGCCGTCAGGCGAAGGCCGTGGGCCTGCCGCTGATCGAGGTGCCGCTGCCCTGGCCCTGCTCGAACGAGGATTACGAGGCGCGGATGGCCTCTGCCATGGATCAGGTGAAGGCGCTTGGCGTCGAGACGATGGTCTTCGGCGATCTCTTCCTCGAAGACGTGCGCGATTACCGGATCGAGAAGCTGAAACCGCTGGGCGTCGAGGCGCTCTTCCCGCTCTGGCAGCGCCCCACGGATCAGCTCGCGCGCGAGATGATCGCGGCGGGGTTCGTGACCCATCTGGTGACGGTGGATCCGAGCAAGCTCGACCCCAGCTTCGCGGGGCGGCAGTTCGATGAAGGCCTGCTGGCCGATCTGCCCGAAGGCGTCGATCCCTGCGGCGAGAATGGCGAGTTTCACACCGCCGTCAGCGCGGGCCCGACCTTCGACGCGCCGATCCCGGTGCGGGTGGGCGAGACGGTGATGCGCGACGGCTTTGCCTACGCAGACCTGATCCCCGAGTAAGCCCGGCGAGAAATCCCGGCCCGCCGCGTCATCGCAGGGGCCGGGGAATACATCACTTCACGCGCTGCCAGTCCTGCGACTTGCAGAACAGGCCGCCCGCCACGCAACCGGCCAGCGCCATCGCGTTGCCGTTCACGGTGACCTTGCCGAGGTAGATCTTGTTGTTGGACGGGCGCCAGACCTTGCCCTGGTATTTGTTGTTGCCCTTCGGCTCCATCCCGATCACGAGCTGCTTGCCGAGGTTCTCCGACTTGTATTCGCCGCCATCCTTGAAGGTCTTCACGATGGTGCCGCAGAACTTCGACCCGCAGGGCGCGATGTCCACATAGGCATAGGCGCCGTCATCGGGCTGCGTTTTCCAGGTGCCCTCGATCGGGTCGGCAAGCGCCGCGCCTGCGCCCAGTGCCAGGGTCGCTGCGGCGATCATCAAAGTCTTCATGGCAAATCTCCTCCCTTTTGCCTGCTGGCCGCATCAGGCCATACAAGAGCGATTCCCGGCAAGACTGACGTGACGTCCGCGTCAGGCTTGGAAAATCCGCGAACCCGTGGCAAGAGGCATCGCGACAGTTCAGGAGTGCCCACAGATGATCCTCTACCCCGCAATCGACCTCAAGGATGGCCAATGCGTGCGTCTGCTGCATGGCGAGATGGACAAGGCCACGGTCTTCGGCGACGACCCGGCGGCGCAGGCGGCCAAATTCGAGGCGGCGGGTTGCGAATGGGTGCATCTGGTGGACCTCAACGGTGCCTTCGCGGGGGAGCCGGTGAACGCCGCCGCCGTCGAGGCGATCCTGTCGCGCATCAAGGTGCCCGCACAGCTGGGCGGCGGCATCCGCGACATGGCGACGATCGAGCGTTGGCTGGAAAAGGGTCTGGCGCGGGTGATCCTCGGCACCGTCGCGGTCGAGAACCCCGATCTTGTGCGCGAGGCGGCGAAAGCCTTCCCCGGTCAGGTGGCCGTCGGGATCGACGCGCGTAACGGCAAAGTCGCGACCAAGGGCTGGGCGGAAGAGACCGATGTGATGGTCACCGATCTGGCGAAGTCCTTCGAGGACGCAGGCGTCGCCGCGATCATCTACACCGACATCATGCGCGACGGCGCGATGGGCGGGCCGAATATCGCCGCGACCGAGGCACTGGCCCGCGCGGTCGAAATCCCGGTCATCGCGAGCGGTGGCGTGTCGTCCTTGCCCGACCTGATTGCCCTGCGCGACACGGGCGTGATCGCGGGCGCGATCTCGGGGCGCGCGATCTATGACGGCGCGCTCGATCTGACCGAGGCGCTGGCCGCGCTGCGCGCCTGACACAGCGCTGAGGAAATCCACCGCAAGTGACACAAATCATTGCGCCATGTGAATTTCCGCGTGAGGGTTAACCCAGCGTTAACACCAAGTGTGGAGGGTGCCATGAAACGCATGATGACGATTGCCGCGGTGACCGCTTGCCTCGCAAGCGCGGCCATGGCGAATGATACCAAGGGCTTTGTGGGTCTGAACTGGACCTTCGGCCCGGGCGCGAGCGGCCTTGAAGGTGTGTTCGGCGCGATGAATTACGACCTCGATCCGGATGGCGACATCAACGGCGCGAAGCTGTCATTGCATCTCGGCATCGGTCCGGGGCCGGTGCAAGGCAAAATCAAGCTGACCGGCGTCGCCGGACAGGACAACGCCATGGCGGAACTGGGCATGGGCTACGGCAGCCGCGGCTGGTTCGGCACGGGCGGGCTGATGGGCGAGCATTGGACCGTCGGCGGCGATCTCTTCTTCCAAGGCGGCTGGGAAGGCTTCGGCGGCATTCACAGCCTGCAATTCGATCGGCCGAAAGCGCCCACAGCGCCGCCTCCGCCGGCCAATGAAGCCGTCATCGGCTCAACAACGAACCTGAACTGACGATCAAGGGCGGCTCAAGCCGCCCTTTTCCTTAGCTCAAGCGCCCACCGACTTACGCACCATATCCCAGTAGATATCGGCCACGGTAGCGCGGCTCAGACGCCCGCCCTCGCGGAACCATGTATTCACGCCCGTCAGCATCGCGATGATCGCCATCGTCGCAAGCTTGGTATCGGGGATCAGGAACACGCCCTCGTCCTGCCCCGCCTTCAGGATCGCTTCCAGCTCGGTCTCGTAGGTCTTGCGCAGCCCTTCGATCACCGCGAAATTCTCCGGGCTGAGGTTGCGCAGCTCCATGTAGCTGAGGAACACCGCCTCCGCCCGCTCGAGGTTGAAGCGAATGTGGAAGCGCACGAAACGCTCCAGCCGCGCATGGGCATCGCCGCCGCCGGGCTCGGCGTGCCACGCGGCGATCAGCTCGTCCATGTGGGTCTTGAGCAGATCGAACAGCAGCGCCTCTTTGTCGGGCGTATAGAGGTAGAGCGCGCCCGCCTGGACCCCCACCGCACCGGCGATCTGGCGCATCGAGACAGCGGCAAAGCCGTGCCGCGCAAAGAGCCTTTGCGCCTCGGCGCGGATCTTCGGGCCGGTAATCTCGGAATGGGAGCCAGTCTTGCGTGCCATGATACCGACGCTAACTGAACGGGCGTTCATTATCAAACCCGATTTGCGGCGCAATCGGCACTGGCAATGGGGCCGCGCGCGCAATAGTTTGCCCCTGTCCCGAGAGGAGAAACCATGCGCGCCCCTGCCCTGATCGCCCTGTTTGCCTTGCTGGCCTCGCTCGCCGCCTGTTCGAAACAGTCGATGGAGGGCTATCCGACGCTGCTGCCGATGGACGAGATCCTGACCGATCAGCCCCTCACCCCCGACCCGGCCCCCGAGCTGGAGGCGCGCGCCGATGCGTTGCGCACCCGCGCAGACGCGATGCGCAGCCAATAAAATCACGCCATAGAGCGGTTGAAGCCGCACGCCGCGTTGCCCTGCCTGCGCTTTCCCGCTAACAGGGCGCAAACCACCCAGTTTCTCTAATGAGGTCCCTATGTCCGCCGTCTCAGATACCGCACCCTTGCGTCTTGGCATCGCGGGTCTCGGCACCGTGGGCATCGGTGTGGTGAAGATCGTACAACGCCATGCAGATCTGCTGGCAGCCCGCGCGGGCCGTCCGGTCGAAATCACCGCCGTCTCGGCCCGCGACCGCACTAAAAACCGCGATGCGGACCTGTCGAGCTATGCATGGGAAGACGATGCGGTGACGCTCGCGCAGCGCGACGACATCGACGTCTTCGTCGAACTGATGGGCGGCCATGAAGGCCCCGCGAAAGACGCGACCGAAGCCGCGCTGAAAGCGGGCAAGGACGTGGTGACCGCGAACAAGGCGTTGCTCGCGCATCACGGTCAGGCGCTGGCGGAACTCGCCGAAAGCCTCGGCCGCACGATCCGCTACGAGGCCGCTGTCGCGGGCGGCATCCCGGTCATCAAGACGCTGACCGAAGGGCTTGCCGGCAACGGCATCCGCCGCGTGATGGGCGTGATGAACGGCACCTGCAACTACATCCTGACGCGGATGGAAGATGCGGGCCTGCCCTATGACACGGTGTTCGAAGAGGCACGCGCGCTTGGCTATCTCGAGGCTGATCCGAACCTCGACGTGGGCGGGATCGACGCGGGCCACAAGCTCGCCATCCTCGCCTCAATCGCTTTCGGCACTCAGCTCGCTTTCGACCACGTGACGCTGGAAGGGATCGGGCGCATCTCGATCGACGATATCCGCCGCGCGGGCGATATGGGCTACAAGATCAAGCTTCTGGGCGTCGCGCAGATGACCGGCCGCGGGCTGGAGCAGCGGATGACGCCGTGCCTCGTGCCCGCCACCTCGCCGCTGGGTCAGCTGACCGGCGGCACCAACATGACGGTGCTGGAAGGCGACTCGGTCGGCCAGATCGTGCTGCGTGGCGCGGGTGCGGGCGAAGGCCCGACCGCGAGCGCCGTGATGGGCGACGTGATGGACCTCGCACGCGGGTTGCGGCTGCCGGTCTTCGGCCAGCCCGCAGACAAGCTCGAGGCCCCCACCCCGGCCGTCACCGCGATCCCGGCGCCCTATTACCTGCGCCTGCAACTGTCGGACAAACCCGGCGCGCTGGCGAAGGTCGCGACCGTTCTGGGCGAGGCGGGCGTCTCGATCAGCCGGATGCGCCAATACGGCCATGCCGACACCTCGGCCCCGGTGCTGATCGTCACCCACAAGACGACCCGCGACGCGATCGACGCCGCGATCGACGCCCTGCCCGCGACCCGCGTAGTCGAGGGCGAGCCGATCGCGATCCGCATCGAAGAGGTCTGAGAGACGCGCGGCGACAATTATCGCGCCGCGTATCGCCCTCGTCCTTTGATCGGACCTGAGCCGCGTGGAAGCCCCGCGCAGGGCCTTTGACTCCCGATCGCGCCGGTTGTCACCGTGCTTATTTTCGTGCCTGCCGGCGGCAACAAGCCCCTCAATCCGTGCCATTTTTCGCCGCAACATGGGCGGGCCCTGCATGTTAGCGTTCACGGGGTTGCCCTTCGGTCCCCCACAGGCTTTACCTGTCCGCGGCCCGTAACGCCTAGGCAGACAGGAAGACCCAAATGACCCCTCCGAGTGATTTCAACGACCGCATGCTTTCGCTGGGCCTCGCCCGCGTGTCGGAAGCGGCTGCTCATGCCTCCGCCGACCTGATCGGTCGCGGCGACGAGAAAGCTGCCGACCAGGCGGCGGTGAACGCGATGCGCGATCAGCTCAACAAGCTGGAAATCCGCGGCACCGTGGTCATCGGGGAAGGCGAGCGCGACGAGGCGCCGATGCTGTATATCGGCGAGGAAGTCGGTCAGGGCGTCGGCCCGGAAGTGGATATCGCGCTCGACCCGCTGGAAGGCACCACGCTGACCGCGAAGGACATGCCCAACGCGCTGACCGTGATCGCGATGGCGCCGCGCGGCACGATGCTGCACGCGCCCGACGTCTACATGGACAAGCTGGCCATCGGTCCGGGCTACGAGAAGGACGTGGTCTCGCTCGACATGACCCCGACCGAGCGCGTTCAGGCGCTGGCCAAGGCGCAAGGCGTCGAGACCAAGGACATCGCGGTCTGCATCCTCGACCGTCCGCGCCATGAGGACATGATCGCCGAGGTCCGCGAGACCGGTGCGAAAATCCGCCTGATCACCGATGGCGACGTGGCGGGCGTCATTCACTGCGCCGAGCCGGATTTCACCGGCATCGACATGTATATGGGCTCGGGCGGCGCGCCTGAGGGCGTGCTGGCGGCCTCGGCGCTGAAATGCATGGGCGGCCAGATGTGGGGCAAGCTGTTGTTCCGCAACGACGACGAGCGTGGCCGTGCGAAGAAGGCCGGGATCACCGATCTCGACAAGGTCTATACGCGCGACGAGATGGTGCGTTCGGACGTGATCTTCGCCGCGACCGGTGTGACCAACGGGTCCATCGTGAAGGGCGTGAAGCGCGAGCCGACCTATATCGAATCCGAGACGATGCTGATGCGCTCGAAAACCGGCTCGCTGCGCCGCGTGATCTACCGCAACCCGGTGAAGTGATTGGACGCTGGGGGGCTCCGCGCCCCGTCGCCGATTGGTTCTCGAACCAATGGCGCACCAATCGACGACCCCCAGCGGGATATTTCTGCCAAGAGGAAGAGAAAAGGCCGGAGCGCGATGCTCCGGCCTTTCTTCATTCTGGCTGGCGGTTACTCCGCCGCGTCGGCGTAGCTCTCGACCGGCGGACAGGTGCAGATCAGGTTGCGGTCGCCGAAGACGTTGTCGACCCGGCCCACGGGCGGCCAGTATTTGTCGACCCGGAAGGCGCCTGCCGGGAAACAGCCCTGTTCGCGGGTGTATTTCCGGTCCCAATCGGCCACGAGGTCTTCCACCGTATGCGGCGCATGGCGCAGCGGGCTGTCCTCGGGGGTAATCTCGCCCGCCTCGATATCGCGGATTTCATCACGGATCGAAAGCATCGCGGTGATGAAGCGATCGATCTCGGCCTTAGTCTCGGATTCGGTGGGCTCCACCATCAGCGTGCCGGCGACCGGCCAGCTCATCGTGGGCGCGTGGAAACCGTTATCCATCAGACGTTTGGCGATGTCGTCCACCGTCACGCCCACCTCCGCGAAGGGCCGCGTGTCGATGATGCATTCATGCGCGACACGGCCACGGTTGCCCATGAAGAGGATCGGGTAGCCCTCTTTCAGCTTCGCGGCGATGTAGTTCGCAGCGAGGATCGCCACGCGGGTCGCCTGCGTCAGGCCCGGCCCGCCCATCATCAGGATATAGGCCCAGGAGATCAGCAGGATCGAGGCCGAGCCATAAGGCGCGGCACTCACCGGCCCCTCGTCTCCGCCGGTCTCGGGATGGCCCGGCAGGAAGGGCGCGAGGTGCGACTTCACGCCGATCGGCCCCATGCCAGGACCGCCGCCACCATGCGGGATCGCGAAGGTCTTGTGCAGGTTGAGGTGGCTGACGTCCGAGCCGATCTCCCCCGGCTTCACCAGCCCCACCAGCGCGTTGAGGTTCGCACCGTCGAGATAGACCTGACCGCCATATTCGTGGGTGATGTCGCAGATGCGCTTCACCGTCTCCTCAAAGACGCCATGGGTCGAGGGATAGGTGATCATGCAGGCCGCGAGCTTGTCGCCTGCCTCTGCCGCCTTCGCCTCGAAATCCTCCAGATCCACATCGCCGTTTGGCGCCGAGTTCACCACCACGACCTTCATCCCCGCCATATGCGCCGAAGCCGGGTTCGTGCCATGCGCCGACATCGGGATCAGGCAGACATCGCGCTGATCGTCGCCATTGGCGCGGTGATAGGCGGCGATGGTCAGCAGCCCCGCATATTCCCCCTGCGCGCCCGAATTGGGCTGCATCGAGAACGCGTCATAGCCGGTGATCTCGCACAGCTTCGCGGTCAGATCGTCGATCATCTCTGCATAGCCCTGCGCCTGATCGAGCGGCACGAACGGGTGCAGCGAGCCGAATTCCGGCCAGGTGAGCGGCATCATCTCGGCGGCTGCGTTGAGCTTCATCGTGCAGGACCCGAGCGGGATCATCGCACGGTCGAGCGCGAGGTCACGATCCGAGAGACGACGCATGTAGCGCATCATCTCGGATTCGGCGCGATTCATGTGGAAGACCGGATGGGTGAGGTAGTCGCTCTCGCGCAGTAGCGCATCCGGCACCGCCGGTTGCGTGGCCTCGGGGGCGGGTTCGGTGATCCCGAACGCGTCGAGCACCTTGGCCACCACGCCCGGATCGCTGGTCTCGTCGAGCGAAATCCCGACCCGGTCGCGGCCCACCTTGCGCAGGTTGATCCCGCGATGACGGGCGGCAGCGAGGATGCCCTGCTGGCCCACGCCCACCTCGACGGTGATCGTGTCGTAGAAATTCGCAGGCTCCACCAGAGCGCCTGCCGCTTTCAACGCCTCGGCCAGTTGCACGGTCAGCAGGTGCACCCGTTCCGAGATCGCACGCAGACCGACGGGGCCGTGGAAGACCGCATAGAAGCTCGCCATGACGGCCAGAAGCGCCTGCGCGGTGCAGACATTCGAGGTCGCCTTCTCGCGGCGGATATGCTGCTCGCGGGTCTGCAGGCTCAGGCGATAAGCACGGTTGCCGTGGCTGTCGATGGAGACACCGACGATCCGCCCCGGCATCGCGCGCTTCATCTTGTCGGTGGAGGACATGAAGGCCGCATGCGGGCCGCCATAGCCCATCGGCACGCCGAAGCGCTGCGCGGAGCCCACGGCGATATCCGCGCCCATCGCGCCCGGCTCTTTGAGCAGGCACAGCGCCAGAAGATCGGTCGCAACCACGGCCACGGCCTTCGCGGCATGGAGCGCCTCGCATTCGGCGGTGAAGTCGCGGACATGGCCGTAGGTGCCCGGATATTGGAAAATCGCGCCGAAGACCTTCTCGGCCTCCAGCATCTCGGGCGCGCCCACGATCACTTCGATCCCGAGCGGCTCGGCGCGGGTCTGGATCACGCCGATGGTCTGCGGGTGGCAGTTCTCGTCGACGAAGAAGGCGGTGGCCTTCGACTTCGACACGCGCTGCGCCATCGCCATGGCTTCCGCCGCCGCCGTCGCCTCGTCCAGAAGCGAGGCATTGGCGACCGGCAGGCCGGTCAGGTCCGACACCATCGTCTGGAAGTTCAGAAGCGCCTCAAGACGTCCCTGCGCAATCTCGGGCTGGTAGGGCGTGTAGGCCGTATACCAGGCCGGGTTCTCGAGGATATTGCGCTGGATCGCGGGCGGCGTGACCGTGCCGTAATAGCCCTGCCCGATCAGGCTGGTCATCACGCGGTTCTTCTTGGCGACGTCCTGCATCTTCTGCAGGAGGCCGTATTCGGTCAGCGGCGCCCAGCCCAGCGGCTCGGCCTGACGGATGCTTTTCGGCACCGTCTCGGCGATCAGCGCGTCGAGGTCCGGCGCCCCCACGGCTTTGAGCATCTCCTCCATCTCGGCCGGTGAGGGTCCGATATGGCGGCGATTGGCGAAATCGTAACTGTCGTAAGTCGTGGGGGTGAAGGTCATGGATATTACCCGATGAAGTCTTTGTAAGCGGCCTCGTCCATGAAGCCGTCGAGCGCGGAGGCGTCGGCGAGTTTCATCTTGAAGAACCACGCCTTGCCCAGCGGGTCTTCGTTCACGAGGCCCGGATTGTCGGCGAGATCCTCGTTGATCTCGACGATCTCGCCACCCAGCGGCGCGAGGATGTCGGAGGCGGCCTTGACCGACTCGATCACGCAGATCTCGTCGCCCTTCTCGACCGTGTCGCCCACATCGGGCAGTTCGACGAAAACGACATCGCCCAATTGCTCGGAAGCGTGCTCGGTGATGCCGACGATCACAACGTCGCCTTCAGTTTTGAGCCATTCGTGGTCTTCGGTGAATTTCATGTAACGTCTCCCGATTGGTTGTTCAGCGTTTGTAAGTGGCAGGGCGGAAGGGCATCGGCACGACCTTGGCGGGCAGACGTTTGCCGCGCACCTCGCCATAGACGGTAGTGCCTTCCTCGGTGCCCGCGGGCAGATAGGCCATCGCCATAGGCGCTTCGATCGAGGGGCCAAAGCCGCCCGAGGTCACGCGCCCGATCGGATCGCCACCCTCGGCCTCGGCGAAAATCTCGACGCCCTCGCGCATCGGCGCGCGGCCCTCGGGGCGCAGGCCGAGGCGCAGGCGGCTCGGGCCGTTTTCCAGTTCGCTCAGGATGCGATCCGCGCCGGGGAAGCCGCCTTCGCGCTCGCCTCCCTTGCGACGCACCTTCTGGATCGCCCAGGCGATGTTGCCCTCGACCGGGGTCGTGGTGGTGTCGATATCATGCCCGTAGAGGCAAAGCCCCGCTTCGAGCCGAAGGCTGTCGCGCGCGCCCAGACCGATCGGCTCCACCGCCTCATCGGCGAGCAGTTTGCGGGCGAATTCCACCGCGCGGTCGGCAGGCACGGAAATCTCGTAGCCGTCTTCACCGGTATAGCCCGAGCGCGAAATCCAAAGCTCCGTCCCGTTCCAGTGATAGACGCCCACATCCATGAAGCGCATCTTGGCGGTGCCGGGCACCAGAGCCTCGAGCACGCCCTCTGCGGCGGGCCCTTGCAGAGCCAAGAGCGCGCGGTCGGTGAGTTCCTCGACCGATTCCAGATGCGCCCGCATGTGCGCAATGTCGTCTTCCTTGCAGGCCGCGTTCACCACGACGAACAGATGATCGCCACGGTTCGCCACCATCAGGTCATCGAGAATGCCGCCATTCTCATCGGTAAACATCGCATAGCGCTGGCGGCCCTCTTTCAGCCCCATCAGGCTGACCGGCACCAGCGCCTCGAACGCCTCGGCAGCGCCTTCGCCCGGCACGATCACCTGCCCCATGTGGCTGACATCGAACAGCCCCGCCTTGGCGCGGGTGTGCAGATGTTCCTTCATCACGCCCAGCGGGTATTGCACGGGCATCTCGTAGCCCGCGAAAGGCACCATCTTGGCGCCCAGTTCCAGATGCAGATCGTATAGCGGTGTGCGTTTCAACTCGCTCATCGCGGCCTCCCCTTCAGCCGGATGATCCGGCATCGATTCATGAGCCTTCCGGCTCGCCCGATGCCCCCTCTGTCCGTGCCTGCCATGCAGACGCCTGAGATCGTTATCCCTTCGGCGGATGCCGCGATTGCGCGCCGCATCACTCTCCAGAGTCCTTCGTCGGGCACGGTCCTTTTGCCTGAGAGTTTACCGGGGCGGTTGCTCCTTCGGCACCGAGGTTTCCCCCGGATTCTCCCGTATCCAACTTCTCCCGATTACCTGAGGCCCCGCGCAACTGACAAGCCCCAATCGCCAAAACCGCCGCTTTGCCGCCGAAAACGACCTCACGAGGTCGCGAATTGCCCAAACAAAAAGCGCGAGGGGCTCTCCCCTCGCGCCTTTGGAATTGGTTGTGCAAGCCTGCGGCGGAGCCGTCAGCCGCGCGCCGGAACCTTGTGCAGAAGCGGCATCAACTCGCCCATATCGGGCCCGTGCGCCATGCCGGTCACGGCCTTGCGCAGCGGCATGAACAGCCCCTTGCCCTTGCGCCCGGTCGCTTCCTTCACCTCCGCGGTCCAGTCCTTCCACGTGGTGTCGGAATAGGGCGGCGCGGGCAGCATCGTCATGGCCTGCGCGATGAAGTCGCGATCTTCCTCGTCGATCGACGGCTCCGCCCCGTTCAGACACAGATCGGCCCAGCCCTTCAGATCGTCGAGCTTGTCGATATTTTGCGAGGCGACCTTCCAGAAGCGCTCGCGCTGATCCTCGGGGATGCCGAGTTCCGCAATCCGGTCCGCCACGGCCGAGAACGGCAGGTGCTGGTTGCGCGCGCGGGTCAGCGGGATCAGGTCTGCCGGGTCGAATTTCGTCGGCGCCGAGCCGAAATGGTTCAGCTCGAACCCGTCGGCCAGCTCGTCGATCGACATTTTCAGCTCGATCGGCTGGCTCGAACCCAGACGCGCCATCATCGACAGCAGCGCCTCGGGGGCGATGCCTTCGGCGCGCAGATCGCGGATCGAGAGCGCGCCAAGGCGCTTCGACAGTTCCTCGCCCTGCGGGCCGGTCAGCAGCGAATGGTGCGCGAAGCTCGGAACCTTGCCGCCGATCGCCTCGATGATCTGGATCTGCGTCGCGGTATTGGTGACGTGGTCGCCGCCGCGCACGATATGGGTGATGCCCATATCCGCGTCGTCGACCGGTGAGGCGAAGGTATAGAGCACCTGCCCCGAGGCCTTGATCAGCACCGGGTCGGACACGGAGGCCGCGTCGATCGACAGATCGCCGAGGATGCCGTCTTTCCACTCGATCCGCTCAAGCTCGAGCTTGAAGCGCCAGTAACCTTCCTTGCCTTCCGCGCGCATCGCGTCTTTTTCGGCATCCGACAGATGCATCGACGCGCGGTCATAAACCGGCGGCTTGCCCATGTTCAGCTGTTTCTTGCGCTTGAGGTCCAGTTCGGTCGGGCTCTCGAAACATTCATAAAGCTTACCGTCAGCCTTCAGCTGCTCGGCCACTTCGGCATAGCGGTCCAGACGCAGCGACTGACGCTCTTCCCGGTCCCATTCGATGCCGAGCCATTCGAGATCCTGCTTCAGCGCGTCGATATATTCCTGCTTCGAACGCTCCTGATCGGTATCGTCGAGGCGCAGGATGAATTGACCGCCGGTCTTGCGGGCGATCAGGTAGTTCATCAGCGCGGTGCGCAGGTTGCCGACATGGATATAGCCGGTGGGCGACGGGGCGAAACGGGTAACGGTGGTCATCTGGGCAAACTCCTGTTGGCGCCTGCTCTTTCACAAGGCGGCCCGTTTGTCCATATGAGGGGCCATGCGGCGCGTGCAGAGCGGCTTGGAGGGTGCGATGAGCGAGGGTTACGACTGGGCGGAGGTCACGGCGCCGGGCATCGAGGAAATCGAGGCGCTGGCCGAGGCCGCACGCGCGGCGCTTCCGCCGGAATTCGCCCGCGCCGCGCAAGGTGTCGCGATCCGGGTGGAAGACTTTGCCTCCGAGGCGATGCTCGCCGATCTGGGCATCGAGGACCCTTTCGAACTGACCGGGCTTTATGACGGCATCCCGCTGACCGAGAAATCCGTGATGGACCCCGGCGGCCACACGGATGTGATCTGGCTCTTCCGCCGCCCGATCCTCGACGAGTGGATTTCGCGCGGAAACGAGCCCCTCGGAACACTCGTCACCCATATTTTCGTGCATGAATTGGCACATCATCTGGGGTGGTCCGACGCGGATATTTCGTCGATCGATCGCTGGTGGGAGTGAACCGAAGCGGCTCACGCAACGTTCACGACTCTGTGGAAGCGGCGCGATGCGCTAGACTTCGACCTGCGAAGACCAACCATCGAGAGGGAGAGACCCGATGACCAGGACCTTCATGACCCGCCGTGCAGCACTAAAAACCGCCGCTTTCCTGCCCGCCGCCCCTGCGCTTCTGACCGGGACCGGCGCCGCCGCGCAAAGCTCGAACGAAGCCCCGCCCGCGATCCCGCGCTATCGCCGGATGCAGATGGGCGATCTGACGATTACCACGCTGCTCGCCGGATCGCGCGAGCTGGAAAACCCGCAGACGATCTTCGGCATGAATGCCAGCCCCGAGGACTTCGCGGCCGTCTCGGAAGACGCCTATATCCCCGCCGATAAGTCTCTGAATTTCTTCACGCCGACTCTGATCGAGACCGGGTCGGAGAAAATCCTCTTCGACACCGGCCTGTCGCCAGATGGCATCACCTCGGCGCTTGCCGCAGCCGGACATGCGCCCGAGGACATCACCCATGTCGTGATCACCCATATGCATGGCGACCATATTGGCGGGCTGATGGGCGATGGCGGAGAGACCTTCGCCAATGCCGCCTATATCACCGGGCAGAAAGAATTCGACCACTGGTCGAACGCGGGCAACGACACGTTCGAGGCCAAGGTCCGTCCCCTGGCCGAGAAGATTAGCTATCTCGAGGGCGGCGATTCAGTCGTCTCCGGCATCTCGGCGGTCGAGGCGTTCGGACATACGCCGGGCCATATGGCCTTCATGGTGGAGTCGGGCGGCAAGGGGCTGATGCTCGCCGCCGATACGTCGAACCACTATGTCTGGTCGCTTCAGCGGCCCGATTGGGAAGTGAAATACGACATGGACAAGGAGATGGCGGCGAAGACCCGCAAGGAGCTTCTGGGCCGTGTCGCCGCCGACAAGCTGGCCTTCATCGGCTATCACATGCCCTTCCCCGGCGTCGGCCATCTCGAGGCGCTGGACACCGGCTTCCACTTCCATCCGATTACCTATCAGCTCAACGTCTGATCCGTGATGCGTGCGGGTCCAACTCGCACGGAGAGTTTCAGGCGCGCGCCCGACCGGCGCGCGCTTTTCTTATGTCACCCCGCTGAGAGAGGGGCATGCCTCTAAGAACCACGACTGGCTGCGCCCCACCCGTCAGGCGGCGGCATCGCCCTCATGCAACTCCATGCGCACAAGGGTCTGGTTGAGCAGGATATAGGCGATCTCGCCGAACGTGACGGGGCCGGTGAAGCCGCCGGTGCGCTGTCCTTCCAACTCGCCGTAGAGATAGTTCAGGATACAGTTGCACGAATATTCGTTGGCACCTTTGCCCCCCGCGCCTTCAGCGAAGGCCTGCGCGTAGGAGCCCAGCGCCTGCGCCAGACGGTACTCGACCCCTTCGACGACGGGGGCGTAGAATTTCACCTTGCCTGCCTCGGCATCGACCTCCTGGATCGAGACATTGACGAGCGTGCCTGCGTAATTTGCAACCAGAGGCAGGCGTGTGTCGAGCTCATGCTCGGCGATGTAGCGGGCGAGATTGACCTCTTGCCCGTCGACCGTAACAGTCTCTGCCTCAAAGCCGCCTTTGGGGAAGGTAAAACGTACCGCCTCGGCCTCGCCTTGGGCGAAGATATTGAGAATGTCGAGATCGGCCGCGACGCCGTCGGGCAGCTCGACATGCAGCAGCACCGCCCCCTCGTCATACGCCGCGCCCGTCGCGCCGTCGAACACCTTCGGCGCGCGTTTGCCCAGCTCGTCGAGATGCACCCCGGTGATCCAGCCCGCCAGCGGCTGATCGAAGAGGCCGGGATAGCCCTGCCCCTCCACCGCGAAGTCGGAATGCGCCACCGAGAAGGCGGGGATCATGATCATGGTGAAGCCATTTTCGGCGTAGCCTTCGGAAATCTTCGGCAGATCGCCCACGTCGACCCAACGCGGCACCGCGCCCGTCGCCCGCTGGAACCGGGTGCAGAACAGCTTGTCACGCACCACCGCCCCGCCCTCTTCGGTGACGAAGTAAACGGTGGTGCCGCCGATCCATTTCCCGCGCGGGAGCTGCGCCAGAAGCGCCTCGTCCCCCGCCACGACCATGACGTCACCCGCCTCGATCCGCGCGGCGGCCTCGGCCACGCTCAACATCTCATTTTTCATCCCGGATCCCCTCTCGAGCCTAGAACGCCGCGACATCGCCGGCGGCAAAAGCATTTTTCGTCACGAACTCACGCAGCTCCGCGATCTTGTCGCCAAGCGAGGCCGGGCGCGCGGCCACCTCGCGACGCAAGCGCGCAATCAAGATCTTCGTTGCCAGCGACGCCGCACTCAAATCGCTCTGACTCGTCAAAACCCGCTTCCATCGCGGATCATCGGCACCCGGGACCATCCTCACACTCCTTTGAAACAGCACGGGAGCGGTCATAGCGCACCATCCCTTAACACTGCGTTGACAGGCGCGCGCCCCGCGCCGCAAAGTCGGGCTCTGGGCCAAAAGGAGACGCGATGACCTCGATCCTCACGATCACGCTCAACCCGACGGTCGATCTGTCGATCGAGACCCCCGAGGTCGCCCCCGAGCGCAAGCTGCGCTGCACGCGGCCGCTCACCGATCCGGGCGGCGGCGGCCTGAATGTCAGCCGCGCGATCGCCGCTCTGGGGGGCAATTCGACGGCTTTCGTGGCCCTTGGCGGGACCACTGGCGACCGGGTGATGCGGCTTCTGGCCGAGGCCGGGATCGCCGTCTTCCCCTTCCCCGCGCCGGGCGAGACGCGGATGAGCCTGACCGCCACGGATCAAAGCACGGGCGCGCAATATCGCTTCGTGATGCCGGGACCGGACTGGGGCGCGCGCGATGTCGCCAAAGCGCTCAGCCGGATCGCGCGGGCCGCGCCCGAAGGCGGGATCGTGGTTCTGTCGGGCTCGCAACCGCCCGGTGTGCCCGAAGATTTCCCCGCGCGTCTGGCGACGAAGATGGCGCGGACCAAGGCGCGGCTTTTCCTCGACACGTCCGGCGAGGCCCTGCACCAGCTGATGGAACGCAAGGCGCAACCTGCCGACGTGCTGCGGATGGACGAGCTGGAGGCCGAGGGGCTGGCGGGTCGCAAACTGCCCGAACGCCGGGATAGCGCCGATTTCGCCCAAGGCCTCGTGCAGCGCGGGCTGGCCCATGCGGTGATCGTCGCGCGCGGCGCGGACGGCAATGTGTTGGCCACCAAGGACGCGCGCTGGTTCGCCGTGGCGCCGAAGGTCGACGTGGTGTCGAAAGTGGGCGCGGGCGACAGTTTCGTGGGGGCCTTCACGCTGGCGCTTTCCCGCGGCAAGAACTTCCGCGAGGCGTTACAGCACGGCGCCGCGGGCGCAGCGGCCGCCGTGACCACCCCTGCGACCGATCTGTGTTCCGCCGCGATGGTGCGCCGCCTCCTGCCGCATTGCCCGGTCGAACCGGTCTGAGCACTCTGCCCCTTTGCCTCGCGGCACCTGCGCGTTATGAAAGCGCCAAAGG
Organism: Thioclava sp. JE_KL1; assembly: GCF_009296265.1. Taxonomy (GTDB): domain Bacteria; phylum Pseudomonadota; class Alphaproteobacteria; order Rhodobacterales; family Rhodobacteraceae; genus Thioclava. The sequence goes on from NZ_WBJS01000001.1 coordinate 237,501, forward strand.
AGCGCCGCCCATGCTGAAGACCCGCATCATTCCCTGTCTCGACGTCGCCGATGGCCGCGTCGTGAAAGGCGTCAATTTCGTGAACCTGATCGACGCGGGCGACCCGGTCGAGGCCGCCAAGGCCTATGACGCGGCGGGCGCCGACGAGCTGTGTTTCCTCGACATCCACGCGACGCATGAGAACCGCGGCACGATGTTCGATTTGGTGACCCGCACCGCCGAGCAATGTTTCATGCCGCTCACCGTGGGCGGTGGTGTGCGCACCCATGAGGACGTGCGCGCGCTTCTGCTGGCGGGGGCCGACAAGGTCTCGTTCAACTCCGCCGCCGTGGCCGATCCGAACGTGATCACCGAAGCCGCCGACCGCTTCGGCTCGCAATGCATCGTCTGCGCGATCGACGCCAAGACGGTGGAGCCGGGCCGCTGGGAAATCTTCACCCATGGGGGCCGAAAATCCACCGGGATCGACGCGGTGGAATTCGCGCGCACCGTGACTGCAAAGGGCGCTGGGGAAATCCTGCTGACCTCGATGGATCGCGACGGCACGCGCGCGGGCTTCAATCTGGAGCTGACGAAGGCGATCTCGGACGCGGTGGACGTGCCGGTGATCGCTTCCGGCGGCGTCGGCAATCTCGATCATCTGGTGGAAGGCGTGACCAAGGGCGGGGCCTCGGCCGTGCTCGCCGCCTCGATCTTCCACTTCGGCGAATACACGATCCGCGAGGCCAAAGAATACATGGCCGCCGCGGGCATTCCGATGAGGCTGCAATGAGCATTCTTGACCAACTCGCCGCGACCATCGAGAGCCGCAAGGGCGCGGATCCCGACACGTCGTGGACCGCGAAGCTGCTCGCCAAGGGCCCGGAAAAATGCGCCGAGAAATTCGGTGAGGAAGCGGTGGAAGCGATCATCGCCGCAGCGAAGGACGACCGCGAGAACCTGACCTATGAGGCGGCGGATGTGCTCTATCACCTCTTGGTGATGCTGGCGGCGCGCGACGTGAAGTTGGCCGATGTGCTGGCCGAACTGGAGCGCCGCGAAGGGACGTCCGGCATCGCCGAGAAAGCCGCGCGCAGCTGAGGGGCGCTGCCCCTCTGCCTTGCGGCATTCACCCCGGGATATTTTCCAAGAGCGAAGGGGCGGCCCGTGCCTGCCTTCGCTCTTGCCGAAATATCCCGGGGGTGAGGGCTTCGCCCGAGGGGGCAGCGCCCCCAGTTTGACCGTTATTTGCCGTCTCTTGCGAAATACGTCGGCGAGTACCTTCGGCTGGTCTGCCGCGGAAAGCAAATCGCCGAGATCTATCGAGATCTCGGCGTTCATACGACTTTCGTCATTTGGGTCGGGTAGCAGCGTCACCCTCCCTATCAGCGCTGATAAGTGCTCGTTTGCGAGATGCACCCAAGCCGGGTCGTTCAGCACCTCTTCGAGCCTCTCCAGCACCTGCTCAAGGGCTCGAGGCGCGCTTTCGACGAGAGGTGCCGTCGGCTTTCCGGTGCTGAGGCGAGAGATTTCTTCGGTCAATTTCACCTGCTGCGCCTCGAGTTCGTTCATACGCGCCTTTAGTTGGGCAAACGGCGCTCCTTCCTCCAACGATCGCACGAGCGTGCGCAGGCCCTTCTCTGTTCGCGCCAGTGCAGCACGTTTAGCGGTTAGCTCCGCATCAGGCGGGTTTTTGCGAAGCTCCTGAATCTCTTGCTTCAATGCGGCGTCGAACGCCTTGGAAAGGCTTTCCGAAGCGAGCGGTGCCCGGAGCGCCGCGAAGACGCGCGCTTCGATCTCTTCGCGCTTGATGTACGATCGGTTCCGGCAGGCTCCCTTGATGTTCTCAGCGCAGCCGTACGCATCTTTCGACCGCATGACGAAACTCCGCCCACAGCAGCCGCATTTGAGAAGCCCACTCAGGAGGTATTTCTTCCGTCGCGCCCCCTCGGGGTTGTCGCGAGTGGTGACTTTGCGTCGGGTCTTCGTGGCGCGCGCCTGTACCGTTTCCCAGAGCTCGTCGGAAACGATCCTCAGTGCCGGGATCTCGATTTCTTCAACCCGATCGGGCGTCGCTTCGATGATGCTCGCTTCTGTCTCGGGATGGACCCGCTTCGTCGTACGAAACATCAGCACGCGCCCGGTGTAGATCGGGTTGTGCAGAATACCTTCTTGGCGCTCGATGTTGCCTCGGATTGTTCTTGATTCCCACGTCCCGCCACGCGGTGCGGGGATCCCCTCGCTATTCAGCCTCCGCGCGATCGCGAGGGCGGACTGCCCGTCGGCGAACGCCTGAAAAATCCGACGCACTATCGCAGCCTGCTCGGGATCGACCTCTCGGTTGTGATCGCCAGAACCCTCGGATTTGCGGTAGCCGTAAGGGCGCATATGGAACGTCCCACGTTTCAGCGCCGCTTGCATGCCACGTTTAGTATGGATGCTCACGTTGTTCGAATATTCGCGCGCACCCCAAGCTGTGAGCATGACCGACATGAAATTCTGAGATCCTTCTGCAAGCGAGTGCAGTTCAACATTCGCGAAGCTCATCAGATCGAAGACTTGAAGCGCGTGGGTCACGTTACGTGTAAGACGGTCGATTGCTTCGACGACGACGACATCGACTGCTCCCCGTCGGATCGCCTCGCGCAGTTCCAGAAGACCGGGGCGTTGGCCGAGGCGCCCGGATATTTCCGAGTCCGAAAAGCGCTGTGTCACGGTCCAGCCCTGTGTCTGCACAAACCGCTCCGCCATGTCGAACTGATCGTCGATCGAGGTCGGTTTTTGAAGTTTCGAGCTGTAGCGTGCATAGACTGCGACCCGTTTAGTCATCGTCGTTTACTCCTGAATTTGGCCCGGACCCGGAGCTGCATTCTCATTTGCCGCGTGCAGACGATGCGCTTCGACGCGTGCGAGGAAGCGGACGAATTGCTCCGCCGATACGATCTGGGAGAAGTCATGGGATGCCGGGGTGTCGCCGTTGTCGTTCGCGGCGGGACGGCTGGTGAAATCGCGGGGGTGAAAGGACATTTTTGGCTCCAGAAAATTTATTCTGGATTCAATATTCGTTCGACCAGTTGGAGCGACTCCATCAAAGTCGAAGAAAATTGTGAGTCCCTTGTTTTTATTAGGCTTTCAGATTTCATATGAAATCATCTTCCAGCCTCCGCTTCAAATTAGCTGGTATTGAGGGAAAGTCGGGCGCGCCGGTTCCGTTTGGTTTGTGGAGCAAGTGCGGAAAGGTTTCTATGGCGCGCCCGGGCGGGTTCACACCGCCATATCTGACGCAATTTCGCGTCGTATCTCGGTCATGCGGCTCGCAGGATGCCGGGCTCGCAATCGTTGGCAAGGCCCCCTGCAATGCAGTACGAGCCGTTAATAGCATCTCGGATCTGACGGATAGCTGTGTCGATATTCCGCTCGAGTTCTTCGTCAGGTTCAACTCGTGCCAAGTGCCGCAAGAGGCTTGCACCGCAATCACGAAAATCCTCGCCGAGTACCTCGCCGCGTGTCACGATTTCCTGGAAAAAATTGCGATCTTCCTCGGTGCCGAACAAGCACACGGGAGGCAAGACGTCGAGCGCCTCGAGAGCTGCGCGCGCCGTCGAGATCACGTCGTCAATCGGGTTCATTTGATGAAACATCTGGCATCCTCTCGAAGCTGAACGGTGGGCGCTGCGGCCCTCACTTGCAGGGCCGCAGCGATCGTAGTTCAGCCGCCCATCGGGCGATCCTGGAGTCACGCATCGCAACGTGGACTGCCGAGAGCATCCAGCGCCATCTGAAGCCACTTGGCCTGTCCTTTCAGATGGTCGCGGATCTTGCGTAGATCCACCGGTGCAGCATGATAGACGACATAGGGAGCAGCCGGCTCGAAGCCGAACCTCGGTCCGAGACGCATCCATCCGTCTTCAAAACGCACCCAGTTCAGATCATCATCGAGTGCGATGATCGCGCGCGTCGTTCGTACTCGGGACCGTCCGCTGGCTTCCGTGATGCGGCCCACGAGCGAGAGGTCATTGAAGGCGGTGAACAGCGACCAATCGTCGATAACGGGCGCGTTCGCCAGTTCTTGCGGAGTCGGGCGCTCGGTTGCGGCAGCGACGATTGTCGTAAGCAGATCGCGCTCAGCGCGGAGTTCCTCGCGCGTCATTTCGGACGGGTGTTTTGCGTGGGTCATGTCGGGGCCTTTCAAATGTAGAATGGGAGAGAAACAGAGCTGCAAGATCCGTCCGCCTTGGAAAGCAGGCGGACGGACGCTGCAGCCCAATGGGGCGCGTCGTTCACGGTTTCAGGAGGCGCTTCGGACGATAGATCTCGACGCGCGGCTTGAGCCGCGATCGGATTTCCATTCGAACGTTCGCGAGCATCTTATCGACGGCTTCGAACTGCGCTCGCTGTGCGGAGCCCAGTCGACCAATCCGCGCGTTGCGTTCGAACAATTCGGAGCCGATCGAGATGAAAAGACGATGCGACGCACGGAACACGGTCGGTCGAAAGAGGCCGCAAGCTTTGGCCTCTTCGAAACCGTCAACGACGATGTCATCAGGCCGCAACAGCCGACCCTCGGGGCTCAGCCCAGGCGCCACGATATTCATCGGCGCATCGCCGATACGACCCCGAGAAAGCAGTAAGCAGGGCCGTGTGCCGGGCGGAATATCGAACTCCCCGTCGGGCCTTCGATCAGAGGCGTACGGGAAGCGCATCAGGAAAATATCACCTGGCTTGAGCTGCCCACCCGGCAGCAGGTGAAGGTGTCGATCATGGAGCATGAGAGCCTCGTTTTTTGAGTAGAGAAAACGACGCGCAACACCTCACCACTTCACCGATACGCGGCCTCGTGGCGTGGCTTGATTGCGTGCGTCAAAGACGCTGCACGCAAGCAAGGCATGCCTCGAGGTTTCCCCTCCCGCGGAACGTTGATCGCCCGCCTACGGGCAGATCTCGCGAGTGCCGGGGAGAGCGGCGAGAGGGGTGACATCCCTCTCGACCCGCCGGGGGCGCTGGGAGAGTTCGGAGAGGGTGGCGAGCGCCTCTTCGATCCGCCGGATGGGCGCCTTAGGGTGCAGGGAAAGTGGCGAACGATCCCTGCCCTGGGGGGTTGGGGGATGTGGAGCTTCCCCCATGCGGCGCGCAGCGGCGCCGGGGGGTGTCCAGAGGGGGGCTACGCCTCACTTTGGCCGACACGTATTCGAAGCCCTGCGAGAATACGTATAGTCGGTCCCTATAACCTGTTGTCACAGCGCCCGAAGTACGCGGCGGCGCGCACATTTTTTGATCCGCCTGAATTGTCCCTAATTCCCCCGCATCCATCAACCGGGCGCGAGAAAATTTGGATGCAGGGCTATCAATTCGGGCATGTCGAAACCTGGTCCCAGCAAGGGGCTACGAGGTCGGGTGGTAAGGTCGGCCGCGCTCGTAAAAACGGTCAGCGCGCGTGGCGTGCGCAGCAGGTTCTCGACGAAGCCGAGCGTGTCGAAGGAAGCTGTAATCATGTGAGGCGCCCCAATCCGACGCCCCAGATCATTGCGGGCACGTGTGGGTCTTTCGCCGAGCTGCGCGCCGCACATGAGCAAGCCGCGAATGTCACTCAATACTTTCCATATACGGATCCCAAGACCGGCGCGAAGACGACGCGCAAGCGAAGGCTTCGTAAAGATGCGCACACGCTTTATTCGAGCGTGTTCTCGCTTCCGATTACGAGCGCGGAAGCGCGCGCAGATCAGGCGTTGATGAATGAATGCCTTGCGGTCTTGGAAGACTTTGTCGCCTTCGAGAAGGATCGGATCGAAGCGGCGGGTGGGGAGTTTGCGCTCGCTGTTATCCATACTGATGAAGCGCAGATGCACATTCATCTCTTCGCGCTCGATCGCGAGCGAGGGTCGGTGATCGATTTGCATCCAGGACGTGCGGCTTTTGAAGATCGTAGGCGGCATCTGCGTGCATGCGGCTTTGAGCGCTCTCTCTCGAAAGAAGCGGGCGATAAGCTCTATAAAGAAGCGATGCGGGAGTGGCAGGACGAGCTTTACGAAGCGGTCTCGCGTCATACAGGACTGCTGAGGTTCGGCCCGCGGCGCGAGCGTTTGTCGCGCGCGGAATATTGTCTTCGTATGGCCAGCCGTGAACAGAACGCAAAGGATGAAAGTCGGGCTGTGGAGGCCCGGAAAACACGAAAAGCGGCGGAAGGCCTAAAGCGTGCAGCTGACGGTCTCTTCGAGCTCGGCAATGAACAACTCGCGGAGATTGCAGAGGAGCGAGCCGCGCTCGGTCGGGAAAAGGAGCGCGATGAGATTGTGCGTCGAGAAAACGCGGATCAGGTCAACGCGAATGAGTCTCGAGCGCGCGAACTCGACGCTCAGGAAGAGCGGCTGCGGGATGCGAGCCAAGATCTGGTCGCTCAGAAAAAAGAGATAGCGGAGAAAGAGAAGATCGCGGATCGAAAATATCGATCCGCAGATGCCGTTCTCGCGACGGCGGAGCTACTTGGGCAAGCCGAAAATTCACCAGAGCAGGTGCCTGAATTGCTGAAGGCCACGCCGGTGCAGGCGAACGAAAACGTTCGTGCGAAACTGGCCCGTATGAGACGCGCCCCGCATGCAGCGGTGCGCATGGCTGAGATGTTCGGCGCAGCGCTGACACATCTGAAAACGATCGCCCAGTCCGAGGCCGAAGCCTCGGTCGAGAATGAGCGTCGTGAACTCGCCGAAGGCCTCAACGCCGTAACCCGCGTGACCAGCTTCGCGGCGGAACTGATCGCGCCTTTCGTGCCGCCACAGAGCCGTGAAAACGAACACGGCAAACTCAGAAAACTGCTCATGACCGTCGCGCGGGTAAAAACACGAAACGAGCGAAGAAAGCGGGACGAAAAGGGCCGGAGCGGCGATGAACGGTGAGTGCCGCACCGGCCGTCGCGATCATCACGTTTCTGGAGTGTCGTGGCGGTTGGATCCGGAATTGTTCTCGTGCTTTGAGCCTCGCGCCGGGGCCCGCTGTGTGATTTCTGCACGTAGGCCCTCGAGCAATGTAGCACGTTCGGCGAGGCGACCGTTGAGCGCGGCGATCTCGCGATCTGCCTTCTCGAGCTTACACTCGAGAGTACGGATCTGCTTCTCCGTATCGTCGGCACGGAGGCGTTCGGCATCACGGGCTTCCTCAAGGTCGTCGATTACGTCCTCAAGATCTGCGAGTTCCGCGCGTTGGCTCGCTTCACGTCTGCTCTGCATGGTGCGGAGTGTCTCGATTTCGGAGTTCGCGATTTCACATGCAGCTTTCCAGACGGCCTGCGCCAGGCGATCGTTCACTTCCCGAACCGCGTCCGGCATTTCAGGCAGCGCCGCAAGGGCCGTCTGTTCTTCTCGGATGCGTTCGATGACACGCTTCGCGACCGGGTTGAGGTCGCGAAGCGATCCACCGAGAGTTGCGAGCAAATTACGGCGGCTTGGGAAATGCCCATCATGCGCCGACATGTAATGCCGAACTGCGCGTTCGACTTCGATCTCGAAATCGGGCTTCAGCTCGGCGGGGGCGACAGTCTTCATGCTTCATCTCCTGGTAACAGGTAACAGTGGTAACGCCGTTACCGAGCGTTCCCGGCCGGACGTGAAAGCAAAGATTGGCCTCGGCGCGGAAGCACGAAGGATTCTTTTTGTGGTGAGCCCAGCCACGAAAAATCGTATCAATCGGCTTGCAGAGATTGGCGAGGACGAGGCCGGAGCTTCGATCGCGGGCGAAGAAAGGGCGGGAAGCGGGCTTTCGCTGTGCTCGCGAGTGCGTCCCTCTCTGATAGCGGAAGCCGACATTCGCGCCGCGGGTCGACCTCAACCTGAAGTATTGGCGCGCAGGGGGAGCACGATTCCTTGCGGAGGTGCAAAAATTAAGCCACTGATATTACTTATTTTTAAAATCTGCACGCAACGTTGCAAAGAATTCGCAACGAAACATCACGCTAAGCGATATCAGCCGGAAGCAGGTCCCAAAACAGCGGATCGCGATCAACCAATCCGGTAGCGTCTAAGGGCTCGCTTCCAGACAGATCAGAGGCAAAGCGCACGTCCGATACGTTTGCAGGCAGCTGCTCACGCATCGCCGGTATGGTGCGTAAATCGAAGTATCGTAGTGAACTCTCGGCAAGTCGTTGATCGAAAGGTAAATCAAGAGAGATCGCTAAACTTGTGCCGAGCGTTGATGCAACCACGTCGTGGAGCTTGAGTAGCAGGTTTTCGTCATCGCCTATCCGGTCTTGAATCATCGCAATCAGATCAGAGAGCGCCAACCCTCTCGGCACCCTTTCAATCATCAGCGAGGCGAGAACGGCAACCGTGCCTGGTGGCGGGTTACATTGGTCAAATGAGAAAGTGTGCTGCCGCAATCGGCCCGCGCATGTTTTTACTTCAAGCCTGATGTCGCCGGTCGAGAAGTCAAAACGCGCGCTATCATCGATCCGCCACGCGGCCAGAGCACGCGCCGGACTGCGGCACTTTGATATCAAAAACAACTCGCCAAAGAGCCCGTTGAGCGATCTGACGGGCGGCCTGCGAATGCTCTGGAAGATCGAGGCAAGTCGCTGCACGGCACTCGCAAGAGCAGTGCGCGAGGGTGTGTCCCCCATGTGGCGCATGATGATATGGCACACGGACAGGAAATAACGGATCGTCTCCGGTTCGGCGGATCGGCAACGCGCGACCGTAAAGCGTCCATCTTGCGTATCACCACGGGCATCGGTGATCCGGCAACCGAGTTCGAACTGCGCATCGAGCGATTCCAGTCTGATCGGCGGCGGAGCGCGCCCGCTGGCATCGGACGTACGCACAAGGAGGCAGGCTTTGCACTGCGAGTCCTTGCCAACGAAGTAGCTCTGATACGAAGCGACCGGCCTGACGGCAAACATCGGTGTACCGGATTGATCGGCAGGCGGCGCAGCAAGGGCTTCGAATATTTCGAAGAGCGCAGCGGTCATGCGTTCTGACCTGGCTGTTCCTGATTAACCCAGGCAGCTTCCATGCGCGCGGGGACCCAGACCACCAGGACCGGAATATTCTCGGCGATGATCGGACCGGTCTGCTCTCTGCGCAAATCCAGCGTGTGTATCTGAATATTGACCTGACCGTCCTCGCGCATGTCGCGGTCACCGGGGTAGATTTCACCGCGGCGTTCAAGCGGCCATTGCGGGTTGGCACCTTGGTAGAGATTTACGACCGCCCCGTTTTCATCAACTGATCGTCTGCGCCGGGTGCCGGGGCTCATCCGGTAGACCGTGCAAAGTTCATCCGGGTTCTGCTCAAGCGCACGGCTAAGCTGCAAAAGCAAGCCCGTGATCTGCTGGGAGTCGCGCGAACTGGTAATTCGCATAGGAACCAGAAGCTGCTCCATCACAGCGCGAAGCGACAAACCGGACGCGATTTCATGTCGCTGTTCGTCTGTACGGTTCGGGTGGCCGTCCACTTCTTCGAAGACCGTGTCTGCTATGAAATCCGCTACAGTCTGCCGGTTTGCGCGTACGACTGCATCCGCGGCAAGCACAACTCGCGGGGCAACCCAGCTATCCGAAAAGCGCCCGCGAATATAGTCGAATTCCAGAACGTTGTGGCGGCAAGGCCGGAGCGCGTTGTCCAGAACAAACGCCCGTTTCCAGTCATTGAGTGAGCGCCCGCTATCGCGGATTTGTTCGAGTTGGGTGCGCATGTCTTCTTCATGCTCGACATAGCGTTGGAAGGCGCGATGTGTCCCCTGCTCCAGATACACTCGGCAGAATCCGAGGTAGTCACGCTTGTACCCGAAAAAGCGCGCGCGCTGCTGCACCGTGTCAGCATTTCCGACGCCTATGCCACGCGGCATATATGTGACGGTCAGCCCTTCTACGGTGAAGCCACGATCCATGGCCTGCCCGCCCACGAGAATCCAGCCATAGACGCTGCGCCAATCCACCGGCGGTGTTCTCCCGCCGCTGGCATTGACCTCAAGAATGCGGGTGCTGCGAAACGCAAAGCGTAGTGTTGGTGCAAGCTCATCAAACGTTGGCAAACCGCCCTGCACAGTCTCTGCGAGATCATCGTACGCACCGCGCAATTCGTCCAAGAGTTCTTGCTTGTCCGGATCATTGTCCGGCAAGCCCAGGATGCGTTTCCATTCCTCGAAAATGTCGCGGACCCAATTGTAGTACTCCCTGTGCTGGGCCGTACGGTGCGACGGATGCACGAGCATCGATCGGTTGCCACGATTTCCGCCCTGGCGAAGTCCAGCAGCCACGCCCACCATAAATATCCGCAAGGCTTCAAGAAGTGTGTCCGGGGGTTCTGTGAGTGGATTAGCGTTTGTCGGCACTTCACCTGACGGAATCGTGCGAACAAGCGCCTGATTGTCAACGAAAAAATCGCGCCCACCGACATAGGCTTCGCCCGGCGTCAGCACTTCGACAAAATTTGGCGAAAGCGAGTCTACGATGCTGACGAGCAACGGGGCCTGCGGGGTGGCAGTATACTGGAGATAGCTGTGAAGCGGCAGCGTACCGCGCATCTCCATAAGCCGCGCATAGGTGCTGCTCTCATCGCCCTGCGCAACTTCGGTGTTCAGGCTGGCTTGATCGGCCTCATCATCGATGATCAGAACCGGTACGTTTTCCATGCCAACCGCGCGCAGCAAAGCCGTCAGGTTCCCAAGCCGCTGATAGTGCTTAAGGACGGTCACAAGAACTGTCATCTTGTAATCGTCCGGTGTTCCCGGATCACGCCATGCCTCGAATACATCGCGCATGGTCTGGACTGTCGAATCTTCATGCTCTGGGTTCTGGAAGTGCATCCAGCTCCGTGTCCGATCGGGATCATCAAGACGCAAGTCGCGGCGCACGCGACCTGTTGATTGCTCAAGCAGCGGATTGGAACTTCCAGCAACGATGATGACCATCTGGAAACCGTTATCCCGCGCGAGGGCTGCGGCGGTCTCAAACGACATGGTCTTTCCGCTCTGCACATAGCCGACGACAAGCCCTGTCTCTTGACCGTTCGCATCGGCTGGCGTTATTCCGCGCCCCAGGATTGAGGCCGCTGCACCAGCAATGTCGTCGCGACTTTCGGCGGGCACGACGTGATCCAGAAAATCCTGTGTTTCGCGACCGACGGCAGGTTGCCAGCGTGCACCGGGCGCGGTTCCGGCGACTGGCTGGACAATCAGCGGTGCATCATCTGTCATTTTTCACCTATGTTTTTCACGCCTCGGAGAGCGCACTGCGAACAATATCGTTAACATTGCGACGGATCGTTCCGGCATGACGGACACCGGACTCGCGGGCTATGACTTCGGCAAGCGCGAGTGCGGCGGCAACTCGCAATAGTGCCTCAACATCTTCGCTATCCGTCTGGGCAAAGCGCACCATGAATGGATGGATCATCGAAACACGGATATCCAGGCGACGCGGCCGCTCTATTGAGGCCGCTACGTCGCTAAACACAAGCCACTGGCTTTCGGCAGGGTCTTCGGTCAACTCGATGCTGATATGCCAATCTTTGTCACGAAACCGGATATTGAATTCTTTACGTGCCAGCGTTCCGGCATGGGGTAATTCTTCATCCGGCGCATCGACCGGCGGCGCGTCCGCAATATCCGGTAAGGCCGATGGCAAATTGTCCTCCATCGCCCGCGCTGTGTTGTTCACCGCCTGTGTGGCCGTGTTGGCAAGCTGCGCACGTGCCGGTCGCGCGCGATAACCTTCGGCCTGCTTAAGAAGTGGCAACTCTTCACTGTCCAAATGCTCGCGCAAGAGCTCAAGAAACGGCTGCTCGTTCTCATCCCACCGGAACCCGTCCTTTGTATGGCTCACTTCGAAGCCATCCAGATGCAACTCGCCGAAAAGCCGCTGATAGCGGAAGCTATTCGAACTGCCGAAAATGGCGGCGGGGCGGTAGCCTTCATCACCGCTGCCCTCAATGACGCGCCCACGCCGAAACAGGGAGAATCCGGCCTTGGCAGTATTCGCCGTTTCACGCAACGCGGCAAAGCCGTGAACGGAAAGCCCGTCACCGAAATCAAAAGACACGTCCTTGCGCCACAGCCTGGCGGGCTGGTCCTTCTCCCGAAAGTACGGTGCCGTTAAGACAGGCGGTTCTTGCGGTGTCAGCGCATCACCACCAAAGCGGAGTTCCAATGTGCCTTCGCGAATGAACACGCGGTAGATGTCGGTCAGATGCTCCTTGAGCTTGCCGACTGTCCGTCCCACCGGGACCTGGAAAATGTCCTCCAGAATAATTTCTGTATAGTGGTGGTTTACGTCTTCGAGTTCTTCATGGATATCGAGTTCTTCGATTTCATCATTGACGATGTTCTCGATCTCGAAGCGCACAGTGCGGGCTACGTCCTCACCGAACGCGGATGTGCGAACCGACCATTGAGGCGCGAACCAGCAGGCCGCGCTTTTCATACCCATTCCGAATTCAGCAAGGCCTGATCGATCAGGTGGAATGGCAGCCGGACGAAAGGCACGCCCAAAATCCTCAAGGGCAATGCCTGCCGCATTATCGCGGATGGAAATGCGAGCGGGTGCGGCGGTATCGATATCGATATTGACGACAAGCTTGAATTCATCGCCGTGGTGCGCACGAAGCGCCTCTTGATGCCGCGCGTAGCTTTGGACGGCGTTGTCCACGAATTCGGCAAGCGCAAACCACGGCTTGTAGTTTAGGTGCCGAAGCACTGCGAGCACACTCACTCCGGGCCGAATATCAACCTTGTTAGGCGCCACACCTACGCTCCTTCAAATTATCCCCGTCTCAGGCCACTGAAATGAGGGCGGGTTGCGCATGGTCTTCCCGCTTGGGACGGATGCAATCTCTCGCCGACACGTTCTGCTCATCAGGAGCAACGGAAAGCAACTGGCGGGCAATCGCGCGCACGACTTCAACATTTACGGCGTTACCGAGCGCTTTGAATGCTGCGGTTTGCGCTTCCGGCAAATGCTTGAGGTCACCCATGCTTTGCAGTCGGCTGCATTCGCGAGTTGTCATGTAGCGCCGCTCCCATGCGATCACCGGCACCTGACTTGTCGTCATCGCCACGAGCGACGGCGCTGTGACGGGGCGTTTCACACGGATGCCTGAAGCGCGAAACTGGATGACCAAATCCCAAATCGAGCGCTGCTCGCCTTTGCAATTCCACTCGAACTTCTGAAAGCTGGGTGCAAATCCGCGGATGCGCGGCAGCCAATCGTCAATCCAACCCTTATGACGCTCATAAAGCTCACGGTTCTGGCGAATGAAGTCGATTTTCCATTTGGGGAAGCTCTCTTGCGTATCGCGCGCATACGCAGGAAGCGCCGTCGCGATCTCGTCGGCTGCCAAGCCACGCAGCGGCTGCCCGAAACCGCCTTTATAGGATTTTAGCTTGGAAAAGCCGGTGCCGTAAGGAGAGCGGTCGCGATAGGGATATGTTGCCCCGAATTCCATGGCCCATATCGGGAAAGACGGAAGCTGTTCATCTGCCGGAAACCTGTCAAGAAATGCTTGCCAGGCTTCCAGATAATCAATGAACGCCGGAGGCAGCACACGCGCATCGGTCGGGTTCTTGTCCAGAACCTTTCGTATCGACAGATCGGCGTTGGCGTCAGGCGTGGGCCAAGAGAAGCCTTCCAGACCGCCGCGCCGACCGACAATGAATGCCCGCTCGCGGATCTGCGGAACGCCGAACTCGTGAGGCGAGAAATGGTTATCATCTACGCTGTAACCCGCCAGCCGTAGCCGATGGATAATCGAGCGCCAGGTCTGCCCCTGCCTGTGCCGGACAAGGTTCGGCACATTCTCGATGATGAAATACTGGGGCTTGTGCAGCCGCAGAATGCGAACGATGTAATCGATCAAATCACCCCATTGCGGACACTGGAACCCTTGTTGTCCGCCCGCTTTCGAGAAGGGCTGACAGGGAAAACCGGCGCACAGGATGTCGTGGGCAGGCACAGACGCCAGATCAAGCGTACGAATGTCGCCATGGGGCCTGATACCGAAATTCTTTTCGTAAAGCGCAGCAAGGTCGTCGTCGCGCTCACACGCGAAGACGCAATCATGACCGAGTGCTTTGAGGGCGAGGTGAAAACCGCCGAGTCCGGCGAATAAATCAATGAATTTAAGGGCCTGCATGTTACTCGATGTCCAGCTTTAGCTGCTGACCTCTGTTCTCTTCAAGAAAGCGAAGAAGGGCGTATCTGACGGTATACTGTAGGGTGAGTGGCGGGCGCTGTGAAGCCGCGATGTCTTTCAACTCTTGATAGGCAGACGCCTCCAGCGAGATCGTAAAACGGCGCATCTCTGTCTTGCCGGTGCCGGACATGGCCGCTCCTGGTGTAATTTGGCACCAACCTACACGGGGTTGCACCAAAATGCACCAAAAAATCGCCAGAACAGTGGCTGGAGTTGCAGCCGTGATCGACGTTCGCTCCCCACTGCATCAGGCGAGGAAATCGCTAAGGTCGCCATCCCGCGGTCCGCGGATACACGGCTCGCGAACCGCTGGAGGGCCAAGGCCCGCTTCGTCCCGCAGACCTTTGTCGCACGACGTCCAAGCGAATTGCCGGTCTGGGCTGAATTGCGGCCACTGCGTGCTGTGGAACGAACAGCAAATTCGTCTGTGAACTGCAGGTTCGACCGAGCTTAGATGTCGCGCTGGCTGCGAGGGACCGCAAAGCGGGCTGCGACCGCAGCATCTGGGCACGAGGTTTAGTGGCAGCTATGGACTGAGAGCACCAGGAGGCTGAGTCCTCAGTTGTGCGGCGGCGCGGAGCTTTCCAGCTACAATTCCACTTTGACTGCCAGAGCAATTTGGCACGAATATTGGTTTTTGGTGGGAGGCTGAAAATATGGCGGAATTGATGACGCTGGTGCCACTCGGTTGCGACATCGGGAATATGAATCGACTTCATTGTAGCTTGCCAAATCGCTAAGTAAGTTCCAGCCTCATTTTCAGTCTGAGATTCTTCTATTTCCTTATGAATTCATCAGCCAAATAGCAGTCAAATTAGGCCCCCTTTCCCCGCGCGAACCGCGTGCTAGCTGGCCTCTCAAACAGGAGGCTTTCATGGCACAGACGCAAGACACCAACCGCAAGATCATCCTCGCCGAGCGCCCGAAAGGCGCGCCGAACGAGAACACGCTGAAGCTGGAAACCGAGGCCGTGCCGCAATCCGGCAAGGGCGAGATGCTGCTGCGTACCGTCTGGCTGTCGCTCGACCCCTATATGCGCGGGCGGATGTCGGATGCGAAATCCTACGCGACCTCGGTCGAGATCGGCGGCGTGATGACCGGTCAGGTCGTGGCCGAGGTCATGGAAAGCGATGTCGCGGGCTTCTCGAAGGGCGACTTTGTGCTTTCGCCCTCGGGCTGGCAGGACTTCTTCGTCTCTGATGGGACGCAAGTGCTCAATCTCGGGCCGGAGCCGGAGAACCCGAGCTGGGCTTTGGGCATCCTCGGGATGCCGGGCTACACGGCCTATGCGGGCCTGCTGAAGATCGGCGAGCCGAAACCGGGCGAGACGGTTGTGGTTGCCGCCGCCTCCGGTCCCGTCGGTGCAACGGTCGGCCAGATTGCCAAAATCAAGGGCTGCCGGGTCGTCGGCGTCGCGGGCGGGGCCGAGAAATGCGCCCATGTCACCGACACGCTGGGGTTTGACGCCTGCATCGACCACCGCGCCGAGGATTTCGCCGAGCAACTGGCCGCGGCCTGCCCGGACGGGATCGACGTCTATTTCGAGAATGTCGGCGGCAAGGTGCTCTACGGCGTACTGCCGCTTCTCAACCCCTTCGCGCGGATGCCGGTCTGCGGCATGGTCGCGTGGTATAACCTGCAAGGCCTGCCCGAGGGGCCCGATCACGGCCCGCAGATCCTCTCGACGATCCTGCGCATGAAGGTGAAGGTGCAGGGCTTCATCATCTTCGACAGCTTCCCGATCGAGCTTTATCAGGAATTTTCCGAGGCGATGACCGGCTGGCTGAAAGAGGGCAAGGTTCAGTACAAGGAGCAGGTGGTGGAGGGCCTCGAGGCCGCGCCGCAGGGGCTCTACGACCTGCTGGAGGGCCGCAATTTCGGCAAGATGGTCGTGAAAGTCGGCTAAAAGCGAGGCACGCGCGCAGGGCTTTCGCATCCGTGACTTGCCCTGCGCCGCGCATCGCTTATCTCTATCTCTATGTTTGGACGCCTTTTCGATATGCTCAACGATCCCGCCCCCGATCCGATGGAGGGGGAAGATCGCGAATTGGCGCTTGGCGCACTTCTGGTGCGGCTCGCGCGGTCGGATGAAAACTATACCGAAGAGGAGAAAATCCGGATCGACCGGGTTCTCGCTCAGCGCAACGGGCTCTCGGGCTTCGAAGCGACCGAGATGCGCAAGCGCGCCGAAGAGGTCGAGGCGGGCGCGCCCGACACGGTCCGCTTCACCCGCGCGCTTAAGGACAAGGTCGCCTATGAGGACCGCACCGGCGTGATCGAGGCGCTGTGGGACGTGGCGCTGGCCGATGGCGTGCGCGATGCTCATGAGGATGCGTTGATCCGCCTCGCGGCGAAGCTTCTGGGCGTTAACGACGTCGATTCGGCGGTGGCGCGGCAACGCGTCGAAGCCCGCCGCACCTGAATTCGACGGTCAAGGCAGCGCGGGGCGCGACCGCTCCGCGCCTGTTTTTTCCTCAGATGCTCGTGATTTCGGCCCCTTCCCCATCGTCAACCGGGCAGACGCAGTTGCATTCACCGGTCAAATCGCGCCAGATTGCGCGGATGGACAAAGAGAAGCTGCCTGCGTGACCCGAAACGAGCCTGCGCCCAAAGACGCGCCCGTCATCGAAATCCGTGACCTTTACAAGAGCTACGGCTCGCTCGAGGTGCTCAAGGGCGTCTCGATCACCGCGCCGCGCGGCCATGTGGTGTCGTTGATCGGCTCCTCCGGCTCGGGCAAATCGACGCTCTTGCGATGCTGCAACCTGCTTGAAGACAGCCAGAAGGGCGATGTGATCTTCGAGGGCGAGTCTGTGCATTGGCGTGGCGAGGGGCTCAATCGTCGCCCTGCCGACCGCGCGCAGGTCACCCGGTTCCGCACCAACCTGTCGATGGTGTTCCAGCAGTTCAATCTCTGGGCGCACATGACGATCCTGCAGAACGTGATGGAAGCGCCGGTGACGGTGCTGGGCCGCGACAAGGCAGAGGTCGAACCGCTGGCGCGCCAGTTGCTCGACAAGGTCGGCATCGGCGACAAATGCGACGCCTGGCCCGCGCAGCTCTCGGGCGGCCAGCAGCAGCGCGCGGCGATCGCGCGGGCGCTGTGCATGGAGCCCAAGGCGCTTCTCTTCGACGAGCCCACCTCGGCGCTCGACCCGGAATTGCAGCAAGAGGTGGTGAAGGTCATCAAGGACCTCGCCGCCGAACACCGCACCATGATCCTCGTCACCCACGATATGCGGCTGGCGCGTGACGTCTCCGACCACGTCGTCTTCCTGCATCAGGGCAAGATCGAGGAAGAGGGCCCGCCAGAGGCTCTGTTCGGCGCGCCGAAATCGACGCGCCTGCAACAATTCCTGTCGGCCACCGCGCCGGCGTGAATCAACCCAAGAATTAACAACGGGGAACCAAGATGAAAAAACTGATCCTGACCGCTGCCATCCTCGGCCTTTCGGCCGGCGTCGCCGCGGCACAGACCGTCCGCATGGGCACCGAGGGCGCCTACCCTCCCTACAACTTCATCGACGATAACGGTGAAGTCGCAGGCTTCGAGCGCGAACTCGGCGACAAGCTGTGCGAGATGGAGAGCCTCGACTGCACCTGGGTCACCAATGACTGGGATTCGATCATCCCGAACCTGCTCTCGGGCAACTACGACACGATCATGGCTGGCATGTCGATCACCGCTGAGCGTGAGAAGACCATCGACTTCACCCAGGCCTATTACCCGCCGGCGGCTTCGTCCTACATGTCGATGGACCCGGGCGCGGACCTCAAGGGCGGCGTGATCGCGGCGCAGACCGGCACCATTCAGGCGGCCCACGTCGCCGAAACCGGTGCGACGCTGGCGGAATACGCGACCCTCGACGACACGATCGCGGCCGTGAAGAACGGCGAAGCCGACGCGGTCTTCGCCGACAAGGACGCGCTCAAGCCCTTCGCGGGCCAGGACAACCTGGAATTCGTGGGCGATCCCGTGCAGCTCGGCAAAGGCATCGGCATCGGTCTGCGCAAGTCCGACACCGAGCTGAAGGACAAGTTCAACGACGGCATTTCGAAGCTGAAAGCCGATGGCACGCTCAACGAAATGCTCAAGAAGTATTTCGGCGACAACGTCATGACCTTCAAGAACTGATCCAGGAAACGAGGCCGGGGCGGCATGAGCCGCTCCGGTCCCGACCGAAAGTCCGATGTTCGAAAGCTGTTCCGATCCTTCTGCCCTTCACGGGCTTGGCTGGCTGCTCTGCTACCTGACCACAGGTAAGCAGATCATGTTCTATGGCTCGTTCGGCATCGTGCTGATCCTGCTGGCCGTGACCGCGCCGGTGGCGCTGATCTTCGGCTTCGGCGGGGCGCTGGCTGCCCGGTCGAGCGCCGCCCCGCTGCGCTTTCTCGGACGGGGCTACATCGCGATGGTGCGCGGTGTACCCGATATCATCTTCTTCCTTTTCGTGCCGATCGCGATGGACCAGGGGCTTGAGTACCTGAAGTCACGCGCGGTCTGCCCCGATCCCGGCCCAGCCTGGACGGGTAACGAATTCCACGTCTGTGCCTCCGCGAAAATCCCGCTCGGCACGGCCCCGCAATTCTATCACGAGGCCTATGGCTTCGCGCTGGCGGTGGTGGCCTTTTCCATCGTCTACGGCGCCTTCGCCGCCAACGTGCTGTTCGGCGCGATGCAGGCGGTGCCGCGCGCGCAGCTGGAGACCGCCGAGGCCTATGGCATGACACGCGCGCAGGTGAACCGTCGCGTGCTGATCCCGCAGATGTGGGCCTATGCGATCCCCGGCCTGTCGAACCTCTGGATGATCCTCATCAAGGCAACGCCCCTGCTGTTCCTTCTGGGCATCGAGGATATCGTCTATTGGGCGCGCGAACTGGGCGCGACCAAGTCGAGCATCTACGCCTATCCGCATCCCGACTGGCGTCTCTATTACTTCCTCGTGCTGCTGGTCTTCTATCTGGTGATGACCAAGCTCTCCGAGATCGTGCTGGCCCGCATCAATCGCCGCCTCGCTTTCGGGCAGGCCACGGCTGCCGGGGAAGCGCTGAGAAAGGCGGACGCATGAGCTGCATTCAGACCATCGCGGATTACGGGCTGCGCTCCGTCGGCATCGGCGAGCGGCTGCTGCCGCGCTCCGATTTCACCATGTGCCAGCAATTCACCCTGATCGGCTCGGGGATGATCTGGAACCTCTATTTCGGCATTCTCGCGCTGCTCGCAGGTTTCTTCCTCGCGACGACGCTGGCGGTGGCGAAGAACTCCGATCGCGCGATCTTCCGCAAACCGGCCGAATGGTTCATCTTCCTGTTCCGCGGCTCGCCACTCTTCATCCAGTTCTTCCTCGCCTACGAGGCCTTCGCGATGCTGCCCCGTGCAGGCTTCCCGATCCTCGGCATCACGGTCGCGACGGACTGGATCACGCGGGCCTGGGCAGGCGCACTGATCGTGCTGTTCTTCAACACCTCCGCCTATGCCGCCGAGATCTTCTACGGCGCGCTGCGCTCCGTGCCGAAAGGCGACATGGAAGCCGCGGACGCCTACGGGATGACCGGCTGGACCAAGTTCCGCCGCGTGACATGGCCCACGATGCTCCGGCTCGGCTGGCCGTCCTACACCAACGAGGCGATCTTCCTGTTCCACGCCACCACGCTCGTGTTCTTCTCGGGCTTCCCGGCGTTCCGACAGGAGGGCGACGCGCTCTATTACGCGAAATATTTCGCGGACAAGACCTTCAACCCCTTCATCCCCTACCCGATCGCGGCGTTCTACTTCATCCTGCTTACGCTCTGCGTCATCGCGGTCTTCGGGGTGATCAACCGCCGCCTGAACCGCCATCTGCCGCAGGAAAGCCGCAAGCGCTTCCGGTTCAGGCCGCAGATTATCAGGTGACACATGAACTGGCTGCACGACCATCCCGACGTTCGCACGATCCGCGTGGCGGCGGCCGATCTCAACGGGGTGGCGCGCGGCAAGCGCCTGCCGGCCCGCTTCGCCGATAAGGTCTTCACCGAAGGGACGCGCTTTCCCTACTCGGTGATGAATCTCGACATCTGGGGCGAGGATGTCGAAGACAGCCCGCTCGTGTTCGAATCCGGCGATGCCGACGGGCTTTTGATGCCGACCGAGCGGGGCTTCCTGCCGATGCCGTGGCTCTCGGCGCCGACCGCGCTGCTGCCGATCTGGATGTTCCATATGGACGGCAAGCCCTATGCGGGCGATCCCCGGCAGGCGCTGGCGCGGGTGGTGGAACGCTACAAGGCGCTGGGGCTGACTCCGGTGGTCGCGACCGAGCTGGAGTTCTTCCTGATCGACGACAGCGGCAAGACCCTGCGCGTGCCGCCCTCGCCGCGCTCGGGCAAGCGCCGCACCGGCGGCGAGGTCCTCTCGCTCCGCGCCCTCGACGCCTTCGACATCTTCTTCAGCCAGCTCTACGACGCCTGCGAGGCGATGGATATTCCCGCCGATACCGCGATCTCCGAAGCGGGTCCCGGCCAGTTCGAGATCAACCTTTCCCATCAGCCCGACCCGCTGAAGGCCGCCGATGACAGCTGGCTGTTCAAGATGCTGGTGAAAGGGCTCGCGCGCGCGCATGGCTTCGCGGCATCGTTCATGGCCAAGCCTTACGACGAATGGCCCGGCAACGGGATGCATATGCATTTCTCGGTGCTCGATGCCGAGGGCAACAACATCTTCAACGACGGCACGCCGCAAGGTTCGGACCAGATGCGCCACGCGGTTGCCGGGTGTCTGGCCGCGATGGCGGGCTCGGGCCTGATCTTCGCGCCGCATGAGAACAGCTATGACCGGCTGGTGCCCGACGCCCATGCGCCGACCGGCATCGCCTGGGCCTATGAGAACCGCACCGCGGCGCTGCGCATCCCGGCCTCGGGCCCGCAGGCGCGCCGGATCGAACATCGCGTGGCGGGCGGCGACGTGAACCCCTACCTGATGATCGCGGCGATCCTCGGCGCGGCCCTGATCGGGATCGAGGACAAGATGGAGGCGCCCGAGCCGATCAAGGGCAACGCCTATGCGCTCGACCTGCCGCAGATGCCCACCGACTGGGAAGCGGCGATCGACGCCTTCCAGAATTGCGAGATCATGCCGCGCATCTTCGACCGCGACCTGATCACCAATTTCGCCATGACCAAGCGGCAGGAGCTGCATTACATGGCGGAGCTGTCGGATCAGGAACAGACCGAGCTTTACTTGGATACCGTCTAAGGGGGCGCTGCCCCCTCGGGCTTCGCCCTCACCCCCGGGATATTTCCATCAAGGGGAAGGGAGCGGCGGGGCGCAGGCAGAGGGACAGCGCCCCTATCCGGCTGCCGCTTTCGCCTCGGCCCGAGGATAGAGCCGCGCCATCGTCAGGCCGCGCGTTGCGTTGAGGATCATCAGCCCCGCCCAGAGCCCGTGATTGCCGAAAAGCGGGATCAGCACGAAAAGCGCGGCCGTGTAGATCGCGACCGAGATCACCATCGCGTTGCGCATCTCACGGGTCAGGGTCGCGCCGATGAAGATGCCGTCTAGCATCCAGGCCGGCCCGCCGATCAGCGGCGCGGCGGCGATCCAGATCAGATAGTCGCGCGCCTCGATGCGGACATTCGGGGCGGTGGTCATCAGGTCGATGATCGCAGGCCCCGCGAGCAGGAAGACCGCGCCCAGCGCGAGCGCGCCGCCGATCCCCCATTGCGAGGACACGATGCTCGCCCGGCGCAGCCTTGCAGCCGAATGTGCGCCCACCGCTTGGCCCACGAGGCTCTCGGCGGAGAAGGCGAACCCGTCCAGCGCGAAGGCGGTGATCTGCAGGAATTGCAGCAGCACCTGATTGGCCGCAAGGGTCACATCGCCCTGCCCCGCGCCGAGGAAGAGGAAGGAGGTGAAGCTCGCCTGCAGCAAGATCGAGCGCAGCATGA
This sequence comes from Thioclava sp. JE_KL1, assembly GCF_009296265.1. Taxonomy (GTDB): domain Bacteria; phylum Pseudomonadota; class Alphaproteobacteria; order Rhodobacterales; family Rhodobacteraceae; genus Thioclava. The sequence goes on from NZ_WBJS01000001.1 coordinate 259,574, forward strand.
TGTCGGTATTCACCCGCGCCATCGTCGCCAGTTTCACCCGATCAAAGATTGCGCGCGCCCGCCACAACCCGCCTGCGAAGGCCGCGCGACAGAGCCACAGCGCCAGCACCACACCACTGATCTCGGAGATCAGCGTGGCGCCCGCGACGCCTTGCACGCCCCAGCCGAGGCCCAGCACGAAGAGAAGATCCAGCCCCACGTTCAGCGCGTTCATCGCCACCTGCAGCAAGAGGACACCGCGCGTGCGTTCCAGCGCGATCAGCCAGCCGGTGAAGGCGTAGAGCGAGATGGTGAGCGGCGCGCCCCAGATGCGGATCTGCAGGTAGTCGCGAGCAAGGCGCTCGACCTCGTCGCTCGCCGGGGCAAGCTGAAACGCGGCCCAGAAGAGCGGCAGTTGCAGCACGATCAGGCTCAGCCCGGCGATGCCCGCGATGATCAGCGCCCGCATCAGCCCGGCGGAGACCTCGCCGGTATCGCCCGTCCCATGCGCCTGGCTGACCAGCCCGGTCGTACCCATCCGCAGGAAGCCGAAAATCCAGTAGAGCGAGGAGAGGATCACCGCGCCGATCCCCACGGCTCCGATCGGCGCGGGCAGGCCGATCTGGCCGACGACGGCCGTGTCGACCGCGCCGAGGATCGGGATCGTGGCGTTCGAGAGGACGATGGGCAGCGCGATCTTCAGAACCCGCGCATGGGTAATCTCAGCCATTGGCGGAGGTGTCGTCCCGCGCGGGCATCAGGAAATGGCCGGTCGCTTGGGCAAAAATCCGGGTCCGGTTGTCCTGCCACGCCTCGACATGGACGCTGGCGTAACGCCGCCCCGAACGATTGACGCGGGCGCGCGCATAGGCGTCGCGCGGCAGGCCAGAGCGCAGGTAGTCCACGGTGAAATCGATCGTCTTGGGCAGCCGCGGCAGGCTCTCGGGCGTGAGCGCGTCGAAATCGATCCGTCCCGCCTCGATATCGTCCCACAGGTAAGACCAGCTGAGTTCGATGATCGCGGTGACTTCGAGAAAGGCCGCCGTCACCCCGCCATGGATCGCGGGCAGCATCGGGTTACCGATCAGTTTGTCGTCATAGGACAGAACGCCGGTCAGCTCATCGCCGCGCCGGTCGAAACCAATGCCGAGGAACTGCGCGTAAGGAATGCCCTCGACGAGCATCTTGAGCGCGCCGTCTCGGCGCTGCTTGACTTGCTGGACGGGTTCGGGCTTGGGACGGCTCATGCTTGCCCCTCCGATTTGGGTTTGTCGGGGCGCGAGACGGTGAAGGCGCCGGTGGCGGTCGCCACGGGACGCTCGGCATCCTCGTCATGGGTGGTGGCGCGCACGAAGGCCACCGAGCGGGTGACGTGGTAGCATTCGGCCCGCGCGGTGATCCGCTGGCCGGGCGTGGCGGGGCGCATGTAATCGATGCGCAGATCCAGCGTCGCGGTGGAGGCTCCGGCCTGCGGATGGCTCATAACGGCGGCGCCTGCGCAGGTATCCATCAGCGCCGAAACCGCGCCGCCATGGATCACGCCGGTGCGCGGATCGCCCACGAAGCGCGTGTCATAGGGCATCGACAGGGTCGCGCAGCCGGGGCGGATCTCGTCCATCTGCATCCCCAGCGCGCGGGAATGCGGGATCGCCTCGATGAACTGGCGCGCCTGTTCGAGTATCTTGTCGTTCTGGTCGCTCATGAAATCATCCCCGAATGTCTTGCGCGACTATCCCCGCTGGCCGACGGGGTTACAAGACCCGCGCCTCAGCCCTGACCCTGCGACACAAGGAAATAGCGCGCGATCCCGTAAAGGTAGAAGCCGGTGAACATGATGTTGAGATATTTCAGCTGGCGCTCGGTATGGAGCCAGGCGTGATAGGCCCAGATCATGCAGAACGGCAGGCTGAGAAAGAGATTGAGCGGATACCAGTTCTGCACGATGGCGATGGTCGAGGCGATGCCGAGGGCCAGAGCGACCCATTTCATCTCTTGCTGATAGGCCGCAAGGCCACCTTCGCGCAGACGCGTTGCCGGACGCATGCCCGCTCCTTCTGACTGATACCAATGTCGGGGGTCGCGGCCCTTGGGGCCTGCGATGCGATTGATATGCCACAGGAAAGGCAATCCGTCCAGACGGGCGCGGATCTAGCGGCGCGCGGCGAAGAAATCCTTCAAGAGCGCCTCCGCCTCCGCCGCCCCGATGCCGTCATAGATTTCCGGCACATGATGGCTTTGCGGATGCGAGAAGATGCGGGGACCCTGTGCGACGCCGCCCGATTTCGGATCGGCCGCGCCGTAATAAAGCCGCGCGATCCGGGCCTGAGAGATCGCCGAGGCGCACATCGGGCAGGGCTCGAGCGTGACATAGAGGTCATAGCCCGGCAGCCGCTCCGAGCCGATCTGCGCACAGGCCTCGCGCATCGCGAGGATCTCCGCATGGGCGGTCGGATCGCCCAGCTCGCGGGTGCGGTTGCCAGCGGCGGCCACCACCCTACCGTCAGGAGAGACGACGACTGCGCCCACGGGCACCTCGCCGCGCTTAGCCGCCTCGCGCGCCTCTGCGAGCGCCTGTTGCATGAAAGACCGGAATTCCATGGCTCTTCATCGCTTGCAAATCCGCGCTTATCAAGACGCTTCCCACGCGCAGCAGAAAGGTGTAGATCGCCATCTTTCGCGCCCGAGCGACTCGCGCGCCCCCTCCCCTAGAAGGAACCGGACATGACCGACACTCCCGAAAATTCCCCCGAAAATTCCGTTTCGAAATCCGCCGACAAATCCGGCGCGAAAGAGCGCATCGCCAAGGTTATCGCGCGCTCCGGCGTCGCCTCGCGCCGTGACGCCGAGAAGATGATCCTCGCCGGCAAGGTCGCGGTGAACGGCAAGCAGATCGACTCGCCCGCGCTCGACGTGGCGGCGTCCGACAAGATCACCATCGACGGCAAGCCGATCGACGCGCCGCAGGAAACGCGGCTGTGGCTCTATTACAAGCCGCTGGGTCTGGTCACCACTGAGAAGGACGAACAGGGCCGCCGCACGATCTTCGACGAGATGCCCGAGGGCATGCCGCGCGTGCTGAACGTGGGCCGTCTCGACATCAACTCAGAAGGCTTGCTGCTCTTGACCAATGATGGTGGGTTGAAGCGCCGTCTGGAGCTGCCCGAGACCGGTTGGCTGCGCAAATACCGCGTCCGCGTGAATGGCCGCCCGACCGAGCAGTCTTTCGAGCCGCTGCGTCAGGGCATCACCATCGAGGGCGAGGAATTCCTGCCGATGGAAGTCTCGCTCGACCGTCAGCAAGGCGCGAATGCGTGGCTGACCGTGGGCATCCGCGAAGGCCGCAACCGCGAAATCCGTCGCGCGATGACCGAGATCGGCTTCCAGGTGAACCGCCTGATCCGCATCAGCTACGGCCCATTCCGCCTGATGGACATGAAGGCGGGCGACGTGATGGAAGTGAAGCGCAGGATGCTGCGCGACCAGCTTGGCGGGTTGCTCGACGACAAGCCGGTGGGCGGCGAAGCCAAGCCCGAGCGCAAAGAGCGTGGGGATCGTCCCGAGCGCGGCGAGCGCAAGGATCGGGGCGACAAGCCGCGTTTCAAGCGCGATCGCGATGAGGGCGGCCGTGATGACAAGCCGCGCTTCCGCAAGGATCGTGACGAAGGCGGCCGTGAAGATCGTCCGCGCAAGCCGCGCACGGGCGGCTTCAAATCGCATCGTGACGAGGGCGACCGCGGCGATCGTGGCGATCGGGGGCCGCGCTTCTCGAAGGACCGGGGCGACCGCCCGGATCGCGGGCCGCGTGGCGACAAGCCGCGCTTCAACCGCGACCGCGACGAGGGTGGCCGTGACGACAAACCGCGTTTCCGAAAGGATCGCGAAGAGGGCGGCCGCGAGGATCGTCCGTTCCGCGACGGGCCGCGCAAGCCGCGCACCGGTGGGTTCAAGTCGCATCGTGATGAAGGCGAGCGTGGCGACCGGGGCCCGCGTTTCTCGAAAGATCGTGGCGACCGCCCCGATCGTGGGCCGCGCGGCGACAAGCCTAGCTTCAACCGCGACCGCGACGACCGCTCCTCGGGCGGGAAGTTCGGCGGCAAGCCCAGCGGGAAGTTCGGCGACAAGGCGCGCTTCAACCGGGATCGCGACGAAGGTGGCCGTGACGACCGTGGCGGCGACAAGCCCCGCTCGGGCGGCTTCAAATCGCATGGCGGAAAGCCGGGAGGCAAGCCGCGCTCGGGCGGGTTCAAATCCCACGGCGACCGGCCCGCACGCTCGGGCGGCTTCAAGTCGCATTCGGGCAAACCGGGCGGGAAACCCGGTGGCAAGCCCTTCGGTGGCAAGCCCCGCGGTGGCAATCGCGACTGACCGGCGAAAACGCGCTTTGAGAGAGGGGAAAACCGCCATGGTTTTCCCCTCTTCTTTTTCCTCGGCGGGTTTACGCGAATTTCACACCGTCTCTCTGGCATAGACCCGCCAGCCTGCTTATAAATTCCCCTGAGGACGTCGAAATTCGCGTCCGATGGCAGGGGCTGGCGATGTCGCGCGAGGCGCAAAAGAGAATCGCTTTCTGGCTGATGATCGCGCTGACGCTGTCGGTCGCGCTCACCGGGAGCGTATGATGGCTCAACGCTATGGCGGAAAATACTCGCCCCAAGGCCCGGCCAGCGGGCCCGACCTGCACGATCCCCGCAGCGTGCCGCCCCATCGTCGTCCCGATGCAAGACACCCCGAAGAAGGCCGTCCGTTCTGGATCGTGGCCGCCGCCCTGCCCTTCCTGCTGGGCGCCTTCGGCGAAGGCCCCTTCGCACTGGCCCGCGCGCTTGGCGCCTTCGCGCTGATCGCAGGCGCCGCCTGGACGATCCGCGAGGGGCTGCGGGCCGAATTCGCCTATGTGGCGCGCAGCTCGGCCAAGCGCCCGGCCTTTCCGCGGAAAATTCTTGGCTCCGTCGCCTATGGTCTGGGTCTCGCACTGGGTGCGCAGGCCCCCGAACTGGGCGTGATCGGCGCGGCCGGGATCGGGGCGATCGGCACGGTGGTCTCGCTCGTGGCTTTCGGTCTCGACCCGCTGAAAGACAAGGGGATGGAGGGCGTCGACGAGTTTCAGCAAGAGCGCGTGGCCCGCGTGGTCAAGGAAGGCGAGGCCTATCTGACCGAGATGCGCAAGGCGATCACCCCCTCGGGTGAGCGCGTGCTGATCACCCGGGTCGAGCAATTCGCCACCACCGCGCGCGATCTGTTCCGCGCGGTCGAGGAAGATCCCGGCGATCTGGCGCAGGCGCGGCGCTACATGACCGTTTATCTGGAGGGCGCGCGCGACGCGACGATCAAGTTCGCCGATCTGTGGCGCAACACGCGCGATCAAAAGGCACGCAACGATTACGCGGCGCTGCTCGATGATCTGGAGGCGAATTTCACCGCCCGCACCCGCAAGATGCTTGAAGATGGCCGCGAGGGGCTGGAGATCGAGATCGACGTGCTTCGCGACCGGCTGGCGCGCGAAGGGGTCGTGCCGACGACCCGCGAGAATTGACGAAGCGTGAGTTGAAGAGTGACACCGGGAACTGCCCCGACAGGCGCAAGGAGGCCCTGAGATGACCGAGACGACCCGCCAAAAGGCAACCGAGCTGATGACCGAAGTGGAAGGTGTCAGCGGTTCGCTGCTGCCCGAGCCGGGCCCGGCAGAGGCGGTGACGCCGCTCGATCAGGCCCCGCCCGAGACCGCAGAGGAAATCCGCAAGCGCATGGCCGAGCTGGACATGGGCGACTCGAATTCCATCGTGCAGTTCGGCTCGCGCGCGCAGGTCGATCTGCAATCGATCAGCCAGGAGATGCTCTCGGGCGTCAAGAACAAGGATGTCGGTCCCGCCGGAGACAGCCTGCGCCAGATCGTCACCACAATCCGCGGCTTCTCGGTCTCGGAACTCGACGTGCGCCGCAAGCGGAGCTGGTGGGAAAAGCTGCTGGGCCGGGCCGCGCCTTTCGGCAACTTCATCGCCCGGTTCGAAGAGGTACAGGGCCAGATCGACCGCGTCACCGACGAGTTGCTGAGCCACGAGCACAAGCTGCTCAAGGACATCAAATCGCTCGATATGCTCTACGACAAGACGCTGCATTTCTATGACGAGCTCGCCCTCTATATCGCCGCGGGCGAGGAAAAGCTCGCCCAGCTCGACCGGGAGGAAATCCCTGCGAAAGAGGCGGCGATGGAAGCCGCGTCCGAGGATCAGAAAGTGCTCAAGGCGCAGGAAATCCGCGATCTGCGCGCCGCCCGCGACGATCTGGAGCGCCGGGTGCATGATCTGAAACTGACCCGTCAGGTGACGATGCAGTCGCTGCCCTCGATCCGGCTGGTGCAGGAAAACGACAAGAGCCTTGTGACCAAGATCAACTCGACGCTGGTGAACACCGTGCCGCTGTGGGAAACCCAGCTGGCGCAGGCGGTCACGATCCAGCGCTCGCGCGAGGCGGCGGGCGCTGTGCGCGAGGCCAATGACCTGACCAACGAGCTTCTGAAATCGAATGCCAAGAATCTGCGCGAAGCCAATGCCGAGATCCGCACCGAGATGGAGCGCGGCGTCTTCGATATCGAGGCGGTGAAGGCGGCAAATGCCGATCTGGTCGCCACGATCGAGGACTCCTTGCGTATCGCGGATGAGGGCAAGCGCAAGCGCGCCGCGGCAGAGCATGATCTGGTGGAGATGGAAGACAAGCTGCGCGACACCCTGTCGGCGGCGAAATCCTCCGCACAGGCTGGCGGGGCTGCGGGATGACACGGATGCGTGCGGCCTTTCCGGTTCTTGCAGGGCTGGCGGCGCTGGCCCTTTCGGCCTGCGCGCCGGGCTTGGGCGGCTCGCCGCTCGCACCGGACAAGACCGCGCGCCCGCCCAGCGCACCGGCCGATCTCGATCGCTCGAACGCCACCAAGCAAAGCGCGCTCTCGCGGGAGATGTCGGCCTATTTCGCCAAGACCGCCGCCGAGATGGAAGCGCGCGGCCAGTTGCGCACCGATGTCGCGCCGCGCGATGCGCCGTTCAACCAGCGGCAACTGGTGCAGGACTTCATCCATATCGCGCTTTACGACGAATACGCGGCGCAGGGCGGCGGGTTCGTCGCGCGTCAGACGCCCTCGCGCCTGCGGCGCTGGGACAAGCCGGTGCGGATGGATATCGACTTCGGCGCCTCGATCCCCAAGGCCGACCGCGCCTCGGATATCGCCGAAGTGCGCGCCTATGCGGGCAAGCTCGCGCGCGCCTCGCGCCATCCGGTCAGCGTGGTGAACCGGGGCGGCAATTTCCACGTCCTGTTCCTAAATGAGGACGAGCGCCGGGCGATTGGCCCGCGCCTGCGCCAATTGGTGCCGGGGATCGATGACAGCTCAGTCGAGGCGATCACCAACCTGCCGCTCTCGACTTATTGCGTGGTCTTCGCCTTCTCGCAGGGCGACAGTCCGATCTATACCGACGCCGTCGCGGTCATCCGGGGCGAACACCCACCGGAACTGCGCACGAGCTGTATCCATGAGGAACTGGCCCAGGGGCTTGGCCTCGCCAATGACTATCCGCGCGCGCGACCCTCGATCTTCAACGATGACGAGGAATTCTCGCTGCTGACCAAGCATGACGAGTTGCTGCTGCAGATGCTTTACGACCCGCGCCTGACGCCCGGCATGACCGAACGCGAGGCCCGCCCGATCGTCACCACCATCGCCTCCGAATTGCTGGGCGGCGCAAGCTGAGAACCAAGAAGGAACCGCATCCATGGGCATTCTCGATTTCCTCTCCGGCGAATTCATCGACGTCATCGGCTGGACCGACGACACCCGCGACACGATGGTCTGGCGGTTCGAGCGCGAGGGTCACGCGATCAAATACGGCGCGAAGCTGACCGTGCGCGAAGGTCAGGCCGCCGTCTTCGTCCATGAGGGGCAGCTGGCCGATATCTTCGGGCCCGGGCTCTACATGCTCGAGACCAACAACCTGCCGATCCTGACGACGCTTCAGCATTGGGATCACGGCTTCAAATCGCCCTTCCAGTCCGAGATCTATTTCGTCAACACCACCCGGTTCAACGACCTGAAATGGGGCACGAAGAACCCGGTCATGGCGCGCGATCCCGAATTCGGCCCGGTGCGCATCCGCGCTTTCGGCACTTATTCGATGCGCGTCACCGATCCGGGCAAGTTCTTGACCGAGATCGTCGGCACCGATGGCGAGTTCACCTCTGACGAGATCAGCTACCAGCTGCGCAACGTGATCGTGCAGGAGTTCTCGCGCGCCATTGCCAGCTCGGGCATCCCGATCTTGGACATGGCCGCGAACACCGCCGACATGGGCAAGCTGATCACCAAGGCGATCGCGCCCACCATCGCGAATTACGGGCTGGAGCTGCCCGAGTTCTACATCGAGAACGTCTCGCTGCCCGAAGCGGTCGAGGCGGTTCTCGACAAGCGCACCTCGATGGGGATCGTGGGCGATCTGAACAAATACATGCAATACAATGCCGCCGAGGCGATGGGCCAGCCGGGCTCGGGCGCCTCCGCCGGAATGGGCGCCGCGATGGGCGCGGGCATGGGTGCCGGGATGGGCATGGCGATGGGCCAGCAGATGGGGCCCTGGGGGCAGATGGGCCAGCAACCCGCCGCCGCCGCACCGCCGCCCCCTCCCCCGCCGCCGGTCGAGAAGGTTTGGCATCTCGCGGTCAACGGCCAGACGCAGGGGCCCTTCGGGCGCGGGCATCTGGGGCGTATGGTGTCGGAAGGCTCGCTCACCCGCGACAGCCTCGTCTGGACGCCGGGTCAGAACGGCTGGATGCGCGCCGAGGACGTGACCGAACTGGCGCAGCTATTCACCATCGCGCCGCCGCCGCCCCCGCCTGCAGCACCTCCTGCGAGCTGATCAGATGCTGGGTTTCCCGAAAGTGGGGCGGAGCGCGGCTGCCGCCCCTGCCGACCCACGCGGCGAGAGCCACTATCACTGCGAAAGCTGCGGCGCCGATCTGCGCTTCGCGCCGGGCCAGACGCGGCTCGTCTGCGATCATTGCGGCCATGTGCAGGACATCCCCTCCGCCACCGGGCGCGGAGAGGCGCGCTTGCGCGAATTGCCGCTCGACGATGCGCTGACCCGCGAATTGCCCGCGCAGGAGATGGAGGAGCACCGCACCGTCTCCTGCCCCAATTGCGGTGCCTCGATCGAGTTGCAAAACGGCGAGCACGCGACCGAATGCCCATTCTGCGCGACGCCCGTGGTGGTCGATACCGGCACGACGCGGCTGATCAAGCCGCAAGGGGTGCTGCCCTTCCAGCTGACCGAGGACCAAGCGCGCGCGGCGCTCTCGAAATGGCTCGGTTCGCTGTGGTTCGCGCCCAACGGGCTGTCGCAATATGCCCGCAAGGGCCGGCGCATGACCGGCATCTACGCGCCCTTCTGGACCTTCGACGCCGCAACCCGCACGCGCTATTCCGGCCAGCGCGGCGACGCCTATTACGTCACGCGCACGGTGCAGACCGACAAAGGCCCCCGCACCGAGCAGGTCCGGAGCATCCGCTGGACGCCGGTCTCGGGTCAGGTGGCGCGCGATTTCGACGATGTGGTGATCTATGCCGCGCGCTCGCTGCCGCCCGATTACGTGCAGGCGCTGCGCCCGTGGGACCTCACGGCGCTGGAGCCCTATCGGCGCGACTATCTCGCGGGCTTCACCGCCGAGGGCTACACGGTGCAACTGCAGGAGGGTCATCACGCCGCGCAAGCCGAGATGATCCGCGTCATCCAGACCGACATCCGCCGCGATATTGGCGGCGACGAGCAGCGTATCGGCGCGATGGACCCGCAGTTCTCGGCCGAGACCTTCAAGCACATCCTGCTGCCGATCTGGACCGCCGCCTACAAGTTCCGTGGCCGCTCCTACCGCTTCGTCGTGAACGCCCAGACGGGCCGCGTGCGCGGGGATCGTCCGTGGTCGGCATGGAAGATCGCGCTGGCGGTGCTCGCTGCGGTGATCGTCGGGGGAACGCTCTTCTACCTGAAGAGCCGCTGAGCGAGTCAGCCTTTCGCGAGATCGTCCATCCCGAAGGCGATGCCCTGCGGGGCGAGCCATTCTGCGAAGCGCGCGATCTTCTCGTCGAGCGAACAGGTATTGGTTTGCCGCGCCATCTCGATGTCATAGGCGGCACGAAGGTCCATCTGGCGTTCGGGGCTCAGCTCTTTCCAGCGCGTCATGTCGTCTCCTTGCAAAGCCGAAGTGGGTTCCCGATATATCTTGCAACCCAATGTAAAGGAGGGGTGACATGACCCAATCCTCCAAGACCTATCGTGTAACCTGCCTCGATTGCGGGCAGGCCAACCGCGTCCCCGCCGAGAAGCTGGGCGCGAATCCGAAATGCGGCACCTGCGGCGGCTGGCTCGTCTCGCACAAGGTGACCGAGGTCGACTTCAAGACGCTCGCCAAGGCCGAGAAGGACGACCTGCCGCTGCTGGTCGATTTCTGGGCCCCGTGGTGCGGCCCGTGCAAGGCGATGGCGCCGCAGTTCAATATGGCCGCCGAGAAGCTGACACCGCATGTGCGGTTGGCGAAGATCAACACGCAGGTGAACCCCACCGCGACCCAGCGCTACCGGATTCAGGGCATCCCCGCCTTCATCCTGTTCGCCAAGGGCCGCGAGGTCGCCCGCGCCGCAGGGGCGCGCCCGGCAGGCGATCTGGTCAATTTCGTGAAGTCGAAAATCTCGGTGCCCGCATAACGCGGATCGGCAGAAAATTTCGCGCGCGGCGCGGGCGGGCCGCTTGACAACGCCCGCGCCTTGCGCGAAACACCACGCCACGGTTCGGGGCCTTAGCTCAGCTGGGAGAGCGCGTCGTTCGCAATGACGAGGTCAGGGGTTCGATCCCCCTAGGCTCCACCAAACCGCTTCAAAAAGCGCCCGATCTTCGGGCGCTTTTTGCGTTTCCAAACAATCTCAAATGCTTAGCGTGTAGCAATCCGCAATCCGCCCCGCGTTGTGGATGAACTATCCCCAGATTTCGTGGGGGCCACCCGGCTTATCCACCAGAAATTGCTTTACACAATAGCAACCTGCCTACACGATATCTTGTAGGGACAGGCGGCTGCTACCGCCGTTCCTTGTAAAGCCGACAAGCCCTAGGGGAGCTGCACCCCGGGCATCTAAAAAGGCAGGGGGATACGAGCATGGCACTGAGCGAAGACTATCTGTACGCCGAAGAACTCCACCCGATCGACATCGTCGAGACGCTGGCCGAAGCCCATGAATGGGAATTCGACCGGGTCACCGATGACCAGATCGCAATGGCGGTCGAGGGTCAGTGGCGGACCTACTCGATCACCCTCGCCTGGTCGCCGATGGACGAAACCCTGCGGCTGATCTGCACTTTCGAGATGGACCCGCCGCCGGCCCGCGAAGGCGCGCTTTACGAGCTTCTCAACCGCATCAACGACCGGGTCTGGACCGGCGCCTTCACCTTCTGGCCCGATCAGCGGCTGATGGTCTGGCGGCACGGGCTCGTGCTCTCGGGCGGGCAACTGCCCGGGCCGGAGCAGATCGACCGTCTGATCGGCGCGGCTGTCGTGTCCTCCGAGCGGTTCTACCCGGCCTTCCAACTGGCGACCTGGGGCGAGCGCGATCCCGAAGACGCGATGCAGGTGGCCATTGCGGAGGCCTACGGGCGCGCCTAATCTCCCCCCGAACCAAAAGGGGGAAGCATGAGCTTTGACAAGATTTCCGACCGCGGCCTCGTCATTCTGGGCTGCGGACGCATGGGCGGCGCGATCCTTCAGGGGCTGTTGAAGGGCGGCCTGCCCGCAACCTCGGTCTGGGTGGTCGATCCGAATCCGTCCGACTGGCTGAAAGAGTCCGGCGTGAACCTCAACGCCGATCTGCCCGAGAATCCGGCTGTCGTTCTGGTCGCGGTGAAGCCGCAGATGATGGCCGACGCGCTGCCGCAACTCTCGGCCATGGCCGAGGGCGACACGCTGTTCGTGACCGTCGCCGCCGGGATCACCATCGAGGGCTACGAGAAGATGCTGGGCAAGCAGGCCCGGCTGGTGCGCGCGATGCCCAACACGCCTGCCGCGATCGGCCGGGGCGTGACCGCGATCGTCGGCAATCCGAACGCGACGAGCGACGATCTGGACACGGCGGATGCGCTGATGACCGGCGTGGGTCAGGTCGTGCGGCTCGACGATGAGGAACAGATGAACGCCGTGATCGGCGTCTCCGGCTCGGGCCCGGCATACGTCTTCCACCTGATCGAGGTGATGGCGGCGGCGGGCGAGGCCGAGGGGCTGGACCCCGATCTGGCGCTGCGGCTCGCGAAGGCGACCGTCGGCGGCGCGGGACAATTGGCCGAGGATAGCGACGAGACGCCTTCGAAACTTCGCGAGAACGTGACCTCGCCCGGCGGGACGACGGCAGCGGCGCTGGAGGTTCTGATGGACCCCGAGACCGGCATGCCGCCCCTGATGCGCAGAGCGGTCGCCGCGAATATCGCGCGCAACCGGGAGCTGGGGAAATGACCATCTCCTTCGACGACTTCATGAAGGTCGACATCCGCTGCGGCCGGATCACCGAGGCCGAGCCCTTCCCCGAGGCGCGCAAGCCCGCGATCAAGCTCTGGGTCGATTACGGCCCGGAGATCGGCGTGAAGAAAAGTTCCGCCCAGATCACGGTGCATTACGCGCCCGAGGAGCTGGTCGGCAAGCTGGTCTTCGGCGTGGTCAACTTTCCGCCGCGCCAGATCGGGCCGTTCATGTCCGAGGCGCTGGTCTTGGGCGTGCCCGATGAGGCAGGCGAGGTCGTGCTGCTGACGCCCGACAAGGACGTGCCGATCGGCGGGAGGATGTTCTGATGAAGCTCCTCGTGACCCGCAAGCTGACCGACGAGGTCGAGGCCCGCGTGGCGAAGGAATTCGACGTGACCTTCCGCAACGGGGCCGCGCCGATGACCGAGGACGAGGCGCGGCAGGCGCTGGCCGAATACGATGCGCTTCTTGTGACCTTGGGCGACAAGGTGACGGCAGCGGCCTTCGAGGGTAGCCCCCGCGCGAGGATCGTGGCCAACTTCGGGGTGGGCTATAACCATATTGACGTGGCCGCCGCCGAGGCGAAGGGCATTACGGTGACCAACACGCCGGGCGCGGTGACCGATGCGACCGCCGATATCGCGATGATGCTGATCCTGATGAGCGCAAGACGGGCCTCGGCGGGCGAGCGGTTCGTGCGGCGCGGCGACTGGACTGGATGGACGCCGACGCAATTCCTCGGCCAGCACGTCTCGGGCAAGAAGGTCGGCATCATCGGTCTGGGCCGGATCGGCACAGCGATTGCGAAACGCTGCCACTTCGGCTTCGGCATGGAGGTCGCCTACACCAAGCGCACCCCCGTCGATCCGGGCTTCCCCGCGACGCATCTGAGCCAGGACGAGCTGCTCGCGACTTCCGATTTCGTGGTGATCGCGGTGCCCGCCAGTCCCGCCACGCATCACCTGATCGGCGCGGCGGAGATTGCGAAGATGCAGCCGCATGCGCATCTCATCAACATCGCGCGCGGCGATATCGTCGACGAGGCAGCACTGGTGGCCGCAATGCAGGGCAATGCGATCGCAGGCGCGGGTCTCGACGTCTATGAGCGCGAGCCTTATGTGCCGGAAGCCCTGCGCGCGCTGGATAACGTCACGTTGCTTCCGCATCTCGGCACCGCCGCTCTTGAGGTGCGCGACGACATGGGCCACATGGCGGTCGACAATCTCATCGCCTTTCGTGACGGCAACACGCCGCCCAATCGCGTGTCGTCTTGACCTTTCACCTCCTTGGCGGGAGGCTCTGCCAAGGAGGATCCGATGCATCAAGCCGTCATTACCGGGACCGGGGTCTATACGCCGGAACACGTCATCACGAATGCCGAACTCGTCGAGGCGTTCAACGCCTATGCCGACCTGTTCAACGCCGAGAACGCGGAGTCCATCACCGCGGGCGAGATCGAGGCCAAGCCGCATAGCTCGGTCGAGTTCATCGAGAAAGCCTCCGGGATCGAGCAGCGCTACGTGATGGACAAGGAAGGCGTGCTGGACCCCACGCGCATGTATCCGCGCTTGCGCCAGCGCTCGGATGACGAGCCGGGCATCATGGCCGAGATCGCGCTCGATGCCTGCAACAAGGCGCTGGCGCAGGCCGGGCGGAAGGGCGAAGACATTGACCTCGTGATCTGCGCGGCCTCGAATATGGAGCGCGCCTACCCCGCCGTCGCCATCGAGATCCAGAAGCTACTCGGCGCGGGCGGGTTCGCGTTCGATATGAACGTCGCCTGCTCCTCGGCCACGTTCGGCATTCAGGCCGCCGCCGACATGATCCGCACCGGCTCCGTGCGCCGCGCGCTGGTCGTGAACCCAGAGATCACCTCAGGCCACCTCGAATGGCGCGACCGCGACTGCCACTTCATCTTTGGCGATGTGGCGACCGCGACGCTGATCGAACGGCGCGAGGATGCGCCGCATGGCTTCCTGATCCGCTCCACCCGTTGCGCGACGGAGTTTTCCAACAACATCCGCAACAATAACGGCTTCTTGCGCCGCACCCGGCCCGATGGCGTGGCCGACCGCCGCGACATGCAGTTCATGCAGGAGGGTAGGAAGGTCTTCAAGGAAGTGATGCCGATGGTGGCGCAACACATCCTCGCCCATCTCTCCGACGCGGAGGTGAAACCCGAGGAACTGCACCGTCTCTGGCTGCATCAGGCCAACAAGACGATGAACGACTTCGTGGGCAAGAAGGTCTTGGGCCGCGACCCCGAGCCGGGCGAGCAGCCCAACATCCTGCAGGACTACGCCAACACGTCCTCCGCCGGGTCGATCATCGCGTTTTCGAAATATTCCGACGATTTCAAACCGGGCGAGATCGGGCTGATCTGTTCCTTCGGGGCGGGCTACTCGGTGGGCTCGGTCGTTCTCGAGAAGATCTGAGGCTTACGCCTCGCCCATCGCTTTGCGCCAGTGGCGGCGGCAGAGGCTGACATAGGTCTCATTGCCGCCGATCTGCACCTGATCGCCATCGCGTAGCGCCTGTCCGTCCGGGCCCATCCGCACCACCATCGTGGCCTTCTTGCCGCAATGGCAGATCGTGCGGACTTCGCGCATCTCGTCGGCCAGCGCCAGCAGTGCCGCCGAGCCGGGGAACAGCTTGCCCTGAAAATCCACCCGCAGCCCGTAGCACATCACCGGCACGCGCAGGTCATCGACCGCGCGGGCGATCTGCCAGACCTGCGTCTCGGTCAGGAACTGCGCCTCGTCCACGAAGATGCAGGCGCAGGGGCCCTCGGCCAGCCGCGCCTCGATCAGCGCGAACATGTCCGTCTCTTCGGTGAAACAGGCCGCCTCCGCACCGATGCCGATCCGGCTCGCAATGCGCCCGTCGCCCGCGCGATTGTCGAGCCGCGCGGTCACGAGGAAGGTCTCCATCCCGCGTTCGATATAGTTGTGGGAGGCTTGCAAGAGGATCGTGCTCTTGCCCGCGTTCATTGTGGAATAATGGAAGTACAGCTTGGCCATGGCCTGCAATAGCCCGCGATTTTCAGGGGAGCAAGACTGCCCACGCGACGCTCAGGGACGGTCGGCGCTGTCCATCCAGATCGTGACCGGCCCGTCATTCAGAAGCGCAACTTTCATATCCGCACCGAACTCCCCGGTCTGGACCGGCGGGCCCAGAGATTCGAGGTGCCGGGCGAAATGCTGATACAGCCGACCGCCGTCTTCGGGCGGGGCTGCCGCAGAGAAACCGGGGCGGTTGCCGCGCGACGTGTCGGCCGCCAGCGTGAACTGGCTGACCACCAGACAGGCGCCGCCGATATCGCCCACCGCGCGGTTCATCTTGCCCGCCTCATCCTTGAAGATGCGCAGCTTCGAGACCCGCTCGGCCAATTTCTCGGCGACTTTCTCGTCATCGCCCTGCATCGCGCAGCACAGGATCAGGAGGCCCGGCCCGATCTCGGAGATGCGCTTGCCGTCGACGGTGACCGAGGCCTCGGAGACCCGCTGGATGAGCGCCCTCATGCCAGTTCGTCCGACCAGGGCGGGTTGGCCCCTGCCCGGCTGACGACCACCGCAGCGGCAGCCACGCCCAGTTTCAGGCAGTCCGAGATCAGCCCTTCCTCGGCGCGCGCGAGCGCGCCTTTGTCGAGCGCCTCGGCACGGTCCAGCGCAGCCAGCACGCCCGCGTTGAACGTATCGCCCGCGCCGACCGTGTCGATGACCTCGACCTTGCGCGCGGGCACGAAGACCTCGCAGTGCTTCGAGAAACCATGCGCGCCGGTCGCACCTTCGGTCACGAAGACCAGCTTCGGCCCTTTCGCCAGCAGCCCGCGCGCGAGATCGGCGATGGTGCCCGGCCCTTCGATCCAGCGCAGATCCTCATCCGATACCTTCACGATATCGGCGACAGTGAACATCCGTTCCAGCCGCGCGCGATAGGCCGCCTCGTCGCGGATGAACCCGGGGCGGATATTCGGGTCGATCATCGTCACGCGATTCTCGGCCTCGCGCAGCATCAGCGCCTCATAGGCCGCGCCGCAAGGCTCGACCGGCAGCGAGATGCCACCGAAGAACATCGCCTTCACCTCTGCCGGGATCTCGGGCATGTCCTCGATCCTCAGCATCCGGCCAGCCGTGTTCTCGTCGTAGAAGGCGTAGCTCGCGTGGCCGTCGGTCAACGTCACGAAGGCGAGCGTCGTCGGCCGGTCCGAACGCACTGCAAGCCCCGCATCGACGCCACTATCGGACAGCGAGTGGATCAGCATCTTGCCGAACAGGTCCTCCGACAGGCCCGACAGGAACCCCGAGCGCGCACCGAGCCGCCCCAGCGCAATCGCGGTGTTGAACACCGCGCCGCCCGGATAGGGCGCAAAGGCCGCCTCGCCTTGCGCGCTTTCGCGCGGGAGCATGTCGATCAGGGCTTCGCCACAACTCAGGATCATCGGGGGCCTCCTCATTCCGATACCGCTAACACCTGCTACACGCGAAGCGGTGTCCGGGCAATCCCCGCAGGGATCACGCTGCGGTCGGCCCGCCCTTGTCGCCGCCACCGCCGCGCCGGTTGCGCCCTTCGATCAACCACGCGCCCACGGTCAGCAGGGCCGCCAGGATCAGCCAGGCCCAGGCGGGCAGCAGCGGCTGCACCCGGATGTCGGTGGTGGCCGTGGCACCACGCGGCGTGATGCCGATCCAGCCGCGCCCCGATGTCGGGCGACCCGCGCGCACTTCGCGGATGGCGGGCACCCCGTCCTCGAGCCTTGTCACGCCGCCATTCGACGCCTCGACCACGGCGGAGAGGGGATCGCCGCTGGCGATCGTCTGTTCGAACTCGCGCGGGCTGGCCGGTCCCATCGCCACGACACGTTCGAGATCGCCGTCCTTGAGGCGGTAGAGCCCCGCCTCGGGCGCAGTCCAGCGCGCGGTGAAGCGGCCCGGTGCGGCCTCGGTCAACGGCACCTCTTGGGTCGAGCCATCAGGCAGGGTCACGGTCACCGGCGGCGCGCTGTCTTCCATCGTGCGACGGATGATCCGCATCGAGAGCGCGCCGGGATCGATCTCGGCATAAAGCGCCTCTTCTTCCAGCTCGGGCTCTTTCATTTCCCAATGCGCGATCCGACGCAGCAATTCGAGCTGCGGCCCGCCGCCGTCATAGCCGCGATCCCAGAGCCACGCCTGATCCGAGGCCAGCAGCGCCACGCGCCCCTCGCCTTCGCGCGAGAGCACCAGCAGCGGTTTGCCCTCGGCGCCGGACATCACGACCTCGCCGGTGGGGTTCGTCAGTTCGATCTGGCGCAGCCAATGGCCCCAATGCGGGCCGTCTTTCTCGGCTTCCGTATCCTCGCCCTCGGGCGCGGGGGCGCCTTCCAGCCCCGCAGTCACCGGATGGCGCAGCCCCAAATCGGTCGGGCGCGGCAGGAAGCTTTCCGACATCACCCGGCCCGTGGGGCGCGCGGGCATGATATCGCCAAGGCTCGTCTGATAGAGGCTTTCGACGGTCGCAAATTCCGGACCGGCGGCCACGAGGATCGCCCCGCCACGCTCGACGTAATCCTTGATATTGTCGAAATAGGCGGACGGCAGAATGCCCCGCGCGCCGTAGCGGTCGAAAATGATCAGGTCGAACTCGTCGATCTTGTCGACGAACAGCTCCTGCGTCGGGAAGGCGATGAGCGACAGTTCCGTCACCGGCACGCCGTCCTGTTTCTCGGGCGGGCGCAGGATGGTGAAATGCACGAGGTCCACGCCAGCATCCGATTTCAGCAAGTTGCGCCAAGTCCGCTCGCCCGCATGGGGCTGGCCGGAGACCAGCAGCACCCGCAGCCGGTCGCGCACGCCATTGATCTGGACGGTGGCGACGTTGTTACGGTCGGTCAGCTCGCCATCGGTCGGCGACAGCGTGAACTGCACCACGTTCTGCCCGCCATGGGTCAGCGTCAGCGGCAGTTCCAGATCGCGGTCGGTGCGCACCGTGTAGCTTTTCGGATCCTTGCCATCGATCGAGATGGTCAGATCGGCAGTGCCACCCGCGCTTGCGGGCACGTTGCCCATATCCTCGACCTTGAGGCGGATATCGGTCTCCTCGCCGATGATCCCGAAGGACGGCGCGGTCTCGATCAGGATACGCCGATCCCAGTCGCTGCGTTTGCCGGTCAGCAGCACCTGCAACGGCGCGGGCAGATCGGGGGCGAGCTGCGCATCATGGGCCTGCCCGTCGGTGACCATCAGCGCGCCCGCGACCCGCGCGCGGGGCTCTGCGGCGAGCGCCTCGGCCAGGGTCGAGCCCAGCTCGGTGCCCGCATTGTCGGCCCCGTCCGGAACGGTGATCCGGCGCGTCTCGACATTGGGCATCGCGTCGAGTTGCGCCTGCAGACGCGTCAGGGCGGTATCGGTCTGCGCGACACGATCCGAGAGTTTCTGCGACGAGGAACGGTCGTCGATCAGCAGCACGATATTGGACAGCGGCGCGGTCTGTTCGCGCTGCAAGGAGGGCTGCGCGATGGCGGCCAGCAGCACCAGCGCGGCCAAGGCCCGCAGCGCCCAGCCCTTCAGCCCGCGCCACAGCGCCAGCGCCAGCAGCACGACAGCCACCACGCCTGCGCCCGCGATCACAGGCCACGGCAGAAGCGGTGCGAAGATGATCGACATCCCGTTCATTGCCCCAGCCTTTCGAGAAGCGCAGGCACATGGACCTGATCGGATTTATAATTACCGGTCAGCACATGCATGATCAGGTTCACCCCGAAGCGATCCGCGATCTCGCGCTGACGCTCGCCGGTGCGGCCACGGCCCACCGGGAACATCGGCATCCCGCGATCGTCGACGGCCCAGGCCGAGGCCCAGTCATTGCCGCCGATCACCACCGGCGTCACCCCGTCATTGAGGTTGCGAAACGGCATCCCCTCGGCGCGTTCGGCATCGGCGGGCGGGGCCTCCACCCAGATCGTGCCGTCATAGCGGCCGGGGAAATCCTGCAGCAGGTAGAAGGTGCGGGTCAGTACGTGATCGTCCGGAATCGGCGCAAGCGGCGGGATATCCAAGGGGGCTGCCAGCGCCTGCAAACGCTTGCCTGCGGGCGTCGCCTCGCCGAAGCCCGCGATATCGGCGTCGCGCGTGTCGAACAGGATCATGCCGCCGCCGCGCAGGTAGCGGTTCAGCTTGGCATATTCCATCGGGCTCGGCGCGGGCTGATCTGCGGTGATCGGCCAGTAGATGAAGGTAAAGACGGCCAGATCGTCGTTCTTGAGGTCGACCATCATCGGCGCGGAGGGCTCGACCGTGGTACGGCGATTGAGAACCTGCGACAGCCCCTTGAGCCCCGCCATGGACACCCGGTCCACCTCGGCATCGCCGGTGGGCATCGCGGCCAGAACCACATTGGACGCAGCCTCGATCGCGCGGGCCGGATCCATATCCTCGGCATGGGCTTGCGGCGGCGCTATGCTGGCGAGGATCAGGGCGCCCCCGAAGGCGGCGGCCTTCATCGCGCGCGGCCCCCAGAGCTTGCCCGACAGCGCCAGCGTCGCGAGAATATCGATCAGCAGCGCCGCCAGCGCCGCGCCCAGCAGCCAGCCCTTCAGCGGCATTTCGCGCTGCTCGAAGGCCCCTTCGACGGGGACATTTGCGGGCCAACTGGCCGGGGAGAGCGTCGCGCCGCGCGGCAGAGCGTTCAGCGCGACCGAGCGATCCTCGGCGGTGTAGATACCCGGTCGCAGCTTCGGCCCCGGCTCTGCTTTGGCGAGCTCCTCGCCCGGCACACCTGCGGCGGCGCCTGCGTCCTGCAACCGCCCGAACCCGTCGAGCAGCTTCTGCGGCACCCAGGTCTGGCCCGCAAGATCAGCCTCTTCCGGCGCGGCGGGCCGGGCCGAGACCGCGAGCCGCTCCAGCATCTGCGGGAACAGAAGCGACAGCGGCAGCGTCGACCATTCAGCATTGGCGGTGACATGGAATAGCACGACCGCCCCCTGCCCCATCTTGGCGCGGGTCACGAGCGGCGTGCCATCGGTCAGTGCGGCGATGGTGTGCTCGGAGAGGTCCGGCGTGGGCTCGGCCATCACCTGCGCCTTCACGGTCACATCCTCAGGAACCTTCAGCCCCGCGAAGGGCGAGTTCTCCGGGAAGGGCGCCAGCGCGCGCGGATCGCCCCAGCTCATCGTGCCGCCCAGCGAGCGGCCGCCCGCGCGCAGTTGCACGGGCAGAAGCGTATCGGCATCGAGATCTGCATTGGCCATGCGGGGCCCTGCGAAACGGATCAGCAGCCCGCCCTTCTCAACCCACTCCTGCAGCTTCGGCTGCTCGGGCAGATCGGCCATATCGGCGAGGATGATTACGTCCGGATCGGCGGTCAGCACATCGGCCAGCGTGCCCTCTATCAGGTCCGCCGTGGGGGCGAGCGCCTGATGCAGGTAATGGGTGGGCGAGAGCAGCTCCAGCCCTTCGCGGTCGCGCGCGCCCGACAGGATCGCGACCTTGCGGCGCTTCACCGCGTCGTCGGTCAGGCTGACTGCGCCTGCCGAGCGCATGCCGGTGATCTCGATCCGGGTGATGCGGTTGCGCAGCTCGGGCGGCAGATCGAAGCGCAGCTCGGTCTCGCGGCTGTCGGTGAATTGCAGCGGCTGGCTGGCCAGTTCCCGCTCGATCCCCGCCGGGTCGCGCCCCACGGCGGCAACATCGCGCGGGCTGGGCGGGATTGTTGAGGCGAGCGCAGGCACGACGAGCGCGCCATCCTCGATCCGGGCAGCCCCCAGCGCCAAGACCGGTAATTGCGGTTGCCAGACCTTGACCGGACCGCGCGCCTCCAGCGCATTCAGAACGCCCGCGCGGCTGTCGCGGGCCAAGCCGTCCGACAGCCAGAGCGTCTCGAAATTCCCCTCCGGCAGATTGGCGGCGTCGAAGCTCTGCGGAGCCCAGGGCTGCGGCTGGATACCGGGCAGCGACTGGATCAGCGCACCCGCATCCGTGAAACTCACTTGCCCGGGCGGCGGATCGGTCAGCGAGATCACCGCTGCGGGACGTCCGGCCTGCTGCGCATCCTTCAGCGCCGACGTCATCCGCTCCAACCGGCGCGGCCAGTCGCGCGCGGAGGCCCAGCTGCCGTCGGCCACGATCAGGAGCGGCCCGGTTCCGGGCACGGCCCGCTGCGGGTTCAGCACCGGCCCGGCAAAGCCGATGATCGCGGCAGCCAGCGCCAGAAGACGCAGCGCCAGCAGCCACCACGGCGTGCGCGCGGCCTGCACTTCCTCGTCCTTGAGACCCAGGAGCAGCGCGACGCCGGGAAAACGCCTGCGGATCGGCGCGGGCGGCACCGCGCGCAGGATCAGCCAGATGATCGGCAACGCAGCCAGCCCCAGCAAGAGCCAGGGCGCGGTGAAGCCGATGGGGCCGAGCATCCACATCAGCGCCCCCTCTCGAGCGCGGAATAAAGCCACAGCAGCGCAGCCTGCGCCGGATCGCCCGTGTGATGGGTCGAGAATTGCCAGCCCGCGCTGCGCGCCAGCCGGGCGAGCTGATCGCGCCGCGCAGCCAGCCGATCCAGATAACGCGCGCGCAGATCGCCCGCCTTGCGGGTCTCATGGATCAGCCCGCCCGCCATCGACTGGAAGATCGTGCGCCCATCATAGGGAAAGGCCTCTTCGTCGGGGTCGAGCACCTGCATCATCACGCCCGACACACCACGATCGGCCAAACGGCCCAGCGCTGCCTCGATCGGGCCGAGATCACCGAAGAAATCCGACAGCAGCACCACCCGCGATTGCGGCGTGACACCTGCGATTTCGGGCGCGCCGTAATCCTGCACACCCGCATCGCGCGACAGAAGGCCTGCAAGCTCCATCAGCTGCGCGCGGCCCGGACGTGGCGGCGCGAGCGGGCCGGTCAGCCCAACGCGTTCGCCGCCGCGCACCATCAGCACCGCAAGCGCGAGGCCCAGCACACGGGCGCGCTCTGATTTGGTGACGCGCGCCTTTCGCCCGCTCTCGGCCCCGGTGAAGCGCATCGAGGCCGCGTCATCGACCCAGAGATGGACCGATTGCGCCAGCTGCCATTCCCGCTGGCGCACATATTGGCTATCCGAGCGCGCCGAGCGCCGCCAATCGACGAAGCGCAGCTCGTCGCCCGCATGGGCGGGACGGTATTGCCAGAATTCCTCACCCGATCCCGCACGCCTGCGGCCATGCGCGCCCATCTGGACGGTCGCCGCCAGATGCTCTGCCGCGACCAGCAGCGGAGGCAGCGCAGAGGCCGCCCCTTCCGCCTCGCGGCGCAGGCTCAGCGCGGGGGATTGCCCCGGCGCTGCGGTATCGGAGGTTACGCTCAAGCGGCGGCACCGGCGGCGCGCGGCCCGGTGACCTCTGCCACGGCGCGGTCGATCAGATCGCCCAGCGTCTCGCCTCGGGCGCGGGCCGCGAAGCT
Source organism: Thioclava sp. JE_KL1 (assembly GCF_009296265.1). Classification (GTDB taxonomy): domain Bacteria; phylum Pseudomonadota; class Alphaproteobacteria; order Rhodobacterales; family Rhodobacteraceae; genus Thioclava. Next base: position 282,489 of record NZ_WBJS01000001.1, read on the forward strand.
CAGCGCCATGCGGTGGATCAGCACCGGGCGGGCCATCGCCTGCACGTCGTCGAGCGTCGGCGCGAGGCGGCCATTGATCAGTGCACGCGCCCGCACGGTCAGCATCAGCGCCTGCGCCGCACGCGGCCCCGGCCCCCAGGCCAGCGCATCGCGGATGAAGTCGGGCGCCTCGGCCTCGCGCGGACGGCATAGCCGCACCAGATCGAGGATCGCATCGACGACCTTCTCGCCCACCGGCATCTGCCGCACGATCCCCTGCGCCTCGATCAGTTCGGCCGGGGTGAAGACGGTATGCGCGCCCTCCGCCGCGACTCCGGTAGTCGCCAGCAGGATCGAGCGCTCGGTCTCGCGATCCGGATAATCAACGTCGACCTGCACGAGGAAACGGTCGAGCTGGGCTTCGGGCAGCGGATAGGTGCCCTCCTGCTCGATCGGGTTCTGCGTGGCGAGAACGTGGAAGGGCGGGCCAAGCGGGCGATGCTCGCCCGCGATGGTGACCTCGCGCTCCTGCATCGCCTGCAAGAGCGCGGACTGGGTCCGGGGTGAGGCGCGGTTGATCTCGTCGGCCATCAGCAACTGGCAGAAGACCGGGCCTTCAAGGAAGCGGAACGCGCGGCTGCCGTCGGGCGCGGTTTCCAGAACCTCGCTCCCGAGAATATCGGCGGGCATCAGGTCGGGCGTGAACTGGATGCGGTTCGATCCCAGCCCCATCACGGTGGACAGCGTCTCGACCAGAAGCGTCTTGCCCAAGCCCGGCAGGCCCACCAGAAGCGCATGCCCGCCAGACAGCATCGCGGCCAGAACCAACTCCACCACCTGGTCCTGCCCGATGAATCGCCGGTCGATCGACGCGCGCGCCTGTGCGAGCTTGCCGCCAAGTCGTTCGATATCTTCCATCAGCTTTTCGGGCTCGGCCATGACATTCTCCCCGTTGATGCCTATCTTTCCCAGCAAAGCAGATATCCACGCTCCGACCAACGGCCAAATTTACATGACGGATCACAAACAGACAGTTTCGACCCCTTCCCCGACGGCAGACGGGCTTGCCGATGCCGCCAAGAAAGCCAGCAAAAAGGGCCCGCCGCCCGTGCATTTGTGGGATCCGCCCTTCTGTGGCGATCTCGATATGGAGATCCGCCGGGACGGGACTTGGTTCTATCTTGGCACACCGATCGGGCGCGAGGCGCTGGTGCGACTGTTTTCATCGATTCTGAAACTCGAGGACGGGAAATACTATCTCGTCACCCCGGTCGAGAAGGTCGGCATCCGGGTCGAGGACGCGCCTTTCATCGCCGTCGATTTCACAACTGAGGGCGAAGGCGACGACCAGTCGATTCGCTTCACGACCAATGTGGGCGACGTGGTGCTGGCCGATGCGGAGCACGCGATCCGGGTGGAGCATAGCGAGGATGGCGAGCCCCGCCCCTATCTCCACGTCCGCCGTGGGCTGGAGGCTTTGATCGACCGCAAGAGCTTCTACCGGCTCGTCGATCTCGCCGTGACCCGCGAGCATGAGGGCGAGGCGTGGACGGGCGTGATCTCGGCGGGCAGCTTCTTCCCGATCCTGCGCGCGGCGGAGCTGTAACGTGCCGAAATTCGCCGCGAACCTGACCTTCCTCTTCACCGAACTGCCCTTCATGGAACGGTTCAAAGCGGCGAAACAGGCCGGGTTCGATGCGGTCGAGGTGCTGTCTCCCTACGACGCCTCCGCGCAGGAGATGCGCCACGAGTTGATCCGCCACGACCTGAGCTTCGTGCTGATGAACGTGCCGCCGCCGAATTATACGGGCGGCGATCGCGGCTTCGCCGCCGTGCCGGGGCTGGAAGACCGCTTCCGCCGCGATTTCGACCGCGCGATGCGCTTCGCCGACATCCTGAAACCGCGTGTCATCCATATCATGGCGGGCAAGGCCGAGGGGGCGGAGGCCAATGCGACCTATATCGAGAACCTGAAATGGGCGGCGGCGCGCGCGCCGAAACGGCGCCTGACGATCGAACCGATCAACCCGATCGACATGCCGGGCTATTTCCTGAACGGTTTCGATCTCGCGGCGGAGATTCTCGATGCGGTCGCCCCGCCGAACCTGCATCTGCAATTCGACGCCTATCATGCGCAGATGCTGACTGGCGATGTGGCGGGAGCTTGGGCGAAGCATGGGCACCGTGCGGCCCATGTGCAATTTGCCGATGCCCCGGGGCGCGGCGGCCCCGGTTCGGGCAAGATCGATCTGGAAGGTTTCTTCGCGGCGCTCGATGCCGACGGCTACGAGGGCTATGCGTCAGCCGAATACACCCCGCAGGCGGAGACGCGCGAAACGCTGGGCTGGCTTCCGCGCTAGCTCAATGTGCCGGGTGGCCGGCGTGGGCATGATCTGAATGATCCTGATCTTCGTGGTCGTCATGGTCCGCGTGATCGGCACAACCAAGGCTCGCGCTTTCCGGCTCCAGCGTCGCGTGGTGGATGCCGAACTGATGCGCCAGCATATCCTTGGCCCGCGCGATGACCGTGGCGTAATCTCGCCCCTCGTCCAGCACCAGATGCGCCTCGACGGAGACACGCTTCTCGTCGATCTGCCACAGGTGGACGTGGTGGACGCTCGAAACGCCCTCGACTTCGCCCAGCGCGCCCTGCACTTCCGTGCAATCCTTCTCGGGCGGCGCGCCCAACATCAGGATGCGCAGCACCGGTTTCAGATCGGTCGCGACATGCCACAGGATGAAGACCGAGATGCCAATGGTCAGGATCGGGTCGACCAGCCGCCAGTCGTAGAGCAGGATCACGATACCGCCCACGATCACCGCGACCGAGGCCCCGGCATCGGCGAGGTTATGCAGGAAGGCTGCGCGGATGTTCAGGCTGTGCTTGGAAAGCGCATAGGTCAGCGCGGCCGTCGCCAGATCGATGATCAGCGCCAGCGTCGCCAGCCAGACCACGATCCAGCCATCGACCTGCGGCGGGTGGATCATGCGACCCACGGCCTCGACGACCAGCCAGACCGAAATCAGGATCAGCGCGATGTAATTGACGAAAGCCGCGATGACCTCGGCGCGCGACCAGCCGAAGCTCATCGCCGCATCCGCCCCGCGCTTGGCCAGTTTGCGCGCCCCGAAAGCCAGCACCAGCGCGGCGGCGTCCGAGAAGTTATGCACCCCGTCCGCGATCAGCGCCATCGAGCCCGCGATCGCCCCGCCGAAAACCTGCGCAAAGGTAAGCACGACATTGACGACCACCGCCCAGAGCACACGGTTGTCACTGGCATCGTCCAGATTGTGGTGGTGGTGATGATCGTGGGGCATGGGCGCTCTTCTCGGTTCTCGGCGCCTGAGGCGCGGTTGGGACGCTCCGCGGGGGATATTTGGACCAAGCCGAAGACCAAGCGTGCAATTCGGCTTGGCGCAAATATCCCCGCCGGAGGCATGCGCAGTCTCAACATTGCCGGGCGGCAGGGTCAATGCGGGACGGTGTCTCTGCGCGGATGAACACACAGCTTTGTGCGTTGCCTCCTCACGTCCAATCACCAAAATGCGAGCGACTGACTTTCCGGCCCAAGGAGGAGACCCAATGATCCCCGCCCGCTACGCGCATTTCATTTTCAGCCTGATCCTGTCGGGGATCATGTCGTTTCTGGTCTCGGGCATCGCGACCTACCGCGCGACGGGGATGGTGGAAGACTTCACGACGCTGTGGGTGGCAAGCTGGGTGTCCAGCTGGATGCTCTCCTACCCGTCGGTGCTGATCGTCGCGCCGTTTGCACGGCGCGTGACCAATCTGTTGGTGCGTCAGCCCGCGGCTCAGTGAGCGGCGGCCCAGCTTTCCCCCTGCCCCGCATCGACGACGAGCGGCACGGTGAGTTTCATCACAGGCTCCGCCGCGCCTTCCATCGTGGCCCGGGCGGTCTTGATCAGATCGTCGATCGCGGCCTCCTCGACCTCGAAGATCAGTTCGTCATGCACCTGTAGCAGCATCCGCGCGGGAATCCCCTCGATCGCCTCGGGCATCCGCACCATCGCGCGGCGGATCATATCGGCGGCCGCCCCCTGGATCGGCGCGTTGATCGCCGCGCGCTTGGCGAAGCCCGCCGACGGCCCTTTCGCCCCGATATCGGGCGTGTGGATCTTGCGCCCGAACAGGGTCTGGACGAATTTGTGCTCTTTCGCGAAGGCCACGGTGTCGTCCATGTATTTGCGGATACCGGGGAAACGCTCGAAATAGCGGTCGATGAAGCCCTGCGCCTCGGCGCGCGGGATGCGCAGGTTGCGCGCGAGACCGAAGCCCGAAATCCCGTAGATCACCCCGAAATTGATCGCTTTCGCCTGCCGGCGGATTTCGGGCGTCATCTGGTCGAGCGGCACGTCGAACATCTCCGACGCGGTGGCCGCGTGGATGTCGAGGCCGTCCTTGAACGCTTCGCGCATCTCGGGAAGGTCCGCGACATGGGCGAGGATACGCAACTCGATCTGGGAATAGTCGAGCGAGACGATCTTGCAGCCCTCGCGCGCGACAAACGCCTCGCGGATGCGGCGGCCTTCCTCGGAGCGCACGGGGATGTTCTGCAAGTTCGGATCGGTCGAGGCCAGACGCCCGGTATTCGCGCCCGCGATCGAATAGGAGGTGTGAACGCGGCCCGTACCCGGGTTCACATGGGTTTGCAGCGCATCCGTATAGGTCGATTTCAGCTTCGAGATCTGCCGCCAGTCGAGCACCCGCGCCGCCAGCTTCGCAGCCTGCGGGTTTGTGTCTTCCATTGTGGTCACGTCTTCGAGCACGTCCGCCCCGGTGCCGTAAGCCCCGGTCTTGCCCTTCTTGCCGCCCTCGACGCCCATCGTGTCGAACAGGATCTCGCCCAGCTGTTTCGGCGAGCCGACATTGAACGGCTGGCCCGCGATCTCGGCGATCTCGTCCTCGAGTTGCGCCATCTTCTGCGCGAAAGCGTTGGACATCCGCGACAGCACCGAGGCATCGACCTTCACGCCGGCCATTTCCATATCGGCCAGCACCGGGACCATCGGGCGCTCCAGCGTCTCGTAGACGGTGGTGACCTGTTCGCGATGGAGCCGCGGCTTGAACTGCTGCCAGAGGCGCAGCGTGATATCGGCATCCTCGGCGGCGTAGCGGGTGGCCTTCTCGATCTCGACCTTGTCGAAGGTGATCTGGCTCTTGCCGGAGCCGATCAGTTCCTTGATCGGGATCGGCTGGTGGTTGAGGTAGCGATCCGAGAGCGCATCCATCCCGTGGCCGTGCAGCCCCGAGAACATCGCGTAGGACATCAGCATCGTGTCGTCGATCGGCGCGACGCGGATGCCGTGGCGGGCGAAGATCTTGAAGTCATACTTCATGTTCTGGCCGATCTTGAGGATCGCCGGATCCTCGAGCACGGGCTTAAGCAGCGCGAGCGCCTCTTTGAGGTCCATCTGACCCTCGGCGCGCTCGGCTCCGCCGAAGAGATCGCCTTCGCCTTTGCTGTGGCCGAGCGGCAGATAGGCCGCCTTCCCCGCCTCGATGGCAAGCGACACGCCGACCAGTTCGGCCTGCATCTCGTTGAGCGAGGTCGTCTCGGTATCGACCGCAACCCAGCCTTTCGCGCGGGCCTCATCAAGCCATTGCGTCAGCGTCTCGGCGTCGCGGATGCAGACATAGCTGTCCCGGTCAAAGGGTGGTTGTTCGACCTCGGGTGCTGCGTTGTCATGGCTTGCCGGCACGTCAGAGACCTCGGGCGCGGCCGGCGGCTCGGCGCCGAATTTCTCCGCCACGCGGCGAGTCAGCGTGCGAAATTCCATCTCGTTGAGGAAGCCCATCAGAGTCTCCACGTCCGGCTCGCGGATTTCCAGATCGTCGAGCGTGAACTCGATCGGCGTCTGATCGTCGAGCGTCACCAGCTGTTTCGAGAGGCGAATCTGGTCGGCCTTCTCGATCAGCGTCTCGCGGCGCTTGGGTTGCTTGATCTCGGAGGCGCGCTCCAGCAGCGTGTCCAGATCGCCATATTCGTTGATCAGCAGCGCCGCCGTCTTCACGCCGATGCCGGGCGCGCCGGGGATGTTGTCGACCGAGTCGCCCGCCAGCGCCTGCACGTCGATCACGCGCTCGGGGCCGACGCCGAACTTGGCCTCGACCTCCTCGACGCCGATGGCGCGGTTCTTCATCGCGTCGAACATCTCGACGCCGCCGCCGACGAGCTGCATCAGGTCCTTGTCGGAAGAGATGATCGTCACACGCCCGCCCGCCTCGCGGCCCTGCCGCGCCAGCGTCGCGATGATGTCGTCGGCCTCGTAGCCCGCCAGTTCCTCGCAGGCGATGTTGAACGCCTTGGTCGCGTCGCGGGTCAGCGGGATCTGCGGGCGCAGCTCCTCGGGCATCTCGTCGCGATTGGCCTTGTATTGATCGTAGAGGTCGTTGCGGAAGGTGTGGCTGCCCTTGTCGAAGATCACCGCCGCATGGGTCGGCGCGTCCGAGCCCTTGGCATCTTCGATGTATTTCCACAGCATATTGCAAAAGCCCGCGACCGCCCCGATCGGCAGCCCGTCGGACTTGCGCGTGAGCGGCGGCAGCGCGTGATAGGCGCGGAAAATGAAGGCCGAACCGTCGATAAGATGCAGGTGACAGCCTTTGCCGAATGCCATTGCGAGAGCCCTCCTTCGCGCGTTGGCCCCGGTTGTGCCACAGGGGGGTGCGGAGGGGAAGAGGACCGGGAGCCCCGATCTTGGCGCGGGGCGACCAGCCCCGGGCCGCGCCCGACCCTCCCCCCGGGAGGGCGCATTGGCGATGATGGTGCGCATTCGAACGTCATTCGGGCTTTCAGGATAAAGCGCCCGACCTCCAAGGGATCAAAGCGCCCACCCGAGGCTCGGGTGCGTCCCTCATCGCGAAGCGCCCTCTTGTCAGACCCCCTGAAATCCCCCATCTCAAGCGGCAACCGCAAAGGATCGAACCGATGGATTATTCCAAAATGGGTGGCGCAAGGCCGCCGAAGAACACGCCCAAACATGCCGAGCATAACGCCTATGGCAGTGACAAGACGCCTTACGGGAAGAAAGACCCGAAGGCTGCGCTGCTCGAACGGATGAAGGCGGCGGCGAAGAAGGATAAGTGATGCGCGGCAGGCAGACCGGCGCTTAGAACTGATCTTCCAGCGCCTCGGCGCCCGCGATCATCTGCGCCGAGACCAAGCTGAACAACTCGGCCCAGTCGGAGGCCAGTTCGGGCGTCCAGTGATCGCCCAGCTTGGCCGCGAGGCCAGCGATCACCGCCTCTGACAGCCACGCGTAATAGTCCGGCTCGGCTCCGAAGAGCACATGCATCTGACCGAGACCGGGCAGTTCCAGCTCCTGCTCCTCGGGTGGATCGAGCGTGGAGAGGATCACCTCCATCATCGCGGCATATTTCAGCTGCTGCCCGCCTTCGCTGTTGGGCAACACCTGATCAAGCTCGGGATGGACCGCGAAGAGCCGCGCGAAGGCGTCGCGAAACAGCGACGGGTCTTCGAAGTCGAGACGCGCCGCGCTGGCTTTCACCCGCGCCGCACGCTCTGCTGGCAAAAGTGGTTCAGTGATCGTCATGCGCGTGATCGCGATCGATCACATATTTCTTGTCGCAATAGCCGCATTCGACGAAACCGGTGTCACGCGGGATCGATAGCCAGACGCGCGGATGCCCCAACGCCCCCTCGCCGCCATCGCAGGCGACCTTCCAGGTGGTGACGACCTCGGTCTCGGGTGCCTCGGGGGCATTAGGCGAATGGGTGGCAGTCATGGATGCTCCGTCTATATAAGGCACGAAAACCGCGCCCTGAATTTGGGCTTCATTCTAGCAATCGCGAAAGGCGGGGCAAGTTGGAACAGCAGGCAATCGAAGTTACCGGGCTGCGCAAGACCTATGCAGGCGGCAAGAAGCAGGAACCGAAGGAAGCGTTGAAGGGGCTCGACCTGTCGATCCCGGAAGGCTCGATCTTCGGGCTGCTGGGGCCGAACGGGGCGGGCAAGTCGACGCTGATCAACATTCTTGCGGGTCTGGTGAAGAAAACCGACGGGCGCGTCGTGATCTGGGGATTCGATCAGGACGTGAACCCGCGCCAGTCGCGCGCCGCCATCGGGGTGATGCCGCAGGAGCTGAACATGGACCCGTTCTTCACGCCGCGTGCGGCGCTGGAGATGCAGGCGGGCCTCTACGGCGTGCCGAAATCCGAGCGCTGGACCGATGAGATTCTCGAACTGGTGGGCCTGTCGGACAAGGCCGAGGCCTATGCGCGCAACCTCTCGGGCGGGATGAAGCGGCGGCTTCTGCTGGCCAAGGCGCTGGTGCACCGCCCGCAGATCCTCGTGCTGGACGAGCCGACCGCAGGCGTCGATATCGAGCTGCGCGCGATGCTCTGGCGCAATGTCCGCAAACTCAACGAGCAAGGGATGACGATCATCCTGACGACGCACTACCTCGAGGAAGCCGAGGAGATGTGCGACGAGATCGCGATCATCAACAATGGCGAGCTGATCGTGCGCGACACCACGCCGAACCTGCTCAAGCGGATGGACCGCAAGGCGCTGGTGGTGGAGCCGCGCAATGAGGTTAGCCAAGAGATTCGCCTGCCCGAAGGCGTCACCATGGAGACCCGCCCGGGCGGCCAAATGGCGTTTTCCTATTCGCGCACCGACACCTCGGCGGAGGATATCCTCGATGCGCTACGCGCCGCTGACGTCGAGATTCGCGACATCGCGAGCGAACAGCCGGGGCTGGAGGAAGTCTTCGTTTCGCTGACCTCGAACCGCTAAAGCCCGTGGCTGCGATCGTAGGCGTTGGGCGCAGGCGGCGCCCAGCCTTCGGGCGCTGATTTCGGACGGTAGATTTCGACGCCCAGCGGGTAGCAGGCCGCCGTATCCGAGCTGTGCTCGGACGAGCAATCCCCGCCCGGACAGGCCGAGAGCACGCCCAGCAGATCGGTCTCTGCGAAGAATTCGAGGTAATCGCCGGGGCGCACCGGGCTCGCCTTCATGAAATACTGCCCGGTGTCTCGGGTGAAGCCGGTGCACATGAAGACGTTGAGCACGTCATGCACCAGCGCCTCCGCCTCGCGTAGCGGCAGATCGCGGGCTACGGCCAGCGCACGGGTCAGGTTCGAATGGCAGCAATGGTGATACTGCCCGCCATCTGACAGCAGGCAATGCGTGTAAGGATCGCAGCGCGTCCCGATCACGTCATGGACCGAGCCGCCGAATGCGTCGATGCCATACCAGTCGAGCGTATCCTCTGTGATCGTCGCCAGCGGGCGCATCGTCGGAAAGCCCGACCACATCCGGTCGCGGCGGCTAAGATGCGTGCCATGCAGCGCGCGGGTCTTGCCGGAATAGAACCGCTCGGACAGGTCCGCCGAGAACAGGTTCAGATCGCCCACCTGCGGCCCCTCGACCGAAGCGATGCGGAAGAAATGCCCGGCAGGCACGTCGAAGGCCAACGCCTCTCGCGGGGGCACGCGCAGATCGGCGATCTTCTCCCAGCTCTCACGCGCGGCGCGATAGGCGGACAGGTCCGGCGCGGGCAGCGCATCGGTCGGGTAACAGATCACCGGCGCTATATCGCGGCGGGCTTCGGCGTCTTCGGGTGCGGCGTGCTCAGGCGTCGGATGCATGGGGCTCCCTCCTTATCGCGGCCACTCTGCCCTGCCCCGACCAAGAGCGAAAGGCGCAAAGAAAAACCCCGACCGAAGCCGGGGCAGTCACGACAGAACTATTCGGGAGGTCACCGCTCAAGCCGCGGTGTAATACTCGTACATCAGCTCAACCGCTTCGAGACCGTCGGTATTTTCGGTCTTCGCGGTCGGGATGAATACGGGCGTGGACTTCTCAGGGGTGTAGTAAGCCAGATGCTCTTCTGCCACCTGGATCGGTTGCGCCCCTTTGGGGAATTTGACGATGTCGACCATGGAACTCTCTCCAGTCACGTTTCGAGTTCCTCCCTGCCACCCGATTTAGGGATTTTCGCGGAGATTCAAACCCAAAATGCTGCAACTGCGATATGCACTTGCCGCAACGCAGCAAAAAGGGCGGCTCGCGCCGCCCTTTCCACAAAACGTTGGGGCGAACCATAGGCTCACCCCAATATATGCATCGGATCAGACGACCCGGTTGACCTGCATCCGCTTGATCTCGGCGATCGCTTTCGCCGGGTTCAGACCTTTCGGGCAGGTCTTGGTGCAGTTCATGATCGTGTGGCAACGATATAGCTTGAAGGGGTCTTCGAGCTGATCGAGACGCTCTGCCGTCGCTTCGTCGCGCGAGTCGATGATCCAGCGATAGGCATGCAGCAGCGCTGCCGGGCCGAGGTACTTGTCGCCGTTCCACCAGTAGCTCGGGCACGAGGTCGAGCAGGAGGCGCACATGACGCACTCATACAGACCGTCGAGCTTCTTGCGGTCCTCGATCGACTGACGCCATTCCTTCTCGGGACGGTTCGTCTTGGTCTCGAGCCACGGCATGATCGACGCGTGCTGCGCGTAGAACATGGTCAGGTCGGGGATCAGGTCTTTCACCACCGGCATGTGCGGCAGCGGGTAGATCTTCACGTCGCCCTTAACCTCGTCGAGGCCGTAGATACAGGCCAGCGTGTTGATCCCGTCGATGTTCATCGCGCAGGAGCCGCAGATGCCTTCGCGGCAGGAGCGGCGGAAGGTCAGCGTCGGGTCGATCTCGTTCTTGATCTTCAAGAGCGCGTCGAGAACCATCGGCCCGCACTTATCCATGTCGATGAAATAAGTGTCGAGACGCGGGTTCTCCCCGGTATCCGGGTCCCAGCGATAGATCTGGAACTTGCGGATATTCTTACCATCCGGCTTCGGCCAGGTCTTGCCGACGCGGATCTTGGAATTCTTCGGAAGCGTGAACTGAACCATGGTTGGTCCCCTTTCCGTCAGTACGAATAGAGCGGCCGCGTGGGCATTCGGCCGGATTTTCTGAAAACGCAGGAGTCGTAGGCCGCAGAGGGATCGCCCTGCACATAGGCCCCGACATTGAGCTCGACCTTCATGTTCGAGCGGAAGCCGTCATTGGTCACTCCCATGCCCGCCTCACCCGAGATGGGCGGTTTGGGCGCGAATTGGGCGTAGCACTGGCGTTCTGCCTGCTCGACCGGAATAGGACCGCAGGCGGCAAGGCCAAGCCCTGCCGCGAGAAGCCCATATGCCGGTGCGTGACGCATCAGTAGACCCGCTTCTTCGGCGCGATCTTCTTGATCTCGATCCCGCCCTGATCCTCGGGGGTCAGCGGGTCCATGTGGACCGGGCGGAAGGTCAGATCGACATTCGCGCCTTCCACATGCATGATCGAGTGCTTGCGCCATTCGGTGTCGTCGCGATCGGGATAGTCCTCGTGGGCGTGCGCCCCGCGGCTTTCCTTGCGCGCCTCGGCGCCGACGATGGTCGCCAGCGCGTTCGGCATCAGGTTCTCGAGTTCCAGCGTTTCCATCAGGTCCGAGTTCCAGATCAGCGAGCGGTCGGTGACCTTGAGATCGTCGAGCTTGGCGGCGACCGCCTTCATCTTCTCGACACCCTCGGCCAGCGTCTTGTCGGTGCGGAACACCGCCGCATCCGCCTGCATCGTGCGCTGCATCTCGAGGCGCAGCTCGGCAGTCGGCGTGCCGCCATCGGCGTAGCGCACCTTGTCGAAGCGCTCGAAGATCGCATCGATCTTGGCTTTCGGGATGACCGGGTTGGACGCATCCGCGTCGACGACCTTGCCAGCGCGGATCGCAGCGGCACGGCCGAAGACCACGAGGTCGATCAGCGAGTTGGAGCCCAGACGGTTCGCACCGTGCACAGACGCCGAACCCGCCTCGCCCACAGCCATCAGGCCGGGCACGATCGCATCGGGATCGCCCTCTTTCGGGTTAATGACCTCGCCGTGGTAGTTCGTCGGAATGCCGCCCATGTTGTAGTGCACGGTCGGCAGAACCGGGATCGGCTCTTTCGTGACGTCGACGCCGGCGAAGATCTTCGCCGATTCCGAGATGCCCGGCAGACGCTCGGCGAGGGCTTCCGGCGGAAGGTGGCTGAGGTTCAGGAAGATGTGGTCCTTGTGCTCGCCCACGCCGCGGCCTTCGCGGATCTCCATGGTCATGCAGCGCGAAACCACGTCGCGCGACGCCAGATCCTTATAGGTAGGCGCGTAACGCTCCATGAAGCGCTCGCCTTCGGAGTTGGTCAGGTAACCACCCTCGCCGCGTGCGCCCTCGGTGATCAGGCAGCCCGAGCCGTAGATGCCGGTCGGGTGGAACTGCACGAATTCCATGTCCTGCAGTGCGAGACCGGCCCGCGCGACCATGCCGCCACCGTCGCCGGTGCAGGTATGGGCCGAGGTGGCCGAGAAATAGGCGCGGCCGTAACCGCCGGTCGCCAGCACAACCATCTTCGCGTTGAAGACGTGCATCGTGCCGTCGTCGAGCTTCCAGCAGACGACGCCCTGGCATTGCCCGTCATCGGACATGATCAGGTCGATCGCGAAATACTCGATGTAGAACTCGGCGTTGTTCTTCAGCGACTGACCGTAGAGCGTGTGCAGGATCGCGTGACCGGTGCGGTCCGCGGCAGCACAGGTGCGCTGCACGGGCGGGCCTTCACCGTATTCGGTGGTGTGGCCGCCGAAGGGACGCTGGTAGATCTTGCCCTCTTCGGTGCGCGAGAACGGCACGCCGTAGTGTTCCAGCTCGTAGACGGCCTTGGGGGCGTGACGTGCGAGGTATTCCATCGCGTCGTTATCGCCGAGCCAGTCCGAGCCCTTGATCGTGTCGTACATGTGCCACTGCCAGCTGTCCGGGCCCATGTTGCCCAAGCTGGCGGCGATGCCGCCCTGTGCGGCGACCGTGTGCGAGCGGGTCGGGAAGACCTTGGTCACGCAGGCGGTGCGAAGGCCCTGTTCGGCCATGCCGAGCGTGGCGCGCAGACCCGAGCCACCGGCGCCGACCACGACCACGTCGTAATTATGCGTTTCGTATTCGTAAGCAGCCATTATCTCGTCCCGTTCAGTTGCCCAGCAGAAGGCCGATGAAGACCATCTTGCCGAGTGCATAGAGTGCGGTCGCCATGATCACGTAAGCCAGCGAATGCATCGCGATCTTGGTCGCCTTTGCGGCGGTGCCGTGGATGTAGTCCTCGATCCAGATCTCGGTGCCCTTCGCGAAGTGGCGCATGCCGACGATCACGACCAGCGCGGTCAGGATGGCCGGGAAGGGCTGCGAGAAGGTCGTGATCACGGTCTGCTGGTCGGCGCCGAGCGTGGTGCCGACGATGTAGAGCCAGGTCGGGATCATGAAGGCGAGAGCCACGGCCGAGGCCGACATCCACCAGTGATGCTCGGGGCCGGTGCCCGAGGCGCCCTTGCCCACGGCGCGCTTGCGGTCGGTGAGGTAACGCATGAGGGCCTCCGTCAGAATTGGATGATGATGAGGGTCAGCACGGTCAGCACGACCGAACCGATGGTGCAGATCCAGCCGAGCATCTCGGCGGATTTGATGTCCATGTACTTGCCCGCATCAAAGATGAGGTGCCGGATGCCGGCGAGGTAGTGATACCAGACGCCCAGCAGCGACAGAGTGAACACGAGATCGCCGAACCACGAGGTCGCGATCGCGTTCACGAAGTTGAAGTAGTCGGGGCTGGTCGCAGCGGCGAGAAGCCACCAGACGAGCAGCAGCACGCCGACGATGATGCCGTTGCCGGTGATCCGCGTCATGATCGACGAGAAAGACGTCATCTGCGGGCGGTAAATTTGAAGGTGCGGGGAAAGCGGACGCTCAACCTGTTTCGCTTCAGCCATGATCGGTCCCTTTTCGCTGGGCTCGGCGCTCTCGTCGGCCTCAATCGGAGGCACGCGCTGGCGCGGAGCTGGCCGGAATTGGCTCTTTTAGTAGCGTAAATTTCTCCCAAGTCACGGGGGGCAAGCTTGAAAACCTGTCATTTACGCATAAAGAGCGGCGAAAAATTCGCTTTGTGATCACATAAATTCTGTGCGTGATCACATGTTAACGCTCGCGGGCGCCCTGCCCCCGCGAGTGAGTCTCTCGAGCCGGGTTCAGATCGGCATCAACGCCCAGTAGTCGAGATCGAGCAGGACCTCGGGCAGGTATTTGCCGTCTTCTCCCTTATAGGCGAACTCGGGCGCGCCCTGCTTCACGGCGACCAGACGCAGACGGATCGCGCCCACACCGGGCGCGCCGGTTTCCGCCTTGTCGAGCACTTCCGACCATGCCTTCACCGTATCGCCCGAGAAGCAGGGATTGGCATGCGCCCCGCCATTGAGCGCCACGATCATCTGCGCGTTCGCCAGCCCGTTGAAGGACAGCGCGCGGGCCATCGAGATCACATGACCGCCATAGATCAGACGCTGGCCGTCCTCGCGGAATGTCGCGTCGAAATGCACCTTGGCGGTGTTCTGCCACAGGCGCGTGGCGATCATGTGCTCGGCTTCCTCGATGGTGACGCCGTCCACATGGTCGATCTTCTCGCCGATCTCGTAATCGCCCCAGCGATGCGGCTCGCCTGCCAGATCGAAATCGTAGCCCTCGAAGCTCAGCCCCTCCGGGATCACGAGATCCGCAGGCGCCACGACCGATGCGAGATCGGGCAGCACGGTCTCGGGCGCAGGCGCATCCAGATCGCCTTTGCGCACCATCACCCAGCGGACATATTCCAGCACGGTCTCGCCCACCTGGTTCAGCCCGCGGGTGCGGACATAGACCACGCCGGACTTGCCGTTGGAGTTCTGCTTGACCCCGATCACCTCGGATTCCGAGCGCAGCGTGTCGCCGGGATAGACCGGCTTCAGCCAGCGCCCTTCCGCATAGCCAAGATTGGCGACCGCGTTCAGCGAGACATCCGGGACCGTCTTGCCGAACACGACGTGGAACGCGATCAGATCGTCGAGGGGCGAGCCATCCAATCCGCAAGCCGCGGCGAATTCGTCCGATGAATAGAGCGCATGGCGCGCCGGGTAGAGCGCGTGATAGAGCGCGCGCTCCCCTTCCGCCACGGTGCGCGGGACGGCGTGACGGATCACGTCGCCCAGCTTGTAATCCTCAAAGAAACGGCCCGGATTGGTCTTGCCCATCATTGCTCTCCCAGCTTCATGGCGGGGTGATACTCACCGTCGATCTCTTTGGTCACGGCCTGGGCACAGCGCATCACGCCATTCGCCTGATCGTAGGCATATTGCGGATCACCATACAGCACCCAGCCCTTGGACAGCGCGAGGCTGACCTTGTGACAGAAGGCCGAGGTGTCTTCCTCGGTCAGAAGGCGGTAGATCTGCATATCAGGCTCCGAACGGGTTGTGGCCGAACCAGATGTGGATCGAGGCGATCAGGCCGTAGAGGACCAGTGTGCCGACGATCCCGCCGATCTCCTTGCCCATCTTCACCTCGGGCGTGACCTTGGCGGGCTTCGACTTCTTGTTGATCAGGATGACTTCGACCACCGCCCACGCCAGCAGGCCGCCGAACAGGATGATCCCCGGCAGGGTCGGATTGACCAGAAGGTGCGCAAGCGCCCAGGTCTTCACGCCGGTCAGCTGCGGGTGACGGATCTTGCCGCTGAGCCAGAGCTTCATGCCCGAAACGGCGAACAGGTAGACCGCGAAGATCATCAGCAGGTTGTTGATCCCCTTGAGCGCCGCGTTCGGCGTCCAGAGGTAGAAGACCGGATCGGCGGCGCGCCAGCCGACGAACATCAGAACGAGGCTGATCAGGAGGAGCGCGGCGACCATCGGACGCTCGGCCCCTTTGAGCGCGCGCCGGAAGCCCGGAAAGATCCGTTTTGCCAGATGTGCGAGCGACCAGATCAGGACGCCGAGGATGAGTAGTGCCATTGCGATTGCCTCTTAGCTGCCAAGCGCGGCAATCGCCTCCGCCTTGGCGAGGACTTGCCGCGCCGTGACGATATGCAGATTTTCGACGATCTTTCCATCCACGACCGCGACACCCTGCCCCGCTTTCTCGGCTTCCTCGAAGGCAGCGATCTGGCGTTGGGCGAGATCGATCTCGGCTTCCGAGGGCGCGAAGGCGGCATTGCAGACCTCGAGTTGCGCCGGGTGGATCAGGGTCTTGCCGTCGAAGCCCATGTCGCGGCCCTGTTCGCATTCGGCCTTCAGACCTTCGTCATCCTTGAAGGCGTTATAGACGCCGTCGACGATAATTTTGCCATGCGCTTTCGCGGCCAGCAGGCACAGGCCCAGCCCCGGCAGCATCGGCAGACGGTCGGCGCGGAAACGGCTCCCGAGCTCCTTCGCGAGATCGTTTGTGCCCATCACCATGCCTTCGAGCCGCGGATAGGCCGCGATATCGCCCGCGTTGAGCATCCCCAGCGCGGTCTCCATCATCGCCCAGAGCGGTACGCCCTGAATCAGATCCGCCACCTCGACGAGATCGGCGGGGGTGGAAACCTTCGGGATCAGGATCGCATCGACCTTGGCGCCGTTGCGGATCGCGTCGGCGAAGGCCAACACATCCTCGCGCCCCCATTCGGTGTCGAGACCGTTGATCCGCACGATCTTCATGCGCGGACCGTAATCGACCTCGGTCAGCATCTTCGCGAGCAGCGCGCGCGCATTGGCCTTCTCGTCGATCGCCACGGCGTCTTCGAGATCGAAGATGATCGCGTCGCAGGCAAGCCCGGTGGCCTTCTCCAGCGCACGCTCTTTCGAGCCGGGAATGTAGAGCACGGAACGGGTCGGGCAGGCCATTTGATTCTCCATCTCGCAATTTTCTTTCGCCAAATCGCACGAGTGAGACAGAATCGGCAAGCCCCGATTTGCCGCAACGCAGAAAAATCACAGCGTTCAGCGATACGAAGCCGCGACGTAAAGCTTTCTTGACAGCTGGGCCGTCACTCTTTGATGATGACCTCAGAGGGATCAAAATGCTGAACAAAACTTATGTGCTAACGCTCGGCCTGGCCGCAGCGATCGGCTTCGCACAGGCTTCTTACGGAGAGACGAGGGACCCGTCTGATCCGTCGCGCGCCTGCGGCAAGCGAGATGAGATCGTGGCCAATCTCGAAGCGAAATATCACGAGAGCCGCCGCATGGTGGCGCTCTCCGCGAATAACTCCGTGCTGGAGATTTTCGCAGCCGAGGCGGGCAATTGGACGATCATAGTCACACCGGCGGATGGCGTGAGTTGTCTGATCGCCTCGGGCGAGGCGTTCGAGGAGCTCGACGGGACGCTCAAGGAAAAGGACGCGGCGCTCTAGGCGCCGCCCTCACCCGGTGATCGCTTGCTGGATCAGCTTCAGCGAGATCAGCAGAAGCGCCCAGATCACGACCTTGAAGAAGATCTCCGTGGGCATGCGTTTCACCAGCCAGACGCCAAGGAACACCGAGGCCGAGGCGGGGATCGCCAGGATCAGCGCGGTGTCGAGGCTGTCCCAGTTCACCTCGCCCAGCGCGATATAGGGGCCGAGCTTCGCGAGGTTCACATAGGAAAAGAGCACCGTCGCGGTGCCTGCGAAGACCTGCTTGGGCAGGTTCAGCGGAATCGTGTAGGCCTGAAAGGGCGGCGCGCCGGAATGGCTGACGAAGCTGGTGATGCCCGCGATGGTACCCCAGAAGAGGCCCGGCGCGACTTTCGCCTCCTGCCGTGCGCCATGCCGATGCCGGAACAGCGCGTTCAGCGCGAAGACTGCGCCGATCACCCCGACCATTAGCGTCACCCAGCGTTCGGGCACGATCTCGGCGGTGGCCCAGCCGATGCCGATCCCGAGCGTCGTGGCCGGGATCATGATTGCGAGCACGCGCTTGTCGAATTCCTTGCGATAGGCCCAGAGGCCGAACATGTCCGCGACGATATAGACGGGCAGCAAAAGCCCCGCCGCCGCGACCGGAGCCATGACGATCGTCAGGATCGGGACCGAGAGCGATGCGGCCATCGGAACGCCGCCCTTCGACAGCCCCACCATCACTGCGGCGAGCAGCGCCAGCGCCCAACCGAGCAGGCTCAACTCCATTCCTGTGCTCCCTTCGCTGCGGGTCACAGAATCGCTCTGCCCCGTCTCGGCCCCTTGCTGACACGGCGCGTGAAGAAACGGAACCGCGGGTCAGTGTGCGGAACCAGTTTCTGCATACGAGTGCATACAGATAGCCACGCCGCAGCGCAGCGCCCTTGCCCTTTGCTGGCCAAAGGGCTACTCCACCTGCGTCAGTTTTATCCAATCCATCCACCCGGAGGACCAAATGGCCAGACCCAAGATCGCCCTCATCGGCGCCGGCCAGATCGGCGGCACGCTCGCCCATCTCGCTGCCATCAAGGAACTCGGCGACGTTGTTCTGTTCGACATCGCCGAAGGCACGCCGCAGGGCAAAGCGCTCGACATCGCGGAATCGGGCCCGTCCGAGGGCTTCGACGGCTCCTTCAAAGGGACCAACGATTACGCCGGTATCGCGGGCGCGGATGTCTGCATCGTGACGGCTGGCGTTCCGCGCAAGCCGGGCATGAGCCGCGACGATCTGCTGGGCATCAACCTCAAGGTCATGAAATCGGTCGGCGAAGGCATCGCCGCCCACGCACCGGACGCGTTCGTCATCTGCATCACCAACCCGCTCGACGCCATGGTCTGGGCGCTGCAGCAATTCTCCGGCCTGCCGGCAGAGAAAGTCGTCGGCATGGCGGGCGTTCTGGACTCGGCACGCTTCCGTCACTTCCTGTCGCTGGAATTCGGCGTCTCGATGCGCGACGTGAACGCCTTCGTGCTCGGCGGCCACGGCGACACGATGGTGCCGCTCGCACGCTACTCGACCGTCGGTGGCATCCCGCTGCCCGATCTCGTGCAGATGGGCTGGACCACGCAGGAGAAGCTCGACGCGATCATCCAGCGCACCCGTGACGGCGGCGCAGAGATCGTGGGCCTGCTGAAGACCGGTTCGGCCTTCTATGCCCCGGCCACCTCGGCGATCGAGATGGCGGAAGCCTACCTGAAAGACCAAAAGCGCGTTCTGCCCTGCGCGGCTTACGTCAAAGGTGCGCTCGGCCTCGACGGTCTCTATGTCGGCGTGCCGACCGTGATCGGTGCCAAAGGCATCGAGAAGGTCATCGACATCAAGCTCAACAAGGACGAGCAGGCGATGTTCGACAAGTCGGTCGACGCAGTCAAAGGCCTCGTGGCCGCCTGCAAAGGCATCGACAGCACGCTCGCTTGATCGAAAAACACGACTGATCCAAACTTGGGGCGCGCCTTCGTAGGCGCGCCCTTTGTTTTGGAGAGTGCCATGTGTTCCGCCCGTCTCGTCACGTGCCTTGCCGCCGTGCTCGCTTTTTCCCCTCTCATCACGCATGCGCAGGACGGGCCGGTGACCGCCAAGATCGCGCGAAGCGAGGCACCTGCCGCCGATCCGATTTCGGCGCGGATCGCGGCGGAAGGGATCGCGCCTGTGCTGGCCGATCTGCAATCGCAGGAGGCGCTCGCGCCGAAGGACCGTTTCGCGCTCGGCGGGCTGGAATTCCTCGCGAGCCTCGAGGCGACGATGCGCTGGCAGCTGGAAGCGGGCGGTGCTCGTGTGCTGATGCCCTTCGTGGGCAACCTTCCGGGCAGGCGCGACGCGCCGCGCGAAACCTTCACCGCCGACGCGGTCCCGCGCGAAAGCGAGGCTCTGATCGCCGGCATGGATCGCGCCAACACCGCGCTCGACGGGCTGGCCGATGGACCGGAGTTCGGTCTTGCGATCGACCTGAACGATCTCTGGTTTGACCTGAACGGCAATGGCACGCGTGACGACGGCGAGGACGCGGTGACGCTGTTGCGCGGTGCCTTCATGCCCCGCGCACCCGAGGCCGCCCCGGGCGCCTCGCGGATCGTGCGCTTCGACAATGCGGATGCGGCCTGGCTGTCGGCCTATACGCATCTGGTCTCGGGCGTGGGCGAGCTGACCCTCGCCTTCGACCCTGAACCGGCCATCGCTCGCGTGATGGACACCTATGCGAAACTCGTGGAAGCGCGCGACAAGGCGATGGGGACCGGACAAGCCACGTCGATGGACGGTCTGATGATGTTCAGCTTCATCGACCCGGCGGCGGCGGTGCTCGACATGCTCCACCAGCAGCCCGATCCGACGCGCACCCGTGCCGCGCGGGATCATTGGCTGGCGATGATTGCGGATAACCGGCAGTTCTGGGATCTGGCTGAGGCCGAGACCGACAATCAGGCGGAGTGGATTCCGAGCGACGCGCAGGATCAGGCGCTTGGCGTGGAATTTCCCGACGGTCTGGGAGAAACATGGCGGGGCGTGCTGAGCGATGGCGAGGCGCTGCTGACGAGCGAGAAGTCCTTCCCCTTCTGGCGTGTGCCGGTCGGGGTCGATCTGGGGGCGTGGCTGGAAAATCCCACTCCGCTGCCGCTGACCGGGGTGGTTCAGGGCTGGGCGCTCGATCCTTTCTTTACCGATACGCCGATGCTGACACCCGAGAACTGGACGCGCTTTTCGCGGTTGGTTGGCGGACGGACCGGCATGATGATGTTCACGCTGAACTGACGAGCGGCTCCGGGTCGAAACCGAATTCCTCGCGCAGCCGCGCGATCAGCTCGGCCTCATGGAGAAGCAGCGCGCGATCGAAGGCGGCGGGCGAAAGATCGACCTTGTCACCGAACAGCGCGCGGGTCTCAGCCGCGATCTTCACTTCGGGCCGGATCAGCAGCTCGTGGGCTTCCAGCTCGTCGGCCTCGTAATCGCGCATCCCCTGCACCTCCCACCAGAGGCTCATCAGCTCGGCGGGATCGGCGGCGCGCTCGGCGGCCTCGGCGAACTGCGCCTTGCGGGACCCGACATAGGGAACGGGCTGGCCCTTCACCTTGGTCGTCGCGCGGCGCAGCATCTTGAGGATGAAGTGCAACGGCGTCAGCCCGTCGAAATGCATCAGCCGCCCGTTATAGCTGGGCCGATAGGGCAGATCGTTTTCCTTGCTGCCCCAGTCTTTCAGCGGGTAATGCACCCCGATCGCATAGCCGCGCCCGGCCCGCACGACCGGTTTTCCGGCGACATGGCCCGCGAGACCCTTCTTCAGAAAGCGTGCGCGGAAGCCGTAGAACATCAGCCCGTCGTCCTGAAATCCGTCCCAGCGCCGCCGGAACACGCCGCTAAAGATGTCCGGGCCGGGGTTGCGGTCGAGATAGCAGCGCTCGTCCACTTCGAGACGCAGCCACGCTTTCTGTTCGCCCGTCTTCGCCAGCTCCCATTCGAGCGGGCGCGCGAGGCTCACGAACTCGTCCGCGTCGCAATGGATCATCCAATCCAGCTTGGTTTCGTTCAGCGCGCGGGTCGCATTGTATTTCTGGCGGCCCTGATGGCGCGCGGGGCGTTTCTTGCGCCAGCTGCGCGCCCAGTCGTCATCGCCGGAATGGTGAATGAACGCGCCGTCGACCGGGGCGAGCAGCGCCTCGGCTTCGGGGTTCGGACGATCGAAAAAGACGTGGACCTCGCTCGCGCCGATGCTCAGATGATGCGCGACATAGGCGGCCACCAGCGCCGCGGGCTCGTCTACCGTCGCCACCACGCCCCAGCGCGGCATATCTTGCCCTTGCGTCATCTAAAATCGATCCCTGCCGATGCCCTCTGCGCAGATAGGTTCAATTAACCGAGTCGTGCCAGTGCTCCCATGCCACAGCGCAGCATTTTCCGATTTGTGATCACACCTTTCCGCGCTGTGATCACGTATGTCGCTTTTTCCGGGCGAGTGGGGCAGAATGTCGCGATTTCGGTTTGTCCGCCCCGCTTAACAGCCTAGAACCCCCTCAAATCGCACCAGCATGGGGTATCCAAGGATGAATATCCACGAATATCAGGCCAAACAGCTTCTCAAGAGCTATGGCGCACCGGTCTCGGACGGCCGTGTCGTCCTCAAGGCCGAAGAAGCGAAGACCGCAGCCAGCGAACTCGATGGTCCGCTCTGGGTCGTCAAGGCGCAGATCCACGCCGGCGGTCGCGGCAAGGGCCACTTCAAGGAGGCCGAAGCCGGCGAAAAGGGCGGTGTCCGCCTCGCCAAATCGGTCGAAGAGGCTGAAACGCTTGCCAAGCAGATGCTCGGCAAGACGCTCGTGACGCACCAGACCGGCCCGGCGGGCAAGCAGGTCAACCGCATCTACATCGAAGACGGCTCCGACATCGAGCGCGAACTGTATCTCGCTCTGCTCGTCGATCGCGTGACCTCGCGCGTCTCGATCGTCTCCTCGACCGAAGGCGGCATGGACATCGAGGAAGTCGCGGCGAACACACCCGAGAAAATCCTCAGCTTCTCGATCGACCCGGCAACCGGCTACCAGCCGTTCCACGGCCGCCGCGTCGCGTTCTCGCTCGGCCTCGAAGGCCCGCAGGTGAAGCAGATGGTCGGCCTGCTCGGCAAGCTCTACCAAGCCTTCGTCGAGAAGGACATGGAGATGCTCGAGATCAACCCGCTGATCGTCATGACCGACGGCAACCTCAAGGTTCTCGACGCCAAGCTCGGCTTCGACGGCAACGCCGTCTATCGTCACTCGGACATCGCCGCGCTCCGCGACGAGACCGAAGAAGACAGCAAAGAGCTCGAAGCGTCGAAATACGACCTCAACTACATCGCGCTCGACGGTGAGATCGGCTGCATGGTGAACGGCGCTGGCCTCGCAATGGCCACGATGGACATCATCAAGCTCTACGGTGCGGAACCGGCGAACTTCCTCGACGTTGGCGGTGGCGCCACGAAAGAGAAAGTGACCGAAGCGTTCAAGATCATCACCTCGGACAAGAACGTCAAAGGGATCCTCGTGAACATCTTCGGCGGTATCATGCGCTGCGACATCATCGCCGAAGGCGTGATCGCCGCGGTGAAGGAAGTCGGCCTCGAAGTGCCGCTGGTCGTCCGCCTCGAGGGCACCAACGTCGAAAAAGGCAAGGAAATCATCGCGAATTCCGGCCTGAACGTCATCGCCGCCGACAACCTGTCGGATGGCGCAGAAAAAATCGTCAAAGCGGTGAAAGGCTAAGAATCATGGCAGTTCTCGTCAACGAAAACACCAAGGTCATCTGCCAGGGCTTCACCGGCTCGCAGGGCACCTTCCACTCCGAGCAGGCAATCGCGTACGGCACCAAGATGGTCGGCGGCGTGACCCCCGGCAAAGGCGGCCAAGAGCATCTCGGCCTGCCGGTCTTCAACTCGGTCCACGAGGCGAAAGCCAAGACCGAAGCGAACGCCTCGGTTATCTACGTTCCGCCGCCCTTCGCGGCTGACTCGATCCTCGAAGCGATCGACGCGGAAATGGAACTGATCGTCTGCATCACCGAGGGGATCCCGGTCCTCGACATGATGAAGGTCAAGCGCGCGCTGATCGACTCCAAGTCGCGTCTGATCGGCCCGAACTGCCCCGGTGTCATCACGCCCGACGCCTGCAAGATCGGCATCATGCCCGGCCACATTCACAAGCGTGGGTCGGTCGGCGTCGTGTCGCGCTCGGGCACGCTGACCTATGAGGCGGTCAAGCAGACCACCGATATGGGTCTGGGCCAGTCCTCGGCCGTCGGCATCGGCGGTGACCCGATCAAGGGCACCGAGCATATCGACGTGCTCGACATGTTCCTCGACGACCCGGAAACGGAATCGATCATCATGATCGGTGAGATCGGTGGTTCGGCGGAAGAAGAAGCCGCGGAATTCCTCGCCGAGCAGCGCAAGAAGGGCCGCTGGAAGCCGACCGCTGGCTTCATCGCTGGCCGCACGGCCCCTCCCGGCCGCCGCATGGGCCACGCCGGCGCGATCGTCGCGGGCGGCAAAGGCGATGCGGAATCCAAGATCGAAGCCATGAAATCGGCTGGTATCGTCGTCGCAGACAGCCCCGCCACGCTGGGCGAAGCTGTGATGAAAGCGATCAAGGGCGAATAAGCCCTATTGAGACAGGCGGGGTCGCGGCGCACGCGGCCCTGCATCCTGACCAAGGAAAGGACCGGACCCATGTCGCTGCGGATCGCACGGCGCGCCTCCCTCCCCGTTTCGGGGACGGTCGCATGCGCCCTGCTTGAAAGCAGCGACGGGGGCCGGTCTTTTTTTGCGACGGAGTGCGTCGCCAAACGCACCGGAAAGCCCGCCCCTGGCGGCCTCGCTCCGGTCGCGGTCGTCCGCTCACCGGTCGCAGTTCAGACCACGCGCATCCCTGCCCTGCATGGAAGTCCTGACATCAGCACCTACATCACTGACCCAGAAGGCAATATGCCCGGGACTGCAGGTGCCCGTTTCGGAGTATCCGTGATGGCCCCGCGCGCGAAGGAAAGGACCCTACATCATGTCCCGTTCCACCCCTGTATCCGTCGCGAGGGCGTTCGCGCGCCGCGTGACCCCGCCACCACACGCGCCCAGCGTTTAACCAACCGTTCAATGGGCCGCTGATAGACGTTCGAGTTCCACAGATCCCTGTTTCACCGACCGAAGGTGAGGAAAATGACCGACCAATCCCCCAACGACCAGTTCAATGCCTCGCAGTTCCTGCAAGGCGCGAATGCCGAATATGTCGAGCAGCTCTATGCCAAGTTCGCCGAAGATCCCTCTTCGGTCGATACCGCATGGGCTGCTTTCTTCGCCTCGCTCGGTGATCCCGATCAGGACGTGAAGAAATCCGCCGAAGGCGCAAGCTGGGAGCGTCGCGACTGGCCGCCGGTGGTCGCCGACGACCTGACCGCCGCGCTGACCGGCGAATGGCCCGCCGCCCCCGCCGAGGGCAAGGCCGCTGGCGACAAGATCAAGAAGAAGGCCGCCGAGGCTGGCGTTCCGGTCGATGAGGCCGCGGTCAAACGTGCCGTGCTGGACTCGATCCGCGCGCTCATGATCATCCGCGCCTACCGTATCCGCGGCCACCTCGCCGCCGATCTCGATCCGCTGAACATGCGCGAAACCGGTCAGCATCCGGAGCTCGATCCGAAGAGCTACGGCTTCACCGATGCCGACATGGATCGCCCGATCTTCATCGACAACGTGCTCGGCCTCGAGATCGCCTCGATGCGCCAGATCATGGATATCGTGAAGCGCACCTATTGCGGCACCTTCGCGCTGCAATATATGCACATCTCCGACCCCGAGCAATCGGCCTGGCTGAAAGAGCGGATCGAAGGCTACGGCAAGGAAATCACCTTCACCAAGACCGGCCGCCGCGCGATCCTCAACAAGCTCGTCGAGGCGGAAGGGTTCGAGAAGTTCCTGCACGTCAAATACATGGGCACCAAGCGGTTCGGCCTTGATGGCGGCGAAGCGCTGATCCCCGCGATGGAGCAGATCATCAAGCGGGGCGGTCAGCTCGGCCTGCAGGAGGTCGTGGTCGGCATGCCCCACCGCGGTCGCCTCTCGGTCCTCGCCAACGTGCTGCAAAAGCCCTACCGCGCGATCTTCCACGAATTCCAGGGCGGCTCGTTCAAGCCCGAGGACGTGGACGGCTCGGGCGATGTGAAATACCACCTCGGTGCTTCCGCCGACCGTGAGTTCGACGGCAACAAGGTCCACCTGTCGCTGACCGCAAACCCCTCGCACCTCGAAGCGGTGAACCCGGTCGCACTCGGCAAGGTCCGCGCCAAGCAGGACCAGCTGGCCGACCGTTCGGACCGCTCCAAAGTGGTCTCGGTTCTGCTGCACGGTGATGCGGCCTTCGCCGGTCAGGGCGTCGTGGCCGAGTGCTTCCAGCTCTCGGGCATTCGCGGCCACCGCACGGGCGGCACGATCCACCTCGTCGTGAACAACCAGATCGGTTTCACGACCGCGCCGCACTTCTCGCGCACCTCGCCCTACCCGACCGATCTCGCGCTGATGGTGGAAGCTCCGATCTTCCACGTGAACGGCGACGATCCGGAGGCCGTCGTGCACGCAGCCCGCGTCGCGACCGAGTTCCGCCAGAAGTTCCACAAGGACGTGGTCATCGACATCTTCTGCTACCGCCGCTTCGGTCACAACGAAGGCGACGAGCCGATGTTCACCAACCCGGTGATGTACAAGTCGATCAAGACCCACAAGACCACACTGCAGCTCTACACCGAGCGTCTCGTGGCTGACGGCCTGATCCCCGAGGGCGAGATCGAGGATATGAAAGCCTCGTTCCAGTCGCATCTCAACGAGGAGTTCGAAGCCGGCAAGGTCTTCAAGCCGAACAAGGCCGACTGGCTCGACGGTCGCTGGTCCGGCATGGAGCAGGAAAAGAGCGAATACGAGCGTGGCACCACCGCGATTGCGCCCGAGACCTTCGAAGAGGTCGGCAAGGCGCTCGTGACCGCGCCTGAGAAATTCGCGCTGCACAAGACGGTCGGGCGTCTGCTCGACAACAAGAAGCAGATGCTCGAGACCGGCAAGGGCTTCGACTGGGCGACCGCCGAGGCACTGGCCTTCGGCTCGCTCCTGACCGAGGGCTACCCGGTCCGTCTGTCGGGTCAGGATGCCACCCGCGGCACCTTCTCGCAGCGCCACTCGGCGCTGGTCAATCAGGACAACGAAGACCGCTACTACCCGCTGAACAACATCCGTGAGGGTCAGGCCCGCTACGAGGTGATCGACTCGATGCTCAGCGAATATGCGGTGCTCGGGTTCGAATACGGCTACTCGCTGGCGGAACCGAAGGCTCTGACGCTCTGGGAAGCGCAGTTCGGCGATTTCGCCAACGGCGCGCAGATCATGTTCGACCAGTTCATCAACTCGGGCGAGCGGAAATGGCTGCGCATGTCGGGCCTCGTCTGCCTGCTGCCGCACGGCTTCGAAGGTCAGGGCCCCGAGCACAGCTCGGCCCGTCTGGAGCGCTTCCTGCAGCTGTCGGCGGAAGATAACTGGATCGTCGCGAACTGCACGACGCCGGCGAACTACTTCCATATTCTGCGCCGCCAGATCCACCGTGACTTCCGCAAGCCGCTGATCCTGATGACGCCGAAATCGCTTCTGCG
The DNA here is from genome assembly GCF_009296265.1 of Thioclava sp. JE_KL1. GTDB lineage: Bacteria > Pseudomonadota > Alphaproteobacteria > Rhodobacterales > Rhodobacteraceae > Thioclava. Next base: position 309,375 of record NZ_WBJS01000001.1, read on the forward strand.
TCACCCCAAGGCGGTCTCGACCACGGAAGACTTCACCACCGGGTCCAGCTTCCACCGCGTGCTTTGGGACGACGCGCAGCGCGGCAACTCGGAAATGGAGCTGAAGTCCGACGACAAGATCAAGCGCGTCGTGATGTGCTCGGGCAAGGTCTATTACGACCTGCTCGCACAGCGCGACGAACGCGGGCTGGACGATGTCTACCTGCTGCGTCTGGAACAGTTCTACCCGTTCCCCGCGCAGGCGGTCACCAAAGAGCTGACCCGCTTCAAGAATGCCGAGATCGTCTGGTGCCAAGAGGAGCCGAAGAACCAAGGCGCTTGGTTCTTCGTCGAGCCCTATATCGAATGGGTCCTCGCCAAGATCGACGCGAAACATGCCCGTGCGCGCTATGCAGGCCGTGCAGCTTCCGCCTCGCCCGCCACGGGTCTGGCAAGCCGCCACAAGGCCGAGCAAGACGCGCTCGTCAACGATGCACTGGAGGGTTGAATAGATGTCCACTGAAGTCCGCGTTCCCACGCTCGGCGAGAGCGTCACGGAAGCCACCGTCGCCACCTGGTTCAAGAAGCCCGGCGACACGGTGGCCGCAGATGAGATGCTCTGCGAGCTCGAAACCGACAAGGTGACCGTCGAAGTGCCGAGCCCCGCGGCCGGCACGCTCGGCGAGATCGTGGCCGCCGAAGGCGAGACCGTCGGCGTCGATGCGCTTCTCGCGACGATCGAAGAGGCCGGCGCCAGCCCCGCGCCGAAGAAGAAAGAAGACAAACCGGCGGAAAAACCCGCCCAACAGCCCCAATCGAATGAGGGAAAAATGACCGACGTGATGGTGCCCAGCCTTGGTGAATCGGTCACCGAGGCAACTGTGTCGACGTGGTTCAAGAAGGTTGGCGACAAGGTCGCGGCCGACGAGATGCTCTGCGAGCTGGAAACCGACAAGGTCTCCGTCGAAGTGCCGTCTCCTGCGGCTGGCGTTCTCAAGGAGATCGTCGCCGAAGAAGGCACGACCGTCGATGCCTCGGCCAAGCTTGCCGTGATCGCCGAAGGCGAAAGCGGTGGCACCTCCGACAGCGCCCCCGCGAAGGAGGAGGCCAAATCCGAAGCCCCCGCTGCCAGCGGGAAGGGCGGCAAGGATGTCGAGGATGCGCCTTCCGCCAAGAAGCTGATGGCCGAGAAGGGCATCGACCCGGCTTCCGTTCAGGGGTCTGGCAAAGACGGCCGGATCATGAAGGAAGACGTGGCCAAGGCCGAAAACGCGCCGAAGCAGGCGTCGGTCAACGTCGCCTCGACGCCCTCGCAAGCGCCGCGCGGCCCGGTCAATGCCGATGACGCGTCGCGCGAAGAGCGCGTGAAGATGACCCGCCTGCGTGCGACCATCGCCAAGCGCCTCAAGGACTCGCAGAACACCGCGGCGATGCTGACCACCTATAACGAGGTGGACATGTCGGGCGTGATGAACCTGCGCAACGAGTACAAGGACCTGTTCAACAAGAAGCACGGCGTGAAGCTCGGCTTCATGTCCTTCTTCGTGAAGGCTTGCTGCCACGCGCTCAAAGAGGTCCCGGAAGTCAACGCCGAGATCGACGGAAACGAGGTCGTCTACAAGAACTACGTCCACATGGGCGTGGCCGTGGGCACCCCGAACGGGCTCGTCGTGCCGGTCGTGCGCGATGCCGACCAGATGAGCTTCGCGTCGATCGAGAAGACGATCGCCGAGATGGGCACCCGCGCCCGTGACGGCAAACTCTCGATGGCCGAGATGCAGGGCGGTTCGTTCACCATCTCGAACGGCGGCGTCTATGGCTCGCTGATGTCCTCGCCGATCCTCAACCCGCCGCAATCGGGTATCCTCGGCATGCACAAGATCCAGGAACGTCCGATGGTCGAGAACGGCCAGATCGTCATCAAGCCGATGATGTATCTCGCACTCAGCTACGACCACCGCATCGTCGACGGCAAAGGCGCCGTGACCTTCCTCGTGCGCGTCAAGGAAGCGCTGGAAGATCCGCGCCGCCTGCTGATGGACCTGTAAGACCGGGACGAAGGCGGCAGCCCCCTGCCCCTTCCTCTTGATCCAAATATCCTCGGGGGGTCCGGGGGGCAGACAGCCCTCCGGTCCGCCCTCTCCACCGGGAGCGACCCATGACCCCCGAACTCACCGTGCTCATCCTCGCGATCCTGCTCCATCTGGGGCTGATGATCGCCTATTCGGTCAAGGCGAATACCGAGCTCGGCACGAAATACCCTGTTTCTCCGCGCGACAGAACGCCACCGCCGATCTCGACCCTGCTCGGCCGGATTCAGCGCGCGATGAACAACTCCTTCGAGGGGCTGATCCTCTTCGCCCCCGTCGCGCTGGTCATCGCCCTGACCGGGCAGTCGAGCGCCGCCACTGCGGCCTTCGCCTGGATCTTCCTGATCGCGCGGGTTCTCTACATTCCGTCCTATCTGCTGGGCTGGGTGCCGTGGCGCTCGCTCATCTGGGGCTTTTCCTTCTTCGCAATTCTGGCGCTGGCAATTGCCGCGCTGATCTGACCTCCCGGCGCGAGGCCCCCTCGCGCCCCAATCCAAGGAGCAAGAACAATGGCTGACTATGATGTGATCGTGATCGGCGGCGGCCCGGGCGGCTATGTCTGCGCCATCCGCTGCGCCCAGCTGGGCCTGAAAACCGCCTGTGTCGAAGGCCGTGACAGTCTCGGTGGCACCTGCCTCAACGTGGGCTGCATCCCCTCCAAGGCGCTGCTGCATGCCACGCATCAGCTGCACGAAGCCGAGCATAACTTCGCCAAGATGGGCCTGAAGGGCAAATCGCCTTCGGTCGATTGGAAGCAGATGCTGACCTACAAGCAGGAAGTCATCGACGGCAACACCAAGGGCATCGAGTTCCTGTTCAAGAAGAACAAGATCGACTGGCTCAAGGGCTGGGGCTCGATCCCGGAAGCCGGCAAGGTGAAAGTGGGCGAGGACGTCCACAACGCCAAGTCGATCGTGATCGCGACCGGCTCCGAGCCGTCCTCGCTGCCGGGCATCGAGATCGACGAGAAAACCGTCGTGACCTCGACCGGCGCGCTGTCGCTCAACAAGATCCCGAAGTCGATGGTCGTCATCGGTGCGGGCGTCATCGGTCTGGAAATGGGCTCGGTCTATGCCCGTCTCGGCGCGGATGTGACCGTCGTGGAATATCTCGACGCGATCACCCCCGGCATGGACGGCGAGGTCTCCAAGAACTTCCAAAAAATCCTGTCCAAGCAGGGCCTGAAATTCGTCATGGGCGCCGCCGTGCAGGGCGTCGACATGAAGAACGGCAAGGCCACGGTGAACTACCAGCTGCGCAAAGATGAGAGCAACGCCTCGATCGAGACCGAGACCGTTCTCGTCGCGACCGGCCGCAAGCCCTATACCGATGGTCTGGGCCTCGAAGGCGTCGGCGTCGAGATGCTGCCGCGCGGTCAGGTGAAAACCGACGCGCATTGGCAGACCTCCGCGAAGGGCATCTACGCCATCGGCGACGCGGTCACTGGCCCGATGCTCGCCCACAAGGCCGAGGACGAAGGCATGGCCGTCGCCGAAGTCATCGCGGGCAAGCATGGTCACGTGAACTACGAAGTGATCCCGAGCGTGATCTACACCACCCCGGAAGTCGCTTCGGTGGGCCAGACCGAAGAGGCGCTCAAGCAGGACGGCCGCGCCTACAAGGTCGGCAAGTTCTCCTTCATGGGCAATGGCCGCGCCAAGGCAGTATTCCAGTCGGACGGCTTCGTGAAGCTGATCGCCGATAAGGAAACCGACCGCATCCTCGGCTGCCACATCATCGGCCCCGGCGCGGGCGACCTGATCCACGAGATCTGCGTGGCGATGGAATTCGGCGCCTCGGCGCAGGACGTGGCGCTGACCTGCCACGCCCACCCGACCTTCTCCGAGGCTGTGCGCGAAGCCGCGCTCGCCTGCGGCGACGGCGCGATCCACGCCTGATCGGCCAAGGGTCGAGAGAAATGCGAAAGGGCGCCCCGCGAGGCGCCCTTTTTGTTTGAAACGGTGACCCGACACCGATCACGAAGTCAGCCTCACCCCTCGCCGTGATCCGCCGCCGCGTCCATCTTGGCGGCGAATTCCCGGCGCAGTTCGCGGCGCAGTTCGGCGGCGCGCCAGCGGTGGCGTTCCTCTGCCGTCTCCGGCTCCAGCTTCGGTACCGCGGCGGGTTTACCGTTCTCGTCCACCGCAACCATCGTGAAATAGCAGCTATTGGTGTGCCGCCGCGTGCCAGCCGTGATGTTCTCGGCCTCGACGCGGATGCCGATCTCCATCGAGGTCCGGCCCGTGTGGTTCACGCTGGCGCGGAACGTCACCAGTTCGCCCACATTGATCGGCTGCTGGAAGGTCACCTGATCGACCGACAGCGTCACCGCGTAGCGCTGTGAGTAGCGTGAGGCGAGCGAGAACGCGACCCGATCGAGCCAGTTCAGCAGCGCGCCGCCATGCACCTTGCCGGAGAAATTCGCCTGATCGGGCGTCATCAGCACGGTCATCACGAGGCGCTTGCGATCCTCGAAGCTCAGCGTTTCGGTCATGTTTTTTCCTCGTTGCCCCGGGCCATATGCGCGAAAGCCTCCCGTCGGGTCAATCCGCGCGGTGCGCATAGCTTACTTGCGCGGCTTGGCCCGCAGGGTCGGATCGGCCTCGCGCGGGTCTTCTGGCCACGGGTGCTTGGGGTAGCGCCCGCGCATATCCTTGCGCACATCGGCGTAAGAGCCCTCCCAGAAACCCGGCAGGTCCATCGTCACCTGAATGGGTTTGTGGCCGGGCGACAGCAGCGTGATCCGCAGCGGCAGGTGTTTCGGGCCGACCGTGGGATGGGCGGTGACGCCGAACATCTCCTGCAGGCGGATCTCGATCCCCGGCGCCTCGCCCGCGTAGTCGATCGGCACGCGACGGCCCAGAGGGGTCTCGAAATGCGCAGGAGCCAAGTGATCCACCAGCTGCATCTGCTCCCAGTCGAGCGCCGCACGCAGCGGATCGGTGAGGTCCAGCTTGCGCAGATCGGCCTCGGTCCGGGCCTTGCCGAGATAGGGCAGCAGCCAGTCCTCAGCCGAAGCCAGCAGCCCCTCATCCGAGAAATCCGGCAGATCGGCCCCCTGCCCGCGCAACAGCTCCACCCGCGCCTGAAGGCGACGCGCGGCTGGCGTCATCGGCAGCCCGATCTGGCGCAGCCCCGCCAGCGCGCCGCGCGCCAATGCCTCGCGCGGAGCGTCCTTCCAGACGCGATCGTCGAGCACCAGCGCGCCGAACCGTTCGTGCTTGCGCGCGATCACCCGGCCCTCGCGCCTGGACCAGTCGCAGACATCGTGCCACGCGATCTGATCGGCGAAGAGGCGGCGGACCTCGGCCTCGGAGATCGCGATGCCTTGGCGCACTTTCGCCTCGCGCGGATCGCCATCGAGATCGCTCACCACGAGCAGGCGTTGTGCGCCCAGCGGATCACCCTCGGCCACCACAGCGCCCTTGCCGCCTGACAGCACGTAGCGCGGCGCATCGCCCTTGCGGCGCAGACCAACGCGGTCGGGATAGGCGAGCGCGAGTTGTTCGGCGGGCGAATAGGTCTCGGGCGTCTCGGGGGCGAGGCGGGCCAGCCGCTTCGCCTCGGAGCGGATACGCTCGATCGTGCCGCGATGGGGCGTGTAGGGATGGTTCGCCTCGAAACGCTTCGGGTCGCGGATGGCGCTGAGGCGCAGAGTCAGATCGGCGGGCGCGCCGCGCAGGGGATCGCGCTCGGCCAATAGGGCAGCGAGCGGCGCGGCCTCGGGGCCAGCGGTCAACAGCATATGCCCGAGGCGCGGATGCAGCGGCAGTTTGGCGAGCTTGCGCCCGTGTTCGGTGATCAGCCCCGATTTAAGCGCGCCGAGCTCTTCCAGCAAAGCGCGCGCCTCCGCCATCGCGTGCGCGGGCGGCGGGGTCAGGAAAGCCAGATCACCGCCCTCCGTTCCCCAGACCGCGAGTTCCAGCGCGAGGCCCGTGAGGTCGGCCACCTCGATCTCGGGCGGGGCGAAGGCGGGCAGCGCACCCTCCGCGCCCTTGGTCCAGAGCCGGTAGCAGATGCCTTCCGCCACGCGCCCTGCGCGGCCCCGGCGCTGCTCGGCCTCGGCGCGCGAAACGGGCTCTGTCACCAGCCGCGCCATGCCCGAGCTCGGGTCGAAGCGCGCGCGGCGGGCGCGGCCGCCGTCGATCACGACGCGAATGTCCTCGATGGTCAGCGAGGTTTCCGCGATGGCGGTGGCCAGCACCAGTTTCCGGCCCGAGGGCGCGGGCGCGATGGCGGCGCGTTGGGCTGCGAATTCCATCGCGCCGAACAGCGGGCGGATCGCGATGTCATCGGCCAAGCGGCCTTTCAGCAGAGCTTCGACACGGCGAATCTCGCCCTCGCCCGGCAGGAAGGCCAGCAGGCTGCCCTCGGTGGCCTCGGCGGCCTCGGTGATAAGTCCAGCCATCGCGGCCTCGAACCGCATCGAACTGTCGACCGGACGGTCCAGCCAGCGCGTCTCCACCGGATAGGCCCGGCCCTCGGACACCACGATGGGCGCATTGTCCAAGAGAGCCGCCACCGGCTCGGCGTCGAGCGTGGCCGACATCACCACCAGCGCCAGATCGGGGCGCAGCGCGCCGCGCACTTCCCACGCCAGCGCCAGCCCCAGATCGGCATTCAGCGAGCGTTCGTGGAATTCGTCGAAGATCACGCAGCCGATGCCGGTCAGTTCCGGGTCGGATTGCAGCACGCGGGTCAGGATGCCTTCGGTCACCACCTCGATCCGGGTGGTTTTCGAGACCTTCGCCTCGCCGCGAATGCGGTAGCCGACCGTCTCGCCGACCTTTTCGCCCAAAGTGTCCGCCATGCGCTCGGCGGCGGCGCGCGCGGCCAGACGGCGCGGCTCCAGCATGACAATCCGGCCCTCGATCTGGTCGAGCAGCGCGAGGGGTACGCGGGTCGTCTTGCCCGCGCCCGGCGGCGCCATCAGCACCGCACGGCAATGCGTGGACAGCGCCGCCCGCAGATCGGGCAGCACCACGTCAATCGGGAGAGAGAGGCGGTCTGTTTTCACCCGCCCCTTATTGCCGAGTGAGGCGGCCTTTTCCATAGAGCGTGTCGGTCTCGATCTTGTCGACCTGCAAACCGCCCTTCGGGCTCGGCTCGTAATAGAGGGTGAAGGCGAAGCGGCTCTTTTCCTTCATGTCCTTTTCCGAGAACCCTTCGAGCCTGCGATATTCGCCCGAACAGACGAGCTTCTTGCCATCGGGCTTCGGATCGAACAGGCGCACCTGCGAGCGCCGCGCGCCGTCATACATCTTCACGTCAAGCTTGCAGGCCTCGTCGCGCGGCACATCGCGCAGCACGGCATAAAGCGCGGTCAGCGGATCGACCGTGCCGCCCTGTTTCGCGGGATCGACATCGCGGGGCTTGGGCTTGCGCGGCGGCTGCTGGCTGACGGAAACGGGCGTGCCGTTGTTGTAGACGATCTGGTGCTTGGATTTGCGCCCCGGTGCGTCGTCCACCTCGGAATACTTGAGCGGGGTGAATTTCTGGCCGTCGTGAAGCCCCGAGACGCTGGCCGAAAACTTGATCTTGCGCAGCAGCCCCACGAGGCCAGCCGTCTGCAGCACACCATTCGCGCCATAGGCGCCATCGGTGATCTTGCCGTTGATCGCCAGCTCCCCCGCGCGGATGCCTTTCAGCACCACATCGAAGACGATCTTGTCGCTTTGCTCGGCGCGTGCGGGCGCTGCGCCAAGGGGCGCGATCACCAGCGCCGCTGTCAACGCAGCGGTCAAGGCGCGGGGCAAGCGGTTCGAAAGAGATGTCATTGGCATCCTCGTGTCAGGAATTTCCCATTGGCTCTGGACATAGGTCGCAGGGTGCAGGCAAGTAACCGTTAAGTCTTCACGTCTGATGTCATTTTTGACACGAATACCCAAAATCAGCGAAAGCCTGCCGATGACCAAACAAAGCCCCGCCGACCTCGCTCCGCGCATTCTGGCCTCCGATCGCCGCGCCTTGGCCCGAGCGATCACGCTGGTGGAATCGGGCCGGGCCGAGCATCGCGCGCAGGCGGTCGAACTGCTCGATACGCTGGCGGGCGAAGGGCGTCAGGCGCTGCGCATCGGGCTTTCGGGCACACCGGGCGTAGGCAAATCCACCTTCATCGAAGCCTTCGGGATGATGCTGACCGCGAAGGGGCTGAAGGTCGCCGTGCTGGCGGTCGACCCGTCCTCGGCGCGCTCGGGCGGCTCGATCTTGGGCGACAAGACCCGGATGGAGCGGCTGTCGCGCGATCCGAACGCTTTCATCCGTCCCTCGCCTAGCCAAGCGCATCTCGGCGGCGTCGCGCGGCGTACCCGCGAGGCGGTGTCGCTGTGCGAGGCGGCGGGCTTCGACGTGGTGCTGATCGAGACCGTGGGCGTCGGCCAGTCCGAGACGCTCGTGGCCGAGATGGTGGATCTGTTCGTGCTGCTAATGGCCCCGGCGGGCGGCGACGAGCTGCAAGGCGTCAAGCGCGGCATCATGGAGATGGCCGACCTGATCTTGGTGAACAAGGCCGATGGCGATCTGAAACCGGCCGCGATGCGCACAGTCTCGGATTACGCTGGTGCGCTGCGCCTGTTGCGCAAGCGGCCGCAGGACCCCGAGGGTTTCCCCAAGGCGCTGCCGGTCTCGGCGATGGAAGAGAACGGGCTGGAGAAGGCCTGGGACGAGATGACCGCGCTGGCCGAGTGGCGGCGCGCGAACGGGCATTTCGATCAGCGCCGGGCCGAGCAGGCGCGGCATTGGTTCGAAGCCGAGGTCCGCGAAGGACTTCTTGCAAGACTGCGTCAGGACCCGGAGATCCGGGCAAAGATGCGCGAGCTTGGCGATGCCGTGGCCAGCGGCGAAAGCGCGGCCTCGGCGGCCGCAGCCGAGATGCTGGAGCAGTTGGGCGGCTGAACGCCGCCCTACCCGGCCCCGCTCACATATCGCTTTCTTTCTTGTCCAACGTGGGCTCGGTATGTTCCGGCTCCCCGTGGGTCATGTCTTCATGTGAAATCTGCGGATCGGCGACCGGTGCGCTCTCCGGCGTTGCCGCGGCGGGTTGATCGCGGTTGAGATCGACCGGGATGTCCACGACCATCAGACCCGTCTTCTCGAAGCGCAGGTTGAGCGTGACCATGTCGCCCTGATGGAGCGGCTGGTTCAGCCCCATGAACATGACGTGATCGCCGCCACGCTGCAGGACATGCTCGCCCTTCGCGGGGATCTCGAAGCCTTCCTTGACCTCGAGCATCTGCATCTCGCCATTCGGCCCTTGTTTGTGGGTGTGCAGCTCGACGCGCGCGGCGACGTTCGAGCTGACCGAGAGAAGGCGATCGTCGAGATCGGAGATATTCTTGATCTCCATGAAGGCCGCCGCCGATTTCGACATTGGGGTCGAAACCCGGACGTAAGGATCGAGGATCTGGATCGGCTCGGCAGCGAAGGCGGGGAGAGCTGCGGCGATCAGGGCCGCGCTCATCAGGTATTTGCGGATCATTTGCGTCTCCTGTGGGTGTGTTCGTCTGAAAGTTTGGGGGTCAGACGGGCATGGGCGGTCCGCGAGCGCGCGGCACCACGACAGCCTGCGCCTGCGCGGCCTCGGGCTCCACCGTCTCGACGCTGCGCCCCTCGCCCTTCGGCGGTGTCGGCAGAGCCGGCGCGAGCGCGACGGCGGCCATCATCGCCAGCACCATGTCGGGGCAGATATGGGCGGGGCCAGTCGGGTTGCCCTCGACATCGACGCTGACCGTGGTCACGCCGTAGCCGGTGCAGACCACCACCTCGCCCGCGACGCGCGCCTGACCGCGTGCGACCGCCATCGTCATGCTGGTCATGGCCAGCATGAGCGCCGCGGCGATCCCAATTGGCAACTTGAAGCGCGTCCTCCACATGGCGCTCACACTAGCGTGACGACGCAGGGAGGGAAATACGGCAGATAAAGCCGCATAAGCAAAAACCCCGCGCCGAGGCGCGGGGTTTTTGTAACGGTGGATCCGGAAAGGATCAGGCGGCTGCCTGAGCTTTCGCGATCGCTTTCTTGATCTTCAGAGCATTCACCGACAGCTCTGCATCCTTCGCCTTGGCGAGGAACGCGTCGAGACCGCCGCGATGGTCAACCGAGCGCAGGCCGGCTGCGGAAACGCGCAGCTTGAAGCTCTGGCCCAGGGTGTCCGAGATCAGGGAGACATCGTTCAGGTTCGGCAGGAAGCGACGACGCGACTTGTTGTTCGCGTGGCTCACTTTGTTGCCCGTCGTGGGGCCCTTGCCGGTCAGTTCGCAAACGCGCGACATGGCATTCTTCCTTCGTTTCTTACCTGGCCGAAGTTACGCGAATCGCGCGCCCGGCCCCAACATGAGAAGGCGCCGCATGGCAGCGCCCGAAAATCTGTTGGCGCGGAATACGGGCAATGGCGTCTCGCGTCAAGTCGCCCAAGCCGTTTTTATGCCCCTCACGCATCGCTTAAGGGGCGGTTTTACCAGCCACGCTGGGCCAGATGGCGCAAACCCTGGGTCACATCGGTGCGCACGGCCAATCGAAGCGCCGGTTCGTCGCCCGCACGCAGTGCCGAGAGAATCATCCGGTGGTGGCGCGGCGGCTCGTTGCGCTGCAGCTTGGTGTAGACCGCGCGCATCGTCGGCCCCAGCTGCAGCCAGACGGTTTCGATCACCGCGAGCATCGCGGGCGCCTGCGCGCGCAGATAGAGCGTGCGGTGGAATTCGAGGTTCGTGCGGATGTAGCCCACCGCATCCTGTTTCGCGACGGCCTCGGCATTGGCGACGTTGATCGCGCCAAGACGGTCGATCAGCGCGAGGTGGGCGCGCGGCAGTGCACGGGCCGACAGCTCCGGCTCGATCAGTGCGCGCAGCGCCGCCAACTCCTCGATCCGCTCGTTCGACAGTTCCGGTGTGGCCACCCGGCCCGAACTCGACAGCGTCAGCGCCCCTTCCGCCACCAGTCGCCGCAGCGCCTCGCGCGCGGGGGTCATGGAGACACCGTATTGCTTGCCCAAGCCCCGCAGCGTCAACGCGGTGCCCGGCAGCAACTCCCCCACCATGATCTGCTGGCGCAAGGCGCGGTAAAGCCGATCATGCGCGGCGGTCTCGATGGGGCGTGTGGAAATCGTGGTCATGCGCTTTTTGTGATCACGTTAGCAGCCGGGGTCAATCTCGAAACCGGATCGCATGCAGCGCGGACCCTTCACGCTTGAGCCAGGCGCGCTCTGACTTGAAGCTCGGGCGGAGGGATTCGACGACGCGCCAGAAGGCAGGCGAGTGATTCATCTCCTCGAGATGCGCGACCTCATGGGCCGCGACATAGTCGAGCACTTCCGGCGGCGCCATGATCAGCCGCCAGCTATAGGACAGCGCCCCGGTGGAGCTGCACGAGCCCCAGCGTGAGCGCGTGTCGCGAATCGTGATCTTGGCGAAGTCGCGCCCGATCTCGGAGGCATAGCGCGCGCTGGCCGCATGGAGCCGCATCCGGGCCGCGTGTTTGAAAAAGGTCTCGACCCGCACCCCCAGCCGAGCGGGGTCTTCGGGCACCAAGAGCCGCGCGCCGTCGATCTTCGGGCTGCTCAACCGTGCGGGCTCCAATGTCAGCATCTGCCCCTCGAAGGGGATGCCTTGCCCGAATCGTACCGCCTGCGCGGGCGGAATCGCCCCGAGGGTTTTGCGCAGCCATTCGGTTTGCGAGCGCGCGAAGGCCAAAGCCTCGCGCTCGGACGCACCCCGCGGGATCGTGAGCGCCACCCGGCCGTCCACCCGCGACACCCGCAATGAGAACCTGCGCGCGCGCCCGGAGCGGCGGAGAACCAACTCCACCTCAGGCAGTTCGGGAATGGGGGGCATGCGGGACAGAAGCTTTCTCCGAAAGGTTCGACAGCGAGGGGTGGCCCGCGGGTCGCAGCCCGACCAGAAAAGGCACGAAAAGGCTTTGACACCCTGCCCGGCATGTGGCAGGTGGCTGCGACTCTGCTGGATTAAGTGCGCAGGAGAATTCCATGCCGAAAGAGGAATGGGGCGTCAAGCGTCTGTGCCCGCATTGCGCGAGCCGCTTTTACGACCTGAATAACGACCCGATGACCTGCCCGGTCTGCAACAACACCTTTACCCTCGAGGCTCTGACCTCGGGCAGCGGTCGTACGCTTACGACCGACAAGACGTCGTCTCAGAAAGACGATGACGTCAGTCTCGGAGATGACGATCTCGACACCGATGACGGTGACGTGGATCTCGACGACGATCTGCTCGACGACGACGACGATGACGACAATGTCTCGCTCGATGACATCGCGGATGTCAGCACCGAGGATAAGGAAGACAACTGATCGGCTGGGCCGCTCGGGACCATTGATCAAGGCGCGACGGGAAACCGTGGCGCCTTTTTCTTTGGCGCGGCACCCTGCCCCGGCACGCGGCCTCGCGCCCGGTTTCCGGGTGCAGATGAAGGCTGACGTTCGGGAAGGTAAGAGTGACGAAATTTTCGCGCGGTTCGGGGCGAAATTCCTCTTGCACCGCCGCGGCGCTTTGCCTATACGCCTCCCCACACAGCGGGGCTACCCGCTGGACCTCCGGTGGGGCCATAGCTCAGTTGGGAGAGCGCTTGAATGGCATTCAAGAGGTCAGGGGTTCGACTCCCCTTGGCTCCACCAAACAAACTTCGCGACGTCGAAAACCCCGCCCCTCGTGGCGGGGTTTCGCGTTTCCGAGGGTTTTGTTTTCTGAAAGCAGCTGAGCATCACGGCGCTCCCGACAGACGCCTGAGAGAGCCTCGAGAGGACCTCCAAGCGTCTTGCCTTTGGACCCCGCCCGGGAGAGGACGCAGAGCGTCGATCAGCGCCCATAGCCACCCTTCAAACATCTCCGCGGCACCCCACCACCCATGCGCGACCCGGAGCTCCTCTCGCAGCGCAGCGAGAGCTTGTCGGACGAGGCAACTCTAAGAACGACCGAGGGCCCACGGCGCAACATGCACGACCGACAGAGCGCGCAGACAACGGCGCGAACGACAGGCATGGCCTGCAAGGCATTGGTTTTCAGTAGGAGGGGGAAATGGCGGACCCGGGACGATTCGAACGCCCGACCCCTTGATTCGTAGTCAAGTGCTCTATCCAGCTGAGCTACGGGTCCGCTTATGTGGGGCGATGTAACGGCCACGTCGGAGCGATGCAAGAGCAAATTCGAGGCAATTTTGGAAAACCGTCAAAATTCTTGGATGCCCTCGCGGAAGCCCTGAAGATCGGCACGCACCTCCCGGAACGTAACCCCGCGCAGGCTCAGGAAATTGCGCCCGCGCCCTTCTCGGAGGCGCAATCCAGCGCGATATCCGAGGGCAGGAAGATCCGGAACTCGGTGCCGTTGCCGTCGGTCCGCACCAGGTCCAGACGCCCGCCATGGCCACGAATCAACTCTGCGGCGATGGCGAGGCCCAGCCCCGTGCCGCCTGCACGGGTGCCGCCTGTGAAGGGCTTGAAGAGATGCTCACGCGCGGTCTCCGGCAGGCCGGGGCCGCTATCCTGGACGCGAATCCACCAGCCATCCGCATTCTCGCCCGCGCCGATCTCCACCGTGCCGTTCTGACCGGTCGCCTCGATCGCCTGTCGTGCGTTGCGCACGAGGTTGTTGAGCACGCGATAGAGCTGCTCGCGGTCGGCGCGGATCACCAGATTCGGCGGCATGTCGGTGACGAAATCGACGAGCGGGCCTTCGCTCGGGTGCTCTTCGTTCTCCAGAACCTCCTGCGCCAGTTCGCCGAACATAAAGCGCGACAACGTCGGCGGCGGCTCCTTGGCCTTGCCGAAGGCGAGCGTCGTTTCGCACAGGTTGATCGCGCGCTCGATCGAGCCGGTCAGCTTCGGGGCGGCGCGCTTCACGCCGGGATCGTCCGAACTTTCCATGCGGTCGGCAAAGAGTTGCGCCGTGGTCAGGATGTTGCGCAGGTCGTGGCTGATCTTGGCGACCGCTTGGCCCAGCTGCGCGAGCCGCTCCTTCTGGCGCAGCGACGCGGTGAGTTGCTGCTGCATCGAGGCCAGCGCCTCTTCCGCCACGCGCAACTCCTCGACGCTGGCCTGCGGGGTTATGATGCGCCGCGCATCCTCGGGCGCGTCCGCATAAGAAGACATATGCGCGACCAGCCGCTTGATCGGCACGACCATCAGCCGGCGCACGAGGAGGAACAGCAGAACGGCGGTGATCACCGAGAAGACCGCCGAGATCGACAAGAGCCGCAGCCCGTATTCGACCATCGCGATCCGCATCGGTTCGGTCGCGAGCGTCACCTCGATCACGATACCGCCCTTCTGCACCGGCTGACCCAGCACCCGGATCACGCGATCCCCAGAATCGAAGAGCGCGTGGACCGCATCACGAATCCGCGTCCATTCGGTCGAATCGCGCAGGTCGTAGGTTTCGGTCACCGGAGAGGGAATCGGCGAGGACAGCACCAGCTGCCGCGCCGCATCCCTGCGCAGCACCACGTTGAAGACGCCCGCGTTGGACAGAAGCTCTTTTTCCAGATCGGGCGCGATAGTGGTGTCGGTGGTCAGAAGCGCAAGCGAGGCGATCTGCGCACGCTCGAGTCGCGTCAAAAGATAGTCTTCGCGAAAATTCGCCAAACCCGGCAAAAGGATCAACGCCTCGGCGAGCACCACGAAAACCGTGGTCAGGATCAGAAACCGCCCTGAAAGAGTGTTCACTTTCATCGCCTATCAAACGCAAGGCCGCCCCACAGGATCGGCCCGTCCCCTTCAATGTCACTCTTGATGCACCGCCGGTCAGGATGCAAGGATACCGTCCCCTGCGTCAGCCGCGCTTTGCGCACAAGATAGGCGGCTCGCGCAGAAGGCAAAACCCCGTGAGCGGTCACGATCCGTGGGAAGCGACCGGAAAAGCCGGAAAAAACCCGCTTTGGCGAATTGACTTGGAGGGGAGAGGTCACTAAAGAGCGGCTTCGAAATGCTATCTGGCCCTCGAATCCTGTTTCTGGGCCCGAACCGGAGTGAAAACGATGAAACGCACGTTCCAGCCGTCGAACCTCGTTCGCGCCCGTCGCCACGGCTTCCGCAGCCGCATGGCCACGAAGGGTGGACGCCGGGTTCTCAACGCCCGTCGCGCGAAGGGCCGTAAGCGTCTGTCGGCTTAAGGCCGTTACAGCCGCGACTGGCTTTTGACGCCGCCGGATGCTTTTCGCAGATCGGGCCCTCGGGTCGGATCGGTGAAAAGACCGGCGGCTTCGCTATTTTGCGCGTCGTTTATTCGCCGGAGGTCGCCTGATGGCCGCCATACGCTCAGATGATCCGTCTCGTCCGACCGCGGTTCTACGACAGCGGGCGGATTTCCTGAAAGCGGCCTCGGCGCAGCGTAAGGGGATGCCCGGCTTTCTGCTGCAGGCGCGCAAGCGCCGCGAAGACGAGCCCGTCGCCCCCGACCTGATCCGCGTGGGTTTCACCTGCTCGAAGAAGCTCGGCAACGCGGTGGCGCGCAATCGCGCGAAACGGCGTCTGCGCGAAATCGCCCGCGCCGTTCTGCCCAAGGCGGGTCGGCCGGGCTGGGACTATGTTCTGGTCGGGCGCCCCGAGGCGACCGCCACCCGCAACTTCGCCGCCATGCTGGCCGAATTCGAGACCGTACTCACGGTCATTCACGATTTGCCGATCTCCCCGCCGCGCCCTCGCAAACCCAAGGGGAGCAAACGCAAATGAACCCCCTCGCCCGAATCCTCGCCCTGCCGGTTCATGCCTATCGCCTGCTGCTGAGCCCCTGGATGGGGCATGGTTGCCGCTACCAGCCGACCTGTTCGTCCTATGCGCTCGAAGCGCTCGAACGGCATGGTGCGGTGAAGGGTGGATGGCTGGCCGGGAAGCGGCTCCTGAGCTGCCACCCCTGGGGCGGGCATGGCTATGACCCGGTGCCCGGGGCCGATCCCGAATTTGACGCCGCCCATCGTTGCGCCCATGCGCATGACGCGAAGGACACTCCAGATGCTTGATGACGAAGACAGCCCGATCCATCCGCTTTTCGCAGGCGCACCCTCGACCACCGAGTTCAAGAAGCTGCGCAAGCGCATCGTGCGCGAGACCCGCGAGGCGATCGAGAAATACGGGATGATCGAACGCGGGCAACGCTGGCTGGTCTGCCTCTCGGGCGGCAAGGACAGCTATACGCTCCTGGCCGTGCTGCATGAGCTACAATGGCGAGGGCTGCTGCCGGTGGAGTTGCTGGCCTGCAATCTCGATCAGGGCCAGCCGGGCTTTCCCGCGACCGTGCTGCCGGAATTTCTCGAGAAAATGGGCGTGCCGCATCGGATCGAATATCAGGACACCTATTCGATCGTGATGGACAAGGTCCCGCAGGGCCGCACCTATTGCGCGCTGTGCTCGCGGCTGCGGCGCGGCAACCTCTATCGGATCGCACGCGAGGAAGGCTGTTCGGCGGTCGTGCTGGGCCATCACCGCGACGACATCTTGGAAACCTTCTTCATGAACCTGTTCCACGGCTCGCGCCTCGCGACGATGCCGCCGAAACTGCTGAATGAGGAAGGCGATCTCTTCGTCTATCGCCCGCTCGCCTTCGTCTCCGAGGCCGATTGCGAGAAATTCGCCCGCGCGATGGACTATCCGATCATCCCCTGCGACCTCTGCGGCTCTCAGGACGGGCTGCAGCGCCAGCAGGTGAAGATGATGCTCGACGGCTGGGAGAAGAACGCCCCCGGCCGCCGCAACAAGATGTTCAAGGCGCTGATGAACGCGCGCCCCTCGCATCTGTGCGACCCCTCGATCTTCGATTTCGCGGGGCTCGAGCGCCGCGCGGAGGGTGAAGCGGATTTTAAAGAAAACGTCCCGGTTTTGCGCGAGCGCGATTAACCGGCTGAACACCAATGACGTCTAGCCTTGCTGGCGAAGGGGGCCTTTAGGGGCCCGCATGTGCCACGGGGGTAGGTGTCATGGGAAATGACGGGGGCAAGCGCGCCGCCCGCAAATCAGAGCTGCGCGCACGATATAACGGCAAGCCGGGTCCGGTTCTACTCCGACGCGAGATGATCGCCTTTTTGCCCGCCTGCGGGCTCGCCCTGCTTTGGGTCGGGCCGGAGGCGATGGTGCTGATCGGTCTGACCGCGATTCTGGTGGGCTGGATGACACGCCCCCTGCCCGTTCCGCCCGAGATCGACGAGGAGGGATGCGACCCCGCGACGGGCCTGCTGCCGCCGAGTGCCGCGATTTCCGAGATGGCCGCCTCCTTGCAGGACGCGCAGCAGCGCAATCGCCCGACCGGGTGCCTGATCCTCGGGCTCGACGCCCCCGATCAGGTGCTGCGGCGACTCCACCCAAAGGAATTCGACCTTCTGCTGCGCCGGATCGGCGAACGGCTACAGGCGCAGTTGCGCAGCGGCGATGTGGTCACGCGCTGGGACGGCGCGCGTTTCGCGGTGCTGCTGCGCCCGACGCCGCGGCTTGGTCTCGAAGGGATGATCCAGCTTTGCGGTCGCCTTCAGGAAGCGGTGAGCGAGCCTTACGTGATTGCCGAGCAGACGCAGCAGATCACCATGCATATCGGATTTCACCTCGTGGGCCGAAGTGCCGCGGCCCCGGCCTATCGCGACGACGCGGCCACGCAGGCCAAGGCTGACGCGCGCGCCAACACAGAGGCGGAGGCAGCGCTCTCGCGCGCCGAGACCGCGGCCAACCGCGCGATGCAGTCCGGCCCGGGGGCGATCCGTTCCTCCCGCTCGGACAAGATCGCCACGAAAGACCCGGGCCCGCATCCGCTGTCCGCCAGTGTCGGAGAGGCGCTCGAAGCGGGCCATATCAAGGCGTTTTTCCTGCCGCAAATTTCCACCGACACAGGCGATATCAGCGGATTTCAGGCGATTCCGCGCTGGCTTCATGCGCAGCGCGGGATTCTGACCGAACGCGAGATACTCCCCGCAATCGAGGCGGCAGGGCTGGGCGCGCGCTTTTCCGAGGTGATGCTTTACGCGGCCTTCGGCGCGCTGCGCGACATCGCCCGCGACGGCAGCGATTTCGGCCCGGCTTCGCTTCCCTTCCTGCCCGGACAGATGAGCGACCCGAAACTGGCCGAGCGGCTGGCCTGGGAATTCGACCGCTTCGAGATCGCCCCGAACCGGCTGCGGCTGATCGTCCCGCAGGCGATGGTGGCGCGGCTCGACGATCCGGTCTGCAGCCATACGCTACACGCGATCAAGCGCCTCGGCTGCCTGATCGAACTGGCGGGCTTCGGCTCCGGTCCTGTCTCGGCGGAGACAATCCGCCAGATCGGGCCGCAGCGGCTGCGCATCCATCGCTCGCTCACGGCAGAGATCGACCACAATCCAGAACACCAGCGCCTGACCGCCGCGATCGTGTCGATGGCCGAAGGTCTTGGGCTGGAGACGCTCGCCGAAGGTGTGCCGGGGATCGCCGAACACGCGATGCTGTGCCAGTTGGGCTGCTCGGCGGTGCAGGGCCCGGCGATTGCCGCGCCGATGCCGATCAGCGAAATCCTCGAATGGGCGGAACGCCATCGCACCAAGCTCGACGCCACGCCGCAAATCGGCAGGCGTTGAGCCACCCCAAAGACCGGGCCGCAGAGCGAGTCGCAAACCGGGCTTTGGGGCTGCGCCCCCCGGATCCGGGCCAAAAGCGTGATGGCAAACCATGCCCGATCCACTGTTTCAAGGGAAAATGGCTTGACCTTTGGCTGCCCCTTCTGTTGAACCCATGCAAGTTTTCGACAGGCTTGTGGAATTAGGGTTTCATGGACAACCAAAACAAGAATCTCATTCTCGCGGTGGTGCTTTCCGCGCTCGTGCTGGGCGTCTGGACCTACTTCTTCCCGCCCACGGAAGACACGACAACGGCACCGAGCCAACCGGTCGCGGAGCAAAGCGCTACGCCCGAAGGCACTGATATCGCACCGAAGACCGCCGCCGACTCCACAGGCGCGCCGGTCGATACGGCGACGATGTCCCAAGCCGCGAGCTCCCAGTCCCAGAGCGCCGCGCGGATCGAGATCGACACCCCCGCGGTCGAGGGCTCGATCTCGACTCTCGGCGGGCGTTTCGACGACCTCTCGCTCAAGAAATACAAGGAAACGCTGGCCGAGGATTCGCCCGACGTGCGTCTTCTGTCGCCGATCAGCGGCGATACCGGCAATTCGACCCTGCCCTATTACGTCGTCTATGGCTGGCTGCCCGCAGGCGGTCTGCCCGGCGATCAGGTGCCCGGTCCGAACACGGTCTGGACGCAGGTCGGAAACGGCAAGCTCACGCCCGACACCCCGGTCACGCTGCAATGGGACAATGGCAACGGCCTGACCTTCCAGCGCGAGATCTCGGTCGACGACAAGTATCTTTTCACGATCAAGCAGTCGGTGCAGAACGGCACCGACGCCGCGGTAAAGCTTGCGCCTTACGGCATCATCGCGCGTCACGGCATCCCGCAGGAGCGCCGCGTCTACGTGCTCCACGAAGGCCTCGTGGCGATGGATGACGGCAATCTCGAAGAGATCAAGTACAAGAACATTACCAAGCTCGACAACAAGGGCGCCGAGGGTCAGGCCGAGATCAAGCAGGTGCAGGACGCCGGCTGGACGGGCTTCACCGACAAATACTGGCAGACCGTTCTGGCGCCGATCTCGGGCCCGTTCACCTCGGTCGTGAAATATTCGGGCGAGAAGTCCGACATCTACCAGACCGAGACCCGCCTGCCGGTGATCGACGTCGCGCCGGGCGCCAAGGGCGACGCGCAAACCCACCTCTTCGCCGGTGCGAAGGAATGGGAAACCCTGCGCGACTATCAGGACAATGTCCCGATCCCGAAATTCGTCGACTCGCTCGACTGGGGCTGGTTCTACTTCCTCACCAAGCCGATGTTCCGCCTGCTGCACTTCCTGCATGGCGCGATCGGCAACATGGGCTGGGCGATCATCGCACTGACCTTCATCATCAAGCTGATCGTCTTCCCGCTGGCGCGGAAGTCCTACATCTCGATGGCGCGCATGAAAGAGCTGCAGCCCGAGATGGAGAAGATGAAGGAAGCTGCCGGCGACGACCGCCAGAAGATGCAGCAGGGCATGATGGAGCTGTATAAGAAGCACAAGGTGAACCCCGCCGCGGGCTGTCTGCCGCTTCTGATCCAGATCCCGATCTTCTTCTCGCTCTATAAGGTGATCTACGTCACGATCGAGCTGTATCACGCGCCGTGGATCGGCTGGATCCATGACCTCTCGGCCCCCGATCCGACCTCGATCCTGAACCTGTTCGGCCTACTGCCCTTCGCAGCGCCCGATCCGGGCTCGCCGCTCTTCATCCTGTCGCTCGGTATCCTGCCGATCCTGCTGGGTGTGTCGATGTGGTTCCAGCAGCGTCTGAACCCGGCGCCGACGGATAAGACGCAGGCGATGATCTTCGCTTGGATGCCGTGGGTCTTCATGTTCATGCTGGGCAGCTTCGCCTCGGGCCTCGTGCTGTACTGGATTACGAACAACACCATCACGTTCCTCCAGCAGTACACGATCATGTCGATGCACGGGAAACGCCCGGATCTGTTCGGCAATATCAAAGAGAGCTTCCAGCGGAAGAAACCCGCCGAAGAGAAGAAATGAGCGCAACGCTCTCTCGCATCTACCGACATCCGATCAAGTCGATCGGGGTAGAGGAACTGAAGGACGCGTCCCTTGAAGAGGGGCGCGTCTTGCCTTGCGACCGGGAGTGGGCGGTGCTGCACGAGCGCTCCAAGGTAGGTGTCGGCGCGGAGGGACGTGCCGATAGCTGGGGGCAGAAGATCAACTTCGTGATCGGGCGCTCCGCGCCGGGGCTGATGGGGGTCACCTCTCGGATGCTCGATAACGGGCACATCTTGCTGGAGCATCCCGAGCAGTGGCATCTCGAGATCGACCCCGAGCGCGAAGCCGACCAGCGCAAGCTATTCGAATGGCTGCGCACCTTCTGGCCGGACAGTGCGCCGCGCCCGACCGCGCTGGTGCGCGGGCCCGACCGGGCCTTCACCGACGATCCCCTGCCCTATGTCTCGCTGATCGGGCAGGCGTCGCTCGACGATCTTTCGGCACGGGTGGGCAAGCCGATCGACCGCCGCCGCTTCCGCGCCAATCTCTGGGTCGAGGGCTGGGAGCCCTTCGCGGAGATGGACCTGATCGGCAAAACGGTGCGCGTTGGCGAGGCAGAGCTGCAACTGCGCGCCTGTATCGAGCGTTGCCGTGCGACGGACGCCAATATCGAGACGGGCGAACGCGATATCGACATGCTGGCAGAGCTGGAAAGCCATTACGGGCATACCGACCTTGGCGTCTTCTGTCTCGTCACCAAACAGGGCCGCATCGCGCGCGGCGACAAGATCGAGGTACTCTGATGGAGTTGAATTTCCCGCTGGCCGAGGCCCCCGACGATTTTTCGCGTGAGCGCGGGCGCAAGCTTTTCGCCGCACCCGTCGAGTTCCTCAAGGGCGTCGTCGCAATGAAGGGGCTGCCGCCTGCCGACCGGATCGAGGTCTGCTTCGCGGGCCGCTCCAATGTCGGCAAGTCGAGCCTGATCAACGCGCTCACGAACCGTCGCAACCTTGCGCGGGCGTCGAACACGCCGGGCCGGACGCAGGAGATCAACTATTTCACCACGCAGGACGGTCCCTATCTGGTCGACCTTCCGGGCTATGGTTTCGCACAGGCCCCCGTCGCGGTCGTCGCGAAATGGCAGGCGCTGCTGAAGGATTACCTGTCGGGCCGCGCCACGCTGCGCCGCGCCTTCGTGCTGATCGACACGCGCCACGGCGTGAAAGCGGTGGATGAGGAAATCCTGACGCTACTCGACCGCGCTGCCGTCCCCTTCCAGGTCGTGATGACGAAGGCCGACAAGGTCAGTGCGAAGGATTGCGAGAAGGTGCTGGATCAGGTGCGCAAGGCGCTGGCGAAACACCCAGCCGCCTTCCCCGAGATCGTGCTGACCTCTTCCGAGAAGGGCGACGGGATCGAGACGCTGCGCGCGATCATCGCCGGGCTGGAGTAACCCCCTGCCCGGCTGCTGTCGTTACTTGCCGAGGCAGTAGCGCATCACCGCCTTTTGCGCGTGCAGACGGTTCTCCGCCTCGTCGAAGATCACCGAGGCCGGGCCGTCCATGACGCCGCTCGTCGCCTCGTCGTTGCGATGCGCGGGCAGGCAATGCATGAAAAGCGCGTCGGGCTTGGCGTGGGACATCAGCTCCTCGTTGACCTGATAGGGACGCAGCTGGTTGTGGCGACGCTCTTTCGCGGATTCCGGGTCGTGCATCGACACCCAGGTATCGGTGACGATCAGATCGGCGCCTTCGACGGCCTTGACCGGATCCCGCTCGATAGTGATCGGGTGGCCCGCCTTCTCGGCCACGTCCAGCCAAGCGCGCTCGGGGTCGAGCGTTTCCGGCCCAGTGAAGGTCAGATCGAAGCCGAACTGCGCGGCGGCATGGGCGAAGCTCGCGAAGACGTTGTTGCCGTCGCCCGACCAGACCACTTTCTTGCCCGCGATCGGCCCGCGCTGCTCTTCATAGGTCATCACATCGGCCATGATCTGGCAGGGGTGGGTGCGGTCGGTGAGACCGTTGATCACCGGCACCGAAGCATATTCGGCCATCTCGAGCAGGGTTTCCTCCTCAAAGGTCCGGATCATGATCAGATCGACATAGCGCGACAGAACCCGGGCAGTATCGGCGATGGTCTCGCCATGGCCCAGCTGCATATCCGCGCCCGAGAGCACCATCGACTGGCCGCCCATCTGACGCACGCCGACATCGAAGCTGACGCGCGTCCGGGTCGAGGGCTTCTCGAAGATCAGAGCGACCATGTGACCGGCGAGCGGCTGCTCGTCATCGGGCGCGCCTTTCGGGCGACCATTGCGGGCCTGCTTCATGGCGATGCCTTGGTCGATCATGGACCGCAGCGCGGCGGGGTCGGTTTTGTGGATATCGAGAAAATGGTTCATCGGTTTGTCTTTCGTGGAGGGGCCTGAGGGGCTGTCCGCCCCGCTGCGCTCCCGCGCAGCCCCCGAGGATATTTACGCCAAGAGGAAGTCAGGCGGCTTTTTCGAGTTGCGACGCGGCGGCATCGAGACGGGTCACGGCCTCGGCCAGATCGGCCTCGGAAATGTTCAGCGCGGGCAGAAGGCGCAGCACATTGTCGGCAGCCGGCACGGTCAGCAGGTGCTGATCGTAGGCGGCGGCGACCATGTCGGTCGGCGCGCGCTTGCATTTGAGCCCCAGCATCAGCCCGGTGCCGCGCACGCTCTCGAACGTGTCGGGATGCGCGGCGATCAGCCCTTCGAGCTTCTGGCGCAGGAGCCCAGCCTTCGCGTTGACTTGATCGAGGAAGGCGGGCTCGGAGACGATCTCCATCACCTTCGCGCCGACAGCGCAGCCCAGCGGGTTGCCGCCATAGGTCGAGCCATGCGTGCCCGCGACCATGCCGGAGGCGGCGTCCTCGGTAGCCAGCACAGCGCCCAGCGGGAAGCCCCCGCCGATGCCTTTCGCGACCATCATGATGTCAGGGGTGATGCCCGCCCATTCATGCGCGAAGAGCCGCCCCGAGCGGCCCACGCCGCATTGCACCTCGTCGAAGATCAGGAGCGCGCCGGTCTCGTCGCAGAGATCGCGCAGCCCCTTCAGGCATTGATCGGGCACCGGCCGGATACCGCCCTCGCCCTGGATCGGCTCGATCAGGATGGCGGCGGTCTTGTCGGTGACGGCGGCCTTGAGCGCCTCGTGATCGCCCCAGGGAAGCTGGGTGAAACCGGGCAGCAGCGGGCCGAAGCCTTTCACCATCTTTTCCGAGTTCGGCGTGGCCGAGATCGCCCCGGTGGAGCGGCCGTGGAAGGCGCCATCGAAGGTGATGATCTCGGTTCGATCTTCGCCCTTCGAGGACCAGTATTTCCGCGCCATCTTGATCGCGAGTTCCGCAGCCTCGGTGCCGGAATTGGTGAAGAAGACCGTATCGGCGAAAGTCTTCTCGACCAGCGCGTCGGCCAGCGCCTGCTGCTGCGGGATCTGGTAGAGGTTCGAGACATGCCACAGCTTGCTCGCCTGCTCGGTCAGCGCCTCGACCAGTTCGGGGGCGGCATGACCCAGCGCATTCACCGCAATCCCCGCGCCCATGTCGAGATATCGGGTCCCGTCCGCCGTCTCCAGCCAGGAACCCTCGCCCTTCACGAAGGCGAGCGGTGCGCGATTATAGGTCGGCAAAACGGAGGGGATCATCGGGTCAAACTCCAGTAAGAGAAGGCAAATGCGTGCAACAGTCCCGGGGGGCTGTCAACATTCAGGGGCCTAAGGTCAGCGATTTGGGATAGGGTGTGGCGGCATGCCACGGCAGATCGGACGTCAGGCGCTTCAGCGGCGACGTCGGGGACGGGTGATATATGCGGTCCGTGCGATCATGCGTTTGCGCTTACGCCGGGGCAGCGCGGAAGTAAAGAGGGTTTAGCCAAGCGTCACGTCGAGGAACATCATCAGGATCAGCCCGAAAAGCAGCCCCGCGGTCGCGCGGTTCTGGTGCCCGTTGCGATGGGTCTCGGGCAGGATCTCGTGGCTGATGATGTAGAGCATCGCCCCCGCCGCGAAGGTCAGCCCCCATGGCAGCAACGCGCCGGAGACCGACACGGCAGCCGCGCCGACCAGCGCGCCCACGGGTTCGACCGCCCCGGTCATCGCGGTGACGAAGAAGGCTTTGCGGCGGGTATAGCCCTGCCCGATCAGCGCGACGGCCACAGCCAGCCCCTCGGGGATGTCCTGCAGCGAGATGCCGGTCATCACCGAGAAGCCATTCTCGTTGCCCGCGCCGAAAGCGACGCCGATCGACAGGCCCTCGGGGAAGTTGTGGATCGTGATCGCGATCACGAAGAGCCAGATCCGCGCCAGTTGCGCCGCGTCTGCCCCTTCGCGCCCGGAGGTGAAGTGCTCGTGCGGCAGGGTTGCGTTCAGCCAGGCAACGAAGCCCGCGCCGATGGCAATGCCGATCGCGGCGATGGCGGCGGCGACCCAGACCGAGCCGAACATGGTCTCGGCCACGTCGATGCCCGGCAGGATCAGCGAGAAATACGAGGCCGAGAGCATCACGCCCGCCGCGAAGCCCAGCATCGTATCGGCTGTGCGCTGGCTCATGGAGCGCCCGAGCAGCGCCGGGATCGCCCCGGCGGCCGTTGCGACGCCCGCCACCATGCCGCCCATAAGGCCGAGCCAAATCTCGTTCACGCCGCTCTCCTTTTCGTGTTCGCCCGGCGAGATGGGAACGGATCGCGCATGATTGCAAGCCTTGCGATGGGTGATTGCGCAAATTTCGAGGGATTGGTAAGGAAACTTAACCACGGAGAGAGGAACACCCATGCCCGTCATCACCTCCATCGCCGATCTGAAACGTCTGCATAAGCGCCGCACGCCGAAGATGTTCTACGATTACGCGGAGAGCGGCTCGTACACCGAGCAGACCTTCCGCGAGAATACCGAGGACTTCGCGCAGATCCGCCTCAACCAGCGGATCGCGCGGGACATGACGGGGCGCACGACGAAATCGACGATGCTGGGTCAGGAGGTCGCGATGCCGGTGGCGCTGGCCCCGGTCGGGCTGACGGGGATGCAGCGCGCCGATGGCGAGATCAAGGCGGCGAAGGCTGCGGAGAAATTCGGCGTGCCCTATACGCTCTCGACCATGTCGATCTGCTCGATCGAGGACGTCGCCGAGAATGTCAGCCAGCCCTTCTGGTTCCAGATCTACACGCTGACCGATGACGACTATAACAAGCGCGTGCTGGAGCGGGCACGGGCGGCAGGCTGTTCGGCGCTGGTGATCACGGTCGATCTGCAACTGCTGGGCCAGCGGCACAAGGATCTGAAAAACGGCCTCACCGCGCCGCCGAAATTCACCCCAGCCGTGCTGGCGGATCTGGCGACGAAATGGCGCTGGGGCATTGAGATGCTGCAGACCAAGCGGCGTTTCTTCGGCAATATCGTGGGCCATGTGGACAGCGCCGCCGACCCGGCCTCGCTGTCGTCGTGGACCGCGGAGAAGTTCGACCAGTCGCTGAACTGGGACCGGATCAAGCAGCTCATGGATATGTGGGGCGGCAAGGTGATCCTGAAGGGGATCCTCAGCGAGGAAGACGCCGAGATGGCCGCCGCGACCGGGGCCGATGCGATCGTGGTCTCGAACCATGGCGGGCGTCAGCTGGACGGGGCGCTCAGCTCGATCCGGATGCTGCCGAAGATCGTCAACGCGGTCGGCGACAAGACCGAGGTCTGGCTGGATTCCGGTATCCGCTCGGGTCAGGACGTGCTCAAGGCGCTCGCGCTTGGCGCGAAGGGCGTGATGATCGGGCGCGCCTATGTCTACGGTCTGGGCGCGATGGGCGAGCCGGGCGTGACCAAGGCGCTGGAGGTTATCCAGAAGGAGCTCGACACCTCGATGGCGCTGTGCGGCGAGCGTCGGATCGAGGATCTTGGCCGGGACGATCTGCTGATCCCCAACGGCTTCTTCGACACCTATTCCTGAGGGCGAGCTCCTAAGGGTTTAGGCGCTTCTCGAAGAACCGGTCGGGATAGGGATCGTCGTTGAAGCGGTCGATCTCGTCCCAGCCGAAGCGGTGATACATGGCGACCGCTTCGGGCAGCGCCGAATTCGTATCGAGCCTCAGATGCAGCTGGCCCAACTCACGCGCCGCCGCCTCGATCGCCTCCATCAACTGCCGCGCCAGCCCGAGGCCGCGCGCGGCAGGCGCGATCCAGACGCGCTTCACCTCGGCATAATCCGCCCCGCCCTTCAGCGCCGCACAGCCCACCGGCACTCCATCGGACAATGCGAGCAGGAAGGTGCCACGGGGCGGGCGCATATCGTCGGCCTCGGGATCTTTCGACAGGTTCACATCGAAGCCACCCTCGAACCGGGCGGCAAGTTCCGCGTAATACTGCGCAAGACAGTCCCGCGCCCGCGGATCGAGCGGATCGCAGGGCACGATCTCGATCTCCGCGCGGGTCAGTGCGGTCGCGATCAGGTCCATCGCCGCCAAGAGCGCTGACTGATCGGGATGGCGCGAGAGGATATCCGCCGCTTGCGCATCAGAGAGCCGTTCGTATTCCGCGAATTCCGCCTGCCCCGCCTCGGTCAGCAGCGCGATGCGCCGCCGCCCGTCTTCGGGATCGTCCTCCACGACCACCAGCCCTTCGCTTTCCAACCCGCGCAGCAGACGGCTCATCAGCCCGGAGTCGAGCGCCAGAGCCTGACGCAGCTTCGCGACATCGCCCTGCCCGCGCCCGATCGCATTGAGCACCCGTGCAGAGCCCAGCGGTCGCCCGCGATCGAGAAACGAGGAGTTCAGCGCGCCCACCTGCCGGGTGACGGCCCGGTTGAATCGGCGTATATGTGCGAGTGCGTCCATGGGAATACCTGACCTGCATCCGAGATTATTTCTGACATTAGTCAGATATCCTTCTATAGCAACCCGGATTCCGCCGCACCGTCGCTTTCCCCTTGCCATCACGGCCAATCCCGAGTATCCGCGCGGCTTCATGGGCCCGACACCCTTGGAGGCGGCCCATCACTTTGACAAATTGGAGACCAGTTATGGCAAAAGAGATCGAAACGATCGAAGCCGTGGCGCGTACGGGGACGGGCAAGGGGGCCGCTCGGCAAGCGCGTCGTGAGGGCCTCGTGCCCGGTATCGTCTACGGCGACGGCAAGGACCCGGTTGCAATCAACCTCGACTACAACCGCCTGATCACCCGCCTGCGTAAAGGCCGCTTCATGTCCACCCTCTTCAACCTGAAGATGGACGGCCAGGAAGATGTCCGCGTGATCTGCCGCGGCGTTCAGAAAGACGTCGTCAAGGACCTGCCGACCCACGTCGACTTCATGCGCACCCACCGCAACTCGCGCATCTCGCTCTTCGTGCATGTCGAGTTCATCAACCACGAGAAGGCGCCCGGCCTGAAGCGCGGCGGCACCCTCGTCGCAGTGCGTCCGGAAGTCGAACTCAACGTTCTCGCCGGTGATATCCCCGAGCAGATCGTGGTCGACCTCGAAGGCAAGCAGATCGGCGACACCATCCACATCTCCGACGTGGACCTGCCGAAAGGCGCCAAGCCGACCATCGAGCGTGACTTCGTGATCGCGAACGTCGCTCCGCCGAAAGGCTTCGGTGGCGGTTCCTCCGACGAGGACGAAGGCGAAGAAGCCAGCGAAGAAGCGACCGAAGAGTAATTCTTCTTCCGATGAGATTTTCGAGACGGGGCCTTTCGGGGCCCCGTTTTTCTTTGCCCAAAGCCGCAATTGCCGGCTGCGCGGCAAACCTCCGGCCGGACATGCTCACATTTATGTGAACAAAAAATTTCTCGCCTTTTTTCCAAAACGCGATAGCTTCGAAGGTAATACAACCTAAAGGCTAGTCACATGCTGGAGCTTATCGCACTCGTTCTTGCAGCATTCGTGGTGCTACCGCCTAGAATGCTCAGCGCAATTGGTCGCGCCGTTTATGCCGTGCTGCGTCCGGTCCTGCGCCCGTTCTACCGCTTCGCGTCGAGACGACTCCCGCGCAACGGGTACGAAGAAATTGCGAAATGCAATATCGACGAGACCAGCGAGCGCCTCTTCGATGAATTCGCCCTGCCCGAGCCGCAAGAGCGCCCGATCATCCTAGGCGAGTCGGGACGCCCGACTTATGTCGAATACCGCGCGGCTTAAGCGCGACGACCCCCTTTCCCCTGCGCGCCCGCTCACATATCCCTCTGTGAGCAGAGCCTCGACACCGGCGTTCGAAAGGGGAGACGCATGCAGCTTTGGGTGGGCCTGGGAAATCCGGGCACGAAATACGCGAACAACCGTCACAATATCGGCTTCATGGCGCTCGACCGGATCGCCGAGGATCACGGCTTTGCCCCGTGGCGCGGCAAGTTTCAGGGTCAGGTGAGTGAGGGCCGTTTCGGCTCGACCCGCGTTGTGCTGCTGAAACCCGAAACCTTCATGAACCTGTCCGGCCAGTCCGTGCGCGCGGCGGCCGATTTCTACAAGGTCGATGTCTCCGACATCACCGTCTTCCATGACGAGCTGGACCTGGCCCCCGGCAAGTGCCGCCTCAAGCAGGGTGGCGGTCATGCGGGGCATAACGGGCTGCGTTCTATCCATCAACATATGAGCCCCGACTATGCGCGGGTGCGGCTGGGGATCGGCCATCCGGGGCACAAGGATCGCGTGGCGGGCTATGTGCTCAACGATTTCCCGAAGGCGGAGCAGGAGATGCTCGACGACCTGCTGCGCGGGATCTCGGACGGGGCGCCTGCTCTGGCGGCGGGCGACGGCTCGAAATTCCTCAATGCGGTGAGCCTGCGGGTCGCGCCGCCGCGCTCATCGACCGGGACAAAAGCCCCTGCGAAAGCCGACACCCCTGCCCCGCGAGACACTCCGCAGCCCGCGCCGCAAAAGAAAGAGGCCACGGAAACCCGCAGCCCCTTCGACAAGCTCAAGGATCACTTCCGTAAGTGATCACCAGCTACCGGTGTTCTCCATGCTCGACCACGGCTCCTGGATCGGCAGCGGCTCGCCCATCTGCAGCAGTTCGATCGAGATATTGTCGGGCGAGCGCACGAAGGCCATGTGACCGTCGCGCGGCGGGCGGTTGATCGTCACGCCATTGTCCATCAGGTGCTGGCACGTCTCGTAGATGTTTTCGACGCGGTAGGCGAGGTGGCCGAAATGGCGGCTGTCCGAGGGCAGCCCGCTATCGCCGTCCCAGTTCCAGGTCAGCTCCACATCCGCCGTGCCGTCGTCCTGCTCGGGCGGGCACATGAAGACCAGCGTGAAGCGGCCCTTGTCGTTTTCGATGCGGCGGCGTTCCTTCAGGCCCAGAAGCTCGTAGAAGGCTTTCGATTTCTCGAGGTCGAGCACGCGGACCATCGTGTGCAGATATTCGATTTTCATGAACAGGCTTCCTTGGAACTGATTGCGGTTAACCGGAGGATAGCCCTTGAGGCAGCCGCGGCAAGCACCCCGGCTTATCCACAGGATATGGCGGTTCCTAGAGCCGCCCATCGCATATATAGTGGAGGTCGATTCGAGACATCCGGAGGACATCATGGCGCTCACCCCCGAACAACAAGCCGAGATCGACGCACAGCGCGCCGAGACGCAAATGACCGCGCGGGCGGTCTCGCCGGGGATGGAGAAGCGGCTCTATACCGCCCATGAAGTGCTCGATCACGGGGTGGTCCGGGTCATCGACTATATGGGCGACGACAACGCGATCGTGCAGGCGGCGCGCGTCTCCTATGGCCGGGGCACCAAGACGGTGAACAGCGACGCGGGCCTGATCCGCTACCTGATGCGGCACTGGCACTCGACCCCGTTCGAGATGTGCGAGGTCAAATTCCACGTCAAGCTTCCGGTCTTCGTGGCGCGCCAGTGGATCCGCCACCGCACCGCGAACGTCAACGAATACTCCGCGCGCTATTCGATCCTCGACCGCGAATTCTACATCCCCGAGGCCAGCCAGCTCGCCGCGCAATCGAGCCAGAACCATCAGGGCCGCGGTCAGGTGCTGGAGGGTGCCGAGGCCGCCCGCGTACTCGACATCCTGCGCGACGACGCGATGCGCGCCTATGACCATTACGAGGACATGCTGACGCCCGACGAGGACGCGGGCAAACAGGGCCTCGCGCGGGAACTGGCGCGGATGAACCTGCCCACCAATATCTACACGCAGTGGTATTGGAAGGTGGACCTGCACAACCTCTTCCACTTCCTGCGCCTGCGCGCCGACAGCCACGCGCAATACGAGATCCGCGTCTATGCCGAGACCATGTGCGACATCGTCAAGGATTGGGTGCCCGCGGCCTATTCGGCCTTCGAGGATTACCGTCTGGGCGGGGTGAACCTGTCGGGCAAGGCGGTGGAGCTGCTGAAGCGCCGTCTGGCGGGCGAGGAGATCACGCAGGAGACCTCGGGCATGAGCAAAGGGGAGTGGCGGGAGTTTTGTGAGGTTTGGGGGTGAGGCACGGCCCCGGATCTTGATCCGGGGCGAAAACGCTCCAGTGGAGCGTTTTCAGTGCCGAACGCCCGAGCGCAAGCGAGGGCTGAAGCTAGGAGCAGTCATTTGGAGCAAGCATTTTGGACCGTGTTCTGGCTCGTTATCGGCTCAGTCATCGGTGCACTAACCCAGTATTATCTTAACAAACGCACTTTCGAGTTTCAGAAGCGGAACGCTAAGAAAATTCTTGAAACTGAGATCGAGTTGAATCTCGACGCTCTCGGAGAATTTGAAAACCGCCTTAGCTACCTCCGGGAGCGCGTGGCAGCGAACCAAGTCGGCTCCTCAAACCTATTCGTGACACTAGAGAACTTCGATTACTCGGCTCTAGGGCCATTGGTGAACAGCGGACACTTCCACACGATCTTGGGAAAGGACAGAGTCAAAGATTACTTTGAGTTTGTCCGGTTTTTTCGAAACTCAAACGCAGAAACGCTTAACTCAAAACTGAAGATCGACCACGAGTTAGGCAGGTCTCTCGATACACTCGACGAATATCAAGCGAGGGCGAAAGAACTTGAGGGCAAACTTGAGAAGATAAAAACCTATCTTCAAAGGTAGAAAGCCGCCCCGCCCGGCCCCTAGGCCGGGCCGCGCCCGACCCGCCCCCAGGGCGGGCGCGATTGCGCCCTCCCTCGGGTCGGACACGGCCCTCCTCGCGATGTCCAGAGCGTGCTAGGCTCATCCCATGACCCAACGCTTCCACGCCCCCCAAGACCGCGACTATCCGACCGCTCTGGCGGAGCTGCGCCAAGGCCGTAAGACCAGCCATTGGATCTGGTGGATCTTCCCGCAACTGGCCTCGCTCGGCCGCTCTGCGCGCGCGCGGGAATACGGGATCGCGGATCTGACCGAGGCGCGGGCCTATCTCGCCGATCCGGTGTTGCGGGCGCGTCTGGTGGAGGCCTCCGAGGCGGTGCTCGCCCATGCGGGTACGCCCATCGAGGAGATCATGGGGCCGGTCGATGCGCTGAAGCTGCGCTCCTGCGCGACGCTGTTCGAGGCCGCCTCAAAGAAAAAGGAGCCGGTGTTCACCCGGCTCCTTGAGACGTTTTATGAGGGCGAGCGCTGCCCGCTGACGCTTGACGCCTTAGCCCGGTGACATCCCGCGCAGGCGCTCGGAGCGGCGGCGCAGCAGCTCGACCGTGGTCAGAAGCGCGATCGACACGAAGACGAGGATCGTGGCCACCGCAAGGATCGCGGGGCTGATCTGCTCGCGGATACCGTTCCACATCTGACGCGGGATCGTCTGCTGGTCGTAGCCGGCCACGAAGAGCACCACGACGACTTCGTCGAAGGAGGTGACGAAGGCAAACAGCGCGCCCGAGACCACGCCCGGCAGGATCAGCGGCATCACGATCTTGAAGAAGGTCGTGCGCGGATCGGCCCCGAGGTTCTGCGCCGCGCGGGTCAGCGAGTGATCGAAACCCACCAGCGTCGCGGTCACGGTGATGATCACGAAGGGAATGCCCAGGGTCGCGTGGGCCATGATGATGCCCGGATAGGAATGCGCGAGCCCGGTCTTCGAGTAGAAGAAGAACAGCCCCGTCGCGGTGATGATGATCGGCACGATCATCGGCGAGATCAGCACCGCCATGATGGCACGGCGGAACGGCATCTCGGGACGCGACAGGCCGAGGGCTGCCAGCGTGCCCAGCACCGTCGCGAGGATCGTCGAGAAGAAACCGATGATCACCGAGTTCTTCGCCACGTCGATCCAGGTCGAATGCTGCCAGGCATCCATCCACCAAGACCAGCCACGCTCCACCTGCGGCTCCTGCATCCCGAAGGTCAGCAGAAGGTCATACCAGCGCATGGAATAGCCGGAGGGGTCGAAGCTCAGCATCTTCTCGGTGAAGGTGAAATAGGGCTCCGCGTTGAAGGACAGCGGAATGATCACCACGATCGGCGCGATCAGGAAGAAGAAGATCAGGCCACAGATCACGAGATAGGCGTAGTGCCAGGTTCTCTCGAGCGGGCTTGCATATGCGGGAACGGCCATCTGTGTTTCTCCTCAGCCCAGCTTCATGTTGTCGATGCCCACCAGCCGGTCATAGAGCCAGTAGAGGATGATGACGCCGCCGAGCAGCATCGAGGCCAATGCCGCAGCAAGCGACCAGTTGAGCGATTTCTGCATGTGGAAGGCGATCATGTTCGAGATCAGCTGACCGTCTGCACCACCGACAAGGGCGGGGGTGATGTAGTAGCCGACCGACAGGATGAACACGAGAAGCGCCCCTGCCCCGATCCCCGGCAGCGTCTGCGGCAGGTAGATGCGGCGGAAGGCGGTCCACGAGGTGGCGCCAAGGCTGCGAGCCGCGCGGACATAGCTCGGCGGGATGGTCCGCATCACCGAATAGAGCGGCAGCACCATGAAGGGCAGCAGGATATGTGTCATCGCGACGATCGTGCCGGTCTGGTTATACATCATCTCCAGCCGGTTATCGTTGCCGATCAGACCCGACCAGACGAGCAGATCGTTGATCACGCCCTGCTGCTGCAACAGCACCATCCACGAGGTCGTCCGCACCAGCAGCGAGGTCCAGAACGGTAGCAGCACGAAGATCATCAGAAGGTTCGATTTCGCCAGTGGCAGCGAGGCCAACAGATGCGCGATCGGGAAGGCGAGGAACATGCAGAGCACGGTAATCACCAGCGACAGGATCGCGGTGCGGATGAACAGCTTGCCGTAGATCGCGCGCTGCGGATCGACGGGCACGATATTGTTGTCCTTGTCGCGGGTGTGGTCGGTCGCGGCGAGGTAGAAATCCACCGTGTAGGGGCTCGACGCGGAGCGCATCGCGCGCCACAGGTTCGGGTCGCTCCACCCCTCGTTCACGCCGAGGATCGACTCTTTCCACGGCGGCTCGAGACGTTCGATCTTGCGCGCGGTCGAGGTGAACAGCGAGCGCGTGCCCGCCACGTCATAGTTGATCCGGGTCCCCGCCTCGCCCTGCGTGCGGTTTTCCTTCATCTGTTTGAGGTCCGAGGCGAGCGCGGTATAGGCGCTCTCGTCGATCGGCGACCCTAGGGGGTGTTCGTTGAACCATTGCCCCAGCGCCGGCGCGTTCTTCGAGAACCCGTCGTTATAGACCGACTGCAGCAGCATCTGCCCGATCGGAACGACGAAGGTAATCAGAACGAAGAGGAACAGCGGCGCGACCAGAAGGAAGGCGCGGCGTTTTGCGCGGAGTTGAGATTTCGCGAGGGCGGCCTTCAGCGGCAGCCCGTCGGCGGTCTTCAACTGTGTTGGTTCGGGGCCGTTCAGGCTCGCATCCATCGTTGCGTCGCTCATCGTGTCTCCTTGGCCCCTTAGGGCAGCGGGGCGAGCTGCGCGC
This sequence comes from Thioclava sp. JE_KL1, assembly GCF_009296265.1. Lineage (GTDB taxonomy): Bacteria > Pseudomonadota > Alphaproteobacteria > Rhodobacterales > Rhodobacteraceae > Thioclava. Next base: position 343,799 of record NZ_WBJS01000001.1, read on the forward strand.
GCAAATTCGCGGCTTGCTCGGCGGGAATATCGGGCAGCATCACTCGCGTCGTGTAATTGCCGTGAAGCTTGCCATCGCGGCGAAAGCTCCAGTCGGAAATCTGGTTCGGCGCGAAGGTGATCTCGTCCCCCACATGCGCTTTGAAATGCACGGGCTCGTTCATCAGCGTGCCGGTGATTTTCTGCGCGGAGATCGAAATCGGCGCGATCCAGATATGTTCGAGGCCATCGGCGGGCGTATCGATCCCCGCCTTGAGCATGAATTGCGAGCCAGACCGGGCGCGCACCGCAGGAATGAAGACGCTCTCATAGGTCGCGCGGGCTTGGCCGATCGCCGCGTTCATCTTCGTATCGCCGGTCTCGTAGCCAACGACCGCATCGTCTTGCGCCTGAGCGTGCAAGGCAGCGGGCAACGACAGACAAAGACCGATGCACAAACAGGCCAGTGACGACCGGAAAGCTGACATCCGCGGGGCTCCTGACATCGAACAGGTCGAGCCGCGCGACATGGAAATGCCGCGCGGCCCTATTGGCTTTAGCCAGCGAGCCAAGCGTTGAAGCGCTCGCTCAGTTCGGTGTCGTGGTCAGCCCAGAACTCCGAGTCGTTGACCAGGGCGTTCTGCATGTTGTTTTCCGCGGTGGGCATGTGCGGGCCCATCTCGGTTTTGCCGTCCTGATACATACCGACCATCGGAGCCGAGGACTTACGTGCCGGACCGTAGGAGATCCACTTCGCCTGGTTGGCGAGCTGCTGGGTCTCGGTCGCGAACTTCAGATATTTCTTCGCGGCTTCCATATGGGGCGCGCCCTTCGGGATCACGAAGAAGTCGAAGTCCATCAGCTGACCGTCCCAGACGATCTTGAAGGGCTGGCCCTCGGCGACTTCGGCGTTGAAGATACGGCCGTTATAGGCGGTCGACATCACGACTTCCCCATCGGCGAGGAGCTGCGGCGGCTGCGCACCGGCATCCCACCAGACGACGTCGCCCTTGATCTTGTCGAGTTCGGCGAAGGCCTTGTCGACGCCCTCGGGGGTGCCGAGCTCCTTGTAGACGTCCGCAGCCGGAACGCCTGCGCCCATCAGAGCGAATTCCAGCGTGCCTTTGGCCGACTTGCGCAGACCGCGCTTGCCCGGGTACTTCGCGGTGTCGAAGAAGTCGGCGATCGAGGTCGGCTCACCGTCAACTTTGTCCGAGTTGTAGGACATCACGGTCGACCAAACGATGTTCGCCACACCACAATCGGTGAAGGAGCCATCGATGAAGTCTTCGCTTGCCGGGGTGCCGTCGGGCGACGCGGCCAGATCGGAGTCGGGGTCGATCGGCTCGAGCAGACCTTCGTCGCACAGGCGGATCGCGTCGGACTTCTCAACATCGGCCACGTCGACCGACACGTTGTTCGCCTCGACCTGTGCCTTGATCGGGGTCGCCGGGTTGTCGGCGGCTTCCATGTTCACGTCGATGCCGGTCGCTTCCGCGAAGGGCTTGTTATAGGCTTCGACCTGGCTTTTCTCGTAGGCGCCGCCCCAGGAAAGGACAGTGACTTCCTCGGCCTGCGCCGCACCGGCCACGAGGCCGACGAGCGCGGTGCTCAGGATCATTGCTTTTTTCATCTTGGTCTTACTCCCAGTTGGTTGAGCTTTTGTGGTTTCGCGACGTTTTCGCCGCTTGGCCGCTTTTTGCGGCAGTTCGGAGCGTGCGGAGCTTGGACCGCACGTTCCGCATTCTTTAGAGATCGAGCGCGCGCGCGTCCTGCGGGTGCCAGCCGATCTTGACCGTCTGGCCTTCCGTCAGACGCACCTGATCGAGCGTATTGCGCGATTTCATGACGAATTCCGGCGACCCGGCAACCTTCATACGGGTGCGCAGGATGTCCCCCATATAGATCACTTCGAGCACGTCGGCGTTGATCGTATGGGCGCCCGAAGGCATCATCTCGGGCTTGAATTCGACCCGCTCGGGACGGATGGAGACCAGCGTCTCCTGCCCCGCCTCGCGGATGTTCACCGCCGTCGCGTCGATGATCTCGCCGGTTTCCAGACGCACCGTGCAGGTGTCGCCATTCAGCGTCTCCACCCGGCCCGGAAGCTTGTTGTTCTCGCCGATGAACTGCGCGACGAAGCTGTTCTGCGGGCGTTCGTACAGTTCGTCCGGCGGCGCGAGTTGCTGGATGCGCCCGTCGTTGAACACGGCCACGCGGTCCGACATCGTCAGCGCCTCGCCCTGATCGTGGGTCACGTAGACCACGGTGATCCCGAGGCTTTCGTGCAGGTGCTTGATCTCGAACTGCATATGTTCGCGAAGCTGTTTGTCGAGCGCGCCGAGCGGTTCGTCCATCAGGACCAACTCGGGGTCGAAGACCAGCGCGCGGGCCAGTGCGATCCGCTGTTGCTGACCGCCCGAAAGTTGCGCCGGGCGGCGATGGATGAAGCTCCCCATCTGCACCATGTCCAGCGCGCGCTTAACCTTGGTTTCGCGCTCATCCTTGCCCATGCCCCGCACTTCGAGCGGGAAGGCGAGGTTCTCGCCCACGGTCATATGTGGAAAGAGTGCATAGTTCTGGAACACCATCCCGATGCCGCGCTTGTGCGGAGGCACCATGTTGATGTTCTGGCCGTCGAGGCGGATCTCGCCGTTGGTGGCGGTTTCGAAACCTGCAAGCATCATCAGGCAGGTGGTTTTCCCTGAACCGGACGGTCCGAGCATCGTCAGAAACTCGCCCTTGCCGATCGAGAGATTGAGATCCTTCACGACGAGCGTTTCGCCGTCATAGCTCTTCTGCACGCGGTCGAATACGACGAATCCATCGTCGCTAGCTGCGTTGTTCAAAGCGGGCTCCCCGTTGTTTTTTGTCGTTGGTCAATTCCCGTGCATGTGACTAAAGCAAGGGCATTTGCGTTTTTCAACCCGGAAATCAAAAACCCACGTCACCGACGCATCACAGCACGGTTTCGCCTGAAAAATTGCCGTTTTGCGTCGCTTGTCGCGCAAGGAGCGACCAGGACTTGCATTTGGAACGATCTAGCTTCCGCGACGTCAGCGACGGACGAACTCGTGGACCGTAGACCTCTTCCGGCGCCGCGCCGAGGAAATGGACCTGCGCCAAGGCGGGGTGGGCGCGCAGCAGATCGGTCAGATCTGAGGGGGGCAGCGCGCGCAGCGCCTGCGGTCCGGGCCAGAAACTTTCGACCCAGGCGCCCTCGGCATTGACCAACGCATGACGCGGCAGCAGCAGGTGGTGATAGATCACCTCCCGGCAGCCCCGCATCACCCGCGCCCCGCCCCATCCCGTTGCCGCTAAGTGGCGCGCGCGCGCGAGGGCGCCCTGCCCCTCCGGCACCCAGATGCAATGTTGCCCGGAGAGAACCAGCGCCTCGCCATTGCCGAACGAACCGGGCCGCAGTCGCACCGGGCAAAGCCGCGGATCAGCGGCCAGCGCCGCCGCGCCGAACCGGCGATGCGCATGCCACAGGACCGGCTGCGGCGCATCATCCAGCGTCGTGACCAGATCGCCCGGTTTCAGGGTTTCGATCCGGCGCGGCCCGCCCGGCGTAGCCAGCCGCGTGCCTTCGGTGAAACAGGGGATGCCCATCGCGTAGAGCTGCGGCGCCCCCGCCACCTGCGCGGGCGCGACGCCGGTCAGCGTCAGGCTCTCACCATTGGGAAAGCTGAGAACCGCATTGCCCGCGCCATCGTCGCTGACCGCGACATCCCAGGCATTGACCGGATTACCGGTGCCATCGGTCAGATCAGAGACGTCGAGCTGATCGAGCGTGAAGCCCGTCCCGTCATCCGTCAGATCGAAATCGGTGACGATGTCCTGCCCGTCGCCATCGCTGAAGCTGAGCGTATCGGCCCCAAGGCCGGTGGTGATCGTATCGGCCCCTGCACCGGCATCTATGACGTCATCGCCAGCGCCCGCATCGAGCGTGTCGCCCAGCGCCGAGCCGGTCAGCGTATCGGCCCCGTCGCCTGCTGCGATCGAGACGGCATTCCCCGCGGCGGAGGCATCGAATGCCTCTGCGTCGGCGGAGCCCAGAACCTCCTCGACCTCCCAGAAATAGGTGACGGTAATGCCGCCGTCATAACTGATCGCGCCGGTTTCCCAACCCGTCCAGAGGACGACGGCCTCACCCGGACCAAGCTCGATCACGTCCCAATCGGTGCCGCCTTCGCCGCCGAAGATCGTCTCGGCCCCGTCCCCGGCATAAAGCAGGAAAGTGTCGGCATCGTCGCCGCCATGCAGCTCGTCAGCCCCTGCCCCGCCGGTGAGCGTATCGCTACCGCCCACGCCCTGTAGCGTATCGTCGCCCGCCCCTCCCGAGATCAGGTCGTCGCCGCCCAGCGCCCAGATCGTGTCGTTGCCGTCTCCGCCCGAAAGCGTGTCCGCGCCCGATCCGCCGGTGATCGTGTCGGCGCCGCCGCCACCGTCGATCGAGACGCCGCTGGCATCATTGGTGGCGTCGATCACGTCGCCCTGCTGCGACCCGACAATCCCTTCGATCTCACTGAAGGTCGCCGCGTTTCCACCGGCGCTGGCCGTTCCGCTCTCCGATCCGGAGAAGGTGACGGCCACGCCGCTCGCCGTGTAATAGGTGAAGTTGAGCTGGTCGAAATCGCTGCCCGTGGTGACAGTCTCGCCGCCGAAGACCGTATCGCTGCCCCACGCGTCGCTCAGGTAGAACGTGTCGGCATCGGCATCGCCGTAGAGGAGGTCGCTCCCGGCCTCGCCCGCGAGGTGATCGGCCCCGTCCCCGCCCGAGATCGTGTCGTCCCCCGTCCCGCCGAGGATGGTATCCGAGCCCGCCTCGCCCAGAATCGAGTCGTTGCCATCCTCGCCATAGAGATAGTCGTTCCCCGAGCCACCAAGGATCGTGTCATCCCCGGCCTCGCCATGGACGACGTCGTCATCATCCCCGCCCTCGACGTAATCCGCGCCGCCCCCGGCCCAGACCGTATCACTTCCGGCGCCGCCATAGATGGTGTCGTCATAGTCATAGAAGGTGCCCGAAATATCGTCGATCAGATCATTGCCATCGCCGCCATAGACCAGATCGCCCTCGGCCAAAGTGCCGCCGCCGGAACCGTAGTAAATCGTGTCGTCGCCCGCGCCACCGTCGATCGTGTCGGCGCCAGCGCCCCCATCGAACAGGTCGTTCGACGCGCCGCCTTGCAGCGAGTCGTAAAGAGCGCCGCCCTGAATCGTATTGGCCGCATCTGGATCGTAGGTGGCACTGAGCAGAGCGGAATAGGCCGGACCCGTCGAGATATCGACGATCGAAGTGACTTCGTAGGTGACGCCAGGCTGCAGCGGTTGATCAGCAACCTCCCCGATGATCGCCCCACCAATCTCGAGGATGTAGACAGTGTTCGTCGAGCCGTCCGGGGCGAGCAGCGTGAACGCGTTCTCGATATAGACCTGCCCGGAAGCGATTAGCGCACCGGAGGCATCGGTCACCGAGACAGTTTGCGTGCTGTCGTTGCCGATCTCGTCGTTGAAACTGTCGCCCGAGAGGTTCGCGCCATCGTCGGTGAAGGTAAAGACGCGTCCGCTCGTATCGACGTCCCAACTCGGGTCGATCATGAAGCGGCTTCCGGTGACGACGGTCGAGCCGCCGCCCTCGATCAGGAAATCCGATCGGAAATAGCCATGAAAGACGTAACTCGTCATCGCACGATCGCCCGATCAGCCCCAAAACGGTTTCACACAAGGGCGATCATCGCGCGCGTCTCCCAAGGCAGGGTTAACGCGCGCGAGAGAGTTCTTGCGATTTGAGATAAATCGGTCGGGGTTCAGCCCGGCGTGACCGTATTGTCGGGTTGCCACGGCGCGAGGCCGGATGCATCCACGGGCAGCGACAGCGCCGCGCCATCCGATGCCCCCGCCGGATCGAGCGGCGGAAACTGCGCCATCCGCGCCGCCACCCGGCTCGCGCACAGCCGCCCGCCGCGGTCGTTGAGATGGACGAGCAGATCGCCCCCAGCCTCGACCGCGAGATACCAGCCGCGCGTCGCGAGGTTGATGCCGCTCTCGCCCCACAGATCGATCAACGGGATCCCCCAGCGATCGGCCACACGCGCATGCACCGCGTTGCGCTCGAAATGGCCCTGCGGCCAGTCGATCGTGCCATCGAAAGACCAGAAAGCCTGCGGCTCGCGCACGATGAACAGCCGATGATCGGGCACCCCGTCGAAGCCGCTCGCCGCAAGATAATTGGCGGTCATCGTGTGCCAGAGACCTTCATAGGTCACGATATGCCCGGTGCTCAGCGGCGCAGACAGGAAGGCCGCCGCACCATCCGCGGCGTTGCGCGCCTCGAACTCGTTCTGCTCGGCCTCGGTCATGATCCGATCGCAGCTATAGGGGGTACCGGGCTGCGGAACGCAATAGACCGCGCGCGCCTCGGCGCTGCCGGTATTGCGATGCTCATAGAGGATATCGAAGCCGGGCTGCGTGCCGGGGGCCGTGAAACAGGCCCCGGCTTGCGTCGCCGCGAGCCCCTCTGCGGGGCCTGCGAAATGCCCGACGGAGAGCGCCGCCGCCTTCGCCGCCAGCCCCGCGATCTGCGCCCCATCGAGCGCGAGGGTTTGATACCCGGCATTCGCGAGATCCGTCACCCCGTCATTCGCGCCGAGCCAGAAGATCGTCGCCGCACTCCGGTCCCGGACACCCGCGCTCAGGCCCAGCGTCGTCGCGTTTCCTGCGGTCGCATCGCTGAAATTGATCAGGTCGTTCGCGAGTCCCGCCATATAGTCGCGCGAGAACATACCCGTCACACCCTCGCCCGGCTTGGGCTGCAAGGTGCCACCCGAGATCCCGCGCACCGAGTGCCCCTCGAGCGACAGCATCTCGCGCAGATGCGGTTGCCACATGACCTGCGAGACCAGCGAATGGCCCAAAGTGATAACCCTCTTGCCCGCCCAAGGGGAGCGCAGCGCCTCCGCCATGTCGGCAAGATCCGCGCGGGCCGCCTGCCCCGCCTGCTGGGCGTAGCCCGTCTGGACCGCACGCACCGCGTCGAAGCTGATCGCCTGCGCGGTCTCGGGCAGCGGATGATAGGGGGCACCAAGCCGCGCCAGCGCCTCGGCCACCTCCGTTTCGCTGAGGTCGAATGCGGGCTCGCCGGCCACGCCCAGATCGACCAGCATGAAGCAGCGCAGCGTGAGCTTCAGCGACAGGGTCAGGAGGTTCTGATCGCTCTCGTCGCGCGGGCTCGCGAACTCGATATAGGGATTGCCGCGCGTGGCGCTCGTCTCGGCGGTGAAGCACCGCGCAACGCGGTGGCGGATCGGTGCACCTGTGTTACCCACCTGCACGCGCAGCGCGTCCATCGCCGATCCCGGCGTCGATTGAAGCACGAAGGGACGCCAGCCGAGCGTATCGATGCCGCTTGCTGCCACATCGCCCTCCGCGTCGAAATCGGCGTAAAGCGCGTAGCGATGCCCCGCGACCAGATCGACGCCCGCGCCGGGGACGTCTTTGTAGATCAGCATCGCGCCGAAGCTTTGCCCCGACAGGCTCCGCGCGACCTCTGCTCCCTCGGGGGCCCAGCTTACAGCATCCGCCCCCGAGATGGCCCACCCTGCAGCACCGTCTCGAAAGTCGTTGCCGCCGAAGACCGAGCGCATACCAGAGAAACTCCGCGCCGCCAGCGCTTCAGAAGACGGGTAGCTCGCGACTTCCTCGGCGATGCCTCCGGCCGCGTGACGGTAGAGCGTCGCGAAACGCGCGCCCTCGCTAGCCACACTGAAATGCGCGCCTTCCGCCGTGGCCCCGAGCCCGTCGGCAACGCTCGCATGAACTCCTCCGCTCAGCATCGCGGCATCGCGCGCCAGTTCCGCCGCCGCCCGGCTCTCCGCAGCCGCCGCGCTGGCCGCCGCCGCCGCCGTCGCCTCTATGCCCGCCGCTTGTTCCCCGGCCTGCGCCGCCTCCGCCCACGCCTGCGAGCTTTGCGTGCCCGGCCCGCCCGGGGCCGTGCCTTCCGCCCAAGCCTGCGCCAGCGCGACATATACCGCGCTCGCCTCCGAGGGCGGCGTATCTGCGGGCGCTTCCACGGGGGCAGTCGCGATACAATTGGCGAAACTCTCGCTTGGTGCTTCGGGCACCCGGGCCAGAAACTCCCAATGCAACTCCCACGCGTCACCGAAACAGGTGCCGTGATAGTCGCCCGCAGGCAGATCGATCGCGAGCGCGCCTCCCGCGTCGGTCTGGGCAGAGACGATCCGCGGCACGCGCACCGTGACGCCGCCTTGCTCGACGGTCGAGACGATTCCGCCCAGCCGCTCGAAGCTGACGGTGCAATTGGCGCTAATCGTCCCGTCTGGGGATGTGACGATTCCGGTGATGTGGCAGGTCATGCGATCCTCGCTCAGGGTAAGCCGCTGTCGAGGGATAGGATTAGCAAGAGGCCCTACCGAGCTTTGAACCGAGCGCACGGTGCTCGCCAGAAACCATCAGCCCATTGAAACCAAATGGAAAAAGTCAAAGCGGGAGACGTACAGACCTGCGCGCGCATCTGCGCTGCAACGAGAGATTTTCGATCTAGGGAATACCGCCTCGGGTCTGTCAGCTTTCTCTTCAGGAGAGAAATGGTGCGGTCGAGAAGACTCGAACTTCCACGGGAGTTACCCCACAGCGACCTCAACGCTGCGCGTCTACCAATTCCGCCACGACCGCACTGTCTAGGCTTGGTGTGGCGCGTATTAGCCAAAGGCTTGGGGGATGAAAAGGGGATATTTCGGGATTGGCGAGAATTTTTCGCATTCGCGCTCTTGCCGTTGCGACAGGCCGGGCGGTCCCGGCCTGTCGCGGGGTGCAGGTTATTGCGGCGCCGCGGTTTCCACGAGCTCCGCCGCCTTCGCCGCAAAGCTCGGCAGCGCCATCGCGGGCTTCGGCGCCGTAGCGGCGTCGGCGCGACCGTTCATCATCAGGGCCGCCTTGCGGATCAGGCCGCTGCGTTCGGGCTGCGCGGGCGCGAATACCGGCTGCGCCGAAAGCGCGTTCTCATACCAGCCCATCGCGAGATCGGGGCGCTCGGCCGTGCCGATTCCCTGCATCAGGTGATGGCCGACCAGTTCGTCATAGGCGCCCTCGCCCAGACCACCCAGAACCAGCGCCGAGCCCAGCGCCACATCCATGTCGTCGGTGCGGTAGCCGACCGACAGGCAGACCTTCGCGGTGCCCGATAGCTGCGCCGGGCTCATCCCCGAGCCGTCGATGAAGCTTTTCACCTTGGCAAGCGTCGCCTCGCGCGGGGTGGTGCCGACGGCAGCCACCTGCTCGGAGAGAAGCGCGCCGAAATCGCGGCATTGCGCGGCGATCTGTTCGGGCGTGAAGCCGCCGATATTGGCCTCGAGCTCCGCACCTTCGTCCAAGGCATAGCCGCGCGCGAGGCAGAACTGCTCGCCCAAGGCCTGCCCCGGATCGGTCAGCGAAGCCTCGGTGGCGAAGCCGCCATTGGACGAGGTAACGAGACTGGTCTTCGCGCAGAAAGACGCAAGCGACACCGGCACGGGTTCCGTAACCGGCGCGGGTGCAACAAAGGACGGCATCGCGGGCGCCGGCTGCGAAGCCATCTGCGTCGCGAAGGACGGCGCGGCTGGAGCAGGCGCAGGCGCTGCAGCCGTTACCGGCGCGTTGCTCTGGGCACCCGTATCGGCCTTCTGGCACGCCCCCGCCTGACAGGTGAACATCGCAGGCGTCGCGTTGTAGGCCTGAAAATCGTTGCGCGAGAAGCCGCTCGGCGTCGAGGCGAAGACCCGCACCGCGCAGCTCTTGTCGTTGCACCAGAAGCCCGGCCCCAGAACTGAAGTATCGAGCAGATAATCGGTGCGTCCGTCATTGTTCAGATCGGCCAGCTGCACGAAGCCAGACCGCGCCATCAGCTGCTGCGGCTCCACGTTGGAGCTACGTGCGATCTCGAACACGGCCTCGGAAATCTGCGGCGGCAAGCCCCCGATCGAATTGCCGGCGTAGGTCGATTTCCCCGTGCCCAGCATCTGCTCGCGCGTCTGCAAGAGAAGCCCGCGCATCCCCTGCGGATGGGTCGAGATCGTCTGTGTGATCGCAGCGCCGCCAATACTCGCCTTCTGATACGACGTGGTCAGGATGGTGCGCTCCAGATCGGTCAGCTTGCCCGTGATCGGGAAATCCATGAAGGCCTGATATTGCGAGATGCCCGAGCGCGAGTTGCGCCCCAGCACCCCATCCGGCGTGCCGACATTCCACCCGAAGTGGTTGAGCGAGACCTGAACTTCGCGATTGGCCTCGCGCTGCGCCGACGACATGGTCGGCTTCTTGTAATAGGTGCGCTTCGTGACCCTGCGCGGCTGGCGGTTGGCCTCGTTCACGATCGCGCCGCCGATGATCCCTCCGATCACCCCACCCACGATATCCGAGCCGCCCGCCAGCGCCGGCACGGCCGGCCCTCCGGTAACGACAGCGAGCGCAAGACCCGCCAGAACGAACTTGTGTTTCATCCCTGAACCCTCCAATCAAATAACTTCCGGTCTTGCCTGTTGCCCCGCAAATTCCATGTTTCTGCACGACAGGACCGGTCGGAATGTGACCGGCGCGGGGGGTGCGCGACCTTACCAATAGGTCAAGTTTGCGCTCCGAATCGGTGATGTGGCAAGGAATATTGACGTCGGGTGAGGAATTCCGGCGGGTGAGGTTAAGAAATGGTCGAATGGCGCGTAAGTGACAGCCCGGTCCCCTATCGTGAGGCGCTGGCCTTCATGGAGGACCGCGTGGCCAAGATCGCCGCGGGCGAGGCCGAGGAGATGATCTGGCTTCTCGAGCACCCGCCGCTCTACACGGCTGGCACCTCCGCCAAGCGCGAGGATCTCGTCGATCCCGACCGTTTTCCCGTCTTCGAGGCCGGGCGCGGCGGCCAATACACCTATCATGGCCCCGGCCAGCGCGTCGCCTATGTGATGCTCGACCTGAACAAGCGCGGGCGCGACGTGCGCTGCTTCGTGCGCCAGCTCGAGGATTGGGTGATCGCCGCGCTCGACGAGTTCAACGTGAAGGGCGAGATTCGCGATGGTCGCGTCGGCGTCTGGGTTCAGCGTCCCGACAAGCCGAAGGCGGCGGATGGCAGCCTGCGCGAGGACAAGATCGCCGCGATCGGGGTGAAGCTGCGCAAATGGGTCAGCTTCCACGGCATCTCGATCAACGTGGAGCCGGACCTGTCGCATTTCGAGGGAATCGTGCCATGCGGGATTCGCGATCACGGGGTGACGAGCCTCGTCGATCTCGGCCTGCCGGTCGAAATGGCGGATCTTGATCTCGCGCTACGTGCGACATTCTGTCGCATTTTTGTGAGTAAACTAAATGCGACCTCAGAAGTTTAGTGGACACATAGGCAATCATGCATGTTAGAACGCCCTTCAAGGCAGCGTGACTGCCCTGTGAAAGCCGGGTCGGGAGGGCCCGAGCTTCGTCTCAAAATGAACAAGGAAGACGCGATGAAACTCAGCCTTATTGCCATGATCACCGCCGTCACCGTTGCGAGCCCCGCGCTTGCGCAGGACGTCGAGAAAGGCAAAAACGAATTCAAGCGGTGCAAGGCCTGTCACTCGATCGTCGCCCCCGATGGCACTGCGATCTACAAAGGCGGCAAGGTCGGCCCGAACCTCTACAACGTGATCGGTCGCAAGGTCGCATCCGTGGATGGCTATAAATACAAGGACGGGATCAAGGAATACGCCGATACTGGCGCCGTCTGGACCGAAGAGCTGCTCGCCGAATACATCACCGATCCGTCGAAGTTCCTCGAGGAGCAGACCGGCGATCCCAAGGCGAAATCGGGCATGGCCTACAAACAACGCAAGGACCAGGCGGACATCGCCGCTTACCTCGGTTCGGCAGAAGTGTCGCCCGACGCGCCCGCGTCCTGATCGCGACATAAACGCATCACGCGTTCGTTGGCGGACCCTTTCGAGGGTCCGCTTTTTTTATGCCGGCGTCGCGGATTCGCAACGCTCGCGCGGTGCCACGCCGACGCTCGCACAGCCTGCCAAGGGCGCGAGATCACGGATCACTCACGCCTGACAGGGCTGCGACATTTTTTCACGGATGCGTGTGCAGAATTCTTGCCCTGCCATCGAAATATTCATAACCTCCGTTCATTCAGGCCCAAAGGGACGGGAGACCCGGGTCTGACGGGAGAAATGGGAGATCACTATGGCGGACGCAGCCGTTCACGGCGAGGGCGCACATGACACGCGCGGGTTCTTTACCCGTTGGTTCATGTCGACCAATCACAAGGATATCGGGATCTTGTATCTCTTCACCGCAGGCGCGGTGGGGCTGATCTCGGTCCTGTTCACAGTTTACATGCGCCTCGAGCTGATGGAGCCGGGCGTGCAATACATGTGCGCCGAGGGCGCGCGCTTCATCGCTTCGGCCGAGGAATGCACCCCCGACGGGCACCTCTGGAACGTGATGATCACCTATCACGGCGTCCTGATGATGTTCTTCGTCGTCATTCCGGCGCTGTTCGGGGGCTTCGGCAACTATTTCATGCCGCTCCAGATCGGCGCGCCGGACATGGCGTTCCCGCGGATGAACAACCTCAGCTACTGGCTCTATGTCGCGGGCACCTCGCTCGGGATCGCTTCGCTGCTCGCCCCCGGTGGCGGCGGCGGCGCAGGCTCGGGCGTGGGCTGGGTGCTCTACCCGCCGCTGTCCGTGAACGAGGGCGGCTATTCGATGGATCTCGCGATCTTCGCCGTGCACGTTTCGGGCGCCAGCTCGATCCTCGGCGCGATCAACATGATCACGACCTTCCTCAACATGCGGACGCCGGGCATGACGCTGCACAAGGTGCCGCTGTTTGCCTGGTCGATCTTCGTGACCTCCTGGCTGATCCTGCTGTCGCTGCCGGTTCTGGCAGGCGCAATCACCATGCTGCTGATGGACCGTAACTTCGGCACCACCTTCTTCGACCCGTCGGGCGGCGGCGATCCGATCCTCTACCAGCACATCCTGTGGTTCTTCGGACACCCCGAGGTCTACATCATCATCCTGCCGGGCTTCGGCATCATCAGCCACGTCATCGCGACCTTCTCCAAGAAGCCGGTCTTCGGCTACCTGCCGATGGTCTACGCGATGGTGGCGATCGGTGTTCTGGGCTTCGTCGTCTGGGCGCACCACATGTACACGGTGGGCCTGTCGCTGACCCAGCAGAGCTACTTCATGGTGGCGACGATGGTGATCGCGGTGCCAACGGGCGTGAAGGTATTCAGCTGGATCGCGACGATGTGGGGCGGCTCGATCGAGTTCAAGACGCCGATGCTCTGGGCGATCGGCTTCCTCTTCCTGTTCACCATCGGCGGCGTGACCGGCGTGGTGCTGTCGCAGGCGCCGCTCGACCGCGTCTATCACGACACCTACTACGTCGTGGCGCACTTCCACTACGTGATGTCGCTGGGGGCGGTGTTCGCGATCTTCGCGGGCGTCTACTTCTGGATCGGCAAGATGTCGGGCCGCCAGTACCCGGAATGGGCCGGCAAGCTGCACTTCTGGATGATGTTCATCGGGTCGAACCTGATCTTCTTCCCGCAGCACTTCCTGGGCCGTCAGGGCATGCCGCGCCGTTACATCGACTATCCGGAGGCCTTCGCCACCTGGAACTACATCAGCTCGATCGGTGCGTTCATCTCGTTCGCCAGCTTCGTGTTCTTCATCGGCATCGTGTTCTACACCCTGTTCAAGGGTAAGCGCGTCACCGAGAACAACTACTGGAACGAGTATGCCGACACGCTGGAGTGGACCCTGCCCTCCCCGCCGCCGGAGCACACTTTCGAGGAGCTCCCGAAGCGCGAGGATTGGGATCACGCCCACGCGCACTAGTGATCTAGATCTCCTGATAACGAGAACGGCCCCGGAGCGATCCGGGGCCGTTTGCAAAAGGGCGAGAGGTTGCAGGAAGGACCGGGCGGATCATGCCCTATCGCTGGACAGATACCGAAGGCCAAACCATGGAGGCGCCCCGCTCCGAGGCTGCGCCCCTGCCCGATCAGCTGCACCTGTGGCCCTACCGCTCCCTGCCGCGCAAAGGCTTCGTCTTCTTCATCGCGGCCACGGTGGTCATGGTCAGCCTGCCGCTCCTGTCGCTGCTGGGCCATGTGGAGCTGTGGGGGCTGCTGCCCTTCATCGCGCTCGCCATTGCAGGCGTATGGTGGGCAATCTCGCATAGCTATCGCACGGGGGAGGTGCTCGAGGTTCTGACCTTCAACGGGCCGGACCTGCACCTGATCCGCCACGAACCGGGCAAACCCTCGCGCGACTGGGCGGCCAATCCGCATTGGGTGCAAGCTGATCTGCATGGAAAGGGCGGGCCGGTCGAAGCCTACCTGACGCTGCGCGGCGGCCCGCGCGAGGTGGAGATCGGCGCCTTTCTCACCCCGGAAGAGCGTCGCCAGCTGCACCGCGAACTCGTGATCCGGCTTGCGGCCGCACGCGCGCCCATTGCGCCCTGACCACCGTGAACCTCACTTAGAAATGCCAACCCCCGGCGCGGCCACGGGCAGGCATTCATACTGCTCTTCGATCTTCAACGCCGCTTCGCGCGCCCAGGCGTCGCTGTCCCGGTTGACCTCTTGCGCGGCGGAGCTCGCCCCGGTTCCGGCTTCCAGAGCGGAGACCAGCGCCTCGGCGAACCTGTCGCCGTAGTTTTGTATTTCGACCTCATAAGCAGCATGGGCCTTGCGCGCGCGGGCCTTGGTGGCCCTCGGCGTGCTGCCCGGCGCGCAGAGATAGCTCACCTCACCGCCCAGGGCAGACGAGTTGAAATGATAAAGCGTGCGGTCGGGATAGCTCCGCTTCAGATCCTGCAAGCCCGGCTGCGGGACACATCCCGCCAGCCCGACAACCGTCCCAATCACCGCCAATCCCGGAAGACGCCCCATCAACTCCTCCAAACATATCACTCGTTACGCAAAATCGAACGCGGCCCTGGCTGGCCGCGGCGTTCAATCGTCCTTGCTGTCGGGCAGGTCTTCACGCTTCGTGCTCGCCATCTCGTCGAGCTCGCTCTCGGACATGGTGTCATACATCTCCTTCGATGCGCCCTGAAGATCGCCGACCTTCGCCTCGCCGCGTTTCGCGGCCAAGGCGGCCCCCGCCGCTTTCTGCTGTGCTTTCGATTGTGCCTTCATCGCGAGCCTCCCTAGGACCATCTGAAAAAGAAAACGCCCCGCAAGGGGGCGCTGTTCCCAGTCTCGAGAGACCCAATTCAGATCAGGAGGCGAGGCGATCCTTCACCATCGGGCCGGCCTTCGAGAAATCCATCTGTCCGGTATATTGGCCCTTCAGCTCGCCCATCACGCGGCCCATGTCGCGAATCGACTCGGCGCCGAGTTTCGCGATGGCAGCCTCGATGGCGTCGTTGACCTCGTTCTCGCTCAGCTGACGCGGCAGGAAGTCCTCGATCACGCGGATCTCGGCCTGTTCCTTCTCGGCCAATTCAAGCCGACCGCCCTCTTCATAGGCGCGTGCGCTTTCCTGACGCTGCTTCACCATCTTTCCCATGATCGCAAGCACTTCGGCGTCGCCGACAGTGCCCTCGCCCTCGCCTTCGGCGCGCATCGCGATCTCGCGGTCCTTGATGGCAGCGTTGACCAGTCGCAGCGTCGAGAGCCGCTCCTGATCCTTTTCCTTCATCGCCGCTTTCAACGCGGCGGCGATCTTATCGCGCATTTGCATCACATCGTGTCCCTACTTCAGTGAAGGCGTCAGAATAGCGGCATTGCGAAACGCGCACAACACCGGCAAGTCATTGATAAATAAGCAATTCGCAATTATCTCATGGCCTCTTGACCCCCGCGTTCAGCGCGTCTAGGTTCCGGCGAATTTTGACATCGGGGAGTCGCGCCATGCCTGCAAGCCAGTCCGCATCGGAAAAGCCCACTGCGTTGATCGCGCTCGCTGATGGATCGCTGTTTTACGGGAAGGGTTTCGGCCGCCCGGGCGAGACAGTGGCCGAACTGGTCTTCAACACCTCGATGACCGGCTATCAGGAAATCATGACCGACCCGTCCTATGCGGGTCAGGTGGTGACCTTCACCTTCCCCCATATCGGCAACACCGGCGTGAACCCGGAAGATGACGAGACCAACGACCCCGTCGCCGCCGGCATGGTGGTGAAATGGGACCCGACCGAGCCGTCGAACTGGCGCGCGGCCGAGACGCTGGTCGAGTGGCTCGAGAAGCGCGGTCGGATCGGCATCGGCGGCATCGACACCCGCCGCCTGACCCGCGCGATCCGCCAGCAAGGCGCGCCGCATGTCGCGCTCGCCTACAACCCCGATGGCGTCTTCGACATCGAGGCGCTGGTGCGCAAGGCGCGTGAATGGTCCGGGCTCGAAGGTCTCGACCTCGCGAAGGACGTGACCTGCTCGCAAAGCTACCGCTGGGACGAGATGCGGTGGGCCTGGCCCGAGGGTTACAAGAAAGCCGAGGGCAACGATCTGAAAGTGGTCGCCATCGACTACGGCGCGAAGCGCAACATCCTGCGCTGCCTTGCGTCGGCTGGCTGCGACGTGACCGTCCTGCCCGCCACCGCGACCACCGAAGACGTGCTCGCGCTCGAGCCCGATGGGGTCTTCCTGTCGAATGGTCCGGGCGATCCGGCGGCCACCGGGGAATATGCCGTGCCGATGATCAAGGGCATTCTGGAAACCGAGCTGCCGGTCTTCGGCATCTGCCTCGGCCACCAGATGCTGGCGCTCGCGCTTGGCGCGAAGACGATCAAGATGAACCACGGCCACCACGGGGCGAACCACCCGGTGAAGGACCTGACCACCGGCAAGGTCGAGATCACCTCGATGAACCACGGCTTCGCGGTCGACAGCCAGACCCTGCCCAAGGGCGTGTCGGAAACCCACGTGTCGCTCTTCGACGGCTCGAATTGCGGGATCGCCATATCCGATCGCCCGGTCTTCTCGGTGCAATATCACCCCGAGGCGAGCCCGGGCCCGCAGGACAGCTATTACCTGTTCGAGCGCTTCGCGACCGCGATGCGCGCGCGCAAGGCTTAAGCTGCACTCCGACCAATCGCTCGCCGTGATGCCTAACCGGCCCCGGCGGGCGTTAACACCATGTTAACCAAGCGTTCGCATTCTGCCCTGCGGGACAGATGCGAGGATTGGCATGGGCGGCGCGCGGCGACAGCTTCTCGAAATACCGGCGGCGATAGCAGAACCGGCGGAACGCGCGCAGCGCGCTTCACCGGCGAATTCTTCTGGCGCGCTGGTGCGATCCGAGCGTGATCCGCAGGGCACGCCCGACCGCAAACCCAGCAGTGCCGACCGACCGCCCTTGGGGCAAATCCTGCTGGACCGAGGTGCGATCGACCCGGGCGATCTGCTCAAGGCCGCAGCATTGCGGCAACGCGAGGATGTGCGGCTGGGCGACATCCTCCTTGCGAATGGCTGGGTGCGCGAGGCCGATCTGCTAGCGGCCTTGGCCGAGCAATGGCACGCCTCGGTCGTCGATCTGCAGGCCTGCCCGCCCGATCCACGTCTGATCGACGCTGTCGGGGCGGAACTGTGCCTGAGACATGCGATGGTGCCGTGGCGGCGCGTGGGCGGCGTAACCCTCATTGCGACCGCACGGCCCGAGGATTTCGAAGCGCTGCACGACGCCCTGCCCGCGCGCCACGCGCCCTATCGGTTGGTGCTCGCCCCGGAACGCTGCATCCATGACAGCTTGTTGGCCCGCCGCCAGACCGCCCTGATCCGCCGCGCCGAGATCAAGGTCGACCCGGCCGAGAGCTGCCGCGACCATAACGAACAGCGTGCAAGCCGGATAGCGGCGGGCTTTGTCGTGGTGACGGGTCTCGGCCTGTGGCTCGCACCGTCTCTCCTGATCGGCATTCTCTTCGCGTGGGTGATGCTGACACTCGTGGGTTCCATGGCGCTCAAGCTCGCCGCTTTCGCGAGCGAGATCGCAGCCCATCGGCGTCCCGCCCCTGACCCGTGCGACCGTGGCGCACCTAGGGGACGGCTCCCGATCATCTCGATGATGGTACCGCTCTTTCGCGAGACGGACATCGCCGCACGACTGGTCGAACGGCTCGGCAAGCTGCGCTATCCGCGCGAATTGCTCGACGTGATCCTCGTCGTCGAGCAGACCGACGCAATGACTCTGGCAGCCCTTTCCGGCGCCGATCTGCCGCGTTGGATGCGGGTGGTCACGGTGCCCGACGGGCCGATCAAGACCAAGCCGCGCGCGTTGAACTATGCGCTGAACTTCTGCCGGGGATCGGTGATCGGGATCTGGGACGCCGAGGACGCGCCCGAACCCGATCAGCTGCAGATCGCCGCTCAACGCTTTCTCGAGGCTCCGCCCGAGACCGCCTGTCTGCAAGGCATCCTCGACTATTACAATCCGCGCACCAACTGGCTCGCACGCTGTTTCACCGTGGAATATGCGACATGGTTCCGGATGTTCCTGCCGGGGCTCGCGCGGCTCGGTTTCGTCGTGCCTCTGGGCGGCACGACCCTGTTCTTCCGCCGCGACGCACTGGAGAAGCTCGGCGGCTGGGACGCGCATAACGTGACCGAAGATGCCGATCTCGGCGTGCGTCTGGCGCGGCATGGCTACCGGACCGAGCTGATCCCGGCGGTTACCTACGAGGAAGCCAACTGCCGTGCTGTGCCTTGGGTCAAACAACGCTCACGCTGGCTGAAGGGCTACGCGATGACCTGGGCGGTCCATATGCGCGATCCCGTTCGGCTCTGGCGCCAACTGGGCACGAAACGCTTCATCGGAGTGCAAATCCTGATCCTCGGATCGCTCTCGCAATATGTTCTGGCCCCGGTGTTGTGGAGCTTCTGGCTCGCGCTGTTCGGGGTCTGGCATCCGATCGCGAGCGCCCTGCCCGGCCCGGTCTTCGCGCTCGTCATGGGCACTTTCCTCCTGTCGGAGCTGATCGCGATCACGACCTCGGCCTGGGCCTGCCGCAGCGCGGAGCATCGCCATCTGATCAAATGGGTGCCGACGCTGCATTTCTATTATCCGCTGGGGGCGCTAGCAGGCTGGAAGGCGCTGTATGAGCTGGTCGCGCGGCCCTTCTACTGGGACAAGACCAGCCCACGGCATTTTCGATGCCAATGGGGCCACAGCGCCGGACAGCGCGCAGCACAGACTTCTAGAGGAAATCGCAGCCGCACAGGCCGGGGCAAAGCCCGGAGCGCAGCGTCTGGCACATGCGCCGCTTATCGGCTGATCAGAGCGCCTCGGCCCAGTGGCCCGCCGTGCCGTGATGCGCAGCGTCGAGCGTGAGGCGCGTCTCGAAGGCGCGCGAGATATGGGCGCGCAGTGCCGAGGCTGCCGCATCGCCATTGCCCTCGCGGATCGCATCGACAATCGCCTGATGCTCGTCGAGCGCAGCCTCGCCCCGGCCCTTCACCGCAAGCGAGGTCGTCGCGAGAAGCGCCATCGAGCGGTGCACGAGGTCGAGCTGCTGGACAAGGTAACGATTATGCGAGGCGAGGTGAATTTGGTGGTGGAACCGGCGATTGGCCCGGCTCAACGCCTCGGGATCGTCCAGTTGCCCGCGATCCTCGTCGATCATGTTCTGCAGCACGCGGACCTCTTCGGGCGCCGCATGTTTCGCCGCCAGCTGCGCGGCCAGCGCCTCCAGTTCGGCGCGCACGATATAGAGCTCCGCCAGCTGGTTGTGATCGAGCGAGGCCACGATCAGCGACCGCCCGTCGCGGGCCAGCATTTGCTGGGTTTCCAGCCGCTGCAGCGCCTCGCGCACCGGGGTGCGTGACACTCCGAACCGCTCCGCCAATTCGGATTCGACCAAACGGTCCCCGGGGCGGTAAACGCCTTCGTCGATGGCGTCGAGTATGAGAGTGTAGGCGTCTTTTTGCATGCAACCTGCTTTCGCGTTCTGCCAGAGATTAGGCGCGGGCCGCCCCCGGTGACAAGCAGATTGCACCTGCGCGCCCCGCGACCTAGCTTGCAGCCCATGACAGACAGCTCCGCGCCTGCCCCCGCCTCCGCCACCCCTGCCGACCGCGATCTCGCCGCCGAGTTCGCGCATGTCGACGCCTGGGTGTTCGATCTCGACAACACGCTCTACCCGCCAGAGGCGCGTCTCTTCGACCAGATCGAAGTGAAGATGACCGATTTCGTGATGCGCTCGCTGGGCGTCGATCGCGCGCGGGCCGACCATCTGCGCAACCACTACTGGCAGCTTTACGGCACCACGCTGGCGGGTCTGATGCACGAGCACGACGTCGACCCGGCCCCCTATCTCCACGAGGTGCACGAGATTTCACTCGACCATCTGGTGGTGGATAAGGCGCTGCGCGAAGGCATCGAAGCCCTGCCGGGACGCAAGATCGTCTATACGAACGGCTCAGCCCCCTATGCGACGCGGGTGATCGCGGCGCGCGGGCTGACGGGTCTGTTCGACGGGGTCTATGGCGTCGAGCATGCCGAGTTCCATCCCAAGCCGCGCGCCGAAGCTTTCGACCGGGTTTTCGCGCAAGCCGGGATCGCGCCCGACCGCGGTGCGATGTTCGAAGACGACGCCCGCAACCTGCGCCATCCCCATGCGATCGGGATGAAGACCGTGCATGTCGCCCCCGCTCCCGCGCCGGAGGATCACATCCACTATCACACAGCCGATCTCGCCGGGTTCCTGCGCAAAATCACGCGCGCATGAGGGGAATGTGACGGCGCTGCGACAATATGGCACGGCTTCGCATCTTTATCGAAACGAGATGCATCTTTAAATCACGGTGGCCTGTCAGGGAGACAGCAAACGGGAGAATCGATTATGACCATGACGACCGCCGATTCCGGCGTTTCGGCCTATGTGGCCGATCATTCCGAAACCGAGCACAAGCAGATTTCGCCGGCTTTCATGTTCACCCTCGCGCTTGTCGTCGTGGCTCTGGCCGCGGGCATGGTCGCGATCATGGGCCTGGGCGGCCTGATCCTCTGGGCCGTAGGCGCCACCTGGATCATGCTCGGCCTCATCGTTGTGATGACCGCAGGCGGCTGACGTCGCACTAGTAGAATTCTCGCCCTTGGCGAACACGGCCCGGATCCGCGTGATCCGGGCTGTTTCTTTTTGCGCCGCGCGTTGCGGGACCTGCACACCCCCGGCTTGCGTTTCGCTGTGTCGCCGCGTCGCATCCCGGCGGCGGATCATTGCACCTGCCCGCGCCGGAGGGCAAAGTGGCACGGACATTGACGGAGGCGCCCCATGGCCGAGACCCGCACACCCATCGACACCGATATCCTGATTTCCGGCGGCGGCGTCGCCGGTCTGACGGCAGCCGCAGCCTTCGGGCAGGCGGGCTTCACCACGATCTGCGTCGACCCCACGCCGCCGGTCACGGAAGAGGCGGCAGAGGGGGCGGATATGCGCTCGACCGCGTTCCTGCGCCCGTCGCGCGAGGTGCTGCAGGCTGCGGGGATCTGGGATCGGCTCCTGCCCTATGCCGCACCGCTGCAGATCATGCGGATTGTGGATGCGGGCGGCGAAAGCCCGACCGCGCGCCTGACCCGTGATTTCGACGCGGCGGATCTGTCCGACGAACCCTTCGGCTGGAACTTCCCGAACTGGCTGCTGCGCCGCGAGCTGGTGGCCGCGCTGGCCGATAACCCGCTCGTCGATTTCCGCCCCGGCGTCGCAACGACCGGCCTCGTGACCCGCGAAAGCGGTGCCGAGGTGACGCTGTCCGACGGCACCCATGTGCGCGCGCGTCTCGTGATCGGGGCCGATGGCCGCAATTCCTTCGTGCGCGAAGCGGCGGGGCTTGGCGTCAAGACGATCCGCTATGGCCAGAAGGCGCTGGCCTTCGCGGTCACCCACCCGATCCCGCATGACAATGTCTCGACCGAGATCCACCGCTCGGGCGGTCCGTTCACGCTGGTGCCGCTTCCTGATCGTGACGGCAAACCCTCTTCCGCGA
The DNA here is from genome assembly GCF_009296265.1 of Thioclava sp. JE_KL1. GTDB lineage: Bacteria > Pseudomonadota > Alphaproteobacteria > Rhodobacterales > Rhodobacteraceae > Thioclava. The sequence goes on from NZ_WBJS01000001.1 coordinate 365,745, forward strand.
TCGTCTGGATGGAGCGCGCCGCCGAGGCCGAACGCCTCGCCACGCTGCCCCCGGAAGAGTTCGAAGCGGCGATCATGGAACGCTCGACCGGGCTTCTCGGGCCGCTGAAGCTGGAGACCCGCCGCGCGGTCTGGCCGATGATGACGCAGATCGCGTATCGGTTCTCGGGCCAGCGCGTGGCCCTGATCGCCGAGGCTGCGCATGTCATTCCGCCGATCGGCGCGCAGGGGCTGAACATGAGCCTCGCCGATCTCGCCTGCCTTCTGAAGCTGGCCGAGGAAGACCCGGTGCATCTGGGCGAGGCGAAGATGCTCGAAGCCTATCACCGCCGCCGCTGGCCGGAGGTGAAGGCGCGCGAAGTCGGCATCGACCTGCTCAACCGCGCCTCGATGGTCGAGGCCCAGCCGCTGCGCGACCTGCGCGCAGGCGTTCTGGGCGCGCTCTATTCGCTCGGGCCGGTGCGCAAGACGCTGATGAAGGCGGGGCTTGGCGTGCGTTAAGCGACTGACTTGCGCGGCTGCAGCCACGGCCCGCGCCAGAACCGCCGCATCATCATCGCCCCCGCCGAGGCAAGGCCGAGCACGAGGCCGAGCCAAAGCCCGACGCCGCCGAAATCCAGCGTGAAGGCGAGAAAGTAACTGGCCGGGATACCGATCAGCCAATAGCTCGCCACCGCCATCCACATCGGCACGCGCGTATCCTGCACGCCGCGCAACAGGCCCAGCGCCATCACCTGCATCAGGTCGAACAGCTGGAAAATCGCCGCGACCATCAGGAAGCGCACACCGTAAAGTACGATCTCCGGGGTGGCCGGATTGTCGGCATCGAGAAAGAGCCGCGTGAGCCAAGGACCGGCGAAGACGAAAACCGCCACCGTCAGCAGACCGAACCCCACGGAGAGCCCTGTCACCACCCGCGCCCCGTCACGCAACAGGCGCGGGTCACGCTTCCCATGTGCCCGGCCCGCCCGCACGGTGGCGGCGTTCGACAGGCCGACATGCACCATGAAGGTGATCGAGGAGACCTGCAGCGCGATCCCGTGCGCGGCGAGTTCAATCGTGCCGATCCAGCCCATCATCAGCGCCGAGGCCTGAAACATCGAGCCTTCCGCCACCGAGGTCAGCCCCACCGGCAGGCCCATTTTCGCGACGATCCAGAAGGCTTCCCAATCGGGCCGCCAGAACCGCTGGAACAGCCGGATATGGGTGAGGCCCGGCGCGCGCGCGGCATAGATCGCCTGCGCCACGAGGTTCAGCACCATCGCGCTCAGCGAGGCGATGGCAGCCCCCCGCACGCCCAGTTCCGGCGCGCCCCAATTGCCGAAGATCAGGATCCAGTTGACGCCCGCGTTCAACAGGACAGCCCCCAGCGTGATCCAGAGCAGCACCGCCGTGCGTTCCTGCGCGGACAGGTAGGAGCGGATCACCATCATCGCGAGACCGGGCGCGAGGGCGAAGCCGAGGATGCGCAGGTAATCCTGTGCGAGCGCCGCGATCTCAGGCTTCTGACCCAGCATCTCCAGCACCGCGCCGGAATTCCAGAAGACCGGTAGCATCGCGAGCCCGAACAGGATCGACAGCCAGATCCCCATTCGTGTGTCGCGCCGCGCCTGTACCTCGTCATCCGCGCCCAGACTCGCCGAGACGCGCCCCATCACCGCGAGCGCGATCCCGTTGCCCAGCATGAAGATTGAGAAGAAATAGGAGGTACCCAGCACCAGCGCCGCCAGCGCCTCGACGCCATACCAGCCCACCATCACCGTATCGGTCACGTTGAGCAGCATCTGCGCGAGGTTGGAGCCGATCAGCGGCAGACCCAAAGTGAAGATCGCCCGCACATGGCGGGCGAGAGGCATCGCTTGGTTTTGCGGCTGAGGCGGTGGCGCGCTCTGATGGGGGTCGGTGCTCGTCATGGGCGAGCGCTAGCCCCGCCCGACGCGGCGGTCAAGAGAGCGGTTACTCGCCCACTTCTTTCTTACCCGTGATCATCGGCTTCACGAGGTTCACACCCTTCCACGTCCGGTAATAGACGATGGCCGCGATATGGATACCCACGACGATCAGCAGCAGGGTCGCCACGAATTCATGGATTTTCGGCGCCCAGCTCGTGCTGATGCTTTCCGGCACGGATCCCGCAAGGGGACCGACGTTGATATAGTCCTGCGGATCGGAGGTCAGCCCGGTTACGACCTGCACGATCAGCAGCCCGAGCATCACGAGAACCGACCAACCGCCCAGCGGATTATGCCCGACATGGCCGGAGCTTTCCTTCGACGGCAGGTGGCGAAGATAATCCGCCACCGCCTTGGGTCCATAGAGGAAATGCGAGAACCGCGCCGTGCGCGACCCCACGAACCCCCAGATCAGACGCACCGCCAGCAGCCCCGCGATCGCGTAGCCGGCATAGAAATGCCACGTCATCTGGTTCGGCCCCCATTCCCCGAGGCCCCAGGCGGCGGCAAAAGCCGCCACCAGAAGCCAGTGGAACAGACGCACGACAGGGTCCCAGACCGTGACGGTTTTCTTCGCGGGGGAGGCGGCGGTGTCTTTCATTCTGCGTTACTTCGAACGGAACTCGTCATGGCAGCTCTTGCAGGTGCCGCCGAGCTTGCCAACCGCCGGCTGCAGCGTCTCGAGGCTGCCCGCCGCATCGGGCATCTCAGCCGCGGCTTGATGGAGGGCATCCGCCTTTTCCATGAACAGGTCCATGTTCGACCAGATTTCCGACTTCGCGTGGGTCTCCATCATGTCGTCGACCGAAGTGCCTTCGACGAAGAGCGGCGAGATGTCGACCTTCGCGAGCGCCGCGATGTTGTTGGCGGCGGTCTGTGCCTTGGCGGCATCGAAGTCCATCTTGCCCTGCGCCATCGGCGCGAGCACGGCCATCTGGGCGCCGAGCAAATCGAAGAAACCTTGGCGCGCTTCGACAGCGTCTTTGGGCGACTGCGCGAAAGCGGCACTGGCGGCGAGGGTGAAGGTCAGGGCGAGGAGAGGCTTACGCATGTGGAACTCCAATCTGCGATGGCAAGAAACGTACAGGCTTGAGGTTACACGCATTCGTGTCAATCCGAAGACACTCCTATGTGCGCAGGCACACATTTCCCCTACCGGGACGATAGGGAGGCACCGGGTCTTAGGCAGGTTCCGGCCTATTGCCGTTCGAACGCGCAATTTGCCTAGAAATCGCACTTAAATCGCGACGGAACGTCAGGCGCCCCGCGTATAAGCCGCGCGAAACCCTGACTTTATTGCTGAAACCCGCGGAATCACCGCTCGGGTTTGCGGGCGACGAAATCGATCAGGGCGGCGCGACCGGAATGGCCCGCGCCCTCGTCGAGATCGGCATCGTAATCGGCCTGATGCAGCACTTCCCAGCGCGGGAACGCGTCGCGCAGGAGATCGAGATCGTAGAGCTGCTCCACCACCCCCGGCCCGCCGGTCCCATAGCGCGGCTGGCGGCGCGCGAAGCCGTGGATCAATGCGAGCCCGCCCGGTTTGAGCGCGGTCGCGATGCCGTCGAAAATCTCCGCCCGAAAGGCAGTATCGGCGAATTGGATAAAACAGGCGAGAACGGCGTCATATTCGCCGCGCGGCCAGTCATAGCCGCGCAGATCGGCGTCGATAGTCTGCATCGACACGCCCCGCTCCTGCGCCAGTTCAGCGGCCTTGCGGCGCGCGTTTTCCGACGGTTCGAGGGCTGTGACCTGCACTCCGAGGCTGGCGAGATAGGTGCCGTTGCGCCCTTCGCCGTCAGCGATGCTCAGAAGCCGCGCCCCCGGAGCGAGACGCCACGCCTGGCGCGCCACGAAATCCGCCGGGGTCGTGCCATAGAGATACTCTTCTCCGGCGAATCTTTCGTTCCAGCCCATGCTCTCCTCCGGTTGTTACCTTTCACATGGAATGCAACCGGCGGAGGGACAAGCCCCACCGGTCACCGAAATCGCCATCGGCGATCACATGCTCAGGATTTGGTCACGCGGCGCTGATCGGGATGAAGAGATGCGCCAAGAATGTGCTCGGACGAATGCACGACATGGCTCGCATGGCCCACGATCAGCGGATCGGGCGGCGTTGCGATCGTGGGATCCTTGTCGGGATAGTCCAGCGTCGACAGGAAATGCTTCATGCAGTTCAGCCGTGCGCGCTTCTTGTCGTTCGACTTCACGATGGTCCATGGCGCATCGGCGGTGTCGGTGTAGAAGAACATCGCCTCTTTCGCCTCGGTGTAATCGTCCCAGCGATCGAGGCTCGCCAGATCGATCGGCGACAGCTTCCAGCGCTTGAGCGGATCGGTTTCGCGCGATTGGAAGCGGCGGCGCTGCTCCTCGCGGGTGACCGAGAACCAGTACTTGTAAAGCCGAACCCCCGAGCGCACGAACATCCGCTCCAACTCCGGGGTCTGGCGCATGAATTCGAGGTAATCGTTGGGTTTGCAGAAGCCCATCACGCGCTCCACACCCGCGCGGTTATACCAGCTGCGATCATAGAAGGTCATCTCGCCCGCGGTCGGCAGATGCTCGACATAGCGTTGGAAATACCACTGACCGAGTTCCTCTTCCGAGGGCTTGTTGAGTGCGACGACCCGGGCAAAGCGCGGGTTGAGATGTTCGGTGAAGCGCTTGATCGTACCGCCCTTGCCCGCCGCATCGCGGCCCTCGAAAAGGATCACGAATTTCTCGCCGCTCTCCTGCGCCCATTTCTGGACCTTCAGCAGCTCCGCCTGAAGCTCCGCCTTTTCTTTCTCATAGGCGGCGCGCGCCATCTTGCGCTTGTAGGGGTATTTCCCGGTCTCGAAAGCCAGCCGCACCGCACTGGGATCGACGCGCGGGAAGCTCTTCGGGCCGGTCGCCTTCGGCTCTGGCGGGGTGATCGCGGGATGCGCCTCGGCGGGATCGATCGGCTTGACGACAGCCTCTGCCTTCCCGGCTGCGGCCTTGGCCGGTTTCGTCGCGTCGCTCATGAGCTGATCTTTCATGCGTATCCCTCCGTTGGCTGAACCTTGCGGAGCATCGCGCAATCCCGCGTGATGTGCCTTGATACGCATCAAAAACCCGTGTCTGCTGGGCCTCCGGCGGCAAAAACGCCACAAAATCGAGCGAAACGAAGGAACGGACATGATCACGATCTACGGCAACTATCATTCGCGGGCGAGCCGGGCGCTGTGGTTGCTCGAGGAGTTGGGCCTGCCGTTCCGTCTGCGCCGAGTCGTGCAGGCGAACCGTTTCAAGGATCCGCTCGCGCCGGAGGTTCCGCTCAACACCCGCTCGCCCGAATTTCGCAAGCTCTCGCCGATGGGCGCGATCCCGGTGCTGGAGGAAGACGGGCTTATCTTGACGGAGTCGCTCGCGATCAACCTGCATCTCGCACGCAAGGCGGGAGGGCCGCTCGCCCCTGCGCACGAGCGCGAACTGTCGCAAATGGAGCAATGGGCGCTCTTCGCCGCGACCTGGATCGAGACCGACGCGCTGGCGCTCAGCTTCGTCTATCGCCGCAAGGAGCAGGACACGCCCGAAGGCAAGGCCGAGATCGCGTCTCTCTGCTCGAAGCTCGCCCGGCCGCTGACCACGCTCGAGACCCATCTCGAGACGCATAGCCATATCGTGGGCGGCCGGTTCACCGTGACCGATCTCAATCTGGCCGAGGTTCTGCGCTACGGGCAGGACCACCCGGAGTTCCTCGCCCCCTACCCGCGCCTGCAAAGCTGGATCAAACTGTGCCAGAGCCGCAAAGCCTTCCGCGCGATGTGGGAGAAGCGCGAAGCCGAGGCGGTTTGATTCGGCGAACCTCGCGTCGCGCCTAATTCGAAAGGTGTATGCGAAGACGGCGCGGATACGCGCTCTGCTCAAGCGATGGGCAGGCGCTCAACCCAACTTCGCCTTTCAGTCAGGTCTCCCTGACCAAGTGGTCGGGTTTTCCGCAGCGGGGTGAATTCCTCTTAGCAATGCAGCTTCCCTTACGTCATTTTGTCGGAGTGAAGAGGGTTCGAGGTAACCATGTCTGCTTTGCTTGGATACAGCCTGTGTTTGGGTGCGACGCTGATCGTGATCGCGGGAGATTTCGTTCTGAAATCCGCCGTTGATAAAGGTCACGCGCTGCATTCGCCGTCTGTCTTCCTAGGTTGCGTGCTTTACGCCGCTTCGGCAGCAGGTTGGTTTCTGGCTATGCGGCATGTGTCGCTGGCACAAACGGGCGTGGCCTCAGCGCTTTTCACATTGATGGCTCTGGTGACGATGGGAGTCGTCCTGTTCGGTGAAAAACTCGCCTTGCGGGAAGTCTTCGGTATCGCGATGGCGGTGGGGTCGATGCTGCTCATGGCGCGCGTCGCGTAAGGGCCGGACGTTTTCGGGGGTGTGGGGCTTTCGAAGCGGATCGGGGCGGTGGGGTCTTCTTGCTCCTCCGCCCCAACCTGCGGTATCTCTTGTTTAGAAAACTACAAGAGAAAGCGAGCAGCATGGCCGACGATCTTCTGACGCCCCAGACCGATTCCTATGACGCCTCCTCGATCGAGGTGCTCGAAGGTCTCGAACCCGTGCGAAAACGCCCCGGCATGTATATCGGCGGCACGGACGAGCGCGCGCTTCATCACATGGTGGCCGAGGTCCTCGACAACTCGATGGACGAAGCGGTGGCCGGTCACGCCAACCGCATCGAGGTCGAGCTGCTCGCCGATCATTCCGTCGTCATCCGCGACAACGGGCGCGGCATCCCGATCGACCCGCACCCGAAATTCCCCGGCAAATCCGCGCTGGAAGTCATCCTTTGCACGCTGCACGCGGGCGGCAAGTTCTCGGGCGACGCCTACGAGACCTCGGGCGGTCTGCACGGGGTGGGCGCCTCGGTGGTCAACGCGCTGTCGGACCTGATGGTCGTTCAGGTCGCCAAGAACAAGGAGCTGTATGAACAGCGCTTCTCGCGCGGCATCCCCGAAGGTCCGGTGCAGAAGATCGGCGCGGCGCCGAACCGTCGCGGCACCACCGTCACCTTCCATGCCGACGAGCAGATCTTCGGCCATCACCGGTTCAAGCCTGCACGTCTGCTAAAGATGGTGCGCTCGAAAGCGTATCTCTTCTCGGGCGTGGAGATTCGCTGGAAGTCCGAGGTCGACGATGGCGAGACCCCGACCGAAGCGACCTTCCACTTCCCCGGCGGCCTCGCCGATTACCTGACCGAGACGCTGAGCGGCGCCAGCACCTATGCCGACCGCCCCTTCTCGGGCAAGGTCGAGTTCCGCGAGAAGTTCAACGTGCCGGGCTCGGTCGAATGGGCGATCAACTGGACGCCCTCGCGCGACGGTTTCATCCAGTCCTACTGTAACACCGTCCCGACGCCCGAGGGCGGCACCCACGAGGCGGGCTTCTGGTCGGCGATCCTCAAGGGCATCCGCGCCTATGGCGAGTTGGTGAACAACAAGAAGGCCGCGCAGATCACCCGCGACGACCTGATCACCGGCGGCTGCGCGCTGGTCTCGTGCTTCATCCGCGAGCCGGAATTCGTGGGCCAGACCAAGGACCGTCTGGCCACCGTCGAGGCGCAGCGTCTGGTCGAAGGCGCGGTGCGCGACCACTTCGACAACTGGCTGGCCTCGGACACGAAATCCGCAGGCGCGATCCTCGATTTCCTCGTGCTGCGCGCCGAAGAACGCCTCAAGCGCCGGCAGGAGAAAGAGACCCAGCGCAAATCGGCCACCAAGCGCCTGCGCCTGCCCGGCAAGCTCGTCGATTGTTCGGCCACGAACCGTTCGGGCACGGAGCTGTTCATCGTCGAGGGCGACTCGGCGGGTGGCTCGGCCAAGATGGCGCGCGACCGCAAGAACCAGGCGCTGCTGCCCCTGCGCGGCAAGATCCTCAACGTGCTCGGCGCGGCAAGCTCCAAGCTCGGCTCGAACCAGGAGATCAACGATCTGACGCAGGCGCTCGGCGTGGGGCTCGGCACCAAGTTCAACGTCGACGATCTGCGCTACGACAAGATCATCATCATGACCGACGCGGACGTGGACGGAGCCCACATCGCCTCGCTTCTGATGACCTTCTTCTTCACCCAGATGCGCCCGATGATCGATCAGGGGCACCTCTATCTGGCCTGCCCGCCGCTCTACCGCCTGACCCAAGGGGCCAAGCGCGTCTATGTGGCCGATGACGCCGAGAAGGACGCGATGCTGGAGAAAGGTCTGGGCGGCAAAGGCAAGATCGACGTGCAGCGCTTCAAGGGTCTGGGCGAGATGGACGCGAAGGACCTGAAAGAAACCACGATGCACCCCGACACGCGCAAGCTGATCCGGGTGACGATCCACGACGACGAGCCGAACGAGACCGGCGATCTGGTCGAGCGTCTGATGGGCAAAAAGCCCGAACTGCGGTTCCAGTATATTCAGGAGAACGCGCAGTTCGTGGAGGAGCTGGATGTTTGACCTGCATTGGACCGAGTACCTCAAGGCGCTCGGTCCAACCTTGATCGCGGGGATCGTTGCCTATGTGGCTTGGCAACAGTGGCGGGTGAACCGCGCAGCACTGCGCGAGAAGCTCTTTGATCGCCGATGGGATATCTTCAACGAAACACAGGCATTCCTTTCTACTACCCTGAGCGGCGGCAAAGTGCACGATGATGATCTGGCACGATACTCCGACACCTGCCAACGCGCACGATTTCTGCTCGGGAAAGATCTGAGCGATTACCTCGAGAAAATCCGAACGCATGCAATTACGATGCGAATGCACCGAATGAAAATCGAAGGCTTAGAACCCGGGGAAGAACGCTCAAAACATATCCACGGTGAATACGATGAACTTCGGTGGCTTACAGATCAGCTTGGTGCGACTTTCAAGAAGTTCATGCCATACCTGTCCTTCAGTGACATTGAATAATGAACATCCGGCCCGGGCGACCAGCCCGGGCAGCGCCCGACCCTCCCCCCGGGAGGGCGCATTGGCGACGCAGCCCGCAGCCTCACCGCCCTCCGGGCTTGCGAGATAAACCGCCCAAACCAGACGACAGCGAAGCGCCCACCCAAGGCTCGGGCGCTGCCCTCATTTCTCAGTACACGCGCCCGTCCGGCCCTTCGCTTGCGCTCCGGGCGTTCGCCGGGGCGTCCTTCCACTGGAAGGCCGCTTTTCCCGGCTCACCCCTCCCCCCAAGAGAGCACATTGGCGATGCGGCCCACACCCTCCCCGTCCTACGGGCTTGCAAGATAAACCGCCCAAACCAAACGACAGCAAAGCCCGCCCTGCGCCGCGACGCGCGGCGCGTTCGCCGCTGAAGGCTTCCACTGGAAGCCTTCCGAGACGCGGCTCACCCCAAGGCTCGGGCGCTGCCCTGATCTCTCACCACACGCGCCCGTCCGGCCCTTCGCTCGCGCTCCGGGCGTTCGCCGGGGCGTCCTCCCACTGGAAAGCCGCCAGTCCCGGCTCACCCCTCCCCCCAGGAGGGCGCATTAGCGATGCAGCTCACAGCTCCCCGCCCTTCGGCCTTGCGAGATAAAGCGCCCAAACCAGACGACGGCAAAGCGCCCCCTGCGCCGCGACGCGCGGCGCGTTCGCCACTGAAGGCTTCCACTGGAAGCCTTCCGAGACGCGGCTCACCCCAAGAGTCGGGCGCTGCCCTCGTCTCTCGCCACACGCGCCCGTCCGGCCCTTCGCTTGCGCTCCGGGCGTTCGCCGGGGGCGTCCTTCCACTGGAAGGCCGCTCTTCCCGGCTCACTCCCCCCTCGCTCGGCACGAAACGGACGTGGGCTTGGATCATCCCCGGCGGCGCGATACCAAGGCGCGACACGTCACAACCTCCGGATCCCGACACATGCCCCAGATTTCTACCCAAAGCCTCAGCGTCACCATCGCCGATCTGGGCGCCGAGATGCAGGGGCTGAGCTATCAGGGGCAGGAACTGCTCTGGGAGGGCGACCCGGCCTGGTGGAGCGGGCAAGCCCCGATCCTGTTCCCCATCGTCGGCCTTCCCGCGCCTGACGGGGTGACGATCAATGGCACGCCCCACGCGATCCCCAAGCATGGATTCGCCCGCGACCTGCCCTTCCGCGTGACCGAGCTGACGCAAAACCGCTGCTGCCACCTGCTCGAACCCTCGCAGGAGACTGCCGCCTATCCCTTCGATTTCCGCCTCGAGATCGTCCACGAGGTCGTGGGGGCGGAGTTGAGCGTCACCGCCACGGTCAGCAATGCTGGTGATCGGGAGATGCCGTTTTCCTTCGGTTTTCACCCCGCGTTCCGCTGGCCGCTGCCCGGCGCGACCGGCCCGCATCGGATCGAGCTGAGCAACGGGGCGGAGCCTGCCTTGGCGCGGCTCGCAGATGGGATGCTGAGGCGCGCGCGGATGCCCTCGCCCTTCACGGCGGGCGCGCTGACCCTCGACCCGGCGCAATATGAGGACGATGCGATGATCTTCCCCGAAGGTGCGGGCGACGGGTTGCGCTACTTCGCCGACGGGGCGCCGGTGCTCGATTTCCGCTTTTCCAACTTGCCCAATCTCGCGCTGTGGCAGAAGCCCGGTGCGCCCTATATCTGCATCGAACCGTGGCACGGACTGCCTGCCGCGGAGGGGGCCGGGCCGGAACTGGCCGCGCGGCCCGACAGCATGATCTTGCCGCCCGGCGCGCAGGAGAGATTCGCGATGACCCTACAGGTGAGCGGATGATCCCCTACCTCGCCTATGGCTCCAACCTGCTGACCTCGCGGCTTGCCGCGCGCTGCCCCTCGGCGCGCGTGCTCGGGTTGGCGGAGGTTCCCGGACACTCGCTCGACTTCTCGAAACGCGGGCGCGACGGGAGCGCGAAGGCCACGATCACCGAAAGCGACGCGCGCACCCAAGGCGTGCTGTTCGAGATCGCGGAGAGCGACATCCCCGCGCTTGATGCCGCCGAAGGTGCGGGGCTGCATTACGAGAAGATTGCGCTGATGCTCGAGGATGGCAAGCGCGCCTTCACCTATCGCGCACTGCAGCGCCAGAACGGGATCGCGCCGTTCGAGTGGTATCTCGCGCTGATCCGGGCGGGGCGGCGCGAGCATGGGCTGGGCTTGGACGATCTAGCGCATGTCGAACCGATCCCCGACCCCGCGCCCGACCGCCCCGGTTTCATCGCTGCACGCGAAGCGTTGGTTCGCGCGGGCTATCGAGACTGGCGCAGCGCGCTCTGACCGATCGGGCGCACCGGCATGCCCGGCCCGGTCAGCACGGCGATGCCTGCCCCGACCAGCGACGACAGCTCCGGCCCGTCGCAATCCAAGCCCCCGGTATAGGTGCCGAAAGCGGGCAGGATCAGGTGATCGCGCCCCACCAGAAACGCCCGATGCGACCGCCGTGCGATCTTGGCTTTCGGATGGTAATGGCCCGAGAGGTCCGGCCCCTGCCCTGCGATATGGCGCAGGGTAAGCGGGCCGATTTGCGTCTCCTCCACGGTCCGGCCCAAGCCGATCGGATCATGGTTTCCCGCGATCCAGAGCAGCTTCGTCTGCGCCGCGATCCGGGTCAGACGCCCGGCGATCTCGGGCGCGATCTCTCCCGCCGCCGCGTCGTCGTCGAACGCATCGCCGAGGCTGATCAGCCGCGAAGGCCGGAGGCGCAAAACCTCCGCCTCCAGCCGGATCACCGTGTCGAGGCTCTCGAAAGGCGGCAGCAGCGCGCCGCCACGCCGCGCCATCCGCTCGGACTTGCCAAGATGAAGATCGGCCACGATCAGCGCGCCTTCCACGGGCCAATAGAGCGCGCCCGACGGTTGCGCGATGAGCCGTTGCCCCGCGAAGGTGATCTCTCTCATTCCAGCCCCGCCTCGCGCATCATTGCCTGCGCCTCTTCTTCCATCAGCCGCGCTTCGCCCGTGCCGCCCCGAATGCCAACCTGCCCATGTTCAAGCAACAACGGCGCGGCCAGCGGCGTCACATGCGGGGCGCGGATATGCACGATTCTCTGCCCCTGGGCCAGCATCTCCTCGATCCGCTCGAAATCGACGAGGCCGCGGCTCGCCTCCTCGCGGGTGATGCGCAAGAGCAGGTGATCGGGGTCGTAGCGGCGTAGCGTGTCGTAAAGGATATCGGAGGAAAACGTCGCCTGTTTGCCCGATTTGCGCTGCCCCGGCAGGTTGCGCTGGATGAGGCCCGCAATCGTCGCGATCGACCGAAACGCGCGCTTCATAACCGCGTTGCTCTCGAGCCAGTCGCGCAGCCCCTCGCGCAGCCCTTCGGCCGATAGCAGCGGCGCGGGGTCTTCGACCGGGTCGATCGACCAGATCAGCAGCGCGTAGTCGGTAGCCACGAAGCCCAGCGGCCCGAGACCAGCCTGCTCCATCCGGTGGGTCAGCAGCAGCGCGAGGGTCTGATGCGCGTTGCGCCCGGCGAAACCGTAGAGGCAGAAGAACGCCCGCCCGCCGCGCAGGAAGGTCTCGCAGGTCAGCGTGCCCGGGGCGGGTAGCGTGGAAATCTCGCGCTGCAGCGCCAGCCAGTCGCGCGTGTCGGGCGGCAGTTGGTCCCAATCCTCGGGCGTGGCAATCAGGCGCTGCACCCGTTGCGACAGCTCCAGTGAGGTCGCCATCTTCAGCCCCGAGAAGACGGCGATCTTCGGCTCGCGCGTGGCGGCATTCGTCACCTCCACGATCATTTCGCGCAGGCCCTCGTAGCGGACAACCTGCCCGCCGATCAGGAAAGTGTCGCCGGGGGTGAGAGACGAGGCGAACCCTTCCTCGACCTCGCCCAAGGGCGTGCCGCCGCGCCGGGATTTGCGGCGGACTTTCAGCTTCTCGGTCTCGGTGATCGCGCCGATATTCATCCGCAGATCGCGGGTCGCGCGCGGGTCGCGGAGTTGCCATTTACCGTCGCGCTGCAACAGACGCTGCCAGCGGTCATAGGCCCGCAGCGCGTAGCCGCCGGTGGCGCAGAACTCCAAACAGGCATCGAATTCGGCGCGCGGCAGCGTCGCGTAGGGCCCTACCCGCAGCACCTCGGCATAAAGCGCATCCGCTTCGAACGGCCCGGCGCAGGCGGTCAGCAGGATATGCTGGCACAGCACGTCGAGCGGCCCGCGCCAGCGCCGCCCGCCGCCGTCCAGATCGTTCTCGCGCACGGCCTCCAAGGCGGCGGCGCATTCGACGATCTCGAAGCGATTGGCGGGCACGATCCGCGCGCGCGAGGGCTCGTCATAGCGGTGATTGGCGCGCCCGATCCGCTGCACGAGGCGCTTGACGTTCTTCGGCGCGCCGACCTGCAGAACCAGATCGACATCGCCCCAGTCGAGCCCGAGATCGAGCGAGCCGGTGCAGACCACTGCGCGCAACTCGCCGCTGGCCATCGCCTCCTCGACCCTGTGGCGCGCCTCGCGCGAGAGCGAGCCGTGATGCAGCCCGATCGGCAGGGCGGTGTCGTTCACCTCCCAGAGCGCCTGAAAGAACAGCTCGGCCTGCGCGCGGGTATTCAGGAAAACGAGACTGAGGCGTGCCTCCTCGATCGCCGCCATCACGTCGCGCGCGGCGTGCCGCCCACCGCCGCCTGCCCAAGGTGCGGGGCGCTCGGTGGGCAGCATCTCGATATCGGGGGGCGGACCGGGATCGGCCATGATCACCCGCGCGCCGCCCATGAACTCGGCGAGCGCTTGCGGGGCCTCGACCGTGGCCGAGAGACCCGTGACGGTCAGGTCCGGCGACAGGCTGCGCAGCCGCGCAACGCCCAGCATCAATTGATCGCCGCGTTTGCTTTCGGCCAGCGCATGGATTTCATCGAGCACTACCCGCTTGACCCCCGCGAAGATTTTCGGCGCTTCCGGGTAGGACAGCATCAGCGCGAGGCTCTCCGGCGTCGTCAGCAGGATCTGCGGCGGATCAACCCGCTGACGACGACGCTGCGTGGCCGACGTGTCGCCAGTGCGATCCTCGATCCGCAGGTCCAGCCCGATCTCGTCCACCGGCGCGCGCAGGTTGCGGGCGATATCCTTTGAAAGCGCCTTGAGCGGCGAGACGTAGAGCGTGTGCAGCCCCTCATATCCCTCGGCCAGATCGACGAGCGACGGCAGAAACCCCGCCAGCGTCTTGCCGCCCCCGGTCGGCGCGATCAGCAGCGTATCTTCGCGCGCCGACAGCACGTCGAGCTGATGCCTGTGCGGCTGCCAGCCGCGGCTGGCGAACCAGTCGGCGAAGCGTTGCGGCAGGAGGGGCGTGGCGGCGGTGGCGGGCATCGCGTGAAAGGTAGGCGTGAGGAGCGGATGCGCAAGCTTTCCGGCTCCTCTTGGCGCGGGCGGCCAGCCCGGGCCGCGCCCGGCCCACCTTCTTATGAGCGATGATCCTTTGCGCCGCGACGCGCGGCGCGCTCGCCGCTGAAGGCTTTCCCTGGAAGCCTTCCGAGACGCGACCCTCCCCCAACATCTCGCATCATCGCACAGCCCACCCGCGCCATCTCGCCACTGTTCATTGGGCGATCCATGTTATATTCAGGCCCGCGACAGGAAATTGCCCGAGTCCCCTCGGGCGCGACAGAAACGGAAATCTTATGGCCTTTTATCGTTCCCGTAGATCCACCCATGGCCGCAACATGGCGGGCGCGCGCGGTCTGTGGCGCGCCACCGGCATGACCGATGACGACTTCGGCAAGCCGATCATCGCGGTCGTGAACTCCTTCACGCAGTTCGTGCCGGGTCACGTCCACCTCAAGGACCTCGGCCAGATGGTCGCGCGTGAGATCGAGAGCGCAGGCGGCGTCGCGAAGGAATTCAACACCATCGCCGTCGATGACGGGATCGCGATGGGCCATGACGGGATGCTCTATTCGCTGCCCTCGCGCGAAGTGATCGCCGACTCTGTCGAATACATGGTCAACGCGCATTGCGCCGATGCGATGGTCTGCATCTCGAACTGCGACAAGATCACCCCCGGCATGATGATGGCCGCGATGCGCCTGAACATTCCGGTGATCTTCGTTTCCGGCGGCCCGATGGAGGCCGGCAAGGAAGGCGCGGAAATCATCGGTCACGACCTCGATCTGGTCGATGCGATGGTCGCGGCAGCCGACGACAAATATTCCGACGAGGACGTGCTCGCGATCGAGAAGGCCGCCTGCCCGACCTGCGGGTCGTGCTCGGGCATGTTCACTGCGAACTCGATGAACTGTCTGGCCGAGGCGCTGGGTCTGGCGCTGCCGGGCAACGGCTCGATGCTGGCCACGCATGCCGACCGCAAGGAGCTGTTCCTCGAGGCGGGCCGCAAGATCGTCGAGATCACGCGCCGCCATTACGAGCTGGAAGACAAGGGCCTGCTGCCGCGCGAGATCGCGACGTTTGAAGCCTTCGAGAACGCGATGAGCCTCGATATCGCGATGGGCGGGTCCACGAATACCGTGCTCCACCTGCTGGCGATCGCGCATGAGGGCAAGGTCGACTTCACGATGGAAGACATCGACCGCCTCTCGCGCAAGGTTCCGGTGTTCTGCAAGGTCGCGCCGGCGAAGCAGGACGTCCACATGGAAGACGTCCACCGCGCCGGCGGCATCATGGGTATCCTTGGCGAGATGAACCGCGCCGGTCTGATCCATCAGGACGTGCGCACCGTGCATTCGGAAACGATGGCCGAGGCGCTATCGAAATGGGACGTGATGGTTGCCAATGACGACGCAACGGATCAGTTCTACCGTGCGGCCCCGGGTGGCGTGCGCACCACGCAGGCCTTCTCGACCGAGAACCGCTACAAAGAGCTCGACCGCGACCGCGAAAACGGCGTTATCCGCACGGCGGAACATGCCTTCTCGCAGGATGGCGGTCTGGCGGTGCTCTACGGCAACATCGCCGAGCAGGGCTGCATCGTGAAAACCGCGGGCGTCGACGACTCGATCCTGAAGTTCTCGGGCCCCGCGAAAGTGTTCGAGAGCCAGGACGACGCGGTGTCGGGCATCCTGACCGGCAAGGTCGTCGAGGGCGAAGTGGTCATCATCCGCTACGAGGGCCCGCGCGGCGGTCCGGGGATGCAGGAAATGCTCTACCCGACCTCCTACCTCAAATCGAAGGGCCTCGGCGCGAAATGCGCGCTGCTGACCGACGGGCGGTTCTCGGGTGGCACTTCGGGCCTCTCGATCGGCCATGTCAGCCCGGAAGCGGAAGAAGGCGGCACGATCGGCCTCGTCGAGACCGGCGATATCATCGAGATCGACATCCCGAACCGCACGATCAACCTCGCCGTGGCCGACAATGTTCTGGCCGCGCGGCGTGAGGCGATGGGGCCGCTGCCGTGGAAACCGGCAGAGCCGCGCAAGCGGGCTGTCTCGACCGCACTCAAGGCCTATGCGCTGCTGGCCAGCTCGGCGGCGAAGGGTGGCGTGCGCATCCTGCCCGAGTGATCGCACCCTAACGCGAATTGGAACGGCCGCCTCTCGGGGCGGCCGTTTTCATTCAGGCGGCATCGCTTTCGGGCAGGCTTTCTTCCCAACCGAGCCGCTTGCGGATCGCATGGGCGAGATAGCTCATCGCCAGGGCCGAGGCCCCGCCCAGGACCGTGCCCGCGAACCGACCCCAAGCGTTCGACAAAGGTGCATCATTGCCCATCGAGACCATCACGACGATCAGCGCGGTCAGGAAGGCCACGAAGGTCGGGTAATGCGCGGGCGGCGCGAACAGGATCGCAGTCACGCCGAAGATCACATAGAGCCCCGGCATCACGAAACTGTCTGGCCCCAGCCACAGCACAAGCAGGCTCGCCCCCAGCCCGCCTGCGAGGGTTGCGAGGCTGCGCACCAGCACCCGGTCCCATGTCATGCCGGGACGCGGGCGCAGCATCAACAGCGCCGAGAGTGGCGCCCAGTAGGGGTGATTGATCGAGAAAGCCACTGCGATCCCGTAGGACAAGCCCACCGCGCCCATCGCCTGCAGCCCCTGACCGATCAGCGAGTTGAGCGGCGCAACGCCATCAGGCGGCACTTGCCCATCGAGCTTCGGCCCCGTCTTCGGTGCGAAGTGTTTCCAGATCACCCGAACCGCCTCTTCCACCGCCAGGACCCAGACCATCGCGCCGCCGACGGCGAGCAGTACCGGCCCGGGCGACGGGATGAACTGCACGAGGAAGGTCGAGAGCGAGAAGAACAGCCAGCTTTGCAGAAACAGCCACCACAGGCTCATATCCCGGCGCGACAGAAGGCCCACGGCAAAGGCGCCAAGCAACATCCCCGGCACGCTCAGCGCGACGCCGCCTATCATGACCTTCGCGGCGATCATCCCCGCAAAGATCCCGACCAATTTGCCCGCAATGTCGAGGAAGGTGACCGGCCAGCGCCGATTACGGATCGACTTGCCCTGCCCTGTCGAGGTGGCGAAGCCCGCGCCAAGCGCCGCGAGTTCCTGACCGCGCGGCAGATCGAGCGACAGCACGATCGCGACCAGCCCGCTCAGCGCAAGCGCCGCGGGCAAGCCGCGCGACCAGTTCAGCTTCTGAAGTTGCGTAGGGGAGATAGTCACCAATTGCACCGCGTAACACCTTTCGATGCAGGCAAAGCGCCTTACCGACGCGCTGGTTCCCCGCTAGACGCCGATCCGGTCCAGAAGCCCCGCCACCATTCCGTGATGGCCCGAACCGAACAGGCGCAGATGCACCAGCGCGGGCCAGAGCTGGTAGATCGCCCGGCGCGCCTGCCAGCCGGGTTCAAGCGCGCCGTAACCAGCGGCGAATTCCGGCCCCGGCGCGCCGAAGAGATGGAGCATCGCGAGATCGACCTCGCCGTCACCGTGATAGCAGGCCGGGTCGATCAGCCCGCTCAGGTGCCCTTGGTCGGCCAGCACATTGCCCGCCCAGAGATCGCCATGCAGCAAGGACGAGAACGGGCGCGGCGGCAGATGCTCGTCGATCTGGTCCGCCAGTTTCTCGACACGGCGGGCGAGTGGCGCGGGCAATTCGTGCAGCGACGGGCGCAGCCGCGCCTCGGCCCAGAATTCGGGCCATGTCGGGCGCGCTGCGTTCGGGATCGGCACCGGGCCGAAGGCGTAATCGTCGGACCAGCCGTAGGGCGCCTCATCCGGTGCCCCAGCCGCGCGGTGCTGGCGCCGAAGCATCTCGCCCAGTTCCAGCCACCCCGCGCCCCGCAGCCCACCGCTCTGCGGCAAAGCCTCCATCACGAGGCAGCCCCGAGAGGCCGCGATCACCTTCGGCACCCGCGTGCCCGCCTCAGCGAGCGCACGCAGCATCTCCGCCTCGATCTCGGGGTGAGGCCCGCCCTTCACGATCACCCGCTCTCCGGTCGGCAGGTCCAACGCCAGCACTGGGCTCAGATCACCACCCGCCAGCGGCTCGGCCCGTCGCGGCGTGATTTCCAGCAGGCGCGCGGCCTCTGCCAATATCCGCGCCGTTTCGTCCATGTCGCCCTCCTGTTTTCGGTCGTTTGCCTTTTCTTGCGGCACCACAGGCGAATATCCGCTCTGTACGACAGGATTACGGTTGCGTGACGGGTTCCATCCGGTGCAAATGCCCAATGTTGCCGTCGATCAGCCTCCCCGTGGCGGGTCAGCCCTTCGTGCAGCATAGACATTTTGGACGCCTTCGTGCCGAGGCAATGCGTGCAGCGCGCTCGGGCCGGAGGATTTGTCCGTTTCTGTCCCTCGGGGGGCAACACGAGACCCTGACGGAGATATCCCCACACTCGTCTCCGTCGGGTAGCAGCCGCCGCGAACCCCTTGCGGCGGCTGCGTCTAGCCCCGCCCCGGTCAGCGCAGGAAGTTGTCGCGCATCAGCGAAACCACCTCATCGGCGCGCCCGTTGAGCACCGCCTTCACGCCAAAGAGCGCGGTCGAACCCACCTGCGCCGGTTTGATCTTCGGTGGCATCACCAGCTCCATCCGGTTCACCTTCACGTCGAGCAGCGCAGGCCCCGGTGCGGCAAGCCAGTCGCGCACCGCGCCGTCGAGGTCGGTCGCGCTCTCGACCCGCATCCCCTCCATCCCGATCGCCCGCGCCATCGCGCCGAAATCGGGATTGTGCAGCTCGGTGAAGGCGTCGAGCATCCCCTCCACCCGCTGTTCCATCTCGACGAAGCCAAGCGAGGCGTTGTTATAGACCAAGAGCTTCACCGGCAGCTTTTCCTGCACCAGCGTCAGCAGATCGCCCATCAGCATGGTCATCCCACCATCGCCGCACATCGCGATCACCTGCCGCTCGGGGTAGGCCTCCTGAATGCCCAGCGCCTGCGGGTAAGCATTCGCCATCGTCCCGTGCAGCAGCGAGGTCAGGAAGCGCCGCGACCCGTTGGCCGACAGGTGACGCAGCAGCCAGACCATGGGCGAGCCGCCATCCGCAGTGAAGATCGCATCCTTCGCCGCGAACCGGTCGAGCAACTCGGTCAGGTGCTGCGGGTGGATCAGGCTCGGGTCGGGTTCCTCGGCGCTATCGAGGTAGCCTTTGAGATCCTCGGCATAGCTCTTGAGCGCCCGGTCGAGATGCTTGCCGGGTTCACGCTGAGCGAGACGCGGCAGCAGCGCGTCGATCGTGTCGCCGACATCGCCGACGAGCCCCAGATGGATCGGCGCCCGGCGACCCAGTCGCGTGGGGTCGATATCGAGCTGCACGATCTTGGCCTTGCCGGGATAGAACTGCGTATAGGCGAAATCGCTGCCCAGACAGAGCAGCAGATCGCAATCGCCCACCGCCTCCATGCCGGCGCGGTTGCCGAGGATCCCGGTCATGCCGACATTGTTGGGCATGTCCGGCTCGATGAATTCCTTGGAGCGCGTGGTATGCGCGACCGGGGCGGCCAGCCGCTCGGACAGCGCGCGGATCTGCGCCTGCGCGCCGCGCGCGCCGATGCCGGCATAGATCGTGATCCGCTCGGCCGCGTCGATCATCTTGGTCAGCTCGTGCAGCTCGGCCTCGGAGGGGCGCACCATCGGCCGGGCGCGGTTCACCGCCCATTGCAGCTCGTCCTTCGAGGTCTCGCGGAACATGTCGCCATTGACCACGATCACCGCGACGCCGTTCTTCGCCAGCGCGGCCTGCGCCGCCTGCGCGGTGATCCGGCGCGCCTGATCGGGGTGGCTGATGCGTTCGCAAAAGACCGAAGTCTGTTCGTAGATCTTCTTCTGGTCGACCTCCTGGGGAAAGCCCAACCCCTCTTCGGCGCGCTCGATATTGGACGCGATCAGCACCATCGGCGCGCCGTTGCGGTGGCTCTCGAAGATGCCGTTGACGAAATGCAGGCTGCCCGGCCCGGTCGTGCCCGCGCAGACCGAGAGCTCCCCGGTCATGTAGCTTTCGCCGCCCGCGGCCAGCGCGCCGACCTCTTCATGGCGCACATGCACCCAGTCGAGATCCGAGCGGCGCACAGCGTCGGTGAAGTGGTTGATCGTGTCGCCCACGATCCCGTAGACGCGCCGCGCCCCCGCCGAAACGAGGGTTTCGGCGATGATGTCGGATACGCTCTTGCTCATGTCAGGCCTCTTTCAATTCGGCTTTGTGATGCAGGCTGGTGCGCTTGGCATTGAGGTCGATGCGCGGCTTGAAGCTGTCGGCATCGGCCGCTTCCCACCAGTCCGCGTAATCGGTGCTGCCCGGATCGTCGTTGAGGATGTTCGCGGGCAAAAAGGGATAAATCTTGTCGATGGTGCGGGCCTCGCGCACGGCAGTGCGGTGCACGATGTGATGGGGCTGCAGCTCGCTCGGATGCTCCAGCCCGGCGGCTGCGACGATGTCGGCGAGCGCCTCCAGCGTCTTGGCATGAAAGCGCGCCGCGCGGGGGCCCTGCACCTCGGGCACGAGGCCGCGCTGACGGCTCTTGTCCTGCGTCGTCACTCCGGTCGGGCAGGTGCCCAAGTGGCACCGCTGCGCCTGAATGCAGCCGATGGAGAACATGAAGGCCCGCGCGGCATTGCACCAATCCGCTCCGATCGCGAGGTTCTGCGCCAGCCCATAGCCGGAATAGACTTTGCCGGACGCCGCCAGCCGCACCTTGTCCTTCACGCCCGCGCCGACCAGAGCGTTGCGCATCAGAACGAGCCCGTCGATCAGCGGCATGCCCACGTGATCCGACAGCTCCAGCGGCGCGGCCCCGGTGCCGCCCTCGGCTCCGTCGACGACGACGAAATCCGGATAGATGCCGGTCTTCTGCATCGCTTTGACAACCGCGAAGGCCTCATGCGGCTGACCGATGCACAGCTTGATGCCCACCGGTTTGCCGCCCGAGAGATCACGCATATGTGCCGCGAATTCCATCATTTGTGCGGGCGTCGAAAACGCCTTGTGGCCGCGCGGCGAGAGGCAATCCTGATGCGCGGGCACCTTGCGGGTCTCGGCAATCTCTTCGGTGACTTTCGCCGCAGGCAGCAACCCGCCGTGACCGGGTTTCGCGCCCTGGCTCAGCTTGATTTCGGTCATCTTGACCTGATCGCGGCTAGCCTGATCCCTGAATAGATCGGGATCGAAATTCCCCGCATCGTCGCGCGCCCCGAAATAGCCCGAGCCCAGTTCCCAGACGATGTCGCCACCGTGGCTCTGGTGATAGGGCGAGAAGCCCCCCTCGCCCGTATCGTGGTAGAACCCGCCCTGTTTCGCGCCAAGGTTCAGCGCCTCGACCGCCTTGGCCGACAGCGCCCCGAAGGACATGGCCGAGATATTGAGCACCGACGCCGAATAGGGCTTGGCGCATTGGTCGTTGCCGACCTTCACGCGGGGGCTTTTGTCGGGATGCTCAGCGGGCGCGATGGAATGGTTCACCCATTGGTATTCGGCACCTTCCACGTCGCGCTCAGTGCCGAAGGGATGGGTGTCGGTCTGGCCCCGCGCGCGGGCATGAACGAGGTTGCGCGCCTCGTAGGGGTAGGGTTTGCCCTCCAGGTCGCCCTCGACGATATAGGCGCGTAGGAAAGGCCGCAGATCGTAGGCGAGCCAGCGGATGCGCGCCGCGCCCGGATAGTTGCGCGTGATCGTCCAGTCCTTCTGGAAATAGTCATAAAGGCTGAGCACCAGAAGCGGCACCGTCACAAGCAAAAGGATCAGCCACCAAGGGCTGATCCAGACGGCCAGCGCGAGCGCCAGCAGAGACAACACGAACGAGCCGAGAGGGACGATGTTGCGCACGATGCTGTTCATGGCGTCCCTCCGGCTCTGCGTGGCTTATACTGGCGCCTTGGCGCCTTTCGGCCCAACCAGCAGCCAGATGATGAAGCCGATAATCGGCAGGATGACGATCAACAGGATCCACAGCACTTTCTTGCCGGTGGATTCGCCCGAGCCAAGGATCGACACGATGGCCCAGATATCGAGGATGAGGACGACGAGGCCCCCGATCATGCTCAGCATAACTTCACTCCTTTATCGGTTTTTTCCGGCACTTACCGGCGTTCCTTGGCAGGGAAACTTGCGCCTTCAGCGCTTTGTTCCCTGCTTTCCCCGTTTCAAGCGGAAGTGATTGATCACCGAGGTGGCCGCGCGCGTAGGGCGGCCGCCTTGGCATTGGGATCGCGCCTTCGGCTCAGCGCCCCGGCGTCAGCTTGCGGATCAGGACGTAGAAGGCGGGCACCATGAAGACGCCGATGAAGGTCGCCGCCGCCATGCCCCCCAGCACGCCGATGCCGATCGCGTTCTGCGCCGAGGCCCCTGCCCCGGTCGCAATCGCCAGCGGCACCACGCCCAACATGAAGGCGAGCGAGGTCATCAGGATCGGGCGCAGGCGGAGCCGCGCCGCCTCGATGGTCGCGGGGATCAGCTCCTTGCCCTCGGCCTCCAGGTTCTTGGCGAATTCCACGATCAGGATCGCGTTCTTCGCCGCAAGGCCGATCGTCGTGAGGATGCCCACCTTGAAGTAGACGTCATTCGACTGCCCGAAGACCCAGGCCGAGACCAGCGCCCCCAGCACCCCCACCGGCACGGCGAGCATCACCGAAAGCGGGATCGACCAGCTCTCGTAAAGCGCGGCAAGGCAGAGGAAGACCACCAGCACCGACAGCGCGTAAAGGTAGGGCGCCTGATCGCCCGACTGGCGTTCCTGATAGCTCAACCCCGTCCAGGCAACCGCGTAGCCGCCGGGCAGGTCACTGACCAGCTGCTCCATCGCGTCCATCGCCGCGCCGGAGCTTGCGCTGTCCGAAGCCTGACCCGAGATCTCGATCGCATTGGCCGCGTCATAGCGCGACAGTCTCGGTGCGACGGAAACCCATTTCGTCGTCGCGAAGGATGAGAACGGCACCATTTCACCGGAGGCGTTGCGCGCATACCAAGTGTCGATATCCTCCGGCTGCATCCGGTAAGGCGCATCGGCCTGCACGATCACCGGGCGCAGATTGCCGTTGAGATCGAAGTCGTTCACCGATCTGCCGCTGAAGATCACCGAGAGCATCGAATTGAGATTGCTCAGCGTCAGCCCGAAGCTTTCAGCCTTCTGCTGGTCGATATCGAGCTGCAGCGCCGCCTTGTTCTCGTCGCCGCTGACGCGGACATTGGTCAGGCGGCTGTCGGATTTCGCCGCGGCCACGAGCTGCTCGCCCACCTCCTTCAGGGCCGTCGTGCCGTTATTGCCCTGATCCACCAGATACATCTGGAAACCCGAGGAGTTGCCGATCCCGCGGATCGCGGGCGGTTGCAGGAAGAAGACCTGCCCCGCGCGCAGCCCCGCGAAATGCGCATTGGCCCGGCCCGAGATGGCGGCAGCGGTCTGATCCGCGCCGGTGCGGTCATCGAAATCCTTCAGCTTGGCGAAGACCATCGCGGTGTTCTGCCCGCCGCCGCCGAAGGAGAACCCGAGCGTCGCGAAGACCGAGGACACGTCGGATTTCTCCTGCGTCAGCAGGTATTGCGTGATCTGATCGACGACATCCGAGGTCTGCGCCGTGGTCGACCCCTCGGACAGATTCACCATCGCCATCAGCACGCCCTGATCCTCTTGCGGCAGGAAGGACGAGGGCAGCCGGGTCATCACGCCCCACGCGCCCGCGAGCACCAGCACGAGAACCAGCGCCATCAGGAAAGGTTTGCGCACGATCCGGGCCACAGCGCTGGCGTAACCGCCCTGCATCTTCGTGAAGCCCGTGTTGAAGGCGCGCGCAGGCGCAATCGCGCGACCCGTCGAAGGCCGCAGCAGCTTTGCCGCCAGCGCAGGCGTCAGGATCAGCGCGACCACGGCAGACAGCACCATCGCGGTGATGATCGTCACAGAGAACTGTCTATAGATCACCCCCGTCGAACCCGGGAAGAACGCCATCGGCAGGAACACCGCCGACAGCACCAGCGCCACCCCGATCAGCGCGCCGGTGATCTGGGACATGCTTTTCTCGGTCGCCTTAAGGGGGCTGAGGCCCTCCTCCTCCATCACGCGCTCGACATTCTCCACCACGACGATCGCGTCATCGACCAGCAGACCGATCGCGAGCACCATCGCGAACATGGTCAGCGTGTTGATCGAATAGCCCGCGACCAGCAACACCGCGAATGTGCCCAGCAGCACCACCGGAACCGCGACGATCGGGATCAATGTCGCGCGCCATTTCTGCAAGAAGACGAGGATCACCAGCAGCACCAGCACGATCGCCTCGGCCAGCGTATGATAGACCTTCTCGATGGAAAGCTGCACGAAGGGCGAGGTGTCGTAGGCGATCTGGAATTCGACGCCTTCGGGCAGCGACGAGGACATGCGATCCAGCGTCGCACGCACCGCCGAGGCCGTATCCACCGCATTCGCGCCGTTCGCGAGGTTCACGCCGAAGCCCGCTGCGTTCATGCCATTGAACTTGGAGTTGCTGCCGTAATCCTCTTGTCCGATCTCGATACGCGCGACATCGCCCAGATAGACCGCCGAGCCGTCGGCCTCGGTCTTCAGAAGGATCTTCTCGAACTGCTCGACCGAGGTCAGCTGGCTCTGCGCGGTGATGGTCGCGGTAAATTGCTGCCCTTCGGTGGTGGGCAGATCGCCGAGCGAACCGACCGAGACGGTCGTGTTCTGCGCCTGCACGGCCGAGGTCACGTCGGTCGGCGTCAGCTGATATTGCTCGAGCTTGTAGGGATCGAGCCAGACCCGCATCGCGTAGCCCGAGCCGAAGACATTGATCCCGCCCACGCCCGAGGTGCGCTCGATCGCGCCTTTCACTTCGGTGTCCAGAATGTTGCCCAGCTCGACGGTCGAATATTTCCCATCGGTCGAGACCAGCGCGCCGACCATCAGGATATCCGAGGACGAGCGCGACACGCTCACCCCGGAGGTCTGCACCGCATCGGGCAGCGAATTCTCGACCTTGCGGATCTTGGTCTGCACCTCGTTCTCGGCATCGATCGGATCGACCGAGCCGTCGAAGGTCAGCGTCAGGCGTGCCGAACCCTGATTGGACGAGCTCTCCATGTAGAGCAGCCCGTCGAGCCCGGTGAGCGAGTCCTCAATCGGCGTCGTCACCGAGTTCTCGACCGCCTGCGCGGTAGCCCCGGAATAGCTGGCGGAAATGCGGATCGTGGTCGGCGCGACTTCCGGATATTGCGACACGGGCAGCTGGGTGATCGCGTAGCCACCGGCGAGCATCGTCACCAGCGCGAGCACGATCGCGAAGACGGGGCGATGGATAAAGAAACGGATCATGTTGCGCTTACTCCGCCTTCGCCGTGTCGGCGGTATTGTCGGAGCTATCCGTGGCATCCTTCACAACGCCCTGCGCGTTGATCGTCACCGGCACCGTCTCGATCTCGGCCCCGTCGCGCAGGTTCTTCAGCCCGTCGAGGATCACCTGATCGCCGCTCTCGATGCCGTCGGTCACGATCCACGCGTTCTGATAGGTGCCCGCCGTCGTGAGCGTCACTTTCTTCGTCGCGCCATCGGCGGCGATGAAGGCCGAAAGCGAGCCATCCCCTTCCCGCGTCGTCGCGCGCTGCGGCACGAGGATCGCCTGCGTCGTGCCCAACGTGATCTTCGCGCGCAGGAACTGTCCCGGCAGGATCATTCGCTCGGCATTGTCGAACTTGAACCGGAAATCCACCGTGCCCGTCGTCGAGGAGACAGTCGCACCGGGGCTGACAAGCGTGCCGGTGCCGTCATATTCCTCACCGGTCTCCAGCAGCAGCGAGACCTTCAGTTGGTCCCCTCGCTGCAGCGTGCCCTGATCGATCCGCTGGCGCACCCGCATGATCCGCGCCGCACTTTCCGAGACATCGACATAGATCGGATCGAGCCGCGTCACCGTCGTCAGCGCATCGGACTGGTTCGCAGTAACCAGCGAGCCGACCGAGACGTTGGCCACATCCGGATAGCCGTCGATCGGCGAGCGGATCACCGTGCGGTCGAGGTTGAGCTGCGCGGTCTGCAGATCGGCCTCGGCACTCAACGCTGAGGCCTTGGCTTGGGCCAGCGTGACCCTGGCCGTCTCCAGATCGCTCACCGAGATCGAGGTCTTCTCAAGCTTGGTGTAGCGGTCCACCTGCGACTGCGCGGCCTGCACATTGGCGTCGGCGCTCGCCTTCTCGGCCTCGGCTGCGGTCAGTTCGGCCTGATAGGTATCGTCGTCGATGTGAAACAGCGCGTCGCCCGTCGCGACCTTATGGCCCGCCTCGTAATCGATCGAGGCGATGGTACCCGCGACGCGCGGGCGGATATCGGTCTGCTCAAAAGCCACCGCGCGGCCCGGCAGGGTGACGGTATAGGGCACCGATTGCGTCTCGACCTGCTTCACGCCGACCTCGGTCGGGCCTTGAGTGCCACCCGGCATTCCTTGCGCCAGCGCCTGCGCGGCGAACCCGCCGGCAAGCAGCATCCCAAGCGCGGCGCGCCGCGTCATCCGACCAATACACATACTGAAACTCCTGTCCGCAGTCCGGTTTTCCCGGCGTTGTTCCGTTTCTACGATAGGCCCGCGCTGTTCTGTCGCCACTCGCGCGCGGCCAGAAATGCAAAAACTAATGCTGCGAGCCGTGAAGGCGCGGGATTAAAGACCCGCCTTACCTATTGTTTTACCGAGAAATTTTTTTGCGCCAACGCAGCCGCTCGAGATCTCCGCGCCACAATTCCATTGTCAAGTCGCGCCCTTCACGGAGTTCACGTATTCGCGAGATG
This sequence comes from Thioclava sp. JE_KL1, assembly GCF_009296265.1. Classification (GTDB taxonomy): domain Bacteria; phylum Pseudomonadota; class Alphaproteobacteria; order Rhodobacterales; family Rhodobacteraceae; genus Thioclava. The sequence goes on from NZ_WBJS01000001.1 coordinate 392,710, forward strand.
CAGGCCGCAAACCGCCTCGCGAGCGCATCGCATAAAAAAGGGGCGCCGGTGGCGCCCCTCTCGATCCCTGTCCGAAGCAGTTCACAGCGTGATGCGGTAGAGCGCGAAGCCCCCCTCGCCATCGCCTGCGGGCTCGATATCCAGCCCGCGCGATTTGACGTCTTCGAGATAGTCCTGCGCTTTCGGGCCGGTCTCGAACAGCACCGTGGCGCCCCCGGCAGGCGCGAAGGACCAGTTGGCGTCGGCCTTCGGGTTGATCGTGCCCTTGTCGTGGATGTAGCGCACGATCACGTCGCGGTTGGTGTCGGGCGCGCGGTAGATCACCGTCGAGCCATCCGCGCCGGGGAAGCTGCCGCCACCCGACGCGCGATAGTTGTTCGTGGCGATCACGAACTCGGCCTTCGGGTCGATCGGCTTGCCGTCATATTTCAGATCGACGATGCGGTTCGTATCGGCGTTCACCACCGCACCGTCCTTGTCGAACTTGGCGGGCTGGGTGATGTCGATCTGATAGGTCACCCCGTCGATCACGTCGAAATTATAGGACGGGAAATCGGGGTTCAGCAGCTTGGCATCCTTCGCGCCGGGCTCAACCTGATTGAACATGCCCGCCGAGCGCTCCAGCCAGTCCTTCACCTGCGCGCCGGTGACCTTCACCGCCTGCAACGTGTTCGGATAGAGGTAGAGGTCGGAGACGTTCTTGATCGCCACCGGGCCTTTTGGGACATCGGTGAAGTAATCCGGGCCGCCGCGCCCGCCCGCCTTGAACGGCGCTGCAGCCGACAGAAGCGGCAGCTTGCCTTCGGGCGTGCCCTCCAGCAGCTTCTTCACATACCAAAGCTGCGCATTCGAGACGATCTGCACGGACGGGTCGTCAGCCACCAGCGCGAAGTAGGAGTAAAGCGGCGCCTCAGTCTCGCCCACCTTGGCGCGGACATATTTCAGCGTCTCTTCATGCACCTGATCGGTGGCGGCGAGGATCGGCTTGTAATCGGTGGTGAGCGGCGTGATCGAACGATCCTCTCCGCGCGCGAAGATTGGGCGGATCTCGGAGGTATGGGTGTCGATCTTCCACTTGCCGCCGTCGCGGCTCAGCATCAGGTCGATCAGGCCCATATGGTTGCCCCAGAAGCCCGCCTGCACCGCCGGCTTGCCCTGCAGCGTGCCCTTGTCATTGTCGATGCCGGGGCCAGAGAAATCCTTGCCGGGGAAGTTCAGGTGCTGGTGCCCGGTGATCACCGCATCGATGCCGTCCACACCCGCGAGGTAGAAGGCCGCGTTCTCCATCCCGTCGCTTTGCGGGCCATTGTCGATGCCCGTATGGGCGAGCGCCACGATGAGATCGGCGCCCTCTTCCTTGATCTGCGGCACCCAGGCTTTCGCGGCCTCGACGATATCGCGGGTCTGGTAGTTGCCCTCGAGATGCGCACGGTCCCATTGCATGATCTGCGGCGGGACGAAGCCAATCACGCCGATGCGGATCGGCATCTTGTTCCCCGCCCCGTCGGTCAGGTCGCGATCGAGGATCAGGTAGGGCGGCAGGTAGAGGTTGTCCTCTCGCGGGGAAGCCCCGAGCTTATGGGCGAAATTCGCGCAGACCATCGGGAAGTTCGCGCGGTCGTTCACCTTCTTGAGGAAATCCATTCCGTAGTTGAATTCGTGATTGCCCAGCGTGCCGCAATCGTAGCCCAGCAGGTTCATGCCCGCGATGACCGGGTGGGTGTCGCCCTCCTTCATCCCCTTGGAATAGGCGATGTAATCGGCCATCGGGTTGCCCTGCATGTAGTCGCCATTGTCGAACATCATCGTGTTGGCGGCCTCCGCGCGCACCCCCTGGATGAGCGTCGCGGTGCGCGACAGGCCGACCGTGTCGACGGGCTTGTCGGCGTAATAATCGTAGGGCCGGATGTGGCAGTGAACATCGGTGGTGCACAGAAGGCGCAGGTGGGCCTGCCCTTCGGCGGCGCGCGCGGTGAACGGGTGGACCAGCGTGAGACCGCCCGCAGCGGTAGTAGTGATCAGGAATTGGCGACGCGAAATAAGCGACATAAGGGGGATCCTCCGAGACAATTGGCTCCTTGTCGGAGCGCTCTATCCGAGGATCGTAACAGTGCTTTGACCGTCCGGATAAATATCCCGACGTAAGCTCGCACAAATTGGTGTGAGCGGGCGGGAAAACCCCGCCCGCCGCACAAGAATTCAGCTCTCCGAGAGCACCGCCTGCACTTCCGCAGCAGGGCCGGGGTGGTGGCAGAAGACCTGCCGTCCGGCGACCTCTTCGGTGGGCGGGGTCGTGGCGCAAATTTCGCTCGCACGCGGGCAGCGAGTGCGCAGCGGGCAGCCCGATGGCGGGTTGAGCGGGCTCGGCAGATCGCCTTCCAGCGCGATCAGCACCTTGTTGCGCTCGATCTCCGGGTCGGGGATCGGCACCGCCGACAGAAGCGCCTGCGTATAGGGGTGCTGCGGCTCGGCGAAGAGCTTCTCGGTCGCGCCCGCCTCCATCATCTGCCCCAGATAGAGCACCATCACCTCGTCGCAGACATGGCGCACGACGCTCAGGTCATGGGCGATAAAGATGATCGTGAGCCCAAGATCGCGGCGCAGGTCTTCGAGAAGCGCGATCACCTGCGCCTGAATCGAGACGTCGAGCGCGGAGACTGGCTCGTCGCAGATCAGGAGCTTCGGCTCCACCACCAGCGCGCGGGCGATGCCGATACGCTGACACTGACCGCCCGAGAACTCATGCGGGTAGCGGTTGATCTGGTTCGGCAACAGGCCGACCTTTTCCATCACCTCGCGGACCTTCTCCTTGCGCTCCGTGCGGCCCATCTTCGGGCGATGGGTGCGCAGCGGCTCGGCGATGATCTCGCCCACGGTCATGCGCGGGTCGAGCGAGGCCAGCGGATCCTGAAAGATCATCTGGATGTCGGAGCGGTATTTCAGCATCTGGCGCGGCGAGAGCGGCAGAAGGTCCGTCGTGCCCTGCCAGATGATCTCGCCCTCGGCGGGCAGCATCTGGATCAGCGCGCGGGCCAGCGTGGACTTGCCGCAACCGGACTCGCCCACGATGCCGAGGGTCTTGCCCTGCTCGAGCTTGAAGCTCACGCCATTGACCGCGCGCAGCTTCGGCGGCTCGGTCCAGGGCAGGTCCGAGGCGCGGCGGATGTCGAAAGTGACCCGAACGTCGCGGGCCTCGATCAGCGGGGTCGTCATGCGGCGGCCTCCTCGATCGTTTCAATGGAACGGTGACAGGCGCGGGCGCGGCCAGGCGCAAACTCCGCCAGCGGCGGCATCACGTCGGCACAGGCCTCTTCGACGAAATCGCAGCGCGGACAGAACGGGCAGCCCTTCGGCGCGCCGGTCATGTTCGGCGGATTGCCCCGGATCGGGGTCATCGCGCGATCCGCATCCAGACGCGGCAGTGCGGCCAGCAAGCCCTTGGTGTAGGGATGGGTCGGGTTGGCGAACAAGGGATCGACGGGCGACTGCTCCATCACCTGACCGCCATACATGACGATCGCGCGCTCGCAGAAGCCCGCGACAACGCCAAGGTCGTGAGTGATCAGCACCGTGGCCATGCCCAGCTCGCGGCGCAGTTCGCCCAGCAGGTCCATGATCTGCGCCTGCACGGTCACGTCGAGCGCGGTGGTCGGCTCGTCCGCGATCAGCACGTCGGGTTTACACAGAAGCGCCATCGCGATCATCACACGCTGGCGCATCCCGCCCGAGAATTCGTGCGGGAAGAGGCGCACGCGGTTCTTCGCGTCCGGGATCTTCACCAGTTCGAGCATTTGCGCAGCTTCGGCCACGGCGGCGCGCTTGCTCAGCCCCTTATGCAGCATCAGCACTTCGGCCATCTGGTCCGAGATGCGCATATAGGGGTTGAGCGCGGTCATCGGGTCCTGAAAGACCATCGAAATCCGGTCGGCGCGCAGCTTGTTCAGCTCGGGTTCGGGCAGGTTCAAAATCTCCCGCCCCTCGAATTTCACCGAGCCCGAGGCCTTACCATTCGCGGCCAGCAGCCCGAGGATCGAGAAGCTGAGCTGCGACTTGCCCGAACCGGACTCGCCCACGATGCCCAGTGCCTCGCCGCGCTCCAATGCGAAGCTGACGCCATTGACGGCGTGCACTTCGCCCTCCTGCGTTCCGAACCGGACGTTGAGGTCGTTGACTTCCAACAATGGCATATCAGCGCTCCTTCGGGTCGAGCGCGTCACGCAGCCCGTCCCCTACGAAATAGAAACCGAACAGGGTGGTGACGAAGAAGAACAGCGGGAAAGCCAGCTGCCACAGCGTGCCGTAGCTCATCGTCCCCGCCCCTTCCGAAATCAGCGCCCCCAGCGATGTCTGCGGCTCTTGCACGCCAAGCCCGAGGAAGGAGATGAAGCTCTCCGTCAGGATCATCAGCGGCACCAGCAGCGTCGCGAAGACCACGACCACGCCCACGAGATTGGGCAGGATGTGACGCCGGATGATCGTCGGCGCAGGCACACCGATGGCGCGCGCGGCTTCCACGTAATCGCGGTTCTTCAGGGTCAGTGTCTGCCCCCGCACGATCCGCGCCATCTCCAGCCACGAGATCAGCCCGACACCCACAAAGAGCATCCCGATGGAGCGGCCATACATGACCAGCAGCAGGATCAGCACGAACATGTAAGGGATCGCCAGCAGGATATCGACGAGGCGCATCATGAACCCGTCGACGCGGCCCCCGAAATAGCCCGAGATCGCACCGTAAACCGTGCCCACGGAAACCGCGATCAGCGTGCCGATCACGCCCACCAGCAACGAGATCTGCGTGCCCTGCACGGTGCGCGCGAACAGGTCGCGGCCCAGATCGTCGGCGCCGAAATAGTGGCCGTTGGCGAAGGACGGCGCGGAGGCCGTGGCATCGCCCATCACGTTGTAGTCGATGTCGGAATTGTTCCACGCTGCGAGCAGGTTGCCGAACAGCGCAAAGGCCACGACGAAGGCCAGCAGCCCCAGCCCGAAGATCGCCGCCTTGTTGTTGAAGAACCGCCGGCGCGCATCCGCCCAGAGCGAGCGGCCCGCCACGTCTTCGCGACTCGTTGCCTCGGCGAGCGAGGTCATCTTGGATTCATCTATGACCATGTCAGTACCGGATTTTCGGGTCGATCCATCCGTAGACGATATCGACGACAAGGTTGAACAGGATGGTCAGCGTGCCCAGCAGGATGGTGATCCCCATCATCACCGCGTAGTCGCGGTTGAGCGCGCTATCCACGAAGCTTTTGCCGATCCCACCGGTGGTGAAATACACGTCCACGATCACCGAGCCGGTGATCATCGAGACAAACGCCGGACCGAGATAGGAGATCACCGGCAGCAGCGCAGGCTTCAGGGCGTGGCGCATGATGATCTTGCGCTTCGGCAGGCCCTTGGCGCGGGCGGTGCGGATGTGGTTCGAGCTCAGCGTCTCCAGCATCGACGAGCGCGTGATCCGCGCGATCGAGGCCATGTAGGAGGTCGAGAGCGCGATCACCGGCATGATCCAGAAGCGCGGATCGTCGAAGCTCCAGCCACCGCCGGGCAGCCAGTGCAGCGACAGCGTGAAGATCAGCACGAGGATCGGCGCCATCACGAAGTTCGGCAGCACCTGCGCGCCGATGGAGATACCCACGGCGAGATAGTCGAGCCAGGAGTTGCGCTTGATCGCCGCGGTCACGCCAAGGGTGACGCCGACCAGAACGGCGGCGATGAAGCTCAGGAAGCCATAGGTCAGCGTGACCGGGAAGCCCTGCGCGATGATGTCGTTCACCGAGCGGTCCTTATACGAGAACGAAGGACCGAAATCGAAATGGGCGACCACGTTCCACAGATAGGTCGCGATCTGCTTCCATAGCGGCTGGTCGAGCCCGTATTTCGCGTTGAGATTGGCGAGCACCTCGGGCGGCACGGCACGTTCGGAGGTGAACGGCCCGCCGGGCGCCGTGTGCATCAGCAAGAAGCTCGCGATGATGAGCACCAGAAGCGTCGGAATCGCGATGGCGAGACGCTTGAGAATGTAGACGATCATAAGAATGTCCCGAAATAGGTCGGGCGGGCCGATTGCGCGGCCCGCCCGTTATCGTTTCAGCCGGCTTACTTCGCGACCTTGTACATGTTCTTCGCGTACCAGTTCAGCTGGACGTTATCGAACGGGTAGCCCTTGATCTGCGGGTTCAGCAGCATCGGCAGCGAGTAGGCGTAGATCGGCGCAAGGGGCATGTCCTCGGCGAGGATCTTCTCCGCCTTGGTGTAGTCCTCCTGCGGATCGGCCGCCGTCTTCGAGTCCTTCATCAGCTTGTCGTAATCGGCGTTCTTCCACTGACCCGAGTTCTGATCCGACCACGAGGTGTTCACGTCGAGATAGGTCGAGGCCTCGTTGTAGTCGGCACACCATGCGGTGCGGGCCACGTCGAAGTCATGCTGACCGTTGAGCTTGTCGAGATAGACCTTCCACTCGTAGTTCTCGAGGGTCGACTTCACGCCGAGCTGCTTCCAGAACTGCTGCACCGCGATCGCGATTTTCTTGTGGTCGGCCGAGGTGTTGTACATGATCCGCAGGTTCAGCGGGTGATCGGGACCGTAGCCAGCTTCCTTCAGAAGCTCCTTGGCTTTGTCCATCCGCTCCTGCTGCGTCATGTCGGCATAAGCGACGTCCGGTGCCTTGAAGTTCGCGGTCGCCCAGTGGGTCCAGGTATAGGCCGGTTTCTGGCCGCCCTTGAGGATCTTGTCGACGATGATGTCGCGGTTGATCGCATAGGACAGCGCCTTGCGGACCTTCACGTCCTTGAGCGCCTCGGGGCCGTTCGGGCCGACGTTGAAGCGGTAGGCATAGACGCAGGAACGCGGCGGGGCGTGAGCCGCATCCGGGTATTCCTTCTTCAGGCGCGGATATTGACCGGCCGGGGTCTGCACGAAGTCCAGCTCGCCCGCCTCGTAGCGCGTCAGCGCCTGGTCGTTATCCTGCATCGGGATGAACTTCAGATCGGTCAGCGTGACGTTCGCGGCGTCGTAATAGGCGTCGTTCTTCGTCAGCTCGATCGAGTTGCCGATTTTCCAGCTTTTCAGCTTGTAGGGACCGTTGACGACCATGTTCTCGGGCTTGGTCCAGTCGGAACCGTATTCCTCGACGACCTTCTGCGGCACCGGGAAGGTCGAGGACAGCACGAGCATCTGGCGGAAATAGGGGATCGCGCTGTCGAGCGTCACCTGCAGCGTGTGGTCGTCGAGCGCCTTCACGCCCAGTTCGCTCGGCTTCTTGTCGCCCGCGATCACGTCATGGGCGTTCTTCACCTGCATTAGCTCGATATACCACGAGTATTGCGAGGCGGTCGCCGGATCGGCGAGACGACGCCATGCATAGACGAAGTCCTGCGCGGTGACGGGATCGCCGTTCGACCACTTCTCGTTACGCAGGTGGAACGTGTAGGTTTTCTTGTCGTCGGACACCTCGTAGCTCGTCGCGAGCGCGGGCACGAGTTTACCGTGATCGTCCTGCTGGTAGAGACCTTCGAACATCTGCTGAAGAACGTCGTTGCCGTCCTTCGAGGTGCTCAGATCGGGATCGAGCGTCTTGAGATCGTCCTGCATCCAGTAGGTGAAGGTCTGGTCAGCGGCGAGCTTGGTGCCTTCGGGCACTTTGCTCGACTGAGCGAGAACGGGTGCGGCGCTGCCCAGCATCAGGGCAAAAGCGGAAATCGCGGCAATCGACTTCAAGGGATACCTCCAGTTTTCCGGGGTCCGGTCGCGCGCAACGCAGGGGTGAGCGCGGGGCCCCGATTTTTCGTTGATGGGGCATCAAGGGCAGGATCGCGGCGCGGCGCAAGTCTGACGTCACGGTGCTCACACCCATGTGAGAGCGCATTTCTCGGAGCTCGGCGAAATCTTTCTGAAACTTGCGTGGCGCCCTTGAAATTTGCAACGAACGCCAAGCTCCGTCGCGTGAGCCAAAGCCCCATCCCGGCCCTCCGCGACCGAATCTCTGCGCCCGCGATACATCCGCTTGCGCGCCTTTCTTCCTATGTATTTTGACACATCCAGAAGTTGTTCCGCGCGGGCTCGCCTTCGGTCGTGCTATTGACCAGCCTCGCCCCCCTGCTAGCTACCCTTGGCGTTACAGCCCCGACAGAACGGACCCCGAATGGCCGAGACCGACCAGAAGACCCCACTTTCGCCCGCACGCCGCTGGGCGGCTGCAGCCGTCCTGCTGCTGGCGAATTTCATGAACCTGATCGACATCACGATCGTCAATGTCGCCCTGCCTTCGATGAAGAACGAGCTGGCAGCCCCGCCGAACCTGATCGAGTGGATCGTCGCGGGCTACACCTTCTCTTTCGCGATCCTGCTGCTGCCGGCGGGACGGATGGGCGACCTCTTGGGGCGGCGCAAGCTGTTCGTCTCGGGCATCGCGCTGTTCACCGCCGCCTCGCTGGTCTGCGGCATCGCGCCGGGGATCGGGACGCTGGTGAGCGCGCGCATCGTGCAGGGCGTGGGCGCTGCGATCATGACGCCGCAGACGCTGGCGCTGGTGCCGCGCCTATTCCCGCCCGAGCAACGCGGCGCGGCCTTCGGCCTGTTCGCGCTGACCGCCGGGCTGGCCTCGGTCGCGGGGCCGATCGTGGGCGGGTTGCTCCTGACCGCCGATATCTACGGGCTGGGCTGGCGTCCGATCTTCCTCGTGAACATTCCATTGGGCATCGCGGCCTTCATCGCCGCGCTGATGCTGGTGCCCAAGGGTCAGGGCAATCGCAAGCTGGGCATCGACAAGGTGGGCATCGCGATCGCAGCGGTGGCGACGCTGGCGCTTCTGTTCCCGCTGGTCGAAGCCCCGTCGATCGGCTGGCAGCTCTGGATGTATCCGATGGTGATCGCGGCACCGATCCTCGGCTGGGTCTTCATCCGCTGGCAGCGGCATCAGGAAGAACGCAACGCGCCCCAGCTTCTGCCGATGCGGCTGCTGCGCTCGGGCTCCTTCCTGTCGGGGAGCCTTCTGAACGCCGCGCTGTTCACCGCGGTGCCGAGCTATTTCTTCACCATGGCGCTTTATCTTCAGGCGGGTTACGGGCTCACGCCCCTGCAATCGGGGCTGACGACGACGCCCTTCCCGCTTGGCGTGCTGCTCGCCTCGGCCACGACCGGCTGGTTCGGGTCGCGCTGGGTCCGCTGGCGCGTGATGGGCGGCGGCATTCTCATCGCGACGGGCTTCGCAGGGCAGCTCTGGGCGATCTGGACGATGGGCGACACGATCAGCTGGTGGCGCATGGCGCCGTGGTTCTTCTTTGGCGGCTTTGGCCTGGGCAACACCGTCTCGCCGCTGTTTCAGGTCTCGCTCTCGGCGGCGGATAGTAACGACAGCGGCTCGGCCTCGGGCGCGGTGCAAGCGATCCGGCAGGTCGGCATCTCCTTCGGAATCGCGATCATGGGCGGGATCTTTTTCGGCATGCTGGGCGGCGCGGAACCGGGCGACCACGAAGCCTATCGCGGCGCGATGATGTCGGCGATCGGCTACGCAATGGTCATCGCGAGCGTGGTGATCCTCACACCGTGGTCCACGCCGATGAAGATCGAGCGCGCCAAAGACTGAGCGGGCGGCGCCCCTGCGCCGTCCCCTTCCTGCCTCGCACGCGATGACATGATCGTGCGCCACAACTGTCACGCGGCCCTCGCCCCGAGCGCCGCGCGCCCCATCTACCCAACCCAGAGGGGCCGTCCGAACCTGGCCCCGCAAAAGATGCGAAAGGAGCGATCCATGCGTTACAGACCTCTTGGCCCCAGCGGCCTTCTCGTCTCGGAACTTTGCCTCGGCACGATGACCTTCGGCGGCTCGGAGGGCATGTGGGGCCAGATCGGCCAGCTACGTCAGGACGATGCCGACGGCCTCGTGAAAACTGCGGTGGACGCGGGCATCAACTTCATCGACACCGCGAATGTCTATGCCGGCGGCGAGAGCGAGCGCATCCTCGGTCAGAGCCTGCGCAATCTCGGCATCGCGCGCGACGAGGTGGTGATCGCGACCAAGGTGCTCGGCCCGATGGGCGAGGGCATCAACCAGCGCGGTGCCTCGCGCTATCACATCATGGAGCAGTGCAAGCAGAGCCTCGAGCGGCTGCAGCTCGACCATATCGACCTCTACCAGATCCACGGCTTCGACCCGATGACGCCGATCTCGGAGACGCTGGAGGCGCTGACCACGCTCGTGCAGCATGGCCATGTCCGCTATATCGGCCTGTCGAACTGGGCCGCGTGGCAGGTGATGAAAGCAGTGGGCATCGCCGAGGCGCGCAAGCTCGCCCCGATCCTGTCGCTGCAGGCCTATTACACGATCGCCGGGCGCGATCTGGAGCGCGAAGTGGTGCCGATGCTGCGCGACACCGACATGGGCCTGATGGTCTGGAGCCCGCTGGCGGGCGGTCTGCTGTCCGGCAAATACGACCGTGACGGCAAAGGCTCCGACGGGCGTCGCGCCAATTTCGACTTCCCGCCGGTCGAGAAGGACCGCGCCCATGACGTGATCGACGCGATGCGTCCGATGGCCGAGAAGCGCGATGCGAGTGTCGCGCAGATCGCGCTGGCATGGCTTCTGCATCAGGAGGTCGTCACCAGCGTCATCGTCGGTGCGAAGCGCAAGGACCAGCTGACCGACAACATCGCCGCGACCGAGATCACGCTCGAGGCAGAAGAGCTGGAGACCCTCGACAAGGTGAGCGCCCTGCCCGCCGAATATCCGGGCTGGATGCTGGAGCGTCAGGGCGGCTACCGCCAGCGCTAAACACGAAGCGAACCGATCGGCGCGCCCGGGCGGGTGTTGGCTTGGCCAACCCTGCCTTGGCGCGCCTTTTCATGTCTGCGACCGAAGCCGCAATCGATGCACGCTTACGTCGCGGCCTCAAATCGGTTCACTTTTTCATGGACCTCAAAAGACACAGAGTGCGTTGAGCGGGAAAGCATTTACCAAGGAGAGTTCCTTTGGCACATTCCCGCTCAGCATCACGACCACGCAGCATCCTGATTGTTCTAGGGGCGTTGATCGGCGCCGCCATCGCGATCTGGAATTACGTCACCCCCCTGACCGGCGTGACCGGCACATTCGGCGCGGGGCTGGTGATCGCCTCCTCCATTTTGATCGCCCTCGCAGGGATCGTGATCCAGATGACCGAACCGGGAGCGATCCGCACGATCCTGCGCGTCCTCGTCGCGCTCGGCCTGCTGGGTACCGCGGCGGCCGCCTATTTCCTCCACGAATGGTGGCTGATCGCGGCGATGGGCGTCGTGCTGATCGGCCTCATCTACGACATCGCCTCGAGCCGGGGCGCGCGTTCGAAAGGAGCCTACGCATGAACCGCAAGACCGTCTCGCTCGCCTTCGCCCTCGCCTTCTTTGCTGCCGCCGGGTATGCGCAGGACACGACCGCGACCGACAGCACCGCAACCGACAACACGACCCAACCCGCAGCCGATAGCGGCACCGCGAACTCGACCGACAGCGGTACTTCGGCAACGACGGATACCAGCACGCAATCGGACACCTCCGGCACGGGGACGGGCGCCAGCACGAGCACCGATACCGGCACCACGGCGGACACTGCCACCCAGTCGGACAGTCAGAGCGGCACCGATCAACAAACCAACGATCCCGCGGCCAACGAGGACACCCCTCCCGGTCCCGACGCCAATGCCGATCAGCCCAAGCCCGTCGCCGATAGCGTGGCTCAGCCGATGATCGCCAGCAGCTCGCGCGAGCGTAACGGCACCCCGCTGGTGCCCGAGCAGCCCGTCTGGAATAGTTTCCACGGACAGCTCTCCGCACAGAAATATTCGCCGCTGACCCAGATCAACCCGGACAACGTGGGCGATCTGGAGAAGGTCTGGCAGGTCCATACCGGCGACGTCTCGGACGGTTCGGGCGACAAACCCGCCACCGTCTGGTCGGCCACGCCGATCTTTGCCAATGACACGCTCTATATCGGCACGCCCTTCTATCGCGTGCTGGCGCTCGACCCCGCCACCGGCGAGCCGAAATGGGCCTTCGACACGAAATCCAAGCTGGAGGCGCTGACCCAGCCCGCGCTGAAGAACCGTGGCGTCGCCTATTGGCAGGCCGAGAACCCGGTCGCGGGCAAGGTCTGTCAGAAGATCGTCTATATCGGCACGATGGATGCGCAGCTCTTCGCGCTCGACGCCGATACCGGCAAGCCCTGCACCGATTTCGGCAAGGATGGCGTGCTGGACGTGAACCAGTGGAACACGGTCAACGACCGCTTCCCGCTGTCGGTTCTGCAGCCGCCGACGGTTGCAGGCAATCACCTGATCCTCGGCTGGGCCGGTCAGGACTGGGAATGGGCCGAAGCTCCTCCCGGTGCGGTCTTCTCGGTCGATGCGCAGACCGGCAAACTGCAATGGTCCTTCGAGACCCTGCCCGAAAACATCCGCCGCAAGACCGGCACCGCGAACGTCTGGACCGCGATGTCCGTCGATCCGGGCCTGAACATGGTCTATCTGCCGGTGGCTTCGCCCTCGCCGAACTATTGGGGCGGCAACCGGACCGAGCAGATCCCTTACGCCACCTCGACCACCGCGCTCGATCTCGACACGGGCAAGGTCGTCTGGTCGCGTCAGTGGGTGCACCACGACATCTGGGATTACGACATCAACTCCGCCCCGACGCTGATGGACATCACCGTCGACGGCAAGGAAATCCCGGCGCTGATGCAGGGCACCAAGATGGGCTTCCTGTTCGTCGTGAACCGCGAGACCGGCGAAGACGTCTGGCCGATCGAGGAACGCCCGGTTCCGCAAGGCGACGGCACCGTGAAAGGCGAAGTCTATGCCAAGACCCAGCCCTTCCCGACCAAACCCGCGCCGCTTCTCGACCAGTCGAAGAAGCCAGAGGTATGGGGTATTGCCGATCTCGTTTCGGGCGGCGCTTGCTCGGAGCTTTTCGACAACCTCACCTATGAGGGGATGTATACCCCGCCGACCACCAAGGGCGAAGGCACGCTGGCCTATCCCGACAGTGCGGGCGGCGTGCAATGGGGCGGCGTGGCCTTCGATCCCGACGCGCAGATCGCGGTCGTGAACACGAGCCACATCGTGCAGTACATCAAGCTCTGGGAGCGCCAGGACTACGAGCAGAACGCCGGTGGTTCGGGCAACGAGAACGGCTTCTACCCGCAGAAAGGCGCGCCCTACGGCATGAGCTTGGGCAACGCGCTGAACTCGCTCGGGATGCCGTGCTGGAAACCGCCGTTTGGCGAGTTGGTCGCGATCGACATGCATACCGGCGACGTGAAATGGCGCAAGCCGCTCGGCAGCTCGCAGAAATACGGGTTCTTCATGCCCGAGAGCATGGGCTCGCCCACGATCGGCGGTCCGGCGGTGACCAAGTCGGGTCTGATCTTCATCGGGGCCACGATGGATGCCAAGGCGCGCGCCTATGACATCCAGACCGGCAAGGAGCTGTGGTCCTCGCAGCTCGAAGCCCCGGTCGTCGCGAACCCGGCGATCTACGAGTACAAAGGGCGCGAATACGTGGCCTTCATCTCGGGCGGCAACTCGATCCTGAAGCCCACCGTGGGCGATCTGGTGGCCGTCTACGCGCTGCCGGAGAACTGATCGCGGCGTAAACACATCGCGGGCGGCGTGGCATCAACCACGCCCCCGCCCCTGACGCGCACCGCGTCCGCGAAGCCCTCACCGCAACGTGAGGGTTTTCTCGCAGGAACCGTTCCGCGCGCGCGGTGTTCCCCATTAAGCTGGTTTGAACGCCCGCCTCCCCAGACGGCTGCGCCAAACCTGAATTCCGGACAAGGGGGACCCCATGAAGGTTTCATTTCACGTCAATGGCGAGGCCCGCGCGCTTGACCTCGACCCGCGGGTGACGCTGCTCGACGCACTGCGCGACCATCTCGAACTCACCGGCTCGAAAAAGGGCTGCGATCATGGCCAATGCGGCGCCTGCACGGTGCTTGTCGACGGGCGGCGGGTGAACTCCTGCCTCAGCCTCGCGGTGATGCATGAAGGCTCCGAGATCACCACCATCGAAGGGCTCGGCACGCCCGAAAATCTCAACCCGCTGCAACAGGAATTCGTCTCCTGCGACGGCTACCAGTGCGGCTATTGCACGCCAGGGCAGATCATGTCGGCAACCGGGATGCTGGCCGAAGCTGCCGAAGGCGCGCCCAGCCATGTCAGCGACAGCCTCACCGGCAAGTCCGAGCTGAGCGATGCCGAGATTGCCGAGCGGATGAGCGGCAACCTCTGCCGCTGCTCGGCCTATCCCTTCATCCGCGAGGCCATCTCGCGCGTGGCCGAAGCGGAGGAGAAGTAATGAGACCTTTCGACTATCTTCGCGCAAACGCACTCGATGACGCGGCCTCCAAGGCGGGTGACGGCGCGCAGTTCATCGCGGGCGGGACCAACCTGCTGGACCTGATGAAACTGCAGGTGATGACCCCCGAGACGGTCATCGACATCAACGCTATCGACGGGCTGGACAAGATCGAGCCGCATGAGGGTGGGCTGAAGATCGGCACGCTGGTGCGCAATGCCGACCTTGCCGCCGATCCGCAGGTGCGCCGCGCCTATCCGGTTCTGTCGCGCGCTCTGCTGGCGGGCGCATCGGGCCAGATCCGCAACAAGGCGACCACGGGCGGCAACCTGCTGCAACGCACGCGCTGCCCGTATTTCTACGACCCGGCGATGGCCTGCAACAAGCGCGACCCCGGCGCGGGCTGTGCCGCCAAGGGCGGTATCAGCCGCATGCTCGCAATCCTGGGCACCTCGGCCGCCTGCAGTGCCGCGCACCCCTCCGATATGGCGGTGGCGATGCGCGCGCTCGATGCGCAGGTGGAAATCCGTGGCACCGATGGAGCAACCCGCACCGTGGCGATGGACGAACTCTATCAGCTGCCCGGCGAAACGCCGGAAGTGGAGACGAGCCTGAAGCCGGGCGAGATCATCACCGCGGTGATCCTCCCTGCCCCGCAGGCGAACGCCACGCAAAGCTATCGCAAGATCCGCGACCGGGCGTCTTACGCCTTCGCGCTCGTCTCGGTCGCTGCCGTGGTCGAGATGGAGGGCGAAACGATCAAGACCGCCTCGCTCGCCTTCGGTGGCATCGGCGCGCGCCCTTGGGCGGATGCGCAAGTCAATGCGATGCTCGAAGGCGAAACCCCGTCGGAGGAACTGTTCGGCAAGGCCGCCGATACTCTTCTGGCCGAAGCGGTCACCGACGAGGGCAACGATTTCAAACGCGAAATGACCCGCCGCGCACTGATCGCGGTGATGCGCGAGGCGACGGGCATGGCCCCGGCCTCGACCGGAACGGACAAGGTGGAGGCGCTGGCATGAGCGACACGTTCACGATGGATGAAGCGCAGCCGCGGCTGCTCGACGAAACCAAACAGGGTCTGGTGGGCGCGCCGCTCGACCGTCCCGAGGGCAAGCTGAAAGTGACCGGCACCGCGACCTATGCGGCCGAATTCAAGCCCGAAGGCATGGTGCATGGCGTGATGCTGCGCGCTACGATCACGCGCGGCAAGGTCACCGGCTTTGATGAGACGGAGGCGAAGAAGCTCCCCGGCTATCTGGGCCTGTTCCACGGCCCGGAATTCGTGCGCAACCCGGCGCAGGGCATGGCAGGCGCCGCGCCGGTGCAGCCCGGCGACCGCGTCGATTATCACGGTCAGCCCATCGGGCTCGTGGTCGCGGAAAGTTTCGAGACCGCGCGCGACGCCGCCGCCCGGATCAAGATCAGCTACGAGCAGAACCCCGGCGCGCCGGTCGATCCGGCAGGCGTGGAGCTCGAGCTGAACGAAGATCGCGAAAGCATCCAGGGCGATCTCGACGCCGCGATGGAGAAGGCCGCGCAATCGGTCGATCTCGAATACATCACCGCCGGTCACGTCGCTGCGGCGATGGAACCCCATGCGGGTATCGCCGAGTGGAAGGACGGTCGCCTCGTTCTACATGGCTCGCTGCAAATGGTCCGTTTCAACAAAGAGGAGTTGGCCGATGCGGTTGGCATCGAGTCCGACAAGGTCCATATCCTCGCGCCCTATGTGGGCGGCGGGTTCGGCTCCAAGCTGGGCATTTCCTCCGAGCATGTCGCGGCGGCGCTTGCCGCGCGCGAACTCGACCGTCCGGTGCGTATCGTGCTGAGCCGTCAGACCGTCTTCGATGCCGTGCTGCGCCGCACCGAGACGTGGCAGCGCCTGCGCCTTGCGGCGGACGCGAGCGGCAAGCTGACCGGGATCGGCCATGAGGACCGCGTGTCCAATCTCGAAGAGGAAGCCTTCTCCGAACCGGTCAACGCCGCGAGCCGCTTCATGTATGGCGCACCCAACCGGGTCATGCGTCAACATATCTCGCGCAATCACCGCACGCCTACGGGTTCGGTCCGCGCGCCGGGCGAGGCGGTTGGCACCTTCGCGCTGGAAACCGCGATGGATGAGCTGGCCGAGAAGCTGGGCCTCTGCCCGGTGGAACTGCGCCTGCGCAACATCCCCGAAAAGCACCCCGACACCGGTCAGGCCTACTCGGCCCGCGCTCTGGAAGACAGCCTGCGCGAAGGCGCGAAACGCTTCGGCTGGGATCAACGCCCCGAGACCGGAACGCGTCGCGAAGGCGAATGGCTGATCGGCATGGGCGTCGCGGCTGCGGGGCGGGCGAACTTCCTCGTGCCGTCGGCGGCGCGCGTCACGCTCAGCGCGGATGGCGCTCTGGTCGAGACCGACATGACCGATATCGGCACCGGCAGCTACGCGATCCTCGGCCAGATCGCGGGCGAGATGCTGGGCCTGCCGATCGACAAGGTTTCGGTCCATCTGGCCGATAGCGACCTGCCGGGGGCCTCCGGGTCCGGTGGCTCCTTCGGGGCGTCGTCGTCGGGCTCCTCGGTGTTCCTCGCCGCACGCAAGATCCGCGAGCAGCTTGCCGACAAGCTCGGCTGCAAGTTCGAAGAGTTGAGCCTTGGCAATGGCGAGGTTTCGGGCGGCGGCAAGACCGCGAAACTGGTCGATTTGCTGAGCGATCCGATCAGCGCCGAGGGCAAGATCGAAGGCGGCAAAACCGCCAAGAGCCATTTCTCTGCGGGCTTCGGCGCGCATTTCGCCGAAGTCGCGGTGAACGAGGTCTCGGGCGAGGTGCGCGTGCGCCGGATGCTCGGCGTTCTCGGCATCGGCCGCGTGCTCAACGAGAAGACCGCGCGCAGCCAGGCCGTCGGCGGCATGGTCTGGGGCGTCGGCTCTGCACTGCACGAAGAGCTTGGCCACGATCCGCGGACCGGCCATATCGTCACGCGCAATCTGGCGAATTATCACGTCCCGTCGCACGCGGATATCCCGCGCGAGATGGAGGTGGTCTTCCTGCCCGAGCGCGATGACGAAGCCAACCCAATCCAATCCAAAGGCGTGGGCGAGCTTGGCATCTCGGGCGCAGGGGCTGCGGTGATCAACGCAATCCATAACGCGACGGGCGTGCGGCTATACGACTATCCGGCCACGCCCGACAAAGTTCTCAAGGGGTTTGCCAATGGACGGTAGTCCGCTTCGCCAGCGTGCGCGTGTGGAGACCCGGTTGGGCATGGCGGAAATGCCACTGCCCGCGCCGGGACGGCTGGCCGCGCTGGCCATTCTTACACGGATCGAGGGGGCGGGGTACCGCCCCCTCGGTGCTGCGATGAGCCTTGACGATCGGGGCGACATTCGCGGCCATCTCTCGGCGGGCTGCATCGATGCCGATATCGAACACCATCTGAACAAGGTCGCGCAGGACGGCTGCACCCGGCATCTGCGCTACGGCGAGGGCTCGCCTTTTATCGACCTCGTTCTGCCTTGTGGCGGGGCGCTCGACATCACGGTGATCCCTGCCCCGCCCGTCGCCGATCAGGAGCGCATGGCCGAAGCGATTGACGCTCGGATGCCGCTGTCGCTGCACCTGTCGGGCACGCAGGGCACCCTGACACTCGAGCCCCAACCCGAGACCGATCTGAGCCTGCACCTCGTACCCGAGCCGCGTTTCGTGATCTTCGGCACCGGCGTCGAGGCGGAAACCTTTGCGCAGCTCGCCGCGGGCGCAGGCTATCAGGCCGATCTCATCATGCCCGATCCAGTAAGTCTGCCCGGCGTGACGAGCCACGAATTCCGGCGCAGCAATCCGCTTGGGGACATCACGCCCGACCCGCGCATGGCGGCGCTTTTGTTCTTCCACGATCACGACCGGGAAATCCCGATCCTCGCGCAGCTTCTGGAAAGCGACGCGTTCTTCATCGGCGCGCAGGGCAGCCGCCGCACGGCGCGCCAGCGCGCGGTGGCGCTGCGTCGCAAGGGGCTGTCGGAGGCCGCGATTTCGCGGCTGCGCGGCCCGGTCGGCCTGATCGAACAGGCACGCGAGCCGCGGCTCTTGGCGGTCTCGGTGCTGGCCGAAGTGCTGCAACTGGCGCAGGTCTGAGACTTGGCGCGCAAGATCATGGGCGTGGTCCTGGCGGCAGGCGCGTCGCGGCGCTTCGGCGCGCGGGATAAGCTGGCCGCGCGCGCGGACGGAGAGGCTGCGCTTGTGCTGCGGTCCGCGAAGACGCTCCGGGGTCTCGGGCTTTATAAACGCGCCGCGATCACCCGCAGCCCCCGGCTTCCCAAAGAGCTGCGTGGCGCGGGGCTCGACTTTCTCTGCATCGGAGCGGGTCGCGCCCAGAGCGCGAGCCTGCACCGCGCGATCCACGCCGCTCAAGCCAGTGGCGCGAGCCATCTGCTGATTGTTCTCGGCGATATGCCCGAGGTCTCTCGCACGCATCTACGCCAGCTTCTCAGGACACCCGGCCCCCACCCGATGATGGCGACCTCGGACGGTCGCCTCGCGCCGCCAGCGCTGATCCCGCGCAGGCTGTTCGGCGCGGCTCTGCGGCTGACGGGCGACCGGGGCGCCGGGGCTTTGCTGCGTCGCACGCCTGATCTGCGGCGGGTGCCGCTGCCACCTGGAACCCTCCGCGATATCGACCGACCCGAGGATTTTCACAACGCCCCACAATAGGCGCGCGGAACGGGAACTGCGCCGATACGCCCGGCGTTTTCGCTCCATGAAAGACCTGCCCGATCTCGTCTACTATCCCGATGACCGACCCGGCATCACGCGCAGGCGTTGCGGGCGCGGGTTTTCCTATGTGGCCCCTGACGGGACGACCATCGCGCGCGGCACAGAGCGCAAACGGATCGAGGCACTGGCCGTGCCGCCCGCCTATGAAGATGTCTGGATTTGCCCGCGGCAGAACGGCCATCTGCAGGCGACGGGCCGCGACGCGCGGGCGCGCAAGCAATATCGCTACCATCCCGACTGGACCGAGTTTCGGTCGCAGAGGAAGTTCAACCGGCTCGCGGAATTCGGCACCGTCCTGCCGCGTCTGCGCCGGGCGATCCTGAGCGATCTGCGCGGCCATGATCCCGGGGATCGGGCCTTCGCGCTGGCCGCAGTTCTGGCTCTGCTGGACCGCGCCGCGATCCGCGTCGGCAATGCCGATTACGCTCGCGAGAACCGCAGCTTCGGCGCGACCACGCTGCGCGGCGCGCATATGACGCTCGACGGCGGCACGCTGCGGCTGGCCTTCACCGGCAAGGGCGGCACGAAGATCGAAAGCGAGCTGCGCGACAGGACGTTGGAGCGCGCGCTGACGCAGCTCGACGATCTGCCCGGGGCAGAGCTGATCACATGGATCGACGAGGATGGCGACCCGCATTCGGTACGCTCGGAGGAGGTAAACGCCTTCCTCGCCGACCGTACCGGCGCCGAGGGGCTGACCGCTAAGACCTTCCGCACGTGGAACGGATCGGCGGCAGCCTTGGAGGCCGCGCTGCGTCAGGCGGATGACGGGCGGGTGACGATCAAGGCGATGGCAGAGGCCGCCTCTGAGCGACTGCACAACACGCCCACGATCGCGCGCAACTCCTACATCCACCCGCAGGTGATCGCGCTGAGCGAGGCGGAGCCGGAAGCGCTTGTCGCTCTTGCGCAAACTGCGCCTGCGGTCGACGGGCTGCGCAAGGTCGAGGCGCAACTTCTGCACCTTCTCGACGGCGGCATGCGCTGAGCGCGCCGCTCACGCAACCTCACATTGAAGCGCGAAATCGCGAGCCGCGCGTGATCCGCATCGCCATATCTCCCGTATCCCCTGCACGATCCACCACCGGATCTGCCCACGATCCAACACAGGGAGAAAGAGAATGCTGAGAAGAACCTTCATGGCCGCAGTGCTCGCCGGTACCGCACTCGTTTCCGCCCCCGCCCATGCCGACAATCATGGCGGAATGGATATCGTCGACACCGCCGTGAACGCTGGCAGCTTCGAGACGCTCGTGGCCGCGGTGCAGGCCGCCGGTCTCGTCGAGACGCTCAAGGGCGAAGGCCCCTTCACCGTCTTCGCCCCCACGGACGAGGCCTTTGCAGCCCTGCCCGAAGGCACTGTCGACGACCTGCTCAAACCCGAGAACAAGGACAAGCTGACGTCGATCCTCACCTATCACGTCGTGCCCGGCAAAGTGATGTCCGGCGATCTGAGCGACGGGATGATGGCCAAGACCGTGCAGGGCTCGGAAGTCATGGTGAAAACCGACCCCGCCGTGATGGTCGATGAAGCCAGCGTCACGCAGGCCGATATCGAAGCCAGCAACGGCGTGATCCACGTGATCGACAAGGTGATCATGCCCAAGTGACGGGCTTGAGTAAAAGCCCCAAGTGACGGGGAGGTTTGCCGGAAGGTCCCCCTCACGGCAGACCGCTCCCGGGCCGTTCGCGCAGCTTCGGATGCGCGGGCGGTTTCTTTTTGGGACTGTCCGCGGGGCGCGCAGATCGGGGCGGGTCAGGCGTAAGAGCTCAGAAGGGTGCCGCTCCCGCTCGGATCGCCACCGCCGGGTACGATCTCGCTCTGGCTCGGCAGGTCATCTTCATGAATGACCGGCGCATCGGTCATCCGCGACAGGTTCTGCGCGATCGCCTCGATTGCGCTGTGGCACGCGTGATCGCCATTGTGCTTGGGCACAAAGATCCGCGTCAGATTGTGCGCCTGCATGATGTAGGACAGCACATGCGCGATCGAACCATGCTCCTCGGGATCGGACAGCGCCCCATCTTCATAGGTCAGGAACGACGCACAGATCGGCGTCGCGCCACAGGCACCGAGCCGGGCGATCAGCGCGCCACGCCCGCCGCCTTCCTGAGACAGGCAAACGATATGGGCACGGTCGCCCTTGAGAGCCTCGATGAACGCCCCATGGCAATCGAGATCGCAATTTCCGGGGTGGAGCATCAGAACGAGCGCGCCCTCCTCTGACGCGGTCGGCTCCATATTTCTAGACATCATGGTCATATCAGACCTCCTCCTTTGAAATAGAGCGATGCGCGCCGGGGTCGAATTCCCGGCCCTCTTCGCCGCGAAGCCATTCGGCGGCGCGTCCGGTAATGCGCAAAGCGGGTGTGCAGGCGGCGAGCTGATCGAGGAAGCTGCGCGCCCAGGCGCCGGTATCGGTCGCCTCCACCACCTTCAGGCAGGCGGCGTGGCGCGCCTGACGTTCCTTCAGCGGCATCGTCAGAGCGCGACGGATCGCCGTGGCGGTCTCGTCGACGTCATGCGGATTGACCAGCAACGCCTCGGTCATGTCCTCGGCGGCGCCCGCGAAGCGCGACAGCACCAGCACGCCCGGATCGTC
This sequence comes from Thioclava sp. JE_KL1, assembly GCF_009296265.1. Taxonomy (GTDB): domain Bacteria; phylum Pseudomonadota; class Alphaproteobacteria; order Rhodobacterales; family Rhodobacteraceae; genus Thioclava. Next base: position 414,404 of record NZ_WBJS01000001.1, read on the forward strand.
CGGGTCCTGAGCGGCGACATATTCCTTCGCCACGAGGTTCATCCCATCGGCAAGCGGGGTCACAAGTGCCGCCCGTGCGCCGCGCAGCAGCCCCGCGATCTCATCGCGCGGCACCGGACGGTGCAGGAAGCGGATCGGCGCCCAATGGACCTCGCCGAAGCGCCCGTTCACCTGCCCCGCGATCTGCTGCAGATCGGCGGTGATCTCCTGATAGGCCCGCACGCTTTCGCGCGAGGGTGGCGCGATCTGCACCAGCGAGGCGCGCGGCCCCGTGTCGTAGGTCTCCAGATAGCGCTCGAACGCGCGAAAGCGTTGCGGCAAGCCCTTGGAGTAGTCGAGCCGGTCGACGCCGATGACATAGGCGTCTCCGAACAATTCGTGCGCGGGCGGCGGCGCGCAGTCCTGCGCCGCCCGGGCGAAGCTCTCAGCTGAAATGCCAATCGGGAAAGACCGGACGGACACCTCCTGCGCGCCGAATTTGATCGCGCCGTTGGGCAGCATTTCTGCCCGTGGGTCGGCGCGGAACATCTCGAGGCATCGCGCCACGTCAGCCCGCGTCTGCAGGCCGACCAGGTCGTAATGCGCCAGCCACCGCGCGAAGGCGGGCGGGTCGGGCAACACATCGAGATCGGTGATGTTGGGGAAAGGAATATGCAGGAAGAAGCCGATGCGGTTGGTCACCCCCAACCTGCGCAGCTCCTCCGCCAGCGGGAAGAAATGGTAGTCGTGAATCCAGATGTGGTCTTCCCGCGAGATCACCTCGGCCATCTGCTCCGCGATCCGGCGGTTCACGCGCAGGTAGCCTTCGTCGAAGCTGCGATTGATCTCGACCAGATCGGTGCGGTGATGCGCGATCGGCCAGAGCACGGAATTGGCGAAGCCCAGGTAATAGGCCGCGCGGTCTTCCTCGGTCAGACGGAAGGCGAGCTTGTCATATTGCGTCCCGCCCATATCGATGAGAGCGGACTCTTCCGGGCCCGTCTCGGGATGCGCACCGATCCAGATGCCGCCTTTCTCACGCAGCGCCTCGTGGAGCGCCACCACGAGCCCGCCCGAGGGCGTGGCCTCGGAAGGGATACGGTTGGACACGACGATGAGGCGGGCGGACATGACGAAAGAGACCTCCGAAATTGGGCGGCTGAATGGGTTTGTCCCTGTTGGGATATATCGCCCGAGCAACTCCTCCTTACGCATGGCAGTTCCTCTCTCTGAGGGCGAAAACGGCCTCTCAGCCGAAAAAAGTTCATATCTTTAACATAAGACAATCAACCGGCTCACCGGGATGCATTTTTTTACACATTTTCAATCTCTTCCGCGATGTTTTGTGACATCTCTCCCAGCTCGCGCGCTTACGGCGCCGGACACATGGCGGGTGACAATTTCTCCGCCGCGACGCGCTTTGGGCACGGAACCACGGCGCGGGCGACAGGTTGGCCTGTCACACGACACAAGCCGAGACGGAGAGCACCATGTCAGACCCCGGACCGCATCGCGCCGACCATGCGGACCCCAAGCCGGCCGGACTGCGCGCGAAGGCCTCGCGCGAGCGGATTACCTTCTGGCTGCCGATCGCGATCTTCGCGCTTCTGGTGCTGATCGCGCCCGATATCCTGCTGCTGGTCTTCGCGGGGCTTCTGGTCGCGGTCTTCCTGCGGATGGGCGGCAACGCCATCGCGCGCAGGCTGCACATCCGCGAAGGCTGGGGGCTCGCACTCTATTCGATCATATTGGTCTGCCTCGCGGTTCTGTTCTTTCTCTATGCCGCGCAGGGCCTGTCCGATCAGCTCGACCAGCTTACGACCGCCCTGCCCAAGGCGATGAAGCAGGTGCAGGACTTTATCGACTCGCATGGCTGGCTGCATTCGATCACGCGTTCGATCGACCTCGGCTCCATCGCCCCGTCGAGCAAGGGGGCCGCCACAACCGTCATGATGTCGATCGGCGTGATCGGGAACGCGATGCTGATCCTGTTCATCGGCGTCTACGGCGCGGTGGAGCCGCAATTGTACCGGCGCGGGATTGCAGCACTCTTCCCCGCCTCCAAGCGGGACTGGGTCGTCGCGAGCTTCGCGACCGGCTGGGCGGCGCTGTCGGGCTGGCTGTTTGCGCAACTGATCTCGATGACGGTGATCGGCCTGCTGACCTTTGTCGGGCTGTGGCTGCTGAACGTGCCGCTGGCGGCGATCCTTGCGATCCTTGCAGGACTTCTGACCTTCATTCCGAATATCGGGCCGGTCCTGTCGGCGATCCCCGCCTTGGCGATGGGCCTGACGGTCAGCCCGACGACGATGCTTTGGGTCGTGGTCCTCTACCTCGCGGTACAGGCGCTCGAGAGCAACCTGATCACGCCGCAGATTCAGGAAAAGGCGATGTCGCTGCCCCCGGCCCTGATTATCGCCTTCCAGCTTTTGATGGGGAGCTTCTTCGGTCTTCTCGGCCTTGCGCTGGCGACCCCGCTGCTGGCCGTTCTGATGATGATGACACGGCGCCACTACTTGCCGCTGATCAGGCCCGAGACCGCCTGACCGCACGCCCCTTTCCAACTTTCGGAGCCTCCCGTGACCATTTTCCTGATCTTCCTCGGCGCCGCCATCGTTGCGATCTCGCTTTGGGACATTCTGCTCTGCGCGCTTGGTGCGGGCCAGTCCGGCGCAATCTCGCTGGCCATCGCGCGGTTCGGCTTCAAGCGCATCCGCAGCTTCGGGCACACACGGCTCGCGCATCGCATCTGCGGCCCGGTGACGATGGCATGGCTCGGCGGCGTCTGGATCATCATGGTCGCCTTCGGATGGAGCCTGATCTTCTTCGCCGCGACCCGATCTCTGGAGACGACCAAGGGGCTCCCCGCGGCGAGCTTCGGTGACAGCCTCTCTTATGCGGGGCATCTGCTCTCGACGCTGGGTGGCGGCTACGCGACGCCCGCAGGCACCGGTTGGTCGCTGATCTCGGTCATCACGGGGGTGACAGGGATGCTGGTACTGACGCTCGCGGTAAGCTTCGTCTTCTCCACCACGCAGGCGGCGGCGCAGGGGCGTGCGGTCATGGCGCTGGCCGAGGTCTTCCCGCCCGGCTCCGACGAGTTCACCGGGCAGTTCCTGCCGCAATTATCAAGCTACGTGGCGCAGGTGAAATCCATCCCCATCGCGCTGTTCTATAGCACCGCGAGACCCGAGCGCCGCCTGCCGCGCGGCATCTATCGGCTCTGGCACGACGACCGGCTCACCGAGGACCAGCGCCGCGCGCTGCGGATCATCTTGCATGAATTTCCCGGGCTCGAAGGCGTCCCGCCCGAGCAGTTCGACGACACGCTTCTGCATTGGGCGAAGCGGCATGATCTGTGCCCGCAGGACATGACGCGCCGGGCGTGATGCGGTGCGTGTAGATGACCTGACGGCAAACGCGGCTTAGCCGAAGGGCGCGATCTCGAACCCTGCCCCGGTCAGATGCCCGCGCAGCGCGCGCGCCATCGCCAGCGCCTCTGCGCCGTCGCCATGCAGGCAGACCGTGTCGATCTTGCAGGGAATTTCCTTGCCCGACGCGGTCACGATCGCGCCTTTGCGCAGCATCGTCTCGATCCGCGCGCCGACCTCTTCGGCGTCGTGCAGAACCGCACCGGGTTTCGAGCGCGACACGAGCGAGGCGTCATCCTCATAGGCGCGATCGGCGAAAATCTCGCCCGCCCAATTGGCCTGCAGATCGCGCGCGACCTGTTCCATCGCGGTTTGCGGCAGCACGACGAGGATGATGTCGGGCTGAACCTTCAGTGCCGCGGCATAGCAGGCGCGGGCGATCTCGGCATTCTCCGAGGCCATGTTCGACAGCGCCCCGTGCAGCTTGAAATGCCGCACCGCGCCGCCTGCCGCGCGGGCCATCGCCTGCGCCGCGCCCAGTTGATAGGTCACCAGATTGGTCAATTCCTCGGCGCTGAGGTTGAGGCGACGGCGTCCGAAACCCTGCAGATCGGCAAAGCCCGGATGCGCGCCGATGCCGACATCGTTGGCCACCGCCGCGCGCATCGTCTGCGCCATCACATCCGGGTCGCCCGCGTGAAAGCCGCAGGCGACATTGGCCGAGGAGATCACCTCCATCAGCGCGGCGTCGTTGCCCATCACCCACGGGCCGAAGCTCTCGCCGATATCGGCGTTCAGGTCGATCTTAGCCATTCTCTTCCTCCAACTCGCGCCCTGCCGTCACACCGCTAATCAATTGGTAGCCGAGCAGGTCATGGATGTCGTGCGGATCGCGGATCAGCGGGCGCAGCTTGGCGCGTTGCGCCTGCAGCTGCGCCTCCCAGCGCGGGGTCAGCGCGTCGGCCTCGTCCAGCGTCACCGCTTTGAACTGCAGCTTCGTCCCCGGCGCGGCCTGGGCCACGCGCGGCAGATCGCAGGGCAGCACGGTGCCGATCCGAGGGTAGCCGCCGATGGTCTGGCATTCGGCGAGCAGCACATAGGGCGTGCCCGCGCCGGTCATCTGGATATCTCCCTCGAAGATCACATCCGAGGCGAGCCCCTTGGCCTTGTCCGAAGTCAGCGCAGGCGCATCGCTCTCGAGCGCCACGCCCTGACGGTTGCCCTGCCGCGCGCGGATGAATTCGGTCGTGGTGAGACGCGAGAAGGTGGCCTCGTCGAAGAGGCCCGTCTGCGGTCCCGGTATGATCCGGAGCGTGCCACCCGAGAAACGGTCGTCCTGCGTGAGAACCATCGAGGGCGCATCAGGCTCGGGGTCCACGCCCAGCGGCAGGCGCGCACCTGATTCCAGCGCCGACCCGATCCCGGCGGCGAGATGCGCCGAGCGACTGCCCAGCACTTCGGGCGTCTCGATCCCGCCCGCGAAGGTGAGGTAGCCGAACATGCCTGCGCGCGCGGCTCCGATCGACAGCACCTCGCCCGGTTCCATTCTGTGGCTCGCGCCCCAGCGCAGGGGGCGTCCGTCAAGCTCCGCCTGCATCGGCGCCCCGGTCAGCGCGATCCGCGTCGGGGCTGTGACCTCGAACCGCCCGCCACTCACCGCCATTTCCAGCGCGGGAAGCGGTTTGCGCGATCCCAGAAGCGCCGCCGCCTCGACCAGCGCGAGCGGATCGACCGCGCCCCCGCGCGAGATACCTTGCGCCATGCGGCCAGGGCGGCCCATGTCTTGCACGCTCACGCTTGGCCCGAGGGCGCGCAGGATCACCGATCCGTCGCTCATGACCGCACCTCGCAGCGCGCGCCGCCCATCGGATCGCCCGCCTTCAACAAGGCATCCATCTCGGTGCCGGAGACCGGCGCGAGGCGAACCTCGTCGCCCGCATGCAGCGGCACGGGGTCGCTTTGATCGGGGCGGAACACATCGAAGGCGGTCCGCGCGATCTGATGCCAGCCGGTGGGCGAGGCATTCGCGAACAGCACCAGTTGGCGCACCGCCACGCAGAGCGCGCCTTTCGGAACGCGCGGGTTCAGCTCGGAGCGGCGCGCGAGATTCCAATGCTCGGGCAACAGGCCGAGATAGGGCTGACCGGGCGCGAAGCCGATGGCGAGGACACTCAGCGGGGTCGCGGTAATCTCGTCGATGGCCGCTTGCGGAGAAAGCCCCGCGAGCTTCGCCGCTTCTTCCAGATCGGGACCGTGGTCTCCTCCGAGCGCCACGGGCAAATGCCAGACGCGCTGCGCGGGATGCGGCGCCGCACTCAGCCAATCGGCCTCGGACAGCAGGGTCTCCAGCCGCTCGGCCATCTCGGCCCGCGTTACCGCCTCCGGATCGAAACGCAGAAGAACCGACACGAGGCTCGGGACGATCTCGCGCAGACCGGCCAGATCGCTCTCCGTCACGCGCTGATGAAAGCTTTGCGCCGCCGCAATCGCACGCGGCTCCGCGACCAGCGCGAACCGCACAAGCAGCCCGTTCCCGCCCGCCGGCAAAATCTGCGGCCGATGCGCTTGGGCCGTTCCGGGCCGCAATGCTTCTTCGAGCGTCATGTCAGGGCATCTCCACTGGCTCAGACCGCGATCTAAAAAGTTATCGTTGACTTTGATTTCATTTTACTGACAATTTGTCAACGTTATGAAAAGGAGGCGGACACGAATTCCGCCGCGACCCGACAGGAGAGAGATATGATCAGATTTGCTGCAAGCTTCGCGGTTGCGCTGGGGCTGGGCACGGCCGTTCAGGCGCAGACCTGGGACATGCCGACGCCGTATGGCGACACCACCTTCCACACTGTGAACATCCGCGATTTCGCCGAGGACGTGTCGAAAGCGACCGACGGCAAGCTGGAGATCAAGGTGCATTCGGCGGGCTCGCTCTTCCCGCATTCCGAGATCAAGAACGCCGTGCGCTCGGGCCAGGTGCCGCTTGGGGAGTTCTTCCTCTCGACGCTCTCGAATGAAGATCTGGCTTTCGGCGTCGACAGCCAGCCCTTCCTCGCCACCAGCTACGATCAGGCCGAAAAGCTGTGGGAAGCGCAGAAGCCCGTCATCACCAAGCTTCTCGACAAGCAGGGCCTGATGCCGCTGTTCTCGGTGCCGTGGCCGGCGCAGGGCCTCTATACCAATGGCGAGATCAAGTCCGTGGACGACCTCGCGGGGCTGCGCTTCCGTGCCTATAACCCGGCGCTCGAAGAGTTTGCGACGCTCGCGAAGGCCGCGCCCGTACAGGTCGAAGCGGTCGACATTCCGCAGGCCTTCTCGACCGGTCAGCTGCAGGCGATGATCACCTCGCCCTCGACCGGTGCGAACTCCAAGGCGTGGGACTTCGTCGACACCTACACCAAGATCGACGCCTGGCTGCCCAAGAACATCGTCGTGGTGAACAAGCGCGCCTTCGACCGTCTGAGCGAAGACGAGCAGACCGCGGTGATGGATGCCGCCGCCACCGCGCAGACCCGCGGTTGGGAAATGTCGAAGAAAGAGGCCGCCGAGAAGACCGCCGTGATGAAGGAAAACGGCATGGCGATCGTCGATCCGAGCCCCGAGCTGGAAGAAGGGCTGAAGAAGATCGGTGACGAGATGCTGGCGAGCTGGAAAGAGAAAGCCAGCCCCGACGCGCTTGAGGTTCTCAAGACCTATCAGGGCAACTGAGCCCGCCCGATCCGGCCCTTCCGCGTCCCGCGCGGGAGGGCCTTTTTCGATGCTCATCCCCATTTCAAGCGTTCGGAGCTTTCGCCATGCGTCGCCTGCTCGATCAGGTCTATCTTCTGTCCGGAGGGATCGCGGCCGTCTCGATCCTCGCGATCTGCCTGCTGGTCACGGCACAGGTCGGGCTGAACGTGCTCGCCCGTCTGGGTGGCCCCTCCCTCTCCTACACGATCCCCTCCTATGCCGATTTCGCGGGCTACTTCCTCGCAACGGCAAGCTTCATGGCACTGGCCCATACGCTGCGCCACGGCAGCCATATCCGCGTCAATCTGGTACTGACCCGCTTGCCCGCGCGCGGCCAATGGGTGGCCGAGATCGTGGCGCTCGCGCTTGGCTTCGTGGCCAGCGTCTACGCCGTGTGGTTCGCGACCTCGCTGATGCTCGAGAGCCTGCATTACGGCGATATGTCCACCGGCATCGTCGCGATCCCGATCTGGATCCCGCAATGCACGATGGTGGTGGGGCTGGGCCTTCTGGCGCTCGCCTTCCTCGACACGCTGATCGAGAGCATCCGCGCCAAGCGCCCCGTGCTCGTCGATGATGTTTCGGAGTAAACCATGTCCGATCCAATGACCTTCGCAATTCTTCTGGGCCTGCTTCTCGTGCTTCTTGCGGGCGGCGTCTGGGTGGCGCTGTCGCTGCTGATCGTGGCGCTGGCAGGGCTGGCCTTCTTCTCCGGCGCGCCGACCGGGCTGGTGATGGCGACCACGCTTTGGGGCCACAGCCATAGCTGGCCGCTCGCGGCTCTGCCCCTGTTCATCCTGATGGGGGAGATCCTGCTGCGCTCGCGGCTGAGCGAGGACATGTTCTCCGGCCTCGCCCCGTGGCTTGGACGCGCGCCGGGCCGCTTGCTGCATGTGAACGTGCTAGGCTGCGCAATCTTCGCCGCCGTTTCGGGATCGTCGGCGGCAACGGCGGCCACGATCGGGCGGATGTCGGTGCCCGAGCTTACCCGCCGCGGCTATCCCGAGAGCCTCATCCTCGGCACGCTGGCGGGCTCGGCCACGCTTGGCTTCCTGATCCCGCCCTCGGTGATCCTGATCGTCTATGGCGTCGCGACAGAGCAATCCATCGCGCGGCTCTTCATCGCGGGCATCCTGCCGGGGCTGATGCTGGTGACGCTGTTCGGCGGCTATGTCGCGCTGCGCGCCTGGATGAACCCCGCCGCGATCCCGCGCGAGGACATCACCCTAAACCTGCGCGAGAAGCTGCGCGCCTCGCGTCGCCTGATCCCGATCGTTATCCTGATCGGCGGCGTGATCGGCTCGATCTATACCGGCGTCGCCTCGCCCACCGATGCGGCGGCCGTGGGGGTGGTCTTCTCGGTGATCCTTGCGATGGCGACGGGCAGCTTCCGCTGGCGCGACTTCAAAGAGGCGCTGTTCTCGGCCACCCGCACCAGCGCGATGATCGCCTTCATCCTGCTGGCGGCCTCGGTGCTGTCGGTCTCGATGGGCTTCACCGGCATCCCGCGCAACCTCGCCGCGTGGATCGGCACCTTCGGGCTGTCGCCCACCGCGCTCTTGGCGGTGCTGACGGTGTTCTTCATCCTGCTGGGCTGTTTCTTAGACGGGATTTCGGTCGTGGTGCTCACCACCTCGATCATCCTGCCGATGGTGGAGGCCGCCGGGATCGACCCGCTCTGGTTCGGCATCTACCTCGTGCTGGTCGTCGAGATGAGCCAGATCACGCCGCCCGTGGGCTTCAACCTCTTCGTGATACAGGGCCTGACAGGCTACAACATCCTCAAGGTCGCCCGCGCGGCGCTGCCCTTCTTCGGGCTGCTGTTGCTGGCGGTCCTGCTGATCACTCTGGTGCCGGGGATCGTGACCTACCTGCCCTCGCTGATGGGCAATTGACCGAACTAGCGCGCGGCCTCAGAGCGAGGAGGCCGCGCGGCTCGCCTGATCGTAATAGCCCGAGAGCACGCGCAGGGCCGAGGCGATCTCACGCAAGTCTTCCCCAGCCATGCCGCCTTTCTGGATCGGCTCGAGCAGGCATTCCTCGCGCACTTTGCGATAGCGTTCGCACAGCTCGCGCCCGCTTTCCGAGGTGCGGTAGAACACTTCCTTGCCGCGCTTTTCGGAATCCAGCAGACCCAGCTTCAACAGCTTGCGCAGCGCATAATTGACCGTATGCGTGTCTTCGATATTCAGAAGGAAAGTGATGTCGTTGAGCCGCTTTTCGCGGTCGCGGTGGTTCGTGTTGTGCAGCACGAGGATTTCGAGCGGCGACAGCTCCATCCCCGAAGCCGCCATGCAGCGCTGCATCCATCGCGCGAAGGAGTTGTAGGCGATGATCATCCCGTATTCGAATTCCGAGGCTTCCCAGCCCGGCCCTTCGGCCAGATGGCGGGATGAGACGATGCGGCGTTCTCCTGCGGGCATGAGCGGCGCTCTCCTTTCGTGCGTTTACGCCCTCACCTTATAGACATTTCGCTGACATTCTATCCTTGAGAGAAATTCGGCGCGCGCTTTTGCAGGTTCGCCATCACCATTTCCATCTGCGCGGGACCGCCGATGATCTCCGCCTGCAGCTCGGCCTCCAGCGCCAGCCCATCGCCGGGCGGCATCGTCCATGCCTGCTCCACCAGCGCCTTGCTCGCAGCCAGCGCCTCGGGGGAGCGCAGGGTGAATTCGGCGGCCATGTCGCGCGCCGCCTGCAGCGGGCTCTCGGCCACGCGCGTGATCAGCCCAAGCCTCTGCGCCTCCTCGGCCTCCAGCACCCGGCCCGTCATCATCAGCTCTTTCGCGACGTCGGCGCGGGTCAGTTTCGGCAGGCTCTGCGAGATGCCCATATCGGGGATCAGCCCCCATTTCGCCTCCATGATCGACAGCCGCGCATCGGGCGCAGCGATCCGGAAATCCGCGCCCAGAGCCAGCTGCATCCCCGCCCCGAAGGCCACGCCCTCGATCGCGGCGATCACCGGCACGGGCAGCTCGGCCCATCGTGTCACCGGGCGCTGAAAGCGGTTCGCGCCCTGCGCATCGCGTTCGGCCATCTGCGCCTTCACCCCCGCCAGATCGGCCGCGAAGCTTTGCATCACGGTCAGATCGAGCCCGGCCGAGAAACACCCGCCTGCGCCGCTCAGGATCACCGCGCGCAGGCCCTTTTGCTGCGACAGGCTCTGCGCCGCGTTAGCCAGTGCGTCGAACATCTCCAAGGTCCAGGCGTTCTTCTTTTCGGGACGGTTGAGGGTCACCTCCGCTACACCTTGCGCGCTTACCGAAATCTGCACTGGGTCGGCCATGTCCATCCTCCTCGCTTGGCTCTGCGCACTATGCAGACCTGCCGCCCCCTCGCAAAGCGGAACGCGGGGTCATAAGTCAGGGATCAACTGCCTCGCAGCGTTGGACAGCTCTGCGCGGCGCGCTAGCTCTGCCCCGACGGAGGTTCCCCATGCAGCAATTCTCACTTCTCGATCTGTCGCCCGTGCCCGAAGGCAAGACCGCAGCCGATGCGCTTGCGGGCACGGCCGATCTGGCCCGGATGGCCGAAGACGCGGGCTATCACCGCTTCTGGCTGGCCGAGCATCACAACATGCCCGGCATCGCGAGCGCCGCGACCTCGGTGCTGATCGGCCATGTCGCCTCGGTGACCAAGACGATGCGCGTCGGCGCGGGCGGCATCATGCTGCCCAACCACGCGCCGCTGGTGATCGCCGAGCAGTTCGGCACGCTCGCCACGCTCTATCCCGACCGGATCGACCTCGGTCTGGGCCGCGCGCCCGGCACCGATGGCGGCACCGCCCGCGCCCTGCGCCGCAACATGTCGCCCGAGGACACCTTCCCCGCGGACGTGCAGGAGCTGCTCGCTTACTTCAGCGACGAGGCCGAGAATTTCCGGGTGCGCGCCATTCCGGGCGCAGGCACCCATGTGCCGATCTGGATCCTCGGCTCGAGCCTTTACGGCGCGCAGCTTGCCGCCTATCTCGGCCTGCCCTATGCCTTCGCGTCACATTTCGCGCCCGACATGCTGGGCGATGCGCTCGACATCTACCGCCGGAGCTTCCGCCCGTCGGCCTATCTCGACAAACCCTATGCGATGATGGCCGCCGGGGTGTTTGCCGCCGACACGGATGAGGAAGCGCAGTATCTGCGTTCGTCTCAGGTGCTGGCATTCGCGCGGCTGCGCTCGGGCATGCCCGGCAAGCTGCCTTACCCGGCCGAGGATCTGTCCGAGGTGCCGCCGCAGATGATGGTTCAGGTGCAGCGCGCGCTGTCCTGCTCGGCCACCGGCTCAAAGGACAAGGTGCGCGATGATCTGGCGCGCCTGATCGCGCAATACGAGCCTGACGAGATGATGGTGACCGGGATGATCCACGACGCGGATGCGCGTCAGAAGTCCTTCAAGATCGCCGCCGAGGTCCTGAGCGAATTTCGCGAGCAATCCGCCGCAGCCTGAGGCACGGTTCGACACTCAGACATGCAAAGAGGCGGGCCCGAAAGCCCGCCTCTTTTCGTTTCAATCCGTTCGGCTTCAGTGTCCGGTGATCGCCGGGAAGGCCACCAGCAGCCCCACCGCGAAGATCTGGATCGCGATGAAAGGCAGCAGCGAGCGGAAGATCTCGCCCAGAGAGATGTCCTTGGGTGCGACCGATTTCAGGTAGAACGCGGCTGGCCCGAAGGGCGGCGACAGGAAGCTCACCTGCATGTTCATCGCGAAGACCACGCCGAACCAGACCGGATCGTAGCCGAGGTCTTTCACGATCGGCACGAAGATCGGCATCGTCAGAAGCGCGATCCCCACCCAGTCGAGGAACATGCCGAGGAAGAACAGGATCGCCATCATCGTCAGGATCACGATGATCGGGGTGTCCGAGACGCCTTTCAGCAGCGACGAGACAAAGTCGATCCCGCCCATCAGGTTGAACACGCCGACCAGAGCCGATGCCCCGATACCGATCCAGACGATCATCCCGCAGGTCGCGAGCGTCTGCAGCGCGGCCCCTTTGAGCATCGAGAGCGTCAGCTCGCCCCGGATGATGGTCGAGAGCATCACACCCGCCACACCGAGCGCCGAGGCCTCAGTGACCGAGGCGATCCCGCCATAGATCGAGCCCAGCACGAAACCGATCACCAGCACCGGCAGGACGAGCCCCTTGAGCAGCTTGATCTTCTCGGACCACGGACGGTCGTCGGGCTCCGGCATGGGGGCCAGATCGGGGTTCAGCTTCACCCGGATGATCACGAAGATCACGTAGAAGGCCGCGAGCATGAAGCCCGGAATGAAGGCCGAGGTAAACAGATCGCCGATGGAGACGTTTGCGGTCAGGCCGTAGATGATGAGAACGATCGACGGCGGCACCATCGTGCCCAGCGAGCCGCCCGCGCAGATCACGCCGATGGCGAGCTTGCGGTCATAACCCTGACGGATCATCTGCGGCAGGGCCAGAAGACCCAGCAGCACGATCTCGCCGCCGATGATGCCCGACATCGCCGCGAGGATGACCGAGACGAAGATCGTCTGCACCGCCACCGCGCCGCGCATCCGACCGCCGACGAGTTTCATCGCCTCAAACAGATCGCGTGCGATGCCGGATCGGTCCAGAAGCGCCGCCATCATCACGAACATCGGCACCGAGACGAAGACGAAGCTCGAGACGAAGGAATAGACGCGACTGGTGATCAGCGGCACCGCCATCGGCCCGAACCAGCCAAGCGCGAAGATTAGCGCGACGAGCAGCGTCACGAAGGCCAGCGGCATGCCGGTCAGCAGAAGACCGATGAGCAGCGCGAACAGCAGCACCGTACCGTAGCCGATGCCCAGCGCGGAGAGGTCGAAACTCAGAAGATGTTCGATCATTTACCCGCCTCCGATGCGAAGGCGCCGCGCAGGTAGTTCACCGCCATGATGATGAATTGCACAACCATGAGGCAGAGCACCACGAGAAGGAAAATCTTGAGATAGGCCGGGAATGGCGGATCCCAGGCGCTGCCCGAGGTCTCGAAATGGACATCGCCACCGGGGCGGAAGGTCGCCTTCATCACCATGCCGTAGGCGGCCCAGGCGAAGAAGCCGGCCGCGAAGAGGCAGATCAGCGAGATGATCGCGTCGAGGATGCGCTTCGCCCGGCCGGTGACCATGTCGTAGATCAGCACGACGCGGATATGGCTGTTGCGCACGACGCAGTAGAGCCCGCCATAGACGAAGGCCATCGCGCAGAGGAAGATCGTCGTCTCATGCGCCCAGATCGTCGGGCTGTCGAAGCCGTAGCGCAGCACGACTTCGTTCAGCAGGATCAGCGCGGAGGCGATGATGCCGAGCGCGAAGACGATGCCCACCGCGTTGATCGCGCGGCCGAGGATGCCCGCCTCGGGGATGGTCGCCGCCTCGTCCTCGTTTTGCACCGGTTCCGGCGTGTGCGGATCATGTGCGGGGTGATCCACCCCGTTATTCTCGGGTTGTGACATTGCAAAAACCGCTGCTGTCAGGAAACTGGAAAAGATGCGGGGCCGCGATCGCAGCCCCGCACCGATAGGATATCAGATCAGAGAAGGTTGTTCTTCTTCAGGTAGTCGGTCAGGACGTCATAGACGTGCTGCGCCTTGTCCGACTTCTTGGCAACCTTTTCCCACTGGGTAATCGCGATGCGGCGGAACTTGGCGCGCTCTTCATCCGACCAGTCGTGGATGTGGATCTTGCCGCCTTCTTCAGCCTTGGCCACGGCCTTCTTGTCGGCCGCTGCGAGATCGCTGACTTCCTTGCCCGCGAATTGCTTCACCGACTCTTCGAAGGCTTTCTGCAGCTCGGGCGAGAGCGACTCCCATTCCTTCTTGTTCATTGCGACGCCCACGAGCGGCATCGAGTGGAAGCCCGGATAGACCGGGTTCGGCGCGATGTCGTTGAGGCCCTGCGCCTGGTTGGTCGAGAACACGGTGTAGTCGGCCGCGTCGATCACGCCCTTGTCGAGCGCGGTGTAGACTTCCGACCCCGGCAGGTTCACCGGAGCAGCACCCGCCGCCGCGAAGACGTCCTGCACGAGGCCTTCCGGCGCGCGCATCTTCAGACCCTTCAGGTCCGCCACGCCGTCGAGCGGCACTTTCGAGACGAGCGACTCGAGGCCCGTCGTGGTCGAGCCGACGTAATGCACGCCATAGGGTTCGAACAGGTCGTTCGCGAGTTGCTGGCCACCGCCATTGTTCATGAAGTCGAGCAGCTGATCGGTGCTCGACCATGCGCCGACCGGGTTACCCAGCAGCGAGAAGGCCGGGTCTTTCCCCGCGAAATAGGAGATGTCGGTGACGATGCCGTCGATGATGCCGGCGCCGGTGGCGTCGAGCGTCTCGTTGTGCTCGACGACGGAGCCCACGGGCATCATCTCGACCTGAATCTGGTTGTCGGTGCGCTCCGCGAGGTCCTTCGCCCAGTTCTGCTGCAGTTCGAAGTTCGGGTTACCCGCCGGGTCCGAGCTTTGGAACTTGTACTTGTGGGTTTCGGCATTTGCAGCGCTGGCCAGCGCCACGACGGCGACGCTCGCGAGGGCGATTTTACGGATCGGTTTCGTCATGGTGTCCTCCCTTAAAAGACGAAATCAAACTTGAGGAGCCGTGAGGCCCCAGGCGTTCAATATCTGCGCACAAAGCGCCTCGGGCGCTTCGCGGATATCGCAGCTCAGCGGAGCCTCGTCGGGCCCCGGCATTTCCAGATCGGCCAGCTGACTGTCGAGCAGCGCGATCGGCATATAGTGGTTTTCCCGCGCGGCCATCCGCTCGGCGATCAGGTCGCGCGGCCCGGTGAGATGCGCGAGATGCATCACGCCGAGACTCTGGCGCAGGCGGTCCCGGTACGAGTGCTTGAGCGCCGAACAGGCGAAAACGACCGTCCTGCCGTCGCGCCCCGCCTCGATCACGCCCTTCGCCACGAGGTCGAGCCAGTCCCAGCGCATCTCGTCATTGAGCGGCAGACCGGCGGCCATATGCGCAACATTCTCGGGCGGATGGAAATCGTCAGCATCGAGGAACACGCCGTCCACCGCTTGAGCCACGCGCTGCGCCACCGTCGTCTTGCCGGTGCCGCAAACGCCCATCACAAGGACCGGTGTCGCGTTCGCATTGCTGCTGTTTACCATCTTGCCTTACCGGGTTCGCAGGTGTTTCTTGGACACAGAGGCGTAATGTAAGCGGTTACATTCGTCAATCGCCCTTTTAAAAAAGGGGTGCGACCACGGGGAGGGGCAATGAATAAAAACAATGTAAACAAATCAGTTACGATGCGCGACGTCGCCGATCATGTCGGTGTAAGCGTTGCCACTGTTTCGCGCACCCTGCGCAATCCCGAGGTCGTCTCGCCGGCGGTGCGGGACAAAATCGCCGCCGCAATCGAATCGCTCGGCTACCTGCCGGACCCTGCGGCCCGCGCCCTCGCGTCGACACGGTCGGACATTATCGGGGTGATCCTGCCCTCGGTGTCGAACAACGTCTTCGCCGATGTGATGGATGGGATCTATTCCGCGGTCGAGGGCACGCATCATTCGGTCCAGCTCGGCTATTCGCGCTACGCGCCGCTGTCGGAAGAGAACCTGATCCGCGTCTTCCTGCGCCAGCGCCCCGCCGGGCTGATCGTGGCTGGGATCGACCAGACCGAGGCCGCGCAGGCGCTGTTGCGCGAGGCGGGCTGCCCGGTGGTGCAGATCATGGAGACCGGCAGCACCCCCTATGACCGCATGATTGGATTCTCGCATTACGATGCCGCCCGCGCCGCCACCGCGCATCTGATCGCGCAGGGCTATCGCCGCCCCGGTTTCTTGGGCGCGCGGATGGATCCGCGCACGCAGCGCCGTCTGCATGGGTTCCGCGACGAGCTGCGTGCGCATGGCATCGAGGAAGGCAAGCGCATCCAGACGACCACCCGCCCCTCCTCTGTGACGCTGGGCAGTCATCTCCTCGCGCAGCTGATGGATCTCGCCCCCGAGACCGACGCGATCTTCTGCATCAATGATGACCTCGCTCTGGGGGCGATGTTCGAAGCTCAGCGCCGCAACCTGCGCATTCCCGACGATCTGGGCATCTGCGGGTTCAACGACATGGAGATGATGGCCGCCGCCGAGCCGTCGATCTCCTCGGTGCGCACGTTCCGCCGCGAAATGGGCGAAGGCGCGGTGCAACTGATCCTAGATGCGCTATCGGGCAGCGCCACGCAGGAGAAGATCGTCGACCTCGGCTTCCAGGTCATACAACGTCGATCCACGCGCGGACACTAAGCGGGCTGATGGCGCTGACCGCCTCGACCCCTGATTAAGGAATACTCTGGAGTTCGGTCGTTCTCCTCGCCCTCGTGGCGGTTGCGACCTATCTCGGAATCGAGCGGGTCGAGCGCGTGGTGCTGCGCCGCTACGGGGCCAAGCAACGCGCCAGATAAGATCGGGAGAGACATGACATGACGCCAGCCGTTTTCGCCATTCCGGGCGACATCACGCAACTGACCGGCGGGTTCATCTACGAGCGCAAGCTGCTCGAGGCGCTGCGGGCCGGGGGTCACCGCGTGGAGCATCTGGAACTGCCGCCCGGCTTCCCCGATGCAACGCCCGAGGAGACCAAGACCGCGCGCCGTCAACTGACCGCCATTCCCACGGATGTGCCGGTGATCATCGACGGGCTGGTCTTCGGCTCGATCGACCCGGAGGTGCTCGACGCGATGTCCGCGCCCGTGGTGGCGATGCTGCACCATCCGTTGGGGCTCGAGACCGGGCTTACCGAGGACCGCGCGCAGCACTTGCTGACACGGGAGGCGGAGAACCTGCGCCGCGCTGCCCATGTCGTCGTGCCGAGCCCGCATACCAACGCCATTCTACAAAAGGAGTTCGGCGTCGCCCCGGAGCGGATTTCGATCGCGCTGCCGGGCTTCGACCGTCCGCCGGTGGTCGAAGAAACGAAACCCGCCCCGCCGCTGATCCTCGCGGTCGGGCTATTGGCGCCGCGCAAGGGCCATGACGTGCTGATCGACGCCTTGGCCGAGATCGCCGATCTGGACTGGCGCGCGCAGATCGTGGGCAGCGCGCTGGACCCGGAGGTCGCCGATGCGCTCGCGGCGCGGATTGCACGACTCGGGCTGAGCGAGCGCGTGCAGCTTGCCGGACGGATGGAGCGCGACGCTCTGAATGCAGCCTATAGCGAAGCCTCTATCTTTGCGCTTGCCACGCGCTACGAGGGCTACGGGATCGTCTTCGGCGAGGCGATGCTGCACGGGCTGCCTATCGTGACCTGCCGCACGGGCGCGGTGCCCGACACGGTGCCGCCCGATGCCGGGATTCTCGTTCCGGTGGATGCGCATCTCGACTTCGCGGAGGCGCTGCGGCAGCTTCTCCAAGACGCAGATCTGCGGGAGCGAATGGGCGCGGCCTCGGCGGTGGCGGGCACCGCCCTGCCGGATTGGCGCGACACTGCGGCGATCATGGGCGCGGTGCTCGACAGCCTCTGAGCGGAACGAAAACCGGGCGGCCTCGCCTCTTCCCTCCGGGCGCGCGAATTCACGGATCGCGCCTTCGGTTCCGACACGATTTTTTGCCCTATGTGATTGATCCTAAAAGGAACGTTGAGCGTGCGAGGCCGTTTCATTTTCGTAATTTCAAAAGGAGGCATCTCATGAAATCCAAGACCCGCACCCTCACCGCTGGTATCGCCGCAACCTTGATGGGCACGATGGCGCTCGCTGCATCGCCCGCCAATGCGATGGACCACGCGAAAGGCGTCAAGCCGCGTCCGGATCTCGACAAGCACGTGGCCGCTGCGCTTCAGCAATGCGCCAGCCTCCAGGAGACCTGCCAGCAAGTCGCGACCAATTCCGCAGCCGTTCTGGTCTTCCCCGAAGTGACCACGGTCGACCTCGGCATCGGCGGTTCGGGCGGCTCTGGCGCGCTGATCGAGAACGGTAAGGTTCAGGGCTATTACGACATCGGCAAGGCCTCGGTCGGCCTCCAGCTCGGCGCCAAGCAGGCGAGCCAGATCTACGTCTTCCCGACCAAGAAATCGGTCAGCGAAGTGCAGAATGGCGGCGAATGGCATGTCGGCGCGGGCGCGGGCATCACCGTGGTCAACGCCAATGCGACCGCGAATGTCGAGAGCGGCAAGCCGCGCGTCTATGTCTTCGACAGCTCGGGCCTGAACGGCGGCGCAAAGGTCAGCACGCTGCGCATCTGGAAAGACGGCGACAACAGCTGATCGCAGGCGTCTTCCCCGTATGGGGGAGGCCCGCGATGAGAAAGGCCCCGGGGTTCGCTTCACCCCCGGGGCCTTTTGTTTGTCCGGCGAAGTCGCGCGCGGCTCAGGCCTGGCGCGCGTCGCTGATCGCCTTGCGCAGGGTGTCGGCATCGACCGCGCCGGGATAAACGTCGCGCCCGACGATATAGGCGGGCGTGCCACGCAGGCCGATCGCCACCGCCTGCGCATCATTGCGCGAGAGCAGCGCGTCGATCTCCTTGCGGTTGGCCTTGTAGCCCGCCATCGCCTTGTCCGGATCGACACCGGCTTCGGAGAGCGTCTTCTCGATCAGGTCGTTCGACAGCTTTCCTTGCGTCGCCATCAGCGCCTCGAGGCCCGCTTCGTATTTGCCCATGCTCTGCGCGCCCAGCACGAGTTGCGAGGCGTAGACCGAAGGCGCGCCGAAGATCGGCCAATCCTTCATCACGACGCGCAGATTGCCGTCTTCCTTCGTCACCTTCTCGACCACCGGATGGTTCGATTTGCAGTAGGGACACTGGTAGTCGAAATACTCGACCAGCGTGATGTCGCCATCCGGGTTGCCAAGCGCGGGCGCTTTGGGGTCGTGGAACACGGCTTCGGGCGAAATGTCGGCCTGCGCGAGGCTCGCCGTCGGCAGGATCAGCGTGGAGCCCGCGGCAACGCCTGCGAGGGTGAGGAAATTCCGGCGATCGATCATGTGTCGTCTCCTGTGGTTTGGGGGAAATCTTTGGGCGTGTAGGGAACGGGCGGCAGCGGCTGGCCCGGCGGCACGGTGCCCTTGCCGCTCTCGGCACGGGTCAGCACGACGACATGCGTGCCGGAGCGGACGCGGTCGGCAAGGTCGATGATGTCCTGATTGAACAGCCGGATGCAGCCCGCCGAGGTCGCCTTGCCGATTGAACTGTCATCCATCGTTCCGTGAATGCGGTAGAACGTATCCTTGTTCCCGCGGTGAATGTAGAGCGCCCGCGCACCCAAGGGATTGTCCAACCCGCCGTCGAGCCCATTCTTGACCGGCCCGTAAAGCTCGGGGTCTTCCTTGATCATGCTTTGCGTCGGCGTCCAGCTCGGCCAATCGCGCTGGTAGGGGATACGCCCCTTGCCTGAAAAGCCGCGCCCGTCCTCGCCCACGGCGACGGTGTAGCGCAGCGCACGGTTGTTCTTCTGCACGAGGTAGAGCTTGCGCGCCCAAGGATCGACGATGATGGTGCCCGGCGGCTCGTCCGTCCAGTAATCGACCTCCTGACGGGCTTTCTCTTCGCTCAGCAGCTTCGGGTCCACCGCCGGGATCGTGCGGCCGTCGTCCTCCATCTGACTGTAAATCGCCTTCACCCGCGCGCTGAGCTGCGGCGCTTGCGGCGCGGGCGGCGGGTTCGAGGCAGGTGGCTCGGGCGCGCAGGCTGCGAGGGCGATCAGCGCGAGCGGGGCGAAGCGGATAAGGTTCATTGAGCGATCTCCGAAAGCGAGGTCGTGAGTTTCGGCGCGGTCACATCCCCGATCAGCCGGGTGCCCTGCGCCTCCGAATGGTCGGGGCTGAGGAAGATCAGCGTCGGCGGGCCGATCACGCCCAACTGCTTGAGAAGCGCCTGCTGCGGCGCGCCGGTCTTGGTCACATCGACCGCGATGGGCGTGACGTGGCGCAGCGCCGCCTGCACCTGCGGGTCGGGGATCACCTCGCGCGCGATGGTGGCGCATTCGGTGCACCATTCGGCCGTGGTGATCAGCATCACCGGCGCGCCCTTCGCGGCGGCCAGCGCAGCGTCGAGCGCCTCAGGCGTCTCGACATGGGTGAAGTCGTCTTCGGTCAGGATGTCCGGCGCGGCGGCCATGACTGTCTGGCCTGCGGTGAAGGGCGCGAGGGGGCGCAGCGGATCGGCAGCCCCACTCGCCGCGCCAATACCTTCGAGCGCACCGGCCAGCAGCGCCGCGACACCCAGCGCGCCGCCCACGCGGCCCAGGCCCGAGCTCTCCGGTCCGAACCGGTCGCGTCCGCCCAGGGCCACGCCTGCACCGATCAGCAGCAGCGCCCAGAGCGCGAGGATCGCAGGTCCCGCGACGACGCGGCTCAAGAGCCAGATCGCGACGCCAAGGAAGACGTAGCCGAACGCCCGGTTCACGCCGACCATCCATTCGCCCATGCGCGGCAGGATCGCCGAGCCAAAGAGCCCGACGGCCATCAGCAACACGCCCTGCCCCAGACCCAGCGCGAACAGCGCCGAAGCTCCGAGCCCCGCATCGCCCGTCTGCGCGATATAGAGGAAGGCCCCTGCCAGCGGAGCCGTCACGCAAGGCCCGACGATCAGCGTCGAGGTGAAGCCGAGGATCGCCGCCCCCGCGAGCGTGCCGCGCGGCCCCTGCACGGAGCTGACCTTGTTGGTCAGCGCCTGCGGCAGGCGCAGTTCGAACAGGCCGAAGGAGGACAGCGCGAGGACGGCGAACAGCAGCGCGAGCGCGATCACCGTCGCAGGCGCCTGCATCAGGAATTGCAGGTTCTGCCCCGACCACGCCGCCACGATGCCGAGAAGCCCGAAGGCCACGGCCATCGCCAGCACATAGGTCCCGGTCAGCGCCAACCCCCGCGCAGGCGTCAGGTCTTTCCCTTGCGCGCCGAGCATCCCGGCGACAATCGGCACCATCGGCAGCACGCAAGGCGTGAAGGCCAGAAGCAGACCGAAGCCGAAGAACGAGGCCACCACCAGAGCCCAACCGCCCTTCGCCGCGATCCCCGCGACGAGACCGTCATCGGAGGATAGGCTCAGGCTGTTTCCGTCGCCCTTGGAGGCGGCTACGGGAGGCGTGGGGGTCTCGGCCTCGGAACTCCCGGCTGGCGCGGAGGACGCGGCGCTCTGCGCATAATCCGGCACCCCGGCGGCTTGATTCGATTGTGCCGCACTTGCGGCTTCTGCCGTCGCAGCCCCGCCCGGCGGCACGATCTCGCGGCTTTGGGGTGGATAGCAGAGACCCTTTTCCTCGCAGCCCTGCCAGTGCAGCGTGAACGGGCCGGTGATGTCGCTCACCACGGCCTCGGTATGATCGTGCCAGACCTCGACCGTGCCGAAATTCGGATCGTCCTTCATCTCACCCGGCTGCGTCTCGATGACGGGCGCATCGCCACCCTCGGCGCTGACCGTCAAGTGCTCGCGATAGAGGTAATAGCCCGGCGCGATGTCGAAGGAGACCGCGAGCGTCCCGTCATCCTGCCACGCGGTCTCGACCTGAAACGCCTCTTCAGGCGACAGCGGACCGCTGCCCCCCTTGGGCTTCAGAAGATCGAAGCTTTGCGCCGCAGCGAGGCCGGGCAACAGCAATGAGACCAGAAACACGCCCCAGAGGGCGCGCAGCGATAGACGGGAAAGAGCCTTTGCGTTCATGTTGGCCGGATCGCGGGCGAAGCTTAAGTCAGTCTTAAGATTCGTGCGGTGTATCCGCCGCGAAGGAGAAAAGATGCGCATACTCGTCGTCGAAGATGACAGCATATTGGCGGACGGCCTGCGGGTCGGGCTCGGCATGGCCGGGTTCACCGCCGATGTCGTGTCCTGCCTTGAGGACGCCCGCGCGGCACTGGCCGGGGCGGAGTATCGCGCGCTCGTGCTGGACCTGATGCTGCCCGACGGCTCCGGGCTCGAACTTCTGCGCGAATTACGCGCGCGGCGTGCCGGGCTGCCGGTGTTACTGCTGACCGCGCGCGATCAGGTCGAGGACCGGGTCGCGGGGCTGGATGCGGGCGCGGACGATTACCTCGGCAAACCTTTCGATCTGGACGAGTTGGCCGCCCGGCTGCGTGCGCTCTCGCGTCGCTCGGATGGCCGCACCACAGCGCAGATTTCCCATGCCGGGCTGGAGCTCGACCCCGGCACCCGCAGCGCGTCCTTCAACGGCCAGCCGCTGAAACTCTCGCGCCGCGAATTCGCGGTGTTGCAGGCGCTGGCCGAACGCCCCGGACGGGTGCTCGCGAAATCCGACCTCGAAGACCGGCTCTACGGCTGGGACGAGGAGGTCGAGAGCAACGCCGTCGAAGTCCATATCCACCATCTGCGCGCCAAGCTCGGGCGCGACTTCATCGAAACCCTGCGCGGCATCGGCTACCGGCTGCGCCCAGAGGAGACCTCGCCATCTCGCTCCGCCTCCGCCTCTTCCTGATACTCACGGGCGCGACGCTGGCCGTCTGGCTGTCCGCCGTATTCTGGATCGAGCACTCCACCCGCGCCGAGGTGACGCGGGTACTTGATGCGCGGCTGGTAGAGGCGGCGCGGATGGTCTCGTCGCTTGTGTCGAAGAACCAGATCTCGCTGAACCGGGACGGTCCTGCAGAGATCACGCTGTCGCATGACGAGAGTTACGAACATCAGCAATTCTGCCAGATTTGGTCTTTCACTCAAGGGCTCGTCGGACGCTCGAACGGGGCGCCGAGCGCGCAGCTGGTGCCCACCGATGCGACCGGCTTCCGCGATGTGACACGTGACGGCAAGGACCTGCGGGTCTACACGATCATCGATCCCGATCTGGGCGGGCAGGTCACGGTGGGCGACAGTCTCGCGATGCGCAACCGGCTGGTACGCGACGTGATTGAGGGGTTCCTCTGGCCCGCGCTGGTGATCCTGCCTGTGATGTGGGGGCTGATCTGGTTTGCGATCTCGCGCGGTCTGGCACCGCTCGACCGCTTCGCCCGCGATCTGGACGCGCGGCCGAGCGAGGATCTGCGCGCCCTGCCCGGCACCGCGCGACAGCCCCGCGAAATCCGCCCGCTCGCCGGTGCGCTTGACGACCTTCTGGCACGTCTGGCTGCGGCGCGCGGGCGCGAGCGGGAATTCATCGCCTATGCCGCGCATGAGATGAAAACGCCGCTCGCCGGACTGAAGACGCAGGCCCATATCGCGCGCCATGCGCCCGATACCGACACGCGCGAACACGCGCTCGCCGCGATCTCGACCTCGGTGGACCGGACCGATCGGATGGTGCGCCAACTTCTCGATCTGGCGCAGGTGGACAGTCGCGAGGCGCGTGCCACTTCGGTGGAGCTGAACGGGCTTCTGCGGCAGGTGCTGGGCGATCTGGCGGGGCTGGCCACGCGGCGCGGCGTGACGCTGGAACTCGACAGCGCGCCGGACGCGCCGACGGTGGAGGGCGACCCGCTGCTTCTGTCGCTCGCCCTGCGCAACCTGATCGAGAACGCGGTGCAGGCGAGCCCGGACGGCGCGACGATCAAGGTCAGCGTGACCACCTCCGGCAATACGCTCCTCGTCGACATTCACGACCACGGACCGGGCCTGCCGCCCGAGATCGCGCAGCAGGCGGGGCAGAAATTCGTCAAGGGCAAGGGCGCGGACGCGAATGGCTCGGGCCTCGGCCTTTCGATCGCGCACGACGCGCTGACTCGTCT
Organism: Thioclava sp. JE_KL1; assembly: GCF_009296265.1. Classification (GTDB taxonomy): domain Bacteria; phylum Pseudomonadota; class Alphaproteobacteria; order Rhodobacterales; family Rhodobacteraceae; genus Thioclava. The sequence continues at coordinate 438,076 of NZ_WBJS01000001.1, forward strand.
GGGCGGTACGCTCAGCTTCGAGATGCGCGCGGACGGGCATCATACGCGGGTCGATCTGCCTGCCGCGTGAGGCGCGGCGTCAGGCCCTGCGCCGCGTCCGCATCACAGCCCAACCGATCAGCGCCAGCACCAGAAGCACCGCCACGGCGATCGCCGCCCAAGCCAACTGCGCGGCGTTCGCGATGATCCAACTGACCTGCTGCTTGCCGCTCAGGATATTGGCGACGCTGCCCTTGGTCACCTCGCCGTCGACACCTCCGAAATTGGTGCGCACATAGCTCGCAACCGACGCGATCTGCGCGTCGTTCATCGTGCGCTGAAATCCGGGCATGGCGACGTGGCGCGCATCATTTGGCATGTTGATCCCATGCGCGATCACCTGCACGACATTCGCCGCATTCGCAGAGCGCACGTCGGAGATCTTGGACAGCGCTGGCGCGGCGGTGCCCTGCCCGTTCATGCCGTGGCAGGTCGCACAGGCGCCCTGATAGAGCGTCGCCCCGTCTGTCGTATCGTGGCCGACGACGGATTTCCAATCGCCGTTGGGCGCCTCGAGCGCGGCAAGGTCGAGCGTCGCCTGACCGTCGGGTCCGCTGGCCTCGGGTTGCGTGTCGACCGGCTTCACAGCCTTCAGGTATTTCGCAATCGCCGTGAGGTCGTCGCTCGACAGCTTCGAGGTGGAGCGCGAGACCACGAGCCCCATCTCGCCGCCGGCGACGGCGTGCGCATTTCGGCCCTTGCTGAGATAGGCCACGATATCGGCCTCGCTCCAGTCGCCCAGACCGCCCTTGTCAGACGGTGTGAGGTTCGGCGCATACCAGCCGTTCAACATCCCCCCGGCGAGGTGTTTGCTGGTATCCTCCTGCATCAGCGTCCCGCGCGGGCTATGGCAGGACGAGCAGTGCTCCAGCGTCTCCACCAGATAGCGCCCGCGCTGAAGTTGATCGCCCGAAACATCCACCGCGCCGGGCGGTTGGCCCTTGTCGAGGAACAGCGTGTTCCAGCCCATCATCGCCGGACGCACGAAGGGAAAGCCCAGATCGGTCTCGGGTACGTCGTTCTCGACGGGTTTGACCTGCTTGAAATAGGCCCAGAGCGCTTTCACATCGGCATCGGTCAGGCCGGTGTAATGGGTGTAAGGCATCGCGGGATAAAGCCACGTGTCGGACTTGCCGCGACGCAGGGCACCTTCGAATTCCGCCTCGGTCATGTCGCCGATCCCGGTCTTCTCGTCGGGCGTGATGTTGGGCGCATAGATCGCGCCAATCGGGCTTTCGATCTTCTCACCACCGGAGAAATTCTCCGCGTGACAGGAGGAGCAGTCCCCCGCGATGGCGAGGTATTTGCCGCGCTTCACGAGGTCGCCTCCCGAAGCATCGGAGCTGGATTGCGCGTTTGCTGCGAGCGGGGACATCGCGGCGAAGGCGGCGGTGGCCAGGATCAGAACACGCATCTCAAAGCTCCTTCGCGATGGTCTGGCCCGCGCGGATCGCAAGCGCCATGCCGGTCAGCGTCGGGTTCACCCCGCCCGCCGTCGGCATCACGCCGGTCGTCACAAGGAACAGGTTCTCGTGGTCGAAGCAGCGCAGATCGGCGTCGCAGACCGCCTCTTCGGCCTTGCTGCCCATGACTGTCGTGCCCATCACGTGCTGCTGGCAAATAAACTTCTCGGGCGCGGAGACACGGGTGCCGCCAGTCGCCTGCAGAAAGCGCGCGTAATCCTCCATCAGCCGCGGCAGGTTCGCCTTGGTGTAATCCGAGAGCTTGTAGGTCAGTTTGATGCCGGGAAGACCCACGGCGTCTTTCCAAGAGGGGTTCACCTCGATCCGGTTCGCGGGATCGGGAAGGTCCTCGGTCAGCGCCTCGGCGGTGAAGACGCGGGCCGAGTGGTCGCGGATTTTCGCGTCGAGCTCGGGGCCGAGCGTGCCATCCTTCAACAGCCCCTGCGCGATGCCTTCCTCGGGTGGCGCATTGAGCAGGTCGTAGCGCGTCGACGGCACTTTGTCGCGGTCGGGAAGCGCGCGGCGCTGCATGATCGCACCGTGAATATTCTGGCCGCGCCCGGTCCAGTAGGGCTCGGGCGAGAGCCACGTCATGTCGATCGTCGGGTGGATCATCAGCCGCCGCCCGACCATGTCGGAGCTGTTCGCGAGATCGTTCATCAACAAGAGCTTCGGCGTCTCATAGCCATGCGCCGCGATCACGAACATCTTTGCGGTCAGCCGCGTGCGGTCGCCTTCGGGGTTGATATAGGAGAGCGCCGTGATCTTGCCCTTGTCGCCGGTCTCGATCTTGTCGACGATGGCCTGCGTGCGGATCTCGACGCCCAGATCGCGGATCTTCTGCACCACGTGATAGCCCGAATGTTTCGCACCGATCGGGCAGTTCCAGTTGCAGATATTGTTGCCGATACAGGCGGGCCGGTTGTCGTAGGGCTGCGACAGCCGCGACGAGGGCGCGATATCGACGCGGAAGCCCATCGACGCCACCTGCTGCTGCAACCTCTGGGTCGCGTAGGGTTTCGCCTCGGGCGGTAGCGGATAGGGTTTCGAGCGCGGCGGATAGGTCTCGCCCTTGCCCAGACCGCTCTCGTCGAAGCCCTTCTGCCCGTTCACGCCGATCTCGTATTCGGCCTGCGTGTAGAAGGGCTCCAGATCGTCGTAGCTGATCGGCCAGTCCTCGGCGATGCCATAGGTCGAGTGCATCGCCATGTCCTCGGGCAAGAGCCGCCACGTCGCCGCAGTCCAGTGCCGCGAGGTGCCACCCAGAACGCGCAGCGTGCCGGGAAACACATCCAGCCCGCCGGTCAGATGCGGATCGACATAGCCGGGCGTGAAGCTGTTGGGCGCATAGGGCACATCGCCGAAGGGGTCGTTGAAGTTGTTCTTGCGCGGCGAGTTGCGCCAGTTCTCAGTGACTTTCCAGTCGGGGATGTCGGGGCCAGCCTCCAGCACGATCACCGAATGGCCCGCCTGTGCGATCTGCTGCGCGGCCAGACCGCCGAGCGAGCCCGACCCGACCACAATCACGTCTGCATCGAAATCAGCCATTACTGTGCCTCCTGCTGGGAGTCGGAATTGGATGCGGGGTTGGGCGAGCCACTGGCGCCCTGACCGGTACCACCTCCGCTGTCCGCGCCTTGCGCTTTGCGCGCGGCGTCGACGCTGTCGGCCTCGCCCTTGGCATAGGCCAGCCATGCCGGATCGGGATCTTGCAGCTCGTAGCTGGATTTGGGCTGGTACTCCCAGCTCGAGGCCTCCTCGGGAAGGTCCGAGGCATCGACACCTTCGGGCACCGCTTCCCACCAGCCGGCACCGCCGGAGGGGTAAGTCTGCAGGGGTACGATGTCGCTCACCTTCGTCAGGGCCTGCGCCTCGAGGAAGGTCACGAATTCGGCATCGTCTTTCAGGATGCGCGCCGAGGGGGAGCCGGTGAATCCGAGATACCACGGCTTCGCGATGTTCAGCGCGAGGGTGGTCTGGTCGTCGCTCAGCCCGTCGATCGCGGCGGCGCGGTCCTTGCCGTCGAGCGCTTTAGCGAGCCCGTCCAGCTTGCCGGCAAAGCCTGCATCGCTATCGCTCAGAAGCTTCTCGATCCGGGCAGCGGTTTCCTTCGAGAGGCTGTCATTGCCGCAGATCGCGCGGCTCACGGAAAGAAAGGCATCGCTGGGCGCGGCGCTATCGGCGGCGCGGGCAAAACCGGGTGTCAAACTTGCAAGTGGCACGGTGCCTGCCAAGGCGATCAGGAAACGTCTGCGGTCGAGGCTCATGGCATCCTCCTCCCGGGGCTAAAAACGGAGCGTAAGCAACAGCCATGCGCAGTGACCCTCAATCCCCGCGCAATCGCGCGGATGGAGCGGTCGGATCGTGGCTGCCTTCGTCATAATCGTGACGCTTTCACGCATTCGGGGTGACGTAGGTTGACGGTAGGGCCGCTGTCGGGGCCAGCAACCGCCCGCTACCGCACGTTATCGTCAAGGAACAAAGGCCGCGGGATGCGCGTTCAATAGGCCCTCACGTATTCTCGCCGACGAACGCGACCGTGTCTGAGAGCGGTCCGGTCACCGGGATGTGCACGCCACCCCCGGAACCCCGCGAAGGCACGTCGCATTCGGCCAGCAACACCCTCACGAACAGGAGCAGAGCATGGCAAAGATCGCATTTCTAGGCATGGGCGCGATGGGCTCGCGGATGGCGCGGACCCTTATGGATGCGGGCCACGATCTGATCGTCTGGAACCGCACGCCGGAGCGCTGCGCGCCGCTCGTCGAGGCCGGGGCCACGCAGGCCGACACCCCGCGCGACGCTGCAGCACAGGCCGAATTCACAATCTCGATGCTGCGCGACACCGAGGTCTCGCGCGAGGTCTGGTGCGACCCGGAAACCGGCGCTTTCGCCGGGTTGCCCGAAGATGCCATCGCGATCGAAAGCTCGACTATCACGCCAGAGGGGGCCGCAGAGCTTGGCAGCTACGCCACCGCGCAACAGCGGCGTTTTGTCGAAGCGCCGGTCTCCGGCACGCTGCCGCAGGCGGAGAACGGTGTGCTGGTCTATTTCCTCGGCGGCGAGGCCGAGACCGCAGGCCATGTGCATGACGTGCTGGACCCGCTCGCCAAGGCGCAGCACCATGTCGGCACCTGGGGCATGGGCGCGCGGATGAAGCTCGCCACGAATGCGATGCTGGGCGTTCAGGTCGCCGCCTGGGCGGAGATCATTCCGATGCTGGAGCGCGGCGGCATGGACATCGATCTTGCGCTGGAGGCGTTGTCTTCCACCCCGATCTGGACGCCGAACGCGCCCTATATCACCGGCACGATGCAGCGCTCGGATTTCACGCCGCAATTCCCGGTCGACCTGATCTCGAAAGACTTCCGCTATGCCATCGCCGAGGGCGGCGAAGCGCGGATGCCGATGACCGAGGCCGCGAAACGCCTCTTCGCGCGGGCCAGCGAAGCCGGTCATGGCGCAGAGAACATGACCGGCGTCGTGCAGGTGAACCGCGACTGAGGCGTTCTCAGCCTGCCGATTGCGGGATCAGGATGCGGTCGAAGAAATCCGCGACCGTATCCACCGCATCGAGCGGCAAGACCTGCGCGACATATTGATCGGGGCGCAGCACCAGCAAGGCGCCCTGCGCCCGGTCGATGCCGCGCAGGTCGAAGATGTCGGGGCCGGTGACGGCGGGGCAGAAGGCCTTCTCGTAATCGACCAGCCCGTAGCGCCCCTTCTTGGGACGCAGGAGCGCAGGCAGCGCCTCGACGCGCATTTCGCGATGGGGCGTCTGGAAGACCGCGCGCAGGTCGATGACGCTGTCGATATCCGTGCCCTCCGGCGTGAAGCGATGAAGCAGCTCCTCCGGCCCATCGAGCCGGTCGCATAGCTGCGCGATCGCCCCGCCCGCCTCGCCGGTGTCTTCCGTCGGCGCAAACGCCAGAAGCCGCCAGCGCCCATCCGCCTTGAACGCATGTCCCAGCTGAACCGGCTTCGCATCCGCCAAACGCACCACCGGCGCGGAGTGGAAGCGCTTGCCCACGATCTGCCCGGCGGCCAGCGCCTGATGCGCCGCGTCGCCGATCAGAAGCCCCGGCGCGTATTGCGTCTCGACCCCGGCGGTATAGCGCCCGTGTTTCTGGAAATAGGCCTGAAACTGCGCCTCTTCCTCCTTGGTCTGCGGCTTCGCGCTGAACAGCCGCGCCATGTCGCGGTCGAAGTCGATCAGTTCCTGCGCCTTGGCCTGCCGCTCCTCGGAATAGCTCTGCAGCAATTCGGACCGCGCCTGTCCGCGCAGCACGGCGGCCAGTTTCCAGCCGAGGTTGAACGTGTCGGCCATCGAGACGTTCATCCCCTGCCCGGCCTTCGGGCTATGGGTGTGGCAAGCGTCGCCCGCGATGAAGATGCGCGGCTCGGTCGCGCCGTCGCCGTCCCTGTCGCTGTCGCCGTCGTCGAACCCGTCGCAGACACGCTGGCCGATCTCATAGGCCGACCACCACGCGACCTCCTTCACCTCCAGCGTATAGGGGGCGAGGATCGACTGCGCCTTCTCGATCAGCATCTCGGCGCTGACATTGCGATCCGCGGCGCGCTCGTCGCCATGCAGCGCGTCGAGCTCGATATAGAGCCGCACCAGATAGCCGCCTTCGCGCGGGATGATCAGGATGCTGCCCTCGGTTGCCGACTGGATCGCCGCCTTGAGCCGGATATCGGGAAAATCGGTGACCGGCAGCACATCCATCACGCCCCAAAGCTGGCGCGCGGATTCGCCGTACAATTCGTGCCCGATGGATTTGCGCACCGTGCTGCGCGCACCGTCGCAGCCGACGACATAGCGCGCGCGGATCGTCTCGGTCTCGCCCGGCGCATCGAGGCAGTCGAATGTCGCGACCAGCGGGTAATCGGGGTCGTCGGTGCGGGTGAGCGTGGTCAGCGCGCGGTCGTAATCCGGGGTCAGACGGCGCGCGCCATTGCGCATCGTCTCGAGGTAGAAATCGTGGACCCGCGCCTGATTGAGGATGACATGCGGCATCTCGGAGAGATCGTCGGCCACGTCCTGAATCCGGTCGGCCCGCTGCAGCCCCTCGCCTTGCACGCCGGGCCGCCAGAAGGCGACCTCGTTCACCCAATAGCCCTCTTTCATCACCTTCTCGGCGAAGCCGAACGCCTCGAACATCTCGACCGAGCGGCAGGCGATGCCGTCCGCCTGCCCGACTTCGAGCGGGCCGGGTTTGCGCTCGGTGATGCGCACGGAAATCTCGGGGAAGGCTGCAAGCTGCGCCGCAAGCGTCAGCCCGGCCGGGCCGCAGCCGACGATGAGCACATCGACCGCGTCGAGCGTCTCCCCCGCCTGCGGATGACGCGGCGCGATGGCCGGATCGCCGGTAGTGAACCCGTTCAGATGAAACTGCATAGCGCGCCCTCCCAATTGATATGCATACTTACCATTACCGGAAAGGCTGGCGTCACGTCAATATAGTAAGTACACTTACGTAAATCACAGAAGACCCGGAGCGCATCCCATGCCGAACGAATTCGAGACAATGCCCGGCCACGTTATCCGGCGGCTGAACCAGCGTTCGACGGCGGTGTTCCAGAAGCGGATCAAGGACGCCCCGGTGGAACTGACCTCGGTGCAGTTCGCGGCGCTCGATGCCCTGTCGCGCGAGCCGGGAATGGATCAGGCGCAGCTTGCCGCGCGCATCGCCTATGACCGCGCGACGATCGGCGATGTGGTGAAGCGGCTGGTGCAGAAGGGGCTTGTCGCGCGGGCCATCAGCGAGACGGATCGGCGCGCGCGCAGCCTGCATCTGACGCCAGAAGGGACAGCGGCCCTGGAGGGTGCGCGGCCCGTGGTGACGCGGCTGCAGGCGGAAATCCTAGAAGGGTTGAGCGCGGAGGAGGCCGCGCAGTTCATTGCGCTTGCCCGCAAGGCGGTCGCCCCGCAGGACTGAAAAAGGGAGGCGGATCGCGCCGCCTCCCTCAAGTCTTTCCGTCCGGACGAGCTCAGCCCTTCTTCAGGTCGAGCTTGTCCATCGGCATCGAACGCACGCGCTGCCCGGTCAGCGCCGAGACCGCATTGGCGATCGCCGGCGGCACGGCGGGCAGCGGCGGCTCGCCCACGCCGCCCATCTTCGCGCCGCTCTCGATCACCTTCGCATGGATGCGCGGCGCCCGCGCCCCGCCGAGGATCGGGTAGTAGTCGAAGTTGCGCGCGGTCGGCTCGCCGTTCTTGTAGGCGACCTCTTCGATCAACGCCTCGGAGGTGCCGAGCGTCGCGGCCCCCATGATCTGCGCCTTGATGATCGCCGGGTTCACGATACTGCCCGGATCGAGCACGTCCCAGATGTCATGCACGACGATCTGGCCGTCCTGAATCGAGACCTCGGCAATCGCCGCCGCCTCGCTGCCGAAGGGCGAGGCCATCGCGACGCCGCGGGCGCGGCGGGTGCCATCCTCGGCATCGAAGGGGCCACGCTTCCAGCCGCCCGACAGATCGCCGACCGCTTTGAGCAGATTGGTCAGACGCTCGTTCCCTTCGAGCAGCTTCATGCGCAGCTCATAGGGGTCCTGCCCGCCCGCATCGGCCATCTCGTCGAGGAAGGCTTCGTAGAAGAAGTCGTTCATCGAATGACCGACTGAGCGCCAATAGGCGAGCGAGGTCGGGTTCTCGACAAAGTTCTGCGCAATGCGGCGGTTCGGGATGGCGTAGCTCTTGCCGGTGAGCCCCTCGACGGCCATCGCGTCGACCTTGTCGGGGTTGTGGCCGTTGAGCGCCTCGGTCGGGCCTTCGCAGGCAGAGATCGCCTCGAGCGCCACCGGCATGCCCTGATCGTCAAGCGCGCCCCGGAAACGCACCGCCGCCATCGGGCGCAGCGGATCGCGCAGGAATTCCTGCTCGCGCGTCCAGATCACCTTGATCGGCTTGCCGACCTCTTTCGCAAGCTGCACCGCCTGCGGGAAGGGGTTCGCCGCCGGATACAGGAAGTGCCGCCCGAAGAAACCACCGAGCATCGGCGAGTTGACCTTCACCTGCTCGGGCTTGATCCTGGCCGCATCCGCGATCTGGGCCTGGAACTGCTCGGGCGCCTGATTGGGTAGCCAGATGTCGAGCGTGCCATCCTCGTTGAACCGCGCCAGCGTCGAGGCAGGCTCGATCTGGGCGTGGTGCAGGTATTGGCTCTGATAGGTCGCATCGACCGTCTTGGCCGCGCCATCGAAGCCTGAGGTGATGTCGCCTTCGCTCTCTGCCTCGGTGCCGTCGCCTTTGGTGTTGGCCAGTTGCTTGGCGAACTCCTCGGTCGAGAAATCGGCGGGCATGTAGCGGATCTTGGACTTCTCGTCCTCGCTCGGCTCCTGCCAGTCGACCTTGGCGGCTTCGACCGCCGTCTTCGCATCCCAGAACCGCTCGGCCACGACAGCCACCGCCCCGTCGAGCTTGTGCACCGACATGACGCCGGCCATGCCCTTCACCTCGTCGAGATTGCTGATGTCGCCGGGCTTCAGGCCCAGACGCGGTGCGTGCTGCACGGCGGCGTGGAGCATGCCGTCGACCTTGGCATCCATGGCATAGATCGCCTTGCCGGTCGATTTCTCGTAGACGTCGACACGTTTCACGGGCTCGCCGATCCACTTGAAGTCCTTGGGATCTTTCAGCGTAACGGAGTCGGGGCTCGGCACCTCCTGGTCGAGCGCGTCGCCCGCCAGTTCGCCATAGCCCAGCGATTTTCCGGAGGCCTTGTGGACCACCTTGCCCGGCTCGGTCGACAGATCTGACACCGGCGCGTCGAGCTTTTTCGCCGCCGCTTCCAGCATCATCTGCCGTGCCGCCGCACCGAGCTTGCGCATCGTGTCGTAGCTGGTGCGCACCGACATCGAGCCGCCGGTGATCCGCATCTTGCCATAGACCACGAGATAGTCGCTGCCCGCCGGCGCGTTTTCGACGATGAAGCTATCGGGGGCCACATCCATTTCCTCGCCCACGATCTGCGCCATCGCGGTGAAGACACCTTGGCCGCCCTCGTTGAAGGGGCTCAGCAGGCGGACCTTGCCGTCTTTGCGCAACTCAAGGAAGGCCGGGACGTTCGAGCCGGGCGGCATGTCCTTCGCTGCGGCTGCGGCTGCCTTGTTGGGCGCGACGCTCAGGCCGAAGCCCAGCACGAGCGAGCCCGCAGTGATACCGGCCGAGGCCAGCAGGAAGCGGCGGCGCGAGACATTCTCGGGCGCGCCGGTCGGATAGCCTGGATTGGAGATTTTGGGATCGTGGTCGTTCATTGCGCATCCCCCGCTTTCGCTGCATCGGTACCGGCAATCGAGGCGATCGTGTCGTTGATCGCGTTATAGGTGCCGCAGCGGCACAGGTTGGTCATAGCTGCCGTGATGTCATCTTCGGTGGGCTTGTCGTTCGACTTCAGCAGCGAGGTCGCCGCCATCACCTGACCAGACTGACAATAGCCGCATTGCGGCACTTCCTTGTCGACCCAAGCCTCGACGACACGCTTGCCGACGGGGTCGTTCTCGATCTCTTCGATCGTGGTGACTTCGCTGTCGCCGACGGCACTTACCGGCAGCACACAGCTGCGCTGCACCATCCCGTCGAGCAGCACCGAACAGGCGCCGCATTGTGCGATCCCGCAGCCGAATTTCGTGCCGGTCATGCCGAGCTCATCGCGGATCACCCAAAGGAGCGGGGTATCCGGGCCGGACTGCACGTCGACGGACTTGCCGTTGATTTTCAATTTCATGAATTCCTCCTCGCCGTTTCATCGGTGAGCGCTCGCGCGGCGCTGGTTGGCCGCTCTCCACTTAGGGCACGAGTGGCGCGAGGCACTAAATTTTCGTGAAAACTTCGCGAGGAGATGGAACCGCCGGAGGGTGCCGGCGCGTCAGCGCGGCGCGGCGCCCTGCCCTCGTTTCGATCCCGTGAAGGCAGGGAAACCGCGCGCCGCACCGTTGGCCTTTGAAAGGCCTGCGCTCAGCCGCGCCAGGTGCGGACCGGGCCGCAATCGACATGCACGAAATGCTCGCTCGGATAGTAGCCGACACCGCCGCCACGGATGCGCAGGGCCACTTTGTGCAGCATGCTGGTCGAGACATGCGGATGCGTCAGATCGAGCGCCTCGCCCCGCATATGGTAGCTATGCGTCGCGCCGTGCACGAGACGGTTCGTCTTCGGCGTGCGGTAGCCCGACACCAGCATCAGCGGCGTGCTCTGCTCGAGCATGTTCTGCATGTTGTAGGCGATGTTGACCGTGCGGTTGTCGATCTTCACCTCTTTCTCCTGACGCCAGTCGCGGGCGATCCGGTAGAATTCGCGCATCGCGTCGTCGTCATACTGCCCCTTCGCGAAATAGACCGCGTCGAAATTCTCGTTGGTATGCGGATTGTGGAAGCGCAGGCGGCGCTCGTCCGTCTGGCCTGCCTGTGCCGGGGTGACGATGTAGGGGGTTGCGAGGGCGCCCGCCGCGCCCAGGAGAAACTCGCGACGGAGCAGCCCTGTTGCCTTTGCCATGATAGATGTCCCTTCGAATGCGTGTCGAAGGGCGCAAATTCGAAATTTCGGGGACGAACAAAAGGGCCGCACTGGGTTCCATCGATGGAACCGGCAGCCAAATGCCGAGAGCTCAGCAGGGAGTTGCCGACAGACGCCCTCACCTCAAGGTCATCTGAACGGATGTTACCTCTTGAAACCCGCGCAGCCCTTGCAGGTCACGCAGGCGCGAGGGAGCGCGAGGACAGCCTCACACGGGGGAGAGGCCGGATTTTGGCGTCCGGACACGTGACCGCACCTGAAACCACCACCCGATTCGCCCCGTGGAGACTTGGACCCCACGAAGACGCAGCAGCTTCGCGGCGCGCCTTTCGGTCACCTGTAAGTCTCGTCCAACGCCGAATGTCGACATGGGTTCCCGAAAAAATCGGCGCGCGTGTGGGATTGGTCGCAACCGCAAGCGGGGAACAGCGCGCAGCCGTGGGCGTTCGTCCCTGCGCGCCCGCCGCGCCCGCCCCTCTTCCTCCGACCGCCGAAAGGATCGCATCCATGCCCGAGCACCCCACCCCGACCGAACGCGAGGCGATGGCCCGCTTGATCGCCAAGGCGAAAGAGGCCGCACAGGAGCCGGGCAAGGCGGGGATCGCCGCCGCGATCCTGCGCGACGGGGAGATCATCGCCGAGGGGGAGAACGAGGTGCATCTGAACTGCGACCCGACCCGCCACGCCGAAATCGTGGCGATCGCGAAAGCGACACGGGCGCAGGACGACCCGTCGCTCGCGGGCTGCGTGCTGCTGACGACCCTGCAGCCCTGCGAGATGTGCCTCTCGGCGGCGCGGTTCTCCGGGATCAAGCGGATCGTCTTCGGCGCGCAAAAGGAGAATGTCGCGGGGAAGTATTTCGTCTTCCCCGATTTGACGCTGACCGAATTCCGCGACGCAGGCGAAGCCTTCGAAGCGATCGGCGGCGTGCTGGAGGAGGATGTCGTCGCGCTCTATGTCGATGGCGAGGAGTGACGCCTCTGTAAGCTAAGCGGATAGCAAAAAAGGCGGGGCCGCGGCCCCGCCTTTTCCTTTGGTCTGTCTGACGCTCAGCTTAGCCGCTGATGCTTTTCGCCGAAGCCATGCCCGGCGCTTTCGATTCACCGCCCAGCTTGTCGCGGACCGCTTTCTCGATGCGCGCGCCGATATCGCCGTCGATGTTGCGCCAGTACTCGAACGCACGCTGCAAAATCTTCTCGCTCACACCGTCGCAGAGGTGACCAGTGACGTTGTTCACGAGACGCTCGCGCGCCGCGTCGTCCATCACGTCCCGCACAAGCGCGCCTGCTTGGCTCCAGTCGTCGTCATCCTCGCGCAGCGTATAGGCCTGACGGACCATCTCGCCATCGGAGTACCACAGACCGGCTTCGGATTTCTGCGGATGCGCTTCCGGCCCGCCATAGGAGTTCGGGAAATAGACCGGGTCTTCGGACTTGTTGACCCGCAGCGCGCCGTCCTTGGTGTAGGCGTTGGTCTCGGCCTGCGGCTTGTTCACCGGGATCTGTTTGTAGTTCACCCCGAGCCGCGCGCGGTGCGCATCGGCATAGGAGAAGCCACGTGCCAGCAGCATCTTGTCGGGCGAGAGACCCACGCCGGGGACCATGTTGTTGGGCTCGAAGGCCGCCTGCTCGATCTCGGTATGGAAATCGGTCGGGTTGCGGTCGAGCACCATCTTGCCGACCTCGATCAGCGGGTAGTCCTCATGCGGCCAGACTTTCGTCAGATCGAACGGGTTGATGCGATAGGTCTTGGCATCCTCGAAGGGCATGATCTGGAAATAAAGCGTCCAGCTCGGGTTGTTGCCCTCGGAGATCGCGTTGAACAGGTCGCGGCGGTGATAGTCGCTATCGGCCCCCGCCATCTCGTCCGCTTCTTCCTGCGTGAAATGCGCGTTGCCGTCGCCCTGATCGGTCTTGAAGTGGAACTTCACCCAGAACATCTCGCCCGCTTCGTTGACGAGCGAATAGGTGTGGCTCGAATAGCCGTTCATCTCACGCCAGGTGCGCGGGATGCCGCGATCGCCCATCAGATAGGTGACCTGATGCGCGCTCTCGGGCGAGAGGGTCCAAAAGTCCCACTGCATGTCGTGGTCGCGCAGACCGTTATCGGCACGGCGCTTCTGGCTGCGGATGAAGCTCTGGAATTTCAGCGGATCGCGCACGAAGAAGATGGGGGTGTTGTTGCCCACCATGTCGAAGTTGCCTTCGTCGGTATACATCTTCACCGAGAAGCCGCGCGGGTCGCGCCATGTGTCGGGGCTGCCGCGCTCGCCTGCGACGGTCGAGAACCGCGCCACGATGTCGGTCTTCGCGCCCGGCTGGAACACTTTCGCCTTGGTGTATTTCGAGACGTCGCCCGTCACGGTGAAATGGCCGAACGCGCCCGAGCCCTTGGCGTGGGGCTGACGCTCCGGGATGCGCTCGCGGTTGAAATTCGCCATCTGCTCGATGAGGTAGTGATCGTTCAGAACGATCGGACCATCGGAACCGACCGTGAGCGAATGTTCGAGACTTTGGACGGGGGCGCCCCCGTCTGTGGTGGCGGGGCGTCCGCGCTTGTCGTTCGTCATGTCGGAACCTCAGATTTTGGAAAATATCGGTTCGGAAACGCAGGGGGCGTGGCGCAGTTCCTTGAAGTTTCCACGACTGAATTCACGGCTCCGATATGTCGATCGAAACGCGTGCGGCCCTTCCCCGAACCATTTCTTTGCACCGCATGCCCGGGAACCGTTTACGTTACGGCGCATTGAACCCGCTGGCGCGTCGCCGTTTCTTCCGCACATGGAGCCTCCCCCTATGACCCCCAGTTCGCTGCGTTTCGATCCGTATGCGGGGCGACCCGATACTCTCGGCGCGCGCGTCACCGGAGACGGTGTGAATTTCGCGATTTTCTCCGAAGAGGCCGAGAAGGTGGAGCTGTGCCTTTTCGACGATGAGGGCCAGGAGGAACTCGCGCGGCTGGAGATGCCGCAGCAGGAGGGCGGGATCTGGTTCGGCCATTTGCCCGGCGCGCAGGAGGGCCTCGCCTATGGTTACCGCGTCCACGGGCGGTTCGCCCCCGAGGAAGGTCTGCGCTTCAACCCGAACAAACTGCTTCTCGACCCCTATGCGATGGCGATGCGGGGCTATCTGAAATGGGATGACGCGCTATTCGGCTATCCCATCGGTGGCTCCGATCTGAAACAGGACACCCGCGACTCCGCCCCGTTCATGCCGAAGGCCATCGTCGTCGACACGCAGTTCGACTGGGATCAGGATCAGGTGCTGCACCGCCCGTGGTCCGAAACGGTGATCTACGAAGCCCATGTAAAGGGCCTGACGATGCGCCATCCCGGCGTCGTACAGGCCGATCGCGGAACCTTCCGCGCGCTCGCCTCGCCGCCGATCATCGACCACCTGCTGACGCTCGGCGTGACCACGATCGAACTCCTGCCGATCCATGCCATCGTGCAGGATCGCCACTTGGTCGAAAACGGCCTGTCGAACTACTGGGGCTACAACTCCATCGGGTTCTTCGCGCCCAATCGCAGCTATCTCGCCGGCGAGGACGTGCGCGAGGTGCGCGCCGCAGTGAAACGGTTCCACGAGGCCGGGATCGAAGTGATCCTCGACGTGGTCTACAACCACACCGCCGAGGGTAACGAGCTCGGCCCGACGCTCAGCTTCAAGGGCATCGACAATCGCAGCTACTACCTGCTGTCGCCGGAGAACAAACGCCACGGCTTCGACACGACCGGCACCGGGAACACGCTCAACGTCGCCCATCCGATGGTGCTGCGCCTCGTGATGGACAGCCTGCGCTATTGGGTGGAGGCGGTGCATGTCGACGGCTTCCGATTCGACCTCGCCTCGACGCTTGGCCGCGAACCCGCCGGCTTCGAACGCGAGGGCGCTTTCTTCAACGCGATCCGGCAGGACCCGGTGCTGTCCGGCGTAAAGCTGATCGCCGAGCCGTGGGATATCGGCGAAGGCGGCTATCAGGTGGGCGGCTTTCCCTGGCCCTTCCGCGAATGGAACGACAAGTTCCGCGATGACACCCGCGCGTTCTGGCGGCGCGATCCGGGGCTCTTGCCGAAAATTTCCCAGCGGCTGATGGGCTCGCCGGTGCAGTTCGACCATACGCATCGCCCCGCGACCTCGTCGATCAATTTCCTTGCCGCCCATGACGGGTTCACGCTCTGGGATACGCTCAGCTACAACCACAAGCACAACGAGGCCAATGGCGAGGGCAATCGCGACGGCCACGACCATAACCTGTCCGACAATATGGGCGTCGAAGGGCCGAGCGACGATCCCGAGATCAGCGCCGCCCGCCTGCGTAGGGCGCGCGCGATGCTGGGCTCGCTGATGGTCAGCCACGGCGTGCCGATGATCCTCGCAGGCGACGAGATGGGCCAGAGCCAGAACGGCAATAACAACGCCTATTGTCAGGACAACGAGACGACATGGATCGACTGGGAGGGCGCGCGGACCGATCTGCGCGACAGCCTCAGCGCGATGGTCGCGTTCCGGCAGGACTGGCGCTACCACCTCGCCCCGCCCGCCTTCGCCCCTAACGCCGCGACCCCGGTCAGCGACTGGTGGCACGCGTCGGGGCGGCAGATGAAGGATGGCGACTGGCAGGAAGCGGGGCAGTGCTGCGTCGGATTGCGGCATCGGTTGGCAGGTTACCCCGAGCTGCTGATCGTCGCCAATGCGGGCGATGCATGCGAGTTCACCCTGCCCGGCGACGGCTGGCACCATATCCTCGACACGACCCGGGACGATCCGCGCTGCGACGAGGCAGTCGACGGAGTGCAGTCGCTGCCGTGGCAATCGCTGCACGCGTTCTGTCGTGAGGGTGAAGCTGCGAGCGACGAGGGCGACGCGTGACGGCGGCAGGCGATCGGCGGCCCCTTCGCTGGGGTGCGCATCCGGGGACGAATACTGACTGGGACTTCGCCATCTGGGCCCCTGCCGCAAAGCGCGCGGAGCTGGTGCTGGACGGATCGGTGCACGAAATGGGGCCAGTGGGCGACGGCGGCTGGCAGGTCTCAGTCGCGGCCCGCGACGGACTGCCCTACGCATTCCGCCTCGACGGCACCGACTACCCCGATCCGGCCGCACGCCGCCAGCAAGGCGATGTTCACGGCCCCTCCCTGACCGTTGATCCGGCCCGTTTCGACTGGGGCGCGCCGTGGCAAGGGCGGCCATGGGACGAGGCGGTGATCCTCGAAATCCACATCGGCACCTTCACCCCCGAGGGCACGTTCGCTGCTGCCGCGGAACGCCTGCCCGAGCTGGCGGAGCTTGGCATCACGGCCATCGAGATCATGCCGGTCTCGCAATTCCACGGCGCTCATGGCTGGGGCTATGACGGGGTTTTGCTGCGCGCGCCGCATCCCGCCTATGGCAGTCCCGACGAGATGCGCGCGTTCATCCGCTCGGCTCACAGCCACGGGATCATGGTGGTTCTTGATCTGGTGCTGAACCATTTCGGTCCGTTCGGGAACTACCTGCACGCCTATGCGCCTCAGACCTTCGGCGGGGAGGCCACCCCCTGGGGCGATGCGATCGACTTTACGCGACCCGAGGTACGCGCGCTGCTGCGCGACCCGGCGACGGGATGGATCGACGACTATCGGCTAGACGGGCTCCGGCTGGATGCGGTCCACGCGATCCGAGATCCGTCCAAGCCGCATTTCCTGATCGAGCTTTTGCAAACGATCCGCGCGCAGGATCGGGGCCGTCCGATCCACCTGATCCTCGAAGACGAGCGCAACCTGCCCGATTTGCGCGACGCCGGTTACGACGCGCAGTGGAACGACGATTGGCACAATGCGCTGCATGTCGCCCTGACCGGCGAGACGCAGGGTTATTACGCGGCCCATGGCGCCGATCCGTTCGGCGATCTGGCGCGGGCGATGGCGCAGGGCCAGGTCGAGGAAGGCCAGACGCGGGCCGACGGGACGCAAGCGCGCGGCGCGCCCGCCGCCCATTTGCCATGGTCCGCTTTCGTGAACGCCAACCTCACCCATGACCAAGCGGGCAACCGTCCCGAGGGCGAACGCCTCCTGAGCCTTATCGGCGACGAGGCGGGTGCGGTGATCCATGCGCTGTTGTTGCTGATGCCCTTCACGCCGATGCTGTTCATGGGCGAAGAAGTCGGCTCGACCGCGCCCTTCCCCTTCTTCGCCGATCCGCCGCCGGACGCCGTCGCCGCACTGCGCGCGGGCCGGACGAAAGAGCGGCAAGGCATCGGCTACGACACGGGGGCGATGATCGACCCCGCCTCTCCCGACACGCCGCGCCTGTGCTACCCTTACGGTGACACCGGGCCGCGCGCGCAGGAGTGGCTGCGGCTGACGCGCGAACTTCTGAGCCTGCGCCGGGCGAATCTGCTGCCGCTTTTGCGCAGCGGCAAGACCGGCCCCGGAGAGGTCACGCGCCACGGGGCGAAGGCCTTCCACGCGCGCTGGCCTTTCGCGGCGGGGACGCTCGATAGTCTCGTCAGCCTCGGGGCACCGGCCTCCAATGCTGCACGCCGCGAGCCTGCGCTGTTCTCGATGGGCGACCCGCGCCGGGACGCCTTCGCCATCGACATGAGGATTGAGTGATGCCGTCCGATCTGCCCGCTGCCACCGCCCACCCCATGATCGCGACCTACCGGCTGCAATTGCGAAACGGCATCGACTTCGCGGCTGCGAAAACCTTTCTGCCCTATCTCGCCGATCTTGGCGTGAGCCATCTCTACCTGTCGCCGATCTTCACTGCGACAGAAGGTTCGACCCACGGATACGACGTGGCCAATCCGCAGGAGATCGACCCGGCGCTTGGCGGCGAGGACGGGTTTCGAGATCTCACTGACGCCGCGCAGGCGCTGGGGCTGGGCATCGTGCTCGACCTCGTGCCGAACCACACCGCTCTCTCACTCGACAATCCGTGGATGCGTGATGCGATGCGCCATGGCCCCGACTGCGCCTATGCCGATTACTTCGCGATAGACTGGTCGCAAAAACTGATCCTGCCTTTCCTGCCGGAGCCGCTCGACGACATGCTGGCGAGGGGCGAGCTGCGACTGACTGAGGATCACGGTGGCGCGGTGGAATGGGAAGGCGGCTGGCTTCCGCTCGCGCCCGGCACGGCGGCGCTGGGAGACATCGCTGCGGTCCTGACGCAACAGCACTGGCAGCTGCGCGACTGGACGCGCGAACGCGGCGCGCTCTCGCATCGGCGCTTCTTCAACGTCACCGGGCTGATCGGGATGCGCATCGAGGATCCGGCGGTATTCGCCGCGATGACCGAGCTGCCCGCGCGACTGGTGCGCGAGGGGTTCGCCCACGGGCTGCGGATCGACCATATCGACGGGCTGGCCGATCCCGCCACCTATCTCGAGCGGCTACGCCAGACGGTGGGCGATGCGGTCCCGATCTGGGTCGAAAAGATCCTGACCGGCGACGAGGCGATGCCACCTGCGTGGCAGACCGACGGCACCACGGGTTACGAGGCGGGACGCCAGATTTGCCGCCTGCTCACCGAACCCGACGGCTTCGCGCGGCTCGACACGCTTTGGCGCGACCGCACCGGCGGCTGCGACGATTACGAGACGATGTGCCGCGAGGCGCGCGCGCAGGTGATCCCCGAAGACCTCGCCGCGGAGTTGCACCAGCCGATCGACCTCGCGCAGGCGGCGCTCGTCGTGGATCGGCTCGATCCGCCCGATGCCGAGACGCTGCGCGAGGCGATGCTGGCGCTGCTGATTTTCTTCCCGCGCTATCGAACCTATATCACCACGCCGCCCGCGACGCCCGAGGACCGCGCCATCATCGAAGAGACGGTGGAAGCCGCGGCAGAGACCTTGCCGCAGCGCGAGGCGCTCGATCTGCTCGCCGGGCTGCTGCTCGACGGGAAGGACAAGCCGAGCCTCGAGTTCCGCATCCGGTTCCAGCAGGTCACGGGCGCGGTGGTGGCGAAGGCGCAGGAGGACACGGCCTTCTTCCGCCACACCCGTTATCTCGCTGCCAATGAGGTCGGCGCGGAACCCGACACACCGCTGCTGGATGCGGAAGGGTTGAACGCGTGGTTCTCCAGCGCACAGGGCCAGCGGGATACGGCGCTGACGCTCACCTCCAGCCATGACACGAAACGCGCTGAAGATACACGGATGCGGATCGCCGCGATCTCTCATCATCCCGAGACCTTCGCCGCTTTGTTCGATACCGCGATGCAAGACGCCGCACTCTCGGATGCCGGTTTCGTCTGGTATGCCACGCAGAGCCTTCTGGGCATCTGGGACGACCCAGCGCCCGGTCCGGACCTGTGCGAGCGCCTGACCGAGCACCTGCGCAAAGCGCTGCGCGAGGGCGGGGAGATCACGCGCTGGTCCTTCCCCGATATCGAAGCCGAGGACGCCGCCTTGGACGCAGCGCGGCGCATTTGCGCGGCATGGGAGGCGCAGCCGCCGGCCGAGCTCGCGCCCCTGATCGCGACGGGACAACGGATGTCGCTGCTGCAACTGGCACTGAAGATGATGCTGCCCGGCATATCCGACATCTACCAGCGCGGGGAGCGCGCGCTCTACGAATTGACCGATCCCGACAATCGCCGCCCTTTCGCTTTGCCGGAAACCCTGACGTCCTTCGAGCAGGCGAAATCGGACGCCACCCGGCGCCTTCTGAAGCTGCGACGACAGGCGGAGGACGTGTTCCGCGCAGGCACCGCCGAGGCGGCAGAGCGTGACGAAATCTTTACGCTCACCCGTCGCGCGGGCGGGCGCGAAATCACCCTGCGCTTCCGTCGTAACCTTCGCGATCTGAGCGATGGCGTGTTCTTCGAGATTCGCGATTCGGCAGCAGAGGACACTGCCACCCGCCTCGCATTTCCGCCGCCTGCCTAATTGATCGGCGGATTGGCGCGACCTGTTTTTTGACACATCGCACGAGACCGTCCCCTAGACTCAAAGGGTTATCGAGCAGCTCTCGAAATGGTCAAAAAACACACGCGAAAATCTTACCGCGAACCGGCGGAAATCCGGGAACTGCGGACCCGTTTCATGGCTTTCATTTTTGAAAAGCGTTAAGCTTATTTATGTCGCAGCGTCACGGGGGAGGAGCTCTGATGCTGACTCAGAAAAGACCCAATTTATTGAACGGCTGTCTTCCCATGGTCTTGGCCGGCGGGCGCGGAAAGCGTCTGTACGAGCTGACCGAGGAGAGTTGCAAACCCGCCCTGCCCTTCGGCGCTGGCGGCCAGCGGTTGGTGGATTTCACTCTTGCTTCGCTGCGTGCTGCCGGGTTCACACGGGCGATCATCGCGACGCAATATCGTCCTGCGCCGCTGATCCGGCACCTGCGCGACAGATGGGCGGATGCCTTCCCCGACGGTTTGCTCATCCGCGATGCGACGCGGCTCTCGCGCGGCGGCTACCGTGGCACGGCCCATGCGCTTCTCGCCAATCTCAACCTGCTCGAGCGCGAAGGCGTTAACGACGTTCTGGTGATGCCCGCCGATCAGATTTGCGACATCGATCTGCGTCCGTTCATCCAGCGCCATCGCCTGAGTGACGCGCCCGCGACGCTGGTCGCCGCAACGCTTTCATCCTCGGATGCGGAGCATCATTCGGTGCTGGAGGTCGCGCGAGACGGGCATGTCAGCGCGCTCACCCATCGCCCGAGCGCGCCCGCCGAGATCGGCGAAAGCTCGGGTCGCAGCCTAGTTGCCACGGGGATCTACCTTTTCAAGACCGCATGGCTTCGCAAGGAACTGCCGGAGCTGTCGCGGGGCCGGTTCGATATTTCGATCGAGGCCGACCTGCTGGAAGCCGCGCTGCGCGAGAAAGCTCTGCAAGCCTACCGTCTGCCGCGCAGCGACACCGGCCGCGAAGCCTATTGGCGCGATATCGACACGCTCGACGACTACCGCTCAGCGCTTCTGGATTTCGCGGCCCCACAAGGCGGCACGACACGGGGAAGCCCGCCGCTGAGCTGCCTCCATCTCGAGGCGCAGCCGGGCGTCATCGGGGTCGGTCGGCGCTCCGCGTTGACCGCAAAAGGGGCTGTCTCGCGCGATTGCCACCTGACCGATACGCTGCTGGCGCCCGATGTCTCGTTGCCAGCCGGAACTATAGTCGAAGGGATCGGACGCACGAATATGCGCTGGTTCCGCCGCAGCGGCGACACCAACCTGATCACGCAGGCGATGGTCGATCGCTCCAGAGAGCGGCTGCACTAGCTGCCAATGCCGAGACGCTTTCGGGCGCGGACCTTCAGCGGTCCGCGCCTTTTTCATTTCAGCGCTATTCCACCGCCAGCCTGACACCGACCTCTCCCGGCGGCAGGTCGTCCGGCGCGAAATCGACCTCGGGCGCTGGCTCCGAGAGCCCCGCCATGCACATGCGATAGAGCTCTTCGTAACGGTCGACCATCCGCTCCACCCCGAAGCGGGCGACCGCCCGGTCGCGCACGAATTGTCGGTCGCAGTTCATCGCCTTGCGTGCAGCACTCGCGAGCGCGGACACGTCGCCTGCGGGAACAATCACGCCCGCCTCGCCAACGACCTCGCGTACCGCGCCGGAGTCGAAGGCAGCGACGGGCACACCGCATGACATCGCCTCGGCTGCGGCGAGCCCGAAGGGCTCATCCCAGACCGGCGTGAAGAAGCAGACCGACGCCCTGGCGACCTCGGCGCTCAGGTCCTCCGCCGTCAGATTGCCCCCATAGGTGATCTGCGAGCCGAGATAGGGCGCGATGGTGCCGTCGAAATACGCACGATCCTCGATTGGCCCGTAAATCCGCAGCGGCACTTCCGCGATCCGCGCGGCCTTCACCGCCTCGGCGGTGCCCTTGTTGGGAGTGATGCGCCCGAACCAGACCGCCGAGCCATCGGCATGAGGGCAGAAGCCCCAGACGCCGGTGTCGATCCCGTTTGGCACGACATGGAAGGACAGATCGCAGTCGGGCTTGGCCCAACGCTCTCGTTGCGCCCCCGTGCAAACGGTGAAACGACACCATGGCGCGCGGGCATCGTGGACGGCGTCGCGCAGCGTCTCGAGGGGCGGCACATGCAGGGACGTCAGCATCGCGATCCGTTCTCGCCGTGCCAGCCGCGGCGGATAGCGGTGCAGCGAATTGTTGTGAATGATATCGAAGCCACCCGTCTCCAACTTCTGCAGGATGCCCGCGAAGGCGCTGTCGAGATGGGTATCGGGCACATCGGACTCGCGGCCGCCTTTCGACGGATAGGCACTGTCGACATGGTGCTCCGTGACCGGATACAGCTCCACCCCTTCGGGCGGCTGACTGTCGCCCGACGCAAACAGTGTCACCTCATGCCCTCGCGCGACGAGGGCGCCTGCGAGCGCGTAGGAATGAGCCTCCATCCCACCCATGAAGGGCGCCGAAATGGGGTGACGAATTGGGGAAATGATAGCGATGCGCATGTGCCTCCCTTCCCGGAAACGCATGGGCTCCGGGCGATGAACGGGCTGTTTCGGTAATGGGACTTCAATCGTATCGTGTAGGGGAACCAATGGGTGCGACGCTTGTTCCTGCATCGCGGAGCCGATCATGCAGAAAGTCTCGGCTGTTGCCCGATTTCCCCCCGGGGGTCGCGCGCGTCAGTACCCGTCGAGCGGCAGCTTCATGTCGATGATGAGCCAGCCATCCTCATAGCGGCGCTCTTTCTCCGCGCGCAGTTGCATGGCCGAGGCGAGGATCAGGCGCGAGCCGAAGCCCTGTTCGGCGGCCGCGTCGTAATCCGGGACCTGCTCTTTCCAGGTGAGGTGAACGCCGTTCTCATAGGGCTCCCACGTCACATTGATCTGGCCGTCCACGGATCTCAGCGCGCCGTATTTGGCGGAGTTTGTCACCCATTCATGCAAGATCAAGGCCAGCGAGGTCAGCGCCCGCGCGGGGATCATCACTTCTGCGCCCGACAGCAGAATGGTTTGCTCGGCGCGCGCCGGCGCAAGCACCCGCTCCAACAGCCCGCCGAGCGCAACCGGCTGGGTGCTGTCCGTTCGCAGCATCATGGAATGCGCGCGATCGAGGGCGGTCACGCGGCCGCGCAACTCGTCCAGCATCTCCTCTTTGGTTTCGCTCGCGCGGGCCGCGCTGGAAATCATTGCGGAGACGAGCGCGAAGAGGTTCTTGATGCGGTGGTTCATCTCGGCGAGGTGCAGCTCGCGCTCGGCCAGCAACTCCTGCTCGGAGGTGATGTCGAAACTGACCCCGATGACTTTGCGCTGGCCCGCCTGCGCGCGGTATTTTCCGACGCCACGAATCCAGCGCTGCTCGCCGGAGGGAAGGATGATCCGGAAGACCTCGTCATAGATGTCACCCTCGCTCACGGCGCCGTCGAGCGCCGAGAAGACACGCGCGCGGTCCTCCTCGACCTCCCGTGTCCGCACTGCGTCCTGCAAGTCCATCTCTCCCTCGGAGATGTCGAAGAGCAGACGACACGGCTCGTCGATTACCAATCGGCGCGCCTCGACCGAGAATTCCCAGCGGCCGATCCCGGCAATGCCGAATGCGTCCTCGAGGCCGATGGGGGGAAGCGACATGCTGGGGAAACCTCGATACTGACGATGTGCGGGGGAGGATGAGCGGAGCGCGGAGCCGAATGGCCCGGCCCGACACAGTGACCTTTCCTCTGACCGAGTCAACTGCTGTAAACCGCCAGCCCCCGGCACCTATGCCCCCGGCACGGCTCAGACTTCCTGAAGTTCCTGATGCTTCTTGGTTTCGCCGCGACGACGGCGCGCAAAGGCCTAACCGCCGGATCCGCCCCGGAGGCTTAGACCCCTGCGAAAAGCGGCGCGCCGATATAGGAGCCTTTCGGCGCGGCAGGCGGCACCCAGAACAGGCCGGATCCGGTGTGGGAGATGTATTCATTCAGCAGATCCGACGCGCCAAGCCGCCGCTGCAGCGCCTCGAAATGCGCAGGGTCGTTCTGGTAGCTGATGAAGAACAGCCCCGCATCGAGCCGCCCGACCGCATTCAGCCCGCCGGTGAAGTTGTAGCCGCGCCGCAGGATGCGGATGCCGTCATTGGTTTCATGCGCCGACAGCCGAATATGCGCATGCGTCGGGATCACCGACTCGCCTTGCGCGTTCTTCGCCTTGAAATCGGGCGTGTCGAATTCGTTCTCTCCGGTCAGCGGCGCGCCGGTGAGCTTGTGCCGCCCGAAGACGTCATTCTGGTGGCTGACCTGCGCGTTGTCCCAGTTCTCGATATGCATCTCGATCCGGCGCATGACCTGATAGGTGCCGCCATGCTGCCAGTCGGGACCGTCATTGGCCCAGACATGCTGCGCAAACTGGTCGGGCGTGGTGATATTGCGGGTGCCGTCGCGATAGCCAAAGAGGTTGCGCGGCGTCTCCTGCCCTGCCCCGGCCGAGGCGCGCCCGAAGCCGAGCTGGGTCCAGCGCACCGTCGCGGCGCCCGTGCGTTTCGCGATCCGCGCGAGGATGCGCACCGCGTGATAGGCGACCTGCGGATCGTCGACGCAGGCCTGCAGCGAGAGATCGCCGCCGCTGATCTCGGGGCGCAGCGCGTCCGAGGGAAGATCGGCCAGCGGACGCAGATGCGGCGGGGCCTTCGCCGCCAGCCCCATCTCCTTGGAGAAGACGCGCGGGCCAAGGCCCACGGTCACCGTCAGCCCTGCCGGACCAAGCCCAAGCGCCTCGCCGGTCTCGAGCGCGGTGGCCGTGTCGCGGTCGGGCTCTGCCGGACCGACCGGCTGCCCTTCCATCATCAGCCCGATCGAGGCCGACCAGCGCGCGAGCAGCACTTGCAGCGCGCGCGGATCGGTCCCGGTCAGGTCGAAGGCCATGGCCATCAGATGCTGCTGCGGCGGCGTGGCGATCCCGGCCTGCGGCCCGGTGCCGTAAAAGGCGTAGCGCCTCTGGTCCGGATCGGGCATGGCGTCGGGCGCAACCTTGCCGGTCTCCGCCGCCTGCCCCGCCGTGGCGATGGTGCCGCCAAGCGCTGCCGCGCCCAGAAACAGCCCACGCCGCGACAGTCCTGCCGGTTTATCGTCTTGCCCGCGCATCATGGCCTCCTTCGTCTTCAGCTTGCCGTGGCGACTTTTTCAGCGATCCGCGACAGCGGCTCCTGCAGCATCTGGATCGCACGGCTCAGCTTCACCGCGTCGGATTTGCGCAGTTCGGCATCGTAGATCTTGTAGCCGCCCAGAGCGTCGGGATCGCGGTAGTCTTCGAGCATCGTCTGCACATCCGCAAAGCGCTGCGCGATGGTTTCGGCCACGTCCGGATCGATCCGCTTCAGCCCAGGCTCGAGGAAGGCGAAGGCCTGATGCGCACCTTCGATATTGGCCGCGAAGTCCACGAGGTCGATATGGCTATAGGCCTCTTCCTCACCACTGATCTTGCCGCTTTGGACTTCTTCCAGAAGGGCCGCCGCGCCGTTGGCGAGGTCTTCCGGGCGATATTCGATCCCGCCGGACAGATCGGCGAGCATCTTGACGTTCTTCACCAGCTCCGCCGCATAGGCTTTGGTCTCGTCGGTGATTTCACCTTTTTCGAACAGGTCGCGCTCCACCGCATGGAAGCCGTGCCAGCCGACCGCCGGGTCGAGGTTCGAGGCGCGCATGTCGATCAGGTAATCGAGGTTGCCCGAGTTGTCGGTCGGGTCGGTGCCGGGAAGGACGAAGCCTTCGACGTCGGGTTCGATCCGCTCGTAGAACGGACGCGCCTGCGCATAGGCTTCCTTCGCGCCCTCCACGTCGCCTTCGTCCACTTTCGCGGCGAGGCGTTCGCTTGCCGTGACCATCGCGCCGACCATGCCTTCGACGTAATTGGCGTAGCCTGCGGTGCCTTCGTCCAGCAGATCGCCGATCGCGCTTTGCGCGCGCTGCTTGCTCTCGCCGGTCACGGTGAAGGCCACGGTGTCTTCGGCCGCGCCCGGGCAATAGATGCGATAGTCGCCACCGTCGAGCGTGACGGTGAAGCTCGACGCGGGCAGACCGGGGGCGAGGTTCTCTTTCTCGCCGAGGATGCGGCTGTCGGACAGGAGCTCCAGCTCGGAGATCGCGGGGGCGGATTCATTGGTCACCGTGAAGGTAATCGGCCCTGCCGCCGCGCTGTCGTGATCGAGGACACATGCGCCGCCGTTATCGCCGGTCAGCGTGATCGCGACCTGCGCGGCGCCGTTATTCGTGGGCGCATCGGCCAGTGCGGGTTGCGCGAAGAACGCGGTTGCGGCGAGAAGGGGGACAGCGCGGCGGCGCGCGCGGGACGACATGTTCATTGTCAGGCTCCTGTATTTGCTCTGCGGTTTTGGCTTGGTCAGAGGGACCTGGCGGGGAAAAACGGTGCGGGGCGCGCACGGGCGAGCGCGGAGGCCGCCAGTGCGAGCGCGATGAGGAAGAGGATCACGGGCAACTCTCGGGCCCAGAACTGATGCTCGATACGGGCACGGCGCACGGAGCGCAGCGCATCGGCGGCGCCTTGCGCGGCGGCGGGGGCCATGACCCAGGCGCCGGTCGCCATGCCACCGGGGGCCATGTCGACGCGCAATGTGCGCGGCGTCGTCAGCCCGCCACCCGAGAGGCGCAGCGTCACCGCGCTACGGCCCTGCGCATCGAGAAGCGCATCGCCCGCTGTCCAGACGGTCACCTGCTCCAGCCGCGTCCACTCGGCCACGAAAGGCCCGGGGTTGCGCGCGGGGCTGACGCCCACCGGCAGCCGTCCACCCGCGAGCTGCGCAAGCGTGGCGAGATCGATCTGGCCGGGTGCGCCCGCGATCTCAGTCTGGCTCTGCACCTGGCGATGCAGGCTTGGCAGGCCCAGATGCCGCTCCGGCGTAGCCTCGGCGCCCGTCAGATCGACGCGGGTCGCACCTATCTCCAAGGTGCCTCTCTGCAAACGCAGATCGGGCCCGGCGGAGGTGTCGACATCGCCCTCCAGCACACGCGGCGCATGATCGGGCAGCGTCACCTGCGGCTGCGGCCAAAGGGCCGCGATACCGACGGCCAGCGCTGCGAAGGCGACCGCGAGAGAGCCGCGCAGCCATTGAGCCGTGCGGGGATCGGGGCGCAGTGCGCGCGGCCAATAGGTCAGCGCCGCGACCGGGATCAGATAGGCGATCCAGCCCAGCACCTCGATCAGGCGCGGATCGGCGGGAATGCCCAGAACGCCGGTGATCAGCGCCGAGCGCACCGTGCCGGGGGCCACGAGCCAGCTCAGATCGGCGATGCGCTGCTGCCCCGCCAGCAACCAGCCCGCCTCATGGGCGGAGCGCAGCGTCTGCAACACCAGCCCCGCCGCGACGAGGATCAGGAACACGCCGGTCCAACGGAAGAAGCGCCCCAGATTGAGCCGCATCCCGCCCTGCGCGATCGCCCAGCCAAGCACGACCGATGCCGCGAGGCCAAGTGCAGCACCAAGCCCCGCCCAATGTCCGGTCTGCGCGCCCGAGATGGTGGCGAGCAGGAACACGGCGGTCTCGAACCCCTCGCGCAGCACGGCGAGGAAGGCCATCGCCGCAAGTGCGACCCGGCTCCCCTGCCCCAGCGCCGCGTCGGCGTCGCGCTCGATCTGGCCCTTCAGACCTGCGGCGTGGCGCGTCATCCAGAGCACCATCAGCGTCACGAAGACGACCGCAACGGCCGCGATCACGCATTCGAGCTTTTCCTGCGCGCTATGCGGCAAAGCGGCCTCGACCAGCGCGAGCCCCGCGCCAACGCCGACGGCCAGCGCAACGGCGGCGGCGACGCCAAGCCACATCTCGGTCAAACGTTCGCCCCGGGCTCGCAGGAAGGCCGCAATGATCCCGACGATCAGCGCCGCCTCGAGCCCTTCGCGCAGGCCGATGATGAATGTTGCCAACATGCCGTGGGCACCCCGTCGATTCCCGAGTAAATTGATTGGGTATTCGTTAGTGGCGCAGATCGGCGGGCGCAACCCCTTTTCCGAGTAAATTGCTCGGATTCTTGAAGTCGCATTTCTTCGCCCCTGCCGTTGCGGGCGATTTGCAACTTCCGCCATCTTGGGGCAATTCGTGCGGGTCGCCCTCGCAGCGCCGCGCAATCAGGCGGTCCGGCGCAGCGAAAGAGACACGATCCGGGCGCCTGAAGTGGCCCGCATGCAACAATTTCGGAGGCCGTATCTTGGCACAATCGCAAATCGGGCTGATCGGCCTTGGCACCATGGGCGGGATGCTCGCCCTCAATATCGCGGAAAAAGGGTTCGACATTTCGGTGTTCAACCGCACCACCAGCGTCACCAAGTCCTTCCATGAAAACGCGGGCGAGCTGGCGTCGAAAATCACGCCCTGCGAAAATCTCGAAGACCTCGTGGCCTCGATCGCGAAACCGCGCGCGATCATCCTGATGGTCCCCGCAGGCGAGCCGGTCGACCAGCAGATCGCGGCGCTGCGTGCCCATCTCGACGCGGATGATCTGATCATCGACGCGGGCAACGCGAATTTCCACGACACCGAGCGCCGTGCGGAAGAAGCGGCGAAGGCGGGGCCCCGTTTCCTCGGCATCGGCGTTTCCGGCGGCGAAGAAGGCGCGCGCCACGGGCCCGCGATCATGGGCGGCGGCGAGCAGCAGGACTGGGACCGCGTGGCTCCGATCCTCAACGCGATCGCGGCCAAATTCGACGGCACGCCCTGCGCCGGCTTCATGGGCAAGGGCGGTTCGGGCCATTTCGTCAAAGCCGTTCATAACGGGATCGAATATGCCGACATGCAGATGATCGCAGAGACCTATGGCGTGATGCGCGACGGGCTGGGGCTGAACTCGCAGGCCTGCGGCGAGATCTTCGCGAAATGGGACGAAGGCGCGCTGAAATCCTACCTGATCGAGATTTCCGGCAAAGTCGCCCGCGCCACCGACCCCGAGAGTGGCGAGCCGATGCTCGACATCATCCGCGACCGCGCGGGCCAGAAAGGCACCGGCCGCTGGACCGTGATCGAGGCGCAGCATCTGGCGGCCCCCGTGCCGGTGATCGAAGCGGCCGTGATGGCGCGCAACCTGTCGTCGCGGCTCGATGCGCGCAAGCAGGGCGAGGACATGTTCGGCGCGGCTCCCGAGGCGCTGCCTGAGGGCGCGCTAAGCGCGGATGATCTGGAGAACGCGCTGATCGCGGGCAAGATCCTGTGCTACGCCCAAGGCTTCGAGCTGCTGCGCTCGGCCAATGCGCCCTTCGACTGGGATCTGCCGCTGCCCGACATCGCGCTGGTCTGGCGCGACGGCTGCATCATCCGCTCGGCGATGCTCGACGATATGGCGAGCGCGCTGAGCGAGTCGCCCGATCGCAACCTGATGTATGCGCCCTATTTCGCGGATCTTCTGAAGGCGCATCACGGCGCGCTGCGCAAGGTCGTCAGCATTGCCGCGGCCCACGGTCTGGCGGTTCCGGCCCTGTCGATGGCGCTGAGCTATTTCGACACGATGCGCACCGCGCGCGGCACTGCGAACATGATCCAGGGCCAGCGCGATTTCTTTGGCGCGCATGGGTTCGAGCGCACCGACCGCGAGGGTGGCGACTTCCACGGCCCCTGGGCGATGTAAGCGCGCCCGTTTGCTGAAAGATCACCGCCCGCGACCCCAGCAGAGTCGCGGGCGGTTTCCGTTTCGCGGGGCGTCAGACGCCACGAACCATGCACCGCAATCACGAGTTCGTGTACGCCCCAACCGCGTCCGCCCCGCTTGATCCCCATCAAAGTCCTAAAGCACCGAGATCGTTACCCTCTGCGCATGCAAAACGGAGGCCGGGACTGCTATGACACGGGATTTCGAAGGTAAATCAGCTATCGTTACGGGCGCGGGATCAGGGATCGGCGCCGCAATCGCCAAGGAATTGGCGGCGCGCGGGGCCTCGGTCCTGCTGGCCGATCAGAACGCAGACGCGGCCAAGTCCGTGGCCGAGGAAATCCGCAAGGCGGGCGGCACCGCCGAGCCGATGGCCGTCGATGTCACCTCGGCCACCGAGGTCGAAGCGATGGTCGAGAAGGCCGTCGCGACTTTCGGCAAGCTGGATCTTGCCGTGAACAATGCGGGTATCGGCGGACCGCAGGTGCCTTTCGGGGAGTATCCGCTCGACGGCTGGAAGCAGGTGATCGACGTCAACCTGAATGGGGTTTTCTACGGGATGCGCTTCGCGATCGCCGCGATGCTGAAATCGGGCGGCGGCGCGATCGTGAACATGTCCTCGATCCTCGGCTCGGTCGCCTTCCCGAGCGCCTGCGCCTATGTCGCGGCGAAACACGCGCTTCTGGGCCTGACGCGGGCGGCGGCGATCGATCACGCCGCGCAGGGCATCCGCGTCAATGCGGTCGGCCCTGCCTTCATCGAGACGCCGCTTCTGTCGGGACTGGCGCCCGAGGTGAAGGACTCGCTGGTCGCGCTGCATCCGGCAGGACGGCTCGGCACGCCCGAGGAGGTCGCGGCGCTGACCTGCTTCCTGCTGTCGGATGCCGCGAGTTTCGTGAATGGCAGCTATCACCTCGTCGACGGCGGATATACCTCGCGATGAGCACGACGGAAGGGCGGATCATCGCGGTGCGCGGGCCGGTCATCGACGCAAGTTTCGATGGTCCGCTGCCGCCGATCCATTCGATCCTGACGCTGACGGATGACGACATGCCGGGCAGCTTCGAGGTGCATGGCCATCTCGACGCGCATCGGGTGCGCGCGATCGCGCTGCAATCGACGCTCGGCCTGTCGCGCGGGCGCAAATTGCGCGCCACGGGCAAGCCGCTGGAAGTGCCCGTCGGCGAGGCCGTTCTGGGGCGGCTGATGGATGTGACGGGGGCGATGCGCGACGGCGGCGATCCGCTGCCCAAGGGCACGCCTCGACGCCCGATCCACGGCACGCCGCCGCGCCTGTCGGGCAGCGGCGCGGTCACTGCCTTCGAGACCGGCATCAAGGTGATCGACCTGATGCTGCCGCTGGCGCGCGGCGGCAAGGCTGCGATGTTCGGCGGCGCGGGCGTGGGCAAGACGGTGCTGGTGATGGAACTCATCAACACCATGGTCGAGAAATATCAGGGCATCGCGATTTTCGCGGGCGTGGGCGAGCGCTCGCGCGAGGGTCACGAAATGCTCGCCGACATGACCGAGTCCGGCGTGCTCGCACGCACCGCGCTGGTCTATGGCCAGATGAACGAGCCGCCCGGCGCGCGCTGGCGGGTGCCGCTGACGGCCGTTTCCATCGCCGAGGATTTCCGCGACCGCGATCACCGCAACGTCCTTCTGATGATGGATAACGTCTTCCGCTTCGTGCAGGCAGGCAGCGAGGTCTCGGGGCTTCTGGGTCGCCTGCCCTCGCGCGTGGGCTATCAGCCCACCCTCGCGTCTGAGGTCGCCGAGCTGGAGGAGCGTATCGCCTCCGCCGCCGGGGCCTCGGTCACGGCAATTCAGGCGGTCTATGTGCCGGCTGACGACTTCACCGATCCGGCGGTGACCGCGATTTCGGGGCATATGGACAGCTCCATCGTTCTGTCGCGTCAGCTCGCCTCGGAGGGGATTTACCCCGCGATCGACCCGCTTGCCTCGTCGTCGCAACTTCTCGACCCCGAGATCGTCGGGGCGGAGCATTTCCAGCTCGCGGGCGAAGCGCGGGCGCTGTTGGCGCGGTTCCGCGAATTGCAGGACATCATCGCGCTTCTCGGCGTCGAGGAGCTGGGCGCGGCCGACCGGCTCGCGGTGC
The DNA here is from genome assembly GCF_009296265.1 of Thioclava sp. JE_KL1. GTDB lineage: Bacteria > Pseudomonadota > Alphaproteobacteria > Rhodobacterales > Rhodobacteraceae > Thioclava. The sequence continues at coordinate 469,753 of NZ_WBJS01000001.1, forward strand.
GCCGCGCGCGCAAGCTGCAACGCTTCCTCACCCAACCCTTCGTCGTGACCGAGGCGTTCACCGGCCAGACCGGGCGCTCTGTGCCGCTGGCCGATACGCTGGAGGGCTGCCGCGCTATCCTCGCAGGCGAGGCGGACGACTGGTCGGATCAGTCGCTCTACATGATCGGCGGGATCGACGAGGCCCGCCAGCGAGAGGAGGCCGCGGCATGAGGCTCACCATCGCCACGCCCCTCGAAATCGTCGTCGACGCCAAGGACGTCACCGCGATCCGGGCCGAGGACGAGAGCGGCGGCTTCGGCATCCTGCCCGGCCATGCCGAGTTCCTCACCAGCCTCAGCATCTCGGTCATTTCCTGGGTGGTCGAGGGCCAACGGCACTATTGCGCGGTGAAGGGCGGTGTTCTTATGGTCGAGAATGGAAGCGATGTCTCAGTCTCGACCCGCGCTGCGGTGACCGGCGATCTGCCCGAGCTGGGCGACACGATCCTGAAACGGTTTCAGGCCGAGGATGACGCCGCGAAGACCAAACAGGCCGACTCCACCCGGCTGCATCTGCTCGCGATCCGGCAGCTGGTGGCGAGCCTCGACGGCGCGCAGGCTCGGAAGGACTGGACATGACCGACTCGCCGGAAGACCCGGAACAGACGGAGGAGCCGATGGAGAGCGCCGCGCGCCGCCACGCCGCCCGGACCGAGAAGGCGCGCCGGGAGGGAGAGATCCCACTGGGCCGCCGCTTGGGCCAGATCGGTGTGCTCGGATGGATCGTCGTGCTGCCGATGCTCGCGGGGGCCGCGGGCGGCAGATGGATCGACCGGAGCGCCCAGTCGGGCATCTTCTGGACCGCCGCGCTGATGATGGTGGGGCTTGTCGTGGGGTGCTGGCTGGGCTGGCGCTGGGTGCAGCAGCAATGAGCGCGGTGGAGTTTCTTATTGGCGCAGGCGCCCTGATACTCGGTATCGGCGTGGGCCTCGTGCATTTCGCGCTGCTGCGGGCGGGCACGGATGCGATGCTTCTCGAAAGCAAGGCGCTGAAGGCGATCGCGCTGACCGTGCTGCGCTTCGGGCTGACGATCGGGGTTCTCGTGGGCTGCGCGCTACTGGGTGCCGTGCCGCTGCTGGCGGCGGCGCTCGGGATCGGCATCGGGCGGATGCTCACCCTGCGACGCGCGAGGTCCGCATGAATTCGCCGCTGGAGACCACCGTGCTGTTCTGGATCGGCCCGGTGCCGATCACGCAACCCGTCGTCACGACATGGGTGATGATGGTGGTGATCGTGGCCGGGTGCTACGCGCTGACCCGAAACCTGAGCCTCAAGCCCCGACGGCGCCAAGCGGCGTTGGAACTGCTGGTGACGGTGCTAGACACCCAGATCCGCGAGACGATGAGCGTAGAGCCCGACCGCTACCGCACTTTCCTCGGCGGACTGTTCCTGTTCATCCTGATCGCGAACTGGTCCTCGCTGATCCCGGGGGTGGAGCCGCCAACCGCCAACCTCGAAACCGACGCGGCCCTTGCGCTGCTCGTCTTCGTTGCGGTGATCGTCTACGGCATCCGCGCGGGCGGCGTGCGCGGCTACCTGCGCAGCTTTGCGATGCCGACGCCGCTGATGATCCCGCTCAACCTCGTCGAGACGCTGACGCGCAGCTTTTCGCTGCTGATCCGCCTGTTCGGCAACATCATGAGCGGGGTCTTCGTGATCGGCATCGTGCTTTCGCTTGCGGGGCTGTTCGTGCCGATCCCCTTCATGGCGCTCGATCTGCTGACCGGCCTTGTCCAAGCCTACATCTTTACCGTCCTCGCCATGGTTTTCATCGCGGCGGCAGTGGCGGAATCCCAAACCTCCCACGAATCCGGAAAGGACTGACTATGGAATATATTGAAGTGGCGAGCGTTATCTCGGCCGCCGCGGCGGTAGCCTTCGGGGCGCTCGGCCCCGCGCTTGGCGAAGGGCGCTCGGTCGCGGCTGCAATGGACGCGATCGCCCGCCAGCCCGAGGCCGCGAACGCGATTTCGCGCACGCTCTTCGTCGGGCTCGCGATGATCGAGACGACGGCGATCTACTGCCTCGTGATCGCGCTTCTGCTGCTGTTCGCCAACCCGTTCATCGGCTGATCATGACACTGGACTGGTGGACGCTCGGGCTGCAGACGCTCAATGCGGCGGTGCTGATCTGGCTTCTGAGCCGGGTGCTTTGGCGCCCGATCGTGAGTGCCATTCAGGCGCGTCAGGCCGAAGCGGATAAGCAATTGAGCGACGCGAGCGAGACCGCGCGCAAAGCCGATGAGGCGAAGGCCCAGGCCGAGGCGGAGCTCGATCAGGTCGGTACGCGCAAGTCCGAGATGCTGGCGCAGGCCCAGACCGAAGCTGAAGCCGCGCGCAAGGCGCTTCTGGATCACGCCCGCGCAGAGGCCGCCGATATGGCCCGCACCGCAGAGGCCGAACGCGCCGCCCGCGCGGAGGAAGCCGAGGCGCGCTATGCCGCCCGCGCCGCCGATCTGGCGCAGCGCATGGCCGAACGGATCGGCGCGCGCCTGTCGCGGCCCGCATTGCTCGAAGCTTACGCAACGGATCTTCTGGCGCAGGTCGCGGCCCTCGACACCGAAGATCGCGCCGCGCTCGGCTCGGAGAAACTCATGCTGCGGATCAGCGAGGCGACAGAGGCCGGTTACGGGGAGGCTTTCGCCGACCGCCTCGGGAAGACCTTGGGCGAAGAGATCCGCCCCGCCATCAAGACGGATGCGGAGCTGATCTGCGGCCTCGCGCTGGAGACCAAGCACCTGCACCTCGAAAGCTCATGGGCCGCCGATCTCGCCCGGATGCGCAAGGAGGTGGCCAATGACACCCAATGATCCCGACGAGTGGCTGGACCGCAGTCTCGAGGCCATCGCGCGTGCGCCGCTCGGTCCCGTCGTGCGCCGCAGCGGGCGGGTGGAGCGCGTGTCCGACGGCGTCGCGATGGTGTCGGGCCTGCCCGAGGCCCGCGCCGGCGAGCGGCTGGTCTTCGAGGGCGGGCAATCGGGCTTCGTCCATGTGCTCGACGAAGAGACCCTCGCGGCGGTGCTGCTCGACGATATCGCGGGCGTCGCGCAGGGCGATGCGGTCACCGGCACGGGCGACGTGATGCGGGTGCCGGTCGGGCCGGAACTGCTGGGCCGGATCGTCGATCCGCTCGGGCGCCCCCTCGACGGGCTCGGGCCCATCACGACCACGGCCAAGCACCCGGTCGAACGCCCCGCCCCGGCGATCATCGACCGCGCGGCGGTGGTGCAGCCGATGCAGACCGGCACGCTGGTGGTGGATGCCCTCTTCGCACTTGGCCGCGGCCAGCGCGAGCTGATCGTCGGCGACCGCGCGACCGGCAAGACGACGATCGCGCTCGACACGATCCTGAACCAGAAGGACGGCGACGTGACCTCGGTCTATGTCGCGATCGGGCAGAAAACCTCCTCGGTGGAGCGCGTGATCGAAACCCTTCGGCGCAACGGGGCACTGGCGCGCACCATCGTCGTGGTGGCCGGGCCGTCGACGCCGCCGGGGATGCAATGGCTCGCCCCGTTCGCAGGCATGACGATGGCCGAAGAACTGCGCGACACCGGCGGCCACGCGCTGATCGTGCTGGACGACCTCACGCGCCACGCCGCCTCGCATCGCGAGCTTGCGCTCCTGACCCGCCAGACGCCGGGGCGCGAGGCCTATCCGGGCGATATCTTCTATCTTCACGCCCGGCTTCTGGAACGCGCCGCACGGCTGTCGGACGCATTGGGCAGCGGCACGCTGACCGCGCTGCCGATTGCCGAGACAGATGCGGGCAACCTCGCGGCCTTCATCCCGACCAACCTGATCTCGATCACCGACGGGCAGATCGCGCTGGACGCCAAACTGTTCAACCGCGGCCAGAAACCCGCCGTGGATGTCGGCACTTCGGTCAGCCGGGTCGGCGGCAAGACGCAGGCGCGCAGTTTGCGCGACGCGGCGGAGTCGATGCGGCTCGATTACGCGCAGTTCCTTGAATTGGAGATTTTCACGCGTTTCGGGGGGATGCCCGATACGCGGGTGAAGGCGCAGCTTGCGCGCGGGCGGGCGGTGCGCGCGGTGCTGGCCCAGATCCAGCACGCGCCGCTGCGCCTCGCCGATGAGGTGGCGCTGGTTCTGGCGGTGCAGACGGGGCTTCTCGACGGGTTGGAACCCGAGCAGATCGACGCCCTGCGCGCGGCGCTGCCCGATGCGCTCGATGCCGCGGGGCTGTCGGGGGCGGATTTCTCTGCCACGCTCAGTGAGGGCCTGCAAGATCAGATCGTGCAATGCCTGAAAGGGCTTTTGCCGGAGCCTGCGAAATGAGCGAGCAGCTTTCCGAGATCGAAGCGCGGATCGGCAGCATCCGCACGCTCGCCTCGGTGATCCGGGCGATGCGCGCCATCGCGGGCGCGCGCGTGCGTCAGACAGAGGGAGAGCTTGCCTCGGTGGATCTGCATGCGGCGACGGTGAGCCGTGCGCTCGACCGGGTCCTGTCGCTCGCGCCCACACCGCCGAAACCCGAAGGGCCGCCGCTCACGGTCCTGTTTCTGGCCGAGCAGGGCTTTGCGGGATCGTTCAACGCCCGGCTTCTGAGCGAGCTGGGCACGCCGCCCGGCGGCCTCGTCGTTGTCGGCACGCGGGGCGCTTCGCTGGCCGCCGAGCAGGGGCTGAGCGCGCTTGCGCAGTTCCCCCTGCCCTCGCACGGCCCGGCGGTTCCGCCCTTCGCCGACCGGCTGGCCGAGACGCTGCTGCAACTGGCCGGGCGCGCCCCGATCGACGCCTTCTACGCTCAGACGGAGGATGGCAGCTGGAAGGCTCGCCGTCGCCGTATCTTCCCCCGCCCGACCCGGTCGACCCCGCCGCCAAGCCAGCCGCCCCTGCTGACGCTGCCGCCCGCGCAGCTTTGCGCGTCGCTCTTTGCCGAGCTGCTGCATGCGGAGCTGTGCCGCGTGGCGTTGCATGCCACGGCGGCGGAAAACACCGCCCGGATGCTCGCCATGGCCTCCGCTCAGGGGATGACCGAACGCAAACTCGACGCGCTGCAACAGACCGCGCGAATTTCGCGACAAGAGTCGGTGACGACCGAGATTCTGGAGCTTTCGGCGGGTGTCACGTCCAGCTGAGTTGAGCCCCCCACAACCCCGGCACGCACACGCATCGCTTGAAAAGCGCGCCCGCATGCAACAAGACTTGGGCTCGAGCAGAAACGAGGCCGATGTGACGCAAGAGATGTCCCCCGAGGCGCAACCCGGGTCGGGAGATGACCCGATCGACATGCGGATCATGGCGATTTTTCCCGAGCTGACCCCCAGCGAGAAACGCCTTGCCGAGGTCGTGCTCGAAGCGCAATCGACGCTGTCGAGCTATACGGCTGCGGAGCTGGCCGAGAGCGCGGGGATTTCCTCGGCCACGGCGGCGCGTTTCTTCAAGCGGCTGGGCTATCGCAATTACAACGAAGCGCGGCTGCATTCGCGGCGCAACGGAAGCTGGGGCTCGCCGCTGAGCGAGTTGAGCGACGGCACCACGCCGGGGCAACTGGCCGATCACTTCGCGCAGGATATGCAGAACCTGACCCGCAGCACCGAGATCCTCTCGGAAGAGGCGGTCGCCGACGCGGTCGAACACCTCGCCTCGGCGCGCCGGATCTGGGTTCTAGGCTATCGGAACTCGCGGGCGCTCGCCATCTATGCCCGCGCCTTGCTGCTCAATCTGAAATCGGACGTGCAGCTACTGCCCTATGAGGGCGCGTCGCTTGCCGAGGATGTCGCGGGGTTCGCGCCGGGCGATGTGCTGCTGGCGATCGGGCTGCGCCGCAGACCGCGGGCGCTGGGAGAGGTGATGACCGTCGCGCGCGAGGCGGGCATCCCGACGATCCTGATCGGCGACCCCACCGTGGCGCAGACCGCACGGCACGCGACGATCACCCTGCGCTGCCACAATCGCGGGCAAGGCATCTTCGACAGCACGGTCGTCGCGATGAGCCTGATCAACTTCCTCTGCTCGAGCCTGGTGGACTCGCTGGGCCCCGAAGTGCGCGCCCGACTCGCCCGGATCGAAGACCTTCATGCGCGTTTCGACGACCTCGGACCGCCCCCGGAGAGCCTTGAGGCGCTCACCAAGGCTGCAAAACAGGGCAAATAGCGCCTAAAAACTGCGCATGGCCCAGATGAAAGCGTATTTTCATTTTTAACGTTTTGTGAAATAATTCTTTCCTGCGAAGGTGACCTCGCCATCTCATGCAGCGAAAGGATATGCCATGGATCGCCGACTATTCCTGAAATCTGCGCTTGCGGGCACCGCTCTCGGGGCGTTCGGCCCGGCGGGACGAGCGCTGGCCGCGACCGACCTTCTGTGGATGACCTGGGAGAACCTCGCGAAAGACGACTATCTCGCGCCCTTCCTCGACAGCCATGACGTCGACCTGACGAAGACCTTCATCGGCACCGATGACGAGCAATTCGCGAAACTGCGCGCCGGCGGGGCCTCCTCGGTGGACCTGATCACGCCCGGTCTCGACAAGGTTTCCTACTATACCGCCTCGGACCTTCTGCAGCCGATCGACTTCGACAAGGTGCCGAACGCGAAGCTTCTCTACGACACGTTCAAGAAGACCGATCTGGGCAAGACGGACGGTCAGACCTACGGCATCCCCTTCTATTGGGGCATCAACCCGATCGTCTACCGCGCCGACCTGATGGATGAAGAGCCCGATTGGTCCGTCTTCTTCGAGGGCGACAAATACAACGGCAAGCTCGCGATGCGCGACTACGCGCTCGAAGGGATCATGATCGCCGCGATGTATCTGGGCATTCCGCGCGACGAAATGTTCACGATGGACGACAAGCAGCTCGCCGAAGTGAAAAAGGTGCTGATGATCCAGAAGAGCAAGCTGCGCACCTACTGGAACTCCATCGGCGACCTGACCAACCTGTTCGCGACCGGCGAAGTGGTCTGCGCCTTCTCCTGGGTGCCGCCCTATTACGACCTGAAGGAAAAGGGTCTCGAGATGGGCATGGCCAAACCCAAGCAGGGCGTCATCGGCTGGTGCGACACGATTGCCGTGCCCAAAGGCGTCGAGGGCGCGCGCCGGGACTCGGTCTTCGAACTGGTGAACTACCTGCTCGGCCCGACTTACGGCAAAATGCTCGCCTATGGCGGTCCTTATGCGCAATCGACCTCCGCCGCGCGCGACGAGATCGACGAAGCCCAGCAGGAAAAGATCTTCATCAAGGACCTGTCGGTGATGGATAACTTCGTCTGGAAGCAAAATCCGCCGCGCTACAACGACTGGGTCGCACTCTGGAACGAAGTGAAGGCCAGCTAAGAATGACCGAGGCAGGTTCCGGGCCGACGGGTGGGCAGGGGCAGACAATGCCCCTGCTCCGCGCGCGTGCCCTGTGTAAGACTTATGGCACCGTGCAGGCCGTGCGCGGTGTGAATTTCCGGCTCGACGAGAATTCCTACGTCACGCTGCTGGGGCCTTCGGGCTGCGGCAAGACCTCGATCCTGCGCATGATCGGCGGGTTCGAGGAGGTGAGCGAGGGGATGCTCGAGCTCGACGGCAAGAAGATCAACGACGTTTCCGCAAGCGCCCGCCCGATCAACACCGTCTTCCAGAGCTACGCCCTCTTCCCGCATCTGAGCGTGCTGGAGAACGTGGGCTTCGGCCTGCGCTACAAGGGGCTGAGCCGCAAGGAAGAGCGCGAAAAGGCCCGCGCTGCGCTGGAAACCGTGCAGATGACCGCGATGGCCGACCGCCGACCGCGCCAGCTCTCGGGCGGGCAGCAACAGCGCGTGGCGCTGGCCCGCGCGATTGCCAACGAGCCGCGCCTGCTGCTGCTGGACGAGCCGCTTTCCGCGCTCGACCGGCGGATGCGCAAGGACATGCAGATCGAGCTGAAAGACCTGCAGCGTCGGCTGAAAATGACCTTTCTCCATGTCACCCACGATCAGGAAGAGGCCTTCGCGCTCTCGGACTGGATCATCGTGATGCGTGACGGGATCATCGAACAACAAGGCGCGCCGGATACGATCTATCGCCGCCCCGAGACCGCCTATGTGGCCGATTTCATCGGTGGCGCGGCCTGCGTGCCGGGCAAGATCACCGACACCGCCATCGGGGCTTATGAGATCGAGACCCCTCTGGGACAGTTCGCGACACCCGGCGTGCGCGGCCTCAAAGCCGGCTCCCCCGCCGTGCTCTGCCTGCGCCCCGAGCAACTGTTCCTCGACCCGCAGGGCCGGATTTCCGCGCGCGTGACCCACGCCGTCTATCGCGGCGCGGAGTGGCTGGTGGAAGCCGAGGCCGCGGGCATCACGCTGGCGCTGACCGTTGGCCATGACGACGTGCCCGAGATCGGTGCGGAGATCCGCATCGGCTTTGACCCCGCGCAGGTCTGGATCGCGCGGACCGAGGCCGAACAAGCGACGGGAGCCAAGCCATGAGCCTGCGAGTCGGCACGCTCCTCGCCGCCCCGGTGACGGCCTTCCTGCTGGCGCTTTGCGTGGCGCCGCTGCTGATCCTGTTCGCCTACAGCTTCTTCCGCGTCGATTTCGTCGCGATCTCCTACGACCCGTCTTTCGCGAATTATGCAAAGATCGCGGGCTCGGCGACCTATCGCGGGCTGATCCTGAAAGCCTTCGGCTCGGGCGCGCTCGTCGTCGCGATCACCGCCGTGATCGGCTACCCGGTCGCGTGGTTCCTCGCAAAACGTGCAGGCGCGATGAAATCCGCGCTGCTGACGCTGCTGCTCGTGCCGCTTTATTCCGGCGACTTGGTGCGGGTGTTTGCGTGGCGCGTACTGCTCGGGGCCGAAGGGGTGATCAACCGCTCGCTGATCTGGGCAGGTGTCACCGACGCGCCCATTCAGGGGCTACTGTTCTCGCCCCTCGCGACCCATATCGCGCTGACCTACAACTACCTGCCCTTCATGGTGATCGGGCTGTGGCTCGCCTTCGAGAGCCTCGATGACGCGTGGCTGGAAGCCGCCGCCGATCTGGGTGCGCGCAGCCCCAGCCGCTTTGCCCGCGTAACCCTGCCGCTGACCTTCCCCGGCCTCGTGGCGGGCGGGCTGATGGTCTTCGTGATGGTGGTCGGCGATTACCTCACGCCGCAGCTGCTGGGCGGGGCCTCGGGGATCACCGTGATCTCGGCGATCAACGACCTCTTCGGGACCGCCTTCGACTGGCCGCTAGGCTCGGCCATCGCCTGGACGATGCTCGCGATCCTGATGGCTTTCTTCGCCGTGGGCGCGATGCTGATCCGTCGCTCCAGCCTTGTGGGAGGGTCCTGACATGTCGCGACTCTCCACGCTTTGGGTCTGGGCGGTCTTCGCCTTCATGTATCTGCCGATCGCGATGATCGCGCTGTTTTCGGTCAACGATTCCAAGATCATGTCGCTGCCGTTTTCGGGCTTCACCCTGAAATGGTATGCCGAGGTGATGGGCGACGGACGTCTGGGCGGGGGCTTCCTGACCACGCTGAGCGTCGCCTTCCCCGTCGCGATCTGCGCGACGCTTCTGGGCGGGCTCGCAGCGCTTGCGATCAGCTTCTACCCGATGCGCGGACGCGGCATCTTCGCGGTACTGCTGCTCGCGCCCTTTCTGATCCCGAAGCTGATCCTCGCCGTGGCGCAGCTGATCATGTTCAACGAGACCGGGGTGGAGCGCAGCCTGCTCACCGTGATCGCCGCGCAGACGGTGATCGTGCTGCCCTTCTCGACGCTGGTGATCGCCTCGGTGCTGATCCGGATCGACCGCGGGCTGCTGGAAGCCGCCGCCGATCTGGGGGCCTCGGGCCTCTCGGCCTTCCGCCGGGTGGTGCTGCCGCTGATGGCGAACGGGCTGATGGCGTCGTGGGTCGTGGCCTTCGTGCTGTCCTCGGCCGAATACGTCCTGACCGCTTTCGTCTCGGGCCGCGCGCAACCGCTTTCGGTGCTCGTCGCCTCCGACTTCCGCTTCGCGCTCTCTCCCTCACTCAACGCGCTCGCCGTGATGATCGTCTTCGGCAACATCGCCCTCGTGGCGCTGGCCGAGCTGATCCGCCGCCGCGCCTCCAAGACAGGGGCCTGAGCGCGATGACCAACCACAAGGACCCTACCATGATTTTCGAAAATGCCCTCGGAGAGGGGCAATCCAACGAGCTCATTCTGAACCCGCATTACGACGCCGCGAAAGGCTATGGGCCCAAGCAGGAAGCCGTTCTGAACGACGCGGCATTCGATCTGGCCAAGCGCACGATTTCTTCGTGGGAAGGCTATGCGCCGACGCCCCTCGTCTCGCTGCCCGCAATGGCGGCAAAGGCAGGCGTGGCCGAGATCCAGTTCAAGGATGAGGGCGGGCGCTTCGGTCTCGGCAGCTTCAAGGCTTTGGGCGGCGCCTATGCAGTGCTGCGGCTTCTGGCGCGCGAGATCGCGAAGGCCAAGGACATTTCCGAGCCCAGCGCCGAAGACATCGTGGCGGGCAAATATGCCGATATCGTCTCGCAACTGACCGTCTGCTGCGCGACCGACGGCAATCACGGGCGCTCGGTCGCATGGGGCGCGCAACGCTTCGGCTGCCGCTGTGTGATCTTCATCCACGCTACGGTCTCGGAGGGCCGCAAGGAAGCGATCGAGGCCTATGGCGCCGAGGTCCGCCGCTGCGCAGGCAATTACGACGACAGCGTCCGCGAGGCGCAGGAGACCGCAACCCGCGAAGGCTGGTTCGTCGTCTCCGACACCTCCTATCCGGGCTATACCGAGATTCCGAAAGACGTGATGCAGGGCTACGAACTGATGGCGGCGGAAGCGGCCGATACGCTTGGCACCCCGCCCACCCATATCTTCATCCAGACCGGCGTCGGCGGGCTGGCGGCGGCGGTCGCGGCGCAATTCGCGCGCCGCTATGGCCCCGAGGCCCCGCGCGTGATCCTTGCCGATCCCGACCAATCGGCCTGCTGGCTCGAGACGATCCGCGAAAGCAAACCCACCGCCGTCGAAGGCGATCTCGACACGCTGATGGCGGGTCTGGCCTGCGGCGAGGTCTCGCTGCTGGCGTGGGACGTGCTGGAGCCCCTGACCTTCGCGGTGATGTCCGTGGCCGACCCGGATGCCGTTGCGGTGATGCGCGCGCTGGCCAATCCCGAGGGGGGCGATCCGCCCGTGGCCGCCGGAGAATCCGCCGTGGCGGGGCTCGCCGCCTTCCTTGCCGCCGCCGAGAATGAGGAGGCGCGCGCAGCCCTCGGGATCGACGCGAACTCGCGCATCCTGTGTTTCGGCACGGAAGGCGACACCGACGCCGCGCTGTTCAAAACCCTCGTCGGCCGCAGCGCTGCTGAAGTTCGGGGCGCGGCATGAGTATCGCGATCGACATCGAGCGCCTGATGGCGCGATTGGAGCGGCTGGGACAGATCGGAGCCCTGCCCGGCGGCGGCGTGAAGCGGCTCGCACTTTCCCCAGAAGACGCCGAAGGCCGCGCCCTCGTGATGCGCTGGATGTGCGACCTCGGGCTCGAGATCACCACGGATGTCATCGGCAATTGCTGGGGCATCCGCGCGGGCGAGGAAGACGGCCCGCCGGTCGTGATGGGCTCGCATATCGATACGGTCGCGACGGGCGGTCTCTATGACGGCAGCCTCGGCGTGTTGGCCGGGCTGGAGGTGATCGAGGCGCTCAATGCGGCTGGCGCGCGCACCCGCCGCCCCGTTGCGGTCGCGTTCTTCACCAATGAGGAAGGCGCGCGCTTCGCCCCGGACATGATGGGCTCGGGCGTGGCGCAAGGCGCGCTGCCGTTCGACGAGATGCTGGAGGTGGAAGGCATCGACGGGGTGCGCCTGCGCGATGCGCTCGCCGCCATCGATGCCGCAGGCCCCGCCCCGGTCGGCGCGCTGAAACCCCATTGCTATCTGGAGCTGCATATCGAACAAGGCCCGGTGCTGGAAACCGAGGAGCTGCAGATCGGCGTCGTCACCGGCGTGCAGGGCATTTCCTGGACCGAGATCACCGTCACAGGCGCCTCCGCCCATGCGGGCACGACGCCGATGGCGCTGCGCCACGATGCAGGCGCGGTGGCGGCACGGATCGCTGTCGAGGCGCAGCAGATCGCTGCAGATCACGGCCCGCCGCAGGTCGCGACCGTGGGGCGTATGCGGGTTTCGCCCGATCTGGTGAACGTGGTGCCGCAGGAAGCGGTGATGACCGTCGATCTGCGCCATACCGACGAGGCCGTGCTGCAGAAGGCCGAGACCCGGCTTTGGCGCGCCGCGCAGGATTTCGCACGCGCTGGGGGCTGCGCGATCACCCGCCGGACGCTGGCCCGCTTCGAGCCGGTGGAGTTCGACCCCGCATTGGTGGACAGCGTCGAGGCCGCCGCCCATGCGCGCGGTCTGGGCCATCGCCGGATGCCCTCGGGCGCAGGCCATGACGCGCAGATGTTCGCGCCGAACTGCCCTTCGGCCATGATCTTCGTGCCCTCGCAGGACGGGGTCAGCCACAACATTCACGAATATACCGCCCCCTCGGACATCGCGGGCGGGGCACAGGTGCTGATGGATGTCGTCTGCCAGCAGGCGGAGCTTCAGGACGCGCCCGAATTTCAAACGATCGAGACAGGACAATTGCCATGACCCGCAAATTCATTGCCGCCGCCGCCCAGCTTGGACCGATTGCGCGTGACGAGCCGCGCGCCTCCGCCGTGGCGCGGATGCAGAAGCTTTTGATCGACGCCCATCGGCGCGGCGCGGAACTGGTCGTCTTTCCCGAACTGGCGCTGACCACCTTCTTCCCGCGCTGGCTGATCGAGGACGAGGCCGAGCTCGACGCATTCTATGAAACCGAGATGCCGAATGCGGAGGTGCAGCCGCTGTTCGATACCGCCCGCGACCTCGGCGTCGGCTTCTATCTCGGCTATGCGGAGATCGCCTTCGAGAACGGCCAGAAGCGCCGGTTCAACACTTCGATCACCGTCGACAAGACCGGCCAGATCATAGGCAAATATCGCAAGATCCACCTGCCCGGCCATCCGGAATACGAAGACTGGCGCCCCTTCCAGCATCTGGAGAAGCGCTATTTCGAGCATGGCAATCTGGGCTTTGGCGTCTTCGACGGGTTCGGCGGCAAGCTGGGCATGTGCCTGTGCAACGACCGCCGCTGGCCCGAGACGTTCCGCGTGTTGGGGCTGCGCGGGGCGGAACTGGTGATGCTGGGCTATAATACACCGGTGCATTATCCGCTCGCGCCCGAGCATGACCATCTGCAGGACTTCCACAACCACCTGTCGATGCAGGCGGGGGCTTATGCGAACGGGTGCTGGGTGATCGGCACCGCGAAAGCGGGACGTGAAGAGGGCTGCGACCTGATCGGCGGCACGTGCATCATCGCGCCCACCGGCGAGATCATCGCCAAGACCCAAGGGTTCGGCGATGAGCTGGCGATGGCCGAAATCGACCTCGACCGCTGCCGCGAGCTGCGTGAGAACGTCTTCAACTTCGCGCTTCACCGCGAGCCGGACGACTACCGCGACATCTGCGCGGGATAAGCAATGTTAAGTGTCGGGGTTACCGATCAGTGCAGCGGCGCATTCGAGGCCGCGAGCTGTTCCGCATAGGCGCCCCGAACCTTGAGCGACGAGAGCATCGGTTGGGACTGCATGATGTATCCCTCGAGGAAGGTGACGAGGGCGATGCGCCACCGGCGTTCGATCTCGATATAGGGATCGGAGGTAGCGTAGGAACTCACGTTGACGGAGACCGAGAATTTCTGCGGGTCGAAAGTCGCGCGTTGGTCGAGCAATTCGGTGCGCAAGGCCGGGGTGAACACCTTTTCCGGCTGCGCCAGCGTCGCCAGGCCTTTCAAGTCGATCGAGTCGCCGAGAGCGTCGCGAGTGTCGTCCTGGAAATTAAGGGAGAATTTGCCCACTTCAGCCACACCGCGCTCATCAAGCTTAACCAACAATTCAAGCGACACGTGTTTAACATTCATAATCAATACCTCCGTTGGACGCGAGTGGCTCCGAATGGACCTGTGCGGCTCGCCGACGAGGGCTGGATCACATGCAAGAGCGGCGATGTTGTGACTTGAATTGGGCAACTATGTCAAAGTTAGTTTCTGACGCTGCGTGACCTTTCGAGCTGACTAGTAGGCCTCCATCTGCGGGGCCTGCCATCGAGAAAATGCCCTAACGGCAATCGTCCGCTTATACGGCGGAGCAAATCCTCTGCGTGGCACCGCTGCGTCAGTGATGCCAAATACGTCAGCAGCAAAAGAAAAATATTGTCGCGCCCCACGGTGCGCCCCAAATAATTGAACTGGTCCGTTCATTTTGAGGACCCGAGTCGTTTTGAAAGGAACCCGACATGCAAAGCCCGATGAAGAAAAAAGCCGTACTCGCTCTGGTCGCATGCTGCGCCATGGGCATTCTGGCCGCCTGCACCCAAACCGAGGGCACGGCGACCGCTGCAAACGTTCCGAACATGGAGGCGAACATCGAAAACCCGATGTAAGCGATCGGAGCCTTTTCGCAGCACCAAAGCCGACCCGCTACTGACGCGCCCTCTCGACATCCGCGAGGAGCGCGTCAGGAGCGATGCCGCGTTTCTCCGCACTGGCGCGGACGGCCTCCTGCAGTGACTTGCTACGGCTCAGCAGGCGACGGAAGCGGGCTTCGTCCAATTCCAGAAGAGTCGACGGGGTGATCGCGCGCACTTCGGTCCTGCGCGTCCGTCTCATCAGGATCGACAGCTGACCGAACATCTCGCCGCGACCCAGCCGCCATGTCTGGTTAGCAGCCTCAACCTCGACGGCCCCGGAGGCGATGAAGAAGACGCTTTTCGCGACGCTTTCGCGGCCGAGAATGACCTCCCCCGCATTGGCGTGCCGCGCCTTGAGCAACCGGCTCAATCGTTTCTGGTCCCGAGCATCGAGACCGGAGAACAGCGGAAATTGCCGCACGAGCTCGATGCGCCGCAGCGCGATATCGAGCTTGGGGCGATCCTCTGCGCGCGACCGCTTCTGCGCGAGGGCGGCCCGGAGCTTGGTGTAGACCTCATCGCCGATCAGGCCGTCTTCGCGCATCGTCTCGTATTCGCGCTCCTCCAGCCGCAGCGCGGTCCGACGAATGATGCGCCGTTCGAGCTCTTCGGCGTAGCCGGGATATTGCAGACGCAGCCCCTGCAGCGCGGTTTCGACGATTTCGATGCGGCGCGACAGCAGGTCAGAGAGCAGGTCGCTCACGCGCTTGCCATGAATACGGCGGATGCGGCCGCTGATGAAGCCGCCGAGATCGCGCAGCACCAGACGCTGCGAGAGGAGCATCTCGAACCGGTCCGCCGTCATCCGCGCGAGGGGGCGCGACAGGTGGAGGCGGCGATGCAGGATATTCGCGATGCGGAAGCCGAAGCCATATTTGACGCTGCGCCGCGCGATCCGGTTATAGCCGTGCCGCCCGTCCGCGCGCGCGCCCTCGATCAGACGGTCGGCATTCGACAGAACCTGTTCGGCGATGCGAGAGGCGATCGTCCGCTCGCGCACCCGCATCAGGATGGTGTCGCGTTCATGGCCGGCGAGCGCGATAAGCCCCAAGGTAATGCGGTCGCGGTCGTGGATGTCCTGACTGTCGTCGGCGGCCTTGACCGCGCCCTCCAGCCGCTCCCCGAACCGCTTGGCCTCGGAGCGGACGACGTCTCGGCTGAGTTCATAATTCTCGGTGGTCCGCGCGAGGTCTTCGCGCACTTTCTGCAGCGAGACGGCGACGACCTGGCGCGACAGCGCGTCGTCGATCGGCGACAGCCGGTCCAGCCCCAGCCGACCGATGATCCAGCGCAGCGTAGTGCCCTGCCCGATCAGCGTGAACAGGGTGAAGCCGGTGGCGAGGATGCCGACCATGCGCTGAACCTCATCGGGAACGCGGAAACTCTCGGTCACGGCCAGCGCCAGCGCGAGCGTCACCGCCCCACGCAACCCGCCCCAGAGGATGGCGACCCGGTAGGGCCGCTCGACCGTGGGCGAGACCCGCAGCGCCGTGAGAAGTGGCAGAAGCCCGAACAGGATCACCGCGCGCGCGAAAATCGACGCGAGGACGACGACACCGACGAGGGCGATATCCCCGATGCGGATTTCTTCGAGAAGTCTCGGGATTAACAGCGCCGCGAGAACGAAGATGAGGGCCCCCGCCCAATGCGCCAGGACGCCCCAGAGCTCGCGCAGATTGATCCATGTCTGCGGTTGCAGACGTCCGGGCCCGGTCAGGTTCAGCGTCAGACCGGCGGCGACCACCGCGATGACACCCGAGGCACCGATGCTTTGCTCCGCGCCGATATAGGCCAGGTAAGGCAGCGCGACCGAGATCGAGAGCTGGGCAAGCTCATGACGCCGGAAGAACGACATCATCCCGACGGCGATCCGCGCGACCAGCCAGCCCGTGAACGCGCCGCCGAGGATGAGATACGGAAACCGGGCGAGTGCGTCGCCCAGCTTCGGATCGGGCACGCCCATCATCACGAAGCCCATGAAAAGCCCGAACAGCGCGATAGCCGCGGCATCGTTCAGCAGGCTTTCCCCCTCGATGATCCGCGACAGCCTGCGCGGGGCAGAGATCGAGCGGAAGATCGAGACGACGGCGGACGGGTCGGTCGTGGACACGATCGCGCCGATGAGCAGGCACGCGGTGAGCGGGATCGAACTGACCCAGGACAGCGCGTAGCCGACGCTGAGGGTGGCCGCGACGACCGCCACCACCGCAAGCATCAGGATGGGAACCCAGTCGTCCAGCATCCTGCGCAGGTCCATGCCCAGCGTCGCCTGAAAGAGCAGCGTGGGCAGGAACACGTAGAGAAACACGTTCGAGCGGATCGGCAGGTTCAGGATTGCTTCCGCCACCGGATTGAGCGCGTCGGTCAGCTCGGTCCGGAGGAAAAACACAGCCGCCACACCGATGAGAATACCGATGCCCGCGAGGATCACGCTGAAGGGCAGACGCAGCCGCGCTGCCAATGGCTCCGCCACCCCGATGACGAGGAAAAGCGACGCGACAATCGTGGTGATGACGACGATATCCATTCAGTCGAAATACCACGCTGATCGGCGGACGCACGGGGAATTGAAAGGTTTCGACACTTTGCGATCGGGAGACAAGCACGCCCCCGCCGAGAGAGGCGGGGGCGCTTTATAGACCTTAAGTCAGATCAGCCGACGAGCTTCGCCGTCATCTCGACAAGGCGCTTCGCCTGATGGGCGATTGCGGCCTTGCCAGCCTCGTCGACGCCCCCGGCATTGGTCGAGAAGCCATAGGGGTTGCCGCCCGCGTTGAAGATCGCCTCGTCGGTATAGCCCGGCGGAACGATGACGCAGCCCCAGTGCATGGCCGTGGTGTAGAGGCCGAGGATCGTCGCCTCCTGCCCACCATGTGCGTTCTGCGCGCTGGTCGTCGCGGTGAAGGTCTTGTTGGCGAGCTTGCCTGCGCCCCAGAGACCGCCCAGCGTGTCGATGAAGGCGCGCATCTGGCTTGCAGAGACGCCGTAGCGGGTCGGTCCGGAGAAGAAATAGCCCTCGGCCCACTCCATGTCGTCGGCGGTCACTTCCGGAATGTCGCTCATCTTCTCGAGCTGGTTTTTCCAAGCGTCCTGCCCCTCGACGACGGCTTTCGGGGCCGTCTCGGGAATGCGGCGCAGGCGCACTTCGGCCCCGGCAGCCTCGGCGGCTTCCGCAGCCGCCAACGCGACGGCGTGGTTGGTGCCATAGGTGGAATAAAAGACGATTGCGATCTTCGGTTGTGCCATTTCTATCTCCTGTGTTGGGAAGGGCCTGAGGGGCAACGGCGCCCTCAGCCGTGTTTGATGAACGTGCCGTTGTTGAGTTCAGTCAGCGCCTGACGCAGTTCGTCTTGCGTGTTCATGACGATGGGGCCGTGCCACGCGACGGGCTCCTGGATCGGGCGGCCGGTCATCAGCAGGAAGCGGAGACCTTCGTCCCCGGCCTGCACCGTGATCTCGTCGCCCGCGCCGAAGCGGACCAGCGTGCGGTTGCCGGTCATGTCGCGGATATTCAGCTCCTGCCCGCGATATTCCTTCTCGACCTTGATGCCGACGGGATCGCTGGCGTCGCGGAAGGTGCCGGAACCTGCGAAGACATAGGCGAGCGCGTTCGAGCGCGTATCGACCGGCAGCACCTTGCGGCGTCCTGCGGGGATCGACACGTCGAGCAGCATAGGATTGGCGGCGATGCCGTCGACCGGTCCGGTCTTGCCCCAGAACGAGCCGATGATGACCTTGACAGTCGTGCCGTCATCGTCGCCTTCGATCGGGATGTCGCTGCCGGTGATGTCCTGATAGCGCGGCGCCGTCATCTTGAGCGCGCCGGGCAGGTTCGCCCAAAGCTGGAACCCGTGCATCTGCCCCTTGGCATTGCCCGAGGGCATCTCCTGATGGACGATGCCGGATCCGGCGGTCATCCACTGCACGCTGCCTGCGCCGAGAAGACCGCGATTGCCGAGCGAATCCGCGTGCTCCACCTGGCCGTCGAGCACATAGGTAATCGTCTCGATGCCGCGATGCGGGTGCCAAGGGAAGCCCTTGGAATAAAGCCGCGGATCGTCGTTGCGGAAATCGTCCATCATCAGGAACGGATCGGTCAGCGACGGGTCGCCGAAGCCGAACACGCGATGAAGATGAACGCCAGCGCCTTCGAGCGCGGGTTGCGCTTGGCTGGTGGCCGAGACAGGTCGAAAGGTCATGGGAGCCTCCAAATATCGTTGGTGATAGTGTGGGGCTTCCCGTGGAAATTTGAATTAGCGAAGGTCCCGCATGTCCTGTGCGCAAGCGCGCAGACGGGCAAAGGTTCCGCAAAAAGAACCGGGCCACCGTTCGGCAGCCCGGTCTTCTTTTGCCTTAGCTGACCCTCTCGGGATCAGATGTTACCCTTGGACAGCTCCCCGGCAATGAAATCCGCCTGCCGGATCGCGAGCGCCACGATGGTCAGCGTCGGGTTCTCTGCAGCCCCCGTCGTGAACTGCGAGCCGTCCGAGATGAACAGGTTCGGCACATCATGGGTCTGGCCGTGCTTGTTCACCACCCCGTCGCGCGGGTTCTCGGACATTCGGTTGGTGCCGAGGTTATGCGTCGACGGATAGGGCGGCGTCGGCAGCGTCCGGGTCGCGCCCACCGCCTCGTAGATCGCCTTCCCGCGGGCATAAGCGTGATCGCGCATCGCCCGGTCGTTCGGGTGATCGGTGTAGTTCACGTTGGCCACCGGCAGCCCGTAGGCGTCCTCGACCGAGTGATTAAGGGTGATGCGGTTGGTCTCCTGCGGCATGTCCTCACCGACGATCCACATCCCGGCCATGTTCTCGTAGCTGTCGAGCGCCGAGGTGAACTCGCGCCCCCAGCCGCCCGGATCGAGGAAGGCCGCCATGAAGGGCAGACCGAGGCTGAGCGTCTCCAGCTCATAGCCACCCACGAACCCGCGCGAGGGATCGTGGCGCGCCTCATCGCGGACGATGCCCGCCATCGTCGTGCCGCGCCACATCTTCACCGGCTTGTCGAACACGCCATAGACCGAGCCCGTGGTGTGACGCATGTAGTTGCGCCCCACCTGCCCCGAGGAGTTCGCAAGCCCGTCGGGGAACATCGCCGAATGCGAATTCAGGAGCACGCGCGGGCTCTCGATGGAGTTGCCCGCGACGCAGACGATCTTGGCCTTCTGCATCTGCAGATTGCCCTCCTTGTCGAAATACTCGACGCCGGAGGCCATGCCCTGATCGTTATGCAGGATGCGGGCGACGTGGCAGTGATCGCGCACCTCCAGATTGCCGGTCGCCTCGCCGCGCGGAATATCGGTGTAGGCCGACGACCACTTGGCGCCCCATTTGCAGCCCTGGAAACAGAAGCCCGTCTGCTGGCACGAAATCCGGTCGTCATATTCGATCGAGTTGATCGCCATATGACCGGTATTCACTTCCTCGTAGCCAAGCGACTTCGCGCCTTTCTCCAGCACCTTGAAGTTGTTGTTGCCCGGCAGGCCCGGACGATCGCCGGTGCGCGTCACACCGAGCTTCGCTTCCGCCTTGTCGTAATAGGGCGCAAGCTCCGCCGGATCGATCGGCCAGTCGAGCAGGTTCGCCCCGTCGACATTGCCGTAATGGGTCTTCGTCTTGAACTCGTGGTCCTGAAAGCGAAGGCTCGCCCCGGCCCAGTGGATCGAGGTGCCGCCGACCGCTTTCACGATCCACGCGGGCAGACCTGAGAAGTCCTTCGCCACCCGCCAGTCGCCGCTCGTGGTGCGCGGCTCGGTCCAGGCGAGCTGGCCGAAGCTTTCCCATTCGTCGTTGATGTAATCCTCGGGCAGATAGCGACCGCCCGCCTCGAGCGCCACGACCTTGACGCCCTTCTGCGCCAGTTCGTTGGCCAGCACGCCGCCGCCTGCGCCGGTGCCGATGATGACAACGACGCTGTCGTCGCTCAGATCAAATTTCGCAACCATGTCTGCCTCCCTTACAGCCAGTCGATGTCGTCAAAACCGCGGTTGATGTAGCCGCCCTTGGAATAGGACTCGCCCTCGTAGCCGAAGATCGGCCAGACCGCTTTCTGGTTGTAGAGGCCGGTCACCAGACCACCCCGGATCTTCTGGAAGAAGGGGCTTTCCTCCATGCCCCGCAGGATCGCGACGCGATCCTTCTCCCAGCCCGTCTCGAGGTAATTCGCGAAACCCTTGCCGCGCGCCGCCGCATCGAGCGCAGCAATCCCCGCTTCGATTTCATCAGCTGTATCGGGGCTGTCGTAGCCTTTCACCGCGATGACATAATACTGGTCGTCGATCTTGTCGTGCGGATAGATATCGCGCGCCATCTGCACGAGCGTCGCGAAGGTCGTCGGCTTGAGCGCCGAGAGCTCGGTGGCCCAGGCGGCATTGCGCGCCGCCATGAACCCCGAACCCACGACGAAGCTCGCCCCCGCCACGGTTGCCCGCGCCAGCAGCTGCCGTCTGGTCAGCCCTTTCGAGCTTGCCTTGGTTGCCATTGTCGTCTCCTCCCTGATGTCTCCCTTAGGAAAATCTCACTTGAAGCGGCCTTCGCGCGCGAGCACCTCGATCTGGTATCCGTCCGGATCGGCCACGAAAAAGAACTTCGCGACGACCTCCCCTGCCGGCGCGAATTCCACGAGTTTGCGAGGCGCGAGGCCCTCCGCCTCGAAGCGTTTGTGTTCGGCTTCGAGATCATCGACCGAGACCGCAAAATGGCCGTAGCCATCGCCGAGGTCATAGGGCTCGGTCCGGCCCTTGTTGACGGTGAGTTCCAGTTCGAACTCGCTTTCGGGATTGCTCAGATAGACGAGCGTGAAATCCGGAAAGTCGAGACGGTCGGCGACCTTGAGGCCGAAAGCCTTGTCGTAAAACGCGACCGAGCGGTCCTCGTCGAGGACACGGATCATGGAATGAATGGATTTTGCCACCGGTTGCTCCCGCTGTAGTGCTGTCAGTTGTCCTGAGAGCCTAGCAGCGGGCCGCGGTGGGGCGGGTAGTAGGTCTATACTACCCCTGAAGAATGTTTGACGTCAGGCTTGCGCTTACTCTGCCGCGACCGCGAGCGGGGCGCGATCGGTCGAGATTTCCATGAATTTCAGGCACGCACAGCGCAGCAGCGACGTGAAGTTCGACGGCTCCCCGCGCAGCTCCAGCACTTCCGCATGCAGCGTAGAGATGAAGGTCGGCGTGGACACCCCATCGCGCGCGGCGATCTCGTCGAGAATGTCCCAGAACGCGTTCTCGAGCCGGATGCTCGTGCTCTGGCCGTTGAGCCGCAGCCTGCGCGTCTCGCTGGAATAGCGCTCCGGGTCCTGACCGGCGAATACATGGCACATATCGTCTCTCCTCCCTCAGATCCGATTGCCGAGGCGAACCAAGATCCACCCGAGACTCAAGAATATGAACAATCCGGGTCGGGTCAATCGTGTTGTGACGGGGGGCGTGGCCGAGCGCATCAGGCTATGGGGTCGCCGCGAAACCTCCCACAAGGTCACGCGCCACGCGCTCCGCTGCAGCTAGCGCACCTTCCATGTAGCCGCCCATCTCGGGCGCGGTTTCCGAAGAGGCGAAATGAACCCGCCCGTCATGGAGCCCGCGCAGCACCGGCGGAAGGCCGTAATCGGGGTGGAACCTGAGCGGCTCGAGATCAGCCTCCGCTGCCGTTTCGGGCGCGACGGCCCAGTCTTCGAGCGCATAGGTCAGCGGGTTGGCCGCCTTGGGCCCAAAGATCCGGCCAAGCTGTTCAAGGGCGGCAGCTTTGACCACCTCCTCCTGCCCGATCCGCGCCCGCGCCGGCAGGCCCAGAAAGCCGAACAGCGCCGCGGGCGTGCCGTCCGGCCCCGAGGCATCGTGGATTTCCGCCAGAGGCCCGCGCTGGCTCATCGCGTCGCCCGACAGCCCGGCTTCGCGCCAGAACGGTCGCTCGTAGAGGGCGACGAATTTCGCGTGCCCCGCCATCCATGTCGGGATTGCGCGGAGCGCCTGCATCTGCGCCTCGCTCAGCTGCGGCGCGAAAGACATCTGCGCCGCAACGCGGGGCGGCACGGCCAGCACGACATGCTCGGCCTCGCAGGCCCGACCGTCATCAAGCGTGACCGAGGGCCCTGCCCCGATCTCGACGACGCGCGCCCCGGGATGAAGCTGCGCGGCGGGAAGGTCGGCGGCGAGGGCATTGGTCAGCGCGCCCATGCCGCCTTCGAGACGCCACGACCCCGCCATGCTGGCAAAGCCCATATTGCGGTGAACGTCGCCGCTCGCATCTTCCAGCGACACCGCGCCGCGCGCGAACTGCTCGAACTTGCGCAGGTTCAGCGCCTCGGTGAGCGCCGCGATCCGGGGCTGGCCGGGCCAGAACCATGACGGGCCGAGATCGACCCTGCCCGTTGCGGTCTCAAGCGCCTTGATCCGACCGCCAAAGCGCGGCCGCGCCTCGAACAGCTCGAAAGAGACCCCGCGCGCGTGCAGGTGCCGCGCGAGCGCCAAGCCCGCGAGCCCGCCGCCCACGATCGCAACCTGCGTTTTCATGGAAGCCTCGTCATGTTGAGAGATCGTTTTCCGTCACTGTTCCGGCGCGGCAACGAAGCGCAGATGCCCCGTCTTGATCCAGAACTCGGCGCCGCCCGGCCCGGCCTGAACCTGCAGCGATTGATCCACGGGCAAGCGCAGCCACGATCCCTCGCGCAGCGCGTCGCCGCTCTCGGACAGCGTCCCGCCCAGCATGAGCAACTCCATCCCACCCGGATCATCGAGCGACAGGCTCGCATTCGGCGCGAGCCGGAAATAGCGGACAATCTCGCGCGCGTCGCGATGAAGCTCAGCGCATTCGACTCCCTCGCCAGTCTGGGTCAGATCGGCCCGCATATCCTTGTGAAACTGATTGCGGTCGTCCGGGTCGAACTGCCAGAGCTTCACGAAGATCGTGCAGCCACCCTCCGATCCCGGGCGATGCCGGGTCTGCGGTGGATTGCGCACGTACGTCCCCGCCGGATAATCGCCGCTCTCATCTTGGAACACGCCTTCGAGCACGAGATATTCCTCGCCGCCGCCATGCGTATGCGCCGAGAAACTGTGCCCCGGTGCGAAGCGCACGATGCTCGTCGCCCGCGCCACCTCGTCGCCGATCCGGTCGAGCATCCGCCGCTCGACACCCGCCGACGGCGAGCCGTGCCAGTCGAGCGTGTCGGAATGAACGAGCACGCGCTCCGAGAATTCCGCGTTGATTTCCATGTGCCCTCCGAAATATCTGCCCCAACCTAGGTTGGGCTGTCGCACCGCCCCTAAGCCGCGCGTAACTCGGAGCTATGCTCGGAAGGCAGAATTTCAAATGCCGCGAAGCCCCTCGGCTATTCGACGCTGCGCAGATCATCGAGCTGAACCGAGATCGCCTCGCCGGGATAATCGGCGGGCTTCGGCAGGTCCGCAATGAGCGTCGTCGGCCCGCTTCCGGCCTGCGCCACAGCCTGTCCGTCGGGACCCGCGATCACGGACTTGCCACCGAAGTCGATATCGCGATCAGGTCCGGCGTAATTCGCATAGACCACGACGGCCGCGTTCTCATTCGCGCGCGCCCGCACGAGCAGATCGGGGACGTGATCGTAGCCAACCGGGTTCGCCGTCGGCACGAGGATCAACTCGGCCTTCGCTCTCGCCAAGGTCCGTGCGTGCTCCGGGAACTCGATGTCATAGCAAATCAGCAGGCCGGTCCGGACGCCATTCAGCTCGAAGACGGGCGGCGTTTCCGTCCCGAAGGCGAAGCTCGCCCGCTCCATCTCGCCGAAGAGTTGGATCTTGCGATAATGCCCGACCCGCGCGCCTGTCTTGTCGAGCACAGACGCCGCGTTGAACACGTCATCGCCCAGCCGTTCGGCCCAGCCATAGCAGATCGCGCATTCGTATTTGCGCGCGATATCGCCCATCGTGGTGCACCACTCTGCGCCGAGCGGCTGCGCCTGCACGCGATGGTCCTCGGGCCGGTTGTAGCCGGGCAGGATCAGCTCGGGCAGCACGACAAGATCGACGCCGAGCCTCAACAGACCGCTCACCCATGCCTCGATGGTCGCAAAAATCTGCGCCGGGTCAGAGGGAAGCGGCAGCGGCTGGACGAGCGCGATTCTCATGTTTGTCTCCATTCTCGACAAACAAGCGTATCGCTTGCGCCGCAGCCCGTCACCCTGAGCAAAGCCGGAAAACTCTGCCTACGGGCGACAGACGTCTGGAGAGAGGGTCAGGACGAAGGCAGCCGCGAGAACCTGTCCAGTTCAATCAAGACAGGAGTTTCGCCTTGGCCTCCCGCAGGGCATGCGCGAGTTCGAGATAGCCGGCATTGCCATTATTGAGATGCATCAGCTCATAGTGGTCTGCCCAGTGGTCGATCCGCGCACGCGGCACACGGTCCGACCACGCACCTCTGCGCACCCGGATGGCCCCGTCTTCCAAGCACTCTACTTCGATACGCGTTTCGATCATAACGATCTCCATCTCTAACTCGTCAAGGGCGCAAGAGGCTCGCGATACAGCCGGGGCCCTCCCGAAAATAACATTTTTGCGAATAGACAATTGTTGCGAATAACCCACTGGTAACAAAGGAATGCGACTCCGCGCATTGCGGATTTCCTCAGTTTTTTCCGCGGTAACAGTGAATTGACTCACGGCGTGCCGAAATCCCCCCTGAGTTGAATGTTCAGCGGGTGGTCCGGCAGGGTCAAATTGGAGTGTCGGGCCTTCGCGCGAGAAACGAAGCCCCCCGATTTGTGCCCCGATTTAGAGCGATCCGTATCTGCGAGCCATGCGGCGGTGCTCCCCACCAGCATCAGCCCGGATCGGACGCCATCAGACATCGGATGCCGCAACTGACCGCCTAAGCCGATCCTTCAAACCCGCTTTGCGAGAAACGCCGCCGCAAGATCCGGGGTGGCGATCTGGGGATAATCCGCCTCGGCAATCGCGACGCCGAAGCGCTGGTTGAGCGCGATCACGAGGTTCAGGATATCCATCGAGTCGAGCTCGAGATCGTCCTGCAGATGGTCCGACCCCGCGATTTCGGCGGGATCGAGATCGGGGGCGACGCGCACGAGTTCCTCGATATAGGCGCTGCGGATTTCGTCTTCGGTCATAGCTCCTCCGGGGTTTGCAGCTTCGCGTCGATCGCGGTCAGGAATTTCGAGCCCAGCCGCCCGTCGCTCACGCGGTGATCGGCGGCGAGGGTCAGCGTCACGGCCTGTGCGGCGATCACTTCGCCGTCGCGCACCAACGCTTGCAGGCCGGGCGCACCGGCGGTGACGATAGCGACCTGCGGCGGCACGATGATACCGGCCATCGCCTCGACCCCGCTTTCGCCGAGCGCCGAGAAGGTCAGCGTCGCCATGCTCATCTCCGAGCTTTTGAGCCGCCCGGCACGGGCGCGCATCGTGAGGTCGCGCATCGCCTCCATCAAATCCTGCAAGCTCTTCTTGTCGGCATCGAGGATTGCTGGCGCGACAAGCCCGCCGCCCCGAAGCGCGATGGCGAGCCCGAGATGGATCGCCGCGGAGGGCGTGAACCCATCTTCCCCGAAATGCCCGTTCACCGCCTTTTCCTCACGCGCGGCCAGCGCCATCGCCTTCATCAGGAGCGCGCCCATCAGGATGCGTTCTTCGGGCGGGCGGTCGGCATTGGCGGCGCTTAGCCAGTCGCTCGCGGCGCTGAGGTCGATCGTGTGGGTGACGTAGTAATGCGGGATCTCACGTTTCGACCGGGCCATCGCGGCAGCGATCGCCTTGCGCATCTCGGCGAGATAGGCGCCGCGATCTTGCGCCGGGGACGGTGTCGCGGCGGGTTTCTTCGTCTCGACATCGGAGAGGACGATCGCGCCTCCTGGCCCGCTGCCGGTGAGGCTCTCCAGCGCAATCCCCAATTCCGCCGCGCGCGCCTTGGCGGCAGGTGATGCGGCGATCCCTGATGGGGTTGCTGCGGGCGGAGCGGTTGGCGGCGCTGCTTCCGCCGCAGGCGCGGCAGGTTCGGCGGGGGCCTGCGGCGCAACTGGCGGCGCGGTCTGCGTTGGGGCCTCCGCAGCCTCCCCCGGTGCCTGAATAATGGCGAGCGGCGCGCCGACGGGCAGACTCTGGCCCAGTTCGGCCACCAGCTTTTCGACCACGCCGTCCTCGAAAACCTCGATCTCGATCGCGCCCTTCTGGGTCTCGACCACCGCGACGACATCGCCGTGCTTGACCGTATCGCCGGGCTTCACCAGCCATTCGACCAGCTTGCCCGCCTCCATATCCGCGCCAAGCGAGGGCATCTTGAAAACGGCCATCGCGTCACCCTTTCCCGAGCGTCGTCTTCACGGCGGCGACGATGGCGGGCACCTGCGGGATGGCGGCATCCTCGAGATGTTTGGGGTAGGGGATCGGCACCTCGGCGGAACACACCCGCCCCACCGGCGCATCGAGATGCCAGAAGGCCTGCTCGCCGATCCGGGCCGCGATTTCAGCCGAGAGCGAACCGGACCGCCAACCCTCATCCACGATCACCGCGCGGCGCGTGCGCGCAAGCGAGGCCATGATCGTCTCGTCATCGAGCGGGCGCAGGCAGCGCAGGTCGATCACCTCGGCCTCGATCCCCTCGCCTGCCAGCGCCTCGGCCGCCTCCAGCGTTTTCCACAGCGACCCGCCATAGGTGATCAGGCTGATATCCTTGCCCGCGCGCCGGATCGCGGCTTTGTCGATATCGACCGGCCCCGCATTCGCGGCGATCTGGCCCGTCATGTTGTAGAGCATGACGTTCTCAAAAATCAGCACCGGGTCGGGATCCTCAATCGCAGTCCAGAGCATCCCGCGCGCGTCCTCCAGCGTGGCAGGCGCCAAGACCCGCAGCCCGGGAATATGGGCATACCACCCCTCGAGCGAATGGGAATGCTGCGCGGCCAGCTGCTTGCCCGCGCCGGTCGCGAGGCGGATCACCACGGGCGCGCCGAACTGGCCGCCCGACATGTGCCGGATTGTGGCGGCGGTGTTCATGATCTGGTCGAGCGCGAGGAGCGAGAAATTCACCGTCATCACCTCGACGATGGGGCGCATCCCCGCCGCCGCCGCGCCGATCCCCGCCCCGGTGAAGCCGGACTCCGACAGTGGCGTGTCGCGGATGCGTTCCTCTCCGAATTCGTCCATCAACCCTTTCGAGACCGCGTAACACCCGCCGTAAGCGCCCACATCCTCGCCCATCAGGAAGACCCGATCGTCGCGGCTCATCGCGTCACGGATGCCCTGCTTGACCGCCTCGCGATAGGTCATCTCGACGCTCTCGGCGCTCGGTTCGGGCGGTGCGGGCGGCGCGGGGCGATCCTCGGCCATGACATGGCGGGTGAGCGTCTCGAGCGGCTCCCACTCGCTCGCCTCGGCATAGGCCACGGCGGCGGCGATCTCATCCTCGACGTCCGCCTCGATCTGCGCGACCTCTTCGGGATGCATCAGCCCGCTCTCGTAAAGCCAAGACTGAAACCGCACGATCGGCCCCTTCTCACGCCACGCGGTGACCTCGTCCTTATCGCGATAGAGCTGGGCGTCGAACATCGAATGCGCCCGGAACCGATAGGTCAGACATTCGAGAAAATAGGGCTTGCCGGTCTCGCGGATCGCGGCGAGCGCGCGGCGTGTGGCGGCCTCGACCGCGACCACATCCATCCCGTCCACCTGTTCCGTCACCGTGCCATAGGCGGCCGCCTTGCGCCTTATGTCGATCTCGGCCTCAGTTCGCGCCAGGGCCGAGCCCATCGCGTAGCCGTTATTCTCGCACACGAACAAAACCGGCAGCGACCAGAGCTGCGCGAGGTTCATCGTCTCGTGGAACTCGCCCTCGGCCACAGCCCCTTCGCCGAAGAAGCAGGCGGTCACGTTTGGCGCGCCCATCATCCGGTCGCGCAGCGCGAGGCCCACGGCCAGCGGGAGCCCGCCCCCCACGATCGCATTGCCGCCGTAGAAATTGCGCTCGGCGTCGAAGATATGCATCGAGCCGCCCCGCCCGCCCGAGGCGCCGGTGGCCTTGCCATACATCTCGGCCATCACGCGCTCCATCGGCACGCCGCGTACCAGCGCATGGCCGTGCTCGCGATAGGTCGCCACGACGCGATCCTCGGGGCCAAGCCGCGGGATCACGCCCGAGGCCACCGCCTCCTCGCCATCGTAGAGATGGAGGAATCCACGGATCTTTTCCTGCGTGTAGAGCTCGGCGCATTTATCCTCGAAATGGCGCACACGGATCATCGCCGTGAGCAATTCGCGGATGTGGTCATGGGTCAGATGCGGTTTGTCGGCAGTCATGTCTCGTCACTCTCCAGCGTCGAAATATCGCCTTCCGGCAGGCCCAGCTCGCGCGCTTTCAGCAGACGGCGCATGATCTTGCCCGAACGGGTCTTCGGCAGGGTTTTGCGGAACACCACCTCGCGCGGTGCGACCGCCGCGCCGAGCTTTTTGCGCGCGAGGCCCCGGATGTCGCGTTCGAGGTCCTCGGAGGGCTCAAACCCCGGATTGAGCGCGACATAGGCCTTCACCACCTCGCCCGCGGTCTCGTCCGGCAGGCCGATCACGGCGGCCTCGGCCACTGCCGGGTGCTCGATCAGCGCGCTTTCGACCTCGAAGGGGCCGATCAGATGCCCGGAGGATTTGATCAGATCGTCCGCGCGACCGACGAACCAGAAATACCCGTCCGCGTCGCGCATCGCGAGATCGCCCGAGAGATACCAGCCATCCACGAAACACTTCTTGTAGCGCGCCTCTTCGTGCAGATAGGCGCGCATCATCGAAGGCCAGCCGGGGCGCAGCGCCAGTTCGCCGATCTCGCCGGGTTTGCAGTCGCGCAGCCCATCATCGACACGCTCGACGATCCCCGCCTCGATCCCGGGTAGCGGCTTGCCCATCGAGCCGGGATGCACATCCATCGCGCGGGTATTGGCGATCATGATGCCGCCGGTCTCGGTCTGCCACCAGTTGTCGTGGAAGGGTTTGCCAAAGACCTCGTTGCCCCAGACCACGGCCTCGGGATTGAGCGGCTCGCCCACCGAGGCCATGAACCGCAGCTTCGAGAAATCGTAAGGCGCGGCCGCCTCCTTGCCCGCGCGCATCATCATGCGGATCGCGGTGGGCGCGGTGTACCAGACCTCGATCTGCTCGCGCTCAAGGATGCC
The DNA here is from genome assembly GCF_009296265.1 of Thioclava sp. JE_KL1. GTDB lineage: Bacteria > Pseudomonadota > Alphaproteobacteria > Rhodobacterales > Rhodobacteraceae > Thioclava. The sequence continues at coordinate 499,414 of NZ_WBJS01000001.1, forward strand.
GTACCAGCGATCGAGATCGAAATCGGCCTCGTCGACGACCATCCGCACCCGGTTCACCAAGGGCGAGATGATCCCGAAGGAGGTCCCCGTCACCCATCCCGGATCGGCGGTACACCAGTAGCGCGTGCCCGGCGTCAGCTCGAGCGCGTAACGCCCTGCGGCAGCGTGCATCAGCACCGCATTATGCACATGCACCGCGCCTTTCGGACGGCCCGTAGTGCCGGAGGTGAAATGGATCAGCGCGGGGTCCTCTGGGGCCGTGCGGACCGTCTCGAACTCCTCCGAGGCCGCCGCCATCGCAGGGCCGAGTGCGACGCAATCGTCGGGCGCTTCGTCGTCGATGATCAGCACCAGTTTCAGGGAGGCAATCTCGTCACGCCAGGCGGCAATCTTGCGGCGATAGATCGAGGCAGTCGTGATCAGCGCATTGGCCTCGCCGATCTCGAGCCGCGTGCGCAAGGGTTCAGGCCCGAAGGCGGAAAAGAGCGGCGAGAAGATCATCCCGGCTTTCAGCGTGCCCAGCGCGGCAACGTAGAGATCGGGCACGCGCCCGGCGAGACCGAAGAGCCGGTCGCCCGGTTCCAGCCCGTGGCTTGTCAGCACATTGGCGAAACGCGCGGTCCGGGCGGCGAGGTCGCCATAGCTCAGGCTTTCTCGCGCGCCGTCCTTGCCGAGCCACAGGATCGCCTCGTCACTGCCGTGCCCCGAGGCGACATGGCGATCCACCGCCTCATGCGCGATGTTCAACCCGCCATCGGGAAAGCCGTCGAGCATCGCCCGCGCGGTGTCCCAAGTGAATGCCTCGCGGACCTCATCGGTCAACGTTGCGGCTGCCCGTTCGGCATCCGGTTTCCGGATAATCGCCCAAGTCATCACGCCTCCTCCCAAGGTGATGCCAGTCGATGGGCCGCCCCCTGTCACGAACGGCCATGATCTTGACTAGGCGAAGACTGGAGGCAGTTTCATTGATGTGGCTCAACGCGGGAGCGGAATTTATCTGCGGGTTACGCGCGATACGACCAGATGCCCCAGCAGCGGCGGAAGCAGGCTCATCGCCCCGGCAAGCGTCAGCCCCGCGATACCGGGCGACGGAAGCTGCAGCACATCCGATAGCCCCGGCAGCCACAGCGCCCCGGCGATCAGCACGAGACACAGGACAAGCGCCCCCCAGACATAGGGGTTGCGCGTCACATCGTTGCGCAGGGCGTGGGTGTCGGCCTCGCGCATGTTGAACACGTTCCACAGCTGGCCCAGCGCGAGTGTGACGAAGGCCACGGTGACGGCGGCGGCGGGCTCAAGCCGCAAACCATAGAGCGCGCCCCCGAAAGCCAGCATCGTCGCCAGCGTGACGATCGTCCCGAGCGCAATGATGCGTCCCCATTCCCTGCGCGCGAGGATCGGCTCGGCGCGGTCACGGGGCGGGCGGCGCATCTCATGGCCGTCCCCATGCCCCAAGCCGAGCGCCAGCGCGGGGAAGACATCGGTGACGAGATTGAGAAACAGGATCTGCAGCGGCAGGAGCGGTGAAGGAAGCCCCACTCCCACGGCGATCCCGACCACAAGGATCTCCGAGAGATTGCACGACATCAGGTAGACGATGAACTTGCGGATATTGCCGAAGATCACCCTGCCCTGTCGCACCGCCTCGACGATGGTCGCGAAATCGTCGTCCTTGAGCACCATATGCGCGGCCTCGCGGGCGACCTGGGTACCGCGCTGTCCCATCGCGATGCCGATATCGGCTTTCTTCAGCGCTGGCGCGTCATTCACCCCGTCGCCGGTCATCGCGACAGTCTCCCCCTCGCGCTGATAGAAGCTGACGAGGTCCAGCTTCGTCGCCGGAGCCACGCGGGCGAAGACGCTGGCCTTGCGCAGGCGGTCGAGCGTTTCCTCCGGGGCGTTTTCCAGATCGAGCCCGGTGAGGTCTCGCCCCTCGATCGCCACCGCGCCATTTCTGCTGATCCCGGCATCCTTCGCGATGCGCGCGGCGGTCTCGGCATGATCGCCCGTCAGCATGATCACCCGGACCCCCGCGCTTTGGCAGGCCGCGATCGCGGGGGGCACATCCTTGCGCAACGGATCGGCGAGGCAGGCAATCGCGACAAGCGTCAGCCCCTCATAGGGCGCGTCCTCCGCCCCGTCCGTCCGCTTCATCGCGAGGCCGATCCCACGCAGCCCCTCGCTCGCGGCGTCCGCGTTGCGCGCGATCCAGTCCGCCTTGTCTTCGCCGCTCAGAGGGCGCGGGCCTTCCGCCCCCAGAACCTCGGAGCAAGAGGCGATCACCGCCTCGGGCGCGCCCTTCACCGCATAGAGCGCGCCCCCGTCCGGCAACGCATGGACGGTCGCCATCATCAGGCTATCGCTCTCGAAAGCATGTTGGAGCAGGCGTGGCTCTGCTCCGTCCTCTGTCACCCCCGCCTGTCGTGCGGCACTCAGCAAGGCCAATTCGGTCGGGTCGCCGATCCGGCCCTCATCGCCGTCGCCCAGCTCGGCATTGTTGCACAGCATGCCGATCTTCAACGCCGCGCGCAGACGGTCCTCCGCGATACCGGTCTCCGGCCCATCCAGATCCACACTCCCCCCGTCGAGCAAGACCTGCACCACGCTCATCCGGTTCTCGGTCAGTGTCCCGGTCTTGTCCGTCAGGATCAGCGTCGTCGCCCCGAGCGTCTCGACCGAGGACAGGCGGCTGATCAGGGCATTGCGCTGCACCATGCGCCACATCCCGCGCGCAAGCGACAAGGTGGCCACGACGGGGATCCCTTCGGGGATCGCGGCCACGGCGAGGGCGACCCCGGTCTGGATCATACTGGTGAGCGGGTGGCCCTGCGCCAGTCCCGTGACGATGATCGCGACGGCAAGAACGATCGTCAGCCAGACCAGTCGCTGCCCGAGCCGCGTCAACTGGTGTTCGAGCGGCGTGGGTTCCGTGCTGGCCGCCATCGCAAGCTGGCTGATCTTGCCGATCTCGGTCTCCATGCCGGTCCGCACCACCACGCCGGTTCCGGCCCCTCGCGTGACGGCCGCGCCCTTGAACCCCATATTGGTGCGATCCCCCAGCACCGCATCGGATGGTAGCGGTTTGGTGGTCTTGAGCACCGGAAGGGACTCGCCGGTCAGCACGGATTCGTCGCAATGAAGCCCCGACGCGTCGACGAGCCGTAGATCGGCGGTCACCACATCGCCCGCTTCGAGCATCACGAGATCGCCCGGCACGAGATCGCGGGCATCCACCTCGATCAGCATTCCGTCCCGACGGACGCGGGTGCGGACCTCGGCGACGCTGAACAGCGCCTCCATCGAGCGGGTGGCGCGCAACTCGGTGAAAAACCCGATCGCGCCGTTCAAGAGCAGCACGACGAGGATCGCCAGCGCCTCGACGATATCGTTAATGACCAGCGAGAACACCGTTGCCAGAACCAGAAGCGCGACGATCACCCCCTGAAACTGATGCAGCAGGATGCGCAATGCGCTTCGGGGCTTGGGACGACGCAGAGCGTTCGGGCCGTGGCGCGCGAGGCGCGTGGCGGCTTCGTTAGCGCTCAGCCCGTTCGGAAAGGGGACGGACAGACGCGCGATCACCGCCTCGGCGGTTTCGGCAAAAGCTGGCGCGGCGTCGGTATCCTGCATCACGAGGCCTTCAGTCATCCCGCGGCGATGGTAAGCCTTTCGGCAGGCAGCGCAATCGCCCGGACTTGGGTAAGGATGCCGCGGGTCAAACTCGCCTCTGCCCCCGTCCGCCTCACCCGTGATTCACAAATCGTTGATCGAGATCAATGACGTTCTGCGCCTGTCGTCTCAGCCTAATCCGCGTGTCGGGCTGCGATCATGGACCGCGAACTCGACCGGGAGGAGGAGGAAAACATGCACATTTGTAAAGCCATGATGGCGGCCGTGAGTGTCGCCGGCGCGCTTTCCGCGAGCGCGGCGCGGGCGGATGGCACGGTCGAGGTCCTGCACTGGTGGACGTCGGGCGGCGAGGCCAAGGCCGTCGGAGAACTGAAGAAAGCCTTCGAGGCCGAGGGCGGCGAATGGATCGACTCGCCGATCGCGGGCGGTGGCGGCGATGCCGCGATGACGGCGCTGCGCGCCCGCGTGGTGGCCGGCAATCCGCCCACGGCCGTTCAGCTCAAGGGGCCGGGCATCCAGGAATGGGCAGAGCAAGGCGCGCTCAACGACGTTCAGTCCGTCGCGGACGAAGGAAACTGGGACTCGGTGCTGCCGCCGGCGCTGGCCGAGATCATGAAATATCAGGGCAAATACGTCGCCGCGCCGGTCAACATCCACCGCGTGGACTGGATGTGGGCCAACCCCGAGGCGCTGAAAAAGGCAGGCGTCGAGGAGATGCCCACGACTTGGGACGAGTTCAACGCCGCCGCCGACAAGCTTCAAGCGGCGGGCATCGTACCGCTCGCCCATGGTGGTCAGCCTTGGCAGGACGCGACGCTGTTCGAAGACGTGGTGCTGGGGATCGGCGGCGCCGATTTCTTCCGCAAGGCGCTGGTGGAGCTCGACCCGGAGGCGCTGACCTCGGACATGATGGTCAAGTCCTTCGACCAACTGCGCAAACTGCGTGGCTATGTCGATCCGAACTTCTCGGGACGCGACTGGAACCTCGCGACCGCGATGGTGATGCGCGGCGAGGCCGGTTTCCAGATCATGGGCGACTGGGCGAAGGGCGAATTCCTCGCTGCTGGCAAAGTACCGGAACAGGATTTCCTGTGCTGGCCCACGCCGGGCAAGGGCTTCGTGCTGAACTCGGACAGCTTCACCCTCTTCAAGGTGGAGGGCGAGGACCGTATCGAGGGCCAGAAAGTGCTCGCACGGTTGATCATGTCGCCCGAGTTCCAGAAGGTGTTCAACCTCGCCAAGGGGTCGATCCCGGCGCGCACCGACGTGCCGCTCGACGATTTCGACGCCTGCGCCAAACGCTCGCATGCCGATCTGCTGGCGGCGATCGAGAACGACACGCTGGTGCCTTCGATGGCGCATGAGATGGCGGTGCCGCGCTCGGTGCGGGGCGAGTTCCTCGATCTCGTGACCGCTTTCTTCAACTCTGACATGAGTTCCGAGGACGCGGTCAAGCAACTTGCGGCCGCGATCAAGCGCGCGCAGGAAAACTAGGGCCTGCAATGCCCGGAGGCACGGGGCCCATGGCAAGGTTCGGGCGGGCGCTGGAACGGCGCCTGCCCGCGATCGTGGTCTCGCCGCTTTTCGCGGCGAGCCTGTTCTTCGTTTACGGCTTCATCGTCTGGACGGCCTATATCTCGCTGACACGGTCGGGGGTGATGCCCAACTACGAGTTCGACGGGTTGAGCCAATATGTCCGGCTCTGGGAAACGCCACGCTGGTATGTGGCGATCCGCAACCTCTTCGTCTTCTCGGGCCTGTTCATCTCGATCTCGATGGCGATCGGCATCCTGCTGGCGATCCTGCTCGATCAGAAGGTGCGCATCGAGGGGGTGATCCGCACGATCTACCTCTACCCGATGGCGCTCAGTTTCATCGTCACCGGCACGGTCTGGAAATGGATGCTGAACCCCGGTCTCGGGCTGGAGCGGCTGATGCATCAGGCGGGCTTCGAAAATTTCAGTTTCGACTGGCTAGTGAACTCTCATTACGCGATCTACACGGTGGTGATCGCAGCCGTCTGGCAAAGCTCCGGCTACGCGATGGCGCTGTTTCTAGCGGGGCTCCGCTCGGTCGATGACGAGGTCCTGAAAGCGGCGGCGATCGACGGCGCGGGGCTGTGGCGCACCTATACCGGCATCGTGCTGCCGATGCTGCGGCCGGTGTTCCTGTCCACCATCATCATCCTCGCCCATCTCGCGATCAAGAGCTTCGATCTCGTGATCGCGCTGACCGGCGGGGGGCCGGGCTATGCCACCGACATGCCCGCCACCTTCATGTATTCCTTCGCCTTCCAGCGCAGCGAGCTGGGCGTGGCGGCGGCGAGCGCCACGATGATGCTGATGACGGTCATCGCGATCATCGTGCCCTATCTCTACTCGGAACTGAGGAAGACCAGCGGATGAGTGGGCGCCACACAAGCGGGATCGTCCAGCGCAGGGGCCTGCATCACAGCCTGATGCGCGCCGTGCTGTTCGCCGTGCTCGGGGTGTTCTGCATCTACTACCTGATCCCGCTTCTGGTGATGATCTCGACCTCTCTGAAATCGCTGACCGAGATCCGGGAGGGCTCGCTGATCAGCTTGCCGAAAGAGTTCGACTTCAGCGCCTGGGAGAAAGCGTGGAACAGCGCCTGCGTGGGCGTACGCTGCAACGGGCTGGCACCCTATATGTGGAACTCGGTGATGATGACCGTGCCGGCGGTGGCGATCTCGACGATACTCGGCGCGCTCAACGGCTATGCGCTGACCAAGTGGCGCTTTCGCGGCGCCGACACGATCTTCGCGCTGATGCTGTTCGGCGCCTTCATCCCGTTTCAGGTGATCTTGCTGCCGATGGCGCGAGTGCTGGGCCAGCTTGGCCTTGCGGGCACGATCCCGGGGCTGATCCTCGTACACACGGTCTATGGCCTCGCCTTCACCACGCTGTTCTTCCGCAATTTCTTCATCGGGGTTTCCAGCGGCATCATTCAGGCGGCGAAGGTCGACGGGGCGGGCTTCTTCGGCATCTTCTTCCGGCTCGTGCTGCCGATGTCGCTGCCTGCCATCGTGGTGACCGTGATCTGGCAGTTCACCCAGATCTGGAACGATTTCCTGTTCGGCGTGGCCTTCACCATCGGCGACAGCAACCCGGTGACGGTGGCGCTCAACAACGTGGTGAATACCTCGACGGGGGTGAAGGAATACAATGTCGACATGGCCGCAGCGATCATCGCGGCGCTGCCGACGCTGGCAGTCTATGTCGTCGCCGGAGCCTGGTTCGTGCGCGGGCTCTCGGCCGGAGCGGTGAAAGGGTAGCAATGGCAGCGGGAATTTCCCTTCAGGGCGTGCGCAAACGCTTCGGAACGAACGAGGTGATCAAGGGCATCGACCTCGAGATCGAGGCGGGCGAATTCATCGTCCTCGTCGGGCCCTCGGGCTGCGGCAAGTCCACCCTGCTCAACCTGATCGCCGGGCTCGAGACGCTGAGCGACGGCCATATCGAGATCGCCGGGCGGCTAGTCGACGACACCCCGCCGCGCGACCGCGACATCGCGATGGTGTTCCAGTCCTACGCGCTCTACCCGACCAAAACGGTGCGCGAGAACATCACCTTCGGGATGCAGACCCGCCACGTCCCGCGCGCCGAACAGGCCACCGCGGTCGAAGAGTTCAGCACGCTCTTGCAGATCCACCCCTATCTGGACCGCAAGCCCGGTCAGCTTTCGGGCGGCCAGCGCCAGCGCGTCGCGATGGGCCGCGCGCTGGTGCGCAAGCCCGAGGTCTTCCTGTTCGACGAACCCTTGTCGAACCTTGACGCCAAGCTTCGGATCGAGATGCGCACCGAGATCAAGAAGCTGCATCAGCGGCTGGGAAAGACTGTCGTCTATGTCACCCACGACCAGATCGAGGCGATGACGCTGGCGACCCGGATCGCGGTGATGGATAACGGCCATATCCGTCAAGTGGCCGAACCCGGGGAGATCTATGACGATCCGGTGGACCTCTTCGTCGCGAGCTTCATGGGGTCGCCGTCGATGAACATGCTGCCCGGCGCCCTGCGGCGCGATGGGCAGACGGGCGCGCTGTCGGTGGAGGTGGCCGAGGGCACGGCAGGGGCGCTTCGCTTTCCCCTGCCCGCGAGGTTCACCGAGCGGGTCACAGCCCCCGATGGACACAAGGTCGTTCTGGGGCTCCGGCCCGAGGCGATCTTCATGGCCGGAACCGAACTTCCCGGCCCGAACCGTTTCGTCTTCGAACGCCCGGTCGATCTGGTGGAGCCGACCGGCCCCGACACGATGATCGTCTTCGCCCTTGGCGAGATCGAAGTGATCGCCCGGGTCCGCCCGGAAGACGCCCTGCCGCCGGGTGCGCCCTTCAGCTTCGAGGTCGATATGGGCAAGGCCAAAGTCTTCGATGCCGAGACGGGCCTGCGGCTGTAAGGCGGGCCTTCTTAAGCCCCCTAAAGCCCCCCGCGCCGATTGGCGCAACGCGGCTTTCGGCTATCGTATTCGTAGGATGGCGACCCGGTGGAGCGTCAAAGCTTACAGCAGCCCGCGACTTGCAGCGATGCTCGCAGCTTCTCTCAATGTCTTGGCTCCGAGGCGGTCCGCAGCGCCCCTGAGACGGGCCTTTACCCCGCCGACGGAGAGCTGCAATTCGTGGGCGACCTGCTTGTGCAGATAGCCCTTGGAATAGAGTTGAAGGGCCTGCATCTGCGCCTCTGTCGGCATCTCGGGCTCGGCTGCATGGATGCGCGACAGCACCGTCTCGATCTCTTCCATTTCGGAGACGTGCAGCTCCCGGTCAGCGCGCGCAAAGATCCCAAGGCTCCGCTTCGGCATCTCTTCCGTCCCATGGATCGACACGACACTTCCGAATTCGAAGCCAAATTTCCGATAGTCACGCATGAAGTCCGTGCCGACGAAGCTGTCTATGTCCTTCCATCGCGCATAGCCCGAATTTTCCTGACACCAACGCAACAGCGGGTCGGCCAGCGCCAGTCCAGAAAAGGTATAATGATTGATCCAGTCAGCCGGAAACAGGTTCAACTCGGCCTCAGGCGCGAAGAAACCCGCCCGCAAAGCGATGTAGCAACCGGCTGGCGCGCGTTCGGCGAAAAGACTTTGAAAATCACTTAGCATCGTGTCGTTTCGATCTTCCATTCCCTCCGAGGGATTTATAGTCACCAAAGAGGAGAGCTCAATTAGGCCAAGCTAGTGCCGCGGCGTTTTGGTCAAGAATTTCTGTCAAGTTTATACAAGGATAGCTGCATGATCGACGTGCATGAAATGCGCCAGAGCTTGCAACGTCTGGGTGAAGTATCTGATTGGAAATTCGCCCTGGGGCTGCACATTCGCTTCGCCAATCCTACGCTGCTCTACCAGACATATCCACAAGAATGGATGAATTTCTACACCGCAAACGGCCTCGTATTCGTCGATCCGACGGTCAAGTGGGCGATGACCCATACAGGGATTTGTGATTGGTCCGAGCTCGCGGATCAAGACGAGAGCAATGTGTTCGGTCAGGCCGCCGAATTCGGACTGCGCTTCGGGAAGGCCATCGCGATCGGGGAGAGTTCCCGAAGCGCCGGTTTCTTCACGCATCCTTCGCGCAAGATCGAACAGGCCGAGGCCGAGGAAGCCCGAGCGCTCCTGGAAGAGCTTCACGAGATGACGAAAGGTGTCGAGTCGTTGCCCGAGGGCGAGTTGGAGCGGCTCCGATCTGAGCTCCGTTTCTGAGACGATCCGGAAAGCCGGATCGTCCCCGAGAAAGCGCAGCAAGCCCGTGCTGTGTTCGCCCGAGCTCCGCTGCACACATTGCGATCAGCCGTTCAGGCGCACCGCGGGCTCGGGTCGCCCTGCAATCCCGGCGGGCGCGCAATAGACCCTGCCCTGCGCGGCATCCGGTGTCTCGATCCCTTCCTGAGCCGTGGTCACGAAAAGCGTCGTGAACTCCGGCCCGCCGAAAGCGGGACAGGAACTGTGCCGTCCGCCCACCGCGATCGCCCGGTCGAAGCGCCCGTCCGGCAGGTAGCGCGCCACGCGCCCAGCCCCCCATTGCGCGCTCCAGAGTGCGCCCTCGGCATCGCTCTGCGCGCCGTCGGGGTTCAGACCCTCCGCGCTCAGGTCGACGAAGATGTCCGGCGCGCCCTCGGGCCAACCCTGCGCATCGAGCGCGACGGTCATGATCTTTCCGGTCGGGGTGTCGGCGAAATAGGCGCGTCGCCCATCGGGCGCGAAGCAGATCGAATTGGGGATGGTGATCTCGGGAAAGAGCCGCTCCACCGTGCCCTCGAAATAGCGGTAGATCGCACCCGCGCCCGTCTCCGCGTTCTTGCCCATCGTAGACGCCCAGAAGCCCCCCATCGGGTCAGCGCGGCCATCGTTGCAGCGGGTGTCGGTGCGGTCGGCCTCGATCGCGGCGAGCGGCTCATGCGCACCCGCGGAGATGTCGAAGCGGCGCAGCCCGGTCTCGGTCGAGATCACCAGCGTCTCGGCATCGACCCAGCCCGCAGCCGAAGCCATCTGCCCGATCTCCCATTCGCGCGACCCGGTTGCGTCGCGGCTGAGCATCCGACCCGCGAGGATGTCGAACCAGAACAGCTGGCCACGTTCGGGATGCCAGAACGGCCCCTCGCCAAGGAAACAGGCGCGGTCGTCGTAAATCTCGAAACTCATGCCCCGCAGGCCTCGTCATAGCTGGCGACCAGCGCGCGGGCCTTCTCGGTCACGGTCTCCACGCTGTCGCCGGGTTTGTAGATCGACGAGCCGATGCCGTAGCCGGCCGCGCCCGCCTCGTGCCACTCGCGCATGTTCTCGGCCGAGACACCGCCCACTGCATAAAGCGGCACGTCGGGCGGCAGCACCGCGCGCATCGCACGCAGCCCTTTGGGTCCGATCAGCTCGCCCGGGAACAGCTTGAGCCCATCCGCCCCTGCGGCGAGCGCCGCGAAGGCCTCGGTCGGGGTCATCACGCCGGGAAAGCTCTGCAGCCCGGCGGCTTTGGAAGCGGCGGTCACGTCGGTGTTGCAATTGGGCGAAACGATCAGCTTCGCACCGGTCGCGGCGACGGCGTCGACCTGATCCGTGGTCAGGACCGTCCCCGCCCCGATCAGCGCGTCGGAGCCGAAGCGCTCCACCATCGCGGCGATGCTGTCGAGTGGGTCGGGCGAGTTCAGCGGCACCTCGATCCGGGTCACGCCCGCGGCGATCAGCGCCTCGCAGACGGGAAGGGCTTCAGCGGGGGTGATCCCGCGCAAGATGGCGATGATGGGTCGGCTCATGTGTCAGCTCCGATGGTCTGGCGCGCGGCATAGAGCCCCGCGAGGGTCACGTCTTCGGCGTCATGGCTGGCAGCTTGGATGCCGCAACCGGCCAGCGCCCGGGTATAAAGCGGGCTGAGAACGGGGCTTCCGATCAGCGCAATGGGTTGGCCCTGCCAGAGATCGCGCGCGGCGGCCAGCTCCCAGCCGATCAGCAGCCCGGAGAGGCGGCACGCGGCGGTTTCGGGCGATTGCGCGCCCAGAAGCGCCCCGGCGCGCAGCGCGAACAGCGCGCCATAGGCTGCCGCCGGATCGGCCAGCGCCTCCGCCACCGCAGCGTCGAAAGCTGCCATGTCCTGACAGCCTTCCCCGATCGTGTGGCGCAGCACCGAGCGATGCGCGAGCAGGTCGTAAATCTCGCCAGTCATGCAACTGCGGAACCGCTCGATCCGGCCCGCGCGCAGGGCCACCCATTTCGTATGGGTGCCCGGCAGGCAGATCGTGCCCTCGAAGCCGGGATTGCGCAGCAGGAAGCCCGCGATCTGGGTCTCCTCGCCGCGCATCACGTCGGGCGGGCTGTCCTGACGCAGGCCGCAGGCGATATAGACCGGGCGCGCCGCGTGATCCGGCACCCGCACGAGGCGCGGTTGGGCGGCGCAGGGCACCGGCGCATAGGGCGCCTCGGCCCAGCCCTGACGCGAACCGACCATACCGCAGGTCACGACCGGGGCCGCGCCCCAGCCCGCAACGGCCTCTTCCAGCACCGGGCCGAACTCGGCGGGGGTGAGCTTGCCCATCCCCTGCTCGGAACTCCGTCGGTCAAGCACCTCGCGCCCGCGCATCGCCCAGACGCGCAGATGTGTCGTGCCCCAATCGGCGGCGATCCAGTCGGGAGCCGCGTCACTCATAGTCTTTCTCCTTCAATCACGTGAATGCGCTCGGGGAAGGTCCAAGGCAAAGTGATCCCCTGTCCCATCAACGCTTGCCCGCTGAGCGTAATCGGTCCGGTCTTGAGCGCAGGCGTCCCACGCGACAACCGGGGCAGATCTTCCGCGGTGATCAGCCGCAACCGGTAGCGCGCCGCGGGATCGAGCCCCGTCAGCCGCAAGGGGCGCGGCAGGATCTGCGCAGACGTTGCCGCCTGACCCGCGAAGACCACGAAGCGGCTGCCATCCTCGGCCAGTTGCAACTCGGCGATCACAGCCGGGTCGGCGCTGTCGAGCCGCAGGATATCCGCGCGCATCCGCCAGTCGCGGTTGTCCTTCCACCAGCGGGTGACGGAGGTCAGAACCTCGACCTCTTCCTCGGTCAACTCGCGTGGATCCATCTCGACGCCCATATGGCGTTGCGCCGCGACCCATGCCCGGGTGCGAATGTCGATCACCCGGCCCGAGGTGTGGCACTGGCGCGGACCGACATGGGAGCCGGTGACGCAGCTCGGCAAAAACAGCGCCGCGTCATGCTGGATGCGCAGGCGTTCGAGAGCGTCGTTGCTGTCCGAGAGCCAGACCCGGCCCGTGCGCTCGAGAATACCGAAATCGATCCGCCCACCGCCTGAGGCACAGCTTTCGAACTCCACGCCCGGATGGGCCGCGCGGAGCCGGTCGAGCAGATCGTAAAGGCCCCGCGCCTGCGCGGCGTCGGGATACGGCAGCACACGGTTATGGTCCCATTTGACGTAAGAGATCGCATAGGCCGAGAGCACCGCGTCGATCGCCGCGAAGAGGTGATCGCGCACCGCCGGGTTCGCCATGTCGAGCACACGCTGCTGGCGGCCTTCGATCTGATCCTCCGGGCCCAGCAGCCAGTCGGGATGCGCGCGCGCCAGATCGCTGTCGCGATTGACCATCTCGGGCTCGAACCAGAGGCCGAATTCCATCCCGAGGCTTTGCACATGATCGACCAGCGGCGTCAGCCCGTCGGGATATTTGCGCGGATCGACCGTCCAGTCGCCCAGCGAGGTGGTGTCGTCATCGCGCTTGCCGAACCAGCCGTCGTCGAGCACGAAACGCTCCGCGCCAAGTGCTGCGGCGCGCTCTGCGATGGCTTTCAATTTGACCAGATCGTGGTCAAAATAGACCGCTTCCCAGCAGTTGTAATGCACCGGGCGCGCCTTGGCCCAAGGGGCGCGTTTGCGCAGATGGCGCTGGAAGGCGACCGCGCAACCATTCGAGCCGGCCGCCGAGAAGGCCGCATAGAGCGTCGCGGTCTCAAACCGCGTCGCCGGTTCGGCCTCGGAGCCGCTCGCATGACCGAACTGGATTTGCCTGCACCCGTCAGGCAGTTCCTCGGCGACCATCCGGTGCCCGCCCGACCAGCCGTAGTGGAAGGCGCGGGTTTCGCCTTGCGTCTTGGTCGCCCCGCGCGACGGCAGGATCAGGCCGGGGAAATGCTCGTGCCCGGTGCGGCCTGTATGATTGTCGCGCACGCGCTGACCGGGGCGCCACGGCGTCGGCTCGATCTGGAATTCACCGATCCAGCGACCGGAGAACTCATGCATCTCGTCGGCCAGTTGCGGGCCGGGGAAAACCGGGGCGGCGAGCCAATGGAGTGTGATCGGCGTGGCGCTCTCCAGCTCAGCGCGCGCCGCGATCAGTCCAGTGTCGGCGTCGAGCGCGAAGCTGGCCCTGTAGCTCACACCCGACGCCGCATCGCGATAGACCAGCGTAAGCCGATCCTCGCGAAGCTCTTCCGACGCGAAGCGGAAGGCCGGCCGCAGCGGCCGCCCTGCCCCGTCGCGCGCGATCAGACCCGGCTCGCCCGGGAAGCTCTGGCTCGCCTCGGGGCAGATCGAGACCTCGGGCGCGCGGTCGAGCATCCCGCCGGTAACATCCGGCACGCTCGCCGCGGCCAAGCCCGCGAGGTCTTCCCCCTCGGGCAGCGCCGCGCCCCAATAGACGATCTCGGGAAGCCGGTCGTCGTGACCCGCCAGAACGAAGCTCTGGCGGGCGTCTTGCAAATGCCATGTGCGGATCATTTCACCGCCCCGAGCGTCAGCCCTGCGATGAAGTGTTTCTGCATCAGGAAGAACATCGCCACCGGCGGCAGCGCGGCAAGGATCGAGCCTGCCGAGACCAGTTGCCACGCCGCGACCCATTGGCCGTTGAGCGATTGCAACCCGGCGGTGATCGGCTGGGTATCCGCCCCCGTGGTCAGCACCGTCGCCCAGAAATAGTCGTTCCAGATGAAGGTGAAGATCAGCACCGACAGCGCCGCGATCGCGGGCCGCACCAGAGGCAGCACGATATGCCAGAAGATCTGCCATTCGCCGACACCTTCGACGCGGGCGGCCTCGATCAGCTCTTTCGGCAGCGCCTTGATGAAGTTGCGCATGAAGAGCGTGCAGAAGCCGGTCTGGAAGGCGACATGGAACAGCGCGAGCCCCGTGATCGTGTCATAGAGCCCCATCTTCACCGTCAGCTCGCGCACCGGCACCATCAGAATCTGGAAGGGCACGAAGTTCCCCGCCACGAAGATGAAGAATATCAGCAGGTTGCCCTTGAACTTATAAACGGCGAGCGCAAAGCCCGTCAGGCAGGACAGTGCGACCGCCCCGATCACCGTCGGGATCGTCACCTTGAATGAGTTCAGCATGTAGCTCGCGAAAGGCGAGTTCTTGAACACGTCGAGATAGTTCGAAAACGCCAGATAGGACGGTATGCCGAAGTAGTTGCCCTGCGCGAGATCGCTGGAGGGCCGGATCGACGTGACGGCAACGCCCAGAAGCGGCAGCAGCCAGACCACCAGCATCACCGGAAGGGCTATCTGATAGGTCAGCCGTGCGGCGGGGCTCATGGATTGAATGGGTTTGGGAAACATCTCACAGGCCCCTTTCGTCGCGCCACATCTTCCAGATGAAGCCCGAAATGAAGATCATCATGATCGCGAACAGCACCACCGCGATCGCCGCGCCGTAGCCCATGCGATAGCCGTATTCCGACAGCGCCTGCTCATACATGTAGTAGGACAGCACCCGCGAGGAACCGAAGGGCCCGCCATCGGTCATGATCGAGACGAGATCGAAGCTGCGCAGCGCCCCGATTACGGTGACGACGACCGCGATGAAGGTGGCCGGGCGCAATTGCGGCAGCACCACATACCAAAGCATCTTGATGCCCTTCGCCCCGTCAAGACGCGCCGCTTCGATCTGATCGGGCGCGACCGCATTCAGACCGGTCAGATAGAGGATCATGCAATAGGCGATCTGCGGCCACAGCCCCGCCGCGATGATCCCGTAGGTCACCGTGTTGGGATTGGCGAGGATCGCGATCCCGGTCCCGTCGAGCCATTTCGTCAGCTCGAAGAACAGCCCGAAGCCCGGGGCGTAGAACCACGAGAAGATCAGGCCGACCACGACCTGAGAGATCACGAAGGGGAAGAAGAACAGCGATTTGTAGATCCGGATGCCGCGCACGGTCTGGTTCAGGAAAAGCGCGATGAACAGCCCGAACGGGATTGCCAGCATATAGAGCACCAGCCAGATCAGGTTGTTCTTGAGGCTGGTGTAGAAAGCGTCGTCATCGAGCAGCTCGAGATAGTTCGACAGCCCGACCCACGTCTTCGCGCTCAGCCCGTCCCATTGGAAGAACGAGATCCACATCGACTCGCCGATCGGGATCAGCACGTAGATCAGGAACATCAGCACGCCGGGGGCGAGAAACAGCCAGGGCGCAAGTTTTCGGTTCAACCGGCGGCGGCGCGGTGCGGGCATGCCGGTCTCCGCCCGCGGCTCGGACATAGCGGGTGAGACGGTCATCGTCGCACTCCTCGGATCTGGAAAAACAGGAAGGGGCGGCACCCTGCAACAGGCACCGCCCCTCGGGGAGGATCAGTTCTTGTAGACGCGCTGACGCACCTTCTCGAGCCGCTCGAGGATCGCGTCGAGATGGTCCGGATAGGCCATGAATTCCTGGAAGCCTTCCATGCCCGCCTTCGCCATCTGCGCAGGCGCGTCACGGTCGAAGAACTGCGCGATGCCGCCATCGGCCGTGGACAGGATCTTGAAGCCCGCCTGCAGATAGGGATCGTCGCCCACCGAAGAGTTCTTGTTGATCGGCAGCTGACCGAGTTCTTCGTTCATCTTGGTCTGCACATCGGCCTTCGCGACATAGGCGAGGAACTTCTTGGCGTCCGCCTTGTTCTTGGCGCCTGCCGGGATGTGGATCGTATCGGTCGGCGCTTCTTCGGCGCGCGGGATATCCGGGTTGATCGTCGGGAAGTCCATGAAGCCCAGCGTGTCATTGGTCATCCCGCCATCCTTGAAGGTGGCGACGGCGAAGTTGCCCATGACGTAATTCGCGGCCTTGCCCTGCACGATGTTCGACACCGCATCCTGCCAGTCGATCGCGGCGACGTTCTTCGTGGTGTAGGGCAGAACCTTCTTCCACTCCGCGAAAACGGCCTTCACCCGGTCATCGGTCCACGGAATCTCGCCGCTGGTGAGCTTCATGTGGAAATCGTAGCCGTTGGTGCGCAGGTCGAGATAGTCGAAAATCCCTGCCGCCGGCCACAGCGCCTTGGTGCCGGTGGTCAGGCAGTCGACGCCCATTTCCTGGAACTTCTTGC
Organism: Thioclava sp. JE_KL1; assembly: GCF_009296265.1. Lineage (GTDB taxonomy): Bacteria > Pseudomonadota > Alphaproteobacteria > Rhodobacterales > Rhodobacteraceae > Thioclava. The sequence continues at coordinate 515,853 of NZ_WBJS01000001.1, forward strand.
AGTTCGAGATGAACTCGTCCCAGGTCTTGGGCATCTCCACCCCGGCTTTCTTGTACACGTCTTTGTTATAGTAGATGCCCCACTGGTAGTAGGTATAGGGCACGCCCCATTGCTTGCCGTCGATGGTCATCGACTTGAGCGCGGAGCCGAGGCTGTCCTTGAGCGCGTTCTCCTCCCAGACATCGGACACATCGGTGAATTGCCCGGCATTGACGAAGGGCGCCATGCGGTTGCCCGCATACCAGTTCGCCAGATCGGGGCTGTCGGCGGTCAGGAAGTTGCGGATCGCGGTCTTGTAGCCCTCGTGATCGAAGGTGTTCACCTCGACTTTCACATCCGGGTTTTCGGCCTCGAAGCCTTTCACGAGCTGTTCGAACGCGGCTTTCGGGGCCGGATCGGACGCGTCGGTGAAGAGCTTGAGCACGCGCTGCTCGGCCATCGCCGGAATGGCGATCGAGCCCATCAGCGCCACGAGCGCGGTGGTTTTCAGGATATTCATTCGGTTCTCCTCCCGTTTCAGTAGCCCACGGATCAATGATTTTAGTTCCAAATATTGAAACCGTGTTTTACATATTGAAATGCTGCCGCGAATCTCTCATCCTGTCAACAGCCCTGAGGAGGAGCCCATGAACGACGCCACGCCAAAGCCGGAGAAATCCGACGGCACGGTTGGACGCACGCTGGCCGTGCTCGACCGCGTTGCCGAATTCGGCCGCCCCGTGCGTTTCGCCGAGTTGCTGCCGGTCTGCGATCTGCCCAAGGCGACCCTGTATCGCTTCCTGCAGACGCTCACGAACCAGGGCATGCTCGCCTTCGACGAGGATCGTCAGACCTATCGGCCGGGCTTGCGTCTCGTGCGCCTCGCCCATGCGGCCTGGGCGCAAAGTTCGCTTGCGCCGATTGCGGCGCCCTTCCTCGACCAACTGTCGAAGGAGACCGGCCAGACGCTGCACCTCGCGCAGCTCGATCAGGGCATGGTGCTCTATGTCGACAAGCGCAACGCCTCGCACCCGGTCGAGATGTTCTCGCAATCGGGCAAGGTCGGTCCGGCCTATTGCACGGGCGTGGGCAAGGCGATGCTCGCCTATCTGCCCGAGGACGCTTTGCAGAATGCGCTGACGCGGCAGAGCTTTCATCGTTTCACGGAACACACCCTGACCGACGCGACGAGCCTGCGCGCGGAGCTGGAAAACATCCGCAAGCGCGGTTTTGCCTGGGACGACGAGGAGCACGAGCCCGGCATCCGCTGCATCGCCGCCCCGATCCTGTCGCCGCAGGGCCGCGTTCTGGGCGCGCTCTCGATCACCTCGGGCCAGCCCGACGGTCAAAAACAACTCGAAACCTATGCCCCGCTGATCCTCGAGACGGCGGAGAAGATCGCGAAAGCGGCCAGTGACTGGCGCTTTCCGGAACAGAAACGCGCCGACTGAACCCCGGTGCGTAAAAACAGGGAGGAGACCCCGTGAGCGGAGTCGCATTGGAGAAGATCGTCAAACGGTTTGGCGATGCGGAGGTAATCCACGGCGTCGATCTGGCGGTCGAGCCGGGGGAATTCTGTGTCTTCGTCGGGCCGTCAGGCTGTGGCAAGTCGACGCTTTTGCGGATGATCGCGGGGTTGGAGGAGACCTCGGACGGTGCGATCCGCATCGGTGGCCGCGAAGTCACGAAGGCCGAGCCCGCCGAGCGCGGCATCGCGATGGTGTTTCAGACCTACGCGCTCTACCCGCATATGACGGTGGGCGAGAATATGGGCTTCGGGCTGAAGATGAACGGCCATCCGAAGGCCCAGATCAGCGACAAGGTGCAGGAAGCCGCGCGGATCCTGAAGCTCGAGCCGCTTCTGGACCGCAAGCCTGCCGCCCTGTCTGGCGGTCAGCGCCAGCGTGTGGCCATCGGCCGCGCGATCACCCGTGGCCCGGAGGTGTTCCTCTTCGACGAACCGCTGTCGAACCTCGATGCCGAATTGCGCGTCGAGATGCGCGCCGAGATCGCGCGTCTGCACCGCGAGATCGGGGCGACGATGATCTACGTTACCCACGATCAGGTCGAGGCGATGACGATGGCCGACAAGATCGTCGTGCTGCGCGCGGGCAATATCGAACAGGTCGGAAGCCCGATGGAGCTTTACGACGATCCCGACAATCGCTTCGTCGCGGGCTTCATGGGCTCGCCTTCGATGAACTTTCTCGCCGCGACCGTGGTGGAGGGTCAGCTCGACGTGCCCGCCTTGGGGCAACGCGTCGACAGTCCCGTTGCCTTGCCCGCGGACGGCACGAAGCTGGAAATCGGCATTCGCCCGAACGCGCTGCGCCTGAGCGGCTCGGAGGGCAATTTCACGATCGAGATGGCCGAGAACCTTGGCGGCGTCAGCTACGCGCATCTCGACGCGGCCTCCGGCGAGCGCGTAGTGGTCGAGACCGATCAGCGCCTCCACGGTGCGGTTGGCGGCAAGACCGGGCTCAGCTTCGATCCGGCCTCGGTCTATGTGTTCGACACCAGCACGGGCGCACGGGTGCGCGGATGAGCCTTGCTATCGGCCTCGTGGGGCTGGGAGCGATCGCCCGCGCCCAGCACCTTCCCGCGATCGCGGAAACCAATGGCGTGCATCTCGCCGCCATCGCGAGCCGCAATGCCAGCCTGCCCGACTTGCCGAGCTATTCCGACCTGCGCGCCATGCTGGACGCCGAGCCGGAGATCGGCGCCGTCTCACTCTGCACACCGCCGCAGGGGCGGTTCGATCAGGCGATGGCGGTGCTGCGCGCGAGTCGTCACCTGATGCTCGAAAAGCCGCCCGGCATGACGCTGAGCGAGGTCGAGGCGCTGCGCGAGACCGCCGCCAAGGCGGGGCTGACGATCTTCGCGACCTGGCATTCGCGCGAGGCGGCAGCCGTGGACGCGGCGCGCCAATGGCTCACCGGGCGCGAGATTTCCGAGATCCAGATCGACTGGCGCGAGGATGTGCGCAAATGGCATCCCGGGCAGGAATGGATCTGGCAACCGGGCGGGCTCGGGGTCTTCGATCCCGGCATCAACGCGCTCTCGATCCTGACCCGAATCCTGCGCCAGCCGGTGCGGCTGACAGCGGCGGCGCTAAGCATCCCGCAAGGCCGCCAAACTCCGATCGCCGCTGATCTGGAGATGTGCGCAGGCGAGACCCCGATCACCGCCGCATTCGACTGGCGGGAAACGGGTGACGAGCTGTGGCGCATCACCCTGCAGACCGAACACGGCACGGCCATGCTCGACAAGGGCGGCGCGGAGTTCAGCATCGATGGCGAGGTGATCGCCACGGGCGAGAACCGCGAATACGCCAATCTCTACGCCCGGATGCGCGATCTTGTGCGCGCCGGCCAAAGCGATCTCGACCTCGCGCCGATGCGCCTTGTCGCAGACGCCTTCATCAATGCACGTTTCGCGATCACCGATCCTTTCGACGCCTGATCGCGCCGACCAACTCTGAGGACCGTTATGAAAATCACCGCCATCGAAACCTTCATCGTGCCGCCGCGCTGGTGTTTCGTGAAAATCTCCACTGACGAGGGCATCTCCGGCTGGGGCGAGCCGGTGCTGGAGGGCCGTGCGGCCTCTGTCGCCGCCTGCGTCGAGGAACTGTCGGATTACCTGATCGGCAAGGACCCCGGCCATATTCAGGACCACTGGACGGTGATGTATCGCGGTGGCTTCTATCGCGGCGGCGGCATTCACATGTCGGCGATCGCCGGGCTCGATCAGGCGCTGTGGGACATCAAGGGCAAGGCGCTTGGCGTGCCGGTCCATTCGCTTCTGGGCGGCCAGCAACGCGACCGCATCCGGGTCTATAGCTGGATCGGCGGCGACCGGCCCGGCGACACGGCGCGGATGGCGCGCGAGTGCGGCGACCGGGGTTTCACGGCGGTGAAGATGAACGGCACCGAGGAGCTGCAATTCATCGACTCCCACGCCAAGATCGACGCCGTGCTGGCGCGCGTGCAGGCGATCCGCGAGGAGATGGGCCCCGATTTCGGCATCGGCGTCGATTTCCACGGCCGCGTCCACCGCCCGATGGCCAAGCAACTCGCGAAGGAACTCGAGCCCTTCAACCTGATGTTCATCGAAGAGCCCGTGCTGAGCGAGAATGCCGAGGCTCTGCGCGAGATCGCCAACCATTGCTCCACCCCGATCGCACTGGGTGAGCGGCTCTATACCCGCTGGGATTTCAAATCGATCCTGCAGGGCGGCTACGTCGATATCGTCCAGCCCGACCCCTCGCATTCCGGCGGCATCACCGAGACCTACCGGATCGCGGCGATGGCCGAAGCGCATGACGTGGCGCTGGCGCTGCATTGCCCGCTGGGGCCGATCGCGCTGGCGGCGAACCTGCAGCTCGATGCGGTCTGCTACAACGCCTTCATTCAGGAACAGTCACTGGGCATCCATTACAACAAGGGCTCGGACCTGCTCGACTATCTGAGCAACCCGTCGGTCTTCGAATATGACGACGGCTTCGTCGCGATCCCACAGGGCCCCGGCCTCGGCGTCGAGGTCAACGAGGAGAAAGTCCGCCAGGCGGCCGCCGAAGGTCACCGCTGGCGCAACCCGATCTGGCGCCATGCCGATGGCAGCTTCGCGGAGTGGTAAGCATGAGAGAGATCAGCAAACTGAACGAAGGCTGGAGTTTCGCGGAAGGCTTCGACGCGGCGAAGGTCGCGGAGCCGCTGCAGGGCGAGACGGTCACCCTGCCCCATAACGCCGCCGACCTGCCGATGAGCTATTTCGATGAAGCCGCGTTCCAGCGCCCCTTCACCTATCAGCGCGTGATCGCGTGGGACGATGCGTGGGCGGGCAAGCTGGTGCGGCTGCGGTTCGATGCGGCGATGGCCGATGCCGTGGTCTATGTGAACGGCGAGGAAGTGCTGCGCCACCGCGATGGCTACACGCCCTTCACCGTCGATCTGACGGACCGGTTCGAAGGCGGTAAGGCGCTGGTGACGGTGCATATCGACGGGTCGGAAAACCCCGAGATCCCGCCCTTCGGTGGCCGCATCGACTACCTCACCTATGCCGGGATCTATCGCGACGCATGGCTCGAGGTGCTGCCCGAAGCCCGTATCGCAAGCGTGAAGATCGAGACGCCCGACGTGCTGGCCGAGACCAAGCGCGTTCTGGTCAAGCTCGACGCGCCGGGTACGGTGGAAGCGGTTCTGTCGGACGCCGACGGCCACGAGATCGCGCGCGGCGAGGGCACCGGAGAGATCACCTTCGAGGGCCTCAGCGGCATCACGCTCTGGTCGGTCGAGACGCCCGCGCTCTACACGCTGACGCTGACCCTGATTGAGAGCGGCGACCGCCTCATCCAACGCTTCGGTTTCCGCCACGCCGAATTCACGCCCGAGGGGTTCTTCCTCAACGGTCAGCGCGTGGTCCTGCGCGGCCTCAACCGGCATCAGAGCTTCCCCTATTCGGGCTATGCTCAGGGCAAGCGCAGTCAGGAGCGCGACGCGGAAATCCTGCGTTACGATCTGGCCTGCAACATCGCGCGCACCTCGCATTACCCGCAAAGCCCCTATTTCCTCGACCGCTGCGACGAGATCGGCCTCATGGTCTTCGAGGAAATTCCCGGTTGGCAGCATATCGGCGGCGATATGTGGCAAGATGAATCCGTCGCCAATGTCGAGCGGATGATCCGGCGCGACTGGAACCACCCCTCGATCATCATCTGGGGCGTGCGGATCAACGAGAGCCCCGATGCGGAAGCGTTCTACAAACGCACCAATACTCTGGCGCATGAGCTGGATGCGACGCGCCCCACCGGCGGCGTGCGCTGCATCACCGACAGCCAGCTGCTCGAAGACGTCTACACGATGAACGATTTCATCCTCGGCGATTTCGAACTGCCCTTCTCGAACCGCCCGCGCACGAGCTTGCGTGACCAGCAGGAGGTGACGGGGCTGCCCAAGCGCGTGCCCTATCTGGTGACCGAATATAATGGGCACATGTATCCGACCAAGGCGGGCGACCCCGAGCATCGCCAGCACGAGCATGTGCTGCGTCATCTCGACGTGCTCAATGCCGCCCATGACCCCGATGCCGGGCTCGCGGGCTGCATCGGCTGGTGCATGTTCGACTACAACACCCATAAGGATTTCGGCGCGGGCGACCGGATCTGCCATCACGGCGTGATGTCGATCTTCCGCGAGCCGAAATTCGCGGCCTATGCCTATGCCAGCCAGCGCGATCCCGACGAGGCGATCGTGATGGAGCCGGTCACCGTCTGGTCGCGCGGCGAGCGCAATATCGGCGGGGTGATCCCGCTGATCGTGTTGACGAATTGCGACGAGGTGGAGCTGTCCTACGCCGATGTGGTCAAACGCGTCGGGCCTGATCGCACCCGCTTCCCGCATCTGCCGCACGCGCCGGTCGTCATCGATTACGACCACTTCACCCCGGACGAGGTGACTGCATGGGGCGAGAGCTGGCATGCGGGCCGCCTGCGCGGCTATCGCAACGGCGAGTTGGTGATCGAGCGCGACTTCCCCGCCGATGCGATGTTCGACCGGCTCGAAGTGGCGCCCGATGTCACGAAGGCCGAGGCCGATCCGAGCGAGGAAATCCGGGTGATGATCCGCGCCCGCGATCAGGCCGGCAACAAGCTGCATTTCCTCAACGAGCCCGTTCACCTCACCGTCGAAGGCCCGGCTAAGCTGATCGGCTCCGACTGTCCGGTGCTCGCCGACGGTGCGACCGGTTGCTGGATCCGCCTGACGGGAAGGCGCGGCACGATCAAGGTGACCGCGCGGCTTCGTGAGACGGTCGAGACAATCGAGATTGCGGTGGAATAAGCGGCAAGGACGGCGACGCTCGATCAAGGCCATGGGGCGCCCCGTTCGCGACATGACATGTCGTTGAACGGGCGCCCGCTGTGGCCGGTTCGAACCCGTCGGGGTCGCATGACGCCAGCGCTCGGATTCCGCTGACAAAATGCCGATGCATAATTTTACATTATATGTCTTATTACAATTTCCAAATTTTTATTTATCACACTGCCTGCTATGAGCATCGGGCAAGGTAGGGACCCACGTGCCGTAGCCCCTATTCGGACAAGCTGCGGCATGTCAGACTTTAACCGGTCTCCCCGATCAACCCCGTGCTCAGCAGGAGGAAGCACAGATGGACGGAAATGACGTGAACACGGGCGGCAAGTGCCCGGTGATGCATGGCGGCAATACCGAACTTGGCTCGAACGTGATGAATTGGTGGCCGCAGGCGCTCAATCTCGACATCCTGCACCAGCATGACACCAAGACGGACCCGCTGGGACGCAGCTTCGACTATGCTGAAGAGGTCGAGAAGCTCGACTACGACGCGCTGAAAGCCGATCTGCACGCGCTGCTGACCGAAAGCCAGGAGTGGTGGCCGGCGGACTGGGGCCATTACGGCGGGCTGATGATCCGTCTCGCCTGGCACTCGGCGGGCTCCTACCGTCTCGCGGATGGTCGCGGCGGCGCGGGCACCGGCAATATCCGCTTCGCCCCGCTCAACTCGTGGCCCGACAATGCGAGCCTCGACAAGGCCCGTCGCCTGCTCTGGCCGCTCAAGAAGAAATACGGCAACCGGCTCAGCTGGGCGGATCTGATCATCCTCGCCGGCACCGTCGCCTATGAAAGCATGGGTCTGAAGACCTTCGGTTTCGCCTTTGGCCGCGAGGACATCTGGCATCCCGAGAAAGACACTTACTGGGGCGCCGAGAAGGAATGGCTCGCGCCGTCGGACGAGCGTTACGCCAATGTCGACAAGCCCGACACGATGGAAAACCCGCTCGCCGCCGTGCAGATGGGCCTGATCTACGTGAACCCCGAGGGCGTCAACGGCCAGCCCGACCCGATGAAGACCGCGGCACAAGTCCGCGAGACCTTCGCGCGTATGGCGATGAATGACGAGGAAACCGCCGCGCTGACCGCGGGCGGCCACACCGTCGGCAAATGTCACGGCAATGGCGACGCGTCGGCGCTCGGTGCGGAGCCTGAAGCGGCCGATGTCGAGCAACAGGGTCTCGGCTGGTTCAACCCGAACCTGAAGGGGCAAGCGAGCAACTCGATCACCGGCGGTCCGGAAGGCGCGTGGACGACGAACCCGCTCGAATTCGACATGGGCTATTTCGAGATGCTCTTCGGCCATGAATGGGAAGTCACCCAGAGCCCCGCTGGCGCGAAACAGTGGAAGCCGGTGGACATCGCCGAAGAGGACATGCCGCTCGACACTTCGGACCCGAGCCAGCGCCGGATGCCGATGATGACCGATGCCGACATGGCGATGAAGGTCGACCCGGTCTACAACGAGATCTGCCAGAAATTCATGGCCGATCCGGAGTATTTCAAGGAGACCTTCGCCCGCGCCTGGTTCAAGCTGACCCACCGCGATATGGGCCCGAAGGTCCGCTACAAGGGGCCGTGGGTGCCCTCGGAAGATCTGGTCTGGCAAGACCCGGTCCCCGCTGGGTCGACCGCTTGGGACGTCGAGTCTGTGAAGGCGAAGATCGCTGCCTCGGACCTGTCGGTGGCCGAGCTGGTCTCGACCGCCTGGGACAGCGCGCGCACCTATCGCGGCTCGGACATGCGCGGCGGCGCCAATGGCGCGCGCATCCGTCTGGCCCCGCAGAAGGACTGGGAAGGCAACGAGCCCGCCCGTCTGCAAAAGGTGCTTTCGGTGCTCGAGCCGATCGCGGCGGAAGCCGGTGCCTCGGTGGCCGACGTTATCGTGTTGGCGGGCAATGTCGGCGTCGAGAAGGCGATCAAGGCCGCCGGTCATGACGCGACGGTGCCCTTCGCGCCGGGTCGTGGCGACGCGAGCGACGAGGTGACCGATGCCGACAGCTTCGATGTGCTCGAACCGCTCGCCGACGGGTTCCGCAACTGGCTCAAGAAGGACTACGTCGTCTCGCCCGAGGAGATGCTTCTGGACCGTGCCCAGCTGATGGGACTGACCGCGCATGAAATGACCGTCCTGATCGGCGGCATGCGGACGATCGGCACCAACTATGGCGGAACCAAGCACGGCGTCTTCACCGACCGTGAAGGCCAGCTGACGACCGACTTCTTCGTCAACCTGACCGATATGGGCTATAGCTGGCATCCGGTGGGCGACGGCGCCTACGAGATCCGCGACCGCAAAACCGGCGCGGTTAAGTGGACCGCGAGCCGCGTCGATCTGGTCTTCGGCTCGAACGCGATCCTGCGCGCCTATGCCGAGGTCTATGCCCAGGACGATGCGAACGAGAAGTTCGTGGAGGACTTCGTAGCCGCCTGGACCAAGGTGATGAACGCCGATCGCTTCGATCTGGTCTGATCGCCTGTCTTACAGAAAACCGCGCCCCTCGCAGGATGACCTGCGGGGGGCGTTTTCGTTTGGGACAGGAGAGAGCCCACTCCAAGTTCAGACCGACGCCCGGGGCGACCAGCCCCGGGCAGCGCCCATTCGTCGGGCTTACGTCGCGCCACTGGCGCGACGATCCCTCCTCATGCCCCCCGGGAGGGCGCTTTTGCAGCGGCACCGCGCGCTCAACAGTTGGTCGGATGTGGCCCGATTAAGCGCAGACCACCCACCTCGCGCCTGCGCCCGCCCGAGGTCGGGCGCCGCCCTTCTTTCAAAGCCGCTCGTGCTGCCCGGGCCGCTGACGCGGCTGATCCGGGCGGGGCACCACTATTCAGCCTTACAGCGCCGCCGTCGTAACGTAGCGCAGCGCGCGGGCCACCTGTTCGGGCGTGCGCGCGACCGCATTGGCCGCGGCATCGACCTCCTTGAGCGCATGGTCGTGCTCGGGCGGCTGAAGCACGATGATCGGCTTGCCGAGCACCGCCGCATAACCCGCATCAAAGGCCGCGTTCCACTGCTTGTATTTCTCGCCGAAACACACGACGAGCACATCGCAGCGCTCGATCCCGGTGCGGATCCGGATAGCGTTGAGCGACGCGCCCTTGCGGTCATGCCAGAACTTGTCCTCTTCCGCGCCGAAGATCTCGACCCCGCAATCATCCGAGGCCCCGTGATCGGTCACCGGCCCCGACCATTCGATCTCGAGCCCTTCGCAGGCAGATTTCACCGCCTCGCGCCAATCGGTGTGAATTTCGCCGGCCAGATAAACATTCAGTTTCATCGCATCCTCTTTTCGCTGTCGCGTGGCCCCGCTTCGGGCCGCATCGCTTTTCCGGCGCGATCCTTGAGTATCGGGACCACCTTGGCAACCTCTCCGGTCGTCCGCCCCTCTCCGATCCGCTCCCCATGCGCTTGATCCGGCAACACGCATAGCGACATGTCATTGACGCCGGTCAGTGCGCGAAATCGGCCACCTGCTTTGCTGGGAAGTGTTCGAAATCCTGGGAGGAGGAGAAAGCAATGAACGGTGTGGTGATTTCAAGCGTGGCAGCGCTCCTGCTGCTGACAACAAGCGCTCTGGCGCAGGAGGATGCCGGTCGCGAGGAATACATGGTCGCCTGCGCTGGATGTCATGGCGAGTCAGCGAAGGGGAATGGCCCGCTGGCAGGGCTGCTGGATATTCAGACACCCGACCTTACGAGCCTCGCGGCGAAGAAGGGAAACGGCGAATTCCCGTTCGACTACACGCTTCGGATGATAGATGGCCGAAACGAGACGCGGGCGCATGGCAGCAAGATGCCGGTCTGGGGGGACCGTTACGCGGCCTCGGCGACCAGCGAGCGCGGAGAGACGGCGGACATGGTGGCCCGGGGGCGCATCCTGTCTCTCATCTATTATCTGGCCTCGATACAGCAGTAGCGCCCCGGCGCAGATGGTGTTGGGCCTCGGCATCTGTGCCGGCACTTTGATCGACGGGCGCGCGGCCTGTCGCTACCGCTTTGGCGCGATGAAGATGGCGGCCTTCAAACTCGCCAACGCCCTCGGCGCGGCGACGGGCGGGCGCGCGCAAGGAGCTAATGATCATCGACGGCGCCGATCACGTCGACCTCTACGGCCAGACGGACATCATTCCCGTCGACAAGCTGCAGAGCGTCTTCGAAGGCCATCTGGCCTGATCATACACGAGGCAGGAAGCCGGGCCTCGTGTCCGGCTTCTTGATGTCCGCGGGCATGCCAGACGAAACCCACGATGTGGCTTAGTCCACATCAATCGGCCGAACAGCATGGAGGGCGCGACCCTTCGGATGGAAATCCTTCCTCCGCACGGTGAACATGCCGCAGCTTCTCGGGGTTTCGGACAATCCATATTGCTTTGATTTTGCCGGAATGAACCGCGAAGGCCGTGGTTTGCAGGACCCCGTTTTCCCGCACCACATATCCTGTTGCTCCGTTGATCAACTGCGGTCTCGGCACAGGCCCATTGGTCAGCTTGCCCTTCCGGGCCAAGCCTTCGAAGAAGCGCGCGGCGTTCCGGCTCCCTCTCAGCACGTTGATCGCCGCCGGAACCTTGCCGCCGCCATCAGTATGCACCTCGATATCTTCAGCGAAGATTTCCAGCAGCCGATCCATATCGCCCTCGCGGCTTGCGGCCCAGAATGCCGCGACAAGCGGGTGGGTCTCCTCTGCCCGTTTCGGCGTGATCTGATCGGCGCCGGCAAGCTTGCGTCTTGCCCGCGAAACCAGCTGCCGACAATTTGCGGGAGACTGGCCGACGACCGCCGATATCTCGTCGAAACTGTAATCGAACCCGTCGCGAAGAATGAACGCCGCGCGCATCTCGGGCGATAGTCGATCGAGCGTGAGCAGGAGTGCGATCCCTACATCTTCGGTCAGGATCCAATCGCTTTCGGCATCCGCCGCATGGTCGGTGACAATCGGCTCGGGCAGCCACGCCCCCACATAGGTTTCCCGCCTCTTCTGCGCCGATCGCAGATGGTCGAGGCAAAGGCGCGTGACGACGGTCGACAGCCATTGCGCCGGACGTTCGATGCCGGAGAGTCCGACGGTTTGCAGTTTCAGCGCCGCATCCTGAAGGATGTCTTCCGTCTCCGAGACTGAGCCGGTCATTCGATAGGCGAGCCCCGCCAAGCGGCGGCGCTCCCTTTCGAAAACCTGCTGTGTCTCAGGCAGCGGCATGATCGCGCTCTCTGATCTTGTGGGTAGACCGGAATCCGATCGCGAAACGGTTCCAAGAGTTAATCAACGTAACAGCGAAAGTCAGGTCCACGCATTCGCGCTCCGTGAAAACATTTCTGAGGCGCTGGAAGACCTCCTCCGAAGCACCCTGTTGCTCGATCCTTGTCAGGGCTTCGGCCCAATCGAGTGCGGCGCATTCGCGTTCGTCAAACGCAGGGCTTTCCCGCCAGGCCGCCAGCACATCGAGCTTTTGCTGCGACACACCCGCCTCCCGCGCGGCAGGCGCATGCATATCGAGGCAATAAGCACATCCGTTGATTTGCGACACGCGCATCTTGATAAGCTCCCGCAGCATAAGCGAAATCGAAAGCTCCTTCGTCGCCTCCTCGGCCGCCCTCATCGCCTTCATCGTCTCGGGGGCTGCTTCGTAATAGTTCATTCGGGGCGTCATCGGCATCTCCTTAGGCTATATACCAGAAGACGAGACAGCCCCCCGCTTTGTGACAGGCGGAAAGAAAATCTCTCTGTTCAGGTAGCCGGGTTTGGAGCCTAGAGGACCTACGCCTTTCGCCAAAGCCATGCGCCGGAACATAGGAACTCGGTCGTAGCTTTGGTCGCGCGGCGCATTTTAACGTAGATGCAATTCGCGGCGGCTTGTTCGGGCCAGCACGCGCGAATTTCAAACGTCGCGCTGCACTTCTTCAAGCACCTCGGCCAGAACTGACACGGCCAGCAGCCGCGGATCGCGCGCGGATTGGATCAGCCCGATCGGCCCATGAACCCGCGCGCGCGTCGCCGCGTCGATACCGCGAGCCTGCAAACCTTCCTGCCGCCGGTTTTGCGTGCGCACGCTGCCTTGTGCCCCGATGTAGAACGCAGGGGTTGCGAGCGCCGCCTCGAGAATATCCAGCTCCCAATCGTGGTCGTGAAACAGAAGGATCACCGCCGTGCGCGCGTCGATGGCCACGTCCGACGGGATCGCGCTTCGATCCAACCTGCGCACAGTGCAGCCTGCACCTTCAGCATTGGCGAAAGTGGCGTCTTCGGGCGTGAGCAAAAGATGCGGCGCGCCGGTGGCCTGCACCAGATCGGCGAAGAACACCGCCTCGGCCCCGGCGCCGAAGATCACGAAGCGCGGCTCGGGACGAAAGGCGATACGCAGCTCTCCCGGCGCGTCGGGGGGCTCGTCTTCCTGCATCAAACGCAAGCCCCCCGAGGCGCTCAGTCCCAAGGCCGCCTCCGCGCGGCGCACCCGCCTTGCCGCAAGCTCGCTAAGCAAGGAACGGTCCGGCGCGGGGATCACCGTGACCTCGAGCGCGCCGCCGCAGGGCAGCTTCAGATCGAAAAAGGGCGAGCCGGCCCCATAGCGCAGCTTGCGCACCTGCCTGTCGCCCAGCGCCGCGAGCGCATGTTCGGCCACATCTTCCTCGATACAGCCTGAGCTGAGCGCTCCGAAGCGCCGACCATCCGGCAAGATCGCCATCGCGGTGCCGACATTGCGATAGGCCGGACCTTCAATGGCAGAGATCACCGCGATCGCGCCGGGTACGTCGGACCTTGCCAGTTCGAACCACGGATCTTGCGCGGCGGGATGGGTCACGGCTGGCCCCTCAATCGTTCGACCCAGCCAGCGCGCGATGCGCGACCTCGACGAAGAACTGCACGCCCAGCGGCAGGATCGAGTCGTTGAAATCGTAATGCGGGCTGTGCAGGTTGCGCCCGCCCTCGGCCGATCCATTGCCGATCCAGCCGTAAGCGCCGGGCACCTTCTCCAGCAGGAAGGCGAAATCCTCGCTCGCCATGCTGGGCGCGTAATCGACCTGCACCGCGTCGCGGCCCACGATGGCCTCGGCGGCGCGGCGTGCGGTTTCGGCGGCCTCCGCGTCGTTGATCGTGGCCGGGTAGCGACGCTGATAGATCAGCTCGGCCTTGGCATGAAATGCCTCGGCGATCATTTCGGCGCGGCGCGTCATCTCGGCCTGCACGAAATCGCGCGTCGCGGGGCGCAGGGTGCGCACAGTGCCGTGCAGGGTCACTTCGTCGGGGATCACATTGAGCGTGTGGCCCGCATGGATCTGCGTGACCGAGATCACCGTCGCGTCGGTCGGATCCACCGCGCGGCTGACGATGGTCTGCCAGGCCATCTGCAACTGAGCCGCGAGCGTGATCGGGTCGATCCCCTCATGCGGCATCGCGCCATGCGAACCCTTGCCCATCACCTTCAGCTCGAACGTGTCGAATGCGGCCATGACGGGGCCCGCGCGCATCGCGATCTTGCCCGCCTCCAGCCCCGGCCAGTTGTGCAGCGCAAAGGTGCTGTCGAGCGGGAACTGTTCGAGCAATCCATCCTCGATCATCACCCGCGCGCCGCCTTCGTTTTCCTCGGCGGGCTGGAAGATGAACACCACCGTGCCCGGTCCCGGCGGATCGGTCGCCATCGCCTGCGCGGCGCCCAGAAGCATCGTGGTGTGACCGTCATGGCCACAGGCATGCATCTTGCCGGGGATCTCGGAGGCATAATCCGCCCCCGTCAGTTCGGAGATCGGCAGCGCATCGATATCGGCGCGCAGGCCGACCGTCGGCCCCGCGCCATTGCGCAGAACGCCGATCACCCCGGTCCCGGCCAGCCCCTCGTGGACCTCAAGTCCGAACGCGCGCAACTCAGCCGCGATGAAGGCGGCGGTCTCGTGTTCTTCGAAGGCCAGTTCGGGGCGTCGATGCAGCGCGTGCCGCCATTCGACCAACTGGTCTTCCATCGCCTTGATCGCAGGGGTGATGTTCATCGCGCGTCCTTTCAACCGAAGAGCCAGCAGATTCCAAGCCCGAGGCCAAGACCGACCAGAAGCCACGCCACGCGGTCGATCAGCGGAATATGTCCCGCCGCCGCCGTGGCCACCGCGCCCGTAGGGGCAGCGCCTTCGCTGGGCGGGGCCGTCTCCTCCGCCTCGCCGGTCACGACCCGCGAGAAGGCATTGAAGAAGTCCTCGGCATTCTTGCGCGCCACGCCCTGAATCAATCGCCCGCCGACCGCGGCCAGTTTACCGCCAACCTCGACATCGGCGACATAGGACAAACGCGTGCCCTCGCCTTCGGGCGCGAGTTTGATCTCCGCGCCGCCCTTGGCGAAGCCCGCAGGCCCGCCCTGCCCGCGCCCGGTGATCCGGTAGGACACGGGCGGCACCAGATCGCTCAGCTCCACCTTGCCGCGAAAGCTGGCCGAGACGGGGCCGACCCGCGCCACGACCGTGGCGGTATATTCGGCCTCACCCGTCTGCTCCATCGCCTCGCAGCCCGGGATCGCGCGGCGCAGCACCTCGGGGTCGTTGAGCCCACGCCAGACCGTTTCGGGATCGGCCGGGATCAGGTGATCGCCTTCGAACCGCATCACCCGGCCTCCGCATGGATCGCGTTATAGGCACGGTAGAGCGCCTGCGTGCCCTCTTCGCCGAAGCCGTCATCCACCAGCTTGCCATAGAGGCTGCGCGCCAGCGACAGGCCCGGCAGATCGAGGCCCAGTCTTTCGGCTTCGCTCAGCGCGATGGACATGTCCTTGACGAAGTGGTGGACGAAGAAGCCGGGCGCGAAATCCTCGTCCACCATCTTCGGCCCAAGCCCGTTGAGCAGGAAGCTCGACGCGGCCCCGGTTCCGATGACTTTGAGAACCTGCATCGGATCCAGACCGGCAGCGCGCGCGTAGCTGATGCTTTCCGCGACCGCGAGCATGGTCGAGGCAATGGCGATCTGGTTGGCCATCTTGGTGTGCTGCCCAGCGCCCGCCTTGCCCATCAGCGCGATATTCCCGCCCATCAGCTCCAGCACCGGAAGGACCCGTTCGAACGCCCGCGCATCGCCGCCCAGCATGATCGCGAGCTTGCCCGCTTTCGCACCGACATCGCCGCCGGACACCGGGGCGTCGAGCGCAGAGAGGCCGCGCGCGAGAGCCGCCTGCGCGATCTTCCCGGCCAGGGCGGGGCTCGAGGTGGTCATGTCGATCAGCACCGAGCCCGGGCGCGCCTTGGCGATGATCCCATCCTCACCGAGGTAGACCTGTTCGACATCGGCGGGGTAGCCCACGATGGTGATCGTGATGTCGCTGGCATCGGCCACGGCGCCGGGGCTGTCACACCAGGTCGCCCCCTTTGCGACGAGGGCGTCGCCCTTGGCGCGGGTGCGGTTGTAGATGTTGAGCGGATGCCCTGCGGCGAGGATATGCCCCGCCATGTGCTGGCCCATGATTCCGAGTCCGATGAAGCCGACGCTGAGTTTCTCTTCTGTCACGGCTGGGTCCTTTTCGTTGAGCTGGGCGCGGCCTCTCGCAGAAGCGCGCGAATGGATTGGGGGGTCAGCGGAAGACGCTCGATCGTCACGCCGCGCGGCGCGAGCGCATCGCTCACCGCGTTGGCGAGCACGCCGATTGCGCCCATCACGCCGCCTTCGGCCATGCCCTTGATCCCCGCGGGGGTCCGGCGGTTCGGCGTATTGTGATGCAGGATTTCAAATTCCGGGAGTTCGTTCGGGGAGGCCACGAGGTAATCGGCGAGTGTCGCGGAGAGGTTCTGCCCCGTCCCGTCGTAGATCACCTGTTCGAGCAGCGCGCCGCTCAGCCCCATCGCGATCGCGCCCTGCTGCTGGCCGCGCACGACGATCGGGTTGAGAACGGTGCCGGAATCCTCGGCAACGAGATAGCGGTCGATGGTGATCGCACCGGTCTGCGGGTCGACCTCGACTTCGCAGGCATGGGTCGAGTTGGAGTAGGTCATCGCGGGCGGGTCGTAGCTATGCGAGAAATCGAGCCCAGGCGTGATACCCTCGGGCAGAGCCAGCGGATCGAGATAGGCACGCCGCGCGATATCGGTCAGCGCAAGGCCCGTCTCCTGCCAGTCCTCGCCGATCATCCGCTCGATCTGGCCTGCGCGCATGCGCAGCCCGCCAGCATCGTTGAGATCGAGCATCGAAGCCGCAATCGCGAGCACCCGTTCGCGCGCCTTTAGCGCACAGAGATAGAGCGTCCCGCCGCCAGCGGTCGCGCCGCGTCCACCGCGGCTGCCCATGCCGTAGGGCGCGATATTGGTATTGCCCATATGAACCGTGACATCTTCCGAGCGCACGCCGAGCCCTTCGGCCACCGCCTGCGAAAGCGGGCTCTCGTAGCCTTGCCCGGTGCCCATCAGCCCGACGGAGGCGTTGACCGCTCCGCTCGGCTCGATCCGCACCCAGGCCGATTCATGGCCCGATCCGGGGATACCGGCGGATTTGTAGAATTCCGAGCCATAGGTCGTGCTCTCGATCACCGTGCACAGCCCGAGCCCCAGATAGCGCCCCTTAGCGCGCGCCTGCGCCTGCCGGGCACGGAAGGCCGCGACATCAATCGCATCCACGGCGATCTCGAGCGTTTCCCGTGGGCTGACATCTTCGAGGAGTTCGCCCGTGGGCATCTTGTAGGGCAAATCCTCCGGGCCGAGCGCGTTGATACGGCGCACCTCGACCGGGTCGAGGTCGAGGTCGCGGGCGATGGCGTCGATCGTGCCCTCCATCACCCAGCTAGTGATCGCCATGGGCGCGCGCATCGGGCCTGCGCCGCATTTATTGGTCAGCGCGACGCGGACTTCGTAGGCGTAGTCCTGAATCCGGTAGGGACCGGTCATGATCAGGGCGATAACGCGGGCCATGTAATTGGCCGGATAGAAGCAGTAACCGCCGAAATCCTCGTCGATCTCGAGCTCGAGGCCGAGAATCCGTCCGGTTTCGCTGACCGAGGTGCGCGTGCGGCACTCGTATTCCCGCGCATGGGCGGCGGACATCAGGTTCTCCATCCGATCCTCGCGCCACCGAACCGGGCGGCGCAGGTGGCGAGACAGAGCCGCGACCGTGAGTTCCTCGCGATAGAGCGCGATCTTCTGACCGAAGGCGCCGCCCACATCGGGGCTCATCACGGTGACCTGGCTTTCCGACAGGCCCAGCCGCGCAGCAAGCTGGCTGCGCAACGGGTGCGGGACCTGATTGCCGATATGCATGTTCAGATGCGCGCGCCCGTCATCCCAATCGGCGACGCAGCCGCGCGTCTCCAGCGGGACATGCGTGTGGCGATGGAGCGAGAAACGGGCCTCGACGACGCGATGCGCCTCGGCCCGGCGTGCGGCAGGATCGCCGACGCACAGGCTCTGATGCGAGACCATGTTGCTGGTCAGGCTGTCATCGACCAGAGCCGCATCGGGCGCGAAGGCCTCGGTGATCGAGGTCACCGCCGGAAGCTGGTCATATTCGACGGTGACACATTCGGCGGCATCCTCGGCGAGGTAGCGATCGGTCGCGACGACGCAGACCACCGGATCGCCGTGGAAGCGGACCTTCTCGATCGGAAGCGTCGTCAGCTCGGTCGGCTGCAGCCCCTCGATCGGCGGCGCGAGGCGCAGCCGCGTCGTCATCTGATCGAGATCGCGCCCGGTGAAAATCCCCACGACCCCCGGCATCTCAGCGGCTTCGGCACTGTCGATGTCGAGGATGCGCGCATGGGCATGGGGCGAGCGCACGAAGCTCACATGCAGCGCGCCGGGGAAAGCGAGATCGTCGAGATAGCGCCCGCGACCCGAGACGAGGCGTCGATCTTCCTTGCGCGGCAGGGCGCGACCGATCTCGGTGAAATCACCGCTCATGCCGCCTCTCCACGCATCCGGGCCGCAGCTTTCAGCACGGCGGCGACGATATTCTGATAGCCCGTGCAGCGGCACAGATTGCCCGACAGGACATCGCGCACTTCCTCTGCGGTCGGGTCCGGGTTCTCGCGCAGGTAATGCTCGAAAGTCACCACGATGCCGGGCGTGCAGAAACCGCATTGCAGCCCATGTTCCTCGTGCAGCGCCTGCTGAAGCGCCGAGAGCGCATCGGGCCGTCCCATGGCCTCGACCGTCGTGACCTCATGGCCCTCCATCTGAGCGGCGAAAGTCAGGCAGGCGCGCGCCGGACGGCCGTCGATCAGCACGGTGCAGGCGCCGCAGACGCCGTGTTCGCAGCCGACATGGGTGCCGGTCAGACCAAGGTCGTCGCGCAGCACATCCGAGAGCAGCTTGCGCGCGGGCACCCGAACGTCGTGGGTTTCGCCATTCACGCTCAGCGAAAGCGTCAGGGGGTCGTGTGTCGGAGCGGTCATGCACCCTCCTCCCGGGTCAAAGCGGACTGGAACGCGCGAATGACAAGCGTTTCGGCAAGTTCCCGGCGATAGACGGCGGGCACCTGTTCGCTGTCTTCGGGCGCGATCGCCGCGGCGGCCGCGGCTGCGAGGTCGCGAATGGTGTCGACATCGACCAGCCTGCCCTGCGCGCGCGCCTCGATCTCGGGCAGACGCAGCGGGACGGTATCGACGCCGCCGAGCCCAAGCCGCAGCGCATCGATCTTGCCCTCCGCGTCGCGCGCGAAACTGAGCGCGACGCTGACCAGCGCGAAATCGCCGTGACGGCGCGAGAAAGCCTCGAAGGCCCACAGATCGCCGACGGGGAGCGGAAAGCGTAGCGCGGTGATGAGTTCGCCATCGCGCAGATCGACCGTCATGATCGATTGCAGGAAATCGGCGGCGGCAACTTCGCGCGTGCCTGCCGGTCCCGAAATCACCAGCGTCGCGCCCAGCGTGACCGCGATCAGCGGCAACTGGGCGGCGGGGTCCGCATGGGCGAGGCTGCCGCCGATCGTGCCACGCTGACGGATCGCGTAATGCCCGATCGAGGCGGCAGCGGCACCGAGAAGCGGCAGGCTCCGCTGCACTTCCGGCGCATTGGCAAGGCGGTGATGGCGCGTCAGCGCGCCGATCTCCAGCATGTCGTCCTTCACCCGCACGCGGTCCAGCTCGATCAGATCGTTGAGATCGACGAGATGGCCCGGGCGCGCCAGCCGCATGTTCAGCATCGGCCCTAGGCTTTGTCCTCCGGCGATCGGCTTTGCCGCCGGCCCATGTGTGCGCAACAGCGCCAGTGCCTCGGCAAGGCTCGCAGGCCGGTGGTAGGTGAAAGGGGCGGGTTTCATCGTGTCAGGCCGCGTTCCAGATCAGCGACTGACCGGTTTCGCGGTCGAAGACATGCAGGCGGTTGAGATCCACCGCGAGGGTGATGCTCTCGCCGAACGCATGGCGCAGATCCTTGCCGACGCGGAAGAACAGCTCCTCGCCGCCGAAATCCATGCCCAGATACTGATCCGAGCCGACCGGAAGCACCGAGTTCACGGTGCCGTTGAGCGCATTGTATCCCGGCTCGGCAGTGCCTTCCGCGACATCCTCGGCCCGGATACCCAACCGCACCGCACGGCCCTCCTGCCCTTTCAGGCGCGCCGCGTGATCTGCCGGCAGCACGAGACGCAACCCATCGCGGACGAAGGCCATCTCGTCATCCGGCCCGGCCTCGAGCACGCCGTCGAAATAGTTGATCGGCGGGCTGCCGAGGAAGGACGCCACAAAGGTGTTCGCCGGGCGCTCGTAGATGTCGTCGGGCGTGCCGATCTGCTGCACGACCCCGTCATTCATCACCACGATACGATCCGCGAGCGTGAGCGCCTCGGCCTGATCGTGGGTCACGTAGACGAAGGTGGTCTCCATTGCGCGGTGGAGTTCCTTGATCTCCGCGCGCATCGAGATCCGCAGCGCCGCGTCGAGGTTCGACAGTGGCTCATCCATCAGGAAGACCGACGGGTCACGGACCATCGCGCGCCCCAACGCCACACGCTGACGCTGGCCGCCCGACAGCTGCGACGGACGCCGGTCGAGCAGGTGCGAAATCTCGAGCTTCTTCGCGGCGTCTTGCACGCGCTCGTCGATCTCTTCCTTCGACGCGTTTCGCATCTTCAGCCCGAAACCGATATTGTCGTAGACGGTCTTATGCGGGTAGAGCGCGTAGCTCTGGAACACCATCGCGACGTCGCGCTTGTGCGGGGGGACGTAGTTCACGACCTGCTCGTCGAAGATCAGATCGCCGTCCGAGACCTCCTCGAGCCCTGCAATCATGTTGAGGGTCGTGGATTTGCCGCAGCCCGAAGGGCCGAGCAGGACGATGAACTCGCGATCCTCGATATCGAGGTTGAGATTGCGCACGGCATGGAAGCCGTTGGCGTATTTCTTGTTAACGTTGGTGAAGCGGATCCGGGCCAAGACTTTGTCCTTTCTAACCTTTGACAGCCCCGGCGGTCAGACCGGAAACGATGTAGCGTTCGAAGACGATGGCGACGATCACCGGCGGCACGACCGCCAGGACGCCAGCGGCGTTGAGGAAGGAGAAGCTCACCGTGAAATCGGAGGTGAACGAGGCCAGCAGGATCGGCAGGGTCTGCGACGCGGAGGTCTGCGTGAACATCAGCGCGAGCAGGAATTCGTTCCAGCTGGTAAGGAAGGTGAAGAGGACCACGGCGACGAGCGAGGGCAGCGAGAGCGGCAGGAACACCTTGATCAGCGCCTGGAGCCGCGAACAGCCATCGACCCGCGCGGCCTTGTCCAACTCGTCCGGGAGACCCTCGAAATACTGGATCAGGATGAAGACCGTGAAGGGCACCGTGATCGCGAGATAGGTGATCACCAGCGATCCGAGCGTATCGAGCATCCCGAGTTTTCGGATCACCAGGAAGAACGGCACGACCAGCGCGATATCGGGGATCACCCGCGTGATCAGGATGAAGTAGACCGACGCGTTGCGCCCCCAGAACCGGATCTTCGCGATCGCATAGGCGGCCGGCACCCCGACGAGCAGGTTCAGGATCACCACCAGGATCGAGACGATCAGGCTGTTGGCCATCGACGGCAGAAGGTTTTCTGCGGTGGAGGGGATAAAGTCACCGGCAGCCGGATCGGCGCCCGAGCGCGTCTCGTAGGTGACGGGCTCGTCGTTCCCGGCGGTGAAGATCGCCTCGAAATTGCGCAGGGTCGGTTCTTCGGGAATCCAGTGCGGCGGGATCGAGACGATCTCGGTCTCGGTCTGGAACGCCGAAGAGACGAGCCAGGACACCGGGGCGAGAATGTAGGCCGCAAGGACGATCGCGGAGACCACGATCACCAAGCGCTGCACGATGCGCCCGATTTTCTGGCGGCGGCGGTAGTCGATCGTGTCGACAGGCGGGGTGATAGGCATATCGCTCATGTCAGATCTTGCGCCCCAGCGTTCGGATGAAGAGGTAGGAGAGTGCGAAAGTCGCGATTGCGAGGAGGTAGGACATCGCAGCACCGCTCCCGAAAGACAGGTTGCGGAAGGTCTCGACATAGATGTGCCACGAGAGCACATGCGACGCGCTGCCGGGCCCGCCCTCGGTCAGGATGAAGAACAGGTCGAAATGGCGGATCGCCATCATCGTCTCGTAGATCATCACCAGCATGAAACCGGGCTTCATCGCCGGCAGGGTGACATGCACGAAGCGCTGCCAGACCGTCGCTCCATCGACGCGCGCCGCCGCATAGAGATCGGACGGGATCGACTTGAGCGAGACCAGCAGAAGGATCGTCGCCAGCGGCACTTCCTTCCAGACGAAGGCATTGGCGATCAGAAACAGCGTTTTGTCCTGATCTCCCAGCCAGACCATGTATTTGTCGATGAAATCGAGCTGGTAGAGCAGGCCGTTCAGCGCGCCATAGCTGGAATCGTAGATCCATTTCCACATCAGCGCGTTCGCGACATAGGGGATCGCCCACGGCACCAGAAGGATCGTCGACAGGATACGACGCCCGCGGAATTCCTGATTCAGCAGCAGCGAGACAAGCAAGGCTATGAAAGCAATCGCGGTAACCGAGACGAGCGAGAAACTCACCGTGCGCCAGACCGCGCCCCAGAAAGCCTCATCGCCGAGAAGATCGGTATAGTTCTTCAGCCCGACGAAGGGGGTCCGGTTCGGACGCGTCAGCTTGATGCTGAAGAAGCTGATATAAAGCGAATAGGCGATCGGGAAGACCGCAACCGCGCCCAGAACGGCCATGACAGGAGCAAGAAACAGCATGGCGCTGCGCTCCTCGTATCCCACCCGCCATTTCGGGCGTGTCGCCCGTGTCATTGCATTCGCCACGTCATGCTCTCCCGTTGCCCTGCCCGACAGTCGGCGGGCCTTTTAGAAAGGCCCGCCGCACCTGCTCAGTAGCTGTCCTTCAGCTCGTTCCACAGATCGGCAGATTTCTTGACCGCTCCGGCGGGATCGACATTGCCGAGGATCGCCGATTGCCAGGCCGACCCGTTGGTGTCGTTCCACTCGCCGAACCACGGGGTGACCGTGTCCTTCTTGCGAGCAAGCGCCTGCTGAGCCTGGATCATGTCGACATCGCCATAGGAGTCGTAGGCCGCGCGGATCTCGGGATCCTCGAACAGCGGCTTCACGCCGAACCCGGCGCCGATATCGAGGAACAGGAGCTTCTGGAACGTGTAGGCGCCATCCGCCTTGCCGCCGAACCATTCGATCAGCTTCGCGGCATTCTCGGCGCGCGCCTTGTCTTGTGCAGCCTGCGCCGACATGCCGTGGAAACGCATCCAGCCGACCGTCGCGTGAGAGCCGTTCGGGCCTTGCGGCATCATCGCCTGCTTCACATTGCCCGCGATCTGCGACTGCTCGGGATCGTTGAGCATCCGCAGACGGTATTTCGCGACCATCGCGAAGGCATGATTGCCCGCCGCGAAGGATTTCAAGCCCGCCAGCTCGCCGGTCTCGACACAGGCGGGCGAGACGATCTCGTGCTTGTTGACCGCATCGACGACCCAGCTCAGCGCCTCGACAGCCCCCTCTTTCGGATCCTGCATCACGGCCATGCCGTTGTCATCGACCAGACGGCCACCATGCGAATAGACCAGCGTCGAGATGAACTCGATCAGCCAGCTTTCCTGCGCCATCGCGAGCATCATCGGATAGTCGGCAATGCCCTTCTCTTTCATGACGAGCGACTGCTCGACCAGCTCGTCCCAGGTTTCCGGCGGAGCGTCGAAGCCGGCTTCCTTGAGCTTCGCCTCGTCATAGAAGAAGGCCATGTAGTCGGTGTAATAGGTCAGGCCGTACTGACGACCGCCATAGGTCATGGAGTCGGTGCAGAAATCCTCGGCCTCGGCGTTGTATTTCATCAGGCTGTCGAACTCGTCGACCGGAGCGATCCAGCCGGCTTCGGCCCATTCGGGCAGCCAGGAATCCGACACCCACATCGCGTCGAGCGGCGCACCGCCCACGAATTTCGCGACCATGCCCTCGCGGTACTGGGCCCAGGGCGAGTTGCCGTAATTGACCGGGATCCCGGTTTCCTTGGTGAAGGCGCTGAGGTGGCTCTGCACGGTGTCGACCGCCGCCGACCAGGTGTGCATCGTCAGCGCGGCCGTTTCGGCCTTCGCCGGACGAACCAGACCCGGCGCCATCAGCGCCCCTGCGCCCGCCGCCGAGTAGCGGAGGAAATCCCGGCGCCCGAGACGGCGCGTCTTATCCTTGAGCATCTTTCGATTCCTTTTGCATGGCCGCCTCAGCCCGAGCCCGTTCAAAGCCCAACCTGCAGCAAGCCGTCCCTGTTGATCTTGTTTATGGGAACCGACGCTATTGGCGATTTATTTATTCGTCAACTGACGACAAACGAAAAAGTGAGGATTTCCCTTCCGCAACGGAAATCGCACAAGTTTTCAGCACCTGCAGATGTCTCCGCAGGCGAAATCAGGGAAAATGTAGTGGATTGCAGCGCTCAGCGGCCGCTGCACACCTCGACCATGTCTTCGAATCCCGCGAGGAACACGCGGACATGCATCGTTACCACCTGGTCTTCGGAGAGCGACAGGCTGCTTTGATAGATATGGCGTCGAATCGCGTAGTGAGAGATCGCACCGTGCAGCGTCCACGCCATTTCGCGGAGCAATGCGGGATCTTCCGGCAGCTCTACGCCCCGCTCATGCGCCACTTCGCGCATCACGGTCTCCAGCAACTGCATGACGATCGCTGCGATGTAGTCAGGCGCCATATTCGCCTCGGCCAGCGAGGCATAAAGGAACAATCGCAACCACTTCCGGGTCAAGGTAGACTGAAGATAGTCGCGATAGAATGCGTCGAGGCGCACGGCCATGGGCTGCGAACGATCCTGAAGCTCAACGAACCAGACGGCCTTGAAAGCACCAAGAATCTCTCGGTTATAGACCTCTTTGAGCAAGTCTTCCTTGGTCGGAAAGAAGCGATAGAGAAGACGCTGGGAGATGCCGCATTTCTCCGCCAGCTGCCGCGTCTGCCCCGCAAGCCCGTTCTCCGCAAAGAACTCGGTGGCGACGTCCAGAATCTGGGCACGACGCTCATTGAAAGGCATCCGCACAGCGCCTTGCGGCGAGCCGGGCTTATTTCCGGCGCCGTTCGTTTTGGACGAACTTTCAGTCATTTTTGGCTTGGCCTGCACGTTTTCCCCTTGGCACCCCTTGGCACCCCTTGTTGTTCATTCCGACGCCGGACGCAACGACTTCAGCTCCATACATTAGCCCATTCCCCGCGAAGGCAAAGTATCTTTTCGTCACTTGACGACTTAAGTGTTGCGAAAACCCAAAGTTTGGTCGTAGCTTTGGCGCGTGACGGGACGTCAGTGCCCACGATTTTCTGCCATTCACGCCGGAGTCCAACATGATCTACGAACAAAGAACCTACCGCATCACCCCCGGGAAGGCGCCCGAGTTCCTCAAGCTCTATGAGGCCGAGGGCCTGCACATCATCACCCAATACGCAAAGCTCGCCGGATGCTGGGTCAGCGACAGCGGCGTGCTGAACGCGGTCACCTTCCTCTGGGCCTATGAGGATTACGGCCACCGCAGCGCGCAACGCGCCAAGCTGGGCGCGGACCCGGAATGGCAGGCTTTCGTGCCCAAGATCCTGCCCTATCTCGTGCATCAGGAAAGCATCTTCCTGCAGCCCGCGGCCTTCTCGCCGCTCGACTGATCCGGGCGCAGGCCACCATGCGCACGCTTGGCATCCTTCTCGCCGCCGGCGCCTCGCGCAGGTTCGGTGCTCGGGACAAGCTCCTTGCAGATTGGAACGGCGCCCCTTTGGTGCTGGCAGCGGCGCGCGCGCTCGAGGCGTCGGGATGTGACGCGCTCGTGGCGATCGTCTCTTCCGAGAAGGTCGCCGTTTCTCTTCCGCCGTCGTTCAAGGTGCATCACGTGACGCCGGACCTGCCGCTCTCCGAGAGCTGGCGAGCGGCGCGCGGCGTCGCAACGAGCCGCCGGGCAGAACGTGCGCTGTTTATGCTGGGCGACATGCCTTTCGTTTCAACCGACACGCTCCGCGCCTTGGTACATAGCGACGGCGGCAGCCGCGCCTGCACCTTCGACGGTATCCCGATGCCGCCGGCGCTTCTGACCGCGCAGGACTTAACGCAAGCACCCGATCAGGACGAAGATCAAGGCGCCCGGGAGCTGCTGCGCGCCCTGCCACACAAGTCGCTCATCCCCCTCTCGGCCGAAGAGGCGCGTGACATCGACACGCCCGAAGACCTCCGCCATCGTCGGGTTAACCTCAAGCGTGAGGATCGCGCCTGACCCTTTCTCCAGGGCGCGCATTGTCGGGATACCGATCTTGGCGCGGGACGCGAGTTCGGCTTGCGTGGGTCCGCATCCCATGCGCTCGGCCCTCAAGACCGACAAAAGACGACAGCGTCCAACGCCCGTCCGTAATTTTCAGCTTTTCGTCCCGATCTCATCGAGTGCGCGGCAGAGCCGTTCCGTCACCTGCTCGGTGCTGGCTGTGCCGCCGAGGTCGCGCGGGCGACTCTCGGGATCGGCTGTTACGACCTCGATCGCGCGCATCATCTGCGCCTCGGCCTCGGTCTCTCCCAGATGCCCCAGCATCATTGCAGCACTCCAGAAGGTGCCGATGGGATTGGCGACGCCCTTGCCGGTGATATCGAAGGCCGAGCCGTGAATCGGCTCGAACATCGACGGCGCGGCGCGCTCGGGGTTGAGATTGGCGGTGGGCGCGATGCCGATGGACCCCGCGAGCGCCGCTGCCAGATCCGAGAGGATGTCGGCGTGGAGGTTCGTGGCGACGATCGTGTCGAGCGAACGCGGATCGAGCGTCATGCGCACGGTCATCGCGTCGACCAGCATCCGATCCCATGTCACGTCGGGAAACTCGCGCGCGACCTCGGCGGCGATCTCGTCCCATAGCACCAGCCCGTAGCGTTGCGCGTTGGATTTCGTCACCACCGTCAGACGCTTACGTGGGCGCGCCTGGGCCTGCGAGAAGGCCACGCGCATGATGCGCTCGACGCCGGTGCGGGTGAAGATGGCGGTCTCGGTAGCGACCTCATGCGGCTGGCCGCGATGGCTGCGCCCGCCCTGCCCCGCATATTCGCCCTCGGAGTTCTCGCGCACGATCAGCCAGTCCAGATCGTCCGGACCGACACCCGCAAGCGGGCTCGACAGGCCCGGCAGGATACGGGTGGGCCGCAGGTTCGCGTATTGATCGAGCCCCTGACAGATCGCGAGGCGCAGCCCCCAGAGCGTCAGGTGATCGGGCACGTCTGGGGCCCCGACTGCGCCGAAAAGGATCGAGTCATAGGCCCGCAGCGCATCGACCCCGTCTGCGGGCATGAAAGTGCCCTCGCGCTGAAAGCGTTTCGAGCCCCAGTCGAAGCGGTCGACCTCCAGCCGGAACGCGTTGGTCTGGCGGCTCAGGTGGTCAAGCGCCGTCAATGCGGCGTCGACCACCTCCGGCCCGATCCCGTCGCCGGGGATGGCCGCGATACGATGAACCCGGGTCGTCATGGCCGCATCACTTCTTAAGCCACGCCTTGAAGGCGTCACCGTAATCGGGATGCCAGCGCGACAAGGGCGGGCGGTTCTCGGTGATGTCGCCCGCCGCCCAAAGGATGCGCTTCACGTCGGTTGCACGATCCACGTCGTTGTCTGGGCACAGAATGTAGAAATCGCCGCGCTCGATCGAGTCGAAGAGAAACTCCACGACCTGCTCGGGCGTCCAGGCATCGGCGGGTTTCTCGGTGCGCCCGCCCGCGGTGAGCGGCGTGTAGACGAAGCCCGGAATGAACAACCGCGCCTCGACCTTGCAGTCCTCGCGGTTGCGCAGCTCGTGCTGCAGCGCCTCGGTGAAGGCCTTCACGCCGGCCTTCGACACGTTATAGGCCGGATCGCCCGGCGGCGTGGTGATCCCCTGCTTGGAGCCTGTATTGACGATCAGGCCCGGCGCGCCCGACGCAATCATGCGCGGCGCAAAGATCTGGCTGCCGCGGATGATCCCGCCCATGTTCACGTCGAGGATGCGGTCCCAGTTGCCTTCCGCATCGAAGATCGAGCTACCGGGCTGCATGCCCGCATTGTTCATCAGCAGATTGACCGGCCCGAAATGCGCCCAGACCTCATCGGCGAGCGCCGTGAGCTGCGCCCGGTCCGAGACATCGGTGGCCTGCGTCATCACGTCGGCCGCCGCCGCGCCCGCAGCGATCAGGGCGTCGTAGGCGGCTTCGAGGGCCGCCCCCGGCAGATCGGCGATGCAGACACGCATCCCCAGCCCGGCGAGGTGGCGGGCGGCGGCGAGACCGATACCCGAGGCCCCTCCGGTGACGACTGCGACATTGCCTTTGGCGAGAGCGGGATGCATGGGATTTCTCCTTTTTTCGTTCGGTGTCCGAGATCGACGCGCCTCAGGCGGTTGCGCCGGCGAAGACCTCGAAATCAGTATCGATGATGGTGGGCGCAGACGGGCGCTCGGGCGAGGCCAGAACCTCCTCGATCGCCTTCTTGCCGATGAGATAACGGTTCGAGCGGACGGTCGAGAGCGGCTGGGGCAGCTCCTTGCCGATATCGAGTCCGTTGAAGCCGAATATGGCGAACTGATCGGGCAGGCTGATGCCTTCGGCGAGGCAGTGGAAGACGCCGCCCACGGCCATGTCGTCGTTGGAATAGACCGCGACGTCGATCTGCGGGGCCGACGCACGCAGACGCGCGGTCTGCTCCCGGCCCGTCCCGACCGAGCTGGGTCCGTCGTCGATCGCATGCGCCTCGACCGACAGGCCGGATTCCGCGAGCGCCTCGCACAGCCCGTCATAGCGCAGCCGTGCCCGGCGGTCGGCGTTCCAGTCATGGCCGACATAGCCGAAATGGCGGTAACCGCGCGAGATCAGGTGGCGACCGATCGCGTGGCCCGCGCGGCGATGTGAGGTACCCACTGCGATGTCGATCGGCGTGCTGTCGATATCCATCATCTCGACGACGCGGATGTCGCTTTGCTCGAGCATCTTGCGGGTGGCGTCGGTATGGTCGAACCCGGCGAGCAGGATCGCGGCAGGCTTCCAGCTGAGAATGCCGCGCACGACGGCCTCTTCGCGGTCGACATTGTAATCCGTGGTCGAGATCACCGGCTGCAGGTCGCTTCCGTCGAGCCCGGCATGGACGCCCTGCAGAACCTCCGGGAACACGATGTTGGAGAGCGACGGGATGACGACGCCCACGAGGAAGGAGTCGAGCGAGGCCAGCGAGCCCGCGATGCGGTTGGGGACGTAGCCCATCGCGCGGACCGTCTCCATGACCTTCTCGCGGGTGGACTCGGCGACGAGCCCCTTGTTGCGCATGATCCGCGAAACCGTCGACTCGCTGACATTGGCACGGCGCGCGACCTCGCGCACCGTGATCTTGCTTTTGCGGTCAGGCAATCGCTGTTTGGTCCCCATGACGCTTTCCTCCAATTCCTTTCGGGCAAGCCCGAGTCAATGACCCAGAAATGCACCTAGCGGCAGCGTTTTCATAGGCCATACGTGCATGGGCGCTAAAAACATCGCGGGGACCGTGGCGATCATACCTCCACGTATTTGCGCCACGGATGCGCTTCCTTGAAGCCCAGAACCTCGCGCGCCTTGCGGTTCGAAATCGGCGCCTCGTCGGCGCCCATCTCGCGGGTGATCGGCGTGTTCGGGCAATATTTTTTCAAGAACTCGGTGGTCGGCATATCGGCGGTAATCGTGTCGTTGACCGCGTTGAACACCTGATAGCCCAGCCCGTCCTTCTCGATGCACAGATGCACGATCTCACCCAGATCGCGGGCGTCGATATAGCTCCAGGCGTTGCGCTTGCGGCTCATCGGGTCCTCGAGGAAGCCCTTGAACATGCCGTATTCATCCGGCTCGATCACGTTGCCGATGCGCAGCGCATAGATATCCGCACCGTAGCGGGCGGCGAAAGCGCGGGCGGTCTTTTCGTTGCAGACCTTGGAGAGGCCGTAGCTGTCCATCGGATCGCTGTCGTAATCTTCCTCGAGCGGGAAGGAGTGGAAATCCTTGTCGCCCTCGGCGAAGCACACGCCATAGGTCGTCTCGGACGAGGCGATGATCACCTTGCGCACGCCGAGCTTCATTGCCGCCTCGAGCACATTGTAGGTGCTCATGACATTGGCCTGATAGGTCACGTTGTCGGGCTCGATCAGCACGCGCGGGATCGCGGCGAAATGCACGATCGCATCGGGCGGCGACGGCGGCGCGCCCTTCTCGAACCCGCCGAAGTCGTGGTGGGTGGTGAGCGCGTTGAACACGGCGCCGCTGTCGGTCACGTCGGTGATCAGCGTGTTGACGCCCGGCAGGTCGAGCGGCTTGAGATCGACGTTGAGCACATCGTAGCCCTTGCTCAGCAGATGCGGCACCGCATGACGCCCAGCCTTGCCGGTTCCGCCTGTAAATACTACGCGCTTGGTCATTTCAGTCTCCGTTTCGTTCATTCACATTTGGTTCGACGGGACGGCCTCAGCCGGTCGCCGCCAGCATCACGCTTTCCTGCGTGGCGTTCTCTCGGGTCAGCTCGCCGCTGATCTTCCCCTCCTTCAGCACGATCACACGGTCGCTGATCGCCAGAATCTCCGGCAGGTCCGAAGAGACGACGATGATCGACATTCCCTCCTCGGCCATCTTGCCCAGCAACGTGTGGACCTCGGCCTTGGCGCCGATGTCGATCCCGCGCGTCGGTTCGTCGACGATCAGGATCTGCGGGCGGCGCGCGGCCCATTTCGCCAACACGACCTTCTGCTGGTTGCCGCCCGACAGGTTGAGCACTTTCTGCTCGGGCGACGGCGTCTTGATGCCCAGCGCGCGGATGTAATCCGCACAGGCCGCGGTTTCCTTGCGACGGTTCACGAAGTCGAGGCTGCAATAGTCACTCAGATGCGTCAGCGAGAAATTCTCGCGCACCGACATGCCGAGGACAAGCCCGCGCGACTGCCGATCCTCGGTCACAAATCCGAGCCCATGCTCGATCGCGTCCGAGGGCGAGGAAATCCGCGCCGGTTTGCCATTGATCGAAATCTCGCCGCTATGGGGGCGGCTGCCGAAGATCATCTCCATCACTTCGGTCCGCCCGGCGCCGACCAGACCGAAGAAGCCCAGCACCTCGCCGCGACGCAGGTCGAAATCGACGTCGCGCACGAAGACGCCTTCGTCCTTCACGCGCTTCTCGGTGAGATTGCGGACCGACATCAGAACCTCGTCGGTCGCGTGGGAGATGTGATGGCCGAACAGCTGGTCGAGTTCGCGATCCACCATCAGGCGCACCAGCAGGTCGCTCGTCATCTCGGACACGGGCCGGGTATCCACGGTGCGCCCGTCGCGCAGCACGGTGACGCGGTCGGCGATCTCGAAGATTTCCTCGAGCTTGTGCGAGATGAAGACGATGCCGACACCCTGCGCGGCCAGCTTGCGCGACATGCGCAACAGCGTCGATGCCTCGTGGTGGCTGAGCGACGCGGTCGGCTCGTCCATGATGATGAGTTTGGAATTGTAGGAGATGGCGCGGGCGATCTCGATCAGCTGTCTCTGGCCGATCGAAAGCGTGCCGACCATCGCTTCGGGATCGATTTCCACGCCAAGCTCGTGCAGCACCGCGCGGGTGTCCGCATTCATCTTGGTGCGGTCGATCAGGCCCGTGGGCAATAGCGGCTCGCGCGCGAGAAAGACGTTCTCGGCGACGGTGAGATTATTCACCACCGCGAGTTCCTGGTAGATGATCGAGATGCCGAGCGACCGGGCATGGACCGGGTTCTTGATGACGACGGGTTCGCCCTCGACCCGGATCTCGCCGCCCGGATCCGCGCGCAGCACGCCGGTCATGATCTTCATCAGGGTGCTCTTGCCGGCGCCGTTCTCGCCCGCCAGCACATGCACCTCTCCGGAATTGAGATGCAGGTCGACGTGGTCCAGCGCCTTCACCCCGGGAAAGGTCTTGGAAATGCCGATCATTTCGAGAAACGGTTTCATCGCGGCCTCTGGCTGAAGAATGTCGGGCGGGGCCGCGTTTGGCCCCGCCCAGGTCTTGTCGGAGATTACTTGGTGTAGCTGTCGAGGTTGTCGGCAGTCACAACGGTCACACCGGTGTCGATGTTCTGCGGGTCGGTCTCTTCACCCTTGATCTGGGCCACGAGATGCTCGACCGCCAGCTTGCCCATCGTGATCGGGCGCTGCACCATGATGCCGTCGATGAAGCCTTCCTTCACGCCTTTGATCGTGTCGGGCAGATCGTCGAAGGCGAAGACCTTCAGCTGGCCTTTCTTATCCGCGAATTCCTGCTGCGCGAGAACCTTTGCCACGGCCGGGCCACCGACCTGGCTGATGCCGAAGATGCCCGAGAGGTTCGGGTTGGCGCGCAGGAGCGCCTCGGTCACCGACACGGCGCGGGCGAGGTCATCCTCGGTGCCTTCGGTCGCGACCAGCTTGATGTCGGGATAGTCCGCCAGCGCTTCCTTCACGCCGTCAATCCGCTCGTTCAGGTTCGAGGCGCCGAGCTGACCGGTGACGATCGCCACTTCACCCTTGCCGCCGAGCGCTTCCGCCATGGATTTGCCCATGGTCACGCCAGCCTGCTTGTTGATCGTGCCGATATACATGCTGCGCGAGCTGTTGGCGCTGTCACTGTC
The DNA here is from genome assembly GCF_009296265.1 of Thioclava sp. JE_KL1. Lineage (GTDB taxonomy): Bacteria > Pseudomonadota > Alphaproteobacteria > Rhodobacterales > Rhodobacteraceae > Thioclava. The sequence goes on from NZ_WBJS01000001.1 coordinate 548,745, forward strand.
GAAGGTGACGACCTTGATGCCCGCATCGGTGGCCTGCTTGATGATGCCTTCGACCGATTTCGGCTCGTTGACCGAAATCCCGATCCCGTCGACATGGCGTGCCATCAGGTCCTCGATGATCTTGACCTGCGTCGAACCCTGCGTGTTCGCGGGCACAACCCACTGATACTTCACGCCCAGTTCATTGGCCGCTTCCGCGCCACCGGTGTTGCAGTCGTCGAAGAACGGAACGGCCACTTTCGGCACGAGCGCCACGGTGATGTCCTGAGCATAGGACGCTGCCGTCCCCATACCGGTTGCCAGGGCCAGAACCGCAGCGGCGGCTTTCATTGCAATACGCATCTTGTCTCCTCCTCCGGACCCAACCAACCGCGGCGGGCCCCTGTTGTTGATGCAGTTTCGGTTTCACGCCCCGCACCGGGGCCTTCTTCGTCCGGATCTCGCGCCGCTCTCTCCTCTTCGAGACGCGGTCCGGCTTCTTGATCTTGTTCCTTCCCGGACGGCGCGGCTCAGCCGCGCCCGCCCATCCGATTGCGCAGCACGTCCAGGCTGACCGCGATCAGGATCACGCCGCCGGTAATGGCCTGCTGGGCATAGGTGTTGATGTTGAGCAGCACGACGCCGTTGGCGATCTCGCCGATCAAGGCTGCCCCGATGACCGCGCCGAGCACCGAGCCGATACCACCCGCGAGGCTCGCCCCGCCGATCGCGGCCGCGGCGATCACTTCAAGTTCCGAGCCAAAGCCGGACGCCGGTTCCGCCGAAAGATAGCGCGAGAAGGCGATGACGCCGGCCAGCGCGGAAATCGTCGAAGACAGGACGTAGACCGCGAGCTTGACGCGCTGAACCTTCACCCCGCTCAGACGCGCCGCGTTCTCGTTGCCGCCCGTGGCGTAGACGTGCCGACCGAAGCGGGTCCGGGTCATGATAACCGTGAAGATGAGCGTCAGCACGAGCAGGATGACCACCGGCACCGGCACCGGACCGACATAGCCCTGCCCCAGAAAGCTGAAGCTGTCGGGCGTCTCCGGGGTCAGCGGCACGCCGTGGGTGATCATGTACATAAGGCCGCGCCCGATGCTCAACGTGCCGAGCGTCGCGATGAAGGGCGGCAGGCCGATCGCGGTGATCAGCAGCCCGTTTGTCAGCCCGAAGGCAAGCCCCACACCGAGCCCCGCAGCCACCGCCGCATATTGCGAATAGCCCGCGTCGAAACAGAGCGCCGTGATCAGACCGGCAAGCCCCATCGCGGAGCCAACCGACAGGTCGATCCCGCCGGTGATGATGACCATCACCATGCCGATGCTCATGATGGCCGTCAGCGAGAATGCCCGCGACACGCCCATCAGGTTCGACACGGTCAGGAAATACGGTGTGAACAGGCTGATCAGCAGCCCCATCAGGATCAACGCGATCAGAACGTTGAATTCACGCATGTGACGCAGTTGAAGCAATTGATGCAGGACTCGCATGGATTTCCTTTCCGATGGCGTGACCGAATTTTCCGACAGTGCCAAAACGCCCCTCCCTTCTCCGCATCCCCGACGTTCCACACGCTCATCCCGGAACCGATCGCGTCGGTAAGGGGCTGGCGGGTCGGACGGGGATACGCCCGAAAATGCTAGCGCTGCCATTCCTCCTGTGACAGCGCTGTCATATTGCGAACTGCAAAGACGACTTGTCAATCAGCAAATAACAAAAACTTGTCTCAGGACAGGTGTCGGAACGACGCGCCCTCCCCGGCGGAAAGTAGTTCCGAGCCCCGCCAAAGCGTTTCAAACAAGGGTCTTGAGACATTCCGGCTTGTCATCGAGCCGGGTCCGTGGTGATACTCGCAAAACATGACAGCGCTGTCATAGTCAGCGGGGCGAAAGCACCCCGACCGCAACAAAGGAGCCCGCCGATGACCGACGAAAGCTACGAATCACCCCGCCCCCTGGCGATGATCCACACCGTCGCCGGGCTGATCCCGGAACTCGAAGGTCTGGCGCAGGAGCACCTGCCCGACTGGAAAGTGTTCAACATGCTCGACGAGAGCCTTTTGCGCCTGACGATCCGCGAGGGATCGGTCAGCCCGATGACGGCGCGACGCCTGACGGGCATGATCTGGTCGGCGGTCGATGCGGGGGCCGAAGCCGTGCTCGTGACCTGCTCCAGCCTCGGCGGCGCGGTCGAACGTATCGCACCGCTCTGCCCGGTCCCGCTGATCCGTATCGACGAGGGGATGGCACAGGAGGCCGTCGCAAAAGGCCGCCGCATCGGCGTGCTCGCGACCCTGCAATCGACCCTGACACCCACCGTCGAACTGGTCGAACGCGTCAGCCGCGAGGCCGGGGCGGACAGCACCATCACGAGCGAGGTCGTCGAAGGCGCCTTTGAGACGCTGCAATCGGGCGACCGGGAAGGACATGACGCGCGGGTGGCCGAAGGCATCGCCCGGCTCGCCCGCGAAAACGACGTGGTGGTTCTGGCACAGGCCTCGATGGCGCGCGCGCTCGAACAGCTCGAGCCGAGCGCGGATGACCCGCCGGTTCTGACCAGCCCGACGCTGGGCATCGCCCATGCAGCAAGACGTCTGGCGCGCTGATCGCGCCTGAAGAAACGATACTCAAGAGGAGGAGATATCCATGAAATACAGAACCCTAGGACGATCGGGGCTCAAGGTCTCGGTGCTCACGATGGGCACGTTCACCTTCGGCGGCGCGGGCGCCTTCAAGGCCGTCGGCGCCCAAGGCGTCAGCGAAGCGCGCAAGCTGGTCGACACCTGCATCGATGCCGGTATCAACCTCTACGACACCGCGAACATGTACTCGACCGGCCTGTCGGAAGAGATCCTTGGCGAAGTGCTCGACGGTCGGCGCGATGACGTGCTGATCTCCTCCAAGGCGCGGATGCGGATCGCCGACGGCCCCAACGACGAGGGCTTTTCGCGCTATCACCTGATCCGCGAATGCGAACGATCCCTCAAGCGGCTGCGCACCGACCACATCGACATCTACCACATGCATGAATGGGACGGCGTGACCCCGATGGAGGAGATGGTCTCGGCGCTCGACACGCTCGTGCAACAGGGCAAGGTCCGCTACATCGCCTGCTCCAACTTCTCGGGCTGGCACATCATGAAGGCGCTCGGCGTCAGCGACCGGAGCCTGCGCGAGCGCTTCGTGGCCCAGCAGATCCACTACACGCTCGAGGCTCGCGACGCAGAATACGAGCTGCTCCCGATCTCGGTCGATCAGGGGCTCGGCGTGCTGGTCTGGAGCCCGCTCGCCGCCGGCCTCCTGTCGGGCAAGCACCGCCGCGGCAAGGACACCCCGGAAGGCTCGCGTCAGTTCGCGGGCTGGACCGAGCCGCCGATCCGCGACGAAGAGAAGCTGTGGAACATCGTCGATGCGCTGGTCGAGATCGGCGACGCGCATGGGGTCTCGGCCGCGCAGGTCGCGCTGGCATGGCTGCTGACGCGTCCTGCAGTCAGCTCGCTCGTCATCGGCGGACGCAACGAACAGCAGTTCCGCGACAATTTCCGCGCCGTGGATCTGGAGCTGAGCGAGGACGAGCTGAAGCGCCTGCACGAGGTCAGCAAGCTACCCGTGATCTACCCCTACTGGCACCAGCAGCAATTCGCCTCGGACCGGTTCAGCCCGGGCGACTGGGCGCTGCATCGCGATTACATCGAAAGCTGATGAGGGGCGCGCCTTGGTCTCAGGCGAAGGCGCGCATCCAGTCCAGACCATCCTCGGTCCGGCCCGCCGGGCGGTATTCGCAGCCCACGAACCCGTCATAGCCCAGCGCGTCCAGCTCACGCAGGATGCGCGTATCGTCGAGCTCACCGGTGCCGGGCTCATGCCGATCCGGGACGGCAGCGATCTGCACATGCCCGATGATCGGCGCCATCTCCCGCAGCCCCATCAGCACGTCACCGTGCAGGATCTGGCGGTGATAGATGTCGAATTGCAGCTTGAGATTGGGCAGCCCCAACGCCGCGATCAGATCGGCGGCGAAGCTGAAATCATCCAGAAAATAGCCTGGCATGTCGCGCGTGTTGATCGGCTCGATCACCACGTCGCGCCCCTGCGGCCCGGCGGCATCACAGACCCGCCGCAGCGAGTCGCGATAGGCCTGCAGCGCTGCCGTATCTTGGCGTGAGGCCAGCCCGCTCATCACATGGACCCGCCCGACCCCGGTCGCCTCGGCATAGCGCAGCGCGGTATCGATCGAGGCCCGGAATTCCTCTCCGCGCTCCGGCAGAGCCGCCAGCCCGCGATCGCCTGCCTCCCAGTTGCCGGGCGGCAGATTGAAGAGCGCCTGCGTCAGCCCGTGCTCATGCAGCCGCTCCGCGATCGCCTCGGGCGGGTGGTCATAGGGAAAGAGATATTCGACCGCATCGAAGCCTGCCTTTTTCGCCGCAGCGAAGCGGTCGAGAAAATCGTGCTCGGTGAACATCATCGTCATGTTGGCGGCAAATCTGGGCATCGCTCAGCCCTCGCTCGCGGGGGTGGCGGTGGGCAGCTCGAGACCTGCGATATCCGCCAGCATCCGGGCGACCGAGGCGTCATCGTCGCGCCCCATCCCGGCCGCCGCTGTCATGACGAACATCTGCATCGCCGTGCTTGCAATCGGGGTCGGGAATTTCATATCCCGGCCGATATCCGCGACGATCCCGAGGTCCTTGGTGAAGATATCCACCGCACTGCGCGGACTGTAATCGCCCTCGAGCACATGCGGCACCCGGTTCTCGAACATCCAGGAATTGCCCGCCGAGGCGGTGATCACCTCGTAGACCTTTTCCAGATCCAGATCCATCGCCTTGGCGAAGGTGATCGCCTCGCAGGCCGCTGCGATATGCACCCCGGCCAGAAGCTGATTGACCACCTTGAAGGCCGCGCCCGTGCCCGCCTCCTCGCCCAACTCGTAGACCTTGGCCGCGACGCTATCGAGCGCCGGGCGGATGCGCGCAAAGGTCGCGGACGGGCCCGAGCCCATGATCGTCAATTCACCGCTGGCCGCGCGCACGGCGCCGCCGCTGATCGGCGTGTCGAGATACTCCACGCCCACCTCGGCGCAGCGCTTGGCGAAGACGCGCGCCAGATCGGGCGCCATCGTGGCGCAGGACATCACGACGCCGCCTTTGGACATGGTCGCGATGGCGCCGCCCGGTCCGAAAAGCACCTGCTCTGTCTGGTCGGCATTGACGACCACGGCGATCACCAGGTCCGCATCTTGCGCACCCGTCGCAGGGTCGGCCGCAACCGCGCCGCCAAGGGCGGAGAAGCGCTCCATCGCATCGGCATTCACATCGACGCCCGTCACCGCGAACCCGTCTCGCAGCAAGCTCTCGGCCATGCCGAAGCCCATCGATCCCAGACCGATGACACAGACCTTCGTCTCTTGGGGTGACTTCATGCGGAATACCTCTCAATCGCCGATTTCTAGTCTCACTCCGCCCCCTCCCAGCGTCCATCTTGCGCTTGCTTTGCTGGAATGATAGCGTTGTCATTACATCGTTAGCCCGAGCCGCAACGGCTTGGCAAGGGCTATGTGAAATCGCCGTCCCGAGCCGTCGGGGCGATCGGCGATCTGTGGACCGAGGGAGGAATTTCCATGCTGATCGGAGCGGTCGCCGACGATATTACCGGCGCCACTGACCTGTGCCTGATGCTGTCACGCAGCGGGTTGAAGACGCGGCAGGTCATCGGACTGCCGGGGCCGCAAATGGACCTTTCGGGGGCCGATGCGGTGGTGGTGGCGCTGAAGTCGCGCACCATTCCGGCAGCCGACGCGGTCGAGATGTCGCTGCAGGCCGCAAAGACTCTGCGCGCAGCTGGGGCGCCGCGCCTGATGTTCAAGTATTGCTCGACCTTCGACTCCACCGACGAAGGCAATATCGGGCCCGTCACCGAGGCCCTGATGGAGTTCACCGGCGCGACGCTGACCATCGCCTGCCCCGCCTTCCCGGCGACCGGGCGCACGGTCTACAAGGGCCACCTTTTCGTAGGCGATCGCCTTCTGTCGGAAAGCCCGCTGAAAGATCACCCGCTCACCCCGATGCGCGACCCCGATCTGGTGCGGGTTCTGGGGCGGCAGACGGCGCTGAAAGTGGGCTCCATCGACATCACCACGATCCGGCAGGGAGAGGCCGCGCTGCGCAAAGCGCTCGACGCTGCACGCGCCGCTGGCACCCGCATCGTCGTCACCGACACGATCGACGAATCGGATCTGATGACGCTCGGCGCGGCCTGCGCGGAGATGCCGCTGATCACCGGCGGCTCGGGCATCGGTCTGGGTCTGGCCGCAGCCCTTCGCGACCAGAGCGACGCGCAAAGTGCACCGGATCGGATGCCGGCCCCGGAGGGCCGCTGCGCGATCCTCGCGGGCTCCTGCTCGGTCGCGACCCGCGGCCAGATCGCGGCGGCGCAAGCGGCGGGCCTGCCGAGCCTCGCGCTCGACGTAGAGGCGCTGACCGAAGGCAGACAGAGCGCGGATGAGATCGCCGACTGGGCCATCGCGCAGCCCGCCGACAGCACGCCCCTGATCTATTCCAGCGCCGATCCCGCGCAGCTCAGCAAGATCCAGTCCCGTCTGGGCCGTGACGCCTCCGGCGCGCTGGTCGAAGACACGCTGGCCGCGGTCGCCGAACGCCTGCGCGACGCCGGGTTCACCCGGATGCTGGTCGCGGGTGGCGAGACGTCGGGCGCTGTGACGACGGCGCTCGGCGTGCGCCTGCTCGACATCGGTCCCGAGATCGACCCCGGCGTGCCGTGGACGATGAGCCTGTCCGGCCCGCGCCTCGCGCTCGCGCTCAAATCGGGCAATTTCGGTGCCGAGGATTTCTTCCTCAAGGCGTGGGACCTGCTGGAGCCGGAGGCCGAACATGTCTGACGAAACGCGTCTGCGCGACCAGATCTGCACCATCGGGCGCTCGCTCTTCGACCGCGGCCTGACCGCCGGGTCTTCGGGCAATATCTCGGCGCGGCTGCCCGATGGCGGTTGGTTGATGACGCCCACCAACGCCTCGCTCGGCACGCTCGACCCGGCCCGGATCTCGCTCTTCGACCGGGACGGCAACTTCGTCTCGGGCGACAAGCCGACCAAGGAGTCCTTCCTGCATTTCGCGATGTATGACGAACGTCAGGAGGCGGGCGCGGTGATCCACCTGCACTCGACCCATTCGACGGCCGTCTCGATCCTGCGCGATATCGACCCCGAGGACGTGCTGCCGCCGCTGACCGCCTATCACGTGATGCGCGTGGGTAAGCTGCCGCTGGTCCCCTATTACGCGCCGGGCGATCCCGAACTGGCCGAGGCCGTGCGCTCGCTCGCCAGCGCGCATCATTCGGTGCTGCTGGCCAATCACGGCCCCGTCGTCGCAGGCACCAGCCTGTCGAACGCGCAATACGCCGCCGAAGAGCTGGAGGAGACCTCCAAGCTGTTCCTCGCGCTGCAGGGCCACGCGATCCGCCCGCTCACCCAGTCGCAGGTCGCGGACCTGCGCAAGCGTTTCAATCTCTGACCCGAATTTCACGACCTACCGACCCAAGCGGAGCACCCAATGACTAAGACCCAGGAAACCATCGGCTTCATCGGCACCGGCCTGATGGGCCACGGCATGGCCAAGAACATCGTCGAGAAAGGCTATCCGCTGACCGTGATCGCCCACCGCAACCGCAAGCCGATCGAGGACCTGGTCTCGCGCGGGGCGACCGAGGCATCGTCCTACGAAGACCTCGCCGCCCGTTCGTCGATCATCTTCCTGTGCCTCACCGGCGCGCCCGAGGCCGCCGAGGCGGTCGCGAAGCTGACCCCGGGCCTGAAAGAGGGCAGCGTGATCATTGATTGCTCGACCGGCGAGCCGACCATGACGATGAAGCTCGCACAGGACATGGAGGCGATCGGCGTCGCCTATGCCGATGCGCCGCTCAGCCGCACCCCGAAAGAGGCCTGGGAAGGTACGCTCGATTGCATGGTCGGCGCGGATGAAGAGCTGTTCGCACGCATCCAACCGGTCATCGACACCTGGGCGGGCAAGATCGTGCGCGTGGGCAGCCTCGGCGACGGCCACCGCATGAAGCTGCTCAACAACTTCATCTCTCTCGGCTATGCCGCGCTTTATTCCGAAGCCCTCGCGCTGTCGCGCAAGGTGGGCATTCCGGTCGAGCAGTTCGACAAGGTGATCCGGGGCGGCCGGATGGATTGCGGCTTCTATCAGACCTTCATGGGCTACGCGCTCGAGGGCAACCGCGAGGCGCACAAGTTCACCCTCGCCAATGCCTACAAGGACCTGCGCTATGTCGAGACGATGGCCAATGCCGCCACCGTCGCGACCCCACTCGCCAGCACCGCCAAGAATGCCTTCGCGATGGCGATGGCAACCGGTGGCGACGGCTCTGAAGATTACGTGCCGCATCTCGCGGATTTCGTAGCACGCGCGAACGGGCTCGACTGAGCCCACGCACCTCCCGAAAGCGACGTTTCAGCCCGGCCAGAAATGGTCGGGCTGAGCATTTTTCAGCTCCACCTGAGAGGGTCGTTTTGAGTGTTCGAACATGGCCGACCTCAGGTCCTTCGGGAGGACATTTTCGGGTCCGATGGGTGCCACCCCTCACTCGTCGGGGTGGAACAGATGCGTCCGGGCGGGGTCGAACGCCAGATCGATCCGTTCGCCGCGTTCGAATTGCTTGTCCTCGCTGAAGGCGGCGATCAGGCTCGTGCCGTCCGCCATCGCCAGATCGACGACCGTTTCACTGCCCAGCCGCTCGACCAGAGACACCTGACCGTGCAGGACGCCCTCATCGGGCTTGCTGGGGGTGACGTATTGCGGGCGCAGGCCGAGCAGGGCGGTGTCGCCGGGGGCGAATTTACGACCGCGCACGGGCACGATGATCGGGTCCATGGAGTGGCGCGCGACCTTGGCGTTTTCGCTATCGGCCTCCACGACTTCGACCTCGAGGAAATTCATCGACGGCGCGCCGAGGAAGCCTGCGACGAAGCGGTTGGCCGGGTTGTGATAGAGCTCCATCGGCGAGCCCGACTGCATCACCAGCCCGTCGCGCAGCACGACGATCTTGTCGGCGAGCGTCATCGCCTCGACCTGATCGTGGGTGACGTAGATCATCGTCGCGCCCAGCTGCTTGTGGAGCTTGCCGATCTCCATGCGCATGTCCATCCGAAGCGCCGCGTCGAGGTTCGAGAGCGGCTCGTCGAAGAGGAAGACCGAAGGGTTGCGGGTGATCGCGCGCCCGATCGCGACGCGCTGGCGCTGGCCGCCGGAGAGCTGGCTGGGGCGACGGTCGAGCAGATGCTCCATCTGCAGGATCTCGGCGGCGCGCTGCACTTTCTCCGCCTTCTCGGCTTTCGACGCGCCCGAGATGGTGAGGCCGAAGGCCATGTTGTCGCGCACGCTCATATGCGGGAAGATCGCGTAGCTCTGGAACACCATCGCCACGCCGCGTTCGCGGGGCTGCACGTCATTGACGCGCTCGCCGTCGATCTCCAGCGTGCCGCCCGAGATGTCCTCGAGCCCTGCGATCATCCGCAGCAGCGTGGATTTCCCGCAGCCCGAGGGACCTACGAAGACGCAGAACTCGCCATCGGCCACGTCGATATCGACGCCGCGGATAACCTCATGCGCACCATAGCTCTTTCGCAGACCGCGCAGCTTGATGTCTGCCATGTCACTTCCCTCCCTGCTCGGCATCCGCGTCGATGTGAAGATAACCCTCCGCATCCACGAGAACGGGCTCCGGGTCGCGGATCTGGCCGACGAAATGGTCGTGGCCGTTGTCGTCGAACCCCATGATCACCAGACCCTCGGCGGTCTTGAGGATACGCGCGGCATAGCGCCGGCACGGGTTCGCGCCATCGAGAAAGCCGGGGGCGATCCGCCACGGCCCGCGCGGATCGTCTGCGATCAGGTAGTGGTTGCCGGTCACCGGGGTCATGCCGGTTTCCGCGATACGCGCGCGGCTCCAGTGCTCGGCGGCGGTGCAGAACAGGCAATACCAGCGCCCGTTCTCCTCGAAGACCTGCGGCACTTCGAGCTGACCGAACCCGCCGACGAAGACCGGCGGCTGCAATTCCCAGTGGATCAGGTCGGGCGAGGTGGCGAAGCCGATGGCCCCGGCCTCATTCGCCTCTTCGATGCCGGGGGCGCGGGCGGTGAAATACATCAGCCAGCCGTCGCCTGCGGGATCGCGCATCACCCAGGGGTCGCGCATTGCCCGGTCGTGCCAGTGACCGACCATGTGTTCGGCCTCGTAATGCGCGGCATTGGGCCCGGTCAGGTCGAGGCAGAGCCCGTCGCCCACGCGGTCCCAGTTGTGCAAGTCGCGCGAGGTCGCGTGACCGATGCGCTGATAGAGCCCGTCTTCAGACTGCCGACCGCCCGTGTAGAACAGGTGCCACAGCCCGTCATCGTCGCGCAGCACTGACCCGGTCCAGGTGACCAGGTCGTCCCAGGCCGGGGCCGGCGCCGGGGCCAGCGACGTCCCCAGATGGTGCCAGCTTATCAGGTCGTCCGAGACCGCGTGGCCCTGGCTGACGTTGAAGTGGCGCAGGTCCGGATCGCCGAGCGACTTGTCGGCCTTCAGGAACCAGGCATGCCAGCGTTCGCCGTCATGGGCATACCAGCTGTCCCAGACCCATTGCTTTTCGAGTGCGAGAACCATGTCGGATTATCCTTTCACGCCGGTGGAGGCGATGGAGGCGATGAACGCCTTTTGAAGCACGAGATAGAAGGCGAGAACCGGCACCGTGATCAGCGTCAGGTAAGCCATGATCTCCCCCCATGCGGGGTTGAGTTGGAAGAAATACTGCAGGCCGACCATTACCGGGCGATACTGCTCTTGCTGGACCACGATCAGCGGCCAGAGATACTGGTTGTACATGATCAGGAATTTCAGGATCGCGGCGGTCGCGATGACAGGCCCCGAGAGCGGGATCACCACGCGGCGATAGATCTGGAACCAGCTTGCGCCCTCGACGCGGGCCGCCTCGATCAGCTCGCCGGGAAGGCCTTTGAAATACTGCACGAAGAGGAAGATCGTCAGCCCGTCCGCGATCCACGGGATGATCTGCACGCGGTAGCTGTCGAGCCAGCCCCAGCTGAGCCCGTCCAGCCCCAGCCAGGGCAGTTTCGACACTTCCAGCAGAAGCGGGATCGCGATCGTCTCGAACGGCACGATGAAGGTCGCGAGAATGATCGAGAGCATCACGTCGCGCCCGCGCCATTGCAGGAAGACGAAGGAGAACCCGGCCAGCGAACAGATCACCAGCGACAGCAGCACGGTCGTGCCGGTCACGAAGATCGAGTTGAAGACGAAGAGCCCGACCGGGGCGCGCTCGAAGGCGCCGGTGTAATTGTCGAGGCTGAGCTGGCCCACCGGCAGGAAGGCGCGCAGGCTCGACGTGTCGCGCAGCAGCTCGTCGCTGGGCTTGAAGCTGGACATCACCATGAACAGCAGCGGCAAGACGAAGATAAGCGCGATCAGGATCAGCACGAGATAGCGCACACCCAGCCGCAGATTGCGGTTATCGGAACCAATGACACTCATTTCAGCGCTCCCTCGTCAGCCAGCGTTGGATCATCGAAATCACCAGAACGATCAGGAACAGGATCACCGAGATCGCCGAGCCGCCCGCGATGTTCTGCATCCCGTAGCCGCGTTGCACGGCCTGGAAGACCAGCGTCTGGGTTGAGTCGAGCGGCCCGCCCTTCGTCATGACGTCGATCTGGGCGAAGATCGCGAAGGCCTGCATGGTGATCACGATCAGCACCAGCACCGCGGTGTGGCGCAGCCCCGGCCAGGTGACATAGCGGAAGGTTTGCCATTTCGACGAGCCTTCGATCGCTGCGGCCTCGTAAAGCGTGGGCGGGATCGTCTGAAGCCCGGAAAGCCAGATCACCATGTGGAAGCCCACCGCCTGCCAGATCGACATCGTGATGATCGCGCCAAGCGCGGTATGTGGATTGCCCAGCCAGTCGACGGGTTGGAAATGCCCGAAGCTCAGGAAGGACAGCATGTTGTTCAAGAGCCCGTTCTGTCCCGAGTAGATGAAACGCCAGAGCAGCGAGACGACGACGATCGAGACGACCACGGGCATGAAATAGATGGTGCGGAAAATCGTGATCCCGCGCAGTTTCTGATTGATCAGCAGCGCGAGACCCAGCGCGATCGCGGCCTGGATCGGTGCGACCATCAGCACGAAGATGCAGGTGTTGAGCAGCGCTTTCCAGAAGACAACGTCGCTTGCGATCACCACATGCGCCGTGTCGCCCGAGACCCAGCGAAACCATTCCTGCATGCCGTGATATTGCGGCGTGTCGGGGTTGCGCGTGATGGAGCGCAGGCGGGGAAATTCGGCCTGCCCGTCGGCATCGGTGACGGTCTTGCCCGCGCTATCGGTCTTGGCCTGAAGGTCGACCACCGCGATGTTGAGCATTTCCCGGTAGTTCTCGAGGCCGACGAAACGCGTGGCATTGGGCGAGATCAGCCGCTGGTTGGTCAGCGAGAAGCCGACGCCCAGAAAGAATGGCGTGATGATGAAGGCGAGGATCAGCACGATGCCCGGCAGGGCAAAGGCCCATCCCGCCCGATTGGCGGAAGTCAGTGACGAGCGCATGGCGCGGTCTCCCGGTCTGAAGTTGGAGGTGGGGGCGCGACAGTCGCGCGCCCCCGCGGCACAGCGGCTCAGTTCTTCTTGTAGCCGTCGTTGCGCTTGATATCGGCGTTGATCTGGTCGGTGGCGGAATCGAGCGTGTCGATCACGTCAGCCCCGTCTGCGATATCCGCGGCGGCCTTCTGGAACACCTTGGAGTCGACGACGTAGCCGGGCGTCACCGGACGCTTCTCGGCTTGCGCCTCGGACAGGCCGTAGAACACCGCAAGCGGACCGCCCGACTTGTAGTTTTTCGTCATCTGCGCGGCCGACTTGGTCGCCGGGATCAGGCCGAGCGCATCCGAGAACTCCGCCAGATACTTGTCCTGCGTCGCGAACTTGATGAACTCCGCAGCACCCTCGGGAGCCTTGGAGCTGGCCGAGATGCCGAACTGCCAGGACGCGCCGCCGATCTTGGAGCCGTTGCCGAAGTCCGGCGCAGGCAGGAACTCGACATCGTCGACCTTGTCCATCGTCTTGACCGCATTCCAGTTGCCGTTCCACGAGAAGGCGTATTTGCCGTCGATGAAGCCGGTTTCATGGGCTGCCGGGTCCTGGCTGGTGCCGGGCGCCAGCTTGTCGGTGAACAGCGACTGCCACCAGTTGCCCCATGCGACCGCGGCGTCGCCGTTGAGCACGCCCTCTGCGGTGTCGTAGGTCTTGCGGTTGACCAGCCCGCCGCCGAAGCTCTGCAGGAAGGGCAGGAAGGCATAGGGATACCACTCGCCCTTGTCCGACATGCCCAGATCGATCGCGTAGTCGAATTTGCCGCTCTTCTTCGCGGCCTCGAGCGCGCTCATGAACTCGTCTTTGGTCCAGGGCTTGTCGAGCGTGGGCGTGCGCAGCCCCAGCTCTTTCATCGTGGACTTGCGTGCATAAAGCGCGACCGCCGCGTCCCAGAGCCCGATCGAGTAGAGCTTGCCGTCATAGACGCCCTTGGTGCCGGGCAGGAAATCCTTGAAGTGATCTTCCGGGATCGGCAGCGGCTGCAGATAGCCCGACCAGGCCCAGTTCGGCATGATCGGCCCGTCCATGTCGAGAATGTCGGGCAGGTTGCCCGCGAGGGCTGCTGCCGTCACCGAGTCGTTGTAGCTGTTTTGCGGGAAGCTCTGCAGCGCGACCTTGTAGTCCGACTGGCTCTTGTTGAAGTCGTCGATGATCTGGTGGACGATCTTGCTCTCCACCTTGTTGCCTGCGCCGTGATACCACATCGTCAGATCGGTGGTCGCGAAGGCAGCACTGCAGAACCCGGTGGCGGCAATGACCGCCCCGGCCGTCACATTCAATAGTTTCATGTCATCCTCCCTTGGATGTCTGGCTTTCGAGTTCGAGGTCGGTCACGGAGGAGCGCCAGAATACGCGTCCCGCCACCCGCACAGGGTCGTGCGGACGGGATGCCTCCTCCGAGATCAAGGAAAGCAAAAGCTCGGCCGCCTGCCTGCCCATTTCGGCATAGGGCAGTTCGACCGTGCTCAGCGGCGGGTAGAGGGTCTCTGCGATCGCGCGGTAATTGTCGAAACCGGCGATGGAGATATCCTCCGGGACACGGATGCCGCGGGTGCGCAGCAATCCGTAAAGCTGCATCGCCATTTCGTCATTGCCGCAGCAGATCACGGTTGGCGGCTCCGGCAGGGCGAGGATCCGGTCGAGCGCCTCATCGAGCCACTGGTGCAGAAATTCGGTGTTGATCGGGTAGCCTGTCGATACGAGCGCGGGGTCGTAGGCGATCCCCGCGGCCTCAAGCGCTTCGCGATACCCCTCGATGCGAAGCGGCACCGCATCCATCGCGGGATCGAATGTCAGATAGGCAATGCGCCTGTGGCCATGCGCGGTCAGACGCTCGACGAGCCGTTTCTCACAGGCCTTGTCGTCGGGCACGATCGCCGGGGTTCCGTGCGCGTCGTAGCAGTTTGCGAGCACCAGCGGGCACGCCGGTGTCGCGGTCTCGAAGGCCACCCGCTTGTGATAGTCGGCGACATAGATTAGCCCCTCGACCCGATGCTCCTGAAACGTGCGCAGGAGTGCGGGAACCTTGTCGATCTGTCCGGCCGTATCCGCGATCATCAAGGTCAGATCGCGCTCGGCGACGACCTGCTGAATGCCCTGAAGGATGAACAGATCGGGCAGCCCCTTGGGGTCGGACAGCTCGGCCGTGCGCGAAATCGCCCCCGTCACGACGCCGATCAGTCCCGACCGGTTCGAGCGCATCATGCGTGCCGCGCTCGAGGGGACATATTTCAACTCGCGAATGGCGGCTTCCACCTTCTCGCGGGTCTTTTTGCCGACCGGCGCATCCCCGTTCACGACGCGCGACACCGTTTTCGGCGAAACGCCAGCCAGCTTTGCTACATCGTAAATCGTCGACACGACGACCCCCTCCAACGCAGAGAAAACTCCGCGACTCCCAAAAGACATCGATGTCATAATTAAAAATGTCATCGATGTCAAATTGAGTTGGGAGGCGACCCTTAGGCCCTGCCCCGTGCGCCAAAGAAGTGCGCTATCCCGAACTGGTGCTCTCCCAGAACACTCAGCACCACCACGAAGTCCGGGAGATCGATAAGCGGTTCAATATCTTCGGAATGCATATTCCGCGCAGGGCCCGCACGCGCGCGATCGTTCTCGGGCCGATTGTAGCCGCGCAGCACGACAAGATCGACGCCGAGCGACGACAGGCCGCCCCCCATGACTTGAGGATCACGTGCGCCGCAGCCCGGCAGTCAGCGGGCGGCCCGCAAGATCTGCTCGACCCCCTCCGCGTCCAAGGGGATCGGATTTCCTCCGGCACAGGGATCGCGCAACGCATCGGCGACCAGAGCGGGAATATCACCGTCATCAACCTTGACGCCCATCTCGCTCAGCGTCGAGGGCATGTCGATGCGCGCCTGCAACGCCTCCAACCACGCAAGAACCGCCGCGCCGGGATCGTTGCCCTCAAGGCGCAATCCATGCGCGAGCGTCGCCATCTGCTCTCTCACGGCAGGCAGGTTGAAGCGGAGCACATGGGGCATCAGCACCGCATTGAGCATTCCGTGATGCGCATCGTAACGCGCGCCCAAGGGATGCGCCAAGGCATGCACCGCCCCGAGCCCCTTTTGCAGGGCCGTGCAGGCCATCGCGGAGGCGACGATCATGTTCGAACGCGCCTCGAGATTTTCAGGCTCCCAATAGGCCGTCGCGAGCGCTCCGTCGATCATCTTCAGCGCCGTCAGGGCCAAGCCATCGGCCATCGGGTGCCAGCCCGGCGCACAGAGTGCTTCCAGCGCATGCGAGAGCGCATCCATACCGGTTGCAGCCGTCAGAGTGGGCGGCAGGCCAACGGTCAGCTCGGGATCGAGGATCACCAGCTCCGGCAGCATCTCGGGGTGGAAGATGATGACCTTGCGATGGGTCTGGGTATCGGTGATCACCGACGATCTGCCGAATTCGGAACCCGTCCCTGCCGTTGTCGGGATCGCGATGACAGGCACCATTCCCTCGGTCTGAACGCGCCGGAAGTTGTCGCCGACATCCTCGAAATCCATAAGCGGGCGCGACTGCCCCGCCATCATCGCGACCGCCTTGGCAGCATCCATCGCGGAGCCCCCACCAAGCGCGATGACGCAATCATGGCCGCCTTTGCGCAAGACCTCCCGTCCCGCCATGACATTTTCCACAGTGGGGTTTGGCTGCACATCGTGGAAAAACCCGGGCTCCATGCCTGCAGCTTTCACGATCTCCAGCGCCTGCGTTGCGATCGAAGAGGTCGCGAGGCCCCTGTCTGTGATCAGGAGCGGTGCCGTCGCACCGATCTCCGCCAAGCCTGCGGGGAGATCGGACAGGCGCCAAGCTCCGAACCAGACTTGCGTCGGGAAGCTCCAGCGCGCGTGGAGGCTCGCAAAATCGAATTCACTCATGGGAAGGTCCTGTCGAAGTGATCAGCTCTCGGCAATCGCGCTCAGGCGGCGACGGGCGGCGCGTTTGCGCAACCTGTCGACGGCGAAGATCAATACCAAGGCGGGGATGAAGGTCAGCGTGGCGAGGGCCGGGTAGATCGGGGACGAACCCACAGCGATCCCCGAAAAGACGAAGGTCGGGAGCGTGCGCGTCGAGCCCGAGAGGCTGTAGGTTATGTAGAAATTCCCCCACGATAGCAGGAAGGCGAAGATCGCGGCCGAGAAGATCCCCGGCCAGATCAGGGGAAGCGTGATCTCCCGCAGGATCTGCCAGCGGGTCGCCCCCGCATCCTCGGCGGCATAGTCGAGCGTGTTGTCGTAGCCCTGCATCTGCACCGAGATGATCACGATGCAGAACGGCGTGATGTAGATAACATGCCCGATCACCGCAGACCAAAGCCCGGGCGACATGTTCAGCCAGCCGGCCAGCACCGAGAACCACAAGAGCATCACGACGCCCAGCAGAAGCTGCGGGAACAGGAGCGGCGCGAAGGTCAGGATACGAAAGCCCCACTGGAAGCGGAACTTGTAGCGGCTCCAGGCGAAGGCGCCGCCTATGCCAAGAAGAGTCGCGAAGACCGTCGCGAGCACCGCGAGAAGCGCCGAATTGCCAAGCGCGGACCAGAAATCGCGATCCGCCAGCAACTCGCCATACCAGCGGGTCGAGAATTCGGGGATCGGCCAGGACAGGAAGCGACTCTTGGTGAAGGAGAACAGCACCAGCGTGGCAATCGGGATGTAGAAGAAAATCAGCGCGGCGAACACGGAGCCGTAAAGCAGGACATCCGCAATTCGCTTTTCCATGCGATCAGTCATTTACCACCCTCCGCGCCTGCCAGAGCGCGACCGCTCCGGCCACCGTCAAAGCCGCCGCCCCGATCACTATCAGGACGAGCGTCAGCGCCGCCCCCAGGGGCCAGTTCACGCGGGTCTCGAAACTCTGGCGGATCAGTTCCGCCGCGAGCGGAGAGGTCCCGCCCCCCATCACCTTCGGCTCGAGAAACACGCCGAGGCTGAGGACGAACACCAGAACCGCGCCCGCCCAGATGCCGGGCTTTGCAAGCGGCAAGGTCACCTCGATGAAGGCGCGCAGCCGAGACGCACCCGCGTCACGTGCCGCGAGCACCAGATCTCCGTCGATCCGCGCCATGGAGAGCGCGATGGTGAAGATCGTATAGGGCAGCAGGTTGTAGACCATGCCGATCATCGTCGCGTTCGGCGTGAAGAGCACGTTCACCGCGGCCGGCGGAAATCCGATCGCCTCGAGCGTGCCGTTCAAAACGCCGGAGCGGTCGAGAAACAGCACCCAACCGAAGGTCTTCAGGACCGCGTCGGTGAGAAAGGCGAAGACCATCAGCAGCGTGATATGGTCGGACCAGCGCGACAGGCGATGCAGCATGCCATAAGCGATCGGGATCGCGAGGATGGTGCAGAGCACCGTGCAAACCAGCGCCATCATCAAGGTGCGCCACATGATCGTCCAGTAGTGGACCTGGCTGAACACGTCGGTCCAGACCTTCAGATCCCAAGTCCAGACAAGCCGATAGTATTGCGTGCCCTGAAAGCTCAGGAGCGCCGTCATGATCAGCGGGATCACGAAGAACAGCCCCATCAGCAGCAAGAGCGGCAAGGTCGACAGGCGCAACGCCCCGTCCCGCCAGGATTTCTGTATCTCGGCCATCGTTTACGCCTCCACGGCGAACAGGTCGCCCAGCGCAAGGCCGAGCTTCACCGGATCGCCCTGTTTCGCCGGCAAGGTGGAGGTGCCGGGGATATCCATCACGATCTCGGTTCCAGCCGCCGCGATCCGATATTGTATCGATGCGCCCCGGATAAAGAACTCGTTCACCGTCCCGGTGATGGTACAGTCGGCGCTTTCACCTTGCGCAAGCAGGCGCAGCATTTCCGGACGGATCATCAGCGCGGCATCGGCCCCCGCCGCGACACCGGGCGCGACCTGATCGGCAGCAATGATCGGGTTTGGGCAATCGAGAACGTCGCAGGAGAACCGGAACGCATCGCCCTCTCGGGTGACCTCGGCGGGCAGCAGGTTGGTATCCCCGATGAACCCGGCCACGAAGGCATTCGCGGGGCGGTAATAAATCTCGGACGGCTCGCCCAGTTGCACGATCTTTCCCGCGCGCATGACGCAAATCCGGTCGGCGAGCATCATCGCCTCTTCGAGGTCATGCGTGACGTGGACGAAACTCGTCCCGACATGGCGATGCAGGTGCTTGAGTTCAGCCTGAAGGGATTTCTTCAGCTTCGCATCGAGCGCGCTCATCGGCTCGTCCAGCAGCAGCACCGGCGGCTGCGACACCATCGACCGCGCGAGCGCCACGCGCTGTTGTTCCCCGCCCGACAGCTCATGCGGATAGCGGTTAAGGTAGCTCTCCTTGAGATGCATCAGCTCCAGCATCCGGCGCACGGCGGCGTCGATCTCGGGCTTCGGGCGTTTGGCCAGATGCAGCGGGAAGCCGATATTCTGCGCGACGGTCTTGTGCGGGAAGAGCGCGAGCTTCTGGAACACCATCCGCGTCGGTCGGGCCGAGGCGGGGATCTCGGTCATATCCTCCCCGTCGATCACGAGACTGCCTGCTGACAGGTCCTCGAAACCGGCCAGGATCTTGAGCAATGTGGTCTTGCCGCAGCCCGAAGGCCCGACGAGGGCCAGAAATTCTCCATTGGCGACTTCCAATGAGATATCGGTCAGCGCGCGATAGGTGCCGTAGTATTTATCGATTCCGGTGGCTTTGATGATGGGAGAAACCAAGGGGGACTTCCTGTCTCAGAAAGGGAGCAAGGGCGGCGAAACCGCCCTTGCAAATCGGGAGATCAACGCGCGGCGGCCAGTTCCTGAGACCAGATCTCAAGCATTTGGTCGATATTCGGCGCCACGTTGTGGAAGTGGGATTTGTCCCAGGCCTCCCACATGTAATCCATCTGCAGCACGTCCTTCTGCTCGTCGGTGAACAGAGCTTCGGCCTCCTGCGAGGGCACGAGGTTGCAGGTTGCTTCCGTCCAGGCGAGCTTGACGGCCACTTCCGGCGAGGTCAGGTCGCGCAGCAGAGCCTTGGCCTTGGCATCGTCGACCGGGTCTTTCACGACGCCGCCCGCTTCCATCCAGATGATGCCCTGGTTCAAACCGTCCTTGGGCTCCGGCACGATCGACATGATCTCTTTCTGACCATCCTTGCGCAGCGCCGAGGTGCAGTAGGTGCCGCCCCCGATCAGGGTTCTGAACGAGCCGTCCATCAAACCCTTCTGCGCGACCGACAGGTCACCGACGATCGCCCGCGTGTTCTTGAAGAGCGCGCGCAGCACGAGGCGGATCTCGTTGAGCTCGGCGTCGTCGAGCTCCTTGTAGGGATCGATCCCGGCATAGAGCGCCATCGGCATGATCGGCCAGTCGCCCCAGTCGAGCACACAGATCTTGTCCTTGTAGGCCGGGTCGAAACAGGGGGCGTAGCTGCTCCAGTTCTCTAGCTTGTCATACTTGGTGTTGACGGTCGGCCCGACCCAGCCCCAGCGCGTCGGCAGGCCCGTCGTCTTCCCGTCGAAATCCAGCGGCGCGAAAGGGGCGCGGAACTGCGGGTAGAAGCTCTCGTAGACATCGGCGAACTCGGCATCGTCGAGGAATTCCCCGATATCGGCCGGCCCCATGCGCTGCACCCAGGGGCTGTCGGTGGCGACGACGTCGAAATCGCGCCATGCGCCGGCTGCGAGCTTGGCGAAACCGCCGGGGCTGTCGGTGATGAGGTCGATCGAGATCGAAACGTCGTTCGCCTCCTCGAAGGGCTTGATGATGTCGGGGCTGTCATAGCCCTCCCAGCACATGAATTTCATCGAAGTGGCGGCGTGTGCCTTTCGCGGCATCAACCCTGCCCCCGCGAGCCCTGCCGCGCCCATGCCTTGCAGGAACGTGCGGCGGTTGGGTGAAAACATCGGTATTCCCTTGGACTTTGTCATCTCTCTTTACTCCCGGTTGGTTGGATCAAGGCCAGCTTTGTTTTCTTGTTTCAGACGACCTCTAGGTATCTTTCCCGTTCCCAAGTGCTCACATGGCGAAGGAAAGAAGCGTATTCGTGGCGCCGCGCACGCACGAAACTGTCGATGAACACGTCGCCGAAAATCGCCCGAGCGACTTTGCTTTCGTTCAGCCGCTCGGCGGCCATGCCAAGATCGCTCGGGAAACGGGTGTCGGGCGACGGGTCCAGAAGATACTGATCACCGGAGGCAGGCGGGCCCGGGTCAAGCTCGTTCTCGATCCCCCACAACCCGGCTCCGAGGCACATGGCCAAGGCCAGATGCGGGTTCGTATCTGCCGATGGCACACGGAACTCCACGCGGGTCGCATCGGGGCTGTCATTCATCACCCGCGCCGCGACCGTGCGGTTCTGGATCGCCCATGAAGCCGCCGTGGGCGCCCACATCCCCGGAACCATCCGGCGATAGGCATTCACCGTCTGGCTGCACAGCGCGAGCATCTCCGGCATCAAAGCGACCAATCCTGCGATGAAATGCCGGGCGGTCTGGCTCAGCCCGTCCGCATCGCCGGGATCGACGAAGGCGGGGCTGTTGTCGGTCAGGTTACGCAGCGAGACATGCAGGTGCCCGGATTGCCCCGAGAGGTTTTCATTCAGCTTCGACATGAAACAGGCGGTGAGCCCGTGGCGCCGGAAGTATGTCTTCGCGAAGTTCTTGAACAAGGCGGCATCGTCGGCGGCTTTCACACCGGGCGCATGGGTCAGCGGCACTTCCAGACAGCCGGGGCCAAGTTCCGTATGCAGCGCATCGAGGCCGATCCCGAGGCTCTCCATCATCGCCACGAGCCCATCGAGCAGCTCGTGCTCATTCGCCAGCGTCTCGAGCGAATAGGTCTTGTTGCCCAGCGCATAATGCTTGGGCTCGGCAAACCCGCCTTCGCGCAGGCTCGCCGCGTCCTCGTCGAGCAGGTTGAACTCGAACTCGAAAGCCGAATGGACCGAGAAGCCCATGTCCCGCGCTTTCTCGAGCTGGCGGATCAACTGATTTCGCCCCGACCGCTCTCCGAAGGGCATCGCATAATCGGCGATGCAGATCGCCTGATCGCCCTCAAAAGGCCAGGCGCGCACCGTCTCGGGGAAAAGCTGCGCCGGAACATCGGTATAGTCGCCGCTCCCATAGGTTTCCTCGGCGCTATCCCAATTGTAGAGCACATCGCAGAACGGGTAGCCCCCTTGGGCCAGCTTCTCCGCCTTGGCGCGCGCGACCCGTTTGACGCGGAACATCCCGTCCTGATCGAAAATCCCGATATGCACATATTGTGCGCCGATCCGATCGAGCATTTCGTGCATATCGACATGATGGGGGGTATCAGCTTGCATTCCGCAGCATTCCATTTTTTCTTGATCGGGTTCAGCTTAGAGCCTTGGCTGAGCCTACCAATACCCCCCGAGGGGTATGCCGCGTTCCCCGCAAGGGGCGCCGCGGATCAAAGCGAGACCGGGAACGATGTCAGGATGGAATGAGCGCATCGCGGATGCGATCACTGCGATGGGGACCGAAGAGTTCGCCCGAACGCTCGACCGGGCGACGGAGACGCTGTTTCCCTACAAGATTTGCATGGTCTTTGCCTATGAGGGCAACGCAACGCCGCAATCGCTCTACCACAATCTGCCGCCGGATGCGGCGCGGATCGTGATCTGGGATTACTGCACCGGCCCGTATCTGCTCGACCCGTTCTACGCCGAGACCGAACGGCGGCGCTCGGGGATGGCCGGTCTTCGACAGATGGCACCGGACAAGTTCTTCCAATCGGAATATTACGCCAAGCATTACAGCCGCACCGGCATTCGCGACGAGATCGGCATCTTCGCCGCGATCGGGCCGGAGCGGGTCGCGGTGATCAGCTTCGCCCGGGAACGCGGCCAGCCGGTTTTCAGTGCGCGCGAGCGGACGCGTCTCGCCGAGGTGGGCCCCGTCATCGAAGCCCTGATGCGCGGCCATTGGGGCGTCACGGCAGCGCGCGAGGCGCGCGACGATGCGGCAGATAGCGCCCTGCCCCCTCTGCAGGTCCTGCTCGACCGAATTGCCGGAGGGGTGCTGACCCCGCGCGAAACCGAGGTGATTGCGATGGTGCTGCGTGGCTACTCAACGACCGCAATCGGCGCAAATCTCGAGATCAGCGACGAGACGGTGAAGGTCCATCGCAAGAACGCCTACCGGAAGCTTTCGATCTCGTCTCAGGCGCAGCTCTTCTCGCTCTTCCTGAAGGCGCTGGACGAAAGTTCAGTGGCAGGTCAGTTGCAGCAACGTCGATCCGGGTAGCCCTGCGCCCTGCGCCGACGACGACTGCGAGACGGCTAGAAAACCATACTCCCGACATCTTCGCGCTTCGCTTCGCGAACTGCCTCTGGCGCGGCGCTCGTCATCGACTGGTAGGCCATCAGTTCGACCGTGTCGCGGATGGCCACGAAATGCCCCTCCCCTACTTCGCGCAGCGCGATGCGCTCGGGGCCTGTGGCGCGCGGCAGCAGAAGCTTCGGCGTTTTCAGGTCGGCTGCGCGCTCGCGCTGGAGCGGTCTGCGCTGCGGGTCCGGATGCGGCACCGCCGACAGCAGTCGCCGGGTATAGGGATGCAGCGGGTTCTTCAGAACGGTGTCGGTCGGCCCGGTTTCGACAACCTGCCCCGCCCACATCACGGCGATGCGGTGGCTGACGCGTTCGACGACCGCAATGTCATGGGAGATGAAGAGGAACGAGACGCCCTCTTCCTTCTGCAGCTTGGCGATCAGATCGGTGATCTGCCGCGCAACCGATACGTCGAGGGCTGAAACCGCCTCATCCGCGACGATGATCGCCGGTTTGACCGAAAGCGCGCGGCAGATGCAAAGCCGCTGACGCTGCCCGCCGGAGAACTGGTGCGGGTAGCGGTCCATCGCGGCGGTTTCCAGCCCGACCCGTTCCAGCAGCTCGCCCGCCATCGCCCGCCGCTCGGCGCGCGTCATCGGGTTGCGGATATGGGCGGGCTCGGTGATCAGATCATAGACCGGGAGCCGCGGGTTGAGGCTGGCATAGGGGTCCTGAAAAACCATTTGCATCTTTCCGCGCAGCGGGCGCAGCTCTTGCGCCGTCAGCCCGGTCAGGGTCTGCCCGCTCAGCCGAACCCGCCCGCCAGACGCCGTCTCGAGCCCAAGCAAGGTCCGCGCCAGAGTGGATTTGCCACAGCCGGATTCCCCCACCAGCCCGAGCGTTTCTCCACGCCCGAGGGTCAGCGAGACCTCGTTGACCGCGTGATAATCGAGCGCAGGCCGCCCCGGAGCAGCGCGGCGCACCGGGAAACGAACCGACAGCCGGTCGACTTCGAGGAGCGGCGCATCGGCGCCGAGCGGTCGTTTCGGAGCCCCCGCGCCCAGCATCGGCGTCGCCGCCATCAGGTTGCGGGTATATTCGGCCTGCGGTGCGGCGAAGATCTGCCCGACCGGACCGGTTTCGACCTGTTCGCCGCGGCACAGCACGACCACGCGGTCGGCGATCTCGGCCACCACCCCCATGTCATGGGTGATGAACAGCACGGCCATTCCGCTCTCTTCCTGCAGCTCTTTGATCAGCGACAGGATTTCCGCCTGCGTCGTCACGTCGAGCGCGGTCGTCGGTTCATCGGCGATCAGCAGATCGGGCTGGCAGGCCAGCGCCATCGCGATCATGACGCGCTGACGCAGACCGCCCGACAGCTCGTGCGGATATTGCACCAGCCGCCGTTCGGGTTCGGGGATCTTGACCCGCGCGAACGCGGCACGGGCCACCGCCAGCGCCGCCTTGCGGTCCAGCCCCTGATGCAGGCGCAAGACTTCTGCCACCTGTTCGCCAAGCGGCATCACCGGGTTGAGCGCGGTCATCGGCTCCTGAAAGATCATAGAGATCCGGTTGCCGCGCACCTGCTGCATCTCGCGTTCCTCGAGCGCCGTGATCTCGACCGGCGTGTCGCCGTCCAGATCGATGCGCCCACCAGTCAGGCGCCCGCCCTCGCGTTCGATCAGGCGCATCAGCGCCAGCGCGGTGGCGGATTTGCCCGAGCCGGACTCCCCCACCAGCGCGACGGTCTCTCCGCGTACGATGTCGAAGCTGAGCCCCGACAGCGCGGTGTGGGAGCCGAAAGCGAGGCTCAGGTTCTGAACGGACAGAAGCGGTGCGCGGCTCATGGATCAACTCGCGGCTGCGGCAGCGCGGCGGACGCGTGCCTCGGGGTGGTCGGCGAAGGACGGCAGCGGGGGCGTCCAGCGGCGATGGCGGGGAGTGGTCTCGAAGGAGAAGGGATCGTCGCCCACGACCTCCCAGCGGAAGCTGTCGCCCAGTTCGATCATCCCCATCGCGCCGGCGGGCTCGCCCTCGGTGGTGAAGCTCTCGGTCAGAGATTGCTGGGTCAGATGGGTGATGCCGTCGACCGTGGTGACAGTGTTCCAATGCACGTGACCGGCAAGACAGACGACCGGCACCTTCGCGCGAGACAGAGCGGCACGGGCGCGCTCGGCCATCGGATAGGTCGAGCTGGCCGGGTTGTTCTCGAAATAGTAGTTGCCCAGCTGCGAATGACCCGAGATCGGCACATGGCTGACCACGAGCGTCGGACGATCGCTCGCCTGCATGGTGCGCGAGAGCCAGACCACATCGGGCTCGGTCAGCACGAAGCCGGAATAGTCGGGCATCCGGCGGATACGCGTATCGGCACGCCACAGGACGATGCGCCAGCCACCGACATCGACGACCCCGTGATCGAGCGTCTGGCCGAGGATCCCTTCGTTATCCGAGACCTCCAGATGATCGCGATCATGGTTGCCGTTGAGATGCAGGATCGGGGCCTCGACGGCGCGGAAGGCCTCGGCCACCTCGGCTTCCAGCCGCAGGTCGGTGTCGCGGTTCTCATCCGAGATCCGGTCCCCGAGATCGAGCACCAGATCGGCGCCGCCGTCGCGAACGTAACGGGCGAAGTCTTCCATCAGGGGCAGCGCCATGTCGCCGCGCTTCGCGGTCGAGGGCTTGCCATGGTGGATATCAGTGACGATGGCGATACGGGTGGACATACTGAAACTTTCCAAAGAGTTGGGGGAAGGTGCCCGCCGCCGCGCATAAGCGGCGACGGGCGGGGAGCGTTAGTTGGAGGCGAAGGAGATCGCCCCGGCGCGGAAGTCGAGCACATAGGGGATGTGGCCGGGCTTCGGCGCCCAGGCGATATCCTTGCGCATCGCCCAGCTCTCATAGGGACGATAGAGCGGCAGCACCGGCGGGTCCTGCTTGATGCGATCCATCAGCTCGGCATAGGCGGCGCGACGATCCGCGACATCCTTGGAGAAGCGGAACTTGTCCCAGGTCTTGCGATAGGCTTCGTCGGTGGTGAAACGGCCTTCCGATTCCGAGGCCGCATCCGGAGCCCACATGACGCCGAACGAGCCGAAGGGGTCCGCGAAATACATCGGGTTCGACCAGTTGCGGGTCATCATGTCCTTGCTGTTGCCGGTCCATTTCTCGGCAACGTTCACCTTGCCCTTGATGCCGACCTGCGCCCACATCTCGACGATGGCCTGCGCGGCCAGAAGGCCGTTGGTGTAATAGACCGGGTCGGTGTCATAGGTGATCTCGAACCCGTCATAGCCAGCTTCCTTCAGCAGTTCGCGGGCCTTCTCGGGATTGTATTCGAAGGTCTTCAGCTCCGGCATGTAGAGATCGCCGTATTCCTTCATCGTGTGGGTCGAGGGAACGACGGCCTTGCCCAGCCAGAGCGCCTCGTTCAGCGCGTCGCGGTCGATCGCGAGGCTGAGCGCCTGACGGATGCGCGGATCGCGCAGCTTGGGATGGTTGGTGTTCATGATCATGACGTGGAACAGCGGCGTGACGCTGCCCGCGGCCTTGATGCTCGGGTCGGCTTCGATCAGCGACAGCTGGTCGGGCGCGACATTGGTGATCATGTCGACTTCGCCGGTCTTGAGCGCGGTGATGCGCGAGGCGGTTTCCGGGATATGGATCACGGAGACCTTTTCCAGCGGCGCCTTGTCGCCCCAGAAATTGTCGAAGCGGGTATAGACCACGCGCTCGCCGGGGCTGAACTCGCTGATCGCATAGGGGCCGGTGCCGACCGGAGCCATCGAGAAGGCTTCGTAATCGCTGTCCTCGGCCACGTTCGGATCGCCGGTCAGGCCCTTGGTGTAGTCTTCGGGGATGATCATGACCTGCTGCAGGTTCACGAGCGTTTCCCAAAGCGGCTCTTCGCGCTTCACGGTGATGCGGACGGTGTAATCGTCGACCTTCTCGGCCTTCTCGAAGTTGTTCAGACGGTCCTTCGAACGCACCATGTAGGGCGGGAACGTGGCCTGATACATGCGGTTGAGCGAGAAGACCACGTCATCGGCGGTCATCGCTTCGCCGTTCTGGAAAGTCACGCCCTGACGGAGCTTGAACTCCATGACCTTGGGCGAAACGAGGTTCCATTCGGTCGCCAGACCGGGCCGCCATTCGCCGCCGATCTTTTCGTGATCCTTGTCGATCAGCGTGTCGAAGGTGTTGTAGTAGAACTGCGAGCCGACATTCGAGTGGTCGCGGCCGGGATCGAGATATTTGGCGACGTTGGCAGCGCCGACTTTCAGTTCGCGGGCCTGAGCCCCCGTGACGCCAGCGGCAGCGATGCCGGCGGCAAGAGCGGTGGAAACGAGCAGTCTGAGCATTGGTATCTCCATTGCAGGGTTTGACGACGGGCGCTTGCGGCCTTCTGTTCTTGTTGCGGGGTGTCAGCGTGCGCGCAGGCGCACGTCGACGCTGTCGCGCAACCAGTCACCGACCACCTGGACGGCGAAGGTCAGCAACACGATCAGCGCGGCGGGGACGATGACGATCCAGGGAGCGGTCGGCATGTAGTCGCGACCGATGCCGACCATCGAACCAAGTGTCGCGGTGGGCGGCTGCACGCCGAGGCCGAGGAAGGACAGCGTGCTTTCAAGCAGCACGATATTCGACAGCGACAGCGTGAACTGGACCACCAGCGGCGAGACGATATTGGGCAGCAGGTGGGTGAAGGCGATGCGCCGGGGGCTGGCGCCTGCGGCGCGAGCGGCCTCGATGAAGGGCAGATGCATCAGGCGGCGCACGTCGCCACGCACGATCCGGGCATACTGCTCCCAACCGGCGAGGCCGAGGACGATGACCATCACCTGAAGCGAGCTGCCGAAGATCGCGAGCGTGAACAGCGCGATCAGCGTGAAGGGCACCGCGATCTGGGTATCGACCGCCGACATGATCGCGGCATCGGTGCGTCCGCCGACCACGCCTGCCAGCAGCCCGAGCAGCCCGCCGACGAGAAGCCCCAGCAGCGCGCCGAGGATCGCCAGCATCAGCGTCAGGCGCAGACCGTGCAGGCTGCGCGAGAGGACATCGCGGCCCAGCTCGTCCGTGCCCAGCGGATAGGCGACCTTCGCACGATCAAAACCGATCGGCGGGCGCAGCCGCGAGAGCAGGCTTTGCGCATTGGGATCATGCGGCGCGATCAGCGGGCCGAGGAAAGCCATGAGCAAGAGGGCCAGCCCGACCGCGAAGGCGACTTTCTGGATCACGTTGGTGCCGGTCCAAAGGCGGTGCAGGGCCGAAGGCGCGGGAGTGTTGAGGGCCATGGTCATCGGATCACCCTTTGAGTTGATGGCGCAGGCGCGGATCGGCCCAGGCATAGGCAAGGTCGATGGCGGCGTTGATGAGGATGACGGCGATGGCGACGGTGATGACCCCGAACTGGAGCACCGGGTAGTCGCGCCGGATCGCCGAGGAGACGAGCAGGTCGCCGATGCCGGGCCAGGCGAAGATCGATTCCACCACCACCGAGCCGGAGGCGGCGAGCCCCGCGATCTGGAGACCGATCACCGACAGCAGCGTGATCGAGGCATTGCGCAATCCGTGGCGCAGGATCACCGCGCGCTCGGGCAGGCCCTTGGCGCGGGCGGTGCGCATGAAGTCCTGCCCCAGCACGTCGAGCATGGCGTTGCGGGTGAAGCGCGTGAGCGCCGCGATCAGCACTCCCGACATCGCCAGCGTCGGCATGATGAAATGCAAAGGCGTTCCATTGCCCACCACCGGCAACCAGTTCAGCCAGTAGGCGAAGACCAAGACCATCACCACGGCGAGGATGAAGTTCGGCACCGCATAGCCGAGGAAGGCGACGACCATCGCCGCGCTGCCCAGCCAGTGCTTGCGCCAGATCGCGGCGATCATGCCCAGCGGGAGCGACACGACGAGGGTGAGGCCGATCGCCGACAGGAGGAGCTGCGCCGAGGGCCACAACCGCTCCGCCACGATCTGGATGACCGGTCGGCGCTCGATGAAGGACAGGCCGAAATTCCCGTCGAGGAAGGCGCGCAGGAAGGCGAAGTATTGATCCCAGAGCGACCGGTCGAGCTCGTAATAGCGGATCAGGATCTCGCGGTCTTCTTGGGTCATGCCCTCGCCCGCGAGGAAATCGATGGCGTTCCCCGACAGGCGTGTGGCGAAGAACACAAGCGTGACGATCACGAAGAAGGTCAGCGCCATCCGGACGAGGGTGCGCAGGGTGTAGCTCAGCATGTCACGATCTCCTGGGCGAGGGTCACGCCACCGGGCCGGGCCAGCAGGACGAACTCGACCCCGGCGGCGGCGGCCGCGCGGCCATCTGTTTCGGGCGTATCGCCAAGGAAGACCGCCGCGCCCGGCGCGACCCCGGCGCGGGACAGCGCGGCGTGAACCAGATCGGGGGCGGGCTTGGCGAGGCTCGACGCGGTGGCGGCGGGCACTGCGGCGCGCGCCGCAGCCCAAAGCGCGCCGGTCTCGGGTCGGGGCGTGCCGTCAGGGCCGGGATGGAACGTGTCGGGATTGCTCAGCAGCACGGGCAGGCCCCGCGCCGCCATTGCGGTGAGTTCCGTCAGGTCGGCGAAGCTGAAACCGGTGTCGCGCGCCAGAAGCACAAGCTCGGGCTGCGTCCGGTCGGGCACCAGCCCCAGCTTGCGCGCCAGCGTGACAAGCGGCGGCGCGGCGAAAAGTGCGACCCGCGCACCGGGGCGACGGCGCTGCAGATTGCGGAGCGTTTCCTCGCCCGCCAGCACCATGCGCTCGGCGGCTACCGCGAGCCCCATCAGGCCGAGCCGGGCCGAGAGGTGCTCGGCGGTGTCGGTGGAATTGTTCGAGACGACCCAAAGCCGCTCGCCGCAGCGCTCGATCAGTTCGGGCACGCCGGGCAGAACGCGGTCCCCAGCGATCAGACAGCCATCGAGATCGGCCAGAACCGCAGCACGTTCGGGGAGCGGCCCTGACAGGAACTCGGACAATCCGACAGGCTGGGTCATGGGCAAATCCTCTCCGTTCGGGGCCTCGGCCCCGTTCGCGCGATGCGCGTCTGTTCATGCGGTGATGGGGCGTCGCCCCGGACTGC
This sequence comes from Thioclava sp. JE_KL1, assembly GCF_009296265.1. Taxonomy (GTDB): domain Bacteria; phylum Pseudomonadota; class Alphaproteobacteria; order Rhodobacterales; family Rhodobacteraceae; genus Thioclava. The sequence continues at coordinate 578,751 of NZ_WBJS01000001.1, forward strand.
TCACGGTTTGACGAGTTTCTGTGACGTGGATGTTACATCTGCAAGCTAAGCTGTCGGATGATGAAAGCTTCGGTTGGATCTATGGCGAGCGCCCTGTCGCTTTCCCGCCTGCGCTCGGTGACTGCGGTCGCCGAGGAGGGCTCTTTTTCGGCCGCTGCGCGCCGATTGGGGGTGTCGCATTCCGCAGTCGCGCAGCAGATTCGCGATCTCGAGACCGCCTTCGGCGTGCGGCTGTTCGACAAGCTCAACGGAACCCTTTGTGCCACGCCGCTGTGCGAGCAGCTTTGCGACATCGGCGCCCGGATGCGCGAGGCCGAACATGACGCGCTGCGCATCCTCGAACGCCGGGGCCCGACCGGCAGGCGCAGGCTGCGCGTCGGTCTGGGCAATTCGATGCCGGGCATCGCGATCGTCCACCAACTTCTGCGCCAGCACCCCTCGCTGACGGTCTCGGTGGAAAGCGGCTCGCATCAGGACATTCTCGCGGCCCTGCTGCGGCGCGAGGTCGATGTCGCGGTGCTGCCCGATCTGCCGAACGATCGCCGGTTCCGCACCGCGCGGGTGCTGTCGCAGGAGGTGGTGGGCATCGTCTCCGCCGACAGCCCGACCGGTTTGCGCGACGAGGTCAGCCTCGAAGAACTGGCGCGGCTGCCGTTGATCTTCCGCTCGCAGGGGTCCTCCACCCAGAAGGTCGTCGACCGCGCCTTCCGTGCGACCGGCCTGTCCCCCGAGCCGCAGCTGATCGCCGATACTCGCGACGCCGTCTACGAGGCGGTGGCGCTGGGGATCGGTGTCGGCTTCATGTGGCGCTTCGGCACTTACCGAACCGATACCGTGCGCAGGCTTCTGATCCGCGACATCCGGTCAACGGTGGACGAGGTCGTGTTCGCCCTGAAGGACGAAAGAAACGAGTTGATCGAACTGTTCTTCAACGCCGCCAGCCAGATCGATCCTGCCGGGGCCGCTGGCGCGGAGGTCATTCGAGACTAAGCGCGCCGACGCCAAAGCGACGTGGCCTAGACCGCCACCGCGACGCTCTCGGGAAACAGATCGCCTGTCCCAAGGCTTTTCACGCTCCCGTCGTCCTCGCGCATCAGGAACAGGGCGTCGAGGCCGCGTTTCCTCGCAACCTCCAACCCCTTCTCCGGGCCAAGCACCATAAGCGCGGTGGCCCAGCCGTCGGCCTCGGCGCAACTGCGCGCGACCACCGTCACGGAGGCAGGCGATGCCAGCAAGGGCGCGCCGCGCACACGATCCATCGTATGCGAGAGCCTGCGCGCGCCGAGGTCGATCAAATGACGATAATCGCCGGAGGTCGCGACCGATGCGTTCTCGAGCGCGAGGATCGAATGCGGGGTACGGCGCAGCGGATCGGGGCTCTCGACCGCGATCGTCCACGGGCTGCCATCGGGCCTGAGCCCCATGGCCCGCATTTCGCCGTCGATCCCGACGAGACCGGCTTCGATCCCCTGCGCGGCCAGCGTCTCGGCGAGACGATCCACGCCGTAGCCTTTCGCGATCCCGTTCAGGTCCAGCACCGCGGGGCCGCTCTTGCGTACCCGGTCATGGTCGAGCTCGAGCCATTGATCTGCGGGCTGCCGCGGCACGCTCATCGCGGCGCGGATCGCCTCGGGTGTCGCATCGTCGGGACCGAAGCCCCAGGCCGTGACCGCATCTCCGAGCCCGACATCGAACGCGCCGCCCGAGGCTTTGCCGATCTCGAGCCCGAGACGAAGCACTTTGGCCAAATGACCCGGCACCTTCACCCATTCGCCTTCCGCAGCCGCGTTGAGCCGCATCAGGTCGCTGTCGGGTTTCCAGGTGGACATCTGGGCATCGACTTCGGCAACCGCCGCCTGAAGCGCGGCTTGGATCGGCGCGGGATCGCGCTCGGACGGCGCGAAGAACAAGGCGGTCCAGCGGGTGCCCATGGTCGCGCCGTGCAAGGCGTGGCGCAGCAGATCAGAAGATGTCTTCGACATAACGGCCCTCCGTTTTCAGTTTGGTCGCACTCAGGCCCGAAGCGGCGAGAATGTCATGCAGGGCATCGGCGACGCCCGCCGCCATGTCCCGCCCGCCGCACACCATGATCCGCGCGCCGCTCTGCACGAGCCGGACCAGTTCGGGAGCATCGGCGCGCATCGCATCCTGAACGTAGCGCGGTCGCTGGCCGCGCGAGACCGAGGTCACGATCCGCGACAGACGCCCTTCGTCCTTCCACCCGCCCAACTCCTGCGCATAGAGGAAATCGCTTTGCGGATCGCGCATCCCGAAGAAGAGATGGATCGGGCGCCTTTGCTCGTTTTCGCGCACGAAGCCCACGAGAGGGCCGATCCCCGTGCCCGCGCCGATCAGAATCAACGGCGCGCGCGAACGGTCCGGCCGGAAGGCCGGGTTGCGCCGGACGAAGGCGCGGACGTTCTCGCCGGGTTCGAGCGCCGTCAGCTGTCCCGAACACAACCCGCCGGGGTGTTTCTTGACCACGATCTCCAGAAACCCGTCGCGGCGTGACGACGCGAGCGAGTAGAGGCGCGGCGTCGGCGACCCTTCCGGCAGGATCCCGATGAGATCTCCTGCGGCAAACCGCGTGGAGCCCGCCCCCGTCAGCCGCTGCCAGAACGTGGCGCGCGGCAGGGAAAAGCGCAGGATCGACGTCGGCGCCTGCACGTCCGCCCCATAATCGCGCCGCGACTGAAGCGTGAGTTCGGTCGTGGCAGGAGGCGTCGGTTGGTGGTGCAGTTCGAGCGCGATCCCGAGCACCGCACCCAACGCCTGCCCCCAGCGCGCGAAGGCCTGCGGCGACTGACGGTCGATCGTGTCATAGGGCAGCAGAACCGGCCAACCCTTCGCCTCCACGGCCTCGGCAATCGTCTGGGCGTAGGCACAATAGGCAGGGAAGCTTCGGTCCCCGAAACCGAGCACGGCAATCGGGATATCCAGCGCATCGGAGCAGGCGTCGAGTTTGGTCAGGAAGCCTTTCGCGGAACTGGGCTCCGCCCCCTCGCCATAAGTGGCCGCGAGCACGATGATCCGATCGGCATGGGCGTAGCGCTCGGGGGCGAAGGAGGACATCGGCGCGATGTGAACACTCTGGCCCGCCGCACGGAGTGCTTCGTGCAGGGTCGCGGCAAAACCCCAGGTGCTGCCGCTTTCGCTGCCGACAAGGAGGATCGTCTCCGCGCGCGCGGCTCGTTGGTTGGCCCGGATGCGCGGGCGGCCGCGCCGCCCCGCGAGCCAGATCGTCAGGCCGGTGAGGCCCAAGACAGGCACGCCCAGCGCCATGAGACCCAGCACCGCGCCAAGCAGCGCAGCGCCCTGCCCCGTATGCAGCATGTAAATGGTTTCCGAGACGCGTTGCCATGCGGTCAGGTCCGCCCAGGCGAGCACCGCGCCGGTGCCCTGATCGAGATAGCCGGTGCCGCGATCGGTCTTCAGCGTGAAAACATCGGTGGCATCACCGTCATAGGGGAAGCTCAGGCTCCGCAGTTCCGTGGCCGGCGTGTCGCCCAGCATCGCAAGACCGGCAAGCGGCGCGTCTGTTTGACCGCTCACCTCGGCGGGGATGCCGAGCAAAGGCCCGCCATCGGGGATCAGCTCGAAGGTCGAGGCTGTCATCCACAAAGACGTGGCGGAGGAGAGAAGCAGGCCGATCACCGCGACGCGCGCGATCTCGACGTGGAGCCGACCGGCGAGCGGCCCGCGCAAACGCGAGAACCAGTTCCGCCAGCCGCCGACACGCCGCGCGACAAGCAGGATGCCGGAGACCGAGAGCACCAGCATCGCGACGGAACCCAGCGCGCTTGCAACGCGGCCGGGATCGCCGAGGAAGAGGGAGCGGTGAAGGTTGGTCAGCCAACGCTGAAACGCATTCGGATCAGCCGATGCGACGCCACGCCCCGTGGTGGGATCGATCACCGCCGCGCCGGGCTGTCCGGCTTCGAACCAATAGGCCGTGATCTGCCCCGACGGTGCGCGCCGGATCTGTTCGAGACCCGGATAGATCGTCTGGATGCGCTCGGCGAGGGTCGCAACGCTGAGCTCCGCCCCCGCCTGCGGTGCCGCGATCCGCTCCGCAACCGGAAAGACCGCGAGCACCGCGCCGCTGAGCGCCAGCACCGTGACAAGCGCCAGGGCAATCAGCCCCGGCCAGCGATGAAACGCGCGGATCATGGCCTGTCACCTCACATGTCGTAGGTGAAATCGGCGACGTAGCGACGCCCCGGAACCGGCGTGCCCGCGCCCTCGGTCGTCAGCGGCACGGCGACCTCGTTGGGGCTGTCGCGCATGTCCTCGACCGCGGCGTCGATATGCAGCGTGTAGCCCGCATCAAAAAGCGCATCCGCAAGATCGAGCGTGATCTCGAGCGTCCGGCCCGCGCCTACGCTTGCGCCGGTGATGCCGTTGATCTGCGCGGGATCACCCCCGGTTGCGCGATACCAGTCGTTGAGATGCTCGTAATATTTGGACTTGCCGCCCGCCATCCAGAGGCTGCCCGCATAGGCGCCCGACGGATCGGTGACATAGAGCGCGAGATAAGCGCCGTCGCCGCCGTAGTTGTTCAGCGTGGTCTTGAGCGTGACGGGCTGCGCGGATGCGAGCGCGGGCATGGTCAGCGCCGTGCTCAGCGCCAATGTTGCGAGAAGAGACTTCATTTCGGGAATCCTTGTTTTGGGGAGGAATGCGACCTCGGCTCAGTTCACCTGAACCTTGGGCGGAGCGCCGTCACCGAAGAGGCCGTTTTTCGGCGGGGCGACCGTGCCGGCGGGGGCCGGGTTGCGCGCCGATGCGCCGTAGTCGTCATCATCATCATCGTCGTCCTCGTCATCGTCGTCATAGTCCGACGTGATGAGGCGCAGCGTCGCCGGATCAATCTTGGCTTCGATTTTCCGCCCGTCGCGGTCGCGGCCCTCGATCTCGTATCGGCCGTCTTCCATCTCGATTTCGTGGACAGTCCAGCCGTTCTCGCGCGCGATCTGCATCACAGCGTCGCGGGACATTCCTTCGCCGCGCGAAGACTTTTCATAGTCGTCGTCGGCCAGAGCCATCCCCGCAGGCAGCAGGGCGATGAGGGGAAGTGCGGTCAGGATCTTTCGCATGGCAGGGTCTCCTTTTTCATCTGCTAGCGACAATCTGGGCAGCGGACCTGAGCGCTTCCTGACGGGCGGACAGTTTCCGCTTCAGCTTCGCGTCAGGAAAAAGGCCCCGCCTTTTGAGGGCGGGGCCAGGTGAGGCCGCGGGACAAACGGCCTTGGCGATGTGAAAGGGAACGGTCAGGCGATATCGGCGGGTTCAGGCCCACGCTTGTCACCGGTCAACATCGACCGCGCGAGGTTTTCGCGATGGCGGAAGGAGGCCAGAACCACACCGGCGACATGAAGCGCCACGAGCAGCAGGACCAGGTTGGCGAGAACCTCGTGCAGTTCTTCCAGCGCCTCGTTGCCTTCGCCTTCCGCGCCCTCGCCATATTCACCGTATTCGCCATCCTCGTCCGCGAAGGCCGGGGTCACGATCTGCGGCAGCGCGGGAAGCATCGCCACGCGCGTGGGTTCCGCCATCAGCCAGCCGGTGAAGGCAGTGCCCGACAGCGAGATCAGCAGCGCCACGATCATCAGCGCCCCCGCAGGGTTGTGGCCGAGATAGCGACGCTCTTTGCCGCGCAGCATGTCGCCAAGATAAGAGAGCGTCTGCCCCGGCCCTCTGAGGAACTGGGTGAACCGGGCATAGCGCCCGCCCACGAGCCCCCAAACCAGCCGGAACGCGACCAGCCCGGCGACGGTGTAGCCTGCGATCTCATGTACCGGCTGCAACTCGTCGGCCGTGAACCAAGCCGTGGCAAAAGCCGCGACGAGGCCCCAGTGGAAAATCCGCACCAGCGGATCCCAGACCCGCACCCTGCCCCCGGAGCTACCGCCGGAATTCGTCGTGTCGTGAAATGCTGCGTCAGTCATGTTTGTCTCCTTCACGATCTTCGCGGGACCGACCATGTTCATCGCCTTCGTATTCGACTTCGAGAATCTGGAGCGTCGACGGATGAACCGTCACTTCGATCTGGCGACCCTGCGCGTCGGTGCCGTCGATCTCGTAGCAGCCGTCATCGATCTTGATGCGGCGCACCGTCCAGCCGTTCTCTTCGGCGAGTTGGGCCACGGCATCGCGCGGCTGCCAATCCGCCATCGGCACGAAACAGTCGTCATCGGCCAGAGCCATTCCAGCCGGAAGCGCCGCGAGAAAGGCGAGAATTGTCACTGTCTTCTTCATGGGCCAAACTCCTGTTCGCGGCCAACTCTGCACCTTTCATGGGCGATCAATCTGACGGGAACCTGAAGCCGCATCGCGCGCAGCGTCAGCTTGGTGTCAGCCGGGCAGGTGAAGACTGGGCAACGGAAAAGAGATGGGACCAACATGCGCATCCTGCTGATCGAGGACGACACTATTCTGGGCACCGCGGTGCGCGACCAGATCGCGAGCGACGGCCACTCGGTGGACTGGGTCACGCGTCTCGACGAGGCGGGCGCGTCGGTCCGCAGCACCGGCTATGATCTCGTCCTGCTCGATCTCATGCTTCCCGACGGCCGCGGCATCGGCTTTCTGAAGTCGCTGCGCAGCGGGGGCGATGTGACCCCCGTGATCATCATGACCGCGCTCGATCAGGTCTCGGACCGGATCGAGGGGCTGAACGCGGGCGCCGACGACTATCTGGTGAAGCCCTTCGACCTCGCCGAACTCTCCGCGCGCATCGGGTCGGTCGCGCGGCGCTACAGCGGCAACCCGAACCCCATCGTGACACATGCCGGACTCGAGATCGACCTCGCCGCGCGCAGCATCCTGCGCGACGGCAAGCCCGTGCAGCTGACCGCGCGCGAATGGGCCCTGTTCGAGGCGTTCCTCTCGCGCCCCGGCCAATTGCTGTCCAAAGCCCAGCTCGAAGAGAAGCTCTACGCCTTCGATGCGGAGGTGGAGAGCAACACGATCGAGGTCCATGTCAGCCGCCTGCGCAAGAAACTCGGCGCCCATGTGATCGAGACCGAACGCGGTCTCGGCTACAGGCTGGGCAAGGCATGAGATTGCCAAGAAGCCTTCAGGCCCGTCTGGGGCTTTCGCTCGGGGTCGTTCTGGCGCTGATGTGGATCGCCGCGGCGACCGTCACCGCGCTGATCGTGCGCAAGGAGATGAGCGAGGTCTTCGACTCCACGCTTCAGGAAACGGCGCAGAGGATCCTGCCCCTCGCGGTGATGGACATCGTGAACCGCGACGGCAACAACACGACACAGCGTCTTGCAAGGCTGCGCAACCACGAGGAATTCTTCACCTATATCGTGCGGGACGCGGAGGGGCACATTCTTCTTCAGTCTCACGCGGCCGATCCGTCCGTCTTCCCCGCCTATGACGGCCGGGGGTTCAGCGAGACAGCCACCCACCGGCTCTATAGCGATGCCGCCCTTCAGGACACGATCCGGATCACCGTCGCGGAACCGCTCGCGCATCGGGCGAAGGTCGCGCGAGAGGTAGAGCTTGGCCTTGGCCTGCCGCTGCTGATCGTGATCCCGCTCGCCTTCGCGGCGGTCGTGCTGGCGGTGCGGACCAATCTCGGGCCGCTGCGGCGGTTCCGAACCAGTCTCGAGGCGCGCAACGCCCGCGATCTCACCCCCATTCCGACCGACGATCTGCAGACCGAGATTTCTCCGGTCGCCGCCACGCTCAACAATCTTCTGGGGCGGTTGCGCGAAGGGATCGAGGCCGAGCGAAGCTTCGCCTCCAACGCCGCGCATGAATTGCGCACGCCCCTTGCGGGCGCCATCGCGCAGACACAGCGGTTGAGCGCGGAAACCACCGACCCGGTCGCGAAGACACGCGCCGCCGATATCGAGGCGACGCTCAAACGTCTCACGCGGCTCTCGGAACGTCTGCTGCAACTCGCCCGCGCGGAAGGCGGGCCTTTGCGGCTTGAGCGCAGCTCGGACCTGCGCGTCGCCGCCCGCCTGATCGTCGAAGACCTCGCGCGCGGCTTCGATCCCGGGCGTATCGCTCTGGAGCTGCCGGAGACGCCTGTCATCTCGGATCTCGACCCCGATGCTTTCGGTATCCTGTGCCGGAACCTGATCGAGAACGCACTGAAGCATGGGGCGCAGGACGAACCGGTTACGGTGCGCCTGACTGCGGAGGGCGTTTTCACCGTGACGAATGCCGGGCCTGTCATTCCGCAGGAGACGCTCGCGCGGCTGACCGCGCGGTTCGAGCGCGCCGGCAGCACGAATGATGGCAGCGGGTTGGGCCTCGCCATCGTCGCCGTCATCGCGGAGCGCATCGGAAGCCCACTCTCGCTGACGTCCCCGCCGCGCGGTCGCGACTCCGGCCTCGAGGTCAGCCTACAGCTGCCGCTGAGTGCGGCGACGTCGTGACGAGCCACGCGCGGTTCCGAAACCCGTCTTGTTCAGCGTCACTTGCCGGACCTCGTTCGGCTGATAGTCTGGAAAAATGACCGACGCGGAAACGATGACTGCGGTGCTTTGCGACCGCTATGGAGCGCCTGACACGCTTTGGCTGGACGAGGTCCCCATCCCAGCGCCCGCGCCGGGCGAAATCCGGGTGCGCGTGCATGCCGGAACGGTGAACCGGACCGACACGGCCACGTTGCGCGGCCATCCCTTCTTCGCGCGGGCGATGACGGGGCTCTTGCGGCCGAAGATGCCCACGCTCGGGATGGATTTCGCCGGCGTGGTCGACGCCCTGGGCGATGGCGTGAGCGCATTCCGGCCCGGGGAGCGGGTCTTCGGCCTGTCGCCCGAGCGGTTCGGCGCCCATGCCCAATATCTCTGCCTGCCCGCCGATGGACCGTTGGCGCGGATCCCGGGCGATCTCGCCTTCGACGAGGCTGTGGTGGGCGAAGGCGCCTGGTATGCCGACGCGACCACCAGCCTGCTGTCCGAGGGCGCCCGCTGCCTGATCTACGGTGCCTCCGGCGCCATCGGCTCGGCGGCGGTTCAGCTTGCCAAGGTGCGCGGGGCGCATGTCACGGCGGTCGTCGGAACCCGTCACCTCGAATTGGCCCAGAGCCTGGGGGCCGACCGGGTGATAAATTACGAGACCGAGGATTTCACCGCGATCGGCGAGCGCTTCGACCTTGTCATGGACGCGGTGGGCAAGATTTCGTGGCGCGCTTGCCGCCCGCTGCTGACGCCCGACGGCATCTTCACGGCGACCGATCTGGGCCCCGGCTGGTCGCACCTTTTCCTCTCCGGCTGGTGCGCGCTTACCGGCAGCAAGCGCGTGCGGCTCCCCTTTCCCGAGAATGCCCCAGGCTTCGTGCGACACCTCGCCGGGCTGATGGCCGAGGGGCGGTTCCGGGGCGTCTTCGACCGGCGCTATCGGCTGAACGAGATCGTCGAGGCCTTCCGCTATGTCGAGACCGGGCAGAAGACCGGGATCGTGAGGATCGACATCCCCTAGGATCAGGACGGGCGGATCACGATCTTGCCCCTGACCTCGCCATGACCGGTGCGCGCCAGTGCCTCCGGCAGCTCGGCCAGCGGCAGCTCCGCCTCCAGATGCGGCGCGATCCGCCCCGCCTGTGCCAGCGCCGCCACGCGCGCGGTCAGTTCGCGCCCCGAGGGCACCATCAGCATTCCGATCGACTTGTGCCGCCCGCGGTAGATCGCCCCACCGAGCAGGAGCGACAAGAGCACGCGCACCTCGCCGCCGACCGCTCGGTAGATACCGCCCGGCGCGAGCGCCTTCGCGATACGGCGTGGCCCGCGCGTCGCCACCATGTCGAGGATGCGATCCCAAGTAGCCCCGGTCTCGGTGAAGTCCTGTGCGCGATAGTCGATCACCTCGTCGGCACCGAGCGCGCGCAGCCAGTCGACCTTGCCGCCATTGTCGACCGCACACACGAAAGCCCCCGCCTGCTTCGCCAGTTGCAGCGCCATCGTGCCCGAACCGCCCCCGGCCCCGTTGATCAGCAGCCTGTCCCCTGCCGTGACATTTTCGGTTCCGGCGACGGCGATGCCGCCCGCCTGCGGCAGACAGGCTGCGACCGCGTCGGACAGGCTCTCGGGCACCTTCACCATCAGTTCAGAGGGCACGCAGACATATTCGGCGAAGCCGCCGCGGGTCATGACGACGTCCCCCATGACCCGGTCGCCGATCGCGAAGCCGGGCGTGTCGGGACCGAGCTTGTCGACGATCCCCACGACATCCGAGCCCAGCACCGGTTGCTTCGGTCGCCAGTACCCGCCGACCATTCGCGCGTAGAACGGCGCACCCGTGAGATATTCCCAATCCGACAGGTTCACCGCGCAGGCGCTTACCCGGAGCCGAAGCTGGCCCTTGCCCGGCTCGGGCACCGGCAGGTCCGCAAGCCGCAGCTGCTCGGCCCCGCCGTAGCGGTGATAGGTCATGGCCTTCATTTGCCGGGCCCGGGGGGATCGGTGAACACACGGACCAGCATCGTACCGACGATCCAGACCCCCAAGGTCCAGACGATGGTGGCGCCGGGGCTCAGGTAGCCACCGACAAATCCGGCAATCGCGATCACCACGCCGATTGCGCCGACCAGTCCGACCAGTTCTTTTCTCTTTTGTCGCAAGCCCATCGGTCTCTCCCCCTCTTCATGCAAATCCTAGTCGATTCGCGCGCGACGCCCAAAGATCACGGCACGCAAGCCGAACGGCCCGACAAGCCCGACCGACAATCAGCCGAGCCAGTCGCCGAAGCGTCCATAGGGCGCCCTGACCCCTTTCATGGGCACGTCGACCGTGATGTTGCCGGCCCGCCCCCCTCGACCGGCATCACCGCGGCGATAACGCGGACAGCGGGCGTCTCCGGCGCGGTCATAAGCCAGCTGTCATAAGGGATTGTAGTTTGCATGATCATGCTCCTCCGGTTTGTCATCGTTGATTGAGCTGCGCGCGCACGGCTTTGATGCCTTGCCGCGATACGCGATAAGGCTGGCCGTTCTGCGAGCGGATGAAGCGCCGTTTTCTCAGGCGCAGAAAGACGTCGAGCGTGCAGTCCGAAAGGACGTAACCGTCGCGCGTGTAACAGGTGATGGCGCGTATCTTGCCGCCCTCGCCTCTTTCATGGTGGATTGCTCCGCCAAGGGCGAGTTCATGCAAAACACGCTGTTCGTGCTTTGAGATATTCAAGGGATTGGTCTCGATTTTATGAGAGTGCAGAAACAGAGACACTCAGCGTTGCGCGTGAGTGTTCTTTTGGTTCTGGCGTTCCCGCATCACTTGATCGGGAACGGGCTTATGCCCGGGGCTCTTGCATAAAATCTCCATCGCATGAGGTCTCTGCCTCATACCTGTTGGACAGTTAGGCACGGACGCAGAGCACAACAAGTCCCCTGCGACATATCTGCGCGATCAAAGCAGTGGCGTTGCAGAAATGCGGGCGTTCATGTCCCTTTGCAGAAGCTCTGGCGCCGAGCGTTCTGATAAAGAGCCGCAACGAGAGCGCCAGTTGCATTGTCCTCAGCGACTATCTACGCCATCAGATACACCAGCCCAGATTGGACAGCGGTAATGCCGATATTCCTGATCCTCATGGTCATTGTCGCGGGCGCCGTTGGAGCGTTCTTCTGGCTCAAGCGGCACAAGCGAGCGCAACTGCTGACGACCGCGCTGCCGGAGCGTAAGCGTCGCATCGTGAAGCAGCAGGTTCCGCTGATCCGAAGACTGCCGGGCGACCTGCAAGCCCGGCTCGACGGCAAGATCAGCCTGTTTCTGGATCAGGTCGAATTCCTCGGCTGCAATGGCTTGGAAGTGACCGAGGAAATGCGGCTCTCCATCGCCGCCCAAGCCTGTCTTCTCGTCGTGAATTCGGACAGCTGGTACGATCACCTTCGCACCATCCTGATCTATCCCGGGGCCTTCAAGTCCAGACAAGCTCAGCGCAGCGGCTATGTCCTGACTGAACGTGAGACCATCCGGACCGGGGAGAGCTGGGCGCGCGGTCCGGTCGTTCTGTCTTGGAAACACACCCGGTGGGGCGCCTCCAACGATCATGACGGCCACAACGTCGTCCTGCATGAGTTCGCCCACCAGCTCGACGATCTTTCAGGTCACACGGACGGCATTCCGGTGCTGGGCAAAGAGCAGAGCTTCGCGGGCTGGGCAATGCCATTCGCCGAGGCCTACGAGCGCCATGTTCAGCACGTCAGACACGGGCGGCGCACCGTGATAGACGCCTACGGCGCCGAGGGGCCGGAAGAGTTCTTCGCGGTCCTTGTGGAGGCCTTCTTCGAGCGACCGGCAGAGCTGAAACACGCCGAACCTGCGGTCTATGAACAGCTGTCGATACTCTTCCAGCTTGAGCCATCGACATGGGGCTGATGGGCCAGGGCGCATGTTCGTTTCCGTCACCTTCCGGCCTGCACTAGTATCAGCATCCCCGGATCATCGAGCTCTCATCGAGCCTCTCAAGACAGCGCGGCATGCTCTCCAGAACGAGGCCGCCGCCATCACAGCCCAGCGAAGGCATCCGTGTGAATCCATCTGCGACGGACGCCACATTTGCGCAGCATCTTCAGAAACCCGGAGACCATGGTGCTCGCGCCGGAAACATAGACGCGCCGTTCGTCCAGATCGGGAACGCATTCGCGCAAGTTCGTCTCGTCCATCCGGCCCTGCACCAGCGTCACATCGTCATATATGGCGGAGCCGGGTTCTCCGGACACCGCGTAGACCACCTTCATCCCCAATTCGTTGCGCGCGCGTGTCAGAAGCTCTCGATAGGCGATCTCGTCGGCTGACCTGTTCGCATAGACCAGAACGATATCGCGTTTCTCACCGCGTTCGAGGAGGTCGGCGATCATGCTGCGAAACGGGGTAATTCCGATCCCGCCCGCGATGAACAGAAGCTTCTTCTCGCGCTGCCGCGGCAGGACGAATGTGCCCGCGATCTGCGAGCCGTAAATCGTGTCGCCTTCCTGCATCCGCAAAAGCCCCCGCTTGAACGCGCTGCCCTGAGGGCTGAACTTGACGCCAACCCGCACGGCCGAGGCCCCGGGCGCGGAGGCGATGGTGAAGGGCCTGCGGTTGCCGCGCTTGTCAGACCCCGACAGCCCCAGCGTCCAGTCGAGATACTGCCCGGCTCGGAATTTCAGCGCGCGGTCCGACTGGAAGACGAATTCGTAGCAATTCGCGGCGATCTCCTCGACACCGATCAGCTTCATCTTGAACCGACCTTTGGGGCTGGCGGCCCAGGCGTAGATATTCGCCACGAGGAAGGCCATTTCGGGGGAGAAGTACATCGTCCCGATATGGATATTCGAGGAAGACAGCACCCCGACAATGACGGCGTAGACATGCCGCGACCAGCGACCATGCGCAGCCGTCAGCGGCTCTGTCAGCATCGCGAAACCTGCGAAGAACAGCGGCGAGTAGAGGAGCGTCTGTTGCAGCGCCATTCCCATCATGTCCGGCGGCGTCGTCACCAGAACGGCGGCGAGGTTGGACAGGATGTAGACCGCGATCATGCCGAGGCGCTCGATCTTATAGGCGACGAGCAGCCCGCCGAGGATCACCACAGGCAACAGCTGAGGCGTGCCTCCGACCCACCACAAGGCCGGGGTGTTGAGCCCTACTCCCGCGACGACCGCGCCGATCGCCACCGGATTGAAGATGTGCTTATGCCCGAGCGTCAGGATGAATTTCGACGCGATCGCGACGACCGATGCGAGCACGATCGCGGCCAGTGTCATCGGATCGGCGAAATCCGCCGGCGGCATGATGAGCGCGAGGATCAGGGCCGTGATATAGACGGATTCCGCATTCGTCGGCAGCTTCAGAAAAAAGCTGAAAAGCCGGTTTGTCACCCAGGCGCTCGCGACAGAGAGCACGAGCGACACGACAAGCCCGACAGGGTCGAGGAAGGCCGCTCCCATCATGCCGACCGCAATCCCGCCCAGAAACAGGATCCCGAGGTAATAGACCATCAATCGATACATCGTGACGCCATTCAACGAACGCCTGATCAGTTTCATCATGAGAAGACAAACTCCTTGAAACCGGTCGTTTGCACGGCCGTTCCATCCTGGTGGATTTGGTAGGCTTCGACGCCATCGAGGGCTTCGATGTAGTAGATGCCCTGCTCGCCCATCGCGAAGGCCGCCGTGGCGTGTAGGTCCGCGACGAGAACGTCATGCCCGATCACGGTTATGCTGACGGGGCCTTCGATGCGGGCGGCTCGGTCATGCGGGTCATAGATATGATCGCCACGGATGTAGTTGCCCGACGTCGCCACGCCCTGCCCTCTCGGCGCGATCGCCTTGACGATCTGGCGCGGATCGAAGGGATTGCGAATGCCGATCGACCACTCCCGGTCGCGCGCATCGCGCCCGCCGACTTGAATGTCTCCGCCCGCATCGATGCAGAAATTCCCGAACCCGTCCCTCTCGAGCAGTCGGGCCGCACCGAGGATCGCCCATCCTTTCACGACACCGGAGGGATCGATGGTTCCATCCTCGCGCCTGATGTCGAAATACCCGTCCGTGATCTCTTGCATGTCATGCGCGATCTTCAGGACGTCGCGCATCTGGGAACTGAGTGCGGGCGCATCGATCTCGCCCGAATTGAAGCGCGATACTTCGCTGTCAGGGCGGAAGGGGCTGAAGCGTTTATCGGCGTCATTGAAGACGTCGAACACCCTTTCGTGAATGTCTGCGCCCTCGGAATTCGGGATGTCGAGCGTGATCGGCATTCCCATGATGATCCGCGTCTCGACGGTCATGGCCGGACTATTTCAGCGATTTCAGCAGCGCATCATTTGCCGAATTCAGGAACGCCTGGCTGGTGAGCGTTGCGCCGGAAATGTAGGAGACGTTGGTATTCTGCGCCATGACGATTTCGCGTTCGAGCATCGGCAGGGCCTTGCTGTTGATATAGCGGCTCGTCCTGCGATCCGTCGGCGATCTCAGGATGTCGATGGAGGCGATTTTCCCATTTTTCACATGGGCTTGCACCTGCACATAGCCGTAATACTGGCGGACCGGAGACCCGGTCCAAGTGCCATCCTGGAATTGAGCGTTCGCGGGGATTTGGCGAGGCTGCGAAAAGCTCGAGAAAAAGCCTGCCGATGCCGCGGTCGAACTGAGCAGCACAGCGAGAACGGTGCCTGAAAGTGCGCTTGTAAACTTCCTGCTCGTCATTGGGGACCTCCTGATATTCCTTGCGGGCTCCCGGCCCGGTGACTTCGATTTGACGGTCGCTCGCCTGCCCCCAGACCACTTATAAAGATACGTGTTCCGCATCGACATTGAAGTCGCGCCCGTTCCCCTTTGCGTGAAGCAATTGCGAGCGAAGGGAGCGGCCCTGTCGAGAACGCAGTCGCGCCCGACCCCATTTCCGGTTGAGGTATCGCGTTCCCTTCGCGGATCTTTCACCCTGCCAGCACTTGTGCGCCGTCAGCCTCACCGCCGCCGGAACAGCAACCTGAGGGAGAACGCAGACTCTGCGAGGATCGTCAGCCCATATGCCGGGGCGAAAGCCGACGA
Source organism: Thioclava sp. JE_KL1 (assembly GCF_009296265.1). Taxonomy (GTDB): domain Bacteria; phylum Pseudomonadota; class Alphaproteobacteria; order Rhodobacterales; family Rhodobacteraceae; genus Thioclava. The sequence continues at coordinate 594,247 of NZ_WBJS01000001.1, forward strand.
GAGGTCGGGCACGGAAGCTATTGGCAACGCGCGGACGGTTCGTTCGCTGCCCGGCCCAGACCGAGATGAGAACGATAGCCGCGCCGGGCTCGAGACGGGCGACGCGCCCCGACCGTATTGCGCCCGGCCTTCAAACGACCAGCTACGCTGGCACGATAATTTGACGCAATTTCTCAAGCTCTTCCTCGGACATGTCCAGCGCATCGCGGGTCACATCGTGAAGCTCCTGCATCAATGTTTGAGCCTGCTCGATCTCGTCCTGCGTGATCGGACGAGACGGATGGGCAAAGAAACCGAGCGAGCGGTCCAGCTCCCCAAGCGCAATGACTTTTCCGAAGCGCAATCCGAAACGCGCGGCGGCGCCGAACACGTCACTCTGGTCACCGTCGGCGAGATCTTCCCAGTCACAAATGCCCTGATTGGAGATCGCCCAGCGGACGGTCGGATCCACAAAAACGAGCTCTTTTTCAGTGTAGTAATCGACCCACTCTTTTGGGTAGGTGAGATAGCTAAGGGTCGGACTAGCAAAGCGAACATGCAGGCCCAACGCGAATGTCCAATCGCAGACCCGGTTCAGACGTTGCAATAGGTCCTCGATCTTACGCAGATTATCCATGTCTCGCCTCCTGACCACATCTTGCAACTCTTCGCCGATGCTTTTGGCGTATTTAGGGCAGTTTCTTGAAAACTTCGATTTGTAAATTCGGGAAACGAGCTGAGACCGATGAAACCCGTGCTGTGCCTGAGGACTCTGGACCATCCGCAGCGGGAGTTTTCGGGTCGCGAGTGCCTTGGGCAGAAAGCGCGACAGCGCCGTTCCGATGGGATCGACATCCTGAAACGACACCTCGCAACCAGAGAAGCGAAAGAAAGTGCGCTTTCGGAGGATCAGGCAAGAATACCCCCGGAATGATATACCTGTCTCCGGCCTTCGGGACTTATTTCGAGTGCAACGCCGATACGCAGATCGGCGCGTCGATCTCGAAAGGACACATGATGGAACTCACGCAAGACTGGGACAAAACCTTCCCGAAAAGCGACAAGGTCGACCACAGCAAGGTCACCTTCACCAACCGCTACGGCATCACGCTGGCGGGCGATCTCTACGCTCCCAAGGGCGACGGCCCCTTCGCCGCGATCGCGATCAGCGGCCCGTTCGGCGCCGTGAAAGAGCAATCCTCCGGCTTCCACGCGCAGACGCTCGCCGAGCGCGGCTTTGTCACCCTCGCATTCGACCCGTCCTTCACAGGCGAAAGCGGCGGCAGCCCGCGCAATGTCGCCTCGCCCGACATCAACACCGAGGATTTCAGCGCCGCGGTCGACTATCTCGGTCTGCTGGAGTCGGTCGATCGCGAGCGCATCGGCATCCTCGGCATTTGCGGCTTCGGTGGGATGGGCCTGAACGCAGCCGCGGTGGACAAGCGGGTCAAGGCCGTGGCGGTCACCACGATGTATGACATCAGCCGGATGATGGCCAAAGGCTACTTCGACAGCACCACGCCCGAGCAGCGCGCGGAAACTCTCGAGGCGCTCGGTCAGCAGCGCTGGGTCGATGCGGAAAACGGCGCTCCGGCCTATGGCCCGGTCTCGCTCGAACTTCAGGGCGGCGAGCCGCAATTCGTCGTGGAATACGCCGGCTACTACAAGTCCGAAGAGCGCGGCTTCCACCCCCGGTCGGTCAACTCGAACGCATCCTGGACGCTGACGACGCCCCTGTCGTTCATGAACATGCCGCTCCTGACCTATATCGACGAGATTTCGCCGCGTCCGAGCCTGTTCGTTCACGGCGACAAGGCGCATTCGCTCTATTTCAGCGAGACGGCTTACGCCGCCGCGGCCGAACCGAAGGAGATGTTCATCGTCGAAGATGCGAACCACACCGATCTCTACGATCAGGTCGACAAGATCCCCTTCGACAAATTCACCAGCTTCTTCACCGAGAACCTGTGATAAAATGCTCGGAGCCGCCTGAGGGCGGCTCCGACCTGCAGACGGGGCATGATGCCGATGAATGAGCAGACCATCCGATTTGGACATTCGCACGACGCCCTCGCCGCGATGATCGCGAAATGGGCCGAGGGTTCGGAAGATGTCTCGACCCCTCTCCCCGATCTGAGCTTCTTCCGGCGCACGCGCCCGACCGAACCGGATGTCTGTCTGGTCGAACCCGCGCTTCTGGTCGTGGCGCAAGGGGCCAAGCAGATGTTCGTGGGCGGCGCGCCGCATCGATATGACCCGTCCGGTTTTCTGATCACCTCGCTGGAAATCCCCGGGCAGACGCAGATTATCGAGGCGAGCGAAGAACGGCCCTGCCTCGGACTGGTCCTGAAGCTCGATCAGCGGATGCTGGCCGAGATGGTCGCGCGCAATGTGACGCCACCGCCCTCTCACGCAAAGGAGCGCAGCAGTGTCGCGGTGGGTACCATGACCTCTGACCTTCTCGCCCCGCTCGAGCGGCTCGTGGCGCTTCTGGACGATCCCGAAGCCCTCCCCGTTCTTGCGCCATTGATCCGGCAGGAAATCCACTACCGGCTCCTGCGCAGCGATCAGGGCGACCGTCTGTGGTCCTTCGTTGCCGCCGGTAGCCCGAACCAACGCATTCTCGCCCTGCTCAACTGGATGAAGCTCAACTATGCCGAGCCCCTCCGGGTGGACGACCTCGCGGCCCGCGCACAGATGAGCAGTTCGACCTTTCACCAGCATTTCCGCGAGCTCACCACGATGAGCCCGCTCAAATACCAGAAATGGCTCCGTCTGAACGAGGCGCGCCAATTGATGCTCAACGACCATCTCGATGCAGCCAGCGCGGCCTTCCAGGTAGGCTATGAAAGCCCCTCGCAGTTCAGTCGGGAATACTCCCGGCTGTTCGGAAATCCTCCCAAGAAGGACATCGATCAGCTGCGGCTCGATGTAGCGATATAAGACGCTCACATCTCTCCAAGGTGGGGCGTCTTGCGCTGCATGAATTCGAGCCAAAATTCGACCTTCAAAACCGGAGGCGGGAATGTCGGCTCAGACGAAGCCGCGTCGCGACATCAGCTTCAGCAACGAAGGTCCGGATGGGGCCGGGACCTTCCTCCTGCACGCTCTTGTTGGATGGAAGGGCTGGCGAAAAGAGGCCACCCTGCCCGCCGCGCGCTCGGGGCCAACGTGCGCTTGGCGGCTCACCACGCGCACCGTAGGATACGGGGCATGGGGTATGTGACGTCTCTCTTCGCACGCAAGATCGTCGCCGCAGCGGGCGGTGGCGTTGACGCTGCCGCGATGCTGGCCAGCGTCGGGATTACTCCTGACGATCCCTGGAACGCCGGGCGGATGGTTTCCGCCGAGCGTTACTACGACATGCTCGAGAAAATCGCCGAACAGATCGACGTGACCGATCTTCCGCTGCGCACGGGCGCCTCGATGCGGCTTGATGAATACGGTGCGCTTGGACTGGCCTTCAAGGCCGCAACGACGCTCGGAGCGTCTTACGCGCGGGTCGAACGCTATGCGCGCCTCTGGACCAGCGTCGTCGAATACGAGCTGCGGCCGGAGGCCGGGGGCACGCTCTTCATCCTGCACCGTGAAGGCGAACGGCGCCTCGGGATGCGGTTGTCGAACGAGGCGACACTTGCGAGCGCCGTGTCCATCGCAAGGCAGGTCTCACCAGTGCCCCTCGCGCCCGTGGAAGTGCTTGTCCGGCATCCCGCCCCGCGCTCGATTACCGCACACGAAGACTGGTTCGGCTGTCCGGTGCGCTTCGGGGCCGATCTCGACGCGATCTTCTATGACAACGAGACGCTGGCCCGGCCCAATATCCTCGGCGACGAGGGGATTTCGAAATATCTAGCGAAGCATCTCGACGCGGAAATGGCCGAGATCACGCAGGAGCCCGCGCTCGTCTTGCAGGCGAAAACCGCAATCGCCCAAGCCCTCAGCGAGGGCGCACCCAAAATGGCCGAGATCGCCCGCAGTCTCGGGCTGAGTGCGCGGTCCTTTCACCGGCGCCTCTCCAAGCACGGGGTGAACTTTCAGAGCCTCACCGAAGAAACCCGCCGCGATCTCGCCGAGGGGCTCTTGCGGGACGAGAGCCATTCACTGGCCGAAATCGCGTTCCTCACCGGGTTTTCCGAGCAGAGCGCCTTTACCCGCGCGTTCAAGCGCTGGGTCGGCACGACGCCGGCGAGCTACCGCAAGGATTTGACCCACCGCTGACGGGCGCGCTGGCGACGGCGGTCAAAAGGCTGGCCTCACCGGTCAAGACCGCGCGGCCTCCCCCGCTTATCCCTTGGTTATCGCAACCGAAGCCAGGGAGACAGCCCATGCAAGACCGGGAGATTCTCGTCATCGGCGCAACCGGAAAGACCGGCCGCCGTGTCGCCAACCGCCTCGAGGCGCGGGGCCTTCCCGTGCGCCGCGGCTCGCGCAGTTCTGCAACGCCCTTCGACTGGGACGCGCCGGAGACCTGGGCGCCAGCCCTGCGCGGAGCGCGCGCAGCCTACGTCACCTACTTTCCTGACCTTGCTTTCCCCGGCGCGGTGGAAAAGCTCGAGTCCCTCTGCGAGACGGCCTGCGACGTTGGCGTCGAACACCTCGTGCTGCTCTCCGGTCGCGGCGAACACCACGCCCGGCTGGGCGAAGAGGTGGTGCGCAAGTCCGGCATCGACTTCACGATCGTCCGGGCCGCCTGGTTCGCGCAGAACTTCTCCGAGGGCTACCTTCGCGACCCGGTCCTTGCCGGTATCCTTCCGATGCCCGGCGGCGATGTCGTCGAGCCCATCATCGACATCGACGACATTGCCGAGGTCGTCGTCGCCGCGCTGACCGAAGACGGCCATAAGGGCGAACTCTACGAGGTGACGGGACCGCGGCTGATGACATTTGCCGACATGGCGGGCGAGCTATCGCGCGCCACCGGGCGCGAGATCCGGCACATCCCGATCAGCTTCGAGGCGTTCCACGAGGCCGTCGCGCAGGCGGGCGGCGATTTCGTCGCCGACGTCTTCACGGCCATCGCGCGCGAAACGCTGGACGGGCGCAACGCCCACACCGCGGACGGCGTTATGCGCGCGCTCGGCCGTGCGCCCCGCGACTTTGCAGATTTCGCCCGTGCCGCCGCCCGCACCGGCGCCTGGACAAGCGCTGCCTGATACCGCCCTATGAAAGGAACATGACATGAGACCCACCCTGTTCGAGAAGATCGCGCTCGGCCTCTCCGGCCTCACCGCGTTCACCATCGGCGCGTCCATCCTGTTCGTGCCGTACGCCTTCTACGCCAGCTACGGCATCACGTTGGGCGACGACGCCAATCTGCTGAGCGAACTGCGCGCACCCGGCGCAGGTCTCGCGGGGTTCGGTCTTCTGATGCTCCTCGGCATCTGGCGGCAGGCAGCCCTGCCCGTCTCCATGGCTGCGACCCTGACGGTCTTCATCGCCTTTCCGGTCGGACGGCTGGTCGGACTGATCGCGGACGGGATGCCCTCGGGCAACGTGATCGGTGCCCTCATCGTGGAACTGATCCTCGCTGCGCTCTGCCTCGCCGCGTTCCGCCGCCGCCTTTGGCAGCGGGCACCCGGCCTCCCGGCGGCGCAGCCCGCGCGCTGAGCCTGCCGTGCCAGCGCGGCGCTTCCGGGCGTGATCGATATGACCGGGGAAGTCTGCCGTGCAGGGCACCAAAAGGCTGACTTTCCTCGAGCGCTGCCACCTTCACAGCGCCGTCGTCGCCATCTCCAACCGAACGCTCCAAACGGAGGCGCCCCAATGATCCAACAACTCTTCGAAATCAGCCTCGTCGCCGCAACGCTTGCCACGAGCATCGTCGCAGGTATGTTTCTCACCTTCTCCGATTTCGTGATGCGCGCGCTTGGACGGGCCGAGCCCGCAGCCGGGATCGAAGCGATGCAGATGATAAACCGTGAGGTCTATCGGTCGCTATTCGCCACGCTCCTGCTCGGGCTGGCCTTTGTCTCGATCCTGCTCGCCGTCGTCGGGATATTCCTTGCGGGACCTGACGTGTCGCTCTGGCTCGCCGCGGCCGCCGGGTTCTACATCCTCGGTGTCGTGGCGGTCACCGCCCGCAAAAACGTGCCGATGAATCAGCGCCTTGACGGCATGGAGCACCAGAGCCCCGACGCACATGCCTATTGGGCCAGTTACACGCGCGACTGGACCCGCTGGAACCATCTGCGCTGGGTGGCCGCACTGGCCGCCTCGATCGGCTACCTCGGCGCGACCGTCACGGTGGCCGGACAGGTGTGACAAGGTTCGGGCTGGAGCCGTCGCGCTCGGATCTGCCACGCTTGAAGGAGGACAAGACCATGATCCATACACCGCTGACCATCCGCCCGGCCCGCGAGACCGATCTGTTCGAGATCGTCGAAATGCTGGCCGACGATCCGCTGGGGGCCACGCGCGAGGATTTGCGCGACCCGCTGCCAGAGGCCTACCACGCGGCCTTTTCCGCAATCGAAAGCGACCCCAATCAGCTGCTGGTCGTTGCCGAGCGCAAGGGAGCGGTCGTCGGAACATTGCAGCTCAGCTTCCTGCCCGGCCTCGCCAGACAGGGCGCCTGGCGCGGACAGATCGAGGCGGTGCGGATTGCGCGCGACCATCGGGGCGGCAAGCTTGGGCAAGCAGTGTTTGCCTGGGCGATCAACGAATGCCGGGCACGCGGGTGTTCGCTGGTTCAGCTCACCACGGACAAGGCCCGTCCGGACGCGCATCGCTTCTATGACCGTCTGGGATTTGAACCGACCCATATCGGATACAAGCTGAAGCTCTGAGGGAGAGGCGACTAATCCTGCAGGCGAACTCCAAAGAACCATGTCGCGCTTTCCGCGCTCCCTCCGACAGTGTAGGTCTGGCTCGTTTGAACCCTCCTCGTAGGGCTGGTCCAATCAGGGAGGTAACGATGAGCTTTGCGATTTCCAACGCGCCGAGACCTTACACGCAAGGCATCTTCCTGATGTGCGTGGGCGTGGCCTGTCTGAGCGCCAATGACGCCTTCGCGAAAGCACTGACCGCCGGCTATTCTCCCCTGCAGATCCTATTCCTGCGCAACGTGATCGCCCTGCCGGCCACCATCGTGATCGCGCTACTCTTCGGTGGTCCCAAAGCCTTGCGGTCGCACCGGCCGCTTGCGCATTTGCTGCGCGGTGCGCTCTGGGTTGGGGCCGCAATGATGTTCTTCACCAGCTTCATCCATCTCGGTCTGGCAGAGGCGACCGCGCTTATCTTCGTCGCCCCCTTCTTCATCACCGTGATTTCAGCTGCTTTCCTCGGGGAAGAGGTCGGTTGGCGGCGCTGGCTCGCCGTGCTGGTCGGGTTTCTCGGGGTTCTCGTGATCATCCGCCCGGGCGGCGCGACGTTTCAACTGGTGTCACTGCTGCCAGTCGCGACGGCACTTGTGTATGCCCTGCTGATGCTCAGTGCCCGTTGGGTGGACAGCCGCGAGAGCGTGTGGACTTTGCTTGTCTACCTGACGGGCGCAGGCGCGCTGCTGAGTGCGCTGATCGTGCCATTCGTCTGGGTGCCGGTCCGATCTGAGGATCTCTGGCTTTTCGCGGGGCTCGCGATATTCGGCACCGCCGGGATGACGATGATCACGCAGGCCTTCCGTTTCGCGCCTGCGGTCGTCGTGGCGCCTCTGGACTACACCGGTTTGCTCTGGGCGACGCTCTTCGGCTGGCTCATCTGGCGTGAGAGCCCCGATGCGATGACGATCGTGGGCGCGGCGATCATCATCGCGAGCGGCGTTTTCACGATCTTCCGCGAGCATAGACAGGCCATCCACTGAAGCGCGTTGTGTCACCGAGAAAGAGGATATCGGGCCATCCGGGCTAACCGCAGCGAAGCCCTGCGATCCGACCGGGAAGACACCGCCTTGGCGAGAAATGCCAGGCTCACGTATCGGTGATAATCACGTTAGTGATTTGACAGCCACGAACTTATCCACCTGATTGAAAACAGGGATGAGGCGCACGTTACGTCAACGCGCCGAAAATCAATAAATTCAGGCCTGTGGGGGCCAAACGGGGACAATTTCAAATGGAAGCTTTCAACAAGCTTGCGCGCCTGTTCGCGCGTCTTGTCGCATGTCGTGAACCTACCGCTACGGCAATCGCCAAATCCACTCAGAGCGACAATCCAGCCAGCCGCTTGGACCAAAAAATGCGCACAGCGCTGCGTGCCCTCGGGATCGCAACGGCGTTGATCTTCTTCGGACAGGCCGCCGCCGCCGTCACCTTCGTGGGCACGCCGACCGCATCTCCCACGACCTTCTCCGGCGCAGGCCAGACCATTGATTTGAGCGTCACCTTCAACACCGACTCGAGGGCCTACAATTCCGCGTCGATCACCTTCCAGGCGTTCCCCGCCGGCTCGGTTCAGACCATTTGCCCGCCAGGCACGAACCAGACGAACGCGACCGTTACCTGCACGGCGCGCTATGTGACGACGTCGAGCGACACGTCGAATTTGGAAATCATTCCGATCGTCACGGTCGATGGGCTCGAATCGGCGACCTATAGCGGCGGCATCATCACCGTGGCCTACACCGGCTCGGGGCCTGCAGCCCCGGTGGCCGGCGCAGTCTCGAAGACGGTTGCCTATGGCAGCAGCGCCAACAGCATCCCCCTCGACTTTTCCGGCGGCGGCACCCCGACTTCGGTTGCGGTGACCTCGCAGCCCTCCCACGGGACGACCAGCGTCAGCGGGACCTCGATCACCTACACGCCCACCGCCGGCTATGCCGGGGCGGACAGCTTTTCCTATACCGGCACCAATTCCACCGGAACTTCGAACGCGGCGACCGCCTCGATCACCGTGAGCAATCCCACCCTGAGCATCGCCGCCAGCGGGTCGTTCAGCGCAACCGTCGGACAGAGCTACAGCCAGACCTTCACCTTCTCGGGTGGCACGGCCCCCTATATCGGCTATTCGATCCTCGGCATCCCCGCTGGTCTTAGCGTCACAGCCTTCAACAGCACATCCATCACGATTTCCGGCACACCCACGGTCAGCGGCACTTTCCAGTTAACTGTCGCAGGCACCGATTCCAGCACCGGGAACGGGCCCTTCAAGGTGACGAAGTCCTTCACGCTGACGATCGCCTCAGCGACAATAAGCATTACCTCGCCAGCCTCTCTTACCAATGCGACTGTGGGGAGCCCCTATAGTCAGGTGATCAAGGCCGGTGGCGGCATCGCACCCTACACGTTTACAGTTCAATCGGGATCCCTACCTGCGGGGGTGAACCTCACGACCTCCGGGATCCTCAAGGGCACACCGACTGCGGGCGGCACTTTTTCCTTCACAGCGAAGGCAACCGATAGCAGCACCGGCACAGGGTCGCCGGCGAGCGCCACGAAAACCTACACGCTGACGGTGAACCAACCGACGATCTCCGTAGCGCCAACGACCTTGCCCGATGCGGCGCAAAATACGGCATATAGCCAGACGATCACCGCGAGTGGCGGCACCGCCCCCTACACCTATTCCGTTTCTGGCACCTTGCCCACTGGCATGACCCTCTCGTCAGGCGGCGTGCTTTCCGGCACGCCGACGGGCTATGGAAGCTTCAACTTTTCCATCACGGCTACTGACAGTTCGACCGGGACGGGGCCCTATACCGGAACGCAAAACTACGCGCTCAACGTGACGGCCGCCGCGCCGGTGATCTCCACCACGAGCCTGCCAGGCGCAATGGTCGGCACGCCCTACAATCAGACGATCACGGCTACGAGCGGCAACGCGCCCTACACGTTCTCGATCGCTTCGGGCACCCTTCCGTCCAATATCAGCCTGAGCAGTGGCGGTGTCCTGAGCGGAACGCCGACAACGGCCGCGTCCTATGATTTCACGGTGCAGGTGAAAGATGGCGCGGGGAATACCGATCAGCAAAGCTTCGCGGGCTTTACCGTCTCGAAAGCCGCGACCGGAGTATCGCTGACCCTTTCGTCGAGCAGCGCGCTGCAAGGCGTTCCGGTCACAATGACGGCGAGTGTGACGAGCGGCGCCTCGCCGACCGGCAACATCATCTTCCGCGACGGTGGCACCGCGATTGCGACGGTCGCCCTGTCCGGATCGACGGCGAGCTACACGACGCGCACGCTCTCGACGGGTTCGCATTCGATCACCGCGGATTACTCCGGGGATGCCGCCAATGCGCCCGCAAGCTCGGCGGCACAGTCCCTGGCCGTCAACGGTCGCCCTGCCCCTGAGCTCGATCCGACCGTGAGAAGCATGATCGTCTCGCAGGTTTCGACATCGCACCGCTTCGCGCAAACCCAGATCGACAACACCCATCGGCGTCTCGACTCGCTTCACGGCATGCTGCGCTCGGGCGGAAGCCGCACCGGTTGGGGAACGACATCCCAAGCCTTTGCGGGGACAGGCGGTGCTCTGCAGGCTTCGGCACCGCAAGGGGCGACCACGCCGAGCACGAATTACCTGCTCGATCCGGCCGCCACCAATTCGGAGACCTCCTCGGAGCCGGAGCAGGTCATCGATCTCGTTTCCCGCGCTTTGCAGCCCGCTCAGAACGGCTCTGATCTGCCCTACCGTATCTGGGCAACGGGCACGCTCGATTTCGGCAGGGATCAGGTCGATGGCGGCTACACCAACAAGCTCTCGACGCAAGGGATCACGCTCGGTGTCGATCGGGTCTTCGGCAGCGACATCGCCGCAGGGGCCGCGCTTGGCTTCGGGTATAACCGGACGACCTTCGGGCCGGATGGAAGCAAGTCGCGCTCGCGGGCGAAAACCGTTTCGCTCTACGCCACATGGCAGATGAAGCCTGACCTCTTCCTCGATGCGACAGGCGGTTACGGGAAGCTGGACTTCCGTGAAAACCGTTACTCGACCGACGGCGGCTTGATGCTTTCGGGCGAGCGCGGAGGTCGTATGCTCTTTGGCTCGCTCGGCCTATCGCAACTCGGGCAATTGGGACGATGGAGCACGTCGAGCTATGGCCGCCTCGACGTGGTGAAACTGTCGCTGGACAGCTACTCGGAAACCGGCTCGTCGGTTTGGGCGCTAGACTACGGAAAGCTCGAAAACACGACAGCTTCGAGCGTCATCGGGATCACGGCCGAATATGACATGCGTCGCGACTGGGGGACCCTGACACCCGGCGCGCAGCTGGAATACCGGCATGCTTTCAACGGTGGCTTCACGCAAACGCTCGGTTACGCCGATCTCGGAACGATGGATTACTCCTTCGCCGGGGACACGCAATCGCAGGATGCCATGACCCTCGGGTTGTCGCTGCGCGGCACGGTCGATCAGAACATGGACTTCGAGCTGGGCTATCAGTTCACCTCCGACCTCGCCTCCGCACATAGCCAACAGGTAAGAGCGTCGATGCATATCTCCTTCTGATTTCGAAGTTCAGAACGGCACAAAATCAGAACGTCCACTGAGCTTTCGCGACCACGAAGAACGATAACCATGGGCTGATTTTGATGTCGGCCCATGGGCATGGTTCAGAGCGCATAGTCAGAGGATGGCGATTACGCCAGCGATCGTCGCTCTGCTCGGTTGCCCATCAGGGCCGCCGCCTCCGCTCAGGCGATGGCTCGAGATCAGCGGACGCTCACGACGGTCACGGGAGACAGGTGCTGGACCTTTTGAGAAACGCTTCCAACAATCAGCGCCTTGAGGTCCGATAGCCCCCGCGCGCCCATCACGATCATGTCCGCGCCGGCGTCCTCGGCAGCTTCGACGATCCGGCGGGCTGCGTCGCCATCCGCGGTCAGACTTTCCACGCCCTCCACGCCATGATCATGCAGCGTGCGTTCCGCGACATCGAGGATGCGCTTTGCCACAGCGCGCAGCAATTCGTCCTCGGTCTGGGCGTTCCTCGGTATGAGATCTGCGAGGGGGAAGCGGGCATGGGGCAGCGCCGAAACCGCTTCGAAGAGGGTCCGACCACCCTCCGCGGGTTCGTATTCCACTTCGGCCATGTGCCGCAGCCCCTCCGAGAGGTGATCGCGCAAAAGAACATGGAGCAGCACGACCGGCACGCTGAAGCGCGCGGCAATATCCGCTCCGAGCTCCACCGCGCGATTTGACGCATCCGAACCGTCGGTTGCGATGAGAATTTTATTGACCATGTCATACTCCCTCGGTGCTCACGCTTCAGCATCACAGCGATGGCGCATCGCCACATTGATTGCGCTCAACGCCGAACGAATGGCCCTGCAATCTGGCCGTGTGGGCGATTGGGGGTATCCGAAAGGCATTGCCAACGAAGGACTGCTCGCTTCACATTGATCGCGTAAGCAGTTTTCAAAAGGATACAGACAGGTGGCTGGAAAATTCGAACTCTATAAGGACAAGGCGGGCGAATACCGCTTTCGACTGAAAGCCGGGAACGGTGAGACCATCCTTGCCAGCGAGGGTTATAAGCAAAAGGCAAGCGCCGAACAGGGCATCGCATCCGTGCGCAAGAACGCGCCGCAGGACGAGCGCTATGAGCGCAAGGCCACGACGTCGGGCAAACCGATGTTCAACCTCAAGGCCACCAACGGCCAGGTTATCGGGACCAGCGAAGCCTATAGCAGCGAAGCCGCCCGCGAGAATGGCATCACATCGGTGAAAAATAATGCACCAGATGCCAAGCTCGACGATCTGACAGCTTGAAGAGGCGCCGTTCGGTAGGCGTGACGCGCCCCGAATGAGCGGCCCATGGAGAATGCGATGGCCCTATTGAGTTTGGAAAATCCGGTCTTTGCGACTTACGTGATTGCAGCCGCTCTGATGGTACTCAAAGTGATGGGCCAGGGCTGGATGACGGTCTACCGGATGCAAAAAACCAACTCCGGGCTTGCGAGCCCGGAGGACGTTCAAAGTGGCCTTCTCAATAAGGCGCCCGACCCCGCGCAGCTTGAGATCAACGACTATGTTGATCGATCTCGGCGCATGCATCGAAACGACCTGGAGAACATTCCAGCCTTCTGGGTCGCGGGTTTCCTGTTCGTCATGGTCGACCCCGCACTTTGGCTCGCGCAGGCACTGATGTATGGGTTCGTTGCCACACGGCTTGCGCATTTCTTGGCTTATGCCACGCGCCAAACCCACGAAGTCCGGGCGACCTTCTACACGATCGGTTCTTTGGTCGTGATCTACATGGCCGTTCATGTTCTCTGGGTGGCGATTGCGTAGGCCCGAGCAAAAGGGAGGGGCCCGCGCCTTTCAGCACAGCTAGGCGCCGGGACGGTCGGCTCGCTGGTCTAGACGCATAGATCTCGCCGACACAATCATCAGCGTTATCAGTGGAAGCGAGGTTTCACCGGCAAAGGCACCAAACCACGCGCCCCATTCTTCCCCACGAAAAAGCTGAACTCACACTCGACGCCCCTTCGGATACAGTCGGACCCGAGGCTTCTCGCCATCTGCCGCGCCACCCAGGTTCTGCAACGGATAGCCAACCGACACGTTTACGAGCCGCGTCTTCCCGACAAGGAGCTCAGTTCGGTGATGCGTATGCCCGAAATACCACTTGGCCGGCTGATATTCGTGAATGAGATCCGTCAGGTCACTCGCATAACACCAGCTGAGCTTCTGTCCTCCTGGGAGAACATCAAAGGTCGGCGCGTGATGGGTAACCACCGCGGTTTCCCCATCAAAACCCTCGGCCAGCTTTGAGCGCAGCCAAGAGAGATGCTCGCGGTGTTTCGCGATCGTATCAGCCGGCCGAGCCTTGCGGTAGCCAGCTGCCCCCACACGGATATAGCGGTAATCGTTCATCTTCGCCCGGGCATCATGATCCCGACTCTCGAGAGTTCCAGGTCCCTCCTGAAAGTCCGTCCAGAGCGTGCAGCAAAGGTATCGCTTGCTCCCCAGGATGATCTCTCGCTTCTGCGCGAAGTTTGCCCCAGCGTCGCGCGCGACCTGCTCGAGCCGGTCATCACCGTCAAGCGCGTGATGATAATAGTCGTGGTTTCCAGGCACGACATACACGCGCTCGAGATCGATGTGCTGCCCGATCCTCTCGAACGCCTGCTTCCATCTGACCTTCGGCTTGTTCGTGAGATCCCCGGCGACAATCATCAGATCCACTTTGCGGAAATCGAGATGCGCAAGCGCGTCTCGACCGGCTTCTGACCACATGTCCAAGTGAAGATCCGCCACGATCAGAGCTTTCGTCATTCTTTCCGCTCCTCGCTTCTTGATGAAATTGGCGGCAATCACATCAACATATCGCGTCTGGTTGCGCGCAGAGATTTCGCAAGACGCCCGATCTGCCGCAGGCTCGGAGGACGCCCGACATCGCACATCTCCTCAATGAATGCGCCCACGCGTTCCAGCTCTCCCGGCTCGGCATCGTCTCCGGCCGCACGGTTGAAGAACGCCACGAGGTGCTCAGGCTTGCTCACATCGACACGAAACACCTGACACCGGTCGAGAAGCGGCGCGGGAATCTGGTGCTCGTAATTAGCGGTCAGGATCCAGTTCACATGGCTCAGGTCGAAGCGCGTGCGCAAGAACGGGCAGACGAAGTGCTCTGCGCTCGACCGCTCAAGCACTTGGAGCAGCGATGTTGTCAGAGACGTTGCCGACCTGTCTGCAGAGTGCATGGCGCCGCCCGCCTTGCAGACCTCGTCCACAACGATCACCGGGTTCGCAACCGCGGTTTCCGCGATCAACTCGACCGGGCCCCCGGAACTCGCCGTGGCCCAGCCATACTCAATGCCGGAGATCCGGAACCCGGCGCCTCCAGCGCCCACGTCGATGATTGCGCGCGGCGCGCCTGCAAATTCAGCAACAAGACGTGCGAAATGCGTCTTCCCGCATCCCGGCGGGCCGACAAGGATCATCGGATCGAAACGCAAACCGACGCCTCCAGCGGCAATATGCGCGAGCCCCTGGTTCATGATCGAGGTCGACACTTCTGCAAGCCAAGGCGCCTGCGCATGCAACACCGCCGCGAGATCATAAACGGACTCCGCGGCTTCCGGCCCCGCAAGTCTAGCGCCATGCGTATAAAGGTGATGCATCCGTTTGACGGACGTGTCGCTGATATTCTTGTCGACCTCGAAAGTGCTCCTGAATTTCTGATCGACAAGTCGCTCGACAGCGCGATTGATCCGCTGATTTTCACGCTTATTTCGCTCACGCCACTCTTTCGACGGATCGTCTAAAATGTCACCGCAATCATCTCGAGACTCGTCGCTCGGGAACATGCGACCCCACCGCTTTACGAAAGCGGTATTTGTTTTGCCCGTGACCGTTGACCGGGCCAGGCTTGCTGAGAGGGGTTTCTTATAGAGAACTTGAACGCGCTTCTGCGTCATGGCGACCACCATCGCTTGAAAATGACCTGATTGAAATCTCGACACCGATAGGCACCCGGTTAAGGGCGCAGCTCACGATATCGAGCAGGTAATCTCCAACGTGGTGGCTTTCGTGTTCATGGTGAGACGGTAGTCTGGGCTAGGGGAATGCGTCAAGCGCGCCACATCCGGAGAGGTCAAACCTGTCGGGAATGGGGGCTCGGATAGCGGACGATAAGGGGGGCGTGGAGGCATTTTGCGCATTTCTCAAAGCAAATCGCTCCAGCCCCCCCCTGCCGAAACTGCGAGCGATCGACGGTCTGGATGAGACGATCCCATCCAGCAGACATGCGGGGTGAACATCGCGAGGCCCCTTGTCATGAACGAAGCACGGCCACGAACATATAAGCCCCCTACTTGAAGAGCTTCAGCAGACCTTTCGCGGCCTCCTCCTTGAGCTTCTGCTTTGCGGCATCCTCGGTGCTCTGGCCCTCCTGCGGCGTAATCCCGAGCTTCTTGGCGATCTCGGCCTCCGCTTTCGCCTTCAAGTCCTGCTTCGCGGCATCGACCTTGTCGCCCGAGAGCGCCTTCATATCGAGGCCGAATTTCGGCTTCGCCCAGGGTCCCGTGATCGAGAGCGGCACCTTCACCCCACCCGTGCCATCGGCCTTGCTGAGTGCGGTCGGCGTCACCGTGTAATCGAGGCTCTGCGCCCCGATATCCACCCGCCCCTTGCCCGCAGCACTCAGAAGCGGCGCTTTCAGTGCGAGGTCGTCATTCGACAGCACCCCGTCGGCGATGGTGAAGCTCGCGGTGATCTGATCGAAGATCGTCTTCGCCCCCTCCCCCACATAGTTCAGATCGAGCGTGCGCAGCATCCCCACCAGATCGAGCCCCTCCAGCGCCCCCTTGCCGAAGGCGACATTGCCCGAGCCCGAAAGCGAGCGCGCCAGCGCGGCCTCGCTGTTGCCCGAGGCCAGAAGCTTCAGGGCCAGATCCGCCTTCGCATCCAGTCGAGTGTAATCGGCCAGATCGCTCAGAAGCGGCTGCATCGAGACCCCCTTGGCCACCAGATCAGCGGAGGCCGAGAAGCCGTTGCGCGCATTGGCCACCACTTGCCCGGTGACGCTGCCGCCATAGGCCGAGACCTGACGCAGATCTGCCACCGCGCGGCCGCTGTCGATCGTGATCTGCGCTTTGGTCGGGCCCAGCTTGGCAGTGCCGAAATCGATGGAACTCGCATCGAGGGCGATCTTGCCATCCAGCGCCCGCAGGCCCGAGGCGTCGATCGGCGTGGTCGACCAGCCACTGGCGCCAGAGCCAGAGCCGGAGGAGGACCCGCCTGCGCCAGCCTTGCCCGACGCCCCTTCCAGCGCCGAGAGATCGAGCGCGCCCGCATCGATCTGGGCATCGATCCGCGGCTTGCCTTTCGCGAAGGAGAGATCGCCCGCCACGCTCAGCGCATTGCCGTCGAGCGTGAGTTTGCCGCCGCGCAGATGCACGGCGCCATCCGCGCCCAGTGTCACATCGCCCTTCGCGGTAATCGTGTCACGCCCCAGCCCCTTCGGCAGATCTCGCGCGGTCTGTCCGAAGATCGCAGCCAGCGCGGTTGGATCCTTGACGCTTGCGGTGAGCGCCCCTTTTGCCGCCAAGGGTGCCGTCCCGAAGGTGCCCTTGAAGCCGATCGACGACGCATCGAGGGTCAGCGCAAGATCGGTGGGGGCCGGATCGCCCGCAAGGAAGGACGCGAAACTTTCGAGCGTGCCATTGACCTTCAGCGCCTTGCCATTGACCTGCCCCGTCAGGTCCAGACTCGCCGGGCCGTCGAAGGACGGAAGCGCAAGGCTCGCATCGAGGCCGGTGAGCGCAATGCGCTGGCCACTCGCATGATCGATCCACCGCACCGAACCGTCGCTGATCTCCGCCTTGTCGAGACTGAAAGCCGTTATCCCGCCGCCCTCGCCCGGGCTCGGGTTCGGGCTCGCTGACTGGCCCCCGGTGGCCGCGTCCGGTGGCGTGACCTCCCAGTTCCCGGTCCCGTCCTTGCGCCGCTCGAGCAGGATGTTCGGCGAGAGCACATCGACCTTCGAGACGCGGATTTCACCGCCGATCAGGGCGCCCGGATCGACACCGATCTGGAGCCCCTTGGCCGAGAGCATCGGCCCGTCCTTGGACCAATCCGCATTCGCGATCTCGACCCGCCCCGTGCGCACGCCAAGCTGCGGCCAGATCGTCGCATGGACTGACCCGCTCAGCGTCATCTTGCGTCCGGTCGCTTCCTCGAACCGTGCCTCCGCGATCTGGGCGATCTTCTTCGACGGGATCAGCAGGAGCGCCCCCCCGAGGCTCAGGGCGATCAGAACGACGAGAGCGAGAGCGCGAAAGAGCCAGCGCATAGGGCCTCCGGGGGTTATGTGTTGGCTCTCAAGCTACGCGCCGGTGCGGAAGCCTTTCAAGCCGGAACAGCTGCGCCGCGGACAACGTGATCGAGTTGCCTCCTGCTCCGCCCCCTCCTTGTCGCGCCGGATCATATCGCGGGTGTGTTCGCCGACGTTCTCACAGGAGCCGCCACCACCGACATCGGCCGAGCCAAAATCACCGAGAGGGCCACCAAGCCGGACGGTCAGCGTTGTCGGTCGGGATATCGTACCGCAGCTCTCACTTCTCGTGCATTCAAATTTTCAAAGGCAATCGCAAAACGATCGCAGCCTGGCGCGACCTTGTTGGAGATAGAGGTAAAAAGCTCCGCATCGGCACACCATTCTCTACGACCAATTTCTATTCCGGTCTGAAGCGCAGCCTGTGCTATTGTCCCTCCAGGGAGGCGACGCGCCATGAGAGATGCAGGGCATGTCGAGGAGATCGGACGGGTGCTGGACGGCAGCCAGACCGGGCGAGACAGTTTCGTTTCGGCCTCGTGGCGGCGTTGTGTCGAGCTTTACGGCATGGACCCCACGCGCTCCGACCCGGCCCATATCGTAACCGAGGCAGAGCTGCGCGATCACCGCAAGCAGGCGGAATGGATGATCGCCGCGGCGCGTTCCGGGTTGCAATCGCTTTTCCGGCAGGTGGCAGGACAGAATTACGTTTTGCTGCTGACCGATGCCAAAGGGGTCTGTGTCGATTTCTTCGGCGACGATCTCTTCACCGAAGACCTGCGCAGCGCGGGGCTCTATCTAGGCTCGAACTGGTCCGAGGATCTCGCCGGAACCTGTGGTGTCGGGGCTTGCATCGTGACGCAAGAGCCAGTGACCGTGCATCAGGACGACCATTTCGGAAACGCCCATACTGTTTTGTCCTGCACCGCCGCGCCGATCTTCGACAGTCTCGGACAACTGGCAGCGGTGCTCGACATTTCGCTTTTGCGCTCGCCCACGCCCAAGAGCAGTCAGAACCTCGCGATGAATCTCGTGACCTCAGCGGCACGACGGGTCGAGATGGCCAACCTGATGGCCGAGAGCCCGCGCGACTGGGTGTTGCGCCTGTCCTCCAGCCCGGAATTTCTCGATGTCGATCCCGAGGCCGCTGTGCGGCTCGATGGCTCCGGTCGCGTGCTGGGCTATACCCGCGCCGCGCGGCGGTTGTTTCCCGAAGGCGCCCCGATCCTCGGGCGCGGGATCGATGAGGTGCTCAGCATCAGCGTCGACGACCTGCCCGACCTGATGCGTGACCGCCCGACCGAGGAGCGGGTGATCGAGATGCGCGATGGCGGGGCGTTGTTTGGCCATGCGATCGCACCCAAAGCGCCACGTCATCCCCACCAGGGACTGCGTCGTGGCGGGCCGCTCGCGGGGCTGACCGGGGGCGATCCGGAGATGAACCGTTTGATCGGACAGGCTGAGCGGCTGGCCCCGGGCAATGTGCCCTTGTTGATCTGTGGCGAGACCGGCACCGGAAAGACGAAACTCGCCCGTGCGATCCACATGACCAGCAAGGCGCAAGGGTTCATCAGCCTCGAATGCGCGGGGCTAGACCCGCAGACGCTGATGCAAAACTGCGCCGAGGCGATCGGGCCGACGACATTCCTGCTGCGCCGGATCGAAGAAATCGGCCCGGAGACGGCGATCGCGCTCGGCGGGCTACTCGACCGGCGCCCCGAATTGCGCACGCTGGCGACGAGTTGCTTTGAGCCCAGCCAGATCGCGCTGCCGCGCCCGCTGTTTCACCGGCTCGCAGGGTGCGTCCTCACCGTGCCGCCCCTGCGGATGCGGCGCGATCTCGACTGGCTGATGTCGCGTCATCTGCGCCGCCACGCGGGCGACGCGGTTCGGCTGTCACCCTCGGCACGGGCCGAATTGCTGGGACGTCGCTGGCCTGGCAATATCCGCGAGCTCGAGCAGGTTCTCGACGTCGCGGCGGCGCTCTGCGTCGGATCGGTGATCGATCTGCTCGATCTGCCCACCCCCGTCGAAATCACTCCGAATATCGAGAAGGCCCTGCCCGCACCGAGTGACCCATGGGACATGCTCGAGGAGATTCTGGACGCCTGCGAGTGGAACATGGCGCGCGCCGCCCGGCGGCTCGGGGTCAACCGCTCGACAATCCTGCGTCGGATTCGCAAGGCCGGGTTGCGTCCGCCTGAGTGATCTGTTGCGCCCTTGTTGCGCGCGCAACATGCCGCGCCGCAGCAGGCGCTTTTCCTCCCTTTGCACGCGTCGCGACCATGGATCGCTCAGCGATCACGCGCCGATACTCCTCCTAGAGACACGCGCAGAGGAGGAGACGCGATGCTTGATACCACCATCAACACACAGACCCAGGACATGCTGGACAGCCTCAACGCCGCGCTGGAGAGCGGCGATATCGACCGCGCGGCCGCACTGTTTGCGACCGACAGCTACTGGCGCGACCTCGTTGCGGTCAGCTGGAACCTGAAAACCGTGGAAGGGCCGGACGGCGTGGCCGACATGCTGAGAAACCAGCTCGAGCACACCCGTCCCGGCAAGTTCGAGATCCAGTCGGGCGAGATCCCCGCCGAGGAGGGCGGCGTGATCACCGCCTGGGTCACTTTCGAGACGAAGTCGGGCCGCGGCTGGGGCCTGATGCGCATTCGAGATGGCCGCATCTGGACGCTGCTGACGGCGCTTCAGGAGCTCAAGGGTTTCGAGGAAAACCGCGGCACGCGCCGCCCGATGGGCGCTGAACATGGCGCGCGCAAGAACCGGACCTCGTGGAAGGAGCACCGCGAGGCGGAAGAGGCGGATCTGGGCTATGGCACGCAGCCCTATGTGCTGATCGTCGGCGGCGGTCAGGGCGGGATCGCGCTGGGTGCGCGGCTGCGCCAGCTTGGCGTGCCTGCGATCGTTCTGGATAAGCATGACCGGCCCGGCGACCAGTGGCGGAGCCGTTACAAGTCGCTCTGCCTGCATGACCCGATCTGGTATGACCATCTGCCCTACATCAAGTTCCCCGACAATTGGCCGGTCTTCACGCCCAAGGACAAGGTTGGCGACTGGCTCGAGATGTATACCAAGGTGATGGAGATCAATTATTGGACGCGGTCCGAAGTGACCGGCGCCAGCTACGATGACGCCTCCGGAAAATGGACGGTCGAGGTCAATCGCGACGGCGAGACGGTGACGCTGGAGCCGACGCAGCTTGTGCTCGCGACCGGAATGTCGGGCAAGCCGAATATGCCGCGTTTCCCGGGCATGGAAGACTTCAAGGGCACGATCCAGCACTCGTCGCAGCATGAGGGCCCCGATCCGTGGACTGGCAAGAAAGTGGTCGTGATCGGTTCGAACAACTCCGCGCACGACATTTGCGCGGCTCTCTGGGAAGGCGATGCGGATGTCACCATGGTGCAGCGATCCTCCACCCATATCGTGCGCTCGGACTCGCTGATGGAGATCGGGCTCGGCGCGCTCTACTCGGAAGAGGCGCTTGCCAACGGTGTCACAACCGAGAAGGCAGACATGATCTTCGCCTCCCTGCCCTACAAGATCATGCACGAGTTCCAGATCCCGCTTTATGACCAGATGCGCGAGCGCGATGCGGAGTTCTACGCAGGGCTGGAAAAGGCGGGCTTCGATCTGGACTGGGGCGATGACGGCTCTGGGCTGTTCATGAAATACCTGCGCCGCGGCTCGGGCTATTACATCGACGTGGGCGCCAGCCAGCTGATCATCGATGGCGAGGTGAAGCTGGCCAAGGGTCAGGTCGACCATTTCGAGGAAGACGCTGTGGTGCTCGCCGACGGCACGCGCTTGCCCGCCGATCTGGTGGTCTTCGCAACAGGCTACGGCTCGATGAACGGTTGGGCCGCCGATCTGATCAGCCAAGAGGTCGCCGACAAGGTTGGTAAGGTCTGGGGGCTTGGCTCGGACACCAAGAAAGACCCCGGCCCGTGGGAAGGCGAGCAGCGCAATATGTGGAAGCCGACCCAACAGGAGCATCTGTGGTTCATGGGCGGCAACCTGCACCAATCGCGGCATTACTCGCTCTATCTCGCGCTGCAGCTGAAAGCGCGGTTGGAGGGGCTGGAGACCCCGGTCTACGGGCTCCAGGAAGTCCATCACCTCTCCTGACCCCATCCCTCTCCCGGCCCCTTCACGGGCCGGGAGAACTTCCCCCATTGAACGGAGACATTCCATGAAAGCTGCACGTTGGCACGGCGTGAAAGACATTCGCGTCGAGGAAATCGACACCCCTATCCCCGGTCCCGGAGAGGTCGCGATCAAGGTCGCATGGACCGGGATCTGCGGTTCCGATCTGCACGAATATCTGGCGGGACCGATCTTCGTCCCGGTCGAGCAGGATCATCCGCTCAGCCACGACAAGGCGCCGATCACCATGGGCCACGAATATTGTGGGACCGTGGCGGAGTTGGGAGAAGGCGTCACGGGACTGAGCATCGGCGACCGTGTCGCAATCGAGCCGATCTTCGCCTGCGGCACCTGCCCCGCCTGCCTTGAGGGCAAATACAATCTCTGTGACAGCCTTGGTTTTGTCGGGCTCTCCGGGGGACATGGCGGTTTCGCTGCAACCTCGGTTGTGCCCGCCCGAATGGTTCACAAGATGCCCGACGCGCTGTCGATGGAACAGGGCGCATTGGTCGAGCCCGCCGCCGTCGCGCTGCATGCGGTGCGCATGTCGAAGATCAAGGCCGGGGACACGGCTGCGGTCTTCGGCGCGGGGCCGATCGGGCTTTTGGTCGTCGAGGCTCTACGCGTCGCGGGCGCGGCCCAGATCCATGTCGTAGAACCCTCAGTTGAACGCCGCGAGAAAGCGCTCGAACTCGGCGCCACCAGCGCCATAGACCCGATGGCGGAAGACCCCGTCGCGAAAATTCGTGCGGCCACCGGCGTTGTTCATGTCGCTTTCGAGGTGACAGGTGTGCCGCGCGTTCTGCCGCAATGCATCGACAGCACCCGCCACGAAGGTCAGACGCTGATCGTGTCGATCTGGGAGGGAGACGCTTCCTTCCAACCCAATACGGCCGTTCTGAAAGAGCGCCAACTGCAGGGCACCATCGCATACCGCAATGTCTACCCGGCAGTGATGGAGTTGATGGTGCAGGGCTATTTCAGCGCCGACAAGCTGGTGACCAAGCGGATCAAGATCGATCAGATCGTGGAGCAAGGCTTCGAAGCGCTCGTCGCGGAGAAATCCCAGGTGAAGATCTTGGTCGAAGCGCCAGACTGAAAAAACTAGAACCTCTTCGCGCTGCGCACGCAGCCCCCCCAAACGCGCGCGCAGCGCACCAGAGCGGGAGATTGCTCTATTCGTCCGGGAAACCTTGGGGGTCGATAAATAGCGCTTCACGCTGTGAATGCATATTCTCGAGCACCGCTTCTTTGAAAGCTTATCCTTGCGAGGATACGGGCCAACGAGGATTGTCGCTGACCCCGAGATCGTGCTTTTCCATGTGCCGATCGGAGCCGGGATCGGCCGCTATGATCCCTCAAAATAAGCGGGCGTGCCTCGGGCTTCCACGGATTCCGCGATCCGACGCAGGCCGTGGATATAGGCGGCATCGCGCATCGAAAGCTCCATTTCGTTGTGCAAGGTCCAGATCGATTGCGTCTCGGTCTCCATCGTCGTCTTCAGATGATCCCGGACACGCGAGCTGTCCCAATAAAAACCCGATCTGTTCTGGACCCATTCCAGATGGGACACTGTCACGCCGCCGGAATTCGCGAGGATATCGGGCACGATGATATGCCCTGCTTCCGTCAGCTTCTTGTCGGCCTCGGGCGAGACCGGCCCGTTCGCCATTTCCAGAATGATGCGGGCGTTGATCTTGTCGCAATTTTCGAGCGTGATCTGCCGCTCCAATGCGGCAGGCACCAGCACGTCGCAATCGAGCTCCAACAACTCGGCGTTTGAAATCTCTTTCGTCTTACCTTGCCCCTTCGCGCCTTTCACGCCGCCGGTTTCATGCTTGTGTTGCATGACGGCGAGCGGATCCAATCCGCTTGGGTCGTAGATGCCGCCGGCGGAATCCGAAATGGCGACGATTTTATACCCGTCGGCATGCAGAAGCTTGGCGCAGTGGAAGCCGACATTCCCGAACCCCTGGATTGCCACCGTGGCCGTATTCGGATCGAGAGAAAGCGCGGATTCCAGATAACGCAGAGCATAGTATCCGCCGCGCGCCGTCGCATCGACCCGCCCGTTCGTGCCCCCGAAAGCGAGAGGTTTTCCGGTGATTGCACTTGGGGAGGCCTGCCCGGAAATCCAGCTGTATTGGTCCGCCATCCACGCGATGACGATCCCGTTCGTATACATGTCCGGCGCCAGAATATCGCGATCGGGGCCGATGAACGGCGCGAAGGCTTCGACATAGGCCCGGCTCAAGCGCTCCAATTCGTTGACAGAGAGCGTCTTCGTGTCCACGCAGACCCCGCCCTTCCCGCCGCCGAAGGGCAGGTTGGCCACGGCGCATTTGAACGTCATCCAGAAGGAAAGCGTCTCGATCTCGTCGAGCGAGACGTTCGGATGGAAACGAACGCCGCCCTTGGTCGGACCCCGCCGGTCGTTATAACGGCACCGCCAAGACTGGAACGCGCGTCGGCTCCCGTCATCCATCCGGATCAAGAGCGTGGCGGCCAGAGTTTCACGGGGCCCTTTGAGCTCTTCGAAAACGTCGGGATGAATGTTGAGCCGCTCGCAGGCTGCCCGAAGTGTCTCGCGAGACTTCGCCAGCATTCCCGTCGTCGGGGGCGTATTCTCCTCGACGTCTTTTTTCTTGGTCGGCATGGGCTCGATACTCCGTGGCGAGGTTTTCTAGGACGGTTTCTGCAGGACGTTTGCCGACAGTCAGCCGACACGGCGGGCGGCGTCATTGATTTGTCTCAAAATATGCGAGCTGGCGTCCAAGGCTTCGACTGCGCTCCAAGTGGCGGCTTGGAGGCGCGGCCTGACTGCAAACTGACGCCCCAGACCTGCAGTCGGCATCGTTGACGATAGGAAATTTCCATCGCCTTGGCTCAGCTGTTCAGAGTCAGCGAGCTGTCGAAGGTCAGCCGGAAATAATCGTAGAGCGCGACCGCGCCCGGAGACAGCTCGGCCCCGCGGCGCCACGCGAGACCGACATCCATTGTCGGAACCGGCGGATCGGTTTCGACCGTCACGATGCGTTTGCCCTCGAGAGACCAGGGCCGATAAACCATGTCGGAGAGCACGGTCACCCCCTGCCCGTTCGCCACGATCGAGCGCACCGCCTCGATCGACGAGGTGCGCAGCTTCACGCGCGGCTGGGTCGAACCGAAGTTCCAGTATTTCATCGTCGTGTTCGCCGCCTCGTCGACGGTGAGCATGATATAGTCCTCGTCGGCGATCTCCTTGAAATCGACGCTGCGCAGGTTCGCCAGCCGATGGCCCTGCGGCAGCCAAAGTCTGCGGGGCGAACGCATCAGCGTCTCGCTTTCCAGTTCCGGGTTCATCACGTTCGAGGTCAGCACGATCGCGATGTCGAACCGGTTCGACAGCAGCCCTTCCTCCACCGCCTCGCGGTTCAGCTCGTGGAGCTGGATATCGAGATTGGGGTGCAGCCGCGCCAGCCGCCCCAGATGATAGGGCAGGAAATACCCGATCACCGTGTAAGTGGTCGCGACGAGAACCCGCCCGGTCACGCCGCTGCTGCGCTCGCGGATATTCACCGCCTCGTCGAGCTTGGTGAGGATATCGTAGGACAGGCCCAGCAACTCGCGCCCCGACTGGGTCAGCTCCATCCCGTGCGAGGTCCGGGTGAAAAGCTCGGTATCCATCTCGGCCTCAAGCTCGCGGATCGCGGTCGTCACCGAGGACTGGGAAATCGAGAGTTCGTTGGCCGCCCGGCTGACCTGACCGGTCTCGGCGGTAGCCACGAAATACTTGAGCTGACGGAAGTTCATGCCGCCTCCTTTCGGATTTTCCGATAATGCCGACCACGGGATTCAGATATCATAGGTTCGCAATCTGCACAGATCGAAGTCATATCCATATTTTTCAGCGATTTGCACCGGACAGTGTCTAATCATATTATCGATTATCACGATAATGCCCTCACTGATATTAGAATTTTACATGTCGATCACATTGTCGAAAGCTGATCTTGCAACAGAGATCTGGGAAGAGACATGCCGAAACTCATCGACCTGAACTGTGACCTCGGAGAAGGCTTCGGCCATTGGGCCATGGCTGGCGCGCCGGATGATCAGCTGATGCCGCTGATCTCCTCGGCCAATGTCGCGAACGGTTTTCACGCCGGCGACCCGATGCAGATGAACCGGGTCGCGAAGCTCTGCCATCAGCATTCCGTGGGTCTCGGCGCGCATCCCGGCTATCGCGATCTCGTCGGTTTCGGGCGCCGCCATATCAACGCGAGCTCCGAGGAGCTGGTGAACGACATCATCTACCAGGTGGGGGCGATGCGCGAATTCGGCCGCCGCTACGGGGTGCCGCTGCAGCACGTCAAACCGCACGGCGCGCTCTACATGGAGGCCGCGCGCAACGAGGACCTCTCGCGCCATCTGGTCGAGACGCTGCAACGCTACGCGCCGGGGCTGATCCTGTTCTGCATGGATATCTCGAAGACCTACGAGGTCGCCAAGCGCCTCGGTCAGCCGGTCGTGCGCGAGTTCTATGCCGACCGTGACTATGACGACAGCGGCTCGATCGTCTTCGCCCGCCACGTCTCCGCGCCCGACCCCAAGAAGCTCGCCGCAAAATGCGTGCGCGCCTGCCTCGAGAACACCGTCGAGACGGTCACCGGAAAGACGATTACGGTGGAGTTCGAGTCGATCTGCTTCCACTCGGACACGCCCGGCGCGCTGGAAATCGGCCACGCTATCAAGACTGCACTGCAAGAAAACGGCGTCACCATTGCCCCCGCGGCGATGGTTCTCGCTGAAAATGAAAAGACCTGACAGGAGAGAGCCATGACGGATATCGTTTCCCCGCTTCCCGGAACTTTCTACCACAAGCCCGACCCCAATTCGGCCCCGTTCAAATCCGCGGGCGACGCGGTCGCGGTCGGCGACACGATCGGGCTGATCGAGGTGATGAAGACCTTCATCGAGGTGAAGGCCGAGGCTGCGGGCACCTTCTCGGACTATGCCGCGGCGGATGCGACGCCGGTTTCGGCGGGCGATGTGCTCGCGAAGATGGGCTGATCCAATGGCGATCGAAACTCTCTTCATTGCAAACCGGGGCGAGATCGCCGTGCGGATCATCCGCGCCGCGCAATCGCTCGGCATCAAGACGGTGCAGGCCTATTCCGAGGCCGATGCCGAGATGCTGGCGGTCCGGCTCGCCGATGAGGCGGTCTGCGTCGGGCCTGCCCCGGCTGCGAAATCCTACCTGAACATCTCTGCCGTCGTGGCGGCCGCGAAAGACGCGGGCGCCAATGCGGTCCATCCGGGCTACGGGTTTCTGGCCGAGAACGCCGATTTCGCCCGCGCCGTGGAAGACGCCGGGATGATCTTCGTCGGCCCCAAACCCGAGACGATCGAGCGGATGGGCGACAAGGTCGCCGCCCGGATCGCCGCGAAAGAGGCGGGCGTGCCGACGGTGCCCGGCTCTGACGGGCGCATCTCGGCGGACGAGGCGCTGAGCGTGGCGGACGAGATCGGCTACCCGGTGATGATCAAGGCCGCCGCCGGTGGCGGTGGGCGCGGCATCCGGATCGCTCAGGACGCGGCCGAGCTGGCCCGTCTCGCCCCGCAGGCCCGCGCCGAGGCCGAAGCGGCCTTCGGCGACGGTGGTCTCTATCTGGAAAAGGTGATCGTCAATCCGCGCCATATCGAGGTGCAGATCCTCGGTGACGGCACGGGGGCTGCGGTCCATTGCTACGAGCGCGAATGCTCGCTGCAGCGCCGCCGCCAGAAGGTCTGGGAAGAAGCCCCGGCCTTTGGCCTGCCGGACGCCACCCGCGAGGCGATGTGCAACGCGGCGGTCGCGCTGGCCGAAGCCGTGAACTACCGCGGCGCGGGCACGATCGAATATCTCTATGATGCGGCCGCCGATGAGTTCTACTTCATCGAGATGAACACCCGCATTCAGGTCGAACATCCCGTGACCGAGATGATCACCGGGCTCGATCTGGTCGCGATAATGCTGCGCATCGCGGGCGGCGAGACGCTGCCCGTCACGCAAGATCAGATCACCTGCACGGGCCATGCGATTGAGGTGCGGCTCAATGCCGAGGACCCGCTGATGCAGTTCCTGCCCTTCCCCGGCAAGGTGGCCTCGCTGTCGATCCCCGAAGGCGAAGGTCTGCGCTTCGATCACTTTCTCTATGAGGGCTATCAGATCCCGCCCTTCTATGACTCGCTTCTGGGCAAGATGATCGTTCATGCGCCGACCCGCGAGGCCGCGATCGACCTGATGGCCGAGACGCTGAAAGACCTGGAAATCGGCGGTCTGAAGACCACCACGCCCCTGCATCTGGCGCTCGCCGCCGATCCGGGCGTGCGCGCCGGCGACTTCCATACGCAATGGCTCGAGCCCTGGCTCGATGCCGGCAACCTCACCGCAACCGACGCAGCATAGGAGATCCCCATGAAGACAAGGTATTCCTTTGGCGGCGACGAGCACGTCTATGTCGAGGTCGACGAGGAGATGTCGCTCGAAGCCTTCTTCGTAGCACTGTCGCTGCGCAACGCCGTGGCCGAGGCGAACATTCCCGGCGTGACCGAGATCTGCCCCGCCAATGCCAGCTTTGAAGTGCGCTTCAACCCCGACGTGATCTCGCCCGACGAGATGATGGCGCGGATCAAGGAGCTCGAGCACAAGGCCGAGGCCGGCGAGAAGCGCCTCGACACGAGGATCGTCGAAGTCCCGGTCTATTTCCAAGATCCCTGGACCCACGAGACCCTGATGCGGTTCCGCGAACGCCATCAGGACCCGGAGGCGACCGATCTCGAATATGCCGCACGGATCAACGGCTATGACAGCGTGGAGGCCTTCATCGAGGCCTATCACTCGCAGCCGTGGTTCGTCTCGATGGTGGGTTTCGTGGCGGGTTTGCCCTTCCTTTACCAACTCGTCGAGCGCGAGAAGCAGATCGAGGTGCCGAAATACCTGCGCCCCCGGACCGATACGCCCAAGCACACGGTCGGTATCGGCGGCTGCTTCGGCTGCATCTACTCGGTGCGCGGCGCGGGCGGCTACCAGATGTTCGGCATCACCCCGATGACGATCTTCGATCCGACCCAGACCGTCTCCTATCTGCAAGACTTCATGGTCTTCTTCAAACCCGGCGACATCGTGAAGTGGAAACCGATCGACCGCGCCGAGTTCGACCGGATCGAGGCCGCCGTGAAAGACGGCACCTATACCCCCCGCATTGCCGAAGTGACCTTCGATCTCGAAGCGTTCAACGCCGATATGGCGGGCACCAATGCGAAACTGATGGAGGCCCTCAATGGCGTTTAAGGTTGTCAAACCCGGCCTGTCGACGACGATCCAGGATCTTGGTCGTCCGGGCTATTTCCATCTCGGCATTCCCGAAGGCGGCGCTATGGATCGCTTCGCGATGCGGGTCGCCAACATGCTGGTCGGCAATGACGAGGCCGAGGCCGGTCTGGAAGCCGTCTTCATGGGCCCGGAACTGACGTTCGAGGATGACACGCTCGTGGCCGTCACCGGGGGCGAGATGCCGATCATGGTCGATGGCGAGCCGCGCGAAAGCTGGTCCTCCTTCGTCGTGAAGGCGGGCCAGACGCTGAGCTTCGGCTTCCTGAAATCCGGCGCGCGCATCTACATCGCTTTCGGCGGCGGGATCGACACGCCGAGCGCGCTCGGCTCGCGCTCGACCTATCCGATCGGCGCACTTGGCGGGGTCGAGGGCCGCGCCATTGCGGCGGATGACGTGATCCCGGTCGGCAAGTCCAAGGACATGAC
Source organism: Thioclava sp. JE_KL1 (assembly GCF_009296265.1). Lineage (GTDB taxonomy): Bacteria > Pseudomonadota > Alphaproteobacteria > Rhodobacterales > Rhodobacteraceae > Thioclava. The sequence continues at coordinate 623,832 of NZ_WBJS01000001.1, forward strand.
CGAGCGCACGCTCGACAAGGCGCTGCTCGCCCCGGTCGAGACGCCGGTCAGCCTGCGGGTTCTCCCGGGCCTCTACTGGCACCGGCTGACCCCGGCCTCGCAGGCGCAGTTCTTCGCCGATGAATGGACCGTCGCCCCCGAGGCGGACCGGATGGGCTATCGCTTCCGCGGTGGCGCGCCGATGGAATTCGTCGAGCGTGAACAGCCCTTCGGCGCGGGCTCCGACCCGTCGAACATCGTCGATGGCTGCTATTCCTACGGCTCGATCCAGGTGCCGGGCGGACAGGAGCCCATCGTGCTCCATCGCGACGCGGTCTCGGGCGGGGGGTATTTCACCCTCGGCGCGGTGATCTCGGCCGATATGGACCTGATCGGGCAGCTGCAACCCAACACCAAGGTGCGCTTCGTCGAAGTGACCATGGAACAGGCACTGGCCGCGCGCACCGCACGCCGCGAACGGCTCGACAAGATCCGCGCCGCGCTCGGGTAAATCCCGGGCGCCCCGCGCCGACGTTATTCCACAAGCGGGGACAACCCGCGATCAAACCAAGCAACAGAGAGGTCTCTGAACAATGAAACATGTCCTGACATCCGTCGCGCTTCTGGGCGCTACGTGTGCCGCGCTCCCGGCCATGGCCGAGGATGCGTGGTTCCCCTACCCCGCCGAAGAGGTCGTCCCGGCCTTCTCCGCCGATGGCACCGCACAGCCCATCGAATATGAGGCGCTGGCCAAGGCCGACAAGGATTACAAGATCTGCGTCTCCTTCCCGCATATGAAAGACGCCTACTGGCTGGGTGTCGATTACGGCGTGACCGAAGAAGCCAAGCGTGAAGGCGTCAGCCTGAACGTGGTCGAGGCCGGTGGCTACACCAACCTCGCCAAGCAGATCAGCCAGATCGAGGACTGTGCCGCCGGTGGCGCGCAGGCGGTCATCATCGGGGCGATCTCCTATGACGGCCTGAACTCGGTCGTGAAGGAACTGGCCGACAAGGACATCCCGGTCATCGACCTCGTCAACGGCATGTCCTCGCCCGACCTCGCGGCCAAGTCGCTCGTCTCCTTCGAGACGATGGGCAAAGAAATCGGCTCCTACCTCGCGCAGAAGCACCCCGAGGGCAGCGACGAAGTGACCGTCGGCTGGTTCCCGGGTCCAGCAGGCGCCGGTTGGGTCGAAGCCGCGAACAAGGGCTTCATGGAAGCCGTGAAAGGCTCGGCCGTGAAAGTGCTCGAGCCGCGCTATGGCGATACCGGCAAGGAAGCCCAGCTCAAGCTCGTCGAAGATGTGCTGCAGGCGAACCCGGAAGTGAGCTACATCGCGGGCACGGCGGTGACCGCGGAAGTGGCACAGGGCCTGCTGCGCGAGCGCGGCCTGACAGACAAGGTCGGCAACCTCGCCTTCTACCTGACGCCCGGTGTCTATAGCGGCATCCAGCGCGGCTTCATCGAGGCGGCCCCGGCGGACTCGATGGTCATCCAGGGTCGGATCGCAGTCGATCAGGCGGTGCGGATCCTCGAAGGCAAGGACTACGTCAAACATGTCGGTCCGAAGATCTTCGTCATCACCAAGGACAATATCGAAGACACGCCGCGTTCCGCGGTGCTGCCCCCGGACGGCTTCCAGCCGGTCTTCTCGGTGAACTGACGACGCGCGGCGCCGGCCCTCCCCCTTCCGCCGGCGCCGCCAATTCCTGCCCTGGGAGACAGCAAATGACGAGCAAACCGCTTCTACAGGCGCATGGGCTGAGCAAAGCCTATCCGGGCGTCCTCGCCCTCGATGCCGTCGATTTCGACCTCTATGCGGGTGAGCTGCATGTGCTGTTCGGTGAGAACGGCGCGGGGAAATCGACGATGATCTCGCTGCTGGCGGGCGCCAATACCCCGACCTCCGGCACGATCGAGATGCGCGGCGAGCCGGTCGAGTTCGCCTCGGTGGCCGATGCGCAGGCCAAAGGCATCCATACCGTTTTTCAAGAATTCTCGCTGATCCCGACGATGAGCGTGGCGCAGAACATGTTTCTGGGCCACGAGCCGGGTGTCGGCCCCTTCCTGTCGCCGCGCGCGATGCGCCAGCGGGCGAAGCAGATCCTGACCGATCTGAACTTCGACATCGACCCGGACCTGACCGTGGCGCGCCTGTCGCGGGCGCAACAGCAGATGGTCGAGATCGCCAAGGCGATGCAGGGCGATCTGTCGGTCCTGATCCTCGACGAGCCCACCGCCTCGCTGACCGATCGCGAGGTCGATCAGCTGTTCGAGGTGATCGGGCGGCTCAAATCCGAAGGTGTGGGGATCATCTATATCTCGCACCGCGTGCATGAATTCGAGCGCATCGCCGAACGTGTGACCGTGCTGCGCGACGGCGCGCATATCGGCACCGCGCCGATGGCCGAGATGACCGAGCAGTCGCTCGTGGACATGATGGCCGGGCGCGAGATCCGCGACATCTACCCGACGATCACCCATACGCCCGGCGAAGTCGTCCTCGACGTGCAAAACCTCAGCGCTCCCGGTATCGATCATGCCTCCTTCGAGGTGCGCCGGGGCGAGGTGCTGGGCGTCGCGGGCCTCGTGGGCTCGGGCAAGTCGCGACTGTTCCGCTCGGTGATGGGGCTCAACGCGACCCATGCCGGGCAGGTCCGCTTCAAGGGCCGGGACGTCACCGGCGCACAGACCCGCAAGCTGGTGAAGGCGGGCGCGTGGTATCTCTCGCCCGACCGCAAGCATGAGGGCCTGATCCTCGCCGAGACGCCCCGCGGCAATCTGGTGATGGATTTGATGGCCGAGGGCGGCCCGCTGCTGCGCTCGCGTCAACTGAGTACCCGCGCGGCGGAAATCTTCGGCCATGTCGAACTGCATGAGAGCTACCGCAGCCGCGTCGTCGGCAAGCTCTCGGGCGGCAATCAGCAGAAGGTGCTGTTCGGCAAGGCTTTCGGGCATGAGGCCGATCTCTACATCTTCGACGAGCCGACCGTGGGCGTCGACATGGGCACCCGCGCGGCGCTCTACCGGCTGATCGCGGAGCTGGCCGAGGCGGGGAAAGCCGTGGTGGTGATCTCGTCGGATCTGCCAGAGGTGATGAACCTCGCCCACCGCGCCATTGTGCTCGCCAATGGCAAGATCACCGCCGAGCTGCCGCGCGAGGATCTGCGCGAGGACATCGTCCTGCGCTATTTCTTCGACCAGCCCGGCGCCACCCAACAGACACAAAAAGACACAGAAGGAAGCCCCGCATGATGCAGGCCAATTCCAAGCCTTCGCTGGCGGCGCTGCCGCTGCGTATCTTCATCAAGCTCGGCGTGCTGCCGTTCTTCCTCATCGCGGCCGTCGTGATCTTCACCCTCGCCGCGCCGAACTTCCTGTCGCCGCAGAACCTGATCAACGTGGCACGGCAATCTGTCTATCTGGTGCTGGTTTCGCTGGGCCAGATGCTGGTGCTGATCTCGGGGGGCTTCGACCTCTCTGTGGGCACGGTGATCGCGCTCAGCTCCGTCGTCTCGGCGCTGGCGATGACATGGGCTGCGCAGATCTTCCCCGATGCGATCTGGCTCGTGATCCTGATCGGGGCCTTCGCAGGCTTCGCGGTCGCGCTGATCGTGGGCGCGGTGAACGGGATCGGCGTCGCGCTGTTCGACGTCTCGCCCTTCATCATGACGCTGGGTGTCTCGTCTGTCGGCACCGGGCTTGCGCTGTTCCTGACCGGGGGCGTGCCGGTTTCGGGCCTGCCCTTCGCCTTCGGTGACACGTTCGGCTTCGGTAGGGTGTTCGGGGTGCCCGTGCCCGTGGTGATCGCCGTGATCGCCATCATCGTGATGTGGGTGCTGATGGCCCGCACCCGCGTCGGCGCCCGGATCTATGCCGTCGGCGGCAACATCAAGGCGGCCCATCTGTCGGCGATCAACACCCGCGGCACGCTGATCCTCGTCTATGGGCTTTGCGCGGTGATCGCCGCCCTGACCGGCCTGCTGCTGACCGCGCGCGTCGAGAGCGGCGATGCGAACCTCGGCGGCACCATCGCAATGGAGAGCATCGCGGCCTGCGTCATCGCCGGGGTCTCGCTGCGCGGCGGGATCGGCCGGGTTGAGAACGTGGTGCTGGGCGCCTTCTTCATCATCCTGATGCAAAACGGGATGAACCTCGCGCAGGTCAGCTCCTACATGCAGATGGTGCTCATCGGTCTGTTGCTCATCTGCGCCGTGATCTTCGACCAGCTACGTTACCGGATGATCGTGAAGGGCTAAGAGGCCAACCTGGCCGGGTGCGCGCGTCTTGCGCCACCCGGCTTTTGTCTTTTCGTTCGGTCGAAGCGAGATGGAACGAAGCCGACATTCGTTGCGCAACCCCGAACCGCTTCATCAGTTCGCGCATCGTCGGCAAGCGGTCCCCCGGCCTTCCCGCCTCGAGATAGGCGCGCAGCCATGTAGCCAATTCGTCTTCGCCCGAAGACTTCTTCATTCCGCGATCACCAGATCCTGCGTCAACGGGCGTTCTCCTGAACCACTTTCGTCCGAGAGCCATGTATGAGGGCTGGGCGCAGGTTTCGTCAACGCGATGCGGGAAGCGGGTAGTTGGTGAGGACCACACGTCTACCAG
>NZ_WBJS01000002.1 GCF_009296265.1 Thioclava sp. JE_KL1
ACTTCGATCGCCAGATCGCGGAACTTCAGGTCCGCATCGCCATCATGAACGGCTACACCGCGCTCGGCATACCCGTCACGGAAGCTGTGGGATAAGTCCGTCCGGGGAAAGGGGAACCTCGGCCATCAACCGATTTGTGCAACAGAGCCTTTCCAATGTCATAGCGTGAAAAAACTCCTTTTCCAAAAAGGATGTGTGTTCATTGCTCGACTAACGGAAACAGGTTGCTTGGTGCGATAACCCTGCGCCTTGAGTTCGGCCTCAATGAGCTCCCAGATCTCCGCGTGTGGACGAGGTTTCCAACTATCCGTCGGAAAGGCTAAGAGCTCTGCGTATAGCGCGCGTAGCGTTCCAGAGCGGCAGGCCGAACCGCAACCGGGGTCACCTTCCAAAACATCTGCCCCGGATCGAACGGGTCATCGAACCCGAAAGTACCCCCTGCCCCTGAGGTTGCGGCGAGATGTCCAGGATCGGCGAGGATGTTTCCGAGCGGCTTGACGTGGTTCCGGCCCAGCTCCGGGTGCTTGTCACCCGCCGCCCCAAATATGCCTGCCGGCGCTGCTCCGGCACGGTAGCGCAGGCCCATGCCCCGGAACCTGTCGTGCCCGGCGGGTTGCCCACGGAGGCCCTGATCGCGCAGGTCATGGTGGCCAAGTTCGGCGATCATCTTCCGTTCTACAGGCAAGCCGAAATTTATACCCGGCAGGGGATCACCCTGGACCGGGCCACGCTCGGCAACTGGGTGGGACGCGCCTGTTTCCACCTGCGTCCGATCGCCGATCACCTGAAGGAGCGGCTGAAAGGTGCGGACCGGATCTTCATGGACGAAACAAGAGCACCGGTGCTCGACCCCGGGCGACGGAAGACGAAGACCGGTTACTTCTGGGCCATCGTTGCCGATGATCGGGGGCACGGTGGCGTGGACCCTCCCGTGGTGATGTTCCACTACGCGCCCGGCCGCGGTGCCGTGCATGCACTGCGATTCCTTGAGGACTATCGCGGGCGGTTCGTGCAATGCGACGGCTATGAAGCCTATGACAAGCTCACCAAGGTCGACCGGCCTGAGGGCCCATGGACGCTCGTCCATTGCTGGACGCATGCGCGTCGGCGGTTCGTGAAGCGCCTGGAAAAAGATGGGTCGCCAATTGCCGAGGAAGCTCTGCGCCAGATCGCCGAGATCTATGCCGTCGAAAAATCCGTGCGCGGCCTTGCTCCAGACGCCCGACTTGCTGCCCGGCGCAACCTCTCGGCACCGGTCATCGCCGCCTTCCGTCCCTGGCTCGAGGCCCAGCTCTCGCGCATCCCGCGTTCATCCAAGTTAGCCGAGGACATCCGTTACACTCTGGCGCGCTGGCCCAGCCTCACGCGATTCCTTGAAGACGGCCGTCTGGAGCTGGATACCAACCCGGTCGAGAACCAGATCAGGAAGATCGCTCTGACACGGAAAAACGCGCTCTTCGCGGGGCACGAGGTCGGGGCAGAGAACTGGGCATTGCTCGCGAGCCTGATCGCAAACTGCAAGATGTGCGACGTCGATCCGGTCAGCTACCTCTCCGATACCTTGCTCGCGTTGCTCGATGGGCATCCCAAAAGCCGCATCGACGCACTCATGCCCTGGAACTACCAGATCCCGTCAACCATCGCCGCGTAGGGGATCGGCAAAGCGCTTACGCTGAAGGTTACCCGGTCAGCAGGTGCAACGAGTAGCTTAATTCACGCCAGATCCTGTCCAAGAGCTGGGGAGTAGCTCACCACTTTCCCTGCACCCTAAGGCGCCCATCCGGCGGACCGGGGGAGACTTTCGCCAATCTCCCCGGACCCTCTCGGCGTCCTTCCGACGGATCGAAGAGGCGCTCGCCACCCTCTCCGAACTCTCCCGGCGCCTCCTGCGGGTCGAGAGGGGTGTCACCCCTCTCGACGCTCTCCCCAGCACCCGCGCGATCTGCCCGCAGGCGAGCGATCGATTGCACATAGGAGGGAAGCGGCCTCGGCGCATGTCTTGCTTGCGTGCAGCGTCTTTGACGCACGCAATCAAGCCAAGCCCCGAGGCCGCGTATCGGGGTTTGTTGGTGAGGTTCAGCGCGTCGTTTTCCTTTTCAACGACACGAGGCACTCATGCTCCACGACCGATACCTTCGACTGCTCCCGGGGGGGCAGCTCAAACCCGGCGATATCTTCCTCATGCGCTTCCCTTATGGCTCCGACCGCAAACGTGATGGCGAGTTCGACATCCCGCCAGGCACGCGTCCGTGCTTGCTCCTCTCGCGCGGGCTGATCGGCGATACACCGATGAACATCGTCGCGCCCGGTGTCAGCCCGGAAGGACGGCTGCTGCGGGAAGATGACATCGTCATTTCCGATGACGATCAGGCAGCTGCTTGCGGCCTCAATCGTCCGACGATGTTCCGCGCATCGCATCGGCTCTTCATCGCGACTGGGTCCGACCTGTTCGAGCGCAATGCTCGTATCGGGCGCCTCGGCCCGGCGCAGCGCGAACAATTCGAGGCAGTCGAGAAGCTACTCGCAACCGCGCGGCGCGAGGTTCGATCACGGCTAAGGCCGCGTGTCGCAATCTACCGCCCGAAACCGCTGATCCAACCCTAAACCGCGCCGCCGATCGGGGCTGCAGCGTCCGTCCGCCTTCTCACCGAGGCGAACGGATCTTGCAGCCCTGCTTCGTCTCCTGAACCCCCAAATTTTTCGAAAGATCACATATGACTCACGATAAACATCCGTCCGAACTCACCGCCGAAGAGCTTCGCAAAGAGCGCAATGTGCTCGCAAACGTCGTTCACGGAGCGACCGCGACGCCGTCCCCGAAAGATCTCGAGAATGCGCCGTTTCTCGACGACTGGTTGCTCTTCACCGGTTTCGAAGACATCTCGCTGATCGGACGATTGACGGAAGCCAACGGCCGCACTCGAACGCTGATCACGCGAGCTCTCATCGCGCTCAATGACGAGCTCGAATGGGCCTACCTCGAAGATGGATACATGCGCCTCGGACCGCGTTTCTCTGTCGAAGAGGCCCCGCCGCATCTCGCGATGCGAGCCGTCGCGACCGATCTGCGAGGGATCCGCACGCAGCTCGAAGGACAGGCCTTCTGGGCGCAAAAAGCACTCGATGCGCTTGGTGAGATGCGCTGCGATGCCTGATTTCGCGATCGCGCAGAATGATCCTGATGGGATCGGCTGACCCGCCACCGCTGCGGCCCCTCGATGAGGGCCGCAGCGCCCGCAGTTCAGCTTTGAAAGGATGTCAGATGTTTCTACAACCGAACCGGATCGACACTTTGAACACCATGGCGCACGAGGCAATCGACGCTCTCGATGCGCTTCCGGCTGACGTTCTCCGGGGCACAGAGTTCGATCGCGATATTTGCGAGCAACTTGTGATCAAGGGCGACGTGGTCGGCGAGGACTTCCGCGAGGCGGGCGCCGATCTTCTGCGGTACCTCGCAAGGATCGAGCCCGAAGAATCATCTGCGCAAAAGCTTAGCAGGGTGATCTCCCGACTGCGAGGCGAGGTCAATGGCTCCTATCGAACAGTCGTTGACCTCGACCCCCAACGCGAGACGAACAGTTGTTTGGAGAAATTTTGTGCGCGGATTTTGGAGCCCCACGAGAAGTTACCAGATGCTCTTCAAAGGGATCTAACTTTGCGAATTTCGATGAAACCACGTCTCGAAACCCCGACTGCGCTGCAGGGTATTTGGCTCGTAACTGGCGAAGAACTCGCTGAAGCGATGCGCTTTGATGGCGTGAAGGGTGCCTTTCGCAAGTGGTGCAAGGATATCGGCATCGAACCGGTTCCTGGCCGTCGAAACCTTTACGATCCCAAGCTTGTCCGAGCTCGACTCGATGCAGTTCAGGGCATGCAAGCCCCACCTGCGAATGTCGAAGCTGCTCCCACGTTGTCGCTCGTGGAACAGAGAAGGATGCGTCGTGACAATCTGTCGGCTTAAGGGAATTCATCGAGCGCGGAAGCGATTGGCGACCGGCGCCGTCCGAGAATACCATTATGCATACCGTGGCGGTCCGTGTTTTTGGCGAACCGGCGATGCAATGGTGGTTGGTAGCTCGGACTACATTCAAGCCTTTGGCGAGGCTTCGAAGCCGAGGCGTCTTCGCGCGCAATCCGATCCAGTCATGGCCTCATCGACGCGAGCAGTCATTGAGCGCTACCGAAAGTCGATCCACTTTCAGAAGCTCGCGGCACGAACCCAAGCCGATTATGTGAAATACCTCAATGCTTTCGACGCGGAATTCGGTGTCGATCCGATCAAACTCTTCGAAGAAAAGGCATCGCTCAGCGAAATCCGAACTTGGAAAGAGCAATGGGTACATTCCCCGAAAAGCTATGACTATGCGACAAGCGTTGTGACGCGATTGCTCAACTGGGCGCGGGATGAGGATGTGGCTATCGCGATTCATCATCACTTGAACGTGCCGCGAATCTATAAGTCTGATCGTTCAGAGATCATCTGGTTGCCAGAGGAGCTTGCTGCGCTTGTGAGGGTCGCTACTGAACGCGAAGCTCGCATCATCATAGCTGCCTCTGAGGGCGGCCTGACGCCGCAAGACATCGGGATTCTGACGCGTGACAATGTGCAGAAGACGCCGAAAGGGCGCCGCCTTCTCTTCAAGCGTACGAAGACGTCAAAGGCGACGAGCATACCGGTTACCCCGGCATTGGCGAAGTTGATCGACGAAACGCCGAGGGGGCAGAAGTATCTATTCGTTTCTCTCCAGGGAAAGCAGCTCGAGGCGGTGCGCGCTTCCGATATCGTTCGCAAGGTTAAAGAGCGCGCGAACGCCGCAGCGGCAAAAGATCCAAAGTTGATCCATGTTCGCAATGAGCTTCGTCTCTACGACATGCGCGGAACGGCTGCGACCGAGTTGCTACGGGCCGGGTGTTCGCTCAACGAAATCGCGGTCACGATGGGCTGGGGGTTGCGCCACGCAGCAAACATCATCGAGAAATATGCGGCGATTGTGCCTGAGGTCGCCGATGAGGTGCTCGCGAAGCTTCTGGAGGCTCGGTCGCGATCCGACGAGGGCAGGTAAGCGCTCAGTCGAAGCTTGCCCTGAATGAGGTCGCCGTCAGCGACACATGCGCGTCGAGCGGCGGACGGAGTTCGAAGGCGCGGGGGCCGCGCGAGAACTGATATAGGCGAAACAACACCCAGTCCTCGCGGCGATCATCCGCCACGGCCAGTTCGTTGCGCGAGATATGGAAGGGCGTGCGCTCCCAGCCGTTGGTGGTCTTCACCTCGATCAGGCGGGGTCGCCCTTCTGGCGTGAAGCTTCGGATGTCGTATCCGGCTCCGTCGCCCTCTTGCTGGCTCACCCATACGATCTCGCGCGCGAGGTCGTCGCGACCGGCGGCGCGAAGCGTGCTTTTCTCATGATCGAGCACGCGTTCTTCACCCATCTTGCCGAGCGCGCGGTTTCGTTCGTCCCGTCCCGCCACGTCGAACTTTCTTGCCACAGAGAGCATCTGTTCGAGTTCTTCTGGCGGCGGAGTGTTTCGTTGTGTCGGCGGCGGCTCGGGCCAAAGCGGTGTCGCATCCTGGAAGTCGCTTGACCCCGGATGAGTTGGCGGCACGATCCAACCACCTTGCTTCTGAAGCTGGCGGCTCACGATGTCTTCGAGCGAAGCCTGGAAGTTGAACGCAGGTTTGTAGCCGGAAATCCAGGTTTCACCCAAGCTCTTCAGCACTGCCGAGATGTTCTGGTGTTTGAACTCGATCGACCCGCGCGATCTGTCGATCTGTGACTGGAGGCTGCGATTGTGTGCTGCCTTGTTGTAGCGCGTTCCTGAGAGATCGTCTGCGAGCATGGCGAAGTATTCCGCTACGATCGCGGCGTTTTCCGCCTCACTCCAATCCTCGCCTGCCATGGCGCCAGGCTACGATCGGGCATCTGAAATGTCAGCAGAAAAGCCGACTGTCGGGTTGGTCCTGTAAACCAACCTGTAAACCAGTGCCCCGACTTTCGGCTAAGTGGTGGAGGCGAGTACCGGAATCGAACCGGTGTACACGGATTTGCAATCCGCTGCGTCACCACTCCGCCAACTCGCCGCCGTGGTGTTGGCGTCAGATACGGTATCGCAAGCGCCCGCGCAAGAGGCGAGTTGTGCCTTTGGCGCATTGTGCGCAGGCGACGTCGGCTCTGAGCGCAAGGGCAGGTCCGAAGGCCCTCTCGCATAACTTGCTCAGACCCTGCTTCTGTGGCAAAACCGGCCACAAGGGTTTGCTACCGAAGAGTTCTCGACATGCAAGATTTCGCTACGCGCCGCACCATGATGGTCGACACGCAGGTCCGTCCCAGCGATGTGACCAAATTCCCGATCATCGCGGCGATGCTGCATGTGCCGCGCGAGCAATTCGTGCCCGCGGCCAAGCGCGAAGCCGCCTATATCGGGGAAAATCTCGAACTGGCGCCGGGCCGCGTGCTGCTGGAACCGCGCAATTTCGCGAAGATGCTCGATGCGCTCGACATCCAGCCCGATGATCTGGTCCTCGATGTGGGCGCCGGGCTTGGCTATTCCTCCGCCGTGATCGCGCGGATGGCCGAGGCGGTCGTCGCGCTCGAAGACGAGGACATGGCATCGCAGGCAGAGGCCGCGCTGGCAGAGGCGGGGGCCGACAACGTCGCCGTCGTCACCGGCGCGCTGACCGAGGGCGCGGCGCAGCACGGTCCCTATGACGCGATCCTCATCGAAGGGGCGGTCGAAACCGTTCCCGCGGCGTTGATCGAGCAACTCAAAGAAGGCGGCCGGATCACCGCAATTTTCATGGAAGGCGCCCTCGGGGTCGCCCGGATCGGTTACAAGATCGACGGTGCGATGAGCTGGCGCGATCTTTTCAATGGCACCGCACCTGTCCTCCAGGGGTTCGTGAAGCCGCGTGAATTCGTGCTCTGAGGAGCACATCGAATAGGCTAGCTGTTTTGCAGGATATGCAATCGGGCGCTGAGCCGATAGAATTTGAAGTAATCGCGCCCGGCGGCAGAGGGACAACACCTGCATCTGCGGCGATACAGGAAACGAGGGACATTCGATGCTGCGCAAGACTCTGACTATGACCGCTTTGGTCGCGGCTACCGCATTTGGGCCGGTCGCGGCAGGGGCGGAGACGCTCGCCGATGCGCTGGTCTCTGCATATCGCAATTCGAACCTGCTGGAGCAGAACCGGGCCGCACTGCGGGCCGCCGATGAAGACGTCGCGCAGGCGGTCGCGAATCTGCGCCCGGTCCTGCAATGGACCGCGAGCTACGATTACCTGAATTCCGACGCCACGGGGGCGATCTCGCAGAGCGCCTCGACTTCGCTCGGTGCGTCGATGACGCTGTTCGATTTCGGTCGCAACAAGATCAATGTCTCTATGAAGAAAGAGACCGTGCTGGCCACCCGCGAGGGTCTGCGCTCGGTCGAGCAAAACGTGCTGCTCTCGGCGATCCAGGCCTATTCGGACGTGAAATCGGCCTCCGAGCAGGTCGCGATCAACCAGAACTCGGCGCGCGTCCTCAACGAAGAGCTCAAGGCCTCGAACGACCGTTTCGAAGTGGGCGAAGTCACCAAGACCGACGTGTCGCTCGCTCAGGCGCAGCTGGCCTCCGCCCGTGCCTCGCTCGCTGCGGCACAGGGAAACCTGCGCTCGGCACGCGAGGCCTATAAGGCTGCGACCGGCCACTATCCGAGCAACCTCGCGGCCTTCCCGAAGCGTCCGTCGCTGCCGGGTTCACTGGATGCGGCGCGCGACATCGCGCTGCGCACCCATCCGAGCATCAAGCAGCTGCAGCACACCGTCGCGGTCTATGACCTCGGTGTGGATTACGCCCGCGCCAATCGCCTGCCGAAAATCACCGGTTCGCTTGGCCTGCGCCAGCAAGAGCAGGGCGTGCAGACGCAATCCGCCGGGATCGAGCTGAACCAGACGCTCTATTCGGGTGGCGCGCTTCTTTCGGCGCAGCGTCAGGCCGTGGCGAACGATCAATCGGCCCGCGCGCAGCTGAGCCAGGCCGGTGTGACAGTCTCGCAAAACGTGGCCAACGCCTGGGCGGCGATCGACATCGCGAAGGCGCAGATTTCGGCTTACGACCAGCAGATCACCGCAGCCCGCACCGCCTATCAGGGCGTCAAGGAAGAGGCGCTTCTGGGCGCGCGCACCACGCTCGACGTGCTCTCGGCTGAACAGGACCTGCTGGATGCGCAGGCGGGCCGGATCGACGCGGCGGCCACTCTGCAGGTAGCTTATTATCAACTTTTGTCCGCTATGGGTCTGTTGACGGTAGAAAACCTGAAGCTTGGAATTCCGACCTATGATCCCGCGGCCTATTACAACTCGGTCCGCACCGCGCCCCTCACGCTCAGCCCGCAGGGCAAGCGTCTGGATCGTGTGCTCAAGGCCATCGGCCAGTAACGACCGAACGGTGTTTCTGCGGGCTTTCGGGCCCGCCTGCCGCGCCGCTGTGGCGCAGGCATCGCAGCCTCCGGGTGTCCCTTGCAGTTTCGGATCCGTCACGGCTGGACAGGCGCGCGTGCGCGCGGCAGGATGGAGTGATCATGGCTGATACCCGACCCAGACCCGAAATCGAAGATGTGCTGGCATCGATCCGGCGACTGGTGTCGCAGGACAGCCCGCGTGTGGCCGAGAGCTATCCGACTTCGAAAGGGGAGGGCTCGACGCCCGATCCGCTGGTTTTGACGCCCGCGCATCTCGTGTCGGACACTCAGGCGGGGTCGAAAGGCGATATCCACGATCTCGAATGGTCCGCGCCGGGTGTTTCGCCGGAAGAGGAAGCCGAGGCGGCGCAGGAGGACGCGGCCGAAATGTCGGAGGCGCCCGCCGGATCGGTCGAGCCTGCACAGCTGTCCGAGGCGCGTCGCAAGCCGCAGAATTTTGAACCCGAATTCGATGATGCAGAGGCCGAGCCCTGGCCGTCGGAGGCGGAATTGCCGCAGGGCAGCTTTGATGACGAGCTCAAGCGGCTGGAGGGCTCGCTCGCCCAGCTTGAGGCAGAAGTGGCGCGCGATGGTGCCGATTACGAATCCGAAACGGGCGACGCGTTCGAACCGGCAGGCACCGCGCCGCTGACCGAACTGCCCGAAAGTTTTACGCCGGTTTGGGATCAGGGCTCCGATCCGGAGCAGACCTTCACCAGCGCCGAGTGGGAGGACGTGGCCGGCTTCGTGGCGCCGCATGCGCCGGAAGCCGACGCGGCGGAAGACGACACGGATATCGCCAGCGAGACGCTTGAAAGCGTCGGGGATGATCCTCTGGCGGGGCTCGATTTCGATGACGCCTCTCCCGCAGAGACCGAGCCGGAAGACATCAGCGCGGAGGAAGAGGCCTTCGGGACCGAGGCCGTGATCGGCTTCGACGTGCCGCCGGGGGCCGAGGCTCAGCCAGAGCTAGAGTCGCTGCAGGACACCACCGCAGCGCAGGATTGGGAAGATCTTACGCCGGAGATGGACGGCGGTGATAGTGCTTCCGAGTTCATGCAGGCTAGCGAGCATGCGGCTGATACGCCGCCGCGTCGCCTGCATCTCAGCGATGCCGGGGCGCGTGCCCCGGAGCCGGAGCCGCGGACGTCCAGCTATGCGGAGCTGCGTGCGTCGCTCGAGGAAGATTTCGAGGCGGATGAGATCGCCGCGCTCGAGGCCGAACTTGCGTCCACCTCGGACCAGCCCGATGCCGCCTTGCATCCGCTGGCGCAATCGATGACCGAGACCCAGCTCCGGCACCTCGTGTCATCGCTGCTGCGCGAAGAGCTTCAAGGCGCGCTCGGTGCGAAGATCACGCGCAACCTGCGCAAGATGGTGCGTCGCGAAGTGCAGCGCGCTCTGATGAGCCGCGATCTGGACTGAGTGGAGATGCTCGGGCAGGGACGCCCGAGAGCGACTTAGCCCTGCACTACGCGGCCAGCAAAGCGTGCATCGACCGGGAAACTCATGCCACCGACAAGGCACGCAAGACGTCCCCCTTAGATCATCGCGAAAACACACCCAAGAAATTCAAAACGGCGCGCCCTGTGGGACGCGCCGTTTTGTGTATCCAACTGTCGCCGTGGCGCCTGACAGGATCAGGCGGCTTCGGCCTCGTGCTCGTCCGAAATCGCGGCGAGGCGGCGTTCGCTTTCTTCGCGCGACAGAGCGACCGACGTGCGGACACCTTTGCCGACGAATTCCATCAAACCCCGGACGACGCGCTCGTTCGGATCGATGCCGGCGCAGGACAGAACTTCACGACCATCGCGCGAGCGTGCCCAGCGGGCGATCTGCTCGGGACCGTTGCCGTATTTCTTGTCGTCTGCAATCGCATCATCCAGCGCCGCGAGAACCACAGCGGCGAACAGTTTGCGGGCTCGTTGGCCCTGCTCGTAATTGAAGGCCGAGCCGTCAACGAAATCGCGCATTCTTCCGTCCTTTGTTATTGCTCTTGCGTTTCCTGGCGTGAGGGCCATCTAGGCCGTTCCGCCCCCGATTCGATATGCCTTGGGTCACATGGCAGGTATGCGTCTGGCGCATATCACCTTTGCCGCTCACCAAAAGCTAGGCCCCTCACAAGGGATCGCAATGCACGCGAAGTAAGCGTGTGCCGCTGGAATTCAAGGCCGGCTATTTGCGAAGCGCGAACGCACAAAGGCCTAGATGGTCTTCTAAGTAATTGAAATTGCGCTCTATTGATGGCCTTCAGATCGCGCGATTTCGTTCGTATTACGAAGGATTTCTTGCGGTCGTTTCCTCTGCGTCACGATGTTCCGTAAAACGCATGGATGGGGCTTGCGCTTTCCGAAACATTTGATCCTTGCTGGTCATAAATAAGTGACCACCGCGTCACCCGCCGACATCTCGCCCGATGCGCGCCCGAGGCGCAGATAGGCGATCGCGCGATCGCCCGAACGGGTGAAAAGGCGCCCGACGCTGCGCCCGTCCGAGGTGATCTCGGTTCCCGGCTCGGCAGGGCCTTTGACATCGACTGTGACGAAACCTTTGCGCAGCTCGGTCTTGTGCTTCATCCGCGCGGTGACTTCCTGGCCGACATAGCAGCCTTTGCGGAAATCGACGCCGTCCAGCCGATCGAACCCGGCCTCGAGGATAAACGTGTCGGGGGTCAGTTCGACACCGGTCTCAGGGATGCAATGCGCAACGCGGATCGCGTCCCAATCGGTGCCGTCATCGCCCGCTTTGTCCCCGTAGAGCCGCCAGCCCATGTCGGGATGGCGCGGATCGGTCAGCGCGCCCTCGGGCGCGGGCCCGGTGCCGCGATAGACCTTCAGATCGGAGGGGGCGATCGCGACATCCGCACGCAGCTTGTACATGCCCAGACGCTTGATCGTCGCCTCGGCGATGCTCTCGTCGATATCGAGCACAATCGCCACGCCCCGCGCCAGCAGGAAGAAATCGGCAAGGTATTTGCCCTGCGGCGTCAGCAGGGCGGTATAGACCAGCCCGTCTTTCACGTGGCTCACGTCGTTCGTCACCAGCCCTTGCAGGAAGTGCTCGCGATCCGCACCGGTGATCTCGTAGAGAATGCGCTCGGCCATAGAGGTCTCCTTTCCCCGCCCATGTAGGCAGCCGGGGCGGGAATGCCAACTCAATCGAGAAGCTGCATCCGGCAGAGCCCCGCATAGGGCCCGTTCTTGGCGAGAAGCTCGTCATGCGTGCCCTGTTCCACGACCTGACCTTCGACCACCACCACGATCTTGTCGGCATTGCGCACGGTCGACAGGCGGTGGGCGATGACCAGCGTCGTGCGACCCTGGCTCAGGTCCGCCAGCGCCTGCGCGACCTTGGCCTCGGACACGGTGTCGAGGGCGGAGGTCGCCTCGTCGAGCAGCAGGATCGGCGCGTCGCGCAGCACGGCGCGCGCGATGGCGACCCGCTGGCGTTGCCCGCCCGACAGCGCCGAGCCGCGCGGGCCTGCGCCGGTATTGATGCCGTTTTGCAGAAGGTCGGTGAATTCGGTCACATGAGCCGCTTCGAGCGCGGTCTGGATATGATCGGGGTCGACTTCCTGCCGCCCGAGCAGAACATTCTCGCGGATCGTCTCGTCGAACAGCGCGGAATCCTGCGACACCGTCGAGAAATGCTGGCGCAGTTCGGCAAGGCCGAGAGCGTTCAGCGGCGTGCCGCCCAACGTGATGCGCCCGCTATCGGGATCGACGAGTCGGGTCAGCAGGTTGAACACGGTAGTCTTGCCCGCGCCCGAGGGGCCGACAAGCGCGGTGGTCTGGCCGGGTTCGGCAACGAAGCTGAGCCCGCGCAGAACGTGCTTGTCGCCGTAGTGCAGATGCACGTCGTCGAACTCGATCCGCGTGGTCTCGGGCAGGGCGGAAGGCTGCGCGGGCGAGGTGATCGCGGGTTGCGTGTCGAACAGGCGATAGATTCGCTCGAGGCTCGCCGCCGCCGTTTGCCATGCGCCCGCGGAATTCGCGAGACGGCGCAGCGGCTGGAAGGCCAGCGCCATCGCGGTGAAGAAGGACATGAAATCGCCGACAGAGCGCTCGCCCTCCAGAATCTGCTGGCCGCCGAGGATCAGCACCACGAAGAAGCCCAGACCGGTGATGATGTCGATCATCGCGGGCACGAGGCCCGAGATGAAGGTCGTCTTGATCTGGGCGATGCGGACCTCGTTCACCAGACGGGAGAAACGCCCCGCCTGATACTCCTCGATCCCGTTGAGCTTCACGGCGGCGATGCCGTGGAAAACCTCGTCGAGCCGGGTCGCGCGTTCGGAAGAGCTTTCGCGCATCTGGCGTGTCTTGCGGCGGATATAGCGTTGCGCCATCGCGACCGGCAGGATCAGGAGCGGTGCGCCGATCACGGCCCCCAGCGTCCAGCCGGGATCGATGGCGACTGCGACGCCGAACAGCGAAATCAAAGAGACCGCATCGCGCCCGGTGCTGGAGATGAAGATCTTCCACACGTTTTGCACGGCGGACGTGTCGCCCTGCACCCGTTCGATCAGCGCGCCGGGCGGGTTGGCCTGATAGAAATGCTGGTCTAGCCGCAGCATGTGCCGGAACAGGTCGATCTGCATATCGCTAGAGGTGCGCAGCGAGACGCTCGTCATCACCGTGCGCGAGGCCACCGAGGTCACGGCGCGGATCAGGAACAGCCCGAAGATCGCGGCGCCGACCCACCAGATCAGATCGCTTTCGCCTTGCACGAAGACCTTGTCGAAGAGCGGCTTGAGCATCCAGCTCAGCGCGCCCAGCGTCGAGCCTTCGATCATCAGAAGGACCATCGACACACCGATCATCGGCCAGTGCTTGAGCAGATAATCGCGCCACATACGGCCCGCGAGGTGTTTCGACGTGTAAGGATTTGCAGTCTTGGCCACGAGGCACCATGCGATAGGCGCGCCATTCGGCACGCGGTTAAGCCCGTGAATTACCGCGAGACGGGGGGCGCGTGCAAGCCGGGCGCGAGATTGACGCCGCGCGCGGGCGGGATTACCGATTGTCCGTTGTGCCAGACGGAGATACCCGATGAGCCTTGCCCAAGGTCGCCCCTACCTCGCCATTCCCGGCCCCTCGACGATGCCTGACCGTGTTCTGGCCGCGATGCATCGTCCCGCGCCCAATATCTACGAAGGCGAGATCGAAGAGATCGCGGCTAGGGTCGCGGCGAACCTGCGCCGGGTGGCCATGTCTTCGTCCCATGTCGCGATCTATATCGCCAACGGGCACGGGGCTTGGGAGGCGTCGATCTCCAACGTGTTCTCGCGCGGCGATAAGGCGCTGAGCCTCGTGACCGGGCGCTTCGGCAATATCTGGGCGCGCAACGCGGCCACGATGGGCGTGGACGTTCAGCGGCTGGAATTCGGCATCAAGGCCCCCGCCGATCCTGCAAAGGTCGAAGAGGCGCTGCGGGCTGACAAAGACCACGAGATCAAGGCCGTGCTGCTCACCCATGTCGATACCGCGACCTCGGTGGTCAATGACGTGGCAGCGATCCGTGCGGCGATCGACGCGGCGGGGCACCCGGCTCTCTTGATGGTCGATTGCATCGCCTCTCTGGGATGCGACGAGTTCCGGATGGATGACTGGGGCGTCGACGTGATGGTCGCAGCCAGCCAGAAGGGCCTGATGGTGCCGCCGGGTCTCGGCTTCGTGTGGTTCTCCGACAAGGCGCTGGCCGTGAGCCGCGAGGCCGATCTGGTCACGCCCTATTGGGACTGGCAGCCGCGCGCCTTCCCCGAGATGGTCTATCAGTATTTCGGGGGCACTTCGCCGACCCATCACCTCTTCGGCCTCGATGAATCGCTCAAGATGATCCTCGAGGAAGAGGGGCTGACCCATATCTGGGCGCGTCACGCGACGCTCGCCTCCGCTGTCTGGGCGGCTTTCGAGACGTGGGGACAGGAGGGCGATATCGCGCTCAATATCGCGAACCCGGCCCATCGCGCTCATTCGGTGACTGCGGCGCGGATCGGGGCGGGCAATGCCCAGCGGCTGCGAAGCTGGTTGGAGCGCGAGGCGGGGGTCACGCTGGGGATCGGGCTCGGGATGGCCGAACCCGGCACGCCCGAAGCCAATGATTTCCTGCGTGTGGCCCATATGGGCCACGTGAACGCCCATATGACGCTGGGCGCGCTGGCGACGATGGAGGCCGGAATGCAGGCGCTGAAAATCCCGCACAACCCCGGCGGCATCGCCGCGGCGGCTGGCGCGATCGCGAAAGGCGCCGGTCAGGCCTGACCGTGACGCTCCAGCCAGTCGGTAAGCTGTTCGACCTCTTCCGAGGCTTCGCGCGACACTTGCGGGGCTTCGGTGCGTGACGTCGAGAGCTTCATCTCGCGGCTGGATTGGGTCATGCCTGCATAAGCGCCGAAGGCCAAGGCAAAGGCCAGCGGGCTAAGCATTGCGATACGGGCGTTGCGAGTCTTGCGGCTCATGGGTCTGCTCCTGTTGTTGAGCAAAACATGGGCGCGCCCCCGAGTCGGCGCAACTCACCTTGCGGCGAGACGTATCGACGCCGGTGCTTTTTTGCCGATTTGATCGGCGGAATTGTGTCCGAGAGGGCGCGCGGCTCAGCGCGCGCGGGCGGCTTTCAGCGCGTCGGGCAGAGCCGCAGCGAAGGCGTCGAGCTCGGCCTCCGGTCCGACTGAAACCCGGATGCAGCGATTTTGCGGGGCGACGAAAGGCATCCGCACGAACACCGCGCGCGCATCCAGTTCCTGCAGTACAGCCCGCGCGAAATCGCCGTCCTGCCCGCAGTCGACGGCGACGAAATTCGTGGCGGAGGGTAGGGTGCTCAGCCCGTTCTCCCGTGCGATCACGTCGATCCGGTCGCGCGCACCGGCCACGAGCAGCCGCATATAGGCCTGCCACGTTTTGTCCTGTAGCGCGGCCAGCGCACCGGCCTGAGAGATGCGGCACATGCCGAAATGATTGCGGATTTTGTCGAAGGCGGCGATCAACTCGGGCGCGGCCAAGGCATAGCCCACGCGAGCCCCCGCCATCCCATGCGCCTTCGAGAAGGTACGCATTCGGATCACGCGGGGATCGTTGGCTTTGATGCGCGCTTCGGTGCCGTCGTCGGCGAATTCCACATAGGCTTCGTCCAGTACCAGTAGCGTGCCTTCGGGCACGGCTTCGATCATCGCCTCGATCGTCTCGCGCGGATGATAGGTACCCATCGGATTGTCGGGATTGGCGATATAGACGAGCTTCGCGTCCACCTCCGCTGCCTTCGCGATCAGCGCCTGCGGGTCTTCGTGGTCATCGGCATAGGGCACCTTGTGCAGCACCCCGCCAAATCCTGCGACGTGGTAGTTGAAGGTCGGATAGGCCCCGTCTGAGGTCACCACCGCGTCGCCCGGCTCGATCACCAGACGGCACAGATAACCCAGAAGCCCGTCGATCCCTTCGCCGACCAGAACATTCTCGACCGCGACACCGTGATGCTCGGCAATCGCCGTGCGTAGGTCGAAGCTGGTCGAGTCGCCGTATTTCCAGACATCGCCTGCCGCCGCCGCCATCGCGGCGATCGCGCGCGGCGAGGGGCCGAAGCCGTTTTCATTCGCACCCAGTCGCGCGGTGAAGCGGCGGCCGGCAAGGCGCTCGTGTTCCTCGGGCCCGACGAAGGGCACGGTGGCGGGAAGGCTGTCGATCAGGCGGGTATATCGGGGTCCGGTCATGGCTACAGGCGTAAGCGCAAAGCGGTCATGCGGCAAGAGGGCGCTTCAATAGGTAGCGAGGGGAGCCGGAACGCCGGAACCGGGGACTAGGCTAAAGGCTTGTCCCGGCGTAATCTTTAAAAATCACATATGTTTGGGAAGCCAGCCGATGAGCGCCAGCGACACTTCTTTCTCCACCTCACTGTTCGAGACGCTGACAGGGGACCGCCCGGGAAATGTGAAGGAGTTGAGCGAGCGCGCCGCCGAGCACGAACCCGGCAGTTTCCTGCGCCATGTCGGCTCGTTGTCGATGACGAAGCTCGCCGACGGGCTGATCGATCCGAAACTGGTGCTGAGCTGGCTGATGCAGGCGGTGGGCGCGCCCGCAGCGCTGGTCAGCTGGCTGGTGCCGGTGCGCGAGGCGGGCTCGCTCCTGCCGCAGCTTTTTACCGCGCCGCATGTGCGCCAGATGCCGCAGCGCAAATGGGCCTGGGCGGCGGGGAGCTTGATCCAGGGGCTGGCCGCGGCGGCGATCGTGGTGATCGCACTGACGATGCAGGGGATGGCTGCGGGGCTTGCGATGCTGGTTGCGCTGGGCGTGCTGGCCATTGCGCGCTCGCTGTCCTCGGTGAGCTACAAGGATGTGCTGGGAAAGACCGTGGACCGGACGCGGCGCGGCACGACGACCGGGATCGCCACGAGCGTCTCAGCCGCCGGGGTGATCCTGTTCGCAATCATCCTGATGACCGGCATGGTGGAGCGGATGAGCCTCGTGATCGGAGCGATCTCGCTGGCGGCCGTGCTCTGGGTCGCGGCGGCGGCGCTGTTCTCGACGCTAACGGAAGAAGACCAGCCGGGCGAAGACAAGGCTAGCATCGGCCTGTCCGAGCTGAGCCTGCTGTGGAAGGACGCCGATCTGGGCAAGTTCGTGATCGCGCGGGTGCTGCTGCTGCCGACCGCGCTGGCGCCGCCCTATATCGTGCTGCTCGCGGCGCAGGCGGGCGATAACCGGTTCGGGGCGCTGGGGGCGATGGTGCTGGCCTCGGCGCTGGCCTCGCTGGTGAGCTCCTATATCTGGGGTCGGCTGGCGGATCGCTCCTCGCGCAAGGTGCTGATCTTCACCGGGTTGGTCGCAGCCGCGTTTCTGGCGCTGGCGGTGGTACTGGGCTGGTCGGGGCTGATGGGCACGATCTGGGCCTCTCCGGTGGCGCTGTTCGGGCTGATGATCGGCTATCAGGGGGTGCGGCTGGGCCGCTCGACCTATCTGGTGGACATGTCGCCCAGGGATGACCGCGCGGCCTATACGGCGGTGTCGAACACGACCGTGGGGGTGATGCTGCTGGCCTTCGGGGCGGCAAGTTCGGCGCTGGCGATGGCGGGGCCGGAAATGGTGCTGATCGTCTATGCGGGGATCTGCGTGGTCGCCTCGGGCGTGGCCTTCACGATGAAGGAAGTGTCGGAGTAAGGTCTCCGCTCAGCTCATGGCGCGGGGCGACCAGCCCCGGGCCGCGCCCGACCCTCCCCCCGGGAGGGCGCATTGGCGATGCCAGCGCGGGCACGGGTGACTTGCGGGCTTTCGAGATAAAGCGATGACCACATATGTCCTGAAGCGCCCACCCAAGGGTCGGGCGCGGCCCTAAACACTGTTTGGGCCGTGCCGGTTCTTCAGCCCATCTCGGCCAGACGCGCCACGGCCTGACGGACCTTCTCGGCCTCTTCCTCGGCGCGGGCGAGGTTCTCGCGGGTTTCCACGACCACCTCGGGATCGGCATTGGCGATGAATTTCGGATTGTTCAGACGGCCCTTCATGCCGCCGATTTCCTTCTCCATCTTGCCCAGAGCCTTCTCCAGACGCGCCTTCTCCTTGGCGATGTCGATCACGCCTTCCAGCGGTAGCCCGAACAGCGCGCCCTGCGCCGGGATCGAGATCGCGCCTTTCGGGATCGGTGCCTCGGTGATGCTCTCGATGCGCGCCAGCTTGAAGATCAGCGCCTCGTTATTGGCGAGGGCTGCGCGCGCGGAGTCATCGGCTTCGGCCAGAACCATCGGCAGTTTCAGACCCACCGGTACGCCCATCTGGGTGCGCGAGGAGCGGATCGCCTCGATCAGTTCGATCACCCAGTTCATCTCGCGGTCGGCGGCCTCGTCCACCAGATCGGCGGCTTTGTAATCCGGCCAGTCGGCATGGACGAGCATCTTCGCGCGATCGCCCTGCGGTGCGGTCAGCTCCCAGAGCTCTTCGGTGATGAAGGGCATGATCGGGTGCAGCAGCGTGTAGCACTGGTCGAGCACCCAGCGCATCGTGGCGCGGGTTTCCTCCGCATGCTCGCCATCGAACAGAGGCTTGGCGAATTCGACATACCAGTCGCAGACCTTGCCCCAGACGAAGCCGTAAAGCCCCAGTGCCGCGTCGTTGAAGCGATAGGCGGCGAAGGCCTCGTCCACCTGCTCGCGGATCTTCGCGGTCTCGCCGATGATCCAGCGGTTCACCGTGTGTGTGGGCTGCGGGATCTCGGTCACGACCGGCCCTTCGAACACGCCGTTCATCTCGGCGAAGCGCGTCGCGTTCCAGATCTTCGTGCCGAAGTTCCGGTAACCCTTGATGCGCTCCTCGGACAGCTTCAGCACGCCGCCCATCGCCGCCATCGCGGTATTGGTGAAGCGCAGCGCATCCGCGCCGTAAGCGTCGATGATCTCGAGCGGGTCGATCACGTTGCCCGTCGTCTTCGACATCTTCTTGCCCTTCTCGTCGCGGACGAGCTGGTGCAGGTAGACGGTGTGGAAGGGCACCTGATCCATGACGGCCAGCTGCATCATCATCATCCGCGCCACCCAGAAGAACAGGATGTCGAAGCCGGTCACGAGGACATCGGTCGGGAAATACTTGCGCATCTCCTCGGTATCCTCGGGCCAGCCGAGCGTGCCGATCGGCCAGAGGCCCGACGAGAACCAGGTGTCGAGCACATCCGCATCGCGCCAGACCGGGTAGACGAGCTGCGTCGGGTCCTCGGTCATCTCGTATTGCGCGAGGCTCGCGGCCAGCACTTCGATCGCCTTGTGGCGGTCTTCGACCTCGACGATGCGCGCGGCGTTGAGCGGTGTCGGCAGCTCGGCATTCTGCGCCTTGAACCAGCCGATGACGCTCTCGAAATCGGAGGCGCAGTGATAGCGGTCGTCGCGATGGACCATCTTGGTCTCGACGAGCAGGCGGCCCATCTCCACCAGGTCGATCGTGCCGTCGCCCTCGTCATCGCGGAAGTCGGGCGCTTCCATGTCCAGACCGTACCAGACCGGAATCTGGTGGCCCCACCAGAGCTGGCGCGAGATGCACCACGGCTCGATGTTTTCCAGCCAGTGGAAATAGGTCTTCTCGCCAGCTTCCGGCATGATCACGGTGTCGCCGTTACGCACCGCATCCAGCGCCTTGCCGACGATCTTCTCGGCATCGACGAACCACTGATCGGTCAGCATCGGCTCGATCACCACTTTCGAGCGGTCGCCGAAGGGCTGCATGATCGGCTTGTCTTCGACGTAAGGAACGGTGGTCTCCGTCTCGTTGCCGTCTTCGTCGGTGACGGTCTTCGTGATCGTCACCGCGAGGCCCTCGTCGGTGATCTGACGGATCACGGCTTCACGCGCCTCGAACCGGTCGAGCCCGCGCAGTTCCTCGGGCACGAGGTTGAGCGCATCGATTTCGGCCTCGGTGAACTCCGCGCCTTTCGAGATGTCCATCGCACGGGCCGCGCATTCCTCATAGGACAGCCCGTCGGCGCGCATCGCGCCCTTGGTGTCCATCAGGCGATACATCGGAATGCCACCGCGCTTGGCGACCATGTAGTCGTTGAAGTCATGCGCGCCGGTGATCTTCACCGCGCCCGAGCCGAAGTCCGGGTCCGGATATTGATCGGTGATGATCGGGATCAGGCGGCGATGCTCTTTCGGGCCCACCGGAATCTCGCAAAGCTTGCCGACGATCGGCGCGTAACGCTCATCCGAGGGATGCACCGCAACCGCGCCATCGCCCAGCATCGTCTCGGGACGGGTGGTCGCGATCGAGATGTAGTCGCGCTCTTCGGTGAAGAGGACATTCCCGTCCTCGTCCTTCTCGACATAGGTATAGGTCTCGCCGCCTGCGAGCGGGTATTTGAAGTGCCACATGTGACCGGCGACTTCGATATTCTCCACTTCCAGATCCGAGATCGCGGTCTCGAAATGGGGGTCCCAGTTCACCAGCCGCTTGCCGCGATAGATCAGGCCCTTCTCGTACATGTCGACGAAGGCCTTGATCACCGCGTCATGGAAATTGCCCTCGTTGCCTTCCGGCGCACCGGGCGCACCCGACATCGTAAAGGCGTTGCGCGACCAGTCGCAGCTCGACCCCAGACGCTTGAGCTGGTTGATGATGGTCGAGCCGTATTCGCCCTTCCATTCCCAGACCTTCTCGAGGAATTTCTCGCGGCCCAGCTCCACCCGCTTGGGCTGCTGGGTCTTGGCCAGTTCCTTTTCGACCATCAGCTGGGTCGCGATGCCCGCATGGTCCTGACCCGGCTGCCAGAGCGTGTCGAACCCGCGCATCCGGTGCCAGCGCACGAGGATATCCTGCACGGTGTTGTTGAAGGCGTGGCCCACATGCAGCGCGCCCGTCACGTTGGGCGGCGGGATCATCACGCAGAAGGTCTCGTCGCGCGACGCGTTGGCCCCGGCCTTGAAGGCTCCGGCCTCTTCCCATTTCGCGTAGATCCGCGGCTCGGCGCTCGCGGCATCGAAAGTCTTGTCCATCGTCATGTCAGGCATCCTTGGCTCGGCTTGAGGGCTGTTTAGCCCGCGCAGGCGACAAGGAAAACCCCGTGCGCGCCGGTCCAAAAAGCGCGGCGGGCACGATCGGGTCAACAAACTGCCGCGATTGCCCCTGAAGATAAGAGAAACTTATCCTACATTGGATAGTATAAGCCCAACTTATCTGAGGAGCGCTGATATGCGCGGTCTCTTCGAGCGTGTGATCTCTGCCCTGCGTCGCCGCAGCCCGGAACGGGCCGAGGCGCGTGCGGCAGCAGGTGCAGGCCGCGGGCCGGTGGATCATGTCGTGCTGCTCGACGGGACGCTCGGCTCGCTGCGCGCTGATCGCCTCACCTCGATCGGGCTGATCTATCGCTTCCTGCGCCGGGCCGCGCCGAAAGTGTCGGTCTATTACGGGCGCGGGCTGCGCTGGCGGGACTGGCACGACATGTCGGACGTGTGGTTCGGCTGGGGCGTGAACCAGCAGATTTCACGCGCCTATGGCTGGCTCGCGATGCGCTACCGTCCGGGCGACCGGATTTTCCTGATCGGCTATTCTCGGGGCGCTTTCGCGGCGCGCTCGCTGGCAGGGATGATCGGGCGGATAGGGCTGCTGCGTCCGGAACATGCGATCGAGCGGAACACCCGCCTCGCCTGGCGCCATTACGAGGAAGAGACCCCCACGGACATCTTGCAAAGCTTCCGCAACAGCCTATGCCACGAGAATGTCGAGATCGAGATGGTCGGCGCCTTAGACACGGTGCAGGCGCTGGGCATTCGCGTGCCGTTCTTCTGGATCGTCAGCGAAGAGCGCGTGCGGTTTCACGACCACCACCTGAGCGATCATGTGCGCCACGGGTTTCAGGCGCTCGCGATCGACGAGCGGCGCTCGGTGCTGGAGCCGCTGGTGTGGGAAAGCGATGAGGGGGCTTCGGAGGCAGAGCCTCCCGCGACCCGTATCGAGCAGCGCTGGTTTCGCGGCGCGCATGGCGATATCGGCGGGATGCTGGGCCATTTCGGCGATGCCCGCCCGCTCGCCAATATTCCGCTCGTGTGGATGCTGGAACGCGCCGAGTCGCTGGGCCTGAGCCTGCCGCCCGGCTGGCAGGCGGAGTTTCCGCGCGATCCGAATGCGCCCTCGGTCGGCACGTGGACTGGCTGGGGCAAGCTGTTCTGGTTGCGCGCGCCGCGTGTCGTGGGCCGCGACCCTTCCGAAGGGCTGCATGAAAGCGTCGTCTTGCCCGAAGGCTCGCGCGCGATTTTCCGACCGCGCATCCTGCGCCCCGAAATCCGCCGCCTCGCGCGCGACTCCGCGCCGGCCTCAGGCCTCGGGCGTCATGACGAAACAGGTGGCGGTGCCGGTCGCGTAGAGGCGTCCATCCTCGGCGCCCCGGATCTCACCCCGCGCGACGCCGGTTGACCGCCCGATATGATCGAGCTGGCCCACGCCGATCACCTCGGTGCCGGGCTTGATCGCGCGGATCAGGTTCACCTTGAATTCGAGCGTCGTCTGCGTCTGGCCCTTCTTCAGCCCGGTGATCACCGAGCAGGTCATCACCGTATCGAGCATCATCGCATACCAGCCGCCGTGAATGCCGCCATAGCCATTGGTCTGCGGGTGCCCAGGCGTGCCGCGACAGGTGACGCGGCCCTCCTCGGCCTCGGTGATCCGGTAGGCCATCAGCTTCTGCACGGTGGGGGAGGGGACGTCGCCCGTGACCATCTTGCGCACGTAGTCTAGCCCCGACATCGATAGGACCTCCTCAAGCGGGAGGAAATCGTCGGGTCCTTCGGCAAAATACTGGTCGGGCATCTTTGGTTCCTTTTCCGGGTCGGCCCTAAGCTATCGTCGCCACGCGGAAAGGAAAGGGGAGGTAGGTGTCGGCTCGCGGCCGAAGTGGTTTCAGCTGCCCGGAGGCACGAAGTTCGAACGGATGCCGGCTGCAGCCTCCTGCATCTCCTTGAAGTCGGCGGTCGTGAAGGCCTCCTGCGTCTGCACCTTCGACACCGCCCCCGAACCCGCAGCGACCATGATGGCCGGCAGCACCTTCTTTACGTCGTCGACCGTGGCGATGATCAGGAAATCACTCGGGCCAGTGGTGATGTAGTAGGTCTCCATTTTCCCGCCAGCCGCTTTGATCAAAGCGTCGATGGTGCCCCATCGGTCGGTCGGGCTGTCCATAAAGCCCTTCAAGGCCTGCGGCGAGAAACTCCCTGTGATGACGAAACGTCCCATTGTTTTTCCTCCCTGAAACGGAAGTCAGCCATCGGCGCGATCTCGTCGGCAGATTTGAGCTAGCTTCCGTAAGGTCAAGAGTATCACGAGGGTTGGGATTTCCTGAGCGTCTTGTGGGGGAGGGCGGGCAGTGCCTCGCCACCGTAAAAGAAAAGGGGCCCAGCCGGGCCCCTCCGTTCAATCCGTGTCGCGACCCTTTCAGGCCACTTTCTCCAGCACCGTATCGGGCGTCACACCCAGCGCGTGGCAGACGTCGCGGGTCAGGCCGGGGCGGTTGAGCGTGTAGAAATGCAGGTCTTCCACGCCGCCCTCGATCAGCTTGTCGCACAGCTCGGTGCACAGCGCGGTCGCCAGAAGATGCTCGCGCCCGTCGCGGATCGCGGCCTCGAAGGCTTCCTCGACCCATGCGGGGATCGAGGTGCCGCAGCTTTGCGCGAATTTCTTGGCGCCTTTCCACGACTGGATCGGCAGGATGCCGGGGATGATCTTCGCGTCGATCCCTTCGCGCTCGCAGGCGTCGCGGAAGCGGAAGAAGGTCTCGGGCTCGAAGAAGAACTGCGTGATCGCCGAGGTCGCGCCCGCCTCGACCTTGCGCTTGAGCCAGCGCACGTCGGCCATATTGTCGGCGGCGTCGGGATGCGGCTCGGGATAGGCGCCCGCGCGGATCGTGAAGCGGCCATCCTCGGCCAGCGCCTCGATCAGCTCGACCGAAGAGGCGAAGCCCTCGGGATGCGGCGTGAAATGCTTGGCGCCCTGCGGCGGATCGCCCCGCAGCGCCACGATCTCTGTTACGCCCACTTCGGCATAGGCGTCCACGATCTCCATCGTCTCGGCCTTGGTCGCTTCCACGCAGGTCAGGTGGGCGGCGACATTGAGGCCGTAATTCTTGTGGATCGTGCCGACCGCCTCATGGGTCAGCTTGCGCGTTGTGCCACCCGCCCCGTAGGTCACGGAGGTGAACTCGGGTTTCAGCGGTGCCAGAACCTGCGCGGTTTCCCACAGCCGGAACGACGCATCGAGCGTCTTCGGCGGGAAAAATTCGAAGCTGACCTTGGGCGTCGTCATGGGAATCTGTCCTTTCGTTCGCTCTCTTGTGCCAGATCGGGCTTTGTGAGACAAACTCATAATCTTCAAAATCGTTATGAGTGTAACAACAAGATGCATCTCGAGTTCCGTCACCTGCGCACAATCAAGGCGATTCACGATGCCGGGGGGCTCGCGAAGGCAGCGGACGTGCT
Source organism: Thioclava sp. JE_KL1 (assembly GCF_009296265.1). Lineage (GTDB taxonomy): Bacteria > Pseudomonadota > Alphaproteobacteria > Rhodobacterales > Rhodobacteraceae > Thioclava. Next base: position 24,383 of record NZ_WBJS01000002.1, read on the forward strand.
GCACATAACACAATCCGCGCTATCGCACCAAATCAAAGGGCTGGAAGATCAGACCGGGGTGGAGCTGTTCGTGCGCCGCTCGAAACCGCTGAAGCTGTCGGCGGCGGGGCAGAAACTGCTGCGGCTGGCCGAACGCATCCTGCCCGAGATCGCCGCGACAGAGGCCGAGTTCGACGCGCTGCGGTCAGGCCGTGCGGGCCGCTTGCATATCGCGATCGAGTGTCACGCCTGTTTCGACTGGCTGTTCCCGGTGCTGGAGCGCTTCCGTCACGCCTGGCCCGATATCGACGTGGATATCCGGCCCGGTCTGGCCTTCAACGCCTTGCCCGCGCTGAGCCGCGAAGAGGTCGATCTGGTGATCTCGTCGGATCCCGAGAAGATCGACGGCATCACCTTCAACCCGCTCTTCGACTATGCGCCGACCTTTATCGCCGCCGCGAATTCGCCGCTGGCCGCGAAACCCTATATCGAGGCGCAGGATTTCGCGGATCAGACGCTGATCACCTATCCGATCGACCGGGGCCGCTCGGATATCTTCACGCAGCTTTTGACGCCTGCCCGGGTCGAACCGAAAGCCGTGCGGCAGGTGGAGCTGACGGCGGTGATCCTGATGCTGGTCGCCTCGAATCGCGGCGTGGCGGTGCTGCCCGACTGGGTGCTGCGCGAGGTGAAATACCAACCCGATTACATCACCAAGCCGGTGACGGAACACGGGCTGACCAAGCGGCTCTATGCCGCGACGCGCTCCGAGGATGCCACCCAGCCCTTCATGGCGCATTTCCTGCGGCTTGCGCGCACCGAGCCGGTGAAGCTGCAACGCGCCTGAGCCTTCTTCTCGACCGAAATATCCCGGGGACTCGCGCTGCAAGCGGGGCAAAGCCCCTCCTCAGTTTGCCTGACGCGCCAAAGGTCTTGGATTTTCCACGCAACCCCTGTAAGGCGACCGCTTGAAACGCGAAGGAGCCCAGAGATGCAAGGCAGCGCAAACCTCAACCTGATGATCAAGGCCGCCCGCAAGGCAGGCCGCTCGCTGGTCAAGGATTTCCGCGAGGTCGAGAACCTTCAGGTCTCCTCGAAGGGCCCGGGCGATTTCGTCTCGAAGGCCGACCGCGAATCCGAGAAGATCATCAAGGACGAGCTGCGCGGGGCGCGCCCCTCCTATGGCTGGATCGGCGAGGAAACCGGCGAAGAGGCGGGCGACGACCCGACGCGCCGCTGGATCGTCGACCCGCTCGACGGCACCACCAACTTCCTGCACGGCCTGCCGCATTGGGCGATCTCGATCGCGCTGGAGCATAAGGGCGAAATCATCGCAGCCGTGGTCTTCGACGCCGCGAAAGACGAGATGTATTTCGCCGAGAAGGGCCTCGGCGCTTTCATGAACGACACCCGTCTGCGGGTTTCGGGCCGTCACAAGATGATCGAATCGGTCTTCGCGACCGGCGTGCCCTTCGGCGGCAAATCGACGCTTCCGGCGACACTGAAGGACCTTGCCAAGCTGATGCCGCAATGCGCGGGCGTCCGGCGCTGGGGCGCGGCCTCGCTCGATCTGGCCTATGTCGCGGCGGGTCGCTACGAGGGCTATTGGGAGCGCGGGCTGAACGCGTGGGACGTGGCTGCGGGCATGCTCCTCGTGAAGGAAGCGGGCGGTTTCGTGGAAGCCGTGCGCGAAGGTCGTGGCGTTCTCGAATCGGGCTCGGTGATCGCGTCGAATGCCGAAATGTTCCCGGCCCTCACGAAGGCGCTTCGGTCAAACGACTGATAAATCTCTGAAATTTAGATGCGGCGGCGAAAGGCGAATGAGAGTTCACCTTTCGTTCATTCCGTTGTGCCAGCCTGATGCGGTTACCAGAAAGGGATGCCGCCATGGTTGGACAGGAATACGGAGCTACGTCGATAGCGCTTGAACAGCGTGCGTTGACTGCGCTGCACGGGCCGGGCGATTGCGCCGTCGACCGCGCGTTGGAAGAGTTGCGGCAGGCGGTCTCCGATCTCGCCTTCGCCGAGGCGGCCGACCTGATCGCACGTCACCGGGTCGCGTTTCTGGACGAGATGATTTCGGGTTGCTTTGAGGATGCGGAGGCGGCCGAGCCGGACACGGCAGCGGCCCTGCACGCAGCGGCCGAAGGGCTGCAGGAAGAGCGCGCGACTCTGGCAGAGACCTTGCCGCTGGAGCTTTCCCTGCGCGCCGATCAGCGCGATGCGGCCTGCGAGCGCATCCGCGCCGCACAACGCCGCCTGCGCAATATTTCTCAGATGCCCGATCATTTCGGCTGTGCCTGGGCGTGTAGCCGCGCCGGGGCCGGGCCGTGCGAGGACGCGGCGGACCAGATCCAGCAGGCGCTGCGTTTCGATGCGGAAGCTATCGCCGATATCGCCCGGCAGGAGGCGCGCGCACGTCTCAGCGACGGCTTCGCGGCCTTGCCGGTCGCATCGCCTCTCTCGCCTCGCCGCGGCGGTGATACGGGGACCACGGCGGCTCAGGTCGCCCGCCGCCTTGTCGAGGATGCGCGCCGTAGACTTTGCTGAGCCGCGATGCCGTCTTGATACGGCCCGCTGTGCCCTGCGTTGGAGACTATGCAGACCCGAAGATCGTGCTAGCCTGTTGCTGCGCAAAAGGCGCATCGGAAAGAGGGTCTGAAATGATTCAGGAATTCAAGGATTTCATCGCCAAGGGCAATGTCATGGACATGGCGGTTGGCATCATCATCGGCGCGGCCTTCACCGCGATCGTCACGTCGCTAGTCGGCGACATCATAAACCCGATCATCGGCCTGTTCACGGGCGGGGTCGATTTCACCAATAATTATGCCGTGCTCTCCGGTGAAGTTCCCGCGGGGGCAAGCCTCGAAGAGGCGCGCAAATCGGGGGCGTCCATCTTCGCCTATGGCGCCTTCGTGATGGCAGTGATCAACTTCCTCATCATCGCCTTCGTCGTCTTCATGCTGGTGAAGATGGTCAACCGCGTGAAGGCCGCGGCGGAGAAGCCCGACGATGTCGCGCCCGCGGTGGAAACCGGGCCGAGCCAACTCGACGTGCTGCTCGAGATCCGCGACGCGCTTCGGAAGTGACGGCGCGGGGCGTCTCAGGCAGACGTCGCCGGCAGATATGAGAACGGCCCGGGGCAAAGCTCCGGGCCGTTTCGTTCGTGGGGCAGGGCGGCCCTTATTCGGCTGCGTGCTTCACCGCGTCCGGCGCATCGAGCGGCAGGTCGAGCGCTTCGGCCACAGCCTTGTAGGTCACCTTGCCCGCATGGACATTGAGGCCCGCGGCCAGATGCGGATCCTCGGCGCAGGCGCGTTCCCATCCCTTGTCGGCCAGCGCCAGCAGGAAAGGCTGCGTCGCGTTCGACAGGGCGAGGGTTGCGGTGCGCGCGACCGCGCCGGGCATGTTTGCCACGCAGTAATGCATCACGCCCTCGACCTCGTAGATCGGGTCGTCATGGGTCGTGGGGTGCGAGGTCTCGACGCAGCCGCCCTGATCGATTGCGACATCGACGATCGCCGCGCCGGGCTTCATCGTCTTCAGCATCTCGCGGGTCACCAGTTTCGGGGCGGCGGCCCCGGGGATCAGCACCGCGCCAATCACCAGATCGGAAGCTGCAACCAGCGCTTCGGTCTCGGCCTTCGAAGCATAGGCGGTGCGGAAGGTGCCGCCGAACGTGTCATCGAGATAGCGCAGACGCGGCAGCGACTTGTCGAGCACCGTCACGTCCGCGCCCATCCCGGCAGCTACGCGCGCGGCGTTGGTGCCCACGACGCCGCCACCGATCACGACGACCTTCGCGGGCGACACGCCGGGCACGCCGCCCATCAGCACACCGCGTCCGCCATTGGCTTTCTGCAGGGTCCAGGCGCCCATCTGCGGCGCGAGGCGACCGGCCACCTCAGACATCGGTGCGAGCAGCGGCAGGGTGCCGTCTTTCGCGGTCACCGTCTCGTAGGCGATGCAGGTCGCGCCCGATTTCATCAGATCATGGGTCTGCGCCGGGTCGGCGGCCAGATGCAGATAGGTGAAGAGAAGCTGGCCCTCGCGCAGCATCGCGCGCTCCGAGGCCTGCGGCTCTTTCACTTTCACGATCATCTCGGCCTGGGCGAACACATCCGCGGCATCGCCGAGGATTTTCGCACCGGCCGCCTCGTAATCGCTGTCGGTGAAGCCCGCGCCCTGACCTGCGCCGGTCTCGACCAGCACCTCGTGGCCATGGGCGACCGCTTCTTGTGCCGCAGCCGGGGTCAGCCCGACGCGGAATTCCTGCGCCTTGATCTCGCGCACCGTTCCGATCTTCATCGCGTGTCCTCCTCCAAAAAATGGAAACGTCCTGCCCCCAGTATGCGCTCCGTCACAAGCAAGTGCTTTGCCAATTTGCCGGTTGTGGATGGGGTGGGTCGCTCGTATCTTCGATGAAATGCGCAAAGATCGGCAGGATATTGCATGAGCGACAAGCTGGACGCGACAGATCGTCGGCTGCTGGAGGTTTTGCAGCGGCAGGGGCGAATCTCCAATGCCGAGCTGAGCGAGCGGGTGAACCTGTCGGCTTCGGCCTGCCATCGCCGGGTGCAGCGGCTGGAGGAGGAGGGCTATATCCGCGATTACGTTGCCCTGCTGAACCCGCGCAAGCTGGGGCGGACCACGACGGTCTATGTCGAGATCAAACTGTCGAGTCAGGCCGACGAGGTGCTCGACGCGTTCGAGAAGGGCGTGAAGCAGGTGCCGGAAGTGCTCGAATGTCATCTGATGGCGGGGGCTGCGGATTACCTGCTGAAAGTGGTGGCCGCCGATGCCGAGGATTTCGCGCGGCTGCACCGGGCGAAGCTCGCCAATATTCCGGGCGTGGCGCAGATTCAGTCGAGCTTTTCGCTCAAATGCGTGGTCTCGACCACGGCGATGCCGGTCTGAGGCTCAGGCCCGCCAGAAGCGCGGCAGGAACACGACGAGGATCGCGAGCATCCCGATCCGGCCCAGCAGCATCGCGAGGGTCAGTAGCCAGGTCGCGGCGTCGCTGAAGTCGATCATCGTGCCGGTGCGATCGGTCAGCGGGCCGACCCCATAGCCGATATTGCCGAGTGCGCCCCATGTCGCGAAGAGCGCCGACACGAAATCCGCGCCGGTCATCGAGATCCCGACCGAGATCAGCCCGAGCGTCAGCATGTAGCCGGTGAAATAGAGGATGAGGGAGGAGAGCACGTCCTCCTCCAGCAGCTTGTCGCCGAGGCGCGGTTGCAGGACACGATGCGGCATCTGCAACCGGCGCACGGCGGCGCGGATCACCGCGCCGAGCGCTTGCCAACGGAAGACCGACAGCGCGCCCGAGCTGGACCCGGTGCAGCCGCCGATCAGCCCGACCCAATAGGCCAGAACCATCGCGAAGCTTCCCCAATTCGCGACATTGGCGGTGCCGAAGCCGGTGCCGGTCATGATCGAGGACAGGTTGAAGGCGGCGGAGCGGAAGGTGGGTTCGATCCCGTCGGGCGCGTGAGTGTAGAGCCAGATCAGGAGCGCCGCGAGCGCTAGCGCGAACCAGCGAAGGAAGGCGTGGATTTGCGGGTCGTCCCAGAACGGGCGCAGGTCGCCTCGGCCAAGTTGGACATAGCGGATGAAGGGCAGGGCCGAGCCCAGCATGAAGATGACGCCCGCATATTGCGCGCCCGGCGAGAAGCTCGCGAAGGAGCTGTCATGCGTTCCGAAGCCGCCCGTCGCGATCGTCGCCATCGCGTAGCAGATCGCGTCGAAGGAGCTCATGCCGGCGGCGGCATAGCTGATCGCGCAGGCCAGCGTCAGCGAAACATAGACCCAGAGCAGGGAGCGCGCGATGTTATGGGCGCGCGGCATGACCTTGCCCAGCGTGTCGAACCCTTCGGCCTGAAAATAGCGCATCCCGCCGATCCGCAGCACCGGCAGGAAGATCATCGCGACGAAGGCGATTCCGAGCCCGCCGAACCAGTTCAGCATCCCGCGCCACAGCACCACGCCGCGCGGCAACGTGTCGAGATGTTCGAAGACGGTGTAGCCGGTGGTGGTGATGCCCGAGGCGGCCTCGAAATAGGCGTTGGTCCATGTCGCGTGCGGCGCACCTTCGATGAAGGGCAGGGCCGCGAAGATCGGCAGGCCGAGCCAGATCGCCGCCGTGAGCAGATAAGCTTGCCGCGTGTTGAGCCCGTTCGCGCTTTTGGTTCGGGTCGCGAGCGAGAGAACCATCCCGATCAGCGCGGTCTCGACCGCTGCCTCGAAGAATTCCTGCCAGTTCGGATTGTGGTCGCTGAGGTCCATTGCCGCGGGCACCAGCATTGTTATCCCGAGGACTGTAAGGATCAGGCCGAAGAGATGCAGGACTGGCCGGATATCGGACATGTGAAAGCGGTTCCCGCCAGAACGAAGTGCTGGCGCTAGGGTAGGGGGCGCGGCGCTTTAGGCAAGATCAAAGCGGCGGCGGCCGTGCTTTCTTGCGAAGGTGTCTTCCAGAAACCAAAAACCCCCGCGGCCAAGCCTCGGGGGTCATCGGTGCGGGCAAGCCCGCCAGCATTTTCAGGCGCCTTTTCAGACGCGGAGCGGTGCGCTTAGAGCGCGCCTTCGCGCTGAGCCTTCTTACGTGCCAGTTTACGGGCACGGCGGACGGCTTCGGCTTTCTCGCGCGCTTTTTTGACCGAGGGTTTCTCGAAATGCTGCTTTAGCTTCATTTCGCGGAACACACCCTCGCGCTGAAGCTTTTTCTTCAGAGCACGGAGCGCCTGTTCGACGTTGTTGTCGCGAACGCTGACCTGCATGTGGTGTCACCACCTTCCTAAGTTAGAGTTGCAGTTGCTTGCAGGAGCGCTCCATATAGTCACCAAAAGGCGGTTTGTCTACCGCCAAAGCTGAGAGAGGAAACGCGATGAAAAACGACCATCTCGATATGGACCGCACGCGATCCGAGCTGTTGGCGGCGATCAAGCCGCATGTGCCTTTCGACGGCTGGTCCGAGCCTGCCTTCAAGCTCGCGGTCTCCGATCTGGGGCTCGATCCGGGGCTGGCGCGGGTCGTGTGTCCGCGCGGCGCCGTCGATCTCGCGGTGGCCTATCACCGCGAGGGCGATGCCGAAATGCTCAAGCGTCTGGAAGAGGCCGATCTGTCGGGGATGAAGTTCCGCGACCGGATCGCGACCGCCGTGCGCTTCCGTCTGGAAGAGGCCGATCCGGAACTGGTGCGCCGCGGGGCCGCGATCTTCGCACTGCCGCAGAATGCCACGACCGGCTCGAAGCTGATCTGGGAGACCTCGGACAAGATCTGGCGCGCGCTCGGCGACGTCAGCGAGGATTACAACTGGTACACGAAACGGATGACGCTTTCGGGGGTCTATAGCTCGACCGTGCTCTACTGGATGGGCGATGAGAGCGAGGGCAAGGCCGACACCTGGGCCTTCCTCGATCGCCGGATCGAGGATGTGATGCAGTTCGAAAAGGTGAAGGGTGCGGCGATGAAGCTGCCTTTCCTGCCGAAGCTTCTTGGCGGCATCCGTGCGCCAAAAGGCACTGACGACATGCCGGGCCGGGAGGCGCATTGATGAAACCTGTCGAGATGCCGACCGAGATGCGCTGCGTCGAGATTTCCGAACATGGCGCGCCGGAGGTGCTGACGGAAGTCACCCGCGCCGTGCCGGTTGCGGGTCATGGGGAGATCCTGATCGAGGTGGCCTATGCCGGGGTGAACCGCCCCGATGCGCTGCAACGTGCAGGCGCCTACAACCCGCCGCCGGGCGCGTCGGATCTACCGGGGCTGGAATGCTCGGGCCGGGTCGCGGCGATCGGGCCGGGCGTCACGGACTGGGACGTGGGCGATCAGGTCTGCGCGCTGCTGCCCGGTGGCGGCTATGCCGAGTATGTGACCTGTCCGGCGGAACATGCGCTGCCCGTGCCCGCGGGGCTCGATCTGAAATCGGCGGCCTGCCTGCCCGAGACCTGCTTCACCGTCTGGTCGACCATGGTGATGCGCGGCGGCTTGCAGGCGGGCGAGCGCTTCTTGGTGCATGGCGGCTCTTCCGGGATCGGCACGACCGCGATCCAGATCGCGACGGCGCTGGGCGCGCGGGTGTTCACCACTGCCGGTAGCCCCGAGAAATGCGCGGTCTGCGAAGAGCTTGGCGCGACGGCGATCAACTACAAGACGGGCGATTTCGTCGATGTGCTGAAGGCCGAAGGCGGCGCGAACCTCGTGCTCGACATGGTGGGTGGCGACTATATCGCGCGCAATATCAAGGCGATGGCCAATGACGCGCGCCTCGTCTTCATCGCCTTCCTCGGTGGACCCAAGGCCGAGATCAACTTCGCGCAGGTCATGGTGAAGCGCCTTACGATCACCGGGGCCACGCTGCGCCCGCAATCGGATGCGGCCAAGGCCGAGATTGCGCGGCAGTTGCGCGCCAATGTCTGGCCGATGATCAATTCGGGCAAGCTGCGCGTGATCCATGACAACACTTTCCCGCTGGCCGAGGCCGCAAAAGCCCATGAGCGGATGGAGACGAGCCAGCATATTGGCAAGATCGTGTTGGAAGTTGCGGGCGGCTGAACTTTCGTCACGCGCGCGCCGGGTGTATCATTGCGGCGCGCGCGAACCAACGAGGGGAGGCGGTCATGAGCGAAGGACGCTTTGAATTTCTGGATGGGTATCCGGCCGATGTGCTGGCATTCGAGGCCAAGGGCACGATCGGCGCGGAGGCTTACGAGCAGCATCTGATCCCGGCGGTGGAGGCCAAGATCGCCGCCGAGGGCAAGGTGAAGCTGCTCTATATCATCGGCGACGCATTCGACGGCTACACCGCGAAAGCGGCATGGGACGACACCAAGCTGGGCCTGTCGCATCTGGGCGATTTCGCCGCGGTGGCGCTGGTCAGCGATGTCGACTGGATCCGCTGGGGCGTGCAGGCCTTCGCGCCGATGATCCCCGGCACGGTCAAGCTGTTCCGCTTGAGCGAATTGGATCAGGCCAAGGCGTGGATTTGCGCCGCGGGCGAGGCCGAGGAAGACCACAGCCACGACGTCGCCGCGCGCCACAAGCTGCCCACGTTGGAAGATCGCCAGCCGCCGCTCGAGGACTGATCCCTCAGCGCACCTTTTCCATCAGGGCATCCCGCAGGCTGCAATCGCGGATCGTATCGGAGCCGCATTTGCGCGGCTCGAGAGCCTTGGTCAGGCAGATGCGGGCCTCCTGAATGCGGCCCGATTTGCAGGTGATGGTGATCTCGTCGGCATCGAGGCCGGGATTGGCCTCCAGAAACGCCTGCTCCACCACCTTCGCGGGCAGTCGCACGTCGCGGTCGAGATTGGCCAGCACGTCCGGGATTTCGATGCTCGCATAGGCTTCGCGTTCCAGCGCGAAATAGTCCGCGGCCGGCAGGCCCGAGCAGCGCCCGTGTTTTTTCCACTCGTACCAGGCCAGCCCCGGCGCGCCGGTCAGATCTTCCATCGCGGCGGTCTGCTGGCGCGAGGGATCGCGATGCGGCGTGCGGCAAAAGCTGGGCCATCCACGTTCGTATTGCGGCCAAAGCCCGTGCAGCACGAAAGAATGATCGTGCTTCGGATCGCATTGCGGTGAGTTGCGCGCGTCGCCGGTCAGGGCGCACCAAGTGGGCGACCAGCTGAGCGAGAGGACGTAATAGTCGAAATCGCCCGCGCGCTCACCTTCGGCATGGGCGGGCAGGGCGGCGGTCGAAAGCGCAAGCAGGGCTGCGGCCAGAAGGCCCAAACGAGTCATTTTCTCTTTTCTCCCGACGCGCGATTGACTATATGGGGCGGCAATTCCCCTTCCAGAAATGGACCGCGGCAGGGAATTCCCGCGCCGCAGCCGATTTCTCGGCCCGGGAGAGATATGTAAAGGATGGCTGCAATGACGAACAAGCCCCTGATGGCAAAGGCCACCGCCGTGTGGCTGGTGGACAATACGACGCTCAGCTTCAAGCAGATCGCGGATTTCTGTGGCCTGCACGAGTTGGAAGTGCAGGGCATCGCCGATGGTGACGTCGCAACCGGCGTGAAGGGCTTCGATCCGGTCGCCTCGAGCCAGCTCGATCAGGAAGAGATCGACAAGGCCGAGAAAGACCCGATGCACAAGCTCAAGCTGAAGTTCAACAAAGCTGCCGTCGGCGAGGACAAGCGTCGCGGCCCGCGCTACACGCCGCTGTCGAAGCGTCAGGACCGTCCGAACGCGATCCTGTGGCTGGTGAAGTTCCACCCGGAACTGGCCGATGCGCAGATCGCGCGTCTCGTCGGCACCACCAAGCCCACGATCCAGTCGATCCGCGAGCGCACGCACTGGAACATCCAGAACATGACCCCGATCGATCCGGTCGCGTTGGGTCTGTGCCGCCAGTCGGAACTGGATATCGAAGTGCAGAAGGCCGCGAAGAAAGCCGCCGCCGAAGGCGTGATGAGCGATGACGAGCGTCGCAAGCTGGTCTCGACCGAGCAGTCGCTGGGCATGCCCGACGAGCCGCGCCTGCCCTCCGGCATCGCCGGTCTGGAGAACTTCTCCTCCTCCGATCTCAAGCAGGAGAACGAGGAAGAGGACGACGCCGCGGATAACGCCGATTACTCGGACGCGGACAGCTTCTTCAACCTGCCCGAGGATGATGACGACGAGGATGAGGACGACAAACGCAAGTAAGTTGTCGCCATCGCGAAAGATCAGGGCCGCTCCATAGGGGGTGGCCTTTTTCGTTGCGGTGCGACGCGTCGCGTCGTTGTGGCAGTAATAGGAGCACGGGCGACGGAAGAAACGCCGCCCGTATCTTGAAGGTTGGTGTGAGCTGCCGGAGACCCGACAATCTCCCACGATAGGCGCGGCTTACTGTTTCAGCACCACGGGCTGGTACGAGAACACGCCATCGGATTTCGGATCGACCGTCATCTCGACCCAGCTGTTGTCGCTGCTGCCGAAGACCTCGACGCGGGTGAAATTCGCGGTGCTGCGACCATCGGGTTGGAGCATCGGCTTGTCGACTTTGAAGTAATGCGAGTCGCCGTGGACCAGCAGGACCTGACCGTCGAAGTTATGCGTCTCGTCGACGAGGGTCATGTAGAAATCGGTGAAGCCGTTCTTGTCGTCGAGGGTCGGCAGGAAATCGTCTTCGTAGCCGCCGTCGCTCAGCTCGAACGGGAAGAAAATGTCGGCTTGAATGTCGATCAGGATGCCCGCGTCGCTATTCTCGCGCGCCTTCGCGAAGGACTCCTTGAGCCATTGCACGTTCTTCGGGTTGCGCGCCTCGTATTCCGCGGTCGCGGCATCGCAGTCGGCCTGCGTGCGGTCGGACTTCTTGGTGCATTGCTTGTCGGTCGCAACAAGGTTGTTGTTGCTGCCCGGCACGTTGAGGGCGACGAACATCACTTTGTTTCGCTCGAAACGGCTGTTCTCGCTGTAGGCTTCGCCCGGAGCGCCCTGACGTTCGACGTCGATCGGGTTCGAGCCCTGCGACTTCGCCGCATCGAAGAAGGTCTTGCGCAGGTAGGAGAGCCGCTCGACCGGGTCGTAGCTGCCGTTGTTGGTCCGGTGGCAGTCGACCCATTCATTGTCGCCGAGGGCGTAGAGCGTCGGCATGTCGAGGCGGTTGAAGATCGCCTGCACGTCCGCACCGATCGCCTGATCGGTGCATTCGCTGCTGCCGCTCTTGGTGTCGCCGGCGAAGATCGTGAAGTCGAGGTTGTGATCGTTCATCGAGGCGACGGTCTGGTCGATCCAGTTCGCCTTCTCCTCGGGATCCTTGCTGTAGAACTCGTCGCCCCAGAGCGCGACCTTCAGAACGCCCGCGTCGGAGGCGGATTGCGCATGGGCAGGAGCCACCAGCGCGGTCGAGAGAAGGGCAGCGGTGAGCGCTGCGGACAGCGTGAACGAACGGGAAAGGCGTGGCATATGTACCCCCAAAGGTGACTTGATATGACGAAGGCCCTGAGGGCGAGGTGCCGCGTCGCGCGGCGGGTCGTCGGCTCGGGGCTCCGGGCGTCATAATACCCCGGGCTGTGACAGCCCGCTGACGCCGGGGCGAAGGATTTGTGACGTAGGCCCTGTCGCCGCCGTCTGGACAGTCGTGACGTTGGGCGCGATGCTCGCCGCGAAAAGAGGAGGAGCAGATGCCGGAATTCGCGACTTATCCGAGCCTGAAGGGCAAATCCGTAATCGTGACCGGGGGCGCCTCGGGGATCGGGGCGCTGATCGTCGAAGGCTTCGCCGCGCAAGGGGCGAAGGTCGGGTTTCTCGACCGCGATGCCGAGGGGAGCGCGGCGGTCGCGAAACGGTTCGGCGTCGATTACGAGCTGTGCGACCTGCGCGACATCGCCGCCATGAAAGAGGCGCTGGGCCGACTGCGCGAGAAGATTGGCCCGGCGGACGTGCTGGTGAACAATGCCGCGCGCGACGACCGCCACGACTGGCGCGAGATCGATGCCGAATATTGGGACGAGCGCCAGCACACGAACCTGCGCCACATGTTCTTCGCGATCCAGTCGGTTGCGCCGGACATGATCTCGAAAGGGGCGGGGTCGATCATCAATATGGGGTCGAATTCGTGGTGGGAGGCCGGCAGCGGCTTTCCGGCCTATGCGACGGCGAAAGCGGCGGTGCACGGGCTGACCCGCACGATGGCACGCGAATTGGGCGGGCATCGCATCCGGGTCAACACGGTCGTGCCGGGCTGGATCATGACGGATCGGCAGAAAACGCTCTGGGCTACGCCCGAGGCGCTGGAGGAGCATCGTCGCAACCAATGCCTGCCCGATCTGATCCAGCCGGAATATGTCGCGCGGATGGTGCTGTTCCTCGCCTCGGACGATGCGGCGATGTGCACGGCGAACAACTACATGGTCGAGGCGGGCTCGATTTAATCGTGCTGCGACGCGCTGCCGGGCGGCGCGTCGCTTTGCCCATTCTCCACCGGCCGGGTTTCCTCCGGTTTGATCTCGATCTGCGCCAGTTCAGCTTCGAGGAATTTCTCGAACGCATCGAAATCCAGCGGTTCGAACTGACCGAATCCCTGGATCCATGTCGTGGCGGCGGACATCGCGAGCGGCTCCAGCTTGCACCATTTCACCCGGCCGCGTTTCTCCTGAGAGATCAGCCCGGCATTGGTCAGGATCGCAAGGTGCTTGGAGACGGCCGCCAGCGACATCTCGAAGGGCTCGGCCACGTCGGTCACCGCCATGTCGTCTTCGAGCAGCATCGTCAGGATTGTCCGCCGGGTGGGATCGGCGAGCGCGGCGAAGATCGCATCGAGAGAAGGGGTGGGCGGCGGTAGCATCGCTCCTTGATGGGGCGGTCCGCGATAAACGTCAACCGATCGGTTGAATATGCGATTGCTCGCATTCGCGTGAGCTTGGCGCGGCGCGAATTTGAGGCCTATTTTCAAAATCGTTACAGATCAATAGGTTGCGAGGCGCTTTCGGAGGTCTATACGGAATTGACTCAGGCGGGGGCCACGGCTATCACGGCTGAGACCTGAGTGGGGGCCGAACCATGCCTGATCACCGCTCCGACGAGCCCGATCCCGAGCGCCTCGCCGCGCTTGAGAAGAAGCTTGCGGCAGTGAGAAAGACGCAAGAACCGCCTCCGCAACGTGCCGATCATCATCTGTCCCAGGCGAATATGGCCTGGCGTATGGTGATCGAAATGGTTTCGGGGCTGGGGATCGGCTTCGGCATCGGATACGGGCTGGATGTGCTTATGGGCACGATGCCTTGGATGATGGTGCTGTTCACGCTTCTCGGGCTCGCGGCCGGTGTGAAGGTGATGCTTCGCTCGGCCAAGGAAATGAACGAAGAGCGTGCGGCCGACATGGCCGATGAAGAGGAAGACGACCGTGGCAACTCTTGAACAGGAAATGCGCAGTGAACTGACCTTCCACCCGATGGATCAGTTTATCGTTAAGCCCCTCTTCGGCGATGGCCCGGTTCACTGGTACACGCCGACCAATGCGACGCTGTGGATGGCGATCGCCGTTCTGGCGATCTTCTTCATGCTCGTCATCGGCACCCGCGGCCGCGCCGTGGTGCCCTCGCGCGCCCAGTCGATCGCGGAGCTGTCCTACGGCTTCATTCACAAGATGGTCGAAGACGTGGCGGGCAAGGACGCGCTGAAGTTCTTCCCCTATATCTTCACGGTCTTCCTGTTCATCGTCTTCTCGAACTTCCTCGGCCTGCTGCCGCGCGGCTTCACCACGACCTCGCATATCGCTGTGACCGGTCTGCTGGCGATCGCCGTGTTCGTTGCGGTGACCGTGATCGGTTTCGTCAAGAACGGCGCGGGCTTCCTGAGCCTGTTCTGGGTGGCCTCGGCGCCGCTTGCGCTGCGCCCGATCCTCGCGATCATCGAGATCATCTCCTACTTCGTGCGCCCCGTCAGCCACTCCATTCGTCTTGCGGGCAACATGATGGCTGGCCACGCGGTTATGAAAGTGTTCGCCGCCTTCGCGCCGCTGATCCTGTTCTCGGGCGTCGGCATCGCCGTCACCCCGCTGTCGATCCTCGCGATCACCGCGATGTACGGGCTCGAAGTTCTCGTGGCCTTCATCCAGGCCTATGTCTTCACGATCCTGACCTGCGTCTATCTGCGCGACGCGCTTCACCCGGCACACTGACCGGATAACGGATCGAACCAGTTCACCAAATTTCTGCCACTTCCAACCTCAAGGAGTTACGACAATGGAAGGCAATATCGTTCAAATGGGTGCTTACATCGGCGCTGGTCTGGCCTGCATGGGCATGGGCGGCTCGGCTATCGGTGTGGGCAACGTTGCCGGCAACTTCCTGTCGGGCGCACTGCGCAACCCCTCGGCGGCCGCTGGCCAGACCGCGACCCTCTTCATCGGCATCGCCTTCGCAGAAGCGCTCGGGATCTTCTCGTTCCTCGTCGCGCTGCTGCTGATGTTCGCCGTCTGATCCAGCACGCTTTTCCTTGAGGGCGGGTGGGCTCATTCGGAGCCCATCCCGTGACCCGCAAGGGGATTTGTGATCAGGGTCGAGGGACGACATGGCAAGCGAAACGCAAAATACAGCGCACGCAGCCGCTGATGCGGCCCAAGGCGCGGCACATACCGCGCAAAAGGCCGGTATGCCGCAGCTCGACTTCTCGAGCTACCCGAACCAGATCTTCTGGCTCGTGGTCGCTCTGGTCGCGATCTACTGGCTGCTGACGCGCATCGCACTGCCCCGGATCGAGGCAGTTCTCGCCGATCGTCAGGGCACGATCGCGGGTGACATCGCCGCGGCCGAAGACTTCAAGCGCAAGGCCGAAGAGGCCGAAGCCGCTTACGAGAAGGCTCTGGCCGAAGCACGCGCTCAGGCGCAGAAGATCGCAGGCGAAACCAAGGCCGAGATCCAAAAGGACCTCGACGCGGCCATCGCCAAGGCAGATGCCGAGATCGCCGCACGCTCCGCGGAATCGGAAGCCCGCATCGCGGAAATCCGTGACGGCGCGCTTGCAGCGGTCGATCAGGTCGCCAAGGACACCGCCGGCGAGATCGTCGCGGCTCTGGGTGGCAATTCGGACGCATCGGCTGTCAACGCGGCTGTCGAACAACGGCTGAAAGGGTAAGATGATGAAGAAACTCTCGCTTCTCCTTCCGTTCGTGGCGGCACAGCCCGCCTTCGCAGCGACGGGCCCGTTCTTCTCGCTTTGGAACACGAACTTCATCGTGACCATCGCCTTCATCATCTTCGTGGGCATCGTGCTCTACGCGAAGGTGCCGGGCATGCTGGGCAAGATGCTCGACAAGCGCGCGACGAACATCCGCTCGGATCTCGACGAAGCGCGCAAGCTGCGTGACGAGGCGCAGGCGGTTCTGGCCAGCTACGAGCGCAAGTCGCGCGAAGTGCAGGGGCAGGCCGACCAGATCGTCGCCGCCGCCAAGCGCGACGCCGAAGCCGCTGCCGAGAAGGCCAAGGAAGACCTGAAAGTCTCGATCGAGCGTCGCCTGAAGGCCGCTGACGAGCAGATCGCCTCGGCCGAGGCGCAGGCTCTGAAAGAGGTCAAGGACCGTGCCGTGTCGGTCGCCGTGGCCGCCGCTGGTGACGTGCTCGCCAAGCAGCTGAGCGCGTCGGACCGTGCCGCGATGATCGACAGCTCGCTTTCGGAAGTCGAACAGCGCCTGAACTGATCTCCCCCCTGACGGGTGACATTGAAAACCCCGGTCCGATGGGCCGGGGTTTTTCTTTGTCTTGGGCTCAGAGGTTATTTCGGCTCAGCGGTTATGTTCGAGACGTAAGCGCGCGGTGGCCTCGTTGCGCTCGGCCCGGCGCATCGCCGCCATCTCGACCTCGACGAATTCCATATGGGCCGCGATGGCCTTGCGCGCGGCAGAGGCGTCGCGGCGCTGGATCGCTTCGTTGATCGCCCGGTGCTGGTCGAGCAGCTTGCTGCGCGTACCCCGGTTCCGGAACATCATCGAGCGGTTGTAGAATACGCCCTCTGCCAGCAGGTCGAACATCGCGCGCATCATGTGGATCATGATGACGTTATGGCTCGCCTCGATGATCGCCATGTGGAACTGCGCATCGAGCTGCGCCTCCTGCGTGGGATTGCGCTTGGAATGGGCCGCTTCCATCTGCGAGAACAGCGTCTGGATCACCGCGAGATCGGTGTCAGAGCCGCATTGCGCGGCGCGCTCGGCGGCTAGCCCCTCCATGTCGCGACGAAACGAGATGTAGTCGAACAGCGCCTGATCGTTGCGCGCAAACAGCCGGATCAGGGCAGGCGAGAAGGCGGAATCGAGCACTTCGGCGACATAGATCCCGGCCCCGGCGCGTGTGGTCAGGAGACCCGATTCCTGCAGTTCCGCGACCGCTTCGCGCAGGCTCGGACGCGAGACGCCAAGACGTTCGGACAGCTCACGCTCGGAGGGGAGGCGCTCACCGGGGCGCAGAATGCCCTGCAGGATGAGCTGTTCGATCTGGCGCACGACAGCATTCGCGAGCTTCTCGGATTCGATCTTCTGAAATGGCATGCACCCCTCCATGTGGTAAAGATGTATGACCAGATCGGGTCGTCGGCAATGAAAAAAGGCCGGGTTTCCCCGGCCCTTTTCCCACTCTGACGAGCGGTTTAGTTGTTCGGACGAATGATGAATTCGACCCGGCGGTTCGCCTGACGACCCTCGGGGGTCAGGTTGCTCGCGATAGGTTGATCCTCGCCACGGCCCGTCGGGATCACGCGGTAGCTCGGGACGCCGCCATTGATCAGGACATTGGCCACCGACTGTGCGCGCTGACGCGACAGGCGCATGTTGTAGGCCGCATCGCCGGTGTTGTCGGTATGGCCGACGACTTCGACGGTGGTGTCCGGATAGCGGTTGAGGCTGCCTGCGAGCGTGTACAGGTCCCGCTGCAGATCGGGGCGCACGGCCGCGCTGTCGGTCGCGAAGAGAACGTCTTGCGGCATCGTCACGATCAGCTGGTTGCCCTGACGCACGACGCTGACGCCGTTGGTGGTCAGGTCGCGGCGCAGTTCCTGCGCCTGACGGTCGAGCTGCGAACCGATCGCGCCGCCGATCACGCCGCCGACGATCGCGCCGGCGGCGGCTTTGGTCAGCTTTTCGTCGCCTTTGCTTTTCGCGCCGAGGGCGCCGCCGATCAACGCACCGGTGATCGCACCGGCATTGCGGTTTGCGTTCGGGCTTTGGTCGGGGTTGTTCGCCCCGGTGTAGCCGCCCGGCACACAAGCGGTGAGCGCCATCGCAGCGGCGGCGCTCAGAAGAATGGTTTTGGTCTTGAGAACGGTGGTCATGTTCTGTCTCTGCCTTCTCTGGTCGCCCCATGTCTCGAGGCTTGCCGGAAGATACGCGTAAAATTCGCGCAGGTTCCATGCCCTTTTCGTGAAGCGCGGAAATCCGCGCATCATCTGGCGGTAGAAGCGGCGGAGGGACGCTCAATCGGCCTCTGCGCGGGCGCCTTCCCAACCGAGAATCGCGCGTTTGACGCCCAGACCCCAGTGATAGCCGCCCAATCCGCCCGATTTGCGCAGGGCGCGGTGGCAGGGAATCAGGAAGGAGATCGGGTTGCGACCGACGGCGGTGCCCACGGCGCGCACGGCCTTGGGGTTGCCGATCGCCTCGGCGATGTCGGAATAGGTGGTGACCTGCCCCGAAGGAATCGAGAGCAGCGCCTCCCAGACCTTGATCTGGAAGGGCGCGCCGATCAGCGTCAGCTTCGCCTCGCCGTGGCGGCTGAACGCGGCCTCGACCCAAGGACGCAGCGGTTCGGGGTCTTCGGTGAAGCGGGCGTCCGGCCAGCGGCGGGCGAGATCGGCGAAGGCTTCTTGCTCGCCCATCTCGGCGGTGAAGCCCATACCGCAGAGCCCCTGATCGGTGCCCATAGCGATCACCGGGCCGAAGGGGCTGTCGAACCGTCCCCAGCGGATCGCGACACCTTCGCCGCCGCGGGCAAACGCGCCGGGCGTCATCGCCTCCCAGCGCAGCACCAGATCGTGCAACCGGCCTGTGCCGGATAGCCCCGCACGGTCGGCCACCTCGTCGAGCGGCAGGCGCTGGCTCAGCAATTCGCGGACGAAATCGAGCGTCAGATATTGCTGGTAGCGTTTCGGAGAGACGCCGACCCAGGCCGAGAACAGCCGCTGGAAATGCGCGGGGCTCATCGAGAGCCGTGCGGAGATCGCCTCGAGCGTCAGCAACTCGCCCGCCGCCTGCGCTGCGTCGATCTGGTCCAGCGCACGGGCGATGACCTGATAGTGGTAGCTCTCGGCAATGTCGCTGTGGTCGTTCATCACGCACCTCTTGGGCTTTTCCCGATCCTAGGGCGCGGGCGGCAGGCGCGCGACCCGAAAGCTGCGGTTTGCGCGCGGCCTTGCCCTTCGCGCGCGTGGCGGGCATTAGGAAAGCATGGCCAAGCAATTCGATTATGCCACGATGAAAGAGGTCTTCGCGCGGTTCGAAGCCTCCGAGCCCCATCCCAAGGGGGAGCTCGAGCACGTCAACGCCTATACGCTGGTGGTGGCCGTGGCGCTATCCGCGCAGGCGACCGATGCGGGCGTGAACAAGGCGACGCGGAAGCTTTTCGCCGTGGCCGACACACCCGAGAAAATGCTGGAGCTGGGCCTCGAGGGCGTGACCGAGCATATCAAGACGATCGGTCTGTTCCGGCAGAAGGCGAAGAACGTCATCAAGCTGAGCCAGATCCTCGTCGATCAGTATAACGGTGAGGTGCCGTCGTCCCGTGCCGCGCTGCAATCGCTGCCCGGCGTGGGGCGCAAGACCGCGAATGTCGTGCTGAACATGTGGTTCGGCCATCCCGCGCAGGCAGTCGATACGCATATTTTCCGGGTCGGCAATCGCAGCGGCATCTGTCCGGGCAAGGACGTCGACGCGGTCGAGCGCGCCATCGAAGACAATGTGCCCGTCGAATACCAGCGCCACGCCCATCACTGGCTGATCCTGCACGGTCGCTATATCTGCGTGGCGCGCAAACCCAAATGTCAGGCCTGTCCGATCAAGGATCTGTGCCAGTTTGAGGAGAAAAACCTTTGAAACAGTATCAGGTCGTCGGCATCGGCAATGCCGTCGTGGACGTGATCGCGCAATGCGACG
The DNA here is from genome assembly GCF_009296265.1 of Thioclava sp. JE_KL1. Lineage (GTDB taxonomy): Bacteria > Pseudomonadota > Alphaproteobacteria > Rhodobacterales > Rhodobacteraceae > Thioclava. Next base: position 43,935 of record NZ_WBJS01000002.1, read on the forward strand.
ATAGCTTCCTCGAGCATATGGGCATCGAGAAAGGCATCATGCAGCTGATTGAACGTGAACGCGGCGAGACGCTGTACGGCGCCATGAAAGAGCGCACGCAGGCGCCGGGCGGCTCGGTCGGCAACACGATCGCGGGGCTGGGCAATCTGGGTCTGACTACCGCCTTTATCGGCCGGGTGCGCGACGACACGCTGGGGCGTTTCTACGAGGCGGCTCTGCATGGCGAGGGCACGGATTTCCCCAATCCGCCGGTGAAGGATGGCGAACTGCCGACCTCGCGTTCGATGATCTTCGTGACGCCCGACGGTGAGCGCTCGATGAACACCTATCTGGGGATTTCGGCGGAGGTCTCGACGGAGGATGTGAGCCTCGAGGTGGTGGAGAACACGCAGATCCTGTTCCTCGAAGGCTATCTCTTCGACAAGGATCATGGGAAGGCCGCGTTCCTGAAGGCGGCGCAGGGCTGTCACCGGGGCGGCGGCAAGGCGGGAATCGCGCTCTCGGACCCGTTCTGCGTCGACCGTCACCGCGACGATTTCCGCCGTCTGGTGCGCGACCAGATGGATTACGTGATCGGCAACCAGCACGAATGGGAATCGCTTTACCAGACCGATCTGGATGCAGCGCTGAAACAGGCCGCTGAGGAATGCGAACTGGTGGTCTGCACGCGCTCGGGCGACGACGTGATCCTGATCCGTGGCGAGGAACGCGCGACGGTTCCGGTCAAGCGCGTGGTGCCGGTCGATGCGACGGGCGCGGGCGATCAGTTCGCGGCAGGCTTCCTCTACGGCTACGCGACGGGGCAGAGCCTCGAGACCGCGGGCAAGATGGGCTGCGCTGCGGCGGCCGAGGTGATCGGCCATTACGGCGCACGGCCCGAGATCGATGTGAAGGCGCTGTTTGCAGAGCGCGGGCTCATCTGAGCCTGTCTGGCGCGCCCGCGTTCAGGGCGCGCCGCAAGACTTAACGCATCAACAGCATCGGCCCGAGCGGGCGACCTGCAAGAATGTGCAGGTGGTAATGCGGCACTTCCTGCACGCCGTTCTCGCCCGCATTGGTGATGCCGCGATAGCCTTCGCCGCCTTCGCCCGGACTCGCGCCGGTCATCTTGCAGACCTCGGCCACGGTGCGGTGGAAATCGACGATCTCGGCATCGCTCGCCTCGGCGCAGAAATGATCGAGCGCGACATAGGCCCCTTTCGGGATCACCAGCACATGCTCGGGCGCTTTCGGGGCGATGTCGCGAAAGGCCAGCGTATGCTCGGTCTCCAGAACGGTGTCGTTCGGGATCTCGCCGCGCAGGATCTTGGCGAAGATGTTCTGATCGTCATAGGTATAGGCCATGGCCTCTCTCCTCAGTCGCGGAAGATGTAGTCGAGTTCGGCCAATTCCTGCGCCATATCGGAGGGGATGTCGAGCGCATGGGCCAGCGCGCGGGCGTTGTCCTCGATCTCGCCGCCCTCGCGCATGAGCGCGTAATTCTCGAACTCGGCGTCGCGGAGCCGCTCGGATTCGTGGTGCAGATCGGCGCGGATTGTCGGCAGCATCTGCTCCACCACCTGCGGCGGCGTGTGCTGCCCCGCGAGGCCGACGCGCTGCGCGTGCCCCTTGAGATAGTCGTCGGAGAACTGGCACTCGATCTCGAGGATGCGGGTCTGGCATTTGTCGCGGGTGAAATCTTCGATCACGTCGAGCTCGGCGGGATCGACGCAGATCACCATGCGGTCAGCGTTCTCGTGGTCGAAGACCATCCGCATCAGCGCGCGGCGGTGACGGTTACGCTTTTCCGGGCTGGTCTCGATCCCGCCGAGATCGGGCAGAGGGCCCATCTCGTTGAAGACGTAATCGAGCGCGGGGATCGAGGAGCGTTTGCGGAACTCGGCCACCAGCCGTTTCGCGACATGCCATTTCTTGCACAGGATCAGGGTCAGCGTGCGCTCGCGGCCCAAAGTCGCCTCCGCCTCCCAGAAGCGCGGTGCGAAGCGACGGCCAATGCGGCCGCGTCCGGTGAGGAAGCGATGCAGCGCGCGGCCCTCGTTCGAGACGGCGAAGTCCACGCCCTCGCGCGTCCACAGCTCGCCCAGACGCTGCTTCAGGTCGCGCGCTTCGGGGCTGATCTTGCGCGCGAAGAGGTAATCCTGCGCCAGCAGAAGATCGTAATGGTCGTTGTAGAAATTCGCGGGCATCCCGTAATCGGTGAACATCAGGAAGGTCAGCGTCCGGGTGCGGATCTCTGTCTCGGGGATCAGGTGATGGACGATGGTCTGGAAGAAGGTCTCGTCCGGGATCCATGTCGTGCGGAAGAACCGCATCACATCGGGCCGCGCCTTGATGAAATCGAGCACCTGTTCCATCGTGCGCCGCCGCAGACACCACCATTGCGAGCCGATCATCATCTGCAGATCGCCGGGCACCTCACGCGACAGCTTCAGCTGCTTTTGCAGGTTATAGGCGAGGTAGAACCGCTTGGGCTGATTGCGCTCGTTGAACCAGTGGCGATAGACCAGCCGGTCTTCCTTCATCCCCGTCTTGATCCAGCCCGACGAAAAGAAGTCGAAGCTTTCGATGTAATCGACCTCTTCCGCATCGAGGAAGTTATGCGCGTACTCGGCCGATTTGATCTGCATGCAATCGCCCGAGAGCATGTAGAAATGCGTGGCGCGCGGGAAATCGGCGACGGCGGCTTTTACTGCTTCCAGAGTCGCGGCGACGAGGCTCCATTCGCCCCAGCCGCATTTGACGCGCTTTTTCGCGAAGGTGACATTGGGATTGGCATCGAGCGCGCTGCGCAGCTTGCGGTAATGTTCGGGCTTGGCGCGCGCGTCGAAATGGATCGCCACATAATCGCCTGTCTGCGTCAGCCGTTCCGCCTGCGCGATGATCCCGTCAGGATCCTTATGGGTCAGAAGAATAAAGGCGATTCGGGCCATACGGGAAACGATGCGATGTCACTTGCTGGTATTATCCGACTTGTTAGCCGGAATGAGCGTTGAAAAGACAGGACTTCTTTGCTCTTTACTCGATATTTATTATGTCTGCGTTACCCGGTCACGGGTATGCGACCTTCTGGAGGGCTTTGAATGGGATTTCCCGGAACCTGGATGACCGAGAGCGAAAGCATGGTGTATCGCGTCGTGCCGAAATGCGCCTGCTCCTCCATCGGACAGATCATGTTCTATTCCGATCACGGGAAATTCTTCGACGGCGACATCCACGATTCCAAGACCGGGCTGCATAAGTGGTCGCAGGACGAAAGCCAGCAGCCGATCACCGAGAATGTGGTGGCGCACAAAAGCTACGCCTTCACCTGCGTGCGCAATCCTTATCAGCGCATCCTGTCGTCCTTCTTTGACAAGATCGCGGGCATCCAGCGCAACGGCAAACGCTATCGCGGCAAGCTGGTGCCGCAGCTGATCCAGAAATACGGGATCGAGGTCGGCTCTCCCGAGGACGATTTCGATTTCGATCAGGTCGCCTCGTTCCGCCGCTTCCTGCTGTTTGCGCGCGACACGATCCGTTGGCGCCGCCCGATGGAGCCGGACATTCACTGGTCGGCCATGTCGGGTCATATCTCGACCTTCATCGTCAACGGCGGGCGCTACGACAACATCTTCTTCACCGAGAAATTCAACGAAGGCATGCAGTCGGTGCTCGACGCGGTCGAAACGCCGGTGAAAGTCGATCTGGCCAAGGTGCCGCGGTTCAACGAATCCGAAGGGCATGGGCCGAAGCGCGCGCATAAGGTTAGCGATTATTTCGACGACCTGTCGCGCCACCTGATCTGGGAAATCTACAAGAAGGATTTCCAGCTGTTCCAATACGATTTCGACGATCCGGACAACAAGATGCCGGTGGGCGAGGTCGATTTGGACGAGGTGCACGCCAAGCTGGGCGACTGATCACCAGCGTTTCAGCGCATCCTCGTCTTCATCCTTCGCGGCGACCCAGGAGGTGCCCTCGGGTCCGTGTTCCTTCTTCCAGAAGGGCGCGCGGGATTTCAGGTAATCCATCAGGAACTCGGCGGCTTCAAACGCCGCGACGCGGTGGCGTGCGGCGGTGGCGACCATCATGATCTGCTCGCCCACGCCCAGCCGTCCGTGGCGGTGGATGACGGTCACATCCGACAGGCTCCAACGCTCAACCGCTTGATCGACGATCTTCGCGATAGCACGCTCGGTCATTCCGGGGTAATGCTCCAGCTCCAGCGCTTCCATCGCGCCGGTGTCGTCGCGCACGATGCCGGTGAAGCTGACGACGGCGCCGACATCCGCGCGGCCCGTGCCGAAATCGGCAAGCTCTGCGCCCAGATCGAAGGGCTCGGCCTGAACGGAGACTTTCATCTCAGCCCCCCGTCATCGGCGGGAAGAAGGCCACCTCGCGCACGCCTTCGAGCGGCGCGTCGAACTCTGCCAGATCCTGATCGAGCGCGACGCGCAGGGCGGAAATGTCGGCAAAAGCCGCCTCGTAGCGCGGCTCGCGGGCCTTCAGCTCTTCGACCAGATCGGCCACGGTCACGGCCTGCGTCTCGACCTTCTCGCGCGGCAGGCCGATCCGCTCGCGGACCCACGCGAAATAGAGCACGTCAATCATGGCTCGGCTCCTTCAGATAGGGCAGGGCCTTGCGGAAATAGTCCCAGCCGGTGATCGCGGTCAGCACGGCGGCGATCCAGATCAGCGCGAGACCGACATGGGTCGCGAAATCGGCAGGCGTGGCTCCCAAGCGGATATCGCCTTCGCCTGCGCGCGGGGCCTGACCCTGTTCGAGATAGGCGAGCCCGGTGCCGAGGAACAGCACGGCAATCGCCACCATCTGCGCGGTGGTCTTCCATTTGGCGAGCTTCGTGACCCGCAGCCGCCCGGCATCCGCGCCGAGGAATTCGCGCAGCCCCGAGACGAAGACCTCGCGGAACAGGATCACGGTGGCAGGCAGGATCAGCCACGGGTTCATGCCCGAATAGCCGGTCAGCACCACCAGCGCGATCACCACCATCGCCTTGTCGGCGATGGGGTCGAGCATCGCGCCGAAGCGGCTCTCCTGTTTCCACGCCCGGGCAAGGTAGCCGTCGAACCAGTCGGTGACGGCCGCGGTGATGAACAGCGCAAGCGCCAGCCAGTCGGCCCAGGGGCGAGAAAAATAAAGGAACAAGACCGCCACACCGGGGGCAGCCAAGAGCCTGAGCACGGTCAGGATATTGGGAAGGGTCCATTTCATGGGAGGCAACCTAGCTGCGTGGTTCGCAAAGCGGAAGAGGGCGCGTTAACGGGTCGCGGGATCGCGATATGCATGCACCGCCCCATTACGGTCGGTAACGCGCCAGTCTCCGGGGGTGTCGCCCGGTGTGAAGTGGTCCGAGGTGATCGGCACCTTGCCGTGCCCGCCGGGGATGTCGAGCACGTAGCTGGGCAGCATCGTGCCCGAGCAGCGGCGGCGCAGTTCGGCCATCAGCGCGCGCCCTTCCGCGATGGTGGTGCGGAAATGCGAGGTGCCGCGGGCGAGGTCGCAATGGTGTAGATAATAGGGTTTGACCCGCAGTTTGGTGAGGGCGCGGAACAGCGCCTCCAGCGCGTCGGCACTCGCGTTGACGCCGCGCAACAGCACGGTTTGCGACAGCATCGGGATGCCGCGATCCACCAGTCGCGCGATGGCATCGCGGGCGGCGGGTGTGAGTTCCTGCGCGTGATTGGTGTGCAGCACGATCCACGCGGTCGGTGCGGCGCGCAGGATGGTGCAAAGCATCTCGGTGATCCGCTCGGGGGCGACCACCGGCACGCGGGTATGCAGCCGGATCTGGTCGAGATGCGCGATTGCGGAGAGGCGGTCGAGCACCGCGCCCAGCCTGCGCGTCGAGAGCGTCAGTGGATCGCCTCCGGTCAGGATCACCTCGCGAATGGCCGGGGTCGCCGCGATGTAATCGAGCGCCTGCGTCAATTGGTCTTCCGGCAGCGGCCCGGTTTCGCCCACCGTCTCGCGGCGGAAGCAGAAGCGGCAATAGACGTCGCAGGTCTTCGTAATGTGCAGGATCACCCGGTCGGGATAGCGATGCGTCAGGCCCGGCGCGGGAGAATGCGCGTCGTCGCCGATCGGGTCTTCCAGCTCTTCGGGGCGGGTGAGCAGTTCGCCAGCGGTGGGCACGAATTGCGCGGCGACCGGATCGGTCGGATCGGCAATCGCCTCGCGCATCTCGGGCGTCACGCGGATGCGGAACTCTTGGGCCACGCGCTCCAGATCGGCGCGCGTAGCCGAGGTGGTCAGCCCGTCGCGTTCGAGATCGGCCACGCGGGTCAGCGCGCGGGGGTGGCGGCTGTGATCGGTCATCTCAGCCCTTCTCGTTGAAGAAATTGTGGATCGTCTCGGCCATCGCCTCGGAGATACCGTCGACCTCCATAAGATCGATTGGTGCCGCGCGGCTGACCGCCTTGGCGGAGCCGAAATGCGCGAGCAGCGCGCGCTTGCGGGCCGCCCCGATGCCCGGGACCTCATCCAGCGGGTTCGCCATCTGCGCCTTGGCGCGTTTCGCGCGGTGGGTGCCGATGGCCCAGCGGTGCGCCTCGTCGCGCAGGCGCTGGATGTAATAAAGAACCGGCGATTGCCGGGGCAGGGCGATGGGGCGCTGACCCGTGCGGTGGAATTCTTCCTTGCCGTGGTCGCGGTCCACGCCTTTCGCGACACCGACCATTGCGACGTCGCTCACGCCCATCTCGTCCATGATCTCACGCACCGCCGAAACCTGCCCGGCGCCACCGTCGATCAGCAGAAGATCGGGCCACGCCTCGGATTTGCGCTCCGGGTCTTCCTTCAGCAACCGGGTGAAGCGGCGCGTCAGCACCTCTTTCATCATCCCGAAATCGTCGCCCGGCGTCAGGTCGGCATTCTTGATGTTGAACTTGCGATACTGGCTTTTGATGAAGCCCTCGGGCCCTGCGACGATCATCCCGCCCACGGCATGCGCGCCCTGAATATGCGAGTTGTCGTAGACCTCGATCCGCTGCGGCGGCTTCTCCAGCCCGAAGGCCTCGGCCACGCCGGCCAGCAGTTTCGCCTGCGCTGCAGATTCCGACATCTTCCGACCAAGGCTCTCACGGGCATTGCGCGCGGCATTTTCGACCAGCTCTGCCTTTTCGCCGCGCTGCGGGACCGTGATCTCGACCTTGCGCTCCGCGCGTTCGGAGAGGAATTCGCTTACCAGTTCCTCATCCTCGACCGGATGAGACAGCAGGATCAGCTTCGGCGGCGGGCGGTTCGTGTAGAACTGCGCGATGAAGGCCTGCAGGATTTCAGGCGCCTCGGCGCCGGAGCCGGTCTTGGGATAGAAGTCGTGATTGCCCCAGCTCTGGTTCGCGCGGATGAAGAAGACCTGCACACAGGCCTGCCCGCCCTCCTGATGGAGCGCGATCACATCGGCCTCGGCGGTGCTGCGCGGGTTGATCCCCTGACTCTGCTGCACATTGGTCAGCGCCTTGATCCGGTCGCGCAGCGCGGCGGCGCGCTCGAATTCCATATCGTCGGAGGCTTGCTGCATCTGTTCGGCCAGCTCGCGCTGGATCGTGGTGGACTTGCCTTGCAGGAACCGCTTCGCATCGTCGACGAGCGCTGCGTAATCCTCCTCGGAGATCTTGCCGACGCAGGGCCCCGAGCAACGCTTGATCTGATATTGCAGACAGGGGCGCGTGCGGGTCTCGAACATCGAATCCGAGCAGTTGCGCAGCAGGAAGACCCGCTCCAGCTGGTTCAGCGTGCGGTTCACCGCGCTCGCGCTCGCGAAGGGGCCGAAGTAATGGCCCTTCTCTTTGCGCGCGCCGCGGTGCTTCTTGATCATCGGATAGGGGTGGTCCGTCGCGATCAGGATATTGGGAAAGCTTTTGTCGTCCCGTGCGAGCACGTTGTAGCGCGGCTTGAGCTGCTTGATCAGGTTCTGCTCAAGCAGCAGCGCCTCGGTCTCGGTCCGCGTCGTGAGGAACATCATCGAGGCGGTCTCATGGATCATCCGGGCGATCCGCGCCGAGTGTCCCGAGGGGCGTGCATAGTTCGAAACGCGCGCCTTCAGGTTGCGCGCCTTGCCGACGTAAAGCACCTCGCCCTTCGCGTTCAGCATCCGATAGACGCCCGGTGAGCCGTCGAGGCGCTTGAGGTAATCCGCGATCAGCGCATGGCCCGTCATCCCGTGTTGCGGGCGCGTGGCCGCCGGGGGATCGAGGGCGTCGTTGCTGTTTACGTCGTCATTCATGAGCTGGCTTCGATTCTCCCCTGTGGCTGCAACCTCGCGAAGACGTTTTCAAGGAAAAACATGTCCACGAAATTTGGGGATAACTCTGTTGGCAAACATGTGGGACCGTGGGTTCCGACCTTAATATAAGGGTTGATAGAGTGTTTGCTCATTTTTTGAGCAAGTTACGAGTGCGTTGATTTCATTGAGAAATTTTTCGCACACTCGCCAAGCTATTGAAAGGATTACTACTTTTGTGACGGTACTGTTACAAGCCGCCGCGCAGTGCACAACTTTGGCCTGCGATTCGTTTTCAGGCTCATTCCGGACCTAATACATCGGGGGTCCGCCAGCCCAAATGTTGGCCTCCATCGACGCAGAGCAACTGCCCTGTGACGGCCGGCGCGTCCATGAAATATCCCAGCGCCGCGACGATATCTGCAGGGTCTGCGCCGCGTTCGAGGATCGTCGCCGCGCGCTGCCGGTTGAAGTGCTCTTCAGACTGGCGGGCGCCTTGCAGGGTCGGGCCGGGGCCGATCGCGTTCACACGTATAGCGGGAGCCAGCGCCTGCGCACTCGTCTGCGTGAGAGTCCACAGACCCATCTTCGCGAGCGTGTAGGTCATGAACTCCGGCGTCAGCTTGCGCATCCGCTGATCGACCATGTTGATCACCAGCGCGCGGGCCTTGGGCTCCGCACTTGAGCGGTCGGCTTCCGGGGCCTGCGCCGCAAAATGCTGGATCAGCACGAAGGGCGCGCGCAGGTTCGACCCGATATGCCGGTCCCAGCTTTCGCGCGTGGCCGAGCGGATCGTGTCGTATTCGAAAATCGAGGCGTTGTTGATCAGCAGATCGAGAGGCCCGTCGAGCAGTTGCGCCGCGCGGGGCACCAGTTCCGCCGTCGCGGCCTCGTCCAGTAGATCGGCCTGCACGATCTCGGCGCGCACGCCTTTCGCACGGGCCTCCGCAGCCGTTGCTTCCGCATCCTCTGCGGAGCCGTGATAATGGATTGCGACGTCCACGCCGCGCTCGGCCAGATAAAGCGCCATCGCGCGTCCCAGCCGTTTCGCGCCGCCTGTCACCAATGCTCGTTTCATGCGCTGCCTCCAATGAAGAGGGCCACCATATAGGCCAGGTACGCGGCGGTGAAAGCGATGCCGATGCCTCGGGTGATCACGCGGTTGCCGAAGATGAACGGGGCCAGCGCGATCGAGGCCGCCGCCATCACCCAAAGGTCGACATGCAGCATCTGGCTCGGCACCGGAATGTCGCCGAACAGGCCCGCGACGCCGATGATGCAGAGCAGGTTGAAGATGTTCGAGCCGACGACATTGCCGAGCGCGAGGTCCGACCGGCCCTTCATCGCCGCGGTGATCGAGGTCGCCAGTTCCGGCAGCGAGGTACCGAGCGCGACCAACGTCAGGCCGATCACCGCATCCGAGACGCCCATCGCGCTTGCGATCTCGGAGGCCCCGCTGACCAGCCAGCTCGCCCCGAGAGGCAGCCCGATGAGCCCTGCGAGAACATAGAGTCCGATGCGCCAGAGCGGCATTTTCGGATCGACGCTTTCGACCTCTTCATCGGCTTCGGTCTCAGGGTCGGAGCCCGCGCCGCGATTGGCGCGATGGGCGCGCGCTTCGCGGATCTGCCGGAACAGGATGATGCCAAGCGCGAAGAGCAGAAGCAGCGCCTGCGCCCAGCCGATCGGGCCCATGAAGCAGACGAGGATGAAGAGGATCGTCGCGCCCATCATCAGCACAAAGCTCTCGCGCGTGTCGTGCAGATCGGTGCGGATCGCGGAGATCATCGCGGGCAGGCCCAGTACCAGAAGGATATTGGCGATATTCGAGCCCACGACATTGCCGAGCGCCATGCTGGGCGCCTTGTCGAGTACGGCGGCGACCGAGACCATCAGCTCGGGCGCGGAGGTGCCGAAGGCCACCACGGTGAGCCCGACGATCAGTGCAGGAATGCCAAGGCGCAGCGACATCGCCACTGCGCCTTTCACCAGCAGATCGCCCGCCACGACCAGCAGCACCAGCCCGGCAATGATCTCGCCGAAATCCCAGATCATTTACGGCGCTCCGTCTTCTTCGCACTCTTACTGTTGGAGGTCGTCTTGCAGGGGCAGGGGCCCCGGCCGATTTTCGGACGCCCGCAGTCTGGGCAACGCGCCGACAGCTTGCCGGGTCCGCGCGGGCCCTTGAGTTTCGGCATCCGCAGCTTGCCGAACATGGCGAGCACCGCCATGACGACGAGGAAGAGGGTCATGCCCTTGATGAGCATCGGTTTACAGCCCGTAGCGCGCCCAGAGCGCGCGTTCCTCGGTCGTGTCGATCAGGGCGCCTGCCGTCGCCGCAGCCATCTCGCCGCCGAACTGCGCGCCGAAGCGCCGGAAGATCGAGCGTTTGGGCGCGTAAGGCACGATGCGGGTCTTCTCGCCGTAGATCTCTTTCAGCTTCGGCACCGCATGGTCGAGCCCGTCGATCAGGCCGGTGTTTTCGGCCAGCGCCTGCCGCCCGGTCCAGATGTCGCCGGTGAAGAGGTCGCGATCTTCGGGCAGCTTCGCGCCGCGCCGGGACTGCACATGTTCCTTGAACGAGACATGCATGTCTTCGAGGAGCTTGTTGAGCCGCGCGACGTCTTCGTCTTTTTCGGGGCGGAACGGGTCCATGAAACTTTTAGAGCCGCCTGCCGTGTGGACGCGGCGCTGGATGCCGTGACGGTTGATGAACTCGTCGAGGCCGAACCCTGCCGAGATCACCCCGATCGAGCCCACGACCGAGGTCGGGTCGGCCCAGATCTGGTCGGCGGCGCAGGCCAGCCAATAGCCGCCCGACGCCGCGACGTCTTCGACGAAGGCATGGACGGGAATGCCTTTTTCATCCGCAAGCCTGCGGATGCGTCCCGCGATCAGCGCCGATTGCACGGGCGATCCGCCGGGCGAATTGATCAGCAGTGCGACCGCGGCGGGTTTGCCGCGCGCGAAGGCACGCTCGATGATCGGGGCCATGGCGGCGTCCGACAGACCGGGCGCACCGGGGCGCGACATGCCGATGGCACCGTGCAAACGGATAACCGCGACGAAGGGCGATTTCTTGACGAAGGGGAGGCGTTGGATCAGGCTCATGTGAGGGATGTAGAGGCTCACCCCTGCCCGCGCAAGCACGGCGATGACGGTTCCTGTCCGCGCCTGTTCGCGATTGAACCAGTCGTGACTTGCTGGCCGGGGCATGCTCGCCCCATCATCGGGGCCGGGAGGATGGATATGACCGAAGACGACAGGCTCGCCGCGATTCTGGCGGATCATGCGGGGCGCGAAGGTGCGCTGCTGCCCATTCTTCATGATGTGCAGGCCGCTTACGGCTGCGTGCCCGCCGATTGCTACCAGCCGATTGCCGATGCGCTGCGGCTGAGCCGGGCGGAGGTGGCGGGCGTCGTCTCCTTTTATCACGACTTCCGCGATGCGCCCGCGGGCAAGCATGTGATCAAGCTGTGCCGCGCCGAGGCCTGCCAGTCGATGGGCGGGACGGAGATGATCGCGCGGCTGGAGCATGCGCTGGGCATGAAAGTCGGGGAAACGAAGGGCGACGTCACCCTTGAGGCGGTCTATTGCCTCGGGCTCTGCGCCTGTGCGCCTGCCGCGATGGTGGGCGATCAGCTGGTCGGTCGTGCAAGTGCCGAACGGATCGAGGCTCTGGTCGCGGAGGTCTCGGCATGAAGATCTGGGTTCCCTGCGATGCCGCTGCCGTAGCCTGTGGGGCCGATGAGGTCGCTGCCGCAATTGCGTCGGCGGCTGGCCTGCGCGGCGAGACGATTGAGATCATCCGCAACGGCACGCGCGGGATGATCTGGCTGGAGCCTCTGGTCGAGATCGAGCGCGACGGTGTGCGCCACGGCTTCGGCCCGATGACGCCCGATGACGTGCCCGCGCTGTTCGAGGACGGCGAACACCCGAAGGCACTGGGCCCGGTCGAGGAAATCCCCTTCTTCGCGCAACAGACCCGCCTGACCTTCGCGCGTTGCGGGCGCACCGATCCGCTTTCGCTGGCTGATTACGAGGCGGATGAGGGCTGGCAGGGTCTCAAACGCGCGCTGGAACTGGGCGGCGCGCAGACCATCGAAGAGGTCACGACCTCCGGTCTGCGTGGTCGTGGCGGTGCGGGCTTCCCGACGGGTATCAAGTGGAAGACCGTCGCCGGAGCCGAGGCGCCGCAAAAATACATCGTCTGCAATGCGGATGAGGGCGATAGCGGCTCTTTCGCGGACCGGATGCTGATGGAGGGCGATCCCTACTGTCTGATCGAGGGTATGGCGATCGCCGGGCTCGCAGTCGGTGCGACCAAGGGCTTCATCTATGTGCGCTCGGAATATCCGCACGCGATCCGTACGTTGAATGCGGCGATCAAGGCGGCGCGCGCTGCGGGGATCATCGGCGACAGCCTGATGGGGCAGGGACCGGCCTTCGATCTGGAGGTTCGCGTCGGCGCGGGCGCCTATATCTGCGGCGAGGAAACGTCGCTTCTCAATTCGCTCGAAGGCAAGCGCGGCATGGTCCGCGCCAAGCCGCCGCTGCCCGCACTGGAAGGCGCGTTCGGCAGGCCGACCGTGGTCAATAACGTGCTTTCGCTGGCCGCCGTGCCGTGGATTCTGATCCACGGTGGCGCAGCCTATGCCGAGTTCGGGCTGGGCCGCTCGCGCGGGACGATCCCGATCCAGATCGCGGGCAATGTCAAACATGGCGGGCTGTTCGAGACCGGCTTCGGGATGTCGCTTGGCACGCTGGTCAATGAGATCGGCGGCGGCACGGCGTCGGGGCGTCCGTTCAAGGCGGTACAGGTCGGCGGGCCGCTGGGCGCCTATCACGGGCCCGACGATTTCGATCTGCCGGTCTGCTACGAGGCCTTCGCCGATCAAGGCGGGCTGGTGGGTCATGCCGGCTTCGTGGTGCATGACGACAGCGCCGACATGCTCGCGCTCGCCCGCTACGCGATGGAGTTCTGCGCCATCGAGAGCTGCGGGAAATGCACGCCCTGCCGGATCGGCGCGGTGCGCGGCATCGAGACGCTCGACCGCGTGGCGGCGGGCGACCCGGCGGCGATCGAGCTGCTGCATGAGCTATGCGAAGTGATGGAGAAGGGCTCGCTCTGCGCGATGGGGGGCTTCACGCCCTACCCGGTGCGCTCGGCGATCCGGCTTTTCCCGCAAGAATTCTCGCTCTCACAGGAGGCTGCGGAATGAAGGATTTCATCATCCCCGACGGAGTGCACGGGCCGAAACTCTCCGATATGGGCACGCCTGCGAAATCGGGCCCGCCTGTGACGCTGGTGATCGACGGCATGGATGTGAGCGTGCCTGAGGGCACCTCCGTGATGCGCGCCGCCGCCGAGGCCGGGATCACCGTGCCGAAACTGTGTGCGACCGATATGCTGGAAGCTTACGGCTCGTGCCGGCTCTGTGTGGTCGAGATCGAAGGGATGCGCGGCACGCCCGCGTCCTGCACGACGCCCGTGCGCGAGGGCATGGTCGTGAAGACCCAGACCGATCAGCTTGCGCGGCTGCGGCGCGGCGTGATGGAACTCTATATCTCCGATCACCCGCTGGACTGTCTGACCTGCGCGGCGAATGGCGATTGCGAATTGCAGGATATGGCGGGGGCCGTTGGCTTGCGCGACGTGCGCTATGCGCCGGGCGAGAACCATGTCGAGACGCGCGCGGCGGAGGGGGCCAATCCGCTCTATATCCCGCGCGACGATTCCAATCCGTATTTCTTCTACGACCCGTCGAAATGCATCGTCTGCATGCGCTGCGTGCGCGCCTGCGAAGAGGTGCAGGGCACTTTCGCGCTGACCGTGGACGGGCGCGGCTTCGACGCCCGCATCTCGACCGGGACGGAGGATTTCCTGAACTCCGATTGCGTCAGCTGCGGCGCCTGCGTCCAGGCCTGCCCGACTGCGACCCTGCAGGAAAAGACCGTCGACGAGATCGGCGTGCCGGAGCGTTCGGTGGTCACCACCTGCGCCTATTGCGGCGTGGGTTGTTCGTTTGAAGCCCAGATGCGCGGCGACCAACTGGTGCGCATGGTCCCGTGGAAAGAGGGCAAGGCGAACCGCGGCCATAGCTGTGTGAAAGGCCGCTTCGCCTGGGGCTATGCCAACCACGGCGACCGCATCCTGAACCCGATGATCCGCGACAGCATCACCGATGCGTGGCGCGAAGTGTCTTGGGAAGAGGCGCTGGAGTTTGCCGCGAACGGCATCAAGCGCGCACAGGCCAAACACGGCAAGGATTCCGTCGGTGTCATCACCTCCTCGCGCTGCACCAATGAGGAAACCTTCCTCGTGCAGAAACTCGCCCGCGCCGTGATGGGGACGAACAACACCGATACCTGCGCGCGGGTCTGCCATTCGCCCACCGGCTACGGGCTGAAGCAGACCTTCGGGACCTCTGCGGGCACGCAGGATTTCGACAGCGTCGAGCAGGTGGATTGCGCCGTGGTGATCGGGGCCAACCCAACCGACGGCCACCCGGTCTTCGGCTCGCGTCTTCGCAAGCGGCTGCGGCAGGGGGCGAAGCTGATCGTGGTCGACCCGCGCCGGATCGACCTGCTGGAAACCCCGCATATGGGCGAGGGGCATCACCTGCCGCTGCGTCCGGGCACCAATGTCGCGGTGCTGACCGCGATGGCCCATGTGATCGTGACGGAAGGGCTGTTCGACGAGGCCTTCATCCGCGAGCGCTGCGATTGGGACGAATGGACGGACTATGCCGAATTCGCCGCCGATCCGGCCCACTCGCCGGAAGCCGTCGAAGAGCTGACCGGCGTTCCGGCCGAAGCGCTGCGCCAAGCCGCGCGCACCTATGCGGCGGCGCCCAACGGGGCGATTTATTACGGGCTGGGCGTGACTGAGCATAGCCAAGGCTCGACCACCGTGATCGCGATCGCCAACCTCGCGATGATGACCGGCAATATCGGGCGGCCCGGTGTGGGCGTGAACCCGCTGCGCGGGCAGAACAACGTGCAGGGCTCCTGTGACATGGGGTCATTCCCGCATGAACTGCCGGGTTATCGCCATGTCTCGGACGATACCGCGCGCCACGGGTTCGAGGTGGAATGGGGTGTCACGCTCGATCCCGAGCCAGGGCTGCGCATCCCCAACATGCTCGACGCCGCCGTCGCGGGGGATTTCAAGGCGATCTACATTCAGGGCGAAGACATCCTGCAATCCGATCCCGATACCCATCACGTGGCCGCGGGCCTCGCGGCGATGGACTGCGTAATCGTGCATGATCTCTTCCTGAACGAGACCGCGCGCTACGCCCATGTCTTCCTGCCGGGCTCGACCTTCCTCGAGAAGGATGGGACCTTCACCAATGCCGAGCGCCGCATCAATCCGGTGCGCAAGGTCATGGCACCGAAGGCGGGGCTGGCCGATTGGGAGGCGACGCAGGCGCTGTCCAATGCGCTGGGCGCAGGGTGGAGCTATACCCACCCCTCCGAGATCATGGACGAGATCGCGCGTACGACACCCGCCTTTGCAGGCGTCACCTATGATTTGATCGATCGCGTGGGGTCGGTGCAGTGGCCCTGCAACGATGCGCACCCGCAAGGCTCGCCGGTGATGCATGAGGACGGCTTCGTGCGCGGCGCGGGGCGGTTCATCCGCACGGCCTATGTCGCGACCGAGGAGCGCACCGGACCGCGCTTCCCGCTGCTGCTGACGACGGGGCGGATCCTCAGCCAGTATAACGTGGGCGCGCAGACGCGTCGGACCGAGAACTCCGTCTGGCATGCCGAGGACCGGCTGGAAATCCACCCGCATGACGCCGAGACCCGCGGCATCCGCGACGGTGATTGGGTGCGTCTGGCGAGCCGCGCGGGCGAGACGTCCCTGCGCGCGACGATCACCGATCGGGTCTCGCCCGGCGTCGTCTACACGACCTTCCACCACCCCGATACGCAGGCGAACGTCGTGACCACCGACAATTCCGACTGGGCGACGAACTGCCCGGAATACAAGGTGACGGCGGTGCAGGTGGGGCTGTCGAACGGGCCCTCGGACTGGCAGGAGCTTTATACGGCACAGACCAAGCTGACTCGCCGCGTCGAGGCTGCTGAATGACGGCAACCGATTGGGAAATGCCCAGCGGCGCGGTGCAGCGGCTGGCCGAGGAAGTGCCGGTGGCGCTGTCTTTCGACGGAGTGACGCAGGCGGTGATGATGGCCAGTCCCGCCGATCTGGAGGATTTCGCACTGGGCTTCGCGCTGTCCGAAGGGCTGATCGCGGACGCGTCCGAGATTACCCGGCAGGAGCTGGAAGTGACCGAGGCCGGGATCGAGGCGCGCAACTGGCTGGCAGCACCCGCGGGCGCACGCTTTGCCGAACGCCGCCGCGCCACGATGGGCCCGGTGGGTTGCGGGCTGTGTGGCATCGAGCAGTTGGAAGAGGCGCGGCGCAAGCTGTCCCCGGTGCGTCCGCCGCGTTTCACGATGACGCCCGAGCAGGCCACTGAGGCGCTCGAAACCCTGCGCGACCACCAGCCGCTGCAGGACGAAACCCGCGCCGCCCATGCGTCGAGCTTCTGGCAGCCGGGCAAGGGGATCGTGCTGACGCGCGAGGATGTCGGGCGGCACAACGCGCTCGACAAGCTGATCGGGGCGCTGATCCGGGGCGGGATAGACCCGGCGAGCGGCGCGCTCGTAATGACCTCGCGGCTCTCGGTCGATCTGATCCAGAAGGTCGTGATGCTACGTATCTCGGTGATCGTCGGCCCGTCCGCCCCGACCGCGCTTGCGGTGAGCGAGGCACGGGACGCGGGCCTTACCGTTATCGCGCGCGCAGGCCGGGGCCTCGCGCTTTACACCGCGCCGCAGGAGGCCACCGCATGAAGCCTGAGAAACTCGCCGGGATGGCCAATCAGATCGCACAGTTCTTCGAGAGCCAGCCCGGCGATCAGGCGCATGCCGTGGCCGATCACATCAATGCCAACTGGGCGCCCACGATGCGCGACACGTTCCTCGCGGCGGCCGACAAGCTGGACCTGCACCCGCTGGTGAAAGCGGCCCTGCCGCAAATCCGCGCCCCTCAGCGAGGCTGATCGCCGGGCTTCACGACCGGCGCGAAGGAGAGGGTGAAGTTTTTCCCGTCTGCGAAGGGGTAGGGCGCCGCGAGCTGCTGCACCTCTCCGGTCGTCCAGTCGGGATGATCCGGATAAGTCGCGCGCAGAAGGCCCGCGCCGGTTGCCGCATTCGTGCCGTCCCAGATCACGAAGGCCGGGCCGTCGGGCAGAGGTTTCGTAAAGTCCGAACTGGCATTCAGAACCGTCATCCGGGGCGCGCGATAGAGGATATTCGCGCCTTCCCATTGCGGCGCGATCAGGGTCGCATCCGCGCCAACGGCGGCCACCAGCTGCGGCACCAACGTCTCGAAAGGGGCGGCATTGCGGCTCTTGCCCTGGAAGAAATGGATCGGCAGCGCGATCATCACCAGCACGAGCAGCACCGCGTAGACCTGCTGCAGCCGCCGCAGCCCGGTCGCGCTGAGCCGGGGCAGAAGCCAAAGGCCAACCGCGGGGCCTGCGAGGAACAGCAGCGGTTGCAGCCAGCGATCCTTGATCTGCCCCGCCCCGACCGCAAGCGCGCCGATCAGCAGTAGCACGAGGCCGATCACCATCACCCACAGCATCAGCCGCAGCAGCGGTTGCGGCGCTTCGGGTTTTCTCTCCCGGTAGCGCCAGTAGAGCAGCCCGCCGACCAGCAGCGGCAAAGCGAGGAAATTCAGAACACCCTGACCGGTTGCAAGAACCGGACCGACAAGTCGCGCGCCCAGTGAGACGTCTTCGGCGGCGTCGAATTTCTTTGCCGAGGCGAAGGCGATCTCGGGATGGTTCAGGATCCAGACATAGGGCGGCAGCGCGATTGCGGCGGCGATCAGCAGCGACAGAAACAGGCGGCGATCACGGAAGGACGCGCGGAACTCGGGAAAACCGATCAGCGCAAAGGTCGTCGAGATCGGTAGCAGCACGAAGTTGTATTTCGACAGCAGCCCCACGCCCAGCACCAGTCCGAGCGTCACGAAGCCCGCGAGGCTGGGGCGGCGCGCGATCCACCAGATCGTCGCGAAGCATAACGCCGCCGAAAAGGTCGCAAGCACCGAATGGGTCAGGGCGCGCTGGCTCTCCCATGCGATCTGCGGCAGCAGCATGAGGCCCAGCGTCGCGACCCATGCCCGCCGCGGATCGAGCCGCGTGCGCATCAGCCCGTAGCAGGTCAGGACGGTGCCGCAGAGCAGGGTGTTTTTCAAAAGCGCGAGGCCGAACATCGTCTGCCCGGTCACCATGAAGACCAGATGTTGCAGCCATGCGAAGAGCGGCAGTTGCGGGCCGTAGCCCCACGCGAAGCTGCGCGCATCGAAGATCATCTGCGCATCGTCGAGCCCGAGCGCGCCGCCCAAGGCGGTGCGGTAGAGGGTCTGGAGGACGAAATAGGCGACGATGCTCAGGGGCCAGATCGCATCGGGAAGGGCGCGGCCTGCGGCTCGGGGCATCGGGTCGGCGCTCATGCGGGCGTGCCTGTGGGGACGCGCATCACGGGAAGGGTCTGGAGCATGGCGCACCTATTGGCTGGCAGGATTGCCGCGCGGGGCGGACAGAGAGGGCGATACCACTTTCGACAGGCGGGCCAAAGCGCGAGATGTCCGAGTTTCGCCGGGCGTGGCCGCGACGCCGCGCCCTCGGTGAGCGCGGCTGTGCGACGGCTCAGGCCTCTTTCGAGCGCTCGATATAGGCGCGCAGTTCCTCGGCCTCGTGCCGGGCGTCGCGCAGACCATCCATCGCCGCGCGCAGTTCCGCCTCGGTCTGGCTGAGCTGATTGGCCAGTTCCGCCTCGCGCTGCTCGACATAGACGAGCGCCTGATCGCGGGTCTCTTCGGCTTCATGCAACGCCTGCGCCATCTGCTCCAGCTCGCCCATATCGGCCTGGCTCACGCGGGTGAGGCGGTGGATCAACCAGCTCGCGAACCAGCCGAGAGCGAAAGCCACGAAAAGGATGATCGCTGTGGCGATGATGAATTCGGTTCTGTTCATATGACGTCCCTTCAGCCCTTCGACAGGTCCTCCGGCCGGGATTGCGGGCGCGGCGTTTGATCGCCGGGCGTCTCGACCGGAATTTCTTCTTCTTGCGGGGTTTTTTCCCCCGGTTCTGCGGCGGTGTCCCCATCGCCGTTTTCGCTTTGCGCACCGTCCTCGGTGGCGGGCGCGCCGTCGTCGGTCACTGCGCCGTTCCAATGCGGCTCGCCGTCTTCTGCGGCGCCTGTCGCATCTGCGGTGGCATCGGGCAGCGCATCGTCGCCCACCGGCGCCTCATCCAGCAGGACGAATTCGATCCGACGGTTCTTCTCGCGGCCTGCCTCGGTGTCGTTCGAGGCGATCGGTTGCGCTTCGCCGTAGCCTTTCGCTTCGAGATTGCCGATCAGCACGCCACGGTCCAGAAGCCCGCGGATCACTGCCTGCGCGCGTTGTTGCGAGAGCTGCAGGTTCATTTCCTCGCGGCCCTGATTGTCGGTGTAACCGGCGACTTCCATCTTGAAATCGGTGCAGTTCTTCATCGATTTCGCCAAAGCGTCGAGCGCGTCCAGGCTTTCCGAGGCGACCTGCGCCGAACCCGGATCGAAATCGACCTTCTTCTTCTGCAGCGTCTCGTTGAGGCGCGCGACGCATTCCTTGCCGGTCGGCAGGGCCAGCTGCTCATCGAGGCGCTTGTCGTATTTCACGCTCAGGTCGATCTGCGCGTCTTCGCCGAGCTGGCTCGTCAGGATGCGCGAGATCGTGTCGGAAGCCTGCGGATCGCCTGAGATGCCGTTGACCGAGATACCGTCGCGGGTGACCGTGACCTTGCCGTCATGGAGCACCGACAGCGCATCGAGCGCGGCCAGCGTGCGCACCGGCCAACCGGCGGGAAGCTCCTTGTCGACGCGGGTCGCGCCATGGACATTGTCATGGCCGAGCTTGGCGCGGGCGTAGCTTTCGATGGTCTGACGTTCGCGCGCATCGGTCACGCGGCCCTTGAGCTCGACATGGCCGTCGCCATCGCGGGTCGCGGTGAAGCTGGCCTCGGCGGCTTTCGCATCGGGGGCCGGTTCGCGCTTGGCCTTGAGCGAGAACACTCCGGGCAGGTTCGATTCCAGCTCGCCCACGACATCGTCGAACTTCTGCTGATCGACGGTCGAGGGGGCATCGAGTACGATATCGGCATCGGAGAAGGTCACCGAACCTGCGCCGAGATCGCCGACCGCCTTGATCGCCATCTGCGCGGCCTTGGACCAATCGGGCGACGGGGTGCCCATGCCGATGGTGCAGGTCAGCGTGCCTTTCGCGCCTGTCGCGCGGGCGGCGGTCAGGATGCGGTCGCGCGCGCGCTCGTTATCGGCGGAGCAGGCGTCGAAATGCGGGCCTTCCTCCTCGTCGATGAGGAAGCGCAGGGTGAAGGGGGTGATCACGGGGCGCGGCGCGGAGATGTCGAAGCTGAGCTTGAGATCGGTGGGGCGGCGGCGTGCGAGCGAGGTCTCCACCCGGCCTTTCTCGGAGGGGCTGTCGGTGATCGCCTGAACCGAGACCTTGCCGGCGGTGACCGAAATCTTAGAGCGCGGCAGCGTCTCGATTGTCGTCATCGCGAATTGCATCGCCTCGTCCCAGCCGCCGGGCACCGGGTAGTCGGCGCTCTCCAGCATGTCGGTGACACCATCCTCGCCCGCGACTTTCGAGAGCTTCTCGACGATCGCATCGCGGTCGACCGAAGCGGGCACCAGCCCGATCAGCGAGATGCCGTTCTCGTTGCGCAGCATTTCCAGCGAGAAGGCGGGGGGCGTGATCGGCTTGGTGATCTGCGTGTCGGTATTGTCGACGACCCGCGAGCTATCGACGTATTTGTCGACCTCCGAGACGGCGCGGAAGCGCTCGGCCTCGGTCGGGGCGGTGCCGGAGAGGAGGACTTGCAGCCCGTCGGTATGGATCCGCATCCAGCCGTAGCCCTGCGCCTCCATCGCGACGCGTACTTCTTGTTTCGTGGATTTCTCGACAACGGTCGCAGCGCCGCCCGCAATGACTGCGGACACGACGAGTGCGAGGACAAAGGCGGCGATCGTCAACAAGGTGGCGCGGCTGCGCATCGGTCTCAGGCCCTCCCCCGGGGAATCTTTATCCCGTTTCCTTAAGGCGCAGGGGCGCGGGGATCAATCGAAACGCCGTTACACGATTGCGCCAACGGCGAGAAACAGCGCAGCGATGAGGCCCGTGTCGCGGTTCGCGCGGAACAGTTTCAGGCAGGTGTCCGGCTCGTCGATATCGAGCTGGCGCATCTGCCAGAGCATGTGCCACCCCATCGCCCAGGGCGCGAGCAGCGAGATCGCGAGGCGCAGCGGCGGCGCGCCGGGCAGCAGCGCACCCATCACCGCGATGGTCATCAGCGCAACAGAAGTCATCAGGAAGCCGCCGAGCCATTTCGCGCTATCGTCCCCAAAGAGCCGCGCGGTGGATTTCACCCCGATGAGCGCATCGTCTTCCTTGTCCTGATGCGCATAGATCGTGTCGTAGAACAGCGTCCAGGCCATGCCCGCGAAATAGAGTACGACGGGCGGCCAGCTGAGGCTGCCGGTATGCGCGACCCACAAAAGCAGCGCGCCCCAGTTGAAGGCGATGCCGAGGAAAATCTGAGGCCACCAGGTGAAGCGCTTGGCGAAGGGATAGATCGCGACCGGACCGAGCGACACGATCCCGAGGATGATTGCGGGCGTGTTGAAGGTCAGCAGGATCGCGAAAGAGATCAGCGACTGGATCACCGCCCAGGCCAGCGCCTGTTTTGTCGAGACCTGCCCCGAGGGGATCGGCCGCGAGCGGGTGCGGGCCACGCCTGCGTCGATGTCGCGGTCGGTGATGTCGTTCCATGTGCAGCCCGCGCCGCGCATCAGGAAGGCCCCTATCGACGCGCCCACCGCGAGCCAAAGATCCCACCAGATGAAGCCGCCCGTAGAGGATGCCGCCAGCGCGATCGACCAGTAGCAGGGCAGCAGCAGGAGCCACGTCCCGATCGGTCGGTCGGCACGGCTCAGCCGCAGGTAGGGCCGCGTCCATGCCGGGGCCAGCCGGTCGACCCAGTTGCCGCGATAGGCATCCGCGACCGTGCCGTTTGCGTCGTTCGGGGGCTCGCCCGTGCTCGCGTTTGCCGCCTCTGGCGTTTCGGTTTTTCCGCTCATACAGTCCGCCTCATGGAACGTGCCAAGATCAGGCTCTGTGTAGAGCACCCGCTGGGCGCGGGGCAAGCCGTGCCTCTGACTCAGGACGAAGCGAATTACCTCTTTGCGGTAATGCGGCTGGCCGTGGGCGCCCGTGTTGCGCTGTTCAACGGGCGCGATGGCGAGTGGACGGCGGAGGTCGTCGAGGCTCACAAGAAGCGCGGCATTCTGGCCTGTGTCGAGCAGGCCGCGCCGCAGCTCGCGCCGCCCGATCTCTGGCTGATCTTCGCGCCGATCAAGAAAGAGCGCACCGATTTCATCGTCGAAAAAGCGACCGAGCTGGGCTGCGCCAAGGTGTTGCCGGTGCAGACCGAGTTTACCAATTCCGCGCGCATCCGGCAGGACCGCTTGCAGGCCCATGCCAAGGAGGCGGCGGAGCAATGTCTGGGCACCTATGTGCCGCCGGTCGAGGATTTGCTGGGGCTCAAGAAGCTGCTGGATGGCTGGGATCCGAGCCGCCGCATCCTTTGGGCGGATGAGGCTTTGGTTGGGCCTGCAGAGACGCTCGCGGGGCTGCAGCCCGGCCCTTGGGCGATCCTGATCGGGCCCGAAGGCGGGTTCTCGGAGGCCGAGCGCGAGTTGCTCCGCAGTCTCGAATTCGTGACCCCCGTCAGTCTCGGTCCGCGCATCCTGCGCGCCGATACGGCGGTCTGCGCGGCGATCACATTGTGGCAATCGGCGCTGGGAGACTGGCGGTGATCCGTCCCGAGGTCGCAGAAGGGTTCAAGCGCTGGGGCGAGGTGATCGCGGCTGGCGTCGTGGTGGCGTTCGGTGCGTGGCTGATCTGGCTCGGCGGATTGATCCTGATGCCGCTGGGACTGGTCGCCGTGGCGCTCGGGCTTGGCTGGGCGCTGATCGGCTGGCGGCGGCTGCGCTTCGCGCGTGAAACAAATGCGCCGGGTCTGGTCGAGATCGACGAGGGCCGTATCTCCTATTTCGCGGCCAGCCGGGCGCGCGCCATCGCGGGGCCGGGCAGCAATGTCTCGGCCCTCGGGATGGGTGGCGAATTGCCCCTTCGCGAACTGGCGGAAATCCGACTGCTGACGCTGCAGGGCCAACAATACTGGCGGCTGCGCAGCCTCTCGGGCGAGGCGCTGCTGATCCCGCTCGATGCGGCGGGGGCGGATGCGCTCTACGACGCTTTCGCGAGCCTGCCGGGGATCGATATGGGGAAGATTTCCAGCGCGCTTGACCAGCAGACTGCCGCACAGAGCCTCTGGACCCGCAAACAGGTTTCACGCTTGACTTGAGCCAACCCCCGCGCCACCTGTGGCGCTCCATAAAGCGACGCGAGAAAAGACATGTCCATTCCGCAGCAGGGCGGTGGCCCGATCGAGCGCTTCGAGCAACTGGCCGAATATCTGGCCGAAGGTGAGAAGCCGCGCGACGACTGGCGCATCGGCACCGAGCATGAAAAATTCGGCTATTGCGCGGACAAGCAATTGCCGCTGCCCTATGACGGCCCGCGGTCGATCAAGGCGATGCTGGAAGGTCTGCGCGACCGCTTCGGCTGGAAGCCGGTGGAAGAGCAGGGCAAGATCATCGGGCTGGAACTGAACGGCGCGAATGTGAGCCTCGAGCCGGGCGGTCAGCTGGAACTGTCGGGCGCGCCGCTCGAGACGATCCACCAGACCTGCGACGAGGTGAACGAGCATCTGCGCGAAGTGCAGTCGGTCGCCGACGATATCGGTGTGAAGTTCATCGGTCTGGGCGCGGCCCCGATCTGGACGCAGGACCAGATGCACATGATGCCCAAGGGGCGCTATCGGCTGATGACCGATTACATGGGCCGCGTGGGCGAGCTGGGCACGCAGATGATGTATCGCACCTGCACCGTGCAGGTGAATCTCGACTTCGGTTCGGAAGCCGACATGGTGCAGAAGATGCGCGTGGCGCTGGCGCTGCAGCCGGTGGCGACCGCTCTGTTCGCCAATTCGCCCTTCCTCGACGGCAAGCCCAACGGCATGAAATCGTGGCGCAGCCATATCTGGCAGAACCTCGACGATGCGCGCACCGGCATGCTGCCCTTCATGTTCGACGAAGGCGCAGGCTACGAGGCTTACGCGAACTACGTTCTCGATGTGCCGATGTATTTCGTCTATCGCGACGGGAAATATATCGACGCGCTGGGGCAGTCCTTCCGCGACTTCCTGAAGGGCGAGCTGCCCGCGCTGCCCGGCGAGAAGCCGACGCTGAGCGATTGGGCCGATCACCTGACGACCGTCTTCCCCGAGGCGCGCGCGAAGAAATTCATCGAGATGCGCGGTGCCGATGGCGGGCCGTGGCGGCGTCTGTGCGCGCTGCCCGCGCTGTGGGTCGGTCTGCTTTACGACCAGACCGCGCTGGATGCCGCATGGGATCTGGTGAAGGGCTTCGACCACGAGACCCGCGAAGGTCTGCGCCGCGCGGCGGCGGTCGATGCGCTGCAGGGCGAGTTCAACGGCGTGAAGCTGCACGACCTCGCACGCGAGACGGTGGCGATCGCGAAATCCGGTCTGGCGTCGCGGGCGCGGCCCGGCGCCGGCGGGATGATCCCCGACGAGACCCATTTCCTCAACGCGCTGGAAGAGAGCGTCGAGACGGGCCGCGTGCCTGCCGACGAGCTTCTCGAGAAGTATCACGGCGAGTGGAATGGCGATCTGAGCAAGATCTACGCCGAATACAGCTACTGACGAGAGGGCAGGGCGGTCAGACGCCCTGTCGTTCCTCTCACCGCGACCCCAGCCGCTCGCGCACCCATTCCGGGACCAGCACGCTCGCCGGGCCTTGGCGCGATGTGTCGAACATCGTGCTGCCCGCCGAGGGGTCGAGGTTCAGCTCCAGCGTCTCCACCCCGCACATCGCGGCGTCCTGCACGAAGCCTGCCGCCGGGTAGACATTGCCGCTCGTGCCGATCGAGACGAACAAATCCGCCGTCTCCAGTTCGCGGATGATCCGATCCATCTGATAGGGCATCTCGTTGAACCAGACGATGTCGGGCCGCGTGGCCTTGCGCCCACACTCGGGGCAGGTGTCACGCGGCTGCATCGCCTCGGGCGCGGGCCAGCGATGGCCGCACGCGTGACACAGCGCGCCGAAGAGCGAGCCATGCATGTGGATCACGTTCTGAGAGCCGGCGCGCTCGTGCAGATCATCGACATTCTGCGTCACCACCAGAACCTCGTGGCCCGGATCGGCCTCCAGTTCGGCCAGCGCGAGATGGGCCGGGTTCGGCTGAGCCGCGCGCGCTGCTGCCCGGCGCGCATTGTAGAAGCGATGCACCAGCGCGGGGTCGCGCGCGAAGCCCTCCGGCGTCGCCACGTCCATGATGCGGTGTTCTTCCCACAGACCGTCGCTTGCCCGAAACGTGCGGATGCCGCTTTCGGCAGAAATTCCCGCGCCCGTCAGAATCACGACCTTGGCCATCGCTGCGCCCTCCGTTATCACTTCCCCTATGCGTATCCTCTTTCTCTGCCTTGGCAATATCTGCCGCTCGCCCGCCGCCGAAGCGGTGACCCGTCACAAGGCCGCCGCGGCCGGGCTCGATATCGAGTTCGACAGTGCAGGCACCGGCACCTGGCATCTCGGAGAGCCGCCCTACGATCCGATGATCGCGGCGGCGGAGGCACGCGGCTACGACATGCGGAGCCTGCGCGCACGTCAGATCCAGCCCGCCGATTACGACGGGTTCGATGTGATCCTGGCGATGGATGAGAATAACCTGCGCGATGCGCTCGACGGGGCGCCGCGCGAGATGCGCGCTCAGGTGCAGATGTTCATCGACGGGCCGGAGGGGCCGCGCGATGTGCCCGATCCCTATTTCACCCGCAATTTCGATGGAGCCCTCGATCTGATCGAGGCGGGCGCGGATCAACTGATCGCCGACCTGCTGGCCGATGAGGAAGAAAAGCGGCGCGGGCAGTAGACCGCGCGCCGCCGATCAAGCGCTTACTTGCAGAAGCCTTCCGCCGTCGCGGCGAAATTCTTGTAGCGGTCCCAGAAGTCCGAATCCGACTGGCGGTCGGACATGCGCACTTCCTGCGCGCGGTCGGGATCGTGGAAGAAGCTGGCGGCGCGGCGCTGGTCGCGATGGCTCAGCGTCATATCCGCGACTTGCTGGATGCAGCCGCAGGTGCCGGGATTGCTGGCGCGGCCCGCTTTCTGACACGCGTTGTCGATCGGCCCAGCCGAAGCCATCGAAGCAAGCGCCATGGCGCCCGAGAATGCACAGAGTCCGAGTGTGGTCTTGAAAATCATCTACTGCCCCTTTGTCGTTGCGGCCGGCATGTGTTTGCCGATCCTGCCTGCTCATTTGTCCGCGATTCTAACTCAAATTCAAAAAGCGGGCAACAAAACAGGCAGGATTCCGCCGGTTTGGGGCAGGGGAGGGAACCCGTTTTCTAGTCGTCGCGTTGCGCGGGCACGGGCCCACTACATCTGGACGGCGTCCGCCCTCCAGATCACTCTTCGACCGGGGTGGCCTCGTAGCCTGCGCCTTTCAGAGCGCTGATCACGGTGGATTCGGGCAGCCCTTCCACCTCGACCTCGCGATCTTCCAGATAGACATCGGCCTTGCCGCCGACCTCTTCGATCGCGGCCTCGACCGAGGCTTTGCAGTGCCCGCAGGTCATGTTCGGAACGGAATAGATCATCTTGCGTCTCCCGTGTTTCGTGTCTCAGGGATATGTCGGACGCGACCGGGCCGAGGTCAATGGCAGATGGCGTTCAATCCCTCTTCCCGGCCCGCTTTTTCCCCTGTATACGCGCGCCCATGACTGATCTTGATCGCATCCGCAATTTCTCCATCGTGGCGCATATCGACCACGGTAAATCCACGCTCGCCGACCGGCTGATCCAGCTGACCGGTACCGTGGCCGAACGCGATATGAAGGACCAGCTCCTCGACGCGATGGATATCGAGCGTGAGCGCGGCATCACGATCAAGGCCAACTCGGTGCGGATCGATTATCCCGCCAAGGACGGCAAAACCTATGTGCTGAACCTGATCGACACCCCCGGCCACGTCGACTTCGCCTATGAAGTCTCGCGCTCGATGCAGGCGGTCGAAGGCTCGCTGCTGGTCGTCGATGCCTCGCAAGGCGTCGAGGCGCAGACGCTCGCCAACGTCTATCAGGCGATCGACGCGGATCACGAGATCGTCCCGGTTCTGAACAAGATCGACCTGCCCGCGGCAGAGCCCGAGCGCGTGAAGGAGCAGATCGAGGACGTGATCGGGATCGACGCCTCGGATGCCGTCGAGATTTCCGCGAAGACCGGTCTGGGCATCCCGGATGTGCTGGAAGCCATCGTGCAGCGTCTACCCGCCCCGCAGGGCGACCGCGACGCGCCGCTGAAAGCGATGCTGGTGGATTCGTGGTATGACCCCTACTTGGGCGTCGTCGTTCTGATCCGCGTCATGGATGGCGTTATCAAGAAGGGCGACCAGATCAAGATGATGAAGACGGGGGCGACCTACAAGCTCGACCGTCTCGCCGTTCTGAAACCCGCGATGGTCAATATCGACGAGCTGGGCCCCGGCGAAATCGGCGTCTTCACCGCTTCGATCAAGCAGGTGCGCGACACGAAGGTTGGCGACACGATTACCCATGAGAAGAAGCCCTGCGCCAAGGCGCTTCCGGGCTTCAAGCCTTCGATCCCGGTCGTGTTCTGCGGCCTCTTCCCGGTCGATGCGAACGATTTCGAGGCGCTGCGCGACGCGATCGAGAAACTACAGTTGAACGATGCGAGCTTCTCGGCCGAGATGGAAACTTCGGCAGCGCTCGGCTTCGGCTTCCGCTGCGGCTTCCTCGGGCTCTTGCACCTCGAAGTGGTGCGCGACCGTCTGGAGCGAGAATACGATCTCGACCTGATCACCACCGCGCCCTCGGTCGTGTTCAAGATCCACATGAAGGACGGGGAGGTGATCGAGCTTCACAACCCCGCCGACATGCCCGACCTGACCTATGTCGATCATATCGAGGAGCCGCGCATCAAGGCGACGATCCTCGTGCCGGACGAATATCTGGGCGACGTGCTCAAGCTCTGTCAGGACCGTCGCGGCATCCAGCAGGACCTGACCTATGTCGGTGGCCGCGCGATGGTGGTCTATGACCTGCCGCTCGCCGAGGTCGTGTTCGACTTCTACGACCGGCTGAAATCGGTCACCAAGGGCTACGCCAGCTTCGACTACCAGATCACCGAATATCGCGAGGATTACCTCGTGAAGATGTCGATTCTCGTCAATGACGAGCCGGTCGATGCGCTCTCGATCATGGTCCACCGCGACCGCGCCGAAGCCCGCGGCCGCGCGATGTGCGAAAAACTCAAGGACCTGATCCCGCGTCACATGTTCAAGATCCCGATCCAGGCCGCCATCGGTGGCCGCGTGATCGCGCGCGAGACGCTGTCGGCGATGCGCAAGGACGTGACCGCGAAATGCTATGGCGGCGACGCGAGCCGGAAGAAGAAGCTGCTGGAAAAGCAGAAGGCCGGTAAGAAGAAGATGCGCCAGTTCGGGAAGGTCGAAATCCCGCAGAGCGCGTTTATCGCGGCGCTGAAGATGGACGAGTGAGGTGACGCTAGGTCGCCTCACCTCTCCTCACATAGTTGTGAGCGCATAACAGATTTCAACTGCTTTGATGCCGTTTCATCGCCCGATTTGGGCGAGAGATATCGTGTATCACAAAACACTAAGCCATTAAGAAAGCAGTGAAATGAATAGATACTCCCTTATTGTTACCCTTGCCGCGCTGACCCTTGCGGGCTGTGCGACAACCGATGTGCAGCCAATGTCGCGCGATACGTTCAAGATCGACACGCATGCCGCCCCGGCTTGTGGTCCGACAGGCGCACGCAACGTTGCATTCCGGGCCGCAGCGATCGAGGTGATCCGGCGCGGCGGCGACAAGTTCATCATTATGGGTGACCGCTCGGACATGGGGATGCAGGGCGATATCTTCAGCGGTTTCAACACGAATTACGCTCAGGGCATGGTCGTGCGCATGATCCCTGAGGGTTCGCCTGAGGCGCGCAACGCTCTTTCGGCGCGCGAGCAGCTTGGCGCTGATTGGCAAGAGCTTGTCTCAAAAGGTGTTCCGAACACCTGCACCTAACTGATCTTCAGAAAAGCGCGGCGGTTGCCGCGCTTTTCTTCAAGCCGGAACATGCGACGCCACGCCCACGTTCTCCTCCCAGACCTATTTCAGGAGGAAACGATATGACCGACCAAGCCAAGATTGAAAAAGATTTCTGGGACGCGCTCGACTCGGATCGCACCGTGATGCTCGCGCGAGCGGGCGTCGAGACGGCAGCGCCGCGCCCGATGACGGCGATCGTCGAGGAGAAGCCCGGCCCGGTATGGTTCTTCACCGCGCGCGACACGGAATTGATGGACGGGCTGGCCCCCGGTGCGGGGGCGATGTTCACCTTCTCGGACAAGGGCCACAAGGTTTTCGCGACCGTCACGGGGCGTCTGACCGAACATACCGACCCCGAGACCGTGGAGCGGCTGTGGAACCCCTTCATCGGCGCCTGGTACGAGGGCAAGGACGACCCCAAACTGGTGCTGCTGCGCTTCGATCCGGATCAGGCCGAGATCTGGGACAGCGGCAACGCGCTGGTCGCAGGCGCGAAGATCCTGCTCTCGTCGGACCCGGGCGAGTCGATGAAGGACCGTGTCGCTCATGTGAATTACTGAGCCGGGCGCGTCCCTGACGTCAGAGGCAAGAAAAAGGCCCCGGAGATCTCTGGGGCCTTTGACTTTTTCGCTTAGCTATCAGGCTTGGAATTTAGCGCGCCTGACGCGCCTCGCCCGCGATCGTGTTGCCTGCAACGGACAGGTCCTGACCTGCGCCTTGCACGGTGTTGCAGGCCGCGAGGCCCAGAAGGATTACGGTCATTGCCGCCATTTGAACCGATTTCGTCATCTCTTTCGCTCTCCTATTAAGCCATCACCGGCCAACGTACGAAAAAATTTACGGTTCCGTGGAACTGGAGGCAAGGAGCGGCGTTTTGCCCTCGAACACATAAGGGAGAGCCCGAATGAAGAAGCCTCTGCGCTTATTCCTCGCCGCCCTCTCGGCCCTCGTCGTGACCGGGGTCGTGGTGATCGCAGCTCTGACTTTCGGCTTTGTCGGATGGCAGGAATTCGCGTTCGCCGTGATCGTCGGGATTGTCTTAGGAATTCCCGCAGGTCTCTGGACCGAGCGGCGCATAAAAAGGAATGACCCGTTCTGGCCGCCCCGCCAGGCATGATCCCTGTCAGAACGGTCTTGCGGCCCCTGCTTTGTCCCTCGCGGGGGCCGCACACTCCGCCCGAGCTGGTTAACTTCTTGTTAATTAAGCTCTGAAAGGCTCCGGGTTGTCCCTCCCCGGAGCCTTTCAATGTCTAAAGCCCCGTTTTTCCTTATTCTTGGCCTTCTCACGGGCTGCGCGTCTCCGGCGCCGCAGTTCTTCGGGGCGTCGCGGCATACGGTCACGCTCGACGGCATCGAGTTCGTCGTCTTCCTCAAGGGAGACCGGGCGGAGGTGGTGCGTATGGGCTATCTGCGCCGGGCAGAGCGGGGGCGCGTGCCGCCGCTGATGATCCGCGCGGCAGAGCAGGTGTCGGGCTGCAAGGTCGCGGGACCGGCGGGCGGGCTCTACCGATCGCCCTCGCTGCCCGGCGATACGGGGGAGGCCCGCTTCCAGCTCGATTGCTGATGCGACGCCCTGCCGCAGCAATGGGCGACGCGACTTGATGCGGATCAAGGTCACATCGACGTGATCGGGGCCAATCTGGCGGGCGAAATGCGCCGCTCAATGGAGATCAGACATGCGCCTCTTCGGTATCATCTACGCCCTCGCCGGACCGACCCTCGCGGGTATCCTCATCATCGCTGTGTTGACGATGAATATGGTCACGACCAACGCGATTATTGTCTCCGCGGTGATCGGCTTCGTCGTTGCGCTTCCGATCGCGTGGTTCATCGCCAAGGCGATCCGAGAAAACGCCTGATCGCAATTGCGCGAGCCACGGGCGCGGGGGTATCCCAACTTCGTGACGGCGCGGAACCACTGCGCCTTCGCCGCGCTAATTCGGCGAAGCGCCGTCTCGTTTCGCCATTTCAAAGAGGTATCATGTCCTACGCTCCCGGTTATTCGAAATCGCAGATATGGCTTCATTGGGCCGTCGTTCTGCTTCTCATCGTCCAGTATCTGTTCAATGACGCGATGGGTCACACCTTCCACGACCTTATGGAGAGCGGATCGGCGAGCGCCGGGGTGCTGACCTATGGTCACATCGTCCTCGGTATCGCGGTGCTCGCGCTCGCTATCTGGCGCTTGGCGCTGCGCGCGAGCCACGGCACGCCCGAGCCGCCGGAGAACGATCCCGCCATTCTGCGCTTCGGGGCGGCCACGATCCACTGGTTGCTCTACGCGCTGCTATTCCTGATCCCGATTGCGGGGCTCGTAGCCTATTACGGGCAGCTTGGATGGGCGGCAGAGACGCACTCGATCCTGACGACGCTGTTGCTGTGGCTGGCCGGGCTGCATGTGGCGGCCGCGTTTTATCACCAATACGTCAAGCGCGATCACCTGATCCGCCGGATGATGAAGCCGGGCGCGTGAGCGCAGCGGCGCGTTTCCTCAGCTCGCGGAGTTGAGGAAGCGCGCCACGTCCGCTTCGAACTCGCGGGGCTTCTCGGCATGCAGCCAATGCCCCGCATTGTCGATTTCCTCGAAACGTGCCTGCGGGAAGAAACCGCGGATACGGTCGTGCATTTCGGGCCGCACGTAATGCGAGTCCGCGCCCGACAGGAAGAGAGTGGGGCCGTCGTACTGCTTGCCCTCCAGCGCATCGGGCCAGCCGAGGATGTCGTCCATATTCGCCTTCAGTGCGGCAAGGTTGAACTTCCAGCGGGGCGGGCCGTCGCGCAGCACCAGCGATTGCAGCAGGAAGGCACGGGTGCCCGGATCGAAGACCTGCTCTCCCAGCCGCTCATCCGCGGCGGAGCGAGAGGTGAGGTCGCTGATATCCATCCCCTGCATCGCCTCGATCAGCGCGCTGTGGTTGTCGCCATGATCGTAGTTTTCGGGCGCGATATCCGCGACGATGAGATGCGCGACGAGTTGCGGCTGCGTCAGGGCGAGGGTCATCGCCGCCTTGCCGCCCATCGAATGGCCCAGCACATCCGCGACCCCGCCATTCGCCTCGATCACCTCGGCGATGTCGTCGGCCATCGCCTGATAGCTGTGATCGTCGTCCCAGAAGCTGTCGCCATGATTGCGCATATCGAGCGCGATGACGGGGCGGTCCGCGCTCAGCCGCTTGGCGATCGCGTTCCAGTTCCGGGCCGATCCGAAAAGACCGGGGGCGATGATCAGCGGTCGCGCGCCGGGATTGCTGTCGGAGGTGTAGGGGGTCGTGTTCAACATGGCGCCTAAGCTAGATCGCCTCCCGGGGCGCTTCCAGAGCGGATGCGAAAAAATCTGCGGCCATGCGCGCAGTTGCGCTGATCGCGCGCGGCGGATAGCGTCCGGTGCGGTATTGCTGAACGCGGCGTAAGGGAGAGGGCCGGATGGGGCCGGAGAAGATCAATCAGATGGTGGGGCAGGTCTCGAGGCTTCTGGCGCAGCGGCTGGGGGCGAAGGGGCCGACGCTCGAGGCGCGGGTCGCCTCGCGGGCCCGGGCGTTGCCGCGCAAGGTGCGCAAGGCGGCGCTCGTGCTGGTCGATGCCGAGCGCAAAGCGCATGCGCCCAAGATCGCCCGGCAACTGGATGCCCGCCGGGTGGAGGGCGCTTTCGCGACCTGTCGCGACTATCTCGAGCCGCTGGGCGCGGCGGAGCGACTGCGCGCCGCGGCACTTGGCCTTGCCAGTTCGATCGCCGTGATTGTGGTGATCGTGGGCGGCGCCTTGCTGGCCGCTATGGTCTGGACCGGGGCGATCTGATCGGGCCAAACCCCCAGGCATGAAAAAGGCCCCCGGATCGCGGGGGCCTTCAATTCAATCTCGGAACCGGATCACAGTTCTGGGTAGATCGGGAAGCCGCTGAGCAGCGTCGCGACCTTGGCCTTCACGGCCTCTTCGACCTCGCCATTGCCCTCTTCGCCATTCGCGGCGAGCCCGTCGACCACTTCGACGATCAGGCGCGCGATCTCGCGGAACTCTTCCTCGCCGAAGCCACGGGTGGTGCCGGCGGGCGTGCCCAGACGGATGCCCGAGGTGACCATCGGCTTTTCCGGGTCGAACGGGATGCCGTTCTTGTTGCAGGTGATATGCGCGCGGCCCAGAGCCTTCTCGGTCGCGTTGCCCTTCACGCCTTTCGGACGCAGATCGACCAGCATCACGTGGGTGTCCGTGCCGCCGGTGACGATATCGAGGCCACCCTTCATCAGCTCGTCGGCCAGCGCCTGAGCGTTCTTCACGACCTGAGCGGCGTAGTCCTTGAACCCGGGGCGCAGCGCCTCGCCGAAGGCCACGGCCTTGCCGGCGATGACATGCATCAGCGGACCGCCCTGGATGCCCGGGAAGATCGCCGAGTTCACCTTCTTCGCAATCTCCTCGTTGTTGGTGAGGATCATGCCGCCACGCGGACCGCGCAGGGTCTTGTGCGTCGTGGTGGTCGCGACATCGGCATAGGGGAAGGGCGAGGGGTGCTGACCACCGGCCACGAGACCCGCGAAGTGGGCCATGTCGACCATCAGATACGCGCCGATCTCATCCGCGATCTCGCGGAACTTGGCGAAGTCGATCTGACGCGGAATGGCCGAGCCGCCCGCGATGATCAGCTTCGGCTTGTGAGCGAGCGCCAGTTCGCGGACCTGATCGTAGTCCAGCAGGCTGTCTTGCTTGCGCACGCCGTATTGCACTGCGTTGAACCACTTGCCCGACTGGTTCGGCTTGGCGCCGTGGGTCAGGTGGCCGCCCGCATCGAGGCTCATGCCGAGGATGGTGTCGCCCGGCTTCACGAGCGCGGTGAACACGCCCTGGTTCGCCTGCGAGCCCGAGTTCGGCTGGACGTTGGCGAATTCGCAGCCAAAGAGTTCCTTGGCGCGGTCGATCGCGAGGTTCTCCGCGACGTCGACATATTGGCAGCCGCCATAGTAGCGCTTGCCCGGGTACCCTTCGGCGTATTTGTTCGTCAGCACCGAACCCTGCGCCTCCATCACCGCCTTCGAGACGATGTTTTCCGAGGCGATCAGTTCGATCTCGTCGCGCTGGCGACCGAGTTCATCGGTGATCGACTTGAAGAGTTCGGGGTCACGGCTGGAGAGGCTTTCGGTGAAGAAGCCCGCATCGCGTTGGTCTTTCATGGCCATTCCTCGCAAAGATCCGGTCGCCGACCGTTTAGCGCAGATTTCACAGGGCTGAAAGCAGACAAACGACCAAATCGGTCATTTCCGCGCCGGATTGACGCTTGTCTTTCGTCCAAGCCCTTGCAACACCTTGGACAAGCAGGAGGACCGCGCGGTGGCGAACCAGTATACCCATATCCATTTCGCGGCCTCCCACGCCGAGACGGCGCAGGCGGCGCAGGCCGATCTGGTCGCGCGCTACGGGCAGGTGCCGCGCTACGCGGCCGATGTGATCGTGGCGCTTGGCGGTGACGGGTTCATGCTGCAATGCCTGCACGAGGGCACGGGGCTGCCGGTCTACGGGATGAACCGCGGCTCGGTCGGTTTTCTGATGAACGACTATGTCGCGGACGATCTGCCTGCACGGCTCGAGGCGGCGGAGCAGGCGGTGATCAATCCGCTGTCGATGAAGGCGGAGACGCAGGACGGGATGCTGCATGAGGCGCTTGCCATCAACGAGGTCTCGCTGCTGCGCGCAGGCCCGCAGGCGGCGAAGCTGAAGATCTCGATCAACGACAAAGTGCGGATGGAGGAACTGGTCTGCGACGGCGCGATCGTCTCCACCCCCGCCGGATCGACCGCCTATAACTTCTCCGCGCACGGGCCGATCCTGCCGATCGGCTCGGACGTGCTGGCGCTCACCGGGATCGCGAGCTTCCGGCCGCGGCGATGGCAGGGCGCGATCCTGCCATCCTCCGCACTGGTGCGTTTCGATATTCTCGAGCCCGACAAGCGCCCGGTCATGGCCGATGCGGACAGCCGCTCGGTCAAGCCCGTCAAATGGGTCGAGGTGCGCTCCGAGCCGGAGATCGAGCATTGCATCCTCTTCGACCCCGGTCACGGGCTCGAAGAGCGGTTGATGCGCGAACAGTTCGCCTGAAGCTCAGCCCTTCGACAGCCACGCGTCGCGCTTGCGATAGATCGTAGAGGGCGCGACCCCCAGTTCCAGCGCAGCGCGCGGGATCGATCCGTCATGCCGGGTGATCGCAGCCTCTATCGCCGCACGTTCGATCTCGGCCAGGGTGCGGTCCGCGAAAGGATCGACCGCCGGGGCGGTGGTGGGCGCGGCGCGGCTCGTCGTCGGATCGAATTCCGGCAGCATATGAGCGCGCAGCACCGGCCCGTCATGCATCACGATCGCCGCGCGGATGACGTTCATCAGTTGGCGGACGTTGCCGGGCCACGGCCGGTCCTCCAGGCGGGTGATGGCCTCAGGTTCGATCTCGCTGAAGTCGCGCTGCTCCTCGGAGGCGAACCGCTCCAGCGCCATCCGCGCCAGAGGGCCGATATCCTCGCGGTGCATCCGCAGCGGCGGCATCTCGATCGTGAGCACCATCAGCCGGTAATAGAGGTCCTCACGGAGCACAGCGTTTTGCAGCATGACGCTAGGCGAGCTCTTGGCCGCGCAGACGATCCGCACATTGACATCGACCGGTTGGCTGGCGCCGAGCGGTTTGACTTGGCCGCTCTGCAGGAACCGCAGCAGCTTGATCTGCGCGGTGGGAGAGAGTTCGCAGATATTGTCGAGCAGAAGCGTGCCACCATCGGCGGCGAGGAGAGCGCCGTCCTTGTCCTCCAAAGCGCCCGGGAAGGCTCCGCGGTTATGGCCGAAGAGTTCGCTGTCGACGCGTTCGGCGGCCAGTGCGCCGCAATCGAGCGCAATGAAAGGTCCATCGGCGCGGGGGCTCGTGGCGTGAACCGCCTGGGCGCAAAGCTCCTTCCCGGTGCCGCTCTCGCCCCAGATATAGACAGGCGCGGTCGAGCGGGCGGCAGCTCGGGTCCGGGCGTAGAGCGCCCGCATCTGCGGCGCGTTGCCGACGAAGTCCCCGACCGTCTCCTCGCTGGCGCTCGCGTCGTCGAAGTCCGAACGCAGCGACAGGCTGCGCGCGCTCTCAATGGCGCTTCTGAGGCGAGGTTCGTCGATCGGTTTGACGAGGAAGTCGATCGCGCCCTCCTGCATCGCCCGCACCGCGCGATCGATCGAGCGGTCGGCAGTGACCGCGATGATCGCCGCATAGGGGCGCAGGGCCAGCATTTCGGCGATCAGCGTGTCGCCGTCGCGATCGGGCAGCATCAGGTCCAACAGCACCATGCGGATCGGGTTGTCGCGGAAGATGCGCATCCCTTCCTCGGCGCTTGCCGCGAGATGGGTGATGAAGCCGGCGTTGCGCAGATAGGCGTCATAGATTGCCCGGAGCGATCCCACATCTTCGATCAGGAGGAAATGCTCGGTTTCGGTGTCGACGCTGTTCCGCCCGTTTCGACTGAGGCCGTATTGCGGACTATCCGTCTTGGAGCTGGTATCCCTGTCCGGGGTGGTCGTATCGGAGTCACTAGTTCTCATGCTGTAAATCAGTCTTCGCGTTCAAATTATTTCGGGTGGTGGCTATCAGCCGGTCGATGAAAATGAGGGCGACCCGGCCAAGATCTTGAATATCTTCATAAGTCCCATGTCGGGTTGCACTGTCAAGCGCGCGTGCATGCCGCGAGAGGGGGTGATCACCCGCCACTCCGGCCACCGCACTGAGCTTATGGCTCAGCAATTGCAGGGCGCAGAGGTCGAAAGGGGGCAGTGCGAGCGACAGCCCGTGACGTACCGTCTCGAGATCGGCGATCAGTTCCTGCCCGAGCCCCGCTGGCAATGCCTTCTCGGCCAGACGCAGATGGGCGAGCAAACCGCGCGGCGGCGTAGTTACGCGTGGCACGGTCGTCATGCAACCAGCCTCTTCCAAGGCGCGCAGGATCGGCTGCAGGCCCAGCACCGGCTTGATCAGGCAGGCATCGGCCGCGCCTTTCTCGACGTCGCGATAGCCGCTGCACTGGATGATCGGCAGGTCCGCCCAAGGCAGACCGGAGCGGCGAATGCTGGCGATCACCTCCGGGCCGCGGCAGCCGGGCATCTCGACATCCAGCACCGTGAGATCGAAGCGTTCGGCCTTCAGTTGCGCGGCCGCACTGTCGCCACGACGCAACCCGGTCACCTGCGCGCCCATCGCGCTCAGGAACTGCTCGAGCACGGCGCGGCTCATCTCGCTGTCATCGGCGACGAGCACGTTCCACCCGCTCAGATCGGGCAGGGGGGCATCGCGCATCGTGGAGCTGATATCGACGGGACGGGCGGGGAGCGAAACGCGGATTTCGGCCCCGCCTTCGGGCGCGTTGGCGAGGTCTATCTTGCCGCCGGCCTCTGCCACCAGCGCGTGACAGATCGCGAGGCCGAGACCTTGCCCCTCGGGGTTGCGGAACGTGGCGGGCTCGCTGCGCTGCCCTGCGCAGGCGGGCGCGCGCAGACGTTCCTCTGGGAAGCCATCGCCCTCGTCGCGCACAGTCAGCAGCAGCCCCTCGGCCGAGGCGAAGTCGAGCGACAGGTGGATCGTGCCGCGCTGGGCATAGCACAGCGCGTTGCGCATCAGATTGGAGAAGATGCGGGTGAGCGGCACGCGATCGATCGCCAGAACGGGCGGCAGATCGGGGGCCATGTGGATCGCGAGTGACATGCCCCGAACATCGGCGGCGCTTGTCCAGCGGCGGCGCACCCGTTCAAGCGCATCGGCAATGACCAAATGCGGCGGAGCGGGGCTTGCCTCGGGGGCGTCGGAAAGCTCGCTTGCCGCGTCATCACTCGGCGCGGCGGGCGCAGTTTCCTTCGCCCCGTCCAGATCGAGAAGCTGTGCCAGATCGCTCGCCGCTTCGCGCGCGCGCTCCAATTGTCCATGCGTGCTTTGACCGCCCGGATCGGCGAGCGCCGCATCCAGACCGCACATCACATCTGCAAGCGCGGCGCGCAGATCGTGCTGCCATAAAGGACCGAGATCGCATCGCAACGATGCGAATGGCTCCTGCGCAGCGGGATCGGGCAACTTTCGGGTCGTCAAAATAACCCCTCGATGGATGGTTCCGGGGTACGGTTCTCAAATTAGCCTTCGATAACATAAACAATAGCATAAAGCCGCACCCATTGTGGATGCGGCTTCTTAACTCGGGCGTAAACTTTTGATGTGGTGCCTATCTGCGTCGCTCACAATGAGCGTCACCTATGATAAGCGGCGCTTATTTCTTCGGGTGGCCAAGCCCCTTCAGCGCCTCGGTGATTTCGTCGAGGATCGCGGGGTCGTCGATCGTCGCGGGCATTTTCCACTCCTGCCCATCCGCGATCTTCACCATCGTGGCCCGCAGGATCTTGCCCGAGCGGGTCTTCGGCAGACGGTCCACCACGGTGGCGAGTTTGAAGGCCGCGACCGGGCCGATCTGCTCGCGCACGCGGCTCACGCATTCCTTGACGACCTCTTCATGCGGACGGTTGCAGCCCGAGCTGAGGCACAGGAAGCCCATCGGCGTCTGCCCCTTCAGGTCGTCGGCCACGCCGATCACGGCGCATTCGGCAACATCGGGATGTCCGGCAAGGACCTCTTCCATCGCCCCGGTCGAGAGACGGTGGCCCGCGACGTTGATGACGTCATCGGTGCGCGCCATGATGTAGAGATAGCCGTCCTCGTCGACATAGCCCGCGTCGCCCGTCTCGTAATAGCCGGGGAATTGCTCGAGGTAGCTTTTCTTGAAGCGCGCCTCGGCGTTCCACAGCGTCGGCAGCGTGCCCGGAGGCAGCGGCAGCTTGATCGCGATGGCGCCAAGCTGGCCCGTCTCGACCGGGTGGCCGCCCTCGTCGAGCACCTGAATGTCGTAGCCCGGCATCGGCACCGAGGGGCTGCCTACCTTGGTCGGCAGCTCTTCGATCCCGATCGGGTTCGCGGCGATCGCCCAGCCGGTCTCGGTCTGCCACCAGTGGTCGACCACCGGCACGCCGAGATGTTTCTGCGCCCATTCGACGGTCGCGGGATCGGCCCGCTCGCCTGCGAGGAACAGCGCCTGCAGATCGTGCAGCGCGTAGCGTTTGATCCACTCGCCGTTCGGATCCTCGCGTTTGATCGCGCGCAGCGCCGTGGGGGCGGTGAAGAAGCTCTTGATGCGGTTGTTCTGGATGATCCGCCAGAACACGCCCGGATGCGGGGTGCCGATCGGCTTGCCCTCGAACACCACTGTGGTCGCACCCGCGATCAGCGGGCCGTAGCAGATGTAGGAGTGGCCCACGACCCAGCCGACATCCGAGGCCGCCCAGAAGCGGTCGCCCGCCTCGATATTGTAGATGTTCTTCATCGACCATTGCAGCGCGACGAGATGGCCGCCGGTATGGCGCACGACGCCCTTGGGCTGGCCGGTCGTGCCGGAGGTGTAGAGGATGTAGACCGGGTGGTTGCCCTCGACCGGAACGCAGTCCGCGGGCTTCACGCCATATTGGAAGCCGTGCCACGAGAAGTCGCGCCCCTCGATCAGCTTCGCCACTTCCTGTTCGCGCTGGAAGATGACGCAGAATTCCGGCTTGTGCTCGGCCTGTTCGATCGCCTCGTCCAGAAGCGGTTTGTAATGCACGGTGCGCCCGGGCTCGAGGCCGCAGCTTGCCGCGATGATCGCCTTGGGGGTGCAGTCGTCGATCCGCACCGCGAGCTCGTGCGCCGCGAAGCCGCCGAACACGACCGAATGGACCGCGCCGATCCGGGCGCAGGCGAGCATCGCTTCCAGCGCCTCGGGGATCATCGGCATGTAGATGATGACGCGGTCGCCCTTTTCGACGCCCCGCATCTTCAGCGCGCCTGCGAGCGAGGCCACACGGGTCTGCAATTCCTTGTAGGTGATGCCCTTGGTCGAGTGGGTGATCGGGCTTTCATGCATGATCGCGATCTGATCGCCGCGCCCTTGCTCGACATGGCGGTCGACCGCGTTCCAGCAGGTGTTGACCATCCCGTCCGAGAACCATTCGTAGAGCGGCGCGTTTCCGTCAAACAGGGCCTTCGAGGGCTTTTCGTCCCAGTCGATCTTCTCGGCGGCGTCCATCCAGAATTTCTCGGGATCGGCCTGCCAGGCGGAATAGACCTCTTTGTAGCCCATGCGAACATCTCCTCCTCAGGAATTTGGAGATGTGTTACGGAGCGCAACGCGTTGACGCAAGAATGTTACCGCGCACAATCGGGTGCGACGCCAAAAAATTTGCAGAAAGCGCGATAAATCGCCCGCAAAATTTTGCAAACTGCGGGCGAGTATTCAGCTTCTTTGCAGCCCGGGAGGGGTTTGCAAATTTCGCAGGTGCACGCGACTCAGCTGTAGTGTGCGACCGGCGTGCCAGCGATGGCCGAC
This sequence comes from Thioclava sp. JE_KL1, assembly GCF_009296265.1. GTDB lineage: Bacteria > Pseudomonadota > Alphaproteobacteria > Rhodobacterales > Rhodobacteraceae > Thioclava. The sequence continues at coordinate 84,931 of NZ_WBJS01000002.1, forward strand.
ATATTCAGCAACCCGCGCGAGGTGATCGAGGGCGTCACGATATGCGCCTTGTTGCCCATACCCATCAGGATCGGTCCGACTTCGAGGCCGCCCGCTTTCATCTTGAGGATGTTGCGCACGCCCGAGGCCGCGTCGGTATTGGCGAAGACAAGCACGTTTGCCGCCCCCTCGAAGCGCGAATTCGGCATCAGCCGGGCGCGGGTCTCGGGGTCGAGGGCCGCATCGACATGCATCTCGCCCTCGAAGTCGAAATTGACCTCACGCCGGATCAGCAGGTTCATTGCGGCGCGCATCCGCTCGCCCGAGTCGCTGTCGAGATTGCCGAACTGGCTATGCGAGCACAGCGCGATCTTCGGCTTCAGACCGAAGCGCGAGACGTGGCGCGCGGCGCCGCAGACCGTCTCCATGATCTGCTCGGGCGTGGGCGCGTGATGGACATGGGTGTCGGCCACGAAAAGCGGGCCGTCTTCGAGGATCATCAGGCTCAGCGCGCCTTGGGCATGCAGCCCGTCGCGAGCGAGGATTTCGCGCACGTATTTCAGGTGCCAGAGATATTGCCCGAACGTGCCGCAGATCATCGAATCCGCTTCCTCGCGATGAACCATGACCCCGGCGATGGCGGTGGAGTTGGTGCGCATGATCGCGCGCGCCAGATCGGGTGTGACGCCGCGCCGGGCCATCAGCTCGTGATAGGTGCCCCAGTAGTCGCGATAGCGGGGGTCGTTCTCCGGGTTCACGATCTCGACCGCGCCCAGATCGAGCGGCAGACCCGCCCGTTCGCAGCGCATCTCGATCACGTCGGGACGACCGATCAGGATTGGCGTGTCGGTGGTCTCCTCGATCATCGCATTGGCGGCGCGCAGCACGCGCTCATCCTCGCCCTCGGCGAAGACGATACGACGTCTTGCGGTCGCGGCGGCATCGAAGACCGGACGCATCAGCAGCGCGGATTTGAAGACCGAGCCGTCGAGTTGAACCTTGTAGCTGTCGAGATTTTCCAGCGGGCGGGCCGCCACGCCGGTCTCCATCGCGGCTTTCGCCACGGCAGAGGCGACGATGCCGATCAGGCGTGGATCGAAAGGTTTCGGGATCAGGTAATCCGCGCCGAAGGTGAGCTTTTCGCCGCGATAGGCGGCGGCAGCCTCGGCGGAGGTCGTCTGCCGCGCGAGCTTGGCGATCCCTTCGACGCAGGCGATCTGCATCTCGTCGTTGATCGTGGTTGCGCCCACGTCCAGTGCGCCCCGGAAGATGAAGGGGAAACACAGCACGTTGTTGACCTGGTTCGGGAAATCGCTGCGCCCGGTGGCGATGATCGCATCGGGCGCGACCTCGCGGGCCACGTCGGGCAGGATTTCCGGATTCGGGTTCGCCAGCGCGAAGATGATCGGCTGCTTGGCCATCTTCTGCACCATCTCGGGCTTCAGCACGCCGGGGCCGGAGAGGCCGAGGAACATATCCGCGCCCTCGATCACCTCGTCGAGCGTGCGAAGATCGCTGTCCTGCGCATAGTCCGCCTTTTGCGGCGTCATGTCAGCTTCGCGGCCCTTGTAGACCAGCCCTTCGATGTCGCAGAGCCAGACATTCTCGCGCTTCACGCCCAGCTTCAGCAGCATGTTGAGGCAGGCGATGCCCGCCGCGCCGCCGCCGGTCGAGACGATCTTGATGTCCTCGAAGTTCTTCTTCGCGATGCGCAGCGCGTTGGTCGCTGCGGCCCCCACGACGATCGCGGTGCCGTGCTGGTCGTCGTGAAAGACCGGGATGTTCATCTTCTCGCGGCAGATCTTCTCCACGATAAAGCAGTCGGGGGCCTTGATGTCTTCGAGGTTGATCGCGCCGAAGGAGGGCTCGAGCGCGCAGACGATCTCGGCCAGTTTCTCGGGGTCGTTCTCGGCGACTTCGATATCGAAACAGTCGATATCGGCGAATTTCTTGAACAGAACCGCCTTGCCTTCCATCACCGGTTTCGCGGCCAGCGGGCCGATATTGCCCAGGCCCAGCACGGCCGAGCCGTTGGTGACGACGGCGACCAGATTGCCCCGCGCGGTGTAGTCGCGTGCGGTGTCGGGGTCTTCCTTGATGGCAAGGCTCGCTTCCGCCACGCCCGGCGAATAGGCGCGGGCCAGATCGCGCCCGTTGGCGAGCGGCTTCGTCGCGCGGATTTCCAGTTTTCCGGGTTTCGGCTTGGCGTGATAGTCCAGTGCCGACTGACGCAGGTTGTCCTGACGCAGCTCTTCCATGAGATCCTCCCGAAACTGGTTTAGCGCTAAACTAATTTTTCGCGCGCGACTCTCCCGCCGTTCTAGATAGCACGAAGGGGGTGATTGCAACCCCATGAAATTACGTTGCGGCATGAACTCCGCGCGAGGCGGCGGGGTGGCGCGAGGTGAGCGCTTGCATCCGACGCAGGCGCGGCGCAGGATCGGGAGAACTCAACCGGCTGGACAAATTTTACGCTCCGGCCATGGCCCGGAGACCGCCGATGTCGCTGCTCGATTCTGCCCGTCAGGTGCGTGAAAACGCCTATGCGCCCTATTCGAAATTCAAGGTCGGTGCGGCGGTGCGCGGGGCGTCCGGCACCATCTATAGCGGCGTGAATGTCGAGAACGTGGCCTATCCCGAAGGCACCTGTGCCGAGGCGGGCGCGATCGCCGCGATGGTGGCGGCAGGCGAGACCGAGATCACCGAGGTCGCCGTGATCGCCGACAGCCCGACGCCCGTGCCGCCCTGTGGCGGCTGCCGTCAGAAGCTGGCGGAATTCGCGCGCCACGACACGCCGGTGACGCTGGCCACGACCGAGGGCGAGCGGCTCGACACGACGGTGGGCGATCTGCTGCCCGGTCGCTTCGACATGAGCCATATGGAAAACACCTGATGGACGCCCGCAGCATTATCCAGTCGGTGCGCGACGGCAAAAGCCTGAGCGCAGATCAAGCCCAATGGTTCGCGCGCGGTCTGGCCGATGGCTCGGTCTCGGATGCGCAGGCAGGGGCCTTCGCGATGGCCGTTCTGCTGAAGGGCATCGGCACCGAGGGGCGCGTTGCGCTGACCCAGGCGATGCGCGATTCCGGCGAGGTTTTGCGCTGGGACATGCCCGGCCCGGTCATCGACAAACACTCGACCGGCGGGGTGGGGGACTCCGTCTCGCTGCTGCTTGCGCCCGCGCTGGCGGCTTGTGGCTGCTACGTTCCGATGATCTCGGGGCGGGGCTTGGGCCATACCGGCGGCACGCTCGACAAGATGGAAGCGATCCCCGGATATGACGCGACGCCTGGCATCGGCGCTTTGCGCAAGGTCGTGGGCGAAGTCGGCTGCGCGATCGTCGGTGCCACGGGCGAGATCGCCCCGGCCGACAAGCGCCTCTACGGAATCCGCGACATCTCCGGCACGGTCGAGAGCATCGATCTGATCACCGCCTCGATACTGTCGAAGAAACTCGCCGCCGGGCTGGAAGGGCTGATCCTCGACGTGAAGGTCGGCTCGGGCGCGTTCATGGCGCGGCCCGAGGATGCGAAGGCGCTCGCGCAGAGCCTTGTCGCCACGGCGAATGGCGCGGGCTGCAAGACCTCGGCGCTGATCACCGACATGGACCAGCCGCTGGGCCATTCGGCGGGCAATGCGCTGGAAGTGATCGAAGTGATGGAGACGCTGACCGGCACCGGCGTGAACGAGGCGCTGTGGGATGTGACTGCGGCGCTGGGCGGCGAGGCGTTGGTGCTCGCGGGGCTGGCCAAGGACGCGGTCGAGGGCACGGCGCGGATCGACGAGGTGCTCAGCAACGGGCGCGCTGTCGAGGTCTTCGGCAAGATGGTCGCGGCTTTGGGTGGCCCGAGCGATTTCGTCGAACGCTTCCCCGACCGTCTTCCCTCCGCCCCCGTGATCCGGGCCGTTGAGGCCCCGCGCGCGGGCTTCGTCAGCCGCATCGACACCCGTGCAGTGGGCGAGGCGGTGGTGCATCTGGGCGGCGGGCGTCTGGTTGGCACCGACAAGATCAACCCCTCGGTCGGTCTGTGGGAGATCGTGGCTCTGGGCGAGGACATGGCCGCGGGCGAGCCGCTGGTAACGATCCATGCCGCGAATGACCGCGACGCCGATGCCGCCGAAGCCGCCCTTCTGGCCGCGATCGAGCTGAGCGAAGAGGCCCCCGAAGAGCCGCCCCTGATCCACGAACGGATCGGCCCGGAGGATGTGCAATGAGCCGCGCCTTTCTGATCGTGATGGACAGCGTCGGGATCGGCGGCGCGCCCGATGCGGATCGCTTCTTCAACGACGGTGCGCCGGACACGGGCGCGAATACCGTGGGCCATATCGCGCAGGCCTGCGCGGAAGGGCGCGCGGAGGAAGGCCGTTCGGGGCCGCTGAATATGCCGACGCTGGCGGGGCTTGGACTGGGCGCGGGCGTGAAGCTCGCCTCGGGTGAGGATGCGCCGGGGCTGATGGCTGACCCTGTCGGGCTCTGGGGCGCGGCCACCGAGATCTCTCCCGGCAAGGACACGCCCTCGGGGCACTGGGAGCTGGCGGGCGTGCCGGTGCCGTGGGAATGGCATTACTTCCCCGATCAGAGGAACAGCTTCCCCCCCGATCTGGTTGCCAAAGCCTGCGAGATCGCGGGCACGGACGGCATTCTGGGCAATTGCCACGCCTCGGGCACCAATATCATCGAAGAACTGGGCGACGAGCACATCCGCACCGGCTGGCCGATCTGCTACACCTCCGCCGATAGCGTCTTCCAGATCGCAGCCCATGAGGAGCATTTCGGCCTCGACCGCCTTTTGAAGCTCTGCGAGGGGCTCGCGCCGACGCTCCATGCGATGAAGGTGGGGCGTGTGATCGCACGGCCGTTCGTCGGCGAGAACGGGCAGTTCACCCGCACACCGAACCGCCGCGATTACGCGATCCCGGCGCCGTCGCCGACGCTGCTGGACTGGGCCTATGATGCGGGACGCGTGACCCATGCGATCGGCAAGATCGGGGATATCTTCTCGCATCGTGGCATCACGCATCTGCACAAGGGCAAGGGCGACGCCGATCTGGCCGATCACCTGATCCGGCTGGCAGATGAGGCTGAGGAGGGCTCGCTCACCTTCGCCAATTTCGTGGAATTCGACAGCCTCTATGGCCATCGCCGCGACATCTCGGGCTATGCCCGCGCGCTGGAATGGTTCGACACGGTGGCGGCGCAATTCCTCGACCGCCTGCAACCGGGCGATCTGGCGATCTTCACCGCCGATCACGGCAACGATCCAAGCTGGCGCGGCACCGATCACACCCGCGAACGCGTGCCGGTTCTGGGCGCGGGCCCCGGTATCGGGTCGCGCAGCGTGGGCAATGTGGGGTATGTCGACTTAGCGGCCTCGCTCGCCACGCATCTGAACATTCCGGCGCAAGGGCCGGGCAAAAGCTTTCTGTGAGGGACAACACAATGAGTGACCATCTGACCGTCGTCAAACACCCGCTGGTGCAGCACAAACTGACCCTGATGCGCGAGAAGGACACGTCGACCGCGTCCTTCCGTCGTCTGCTGCGCGAGATCAGCCTGCTGCTGGCCTATGAGATCACCTCGGAGCTGGAACTGACCTCGAAGAACATCGAGACGCCGCTTCAGGAGATGGACGCGCCGATCCTCGCGGGCAAGAAGCTCGCGCTGGTCTCGATCCTGCGGGCGGGCAACGGTCTGCTGGATGGCGTGCTGGAGTTGATCCCGGCGGCGCGCGTGGGCTTCGTCGGCCTTTATCGCGACCCCGAGACGCTGAAGCCGGTCGAGTATTACTGCAAGCTGCCGAGCGAACTTGAGGATCGTCTGACCATCGTGGTCGATCCGATGCTGGCCACCGGCAACTCCTCGGTCGCGGCGATCGACCTGATCAAGGAAAAGGGCGCGAAGAACATCCGCTTCATGTGCCTGCTGGCCGCCCCCGAAGGCGTTGCGCGCATGAAAGAGGCGCATCCGGACGTGCCGATCGTGACTGCAGCCCTTGATGAAAGGCTCGATGATCACGCCTATATCGTGCCGGGTCTGGGCGATGCGGGCGACCGGATGTTCGGCACGAAGTAAGGCCAACACCCTTTACTCAAAGGCAAACCCGTCTATCCTCCCCTTGGAAACATCAGGGGGTGGATATGCGACTGAAAGCAGGGGCGGCGGCTGGTCTGGGCGCGATTCTCACGCTGGGGCTGGGAGGCTTCGCATCGGAGTCGCAGGCGCAGCAATATGCGCCCGCCGAAATGCCCCCGGCGAGCTATACCGATCCGCAATATGTCGACAGCCAGGGCTGCGTATTCGTGCGCGCGGATTATGGCGGGGCCGTGCGCTGGGTGCCGCAGATGAATAGCGACCGCGGCATCGTCTGCGGCCATACGCCCAGCCTGGCGCCCACCGTGCCGGTTGCGTCGGTAACCGTGGCGCCGGACCCTGCGGCACGCGCCACTGCCGCGATGCGCGCGCCCTATTCGCCGACCCCGACCTCGCCGCCTGTGCTGCGCGATCCGTCGCGCGTGTCTCACAGCGTGAGCGTCGGCGGGCTCGCCCCGGTGATGACCCACGCGCCCAAGCCGCAGAACGGCTGGACGAATGCCTTCGACGATGGGCGGCTCAACCCCTATCGCGGCCCGCGCACCGTCCACGGCAACGCACAGATGCGCGCGCGCTGGACCGAACAGACGCCGATGCAGCTTCGCCCCACCGCGACGCCGGATCAGGTCTATGTCGAGGGCTCTTATCCGCCGGTGCCGAAGCCTCGCATCGTGGTGGTGCCGACCGTCACCGTGTCGAGCAAATCGGTCGCGCCGGTCGGCTCGAACGGCAAGCAATATGTGCAGGTCGGCAGCTTCGCCAATGTCGCGAATGTTGCAGCCGCGACGAAGCGTTTGCAGGCGCTGGGCCTTCCGGTCGCGACATCCAAGACGCAGGAGCTGACGGTGGTCTATGCTGGCCCGTTTTACGATTCCGCGAAGCTGAAGTCGGCGCTGGCCTCGGCGCGTCGGGCGGGCTTCCCGGATGCGCTCGTGCGCTGACGCGGCGTGAAATTTCGGGAGAGATCAAACGGCCCTTCGGGGCCGTTTTTCATTGCGCCGAGCAGATGTCCTGCAGCGCCACCCATTGCGCATCTTCGAGAACCGGCTTCGGCGCAGGCTGGCCCTTGAACGGGTCGGCCTCGATCAGGCCCAGCACCGACTCTCCGGTCGGGTCGAGCGCGTAGGCATAGGGCGTCGCGCTGACCCCGGCATCGCGGAAGGCGCGCAGCAGAGTGTCGCCATCGGCCCGCGCCGGGGGATGCTGCAGCAGGTCCTGCGCATATTCGGCAAGCCCGCTCTCGGGCAGGTCGCCCGTGGTCAGCAGCCGCAGTGCTGCCGCGGGGCCGAGACGGTCGAGCATCCGATGCAACGGGCGCCCTCCGGCGGCGCTGTTCTGCGCGGCGATGATGTAGCCCGCGACGACCTCGGGCGTGTCAGGCCCGTCGATCGTGTCGCGGCCGACCACGGTCATCCCGCCCGGCAGCAGCCGCGCCCCTTCGAGCGCCTGCGGCAGGACCGCGATGACCGATTGTCCGGGCAGCCGCTCCGCCAGTGCGGACAGGGCACGATCGCCGCCGGGGCTGTGACAGGCCGAGCCGGTCATTTTCACCATCTCGGAGAGCAGCTTGCGGCCGATCTCGACGCGTTTCGCCTGCGGGGCGACGCGCGCGGCGTGATCGACCAGCGCCGAGGGCAACCAGAACAGCGCCACGGCGCCAACTGCCAGCAGTACCGCTCCGATGAGTACGCCGCGCAGCCGCCCCGGATGCGGGCGCTTTGCCGCGATGATCGCATGGACCTTCTCGATCGCCGCGATCATCGTCTCGTCTTCGATCTCGAGCTCTTCGCCCGGCTCCTCGGAAGGGGCGAAGATTGCGGGGCGTTTGCCGGGATTGCGACGGTACATCGCGGGCAGCGACCAATGCGCGAGCGCCGTGCCGGAGCGTGCCTCCGACAGCACAAGCGTGGCGTCGCCCAGCGAGAGGATTACCTCGCGGCGCTGCGCGTCCGCTTCGGGACGCCATATACCGATTGCCTCGAGACGTTCATATTCGGAAAGGGCGGTCATGCGGGCCCGTTACTGCTCTTGTTTGTCAAGAGGATAGCCGATCCTGCCGGGGGGTCAATCAAACAGCCCTGCCTGTAACGTAAACCGCCCCGCGCGGAAAGCCGAGCGGGGCGAGATGGGTCGCAATTCAGATTGGAACGCGCGGAAAGCGAAGGGCCGCCCGCGCGGTCGTCCGTCAGGGCCGCAGATAGGCGTAGCCGTCGCGTTGCAGATCGACGAGATAGGCCGCGCCGGAGGGAACGATTTCCGCCTCTTCGACCATAGGAGGCTCCTTCCCGAGCTTCTTGGTCATCGCCGCGAGCGTGTTGGCGCAGGCGCGGAAATGGATCGGCTGACCCAGCATCGCCATTTCCTCGACGCGGGCTTTCACCGGCGAGGTGTCGGCGCGCAGCATGTTGAGCCCCGGCCCGTAGGTGACCATTTCGATCTGGACCTCTTCGCCTTTGTCTTTGTAATATTTGATCATGTTGAGCGCGTTGTTCAGCGCCATGTTCATCACTTGCGGATCGGCGCTGTTGACCTGAATGGCGATTTTCTCATTCGCCATAGCGGGCAATGCCCAAACCATCGCCGCGAGCGCAAGCCCGAGGCGGAGTCCTCCCTTTACCATCGTGATCTCCCTTTCACTTCATGGACGGCCAGCGTCAACGTGCCGCACCTGAAAAGCAAGTGGTTGCACGGACTGCTCCCGAAATTTCACGGCCTCGTGATGCGAGGGGGCGTTTCTTGGCTGAAGAAAAGACGCCCGTGATGCGTGCGCAGGGGCAATTGACCGCGCGGGGGCGAGTGTCTATCTGCTGCCTTGCGCGGATGGCTGGATGGCCGCGAGTTCCCGTAGCCCCGTGAATGCGGGTAGCCGGGGGCCCGAGGAAAGTCCGGACTCCATGAAGCAACGGTGCCGGGTAACGCCCGGGCGGGGAAACCCGACGGAAAGCGCCACAGAAAACAAACCGCCTCGGTTTCGGCCGGGGTCAGGGTGAAACGGTGGGGTAAGAGCCCACCGCGGGACTGGTAACAGGACCGGCACGGCAAGCCCCACCGGGAGCAACGCCGAATAGGGATCGCGCGCTGCGCCGCTTGCGGTGACGGCAGGGGAGCTTCGCCCCGAGCGATCCGGGTTGGCAGCTAGACCCTGTGAGCAATCGCAGGGCGAGAGGAATGGTCATCCATGGGGGTGCAAGCCTCCGGGACAAAATCCGGCTTACAGGCCATCCGCGCAAATTCTTCTTTCGCTTCAAGATCGAGGGCAAGGAACAAGCCCCCGCCCGCACGGGTTCCCGCCACTGCGGCACAGTGAGCGCGCATTGAAGCACAGGCCTCTCCATGATCGTGACTTGCGTTTCGCATCGAATTGGCCACGCTCGACGCAAAGGCGCAAACAGCCGAGACCAACTAGGGGAGAGAGATTGCCATGGGCTATACGATCGACAAGGTGATGACCGGGGCATTCGACGAGGTCGAGGCGAAAGTGCGTGAGGCGCTGGCCGAGGCGGGCTTCGGTGTGCTGACCGAGATCAACGTGTCCGCCACGATGAAGGCCAAGCTCGACAAGGATATGCCGCGCTACAAGATCCTCGGCGCCTGCAACCCCAAGCTTGCCTATGAGGCGATCGGCGTTGCGCCCCGGATCGGGGCGATGCTGCCCTGTAACGTGGTGCTGCGCGAGGTGGAGGACGGGATCGAAGTCTGCGCCGTCGATCCCGTGGCCTCGATGCTCGCGGTCGAGAATGACGACCTCACCGAAGTCGCGAGCCAGGTGCGCCAGATGCTCGCCGACGTGGTTGCCAAGCTGTAAATCGCGTGAGTTTTTTCTAGCCAAGCGCGTCCCTGCGCGCGAAGCTGTCTCAACAGGAAACCGCATTTCGGGGGAATGATATGAGCTTCGTGAAGACATTGGCTACGCTCGCGGTGGGCTTCGCCGCCGCCAAGGGCGTGGAGCGTTTCAACAAGATGGGCGGTCTCGACGGTATGAAGGACGCGCTCGGCAAGGCCGGCGAGCCCGGCGGTATGGGTGACCAGATGGGCGAGTGGGCCGAGAAGATGGGCATGCCCGGCGGCAAGGAGACCGTGCGCGGCCTCTTCGGCCAGTTCGGCTCTCAGGCGGCCTCCGCGACGGCGGCGACCGAGGCAGGGCTTGGCGCGCTGATTGGCGCCATGACCGGCGCTGCGAAAACGGGCGCAGGCAATATCTCGGAGATGCTCGGGGCCGTGACTTCCGGCACGCCGGTCAACGCGATGATGGAAGATCAGGCCAAGCTGATGATCCGCGCGATGATTCAGGCCGCGAAAGCCGATGGCGAGATCGACGAGACCGAGCGCCAGACCATCCTCGATCACCTGTCCGACGCCTCCGACGAAGAGATCGCCTTCGTGAAATCCGAACTCGACGGCCCGATCGACATCACCGCTCTGGCCAATGCCACCTCGGATCACATGAAGTCGCAGGTCTATTCGTCTGCGCTTCTGCCGATCACCGTCGATACCGAGGCGGAGAAGCAATATCTGGCGAATCTGGCCGCGGCGCTGGGCCTCGAGACGGAGAAAGTCGCCCAGATTCACGAGACGATGGGCAAGCCGCTGATCTGAGCGGAAAAGGGCGTCACCGCTTTATGAGCCGTGGGCGAAGAATTTTCAGCCTGCGGCCCGGTTTGCCGGTTGACTCCGCATCGCGCATCGCTAAAAGGCGGGCTTCAAGGATTCCGCGGGTGCGTAGTTTTTTCGATGCCCGGAGCTAGGAGATAAACAATGGCGAAGCCGACGACGATCAAGATCCGTCTGAACTCGACGGCGGGCACCGGGCACTTCTATGTGACCAAGAAGAACGCCCGCACCATGACCGAAAAAATGACCGTGAACAAATACGATCCGGTCGTGCGCAAGCACGTCGAATACAAGGAAGGCAAGATCAAGTAAGATCGCCTGACCTTGACGGTTAGAAGGCCGTGCCTCCGGGCACGGCCTTTTTCTTTTGGATTGGAAACTCGCTGCCCGGATCAGCCGCGAAGCGGCCCGGGCCGCACCCGATCTCCCCCCGGGGAGGGCGCATTGGCGATGTCAGTGCAGGCACGTGCGTCTTTCGGGCTTGCGAGATAAAGCACCCAGCCACCGAGCGCTGCAAAGCGCCCACCCAAGGTCGGGCGCGGCCCTCTGGAGGCTTAAGACGGAGTTAGTGGGCCTCTCCGGGGGTATTGCTTGCGCAATCCGCGTTCGCCGCTTCGGTGGCTCCACTGGAGCCCCCGATCTGCGCTTTCAGCAATCGCGCCCCGGCGCCTCCATGGTCGGCGCGTTCGCCGCTGAGGGCTTCCACTGGAAGCCCTCCGAGACGCGGCTCACCCCACCAGCCACAGCGACAGGTAAAGCGCCGCGAGCCCGCTGAGAATCGCCCACAGCGTGTTGCGCGTCGCGATCCCCACCCCCAGCGTCGCGAAGGCCGCGATCATCCGTGCAGGGTCGGTCTCACCGCCCGTGGCCGCAGGCCACAGCACCAGCGGCGCCACCAGCCCGGGCAGAACCGCGACCGGCGTGTAGCGCAGGTAGCGCAGCGCCCATTCCGGCAGTTGCCTGTCGCCGAGGAAGCCCATGAAAGAGAAGCGAAGGAAGAACGTGCCGATCCCCAGCGCGATGATGATTCCCCAGATCAGGGCGTCTGAATACCCGTTCATTCCCGCACCGCCTTTCTACGCGCGACCCAAAGCTCGACCTGCGCACCCGTCACCATCGCGGCGACCGCGGCGATCATCAGCCCCACGCCGGAGGGCAGGAAGCTCAGCGCCAGCGCGCCGACGACCGAGACCGCCGCCGCCGCGACATGGGCGAGCGTGCGCAGCGCCGGCCCGATCATCGCGAGGAAGGTGATCGGTACCGCGAAATCGAGCGCGAATTCCGGCGGGATTTTCGCCCCCACCAGCGCGCCGAGCAGCGTCGCGACATACCAGTTCGGGCAGATCGGGCTGCAGACGCCCGCGTAATAGGCCAGCTTCTCGGCGCGGCTCATCTCCGGCTCGGCCTCGTATTCGTTCGCCGCCATCGCATAGGATTGATCGACCATGAAATAGGCCACCAGCGCCTTCTGCCATGTCTTCGCCTTGCCAAAATGCGGCGTCAGCGCCGCCGAATACATGGCCATGCGCAGATTGACCGCAAGCGAGGCCGCGAGGATCAGCAGGACCGGCGCGTGATCGCCCATCAACTGCAGCGCGGTGAATTGCGCAGCGCCCGCGATGACCATCACCGAGAAGCCCATGACCTGCGCCAGATCGAGCCCCGCGCTGGTTGCCGCCACCCCGAACAGCAGCCCGAAGGGCATGATTACCAGAAGGAACGGCAGACCATGCCGAAATCCGCGCCAATAGGCGGCTCGGATCGTGCCTTTCGGGGCCGTCCCGTTCGCGGTCATGTCCGACATGATGCTTGTCTCCCGTTCTCAGTTGCGGGACAGATAGGGAAGGATGCGGGCAAAGGCAAAGCGCGCGATTGTATTGGAGGCAATCATCTTGACCGCTGGCGAAGATGTCGGGCCGCGTGTGGTCGCGGTGATCCTTGCAGGCGGGCAGGGGCGGCGCATGGGCGGCGTCGACAAGGCGAGGGTGATGCTCGCCGGGCGTCCGCTGTTTGCCCATGTCGCAGCCCGGATCGGCCCGCAGGTGGCCAGGCTCGCGATCTCCGCCAATGGCGCGGCGCTGCGATTCGCCCCGATCCCCGTGCTACCCGATCCGCCCCAGCGGCGCGGCGAAGGGCCTCTGGCGGGGCTCCTGAGCGCGCTCGACTGGGCGGTAGAGCAGGGCGCGCAGAGACTGCTCAGTGTGCCTGTCGATACGCCCTTCCTGCCCCACGATCTGGTCGCGCGGCTAAGCGCCCCCGGCTCTGCTGCCTATGCCGCATCGGGTGGCCGCGATCATCCAAGCGTGGCGCTGTGCCCGGTCGACGACCGCGCGCGCATCGCAGAGCTGTTCGCCTCGGGCGAGCGGCGCTTGCGCGCGGCCTTCCCGGATGCGGCGCGGGTGGAATTCGAGGGCAGCCCCGACCCGTTCACCAATCTCAACACGCCCGAGGATCTCGCCGCGGCGGCCGCGCATCTGGCGGAGGCGACACGGTGACCCAGGTGTCGATCCGGCACGGGCTCGCGCGCGAGCATCGCACGGCGGCGGCAGGGCTCTACTGGCAGGCGTTCGGCGGCAAGCTCGGGCGGGTGATGGGGCCAGAGCCGCGCGCCCTGGGCTTCATCGCCGACGTGATCGACCCCAGTCACGCGCTCTCGGCGCTCGATGGCAACGGCGCGCTGGTCGGGGTGGTCGGGTTTCGCACCCATCGCGGCTCTTTCGTCGGTGGAAGCTGGTCCGATCTGCGCAGCCATTACGGGCGCAGCGGCGGCCTTTGGCGCGGCGCCTGCCTGCATCTTCTGGCGCATGACCTGCCCGCGGGCGGGATGATGGTCGACGGGATCGCGGTGCGGCCCGAGCTGCGCGGGGCGGGCATCGGGCGCGCGCTGATCGAGGCGCTGTCCCATGAGGCGCGCAGGCGCGGCTATCAAGCGCTCTGCCTCGACGTGATCGACGAGAACCTGCGCGCACGCGCCCTGTATCAGAGGCTGGGCTTCGAGGTCACCGGGCGGCGCACGTCACGGCTGACGCGGCTCGTCTTCGATTTCCGTTCGGTGCAACTGATGCGCCGCGCACTCTGAAGGCTCTGCCTCCGCCACGCCCATTCGTATTGGCAAAAATATCCCGGGGGTGAGGGCGAAGCCCGAGGGGGCTGGCCCCCTTAGTCGAAACTTCCGGTGACGCGCCCCAGCAGCATGAAGGCGCGCGCGGTGCGGGTTTCGGCCATCTCGGCGATGTCCTGATCCGACGCGTTCTTTTCGAACTCCGCGAAGGTGCGGTCGAACTGGCGCAGGAAATGATGCGCCACGTCGCGGAAGATCGTGTCGCCGCGCATCCGGCCCGCGCTGAGCGCGAGCGACGAGCGGTCGCGGATGCCGCCCAGGCTGGTGATCTCGCGACCGCGCTCGCCTTGTGCGAAGCGGCGCCACAGCTCGGGCCGGGCGCGGTCGGGCTTGAGGTCGTCCATGTAGATGCCGTCCTGTGCGAGCAGGTTCAGCACATCCTGCGCCGAGCGCAGCAGCTTCGCCGTCGAACGGTCTTCGAGCGCACGGCGCAGCGCGCGGAAGCCTTCGGTATCGTCGGGCGAATCCGGGAAGTTCATGGCGCGGACGAAATCCGCGACCGAAAGCGGCGCGCGCAGCTCTTCAGCCGGGGTGCCGAGCGCCAGCATCGGTTCGCTGTCATCAGGCCGTGGCGGGGGCGGGGCCACCAGCGCCGCCTTGCGATCGGCCGAGGGCTGGCTCGCCTGCACGTCGCGGCGCGAGGCGAAGGTCGCGATGGTGGTTTCGGCCTGTCGGGCGACGGCGGCGATCTCGTCGAGCTTCTTCTCGACATTCTGATCGGTGCGCAGTGCCTGTTGGTTCAGCCAGGCCGTGCGCATCGCCTCGATCGATTGCTTGAGAGCGGCGGTCTCGGCGCGCATCTCGCGGGTGGCACGGGCGGTGACGGCGGCGACCCAGATCATCACGATCGGCACGGCCATCCCGACGACGAGGCTGACAGTGGCGAACAGCGATGCGGCGCGCGCGAACCCTGGGGCGAAGAACCAGAAGGCCACGACCATGAAGACCCACAGGAGGCTCAGCCCCAGCGCGATCCATTCCGGCGCGCCGGGGTATCGCGTCTTGAGGCGTGGACGACCGGCAGGCGATTGCGGTCCGCCGGGCATGGCGAACCGGTCCTTGTCCTGCTCTGCGGGTCCTTCCATTCAGGCTCTCCGTCAGTGGCGCGCGGTCTAATGCTCACCGCGCAGGGGACGACCGCGTCAGGCGAAAACGATCTTGAGGATTTCGTAGGCCTTGTCGCCGCCCGGGGTGCGAACCTCGACCGAGTCGCCCTCGTCCTTGCCGATCAGCGCACGCGCCAGCGGCGATTTCATGTTGAGCTTGCCCTTCTCCAGATCGGCCTCGGGCTCGCCAACGATCTGGTAGGTCTTCTCTTCGTCGGTGTCCTCGTCGACGATGGTGACGGTCGCGCCGAATTTCACAGCGCCCGTCATCTTCGACGGGTCAATCACCTCGGCCCGGCCCAGAAGCCCTTCGAGCTCCTTGATCCGGCCTTCGATAAAGCCCTGCTTCTCGCGTGCCGAATGGTATTCGGCATTCTCCGAGAGGTCGCCCAATTCCCGCGCTTCCGCGATCGCTGCAATGATCGCGGGCCGCTCTTCGGACTTGAGCTTTTTCAATTCTGTATTGAGCGCGTCGAAACCCGCGCGCGTCATCGGTTGTTTGTCCATGGAAGGCTCCCGAATTCGGAACTGTCCCCAATTCAGGGCATCTAAATCTTCTCTGACCCCCGGAAGTCAAGTGGACAGCGCGATTTTCGCGGCGAATTGCCGATCTCCTCAGTCTGGGAAGGGATTGTAATTTGGCGCAAGATTGTTGCGCGGCATCGCAGCGTAACAATTGCCTCGTTACGCGAGGTAGGCTAGGCAGGACGCCAGCTAGGACGACCAGCAAGGGGTTCGACAGACATGACCGATGTGACGCGCGAGTCGATGGAATATGATGTGGTGATCGTGGGCGCGGGGCCTGCGGGGCTTTCGGCGGCGATCCGTCTCAAACAGATCGACCCGGAGCTCGAGGTCGTCGTGCTCGAGAAGGGCTCGGAAGTGGGCGCGCATATCCTGTCGGGCGCGGTGCTCGACACCAGCGGGTTGGATCAGCTGATCCCCGACTGGAAGGACAAGGGCGCGCCGATCACCGTGCCGGTCAAGAAGGACAATTTCTACATGCTGGGCGAGGCCGGGGCGATGCGCATCCCGAACTGGCCGATGCCGCCGCTGATGTCGAACCACGGCAAATACATCGTCTCGATGGGCAATGTCTGCCGCTGGATGGCCGAGCAGGCCGAAGGTCTTGGCGTCGAGATTTTCCCCGGCATGGCCGCGTCGGAAATCGTTTGGGACGGCGATCGGGCGGCCGGTGTCGTCGCGGGCGAATTCGGCAAGAACCCCGATGGCACGGAAGGCCCGGGCTACGAGCCGGGTATGGAGCTGCGCGGCAAATACGTGATGATCGCCGAAGGCGTGCGCGGCTCGCTCGCCAAGGTGATGATGGAGAAGCACAACCTCTCCGACGGTCACTGCCCGCAGAAATTCGGCCTCGGTATGAAGGAAATTTGGGAGATCGACCCGGAGAAGCACCGCGAAGGTACCGTGACCCATACTATGGGCTGGCCGCTGAACGGCAATGCGGGCGGCGGATCGTTCATCTACCACCTCGAGAACAATCAGGTCTATGTCGGCTTCGTGGTGCACCTGAACTACGAGAACCCGCATCTGTATCCCTACATGGAATTCCAGCGCTTCAAGCATCACCCGATGGTCGCGGAGCTTCTGGAGGGCGGCAAGCGCGTGGCTTACGGCGCGCGGGCGATCTCGGAAGGCGGTTGGCAGTCGATCCCGAAACTGACCGTGCCGGGCGCGGTGCTGCTGGGCTGCTCGGCGGGGCTCGTGAACGTGCCGCGCATCAAGGGCAACCATAACGCGATGCTGTCGGGCATCGCGGCGGCGGAAGCTGCGGCAGAGGCGATCAAAGGTGGCCGTTCGGGCGATGAACTGACCGAATATGAGGCCGATCTGCGCTCGGGTCCGATCGCGAACGACCTCAAGAAGGTCCGCAACGTGAAGCCGATGTGGTCGAAATGGGGGATGGTCCCCTCGCTGATCTTCGGCGGGCTCGACATGTGGACCAACGATGTCTTCGGCTTCTCGCTGTTCGGCACGCTCAAGCATGGCAAATCGGATGCGAAAGCGACCGGCGAGGCGAGCAAGTTCAAGCCGATCGACTACCCCAAACCCGATGGCAAGCTGAGCTTCGACCGCCTGACCAATGTCAGCTTCTCGAACACCAACCATGAAGAGAGCCAGCCCTGCCACCTGAAGCTGAAGGATCCGTCGATCCCGATCTCGGTGAACCTGCCGAAATATGACGAACCCGCGCAGCGCTATTGCCCGGCGGGCGTCTACGAGGTGGTCGGCGAGGGCGACGACGCGAAGTTCCAGATCAACTTCCAGAACTGCGTCCACTGCAAGACCTGCGACATCAAGGACCCGAGCCAGAACATCAACTGGACCACCCCGCAGGGCGGCGACGGACCGAACTACCCGAACATGTGATCGCGAAAGGGGCCTGCGGGCCCCTTTTTGCACCGGACTCTGGGAAGGCCGAATATGCCGACACAAGCTCCGACTGGCTCGTTTCCGACCCGGCCGATCGTCGTGGTCTGTCGCCCCTTCGACGAAAACAGCGGGGGGCAGATCGTGCTCCACGCGCTGATCGACCGCTTGCGGAGCCTTGGCGTCGACGCCTATGCGAGTCAGCCCTGCAAGACCTACCGGTCCCTGCGCCCCGCGTGGCTTGGCGCGTTGAAGCGCTGGAACTATCGCCGGAAGCTGCCGGAATTTTCCGCGCATGAGAGCATGGATGTGCCGGTGGCCTCCGATGCGGTCCTTGACGATGCGATCATTGTCTATCCGGAGACGGTCAGGGGTAATCCGCTCGAAGCCGAGCGCGTAGTTCGCTGGCTGCTGAACCGCCCCGGCCTGTTGGGCGGCAATGAGACCCTCGATCCGAGCGAGGAAGTCTTCTTCTATCAGGAAGCCTTCGCCGAAGGTGTGGCCTCCGTTTCACCCGATCGTCTGCTGCGGGTGCGGTGGCTGCGCGAGGACGTCTATCGGGATGAAAACCGTTCGCGCTCCGGCAGTTGCCGGATGATCCGGAAGGGAACGGATACGATTTCGCAAATCCCGGAAGGCGACCGCGCCATCCCGCTCGACGGTCTCAGTCACCAAGAAATCGCCGAGGTCTTCAATAAGACCGAAGTTTTCTACTGCCACGACCTCTACACGATGTATGCCTATTACGCGGCGCTGGCGGGCTGTGTGCCGGTGGTCGTCCCGCGTCCCGGCTTGAGTGCGGAAGACTGGCGGGACGGCTTCGAGTTGAAGCACGGGGTCGCTTATGGTGAGGAGGAGATCGACTGGGCGCGCGAGACACGCGATCAGTTGATTGCCGACATGGCAGCGGCCAAAGAGCAGGAAACCGAGAATGTCTTGCGCTTTCTCGCTATTCTGAAAGAGCGCTTCGGCTGATCGCACCCGGCTTCGAGGAGGAATTTGTGCCCATGCGAAACATCGTGATCTATGGCTGCGGCGGGTTCGGGCGCGAAGTCCTTCAGGTGATTCATGCGATCAATGCGGAGGGGCCGACCTGGAACGTGCTCGGCTTTGCGGTTGATCCCGGCATTGTGCACCCGGAGACGGTCCACGAGCTGCCGGTCTCCTCTGATCTGTCCCACTTCGGGGACGATCCGCTGCCGGATGTTGTCATTGCGATTGGGTCTCCGGCTGCACGCAAGGGCATTGCGACCCGTTTGGGTGCGCGCGGACACGCTTTTCCGGCGCTGGTACATCCTAGGGCGTGGCTCGGTGAGAATGTCCGGCTGAGCGACGGTGTCGTGATTTGCGCAGGCGCCTGCCTGACGACCGATATCGAGCTGTCCGATCACGTTCACGTCAATCTCAGCGCGACGGTCGGGCATGATGTGGAAATCGGGGCCTTCTCGACGATCAGCCCGGGGGCGAATATCTCGGGCAATGTCCGCTTGGCGGAGGAAGTCGAGATCGGCACCGGGGCGAGCATCATTCAACGCATCCCTGTCGGCCGGGCTTCGGTGATCGGCGCGGGGGCTGCTGTGGTCCGGGAAATTCCCGAAAACAGTGTCGCGGTGGGAGTCCCCGCGAAGGTTATCCAGACCAAGAGCGATCCCGCCTGAGTTCAGAGCAGGCGCTCGATTGCCTCCCGCAAATCCCGGTCGCTCAGCAGGGCGACATCGGGATGCGTCGGGATGTTGACGAGATTGCGATACAGCTCCGTCGTCTTCGGCAGGTCAGCCAGCGGTTTGTAATATTTTCCGAAGGTCAGCTGTTTGCTGTCCAAGATCGTTTCCAAAGGAATTTCCATCTCTGCAAGATAACCCCAGCTCATGGCGGGCGCGCCGATGTTGAATGGCGTCAAAGGGCGCAGGTCAAGCTCGCGCGCGATGTCATGGACGCGCTCGGCCTGCTCGAAATACTCTTTCTCCCAAGTGTCGACCCGCTCGAGGCGATCGATGAGGAAGGCGCAGGAAATGTCGGAAATCTTGCCATTGTTCACCCAGCAAGACGGCTCTGCCGGAACCGCGCCGTAATTGATCAGGCTGTAGAACTCTTCGGATAGCTCCGCGGGCGTAATCGCAAGACCGCCTTCGCCCATGCCATAAGGCTTGGTGTGGTGCAGGCTGAGCGCCTGCCACGGCCAATCGGGCATATCGCGGCTGATCCCCGCCGCGTTATCCAGAAGCAGGAATTTCCCGGTGGCCTTGGCGTATTCGATATAGGCGGAGAAGTCCCGATGAAGGCCGAACGGATTCACGACGACGAGCCCGTCGAAACTGTCTTGGGGAAGCGCCTTCAACTGATCCAGGTCGAGAAGCCCCTGATCGTCACAATCAACGAAGCGCATATCGGCGAAGTGGCCGCGTCCCAGGTTCTGAAAGCTGAACGCGGAGCCGACCCATCGCAGCGCGCGCCCCTCGCGCAGCGCCAGAAGCTTGGCGATTGCTTCCAGCGCAATTCCGGCGTTCGCGCAAGGCGTGACGGCTGTCTCCGACCCCAAGCTGAAATGCGCAGCGAATGACACTGCAAGCTGTCGGTAAAGGGGGCCGCGGTTCGCCCAGCTGTTTTCGCCACTGCAGAGATCGAGCAAAGCCGAAACACGAGTCATGTCGGGTGACTTGGCATTGATGAACTTGACTGGGCTATCGGTCACGAGGCGATCGCTTTTCAACGTAGGGGTAATTATTCATGAAATTCGTTAAACCTAAAGTCGCCGGGTCTGCAAATGGTAGATGCGCATAGCCTCCGGACCTTTCGTGGTTTCCTCATGTCCCTCGAAGGTGCCATTGACTATCCGCGCGCGGCCGATTTCCGTCAATTCCCTCATCACAACGCCGTGTCTGCGCAGGCGGCTTCCCGCGTGCGGTGGTTCGGCTCATTGTAATGCCCGCAGCGCGCCGTTACGCTCGATTTCAACCCGAATGAGAGGACCGTTTCGTGTCGAGTTTGAAGACCCCGCTGCGCCTTGCGCTCTTCGCCCTCTTGATGGGCTCCACCGCGCCGATGCCGCTGCTGGCACAGGATACGCCCAAGGCGGGCAGCGCCGAAGATGCAGCGCAGGCTGCCGATGACGCCGAGGCCAAAGGCGATGCTGGCGACACCGCGAATGACCCGAGCCCGGCAGAGGCGGGGGCTTATCTCGCCGCGCGCATCGCGTCGCAGCAATTCGATTTCGCCGAGGCCGCGCATTACTACCGTCAGCTGATGGCCAGTGGCGATACCAGCGGCGCGACCGCGGAAGCGACGCTCGTCTCCGAGATCGCGATTGCCGATTTCGACCGCGCCACGCCGCTTGCGCAGCAGATGGTGGAGGCTGGAACCGGCAGCCAGATCGCGGCGCTCACGGCGCTGGCGGCCGCTGCACATGACAAGAACTGGAGCGGGGCGCTCGCGCTTCTCGACAGCGGTGCCGATCCCGGGCCGCTCGTGGGCGGTCTGACCAAGGCTTGGGCGTTGGCGGGCGACGGCAAGATGTCCGACGCCTCCGCGGCCTTCGACGAAGTCGGTAAGCAGCAGGGCCTCGCGGCTTTCGCGGGATTCCACAAGGCGCTCGCGCTGGCGCTGGTCGGCGATTACGAAGGCGCCGATGCGATCCTGAGCGGTGAGCACGGCGAGAAGATCACCTCGACCCGCCGCGGTGTGCTGGCCCATGTCGAAGTGCTCTCGCAGCTCGAGAAGAACAAAGAGGCGCTGAAACTGATCGAGGATCGCTTCGGCAAGGATCTCGACCCGCAGCTGAAGGACATTCGCACCAAGCTGGAGGCGGGCGACACGCTGCCCTTCGACGTCGTGCGCAACGCGTCCGACGGCGTGGCGGAGGTCTATTATTCGGTCGCGCAGGCGCTGATCGGGGATGCGCCCGACACGTTCACGCTGGTGCATTCGCGGCTGGCGAACATGATCCGGCCCGATATGGATGATGCGACGCTGCTGACCGCGTCGATGCTCGACCAGCAGGGCCAATACGATCTTGCTATCGAAGCCTATGCCGACATCAAACCCGACAGCCCGATCTATCACGCCGCCGAAATCGGGCGCGCGGAATCGATGGTGCGCGCGGGGCGCAACGATGCGGCGATCGAAGTGCTCGAGAACCTGTCGCGCAGCCGTCCCAAGCTCGTGGGCGTCTGGACCACTCTGGGCGACACGCTGCGCCGCGAGAGCCGCTTCGCCGAGGCCGCGAAAGCTTATGACAAGGCGATCGACCTGCTCGGCCAGCCCGAGCCGAAGGATTGGTTCGTCTGGTATTCGCGCGCCATCGCGCAGGAACGCTCGGGCAATTGGGACGAGGCCGAGAAGGGCTTCCGCGAGGCGCTGCGTCTCTCGCCCGATCAGCCCTCGGTGCTGAACTATCTGGGCTATTCCTACGTGGACAAGGGCGAGAATCTCGACGAGGCGCTCGACATGATCCGCAAGGCCGCCGCCGAGCGTCCCGACGCGGGCTTCATCATCGACAGCCTCGGCTGGGCACTGTTCAAGCTTGGCCATTATCAGGAGGCTGCGGAGAAGATGGAGCGCGCCGTGGAGCTCGAGCCGCGCGACCCGCTGCTCAACGACCACTTGGGCGATGTGCTCTGGGCCGTGGGCCGTCAGCGCGAGGCGAAATTCCAGTGGCGCCGCGCGTTGTCCTTCGCGACCGACGATGCGGAGACCACCGAGGAACTCGATCCCGACGCGATCCGCCGCAAGATCGAGGTGGGTCTGGATCAACTGCGCAAGGAGCAGGGTCTACCGCCGCTCGAGGATAAGGGCCCGAGCAAAGACACTGCTCAGGCTGCCCCGGAAACTCCCGCGAGCGATGCGAATAATTGACGCCTTCGCGCCGGCGAAGATCAACCTGACGCTCCACGTCATCGGCCAGCGGGCCGATGGCTATCACTTGCTCGACAGTCTCGTGTCCTTCGGGCCGATGGGCGATCGGCTGGTGCTGCGCGAGAGCGACGCGCTCTCGCTCAGCGTCGCAGGGCCCGAGGCGGCGGGCGTGCCTGCCGACCCGTCGAATCTCGTGCTGAAGGCCGCGGCCCTCCTGTCGCGCCCGGCGGGGCAGGGGGCCGAAATCCATCTCGACAAACATCTGCCGCCCGCCTCGGGCATCGGCGGTGGATCGTCAGACGCGGCGGCTGCGCTGCGCGGGCTGGCTGCGCTTTGGGGCCAGCCGCTTCCGGAGGAGACCGCACAGCTTGGGGCAGACGTGCCGATGTGCCTGACGCCGCAGCCCCAGCGGGTGCGTGGTATCGGCGAGGTGCTGGACCCCGTGCCGCTGCCGCCGCTGCCCGTGCTTCTGGTCAACCCGCGTGTGGAGGTGCCGACGCCTGCGATCTTCAAAGGCCTCGATTCGAAGGACAATCCCCCGATGCCTGAGACGCTTCCGACCTTCACCGGCGCGCCGGATTGCATCGACTGGCTCGCGACCCAGCGCAACGACCTGCAGGCCCCCGCCATCGCCTCCGCCCCGGTGATCGGGAAGGTTCTGGACGGGCTCATGACGCTGCCCGGCTGCCGCCTCGCGCGGATGTCGGGCTCGGGCGCTACTTGTTTCGCGCTGTTCGAGACGCTGGACGGGGCGCAGGCCGCCGAGGCGATGCTGGCCCAACGTCGCCCCGACTGGTGGCACGCGTCTGGCATGCTCGGCGATCAGACGCAAAAGGCGCAGCCCCAAAGCCGCGCCTCTTCCTCTTGACCTAAATATCCCGGGGGAGCCCGCAGGGCGGGGGCAGAGCCCCCTCAGCGCAGCCGCGCCACCACGTAATCCGCCAGATCGTCCAGCATCTGCCGCAACTCGCTCTCGGGCAGCACCTTCAGCCGCTCGCGCCCGCGATCGGCCCATTCGAGGGCCGCCGCGCGGGTCTCTTCTAGCGCGCCGGTCGCGTGCAGCAGCTCCAGCGCATGCTCCAGATCGCCGTCGCGCTGGTCGCCCTTGTCGATGGTGCGGGTCCAGAAGGCGCGGGCGTCCGCGTCGGCTTTCGCCAGCGCCTTGATCAGCGGCAGGGTCAGCTTGCGCTCGCGGAAATCGTCGCCCGCGTTCTTGCCCATCGTCTCGGCATCGCTGAGATAATCCAGCAGATCGTCGACCACCTGGAACGCGATCCCGAGGCTTTCGCCGTAATCGTGCAGCGCCGCGATCTGATCCTCCGGCGCACCGGCCAGAACCGCGCCCGCCTCGGTCGCCGCCGAGAACAGCGCGGCTGTCTTGCCGCGCACCACCTTGTAATAGGTGTCCTCGGTCGTGTTCAGGTCTTCCGCGGCCGAGAGCTGCAGCACCTCGCCCTCGGTGATGACGGCGGAGGCGTTCGACAGGATCGACAGAACCCGCAGGTTGTCGGTGTCGGTCATCAGCTGGAACGACCGCGCGAAGAGATAATCGCCAACGAGCACGCTCGACTTGTTGTCCCAGAGCAGGTTCGCGGTCGGGCGGCCCCGGCGCTGCTTGCTCTCGTCGACCACATCGTCATGCAGCAGCGTCGCGGTATGGATGAACTCGACCGCCGCCGCGAGGTTGTGATGCAGATTGCCCTCGTAGCCGCACAGCCGCGCCGCCGCGACGGTCAGCATCGGCCGCAGCCGTTTGCCGCCCGCGCCGACCAGATGGGCGGTCACTTCGGGGATGCGCGGCGCGTTCTCCGAGGCCATGCGCTCGGCGATCAGCGCATCCACCGCCGCCATGTCGCTGGCCAAGGCTTCCGCGAGCCGGTCATGCGGTTTCGCCGTGTTGTCGGGCTTGTCGTCGAGGCTCATGTTCATCCCTTCGATCTGCCTCATCTCGACAGCCCTCGCAAGGGGCCGTAAGTGAGGGATATGAAAGAGCTACTGCGCAGCACGGACCCGGTGAAACTGGCCATGGCGACCGCCCTTCTCGAGGGCGAGGGTATAAGCACGTTTCAACTCGACGTCCATACGAGCGTGCTGGAAGGCTCGCTCGGAATCCTTCCGCGCCGCCTGATGGTGCGCGACAGCGACATGTTCATGGCGCAGGCGGTTCTGCGCGACAATGAGATCAAATCGGATTGAGGCTTATGGACCGGTTCGGGCCCGATGAACTGACAGTCGATGGCTTTCTCGGCGGGCGGTTGCGCATCGCCCAGCCGCGCGCGGGCTACCGCGCGGCGATGGACCCGGTCCTGCTCGCGGCGGCCTGTCCGGCGCAGGCGGGCCAGTCGGTTCTGGAGCTCGGCTGCGGGGCCGGGGTGGCGAGCCTGTGTCTTGGCTGGCGGGTGCCGGGGCTTGCGCAAAGCGGGATGGAACTGCAGCCCGCCTATGCCGATCTGGCCCGGCGCAACGCGGCGGAGAACGGGGTCGCGCTCGAGGTGATCGAGGGTGATCTGGCGCAGATGCCCGCCGATCTGCGCGCGCGCAGCTTCGATCACGTCATCGCCAACCCGCCCTATTTCGGGCCCGAGGATGGCACGCCCGCCGCCGATCCCGGGCGCGAGCGTGCGCAGCGTGAGGCGACGCCGATCAGCGCATGGCTCGACGCGGGGCTGCGACGGCTCAAGCCCGAGGGGCGGATCACGCTGATCCAGCAGGCCGACCGGCTGGCGGATCTGCTGGTGGGGCTGCACGGTCGGACCGGCGCGATCACCGTTCTGCCGATCGCGCCCCGAGTCGGTCGCACGGCGCGCCGAGTGATCGTCACAGCGCGCAAAGGTGCGCGGACCCCGCTGCAGCTTCTTGCGCCGCTGATCCTGCACTCGGCGCCGATGCACTCACGCGATGCAGAGGATTTGACGGAAATTGCGCGCGAAATCCTGCGCGAAGGTCAAAAATTGCCGATTCCGCGTTAACGCTTTCGCAAGATTTCGCGAAAATGCTGGGGATAACCCGTCGCTATACGACATTTCCGTGACACGACTCAAAACCTGTGCTGCAATCGACGGGCTGACAACTGGAGAGGAGACTGCCATGTCGCTTGGTTCGCATATCACCGAACTTCGCAAAAAACATGAGGCTCTGTCGATGGAGGTCGAGCGCGCTTCGCGCAGACCCGGCATCGACGATCTCGAAATCGCTCAGATGAAAAGGCAAAAACTTAGGCTAAAAGAGGAAATCCACCGCCTCGAAACGGCCTGAGGGCCCTCCCACGAGTTTAATCGGGCCGTCCTTCGGGGCGGCCCGTGTCGTTTGAAAGGGGCCTGTTAGCGCGCGGCGACTCAGGTCGAACCCTTCCGCGGTATCTCCTGCCCGGTCATATCCGGCGGAGGGGGCGCGGCGCGCCGACGCCGACCGCCAAGCGCCGCCAGCCCGGCGCCCCCGGCGATCATCGCCGCCGCGATCAGCAGGGTCGGGCGGGCGCTCGCGATCCCGACGGCGACCAGCACCAGCGTCGAGACCAGAGGGGCCGCGTAGGAGGCCGTACCCAGAAGTTGTATGTCGCCGCGCTTCACCCCGAGGTCCCATGTGTAGAAGGCGAGCCCCACCGGCCCCAGCCCCAAGCCGATCACCGAGGCCCAGCCGATCGCGTCCGCAGGCCAGATCGTCGGCTCCAGCGCAAGATGGGCGACGGCCGACAGGGCCGCGCTCGCGAGGCAATAGACCGCGACCGCCGCCGTCGGCACCGCGCCGAAGCGACGCGACAGCAGCGAATAGCTCGACCATGTCAGCGCGCAAATCAACGCCAGCCCATAGCCGGGCAGCGCCGCCGGATCGGCGGAAATCCCGCCCCCGAGGATCAGCGCGGCTCCGCCAAACGCAAGCACCGCCCCCGCGACATGCCAAAGCGTCAGCCGCTCGCCGGGCAGCAACCCGGAAAACAGCACGATCAGCAGGGGCCAGAGATAGGCGATCAGCCCGGCCTCGGCCGGGGGCGCGAGGCGCAGCGCCGAGA
Source organism: Thioclava sp. JE_KL1 (assembly GCF_009296265.1). GTDB lineage: Bacteria > Pseudomonadota > Alphaproteobacteria > Rhodobacterales > Rhodobacteraceae > Thioclava. Next base: position 111,090 of record NZ_WBJS01000002.1, read on the forward strand.
AATAAAGGAAATGATAGCCGAACAGCCCCGCGGTCCCGGCGAGATAGACCCTCCACGACACCTGCCGCAGCTGCCCCAGCGCACCGGTTGCAACCAGCCAGATCACGCCCACCGCGCCGCCCAAAGCGAAACAGAGCGCGTTCAGCATCAGGGGCGGCACCGGGGCCGATCCCACGGTGAATAGCGCCAGCAGCGCCCACAGCAATACCGCCGTGAACCCGATCGAAGTGGCCTTGCCGCGTGTCATGCTGTCCCCGCCAAAACAAAGAGGCCCGCAAAATGCGGGCCTCCGTCGAGAATGCCAAGAGGCGAAATCAGATGAAGTACTGACCGCCATTCGCGGTGATCGTCGAGCCGGTGATGAAGCCCGCATCGTCGGATGCGAGGAACACCACGCAGCGCGCGATTTCTTCGGGCTCGCCCAGACGACCGACCGGGATCTGGCCGATGATCGACTCGCGCACCTTCTCCGGCACCGCCATGACCATCTCGGTCGCGATATAGCCGGGGCAGATCGCGTTCACCGTGATGCCCGCGCGCGCGCCTTCCTGCGCCAGCGCCTTTGTGAAGCCCAGATCGCCCGCCTTCGCCGCCGAGTAATTCGCCTGCGCGAACTGGCCCTTCTGGCCGTTGATCGATGAGATGTTCACGACCCGGCCGAACTTGCGCTCGCGCATCTTCGTCCAGAGCGGATGGGTCATGTTGAAGATGCCGCTGAGATTGGTGTCGATCACCTGGTTCCACTGCTCGCGGGTCATCTTGTGGAAGGGCGCGTCGCGGGTAATGCCCGCGTTGTTCACCAGAACGTCGATCGGTCCGACCTCGGATTCGATCTGTTCGATCCCCGCCGCGCAGGCGTCGTAATCGGCGACCGACCATTTGTAGGTCTTGATCCCCGTCTCCTCGGTGAATTTGGCCGCAGCCTCGTCATTGCCGGCATAGTTCGCGACGACCGTGTAGCCCGCCGCCTGCAGCGCCTTCGAGATCGCCGCGCCAATGCCGCGCGATCCGCCGGTGACCAATGCAACTCTCGCCATGATTCCTCCTCCAAATGGAATGCCCTTGAAATGCTGTTACCGAAAATGACAAGAGCGCGCAACAAAGTTGCGCGCTCTTTTTGCAGATGCAGCATTTTTTTGCCGTTAGAGGCCTTCAATACACATCGCGACGCCCATGCCGCCACCGATGCAGAGCGTGGCGAGGCCTTTTTTCGAGCCCTGACGCTTCATCTCGAACAGAAGGGTGTTGAGGATTCGCGCGCCGCTGGCGCCGATCGGGTGGCCGATGGCGATGGCGCCGCCATTGACGTTCACCTTGCTGACGTCCCAACCCATGTCCTTGTTCACCGCGCAGGCCTGCGCTGCGAAGGCCTCGTTAGCTTCGATCAGGTCGAGATCGGAGGCTTTCCAGCCCGCCTTCTCCAGCGCCTTGCGCGAGGACGGGATCGGGCCGCAGCCCATGATCGACGGGTCGAGCCCGGCGGTCGCATAGGAGGCGATGCGGGCCAGCGGCGTGAGCCCGCGCTTCTCGGCCTCTTCCTCCGACATCAGCAGCACCGCGGCCGCACCGTCATTGATGCCGCTCGCGTTGCCCGCGGTCACCGAGCCGTCCTTGGCGAAGGCCGGGCGCAGCTTCTGCATGTTCTCGATCGTCGCGCCGTGGCGAATATATTCATCCTGATCTACGACCGTATCGCCCTTGCGCGTCTTCACGGTGAAGGCGGCGATCTCGTCGGCGAATTTGCCAGCCTTCTGCGCGGCCTCGGCCTTGTTTTGCGACGCCAGCGCGAATTCGTCCTGCATCTCGCGCGAAATCTGCCACTGGGTCGCGACATTCTCGGCGGTCTGGCCCATGTGATAGCCGTTAAAAGCGTCCCACAGACCGTCCTTGATCATCGAGTCGATCATCTTCATGTCGCCCATCTTCTGACCCGCGCGCAGATGCGCGACATGGGGGCTGAGCGACATGCTTTCCTGACCGCCTGCGACGACGATATCGGCATCGCCGCACATGATGTGCTGGGCGCCGAGCGCGACCGTGCGAAGGCCCGAACCGCAGACTTGGTTGATCGACCAGGCGGCGCTTTCGATCGGCAGGCCCGCGTTGATATGGGCTTGGCGGGCGGGGTTCTGGCCTTGGCCCGCGGTCAGCACCTGACCGAGGATCGTCTCGGATACATCGGACTTCTCGATCCCGGCGCGGGCGACGACGGCCTCGATCACGGCGGCGCCGAGGTCATGTGCGGGCGTATTGGCAAACGCGCCCAAAAACGAGCCGACGGGCGTGCGCGCGGCCGAGACGATGACGACATTGGTCATGGGATCCTCCTCATCACTTAAGCGGGCGCGAAAGCGCGTCCGTTCTGCTGCTGCGCAGCATGGCGGAAGGGAACGAGAGGTCAAGCTTAATCCCGTCGCTCGGGAAATTGTTAGCGCAAGTTTATTGCGCTCTGGCTGGGGTCATGCACGTCTCCGTTGCGGTTCGTGAGACTGGCTCCACGGGGGGTGGATCGTCGGCGCGCCGAAGTAATAGCCCTGCATGCAATCGACGCCGAGGCTTGCCACATATTCGGCATCCTCCAGCGACTCGACCGCTTCGGCGATTGTGAACATCTCGAAATGGCGCGCCACGTCGAGCAGCGACTTCGTCAGCGCCTGATTGTCCGGATCGTGCGAGATGCCGCGGATGAACTGCCCATCGACCTTGATGATGTCGAAGTAGAAATCTCGCAGATAGCGGAAAGACGTGTAGCCCGCCCCGAAATCGTCGAGCGCGAAACTGACGCCGCGGGCCTGCAAATCCTCCATGAAGATGCTGACGAGCTCGGGAATTTCCATCGCTGAGCTTTCGGTAATCTCCAATATGAGACGCTCGCCGACGGTTTCATCGACCGCGAGGCCGCGATTGAGAACCTTGGTCCAGGGCGCATAGCCGATCGAGCGCGCCGACATATTGATCGCCAGGCGCAGATCCGGCTGCCCAAGAAGCGCTTTCAGACCCAGTTCGAGCGAGAGGCAATCGAGTTTCCGCCCGACCTCCGTCCGTTCGATCGCGTTGATGAACTCCTTCGCGGGGATGATGCGCCCGCGATCATCGAGAACCCGGATCAGGCCCTCGTAAAACGCGGGTCGGTCGGGGCGACAGGTCTGGATCACGGGCTGATAGGCCAGCATGACGTCTTGCCGGTCGATCGCCGCGCGCACCATAGCCAAGGCCTGTCGGCTTTGCTCGGCAGCCGCAAAGCTCAGCGGGCTATCTTCATCACGATGCACCGGCATGGTCCTCGCGTCTCGATTCGTCATCTGCCCCTCCTTCGCCTTCGAGCCAAGCATCCGCGCAAGCGCCTAAGAAGCGGTAAAGACCGGGAAATACGCCGGACTCGTGGTTAACGGAAAATTCGCATCCGGCGTTAAGTCGATGGTAACCGGCAGGTGCCTAGGGTGGAGCTTGATGGAACAGAATGGGCGATGACGAAAATGGGGCAGCCGGCACTGCGCGGCACCAACGAGGTGCCTTTCGCGCTGGAAGAATTGTTCTACTCGCGCACCGATACGCGTGGGGTGATCCAATCGGGCAACGAGATTTTTCGGCGCACCGCGGGGTTCGAGTGGTCCGAGATGATCGGAGCGCCGCATAAGATCGTTCGCCACCCCGATACGCCGCGAGCGGTGTTCAGGGTGCTCTGGGATGCGCTGAAAAAAGGCTATCCCATGGGCGCCTATGTGAAGAACAAGGCGAAAGGCGGCGGGTGGTATTGGGTCTTCGCGGTCGTCATGCCGATCGAAGGGGGCTACCTCTCGGTCCGGCTGAAACCGACGAGCGAGCTGTCCGATGAAATCCACCAACTCTACCGTGATCTCTCTGCGCGCGAGCGGGCGGAGTCGCTCGACCCGGAGGAGAGCGCGACGCTGTTGCGTGATTTCGCGGAACGTGGCGGCTATTCGAGCTACACCGCCTTCATGGCCTATGCGCTGGCGCTCGAGCTTACCGAACGGGATCGCCGCTTCAATCGAAATGCCGATGAGAATACGCGCATGCTGGCCGAATTGAACACCGCGATGGGACGGCTCACGAAGGAGCAATTCGGACTTCTACGCAGTTTCGAAGCGTTGCAATCCGTGCCTAACAACATGCGGATCGTCGCCTCGCGGCTAGAGCCGTCCGGGGGGCCGGTGTCCGCGATCTCGGAGAATTACAAAGCTTCGTCTGCCGTCATCTCGGAGCGGCTGCGCAAATTCGTTGCCGGTCGCGGCAATCTCTGCGGTCAGATGGCCTTTCAGGTCGCGCGCGCCGTGTTCCAACTGGGCTGCGCGCGCGTCCTCAACGAAATGAGCACCAATTTTATGGGCGAAGAGGCGCAGAATGATCAGCCCCGAGAGGAAGAACGCGCATTGCTGCAGTCGCTCGTCACCAAAGGCACCGCCGATGCGAATGCCGCGATGCGTCAAGCGGCCGAACTCGCCGACGATATGATGAACCAAAGCCGAGACATTCGTCGCCAGTTGCTCGGGCTCGACACGATCCGCGTCCTTGGGCGCGTCGAGTGCGGGCGCATGCGGGATGCGAATGGCGGGCTCGCGGCTACGATCGACCAGCTCGACAGTTTCCATGACGATATCAAAGGGCGGCTGGAGGCCATCCTAGCCCTGTCGGAAGAGATTGAACATTGGCTAGGGCGCTATCTGCGCGCGGGGAGAAGCGCGGCATGAGTCTCGGCAGGCCCAAGCGCCAAGGGAAACATTCTGCGTAGAACTGCGAAGAACATGGCATGCGGGGGCGGAGGCGTGGCTGGCAGTTCAGATGCAGCCCAGACGCCGGGCTCTGCAGAATGTTTCGACAGGCGGACCGGGTTGCGCGGGATGCGATCGAAGATCGGGCGGCAACAGAAAAACGGCCCGGCAGAAAGTTTCGCGCCGCCACACCACCCTGCCTTACTTCTCGTCGATCAGCGCCTCGATGACCTTCTTCGCCTCGGGCGAATCCCACTCCGCGCCGCCGATCATCCGGCCGACCTCATGGCCCTTCTTGTCGACCAGCACCGAGACCGGAAGCCCAAGAACGCCCATCGCGCGGGCGGCGAAATTGGCATCGTCGTGGAAGCGGGGCAGGGCGTCGATGCCTTCCTTGTCGAAGAAAGCGGCGACTTTCTCGGGCGAGTTCGAGCCGCCCGTGGCAATCGTCATCACCTGAAACCCATTCTCGCCGTAGGCTTTTTGCAGCGCATTCAGCGAGGGCATTTCCTCGCGGCAGGGCGGGCACCACGTTGCCCAGAAATTGATCAGGACCACCTTGCCTTCGAAATCTTTCATCGAATGCTCGTCGCCGCTTTCATCGGTCACCGTGAAGGGCGGCAGCGGCAGCGGTTCATCATAGGTGACGAGGGATTCCATCTGCCCCGATTTCACCGCATCTAGATCCGCGGCCTGCGCAACATTTGCACCCAGCGCCAGCGCCGTATAAAGGACGAGAAACCGTAACATATAGCCTCCTAGCAAGGGCCTCAGACCATGACCGATCAGACCGACGAGAACAAGTCCTCCAACGCGATGTGGGGCGGGCGTTTCGCCGCGGGGCCTGACGCGATAATGGAGGCGATCAACGCCTCGATCGGGTATGACCAGCGGCTCTACGCGCAGGATATCCGCGGCAGCCGGGCTCACGCCGCGATGCTCGCCGCGCAAGGCATCATTAGTGATAAGGACGCCGAGGCGATCGGAGAAGGTTTGCTCACGGTTTTGTCAGAAATCGAAGCGGGCGGTTTTCCCTTCTCGACCGCGCTCGAGGACATCCACATGAATGTCGAGGCGCGGCTGAAAGAGGTGATCGGCGAACCGGCGGGGCGGCTGCACACGGCACGGTCGCGCAACGACCAGGTCGCAACCGATTTCCGTCTCTGGGTCCGCGAGCAATGCGACGCCGCGATCACCGGGCTCGACACGCTGATCCGCGCCGCGCTGACCCGGGCCGAGGACGGCGCCGATTGGGTGATGCCCGGCTTCACCCATCTGCAGACCGCGCAGCCGGTGACCTTCGGTCATCACATGATGGCCTATGTCGAGATGTTCGCGCGCGACAAATCCCGCTTTGAGGACGCGCGCAAACGGATGAACGAATGCCCGCTGGGGGCTGCGGCGCTTGCGGGCACCGGCTTCCCGATCGACCGCCATGCGACGGCCGAGGCGCTGGGCTTCGACCGACCGATGGCGAACTCGCTCGACGCGGTGTCGGATCGCGATTTCGCGCTGGAATTCCTGTCGGCCTCGTCGATCTGCGCGGTCCATATGTCGCGCCTCGCCGAAGAGCTGGTGATCTGGTCCTCGGCGCAGTTCCGCTTCGTCGCGATGTCGGACAAGTGGTCGACGGGCTCTTCGATCATGCCGCAGAAGCGCAACCCGGACGCGGCCGAGCTGATCCGCGCCAAGATCGGGCGCATCCTCGGGGCCTCGGTCGCGCTGTTCACGGTGATGAAGGGGCTGCCGCTCGCCTATTCCAAGGACATGCAGGAAGACAAGGAGCAGGTCTTCGACGCCGCCGACAACCTGATGCTCGCGCTCGCCGCGATGGCGGGGATGATCGGCGACATGACGGTGAACGCGGACAAGCTGGAGGCCGCGGCCTCGGGCGGGTTCTCCACCGCGACCGATCTGGCCGACTGGCTGGTGCGCGAGGCGGGGCTGCCCTTCCGTGACGCGCACCACGTTACCGGATCGCTGGTTGCGATGGCCGAGGAGAAGGGCTGCGATCTGCCCGATCTGAGCCTCGAACAGATGCAGTCGATCAATCCGGCGATCACGGAGAGCGTCTTCGACGTGCTCGGGGTTCACAACTCGGTCGCCTCGCGCCAATCTTATGGCGGAACCGCGCCCGATCAGGTGCGCGCGCAGATCGCTCGCTGGAAGGAACAGCTTGGATGAAATTCGCGGCTCCGTTCGTGCTGATCGGTCTGCTTGGCGCCTGTGCCGCCGATCCGGAGCTGCACACACATGTCGGCATCAACCGTGACGGCATCAAAGTTTATCCCGCCGCGACGGCGCGCGTTGGCATCATGACCCTTTCGGTGACCCCATGACCAAGACCCTGACCCTCGCCCTGACGCTTCTTCTCTCGCTCGCCGCCTGCGGTGTCGACGGCCCGCCCGTCCCGCCGTCTGAGGCGGATGGTAACCAGTCCCAGTAATCGAGACCTCTCATGGATCATTTCCTCTATCGCGACGGCGTCCTTCATGCAGAGGATGTGCCGATCCCCGAGATCGCGGCCGCTGTTGGCACGCCTTTCTACGTCTATTCGACCGCCACGCTGGAGCGCCATTTCAAGCTGTTCGAAGAGGCGCTCGGCTGGACGGATCACCTGATCTGCTTCGCGATCAAGTCGAACTCGAACCTCGCGGTGCTGAAGGTTCTGGGCGATCTGGGGGCTGGCATGGACGTAGTCTCGGGCGGCGAATATCGCCGGGCGCGGGCGGCGGGCGTGCCGGGGGATCGCGTGGTGTTCTCGGGCGTCGGCAAGACCCGCGAGGAGATCGCTTACGTCCTCGAGAACGGCATTCGCCAGTTCAATGTCGAGTCCGAGCCGGAACTGCTCGCGATTTCCGAGATTGCCGCGTCGATGGGCGTCACCGCACCGATTGCGCTGCGGGTGAACCCGGATGTGGATGCGAAGACCCATGAGAAAATCGCGACCGGGAAATCCGAGAACAAGTTCGGCATCCCGATCGCCAAGTCCCGCGCGGTCTATGCCGAGGCCGCCCAGCTGCCCGGCATCGATGTCGTGGGCATCGACGTGCATATCGGCTCGCAGCTGACCGATCTGGAGCCGTTCGAGGCGGCCTTCCTCAAGGTTCGCGAACTTACCGAGGCGCTGCGCGCAGATGGCCACGATATCCGCCGTCTCGACCTTGGCGGCGGTCTGGGCATTCCCTATGAGCGGTCGAATTCCGCGCCGCCGCTGCCCATCGAATACGGGCAAGTGATCCAGCGCACCGTCGGCGATCTGCGCTGCGAGATCGAGATCGAACCGGGTCGCCTGATTTCGGGAAATGCCGGGCTGCTGGTCACCTCGGTGATCTGGCTGAAAGAGGGCGAGGGGCGCGATTTCCTCATCCTCGACGCGGCGATGAACGACCTCGTGCGGCCCTCGATGTACGGTGCCTATCACGACATCGTCCCGGTGATCGAAGCCGATCCGGGCACCGAATCCGCGCCTTTCGATATCGTCGGCCCGGTATGCGAGACCGGCGACACTTTCGCAAAGGCGCGCAATCTGACGCCGCTCGGCCCGGGCGATCTGGTTGCCTTCCGTTCGGCGGGGGCTTACGGCGCGGTCATGTCCTCGGAATACAATTCGCGCCCGCTGATCCCCGAGGTTCTGGTGCGCGGCGGCGAATTCGCTCTCATTCGGGCAAGACCGAGCTTTGAGGAAATGCTCTCCCGCGATACGATCCCGGAGTGGCTCTGATCCGTAGGAAGGGAATCGGGGCCGACGGATAGGGAGAGTATGCCGGTCAGGAACTGGTTCAGCAAAGCTTCGCGCGACGCGGCGACGAAGGAGGACGGGCAGGCCGCTCTGGCCCCGCTCTCCCGGCCTATTGCGCTCACCCATGCCGGCATGATCGTCGAGCGGGGGCTGCGCGCCTTCTGGCCTCTTCTCTCCGTTCTCGCGCTGATCGCGACCGCCATCGCCTTCGCGCTGCCCGCTTATCTGGGGCCGGGCGGGCGCTGGTTCTGGCTGGTCGCGCTGATCGCCTCGCTCGCCGCGCTGGCATGGGGCGCGTGGCGGATGCGCTGGCCGCGCCGAGTGGATGCGATTGCGCGGCTCGATGCGACGCTGCCGGGCCGCCCGCTGTCCGCGCTGACCGACGAGATGGCGCTGGGGCAGGACGATCCCGCCGCCCGCGCGCTCTGGATGGCGCATCTGCGGCGCATGGCCAAGGCTGCGCAGGCCGCCCGTGCGCCGCGCCCCAAACCCGATCTTGCCCGCCGCGATCCTTACGCGCTACGTCTGACCGCGCTGACGGCCTTGGTCGTCGCGGTGATCTTCGGCGTGCCGCAGCGGCTTTTGCACCCGACCGAGGGGCTGCCGACGCCTGCGGGCTCTGCCGAGGCGGCGATGGGCCCGAGCTGGGAAGGCTGGGCCGCGCCGCCGCGCTATACCGGCAAGCCGGGGCTCTATCTGAACAAGGTCGAGGGCGACGAGTTGATCGTGCCTGAAGGCACCCGCTTCTCGATCCGGCTGTATGGCGCGTCCGGCGCGATTGGCTTCTCCGAGAGCGTCTCGAACCCTGCCGCGCTGTCCGAACAGGGTGCGGCGCAGACCGCGAGCGGCATCGAGACCCACGAATTCGAAGCCGTCCGCGACGGGCTTCTGGAGTTCAAGGGCCCCGCCGCGCGCCGCTTCAACGTGGTGGTGCGCCCCGACGAGGCGCCCTCTGTCGCGCTGGCCGGAACGCCGGATCGCCGCGCCGATGGTAAGCTGAGTTTGCCCTTCACCGCGCAGGACGATTACGCGGTGACCAAGGGCCACGCGGTGATTTCGCTCGATCTGGCGAAGGTCGATCGCCGCTACGGTCTGCAGATTCCGCCCGAGCCGCGCGACGATCTGATCTATGATCTGCCGCTGCCGATTTCCGGCTCGCGCGCCGATTTTACCGAGAGCCTCGTCGAGGATGCCGCGAAGCATCCTTGGGCGAACCTGCCGGTGAAACTGACGCTCGATGTCGAGGACGGGCGCGGCCAGACCGGCACTTCCGGCACGCAGGAGATCATCCTGCCCGGCAAGCGTTTCTTCGATCCGCTCGCCTCCGCCTTGATCGAAGTGCGCCGCGATCTGCTGTGGTCGCGCGACAACCGCGGCTATGCCGATCAGCTGCTGCGCGCGATCTCGAACCGGCACGAGGGCTTCATCAAGCGCGAGGAGGTGTATCTGATGATCCGCCTCGTGGTCGGGCGACTCGACGATCCCGACCTGTCGCCTGAGGCCCGCGACGAGATCGCCGAGGCGCTGTGGAAGATGGCGGAGCTGGTCGAGGATGGCGGGCTCGCCGATGCTTTGGCCGCGATGCAGAAGGCGCAGGAAAAGCTCTCCGAGGCGATCCGCAACGGGGCGTCCAAGGATGAGATCGCCAAGCTTATGCAGGAGCTGAAAGAGGCGACCGACAATTACATCCGCATGCTTGCCGAGCGCTCGCGGCAGCAGGAACAGGGCCCGCAATTCGGTCAGCAGCCGCAGCAGGGTCAACAGATCACCGGCGACCAGATCCAGCAGATGATGGACCAGATCCAGAAGCTGATGGAGGAGGGCCGGATGGCCGAGGCGCAGGAGCTGCTCGACCAGCTCGCGCGGATGATGGAGAACCTCAAGGTCCAGCAGGGTCAGAACGGTCAGGGCGACATGCCCGGCGGTCAGGCGATGCGCGACATGCAGGATACGCTGCGCAAGCAGCAGGAGCTGTCGGACGATGCGTTCCGCGACCTGCAGGACCAGTTCATGACCCCGGAGGAGCGCCAGCAGCAGGCCGAGAACGGTCAGCAGGGCCAGCAAGGTCAGCAAGGGCAACAGGGCCAGCAGCAGGGTCAGCAGGGTCAACAAGGCCAGCAGGGCGAGCAAGGCCAACAAGGTCAGGGCCAGCAGCCCGGCGACCAGCCCAGTCAGGGCCAAGGCCAGGGCGGGCAAGCGCAGCGCGACGGTCAGGGGCAGGGCGATCAGCCCGGCATGAACGGCGGGCAGGGCGGTGTCGATGGTCAGAGCCTCGCGGATCGCCAGCGCGCATTGCGCCGCGAACTCGACCGCCAGCGCGGGCTGCTGCCGGGCTTCGGCAACGAGGCGGGCCAGCAGGCCGAGAAGCGTTTCGACGATGCCGGGCGCGCGATGGATCAGGCCGAGGAGGCGCTGCGCGAGGGAGACAATTCGGCGGCGATCGACCGTCAGGCCGACGCGATCGAGGCGCTGCGCGAAGGAATGCGCGCGCTTGGCGAGGCGATGCGCAACGAACAGGCGCGCCGCGACGGTCAGCCGCCCGGCCAGCAGGGAAATCAGCAGGCGGGCCAACCCGGACAGCAGGGTGGGCGCGAGATGCCGCGCGATCCGCTGGGTCGGGCGCAGGGCGAGGGCAACCAGCTTGGCACGGATCGTCAGATGCTCAATGGCGAGGATGTCTATCGCCGGGCGCAGGATCTGCTCGATGAAATCCGCCGCCGCTCGGCCGATCGTTTGCGCCCCGAGGAAGAGCTGGACTACCTCAAGCGGCTGCTCGACCAGTTCTCGAACGCGGGCTGACGCCGCGCGCCCATAAGTTCAACTTATGCGCGGCGGCAGATTATTAGGAAAACTTATTCGGTGAAGCCGTCCGAGGTCGCCTCGGGCGAGAGGCGATGCGTCAGGATCTGCAACTGGTCGTCGAGCCAGATGCGGCCCTCGTCCACCGCCACGACATATCGCGTCAGCGGCGATTTGAGCGCCGGGACCTTCGCGGCAATGTCCGGCGCGAAGGCATAGAGCAGCGCCAGGATCGCGGTGACTGCCATGACGAAGATGAAGCCGCGGCTGAAGCCAGAGCGGCGGCGGCGCGCCATTTCCGGCGAGAATTCGGCCACGCTGTCGCCCTCGCGATCCGAGGTCGCGGTGAGGGTCGAATTGATTTCGTCGATGTCGGGCAGCCGTTCGCGTCCGCGGATCGCGCGCAAGTCTTCGTCATCCTCGCCGAGCAGGTCGGCCACGCGATCCTCTTCGCGTTCAGCCTCGGGCTCGTTGAGATCGGAGAAATCCTGCCCGCGGTGACGACGGCGTGCCAGATCGGCTGCGGCGGCCTCGGCGGCGCGTTCCGCATCGTCGCTGGTCTCGCGCTCTTCGAGGTTCAATTCGTCTTGCGTCTCAAGCTCGCTCGAGCCTTCGGCGCGGCGCTGCGCGGCTTCGCGCTCGGCTTCTTCGCGCAGGATCGACAGCAGCCCGTCATCGAGCGGTTTGCGCGGGGTCGCACCGACGCGCGGGGCAGGGCCGAGGCCCGGCTCTTCCTCGTCGTCGTCTTGATCCTCCGGCTCCGGCGTCGAGACCATCGCCGCAATGGCGGCATCCGTATCGTCCGTGCTTTGCGTCGTCACGACTGACTCAGGCTCGGGCAGGGGCGTTGCCGCCTCGGGCTCGGGTTGTTGTTCGGGTTCGGGAAGCGGCTCGGGCTCGGAAACTAGTTCGGGCTCGGAGGATTGCTCGGATTCGGAAACGGGCTCAGATTCGGCGGGCGTCTCCGCCATCACCTCAGCCTCAGCTTCCTCGGATGCAGCCTCTGCCTCAGTCTCGGCGTCGAGATCCCAACCTTCGGGCGGGGGCGCAGCGGTGGTGGTGTCGGGCTCGGCAGAGAGCATATCCTTGCTCGGCTGGAACCAGCCGTGCCCGCAATTGGAGCATTGCACATCCCGTCCGCCATCTGGGATGACAGCGTCATCCACTTCGTATTGCGCACCGCAATTGGGGCAAACCAACCGCATATTGTCCCATCCCTGCCCGTGTTGGCGTTTTGCCGTTCTGGCCAACCACTTTCTTATGTTGTAGCAAGCGCGGGCGGAATGTCCAAATGATTTGGGCCACTTAATTCGCGAAACGCGCACCAAATAAAGGGGCTGGCAGTGATCGAGCTGCAAAATGTGGCGATGAGCTATAGCGGGGCGGAGCTCCTTAGCGATATGTCCCTGACGCTTGCCCCTGGGTCATTCCATTTTCTGACCGGACCGTCGGGGGCCGGGAAGACCACTTTTCTCAAATTATGCTACGCGGAATTGCTGCCGACGGCAGGGCATTTGTCCTTGTTCGGCAAGGATGTGCGCGGGATGGACCGGGACGAAATCGCCGGGTTGCGCCAGCGTATCGGCGTCGTGCATCAGGACTGCCAATTCCTCGATCACCTCTCGGTGGAGGAGAACGTGGCGCTGCCGATGACGGTCAATCGCCGCACGCCCGACATGACCCAGCTGCGCGAATTGCTGGCCTGGGTCGGGCTGAAACGGCAGGCGAATGCGCTGCCGCCGCAACTATCGGGCGGGGAGCGGCAACGCGTCGCTCTGGCCCGCGCGGTCATCATGTCGCCCGATGTGATCCTCGCCGACGAGCCGACCGGCAACCTCGATTGGGAGATGTCGCTGCGGCTTCTGTCGCTGCTGGTCGAGCTGAACAAGATGGGCAAGACGGTGGTGATCGCGACCCATGATCTGAACCTGATCCGGCAGGCGAAACCGCAGGTCTCGGCGCGGGTTCTGCGCATCGCGAAGCGCCATCTGCATACGGCGGGGGCCGATCTGTGAAGCTGACCTTGCTGACATTCGCCTCCGAGACGACCGGGCCGGATCGGGTCGTACCGCCGACCGGGTTCACCGCGCGGCTGACGCTGTTCACCGCCGCCGCAATGGCCTTCCTTGCGGTCTTTGCGCTGGCGCTGTCGCTGGCGACCGGGCGGCTTGCCGATCGCTGGGCGGACAGCCTCGCGCGCTCGGCCACGATCCGCATCTCCGCCCCGCCCGAGCAGATGGATGCGCAGGTCGCCGCCGTGCAGGAAGTGCTGAAGACGACGCCGGGGGTCGCCTCGTCGCGGGTGATGGGCGATGACGAGATGAAGGGGCTGCTGAAGCCGTGGTTCGGTCCCGATCTGCCGGTGGATGCGCTGCCGCTGCCGAAGCTGATCGCGGTGACCGAGACCGGCGCGGGCGTCGATGCCGAAGGGCTGCGGCTGCGGCTGCAGGCCGAAGCGCCCGGCGCGATCTTCGACGACCATACCCGCTGGCGGCGTCCGCTGGTTGCGGCGGCGGAGCGGATTCGCACGCTGGGCCTGTTGTCGCTGCTGCTGATCTTCGGCGCGATGGCGGGGATGATCACGCTGGCCGCGCAGGCTGCGTTGGCCGCGAACGGTCAGGTGATCGCGACGCTGCGGCTGGTGGGCGCGAAAGACGCCTTCATCGCGCGGGCCTTCGTGCGTCGCTTCACCACGCGCGGGCTGATCGGTGCGGTGGCGGGCACGGTGCTGGGGATGCTGGCGGTGGCGCTGCTGCCCTCGACCGAGGCGGCGGGCGGCTTCCTCACCGGCTTGGGCTTTTCCGGTGCCGCATGGCTCTGGCCATTGATCATTCCGCCGATCGCCGCGATCGTGGCCTTTGCCGCCACGCGTTTCGCCGCGCTGCGTATGCTCAGGAGACTTCGCTGATGTCCGACCCTTCGCGCCGCCCCGGAAAGGTCACGCCGCTGACCCATGTGATGACCGGGATTTACTACGTTCACATCGCGCTCGCGACGGTGCTGATCGGGGCGTGGGGGCTTGTGTTTCAGGTGCTGCCCAAGGGGCGGGCCGGTGTGCATCGCACCGCCGGAATCTGGACGCAGCATCTGCTGGATATGGCGCGGGTCTATCTGGGGCTGCGCTATGAGCTGCGCGGCACGCCGCCCGAGGGCGACTGCATCGTCGCGGCCAAGCATCAGAGCTTTTTCGACATTCTGATCCTCGCCAATCACCTGCCGCGCCGGGCTTTCGTGATGAAGAAGGCGCTGCTGAACGTGCCGGTGATGGGGTGGTTTGCGCATAAGGCGGGCTGCATTCCGATCGACCGCTCCAAGGGGTCGGAGGCGATGAAGGTGATGCTGGGCGCGGTCGAAGAGGCGCGCGCGACGCATGGGTTGGGGCAGCTGATCATCTATCCCGAGGGCACGCGCGTGCCGCCGGGCGAGAGGCGCCGTTACAAGCAGGGCGTGGGCGTGGTGGCGGAGGCCACGAAGCTGCCGGTGGTGCCCGCCGCGACCAATGCGGGCCTGTTCTGGAGCAAGCGCGGCTGGCCGATCCGGTCGGGCGTGGCGGTGACCGAGTTCCTGCCGGCGATCGAGGCGGCGGGCTCTGCGCCGCAGACGCTGGCGGCGGTCGAGGCGGTGGTCGAGCCGCGCTCGGATGCGCTGATGCTGGAGGCCGGGTTCGAGCTGCCGAAGCCCTGAGCGGGTGGCGGCGGAGGGATCCTCCGGCGGGGATATTTTTGCCAAGGCGAAGGGGTGCGGCTGCGCTGATGGATGCGGGCGCGGGAACACGTTGGCGTGATCAGCTCTCTCGCAGATCGGCGTCGAGGATTGGGTCGATCAGGCCGGGGAAGCGCGCCTCAATGTCGTCCCGGCGCAAGGTGAGCAGGCGGCCACGACCGTTCGGGTTTGGCTCGTTCCGGATTACGCCGGATTCTCGCAAAACCTTGAGAATATGGGATTTCGTCGACTTCGGGACATCCGCCGTCACGGCGCTGCAGGCCGCCGCTTCGAGCGGTCCCTCGCGCAGGTTGCGGGCGATTTCGCGCCGCGCCGGGTCGCTGAGCGCGAAGAGCACTTGCGACAGTGACAGCGAGTCAGCGGGGGGATGAGGGAGTTCGGGGGGCGTGCTCATGGTTCGATAATACTTGAACCATGCGTCCTGTCGAGTATGTGGAGGTTCGACAATTTTCGAACCAATCGCATCAGGAGACAGCGATGACCGACGAGACAGATCCCGGCCCGAACGGCGCCTCTCCAAGTCTGCCGACGCGGAGCCGCGCAGGCTTCGTACTTGCGATCATGGGGCTCGTGCTGATGCTGGCCGGGGCCAGTGCGCCGTCGCCTTTCTACCCGGTCCTGCAGGCGCGGATCGGCTTTTCCTCGGCGATGATGACGGGGATCTTCGCGATCTATGCCGGGGCGCTTCTGATAACCTTGCTGGTCTTCGGGCGGCTCTCCGATCATCTCGGACGGCGGCCCGTCCTGTCGGTGGGCTTCGTGCTGTTGGCGCTTGGAATGCTCGAGTTCCTCTGGGCGGATACGGCGATGGCGCTGCTGCTGGCGCGGGTGCTGCAGGGGCTGGCGAGCGGCTTGCTGATTTCGACGCTGAGTGCGAGTTCGACCGATCATGAGCCGTCTGCGCGGCCCGGTCTCGCGGCAGTCTGGAACGCGGTCGCGCCCTTGGCGGGGCTTGCGGTCGGGGCGCTCGCGGGGGGCGCGTTGTTGGCCTATGCGCCTGCGCCGCGTCTGGTGACCTTCCTCGGGCTCGCGCTGATCTATGGCCTGCTGGCCCTGCTGGTCTGGCTGCCGCCGGAAACCGCGCTGCGCCATGGCGGGACGCTGGCCTCGCTGCGCCCGCAGGTCTCGGTGCCGCCCCATATTCGTGCGGCCTTCCGGCGCGGTGCGCCCGCGGTGCTGGCGGGGTGGGGAACCGGCTCGCTATTCCTGTCGCTGGGGGCGCCAATAGTGGCGCAGGTGTTCGAGGTTCACACCGCGCTGGCGCAGGGCGCGATCGTGGCGCTGCTATCGGGGACCGGAGCGGCCTCGTGCTATGCGACGCGCAATCTGGCGCCGCGCCGGATTGCGCTTCTGGGGACGGACGGGCTGGTGCTGGGCACGGTGCTGTCGCTGGCGGCGCTCACGACGGGGAGTTTCGCGCTCTATCTCGCGAGCGTTTTTATCGCGGGGATCGGCTTTGGTACCTGTTTCGCGGGGGTGTTGCGTTCGCTCGCACCGCTGGCCGCACCGGATGAGCGTGGCGGGCTGTTCGCGGCACTGTTCACGCTGGCTTACTCGGCCTTCGGGGTGCCCGCGGTGCTGGCAGGGCTGGCGGTGCCGGAACTGGGGCTGCGGCTGACGACCGAGATCTACGGCGCGGTCATCATCGCGCTTGCACTTGGGGCGGGGTTGATGCGCAGGCAGGCGGAACCGGCGTGAGGCCGGTTCACGATGCGCGGGGGCTTCGAGTTTAGGCCGAAAGCCCCTTCGTGCCCATGTCGAGAAACTTCTTGCGGCGTGCCTTGATCAGATCGGCGGGCTTCTTGCCCTCCAGCTCTGCCAGCATCAGCGAGATTTCCGAGCCGACCGAGGCGATGGTCGCCGTGGCGTCGCGCTGTGCGCCGCCCATCGGTTCGGAGATGATGCGGTCGATCACGCCGAGCTTCTTGAGATCCTGCGCGGTCAGGCGCAGCGCCTCGGCGGCTTCGCGCATCTTCTCGGAATCCTTCCACAGGATCGAGGCGCAGCCTTCGGGCGAGATCACCGAATAGACGGAATGTTCCAGCATCGCGACGCGGTCGCCGGTGGCGAAGGCCACGGCGCCGCCGGAGCCGCCTTCGCCGATGATGACCGAGATCAGCGGCACGCCGATCTGCAGGCATTTCTCGGTCGAGCGGGCAATGGCCTCGGACTGGCCGCGCTCTTCCGCGCCCTTGCCGGGATAGGCGCCGGGGGTGTCGATCAGGGCGACGACCGGCAGGCCGAAGCGGGCGGCCATGTCCATCAGGCGGATCGCCTTGCGGTAGCCCTCGGGGCGGGCCATGCCGAAGTTGCGCTCGATGCGGCTTGCGGTGTCGTTGCCCTTCTCGTGGCCGATCACCATCACCGGCTTGTCGCCGAGCCGGGCGAGGCCGCCCATCACCGCGTGATCGTCGGCGAAGTTGCGATCGCCTGCGAGCGGCGTGTACTCGGTGAAGAGCTGGTCGATATAGTCCTTGCAATGCGGACGGTCGGGATGGCGCGCGACCTGACATTTGCGCCAGGGCGACAGGTCTTTGTAGAGGTCGCGCAGCATCGCCTCGGCCTTCTTGTCGAGGGCTGACGCTTCCTTGTCGACATCCATCTCTTCGTTTTGCCGGGCCAGCGCGCGCAGCTCTTCGGCTTTGCCTTCGATCTCTGCCAGCGGCTTTTCGAATTCGAGATAGGTCATGGATCACTCCGCATCCGGAAACTCGCGCCCTTAATGTCTTCAACGCTCGGGAATTGCAACTGGGTGGCGCATGGCGGGCGCGTCCGCGATTGCGGGAGCGGCGGCGCCTTGCCTCATAGGCGCGGCGGATGGGAGGTGATAGAGTGGCTGAGGAAGCGCGCGCTTTAACCGGAAGAGGGTTAATTTGGCGTATGAAGTCGAGATCAAAGAGATGCCAGCGGTGCGGCTTGCCGGGCTGGCACATAAAGGGCCTTACCCGTCGGTCGGCCCGGTCTTTCAGAAACTTGTTTCGCTGATCCCGGAGCCGTCTTGGGCGGAAGTCGAGCATGCGGCGATGATCGGCCATGACAATCCGCGCAAAGTGCCGGCGGAGGAGTTGCGCTCGCATGCCTGTTTCGCGGTGGGCGAGGGGTTCGTGATCTTCCCGCCGCTTGCGGAGATTCGCTATCCGGCCGGGAAATATGCGGTGGTGACGTTGAAGGGGCCCTATGAGCAACTGCCCGAAGCGTATCGCTGGCTGGACGAGGACTGGTTCCCGGCGTCGGGCATGGAGCATCGCGATCTCGTGGCCTACGAGGTCTATCTCAACGATCCGATGAACACGAAGCCGGAAGATTTGCTGACGGAGATTCGCTTGCCGCTGCAGGGCTGAGGCGCTGCAATTTGCGGAACTGTCATCGGGCCGTCGCACAGCGCGGCTAGATGGCGTTTGCGTGGGATTCCCCGGCGCTAGAAAAACGGAAACGCCCCGGCCGTAAGCCAGGGCGCTCCTTTTCCCTCATGCGGCCGGGCCTCCCCTCCCAACCGCTCCGGGATTCGATAACTATATCGCGATTCGTTCGCGCGCGGCTTAATCTTTAATCATTTCGGCTTGTCTTACAATCACTTCGGCTTGTTTGATTGACGCAATGTCGACGAGACGGCCTTTGTAGACGGTCGCACCTTCGCCGCGTGCCTTGGCCTCTTCCATCGCCGCAAGAATTTCACGGGCCTCGGTCACGGCCTCATCAGAGGGCGTAAAGACCTCATTTGCAAGAGAAATTTGCTTGGGGTGGATGGCCCACTTGCCCACCATGCCAAGCGTCGCCGAGCGCAGCGCCTGCGCGCGGAAGCCATCATCGTCGGAGAAATCGCCGAACGGGCCATCGACCGGCAAAATGCCGTGAGTGCGGCAGGCGGCGACGATCGCGGCCTGCGCCCAGTGCCACGGGTCGGACCAATGCTTCTCGCCGTTGCGCAGCATGTAGTAGTTTTCCTGCGTCCCGCCGATGCCGGTGGTCTGCATGCCCATCGAGGCGGCGAAGTCGGCGGCACCGAGGCTCATCGCCTGCAGACGCGGAGAAGATGCTGCGATTTCCTCGACATGCGCGAGACCGGCGGCGCTTTCGATGATGACTTCGAGCGAGATTTTCTTGCTGCGACCCTTCGCGGTTTCGATTGCGGTGACCAGCGCGTCGACCGCATAGACATCCGCCGCGCAGCCGACTTTCGGGATCATGATCTGGTCGATGCGCTCGGAGCCTTCTTCGAGCAGTTCGACCACGTCGCGATACCAATAGGGCGTGTCGAGGCCGTTGATGCGGACCGAGAGGTATTTATTGCCCCAGTCGATCTCGTGGCTGGCCTGAATGATGTTGCGCCGCGCCTGCGCCTTATCGTTGGGCGCGACCGAATCTTCGAGGTCGAGATTGATCACATCGGCGGCGGAGGCGGCCATTTTCGGGAAGAGCTTGGTGTTCGAGCCGGGGCCGAAAAGCTGGCAGCGGTTCGGACGGGCAGGGGGCGTGGGTTGAACGCGGAAGCTCATGTAGCGGCCTTTCGCAAGGAAGTTACGTTTTGGGTTGCGGATTGGGTATATTGTTGCGCGGCCCCTTGCAAGGCGATTTTGCAGGCGCAGAATCAGGGCCGCGCTGCAGCATTGCAGGCATCCGAAAATCCGAGCGATGCACGAAATTGCGGCGAGTTGGCGCTTTTGCCGAAGGATCTTCCGTTTTGCCGGAAATGTTGCACGGAAATCCCCAAGAAATTTTTGCGCCGCGCCCTAATATCATCAACAAACAAGACAAAACACAGACCACAGGGAGACCCGCATGTCGCTGATCGACACCCCTTATCTATTGTTTCTGGGCGATGCCCCCGATCCCTTGTCCGCGAAGGTCGCGCAGGGGATCAAAGACTGGCGGCCCGAATATGCCGTCGGCCAGTACCGGATGGAGGGATGCCAGGCCGACATGGGCATCCCGGATCTCGATATCAAAGAGGCCGTTGCGAAGGGCTGCAAGACGCTGGTGATCGGCGTCGCAAACCGTGGCGGCCTGATCTCGCAGGGCTGGAAGAAGGTGCTGATCGAAGCGCTGGAAGAAGGTCTCGACCTCGCCTCCGGCCTGCACAACCTGCTGCGCGACGAGCCCGATCTGGTCGCGGTCGCAAAGGCCTGCGGGCGTCAGTTGCATGACGTGCGCATCCCGGCGGTGAAATATCCGATCGCCAATGGCGAGAAGCGCACCGGCAAGCGCTGCCTTGCCGTGGGCACCGATTGCTCGGCGGGCAAGATGTATACCGCGCTTTGCATGGAGCGCGAGATGCGCGAGCGCGGCATAAAGGCCAGCTTCCGGGCGACGGGCCAGACGGGCATCCTGATCACTGGCGACGGCGTGCCGCTCGATGCGGTGATCGCGGATTTCATGGCGGGCTCGATCGAATACCTCACGCCCGATAACGATCCCGACCATTGGGACCTGATCGAGGGGCAGGGCAGCCTGTTCCACGTCTCCTATTCGGGCGTGACGATGGCGCTGATCCATGGCGGTCAGCCCGATGCGCTGATCCTCGCGCATGAGCCGACGCGCACCCACATGCGCGGGCTGCCCAGCTACAAGCTGCCCTCGCTGCAGGAGCTGAGCGACATGGCGCTGGCGCTGGCGAAGGTCGCCAATCCCGCCTGTCAGGTGGTCGGCATCTCGGTCAACACTCAGAAGATGGGTGAGGACGAGGCGAAGGCCTATCTGGCGAAGGTCGAGGAAGAAATGGGCTTGCCCACGACCGATCCGTTCCGCTTCGGCGCGGGCAAGCTGGTGGACGCGCTCGCCGCGATCTGATTGTCTCGCTTGTGACCCCTGCCGGATGCCTCCGGCGGGGATATTTGCACCAAGTCGAAGGGGGCGCGGATGATCCGGGTGAGTCATGATACGTTCAAGCTGGCGCAGGTCTTTACCATCGCGCGCGGCTCGCGCACCGAAGCGCATGTGCTGAGCGTGACGCTGGAGCGCGACGGCGTGACGGGGCGGGGCGAATGCGTGCCCTATGCGCGGTACGGCGAAAGCCTCGACAGCGTTACCGCGCAGATCGAGAGCCTTCCGCAAGGGATTTCCCGTGCGGAGCTGCAAGAGGCACTACCCGCCGGGGCTGCGCGCAACGCGGTCGATTGCGCTTTGTGGGATTGGGAAGCCAAGAAGAAGGGCGTTCCGGTCTGGGAGCTTGCCGGGTTGGACAAGCCCGTGAGCCAGACCACGGCCTACACGCTGTCGCTGGACGAGCCGGAGAAGATGCGCGCGGCGGCCGCCGAGCATGCGCATCGCCCGTTGCTGAAGATCAAGCTTGGCACGCCCGAGGACATGCCGCGTCTACGCGCGGTACGCGAGGGCGCGCCGGAGTCGAAGATCATCGTCGATGCGAATGAGGGCTGGGAGATCGAGACTTTCCTCGACATTCAGGCCGAGCTGAAGAAGCTGGGGGTGGCGCTGGTCGAGCAGCCTTTGCCTGCGGCAGGGGACGAAGCGCTGTCGGATATCCAGCGGCTGGTGCCGATCTGTGCGGATGAGAGCTGCCATACGCGCGACGGGCTTACCGATCTGCGCGGCAAATACGACGTCATCAACATCAAGCTGGACAAGACCGGCGGGCTGACCGAGGCCTTGCGGCTGCGCGATCTCGCGCGCGCCGAAGGGTTCGGTGTGATGGTCGGTTGCATGGTGGGCTCGAGCCTTGCGATGGCACCGGCGATGCTGGTCGCCCAGGGTGCCGATTACGTCGATCTTGACGGCCCGCTGCTTCTGGCCGAAGACCGCGATGTGCCGCTGCGTTACAAGGGCAGCGTGGTGGAGCCGCCGGAGCCGGAGCTTTGGGGCTGAGTTTTCAAGGAGCAAGAATATGAGCCGGATCGTCTATCTCAACGGAGAGTATATTCCCGAGGAAGAGGCCAAGGTCTCCGTCTTCGACCGTGGTTTCGTGATGGGCGATGCGGTCTATGAGGTGACTTCCGTTCTGGGCGGCAAGATTCTCGAATTCGAAGGTCACATGAACCGGCTCGGTCGCTCGCTGGCGGAGCTGGAGATGACCTGCGATCTGACCCGAGACGAATGGATCGAGATTCACCGCGAACTGGTCAAGCGTAACGATCTCGACGAAGGGATGATCTACCTTCAGGTCTCGCGCGGGAATGCGGGCGATCGCGATTTCCACTACCCGCCGGAGGGCACGCCCCCGACCGTGGTGCTGTATACCCAGTCGAAGCCGAACCTCGCCGACGATCCGAAGGCGAAGCAAGGCATCAAGGTGATCTCGCTTCCCGACCTGCGTTGGCATCGCCGCGACATCAAGACCGTGCAGCTGCTCTATCCGTCGATGGCCAAGATGGCGGCCGAGAAGGCGGGCAAGAACGATGCGTGGTTCGTGGAAGATGGCTTCGTGACCGAAGGCTCGTCGAACAACGTCTATATCGTAAAGGGCAACAAGATCATCACGCGGCATCTGAGCCACGACATCTTGCACGGGATCACCCGCGCCTCGCTGCTGAAATATGCCGCCGAGAGCCAGATGGAGATCGAGGAGCGTCCCTTCACCATCGAAGAGGCTCAAGCTGCGGATGAGGCCTTCTTCACGTCGGCCTCGGCTTTCGTGATGCCGGTGGTGGAGATCGACGGCGAGACGGTGGGCGAGGGCGCGGTTGGCCCGGTGGCTATGCGTCTGCGCGAGATCTACCTCGACGAGAGCCGCAAGGCCGCGATCTGATCCGCGCCGAGGCGCAACATCTGGAATTTAAAAAAGAAAAGACCCCGGCCAGCCCAACCGGGGTCTTTTCCTGTCATGCGGGCGGTGTCTCTCAGGCCGCCGCATGAGCGCGGAATTGGAAGGCATCTGGCGCGATTTGCTCGGGCGCGATGCCTGTGATGACCAGTTCGGCCTGACCTTCAATCACGACGAGCGTGCCTTCGGCGCAGGTGCGGAAGGTGATGTCGTCGCGGCGGGGCGCAGAGCCGGTGAAATCGAGGGCGATGGCGTCGCCCGGTTCGAACCCGTTTATGCGCGGCAGCGGCTCGGGGCCTGCGGCGGGTGCAGGTGCCGGAGCGTGTGCGCGGGTCTCGGCCTGTTGGTTCGGATGCGCCAGCAGCGCTTCGATGCGCATCATCACGGCGGCATCGAGGTCGTTCGCGTCCTCCGCCGAAGCGCCGAGCGCCTCTTTCGGCGAAGGAACCTGCGCGGGCGCAGCGGTCATCGTGGCGGCCTCCGCTCCGATGTCGGCGGCGGCGCGAACCTGGCGCTGGCGCGGCAAGCCCTCGGCCCAGCCGAGAAGGCATAACGCGATGGTGGTGGCGATGAACAAGGCGAGCATGTTTTCTCCTGATCTTGCCTTGATCGTCGCGACATTTTGTCGGCTGCGCAAAAGCTTTGTGAGGCCGAAACCGGCCCATTGTTCAGGGGTCGTTAACCATCAGAGAGAATGACGAGGATTAGTATCGCGATCGGATATGGTCGCGTTTTTGGGGCTTTACCGAGACGGAAGGAGGCCGCGCGTTCGGCGGCCTCTCGGCACGATTCGAGAACGGGTCAGACGTAGACCGGCTGACCGTAGTTGAGTCCGTCGGTGGCATAGATCGCGCCGCCCGCCGCCTTGAGCGCGGCATATTCGACATCCTTGAGCGTCGCGACCTGCTGGCCATTGATCGACACGATGGAGTCGCTGCCGCTTTGCGAGACGGTGAAGTCGGACACGTTGTCGAGGTCGTCCACCTCGATGCCCAGAAATTCGCCGGACGCGCCGGGGGCCGGGGTCGGGTCGAGCTGTCCGAAATCGGTCACGGTTACCGGCGCGTCGCCCTCGGTCCAATCGACTCCGAACCAGTCCGAGCCGGTGCCGCCGGTCATCGTGTCGCCGTCGTCGCCATGGAGGTAGTCGTTATTCGCGCCGCCATCGAGCAGGTCCGGCGCGCCGTCCTGATCGACGGCATAGAGTTCGTCATCGCCATAGCCGCCATAGAGGGCGTTCGACCCTTCCGCATCCATGAGGTAATCGGCACCGAGATTGCCGCGCAGCGTGTCATCGCCCTGGCTGCCGGTGATCGAGTCGTTGCCCGCGCCCGCGTCTATATAGTCGTCGTCCGAGCCGCCGACCGCGCCGAAGACGCCGGACGCTTCGAAGGCGTCGAGGAAGTCGCCAAGGCTCGTCGCCTGATCCATCGCCTGCTGGCCCTCGGGCGAGAGGTCGCCGCCGTCATTGCCATCGCCAAGATAGATGTCGTCGTCGCCTGCGAGCCCCATCACCGTGTCGGTCCCATCGGTGCCACGGATCGTGTCGTCGCCCGACGTGCCTTCGGTCAGCTGATCGGGCTCGGAGATGTCGATCTCCTCGCCTGCACCGGTGACCTCTTCATCAGGACGAGCCGCTTCCTCGTCGTCATGGTCATCTTTATGGTCGCCGCCGCCGTCGAGGCTGGCCCCGACAAGGAGCGCCATCGGCAGGAAGGCGAGAAGAAGTGTCGCGAGCATCGGTGATATCCCCCTGAAATCAGAGAAAATATCCGCGACGCTCACGAAAGCGTCAATAGAATGTGATCAAAATGTGGCAGGAGTAACGTCGTTTGGAAACAATCCCTCGCGCCACGCGGTCACTGTCGCCGGTTAGAGGCCGCTCTGCGCCAGAACCCGCGTCAGAATCGGCGTCAGACGGTCGGCCCATGCGGCTTGCTGCTCGGGCGTCGCGATCAGGTCGTTGCGCAGCTCGATCAGCACGTTCGGGCGGCGATGCGCCAGCGCGTGGCGGTCGATCGAGTCGCCTTCCAGATGGCCCAAATAGGGTTGATTGTCGCCCACGCAGAGATCGCCCTCGGCTTCGAGCGCCGCGATCATCTCATAGGCGAGGCGCGGATCGGCCGGGGCGTGCAGGATGCCGACGTCCCACGGCCGGGGCGGGCGCCCGCGTAGGCGCGGTGTAAAGGAGTGAACCGCGCAGATCACCGTATCGTCGCGCCGCGCCGCGAGCCGGGCATATTCCGCATGATAGGGGCGATAGAGCCGGTCCAGCCGCCGCTCGACCTCTGCCGCGTCGGCATGGCGGTTCGCGGGGATGATCGTGCCGTCGTAAAGCTTCATCACCAGCGTCGGGTCGTCTTCACCCCGGTTCGGGTCGATCACCAGTCGAGAGAAGTCGCTCGCGATCATCGGCGAGTCGAGCCGCTCCGCCAGTGCCTCGGACAGCCCCAGCGCACCGACGTCATAGGCGATGTGGCGCGCCATATCTT
This sequence comes from Thioclava sp. JE_KL1, assembly GCF_009296265.1. Classification (GTDB taxonomy): domain Bacteria; phylum Pseudomonadota; class Alphaproteobacteria; order Rhodobacterales; family Rhodobacteraceae; genus Thioclava. The sequence continues at coordinate 136,290 of NZ_WBJS01000002.1, forward strand.
CGGCGTCGATGCCCAGATCGCCTCCCCCCACCCAGTCGGGCACGGTGTTGCGCGCATGATCGCACGTGATCAGCCAGCGTCCGGGCCGTGCCTCTCCAGTGATCGAAAGGGGCTGTTTTTCGTTCATAGTCTCTTCACGCTTGCTCGATATGGCTCAGATAACGGGAAAGATTGCGCCACGCCAGTTGCGGCCCGCGACAAATTGCGCCATACGCTTACTTGGCCCACGAAATGACATCAATTTGAACGGAAAACGAGGACGCATGAGACGCCTTCGCAACGTGAAGATCGTGGCTACGCTGGGCCCTTCTTCCTCGGACTATGACAGCATCAAAGCTCTGTTCGTCGCAGGCGCGGACGTGTTCCGCCTGAACATGAGCCATGGCAGCCACGAAGAGCATCGCGCTCGGCACGCCATCATTCGCCAACTCGAAGCCGAATTCGGCCGCCCGATCGCGATCCTAGCGGATCTTCAGGGCCCGAAACTGCGCGTCGGCACCTTCGCCGCGCATGGGGCGGAGCTGGAAGACGGCGATAAGTTCCGCTTCGATCTCGACGAGACGCCGGGCGCCACGCATCGCGTGTGCCTGCCGCATCCCGAGATTTTCCAAGCGCTCGAGCCGGGCTCGGAACTGCTGGTCAATGACGGCAAGATCCGTCTGGTGGTCGATGACTGCGGCGATGATTTCGCGAATTGCACCGTCACCGTGGGTGGCACGATCTCGGACCGCAAGGGCGTGAACGTCCCCGACGTGGTACTGCCGCTGGCCGCACTGTCGGAGAAGGACCGCAAGGATCTGGAATTCGCCTGCGAGATGGGCGTCGACTGGCTCGCGCTGAGCTTCGTGCAGCGCCCCGAAGACGTGGAAGAGGCGCGCGATCTGGCCAAGGGCCGCGCGGCGATCCTGTCGAAGATCGAGAAACCCTCGGCGGTGCGCAGCTTCGACGAGATCCTTCAGGCCTCGGACGGGATCATGGTCGCCCGCGGCGATCTGGGCGTGGAGCTGCCTGTTCAGGCCGTGCCGCCGATCCAGAAACAGCTGATCCGCAAATGCCGCACCTGGGCAAAGCCCGTGATCGTGGCGACGCAGATGCTGGAATCGATGATCGAGAGCCCGATGCCGACCCGCGCAGAGGTCTCCGATGTCGCGACCGCGATCTACGAGGGCGCCGATGCGGTCATGCTGTCTGCGGAATCCGCAGCGGGCAACTACCCGGTCGAAGCGGTCGAGACGATGAACAACGTCGCGATCTCGGTCGAGAAGGATCCGACCTATCGCGAGGTGATCGAAGCCTCGCGCCATGCGGCCCGTCAGACCGTCGCCGACGGGATCGTGGCCGCCGCGCGCGAGATCGCCGAAACCACCGACATCGCGGCGATCTGCGCCTATACGCAATCGGGCAAGACGATTGCGCTCATCGCGCGGGAGCGTCCGCGCGTGCCGATCATCGCGCTGTCACCGATCGAGGCGACTCTGCGCCGGGTCTCGCTGACCTGGGGCGTGCATGCGGTGCCGTGCGGCGAGCTGGAGCGGTTCAAGCAGGCCGTCGTCAACGCCGCCCGCGCGGCGCGCGATTTCGGCTTTGCCGACGAGACGCAGCAGATCGTCGTCACCGCTGGCGTGCCGTTCAACGTGCAGGGCACCACGAACATCCTGCGCGTCGCACCCTGTGATGAGCGATTGATTTACCGCACTGACCCTGAGTAACCTTTCCCAAGAGGGTTGGTGACAAGGGCGCAGGCGATGGATCTTTCTTCGATAGATGCCGATCTCCTGCTGACGATCGGGCTGGCGATCGCGATCATCGCGATCCCGGCTGCGATCTCTGCCTTCTCCGACAGCCGCCCGCCGCGGGCGGCGACGGTCGGGATTTTGGTGGCGGGGGCGTTGATCCTGCTGGCCTTCTACGCCCGACCGGGAGGCTATACGCTCAAGACGGTACCCGAGGCGGTGGCGCGTGTCTTGGCTCGCGTGGTCAATTACTAGCGTCGCCCTTGGGGGGGGAGGCGGTTCCGGATTTTTCCCTTGCCAAACGGACCTGCGGCGTCTAACAGGCCCACTCTGAACCCGCGCGGCCGGCCCAAGTGGCATGCCGAGTCGCGCTTCCACACCCTGCAAAGGAGCTGTAAATGCCCAAGATGAAGACGAAATCCGCTGCCAAGAAGCGGTTCAAGTTCACCGCGACCGGCAAGGTCAAGGTCGGTCCGGCCGGCAAGCGTCACGGCATGATCAAACGCTCGACGAAATTCATCCGCGAAACCTCGGGCACCATGGTGCTCTGCGAGGCGGATACGAAGATCGTCAAGAAATACATGCCCTACAACCGCTGAACTCGGGAGACTTGAACAATGGCACGCGTCAAATCCGGTAAGGTCACCCACGCCGCGCACAAGAAAGTGCTCAAGAAGGCGAAAGGGTATTATTCCTCGCGCTCGCGCAACTTCCGCACTGCGACCCAGGCGGTCGACAAGGCGAACCAATACGCGACCCGCGACCGTAAAGCCCGTAAGCGCAACTTCCGCGCGCTCTGGATCCAGCGTATCAACGCCGCCGTGCGCGCCGTCGATGCGGATCTGAGCTACTCGAAGTTCATCTTCGGCCTCAACCAGGCTGGCATCGAAGTGGACCGCAAGGTTCTCGCCGATCTCGCCGTGCACGAGCCCGAAGCCTTCGGCGCGATCGTCGAGCAGGCGAAAGCCGCCGCCGCCGCGTAATCGGCTTACGACAGAATTCGGGAAGGGCCGCTCCATCTGGGGCGGCCTTTTTCGTTTCGCGTGGGAGGCTGGCCGGGGAGGGGGCTCTGCCCCCGCTCCTTCGGAGCCCCCCGGGATATTTCCACCAAGAGGAAGAAAAAACGCCCGGCTCGGGCCCATCGTCGGGCAGCTGACCGGGCGCTTCTCCTCGAGCGGTCATCGGCGTCCCCGCCTGTACCGCGTCTCTGAGACAATCCGATTCTGGTTAAGGATCTGTTGCGCTTCTTCTCGAGGGAAATATCCCGGGGGAGGTCGCAAGGCCGGGGGCAGCGCCCCCATCCGCCCTTTGCCTGCAAGCGCGAGGTTGCAAAGGCGCGCCGGCGCGGCTAACCCGTGGGCCAAGCAAATTCCCGGGGAATGATATGCAAGAGCTTCGCGATAAATACCTGAGCGCCGTGGCCGATGTGACCGACGAGGCCGCGCTGGAAGAGATCCGTCTGGCCGCCTTGGGCAAGAAGGGCGAAATCAGCCTGAAGATGCGTGAGCTGGGCAAGATGACCCCGGAGGAGCGCCAGACCACGGGCAAGGCGCTCAATGTCCTGAAGGACGAGATCGACGCGGCGCTGCGCGCGAAGAAGGCGGCGCTGGCGGATGCGGCGCTGGATGCGCGGCTGCGCGAAGAATGGCTCGACGTGACGCTGCCGGGTCGGCCGCGGCGGCAGGGCACGATCCACCCGGTCTCTCAGGTGATGGACGAAGTCACCGCGATCTTCGCCGATATGGGTTTCGCGGTCGCCGAAGGCCCGCAGATCGAAGACGACTGGCACAATTTCGACGCGCTCAACATTGCGCCCGAACACCCCGCGCGGCAGGAGCATGACACGTTCTTCATGCATCGCGACGAGGGCGACAATCGTCCGCCGCATGTGCTGCGCACCCATACCTCGCCGGTGCAGATCCGCGCGATGCTGGAGCAGGGCGCGCCGATCCGCGTGATCGCGCCGGGCCGCGTCTACCGCATGGATATGGACCAGACCCACACGCCGATGTTCCACCAGGTCGAAGGTCTGGCGATCGGGAAAGACATCTCGATGGCGAACCTGAAATGGGTGCTGGAGGAGTTCTGCAAGGCCTTCTTCGAGGTGGACGGCGTCGAGCTGCGTTTCCGCGCCTCGCATTTCCCCTTCACGGAGCCGTCGGCCGAGGTCGATATCCGCTGCTCGTGGGAGGGCGGCAGCCTGAAGATCGGCGAGGGCGACGACTGGATGGAGATCCTCGGCTCGGGGATGGTGCATCCGAAAGTGCTCGAGTCGGCCGGGATCGACCCGAATGAATGGCAGGGCTTCGCCTTCGGCATCGGGATCGACCGCCTCGCGATGTTGAAATACGGCATCCCCGACCTGCGGGCGTTCTTCGAGAGCGACCTGCGCTGGCTGAAGCATTACGGGTTCAGCGCGCTGGATCTGCCGACGGTGGCTGGTGGGTTGAGCCGGTGAAATGGCGTGATGCGCACCGAGGCCTTAATTGGCCCGTTGCGGGTCTCCTAACGCTCATATGCATCGGAGGCGTTATCTGCCTGCCTACGGCAGCCACGGGTATCATCGGTGCAACCGCAGCTCTCATAATTGGTTTTGTGGCATATCCTTGGCAGAAGGCTCAGGATCGGAAAAACGAACGGCACCGCGAGCTGAGAGAGTTCTACTTTCAAACCGTCTCAGAGCTCGTGGAACTGCGGGGGTCGCTCGCTCGAGGGCCACGTCTAGCAGATGGTGCTTCTCAGTTGGATGCAGCTGAGAATTGGGCCGGCGATATCCTGTTTAAAGTAAATGTAATAGTGAGCAGGGTTTTTCTCGTTTCTGAAGAGCAGAAGACGATCGACGCTGCGATGGAAATGCAGCGCTTTACGCTGGATTTCTTGAGCGGATTCATGAAATTCGCTGAAAAGGAAATTGGAACTGGCATCGTAGGCGGTGCTGAATTGCGCGAAATATCAGCTAAGTACTGGCAACAAACGCGACAGGCCTACGACGCCATGCAAACGAAACTAGAAACGTCCTTTACGAGTGAGGTTCATGGGCGCGAAATGAAAGTTGAGCATTCGCCATTTGAAAGCGATAATTGAGAAGTGGCCTGATCCAGTTTCGCTAGTGCTAAAGTGATTTTCGCTTTGCTTCCCCCACCCAAAAAGGAAGCCCCATGCCCGACCCCATCACCTTCACTTTCGGCGACAGCCGCGCGCTCTGCGACCAGCTCCTCGCCCTGATCCGCGAAGGCAAGAAGACCGCCACCTGCGGCGCGCTCACCTATTTCACCGAAGGGGGCGAGGATATGCCGGTGGTCGGTCGCCGCGATATCGCGCTCGACTGGGACGGCAAACCGGCGGTGATGATCGAAACCGTCGAGGTCACGATCCGGCGGTTTTGCGATGTCGATGAGGATTTCGCGCTGGCCGAGGGAGAGGACGAGGCGCTGGAAGGCTGGCGGCAGGGTCATCAGGCCTATTTCGAGCGTAACGGAGGTTTTACCCCCGAGATGGAACTCGTTTGCGAACGGTTTCGCTTGGTAAAGGATTATCAAGGAGAACCCGATGGCCCAGAAGAAACGCCTCTTCGACACCCCGAAGCATGAACAAAGCCCCGAGCAGCGCCGCTTCGTCGCCCTCACCGAGATCGCCTATACGGTGGTCGATTTCGGCGCGGCCTTCTGTTTCGTCATCGGCTCGATCTTCTTCTTCTACGAGAGCCTGATGATCCCCGGCACGTGGTTGTTCCTGATCGGGTCGCTCCTTTTCGCGGCAAAACCCTCGATCCGGCTTTGGCGGGAGTTGAAACTCCTTGAGATGGGGGATTACAAGGACCTCGCGCAGCGCAAGCAATCCTGAGGGAAGTCCGATGAAATTCACCCTGTCCTGGCTCAAGGATCATCTCGAGACCGAGGCCACCGTCGATCAGATCGCCGAGGCGCTCACCGATCTGGGTCTGGAAGTCGAGGAAGTCGTCGATCCGGCGGCGAAGCTGGAGACGTTTACGCTCGCCAAGGTGCAGTCCGCCGAGCAGCACCCCGACGCCGATCGTCTGCGGGTCTGCATGGTCGAGACGGATGAGGGTGTGACGCAGATCGTCTGCGGGGCGCCGAATGCGCGGGCCGGGATCACGGTCGTGCTGGCCAAGCCCGGTGACTATGTGCCCGGCATCGACGTGACGCTGTCGGTGGGCAATATCCGCGGGGTGGAGAGCCACGGGATGATGGCCTCCGAGCGCGAGCTGGAGCTGTCGGACGAGCATAACGGGATCATCGAACTGCCGTCGGGCGAGGTCGGGCAGAAGTTCACCGACTGGCTGGCTGCGAACCGTCCCGAGGCGGTCGATCCGGTGATCGAGATCGCGATCACGCCGAACCGTCCCGATGCGCTTGGCGTGCGCGGGATTGCGCGTGATCTCGCGGCGCGCGGTCTGGGCAAGCTGAAACCGCTCGACGTGCCGAAGGTCGAGGCTGCGCTCAAAGCTCCGATTTCGGTGACGATCGACCCGGCGCTGAAGGACAAGGGCTGCCCACTATTTGCAGGCCGCGTGATCCGCGGTGTGAAGAACGGGCCGTCGCCTGAGTGGCTGCAAAAGCGGCTCAAGGCGATCGGTCTGCGCCCGATCTCGACGCTGGTCGATATCACGAACTACTTCACCTATGACCTGAACCGGCCGCTCCATGTCTTCGACATGAAGAAGGTGGCGGGCAATCTGGTGATCAAGCCGGCCGAGGGCGGCGAGGAATTCCTCGCGCTCGACGAGAAGACCTATACCGTGCGCGCGGGCGACATGGTGATCTGCGACGACAAGGGCGTCGAGAGCCTTGCCGGGATCATGGGCGGCGAGGAATCCGGTGCGGATGAGGACACGGTCGATGTGTTCCTCGAAAGCGCCTATTGGGACCCGATCACCATCGCCGCGACCGGTCGTGCGCTGAAGATCAACTCGGATGCGCGGTATCGGTTCGAGCGCGGTGTCGATCCGGCCTTCACGCTGCCGGGGCTCGATCTGGCGGCGAAGATGGTCGTCGATCTCTGCGGTGGCGAAGTGTCGGACGTGGTGATGGACGGCGCGGTGCCGGATGTCCGCCGCGCTTACAAGCTGGACCCGGCGCGGGTGATCTCGCTCGTCGGTATGGATATCCCTGAGGCCACGCAGCGCGAGACGCTGGAGGCTCTGGGCTTCACGCTCGACGGCGACATGGCGACGCCCCCGACCTGGCGCCCCGATGTGCTGGGTTCGGCCGATCTGGTCGAGGAAGTGGCGCGCATCGCCTCGCTGACGAAGCTCGAGGGTAAGCCGATGGGCCGCGAGACGACCGGCGTGCCGGACGCGATCCTGACGCCGATGCAGCAGCGCGAGCGGATGGCGCGGCGCACGACGGCGGCTTTGGGCTACAATGAATGCGTGACCTACAGCTTCATCGACGAGGCCTCGGCCAAGCTGTTCGGCGGTGGCGCGGATGCGACGAAGCTGGAGAACCCGATCAGCTCGGAGATGACGCATATGCGCCCCGATCTGCTGCCGGGTCTCTTGCAGGCGGCCGCCCGCAATCAGGCGCGCGGTCTGAACGATCTGGCGCTGTTCGAGGTGGGCCCTGCGTTCAACGGCGGCGAGCCGGGCGAGCAGGTTCTGCAGGCGACCGGGCTTCTGGTCGGTCACTCCGCGCCGCGCGATCCCTTCGGCTCGCGCCGTCCGGTGGACCTTTATGATGCGAAGGCCGATGCCGAGGCCGTGCTGGCCGCGGTTGGGGCTCCGGCGCGGGCGCAGATCAACCGCAAGCTGGACGCGTGGTGGCATCCGGGCCGCGCAGGCAATGTGGCGCTTGGTCCGAACCTGCTGGCGACGTTTGGGGAAGTGCATCCCAAGGTGCTGCGCGAACTGGGCGTGAAGGGCCCGGCGGTCGCCTTCACGATCCGTCTGGCAAACATCCCCTTCCCGAAGAAGAAGGGCGCAACGCGGCCCGCGCTTCAGATTTCCGACCTGCAGGCGGTCGAGCGCGATTTCGCCTTCGTCGTGGATGCGAATGTCGAGGCGCTGACGGCGGTGAACGCGGCGATGGGTGCAGACAAGAAGCTGATCGAGAGCGTGAATGTCTTCGACCAGTTCACCGGCGCCAAGGCCGAGGAGCAGATGGGCGCGGGCAAGAAGTCGATCGCGCTGACGGTGCGGATGCAGCCCGCCGACAAGACGCTGACCGATGCCGAGATCGAAGCGGTGAGCAAGAAGATCGTCGAGAAGGTGAGCAAGGCCACCGGCGGCACGTTGCGCAGCTAAGGTTGTCCTCGAGAGAGTTTGGAACGCCCGGTCGGAGAGACCGGGCGTTTTCTTTTGTGTGTAGGGGAGGGCGGGGCCAGACCGCCGGGTGGGCGTCGCCCTCTGAGGTTGGCGCTTTATCCCCGCCACGTCCGGGCGACCTCGACCCGCGCGCTGCCGCCACAAAAGCGCCCGCCCGAGGGGGCGGTCGGGCGTTGCCCGGGCCGCTTCGCGGCTGATCCGGGCATTCAACTCTAGCCGTTCTCACCCGAGGCTTGGGCGCGTCCCTGACCCGTCCGACCCAGCGTAATTCTTCCCTATCTTCCGAAACCCGTTAGGCTTTTCGCGAACGAGGGAAGGAGGAGCCCTTGCGTTTCGATTATCTCATTCTGGGCGGCGGCTCGGCGGGGTCGGTGCTGGCGGCGCGGCTGTCGGAGGACCCGCTCGTGACTGTCTGTATTGTCGAGGCAGGCCGCGAGGCGCGCGACATCTTCGTGCGTGCGCCTGCGCTGGTCGCGACGATGGTCGCGGGGCGGCCGCCGATCCACAACTGGGCGCTGCGCACCGTGCCGCAGCCGGGGTTGAACGGGCGGCGCGGGTTTCAGCCGCGGGGCCGGGGGCTTGGCGGATCGTCGGCGATCAACGCGATGCTCTATGCGCGCGGCCAGCCCGAGGATTACGACGGTTGGGCCGAGGCGGGCGCCGAGGGCTGGGACTGGGAAACCGTGAAGCCGTGGTTCCTCGCCTCCGAGCGCAATGCGCGCGGGGCGTCGGACTGGCATGGCGCGGCGGGGCCGTTGCAGGTCGGCGATCAGCGGCGGCCGCGCGCGATCAGCCGCGCTTTCATCGAGGCTTGCGGCTCGGTGCAGTGTCCGCCAAACGAGGATTTCAACGGGCCGCGGCAGGAAGGGGCGGGGCTCTATCAGGTCACGCAGTTCTGGGACGGTCCGCGCAAGGGCGAGCGCTGTTCGGCGGCGGCGGCCTATCTGCATCCCGTGATGACGCGGCCCAATCTGACCGTGCTGACCCGCGCGCGGGCCGAGAAGATCGAGATCGCGGACGGGCGCGCGACGGGGGCAATCGTCCGGCAAGGCCGCAAGCGGATGAAGATCGAGGCCGCGCGCGAGGTGATCGTCTCGGCGGGGGCGTTCGGCTCTCCGCAGCTGCTGATGCTGTCCGGGATCGGGCCTGCGGATCATCTGCGCGAGGTCGGGATCGAGTCGCGTCTCGATCTGCCGGGTGTGGGGACGAACCTTCAGGATCATCTGGATTACGTCATCAGCTACACCTCGCCCCGGCGCGACGTGGTGGGGCTGAACCCGCGCGGGCTGATGCGGCTGGCGCGGGCGGCGGGCGCGTGGCGCAAGCATGGCGAGGGGCTGTTCGCCTCCCCCATGGCCGAGGGGGGAGCCTTCCTGAGGAGCGATCCGAGCCTCACCCGACCCGATCTGCAGATTCATTTCGTCGTGGGTATCGTCGATCAGCATATGCGCAAACCGCATCTGGCCGATGGCTGGTCCGCTCATATCTGTCCGCTGCGGCCTCAGTCACGCGGGACGCTGCGACTGGCCTCAAACGATCCGCGCGCGGCGCCCTTGATCGACCCCGAATACCTCTCCGATCCGCGCGATGCAGAGCTGCTGCTGAAAGGCGCGCGGCTTCTGGACCGGATCGCCGAGGCGGAGCCCCTCACCCCGTGGCGGGGGCGCAGGTTCTATCCGCATGACGGGACGGATGAAGGGCTGATGGCCGACATCCGGGCACGGGCGGATACGATCTACCATCCGGTCGGCACCTGCGCGATGGGGCAGGGCGAGATGTCGGTGGTCGATCCTCAGCTGCGGGTGCGCGGGATCGACGGGCTGCGCGTTGTCGATGCCTCGGTGATGCCGCGGCTGATTTCGGGCAATACCAACGCGCCGACGATCATGATCGCCGAGCGCGCCGCCACGTTCATTCGAAAGGATCAGTCGGCGCGATCGGTCGGGTGATTGACGCCGTCATTCCACGGCACCGGATCGAGATCGCGCGGGTTCACCCCTTCCAGACAGGCGGCATTCACGCCGTATTGGTTCGGGTTCGAGCGGCGCTGGTGATGGGTGTAGATGCCGCAGGTTTTGCAGAAGTAATGCTTCGCGGTCATCGTGCCGAATTGGTAGAGCGTCAGGTTGTCCTCGCCCTTCACGATGCGGATGCCCGAGAGCGGGGCCGAGACCGCCACCGCCCCGCGCCGACGGCAGAAAGAGCAATCGCAACGCCGTTTGGTGTTCAGCCCGTCGGAGAGGGTCACCTCCATCTCCACCGCGCCGCAATGGCAGGTCAGGCGGTGGGGCGATTGAATCTCGGGCAGCATCAGCGTCTCCGTGTGACTGTGGGGATATTGGTCTGGCGCTCGCGCGCCTCGGGGAAGGGTGGGTGGCCATGGGTGAGCCGCCAGAAGAGCGGCCCGCCAAGGCGGTACCAGAGCGGCAGCGTCAGAAGCGCGCCCGCCACGAAGCCGCCGATATGGGCCATATGTGCCACCCCGCCTGCCGTGCCGCTAGTGACTTCATTGAAGAGCTGAATCACGAACCAGAGACCCAGAACCAGCCACGCAGGCGTGGCCCAGATCTTGAAGAAGACGAGGAAGTAGAAAAGCACGTCGATCCGGGCTTTCGGATAGAGCAGCAGGTAGCCCCCCATCACGCCTGCAATCGCCCCCGAGGCGCCGACCATCGGCACAGTCGCATCGGGGTTCGCCGCGATCTGTGCGAAGGCGGCGGCCAGCCCGCAGGCGAGATAGAAGATCAGGAACAGGACGCGCCCCATCCGGTCTTCGAGGTTGTCACCGAAAACCCACAGAAACAGCATGTTGCCCGCCAGATGCAGGATACCAGCATGCAGGAACATATGGGTGAAAAGCCCGTGCCATGCGACGCCATGGGTCACCGCGGCAGGCCAGAGCGCGTTGTTGAGCCAGAGTTCCCGCATATCGCCGCCCCAAGGCGCGGTGAAGACATAGACCACGATATTGATCGCGATCAGGGTCCATGTGACCCATGGGGTGCTGTAAGAGGGGTTGTGATCGCGGATCGGGAACATCGCCCGAGAGGGCCACGCCCCGCACCGCCGGTCAAGGCGCTTATTGCGTGGCTTCGATCACCGTGTCGCCCTGCGCGATCAGCTCCAGCCGGTCCTGCGACAGTTTCACCGTATCGACGCGGGCCATGGCCGAGTGGAAGGCCTTCTCGACACCCATTGCGGGCTCGGGGCACATCATGCGTGTTCCGGCCAGTTCGCCGACGCGCACCCGGCCGTCCTTTTCCGAGATCCGGCCGTTATAGTGATTGCAGCCCGCCTTGCCCGCGATCAGGCCCTTTTCGGGATGGGTCAGCGTGACCTCGACGCCGTCGGGCAGGGGCTTGCCGTCGATCGACACCACTTCCCAGATCGCGTTCGGTGCAATCGCCTCGAGAGGGTCGCCCGGCTCAGACTGGCATCCTGCCACAAGCCCCAAGGCCAGCAGCGGCCCGATCACGATCGCACGCATTTTCGCATCCCTCCTGGTCTCACGCGCCTTGCTTAGACCTTGAGAATGGGGCGCGCCATTCACGCCCCCGTGAGCGGCTGTCGGAAAGTTGCGACATCGGCGCGCATCCTCCTTGGCCCGAAGGCCGTATATCTCTATGCTCTCGCCCCGCGACAGGAGGAGTCCCATGATCAACGAACTCGGGCATTTTGCCCTGATTCTCGCCTTTGCGGTGGCCATCGTGCAGGCCATCGTGCCAATCGTCGGCGCGCAAAAAGGCTGGCGCGGCTGGATGGCAGTGGGCGAACCCGCAGCGACAGCTCAGTTTCTGCTCATCGCGGTGAGCTTTGCGGCGCTGACCCACGCGTTCGTCGTGTCGGACTTCTCGCTGAAGCTGGTCTGGGCGAATTCCCATACCGACAAGCCGATGCTCTACAAGATCACCGGCGTCTGGGGGAATCACGAAGGCTCGATGCTTCTGTGGGTTTTGATCCTGTCGCTCTTCGGGGCGGCGGCAGCCGTGTTCGGTGGCGCTCTGCCGCCGCGACTGCGCGCGCGCGTGCTGAGCGTTCAGGCCTGGATCGGCGTGGCCTTCCTCGGCTTCATCATCTTCACCTCCAACCCGTTCCTGCGTCTCGCAGAGCCGCCGTTCAACGGCGAGGGGATGAACCCGCTGCTGCAAGACCCGGGCTTGGCTTTCCACCCGCCCTTCCTCTATCTCGGTTATGTCGGTCTCTCGATGTCGTTCTCCTTCGCGGTGGCGGCGCTGATCGAGGGCCGGGTCGACGCGACCTGGGCGCGCTGGGTGCGGCCGTGGACGCTGGCGGCCTGGATCTTCCTGACCATCGGCATCGCGCTGGGCTCGTGGTGGGCCTATTACGAGCTTGGCTGGGGTGGTTTCTGGTTCTGGGACCCGGTGGAGAACGCCTCCTTCATGCCGTGGCTCTTGGCCGCCGCGCTGCTGCACTCGGCCATCGTGGTCGAGAAGCGCGAGGCGCTGAAGTCGTGGACCATCCTTCTGTCGATCATGGCCTTCGGTTTCTCGCTGATCGGCACCTTCATCGTGCGTTCGGGCGTGATCACCTCGGTGCATAGCTTCGCCTCCGACCCGCAGCGCGGCATCTTCATCCTCGGCATTCTCGCGCTCTTCGTGGGCGGGGCGCTGACGCTCTATGCGTTCCGCGCGACCTCGATGCAGGCCAAGGGCGTGTTCTCGATGCTGTCGCGGGAAACTGCGCTGGTGATCAACAATATCCTGCTGGCGGTTGCGGCACTGGTGGTCTTCGTGGGCACGGTCTGGCCGCTGGTCGCGGAGATGTTCTTCGACCGCAAGCTGTCGGTCGGCGCGCCGTTCTTCGATCAGGCCTTCACGCCGTTCATGGTGATCCTCGCCCTGATCCTGCCGATCGGCGCGATGATGCCGTGGAAACGCGCGCGTCTCGGTCGCGTGGTGAAGCCGTTGATCCCGGCCTTCGTGCTGGCGCTGGCGGTGGGCGGCCTCGCCTGGGCCGTCGAGAGCGGCAATTCGCTGCTCGCGCTCGTCGCGGTGTTCCTGGGCAGCTGGCTTGTCTTCGGGGCGATGACCGAGCTGTGGCAGCGTTCGGCGCGCAATTTCGGACGCCTCAAGCGCCTGCCGCGCGCCGATTGGGGCAAGGCCACCGCGCATGCGGGTCTGGGTGTCACCTTCATCGGCATCGGTCTTCTGACCGCGGGCCAGATCGAGGATATCCGCGTCGCCAAGATCGGCGAGCCCTTCACCGTGGACGGCTACCAGATCACGCTTCAGAAGGTCGAACAGGTCAAAGGTCCGAACTACACCTCCTCCACCGGCACGATGACGGTCGAGAAGGACGGCAAGCTGATCGGCACCATGCATCCCGAGAAGCGCGTCTATCCGGTGCAGCGGATGCCGACGACCGAAGCCGCGATCCATACCACGCCGCTGGGCGATATCTACCTCGTGCTCGGCGATCCGCAGGATCAGGGCGGCTACGCGGTGCGCACCTATATCAAGCCCTTCGCGGACTGGATCTGGGCGGGCGCGATCATCATGGCGTTGGGCGGGCTGCTGAGCCTGTCGGATCGCCGCTACCGTGTGGCAGCGGGGGCGCGCAAATCGCGTGCCGCCCCGTCGCAAGCGTCTCCGGCGGAGTAAACGATGCTCAGGAAAACCTTCTTTGCCTTGGCGTTGATGCTTTCGGCGCTCCTCTCGATCGGGCCTGCGCTTGCGGTGCAGCCCGACGAGATCCTGAAGGACCCGGCGCTCGAGGCGCGGGCGCGCGAAATCTCCAGAGTACTGCGCTGCCCGGTCTGTCAGGGCGAGAACATCGACGACTCCAATGCCGAGGTGTCTCGGGATCTGCGGCTGCTGGTGCGCGAGCGCTTGCAGGCGGGCGACACCAATAGCCAGGTGATCGACTACATCACCGCGCGCTACGGCGAATATGTCCTGTTCGAACCGGAGAAGCGCGGGGCAAACCTGCTGCTGTGGTATCTCGGCCCCGGGGCTTTGATCGTCGCGCTGATCGGCGGGTTCTTCTATGTCCGCTCGCGCCGCTCCGCGTCCGAGGGTCCGGCTCAGCCCGATCTCTCCGAGGACGAGCGCAAGCGGCTGAATGAGCTGATGGGCGAGTAGGGGGCAGGGCGCCGTTCTCTAGGTTCGGCCCGAGGCCATCCGACGATCGTGCAGCGCGGCTGCGCCCGGAGCGCGGGCGAAGCCGCAGGGCGCGCGCCGGCCCGTCCCGACGGGCTGGCGCATTGGACAGCTATCCGAGACGTTCGAGCGGTGGCAGGGCCTGGCAGGCATAAAGCGCCTGCGTCCCGAGGTCTTGAGGCGCCACCCCACGGTCCGCCGCGCGCCCTGCTACTGTGACCGTAGTGTCGATGGCGCAGGCGCTCTTCAGGCCTCTAAAAATGAAAGAAGCTGCGGGAAGACCCGCCGCTTCTCTATTCTCGCCCTGATGTCTCAGGTTCAGCGCTTACTCGATCCCGCCGAGGCACATGTATTTCAACTCGGTGAAATCCTCGATCCCGTATTTCGAGCCTTCGCGGCCGACACCGGATTGCTTGATGCCGCCGAAGGGCGCCACCTCGGTCGAGATCAGACCGGTGTTCACGCCGACGATCCCGGTCTCCATCGCTTCGGCCACACGCCAGACGCGGGCGAGGTCGTTGGCGTAGAAATATCCCGCCAGCCCGAACTCGGTCGCGTTGGCCATCTCGATCGCCTCGGCCTCGGTCTCGAAGCGGATCAGCGGAGCGAGCGGCCCGAAGGTCTCCTCGCGCGCGACCCGCATCTGCTGCGTCACGCCGGTCAGCAGCGTCGGCTCGAAGAAGGTGCGCCCGAGGTTCGAGCGATGCCCGCCTGCAGCGACCTGCGCGCCCTTTTCGGTCGCGTCCGAGATATGCGCCTCGACCTTGGCCAGCGCGTCCGCATTGATCAGCGGCCCGGTGGTCACGCCCGGCTCGAAGCCGTTGCCGGGGCGCAGGGTCGCAAGTCGCGCGGTCAGCTTCTCGGCGAAGGCGTCATAGACACCGGCCTGCACGTAGATCCGGTTCGCGCAGACGCAGGTCTGCCCGTTATTGCGGAACTTCGCGATCATCGCGCCTTCGACCGCCGCATCGAGATCGGCATCGTCGAAGACGAGGAAGGGCGCGTTGCCGCCCAGTTCAAGACTGATCTTCTTCACCGTCTCCGCCCCTTGGCGCATCAGGATCTTGCCCACGCGGGTCGAGCCCGTGAAGGTGATCTTGGCGACCTTGGGGTTGGCGCAGAGCTCTTCGCCCATGCCCGCCGCATCGACGCCGGGGATGATGTTGAAGACACCCGCCGGGATGCCCGCGCGCTCGGCCAGAACGGCCATCGCGAGGGCCGAGAGCGGCGTCAGCTCGGAGGGTCGCCCGACGAAGGTGCAGCCCGCGGCCAGCGCCGGGGCCAGCTTGCGCGCGATCATCGCGTTGGGGAAGTTCCACGGCGTGATCGAGCCCACCACGCCCACGGGCTGGCGGATCACGAGGATGCGCTTGTCGCGCTGGTGGCCGGGGATCACGTCGCCATAGACGCGCTTGGCCTCTTCGGCGAACCATTCGAGGAAGCTTGCGCCATAGGCGATCTCGCCCTTGGCCTCGGCCAGCGGCTTGCCCATCTCGGCGGTCAGGATCGCGGCGAGGTCGTCCTGATTTTCCATCATCAGGTCGTGGAAGCGGCGCAGGTAGCCCGCGCGCTCCTTGCCGGTGAGCGCGGCCCAGTCCGGTTTCGCGGCATGGGCGGCCTCGATCGCGGCGCGCGTGGCGTCCACGTCGAGATCGGCCACCTCGGCGACGGTCTCGCCGGTCGCAGGGTCCTGCACGGCGAAGCGCTTCGCGCCCTCGATCCACTCGCCGTTCACATAGGCGCGGGTCTCCAGCAGGCTCGGGTCGTTCAGCTTGAGCATATCAGCCCTCCTTCGCGGCGGTCATCGCCTCTTCGAGGATGTCGAGCGCCTTGGCCATCTGGTCGTCGGGGATGGTGATCGGCGCGAGGAAGCGGATCACGTTGCCATAGACGCCGCAGGTCAGCAGCAGCAGGCCGCGGTTGAGCGCTTCGACACGGATGCGCTGGGTGAGGGCTGCATCGGGCTTGCCGTCCGACATCAGCTCGACCGCGACCATGAAGCCGGGGCCGCGGATCTCGGCGATCTCCGGCATGTTGGCGCGGATCGCCTCCAGACGCTGCTTGAGACGCGAGCCGAGCTCGTTGGCGCGGGCGCAGAGGTCTTCCTCCTCGATCACGTCGAGCACCGCGTTCCCGGCCGCGATACCCAGCGGGTTGCCGCCATAGGTGCCGCCCAGACCGCCCGGGTTCGCCGCGTCCATGATCTCGGCTTTCCCGGTCACCGCCGCGATCGGAAGACCGCCGCCCAGACCCTTCGCCATCGTGGTGACGTCGGCCGCCACGTCGTAGGCGTCCATGGCAAACAGCGTGCCGGTGCGCGCGAAGCCGGTCTGCACCTCGTCGGCGATCATCACGATGCCATGCTCATCGCAGAAGGCGCGCAGGCGTTTCACGAAATCATGCGGGGCGGGGTTGAAGCCGCCTTCGCCCTGCACGGGCTCGAAGATCACCGCGGCGAGGCGCGTGGGGTCGAGATCGGTTTTGAACAGGCTCTCCATCGCGGCGAAGCTGTCCTCGGTCGACACGCCATGCAGCGCGTTCGGGAAGGGGACGTGGAACACGTCGGGCATCATCGCACCGAAGCCCGCCTTGTAGGGCGCGACCTTGCCGGTGAGCGTCATCGTCATGAAGGTCCGGCCGTGGAAGCCGCCGCTGAACGCGATGACCGCGTTGCGACCGGTGTAGGCGCGAGCAATCTTGATCGCGTTCTCGACCGACTCGGCGCCGGTGGTGACGAAGATCGACTTCTTGTCGAAATCGCCCGGCACCTTTTCGTTGAGCCGCTCGGCGAGGCGCACATAGGGCTCGTAGGGCATCACCTGATGGCAAGTATGGGTGAAGGCGTCGAGCTGGGCTTTCACCGCCTCGATAACTTTCGGGTGGCGGTGGCCGGTGTTCACCACCGCGATCCCGGCGGCGAAATCGATCAGCTCGCGGCCATCGGCATCGGTGACGGTGGCGTTCTCGGCGGAGACGGCGAAGTTCTGGGTCTGCACACCCACGCCCCGGGCAAGGGCGGCGGCGCGGCGGGTTTCGAGGTCGGCATTGCTGGACATTGGCACTCCTCAGGGGCTGGAGAATCACGGAATGATGTGACGCTAGTGTTTAACGGATAACTGTGCAATGTTTAGTTTGTTAAACGCATGGTGAAAGCGCGCGTGCTGGAAATCCGCCCGGCCGCACTCTAGAACAGGCACAGGACAGGAGGCTTGCGGTGAGCGAATTCGACGTGGGCGGACGGCTTCGGGCGATCCGCGAGGACAAGGGATTGTCGCAGCGCGAGCTGGCGCAGCGGTCGGGCGTGACCAACGGGCTGGTCTCGCTGATCGAGCGCAACAAGACCTCGCCCTCGATCACCTCGCTGCGCAAGATCCTCGAAATCCTCGAGACGACGCTGGCGGAGTTCTTCGACAGCGATACGCCCTCCGAGCCCGGCAAGTTCGTCTTCCGGCATTCCGAGCTTACCGAGATCAACCCGGGCCGGATCTACCGCTCGGGCGGCGCGGCGCTCGATGCGCTTTCGCTCAAGCGGGCGGGCAAGTCGGGGCAGACCAACATTCTGCTGCTCTACGAGACCTATGAGCCCGGCGCCGATACCGGGGCGGAGGCCTATGCCCATGAGGGCGAGGAGGGCGGTTTCGTCATCGAGGGCGAGTTGCTGCTGACGGTGGGCGAGACCACCGAGCTTCTGCGCGCGGGCGATGCCTACCTGTTCGACAGCCGCCTGCCGCACCGGTTCCGGAACGTGGCCAAGGCGCGTTGCGTGGTGGTCTCGGCGGCGACCCCGCCGACCTTCTGAGACGCGCGCTCAGTAATAGGTCCGCTCTTTCAGGTCGCTCTCGGCCATCATTTTTTCGCAGGCCGCGAGGAAGGCGGCTTCCGCGCTCGACTGCTTTCGCTGCCGATTGGTGAGCAGGTAGATATTCACCATCGGCAGCCCGTCATAGGGCGGCAACTGGCGCAGCCGGCCCGACTCCACATCGCGATGCGCGACATGCAGCGGCAGCGCGCCGATCCCGACACCGGCCACGATCATCCGGCGCAGCTCGTGCAGGTTCGACGACACCCCGCGCCAGCTCGGCGCGAGCTTGGCCCGTGCGCGCAGCAGCGAAACCGGGTGAAGCGGGCCGTCCTCGGTCTCGGTCTGGAACGACACCGAGGTCTCGCCTTCGATCTCGGCGAGGGTGATGTCCTCGCGGTCGAAAAGCCGATGGCGCGTGCCGCAGAACAATCCGAAATACTCGCGGTAGAGCACCTGCGCGCGGAGGTTCTCGGGCGTCTTGTGAAGCAGGCAAATCCCCAGGCTCGCCCGATTCTGTTGCACCCGGTTCACCACTTCCTCGCTCTCGGCCACCGTCATCGAGAAGGTCACCTTCGAATGTTCGGTGGCGAAATCATGCAGCACCGCGTCGTAGTGATCCGAGATCACATGCGAGGTCGTCGTGATCGCGATATGGCCGCGCAGCTCCTCCGCGCCAGTCTCCAGCAGGGAAGGGATCTGCGACACCGCGCCGAAGATCTGGGCGCATTCCTGATAGAGCAGGTTTCCCGCCCTAGTGACCTTGAATTCATTGGGCTTTCGGATGATCAGCTCGTGGCCGGTGCGTTCCTCCAGCCGCTTGAGCGCGGCCGAAATCGTGGGCTGTTTGAGCCCCAGAAGATAGGCCGCCCGGGAGATGCCCCGCTGCTCCACCACCACCATGAAAGTGCGCAGAAGGTTCCAGTCGAGATGCCAGGGGAAACGTTGTTCGTAGGGCTTGACCATAGCCTAGATCTATATTGAAGATTTCTATTATTTATTTGCGCAATGGCGGTCGCCATGCAAGCGTTTCCGTCAACGAGGCTCTGGAAGGGGCGCTCGCCGTGGCGGGACGCGCCGGAAACAAGGCCGCCCGCAGTCATGACCAACAGGAGAAATCCATGACCAACCGCAGAACCGTTCTCAAAACCATCCTCGGGGCTGGCTCGCTCGCCGCGACCGGCATTTCGCTGCCCAGCCTCGCCGCGGCTGACGAGCTGGAGAGCCTCAAGGACAAGGGCGTGATCCGGATCGCCATGTCGGGCGCCTACCCGCCCTTTAACTTCATCAACGATTCGAACGAGGTCGTGGGCTTCGACCCGGCTATCGGCGAGGAGATCGCCAAGCGCATGGGGCTGAAGACTGAGATCGTGACGACCGCGTGGGACGGGATCATCGGCGGTCTGCTGGCCAACAAATACGACGCCATCGTCGGCTCGATGTCGATCACCCCCGAGCGCGAGAAGGTCGTCGATTTCGTCGGTCCGTATTACACGACGAAACGCGCGATTTTCGTGCTGCCCGACAGCCCGATCAAGTCCGTTGCCGACCTGAAGGACGTGACTGTGGGCGTGACGCTGGGCGAGACGCACGAAGAGTGGGCGCGTGAGCAAGGCTATGACGTGAAGACCTACAAAGGTCTGCCCGAGCTGATCCTCGAGCTTCAGAACGGTCGTGTCGACGCGATCATCAACGACTCGATCGCGGCGATCCTCGCGATGAAGAAGAACGATTACAAATACCGCATTCTCGACGATCTGAAGACCGACGCGATCGGTGCGGGCATCGCCATCCGCAAGGGCAATCCCGAGCTGAAAGACGCGATGCAGAAGGCGCTCGATTCCATGATGGAAGACGGCACCTACGAGAAAATCGCGATGAAGTGGATCGGCGCTGACATCCGCTGATCGGCGCGATCCAAGGAATGGTGGGCAGTCCGTCGTCTGACGGCTGCCCCGCCACACCCCAAACTTCGATGGATTCCCGAAAGGACACCGAACGGATGACCGCCGATTATGGAAAGCTGACTTGGGAGCAGGTCCGTGACGCGGATAAGGATCGTGTGGTGATCCTGAATGTTTCTGCAACGGAAGATCACGGGCCGCATATGCCGCTCGATACCGATACGGTTCTGGGAATGGCGGTGGCCAACGGCGTTGCCGAAGCCGCGCCTGACGAAGTTTTCGTCATGCCCGCGATCCCCTATGGCTTCAACGAGCATCACAAGGACTTTCCGGGGGTCATCTGGATTCAGCCGGAGACGCTGATCAATTTCGTCTGCGACGTGACCGAGTCCCTCGCGCATCACGGCTTCCGCCGGATCCTGCTGCTGAACTCGCACGGGTCGAACCACCCGATCCTCGATCTCGCGGCGCGCAAGACGGTCATACGCACCGGCATCATCTGTGTCTCGGCGTCCTATTGGAACTTGTGCAGCGACCGAATTCAGGGCCTGCGCAAATCCGAGGTGGGCGGCATTGCCCATGCCGGAGAATTCGAAGCTGCGATGTACAAGCATCTGCACCCCGAGCTTGTCGATCTCGACAAGGCCGAGTGTCAGAACCTGCACGATCCCGACACCAAATTCTTCAATCTCGATTTGGCGGCCGGTGGTGGCAAGGCGATGCTGATGCGCTGGTGGTCCTCAGTCTCGCCGGACGGCACGATGGGGGATCCAACCGTCGCCGATGCCGAGACTGGCAGGGCGTTCCTAGAAGCGGCAATCGAAGAGACGACAGCGCTCGTGCGCGAGATACGCGCGCTGCCCATCCTGTCCCGCCGCGATCATCATTAAGGGGAATGCCGTGGATATCGAACTAATCCTCAAGGTCTATCCGTACTTCCTGAAAGCTGCCGTGATCACGGTCGAACTTTCGGTTCTGACCATCGTGCTGGGGCTCATCTGCGGGGCGCTTGGCGCAGCATCCCGGCTTTCGCGCTTTGCCATCCTGCGCTTCATCGGGGCGGCCTATGTCAGCTTCTTTCGTGGCACGCCTGCGCTGATCCAGTTGTTTCTGCTCTATTTCGGCGGCCCGCAGATCGGCATCCAGCTCGATGCCTTTCAGGCCGGGGTGATCGGTCTGGGCGTCAATATCGGGGCCTATATGACCGAGACGATGCGCGGTGCGATCGTCGCGGTCGACCGGGGGCAGACCGAGGCCGCGCGCACGCTGGGGCTGTCAAAGGCGCAGGCCTTCCGCAAGGTGACACTACCGCAGGCGCTGCGCCTGATGATCCGGCCGCTCGGCGTGAACATCAACGCACAGATCAAGGGCACGGCGCTCGTCTCCGCGATCTCGGTGGTGGAGCTGACCTATACCGCGCAACGCTACATCGGTTCGACCTACAAGCCGTTCGAGATGTTTTTCCTCGCGGGGGTTCTCTACCTCATCATCATCACCGCGGTGGGTAAGGGCGTGTCGTTCCTCGACCGCAAGGTGCGCATCCAATGAGTCGCGCATCCGCCCCCCTTTCCCTTTCCCGCCCGCAAGAGAAGGAGTGAGCCATGGGTCTCGATTTCTCCGTCATCCCGCCTTTCTACGGCACGCTCTTGCTGGGTGTCCTGTGGACCATCGCCATCACCGCCGCGTCGGCCCTGCTGAGCTTCTTCGGGGGTATCCTGCTCGCGGTGATCGCGCTTTATGCGCCAGCCATCATCCGCCTGCCGGTACGCTTCATCGCCTGGCTCTTCATGGGCACGCCGCTGCTGCTGCAACTCTTCCTGATCTATTTCGGGCTGGTGCAGATCGGCATCGACCTTCCGGCCTTCGTGGCAGGTGTGATCGGCCTCGGCTTCCACTTCGCGGTCTATAACTCCGAACTGATCCAGACTGCGATGCTCGCGGTGGACAAAGGTCAGATGGAGGCCGCGCGCACGCTGGGCCTGTCGCGCAGACAGGCGCTCGTCAAGGTCGTCGTGCCGCAGGCGGTGCGCGACGTGCTGCCGCCCATCGGCAACAACATGATCGCGCTGCTGAAAGACTCGGCGCTGGTCTCGGTGATCGGGGTGTCGGAACTGACGCTCTCGGCGCAACGCGCCATCGGCCAGACCTACCGCGCCTTCGAGTTCTACGCGGCCGCTGCCGTCCTCTACTACATCATCAATCTCGGCATGGAGGCGGTGATCCGCTGGTTCGAGAACCGCAACCGCCTCTATCGCTGATCCGGGAGATATCGACATGACAGAGACAAAATCCTTCGTCGAAATCCGTCACGCCCAGAAATCCTACGGCACGCTGGAAGTGCTCAAGGACATCTCGCTCAACGTGGAGCGTGGCCAGATCGTCGCTATCATCGGCCCCTCGGGCTCGGGGAAATCCACGCTGCTGCGCGCGATCAACGATCTCGATCCGCTGACGGGTGGCGAGGTCTGGCTCGACGGGGTGCAGGTCAACAAGAACCTGCCGCACAATCAGTATGAGAAGCACATCAACCAGATGCGTCAGGACATCGGCATGGTGTTCCAGCACTTCAATCTCTTCCCGCATCTAAGCGTTCGGGACAACGTGACGATGGCGCCGAAGCTGCTGAAGAAGATCTCCGACAAGGAGGCCGACAAGCTCGCCGAAGAGCAGCTCGATCACGTCGGCATGCTGGAGCGGATCGACTATTACCCGGCGCAGCTTTCGGGCGGTCAGAAGCAGCGTGTCGCGATTGCCCGTGCGCTCGCGATGAAGCCGAAGCTGATGCTGTTCGACGAAGCCACCTCGGCGCTCGATCCCGAGCTGGTGGAAGAGGTGAACCTGGTCATGAAGAAGCTCGCGCAAGAGCACATGACCATGATCATCGTCACCCACGAGATGGATTTCGCCGCCTCGGTCTGCGACCGCGTGCTGTTCATGGACAAGGGCGTCGTGGTCGAAGAGGGCCCGCCCGAGCAGGTCTTCAAGAACCCGACCCAGGAACGGACCCGGAATTTCCTGCGCAAACATCTCGAAGGTGCAAAATGACGACTGAAAAGTCTCACCTGTTCTACCAGTCGCGCCAGCCGCGACCTTTCCTCGAACGTTCCGAGGGAATCTACCACTACGACGAGAACGGGAAACGCTACATCGACGGTTCCTCGGGGGCGATGGTCTCCAATATCGGCCATTCCAATCCGCGCGTGCTGGAGAAGATGAAGGCGCAGATGGACCGTTCGACCTTCGGCTACCGGCTGCATTTCCGCACGCACCCCTCCGAGGATCTCGCCGCACGGGTCGCCGCGCGGATGCCCGAAGGGCTCGACAAGGTGTTCTTCGTCTCCGGCGGCTCCGAGGCGGTCGAGACCGCGATCAAGCTCGCACGGCAATATGCGGTCACGCAGGGCGAGGAGAGCCGTTACAAGGTGATCTCGCGGCTGCCCTCCTATCACGGTGCGACGATGGGCGCGCTGGGCGTCACCGGCAGCCCGCTCTTCACCGGGAAATTCGCGCCGATGTTTACGGAGATGCCGAAAGTTCCGGCACCGACCTGCTACCTCGACCGCGACAATCTCACCGAGGAAGAGCGCGGCATCAAATATGCCGAGATGCTGCGCGAGAAGATCGAGGCGGAGGGCCCCGAGACGGTGCTCGCCTTCCTGATGGAGCCGGTGGGCGGGGCCTCGACCGGCGCGCTCGTGGCGCCTGACAGCTATTACACCCGCGTGGCCGAGATCTGCCGCGAATACGGTATCCTGCTGATCTATGACGAGGTGATGACCGGGGCCGGGCGCACCGGCAAGTTTCTCGCCGCCGAGCATTGGGGGATCACCCCCGACATCGTCGCGCTCTCGAAAGGGTTCGGGGCGGGCTACGCGCCGCTGGGCGCCGTGGTCGCGCGCAATGACATGGTCGAGGCGCTGCTCGACGCGGGCGGCTTCCTGCACGGCTTCACCTATGCGGGCAACCCGCTGGCCTGCGCGGCCGGTCTCGCAGTGCTCGACGAGATGGAAGAGCAGGACCTGATCGGCAATGCCGCGCGGATGGGCGATGTTCTCAAGGCTCGGCTGACCGGGCTGATGGACCGCTACCCCTTCATCGGCGATGTGCGCGGCAAGGGCTTGCTGCTGGCGTTCGAACTGGTCTCGGACCGCGACACGATGGAGGTTCTGCCGAAAGAGTGGAACGCCCATACCGAGCTGGTCGAACTGGCCTATGAGCGCGGTCTCATCATCTATTCGCGTCGCACGCGGGGCGGCTACGAGGGCGACCATTTCCTCGTCTGCCCGCCGCTGATCGTGACCGAGGCGCAGATCGATGAGATCATGGCGATCCTTACCGACGCGCTCGACGCCTTCGCCGCCAATCACGACCTGCCGGTGGTCGAGGAGGTCAGCGCATGAAGCTGCCCGACAAATCCATCGCGATGGAAGAGGTAGTGGCGCAGATCCCCGACGGCGCCACGGTGCTGGTGGGCGGCTTCGGCGTGCCCGGCACCCCCTTCGCGCTGCTGCGCGAGCTGGCCCGTCAGGGGCAGCGCGACCTCGTGCTGGTCAAGAACGACGCCAACGAGGCGGGCATGGGCATCGACCACCTGATCGCGGGCGGTCAGGTGCGCAAGCTGATCGTCACCCATCTCGGGCTCAACGCCAACGCCATCGCGGCGATGAACGAGGGCCGTATGGAGGTCGAGTTCTGCGCGCAGGGCATCCTCGCCGAGCGTATCCGTGCCGGGGGCGCGGGGCTGGGCGCGATCCTCACCGATATCGGCATCGACACCGAATTGGCGCAGGGCAAGCAGGTGGTCGAGATGAATGGCCGCCCGATGCTGGTCGAACCGGCTCTGCGTGGCGATGTGGCGCTGGTCCATGCCGCGCGCGCCGATTGCTTCGGCAACCTCGCCTATGCCGCCACCGCGCGCAATTTCAACCCGCTCATGGCGATGGCCGCGACCCGCGTGATCGCCGAGACCGAAGAGCTTCTGCCGCTGGGCGGGATCGACCCGGACGCGGCCGAGAGCCCCGGCGCCTTCATCGACCACGTCGTGAAACTCGACGAGATTTCCGAGGAGTATGGCATTGTCAGACGCTAGATCCCGCATGGTGGCCCGTGCCGCGCGCGAAATCGCGCCCGGCATGGTCGTGAACCTGGGCATCGGCCTGCCCACCAAGGTGGTCAACCATCTGCCCGCCGACTTCCCCGTCTGCCTGCATTCGGAAAACGGGCTGACCGGGATCGGGCCGACGCTGCCGCCCGAGCGCGCCGACCGTAACCTGATCGACGCGGGCGGGGCCTATGTCTCGACGATTCCCGGCTCGGCCTTTTTCGACAGCGCGGTGAGCTTTGCCCTGGTGCGCTCCGGGCGGCTCGACCTGACGCTGCTGGGCGCTTTCGAGGTCGCGCAGAACGGCGATCTGGCGAACTGGAAGATCCCGGGCAAGTTCTCCCCCGGCGCGGGCGGCGCGATCGAACTGGCGCAGAAGGCGCGCCGCGTCGTCGTGATGACCACCCATTGCGACCGCAAGGGCAATCCGAAGCTGCTCGAGACCTGCTCGCTGCCGCTGACCGCGAAGGCGCGGGTGGCGCGGATCTATACCGACATGGCGGTCGTGGACGTGACCGCGCAGGGCTTCGCGCTGGTCGAACTGGCCGAGGGCATCTCCGAGACGGAGATCCGCGAGGCGACCGGCGCGCCCCTTGCGCTGCCGCAAGGCGACATTCCCAGATTCTGAGGCACCATATGGATACCGAGCTGAAAACCCGCATCCTCTCGGCGGTCGACGCTGCATTCGACGACGAGACCGCGTTTCTCTCCGAGCTGACCTCGCACCCGTCCACCCGTGGGCAGGAGCAGAGCGCGCAGGACTTCATGGCCGCCGCCCTCGATGAGCGCGGCTACGAGGTGGATCGCTGGCAGATCGATGTCGACAAGATCCGCGACATGCCGGGTTTCTCGCCGGTGATGGGCGATTACGAGGACGCGGTAAACGTGGTGGGCACCCATCGCAGCCAATCGCAAAAGGGCCGCTCGCTCATTCTCAACGGTCATATCGACGTGGTGCCTGCGGGCCCGCTGGACATGTGGGACGCGCCGCCGTTCGAGCCGCATGTCGCCGATGGCTGGCTTTACGGGCGCGGGGCGGGCGACATGAAAGCGGGGCTGGTGTCGAACCTCTTCGCGCTCGATGCGCTGCGCAAGGCGGGCTTCGCCCCCGGCGCGGATGTGTTCTTCCAATCCGTCGTGGAAGAGGAATGCACCGGCAACGGCGCGCTGGCATGCCTTGAACGCGGCTACCGCGCCGACGCCGCGCTGATCCCCGAACCGTTCGAGGAAAAGCTGGTCGGCGCGCAGCTCGGCGTGGTCTGGGCGCAGGTCCACCTGAAGGGCCTGCCCACTCACGTGGCCTATGCCGGCACTGGCGCCAATGCGATCGAGGCCGCGATCCCGCTGATCGAGGCACTGCACGGGCTGGAAGAACGCTGGAACGAACCGGGCTGCCGGCACGGTGATTTCGCCCATGTCCATCACCCGATTAACCTCAATATCGGCAAGATTCAGGGTGGCGACTGGGCGTCCTCCGTTCCGGCCTGGTGCATCTTCGACATGCGCATCGCGATCTATCCGGGGCAGGATATTGCCGCCGCGCGCGCCGAGATCACCGAGACCATCATGGATGCCGCGCGCTCCAACGCCTTCCTAAAGAACTCGCTGCCCGAGATCGTCTGGCACGGCTTCATGGCCGAGGGCTACGCGCTTTCCGACGACCACTCCGCCACGGCGAAGGCCGCGATCGGCGCCCTCGAAGGGGCGCATCGCAGCGTCAACGAGAGCGATCTCGATCGCGTGGCGATCACCGCGACCACCGATGCCCGCTTCTTCGGGCTCTATGCCGACACCCCCGCGCTGGTCTACGGGCCGCGCGCCGAGGCGATCCACGGCTTCAACGAGCGCGTCGAGCTGGAAAGCATCCGTCGCATCACCCAGAGCACCGCCCTGTTCATCGCGGACTGGTGCGGGCTCGAAACCATCTGAGGATTCCCATGCGTGACGCTGTCATCGTCTCCACCGCCCGCACGCCGATCGGCAAGGCCTATCGCGGGGCGTTCAACAATCTCGAAGGCCCGGCGCTGGCCGCCCATGCCGTGCGCGCGGCCGTTTCTCGCGCAGGGCTCGAAGGCGGCGAGATCGCCGATGCGATCTTCGGCTCCGCCCTCACGCAGGGCTCCACCGGCGTCAACGTGGCGCGCCATATCGCGCAGGCTTCGGGCCTGCCCGACTCCGTGGCGGGCGTCACGCTGGACCGTCAGTGCGCCTCGGGGCTCAACGCGATCGCGGCGGCGGCCCATGGCGTGATGACGGGCGAGATGGACGTGGCGCTTGCGGGCGGGCTCGACTCGATCTCGCTGGTGCAGAACGAACATTGGAACGGCTATCGCTATCGCAGCCCCGGTGTACCCGACGCCTACTACATGTCGATGATCGAGACGGCGGAGGTCGTAGCCGAGCGCTATGGCGTGACCCGCGAGGCGCAGGACGCCTATGCGCTGCAAAGTCAGGCCCGCACCGCCGCCGCGCAGGAAGCTGGCCGTTTCGATGCCGAGATCGTCCCGGTCGAGGCGGTGAAGCTGGTGAAGGACAAGGCCACGGGCGAAGTCTCTGAGCAGTCGGTGCGGCTCGAGCGCGACGAGTGCAATCGTCCGCAGACCACGCTGGAAGGGCTTCAAGGGCTCAAGCCGGTGCTGGGCCCCGACAAATGCGTGACCGCAGGCAATGCGAGCCAGCTGTCCGACGGCGCGTCTGCCTGCGTGGTGATGTCCGCCGAGGAAGCCGCGCGGCGCGGGCTGGAGCCGTTGGGCGCGTTCCGGGGCATGGCGGTTGCGGGCTGTGCGCCCGACGAGATGGGCATCGGCCCAGTCTTCGCGATCCCGCGCCTGCTGGAGCGCGCGGGGCTTTCCATCGAGGATATCGATCTGTGGGAGATCAACGAGGCCTTCGCCTCGCAGCTCCTCTATTGCCGCGACAGGCTGGGCATTCCCGACGACAAGCTCAACGTCAATGGCGGCGCGATCTCGATCGGCCACCCCTATGGCATGTCGGGTGCGCGCATGGCGGGCCATATCCTGCTGGAAGGCAAGCGCCGCGGTGCGCGCTACGGCGTCGTGTCGATGTGCATCGGCGGCGGGCAGGGGGCTGCGGGCCTGTTCGAGATATTCTGAAGAATACGAGGCGGGCGTCTTTCGTGACGCCCCGTTCCGCTTTCCCTTCGCGTGACCCGCGTTATCGTGGGGCCGCGACAAAGAGGGAGGCGCGTTTTCCAGATGGTGTTCAAGGTTATCCGGTACGAGGTCGAAGAGCAGGTCGCGGTGATCACGCTCAACCGACCCGATGTGATGAACGCGCTCAACGCGCAGATGCGCGCGGAAATCCTCGAGGCGGTGAAACGCGCCGAGGATGAGGCCCGGGTGATCGTGCTGACCGGCGCGGGGCGCGCTTTCTGTTCGGGGCAGGATCTGGGCGATGGCGTCTCGGCGGCCGGGCTCGATCTGGAGCGGGTCCTGCGCGACGAATACGAGCCGATGCTCAAGGCGATCTACGAGAGCCCGCTGCCGGTGGTCTCTGCAGTTAACGGACCCGCGGCAGGGGCGGGGGCGAATATCGCGCTGGCCGCGGATGTGGTGATCGCCTCGGAAGCGGCGAGCTTCATTCAGGCCTTCACGCGGATCGGGCTGATGCCGGATGCGGGCGGCACCTATTGGCTGCCGCGTCAGGTGGGTTTTGCCCGCGCGATGGGCATGGCGCTGTTTGCCGACAAGATCTCGGCGCGGCAGGCCGCTGACTGGGGCATGATCTGGGAAGCGATTGCCGAGGTCGATTTCGACCATCACTGGCGCGCCCTTGCGGCGCATCTGGCCAATGGCCCGACGGCAGCCTATCGCGCGGTGAAGCGCTCGCTCCGCGAGGGCTACAGCAATGATCTGTCGACCCAGCTGGAGCTGGAAGCGGAGCTGCAGGGCAGCCTCGGCCAGAGCCACGATTTCCGCGAAGGCGTGACCGCGTTCCTCGAGAAGCGCGCGCCGAAATTCGAGGGGCGCTGAGCGCCTCGCGGCCTTGCCAAGCCGCCGCGCCCGCGCTAGCCAGAACGCGCTGCGGGCGTGGCGAAATGGTAGACGCACGGGACTTAAAATCCCTTGGGCATTGCCCGTGCCGGTTCGAGTCCGGCCGCCCGTAGCCTTTTCTGCGAAAATGTGAGCTATCGTGAGGCCGTCCGGGCATGGGCGTGCCGCAGGCTTGACCAATCGAGGCTTGCCCGTAATGCCCCCGCCGCCTAAACCCTTGAACCAAGCAAGGGGGAATTCATGGCTCGCAGACCGACGGGACCGGCCGAAGACCGGCCGAAGACGAAGAAGATCGGCGCGCTCAAGGGGCTCGGCCCCTTCATCGCACCTTACAAGGGACTTGCCTTCGGAGCGTTGCTGGCGCTGATCGCCACCGCCTCGATCTCGCTGATCCTGCCGCTCGCGGTGCGCCGCGTGGTGGACGGGTTCCAGAAGGGCGCGGCGCTTCTCGATCAATACTTCTTCGCGGCTCTGGTCATCGCTGGGTTGCTCGCGATTGGGACGGGGCTACGCTATTACCTCGTGACGCGCTTCGGCGAACGGGTCGTGGCCGATATCCGCAAAGCGGTGTTCGACCGGGTGATCTCGATGAGCCCCGCCTTCTTCGAGCGAATTCTGACCGGCGAGATCATCAGCCGCATCACCACCGACACGACGCTGATCCTCTCGGTGATCGGGTCCTCCGTCTCGGTGGCGCTGCGCAACGTGCTGATCCTGATCGGCGGGTTGATCATGTTGATGTTCACCTCGGCCAAGCTGACCGGGCTGGTGCTGCTGGTCGTACCGGTGGTCGTGGTTCCCATCGTGGTTCTGGGCCGCCGCCTGCGGGTGCTGGGCCGCGAGAACCAGGACTGGATCGCGAATTCGTCCGGCTCGGCCTCGGAGTCGCTTCTGGCGGCTCAGACCGTGCAGGCCTTCACCCACGAGGCGATCACCCGCGAGAAATTCTCCGACGTCACCGAGAAAGCTTACCAGTCCGCCAAGAAGCGGATCGGCACGCGCGCGGTGATGACCGTGATCGTGATCTTCCTCGTCTTCGCAGGCGTCGTCGGCGTGCTGTGGATCGGCGCGCGCGACGTGCGCGGCGGCGAGATGAGCGTGGGCGAGCTGGTGCAATTCGTGATCTACGCGGTGATGGTGGCGGGCTCTGTCGGCGCGCTGTCGGAAATCTGGTCCGAATTGCAGCGAGCCGCAGGCGCGACCGAGCGTCTCGTGGAGCTGCTGCAAAGCGAGGACTCGGTGAAAGACCCCGAGCATCCGGTGCCGCTGCCGATGCCCGCAACCGGCGCGATCCGGTTCGAGGATGTGAGCTTCCATTACCCGTCGCGGCCGCAGGCCTCCGCGCTCGATCATGTCGATCTCGACATCGCGCCGGGCGAGACCGTGGCGCTGGTCGGGCCTTCGGGCGCGGGCAAGACGACCGTCGTGCAGTTGATCCAGCGGTTCTGGGATCCCGAGACCGGCAAGGTAACGATCGACGGCTACGACCTGCGCGACATGGCGCGGCACGATTTCCGTCAGGCGATCGCGCTGGTGCCGCAGGACCCGGTCGTCTTCGCCGCTTCGGCGCGCGAAAACATCCGCTTCGGTCGTCCCGATGCGAGCGATCGCGAAGTCGAAGAAGCGGCCCGCGCGGCCCATGCCTATGACTTTCTCGAAGCGTTGCCAGAAGGGTTCGATACCTATGTCGGCGAGCGCGGCGTGATGCTCTCGGGCGGTCAGAAACAGCGTATCGCGATTGCGCGGGCGATCCTGCGCGACGCGCCGATCCTGCTTCTGGACGAGGCGACCTCGGCACTCGATGCGGCCTCTGAACGCGAAGTGCAGGCGGCCGTCGATCAGCTCGCCAAGACCCGCACCACGGTGATCGTGGCGCACCGTCTGGCCACCGTGAAGAAGGCCGACCGGATCGTCGTCTTCGAGGACGGCAAGATCGTTGCGCAGGGCACGCATGACAGTCTCGTCTCCGAAGGCGGGCTTTATGCCGAACTCGCTAGACTGCAATTCACCGAAGGGGCGTGACGGGGCGTTCGCGCCTTTTCGCCTTGAACCCGGACGCTTGTTTCCCCACGTCAGAATTTGCGTGACGTGACGTTTTGGCGGCGGCGTAACTCTTGCCGTGGCGGGCGCTTTTGCCGCATCCTGCGCATGGCCCGTCAGTGGAGGAACGCGGCGGCCGCTGGAGGAGACTAATGCAGAAATTCGCGACAGTTGCCGACCGTGATGCGGTCGAGGCCGAGAAACCCTGGGAGGCGCGCAACCGCCCCGAAACGCTTTACGGCTTTCTGAGCGAGACCGCCAAGGCCCATGGCGATCGTCCGGCCCTGTCATTCCAGATCATGTCCGGCCCGACCGACAAGGCGGAGACGCTGAGCTGGTCGCAATTGCACGGCAAGGTCACGCAGGCTGCGAACCTGCTGCGCCATCTGGGCGTGGGGCCGACCGACACGGTGGCCTATCTGCTGCCGAACTCGCTCGAGACCGCGACGGTGCTTCTGGCGGGCGCGACGGCCGGGATCGTGAACCCGATCAACCCGCTTCTGGATGCCGAGCAGATCGGCGCCATTCTGCGCGAGACCAAGGCGAAGGTTCTGGTGACGCTGAAGGCGTTCCCGAAGACCGACGTGGCGCAGAAGGCGGCTGAAGCCGTGCGGCTTGCGCCCAATGTCGAGGCCGTGCTGGAGGTCGATCTCAATCGCTACCTCTCGCCGCCGAAAAGCTGGATCGTGCCCTTCATTCGCCCCAAGACCGAGGTGAAGCACAACGCGAAGGTGATGAGCTTCAACGGCGAAGCCAGCAAGATGCCCGGCGACCGGCTGATGTTCGACGATCCCAACGAGGATCGCGTCGCGGCCTATTTCCACACCGGCGGCACGACGGGCATGCCCAAGGTCGCGCAGCACAAATATTCCGGCATGATCTATAATGGCTGGCTCGGCGGGCGGCTCTTGTTCAAGCAAGACGACGTGATGATGTGCCCGCTGCCGCTGTTCCACGTCTTCGCGGCCTATCCGATCCTGATGTCGGCCATCGCCTCGGGCGCGCATGTCATCTTCCCGACCCCCGCGGGCTATCGCGGGGAGGGCGTGTTCGACAATTTCTGGAAGCTGATCGAGCGCTGGCAGGTGACCTTCCTGATCACCGTGCCGACCGCTGTGTCCGCGATGGTGCAGCGCAAGGTCGATGCCGATATCTCCTCGCTGCGGATCGCGCTCTCGGGCTCGGCCCCGCTGCCGATCGAGCTTTACAACCGCTTCAAGGCGGCAACCGGGGTCGAGATCGCGGAAGGCTACGGTCTGACCGAGGCGACCTGTCTGGTGTCGGTCAACCCGGTGGACGGGATGAAGAAGGTGGGCTCCGTCGGGATCCCGATGCCCTACACCCATGTGCGCATTCTCAAGAAGCGCAACGGCACGTTCGACGAATGCGCGCGGGATGAGGTCGGCGAGATCTGCGTTGCCAATCCGGGGGTCTTCGAGGGCTCGACCTATACCGAGCCGGACAAGAACCACGATCTGTTCGCCGAGGAGCGCTTCCTGCGCACCGGCGATCTGGGCCGTATCGACGAGGATGGCTATCTCTGGATCACGGGCCGCGCGAAGGATCTGATCATCCGGGGCGGGCACAATCTCGACCCGGCGGAGATCGAGGACGCGCTGCTGAGCCACCCGGCGGTGGCCTTCGCGGGCGCGATCGGTCAGCCCGACAGCTTCGCGGGCGAACTGCCTTGCGCCTATGTCGAGCTGGTTGCCGACGCCGAGGTGACCGACGAGGAGCTGATGGAACATGCGCGCGCGAATATTCACGAGCGCGCCGCGGTCCCGAAATATCTCGAGGTGATGGACGAGTTGCCGAAGACGGCGGTGGGCAAGATCTTCAAGCCCGACTTGCGCAAGAAGGCGATCACCCGGGTGCTCAATGCCGAGCTGGAGACGGCGGGCATCAAGGCGCATGTCATCTCGGTCACCGAGGACAAGAAGCGCGGTCTGGTGGCGCATCTGGCGACCACGGGAGACTGCGATCAGGACGCGCTGGCCCATAAGCTGGGCGAGTTTACCGTACCGTGGGACTGGGCCCGGTAACCTCCCTCTCGCATCGCTAGCAACAATCGCGCCGCCCTCCGGGGCGGCGTTTCGATTGTGGAAACATCATGGCGGCCCATCGTGAAATTGCCCCGGTGGAGCCCCAGTGCGTCCCGATTCCGATGGTTAATGAAAGGTAACGAAGTCGTCTCCGCATCAAGAACGGGGCGACGCCATCGAGATCGAGCGTGTCATGTTTTTACCGATTGCCAGTTTTGCGAAACGCTGTCTCGCCCTTGTGGTGGTGAGCGTCCTCTATGCCTCTGCCGCGCAGGCGGTGACAGTCGATCTGATCACCAACGGTGATTTCGAGACCGGCGATCTGTCGGGCTGGAATTCGACCAGCTCTTCCTATGCAGAGGACTTCCAGATCAATAACGGGCGGTTCAATCCGCGCGGGCCGACGCGCCGCGTGGATCCGATCTCGGGCAGTTACGACGTGATGAACGAGCAAACCGGCTACGGGATTTCGACCTTGACGCAGTTCTTCACGGTTCCCGATCGGGTGATCAGCGCAAGTTTCAACTTCACCTATCAGCTCGTGAACCACTACGCGTCGGGCTTCGACGACCCCGATCAGCAGTTCCGTGTGAGCCTGATCGACGATGCGGGCGCGGTGATCTCGCAGATTTTCTCGACCCAGCCGGGCGACGCGGCGGTCCAGGGCGCGACGCCGCTGAGCTACGATCTGACCAGTTATCTGCAGGCGGGTGTGGGGTCGACGCTGGGCATCCAGTTCGATGTCGAGACGAGCTATTACTATATGAACGCCTCGCTCGACGATATTGCGATGATGGTGGAGACGCCCGCCACCGTGCCGCTTCCCGCCTCGGTCTGGATGATGCTGGCGGGGCTGGGGCTTTTCGCGGCGCTTGGCTGGTCGCGCAAGGTCCGCAATGGCGTGGATATCGCAAACTGCGAGGGTCCTGTCGCGGCGTAAGAGGCCGTGAAAGCGTCCCGACAACGCCACTGACATATCCCCAGCCCGCCACGCAAGCGCCTCAATTGGCCGGAAATCTCGAAGGGTGACGCCAAAACGGCGTCGATACAAAGGAGACACGAAATGCGCTGTCTGGCTGCCCTTTTTCGCCTCTTCAAGCGCCGCGAGGATCGGATTGACCTGCGGATGAAAGAACTCGGCTCGATGCCCGCACCGTGCCGCAGACGCGTATCGCCTTTCGCTGAGATGCCGAAGCCTCAGTAAAAGCACGCGCTTTAGTCAGCTACCCGTACCAGTACGAAACGCCCGAGGGTCACTCCCAGCGGGCGTTTGTTTGTCTCAAGGGGCCTGTCGCGCCGTGAGAGAGGCTCAGAAGTCGACCGCGACGCCGGGCAGGTCCAGCTCCTTCATCAGGTCGCGCACTTCCTGACGGGCCGCCACGTTGGAGATGTTGAGGCTCTCGACGCCGAGGTCCTTGAGGTCCAGAAGCGTCAGCCCGCGCGGGAACAGCTCGCGGAAGATCACCCGCTCGGAGAAGCCGGGCGAGACGCGGAAACCGATGCGCTTCGAGAGCTGCTCCAAAGCCGCGCCCACCTTGCGCTTGTTGTGCATCTGCTGAGCGCCCACGCGGTTGCGCAGTACGATCCAGTCGATCGGCTTCAACCCCGCCTTCGCGCGCAGCTGCCGCGCCGACCAGACCATCTCGGAGTAGATCGAGGGGCCGATCACCTTCGAGGTCACCGGGTCGATCCGTGCCAGCAGGTCGAAATCGATGAAACTGTCATTGAGCGGCGTGACCAGCGTATCGGCCAGCGAATGCGCGACCTGAGACAGCCGCGTATGCGAGCCGGGGCAGTCGATCAGGATGAAGTCGCAGGACGGCTCCATCTCGGCTACGGCGGTCGACAGCCGGTGGTCATAGGGGTTCTCCCCCGGACCCAGCGTCGAGGCGTCCACCTCGGGCAGTTCGCGATAATCGGGGCAGGGCAGGTCGAGCCCCTCGCGATCCATATAGGCCAGCCGGTTCTCGACATAGCGCCCGAAACTGCGCTGCCGCAGATCGAGATCGAGCGCCCCCACTTTCCATCCCATCCGCGCCAAGGCGGTCGCCACATGCATCGAGGTGGTGGACTTCCCCGACCCACCCTTTTCGTTGCCCATCACGATGATATGCGCCAAGTCCCATCCCCGCTTTGTCTTGTGTCTTGTCCCTCGCCAGACACTATAGATGGCAATCGGGAACTGGGGAAGGTGGCGCGCAAGGGGCGAGGTGCCGTGGCGTAGAAACACTGCGTTTAAGCAACAGAGAAAAGCGCAGAGCATGGTTATGCTCTGCGCTTTCGCTTTTCGTTCGAAGTGTGTGTCGGAACTTACCGGCTAAACTTCTTGTACTTCACCCGCTTCGGCTCGACAGCATCCGGACCGAGGCGACGGATCTTGTCTTCCTCGTAATCCTCGAAGTTGCCCTCGAAGAATTCCACATGGGCGTCGCCCTCGAAGGCGAGGATGTGGGTGCAGAGGCGGTCGAGGAAGAAGCGGTCGTGCGAGATGATGATCGCGTTGCCGGCGAAGTCTTCGATCGCGGCTTCCAGCGCCTGCAGGGTTTCGACGTCCAGATCGTTGGTCGGTTCATCGAGGAGCAGCACATTGCCGCCTTCTTTCAGCAGCTTGGCCATGTGGACGCGGTTGCGCTCACCACCCGAGAGGAGACCCACCTTCTTCTGCTGGTCGCCGCCCTTGAAGTTGAACGCGCCGCAATAGGCACGGCTGTTGACCTGCGCGTCGCCCAGTTCGATCAGCTCGGCCCCGCCGGAGATTTCCTCCCAGACGGTCTTGTTCGCATCCAGCGCATCGCGCGACTGGTCGACATAGGCCAGCTTGACCGTGTCGCCGACGGTGATCTCGCCGGTGTCGGGCTTGTCCTGACCGGTGATCATGCGGAACAGCGTGGATTTACCGGCGCCGTTCGGGCCGATCACGCCGACGATGGCGCCCGGCGGGATCGAGAAGGACAGGTTCTCGATCAGCTGCTTGTCGCCGTAATGCTTCGAGATGCCCTCGACTTCGATCACCTTGCCGCCCAGACGCGGGCCGTTCGGGATGATGATCTGGGCCTTGCCGACGCGCTCGCGCTCGGACTGGTCCGCCATCTTCTCATAGGCCGAGATACGCGCTTTGGACTTCGCCTGACGCGCCTTGGCGCCGGCCCGGATCCACTGAAGTTCCTTCTCGAGGACCTTCTGCTTGGCCTTGTCCTCGCGGGCTTCCTGCTCGAGGCGCTTGGCTTTCTGTTCGAGCCATGCGGAGTAGTTGCCCTCGTAAGGGATGCCGCGGCCGCGCTCGAGTTCGAGAATCCACGAGGTGATGTCGTCGAGGAAGTAACGGTCGTGCGTGACGCAGAGGATCGTGCCCTTGTATTCGATCAGGTGCTTTTGCAGCCAGGCGATTGTTTCCGCGTCGAGGTGGTTGGTCGGTTCGTCGAGCAGCAGCATGTCGGGCGCTTCGAGCAGCAGCTTGCACAGCGCGACCCGGCGGCGTTCCCCGCCCGAAAGGGTTTCGACATCGGCCTCGTCGGGCGGGCAGCGCAGGGCTTCCATCGCGACGTCGACCTGGCTGTCGAGATCCCAGAGGTTTTCCGAGTCGATCTCGTCCTGCAGCTGGGCCATTTCCTCGGCGGTCTCGTCCGAGTAGTTCATCGCCAGCTCGTTGAAACGCTCCAGCTTGGCTTTCTTGGCGGCCACGCCTTCCATGACGTTGCCGCGCACGTTCAGCGCCGGGTCCAGATCGGGCTCCTGCGGGAGGTAGCCGACCTTCGCGCCTTTCGCGGCCCAGGCCTCGCCCGAGAAGTCCTTGTCGAGGCCTGCCATGATGCGAAGCAGCGTGGATTTACCCGCGCCGTTGACGCCGACGACGCCGATCTTCACGCCGGGAAGGAAATTCAGGCGGATGTTTTCGAAGCATTTCTTGCCACCCGGATAGGTCTTCGAGACACCATCCATGTGATAGACATATTGATAGGACGCCATGGTCGACCTCGTTTGGAATAAGGGGTTTGGGCGCCTTCTATGCGGAAAGCCGGCATAGGGAAAGGGGGCGTGGCGGGGGCCTACGGGCGAGCCTGCCGCTTCTGTCGTTTAACTGTCATTTTTCAATGTGCGCAAATGCGCAGAACTGTGTTTGAAAACGCCAGTTTCATGCGGATACGAACGGACCTAGATCAGCGTCATCGCCGAGGGCACAGACGCTTCCCCCTGTCGCTTCGCTCTCGGTGAGAAGCACAACACGCGTATTCGTATAGGAGAGTAACAATGAAAACGCTGATCACGACTTCGGTCCTCGCCCTCGCCCTGAGCACCTCGCTGGCCGCTGCCGGCGGTGACGGCTACGGCTCCATCGCACCGTCGATGTCGCAAAGCTCCTCGGCCAGCAAAGGCTCGGCTGTTGGTGAAGTGACCCCCGGCAAAGCGCAGATCGCAGCCCAGCTCGGCCTGAACCCGGCTGAATACACCACCGCTGAACTGTTCCGCATCCAGAACGCGCTGCGCAACGGTAACCGCGAAGAGGCGAAATACGTCATCAACCACACCAACCGTCAACCGGTTGACGTGGCGCCGCAGCCCGTGATGGGCCGTGACGCATAAGATCGACACAGTCTTCTGACCGAAAACGGCCCCCTCGCAGGGGCCGTTTCTATATCCGGCCTATCGTGCCGGATTCTTTCGAGAAATACGGTTTCCTTTTGTATTCCAGTCACTTCACGGAATCCGGACTGGATGAGAGTTCCCTGTGTATATGTGTTTGAGTGAACACGGGGCGGGGCCAAAACGGCCTTTTGTGCGATGATTGGGCTCATATGTCGGGGTCATCGGCGCCATAGGGTGCCGCTGGAAATCAACCTGCTGATGAAAGGATTTCATCATGACCCGCAATCTTCTGACCACCGCTATCGCAGCCCTCGCACTGACCGCTGGCTCCGCCGGGATCGCCTCGGCCGCCACGACCCAAGTCGGGGCCGACAATGGTACGGATCTGGGTGTCATCGCGCCTTCGATGACGCCGCAACCCCAAGCGTCGTCGATGGTCGTCAACGCCACCAATCAGGGCAAGACCCAGATCGCGGCGCAGCTGCAAACCTTCGCCGGTCTGAATAATGTCGATCCCACGCAATATTCGGTGGGCGAGTTGCAGAAGATGTTGCACGCGGCCCGTAACGGCGATGTCGCCAAGCTCGCCTATTACCGCAGCCATGCGGACCGGCAGCTGGGCGGCCCCGGCCTTGGTGAGACCACGCCGGGCAAGACCCAGATGGCCGAGCAGCTCGGGCTCAACCCCGATGATTACACCGTGGCCCAGCTCCAGCGCATCCAGCATGACGTGCAGCGCGGACGTTACGACGACGCCAATTACATCGTGACCCAAGGCGCCTCGTCGCAACCCGCGATGATGCTGTTCGCGCCCAGTGCGCAATGAGCTGATATGCGCTGACTCAACGAAAAGGGCGGTCCTCCGGGGCCGCCTTTTTCATGCGCTTTGACAGGGCGTTCAAAGCCTGTATCCCTGAGCGAAGACGATGGGAGAGACGATGCTCAAGACGCTGCACCATTACTACGAGGAGGATTCCCGCCGCGCCCATGCGTTTCGCTACGCGCTTCTGGCCTTCGATCTTGCCACGATCCTTTTCGTCATCGTCACCTCCTTCTTCCCCCACACGGTCACGATCGAAGTCATCGATGCGGTGATCGGCGTCGTGATCGTGGCGGATTTCCTCGCCCGCTACGCGATCTCAGGCGAGAAGGTCCGCTTCTGGACCCGCGCGGCGACATGGGCCGACATCATTGCGATCGGGTCGTTCCTCGCGCCGATCGCAGGGGAGGGGCTGGGCTTCCTGCGGATTCTGCGGACGTTGCGATTGCTGCATACCTATCAGCTCATGGCGCGGCTGCGTCATGACTTCAAGTTCTTCCGCCATCATCAGGAAATCATCATCGCCGCGATCAATCTGGGCGTCTTCCTGTTCGTGATGACGGGGCTGATCTATGCCACGCAGGTGCGGATCAATCCGCAGATTTCGAACTATGCCGACGCGCTTTATTTCACCGTGACCACGCTGACGACGACGGGGTTCGGGGACATTACGCCCAAGGGTGAATGGGGGCGGATGATCTCGGTCGCCATCATGATCTTCGGCGTCACGCTGTTCTTGCGGCTCGCGCAGGTGTTGTTCCGGCCCACGAAGGTGCGCCATGAATGCCCGACCTGCGGGCTGAGCCTGCACGATGCCGATGCGATCCACTGCAAACATTGCGGCGAGGTCATCCACATCGACACCGAAGGGCTGACCTGAGCTTCAGCAGGGCTTCGCGAGCACCATCACATACCACGGGCCCTTGCCGTCGCGCCGGGGTACGACCGCCACGCCGATCCGGGTCACGCCGCGCAGCAGGATGTTGCGGCGATGGCCGGGCGAATGCATCCAGGCGTCGAACACCTCACCCGGATCGCGCTGGCCCATCGCGACATTCTCGGCGATCAGGCAGGCGCGGAAGCCAGCCTTCGCCGCCCGCCTGAGCGGGGTCGATCCGTCCGAGCCCTTGTGATCGAAGAAGCCGCGCCGGGCCATGTCGCAGCCTTGCGTTGCTGCGGCCTGCGTCAATTGCAGATCCATCGCGAGCGCATTCAGCCCCTGGGCTTGCCGCTGTTGCGAAGTCGCCTGCGCAATCTCGCGACCTTGGGCGGCATCGATGGCGCATTCGCCAGCCTGCGCCGCGACGGGCAGCAGGCCGAGAAGCAATGCGAGCAGCGCGAGAGTGCGGATCAAACGAGCCTTCCCCAGAGATCGTATTCCGAGGCCTCGTCGACCTCGACCGTCACGATATCACCGGGGCTGAGATTCTCGAAATCCTCATCGATGAACAGGTTGCCGTCGATCTCGGGCGCGTCTGCCTTGGTGCGGCAGGTGGCACCTTCCGCATCGACCGCGTCGACGATCACCTGCTGGACGCTGCCGACCTTGGCTTGCAGCTTCGCTTCGGAAATCGCCTGCGCTTTTTCCATGAAGCGGTTCCAGCGGTTCTGCTTCACCTCGTCGGGCACGTGATCGGGCAGGGTGTTGGAGCGCGCGCCCTCGACGTTTTCATATTGGAAGCAGCCGACGCGATCGAGCTGCGCTTCGTCCATCCAGTCGAGCAGATATTGGAACTCGTCCTCTGTTTCGCCGGGATAGCCCACGATGAAGGTCGAGCGCAGCGTGATGTCCGGGCAGGCCGCGCGCCAGGCCGCGATCTCGTCGAGCGTCTTGGCCGAGGCCGCGGGCCGCGCCATCCGTTTGAGTACATCCGGGTGCGCGTGCTGGAACGGAATGTCGAGATAGGGCAGCACGCCGCCGCCGTTTTCCTGTGCCTCCGCCATCAGCGGGATCAGGTTGCGCACATGCGGGTAGGGGTAGACGTAATGCAGCCGCACCCACGCGCCGAGCGAGCCCAGATCACGGGCGAGATCGGTGATGTGCGCGCGGTGGCCCCGCTCCTCGGCATGTTTGATATCGACGCCGTAAGCGGACGTGTCTTGGCTGATCACCAGCAGTTCACGCACGCCCGCGCTGACGAGCTTCTCGGCCTCGCGCACGATCGCATGGGCCGGGCGGCTGACGAGGCGGCCGCGCATGTCGGGGATGATGCAGAACTTGCACTTGTGGTTACAGCCCTCGGAAATCTTCAGATAGCTGTAATGGCGCGGCGTCAGCTTCACGCCCGCCGCGGGCAGAAGATCGACGAAGGGATCGGGATCGGGCGGCACGGCGGCGTGGACCGCGTCCAGAACCTGCTCGTATTGATGCGGGCCGGTCACGGCGAGCACGGAGGGGTGCGTGCCGGTGATATATTCGGGCTCCGCACCCAGACAGCCCGTCACGATGACCCGGCCGTTTTCATTCAGCGCCTCGCCGATCGCCTCGAGGCTTTCCGCCTTGGCGCTGTCGAGAAACCCGCAGGTATTCACGATCACCGCATCCGCGCCCGCGTAATCGGGCGAGATCGCGTAGCCCTCGGCGCGCAGCCGCGTGAGGATGCGTTCGCTGTCGACCAACGCCTTGGGGCAGCCAAGCGAGACCATCCCGATCAGCGGCTGACCGGGGCGGGGGGCATCCGTGATGCGCGCGCGGGGCGCGAGATCGGGACGCAGGTTCGGAGGGTTTGTGCTCATGGCGCGCGATATAGCCCTTGCAGAGCGTTCCGAAAAGCCCCCCGCGTGACGGACGGCATTCCCATTGCGTGAGGGGCGGATTTCGGCCCGACACACGGCAAACGAGAAAACGCTTGCCAGATCAGGTATATTTAAAGTTGAATATTTGAAGCTGTTTTTCGAACGGCACAGCCGAGGCGCAGGGGGGAAGGGAGAGCCTGCCTGCGCGACAAACCGGCTCAGAGGGAGGAAACTAATGAAGAAGTTTGAATTACCCCGTTTTGCGGGGGCGGTTTCGCTGTGCCTGGCGTTGGGCGTTCCGGGCGTCGCAAGCGCGACCGAGGGCTACTTCGCCCTTGCCTACGGACCCGCGCAGCGCGGTGTCGGCGGGGCAGGGGTGGCCTATTCGGTCGACCCGATGTCAGCGGCGATCAACCCCGCGAATATCGCCGATATCGGCCACGCGATGACCTTCGGGCTCGAGGCGTTCTCGCCGCGGCGGGGGTTTGACGCAAACGGGGCCTTCCCCTTGCCCGATGGCGGGGCGGATTCGGGGCATGAATGGTTCGCGATCCCGAATTTCGGCTATAACCGCCCGCTGGAAGGCGGCGGCGCGTTGAACGTCATGGTTTATGGCAATGGCGGCATGAATACGAGCTATCCCGATGTCGCGAACCCGAACTGCGCGGCCGCGCCGGGCGATTCCGGGATTTTCTGCGACGGGAAGGCGGGCGTCGATCTGATGCAGATGTTCGTCTCGGTCGGCTACGGGCGCAAGGACGGGAATTTCAGCTGGGGCATCGCGCCGACCTTCGCCGCACAACGGTTCGCGGCGCGCGGCCTGAACCCTGCGTTGTTCGGGCCGATGACGACGGATGCCAGCAATTTCAGTGGCAGAGGTTACGACATCTCCACCGGGTTCGGCCTGCGCGCCGGTCTGAAATACGAGATCTCGCCGCAGGTCACGGTAGGCGTCGCGGGGCAGACCCGGTTCAAGATGTCGAAATTCGACAAATATGCCGGGCTTTTCGAGGATGGCGGCAGTTTCGACATTCCCGCCTCGATCAGCGCGGGCGTCACCTTCAAGCCGCGCAGCGATCTGGCGCTGATGCTGGACTACCAGCGGATCTTCTACAGCAATATCGCTGCGGTCGGGAATTCCAATACCAACGGACTTTTCGGAGCCAAGGGCGGCGCGGGCTTTGGCTGGGACGATGTGGATGTCGTCCGGATCGGCGCGGAGTGGCAGCAGACGCCGGATATGACGTGGCGCGCGGGCTATGCCTACGCGACGAACCCGATCGGCAAGGAGGACGTCATGCTGGGCGTGCTCGCACCCGGCGTGGTCGAGCATCATTTCAGCTTCGGCGGGGCGAAGAAGCTCAACGAGCGCGACACGTTCGATTTCGCGATCAACTATGTCGCTCCGCATAAGGTCAAAGGGCCGGGCATGTTCGGCGGCGATATCGAATTGGACATGCACCAGTTCTCGGCCTCGGTGGGTTGGACCCGGCGGTTCTGACCCTCCGACCAACCGACCAAAGAAAAAGGGCGCCTCGCGGGGCGCCCTTCGTCATTCGTATCGCGATTGCCTCAGCGGCGACGGTCGCGGCGCGAGCTCATCGGCTGGAAAGCGACGCCGACATGGGCCTCGCAATAGGGTTTTCCGGATTGGCTCGGCAGGCCGCAGAACCAGAATTCCTCGGTCGCGGGGTCGCCGATCGGCCATTTGCAGGTGCGCTCGGTCAGTTCCATCAGGCCAAGCTTCTTGGCGTGTTTCTCGACCTCACCGACCTTGGCGAGTGCAGCCGGGTCGATCTCGTTGGCGGAGGGCTGCGGCGGAAGCGGCTGACCGGCGGGGATGATCGCCTTGCGCGCAGGCGAGACCGCAGGCGTTGCAGCCTGTGCGGGCGCGGGGCTTGCCGGTTTCGCGGCGGGCTTGGGCTCGGGCGCCTCGGCTGCGGGCTGCGCGGCGGGCTTCTCGGCCTTCGCCTCGACCTTCTCGGGCTTGGCTTTCGGCTCAGGTTTCGCGGGCTCTGCTGCGCCGCCGGTGCGGTTCGACAGGCCGAGGCGATGCACCTTGCCGATCACCGCGTTGCGCGTCACACCGCCCAGCTCTTTCGCGATCTGGCTGGCCGATTGGCCCTCGGTCCACATCTTCTTGAGCAATTCGACGCGTTCATCGGTCCAGGACATGGGCATCCTTCCTTGGTTTCCTGCAAGTCCGTCTTGCAGGCCATTCCAGTTTCAATCCCTATTTTAGCGGGAGAGCGCAGAGATACAATCGCGAGGCCCGCTTTTCAAGGCCCGCGAGGACGTCCAGAGCAGTGCGCAAGCGGGAAACCAGCTGTGCGCGGGCTACGTTGAGCTGCGGGCCGCGAGCGTGTAGGGAGCGGGCAACAACGGGAGTATCAGGATGTACGAGATCGGCGTGCGCCGTTTTGGCGCGGTGAACTGGATGGGCCTGCGGATGCTGGGGTGGCGCGAGATTCGCCGCTTTCTCGCGGTCTGGCAGCAGACGGTGCTGGCGCCGCTGATCACCGCCGGTCTGTTCCTGACCGTCTTTGCGCTGGCTTTCGGGCGCAACCGCGCCGATGTTCTGGGCGTCGATTTCCTGCATTTCATCGCGCCGGGCATCCTGATGATGACGGTGATCCAGAACGCTTTTGCCAATACCTCCAGCTCGATCGTGATCGCGAAGGTGCAGGGCAATATCGTCGACACGCTGATGCCGCCGCTTGCGCCG
The DNA here is from genome assembly GCF_009296265.1 of Thioclava sp. JE_KL1. Taxonomy (GTDB): domain Bacteria; phylum Pseudomonadota; class Alphaproteobacteria; order Rhodobacterales; family Rhodobacteraceae; genus Thioclava. The sequence goes on from NZ_WBJS01000002.1 coordinate 180,189, forward strand.
TGGGAAATCCTCGTGGGTTATCTCACCGGCGCGGTGGCGCGGGCGCTGATCGTGGCGGTCGTGATCTGGCTCGGGCTGTTCGCCGTGCTGGGGCAGGGGATCGCGCATCCGTTCTGGGCGATCGCGGCGGTCGTGCTCGGCGCGGCCTTCCTTGGCGGTCTGGGCATTCTCGCTGCGGTCTTCGCCGACAAGTTCGACCAGATGGCGGCGATCACCAACTTCATCATCACGCCGCTGTCGTTCCTGTCGGGGACCTTCTACTCGGCCAAGGCGCTGCCGCCGGCCTTCCAGATCCTGACCCATTACAACCCGGTCTTCTACCTGATCGACATGGCCCGCTTCGGGTTCCTGGGCGTATCGGACGCCTCGCCGTGGCACGGTCTTGCCGTGATCTGCGCGGCGCTGGTCCTGGTTCTGGGGCTTGGCTGGTACTGGCTGCGCATCGGCTATCGCATGAAGCCGTGAGCCGCGCTTAAGCGGCGCGTGGCCGTTCAGGCCGAATGCGCGCCGCCTGCGAGGCCCTTCACGAAGTCCAGCACCTCCGCCACCGGCTTGCCCTCCGCGATCTCTTTCACGATGGCCGAGCCCACGACGCAGCCATCGGCCACGCCCGCGATGGTCTTCGCGGCTTCAGGCGTCGTGATGCCGAAGCCCACGATCACCGGCAGATCGGTCTTCGCCTTGATCCGGGCGACTTCCGGGCCGACCTCGGTCGCCTGCGCCGCCTGCGAGCCGGTAATCCCCGTCACCGAGACGTAATAGACGAAGCCCGAGGTGTTCTGCAGAACCTTCGGCAGACGCTTGTCATCGGTCGTCGGCGTCGCGAGGCGGATGAAGTTGATCCCGGCGGCCTGCGCGGGGATGCAGAGTTCTACATCTTCCTCGGGCGGCAGGTCGACCACGATCAGCCCGTCGATCCCGGCAGCCTTCGCATCTTCGAGGAAGCGATCGACGCCGCGCGAATAGATCGGGTTGTAATAGCCCATCAGAACGATCGGCGTGGTGTCGTCGGTCTTGCGGAATTCTGCCGCCATATCGAGCGTCTTCTGCAGCGTCTGCCCACCGTCGAGTGCGCGCTGGCCCGCCAGCTGGATCGTCGGACCGTCGGCCATCGGATCGGTGAAGGGCACGCCCAGCTCGATGATGTCGACGCCTGCCGCCGGCAGGCCCTTCATCACCTCGAGCGAGGTTTCCAGATCCGGGTCGCCCGCCATGATGTAGGAGACGAAGGCTTTCTTGCCCTCTTCCTTGAGGCTGGCGAATTTGGCGTCGATACGAGTCATGGCGTCCCTCCGGCTGGTCCCGAAGCGGTTTGCGCGAAGAGGGCGGGAAAATCAATGCCTCGCGCGCGGTGTAGTGTTGTAGTGACGTCCCAGACGGCCTGCGCCTACATCTTTGCCGGGCCGTTGATCATCCACGCCGTGCCGAAGCGGTCCCGCAGCATCCCGAACCCGTCGGCCCAGAACGTGTCGTCGAAGGGCATCATGACCTCCTCGGCCCCATCCATCAGCCGCTCGAAGATCGCCTTCGCGGCCTCCCGGCTTTTCGAGGCATGCGAGATCGAGACCGAGCTTTGCGGGCGGTCCCGTCCCTCGGGCCAGTCCGAGGCCATCAGCGCGCCATCGCGGAGTTTGATCAGCGCATGCATGATCCGCGCTTTGCCTGCCTCGCTCATGCCTTCACTGGCCTCGGGCATATCGCCATAGCGCATGAGGAAGGGCGGCTCGGTCCCGAAGAGCTCGGCATAGAAGCGCATCGCCTCATCGCAGTTTCCTCGAAAGTGAATGTAGGGTTCGAAACTCATCGCGGTCACCTCCCTGAACAAGAAGGCCAGCCTATCACGATTCCTGCCCTCGCGCGCGCTTGCACCGGGGGCGGCCAATGAATAAGAAGCGCGCAGCCACAAACAGGAGGGCGAAATGGGTTTCAAGATGGGTATCGTGGGTCTGCCGAACGTGGGCAAATCCACCCTCTTCAACGCGCTGACCAAAACGGCGGCCGCGCAGGCGGCGAATTTCCCCTTCTGCACGATCGAGCCGAATGTCGGCGAAGTTGCCGTTCCCGATGAGCGGATCGACACGCTGGCCCAGATCGCCGGCTCGAAAGAGGTCATCCCGACCCGCATGACCTTCGTCGATATCGCGGGCCTCGTGAAAGGCGCCTCGAAAGGGGAGGGCCTTGGCAACCAGTTCCTCGCCAATATCCGCGAAGTCGATGCGATCGCCCATGTGCTGCGCTGCTTTGAAGATGGCGATGTGACCCATGTGGAGGGGCGCGTCGATCCGGTGGCCGATGCCGAGACCATCGAGACCGAGCTGATGATCGCCGATCTCGAAAGCCTCGAGAAGCGTATCGCGAACCTCGCTCGCAAGGTGAAATCCGGCGACAAGGAAGCGAAAGAGGCAATGCGGCTTCTGGAGCAGGCGAAAGAGGCTCTGGAAGCCGGTCGCCCCGCGCGCACCGTCGAGGTGTCCGAGGACGACCGCAAAGCGTGGAACATGCTGCAGCTGCTGACCGCCAAGCCGGTTCTCTATGTCTGCAATGTCGAGGAAGGCTCCGCCGCGACCGGCAACTCGAAATCCGAGGCGGTCGCCAAGATGGCCGCCGAGCAGGGCGCGGGCACCGTGGTGATCTCGGCCAAGATCGAAGAGGAAATCTCGCAGCTCGACGCCGAGGAAGCGGAGATGTTCCTCGATGAGATGGGGCTGGAAGAGGCCGGTCTCGACCGCCTGATCCGCGCGGGTTACGACCTGCTGGGCCTGCAGACCTATTTCACCGTCGGCCCGAAGGAGGCCCGCGCCTGGACGATCCGCAAGGGCACGCTGGCCCCGGCGGCGGCGGGCGTCATCCACGGCGACTTCGAACGCGGCTTCATCCGCGCCGAGACGGTCTCCTACGATGACTACGTTGCCAATAAGGGCGAAGCGGGCGCCAAAGAGGCGGGCAAGTTCCGCGTCGAGGGCAAGACCTACGAGGTCAAGGACGGCGACGTGCTGCACTTCCTCTTCAACGCGTGAACCTCGGCTGGGGGCGTTACTTCTTCGCCCCCGCCTTGACCTCCGTGATCGCGTCGGCGTCCACCATCTGCCACGGCATTCCCGCATTGCGGTAGAGCCGTTTGCCCAAGTCGGGATAGTCGCCGACGTCATGGGACAGGCGCTGACCCATCACGAGCAGCCGCAACATCTCCGATCCGGTATTCTCGATCGTATGGGCCGCGCCGCGCGCGCGGTAGCCGATGAAATCGCCCGGCCCGATCGCGTGACGGTCCTCGCCGATCCGCGCGGTCGCCTTGCCGCTGAGCACGAAGATCGCCTCGTCCTCGTGGTGGTGGCGGTGAAACTCGGTGGTCTCGCAGCCGGGTTCCACCTCGATGATATGAACACCGATCCCGGTCAGCCCCGTCGCATCGCCAAGGCTCTTGTTGATCCGCCGCGCATTCGGGTTGAGGAAATGCGTCTTCGCCAGCCCTTCCATCGCCGCGATCTCATCGGCCCGGATCAGATACCGGTCTTCGCTCATCGCGCCCCTCCTTCTCCTTGATCCAAATATCCCCGCCGGAGGCTTCCGCAGTCTCAGCCAGCGATCCGATCCAGGATAGCAGAGACATCGCTGCCTGCCATCGCCCCGGTGGTCCGGCCCGCCTCGCCCGCAAGCCGCGTCGCGACGAAGGCGTCGCTCACCGCCGCAGGTGCATGTCGGATCAACAGCGATGCGGTCAGGAGCAGCGCGAGCCGTTCAGCGAACCAGCGCGCCTCGGCCTCGGGCGGCAGTGAGGGCCAGCGAGCGAAGTGATCGGCCAGCGCCGCGTCGTAGCGCGGATCGGTGCCGCGCGCTGCGTCCAGTTCCGCGTGCAGCATCTCCGCCGCTAGCGGCTCTTTCGCCAGCGTGCGAAGGATGTCGAGACAGATCACATTGCCCGAGCCCTCCCAGATGCCGTTCAGCGGGGCTTCTCGATAGAGCATCGGCATCGGCGTGTCCTCGACGTAGCCGATGCCGCCCAGCACCTCCATCGCCTCATAGGTCACGACGGGGCAGCGCTTGTTGCCGTAGTATTTCGCGAGCGCCACGCCGATCCGGGCGAAGGCACGATCTTCGGGGCGGGCGCTGTCGAAGGCCTGCGCCACCCGCATCCCCAGCGTCAGCGCGCCTTCCCAGTCAAGCGCCAGATCTGCCAGCACCGCGCGCATCAGCGGCTGGTCGATCAGGCGCCGTTGGAAGGCGGCGCGATGCGTGGCCCAGTGATGTGCCTCGGAAATTGCGGCGCGCATCAGGCCCGCAGGCGCCAGCGCCGTGTCGAGCCGGGTGTGGTGCACCATCTCGATGATCGTGGCGACGCCCCGGCCCTCCTCGCCCAGAAGATGCGCCACCGCGCCCTCATATTCGATCTCGGAGGACGCGTTGGAGCGATTGCCCAGCTTGTCCTTCAGCCGCTGTATGCGGATCGCGTTACGCTCGCCTTCCAGCCAGCGCGGTACGAGGAAGCAACTGAGCCCCTTGTCGGTCTGCGCCAGCGTCAGGAACCCGTCCGACATCGGCGCAGAGCAGAACCATTTATGCCCGGTCAGCCGCCAATGCCCGTCCGCCGGCTCGGCCCGTGTGGTGTTCGCGCGCACATCCGAGCCGCCCTGCTTCTCGGTCATCGCCATGCCGAGCGTCGCGCCCGTCTTCTCGCCCACCGGCAGAACGCGCGGATCGTAGCTGCGCGCGGTCAGTTTCGGGCGCCAGAGCGCGGCGATCTCGGGCGTGGCTTCGAGCGCGGGCACGGCGGCATAGGTCATTGTCATCGGGCAGCAACTGCCGGGTTCGATCTGGCTTGCGAGATAGACCATCGCGGCATGGGTGGCGTGGCCGCCCTTCGCGCCTTCCCACGGCAGCGCGGCATAGCCCGCACCGACCCCGGCCTCCATGAAACGGTGATAGGCGGGATGGAAGCGCACCTCGTCGAGCCGCCGCCCGCCCATGTCGAACAAGCGCAGCTCCGGCAGGTGGCGGTTCGCGTCGCGGCCCGCCTCGTGCATCTCCACGGTGCCGAGCGTCTGGCCGTAATCCGACAGCGCCTCGATCTGACCGTCCGCCCGCGCCACGGCCTCGCGCAGCGGTGCATCCGTGGCGTAGAGATCGACGTCACCGCGCGCGGGCGGCTGGTTCTCGACGCGGTGGGTTGGCAGATCGGCGCGGGGATCGGGTGTGGTCATGGTCGGCTCCTCCTGATCCGGATGGTAGGCTTGCGCCGTAGAACATGCGAGCGAAACGCGGCGGCAGGGGTTTTCTAAGCCCGCGCGCCGCCTAGATCAGGCGCGAAAGGGAGACCCATCATGAGCAACTGGCAGAAATCCGACGAGGCGATAGCGAAGCTCACCCCCGAGCAATATCGCGTCACCCAGCAAAACGGCACCGAGCGGCCCTTCACCGGGGAATATGACAACCACGCCGCCAAGGGCATCTATGTCGACGTGGTCTCGGGCGAGCCGCTTTTCGCGTCCTCGACCAAATACAATGCGGGCTGCGGCTGGCCGTCCTTCACCAAGCCGCTGATCGACGATCATGTCGTGGAGCTGACCGACACCAGCCACGGCATGACCCGCGTCGAAGTGCGCTCGAAAAACGGCGACAGCCATCTGGGCCATGTCTTCCCCGACGGGCCGCGCGATCAGGGCGGTCTGCGCTATTGCATCAATTCCGCCTCGCTGCGCTTCGTCCCTTACGAGGAGATGGAGGCTGAGGGCTACGGCGACTATATGGACCGGGTCGAGTAAACCCGACCGGGTCAGAGGCCTTTACCTTCCCGCGGCCCGGTGGCAGGGTCCGCGCAACATCATATGACAAAGGGGGCGCGGGCATGCGCAAGCTGGAACTTGGTCAAAGCGGGATCATGGTGTCCGAGATTTGTCTCGGGACGATGACCTGGGGCAGCCAGAACACCGAGGCCGAGGGCCATGACCAGATCGATTTCGCGCTCGACCGGGGGATCAATTTCCTCGACACGGCCGAGATGTATCCGGTGAACCCGGTCAAGGCCGAGACGATGGGCCGGACCGAGCAGATCGTGGGCACTTATCTGGCCAAACGCGGCAAGCGCGACGATCTGGTGGTGGCCACGAAGATCACCGGCGAGGGCTCGAACGCGATCGAAGGCGGCCCCGAGATCAGCCCGACCCGCATCCGCCAGGCAGTGACGGATTCGCTGACCCGGCTGCAGACGGATTACATCGACCTCTACCAGTTCCACTGGCCCAATCGCGGCTCCTATCACTTCCGCAAGACGTGGCGCTTCGATCCGTCGAAGCAGCCTTCGAAGCAGGAAGTGCTCGACGATATGAGCGCCTGCCTCGAGACGCTCGAAGATCTGCGTAAAGAGGGCAAAATCCGCGAATTCGGCCTGTCGAACGAGAGCGCCTGGGGCACGGCGCAATGGCTGGCACTGGCCGAGGCGGGCAAAGGGCCGCGCGTCGAGTCGATCCAGAACGAATACTCGCTGATGTGCCGCTACTACGACCTCGATCTGGGGGAGTTGGGTCAGCAGGAGAAGGTGACGCTGCTGGCCTATTCGCCGCTCGCCGCGGGTATCCTGACGGGCAAATATTCGGGCGACGTGATCCCCGACAACACCCGGCGGTCGCTGGTCAACAATCTCGGCGGGCGCGCCAATCCGCGCGCTTTCGAGATCGCTGACCGGTATGTCGCGCTGGCCAAGGAGTTCGATCTTCACCCGGTGACGATGGCGATTGCCTGGGTGATGAGCCGTCCCTTCCCGGTGATCCCGATTGTCGGGGCGACCTCGGTCGACCAGCTCAAGCCGAACCTAGACGCCGAAGGGGTGGAACTGCCGAAGGAGCTGCTCGACAAGATCGCGGAGCTCCACAAGCATTACCCGATGCCCTACTGATGCGCGGGGCGTCGATCCTTCTGTGTGCGGCGCTCGCCTTGGCGGGCTGTAGTCCCTTCGGCCCCACGGACGAGGGCGACACGGCAGAGCAATTGCCGCTGGTCGGGCAGGAGAAGATCGATGCCGGGAAATTCGAATGCGTCGCGCGCGGCGGCAAATGGCTCGCGCGCGACGGGGCGTTCATCTGCGTTACGATGACCTCCGATAGCGGCAAAAGCTGTCAGGCGGGCAGCGAGTGCGAGGGTGAATGCCTCGCGCGCTCGAAGACCTGCGCGCCGGTGACCCCTCTTCTGGGCTGCAACGAGGTGATGAGCGAGGCGGGCTACCCGATGCAGCTATGCGTGCAATGAGCCGGGCGAAGATCGCCGCGCTGGGCGGGATGCTCGCGCTGATCCTCGCGGGCTGTGCGCCCCAGCCGGAGACCGCGTCGCTGCGCAAACCGGGCGCGCTGATTTCTTCGGCGTCGCTGTTCGATCCGCAGCGGTTCGGAGGCGAATGGCATGTCGTCGAAAGCGGCATTCCGGGCTGCTCGGGCACGCAGAACTGGGCGTGGGATGGCAAGACCGCCTACCGGCTGCGCGGCACCAACTGTGCGATCAAGCCTGCCGCCATCGACGAGACCGTGACGCTGACCGGGCCGGGCGGGCGGTTGATGGCGAAGGACGCGTTCGGCGGCGAGCCGATCTGGGTGCTCTGGGTCGATTTCGATTATCGGGTGGCGGTGCTCGGCACGCCCTCGGGCCGTTGGGGGATGATCCTGTCGCGGCAGACCCCGCCACGGCCCGATCTGATCAAGGCGGCGCGCGATGTCATGGACTTCAACGGCTATGACATGACGCGGGTCGGTAAGTGACCGACGCGCCGGTGCATCTCTGGGTCTGGGTGACGCTGTTCGCGGCGGCCGTCCAGACCATCCGCTTCATGCTGCAAAAGCTGCTGGCGGGGGCGCAGCTCTCGGTGGGTGGCGCGACGTTTTCACGGTTCCTGTTTGGCTTCCCGCTCGCGGCTGCGACGGCGCTGGGCTTTCTGGCTGCGACCGGCACGCCATGGCCGCATCTGAGCGGCCCCTTCTGGGGTTTCGTCATTGCGGGCGGCGCGGCGCAGGTGGCGGCGACCTTCCTGACGGTGGCGCTGTTCGGCCTGCGCAATTTCGCGGTGGGCGTGGCCTTCACCAAGACCGAGACGGTGCAGGTCGCGCTGTTCTCCGCGATCATCCTCGGCGAATTCGTCGGGCCCATCGGCTGGATCGGGATCGCGATCGGGCTGGCGGGGGTGCTTTTCCTGACCAAACCGCCCGAAGGCGGCTTCAACCCGCGTGCGGCGCTTTACGGCGTCGGGGCGGGGGCGCTGTTCGGCCTGTCGTCGATCTTCTATCGCGGCGCGACGCTGGAGCTGGAGCCGCTCGACTTCTTCGCCCGCGCCATCGTCGCGCTGGCCTGCGCAACCTTCGCGCAATCGCTCGGCATGGGGCTGTATCTGCGGCTGCGCGAGCCGGGCGAGTTGACCCGCGTGTTCGGCGCGTGGCGGCGCACGGTGCTGGTGGGGATCACCGGCGTTCTGGGCTCGGCGGGCTGGTTCACCGCGTTCTCGCTGCAAAACGCGGCCTTCGTGCGCGCGCTGGGCCAGGTGGAGATCGTCTTCACGCTGCTCGCCTCGGCGCTGGTCTTCCAAGAGCGGCTGCACAAGCGCGAGGGGGCGGGCATCGCGCTCGTCGTGGTGTCGCTGATCGTGATTGTGCTGGCGGGACGTTAAAGCCCGATCCGCCGGAACTCCGAACGCGGCCCACGATTGTCGAAGAACGGCACCGAATGCGGCGTGCCAAGCGCGTGTTTGGTGGTGATGAGGGCGGCGATTTCGGCCAAAACCACTTCGGTGATGAAGGGCAAGTTGAGCGCACGCGCCTCGGGCAGGGGCACCCAATGCAGATGCGAAAGCTCGTCGCAGGCGCGCGAGAAATCGTCGAGATCGCCCTGGATCGCTCCCGCATCGATCAGGAAGAACCGCGCATCGAAGCGGCGCGGGCGGCCCGGCGGCGTGATCGCGCGGAACACGAAATGCAGATTGGCCGCCGAGGGCAGAAAGCCCAGATCGGCGAAGCCCTGCCAATCGGTGGGCACCGCGCCGGGCCACGTGGTTTTCTCGCCTAACACCAGCCCGGTTTCTTCCCACAACTCGCGCAGAGCGGCGGCGGCCAGCGCCGCGCCGATCCCCTCGGGCGCATCGGCCTCGAGCCGCGCGTGATCGGGCGCGGGCAGGGGATAGGCGAAGGGCACCTCCCAATCCGTGGCGTCGAGCGCGCCGCCCGGAAAGACGTATTTCGAGGGCATGAAGGCCGCCCCCGCACCGCGCTGGCCCATCAGCACGCGCGGCACCGCATCGGCATCACGGCGCAGGACGATCACGCTGGCCGCGTCGCGTAGCGCGGTTTTGTCGACCGGGGGGCGCGTGTCAGTCATGAACGATTTCGCCTTCGCCGAAACCATGCATCCGGCGCGACCACTGGATGCCCACCAGCATCCCCTTCATCAGCGGCAAAAGCACCGCCGAGAGCACCATCGAGCCGATGCCGAAAATCCAGATCATCTCCCACGGTCCGGGGCGGAAGGCGATGAAATAGGCCGCCATCATCGGAATCGCGAGATGGCCAACGATCAGGATCGTCAGATAGGCCGGGCCGTCATCGGCGCGCTGATGCGAGAGGTCCTCGCCGCAGGCCGGGCAGGTGTCACGCACCTTGAGATAACTGTGCAAAATCAGACCCTTGCCGCAAGCCGGGCAGCGGCAGCGCAGGCCCCGCCCGATCGAGCGGCCCAGCGGGCGATCATCGTGATACTCGTCATGCGACTGCATTGCGCTCTCCCTTGTGGCGGTCTCTCTCCGCCCGTTCGCAGGGCAGTATGGCGGCAGCCGGGGCGGATGGAAAGTCCGGCGGGTCTATCACGGATGCGTGAGTTTGGCGACGGAATGCTGCGCATGCGCCGTTTGGACAAATATCGACGGCGCGAGACGTGCCGTGGCAGCGAGAACAGGAGTTTCGAATGAAAGTCATGAACAGGCAGACCCTCGTCGCGGCAATCCTCGCAGGCAGCGCGATCACCCTCGCAATGCCGGTGGTGGCGCAGAACCAGAACGGCAGCCAGATGCAGGGACAGCAGGTCATGCCCGGGAATGGGCCGGGCAACGGAGCTGGTAATGGCCCCGCCAATGGCATGGGGCAGAACATGCAGCCCGGCGCGATGCGCGATCAAGGCGGGCGCGGCTTCGGCTTCGACATCAGTCGCTTCGACACCAATGGCGACGGTCAGGTGACGATGGAGGAAATCCAGGCCAAGCGAGCTGCTGACGCTGAGGCGCTCGACGCCAATGGCGATGGGATGATTTCTCAGGAGGAGCTCGTCAATTCCGAGATGGCCAAGGTGAAAGCCCGCATCGAAGCCCGCGTGAAAGCGCGCTTCGCCGCGCAGGACAGCAATGGCGATGGGGAGCTGTCGGCCGCCGAATTGATGGCGCATCCGATGCCGACGCGCATGTTCGACCGGATGGACCGCAACAATGACGGGGCGATCAGTGCCGACGAGATGCAGATGGCCAAACGGTTCATGCAGCGGATGAGCGACCGCCGCGACCATGGCCGGATGGGCAAGGGCGATTACCACGGCCATGACCGCATGGGCAAAGGGGATCGCCATGGCCATGACCGTATGGGGTGGAACGGCGACCGCGACGGCTACGGGCGGATGATGCAAGGCGATGGCCCGATGGGTCAGGGTCCGATGGGGCAAGGCCCGAACGGCCAAGGCCCGCGGGGCACGCCGCCGATGCAGCCGGGCACCGGGGCTGGCCAAGGTCAAGGTCCGGGAAACGGTCCGGCGGATGGCTCGGGCCGATCCACGAACTGAGTTTCGAGCAGTGAAGAAAGCCGGGGCGCGGAAAAGCGCCCCGGCTGCATGTCAAATTGCATGCGCAGGGAAAGCAGGCTAGGCCTTTGACGGAATGACGATGGCACTGGATGCGATGAACGAGGCTTCGGACGAGGCTCTGCTGGAGCTTTACGCGCAGGGCGACCCGGCGGCGGCGCGGGCGTTGACGCTGCGCTTCGGGCCCTTGGCCTACCGGCTCGCCTATCGCTATCTGCGCGATGCGGCCGAGGCCGAGGACGTCGCGCAAGAGGGGCTCTTGCGGCTCTGGAAGATCGCGCCGGAGTGGCGCGCCGGCGAGGCGAAGGTCTCGACTTGGCTTTACCGGGTGGTGGCCAACCTCACGACGGACCGGCTGCGCAAGCGCCGCGGTGTGGGGCTGGATGAGGCGCCCGAGGTGGCCGATGACCGCGCGAGCGCGCTGGACGAGTTGATCGCGCGCGACCGTGTGGCCGCGCTGGAAGCGGCGCTGGAGCAATTGCCGGAACGGCAGCGGATCGCGGTGACACTGCGACATATCGACGGTTTGTCCAATCCCGAGATCGCTGCCGCGATGGAAACTGGCGTCGAGGCCGTAGAAAGTCTGACAGCGCGTGGAAAACGCGCTTTGAGTAAGCTGCTTCGGGGGCAGCGAGAGAAATTGGGGTTTGGCGATGACTGACAAACGCATGGATCGCGAGACGGACGCGTTGGACGACGCGGCGCTGGAGACGCTTTTCGGCGAGGCGCGCGCGGCGGGTGGGCCCGAGCCCGGGGCGGGGTTCCTCGCCCGGGTTCTGGCCGATGCGGAGGCGGAGCAAGCGGGCTTCGCGCGTTCTGGCCCCGCTGCAGCGCCCGACAAGCCTGACGTCTTGGCCGGTATCTGGGACGCGCTTCGCGGCGCGTTCGGTGGCTGGGCTCCGATGGGCGGTCTGGTCACGGCCGCTCTGGCCGGGGTCTGGATCGGCTTTGTGGGGGCCGACGAGATCGGCGCGCTCAGCCCGTTTTACGCCAGCAGCACGACCGAAAGCCTCGGCACGGTCAACCTGCTACCCGAGGGCGACACCTTCGCCTTCGCCGATGAAGGAGGGTTCTGATGGCGGCTGCCGAGACGCGAAATGGCCGGGGATTGCGCTGGGCGCTGATAGGGTCGGCGGTGCTGAACCTGCTTTTGCTGGGGTTCTTCATCGGCGGCTGGATCGCGCATGAACGGCATCCGCCACGCCCGGTCGTGGGCGATGTCAGCCTCGGCGCGTTCACCGGGGCGCTGAGCCCGGAAGATCGTGATGCGCTGCGCAAGGCGGCGCAGGCGCGCGGCTCGGAGTTCCGCGATATGCGGCGGCAGGCGCGCAGCGACATGACGGCGCTGATCGCTGCGATCGACGCGGAGCCCTGGGATCGTGCGCAGGTGGCCGAGCTGCTCGAGCGGCACAAGGCGCGGACGGTGCAGCGGGTCGATATCGGCGAGCAACTGATCCTCGACCGGCTTGATGCGATGAGCGCCGAGTCGCGGCACAGCTTTGCCGAGCGTCTGCGCGAGGGTGCGGCGCGGTTCGACAAGCGCAAGAAGGACCGCGAGGACGCCCCAAAGCCGAAGCCGTGAGGTCAGGTGGGCGGGCCCCCAAGAGGGCGCGACCGTTTGCCGTTTGTAAGTTCGCCAACCCTCAGTCTCATCACCTGCCCATGCGCGGCGTGACCCTGCTATTTCGGGTCAGGCCGCGTTTGTGTGTTGGGCGAGGGAGACTTGGTTTCGTCCGCTTCCCTTGGCGCAGAGAAGCGCAGCATCGGCCTCGTCGATAAGATGCTGAGGATCGTCGTGGCGCGTGCCGCCGAAGGCGAGGCCAATCGAAATGGTGACCTGCGTCATTTGTCCGTCGGGCAGCGTGATCTTGCTCTGTGCGATTTCGTGCCGGAGCCGTTCGGAGATCCGGCACCCCTCGACCAGAGAGCTGTCGGGCAGAGCCACGAGAAACTCCTCGCCGCCGATGCGACCGATGAGATCGACGTCGCGCAGGCTTTGGCGCAGATGGCGGGCGATACTCGCTAGCACCTCGTCACCCGCGCCGTGGCCATAGGTGTCGTTCACTGATTTGAACCGATCGAGGTCGAGCAGCATCACCGCATAGCCGTGGCCCGTGCGGCGCGCGCGGTCGGACATGCGCGCCAGATGCGCGTTCACGTAGCGACGATTGTGCAGCCCGGTCAGGGGGTCGACCAGCGCAAGACGCAGACCTTCATCGACCGAGAGACGCAACTGGTCCGAGAGGCGCTTGCGGCGGAGCTGCGCGCCGATCCGAAGTGCGGCTTCCTTTGCTGCGAGCGGCGTCGACATCTCGGCGGGCAGCAGGTCATCCGCGCCTAGATCGAGCGCGCTGGCTTGCATCTCGCGCGCGTCGGGCTGGCTGGCGATCAGGATCGCCGCATGGCGCGTTTCGGGATGCGAGCGCAATTCCGACATCAGCCGCAGCCCATCGCCGCGATGCGCGAGGTCTGCGCCGATCACGAATAGATCGGGGGCGCGACGCGTGGCGTCGTCGCCGCAGGGCTGGTCGTAACTGGTCAGCAGAATCCGATTGGTCGTCAGCAGGGGCGCGAGCGCGGATTTCCAGCGCAGTCCCTCGGCCGGGTTGGGCGCGATCAGAGCGATCCGCGCGAGAGGGACGAATTCACTCGCCGCCTCTGCGAAGCCGAGTTCCCGGCAGGTCTGTTCGCGCAGCGCCGAATCCTCGTCGCCGACATGGGCGCGGATCAGGCTGCGCAGGCGGGCGAGCAGCACCAGTTCGTCGAAGGGTTTGGCCAGCACCTCGTTCGCCCCGGCCTGCAGCAGCGTCACGCGCTGCGCGGGCGTATCACGCCCCGTCATCGCGATGATCGGGATGCGCCGGGTACGCGGGTTCGCCCGCAACCGGGCGATGAGGCCCTCTCCGGTCATGTCGGGCAAGGTGACGTCGAGCAGGATCAGGCCGGGCCGTTGGGCCGCGGCGAGGGCGAGCGCCTCCGCCGCGCTTGCGGCTTGCAGCGTGTTGTAGCGCGCGCCGGTCAGCTTGGCCTTGAGCACAATGCGATTGGTCGCCACATCATCCACGATGAGGATCGATCCCGGCATATAACGCTACTCCTTCAACCTCCGGCGCGGTGCGGCTTGCATCGGGCGGTTCCCGACTGCGCCAGCTTCTCATCGCGCCTTTTCTTGACCTTAGCGGTCTATAGGTTAACAAAGCGTTTCCCCCCGTCAGAGAAGGACCCGTCATGCGGCAAGAAAACGCTCATACGCTCGCGTTGCAGACCCTCGGCTGGCTTGCCGGTCGCGAAGATCTGATCGGCGCGTTCCTCGCCAATTCCGGGGCCAGCGTGGACGATTTGCGGACGCAGGCGAGCGATCCGGACTTCCTCGCAGGTGTTCTCGACCATGTCCTGCAGGACGATCAGGTGGTGCTGGATTGCGCGCAGGACCTTGGTGTGCAGCCCGAGGCGCTGATGCAGGCGCGCGCGGTTCTCGGGCGCGGCGATCTGCGCCACTGGACCTGACGCGCAGCTTTAGGCAATCTGCCCGCAAAGGGAGGCAGATCGCAGATGGCAGGCGGCAAGATACGGGCGGTGCTGTTCGATAAGGACGGTACGCTTTTCGACTTCGACGCGACATGGGGCGCTTGGGCGAAGCTGCAGATCGAGGCGTTGGCGAAGGATGCCGAGCAGGCCGCCAGGCTTGCCGCGGCGATCGGATTCGACCTCGAGCGGATAGAATTCGAACCGCACTCGCCGGTGATCGCGGGCACGGTTCGGGAGGCGGCGGAACTGCTGTTGCCGCATCTTCCGGGACGGTCGCTCGACGATCTGGTGGTCGAACTGGAGCGGGCGGCGCATGACGTGCCTCTGGTGGAGCCGGTGCCGCTTGCAGCGCTTCTGTCCGATCTGCGCGGACGCGGATTGCAGCTGGGTATTTGCACGAACGATGCCGAGTCTTCGGCGCGGGCGCATGCCGCGCAGGCGGGCATCACCGATCTTTTCGACCGGATTATCGGCTATGACAGCGGGCACGGGGCGAAACCCACGGCGCGCCCGCTTCTGGCCTTCGCGGATTCGCTGGGGCTAGACCCGGCCGAGGTCGTGATGGTCGGCGACAGCCAGCATGACCTGCACGCGGCGCGCGCGGCGGGGATGATTGCGATCGGCGTGCTGAGCGGACCGGCGGAGCGGGCCGATCTGGCCCCGCTCGCTGATGCGGTGCTCGATCATATCGGGGGGCTTCCCGACTGGCTCGCGCGGCGCGCGGGCTAGCAAAGGCGCGTCAGACGCGCGGGAGCCTCGCGCAAGACAGGAGAGGGACGCATGCAACTACGTTTGCAACATATTCTGCTTGGGCTGTTGGCGGGCATGTTCTTCTGGGCGCTCGATAACCAGTTGCAGCAACGGCTTCCGATTGACGCGCACGGACAATTCGGCGTGTCGGTTCTGGGCACGGTGTTCTTCGCGACCGCGCTTGCGATGCTGGGCGAGATCGGCTGGCGCAGGGCATTCGGAGCGGCGGCGCTGATTGCGGTTCCAGTCGCGTTGCTCGGATGGTGGGCATCGCTTGGCTATGCTCCGAGCGAGACGCTGGCGGGATACATGCCTTACGAGCTGCTCGCGCTTTCGGTTCTGGCGATGCTGCCGATGCCCTTCGCGATGGCCGTGGCGCAGGGCGGAACGCGCGCCTGGAACGACTATCCGGCCCTGTTCCTGCATGCGTGGAATATCGTGGTGCGCTATGCGGCTGCGTTTATTTTCCTCGGAATGGTCTGGCTCGTGCTGTACCTCTCGGCGCGGTTGCTCGAGAGTGTGGACCTCGATTTCCTGCGCCAGCTTCTGCGGGAGAAGCTGTTCGCCTTTGCGGTCTCGGGCGGCATTCTCGGGCTGGGACTGGCGGTGGTGACCGAGTTGGAGGAGATGATCTCTCCGACCCTGATCCTGCGGCTTCTGAGGCTGTTGCTGCCCCCCGTTCTGCTTGTCGCGGTGATCTTCGTGGCCGGGTTCATTGCGCGCCGGGGGGAGGTCTCGCTGATCGGGTTCTCGCAGATCGAGACGCTGCTTGCGATGGCCGCGGCGGCGGTAACGCTGATCTCGATCGGCATTGAGCGCGACGATGAAAGTGCCGTCCGGGCGCGGGTCCTGCGCCTGTCGGCTCAAGGCTTGGCGCTGGTGCTGCCCGTTCTGGTCGGGGCGGCGGCCTGGACTGGATGGCAAAGCGTCACCGCGCAAGGCTGGACCCCGGGACGCGTGGCGCAGGCGGTGCTGATCGTACTTCTGGCGGGCTATGCGCTGGGATATGCCGGGTCGGTGCTGCTGGGGCGCGGCTGGATGGCGCGGCTGCGGCGGATCAATATCGCCATGGCGGGAGTCCTGCTTCTTGCCGCTTTGGCATGGCTGACGCCGGTGCTGGATGCGAACGGGGTGGCTGCGCGCTCGCAACTGGCGCTGTATCGCGGGGGGCGCATCACGGCGGGCGCTTTGCCGCTTTACGCTTTGAAGAACCACTGGGGGCTTGCCGGGCAGGCGGCCTTTGCCGAGTTGGAGGCGCAAGCCGGTGATGACCGCGCGCTCGCGACGGCCTTGGCGCGTCTGAGCCCGTCTGCGGATGGGGCGGAAGGTGCCAGCGCCGCGCGTGCCCAACTGCGCCGGGATCTCGTGCTGCCGCCCGGTGCGAAAGCGCCCGAGGATGCGCTGCTCGATGCGATCCGCGCGCGCGCGCCCGAGGTTGCGGCGGGGCTTTGCGCCTCCGCCGAGGGGGCAGCGGCGAATTGCGCCTTGATCGAGGCCGATTTCCTGTCGGATGTGCCCGGGGACGAGGCGATGGTGCTGCTGCATCTGCCCGACCGCGATGCGATATATGTGCTGCGGCAGTCGAACGGCGCGTGGGATTCGATCGGTTGGGGCAGCGTCGTCGATGCGCAGGGCGAGCCGCGTTTCCGCGTCGATCTGGCCCCTGTTATCGCCGCGATCAAACGTGGTGAGATGCAGCTGGCCCCGAGCGGGATCATGGCGCTTGAGGCCGGTGGGCTGCGTCTTTTGCCGCTGTCGCGCTGAGCCGGGCGAATTTGGAGCTTTGTTAACTTCTGACCGCTAGCGTGGCGGTCAGGAGGGCACATGCTCGGCTTGATCAACCGCTCTATCGAGACGTTTCTGACCGACACCCACGGGGCGGCGCTCTGTGCGCGCGTGCGGCGGCGCGCGGATTTGCCGGGCGAGAGCTATGAGCCCCTGCTGCAATATGACGATGCGCAGGCCTTGCGGCTGATCGATGCCGCCTGCGACGAGTTGGGGCGGGCGCGATCCGAGTTTTTGGAAGACCTTGGGGCGCATCTGTGCAGCCGCGAAGCGGTGCGCCGCCTGTTGCGTTACGGCGGCTGCGACTATCGCGGTTTTCTGAACTCGCTCAACGAGTTGAATGACCGCGCGCGCATGGCGATTCCCGATCTCAAGCTGCCGGACCTGCATCTGGTTGCAACCCAGTCGGGTCAGTTCCGTCTACGCGTTGCCGCGGATCTGCCGGGCTGGGGGGCGGTGCTGGCGGGGATCCTGCGCGCCATGGCGGATGACTATGGCAGCCTCGCGCTGATCGAGGTGTCGCCGCGTGTCGCCGGGGGCGATCTGCGCGACCCCGGCCCGATTGCGGAGACCGTGACGATCCAGCTGCTCGACGCCACCCATGCCGAGGCGCGCCAATTCGCCCTCGCGCGCATGATTGGTGAGGTGTGATGAGCGTGCCGGGCGAGAACACTGTCACGCGACTGGCCGCACAGCCTCCCCCTGATCGGGGCGCGCAAGCCTATTGGCTAACGCTGTTGACCGGGCTTTTGCCGATGTTTCTCTGGCTCGACGAGCAGGCCTGCATCCTCGGGGTCGGGCGCACGTTGCGCAAGGTTCTGGGGGTGCCTGATGCCCAGATCGTCGGCGCGCCGTTCTCGCGGTTTTTCTCGGTCGCGCGGCGCGGCGGGGCGGTACGGATGTGCCCGAAAGAACTGCGCTCAAGTTGCGGTGCTGTTGATTGCGATCGCCAGGTCGGGCGCTGCGGGCGCTCCCTCGGGGCCATGACTGCGGAGGAGATGCTGCACGTCACCCTTCGCATGCGCCCACAGGTAAGCCTGCGCGGTGCGCTGGTGGGCCACGCGGATCAGCCAGTTCAGGGGGGTGCGCCGACGCTGGCGGGGGGCGATATGCTCCTCAATTTCAGCTTCGGCATCCACCTGCGCGAACTCGTGGCGGAATTCGACCTGACCGAACATGATTTCTCCGCCGCCGATCTTGCGATGGAAATGCTCTATCTTCAGGAAGCGAAATCGCTCGTGCTGGAGGAGTTGCGGGCTCTGACCGGGCGGCTTGATCAGGCGCGCAAAGCGGCGGAAGATCAGGCGCTGAGCGATCCGCTGACGAAACTCGCCAACCGCCGGGCCATGGCACAGGCGCTTGCGCGGGCCGTCGACCACGCGACGAACGGGCTGGCGAATTTCGCTTTGCTGCAGATCGACCTCGATCACTTCAAGACGATCAATGACACGCAAGGCCATGCGGCGGGGGATTTCGTGTTGCAACTGGTGGCCCGCAACCTGTGTGAAAGCGTGCGCGGAGGTGATCTGGTCGCGCGCATGGGCGGCGACGAGTTCCTCGTTCTCTTACGTGGCGACCCGAGCCGTGCCGAGATCGGCGCGCTCGCGGCACGCATCATCGAACAGCTTGAAGCGCCGAAATGGTATCGGGGGCAGGAATGTCTGGTGTCCGGATCGCTCGGCGCTGTGTCGTCGCGCGACTACGAGAGCCTCGAGGTCGCGGCGCTGCAGAATGACGTCGACCGGGCCACCTATGCCGCCAAGGCCGCAGGGCGCGGATGTCTTCGCTTCGGGTCCGGGCCTGTCGAAAACGTCGAGGATGGGTCGGGCGCGTCACCCTGCTCCGCGCCTTAGGCGCACAAACGCTCTTTTCCTGACCGGTCGCCTTCGGGTAAGGGCAGCGCATGAGACAAGGTTTCCCCTATGCCCGCGCCGGACAGCGCATCGGTCTTCTGGGCGGGTCGTTCGATCCGGCGCATGAAGGTCACGTCCTGATCACGCGTGAGGCGCTGCGCCGCTTCAATCTTGATCGGGTCTGGTGGATCGTGAGCCCCGGCAACCCGCTCAAGGCGCATGGTCCCGCACCGCTCGATCAGCGGATCGCGAGTGCGCGGGCGAGCCTTAGGGGCGATCCGCGCGTCGTGGTGACCGACCTCGAAGCGCGGCTCGGCACGCGTTACACGGCCGACACGATAACGCGTCTGCGCGCGCTCTATCCCGGCGTGGATTTCGCGTGGCTGATGGGGGCCGATAACCTCGTGCAATTCGACCGCTGGGATCATTGGCGCACGATCATGGAGAGCGTGCCGGTCGGTGTGCTGGCGCGTCCGGGCTGGCGGATGCCGGGGCGCTGGGCGCGCGCGGCGCGCATTTATGCGGGGGCCGAATTGCCCGCGGTCGCCTCGCAGCGCCTCCTCGACGGACCGGCGCCGCGCTGGTGCTTCGTCAACATTCCGATGTCGTCTCTTTCCTCCACGGAAATTCGCGAGAAAGGCGGCTGGCGGGCATCGACACCCGCTTGAAGACAGTGCGGGGCGCGCTACGCTCGGATTGACGCCGAGGGAGGAATCGCCATGCCGCTATCGATATCGCGCCGCTTCGCACTGCTGGGTGGCGCCGCGCTTTTCGCCACTCCGAAAACGGGCTTCGGCCAGACGGTCGCGGCAGCCGAATTGGTCCGGATGGCCGGGCTCAGCGGCGATGTGGGCTATGTCGTCGCGGACCTGAAGAGCGGCCAGATCCTCGAACAGCGCAATGCAGGCCAAGCGATGCCGCCCGCCTCCGCGCTCAAGTCGATCACCTCGCTCTATGCGATGGAGCAACTGGGCGGCGATTTCCGTTTTGGCACGCAGTTGATCGCGACCGGCCCGATCTCGGGCGGGCGCATTCAGGGCGATCTGATCCTCGCGGGTGGGGGCGATCCGACGCTAACGACCGACGATCTGAACGCGATGGCGAAGCAGCTGGCGGCGAAGGGAGTGCAGGGCGTCACGGGGCGTTTCCTGACTTGGGCCGGGGCGCTGCCCTACAAGCACGAGATTGCGAACGATCAGCCGATCTTCGCGGGCTACAACCCGTCGATCTCGGGGCTGATGCTGAATTTCAATCGCGTGCATTTCCAATGGCGCCGCTCCGGTGGGGGCTGGGCGCTGAGCATGGATGCGCGCGGGCGCGACGTGCAGCCGCAGGCCTATACCGCGAAGGCGTCGATCGCGAAACGCTCCTCGCCCACTTTCACCTATTCCGATCGCGGCGGGGTCGAGCATTGGACGGTCGCCTCGGCGGCCTTGGGGCGTGGCGGAAGCCGGTGGTTGCCGGTGCGCCATCCGGCGGCCTATGCGGGCGATGTTTTCCAGACACTGGCCCGCGCACAGGGCACACCGCTGCCCGCGCCGGAAGAGGTGCGCAACCTGCCCGGCGGCACGGTACTGGTGAGTCATGGCAGCGATCCGCTTGTGCCGGTACTGCGCGCGATGATGAAATATTCGACGAATATCACCGCAGAGGCGGTGGGTATGACGGTCAGCAAGCGGCTGGGCGCGGGGAACTCCCTGAAGCAGTCGGGACAGACGATGACCCAATGGCTGCAGCAGCGCACGGGCGCGCGCTCGGCCCGGTTCACCGACCATTCCGGGCTGCGGGCCGATGCCGAGCTTTCGCCGCAGGACATGGTGGCGGCGCTGCGTAATCTTGGTGCGCCGATGGGGCTGCGCAGTTTGATGAAGCCATTCAAGCTGCGCGATGCGACGGGCAAGAACATGCCGGCCCAGCCATTCCGCGTCGATGCCAAGACCGGGACGCTGAATTTCGTGTCGACTTTGGCGGGCTATATGACCGCGCCTGATGGCACCGAACTGGTCTTCGCGATCTTCACCGCCGATCTAAACCGGCGACGTCGTGCGGGCTCGGCGCCGCGCCCGCCGGGGCAGGTCCAATGGGTGCGGGCGTCGAAAATCCTGCAGAGCCAGCTGTTGGAGCGTTGGGCCGGGATTTACGGCTGAGGGGCGCTCCGCCTGGACGGCGGGGCGGTCGTCAGGTTTTCTCGCCGGGACTCTATTGTCCGATCAGAGCGTGACGTGGCGCACTTTTGCACCCCATTCGATGGCGACGGCGTGCAGCCGGTCGATCGCCAACTCACCGCGAATTTCTTCTAGAAGCCGTAGTTCGGTTTGACGGATCGTGCCATCTGCGGCGGCCACATCGCAGGCCAGCGCATACGCGGTTTCGAAAATATGTTCGGGCAGCGCGTCGCGGATCAGGCCGAACAGCGCCTCGAGCCCGTCTTCCTCTTCGAACAGCGTGAAGACCGAGCGGGATACCCGCGAGACGCGGTCGAAATCGTAGCCCGCGAAGATCGGCATGTGGTTCACTATCCGCTCGATTGCGACGAGTTCGGAGGTCGGCACGTCCTCATCGGCGGCGGAAATCGCGACCATCACGGCGACGAGCGCGTCTTGGGGCGAAAGCGAGGCGAGAACGTCGGGCACGTGGGAGCTCCTTGATAGTGTTTAAGTGCTAATTATTGACTGTCCCCCTCCGCTTCAATAGGTCAGGCGCGACTGGGCGCACGGGGCGCCTTCATGAGGTATGCAATGACGAGCTTGCGTGACGCTGCGATGAAATCCAAGGCCTGGCCCTTCGAGGAAGCCCGCCGGGTGCTCAAGCGTTACGAGAAACGGGACCCGGAAAAGGGTTACGTTCTGTTCGAGACGGGCTATGGGCCGTCGGGTCTGCCGCATATCGGCACGTTTGGCGAAGTTGCGCGCACCACGATGATCCGTCGCGCTTTCGAGCTGATCTCGGACATCCCGACGAAGCTTCTGTGCTTCTCGGACGATATGGACGGGATGCGGAAGGTGCCGAGCAACGTGCCCAATCAGGACATGCTGCGCCAGCATGAGCAAAAGCCGCTGACCTCGGTTCCTGATCCCTTCGGAGAGTTCGACAGCTTCGGCAACCACAACAACGCGATGCTGCGCCGCTTCCTCGACACGTTCGGGTTCGAGTATGAATTCGCGAGCGCGACCGATTACTACAAGTCGGGTCGGTTCGACGAGATGCTGATCAAATCGGCTTACGAATACGATCAGATCATGGAAATCATGCTGAAGTCGCTGCGCGAGGAGCGTCAGCAGACCTATTCGTGCTTCCTGCCGATCCATCCCGAGACGGGCCGCGTGCTCTACGTTCCGATGAAGGAGGTCAATGCGCGCGACGGCACCGTGACCTTCGACGACGAGGACGGGCGCGAATGGACGCTGCCGGTCACCGGCGGCAATGTGAAGCTGCAGTGGAAACCCGATTTCGGGATGCGTTGGGCCGCGCTTGGCGTCGATTTCGAGATGTATGGCAAGGACCACTCGACCAACACGCCGATCTATGACGGCATCTGCCGCGTGCTGGGTGGGCGTGCGCCGGAGCACTTCACCTACGAGCTGTTCCTCGATGCGAATGGTGAGAAGATCTCGAAGTCGAAGGGCAATGGCCTGTCGATCGACGAGTGGCTGACCTATGCGGCGACGGAGTCCTTGAGCTACTTCATGTATCTCAAGCCGAAGACCGCGAAGCGGATGCATTTCGACGTGATCCCGAAGGCGGTGGACGAATATCACCAGCAGCTGCGCGCCTATCCCGATCAGCCGATCGAGCAGCAGGTGAACAACCCGGTCTGGCACATCCACGGCGGCAATCCGCCTGAGAGCCGGATGGTGGTGCCTTTCGCGATGCTGCTCAATCTCGCGAGCGTCGCGGGCGCGACCGAGAAGGAAGGGCTGTGGGGCTTCATCAAGCGCTACGCGCCCGAGGCGAGCCCGGAAGGCAATCCCGATCTCGATCAGGCGGCAGGCTTCGCGCTTAAGTATTTCGAGGATTTCGTGAAGCCCATGCTGGTCTTCCGTGCGCCCGACGCCTCCGAACGTGCCGCGCTGGAAGATCTTGCCAAGGCGCTGAAATCGGAAGAGGCGGCGCTCGATCAGATCGCGCGCAAGAACGCGGCGGCAGGCAACGAAGAGCCGCTGCCGGAGGCCGATTTCCACAGCGACGAGTTCCTGCAATCGGTCGTTTTCGCGGTGGGCAAGAACCACGAATTCGCGAACCTGCGCGATTGGTTCAAGGCGCTTTACGAGGTGCTGCTGGGCCAGAGCCAAGGGCCGCGTTTCGGCGGGTTCATCGCGCTTTACGGTGTCGATGAAACGGTCGCCCTGATCGAGCGGGCGCTGGCGGGCGAACTGGTCGACTAAGCTTTCCAGAGTTCGAACCAGGCCCCCCAGCGGTCGCAGAGCGGCTCGGGGGGCTCGGCGAATATCCTGGCGCCGAGGTTGAAGGCTTCTGCCTCCAGTCGGGCGGATTCGGTGCGGATCAATGCAAGCAAGGCCTTGGCCTTTTCGGGGTCGAGATGCTCGGGCACTTTCGTCTCGAGCACATGCAGATCGTGATGGTCGCCGATCAACTCCCCCAAAGTGTCGAGCGCGTCCTCGCGCGGGTGCAGCATCTCGGGCCAAATCGGGGCGAGCAGGCGGGTGTGATACCAGTGCTGCTTCACCCGCGTCCGCCAATGGTGCAGGTCCAAGCCAGCCCTTGATTTCTGAGCGGTTTTCAGACGCTTGCGGCAATCTTTCAGCGTCTCGTGCAATCCGGCCTCATAGGCGGGCCAGCCCTTTTCGGTGACCTCCCAATCCTTCGCGCGTTTGCGGATTTCCGTGACGCGTTTCGCGAATGTCGAGATGTCGCCTTCCTTCGGGGGCTGGGTCGCGGGCAGCGCGTCAAGCATTGCACGGGCGGCAGACGCACCGTTGAGATCAGGCCCTTCGCGCCCGAGCCGGATAAGCGAGGCGCGCATCACCTCGTCGTCGCGCAGGCCGGAAATGCCCCGGGCGGCTTCGGCCAAAGCATCGTTCTCTTTGTGAAAATCGGAGAAATGCGGCGCGAATAAGCGGGTCAGGCCGCGGGTCTTCTTGATCGCTTTGCGAAGGGCGTGAACCGAAGGGTCGGATTTTCCGGCCAGTTTGACGGCCGTTCCGAGCTCGCTACGCGCGATGCGGCGCAGGGCTTTCGTCGGGGTCTTGTCGTCGGGGGATATGGCGTAAACCATCTGCGGCTCCTCTTGGCTGCACACCCGATGTGGCGCGAGGATATGTCAGGCGCATGACGCTGTCACCTGCGAAGCGGGAGGCGCGCCGCGAGCGCAGGCCGTGACCGGAGGCTGCGAACGGCCCTCTCAGGTCTTCTTTAACCTTTCCTTCTAGCTCTGTTCGGGCCGAAGCGCGGACGATTTCGGTCGGTCCCGGCGCGCAATTGGCACCGCAAGGGGCGCGCGGGTGGGAACATGGACAAGAGGATTGCAGATGAACGTCGCGATTACCGAAGGGCTGGTGCTGACCCCGCCCGCATTCGCCGAAGGGCTGGATCAATGGTCGAGCGAGGATGGCATGCCGGGCTCCACGACCTATGAGAGCGCGGGCAATGCCGTGCTGGTTCCGGCGGATGCGGATTTCGGCGGCTGTCTGGAAATGCTCAAGACGCAGACGGTGCAGAAGCTGCGCTACATGGGCGACACGCCGATCCTGCCCGGGACTTACCTGCGCATCCGGGCGCGGGTGAAGGCGGTCAGCGGCAACCTGCCGGAGGTGCGTGTCGCGGGCTATGCGGTGACGGGATCAGGCAGCCATGTGAGCGGCGTGGTCGAGGTCGGCCCGACGGTCGCGTTGCAAAGCTATGGCGCGGTGGTCGAGGTCTCGGCGATCGTCGGGACCGGCTCGCGCGACGGTGTCGATATGCCGTGGGGGCTGGATGCGGTCTACGGGTATTTCGGGCTGGACCTGACCGGCGCCAATGGCGGCGTGGTGCGCATCGACGATATCGAGATCGAGGATGTGACCGAGGCTTTCCTGCGCGACCTGATGGGTTGGGTCGATGTGCGCGACTACGGCGCGGTGGGCGACGGGACGACTGACAATGTCGCGGCCTTCAACGCGGCCGATCAGGCGGCGAACGGGCGCAAGGTTTTCGTCTCGGAGGGGGTGTATTACCTGGGCAGCACGATCTCGATCTCGTCGCCGGTCGAGTTCGTGGGCACGCTGGTGATGCCAACTGCGGCGAAACTGGCGCTGATGTCGTCCTTCGACTTTCCAACCTATGCGGCGGCTTTCGGCGATGAGCTGGCGGGGTTCAAGAAGGCGCTGCAGGCGCTGTTCGGCTATACCGATCACAACGTGCTGGACCTGAAAGGCCGCCGTGTCGAGGTGACCGAGCCGATCCGCATCGAGGAGATCGCGCCGGACCTGTCGAGCTTTTCCAACCGCCGGGTTCTGCAGAACGGGCAGATCAACGTGATCGCTGGCTCTGCCTGGGATGATGAGGTGGTGACGTCGCAGGCGACCTATTCGGTGAGCCAGTCGATGCAGCTGACCTCGGTCGCCAATATCGCCAACATCCCCGTTGGCGCGCGGATCACCGGCACCGGGGTCGGGCGCGAGGTCTATGTGAAGTCGAAGAATGTCGGCGCGCAGACGCTTTACCTGTCGCAGCCGCTTTATGGCGGGTCGGGCACGCGCACCTACACGTTCACGCGCCACCAATATGTGCTGGATTTCTCGGGGATGGAGAAGCTCGACCGGTTCAATATCGCCAATGTGGAATTCCTCTGCAACGGCGCGGCGAGCTGCGTGATGCTGGCGCCCGATGGGCAGATGTTCCAGATTCGCGACAGCTATGTGGTGCGGCCCAAGGATCGCGCGATCACCTCGATCGGGCGGGGGTGTCAGGATCTGCTGATCGATGGCTGTCAGTTCCTGTCCGACGAGATGCTGGTGCCCGCGCAGGACCGCAAGTCGATGGTGCTCAACGTCAATGCCAATGACAGCAAGATCCGCGACTCGCGCTTCGTGCGCTTCGGGACGAGTTTCGTGCTGAATGGCTCGGGGCACCTGATCGTCGGCAATCACTGGTTTCAGGGCGACGAGGAAAGCAATGGCGTGCGCGTGGCGGGGCTGGTCTTTACCCAGACCAATGTGCAGTCGGCGGTGACCGGGAATTACATCGACAATTCGGTGATCGAGTGGACCAACGAACATGACACCGAGCCGGATTTCGCGAGTGAATACAGCTTTGGCGGGCTGACGGTGACGGGCAATACCTGCGTATGCATCAATGTCGCGCCGTGGTTCACTTGGCTGTCGATCAAGCCCTATGGGCCGGGCCATTTCATCCAGGGGCTGAGCGTGACGAACAACGTGTTCAAGTCGCTCAACGGCAGTGTCGACCGGATCGAGAAGATCGACACGAGTTTCGCGGATATCGACCGCTCGCGGGTGCGCAATGTGGTCTTCGAGGCAAATATGTTCAACGCGATCAACGACATCTCGCAGAACCCGGTGATGGTCGAGGTGAACCAGTCCACGGCGCAATCGGTCTGGACGGTGGATGCGAGCCAGTATCTGCCCTTCGGGGGCTGGGCGCGCAATGTGCAGAGTCTGATCGCCGAGGGCATGGTGCGTGACAGCTCGGGGGCGCGGATCGAGGCGATGCCCTATGTCGCGGTGGAGCAGGGCGCGGCAAAGAACCAGATCACGGTGAATTGGCCGGAGGCGGCGAAGGGCCGGCTGCAGGTCACGCTGCGGATGGATAACCCGATCTAACGGGATGCAAGGGCGGGGCCGATCCGGGCCGGGGCGGGCGGATCGGCAAGGCGGCGCGTGGGGCGAAAGTCCTGCGCGCTGTTTTTATGTCAGGTCTGCGGGCGTCAGACGAAAGGCGCGGCCGAAGCCGCCGTTGAGAGCCGCCGAGGTCGCGCGGAGATCGAAAAAGAAGAAGTCGGGCAGGTCGATATAGAGCTTCGATTTCGGATGATCGGAGAGCCAGCGGTCGCGCATCGCCGGGAAGGCGGGATCGTCGCGGTGAATGGCATGCGCCTCGACCTGCAACGAGAGCCGGGGATGGGTGAGGGGATCGCCTTTTGTGCCGGGCTCGCCGAGCAATAGCCCGGCCCGGTGATCTTGCAGCAGGGCGGTCGTGTGTGCTGCGAGGCTGGAAACGAAGGTTAACAGCTCCCCTTGCGGGCCGGGGCCAAGGGCGACGCGCGTTACGACCGGCGCGCCTGTAGCCGGGTCGAGCGTGCCAAGCGCGCCGAACCGGGCTTCACGGATCAGGCTTTGCGCCAAGGCGCGGGCCTCGGCATCCGTGGGGCGGATCGGGTTGGTCGGCGGGGTCGGCTGCGACATGGGAGGCTCCTTCAAGGCGGCGCGATGGTAGGGCGCGGGCCTGCGGGCGACAATCGGCGAAGTTATCCACAGGATGCCGTAACGGAAGTTCGCGCGCCGAATCATTCTGAGCGTCCGATTCGCCTCGTCGCAGCTGCGGCATGATTTTAACCGTGCGGTCGATTTTCAAATTCAGTTGGGTTCGAGCGGAAACGCTACAGGCAAGCACTTGAATTGGCTCGCCTATTTTCTGCCTCATTTCCGTGCATTTACAGCGTTAGCGCAATCGGTGTCAAAAAATTTACAGAAATATGTAGCGTATAAAGGGGGTTACATGAATCTTAACGTTTGAGTTACAGTGGCGCGGGGTAGAGGGCCTGCACTATCACGCGGGCGACATGCGGACACGCCGTGCCGCAATGCGAAATTGCTGGGAGGAAGCTCATGACTGCGCAAGACAAGGTGACTCAGGTTCCAGAGGTCAAAGAGGTCCCGCCGGGCTTCGAGAACGCCCATGCCGACGCCGCGAAATATCGCGAGATGTATCAGGAATCGATCACCGATCCGGAGAAGTTCTGGGGCCGCGAGGGTAAGCGCCTCGAGTGGATCACGCCGTATACCAAGGTGAAGAACACTGATTTCACCTTCGGTCATGTCGATATCAAATGGTTCGAGGACGGCGTGCTGAACGCCAGCGTGAACTGTATCGACCGTCACCTCGCGACGCGCGGCGACCAGACCGCGATCATCTTCGAGCCCGACGATCCGGAAACCCCGGCGCAGCACATCACCTATAAAGAGCTGTCCGAGAAGGTGAACCGCTTCGCCAACGTGCTGTCGAGCCAGGGCGTGATGCGCGGCGACCGCGTCGTGATCTATCTGCCGATGATCCCGGAAGCGGCTTACGCGATGCTCGCCTGTGCGCGTATCGGCGCGATCCACTCGATCGTCTTCGCGGGCTTCTCGCCCGATGCGCTGGCCAACCGCGTTAACGACTCGGGCGCCAAGGTCGTCATCACCGCCGACACCGCCCCGCGCGGTGGCCGCCGCACACCGCTCAAGGCGAATGCCGACGCGGCGCTGCTGCACTGCTCGGACAAGGTGCGCTGCCTCGTCGTGAAGCATACCGGCGACCAGACCTCGTGGATCGACGGTCGCGATGTCGACGTGAAGGCGATGATGGAGAACGTCTCGCCCGAATGTCCGCCGCGTCCGATGAACGCGGAAGATCCGCTGTTCATCCTTTACACCTCGGGCTCGACCGGCAAGCCGAAGGGCGTGGTGCATACCATCGGCGGTTATCTCGTCTACGCCGCGATGACGATGCAATACACGTTCGACTACCACGATGGCGACGTGTTCTGGTGCACCGCGGATGTGGGCTGGGTGACCGGCCACAGCTACATCGTCTACGGGCCGCTCGCGAATGGCGCGACCACGATCATGTTCGAAGGCGTGCCGACCTATCCGGATGCGGGCCGCTTCTGGGCCGTGTGCGAAAAGCACAAGGTCAACCAGTTCTACACCGCGCCCACGGCGATCCGCTCGCTGATGGGGCAGGGGCCGGAATGGGTCGAGAAATACGATCTCTCGGCGATGAAGGTGCTGGGCTCGGTCGGCGAGCCAATCAACCCCGAAGCCTGGGCCTGGTACGACAAATACGTCGGAAAGGGCAAATGCCCGATCGTCGACACGTTCTGGCAGACCGAGACCGGCGGCCACATGCTGACCCCGCTTCCGGGGGCTACGCCCACCAAGCCCGGCTCGGCGACCCGTCCGTTCTTCGGCGTGAAGCCGGTCGTGCTCGACCCGCAGACCGCGGTGAAGCAGGACGAGACCGAGACCGAAGGCGTGCTCTGCATCTCGGACAGCTGGCCGGGCCAGATGCGCACCATCTGGGGCGACCATGAGCGTTTCCAGGAGACCTATTTCAGCCAGTACAAGGGCTATTACTTCACCGGTGACGGCTGCCGCCGCGACAGCGACGGCTACTACTGGATCACCGGCCGCGTCGATGACGTGATCAATGTCTCGGGTCACCGCATGGGCACGGCGGAAGTCGAATCCGCGCTCGTCGCGCATCAGGCCGTGGCTGAGGCTGCCGTGGTCGGCTACCCGCACGAGCTGAAGGGGCAGGGCATCTATGCCTATGTCACGCTGATGAACGATGTCGAACCCTCCGACGAGCTGCGCAAGGAGCTCGAGAAGTGGGTCCGCACCGAGATCGGTCCGATCGCCAAGCCCGATATCATCCAATGGGCGCCGGGCCTGCCGAAGACCCGTTCGGGCAAGATCATGCGCCGCATCCTGCGCAAGATCGCCGAGAACGATTTCGGGTCGCTCGGGGACACCTCGACGCTGGCCGATCCTTCGGTCGTCGATGATCTGATCGAAAATCGCGGGAACAAATGATGCCGGACAGCACGACCATGACGCAGACCAAGCCTGCCGTTCTTATCCTTCTTGGCCCTCCGGGCGCGGGCAAGGGCACGCAGGCGCGGATGCTCGAAGAGACGTTCGGCCTCGTGCAACTCTCGACGGGCGATCTTCTGCGGGCCGCGGTGTCTCAGGGCACCGAGGCCGGTCTCGCCGCGAAAGCGGTGATGGAGGAGGGCGGCCTCGTCTCGGACGAGATCGTTCTGGCGATCCTGCAAGATCGCATGGCTGAACCGGATGTTGCGAAAGGGGTGATCCTCGACGGGTTCCCGCGCACCGCCGGTCAGGCTGCGGCGCTCGACGGTCTTCTGGAGGAGAATGGCCAGTCGGTGACCGCAGCGATCAGTCTGGAGGTCGATGACGAGGCGATGATCGCCCGCGTCGCCGGCCGCTACACCTGCGCCAAATGCGGCGAAGGCTATCATGACGAGTTCAAGCAGCCCGAAGTTGCGGGTGTTTGCGACAAATGCGGCGGCACGGAATTCAAACGCCGGGCCGACGACAATGCCGAGACGGCGCGCGCGAGGCTGGAGGCCTACCACGCGCAAACGGCACCGCTGATCGCCCATTACAAGGCGCTCGGTGTTCTCGAGGAGATCGACGCGATGGGCTCCATCGACGAGATCGCCTCGGGCCTTGGGTCGATCGTAAAGCGCGTCTCGGCCTGAATTTTGGGGAGGGGCGGGCCCATGAGGGGCCCGTCTGGAGAGAAACTAAAGGGAGTTAGTCTCATGGCGGACAAATCCTCGTCCAACGCCTATTGGAAGGCGAATATCCGGACCATCCAGATTTCTCTGGTGATCTGGTTCATCGTGTCCTTCGGCTTCGGCATCCTGCTGCGCCCGATGCTGGCAGGCATCAAAATTGGTGGCACTGATCTTGGCTTCTGGTTCGCCCAGCAAGGTTCGATCCTCGTGTTCCTGGTGCTCATCTTCACCTATGCGTGGCGGATGAACAAACTGGACCGCGAGCACGGCGTCGAAGAATAATCTCAGGGAGGAGAGAGGGACATGGATCAGTTTACCCTCAACCTGCTGGTGGTCGGCGCGACTTTCGTGCTCTACATCGGCATCGCGATCTGGGCCCGTGCGGGTTCCACGTCGGAATTCTACGCCGCGGGTCGCGGCGTTCACCCGGTCGTCAACGGTATGGCTACGGGCGCTGACTGGATGTCGGCTGCGTCGTTCATCTCGATGGCTGGCCTCATCGCCTTCGGCGGCTACGACACCTCGACCTATCTGATGGGTTGGACCGGTGGCTACGTGCTTCTGGCCATGCTGCTTGCGCCCTATCTGCGCAAGTTCGGCAAGTTCACCGTGCCGGAATTCATCGGCGACCGTTTCTATTCGCAAACCGCGCGCACCGTGGCCGTTATCTGCCTCATCGTTGCGTCGATCACCTACGTTATCGGTCAGATGACCGGTGTGGGCGTCGCGTTCTCGCGCTTCCTCGAAGTGGACAACACCACCGGCCTGTTCATCGGCGCGGCGATCGTGTTCCTCTACGCGGTTCTGGGCGGCATGAAGGGCATCACCTACACGCAGGTGGCTCAGTACGTCGTGCTGATCATCGCCTACACCATCCCGGCGATCTTCATCTCGCTGCAGCTGACCGGCAACCCGATCCCGGGTCTCGGCCTGTTCTCGAACGACGTCAACACCGGCGCGCCGATCCTGTCGACGCTGAACGACACCGTCGAGGCTCTGGGCTTCGCGTCCTACACCGGCCAGCATGACACCACGCTGAACATGTTCCTGTTCACCATGACGCTGATGATCGGTACCGCCGGTCTGCCCCACGTCATCGTGCGCTTCTTCACCGTTCCGAAGGTCGCCGACGCGCGCTCCTCGGCGGGTTGGGCGCTGGTGTTCATCGCGCTTCTCTACCTGACCGCTCCGGCTGTGGGTGCAATGGCGCGTCTGAACCTCGTTTCGACCTTCTACCCGAATGGCGTGAACGAGCCGGCCGTGGAAATGACCGCGATCGAGAACGACCAGAACCTCGCTTGGGTGCGTAACTGGGCCCAGACCGGTCTTCTGTCCTTCGACGACAAGAACGGCGACGGCCGCATCGAGTACAATGCGAGCGACGCCAACGAACTGACCGTGAACCGCGACATCATCACGCTCGCCAACCCCGAGATCGCCAACCTGCCGGGTTGGGTGATCGCGCTGGTGGCAGCCGGTGGTCTGGCTGCAGCTCTGTCGACGGCGGCTGGTCTTCTGATGGCGATCTCGTCGGCGGTCTCGCACGACCTGATCAAGTCGCAGATCAACCCGGGCATCTCGGAAAAAGGCGAGCTTCTGGCCGCCCGTATCTCGATGGCCGTGGCGATCGTTGTCGCGACCTATCTGGGTCTGAACCCGCCCGGCTTCGCGGCACAGACGGTGGCTCTGGCCTTCGGTCTGGCAGCGTCGTCGATCTTCCCGGCACTGATGATGGGCATCTTCACGAAGCGCATCAACAACACCGGTGCTGTTGCAGGTATGCTCACGGGTCTCGCGACCACGCTGATCTACATCTTCCTGCACAAGGGCTGGTTCTTCATCCCGGACACCAACACGTTCACGGATGCGAACCCGATGATCCTCTCGATCAAGTCGACCTCCTTCGGGGTTATCGGCGCGGTCCTGAACTTCATCGTGGCCTATGTCGTGTCGAACGCGACCAAGGAGACCCCGGAAGATATCCAGGAGCTCGTCGAGTCGATCCGCGTGCCGAAAGGCGCCGGTGCGGCAGTCGACCACTAAGACAGAGAAGCGGGACGGGGTTCGTCTCGTCCCGACCTCTGAATCTTCGGCAGGCGCCCCTCGGGGCGCCGCCACCACCCAAAGGACAAGATCATGGCCGCCGATCTGACCCCGATCCTCGCATTTCTCGAAGGCGTCCACCCTTACGACAATCTGTCGCGCAACGAGCTGGAGCATGTCGCCAGTTCCTTCCGCCGCAGAGAATTGCCCGCTGGCGAAACCGTTTATTCCTATCGCGAGCCGCTCAAGGGCATCTACCTGATCAAGCGCGGAGCGGTCGAAGTGACCGATCAGAACGGGGCGCTGGTCTCGATCCTCGGCGCACGCAACACCTTTGGCGAGCGCGGGCTGATGCGCGACGGTCTGGCCGCGACCACCGCGCGCACCACCGCCGAGACCGTGCTGCTGGAACTGCCGGTCGAAGAGTTCCGCGAGCTGTCGCAAAACGCCCCCGCCTTCGCGCGCTTCTTCAACCGCGTGCGCGGCGGCGAGACTCGCACCAATTCGATCGCGACGATGAAGATCGCCGATCTTCTGGCGCAGGAGCCGATGGGCTGCGCGCCCGAGACCACCGTCACCGAAGCCGCGCGGCAGATGCGCGATGCGCATATTTCCTCGCTCGGCGTGACCGATGGCGAGGGTGCGCTGGTGGGCATCGTCACGGTGCGCGACCTGTCGAACAAGGTTCTGGCCGAAGGCCGCGCGCCCGATACGCCCGTGGGCGAGGTGATGACGCCCGATCCGGTGACGCTGACCCCCGAGGGGCTGGGCACGGACCTTCTGCATGTCATGCTGGAAAAGCGCGTCGGCCACCTGCCGATCACCGATCGCGGGCGCTTTGTGGGCATGATCACCCAGACCGATCTGACCCGCTTTCAGGCCGTCAGCTCGGCCGTGCTGATCCGCGATGTGGCGGGCGCCGAGACCGTGCCGGAAATGGCTGCCGTCACCGCGCGCATCCCGCAGCTTCTGGTGCAACTCGTGGGCGGGCATCACGCGCATGAGGTCATCACCCGGCTGATCACCGATATCGCAGATGCGGTTACGCGCCGCCTGCTGAAGATGGCCGAGGAGGCGCTGGGGCCGCCGCCCGTGCCCTATCTGTGGCTGGCCTGCGGCTCGCAGGGGCGCCAGGAGCAGACCGGCGTCTCCGATCAGGACAATTGCCTGATCCTAGACGATGCCGTGACCGAGGCGGATATGGAGTATTTCCGCCAGCTCGCGAAGATCGTCTCGGACGGGCTGGACGCCTGCGGCTACGTTTATTGCCCCGGCGACATGATGGCGGCGAACCCGCGCTGGTGTCAGCCGGTTCACGTCTGGCGCGACTATTTCCGCGGCTGGATCGCCAAGCCCAACCCCGAGGCGCAGATGTTGGCCTCTGTGATGTTCGATCTGCGCGCGATCGGCGGCAACGGGGCGGGGCTGTTCCAGCAGTTGCAGGAGGAGACTCTGGCGAAGGCGTCGAAGAACTCGATCTTCGTCGCCCATATGATCGCCAACAGCCTCAAGCATCACCCGCCGCTGGGGCTGATCCGGGGCTTCGCCACGATCCGCTCGGGCGAGCATCGCAACCATATCGACATGAAGCATAACGGCGTGGTCCCGGTGACCGATCTCGCCCGCGTCTATGCGCTTCAGGGTCGCCTGCCCGAAGTGAACACCCGCGCCCGTCTGATCGAGGCCGAGCATGCCGGCGTGCTGAGCCATTCCGGCGCGCGCGATCTGGTCGAGGCCTATGATCTGATCGCGTCGATGCGGCTGGAGAACCAGGCGCATCTGGCCCGTTCGGGGCGCAAACCTGACAATTATCTCGCACCGTCGGACCTGTCCGATTTCGAGCGCTCCCACTTGCGGGATGCGTTCGTCGTGGTGCGGACCATGCAATCGGCCGCCGGACATGGCAAAGGCGCGATGAGCTGAGGAGAGCTTATGACGAACGATTACATCTCGACCCTTGCTGCCGGCGCGCTTGCCGCTCTCGTGGTCTTCCTGCTCTCTCATCTGAGCAAGAAGTTCCGCGGCGAGAAGCTGCCGAAATGGGTGATGCCCGCAGCGGTCGGGGCGGCGCTGATCGGCTACACGGTCTGGAGCGAATATTCGTGGTATCCCAAGATGCGCGCGGACATGCCCGACACGGTCGTGGTGCTGCAGAAGATCGACGAAAGCGTCGGCTGGCGGCCCTGGACCTATCTGGTGCCGATGGTCACCCGCTTCATGGCGGTCGATGCGGGCAAGGTGGAGCATCCTGTCGCGGGCAAGCCGGAACTGGCCGAGACGGATCTGCTGCTGATCGGGCGCTGGCAGAATTTGCAGACGGTGCCGACGGTCTATGACTGCAAGACCGACAGCCGCGCCGATTTGGTGAACGGGGCCACGCTGACGAAAGACGGAGAGCTGTCGGGCGGCGGCTGGCTGAAACTCACGCCCGACGACCCGGGGCTGAAAGCGGTATGCGCAGGAGGATGAGACCATGCCGGGGGGGAGGAAACATCGCGTTCTGATCGTGGAGGATGAGGACAATATCGCCATCGCGCTCGACTATCTGATGAGCCGCGAGGGGTTCGACCATGACCGGATCGATACCGGGCGCGGCGCGCTGGAGAAAATCCGCGAGACCCGCCCCGATCTGGTGCTCCTTGACGTGATGCTGCCCGAGGTCTCGGGCTACGAGATCTGCGAAGGCGTGCGCGCCGACAAGGGGCTCGGCGATGTGAAGATCCTGATGATGACCGCGCGCGGCTCCGCGATGGAGCGCCGCAAGGGCCTCGCGCTCGGTGCCGACGGTTTCATCGCCAAACCTTTCGAGCTGCGCGAGTTGCGCGAGGAGGTCCACCGCATTCTCGACGGGGAGACTGCCTGATGGACCTCACCCGGCTTTCCCTGCGCACCCGGGTGTTTCTGTTCTTCGCCGCCTTGGCGCTCGGCAATCTGGTGGCGCTGGTGGCGGGGCTGTGGTTCGGCTTCACCCGTCTGGGCGACCCTGAGCTTCTGAATGCGATGGTGATCGGCGGCGCGGTCGCGGGCTTCGTGATCCTCGGGCTGATCGCCTGGATCTGGTTTCTCTTCGACGAGAACGTGGCCAAGCCGATCGAGCGGCTCTCGGGGATGCTGCGCGCCCGCACCACGGCCGAGATCGAGGGCGATATGGACGCCGATATCGCGCGCTATCTGGGCGATCTTGCCCCCGCTGCGGCCTCGGTCACGCGCCACCTGTCGGAGACCCGAAACGCCCTGACCGAGGCCGTGCAGCGCGAGACCACCCGGCTCGCGCAGGAAAAGGAACGGCTCGAGGCGCTCTTGTCGGATGTGCCGGTGGGCGTGCTGCTCTGCACCGCGGATCATCAGCTTGCCTTCTATAACGGGCAGGCGGTGGAGCTTCTGGGCTCGGCCCATGCGCCGGGGCTGGATCGGCGCGTCTTCGACTATCTCAACCAGCCGCCCATCGCCCATGCCTATGACCGGCTTCTGGCGACGGAAGATCCCGACGCGGCCTCGGACCTGCTCTGTTCGACGAAGGCGGAGGGCCGGGTGCTCGCCGCCCGGATGAGATTGCTGTCGGAGGGAGAAGATCACCATCTGAGCGCGCGCCCGGGCTACGTGCTGACGCTCCGCGACGTCTCGGGCGACATGGCCTCTCATGCGCAGCGCGAGCAGTTGATGGACGAGCTGTTCGACCGCATCCGCCGCCCTGCCGCAGCCCTGCAATCGCTGATCGGTGTGCTGACCGCCGATGACGGCCCCGCGCCGGGCCCCGAGCGGGACCGGGTGCGCGAGGCCGCCAATTCCGAGGCCCATCACCTCTCCGCCGCGATCCACGAATTCTTCGAGCGCCACGAGGCGAACCGCGCCGATTGGTGGCCGCTCGCGATGATCCGCGCCTCCGATCTGGGCCAGGCGGTGGCCGCGCGGGTGACCGCCGAGGGCGGTGCCATCCTGCCGGTCACGGCGGGTCTGATGCTCCGCTGCGAGGGCTTCGAGATGGTGGCCCTGCTGGCGGGGCTGGTGCGCCGCTTGACCGACCGGCGCGACTTCCGGCTGGAGATCACCGAGGACGGCCCCGGCGCGCTGATCGCGCTGGAATGGGAGGGCGCGCCGGTGCCGATCGCGGAGCTGGAGGGCTGGCTCGATCAGCCGCTCGATGTCGGGCTGGAGGACGTCACCGGGCATCGCGTGCTGACCACCCATGCCGCCGAAATCTGGCCCGAGAAGCTGGGCGACACGCGTGCGCGGCTTTGCATCCCGCTGCGCGAGGCGCGCCATGTCACCAAGCGCCCGAAACCGGTGCCGCGCGCGGTGGTCTACGATTTCGACCTGCTCTCGCGCGAGCGCGTCGCCGAGATCGCCGACACGCCGCTGACCGATCTGACCTATGTCGTCTTCGACACCGAGACGACGGGCCTACTGCCCACCGAGGGCGACGAGATCGTGCAGATCGCCGCCGTGCGCATCGTTAACGGGCGGCGGATCGATACCGAGGTCTTCGATACGCTCGTCGATCCCAAACGCTCGATCCCGCCCGGCTCGACCGAGGTGCATGGCATCTCTAACGCGATGGTCGAAGGCGCGCCGGACATTGCGAAGGTCGGGCGCGATTTCCACCGCTTCGCCGAGGGGGCGGTGCTGATCGCGCATAACGCGCCTTTCGACATGGAATTCCTGCATCGTAAGGAGGTGGCGATCGGCGAACGGTTCGATCACCCGATCCTCGACACGGTGCTGCTGTCGGCGGTGGTGTTCGGGCAATCCGAGAGCCACACGCTCGACGCGCTGACCCATCGCCTCGGCATCACCATCCCCGAGGAGGCGCGCCACACCGCGATCGGCGACACGGTCGCGACAGCGGATGCCTTCCTGAAGATGCTGCCAGCGCTGCAGGCGCGGGGCTTGCGGACCTTCGGCGAATTGGTGGCCGAACTGCGCAAACACGGGCGGCTGATCAAGGATCTGAACGGGTAGGGCGCGCTGCCCCCCCGTCGCCGTAGGGCGACAAGACTTTAGGGAGAGGGGGCTCTGCCCCCATCTCCTCCGGAGATTCCCCCGGGATATTTTGGCCAAGGCGAAGAAGCTGTTTTGCTTCTCCTTGATTGAAATATCCCAGGGTGAATTCGGCGGAGCCGAAGAGGGGCAGCGCCCCTCAACCTTAAAGGATTTCGAGAACCGTCTCTGGCGGGCGGCCGATGCGGGCCGCCGTGTCCGTCAGCACGAGCGGGCGTTCGATCAGCTTCGGATTGGCGCTCAGCGCCGAGAGGATTTCGTTCTCATCGGCGTCTTTCGGCAGGTCCGTATCCTTCCAGCGGATCATCGCAGCGGCGGGCTGGCCGAGTTTCATCAGCGCGTCCTGCAGCTCGGCCATGGTCGGCGGCTCTTTCTGGTAGTCGCGGACCTGCGGAGCGATCCCGCGGGTTTCGAGCAGCTTCAGCGTCTCGCGCGATTTCGAGCAGCGCGGATTGTGCCAGATCGTTACAGCCATTTGTCCCTCCCGGTGCCAATTGCCTCGGAAACGCTGGCGAAGCCGTCGCGTTCCAGAAGCCGATCGAGGCCGCGCGCGATATCGGCGGCCAGCGAGAGGCCCGAGAAGACCATCGCGGTATAGAGCTGCACCGCCGAGGCACCCGCGCGGATTTTCTCGTAGGCCTGCTCGGCAGAGCCCACGCCGCCCACGCCGATCAGCGGCAGCGCGCCCGCGGTATGCTGCGACAGCTGCGCCAGAACGCGGGTCGATTTCTCGAACAGAGGCGCGCCGGAGAGGCCGCCCTGATCGGACGGATTGGGCGAGGTCAGCCCCTCGCGCGAGAGCGTCGTATTGGTCGCGATGATCCCGTCGATCCCGCTTTCCAGCGCGACCTCGGCGATCTCGGCCAGTTCCTCGGCGCTCAGATCGGGGGCGATTTTCAGGAAGACCGGAATGCGCCGCGCGAGGATGTCGCGGGTCTCGATCACGCCTGCCAGCAGCGCCGAAAGCGCGGCTTTGCCCTGCAGGTCGCGCAGCTTCTCGGTGTTGGGCGAGGAGACGTTGACCGTCGCGAAATCGAGATGCGGTCCGGCATGGGCCAGCACGGTCGCGAAATCTTTCGCGCGGTCGGCGGCGTCTTTGTTCGCCCCGAGATTGAGCCCCACCGGAATGCCTTGCGGGCGCTTTGCCAGCCGCTCGGTGATCGGTCCCATGCCCTGATTGTTGAAGCCGAAGCGATTGATCGCGGCGCGATCGGCGGGCAGACGCCAGAGGCGCGGCGGCAGGTTGCCTTCCTGTGCGCGGGGCGTTGCGGCACCGACTTCGATGAAGCCGAAGCCTGCGCGCATCAGCTGCGGCACGGCCTCGGCATTCTTGTCGAAGCCTGCGGCGAGGCCCACCGGGTTCAGAAGCGACATCCCCGCCAGATCGGTCTTCAGTCGCGGCGAGGTGATCGGGCCTGGCAGGGGCGCGAGCCCCATCCGCAATGCGCGCAGCGACAGGCCATGGGCCTTTTCCGGGTCGATCTTCTGGAAGGCCGCAAGGCCCACGCGCTCGATCAGGGTGGTCACGACATTTCCTTCGGGAAGATATGGCCCGCCGCGCCCAGGGGCAGGGCGTGGTCCCAGACGACTTCGCTGAGATGCAGCGGGCGGTAGAGATGCGGGAAGAGCTGATCGCGGCGCGAGGGCTCCCATTTCAGATCTGCGCCCATCGCGGTGGAATCGAAGGCGACCAGCACCAGATCGGATTCGCCCGCGAAATGTTTCGCGGCCGTTTCGACGACCTGATCGGCGGTGGAGAAATGGATATAGCCGTCCGCGAGGTCGACCGGCGCGCCGAGCGTGTGCCCGGCTTCGCGAAATGCATCCCATTCGGGGCGGCGGAGGATTTTGTAAATCAACATGGCTTTCCCTTGCCCGAAAACGCGCCGTCCGGTCAAGCGTGGGGCTTGTGCTGCGCGCGTGGGGGCATAGCTTTGTGCCATGTGCGGACGTATGGCCAACACTCTTCCCGTCGATGCGATGGCGCGTCTGTTCAAGGCGGTGCCGGGCAATGACGTGCCCGATGGCGAACGGTTCAACATCTGCCCGACCCAGAGCCTGCCGGTCTGTGTCTCCGGTGAGGGGCAGCGGCAGTTGCGGGCGATGCGCTGGGGCTTCATCCCGCATTGGTACAAGACGCCGACGGATGGGCCTTTGCTGATCAACGCGCGGTCCGAGACCGTGGCGGAGAAGCCCGCTTTCCGGGCGGCGATCCGGTCGCGGCGCTGCCTGATCCCGGCGGACGGGTTTTACGAATGGCATCGCGAGGGCGAGGCGAAGCTGCCTTTCTACGTTTCGCGCAAGGACGGCGCGCCGATGGTGTTCGGCGGGCTCTGGCAGGACTGGGAGAAGGGTGGCGAGTTGCTGACCACCTGCGCCATCGTGACCTTGCCGGCGGGGTCGACCCTCGCCCCGATCCATCACCGCGAGCCGCTGGTTCTCGAGGAGGCGGATTGGGCGAAATGGCTGGGAGAAGAAGGGCATGGCGCGGCGACCCTGATGCAGCCAAGGCTCGAGGGCATCCTGCAGGCGTGGCGCGTGGGCCAGGAGGTCAATTCGAACCGCGCCTCGGGGCCGGGTTTGCGCGAACCTCTTGCGGATCGCGCTTGAACGGCGCGGCGTGGCCCGCTAAGGAGAGGCCAGAGCGCGGGTGTAGCTCAATGGTAGAGCCGCAGCCTTCCAAGCTGAAGACGTGGGTTCGATTCCCATCACCCGCTCCATTCCCCCAGATCACAGCGATACGCGTCTTCGAGACGAAAAAACCGCCCGAGGGACGATCGGGCGGCTTCAGACGTTCGGGGTGTGTGGGGCGCGCAGTGTTGCGCTCATTTGGTCAGGATCAGCTTGCCCGCCTTGGTGATGCGCAGCGTATAGACCTGACCGTCCAGCACGATATGGGCGAGGTTGCCCTTGCCGGTCAGAACCTCTGCGTCATGGACGGGCAGGGCGTTGGCGAAGCTTTCATTGATGCTCATCTGCGGCCTCCCTCGATGCGGTCGAGCGTCGCTTCGAGCGCGCTCTGGCCCGGGGGGAAGCCACTGCACAGCGCCTCGACGATGTCGCGCAGGCTCAGCGGTGGATCAATATCAACATGCGTGTCGGCCCGGTATCGGGGGCCGGGGGAAGAGGGGCGTTTCATCTCCGGTCTCCATCTCGCGAAAGCGGCTCGTCGGGGATCGACTGGCTGATGAAAATAACCTGAGTGAAATGATCGGAATTGTAAAGGCGATTCTTTTACTAAGGAATTGCACAGATCGCTCTGCGCCCACGCAGACATAATTCGGGAACCATTCGGGATCAGTCGGCGGGGCGGATCAGAACCACTGGCCGGGTTCGATCAGACCCAGATCCATGAGTTGCTGGCTCGACCAGTTGAAGCATTCGGAATTGACCCAAGTGAAGCTATGCACATCGTAGGTCGAGCCGGGGTTGAACTTCAGCGCTTTCGCGACCCGGAACGAGGCGGTGGCACAGGTCAGGTTATGGTGCCACGGGCAGGAATAGGTGTTGTATTCCTCGTCGTTGAACGTGTGATCGGGGCGCAGCTTCAGGCCGGACTTGGCGCGAAACAGGGCGATCCGGTCGATCTTGCGGCGCTGGGCGGGGACATGCTCTTCGAAGCGCCAGCGCAGCCCGCCGTAGAAATCCAGCTGCCGCTCTTTCGGGTGGTCGTGGTTCTCGGGATCGAGCCGGGCCAGCGCGTAATAGCCTGCCTTGTCGAACATCGCGTTCTCGGTATCGACGCCGTTCGGATGCGCCTCCAGATCGCCGGTATAGAGGTCGATCACATAGCTCAGCATCGAGGCGCGGCGCTCTTCGGTGTGGAAGCTCAGAACCTCGCCGATCGAGCGGCTCTCGCAGAAGGGGAAGAACAGGTATTCCGCGTTGAAGCAGTAATAGAGCCAGGTGCCCGCGGGGACTGCGGCGATGATCGGGTTGATCGCGAGGGGGGCTGCGTCGCGGCGGTTCAGCTCGAAATCGATGCGGTAGATTTTCGTCGGGCTGTCGGCGCCGAGATCATCGGGCAGGTCCATCGCGGCATGGCCCAGAACCAGCAGCACCGGAAACCCGAGGTCGACATGGTGGCGGATCGTGCTCTCCAGCTCGACCCCGTCCTCGGCTAGGATCACGCCGACCGGGCCTTTGGACAGCGCCGCGCTCTGGCGGGTGAGAAAATCGATCAGCGAGGAATATTTCATGCCCGATGCAGCCCTTTCGCGGGGTCTTCGGGCGCAGGATCGGGGAAGGCCCGCATGAAATCAAGCCTTTACGGCCCGCCCCAAGCGCGACCTTGCGGGAAAGGGTGATTTGGCTGTATCAGGCCCGCTGGAAAGACGCGCGAGGATTGGCATGAGCGACGCTCCGAAAAAGCTGCATATCAAAACCTATGGCTGTCAGATGAACGTCTATGACAGCGAGCGCATGGCCGAGGCCATGGGCGCCAAGGGCTATGAGCTGACCGACGATGTGGGCGCAGCGGATATGGTGCTGCTCAACACCTGCCATATCCGCGAGAAAGCGGCCGAGAAGGTCTATTCCGATCTGGGCCGCCTGCGTCCGTTCAAGGAGGCCAAACCCGACCTGAAGATCGGCGTCGCGGGCTGTGTCGCGCAGGCCGAGGGCGACGAGATCCTTCGGCGCTCGGATCTGGTGGATCTGGTCGTCGGCTCGCAAAGCTATCACAAGCTGCCCGAACTGGTCGAGCGGACCGATAATGGCGCGCGCCCCGTCGAGACCGAGTTCCCGCTGGAAGACAAGTTCGACCATCTGCCCGCGCGGCCCGTGCAGACGCGCCCGACGGCGTTCCTGACGGTGCAGGAGGGCTGCGACAAGTTCTGCGCCTTCTGCGTGGTGCCTTACACGCGCGGGGCGGAGATCTCGCGCCCGGCTGACAAAATTCTGCGCGAAGCGCAGGCGCTGGTGGACAAAGGCGTGCGCGAGATCACGCTGCTGGGTCAGAACGTCAACGCCTATCACGGCGAGGGTGAGGGCGGTGATTGGTCGCTCGCGCGGCTTGCCCGCTCGCTCGCAAAGATCGATGGGCTGGAGCGTATCCGCTACACCACCTCGCACCCGAACGACATGGAAGACGATCTGATCGCGGCGCATGGCGACGAGCCGAAGCTGATGCCGTATCTGCATCTGCCGGTGCAATCGGGCTCGGACAAGATCCTCAAGGCGATGAACCGCAAGCATACGGCGGAGAGCTATCTCCGCCTGATCGAGCGCATCCGCGCCGCGCGCCCCGACATCGTGATCTCGGGTGATTTCATCGTGGGCTTCCCCGGCGAGACCGATCAGGATTTCGAAGACACGATGGCGCTGATCCGCGAGGTCAATTACGGCATGGCCTATTCGTTCAAATACTCGCCGCGCCCGGGTACGCCCGCGGCAGGCGCGAAGGGCGCGGTGCCGGCCGAGGTCGCCGATGCGCGGCTGCAAGAGCTTCAGGCGCTTCTAACCTCGCAGCAGCGGGCCTGTCAGGAGAGCATGATCGGGCGCGAAGTGAACGTGCTCTTCGAGAAGCCCGGGCGGCTGGACGGCCAGTGGGTCGGCAAATCCGATTACCTGCAGGCGGTCCATGTTTCGGGCGAGGGGCTTGGCCCCGGCGTTCTGGCGAAGGTGCGGATCACCGGCACGGCGCCGAATTCGCTGGCGGGCGAGTTGATCTGAGTTCTCATCGCATTGACGTCATAAATGAAAAGGGCCGCGTGATCCGCG
Source organism: Thioclava sp. JE_KL1 (assembly GCF_009296265.1). Lineage (GTDB taxonomy): Bacteria > Pseudomonadota > Alphaproteobacteria > Rhodobacterales > Rhodobacteraceae > Thioclava. The sequence continues at coordinate 223,158 of NZ_WBJS01000002.1, forward strand.
GCCCTTTTTTGATTAGATACCCTGAACGATCAGTTCGGGCCAGGCGGGTCGTTTGCGATCGCTTTCAGAAGCTCTCTACGCAGACCTTCCGGGTTGCCCACGAGGCTCTCGTTCTTGCAGATCTGGGTCGCGAGGCCGTTCGCATCGCCGTAATCGTAGCCGAAAGCCACCAGATCATCGACGAAGCTGCCCTGCGGGTGATCCCAGATCGTCTCGCGCCACGGGCCGCGGAAGCAGTCGATATGAATCTGTTGCTTGCGGGTCGGTCCGCAGACGGTCTGGTTGTTGACGTGATCGCGCCCGACCGGGCCGGTGTAGCAGCTCGTACCGGCCTGTGCGGCGCCAGCGAACGCCATACCGGTGAGCAACGCGGCGGCGGTGATTGCAATGGTCTTCATCTCTCGAGACTCTCCTGATCGGGCAGCGGAATAACATGCGGCGCTCAAGATCCCTCCGACCCGAGCGCCGTCAGGGTGCAGTTTGCCCTGAATAAACCTAAATTGGCGAGAGATTGTCGATATTTGCCGGGTTTGTGAGAACAATAGCCGAAAAAGACAGCGGGTGTTCCGATTGTTGCGACAGTGCTCGCGCTAGGGTTGTGGGGCCTTTGGCTTTTGCAGCTTGTTTCTGAGCCCCGAAGGTCCTTTTTCACAGCCAGCGATTCGGGAGTCATGACGCGGCGCGGCGAAGAGGTGGCGTCCTCGGTCAGCATATCGTCACGCATCCCCTTGCGAAACCAGTTTTGCCTAATAAATAGGCAATGCCGCCAAGCGGAACCGCGCCTGCGTTTTTTGGTTTCAGTTTGATGAAATTTGCTGCCGCGCCTAGGAGGGCGGGAAACCAGTGCTTGCGTGAATCCCCCGAGGCAGGCACCATATCTTTACCAAACCAGCTAAGGAGACTCTGTATTTGGGCTTCAGCGCGATCACACCCCCGCCTCGCTCTCAGGATGCTCACGAGACGCTTCTTGAGTTCCCCAACAATCGGCTGCTGATCGACCTGTGCGGTGAATTCGACCGCAATCTGGCCCAGATAGAGCACAAGCTTCAGGTTCACATCCTGCGGCGTGGCAACCAACTGGCCGTGGTGGGCGAGCCCGAAGCGCAATCGCAAGCCGCCGCCGTGCTGCATCAGCTGTATCAACGCCTTGAGCAGAACAAACCGATCGACGCCGAAGAGGTCGATGCGGCGCTGCGCATGGCCGATCTGGGCGGCACCGGGACCACGGTCGACGAGCAACTCGAGATGTTCGAGGCGGGCAAGTTCGAGATCCGCACCCGCAAGAAGCAGGTCGAGCCGCGCACCGAGGCGCAGAAGGCCTATGTGAAGCATCTCTTCGAGCACGAGCTGGCTTTCGGGATCGGGCCTGCGGGCACCGGCAAGACCTATCTCGCGGTGGCCGTGGGTGTGACCATGCTGATCGGCGGTCATGTCGACAAGATCATCCTGTCGCGTCCGGCGGTCGAAGCGGGCGAACGTCTGGGCTTCCTGCCCGGCGACATGAAGGACAAGGTCGATCCCTACATGCAGCCGCTCTACGACGCGCTGAACGACTTCCTGCCGGCCAAGCAGCTCGCGAAGCTGCTGGAGGAGAAGCGGATCGAGATCGCGCCGCTCGCCTTCATGCGCGGCCGCACGCTGTCGAACGCCTTCGTGGTTCTGGACGAGGCGCAGAACGCGTCGACCATGCAGATGAAGATGTTCCTGACCCGTCTGGGGCAGGGCTCGCGGATGGTCATCACCGGCGACCGCTCTCAGGTGGACCTGCCGCGCGGGATGCCCTCGGGCCTTCAGGATGCGGAGCGCATCCTCGGCCATGTCGAGGGGATCAGCTTCAACTACTTCACCGCGAAAGACGTGGTGCGTCACCCGATGGTCGCGAAGATCATCGACGCCTACGACCAGGCGGAAGGCGAGTAAGGCCGCGAGGCTTTCGACGGAGTTTCAATCTGCCCGCGCCTCGGCGCGGGCATTTTGGTTTGTCGGTGGGGACACGGAAGGGACGCGCCCGAGCCTTGGGTGGGCACTATACGGCCTTCGTGGCTGGGCGGTTAATCCTCGCAAGCCCGAACGACATTCGAGCCCGCTAGGACATCGCCACTGCGCCCTCCCGGGGGGAGGGGTGAGGCGGGACAAGGCGGCCTTCCAGTGGAAGGCCGACCCGACGAACGCGCGAGGTTTTGCCGAGCGCCGGACGGGCGCGGCCCGGGGCTTGTCGCCCCCGAGCGGGTCCCCCATGAAAAACGCCCGGCCATTCGGACCGGGCGTTTTCAAATTCCATCGCGAAGAGTTCAGCTCTCAGACTTGCCTTCGAGCGCCTCGATGCGGGCCTTAAGCGCCTCGTTTTCCTCGCGCGCTTTCTGCGCCATCGCCCGAACCGCGTCGAATTCCTCGCGGGTCACGAGGTCACGGTCGGCCAGCCAGCGGTCCATCCAGCTTTTCATCGCCGTCTCGGCCTCGTCCTTCGCGCCTTGGGCCACGCCCATCGCGTTGGTCATCAGCTTGGACATTTCGTCGAACATCTTGTTGGGCGGCTGCATCGGCATCCCCTTGCGGTCAATTTCTGCTTCTCTGTCTATATGGGCCCCGGCGGTCCCGCTGGCAAGGTTGACTTCCCGGCCCGCGCAGGGCTTTCTCGCGGCGATTTCTGACAGGAGACCGCCTTGCTGCCTCTCGCCATTCCCTTCCCCGATTTCGATCCGGTCGCCATCACGATCCCCGGTCTCGGCCTGCCGATCCGCTGGTATGCGCTGGCCTATATCGCGGGGCTGATCGCGGGCTGGCAGATCATCGTGGCGCTGATGAAGCGCGATACACTCTGGCCTCAGAACCGTTCGCCGATGGAGCACGGCAAGGTCGAGGACCTGCTGACGGCGGTGATCATCGGCGTCGTGCTGGGCGGGCGGCTTGGCTTCATCCTGTTCTATGAGCCGGCGTGGTATCTGGCCCATCCGCTCGATATCGTGAAGGTCTGGCAGGGCGGCATGTCCTTCCACGGGGGCTTTCTGGGCACGCTGCTCGCGGGCTGGTGGTTCGCGCGACGGTATGATGTGCCCAAGCTGCAACTGGCCGATGCGATGGCTCTCGTCGCGCCGATCGGGCTGTTCCTCGGGCGGATCGCGAACTTCATCAAGCCGGAGCTTTGGGGGCGGCCTACGGACGTGCCGTGGGGCGTGATCTTCCCCGGTGAGCTGGCGCAGACCTGCCTCGGGATCGCGGGGCAGGTGGACGGTACCTGCGCGCGCCATCCCTCGCAGCTCTACGAGGCGGGGCTGGAAGGGCTGCTGCTGGGCCTGATCCTGTGGGGCATGGTGTGGTTCGGCCGCTCGCTGAAGCGCCCGGGGCTGAGCCTCGGCGTGTTCCTGATGGGCTACGGCGCCGCGCGTGCCTTCGTCGAGCTGTTCCGGCAGGGCGATCCGCAATTTGTGACCCTCGGCAATCCCTATGGCCACGTGATCCGCTTCACCGATGGCTGGGGCCTGACGATGGGGCAGGTGCTGTCGCTGCCGATGATCGCGGTGGGGCTGTATTTCGTGATCCGCGCGTTGCGCGCGCCGAAAGCCTCGTGACCCCGCTGGGCGACATCCTTGCCGCGCAGATCGCGGCGGAGGGGCCGATGCGGCTCGATCGCTATATGAGCGCCTGCCTGCTGCATCCCGAGCATGGCTATTACGCGACCCGCGATCCGTTCGGGCGCGCAGGCGATTTCATCACCGCGCCGGAGATTTCCCAGATGTTCGGCGAAATGCTGGGGCTCTGTCTGGCGCAAGCGTGGCTCGATCAGGGGCGGCCCGCGCCCTTCGTGCTGGCCGAGGCAGGGCCGGGGCGCGGCACGCTGATGGCCGATATGCTGCGCGCGATGAGGGCGGTTCCGGGGATGGTGGAGGCCGCACAGGTCCATCTGATCGAGGCCTCATCCACCTTGCGCGAGATCCAGCGCGAGACGCTCGCGCCGCATCAGGTCACTTGGCACGATACGATCGACGGCCTGCCCGAGAGGCCGGTTTTCCTCGTCGCGAACGAGTTTCTCGACGCGCTGCCGATCCGGCAGTTCCAGCGGGACGGCGACGGCTGGGCCGAGCGGCAGGTGGGGCTGTCCGATTCCGGCACGCTGACGCCCGGCCTCGCACCGCCGTCGCGTCTCGAGGCGCTGGAGGCGCGCATGTCCGACACCGCACTGGGCGATGTGGTCGAGACCTGTGCGGCTGCGGTGAACTTCACCGAGACGCTGGCGGCGCGGATCGCGCGCCAAGGCGGCGCGGCACTGCTGATCGACTATGGCAACTGGCATTCCAAGGGCGACACGTTTCAGGCGCTCAAGGGCCATGAGCCCGTCGATCCTTTCGCGGAGCCCGGCGAGGCGGACCTGACCGCCCATGTCGATTTCGAACCTCTGGCGCAGGCCGCGCAAGACGCGGGGGCCGCCGTCTCGGGCATGACCGCGCAGGGCGTTCTGCTGGAGCGGCTCGGCATCACGGCACGGGCGCAGCGCCTCGCGGAAGCGTTATCGGGGGCCGCGCGCGAGACTCATATCGCCGCGCATCGCCGCTTGACCCATCCCGAGGAAATGGGTCACCTGTTCCAAGCTCTGGCGATTGTCGCACCCGCTGCGCCGCTGCCGCCGGGGTTCGATCCGAAGACCATCTGAGCTATTGAGGAACGCGATGTCGACGATGCTCGAAATTCTGACCTCACCCGCCTTGGGAACCGTGAAGCACGGGTTCTTCACACGCAAAGGCGGCGCGTCCTCGGGCATTTTCGCGGGGCTCAATTGCGGTCCCGGCTCGTCGGATCAAAGCGAGGCGGTGCGCACAAATCGCGCCCGTGCAGCCGATGCTATGGGCGTGGAGCTGAACGCGCTGCAAGGCGTCAATCAGGTGCATTCGCCCGATGTCGCCGTGATCGAGGAGATCACCGATCCGCCGCCGCGCGCCGATGCGGCCGTGACCAAGGTACCGGGCATCGCGATCTCGATCCTGACCGCCGATTGCCAGCCGGTCCTGTTCTCCGACCCGAAAGCCGGCGTCATCGGCGCGGCCCATGCGGGCTGGCGCGGCGCGATGGAGGGGGTGCTGGAGAACACGCTCGACGCGATGGAGCGTTTGGGCGCGCATCGCGAGAATATCACGGCGGTGATCGGGCCGTGCATCTCGGTCCATTCCTATGAGGTCGGCGAAGACTTCATGGAGCAGTTCCTGATGGAGGACATGGACTATAGCCGCTTCTTCTCGCCCGGCCCCTCGGGCAAGCCGCATTTCGATCTGCCGAGCTTCTCGCTGCACCGGCTGCGCGAGGCGGGCGTCGGCGAGGCGGAATGGATGCGCCGCTGCACCTATCAGGAGCCTGAGCGCTTCTATTCCTATCGCCGCACGACCCATGCGGGCGAGGCCGATTACGGGCGTCTGCTCTCGGCGATCCGGCTCTGATCCGGACGCGCGGGGGCGCGCTTTACGATATTGGCGGGGCGGCTGAGACAATCCGCCTTGCCGCATTCCTTCGTTTCCTTGCGCGAAAAAATCCAACTCCCGCCCCATGCTGGCCCCATTACACGGGCAGAACAGTCCCGAACCGGATCGGAGACGATCTCGTGACGAGGGAACAAAGACATGAACAAGACTCAACCGACCCGCCGCTGGATGAAAACCGCCGTGGCCTCCGCCCGCGACTGCGACACGCGGATGCCCTGGGCCCGCAAGGCACGCCCATCGCAGACCGGCCGTCCTGTGGCGTCCGCTCCGCGCCGGGTCAGCGCCGCACAGTGACCTCCCTTCTCGCGCGGCGATCGTAATTGGTCATGCTGATCGCAATGCGAGACCTGGCCGGGCGCTGCCACGCCCGGCCATTTTCATCACCCGTCTCCAGTGTCTCTGGGGGCGGGTGATTCGCTTTGAATGTGGTGAGACTGTGGCCGTTTGTGCGCGGTCGGGAAACGTGCCGCTAGGGCAGGGGCTGACTGCTCGGCGATCGCGAGACAATCGCGTCAATAATTTGACGGCCTCGCACGTTTTAGCCATGTTGTGAGCGTCTCTCTGCAACCGGTGGGGGCCGATGCAGCCGTGAGAAGACCGAAAGGCCTATCGCATGAATCTACCCCACCGGACGGCAGCTGCCGCGCTACGTCCCACCGACTCCGAACCGCCTCTGCCGCGCCCTTTGCGTGCGAGTCCGAATGCGCCGAAACGCGCCCTGCGCGCCTCCGCGATGACCCGCCGCTATGCCGCGTGGTGGCTGGAGGCGAACGGCTTCATCGAAGAAACCTCCCGCGTCGCCCCGGCGATTCCGCTGTTCGAGGAGGCGTTCTCCGCCTTGGCGCGCGGTGCCGTGATCGCGACCGAGGAAGGCCCGGTCTCGGTTGAGGATTTGGTGCCCGGGATGCGGGTTCTGACCGCCGACGAGCGGGTCGAGACGATTACCTGGAAAGGGTCGATGACGATGTTCCCGGCCGCGAAGGACGTGGCCGCGCGGATGATCCGCGTGACCGCCGAAGCCTTCGGACATGGCCGCCCGTCGCAGGATCTGGTGCTGGGTCCGCATGCGCGGATTTGCCTGCGCGATGCCCGGCTGCGCGGGCGTCTGGGGATCGAGGCGGCCTATGCGCCGATCGCGGCCTTCGTCGATGGGGTGAGCGTCATCGAGGTTACGCCGATCTCGCCGGTCTCCGCCTATCATCTGGTGCTCGAGCAACATGGCTCGCTCAAGGTCGGTGGCATGGAGGTCGAGAGCTTCCATCCCGGCGAAGGGTTCGAGCGGATGATCGACCCGCGGATGGCCGAGCTGTTCCTCGCGCTGTTTCCGCAGATGGACAAATTGCGCGAGTTCGGCCCGCTCGCCGCGCCGCGACTGACCCGGTTCGAGGTCGAAGAAATGCTAATCTGATCGGGACCTTCAGGGGTAAAGGTTCCGGTTGGAGTTGACAGTGCTTGTGGGGAGCCGGTCACGGAAACGCCGCGCGTTGAGAACCTCGCGCGGCGTTTTTTCGTTTTCAGAACGGGGCGGGAGGATTACTCCTCCATCGCCTCCAGCTCGTCGATGAAGCCTTCGATCATCGACAGGCCCTTGTCCCAGAAGGCCGGGTCGGACGCATCGAGGCCGAAGGGCGCGAGCAGCTCCTTGTGGTGCATCGAGCCGCCCGCTTCCAGCATCGCGAAATACTTGTCCTGGAAGCCCTCGGGCGCGGCCTCATAGGCGGCGTAGAGCGCGTTCACCAGACCGTCGCCGAAAGCGTAGGCATAGACGTAGAAGGGCGAGTGGACGAAGTGCGGGATGTAGGACCAGAAGGTCTCATACCCCTCCATGAATTCGAATGCCGGGCCGAGGCTTTCGCCCTGCACCGACATCCACAGCGCGTTGATATCCTCGGGCGTCAGTTCCCCTTCGGCGCGGGCTGCATGCAGCTTGCACTCGAAATCGTAGAAGGCGATCTGGCGGACGACCGTATTGATCATGTCCTCGACCTTGCCGGCCAGAAGCGTCTTGCGCTCTTCCTTGGTTTTCGCGGCAGCCAGCAGCTTGCGGAAGGTCAGCATCTCGCCGAAGACCGACGCCGTCTCGGCTAGCGTCAGCGGCGTGTTGGCCAGCATCTCGCCCTGTTTCGCGGCCAGCACCTGGTGGACGCCGTGGCCCAGCTCATGCGCCAGCGTCATCACGTCGCGCGGTTTGCCGAGGTAGTTCAGCATCACGTAAGGGTGGACGGTGGTCACGGTCGGATGCGCGAAGGCGCCCGGCGCTTTGCCCGGTTTCACGCCCGCATCGATCCAGCCTTTGTCAAAGAAGGGCTGTGCGATATCGGCCATGCGGGGATCGAAGCCGGAATAGGCGTCCAGCACGGTGTCCTTCGCCTCGTCCCACATGATGTCGCGCGGGGCTTCGGTCGGCAGCGGCGCGTTTCGGTCCCAGATCTGCAGCTTGTCGAGGCCGAGCCATTTCGCTTTCAGCATGTAGTAGCGATGCGACAGGCGCGGGTAGGCTGCGACCACGGCGTCACGTAGCGCTTGTACCACTTCGGGCTCCACGTCGTTCGACAGGTGGCGACCGGTCTGCGGGGTCGGCATCTTGCGCCAGCGATCCTCGATTTCCTTTTCCTTCGCCAGCGTATTGTGGATGCGCGAGAAGGTGCGGATGTTCTCGCCAAACACATTCGCCAACTCTTTCGCCGCCGCTTCGCGCTTTTCGCGATTGTGGTCGGAGAGAAGGGTGGTGGTGGCCTCAAGCGAGAGCTTCTCGCCCTGCACCTCGAATTCCAGCGCGGCGGTGGTCTCGTCGAACAGACGGTTCCACGCGGCGGCGCCGACGACCGACTGGTCGTGCAGGAATTTCTCCAGCTCGTCGGAGAGCTGATAGGGCTTCATCGCGCGCATCCGGTCAAAGACCGGCTTGTAGCGGGCGACCTTCGAATCGGCGAAGACGGCCTCGTAGGTCTCGTCCGGGATGCGGTTGAATTCGAGGCTGAAGAAGACGAGCGGCGTGGTGTAGGTGGTGATCTTGTCCTGCGCGTCGGACAGCAGCTTCACCCGCGCCGGGTCGGTCGTGTTCTGGTAATAGCGCAGCCCCGTATAGGACATCACGCGGCCCGCTTTCTCGTCGATCTCCTCGTAGCGCTTGATGCAGTCGGCCATGCCCGCGGCATCAAGATCGGCGAGCTTGCCTTCGTAATCGGCGGCGAACTCGGCGCAGGCTTTTTCCAGCCATGCCATGTCCTTGGTCAGTTCCGGCGCGTCGGGTGCGGGGTAGAGATCGCTCAGATCCCATTCGGGCAGATCGCCGAACGCCCCTGCATTTGAATTCGCATCGAAAACGGGGCGGCGGGGTGTGAGCGTCATGGAGTTCCTCGTGTCTGATCGGTTGCTTTCCAGATAGGGGCAGGGGCGCCGCCCTGACAAGGGCGCGGGGCTGCTCGGTGCTGCACAATTTTTCAGCAGATGCTATGAAATGAACTTTCCCCGAGCATGGCGCGTTGCATAACATTGGCCATCGCCTTTTACTCGCGGGGTACAGGGCCTAGACATAAATAAAAGACTAGGGGGACTTAACCGGCGCGATGACAGAGTATTTCAACGAGATGTTCGACGGCGGCCAAGTGCGTCAGCCCTACAGTGGACTCGACGGCTGGATGCGCGAAATGCCGTCCGAGTTGCGCGCGATGAAGCAAGCCGAGGCGGAGGCGCTGTTTCGCAGGATCGGCATCACTTTCGCCGTCTATGGCGAGGGCGGCGATCCGGACCGTCTGATTCCCTTCGACATGTTTCCACGCGTCTTCACCCAGCCCGAATGGCGCAAGCTGGAGCGTGGCATCAAGCAGCGTGCTCGGGCGCTCAACGCCTTTCTGCTCGACGTCTACGGGCGCGGCGAGATCGTGCGGGCGGGGCGAATCCCGGCGCGGCTGGTCTATCAGAACGACGCCTACGAACGTGCGGTGTCGGGCTTTATCCCTCCGCGTGGCATCTACAGCCACATTGTTGGTGTCGATCTGGTGCGCACCGGGCCGGATCAGTTCTATGTGCTCGAAGATAACTGCCGCACCCCGTCGGGCGTCTCCTACATGCTGGAGAATCGCGAGATCATGATGCGGATGTTCCCGCAGCTGTTCCGCGAGAACCGGATCGAGCCGGTGGATGGCTATTCGGATGCGCTGCGCCGCACCTTGGCCTCGGTTGCGCCGGCGAAATGCGACGGCGAGCCGACGGTCGCGATCCTCACGCCGGGCCATTTCAACTCGGCCTATTACGAGCATTCCTTCCTTGCCGATCTGATGGGCGTCGAACTGGTCGAAGGCCCGGACCTGTTCTGCGAGGGCGGGTTCTGCTGGATGCGCACGACGGAAGGCCCGAAGAAGCTCGACGTGATCTACCGCCGGATCGACGACGCTTTCCTCGATCCGCTCTGCTTCCGCCCGGATTCGATGCTGGGCATTCCGGGGCTGATGGATGTCTACCGCTCGGGCGGCGTTTCGATCTGCTCGGCGCCGGGGGCCGGTGTCGCCGACGACAAAGCGATCTACACCTTCGTGCCGGAAATGGTGCGCTTCTATCTGGGCGAAGAGCCGCTTCTGGAAAATGTGCCGACCTGGCAATGCGCCAAGAAGGACGACTGCAAATACGTTCTCGAAAACCTCTCCGAACTGGTGGTGAAAGAAGTCCACGGCTCGGGCGGTTACGGGATGCTGGTGGGGCCGAAATCGACCAAGGAGCAGATCGAGAATTTCCGCCACAAGATCGAGGATAACCCCGAGAATTACATCGCCCAGCCGACGCTAGCGCTGTCGACCACGCCGACCTTCGTGGAAGAGGGCGTGGCCCCGCGTCACGTCGATCTGCGGCCCTATTGCCTCGTCGGCGAGAAGGTCGAGCTGGTCCCCGGCGGGCTCACCCGCGTCGCGCTGACCGAAGGGTCGCTCGTCGTGAACTCCTCGCAGGGCGGGGGCGTGAAAGACACCTGGGTTTTGGCGGAGTGATCGGATGCTGAGTAGAACCGCTGAAAACCTGTTCTGGGTCGCGCGCTACATGGAGCGCGCGGAGACGATGGCACGGCTTCTGGAGGTCGGCGCGCGGATCGCGCTGACGCCCTCGACCGGGCATGGATACCGCTCGGAATGGGAGAGCCTGTTGCAAGCCTCGGGCACCGCCGACGGCTTCTCCGAGAAATACGGCGACCCGGTGCAGCGCAATATAGAGAGCTACCTGTTCTTCGACCGCGACAACCCGTCCTCGGTGGTGTCCTGCATCGAGCGGGCACGGGAAAACGCCCGCATCGTGCGGACGGCGATCACCGGTCAGGTCTGGGATACGCTCAACACCGCGTTTCAGGAGATTCGCCAGATCGAGCGTCAGCCGCGCTCGGAATGGGAAATTACCGAGCTCTGCGAATGGGTGGCCCGGCAATCGGCGCTGCTGCGGGGCGCGATGGACGGCACGATGCTGCGCAATGACGGGTTCTTCTTCATGAACCTCGGCTATGCGCTGGAGCGGGCGGACAACACTGCGCGTCTGATCGACGTGAAGTATTTCGTGCTGCTGCCCTCGGTGGAGATGGTGGGCTCGGGGCTCGACAATTACCAATGGCAGGTGCTGTTGCGCGCGCTGCAATCCTACCGGGCTTTCCACTGGGCCTATGGCGGCGAGCTGACGGCGTCGAAGATCATGCATTTCCTGATCCTCAATCCGGCCAGCCCGCGCTCGTTGATCTCGGCGACGCGCAAGGCGATGCATCATCTCGACAATCTCGAAAGCTTCTACGAGGTCGAGCCGGGCACCGGCCTGCCGCAGATGCGCGCCAAGGCGATCATGACCGAGCTGAACCAGACGCAGGTCGCCGAAATTATCGACGAAGGCCTGCACGAGTTCCTCACCCGCTTCATCGGCGAGGTCGGGCAGCTTACCGCGCTCGTTCAGCAAACCTACCTGTCGGGAGATGCGCGATGATCCTCACCGTCAACCATGTCACCACCTATGATTATGACGCGCCGATGGGCGCTGCGGTGCAATCGCTACGCATGTTCCCCTCGCGCTTCGAAGGCCAGCGCGTGATCGAATGGGACGTCTCGGTCGAAGGCGGTCTCCGGGGCGGGTCTTTCCGCGACGGCGCGGGCGACCGCATCGAAGGCTGGTCGATCCGTCCGCCGGTCGACGAGGTCGCGATCACCGTGAAAGGGCAGGTCGAGACGTTCGATACCTCGGGCGTGCTGCGCGGTCACCGCGAGCTGGTGCATCCGATGGCGTATCTGCGCGAGACCGTCGCGACCTGGATCGACGACAGTCTGGCGGCGCTGGCGGAAGAGGCCGTTGCAGGGGCCACGGAAGATCTCAACCGGGCGCATCGCCTGAGCGCTGCGATCTCGGAGGCGATCGCCTACAAGCCGGGGGCGACCCATTCCCACACAACCGCCGCCGAGGCGCTGGCGCAGGGCGAGGGGGTCTGTCAGGACCACGCCCACGCACTGGTCGCTGTCGCCCGCTGTGTCGATCTGCCTGCGCGCTATGTCTCGGGCTACCTCTTCGCGACCGATGACGGCACGCCGCACGAGGCAGCCCATGCCTGGGGCGAGATCTGGGTCGCAGGGATCGGCTGGATCGGCTTCGACCCGGCGAACAAATGCTGCCCGGACGAGCGCTATATCCGTCTCGGCTCCGGTCTCGATGCGCGCGAAGCTGCGCCGATCCGTGGCATCACCCAAGGCTCGGGTGAGGAGCGACTGCACGTCACAGTTGCCTTGGACCAAGTCCAGCAATAGATTGCGCGCTTGTCAGGGATCAGGGAACGAACATGACCTATTGCGTAGGCCTCTTGCTGAACGAGGGGATGGTGCTGCTGTCGGACACGCGGACCAACGGCGGGCTCGATAACATCGCGACCTATCGCAAGATGTTCACCTTCGAGGAGCCCGGCGAACGGGTGATCGCGATCATGACCGCGGGCTCGCTCTCGGTGACGCAAACGACGCTGGCGCGGTTGCACGAAGCGGCCGATGCGAGCGACGCGACGGGCGACAGCTCGATCATGGAAGCGCCTACCATGCTGAAAGTGGCCGAGATTATCGGCAACACGATGGCGGGCGTGCGCAAGGACATCACGAGCAGGATGGATGCCGAGCGGGTCTCGACCTCGGCCTCGATGATCGTCGCGGGCCAGCGTGCGGGCGGCGAGATGCGGATGTTCCTGATCTACCCGGAAGGCAACTTCATCGAGGCGACCGAGGACACGCCCTTCCTGCAGATCGGCGAGCATAAATACGGCAAGCCGATCCTCGATCGCGTGGTGCGCCCCGAGACCAACCTGATCGACGCTCAGAAGGCGGTGCTTCTGTCGATGGATTCGACGCTGCGCTCGAATCTCTCGGTGGGGATGCCGCTCGATCTGGCGGTGATCAAGAAAGACGATTGCCGGATTTCCAGCCAGCGCCGCATCGAGGCGGGCGACAGCGATTTCGCGGAAATGTCGGAAGCCTGGTCGAACGCGCTGCGCGACAGCTTCACGCAGATTCAGCTTTAACCGGCTCGCGGGCTTCCAGCCCGCCCGCCGCGTCGAACAGCGCGGCGCAGCCGTCGTAGAAGCGTTTCCGCGTCGCGGGGACTTCCATCATCAATTCGTGCTCGGCGCCGGGGATCACGTCCAGCTTGCCCTTCGGCCAGCGTCCCATCCGCTCATGGACCGCGGGCGTGTGCACGATTTTCTCCACCCCGCCCAGACCGCAATAGCAGGGCAGGTCGGGGGAGGGCAGCGCCGCCAGCGCCTCGCATTCCAGCAGACTCTCGGCGACCCAGTGGATCGTCGGGCCGGCCAGCGTCAGTTCGGGATGTTTCGCGGCCTGCTCGACCAGCCAGGCCCACATCTCGGGATCGCGGGTCAGGCGGTTCGACTCGAAGCTGTCGCGATAGACATAGGTGGTGCCGTTCATACCGGGCGGATAGTTGTTCGCAAGGAAACCTTCGCCAAGCAGGTTCGCCAGCACGATCCGGAACGGGTGCAGCAGGGCCGAGGTGGCGATCCCCCACATCGGCGCAGAGAAGGCGACCGCGTTAAAGCGATGGTGTTCGTGCATCACCGCGCGCAGCGCGATCGCGCCGCCCATCGAGTGACCCACGATGTAATAGGGTTGCGGCAGGCCCAGCTCGTCCGCGGCGGCGATCACCGCGTGCAGATCCCACTGGTAATCCTGCAAGCCGCCGACATGGCCCTTTTCGGGCGCGTCAGGCAAAAGCCGGTCGGCCAGGCCTTGCCCGCGCCAGTCGATGGCGAGCATGGCATAGCCCCGGGCCGCGAATTCCGCGGCCGCAGGGCCGTATTTCTCGACATACTCGGTGCGTCCGCATCCCAGAAAGACCGTGCCGCGTGGTTGGGGCGGGGCAGGCCAGTGCGCGAAACGTATCCGCACACCATCTTCCGCCGTCAGCCAGTAGGCCGCGCCCCCCTCGGGGCCGCGCGCGATCTCTTCGAAAAGCGGGGCACGTTCCATCAGGCGAGCGCCGCACCCAGCTGCATGGCGAGGCCCATCGAGCCGTCGACCGAAAGCTTGCCGGACATGAAGGCCGCGGTGGGGTTCACGTCGCCGTTGAGCATGCCTTCGAAGGTCTCGCGATCGGCTGTCAGAACGACTTCCGCGTCGTCGTCGCCTGCGCGCACGCCGTTCTCGTCGGCAATGATCGAGCCTTCGTCCTCGATCACGAATTTTGCAGTCGAAGAAAACCCATCGGGCAGTTTCGCCCGCAGCGCCTCAACGGCCTTGTCGATAACCTCGCTCATCGCGTCCTCCAAATTTGATGGCCGGGCTCTCGCATTCTCCGGCAATTGCATTACAGTCATGATTTATGTGGCAGCGATTTGACAGATACAAATGTGTCGTCACGGCATTTTGCTTTTCGGCGATGCTGGGAACAATGGCGGCATTCCCCGCCAGCGCCGAAACCGAGGGGCTCGAGCCGTATTTCAAAGAGTTGGCCGATCCGAACGATCCGGGCTGGTCGCGGGCCGAGGCGGACATCCGCAGGGCGTGGTCGCGCTCGGGGTCCGCGGCGATGGATTTGCTGTTCAAGCGCGGCGAGGACGCGCTGGACGCGGGCGACACCGAGGCCGCGATCGAGCATTTCACGGCGCTGACCGATCATGCTCCCGATTTTGCCGCTGGCTGGAACGGGCGGGCGACGGCCTATTTCATGGCCGGGCTCTACGGGCCTTCGGCGGCGGATATCGCGCACACCCTGAAGCTGGAGCCGCGTCATTGGGGTGCGCTTGCCGGGTTGGGGGCGATCCTCGAAGAGATGGGCGACGACAAGCGCGCGCTTGAGGCCTATCAGAAGTCTTTTGCCTTGAATCCGCATCAACAGGATGTGAAAGACGCCATTGCGCGCCTCGATAAGGCGCATCAGGGCACGGCTCTCTAAGGGCTGGAACGGAGCTGCGATGCAAGGCGGGCGGATCACGGCCGTTCTGGGGCCGACCAATACCGGCAAAACCCATTACGCAATCGAGAGGATGCTGGCGCATCGAACCGGCGTCATCGGGCTGCCGCTGCGGCTGCTCGCGCGCGAGGTCTATGACCGGATCGTGGCGCAGCGTGGACCTTCGGTCGTGGCGCTCGTCACCGGCGAAGAGCGCATCGTGCCTGAGCGCACGCAATACTGGGTCTGCACGGTCGAGGCGATGCCGACGGGGATCGGCGCGGATTTCCTGGCCATCGACGAAATCCAGCTCTGTGGCGATCCCGAGCGGGGTCATGTATTTACCGACCGGCTTCTGCATGCGCGCGGGCTGCACGAGACGCTGTTCCTCGGCTCCGAGACGATGCGGGGGGCGATCGCCGCCTTGGTGCCGAAGGTGCAGTTCACGCGGCGCGAGCGGTTTTCCGAGCTGACCTGTTCCGGCTCGAAGAAAATCTCCCGGATGAAGCCGCGCTCGGCCATCGTCGGGTTTTCGGTCGAGAATACCTATGCGATCGCGGAACTGATCCGCCGCCAGAAGGGCGGCTGCGCGGTGGTGATGGGGGCGCTCTCGCCTCGCACCCGCAACGCGCAGGTCGAGATGTATCAAAATGGCGACGTGGATTATCTTGTCGCCACCGATGCAATCGGGATGGGGCTCAACCTCGATATCGACCATGTCGCGTTTTCGGCCACGTCGAAATTCGATGGGCGGCGGATGCGTCCGCTCTTCCCCCATGAGCTGGCACAGATCGCGGGCCGGGCAGGGCGCCACACCACTGACGGCACGTTCGGCGTGACGGGCGAGGCGCGCCCGCTGCAGCCCGAGGTGATCGAAGCTGTCGAGAACCACCGTTTCGCGCCGCTGCAACGGCTGCAATGGCGTAACGGTCGGCTCGAATTCGGCACCGTGGACCGGCTGATCCAGTCGCTCGACGCGCGGCCTGAGGGCGAATGGCTCACCAAGGGGCGCGAGGCCGACGATGCGCGCGCGCTCAAGGTGCTGGCTGACGATCCGGCGATCCGCGACCGCATTACCAGCCCAAAGGATGTGCAACTCCTCTGGGATGTCTGCCGAATCCCCGATTTTCGTTCGATTTCCGAGGCCGAACATGCAACGCTTCTGGCGCGCATCTTCGAGTTCCTGCAATCGGGCAAGGGCGTGCCCTCGGACTGGCTTGCACGTCAGATCGAGCGTATCGACAGGACGGGCGGCGATATCGACACGCTCTCGCGTCGTCTCGCCTTCATCCGCACATGGACCTATGTTGCGCAACGCAAAGGGTGGGTCGATGATGAAAGCCATTGGCGCGAGGCGACCCGCGCTGTAGAAGACCGCCTGTCGGACGCGCTGCATGGCGCGCTGACGCAAAGATTTGTGGACCGGCGCACCTCTGTGTTGATGCGCCGGCTCAAGCAGAAGGAGACCCTCGTGGCCGAGGTGAACGACAAGGGCGAAGTGACGGTTGAAGGCGAATTCGCGGGCCGTTTGGAAGGATTCCGGTTCAAGCAGGACGAGACCGGCTCGCCCGACGAGGCGAAGATGCTTGCCCGCGCGGCCTACGAGGCGCTCGCGCCCGAGTTCAGCCTGCGCGCGGACCGCTTCTACAACGCCCCCGATACGGAGATGGATTTCACCGAGCAGGGTGGCCTGATGTGGGGCGATACCGCTGTCGGCAAGCTGGTGAAGGGGCCCGATCTCCTCAAGCCGACCGTGCAGGCTTTCGTCGATGACGAGGCGGGCGCGGATGTGGCCGAGAAGGTCACGCGCCGTCTGCAGCATTTCATCGACCGCAAAGTCGCAGCCCTGTTCGAGCCGCTTCTGGCGATGAGCCGTGACGAAGAGCTGACGGGTCTCGCCCGTGGCTTCGCGTTCCGCATGGTGGAATCGCTGGGCATCATCCCGCGCGAGCAGGTCGCCGCCGAGGTGAAGGATCTCGATCAGGACGCGCGCGGCAGCCTGCGCAAGCACGGCGTGCGCTTCGGCCAGTACACGATCTTCATGCCCGCGCTTCTCAAGCCCGCGCCGACGCGGCTGCGGCTGGTGCTGGCCTCGCTGTGGTCGGGCGCCGATGAATTCCCCGAAAGCCCGCCGCCGGGCCTCGTGACGATCCCGAATATCGACGCGTTCGATGCCGAGACCTACCGTCTGTCGGGCTACCGTCCCTCGGGCGCGCGGGCGATCCGCATCGACATGCTCGAACGTCTCGCCGATCTGCTGCGCACGCAGGACAGCCGCGGCGGGTTCGAAGCCAATCCTGACATGCTCTCGATCACCGGCATGACGCTGGATCAGTTCGCCGATCTGATGGGCGGCATGGGCTACAAGGCCGAGAAGGGCGAGCGCGCCAAGGTGAAGGCCGCCGATCTCGAGAAGGCCGAAGAGCAAGCCGGTGCCGAGGCGCTCAAGACCGAGCAGGCCGATGAGGCGAAAGCCGAGGCTGGCGGCGGCGAGCAGCCTGCCGAGACCCATCCCGAGGCGGAGGCTGCGGCCGAGGCTGGCGGCGATATGGTGGCAGCCGGTGACGTGGCCAGCGACGAGGTCGAGGTGTTCTACACCTTCACCTGGGCGCCGCGTCCGCGCGGCAACCGTCCGCCGCGCCGCGAGCAGGGGCAGGGCGGCAAGCCCGGTGGTGAACGTGGCGAGCGCAAGGGCGGCGGCAAGCCGCATGGCAAGCGCGACGGTCACAAGGGCAAGAAGGGTGGCAAGCCGCAAGGCGCGCGCAACTTCGAGGCCCGTCCGCCGAAGAAGGACAAGCCGGTCGATCCGGACAACCCCTTCGCGGTTCTGGCTGCCCTCAAGGACAAGAAGTAACGACTCGCCATGGCTGACGCGCCCGAGCGCATCCGCATCGACAAATGGCTCTGGCAGGCGCGGTTCTGTAAGACCCGCGGCCTCGCGCAGGAGCTGGTGCAGGGTGGCAAGGCGCGCGTCAACGGTCAGCGCATCGACAAGCCCGGCCGAGCGATCGGACCGGGCGATGTGCTGACGCTCAGACTCGGCAAAGGGCAGGACGCGCGGATCTGCGTTTTGCGGGTGCTGGACTGCGGCACGCGGCGCGGTCCGGCGGTCGAGGCGCAGACCCTTTACGCATTGCTCGAACCGGAGGGGTAGGCTGTGCGCAATGCCGCAGCGAAAAGCTCGGGCTCTCTCTTGAAAGAGGGGGCATCCCCCGCTAGGACGGGTCAGGAAGCTGTTCAATCGGGGTTTCACCAATGACCTACGTCGTCATCGATAACTGCATCAACTGCAAATATACCGACTGCGTCGAGGTCTGCCCGGTGGATTGCTTCTACGAGGGGGAGAACACGTTGGTGATCCATCCTGACGAATGCATCGACTGCGGCGTCTGCGAGCCGGAATGCCCCGCCGATGCGATCCGTCCGGATACCGAGCCGGGAATGGAATCCTGGGTCGAGCTCAACCGGAAATATTCCGAACTCTGGCCGGTGATCACCCAGAAGAAAGATCCGATGCCGGATGCCGAGAAGCACGACGGCGAGAGTGGCAAGCTGGAGAAGTATTTCTCCGAGGCGCCCGGCGAAGGCGACTGACGGGTCGGTGATTCTGACCAATTTGCCCGATTCTGAGCGAATTGGGGAGGTTTACGCTGCGGCAAAGTGTCAAAATGCACCGCATAACCCACTGAAATCGTGTGATATTACACATGCGCGACAGTAACGCGCTTTGAAATGCACGCGTTTTTTGCTATATTACTGTTACAAAATGAGTTCGACCCCACCTTTTGCGTCGCCTGCTCGCCCGCAAAAGAGATCTCGTGGCTGACTGGCGAACGCGGAGCTATTCAGCCCCGTGGGCGTCCTATGCTCGCTGGATACCGGGGTTCGTGACCGGCTGCAAGGAAACGAACCGCATGACCAAGACCAAGAAGACCGAATTCCGCCCCAATGATTTCGTCGTCTACCCGGCGCATGGCGTGGGGAAAATCATGTCCATCGAAGAACAGGAAATCGCCGGGCTCAAGCTCGAGCTTTTCGTGATCTCCTTCGAGAAGGACAAGATGACCCTGCGTGTGCCGACGCACAAGGCGACCGAAGTCGGGATGCGCAGCCTCTCCTCGCCTGACATGGTGACCAAAGCGCTTGAGACCCTCAAGGGCAAGGCGAAGGTCAAGCGGGCGATGTGGTCGCGCCGCGCGCAGGAATACGAACAGAAGATCAACTCGGGCGACCTGCTCGCGATCGCTGAAGTGGTGCGCGACCTGCACCGCAGCGACGATCAGCGCGAGCAGTCCTACTCGGAGCGTCAGCTCTATGAAGCTGCACTCGAGCGTCTGACCCGCGAAGTCGCCGCCGTTTCGGGCACCGACGAAGAGCGTGCCGCGAAAACCGTCGACGAGGTTCTGGTCGGCCGCGCCGCCTGATCCCGACATTAGCGGAACTTTTCCAACGCGAGGCTTGCGAGCCTCGCGTTTTTTCATGCGCGCAGGGCAAGGGGATCAGGCTTCGGGGCCGGTCTTCTCGCTGCCCGGTGCCTCGCGGTCGCTCTCGTCGCGCTCGCCGCGGCGGCGGAACTGCTCCATCATCGCGGCTTCAAGCTCGGCGTTGAGCTCTTTCGTGCGTGCGATGTAGTCGGGGTTCTGTTCCACCGGGACGCCCGGCTTCCAGACCTGCGCCAGATCGCGCACCGCGGCCCGGTCAAGCTTGAAGAACAGCTTCTCAAGCTCGGAGGCCTCGAAGGCCGAGAGCCCCGCATTCTCCAGCACATAGCGCCCGGCGCGCAGCGAGCTGTCGAACATCTCGCGCACGATGTCATTCGCGCCCGCGCGGTACAGGTCGAACACATGCGTCCGGTCGCGAGCGCGGGCAACGATATGCAGATCGGGCCGGATCCGGCGCGCATAGGCGACCAGTTTCGTGGTATTCTCGCGCCCGTCTAGCGCCACCACCAGCACACGCGCCTGATTGATCCCGGCAGCGGCGAGCAGATCGGGCCGCGTCGGGTCCCCGAAATATCCCTTGAAGCCGAAGGTCCGCATCAGCTGGATCGTCTTGAGATCGGCGTCCAGAACCGTCGTGCGCATCCCCGACATCGTCACCAGACGGTTCACCACCTGACCGAAGCGGCCCACCCCTGCGATGATTATCGGCTGCTGCTCGTCAATCGCGTCGGGGTCCGGGCCGGGAGGCTTGCGCAGCCGCAACCCGATCTGCTCGTGCAGGATGAACAGCAAGGGCGTGATCAGCATCGACAGCGCGATCACCACCAGAAGCTTCTCGGCCAAGGCGTTGGGCAGGATGCGTTGCCCCACCGCGAAGGAGACCAGCACGAAGCCGAATTCCCCCGCCTGTGCGAGGCTGAGTGTGAACAGCGAGCGATCCGGCCCGCGGATCTTGAACAGCACCGAGAGGCCGTAAAGCACCGCCGATTTCAGCGCGACCAGCAGGAAGACCAGCGCGAAGATATTGGCGGGCTGCGCGGTGATGACGTCGAAATTGATGCCCGCGCCCACGGTGATGAAGAACAGCCCCATCAGCAGTCCTTTGAAGGGCTCGATGTCGGATTCCATCTCGTGCTTGAACTCGCTGTCGGCCAGCACGACACCGGCGAGGAAGGTGCCGAGCGCGGGCGAGAGCCCCACGAGGTTCATCAGGCTCGCGATGCCCACCACGATCAGCAGGGCCATCGCGGTATTCACCTCGCGCAGCCGCGCCCCTTGAACGAAGCGGAAGAGCGGGCGCACGAGGTAGTGCCCCATCAAGACGGTGAGGGCGACGGCTGCCAGCGTGATCACGGTGACGCCCCAGGCGGGCAGAGAGTCGATGAGGCGCGCCACGACATGATCGCCGTGCCCCGCCTTGGCCACCGCGCGCGCGCCCGGCAGCGCCAGAAGCGGCATCAGCGCCAGCATCGGGATCACTGCAATATCCTGCGTCAGCAGTACCGCAAAGGACGAGCGGCCACCCGCCGTCTGCATCAGTCGCTTTTCATTCAGCGTTTGCAGCACGATCGCGGTCGAGGATAGCGACAGCGTCATCCCGATCGCCAGCGAGACGCGGAAATCCTCGCCCATCGCCATGACGATCGCCGTCACCAGCACCATGGTGACCAGCACCTGCAACCCGCCAAGGCCGATCAGCTTGTCGCGCATTGCCCAAAGCGCGCGCGGCTCCAGCTCCAGCCCGATGAGGAACAGCATCATCACCACGCCGAATTCCGCAAAGTGCTGGAGGTCGGTCATTTCCGCACCCGAGAGGCCCGTGGCGGGGCCGATCAGGATGCCCGCGATCAGATAGCCCAGCACCGAGCCGAGACCCGCACGCGTGGCCAGCGGGACCGCGATGACCATCGCGAGCAGGTAGAACGTGGCTTGGAAGAGAAAGCTTTCCATCGGCGGCTTACATCCTTGAGCGATGCGCGGGGAAGGCGCGCGACGCGGCTATTCCCCAGCGTAGTCCGGCGCGGGCGGTGCGCAAGGGCGCAGGGGAAAGAATGGTTGCGCCGGGCGCGGTTAGCCGCCTTGCAGCAGCTTCAGCGTCAGGTTGCGCGACCCTTTCTTGTAGGTCAGCGCGTTGGAGCCGATCTGCGTCACGCGCCCGCCATCCAGCCGGTCGCCCACGCCCACTTTCACGAAACGCCCATTCGAGAGACGCACCAGAGCGCGCCGGTTCGAGGACGAGCCGTAAAGCCCGATCAGGTTGATCTTGCGCAGGTTGATCACGTTCTCCTCGGTCGCCTGACGGGCGACGGAGGCCGAGGTCGGCAGGCGCGGCGGCGCGGCGGTGGGCTCGGGCTCATCGAGATCGGCGGGCCTCGGGTCGGGTACGGGCGTCGCGACGGGGGCGCGCGCGGCGGCGGCGGCGGCCGACGGGGCGGGTTCGGCCGCAATCGCGGCGGCGAGCGCGTTCTCGACCGAGCGCGAGAAGTTACGCGGTTTGGTCGGCGGGGGAGCGGAGCGCGCCACGGCCAATGCGGTCGCGCCCGCGAAGGGATCGGTGTTCTCGGCGACCGCGTCGTCTTGCGCCTGCACCGCTGCGGCGACCGCGTCCTGGATCGAGGTCGGGCGACGCTCCGGGCGCAGCGCGGCGAGTCCGGGGTTCGCGACCGCGGCGGATTCCGAAGCGGGCGCCTGGGTCGAGGCGAGCTCGGTCACAGCGTCGGGCCGGGCCGTCGGGCGCGTGGTCTGGAGTTCGGGGTTGGGCTGCAGCGCCGGGTCGAGCGCGCCCTGATCGTTCGGATCGGCCTGCGCTGCGGGATCGGTCTGCTCCGGCGCAGGGGCCGCACCGGTGAGGTCGGCGGGGCGGCTGGCGGGGCGGAAGCCCGAGAGCGACGGGATCGCGCCCAGCGTGCCTTCCGGCGTGACCGGTTGCGTCGCGGCAAAGGCCTGCGCGACCGCTTCGGGGCGAGCGCCCGGCGTGACGTCGGGTTCGCCCGCGAAAAGCGTGAAGCCGCCCGGCATCTCGACCCCGTCCTCCGTCGGTGTGACGGGCGGGGTGTCCGGCGTCAGCGTCTCGCTTTGCAGCGTCTCGGCGCTTGGCGGATCGAGCGGCGTCGCGGTGAAGGCCGGCAGGTCGGAGGGCTGCGTCTCGGTCGTCGTTGTTTGCGCCTCGGTCGTGGGGGGCTCGGTCGCGTCGCTCTGCGGGGTGTCGCCGGTCGCCGTGTCCGCTTGGGTGTCAGGCGTGCGGTCCGTCGCCGCTGCCTGCGTATTCGGTGCGGTGTCGGCGGCCCTGTCTCCCGCGGTGTCGGGAGTGTCCGGCTGCGTATCTGCGGGCTGGTCTGCCATGCCCGTGTCGGCTGGCTGCGCATCGGTAGGCTGCTCGGTTGCAGCCGTCTCGGTGCCGGTCTCGGCGGGCGTCGCCTCGTCCGTCGCCGCGGTGTCGTCGGTCGCGGACGTGGCGCCTTCGTCGCTTTGTGCAGCTGGGGCTGGCTGCTCATCGGCAGGGGCGAGGGCTGCGACTTGATCGCTCTCGGGGGCAGGCTGTTCGTTGCTCGCGTCGGCTTGCGCCTGCGAGTCCGGCTCCGCGACTTCGGGAGCGGCGGTCGTGTCGGGCGTGGCCGGTGCGAGTGCGGTCTGCTCGGGGGCGTCATTCGCATCCGGGGCGGGCGCTTCGGTGATGGCGTTCGTCGGTGCATCGACGGGAGCGGGGTCGTCGAGCAGGGTGGTCCAGAGCGCGATGATCGCCAGAACCAGCACCAGCGCGCCGGTGAGCATCAGCCCGAGATGGCGCGGCTTGCCGCCGGTTGCGGGGCGCTTGGTGCCGCCAAAAACGGTCTTGTCCTGCGAGGTCTCGACGATGGGGGCCGGGGTCGCGGTGCTCGGATCCGGCCCGTCCTTCGCCTCCTTGCGCAGCAGCGAGGTCGCGGGTTTCGCGCCAAGCGCGCCCGTGCCGCCGATGCCCTTGCGTGCGGCGGTGCCCACGGCTTTGGTCCCTTTCGCTCCGGCTTTCGGAGCCGTTTTCGGCTCAAAACGCGGATCGGGCTCGTCGAAATCGAGGGTCGGTGCCGTGATCTTGGCGCTGCCCGAGGCGATCTCGCTGCGATCGGGCTGCGGGTGGAGCCGGGTGGCTCCGCCGAGCCGGGGGGGCGTCTCGTTCACGGTCACGGTGGTCGTGTGATCGCGGCGCGAGGCGAAAGCGGCGGCGATTACGCTGGCATCGGATTTCGGCAGATCGTCGTCGTCATCCTCGGCTGTATCGTGACCTTCGTCCTCAGAGTTAGAGCTCGCCTCCTCGGGCTTTGCGTCAGGTTCTGTGGCGTCGGGCACGGCAGGGGTGGCGGCAAGGCCTGCCGCAGCCAGCGACGCGTCTGAGGGCTCAACGGCAGCGTCGGCGCCATCAATGGCCGTTTCGTTCGGCTCGGTCGCGGCAAATTCGACCGTCTCCGTCGCCTCGGTTGCCTCGGAGGCGACGTCTCCAGCCGCGACCGCTTCGGCAGCCTTGGCGGCCGGGCTTTCCGCGCCGGGCGTGTCGTCGCTCGGGGCTTCGGGCGAACCCGTATCTTGCGCATCCGCTTCAGCCTCAGAGGCTGCGAGCAGATCGGAGAATTCGCCCGGCTCTTCCGGCAGGGTGGGCTCGGGTTCCTCCGCCGAAGCCACCTCCGTCGGTTGGTCCAAGGCGCTCAATTCGGCCAGTTCGGTTTCCGAGACCGCGCTATCGTCGGCAAGCTCCGTGATGTCGCTTTGAGCGTCGGCTGCGTCCGCCTTAGCGAGGGGCGCCTCCGGCGTCGCGGCTTCCGCCGACGCCTCGGTCGCCTCCTCGGAGAGATCGACGGCCACGATCAATGCGGATTTGTCGGGCTCGACATGCGCGCCTTCGGGGATGTGCTGCGCGACCGAAGAGGTCAGGCCGAAATGCGGCTCGCCGGGGAAATCGCCGGGCTCGGGGGCGGCCACGAAGCTGACCGGGTTGAAGCCGTTTTCCTGCGCGAAGCTCTCGGCTTCCTTCAGCGTCTCGCGCGCGATCACGGCGACCTGCACGGTCTGGCCGGGGCCTGCGAAATCATAGACCAGCTCGCTGACCGGGTAGGGCGTCATGCCCTCCAGCGCCGTCTCGATCTGGGTCTTGCGCTGCGCGGGGCTGGGGCCGGGCGCATAGATCGCGGTGTAGAGGATCTGCGAGTCCGGCAGCACGAGCTTCGAGGTGAAGCCGCGCGGGGCCTGCGCCCGTGCCTTGTCGCGGAGGGCCGCGACCTCGGCCATCGGATCATCGCCTTCGAGCGCGGCCTCGCCCAGAAGCGTCCAGCCCTCTTTCGCGCGGCGCACCAGAGCGATGCCATCATGCGATAGGATCAATGCAAAATCGGGTTTCATGGGTACTGCGCGCGCCTCGGGGCGGTTCGATCCAACTCTTCACATCTTCGTAAAGGAGATTCGATCTTCTGAAAAGCGTCGCGACCGGGGCGGAGCGGGCAATTGCCGGTTTTCCACTGTTTCGACGGCGCAGCCACAGCGAGCGCCGGAAGAAATGTTCGAAATGCAATGAGAAGTGGTTTGAATGGCGCGCCGGTTTCGCGGCGCGCCATGTTTGTTATCAGCTGGTTGCGGCGCTCAGCGCCTGATCGAGATCGGCGATCAGATCGCCGACATTCTCGATCCCGATCGACAGACGCACCACGTTCGGCGCGGCCCCTGCGGCGATTTGCTGCGCTTCGGTCAGCTGGCGGTGCGTGGTCGAGGCCGAGTGGATGATCAGCGAGCGCGCATCCCCCAAATTCGCGACATGGCTGAACAGCTTGAGGTTGTTCACCAGCTTCACGCAGGCGTCGTAGCCGCCCTTCACCGCGACGGTGAACAGCCCGCCTGCGCCCTTCGGCGAGATGGTCTTCATCCGCTCGTGCCAGGGCGAGCTTTCCAGCCCGGCATAGGTCACGTAGTCGATGCGCGGATCCTTCTCGAGCCATTCGGCCACGGCCTTGGCATTGGCGTTGTGCTTGTCCATCCGCAGGCTCAGCGTCTCGATCCCCATCAGCGTGTAATGCGCGCCTTGCGGGTTCATCGTCATGCCGAGATCGCGCAGCCCCACGGCGATCGAGTGGAAGGTGAAGGCCATGGGCCCCAGCGCCTCGTGGAACTTCAGCCCGTGATAGGCGGGTTCGGGTTCGCTCAGCGAGGGGAACTTTCCGCTCGCCGACCAGTCGAACTTGCCGCTATCGACGACGCAGCCGCCGGTGACGGTGCCGTTGCCGGTCATATATTTCGTGAGCGAGTGGACGACGAGCGTCGCGCCATGTTCGATCGGACGGCACAGGTACGGGGTGGCCAGCGTGTTGTCGACGATCAGCGGCAGGCCGACCTTGTCGGCGACTTTCGCCACCGCCGGAAGGTCGGTGATGTAGCCGCCCGGGTTCGAGATCGACTCGCAGAAGATCGCGCGGGTGTTCTCGTCGACCGCCGCTTCCAGCGCGTCGAGATCGTCGAAATCGACGAAGGTGCAGGACCAGCCGAAGCGTTTGATCGTGTGGCTGAACTGGGTGATCGAGCCGCCATAGAGCCGCGTCGAGGCCACGATATTCAGCCCCGGCCCCATTAGCGGGAAGAGCGCCATGATCTGCGCCGCATGACCCGAGGAACAGGTGACCCCGCCCGCAGCGCCTTCCAGCGCCGCGACGCGTTCGGCCAGTTTCATCACCGTCGGGTTGGTCAGGCGCGAATAGATGAAGCCCACTTCTTCGAGGTTGAACAGCCGCGCCGCGTGGTCGGCGTCTTTGAAGGCGTAGGATGTGGTCTGGTAGATCGGCACCTGCACCGCGCCGGTCGCGGGATCGGGCTCGGCGGCGGCGTGAATTTGCAGGGTGTCGAAAGCGTAATCGGACATGGTCTGGGGCTCCTCTTCTCTTGCCGAGACGTTAGCTGCGCGAAAGAGAGCCGACAAACACATTCGTTTTCGGTAATGAGAGCGTGGCTCAGCGCATCCAGAGCTTCGCGCGTTTGATCCTGTTGCGCAGCGCCTTCTCGTGGCGCGGCATCCCTTCTTCGGCGATGATCGCGCGCAGTTTGCGGCCCTTGCCCTGATAGATCAGCTTCTTCGCAGGCTCGTAGGCCTTCAGCACCTTCTTGATCTTGTTCGGGGCCGTCAGTTCTTCGACCGTGTCGATCACGGTGTCGCTTTCGCGCGCATACATCAGCGGCAGTGCGCGGTAATGGCAGGTGATCTCGCCGTCGAGCCCGTCGAGCTCCGGCCCCGGACGCCCGCCGCCGAAGGAATGGATCACCAACGGCAGCGCCACCTGATCGAGCCACGGGTCGAGCGACTGGCAGGCCAGTTCATCGGGGGCATCGTCGCGGATCTCGCGGGCGTATCGCAGGAAGCGCGCGCCGAATTCGACCGGGTCGGCGCCGAAGAACCAGCCCGCGTTGAAATACAGGTAGCGCCGCCAGTATTCGTCCGGCTGGCTCAGATCGAGCGTCTCCTCGAACCCGTCGAGCCCGAACTTGTCGTAGAGCGATTTCCAGATGCCCGCGTAGCCGGGACCGTAAAGCGGCGGCTCGGGCCATGTGCCGGTGCGCCGCATCGAGGCCGAAGGGCGGTCGAAATCGAAGTCCAGCCGCGACAGCGGTCCGGTGAAGACCGTATCGGTGTCGAAAAAGACGAAGGGCTCGCCTTCGGGCAGGGCGGCCAGCGCCTCGATCTTGTTGCCATAGGGATAGGATTGGCCGAAAACCTTCGACTCGAAGGGCACGATCTCGGCGCCCGCATCTTCCAGCAGCGCCCGGACCGGCCCAGAGATTCGCGTCTCGTCGGACCAGCGCGGTCCGGGCTGCGGCTCGGCTATCAGCAGGCGCCCTTTGAACTCCGGATTGGCCGCGCGAAAGCTCAGCGCGAAAAGAATTGCCTCGAATTCCAGCCGTCCCGCCTGTGCAACACAGAAGATGTTATAGGGTTGTGAAGTCCGGGGGGTCGCCGCCATACTGCCGCCTGTCGGAGGGTTTGGTGCAGTATAGCGAGAAAGTTCAGGGGTAAAAGGTGATACGGATAAGCAAGTTAACTGCGTTGGCGCTGTGTGGCCTCGTGTCGAGCGGCCCGGCGAGCGCGCAGAATTTCACCACCGCCGCCGAAGTGCGCCCGATTCTCGGTATGACCCGCGATTCCTGGGTCGCGATCCGGGAATATGGCGGGAAGGATCTGGTCTATTTCACCCATCTTCTGGCGTGGCGCTGCGGGCTGAGCGAGATTCGCTATGGCTTCAATGGCGCGCCGCCGACCAAGAGCTTCAAGATGGAGAAATGCCACGAAGGCACGGCCCAGCCCAACGCGATCTCGGGCGATAATGTCTATGTCAGCCAGCCGCAGGGCTCGGTCTCCGAGGTGCGGGTGAAGCTGATCTATGACGACGGCAGCTCGGAAGAGGCGCGGTTCAACCGCAAAGCGGTGCTGCAGTAAACGGGGCAGAGAATACGCGTTATTCAACTCAGCGGCCCCCGTGGGAGCCGCGTGTCACCAGTTCCTTAAGAGGGGAAGTGGTGGGTGACCCTGGAATCGAACCAGGCGTGGGTCGCCCCGGCGGAGTTACAGTCCGCTGCCGCACCTTGCAGCACGTCACCCGACGCTGGGCGGGAGATACAAAAGGGGGCGGGAGGCGTCAAGAGAGAGTTTGCCGAAAAATTGCCCTCCGGATCAGAGCTTGCCAAACGAGGCCATTCCGCGCAGGTAGGGGCCAAAGGAGACCCGCGATGAAAAAGCCAGTCTGGGTGATCGAAAAGGAACGTGCCAAGCGCGCTGCGGCCGCCGAGACCGTGTGGCTCTTCGGCCTGCATGCGGTGCGCGATGCGCTGCAAAACCCGATGCGCGAGCGGCTGCGGCTGGTCTGCTCCAAGAACGCCGCCGACAAGCTGGCCGAGGCGATCGCGGTGTCCGGCATGGAGCCCGAGATCGTCGATGTGCGCAAGTTCGACAAATTCGTGCCGATCTCGACCGATTCCGTCCACCAGGGCGCGGCGCTCGAGGTGAAGCCGCTCGATTGGGGCGCGCTGAAGGATGTCTGCTACGATGCGCGCCGCGTAGTGCTGCTCGACCGGGTGACCGATCCCCATAACGTGGGTGCGATTCTGCGCTCGGCCGAGGTCTTCGGCGCGGCTGCCGTGATCGCGCCGCATCGCCATTCCGCGCCCGAGACCGGTGCGCTTGCGAAAACCGCCTCCGGCGCGCTGGAGCGTCAGCCCTATCTGCGGGTGAAGAACCTCTCCGACGCGATGGAGGAGCTGCGCGGTATGGGCTTCCGGCTGATCGGGCTTGCGGGTGAAGCCAAGATGTCGCTCGAAGACGGGCTGTCCGAGGCGGGGATGGAGCCGGTTGCACTGGTTCTGGGCGCCGAAGGGCCGGGGCTGCGCGAGAAAACCCGTGAAACCTGCGACCGGCTGGTGCGAATCCCCTTCGCGGGCGAATTCGGGTCGCTCAACGTCTCGAATGCCGCCGCAGTGTCTCTTTACGCATCCGCAAGCCGCTGACGGTCACAAAATCGCGATTATGAGGGTATGGACCTTAAAACCAGTGAGATGCGTTCCTATCTCACTGTCAGAGGCGCAGCTTCGGAACCGCCGCGCCTCTAGTTCACTGTCCCTCGTTCCGCCACTATTGCGCCCAGCCTTCAAGGCTCGGGCGCATTTTTCTTAGAGGGCTGCGAAAAAGAAGAGGTTTCAGATGCAAGACGAGATTGGCGACATTCTGGGCAATGCGAAGGTGATCGCCGTGGTCGGCATGTCCCACAAGCCGGAGCGCCCCTCCTATGGAGTCGCGCAGTTCCTGCAGTCCAAGGGCTACCGCGTGATCCCGGTCAACCCCGGTCTTGCAGGGCAGGAATTACTGGGCGAGACGGTCTATGCCGATCTCGGCGCGATCCCCGACGAAATTGCTGTGGACATGGTCGACGTGTTTCGCCGTTCCGAGGCGGTGCCGGAGGTCGTAGACGAGGCCTTGGCGCATCTGCCGCATCTCAAGACGATCTGGATGCAGCTTGGCGTGTCCCATGACGCGGCGGCCGAGAAAGCCCGCGGGCAGGGCGTGAAGGTCGTGATGAACCGCTGCCCGAAGATCGACTATCCGCGCGTGATGGTGGGTTGAATAGGGGGCTCTGCCCCCTCGGCCTGTCGGCCTCACCCCCAGGATATTTTTCCAAGAGCGAAGGGGGGGCAGCGCCCCTTAACCCTTCACCGCTATGACTGCCTCCAGAATCGCATCGGCGATGTAATCCAGATCGGGCTGCTTGAGCCGCGCGGGCAGGCGGGTATCGCAGGCGCGCATCAGCATGGCGCGGGTCTTCGGCAGCTCCGGTACGTCACCGAGGAACTGCCAGTTCCAGAAGGCGCGCGCGTTGTCTTGGCTGAGACCGAAGACCTGCACGCTGACACCGCGGGCCTTGGCCTCCGATTGCAGCTTGCGGGCCTCGTCGTCGGACCAATCGCCTGCGAGGTTGAACTGCAGCGAATCCGGGGCGCGGGTTTCGGGGCCGAGCGGCGGCGGCACGTCGAGCCAGTCGCTCGTGTTAAGTCGCTCGGCGACATAGTCGTGGTTCGCGCGGCCATCGTTCACACGGCGCTCCACTTCCGCGATCTGCGGGCGGATGACGGCGGCGGAGAGGTTCTGCATCCGGCAGTTATAAAGCGGCAGCTTGTTTTGCCAGTGATGGAAGCTGTTCTGCAGGCCGGGATGCTTCTTCCAGTTATGCTCGTAGGCGCCCGACATGATCACCGCGCGGGCGGCGAGTTCCGGATCGTCGGTCAGCAGGATGCCGCCTTCGCCTGCGTTGATCAGCTTGTAGGACTGGAAGGAGAGGCAGCCGATCTTGCCGATCGTGCCGATCTTCTTGCCGTTCCAGAGCGTGCCGAGCGAATGTGCGGCGTCTTCGATTACCGGCACGTCCTTCTCGGCGGCCAGCTCCATGATCGCGTCCATGTCGGAGGTGTGGCCGCGCATATGCGAGATCATCACCGCGTCGATGCTGTCGTCGAATTTCGCGCGGAAATCGTCGAGGTCGATGCGGAAATTGGAGCCGACTTCGACCAAAACCGGGACGCAATCGGCATGGACGATGGCGGAGGGGACGGCGGCGAAGGTGAAGGCCGGGACCAGCACGCGTGCCCCGCGCGGCAGGTCGAGCGCCTTCATCGACAGGAACAGCGCCTGCGAGCACGACGACACGGCGACCGCATATTTCACCCCCATGAACTCGGCGAATTCGGCTTCCAGCTTGGCGACCGGCGCGTCCGCGGAGGTGTAGCGGAACAGGTCTCCGCTGGTCAGGAGACGTTCGATCTCGGCTCGGGCGGCCTCGGGGATGGCCTCGGCGTCGTAGCAATTCGGGGCGGTCTGTCCGTCACGCGGCATGGCAAGATATCCTGAAACTGACTTTCAGTTTTTCTTTACACGAATGCCGCTTTTTGCGCCAATGAAGAATTCATGACCAAATTTGAGGCGGCGGCGGCTTGCCTAGATCCCCAGCTTGTCGCGCATCGAGAACCACGTCATCGCGGCGACCAGAAGCGGGCTGCGCAGGAGCGAGCCGCCCGGGAAGCCCGGCACTTTCAGCCCGGCCATCAGGTCGAAGCGCTCGGCTTGGCCAGCCACCGCCTCGGCCATGATCTTGCCCGCCATCGTGCCCATCGCGACGCCATGGCCGGAAAACCCGCTGGCCGAGAGCGCGTTTTTCAAAGGCCGCGCGAAATAGGGCATCCGGGTGCGGGTGATCGCGAGCGTTCCGCCCCAAGCGTAGTCGATCTTCACATCCGCAAGGGAGGGGTAGACCTCCAGCATCGGCTTGCGCACGGTCTGCACGATGTCGGGGAACTTGTAGCCATAGCTCTCGCCGCCACCGAACAGCAGGCGGTTATCGTCAGAGAGCCGCCAGTAGTTCACCACGAATTTCGTGTCCGCGACGGCGATATTCTCGCGCAGCACTTCGGCGACGCGCGGCCCCAGCGGCTCTGTCGCGACGATGAAATTGTTGATCGGCATCACATGCGAGGCCACGCGCGGGGCGAGGTTTCCCAGATAGCCGTTGGCCGCGAAGATCAGGTGATCGGCGTCAATATGGCCGTGCTCGGTCTGCACGCGCACCGGCTCGCCGGGGCGGATGTGATGGACGAGCGAGCCCTCGTGGATCGTCACGCCCGCCTTCTCGCAGGCGAGCGCCAAGGCTTGGGCGAAGTTCAGCGGATGCAGGTGCCCCGCGCCGCGGTCGATATCGCCACCCAGATAGGCCTCCGAGGGCAGGATCGCGTGCAGCGCATCGCGCGAGAGCGGCTCCACCTGATCGTAGCCGTAATCGCGGGCCAGTTTCTCTGCCATGTGATGCGAATGCGCGACCTCGGATTGCGTCCGGCAGGCATGGGCGATGCCGGGATAGAAGGTGACCGGCATCTCGTGCCGCGCGATCAGGTCGCGGATCAGCGCCTTCGCGTCTTCGCCGATATCCCAGAGCCTGCGCGCCATCTCGGGGCCGTGGGTTTTCTCCAGATCGTCCTGCTCCAGCCGCTGGCCCGAGCCGACCTGTCCGCCATTGCGTCCCGACGCCCCGAAGCCCACGCGATGGGCCTCGAGCAGCCGCACCGAGTAACCCTTCTCCGCCAGATGCAGCGCCGCGGACAGGCCGGTGAAGCCGCCGCCCACGACGCAGACATCCGCCCGGTGGCGGCCCTTCAACTCGGGCCAGCGCCTGTCGGTCAGCGCGGTCGCTGCGTAATAGCTCGGCGCGTGCTCACCCTTGCGGTCATTGGCGAAGAGCAGGTTCATCGCATCACACGTTCATCAGCAGATGCTCGCGCTCCCAGGGCGAGATCACCTGCAGGAATTCCTTGTATTCGTTGCGCTTGACCGCCTCGTAGACGGCGCAGAATTCCGGCCCCAGCACGTCGCGGATCGGCGCGCTCTCCGAGAACAGATCGAGCGCATCGCCCAGGTTCACCGGCACGTCCTCCGCGGACATGTAGGCATCGCCCAAGCATTCGGGCTTCGGCATCTGCTTTTCCTTGAGGCCCAGATAGGCGCAGGCGAGCGAGGCGGCGAGCCCGAGATAGGGGTTGCAATCCATCCCCGCCAGACGGTTCTCGATCCGTCGCGCGGCGGGGCCGGAGATCGGCACCCGCAGGCCCGTCGTGCGGTTGTCGCGCCCCCATTCGAGATTTATGGGCGCTGCGAAATCCGGCACATAGCGGCGATAGCTGTTCACGTAAGGCGCCAGCAGCGCGATCACCGCGGGCAGGTGCGTCTGAAGCCCCGCGATGCAATGCAGAAAGGCTTCCGTCTCACCGCCATTCTCGTCGGAGAAGATGTTCTGGCCGGTCTTGGTGTCGATCACCGATTGGTGGATATGCATCGCCGAGCCCGGCTCGCCCTCGATCGGTTTCGCCATGAAAGTGGCGAAGCAATCCTGACGCAGGGCGGCCTCGCGGATCAGGCGCTTGAAGTAGAAAATCTGATCGGCCAGTTCGACCGGGTCGCCATGGGCGAGGTTGATCTCGATCTGCCCGGCGCCGCCCTCTTGCAAGATGCCGTCGATCTCGAAGCCCTGAAGTTCGGCGAAATCGTAGATGTCGTCGATGACCTTGCCGTATTCATCGACCGCCGACATCGAATAGGCCTGCTTGGCGGCCGCTCGACGACCCGAGCGTCCCATCGGCGGGATGATCGGCTGGTTCGGGTCGACGTTGCGCGCGACGAGGAAGAATTCCATCTCGGGGGCGACGACGGGCGTCCAGCCCTCGGCCTCATAGAGCGAGAGCACGCGTTTGAGGACGTTGCGCGGTGCGATCGGCACCGGATTGCCCTGCTGGTCCTCGACGTCGTGGATGATCTGCAAGGTCCAGTCCGCCGTCCACGGCGCGGCCGTCGCGGTCGAGAAATCGGGCGTCAGGATCATGTCCGGTTCGGTGAAAGCGCCCGAGGGGTTGTCCGTCCACTCGCCGGTGATCGTCTGCAGGAAGATCGAGTTCGGCAGGAAGAAGCGATCCTGAAACTTGAATTTAGACGCGGGCATCGCCTTGCCGCGCGCGACCCCTGCAATATCGGCGACAATGCACTCCACCTCGTCGAGACGCCGACCCTCGATGTAATCGCGTGCGGCCTGCGGAATACGGTCGGTCCAGTCCTTCATGTCGCTCATCGGTCAGCTTTCCGGGTGCGCGGGCACCCTTGTCTTGAGGAAGAAATCGGCGATGCGCTCGGCAATCCGGGACGCGCCGTTGGGCTGCCCGAGCCGCGTGCGGGCGGCCTGCATCAGGTCATCGGGCACGACACCGCGCCCGCGTGTGTCCATCAACCCTTCGACGAACGCGTCGGGAAATTCGGGGTGGGGCTGGACGGTAAAGATCGTGTCGCCATAGGCAAGCGCGGGGTAGGCGCAGAAATCATTGCCCGCGATCGGGGTCGCGCCCGGAGGCAGCTCGGTCACCTGATCCTGATGCCACGCGTTGAGCGCGATCACCTCGCCACCGAAATCGTAATCCTGCGGGCCCACGGCCCAGCCGCCGGAGAATTTCTCGACCTTGCCGCCAAGCGCCTGCGCGATGATCTGATGGCCGAAACAGATGCCCACCATCGGGACATTCTCGGCATGGGCGTCGCGAATGAACGCCTCAAGCGGCTTGATGAAAGGATGATCTTCATAGGCGCCGTGTCGCGAGCCGGTGATCAGCCAGCCGTCGCAGTCATGCACGCTTTCAGGGAAGTGCATATGCTCGACGTCGTAGCGCTGGAATTCGAGGCCGCGCCCGGCGAGCAGCGCTTCGAACATGTCAGGATAGTCGCCCGCCTTGTCGCGCAGAACGTCGGGGGATTGGCCGGTTTGGAGGATGCCGATACGCATGGGAGGTCCGCTCGTAAGCTCTTGTTGCCGAAGCGTAGTGCGGGCCGTGGGCGGCGACAAGGGGGGGCGCTGCCCCCGGCGCGTGCCGCGCCTCCCCCGGGATATTTCTGCCAAGAGGAAGATGCGTTTCGGCTTGGTTGAAATATCCCGGGGGGAGGGCGAAAGCCCGAGGGGGCAGAGCCCCCTCGCCCTTAAGTCTTGTTGCCCTAAGGCGACGGGGGGCAGAGCCCCCGTGCCGCGCTCAACGCGAGCGGACCATCCCCATGATCTCGAGCGTCTTGCCCAGGATCGGCTGCGCGATCTCGTCGGCCCGGTTCGCGCCGTCGCCGAGGATACTGTCGATCTCGGAGGGATCGTTCATCAGCCGGGTCATCTCGTCCGAGATCGGCGCAAGCTTTGCGACCGCCAGTTCCGCCAGGGCCGGTTTGAACTTGCCGAAGCCCTCGCCGCCATATTCGCCCAGCACCTGCGTCGGCGTCATGTCGGCCAGCGCGGCGTAGATGTTCACGAGGTTGCGCGCTTCGGCCCGGTCCTTGAGCCCGTCGAGATCCGAGGGCAGGGGCTCGGGGTCGGTCACGGCCTTGCGGATCTTCTTGGCGATCGTGTCGGCATCGTCGGTCAGGTTGATGCGGCTCGCATCCGACGGGTCGGATTTCGACATCTTCTTGGTGCCGTCGCGCAGGGACATGACGCGGGTGGCGGCGCCTTCGATCAGCGGCTCGGGGGCGGGGAAGAACTCGGTCTTGTAGTCATGGTTGAACTTGGCGGCGATGTCGCGGGTCAGCTCCACATGCTGCTTCTGATCCTCGCCCACCGGCACCATCGTCGCATGATACAGCAGAATATCGGCGGCCATCAGCGCGGGGTAGGCGTAGAGGCCGAGGCTGGCCTTCTCGGCATTCTTGCCTGCCTTGTCCTTGAACTGGGTCATCCGGTTCATCCAGCCCAGACGCGCGACGCAATTGAACGCCCAGGCCAGTTCGGCATGGGCCGAGACCTGGCTTTGGTTGAACAGGATCGATCGTTTCGGATCGACGCCCGAGGCGATGAAGGCGGCGGCGGCTTCGCGAGTGTTGCGGCGCAGCGCGTCGGGCTCCTGCCAGACCGTGATCGCGTGCAGGTCGACGAGGCAGTAGATCGTCTCAATCCCTTCGTCCTGCTTCTGGGCAAAGCGCTTGAGCGCGCCCAGGTAGTTGCCCAGCGTCAGCCCGCCAGAGGGCTGGATGCCGGAGAAGATCCGCGGTTTGAAATTGGCGTTGAGGGGTTGCGCTTGCTCGCTCATCTGATGCTCCTGATCTGCGGGGGGTGGAAGCCCGCCATTGAGGATCTCCCGGGGTGGAAATCCGCTCTCCGCTCGCTTATCGCTAAAGCGCAAAGGGCGCAACTGAGCCCGCGAGCAGGAGACCAATATGCGCGACGGCTATGACGAACACCCGATGAACCCGCTGCCGCCAGTGGTCTGGCTGTTGGCGCTGCCGATCATCGCGACGGAGCTGTTCTTCGCGATGGGCCAGTCGGGGCTGATCGGCGGGGCGCAAGCGGCGGGCTGGCGGCTCGACGCGCTGCAGAAATTCGCTTTCTCGCCGCAGGTGATGCGCGCAATGTTCGAAACCGGTCAATATCCGCCTGAGCAGATGATGCGCATTCTGACCTACCCGTTTGTGAATGCCTCGGTGACGCAGGCGATCTTCGTGCTCGTGTTCCTCTTGGCGCTGGGCAAGATGGTGGGCGAGATCTTCTCGGGGCTCGCCGTGGCGGTCGTGTTCTTCGGCGCGACAATCCTTGGCGCGCTGGTCTATGCGGCGCTGCCGTTTACGCAGATCGGGCTCTATGGCGGCTATCCGGGCGATTACGGGCTGATCGGGGCCTTCACGTGGATCTTGTGGACGCGGCTGGGGCAGGAGAATGCGAACCAGCTGCGGGCGTTCTCGTTGATCGGGGCGCTGATGGGCATTCAGCTGATCTTCGCGATGATCTTCGGCGCGCGGCCCGACTGGATCGCGGATATCGTCGGGTTCGTCGCGGGCTTCGTGTTGAGCTTCTTCGTGGCGCCCGGCGGGATGCAGCGGACGTTGCAGCGGCTGCGGCGGCGGTGAAGGCTTAGGGGCGCGCCCTCCCGTGGGGAGGGTCGGGCGCGGCCCGGGCTGGTCGCCCCGCGCCAAAGTAGCCCCTTACGCCCCGCCCGGACCGCGGCGCATCGCACCTTTCAGATCGGCCATGTGCATCGCGCCAATGGCGATAGCCGTGCCGAAATAGACGGCCATCCCGAACAGCACGAGCCCCAGCAGCGCCAGCGCGCGCAGGCCCGGCACGGCGAACGCGCCCGGCACTGCCCAGGTCACCGCCCAGATCGCAGCCCCCATCACCAGCGCCGCGATCACGATGCGGGGCAGGCGGCGGTAGAAACGGTGATCGAAGCTCGCGGCCTCTCCCATCGGACGCGCGCCCAGCCAAAGCTGCGCAACCATCGCCCAGGCGGCGAGCGTCGTACCCACCGCGGCGGCCAGATAGCCGATCACGAAAGACAGCCCGATCGCCAGCACCGCGTTCACCACCATCGCGACCAGCGCGTAGTTGAACGGCGTGCGGGTGTTCTCGCGCGCGAAATACAAAGGCTGCAGGACTTTCTGCAGCACGAAAGCAGGCAGGCCGAGCCCGTAGATCGCGGTGGCCCAGGCGGTGGCGATCGTGTCCTCGTGGGTGAACTGGCCGCGCTCGAACAGGACCGAGACGATGGGCTGGGCCGCCACCAGAAGCGCTACGGCGGGGCCGACGGTGAAGAGGAGCGCGAATTCGCCAGCGCGCGAGAAGGAATAGCGGCTGCCAGCCGTGTCACCGCCGCGCAAACGGCGCGACAGATCGGGCAGCAGCACCACGCCGATCGCGATGCCCACCACGCCCAGCGGCAATTGATAGAGCCGATCGGCATAGTTCAGCCACGCAATCGCGCCGTCGAAATGCGAGGCGACCTGACGGCCCACCAGCAGGTTGATTTGGACCACGCCACCCGCCAGCATCGCCGGGATCGCGATGCGGACAAGGCGTTTCATATCGGGCGACAGGCGCGGGCGCTTCGGGATGATCTTGAAACCCGCGCGCCATGCGGCGACCCAGACGAGCGCAAGTTGTGCCACGCCCGCGACCGGCACGGCCCAGGCCAGCGCATCGCCCACCGGCCAGCCCGCCTGATCGGCCATGAGCATCGCAATCACGAAGGTCACGTTCAGCAGCACGGGCGCTGCTGCAGCGGCAGCGAAATGCCCTGCGGCATTCAGCACGCCCGACAGAAGCGCGCTCAGCGAGATGAAGAGGATATAGGGAAAGGCAATCCGGCCATAACTCGTGGCGATCGTGAACCGCTCATCGCCCGCGAAACCCGAGGCCATCGCAAGCACCAGCCAGGGCATCGCCGCCGAGGCCACCAGCGTCAGCAAGATTAGCACCGAAGCCAATCCCCCCATCGCCTCGCGTGCGAAGCCCTGCGCGTTCTCTCCGCCCTCCAGCTTCTTCGAGAAGATCGGAATGAAGGCAGTGTTGAACGCGCCCTCCGCGAAGAAGCGGCGGAACAGGTTGGGCAGCGAGAAGGCCACGAGGAAGGCCTCGGCCACCGGACCCGCACCCAGGTAGGCCGCGATCATCATGTCGCGTGCGAACCCGAGGATGCGGCTCGCCATGGTCCAGCCGCCCACCGTGAGGAAGCCGCGCACCAGCCGGATTGGTTTCATATTAGTTGCCCGCCCGTTTCGCGCCCGACGCGATGGCGTCCATCAGCTTCTTCTCGAGCGCTTCCTGGCGGGGTTTGGAATGCAGTTTCAGGCCGAACATGTCTTTCACATAGAAGCTGTCCACGACCTGCGCGCCATAGGTGGCGATCACCGCCGAGGAGATCGAAATATTGTTCGACGCCAGCGCCCGGGTCAGGTCGTAGAGAAGGCCGGGCCGGTCGCGGGTATCGACTTCGATGATCGTGTAGATATCCGATCCTTCGTTGTCGATGGTGATATGGGTCGGGAACTTGAACTCGCGCTCACGCTTCTTGAGCTTGTCGCGATCCTTGAGCGCCTCGCGGGCGACGACCTCGCCTTTCAGCGTCTTCTCGATCATGCCGCGCAGGCGGGTCAGCTTCGAGGCCTCGTAGGGGTGGCCCTCGGCATCCTGCACCCAGAAGACGGCGGTCGCATAGCCGTCCTTCGAGGTATAGGTGCGCGCGTCGACCACATTCGCGCCGACCAGCGCCAGCGCGCCGGAGAGCCGCGAGAAGATGCCGGGGTGATCGGCCAGCGCGAAGCTCACACGGGTCGCGTCGTGATCGTCGTCGGGGTGCAGGTCGATGCGGATCTCGTCATCGCCCAGATCGCGCAGCAACCGCGCGAAGATCTCGTGATTGATGGTGGCGAGCGCCTGCCAATAGGGCGCGTAGTGCCGGGCCAGCTCGGCGCGGATCTGTGTCTTGTCCCAGTTGTCATCCGCCTCCAGAACCTCGCGCAACGCGCGTTTGGCTTCGTCGGTGCGCTGTTCGCGATTGACCGCTTCCAGCCCGTGCTCCAGCGCCATCGCGGTCTCGGAATGCAGCTTGCGCAGCAGGGTGGCTTTCCAGTTGTTCCAGACATTCGGGCCGACGCCGCGAATGTCGCAGACGGTCAGCACGGTCAGCAGGTCGAGCCGCTTGCGCGACTTCACGCGCTTGGCGAAATCGCGGATGGTGCGCGGGTCCGAGAGATCGCGTTTCTGCGCCACGTCGGACATCAGAAGGTGGTGGCGCACCAGCCATTCGACGGTCTCGGAATCCTCCTGGTTCAGCCCCAGCCGCGGCGCGACCTTGCGGGCGATCTTCGCACCGAGGATCGAGTGGTCCTCGGGCCGTCCCTTGCCGATGTCATGCACCAGCAGCGCGACATAGAGGACTTTGCGGTTGATGCCTTCTTCGAGGATGTGCGACGACAGCGGCAGATCCTCGACTAGTTCGCCGCGCTCGATCTGCGCCAGCGTCGAGACGACCTGAATTGTGTGCTCGTCCACCGTGTAGCTGTGATACATGTTGAACTGCATCATCGCGACGATCGGCTCGAATTCAGGGATGAAGGCGGCCAGCACGCCCAGCTCGTTCATCCGCCGCAGCGCGCGCTCCGGGTTGCCATGCTTGAGCAGCAGATCGAGGAAGATGCGCTGCGCCTCGCGGTTGTTGCGCACCTTGTCGTCGATCAGGTCGAGATTGGCCGAAACAAGCCGCATCGCGTCGGGGTGGATCAGCATCCCCGA
Source organism: Thioclava sp. JE_KL1 (assembly GCF_009296265.1). Lineage (GTDB taxonomy): Bacteria > Pseudomonadota > Alphaproteobacteria > Rhodobacterales > Rhodobacteraceae > Thioclava. Next base: position 262,581 of record NZ_WBJS01000002.1, read on the forward strand.
GCGCAGCCCTTCTTCGAACAGCCGCAGCAGGTTCACCGGATCGGAGAGGAACGCCTTCTCGTCGGCGACATTTATGCGGCCGTTCTCTTCGGAGTAGGGCGCTTTCAGCTTGCGCCGACGGCGGAAAATCCGCTGCAGCATCGGCGCGCTTTTGACGTGCTGCGCTTCGAGCTTCGTCAGGAAGATGCGGGTCACGTCGCCCACGGCGGTCGCGTGGCGGAAGTAATCCTGCATGAAGACCTCGACCGCGCGGCGGCCCGCCAGATCGCGATAGCCCATGCGCTCGGCCACCTCGACCTGCATGTCGAAGGTCAGCTGATCCGAGGCGCGGCCCGAGATCAGATGCAGGTGGCAGCGCACCGCCCAGAGGTAGTTCTCGGCCTCGTGGAAGGTCTCGTATTCCTCGGGGGAGAAGGCGCCGATCTTCATCAATTCGCGGGCGCGACCCACGTGATGGATATATTTGCCGATCCAGTAGAGGGTCTGCAGGTCGCGCAACCCGCCCTTGCCCTCTTTGACATTGGGTTCGAGCACGTAGCGCTGCCCGCCCTGACGGCGGTGGCGTTGCGAGCGTTCCTCCAGCTTAGCCTCGATGAACTCCGCCTCGCTGCCCTCGAACAGATCGTGACGAAGGCGAAGCGACAGCGCCTCGGCCAGCTTCTCGTCGCCGCCCACGCAGCGATGTTCGAGAAGGGCAGTGCGGATCGTGATGTCTTCGCGCCCGAGCCGGATGCAGTCGTCGAGCGTGCGAGACGAATGCCCCACCTTCAGCTTCAGATCCCAAAGCATGTAGAGCATCGACTCGATGACGCTCTCGGCCCAGGGGGTCACCTTGTAGGGGGTGAGAAAGAGCAGATCGACATCGGAATGCGGTGCCATCTCGGCGCGACCGTAACCGCCCACGGCGAGCACCGCGAAACGCTCCGCCTCGGTACGGATGCCACTAGGGTGCAAACGCTGCGTCGCGATGCGCAGCACAGACCGGACGATGCCGTCGGTCATCTCGGCATAGGCTTCGACCGTGTCGCGCGCGGCGCGCGGATGGGTTTCGAAATCGGCCTCGATCGCGGCGGCGGCGGCGCGGCGCTCCTCGGAGAGGAAGGTCACCGTCGCGGCCCGGATGTCCTTCGGGTCGCGCATGTCAGAAGTCGCTGCGTCGAGCGCCTCGAACAAACGCTGTTGATTTAGAAGGAGGGGCGCCCCGGTCGATGCCGGGGCGGGGTCTGTCATGCTGGTCACTGCGCAGTCTTGTCCCTTGACGGGCCCTTTCGTTTGAAGGCGGTCCGGGTCAGAACCCGAAGCCGCCGAAGTTGCGCGGCGCCGGGTCGATCACGACCGCCTGGCCGTTGCGGACCTGCGCCACGGCGAGCGCCCGTTCGTTGGTGCCGTCGGGCAGGAAGCGGAAGACGCCGTTGACGCCCACGAAGCCCGAACGCTGGGTCAGGCCCTGCTTGGTCAGCGCGCTCGGATTGCCGGACTTCACCAGCGCGCCGATGGCCGCGATCCCGTCATAGGCGAGGCCTGCGATCGGGTGGGGAGCTTGGCCGTAAGCGGCGCTGTAGCGCGAGACGAACTGCTGTTGCAGCGCCGGATCGGGCTCGGCGAACCAGCCGCCCTGAGTGCCCGGCAGCGACAGCGTCGCCGGCGGAATATCCCAGCGGGTCAGGCCGATATATTGTGTCATCTGCGGGGTCACGCCTTGCTCGCCCATCAGCTGCGTGAGCAGCGGGAGCGCGCCTGCGGTATCGGCCGTCAGGAACAGCGCATCGACATCACCGGACTTCACGCGGCTTGCGATCTGCGGCGTCGCGTCGACCACGCCCTGCTGCGAGAACGGGTAGGAGGCCACGCCTGCAAGCGAAGCGCCCGACCGTGCGACCGCGGTCTGGATCGCCTGTGCGCCGATCTCGCCCGCAGTGGTCTGCTCATGCACGACCATGATCCGCTTCTTGCCCTGACGTGCGGCGAAGCTCACGAGGCGGTTGGCGGTGTTCTGGAAGGTCGGGCCGAGCACGAAGACGTTGCCGCCCGCGACGTTGGTGTTGTTCGAGAACGCAAGCACGTTGATGTTGCGCGAGGCGACCGCGAGACCTGCGGCATTCGCCGATTGCGCATAGACCGGGCCGAGGATGATCTTGGCGCCCTCGTCGGCGGCCCTGGTGGCCATCGCGGCCGCTTGCTGCGGATTGCCGGCGGTGTTGTAGACCTGCAGGTCGATCCGTGCGCCTTGCAGATCCTGAATCGCGAGATTTGCCGCATTCTGCAGCGCCCGCGCGAGCGTCTCATCGCCAGCGTTGCCGGACCCGGCCGGAACCAGAAGCGCCACCTTGACCGGTGCGCTGGTGTCGATCTTCTGACCGGAATTGCCCATCGGCCCCGGCTGACAGGCCGCAAGCCAGACCAGCGCGAGGAGGGCTGCGATTCGCGCGGCGAGGGCGCGGGGGTTACGAATGAGATTAAACATGATACGTCCTTTTGGGCGTTGGCGTCCGGTCCGGGCACTGAAGCAACGCCTGCGAACCGCGAGGAAATGACGCGGTTGAGACTACGCACAAGCAGGCGTGAAGTAAACGTTCCACACAAGTGATGAGGCGGGCGATGGGCGAGGGTGTTGTATCTGATGCAAGCGCGGAAAATAAGGGAACCAAGAGTGTTCCGGCGCCGTTGAGCCCGGGGCTTCATTTCATTGCCACACCCATCGGAGCCGCCCGCGACATAACCCTGCGCGCCCTCGACATGCTGCGCGCAGCCGACGTTCTGGCGGCCGAGGATACGCGCAGCCTGCGGCACCTGATGGAGATCCACGGCGTGCCGCTGAACGGGCGTCAGGTGCTCGCCTATCATGACCATAACGGCGCCGCGATGCGCCCGAAAATCCTCGCAGCCCTGGAGGCGGGGAAATCGGTGGTCTACGCCTCCGAGGCGGGCACGCCGCTGGTCGCCGATCCGGGCTATCAGCTTGGCCGCGCGGTGATCGAAGCCGGGCTGCCGCTCTATAGCGCGCCGGGCCCCTCGGCGGTGCTGACGGCGCTGACCCTGTCGGGCCTGCCGACGGATCGCTTCCTCTTCGCGGGGTTTGCCCCGAACAGCAAAGGCGCGCGACGCAACTGGCTCGCGGAATTCAAGGAAATTCCGGCGACGCTGGTTTTCTATGAAAGCCCCAAACGCATTAGGGAAATGTTAGCTGACGCGGCCCATAGTCTGGGAAAAGAGAGACAAGCGGCGCTGTGCCGGGAGTTGACGAAACGCTTCGAAGAGGTCCGCCGGGGAACGCTGGAAGAGCTTGCGGAAAGCGTGGCCGAGGCGCCGGTCAAGGGCGAGATCGTCGTCGTGGTCGACAGGCCGCACGCGGTCGAGATCGACGACGCGGAGCTGGAGCGGCGGTTGAGCGCCGCGCTTGATCGGGAGTCGCTTCGCGACGCGGTCGATGCTGTCGCAGGGGCGACCGGGTTGCCGCGGCGCAAGGTCTATCAGGCCGCTTTGGCCATGGAGAAAAAGAGATGAGTGGATCGCTGTCGTATCATTCGGGTCTCGCCGCCGAAGAGCAGGTGATGCTGCATTACGAGCGGGCAGGGCGCGCGGTCTCGGAACATCGTTGGCGGGGCAAATATGGCGGTGAAATCGATCTGATCGCCCGCGATGGCGATACCCTGATCTTCGTCGAGGTGAAGAAATCGCGCAGCCATGCCCGCGCCGCGGAACGTCTCTCGCAGCGCCAGATGCGCCGGATATGCATTTCGGTCGAAGAATACCTGATGCGACATCCCGCTCCGGCAAACTGCAATCGCAAGGTCCGGTTCGATCTCGCTCTGGTCAATGAGATCGGGGAGATCAAGGTGCTGGAGAACGCCTATTTCGGAATGTGACCGGCCCGTGGGTTGAGGTTGCATCCAGACGCGCCACATTGCATCAAGATTGCAGTCTAATGAGGGGGCGCGGATGGGATTGAAAGTTGCGATCCAGATGGATCCGATCGAAGCGGTCAATATCGAGGCTGACAGCACGTTTAGGATCGCCGAAGAGGCGCAGGCGCGTGGGCACGAGCTTTTCTACTACACGCCGGGCCGCCTGATCTACCGCGAGGGGCACGTCTATGCACGTGGCTGGCCTCTGGTGGTGCGGCGTGAGAAGGGCAACCACTTCACGCTGGGCGAAGAGACCGAGGTCGATCTGGGCGACTGGGATGTGGTTTGGCTGCGGCAGGACCCGCCCTTCGATATGGGCTATATCACGACGACCCATCTATTGGAGCGGATTCATCCCGAGACGCTGGTCGTCAACGATCCGTTCTGGGTCCGTAATTCGCCCGAGAAGCTTCTCGTTCTGGATTTCCCTGACCTGACGCCGCCGACATTGATCGCGCGCGATCTGGAGGCCATTCGTGCCTTCAAGGCGGAGCATGGCGATATCATTCTCAAGCCGCTCTACGGCAATGGCGGGGCGGGAGTGTTCCGGCTCGATCCGAACGATCGCAACCTGTCGTCGCTGCACGAGCTGTTCATCGGCATCAACAACGAGCCTCTGATCGCGCAGAAATTCCTGCCTGCCGTTTCGAAGGGCGACAAGCGGATCATTCTCGTCGATGGCGAGCCGGTGGGCGCGATCAACCGGGTGCCGGCTGCGGGCGAGACGCGGTCGAACATGCATGTCGGTGGACGGCCCGAGAAAGTCGAGCTGACCGCGCGTGATCGCGAAATCTGCGAGCGGATCGGCCCGTATCTGCGTGAGAAGGGTCAGATTTTCGTTGGTATCGACGTGATCGGCGACTGGCTGACCGAAATCAACGTCACTTCGCCGACGGGCATTCAGGAGCTTGAGCGGTTCGACGGCGTAAATATCACCGCCCGCATCTGGGAGGCGATCGAAGCGAAACGGAGCTGATATGTCGATCCGGCTGGTCTTTCTCAATCTTTGGCTGCACAGCATCGCGAAACCGATGGTGCGACGGTTCCACGGGGCTGCGCAAACGCGGCGCGCGACGGAGAGATTGGCCAGCTGGGTCGTGCGCGAGCCGACCGGGCTCTGCCGTCTGCCGACCAAGCTGGCCGGGCGCAATGCGCTGTCGCTGCGCGCGGGGCGGTCCTCGGTCGGGCGCATCATTCTCTATCTTCATGGCGGCGGTTACGTCACCGGCTCCCCGTGGATGTATCGCGGGCTGGCGGGGCGCTTGGCGAAGCTGAGCGGTCTCGAGGTGGTCGTGCCGGATTACCGCCTCGCGCCCGAGGCGCCGGTCGGTGCGGCGCTCGAGGATGCGACCGCAGCTTTCGATGCGCTGGTGGAGATGGGGTACGACCCGGGCGCGATCGTGATCGCGGGCGACAGCGCGGGCGGCGGTCTGACACTGGCGCTTCTGAGCGTCCTGTGCCAGCGCGGCACGCCGCCTGCCGGGGCGATTACCTTCTGCCCGTGGACGGACCTGACCTGTTCGGGCGAGAGCCTCCGCGTCAATGCCGCGAAAGACGCGATGCTGCCGGTCGAACGGCTTGGCGATACCTGCGAGATGGTGCTGCGCGGGCATGACGCGCGCGATCCGCGCTTTTCACCGCTTTTCGCGGAGTTCCCCGATCCGCCCCCAGTGCTGATCCAGCATTCGATGGGGGAGATTCTGAGCGACGATGCGCTGCGCATGGCAGAGCGGCTGCGCAGTTTCGACGCGGATGTCACGGTGCAAAGCTGGCCCGACGCGCCGCATGTCTGGCAATTCTTCGACGGTAGGGTGCCCGAGGCGCGCGAGGCACTGGAGGATGCGGCGGCGGCGGCGCGCCGGATGCTCAACCTGCCACGGCGCTGAGCCGATAGCTCAACGCTTCGGCGATATGAGGCTGGCGCACGTGCTCGGCATGGTCGAGATCGGCGATGGTGCGCGCGACCCGAAGAACCCGGTGGTAGCCGCGCGCCGACAGTCCGACCCGCTCCGCCATCCGGGCCAGTAAATCTCGCCCCTGCGCATCCGGCGTCGCGATGTCTTCCAGTAGCTGCCCTTCGGCTTCGGCATTGACGCGAATTGCGGGGTGATCCGCGAAGCGCTGGGCCTGCCGCTCGCGCGCTTCCGCGACGCGGGCCGCGACTTCGGCGGAGCTGTCGCCGGAGGCTGGCAGATCGAGATCAGCGTAGCGCACCGGGGGCACCTCGATGCGCAGGTCGAACCGATCCATCAGAGGTCCTGAAATCCGCCCCAGATAGTCGTCGCCGCAACCGGGCGCGCGGGCGCAGGCGCGCTCGGCATCGCCGAGATATCCGCATTTGCATGGGTTCGCCGCCGCGATCAGCAGGAAGCGGCAGGGGTAGCGCGTATGAGCATTGGCGCGTGAGACGACGACCTCGCCGGTCTCGATCGGCTGGCGCAGGGTTTCCAGCACGGCGCGGGGGAATTCGGGGAATTCGTCCATGAACAGCACGCCGTTATGGGCGAGGCTGACTTCGCCGGGGCGGGCGCCACGCCCGCCGCCGATCATCGCGGCCATCGAAGCGGTGTGATGCGGCTCGCGAAAGGGACGGGTGCGCGAGATGCCACCCTCGGCCAGCAGCCCCGACAGCGATTGGATCATCGAGGTTTCCAGCATCTCCTCGGGGCGCATTTCGGGCAGGATCGAGGGCAGGCGCGCGGCCAGCATGGATTTGCCCGAGCCGGGCGTGCCGATCATCATCAGGTGGTGGCGACCGGCAGCGGCGATCTCCAGCGCGCGTTTGGCTCGCTCCTGACCCTTCACATCACGCAGGTCGCGCGGATGCGGCGCGTCGCGGACGAGACCCGGACGGGCGGGCTCCAGCGGCAGGCGACCGCTGAGGTGGTCGATTGCGGCGCCGAGCGTCTCCGGCGCCGTCACCTCGGCCGCGCCGACCCAGGCCGCCTCTGCGCCCGAGCCCTTCGGGCAGATCAGCCCCTTGTCCTGCGCGGCGGCCGCCATCGCAGCGGGCAGGGCACCCGTGACCGGCAGGAGCCGCCCGTCGAGCGACAGCTCCCCCACGGCGACCAGCGCCTCGATCCGGTCGCGCGGCACGACCCCGATCGCGCCCAGCAGCGCCAGCGCGATGGGCAGGTCGAAATGCGAGCCCTCTTTCGGCAGGTCTGCAGGCGAGAGGTTCACGGTGATCTTCTGCATCGGCAGCGCGATCCCCAGCGCGCCGAGCGCCGCGCGCACCCGTTCGCGCGCCTCGGACACGGCCTTGTCGGGCAGGCCGACGACCGCGAAGCCGGGCATGCCTTCGGAGAGCGCGCATTGCACCTCCACGAGGCGGGCCTCCACCCCCTCGAACGCGACCGTATAGCTCTGGCTGACCATCGGCTCTCCTGCGCCTCTTCCCCGAGGGGTAGCGCAGCCGTGGTTTAGGAATGGTTAACGGGTGTAGGGACAGGAGCCGCATCCTTCGCCCCTCGACTCGGAGACGAATGCGCCGCTCGAAACATCAGTGGAAATAGAGGGATAAAGGTGCAATTCCTGCATATCTGCACAGCCATCGCTTCAGTTTCGCGCACAAGATCAACATGTTGCGTTACAGCCGCTCAAGTGTCCGTGAGCACGCTTATGATATGCGGTGCTCAAGAAGGAGTGATGGCCTTCCCGTAGCGGCATGAATTTCTTCCATTTTTCGCTTGAAAACGTCGTCAAGTGCGCCACGCGCACAAAGTTTCAGGCAAAATTCAACATTTCCGTGAGGAACCAAAACATGTCATTCGCATTGGGTGGGCAAAGCAGCCACCCAATTCAAGGTTGCGCCGGTTTGGGCTGGACACCCCAGGGAGATTGTAAATGGCACTCGATGGTATGACCGATGAAACCCTGCCACGCCAAGCAATGCGGGCAGAGTTCCTGGATGCAGAAACCGAAGCAGAACTGGCGCGAGCGTGGCGCGATAATAGGGACGAACAGGCGCTGCACCGGCTTGTGACGGCCTACATGCGCCTCGCGATCTCGATGGCCTCGAAGTTCCGCCGCTACGGCGCGCCCATGAACGATCTGATCCAAGAAGCCTCACTTGGTCTGATGAAAGCCGCCGACAAGTTCGACCCGGAACGCGGCGTGCGGTTCTCGACCTACGCGGTGTGGTGGATAAAAGCCTCGATCCAGGAATTCGTGATGCGCAACTGGTCGATGGTGCGCACCGGGTCCACCTCTTCGCAAAAAGCGCTGTTCTTCAACATGCGCCGCGTTCAGGCTCAGCTGACCCGCGAAGCGCAGCAAGAGGGCGAACAGCTCGATGCGATGCAGCTGCGTCAGCGCGTGGCCGAAGTGATCGGCGTGCCGCTCGCAGATGTCGAGATGATGGAGGGCCGCCTGTCCGGGTCCGACTTCTCGCTCAATGCCACGCAGTCCAGCGAAGACGAAGGCCGCGAATGGGTCGATACGCTGGAAGATGACGGCGCGAGCCCTGAGGAAACCGTGGCCGACAGCCATGACGGTCAGACGATGAAAGTCTGGCTGGGCGAGGCGATGGGCCGTCTGACAGACCGCGAAGCCTATATCGTCCGCGAGCGTCGTCTGATCGAAGATCCGCGCACTTTGGAAAGCCTCGGTGAAGAGTTGGGGCTTTCGAAAGAGCGTATTCGTCAGCTCGAAGCGCAGGCTTTCGGCAAGATGCGCAAATCGCTTGAAACCCATCAGGGCGAGGTGCAAAGCTTCTTCGTATGAAGAAGTTTCTTGCCGCGCTCTGCCTGCTGTCTCTGACAAGTCCCGCCTTTGGTGCGGAAATATCGCCCGCCCAGCTGGATACGCTGTCGGGCGATATTGTCGTTCTGGGAGAGATTCACGACAACCCGACCCATCACCTCAATCAGGCGCGTGCGATCAAGGCGCTGAAGCCAACCGCCGTGGTGTTCGAGCAATTGACGCCCGAGCAGGCGGCGAAGATCACGCCGGCGCTTTTGAAGGATGAGGGCGCGTTGGAAAAGGCGCTGGACTGGGACAATTCGGGCTGGCCCGATTTCGCAATCTACTATCTGATTTTCGCAGCTTTGGGCGATGCCAAGGTCTATGGCGCCGCGCAGCCGCGCGAGACCGTACGCGCCGCGATGACCAAGCCGCTGCCGGAAGTGTTCGGAAAGGACGCCGCACGCTACGGGCTCGATCAAGCCTATCCAGAAGACCTGCAGGCCAAGCTGGAAGCGGAGTCGCAAGAGGATCACTGCAACGCGCTGCCGCCCGATCTGCTGCCCGGCATGGTCGCGGCGCAACGCTTCCGCGATGCGGCCTTCGCGCGGGTGGCGCTCGAGGCGCTGAAGGAGACCGGCGGGCCGGTCGCGGTCATCACCGGATCTGGCCATGCGAAGACCGACCTCGCCGTGCCCGCGCTTCTGCGCAAAGCCGACCCGGACGCGAAGGTCGTGGCGATCGGTCAGATCGAGGCGGAGCCGGGCACCGATCCCGGCAAGCAGCCCTTTGATGACTGGATCATCACGCCCCCGACCGAGCGCGCCGATCCCTGCGCCGCGTTCAAGTGATCCTTGCGCCAATGCGCCCCGGCGCTTAGACCATCTGAGAGAGTTTCACGGAGAGGCAAATGCTTGCGGGCAAACGCATCCTGTTGATCATCGGCGGCGGTATCGCAGCCTTCAAGGCACCCGAGCTGATCCGTTTGCTGCGCGGGGCGGGGGCCTCGGTGAGCCCGGTCCTGACCAAGGCCGGGGCTGAGTTCGTGACGCCGCTCACCGTCTCCTCGCTCGCGGGCGAGGCGGTTCATTCCGACCTCTTCGATCTGACGCATGAGTCCGAGATCGGTCATATTCAGCTGTCGCGTGCCGCCGATCTGGTAGTCGTCGTGGCCGCCACCGCCGATCTGATGGCGAAGATGGCGCAAGGTCTGGCCAATGACCTCGCCTCGACCTTGCTGCTGGCGACCGACAAGCGCGTGCTGATCGCGCCTGCGATGAATGTGCGGATGTGGGAGCACCCGGCAACGCAGCGCAATATCGCGACGCTGAAATCCGATGGCGTGATCTTTGCTGGCCCGACCGAGGGCGACATGGCCTGTGGCGAGTTCGGCGAGGGCCGGATGATCGAACCCGAGGCAATCCTCGCCGCCATCGACGCCGCGCTGTCGGACGGTCCTCTAAAGGGCCGCCATGTCCTCGTGACGTCCGGGCCCACCCATGAGCCGATCGACCCGGTGCGCTATATCGCGAACCGCTCGTCGGGCGCACAGGGCACGGCGATTGCCGCGGCGCTGCGGGACCTCGGCGCGACTGTCACCTTCGTCACCGGTCCCGCGACGATCGCGCCGCCTGCGGGCGTGCGGGTGATCAAGGTCGAGACCGCGCGCGAGATGCTGGACGCGGTGCAGACCGCGCTGCCCGCTGAGGCCGCGATCTTCGCTGCCGCCGTGGCCGATTGGCGTGTGGCGAACGCGGCCGAGCGGAAGATGAAGAAGGACGGCACCGGCGCGCCGCCCGCGCTCGAATTCGCCGAGAACCCCGACATCCTCGCCACCGTCTCGAAGATGGGCGAAGGGCGGCCGGGTCTAGTGGTGGGCTTCGCCGCCGAGACCCATGACGTCGCGCGGTTCGCGGCCGACAAACGCGCCCGCAAGGGCTGCGACTGGATCGTCGCCAATGACGTGAGCCCCGCGACCGGGATCATGGGCGGGACCGAGAACGCGGTGACGATAATCGACGAGACCGGCGCGGAAAGCTGGGACCGGATGGACAAGCAAGAGGTCGCGCGGCGGTTGGCTGCGCGCATCGCACGAAGCTTGGGCGCGGCTGGCGCCTGAGGGACGCTCCGCGGGGGATATTTGGACCAAGCCGAAACGAAGCGCGCCTCTTTCGGCTTGGTCCAAATATCCCCGCCGGAGGCATCAGCATTTGACGCCCGCGCGACATCGGGCAGGAGAGGGACACGTGAGCATACCGATCATCAAGGTTCTGCGCGAAGACTGGGCCGATCCCGAGATTGCGCTGCCGCGCTACGAGACCCACGGCGCCGCCGGGGCTGATCTGCGCGCCAATCTCACCGCCGAGGATCGCGAGGGCGGCATCACGCTCGCCCCGATGCAGCGCGCGATTATCCCGACGGGGCTGCGCGTCGAGATTCCCGAAGGGTTCGAGATGCAGATCCGGCCGCGCTCGGGGCTGGCGCTGAAACACGGGATCAGCCTGCCCAACACGCCCGGCACGATCGACGCCGATTATCGCGGGCCGCTTGGGGTGCTGCTGATCAATCTCGGCACCGAGCCCTACCTGATCGAGCATGGTGCCCGCATCGCGCAGGCGATCGTCGCCCCGGTGGTGCAGGCGCGCTTCGAGGTCACGGACGCTCTGGGCGACACCGCGCGGGGCGCAGGCGGGTTCGGCTCGACCGGGAAGGTCTGAGCGATGCTCGGACTGGTTCTGATGGCGGCGATCGTGGGGCTCGGGCTGGTGCTCAAGGCTTCGGCGCGTGCGATCTTCGGGATGCTCGTGCTGATCTGGGCGGCCTTGGTGATCGCGCATCTGCCGATCCCCGGGTTCGGGCCGTTGGGGCGCGTTCTGGGCGGTTCGCTTGCGGGTTGGATCGGCCTCGGCGTCGTCGTCGCGCTGGTCATGATCTATCGCCGGATGCTCGGGGCGATCCGCGCGAAGGCCGAGGCGAAGGAGCCCGAGGCGCCCGCGCCCAAACCGGGCAGCTTTTCCGAGGCCGAACTGGATCGCTATGCGCGCCACATCATGCTGCGCGAGATCGGCGGGCCGGGGCAGAAGCGTCTCAAGCAGGCAAAGGTTCTGGTGGTTGGGGCCGGGGGGCTGGGTTCGCCAGCGCTTCTCTATCTCGCCGCGGCCGGGGTCGGGCGGATCGGCGTCGTCGATGACGATATCGTCTCGAATTCCAACCTGCAGCGGCAGGTGATCCATCGCGATGCCGATCTCGGGATGCCCAAGGTCTTCTCCGCGCAAAAGGCGATGCTGGCGCTCAACCCGCATATCGAGGTGCTGCCCTATAACCGTCGCCTGAGCGCCGAGGATGCCGAAGGGCTGATCGCGGAGTATGACCTCGTCCTCGACGGGACCGACAATTTCGACACGCGCTATCTGGTGAATGCGGCCTGCGTGGCGACCGGAACGCCGCTGATTTCCGGCGCGATCACGCAATGGGAAGGGCAGCTGTCGCTGTACGATCCGGCGAAGGATGCGCCCTGCTATGCCTGCGTCTTCCCCGAAGCGCCTGCCGCCGGGCTTGCGCCGAGCTGTGCCGAGGCGGGCGTGGTGGGCGCGCTGCCGGGCGTGGTGGGCTCGATGATGGCGACCGAGGCGATCAAGGAGATCACCGGCGCGGGCCAATCCGCGCGTGGGCGGCTGATGATCTATGATGCGCTCTGGGGCGAGAGCCGTCAGTTCGGCGTGAAACGGCGTGCCGATTGCGCGGTTTGCGGAGAAGTTCACGGGGCGGGGGATGGTCAATCCTGAGCACGCGCCCTAGCTTGCGATGCAAAGGAGACCCGCCATGACCAACCCGCTTCTCGCCGACTGGACCGGCCCCTACGAACTCCCGCCCTTCGCGCAAATTTCCGACGCCGATTTTGCGCCTGCGTTCGACGCGGCGCTGGCCGAGGCGCGTGCCAATATCGCGGCGATCGCGGACTCGCCCGACGCCCCGACATTCGCCAATACGATCGAGGCGATGGAGCTGGCGGAAGAGGCGCTCGAGAAGGTCGCGGGCGTGTTCTACAACCTCGCCGGTGCCGATGCGACGTCAGCGCGGCAGGAGCTGATGCGCGATCTGGCGCCGAAGCTCGCCGCGTTTTCCTCCGAGATCACGATGAACACCGCGCTGTTCGCCCGGATCGATACGCTTTGGCAGAGCCGCGAGAGTCTTGGACTTGGCCCGGAGCAAGCGCGGCTTCTGGAGCAATATTACCAGATGTTCACCCGGTCGGGCGCGGCGCTGGAAGGGGACGCGGCCGAACGGATGCGTGAGATCAAGCAGCGCTTCGCCTCGATCACCACGCAGTTCAGTCAGAACCTGCTGGCCGACGAGAGCGGCTGGTTCCGCCCGCTGGCCGAGGACGAGCTGGAAGGTTTGCCTGACTTCGTGATCGACACTGCCCGCGCGGCGGGTAAGGAGCGCGGGCAGGACGGCCCGGTGCTGACGCTCTCGCGCTCGCTGATCGTGCCTTTCCTGCAATTCTCGCCCAATCGCGAATTGCGGCGGATTGCCTACGAGGCCTGGACCTCGCGCGGGGCGAATGGCGGCGAGACCGACAATCGCGAGATCGCCGCCGAGGTGCTGAAGCTGCGCGAGGAGCGTGCGAAGCTTCTGGGGTACGAGAGCTTCGCCGCCTACAAGCTGGAGCCCGAGATGGCCAAGACGCCCGAGGCCGTGCGCGGCCTTCTCATGCGCGTCTGGGAGCCTGCGAAGGCCGCCGCTGAGGCGGATGCCGCGAAGCTGGCCGAGATGATGCATGCCGACGGGATCAATGGCGATCTGGAGCCGTGGGACTGGCGCTACTATGCCGAGAAACGTCGCGTGGCCGAGCATGATTTCGACGAGGGGCAGATCAAGCCCTACCTGTCACTCGACGCGATGATCGGGGCGGCCTTCGACACGGCGAACCGCCTCTTCGGGCTGGAGTTCAAGGAAATCGACGGGCCGTTCTACCACGCGGACGTGCGCGGCTGGGAAGTCTCGCGCGGGGGCGAAGTGCTGGCCGTGTTCCTGGGCGATTATTTCGCGCGTGGCTCGAAACGCTCGGGGGCGTGGTGCTCGGCGATGCGCTCACAGCGCAAGCTGGGCGGTGCGCCGGTGCCGATCGTGGTCAATGTGTGCAACTTTGCCAAGGGCGATCCGGCGCTGCTCAGCCATGACGACGCGCGCACGCTGTTCCATGAATTCGGCCATGCGCTGCACCAGATGCTGTCGGATGTGACCTATCAGTTCCTCTCGGGCACCTCGGTCGCGCGCGATTTCGTGGAACTCCCGAGCCAGCTTTACGAGCATTGGCTCGACGTGCCCGAGACGCTGGAAAAACACGCGCGCCATTACAAGACCGGCGAGCCGATGCCGATGGAGCTGCGCGAGAAGCTGAAAGGGGCCGCCACCTTCGATCAGGGTTTCTCGACGGTGGAATATCTGGGCTCGGCGCTGGTCGATCTGGCCTTCCACGAGAGCGCAGCCCCCGAAGATCCGATGGCGAAACAGGCCGAGGTGCTGCGCGAGATCGGCATGCCGCATGCGATCCGGATGCGCCACGCGACGCCGCATTTCGCCCATGTCTTCTCGGGCGACGGCTATTCCTCTGGTTATTACAGCTACATGTGGTCCGAGGTGATGGATGCCGATGCGTTCGAAGCCTTCGAGGAGGCAGGCGACGTGTTCGATCCGGAAACGGCGGCGAAGCTCGAACGCTTCGTGCTGTCGGCAGGCAATTCGCGGCCGCCGGAGGAGCTTTACACCGAGTTCCGGGGCAAGATGCCCGGGGTGGAGCCGCTTCTCAAGGGCCGCGGGCTGCTTGATCCGGCCGCCTGAGCGGGTGGTGATGCCGTAGCCTCCGGCGGGGATATTTAATGCAGTTGGAAGCAGGACGATCTGCCTTCCTCTTGGCCAAAATATCCCGGGGGGCGGCGCAAGCCGTGGGGGCAGCGCCCCCTCCGCGCTCAGCCCCGATAGACGTCCTTGTGGATGATGACGTCGGCCTGCGGATAGGCTTCGACGATGGCGCGTTTGAGCGCGGCGCCGATGTCATGGGCCTCTTCCAGCGTTTGGTCGCCATCGAGTTCGATATGCAGATTCACGAAGATCTGCGCGCCTGCCGTCCTGGTCTTGAGATCGTGGAAGCCGCGCACGCCGGGCCAGTCGCGGGCGATCTTGGCGATGCCTTCGATCACGTCGTCAGGGGCCGCGCGGTCCATCAGCGCGTGCCATGCGCCAATGAAGATCTTTGCCGCGCCGGCTAGCATGATCGCCGCGGCGATCAGGGCGACGATGCTGTCCACGTCGCCCCAACCGAACGCATGTGACAGCCAGAGCGCGAGGATCGCGCCCAGTGTCGGCAGCAGATCGCCCACATAGTGCAGCCGGTCGGCGGCGACGACCTTGTTGCCGGTCTTGCGCGCCACGCGGCCCTGCCACCAGATCAGGCCGAAGGTGATCGCCGCAGAGGCGACCATGACCGCGATCCCAACACCTTCGGCGGCAAGCGGGGGCGGGGTCGGGGCCAGCAGGCGCTGAACGCCGGTGATGCCGATCGTGATGCCCGCGCCCAGCACGATCAGCGCCTGACCGAGGGCTGCGAGGTCTTCGGCCGAGCTATGCCCGAAGGCGTGATCGTCATCGGCGGGCTTCGCGGCATAGAGAATCGCCAGCAGCCCCGCGCCCGAGATCAACAGGTCCACCGCGCTGTCGGCGAGCGAGGCGCCCACGGAGAGCGCGCCCGTCTGCCATAGCGCCCAGGCCTTGATCGCCACGAGCAGTGCTGCGGTGCCGACCGAGGCCAGACCCGCCGAGGTGTTCATCCGGTGTTCGTTTTCGCTATAGGCCATCGCTGCCGTCTCTACCTTTGCGCCGATCCTCTAGCGCAGGTGAGCGTCTCAGTCACGGGTCTCGTCGGGGTCGACACCCCAGATTTCGGTTTTCGGCAGCCAGCCATCCGCGCCCGAGCCCTCGATTTCGCACCAATCGTGGGTACAGGCGCCGAGGCCCGCGATCGCGCCGGCCTGCGCCTTGGCGGTGACTGCGGATTTCGGGTCGGGGCGGGCGTGGAGCGACACCATGTCCTGCATGACGATCACGTTGCGCACGCCCGAGATCAGCGTGTAGTGAATCCAGCCGCCCTGACCTTCGTTATCCTCGACGCGCCGCCAATGGCCAAATTCGGCGGTGACTTTCAACGGCATGCCGGGGTGGGTGAAGACCCAGTCGATCCGGTGCGACAGCGACGGGCCGCGGCGCACATTGCCCTTGGAGCCTTTGAGCGAGACATAGCGCGGGATCGGCAGATGAGTGACCGGGCCGCGGCGCTGGGGCTTCGACAGTTGCACGTCGGGACCGTCGGTCGCGGGCTTCGCTACAGGTTTCGCTTGGGGCTTGTTGGTCTGCGCGGATGGCGCAGGCTGGGAAGCGTCGGGTTTCGACTGCGCGCCCGAGGCATTGCCCGACACGCTCCAGATTGCGCCTACCAGAATCGCAATTGAGGATACCGCCGCGAGGATTTTGCTGCCCGTCATCGTCCGCCTCATATCCCGGCCCGCCCGCTGGCTGATCCGCGGGTCTGCAACATCCGACGCGCAATAAAATTGCGCTCCCATGTCGATTTCGGCCATTACTGCTCTTGCCGGGCCTTGTGCCTGCCCGCGTTGAGGGGCAGTTTGCATCCAACCGCCCCGCGATGGAAGAGAGGAGAGGACCGAGATGCCTGCACCGCGCCTGAGTGTTGTCGTGACGCGACGCCTGCCCGAGGTCGTCGAGACCCGGATGAAGGAATTGTTCGAGGTCGAGCTCAATCACGACGATCGCAAGATGAGCCGGGAGGAACTGGTCGAAGCGATGAAACGCGCCGACGTTCTCGTGCCTTGCGTGACCGACCGGATCGACGCGTCGATGATCTCGCAGGCCGGCGAGCGTCTGAAATTGATTGCGAATTACGGTGCCGGGGTCGATCATATCGACGTCTCCTCGGCGCGTCAGCGTGGGGTGCTGGTGTCGAATACGCCGGGCGTCGTCACCGATGACACGGCCGATATGACCATCGCGCTGATGCTGGCGGTGACGCGGCGCATTCCCGAGGGGCTCGCGCATATGCAGGCGGGCAATTGGGAAGGCTGGGCGCCCACCGCCTTCATGGGCCATCGCATCGGCGGCAAGCGGCTGGGCATTCTCGGCATGGGCCGGATCGGTCAGGCGGTGGCGCGGCGCGCCAAGGCCTTCGGGATGCAGATCCACTATCACAACCGGACCAAGGTTCATCCCGATATCGAGGCGGAGCTGGAAGCGACCTACTGGGACAGCCTCGATCAGATGGTGAGCCGGATGGACGTGATCTCGGTGAACTGCCCGCATACGCCCTCGACCTTCCACCTGCTCAACGCGCGGCGGTTGAAGATGCTCAAGCCCGAGGCGGTGATCGTGAATACCTCGCGGGGCGAGGTGATCGACGAGAACGCGCTGACCCGGGCGTTGCGCGCGGGCGAGCTGGCCGGGGCCGGGCTCGACGTGTTCGAGCACGGCGCCGAGGTCAATCCGCGGCTGCGCGAGCTGTCGAACGTGGTGCTGCTGCCGCATATGGGCTCGGCCACCGTCGAGGGGCGCGTGGAGATGGGCGAGAAGGTTCTGGTCAACATCAAGACCTTCGCCGACGGGCACCGCCCGCCGGATCTGGTCGTGCCGTCGATGACCTGATCCGCGCGAAACTGTTTTGAGGCCCCGGTGAGATCCGGGGCCTTTTCATTTGGGCTTCGGTTGTGTCGGTCCAGAGATGACGAAAGGCCCCGGGAAATTCCCGGGGCCTTCGCTGGGAGCAGGGGCTGCCCCCGGCTCTCCGTCACATCATCCGAAGATTACTTCGCTTCGTATTTCGGAAGCTTCTTCAGTTGCTCTTCGGTCAGACCGGTATGCACGGTGATCGAGGTGTCGTTCTGCAGAACCGTCAGCTCGCTCGCCTTGATTTCGACCGGCTTGGCGCCAATGCCGAGGAAGCCACCCACGTCGATCACGACGCCCGAGACTTTACCGTCGTTGCCCTGAACCAGCTCGGACACGTCGCCGACCTTGTCGTCGTTCGGGCCATAGACGCCTTCACCACGCAGCGTGTCGGGAGCGACCGAAGCGATATCGACCTTCTGGCCGTCTTCCTGGTCAGCTTGACCCATGGTGCCCACGGCAGCGGCAGTGCTGTCGACAGCGTCGTCGATCGCGTTGCCGGTTTCATTCGCGGCTTCCTTGGTCGCTTCGCCAGCGTTGTCAGCCGCGTTTTCAACGGCCTGGCCAGTCGCGTTTGCAGCTTCCTTGGTGTTCTGAGCGGCGTCTTTCGCCATCTCTTCGGTCTTGTCGCCAGCGTTGTTCATCGCCTGCTCGGTTTCCTGCGCGGCGTTCTGAGCGGCGTCGGCAGTGTTCTCGGCGGCGTTGTCCATCGCTTCGCCTGCGTTGTCGGCAGCCTGAGCGGTCTTGTCGGCAGCTTCGTTCGCAGCGGCGCCTGCAGCAGCGGCAGCGGCTTCGGCGTTATCGCCAGCCTCATCCATCTTCTGCGACGCGTCGGCGTTCTGCATATCTTCGCCGTTGCCGTTCATGTCGCCATTGGCGTCCGCGCTGAACGCGGTCTGCATTTCGGCGTCATATTTCGGCGCTTGGTCCAGCTGGTCCTTGCTGCCCTGAGCGACGACGAAATAGGAATTGTCGGTGTCGCCATCGGGGATCAGGTTGAGCGAATCCATCGAGATCGCGACGGTTTTCTCGCCAATGCCGAGGAAACCACCCACGTCGACGAGGACGGCATCGACTTCGCCATTGGTGCCGATCACGACGTCGCTGACTTCGCCAACGTCATCCCAGCTGTCCTGCGCTTCGTTGATCGCGGTCTTCGCGTCGACCTTGTCCTTCGAGATGTAGACGCGCTTGCCCATGAGGCCCGAGGCGTTGAAGGAATCCGGAATCGACTTCATGAACATGTCGCCCGACATGTTGGCCGAAGCGTTCGCGTTGGCTTCAGCCGTCGCGTTTGCATTTGCTTTGTCTTCGGCATGTGCGGGCAGGGCAAGCATCAGGCCGATGGCGGTAGTGGTGATGAGCTTTTTCATATCTCGTCTCCCTTTCGTTTTAAGTGAGGCGCGTCGGTCCCGGTTTCCGGTTTCCCCGGCCTCTGATGGTCTGAGAACTGGTGAAACGGCGCACAGTTCCTGTGCAAATAGGGGAAAAATTTTTACAAATCGTGGGAACCAAACACGGATTCGCGACTCGCCTCACGGAAGCGTCATCACCGGGTTTGCGCGCATCCAATGGGGCTTGAGCTTTCATAAACGGGCCCCACCGAGCAGGCGCCGCGCCCCCGAAGCGCCGCGCGTGCGCTTTTGTCGTTTTTGTCGCGCGAATGTCGCCCGGATCGGATTGCGTTTGCGAATATGAGGGTCAATCTGCCCCTACGTCCGTATCGGCAAGGAGGCCCCGCGATGAAATCCCATGTGAAAGCTTTGGTCGTCGGTGGCGGCGCAGTCGGGTGCGGTGTCGCCTACCATCTTGCCAAGGCAGGCTGGGACACGCTGCTCATCGAGCGCGACGAGCTGACCTCGGGCTCGACCTGGCACGCGGCGGGTCTGCTGCCGCTCTTCAACATGAGCTACGCGACGACCCACATCCATAAATACTCGGTCGATTTCTACAAGACGCTGGAAGCCGAGACCGGGCTGAACGCGGGCTTCGCGATCGTGGGCAACCTGCGCATGGCGCAGACGCAAGAGCGGATGGACGAATACAAGCTTTATTCCTCCGTCGCCGAGACCGCGGATGTCTATCACGAGTTCCTGACGCCCGCGCAGATGAAGGAGCGCTGGCCGCTCCTGAACACCGAAGACCTCAAAGGCGCGCTGTTCCACCCGCAGGACGGCTATATCAACCCCGCCGACGTGACGCAGGCGATGGCCAAGGGCGCGCGTCAGCACGGCGCCGAGATCGCGCGCAAGCTGCAGGTCAACGCCTATCGCTGGACCGGCTCGGAATGGGTCGTGACGCTTGAGAAGATGGTCGAGAAGGGCGGCAACCTCGTCGGCTCCGGCGAAGAGATCGAAATCCGCGCCGAACACGTCGTGACCTGCACCGGCAACCACGCGCAGCGCACCGCGCGCCTGCTGGGCATCAAGATTCCCGCGATCCCGGTCGAACACCAGTTCATCGTCACCGACGCCGACCCGGCGCTGGTCAAATGGCGCGCCGAGGGTAACCCCGAGCACCCGGTGCTGCGCGATGCCGATGCGAAATGGTATGTCCGCGAGGAACGCGGCGGCTGGATCCTCGGCCCCTACGAGCGCAACGCGCCCGCGCGCTTCCTCTATGATGTGCCGGAGACCTTCCGCGCCGATCTGTTCCAACTCGATCTGGAGCGCATCGAAGAAGAATACATGTCGATGATCCATCGTCTGCCGACCTCCGAGGAAGTCGGCCTGAAGGACGATTTCAACGGCCCGATCTGCTACACCCCCGACGGCAACCCGCTGGTCGGCCCCGCGCCGGGCCTGCGCAACATGTGGCTGGCGGAAGGTTTCTCCTTCGGCATCACCGCTGCGGGCGGCACCGGCTATTACCTCGCGCAGATGATGGTCGAAGGCGAGGCCGAGATCGACATGGCGAGCCTCGATCCCAAGCGTTACGGCAGCTGGATGACCACCGAATACGCGGCGCGCAAGAACGAAGAGGCCTACGAGCACGTCTTCATCCTGCACCACCCCGATGAAGAGCGCGAAGCCTGCCGTCCGCTGCGAACCGCTCCCGCCTATGACCGCCAGATCGCGGCGGGCGCGCAGATGGGCCAGACCAACGGCTGGGAACGCCCGAACTATTACGGCCCCAAGGATGCGCCCTCGAGCTTCGACCATGACAGCCGCTCGTTCCGTCGCGGAGAATGGTGGCAATATGCCAAGGACGAGGCCGAGGCGCTGCGCGACACCGCCGGTCTGATCGACGCCTCCGCCTTCACCAAACACATGGTGCGCGGCCCCGGCGCGACGGCTTTCCTCGATGCCTTCACCTGCAACAAGCTGCCGAAGGTGGGACGGATCAACCTGACCTACGCGCTGACCGAAGCCGGCACGACCCGCACCGAATACACGATCGTGCGTCTGGCCGAGGACGAGTACTACCTGATCTCGGCGGGCGCCTGGACCGATTACGACGGCGACTTCCTGCGTAAATCGATCGAGGATTTCCGCGCGGCGGGCGGCGACTATGTCGATTGCCACGACGTGACCACCCAATGGGGCGTCTTCGCGCTGGCGGGCCCCAATGCGCGCAAGATTCTGCAGGAGGTGGTCAAGGACGCCTATCCGGAGACGGTTCTGTCGAACAAGCGCTTCCCGTGGCTCTCGATGCGCAATATCGAGTTGGGCATGTGCCCGGTCCGCGCCGTGCGCGTGGCCTATACGGGCGAGCTGGGCTGGGAACTGCATCACCCGGTCGAATTCGGCCGCTACCTCTGGGATCTGCTGGTCGAGGCGGGCGAGAAGCACGGGATGAAGCTGGTGGGTGCGCGCGCGCAGAACTGGCTGCGTCAGGAGAAGAGCTATCGCGCGTTCGGCAACGAGCTGGGCCGCGACGCGACCCCGCAGGAAGCCGGTCTCGACCGCTTCATCGACCTCGAGAAGGAGTTCACCGGCAAGCAGGCGATGCTCGACACCGGCATCCGCTCGAAATGCGTGACGCTTCTGATCGACGGGCCGGACGACGCTGACCCGTGGGGCAAGGAAGTCATCAAACAGGATGGCGAGAAGGTCGGGCGTCTGACCTCGGGCGGCTGGTCGGTGGCCTTCGGCAAGCAGATCGGGATGGGCTATGTGCGCCCCGATCTGGCTGAACCGGGCACCAAGCTTTCCGTGCGCATCCTCGGCGCCGATTATCCGGCGGAAGTGACCGAGGACAGCCCGCACGACCCGAGCAACGCGCGCATCCGCGTCGACGGCTGAGCCTGTCTAGCGATTGAGACCGGAGAAGGGGGGCGCTGCCCCCCTTTTCGCTGCGCGAATTCACCCCCCGGGATATTTGCACCAAGGCGAAGGGGAAAATACTGCTGTCTTCGGCTTGGTGAAAATATCCCGGGGGAGGCGCGAGTCTCGCGCCGGGGGCGGAGCCCCCTCAACTTTGGTCACATCACGCAGCGCCATCCCTTTGGCTTGACGCAGGTCAAGGATTTCGCCCGTGCCCCGTGTCACGCCGCGAGGGACGAAATGCGAAGGAGACCTGCGATGAGCTACAAGGCGAAAATCGACGAGATGCGCAACGAGCTACGCGTGATGAACAAGACGATCCCCGACGCTGTCGGCGGCTTTGGCGTGCTGTCGAAGGCCGTGAAGGAGAACGGGCCGCTCGATGTGAAGACCAAGGAATTCATCGCGCTCGGCGTGGCGGTCGTGCTGCGTTGCGAGCCCTGCATCATGTTCCATGTCGAGGCGCTGATGAAGGCGGGCGGCACGCGTGAGGAGCTGGGCGACGTGCTCGCCATGGCGATCCAGATGGGCGGTGGCCCGGGGGTGATGTATGCCGGTCACGCGCTGGCCTGCTGGGACGAGCTGGCCGCCGCGAAAGGCTGAACTGTCCCGCTCTGCGACATGTTGTCAGGCCCGCGCCGGAAAGGCGCGGGCCGTTTCGTTTCATTCACGACATATCTCATGAAGGACAGACAGATGAAACGCATCTCTTCTCTCGCCGCCCCGTTTGCCGCGGCACTGCTGCTCGGTGCGGCTCCGGGTTTCGCGCAAAGCGCCCCGGTGCCGGGGCAGGAATTTCTCCTGCAATGGGATCTCGATGGCGATGGCGGCGTCACGCTGGCGGAAGCCCGAGAGCGGCGCGGCGACATTTTCACGATGTTCGACGCGAACGAGGATGACACTTACTCCGTCGCGGAAATCGCGATGATCGACGAGCATAAGGAAATGGAGCGCGAGGCTGGCAAAGGTCCGGGGCATCAGATGCCCGAGGGCATGGGGCAGGGGCCCGGCAAGCGACAGGGTCAGGGCCGCAACGCGATGCGCGCGGGCCACGATATCCCGACCGCCGAGGGGCTGCGGGCCTTCGATGCGAATGGCGACGGGGTGATCTCGCGCGCGGAATTCGTGAGTGGCACCGATCAGTGGTTCGCGATGCGCGATCGCGACGGTGATGGCGTGCTGACCAAGGCCGATTTCGGCCCCCGGAGCTGACCCAAACGCTTTAGGCGAAGCCTCGCCGATGTCAAAAGACGCCCGCCTGTCAGCGATGACAGGCGGGCGTTTGCATGAGAGGCTGGGAAAAAATCACGGGGGAGTGAGCATGGGGATTTCGCGCAGGTTCTTCGTCTCGGGCGCAGCCTTGGCCTTGGCGGGTTGCGGCGGCGCGCCCAGCGGCAAGCAGGCCAAATTGATGCGTCCGGCGGTGCTGTCGGCCTCGAACTACCGGGCGAGCGGCATCCCCGCGCGCTTCGGCGATACCGATCCGCATGATTGGGAAGGTCTGGCGCCGGCGCGGCTGCCGGTCCACGGGATCGACGCGGCGCGCTATCAGGGTGAGATCGACTGGCGCCGGGCGCGCGCGGCGGGGGTGTCCTTCGCGTGGCTCAAGGCGACCGAGGGCGGCGATCACTCCGATCCGGGTTTCCACATCAACGCGACCCGCGCGCGGGCGGCGGGCGTGCCGGTCGGGGCCTATCACTTCTACTATTTCTGCCGCTCCCCCGAAGAGCAGGCCGATTGGTATATCCGCAACGTGCCGCGCCGCCGGGGCGATCTGCCGCCGGTGCTGGATATCGAGTGGAACCACACCTCGCGCACCTGCCAGCGTCGCCCCGCGGCCCATGTCACTCGCGCCGAGATGCACCGCTTCCTCGCGGCCCTGACGCGGCATTACGGCACGCGACCGGTGATCTACACGACGATCGATTTCTGGCGGGATAACGATCTGTCGCGCTTCTCCGGCTATGAGATGTGGCTGCGCTCGGTCACCGCGCACCCGATGGAGCGCTACCCCGGCGCCGATTGGAGCTTCTGGCAGTATAGCGGCACGGGTGTCGTGCCGGGCGTACCGGGGAACGTGGACATGAACGCCTTCGCGGGCTCTCCGGCCGCGTGGCAAAGCTGGCTCGCGCGGCGGGCGCAGCGGGCGTGAGCATAAAAAAAGGCGGCCCCGGAAGGCCGCCTTTCCCCTGCAAGCGCGTCGCGGTCAGAGACCGGGGATGACGCGGATCAGATCACGCTGCTTGAACGTGGTGCGCCGCTGCGGACCGAAGGCGAAGGTCGCACCGACCGAGACGTAGTTGCTCGACCCCAGTTCGTCGCCATCGGCATGGCCGAAATCGCCGCTCAGCGTCACGTTGCCGAGCTTGTAGTCGACGCCGATCTGCGTGCGGTTCGCGTCGAAGCTCTCGACGTCGATATGGTCATAGCCCGCAGTCACGCCGAACGCGTCGTTGACTGCATAGCGCCCCGACAGGCCGAACAGGTTGCCGCTGACGCCGTCTTCCTTGGCGTGCGAGACATAAGCTTCGCCGCCAAACTGGCCGTAGGAATGGCCCGCTTCGAGGCCATAGTAATCCATCCCTGCGCCTTCGGCGTGGTCGTGGCCCGCAAAGGCGCCGAAGGAGGTGGTCGGACCGGCGTGGTAGATCGCGTGAAGTGCGACGTTGTTGGCGTCGGTGTCGCTTGCGCCGAAACTCGCGAAAGCCAGATCGCCTTGCAGCGAGAATTGCCGGTTGAACCCGACTTCGAGCGAGCCGGTGGCCGAGGTCTTGTCGAGATCGCCGTCATCGGTGAATTGCGAAAAGCCGATGCCGACGGTGCCGCCGGTGATTTCAGCCGCGCTGGAGATTTGCGGGAGCGCCGCGAAAAGGACCGCGGCTGCGAAAACGCATTTGTTCATAACTTGCCTCATGAAATTGTTTTTAGGCTTTAGCCATGCGTGAGCCACCGAGGCGCGGCAAGATCACCCCCGGGTTGAAAAAAGAAACTCGCGGAAACCGTGTTCCGCGAGTCACATCATTTCTCTAATTGTGTCCGTAGCTTATTGCAGCGAACGCACGCTCACTTCGCCCTCTTTGCGGCTCTTGATCGCCGAGACGGCGGCGATGGAGGCGGCGGCGGTGGTGAAGTAGGGGATCTTGTCATAGAGCGCGACCGCGCGGATGTCGCGGCTGTCCGAGATCGCCTGACTGCCATCGGTGGTGTTGAAGACGAGGTCGATCTCGTCGTTCTTCAGCCGGTCGACGATATTCGGGCGGCCCTCATAGACCTTCAGAACCTTCTCGCTTTCCACGCCATGCTCGGCGAGCCATGCGGCGGTGCCGCCGGTCGCGACGATGGTGAAGCCCATCGAGACCAGCGAGGCGGCGGCTTCGGCCAGATCGTCGGTCTTATTGGAGTCCTTGATCGAGAAGAACACGCGGCCGCTTTCGGGCAGCACGGTGCCCGCGCCGAGCTGGGCTTTCCAGAAGGCCGAAGGGAAGTCGCGATCCCAGCCCATCACCTCGCCGGTCGAGCGCATTTCCGGGCCGAGCAGCGTGTCGACGCCCGGGAAACGGGCGAAGGGCAGCACGGCTTCCTTGACCGAGAACCACGGCGTTTGCGGATCGGCCAGCGTCAGCGGATCGGCGAAGGGCAGCGGCGTGTCGGGGCCGACGCCTTCGGGGTAGGGCGGGCGTGCCGGGAAGGCCGACAGCTTCTCGCCCGCCATCAGGCGCGCCGCGATTGACGCGATGGCCGAGTCGGTGGCTTTCGCGACGAAGGGCACGGTGCGCGAGGCGCGCGGGTTGACCTCGAGTACGTAGATATCGCCGTCCTTGATCGCGAATTGCACGTTCATCAGGCCGACCACGTTGAGGCCCTTGGCCATCTTCTCGGTCTGCACCTTCAGCTCGGCCACGATCTCAGGCGAAAGCGAGTAGGGCGGCAGCGAGCAGGCCGAGTCGCCCGAGTGGACGCCAGCTTCCTCGATATGCTGCATGATGCCCGCGACATGGACGCTTTCGCCGTCGCAGAGCGCATCCACGTCGACCTCGATCGCGCCGGCCAGATAGCTGTCGAGCAGCACCGGGTTGTCGCCCGAGACCACGACGGCCTCCTTGATGTAGCGCTTGAGGTGGTCGAGGTCGCGCACGATCTCCATCGCGCGGCCGCCCAGCACGTAGGAGGGGCGGATCACCAGCGGATAGCCGACGCGGCCCGCGATCTCGAAGGCCTGCTCGTCCGAGCTTGCGATGCCGTTGACGGGCTGCTTCAGGTCCAGACGGTTGAGCAAGTCCTGGAACCGCTCGCGATCTTCGGCGAGGTCGATCGCGTCGGGCGTGGTGCCGAGGATCGGGATGCCTTCGGCCTCCAGCGCGTTCGCGAGTTTCAACGGCGTCTGGCCGCCGAACTGGACGATCACGCCGTGCAGCGTGCCGTTATCCTGCTCGACCCGCAGGATTTCGAGCACATGTTCCAGCGTGAGCGGCTCGAAATACAGGCGATCCGAGGTGTCGTAGTCAGTCGACACGGTCTCGGGGTTACAGTTGACCATGATGGTCTCGTAACCCGCATCGGTCAGCGCGAAACAGGCGTGGCAGCAGCAATAGTCGAACTCGATCCCCTGGCCGATCCGGTTCGGACCGCCGCCGAGGATGACGACTTTCTTGTTGTCGGATGGCCGTGCCTCGCATTCGACCTCGCCCATCGCGGGGGCTTCATAGGTCGAGTACATGTAGGGCGTCTGCGCCTCGAATTCGGCAGCGCAGGTGTCTATGCGCTTGAAAACCGCGGTGACGCCGAGGTTGCGGCGGGCGCGGCGGACTTGCGCTTCGTCGCGGCCGGTCAGCGTGGCAAGACGTGCATCCGAGAAGCCCATCATCTTGAGATTGCGCAGGCCCTTCTCGTCGAGCGGCAGGCCCTTCTTGCGGATCTCGTTCTCGGCTTCGACGATTTCGCGGATCCGGGCGAGGAACCACGGATCGAACGAGGTCGCGTGCTGGATCTCGTCATTGGTCAGCCCGTGGCGCATCGCCTGTGCGATGAGGCGCATCCGGTCGGGCGTCTGCTGCGAGATCGCCTTGATGACGGCGGCCTTCTCGGGCGCGCCTTCGATCTCGATCTCGTCGAAGCCGCTCAGGCCGGTCTCCATCGAGGCCAGCGCTTTCTGCACGGATTCGTGGAAGGTCCGGCCGATCGCCATTGCCTCGCCCACCGATTTCATCGCGGTGGTCAGTTCGGGCTTGGAGCCTGCGAATTTCTCGAAGGCGAAGCGCGGGATCTTGGTGACGACATAGTCGATGGTCGGCTCGAACGAGGCGGGCGTGACCTTGGTGATGTCGTTGTCGAGTTCGTCCAGCGTGTAGCCAACGGCCAGCTTCGCGGCGATCTTGGCGATCGGGAAGCCGGTGGCCTTGGAAGCCAGCGCCGAGGAGCGCGACACGCGCGGGTTCATCTCGATCACGACCATGCGGCCGTCTTCGGGGTTGATCGCCCATTGCACGTTCGAGCCGCCGGTCTCGACGCCGATCTCGCGCAGCACGGCGATCGAGCCGTTGCGCATGATCTGGTATTCCTTGTCGGTCAGCGTCAGCGCGGGCGCCACGGTGATCGAGTCGCCGGTATGGACGCCCATCGGATCGACGTTCTCGATGGCGCAGACGATGATGGCGTTGTCGGCCTTGTCGCGCACGACCTCCATCTCGAATTCTTTCCAGCCCAGCAGCGACTCGTCGACGAGGATCTGGCTCATCGGGGAGGCGTCGAGGCCCGAGCGGCAGATGCGCTCGTAATCTTCGCGGTTATAGGCGACGCCGCCGCCGGTGCCGCCCAGCGTGAAGGCGGGGCGGATGATCGCGGGCAGACCGATATGTTCGAGTTCGAGCAGCGCCTGACGCACGCCTTCATTGACGTCATAGGTGCCGTTCTCGCGCTTGGGCGAGGACACGATGGTCGCTTTCGGGTTCTCGAGGCCGATCCGGTCCATCGCCTCGCGGAAGAGCTTCCGGTCTTCGGCCATCTCGATCGCGTCGCGGTTCGCACCGATCAGCTCGACGCCGAATTTCTCCAGCACGCCCATATCGGCCAGCGCCAGCGCGGTGTTCAGGCCGGTCTGGCCGCCCATCGTCGGCAGCACCGCGTCGGGGCGCTCGGCCTCGATGATCTTGGCGACGACTTCCGGGGTGATCGGTTCGATATAGGTGGCGTCGGCGAGCCCCGGATCGGTCATGATCGTCGCAGGGTTCGAGTTGACGAGGATGACGCGGTAGCCTTCTTCGCGAAGGGCTTTGCAGGCCTGGGCGCCCGAGTAGTCGAACTCGCAGGCTTGCCCGATCACAATGGGCCCGGCGCCGATGATGAGGATTGACGTGATGTCTGTTCTCTTCGGCATGGGAATCCCCTCTGGTCACTGCGCAAATTGAGGCGCTTTATACGCAAAGGGTCAGGCGTCGCAAGAGGGTCAGGACGCGATAGCCGGGTTGCAGGGTGACGCGAGGGCGTGCGCCCAAGTCTGTCAGGCCGCGCGCCGGGAGGAGCGCAGCCTGATTTCAGCCCGGTCAGGGAGGGGGCGACTTACTCGGCGGCCAGCCGATGTTCCTGTTCGTCTTCGTCGCGATAGAGGTAGTCGCGTGTCAGCGGCACGTCGCCCACCTCATGGGCCAGCTGATACTGGAACACGACTTGCCCGCCATGGCGGAAGGCCATCTCGGATGCCACGAGATAGAAGCGCCACATCCGGCAGAACCGCTCGTCATAAAGTGCGACGGCCTTGTCGATATTCGCTTCGAACCGATCGCACCAATGGCGCAGGGTTTCCGCGTAATGCAGCCGCCAGACCTCGAGGTCGGTGGTAATGAGGCCTTCATGCTCGACCGCATTCGACGCTTCCGACATGGCCGGGCAATAGCCGCCGGGGAAGATGTATTTCGTGATGAAATCGGCGGTCGCGCCACCGGGGCCCGAGCGTCCGATGAAATGGATCAGCGAGACGCCGCCCGGTTTGAGTAGCTCGCGCACCTTCGAGAAATACTCGCGGTAATGCGGCACGCCGACATGTTCGAACATGCCGACCGAGACGATCCGGTCGAACTTGTCGGTCACATCGCGGTAATCGGTCAGGCGGATGTCGATCTTGTCTTCGAGGCCGGCCTCTTTGACCCGTTTGCGGGCCAGCGCGTGCTGTTCGGTGGACAGCGTCACGCCGACGACATTCGCGCCGAAATCGCGTGCCAGCGTCAGCGCCATGCCGCCCCAGCCGCAGCCGATATCGAGAACGGTCATGCCCGGCTCGATCAACAGCTTCTTGGCGATATGGTGTTTCTTCGCCTCCTGCGCTTCTTCCAGCGTCATGTCGGGGCGCTCGAAATAGGCGCAGCTATATTGCCGGTCCTCATCGAGGAAGAGGTCATAAAGCTCGCCCGACAGGTCATAGTGATGCGCCACATTGGTGCGCGCCTTGTTGACCGGGTTGAACTGCGCGAAGCGGCGTCCGAAGAAGCGGCTCGCCTCGCGCGGTTTCTCGAACCACGGCATGCCGGATCCGGTCTGGTTGCGGATCGCAAGCGCGAGGAAGCCACGCAGATCGTCATTCGCGATCGTGTAGTCGCCGTTCATATATCCTTCGCCAACCCCGAGATCGGGGCGCAGCACGATCCTGCGCGTCACGTCGGGGTTTTCGATGGTCACGCGGACCGGGTCTCCGGTGCCGTCGCCATAGCGTCTGAGCGTCTCGTCCGAATAGACGAGTTCAAGCGTGCCCCTGCGGATCAGGTGGCGCAACATTCGGTCGAGAAGCGAGTCCCAAGCTCTCATATGGTCTCTCCGGATCATGCCGGGGCTTGGCAGGCTCCAGCGTTAGCCTTCATGACGGCAACCTTTGTGAAATTACCAAAGTTCCCGTTGTCTCTGAAGTTAACCGAAAATTTACCTTTTTTCGAGCCACGCGCGCGTGAACTGCTCGAGACGGGCCTGTGTGCCTCCGCACAGCTTGACTTTTGCGCGCTCAACGGGTGTATCGGCGCGACTATACGCAATTCTCGATCCGGGGAGCCTCCCATGCATGCCTTTCGCAGCCATACCTGCGCAGATCTGAGCGCCGCCAACGCCGGTGAGACCGTCCGCCTCGCGGGCTGGGTCCATCGCGTGCGCGATCACGGGGGGGTGCTCTTCATCGATCTTCGCGATCATTACGGTATGACGCAGGTGCTCTGTGACGGCGACAGCCCCGCCTTCAAGACGATGGAAAAAACGCGCTCGGAATGGGTGATCCGCATCGACGGCACCGTGAAGCTGCGCGACGAGAGCCTGATCAACCCGAAGATTCCGACCGGCGAGATCGAGGTCTATGTCCGCGACATCGAAATTCTGGGCGAGTCCGAGGAACTGCCGCTGCCGGTTTTCGGCGAGCTGGAATATCCCGAAGAAACGCGTCTGTCCTATCGCTTCCTCGACCTGCGTCGCGAGAGCCTACATGACAAGATGATCCTGCGCTCCAACGTCGTGAAATCCATGCGTAAACGCATGTGGGACGCCGATTTCAACGAGTTCCAGACGCCGATCATCACCGCGTCGTCGCCCGAAGGCGCGCGCGACTTCCTCGTGCCGTCGCGTCTGCATCCGGGCAAGTTCTACGCACTGCCGCAGGCGCCGCAGCAGTTCAAGCAGCTGATTATGGTCGGCGGCTTCGACAAGTATTTCCAGATCGCGCCGTGCTTCCGTGACGAAGATCCGCGCGCCGACCGCTCGCCCACCGACTTCTACCAGCTGGACGTCGAGATGAGCTTCGTCGAGCAGGAAGACATCTTCAACGTGATGCAGCCGGTCATCCAGGGCGTGTTCGAGGAATTCGCCGATGGCCGTACGGTCGACTCGAACTGGCCGCGCATTCCCTATGCCGAGTCGATGCTGAAATACGGCTCCGACAAGCCCGACCTGCGCAACCCGATCGAGATGCAGGTGGTCTCCGATCACTTCCGCGACTCGGGCTTCGCGATTTTCGCGAAACTGCTCGAGCAGGACGACACCGAAATCCGCGCGATCCCGGCCCCCACGGGCGGCTCGCGCAAATTCTGCGACCGGATGAACAAGTTCGCGCAGGAGCAGGGCCTGCCGGGTATGGGCTACATCTTCTGGCGCAAGAGCGAGGATGGCTCGCTCGAAGGCGCCGGGCCGCTGGCCAAGAACATCGGCCCCGAGCGGACCGAGGCGGTTCGCGCGCAGCTGGGGCTGGGCGAGGGCGATGCGGCCTTCTTCCTCGGCGGCGCACCGTCGAGTTTTGAGGCCGTCGCAGGCCGTGCGCGCAACGTGATCGGCGAAGAGCTGGGCCTGACCGACAAGACCAAGTTCAAGTTCGCCTGGGTCGTCGACTTCCCGATGTACGAGGCTGATGACGAGGGCAAGATCGACTTCTCGCACAACCCGTTCTCGATGCCACAAGGCGGGATGGAGGCGCTGGAGGGTGACCCGCTGCAGGTCAAAGGCTACCAGTACGACCTCGCCTGCAACGGCTACGAGATCCTCTCGGGCGCGATCCGGAACCACAAGCTCGAGACCATGTACAAGGCGTTCGAGATCGCGGGCTATCCGGCCTCCGAAGTCGAGAAACGTTTCGGCGGCATGGTCAAGGCGTTCAAATACGGCGCCCCGCCGCACGGTGGTTGCGCCGCCGGCATCGACCGGATCGTGATGATCCTCGCCGATACCGCGAATATTCGTGAAGTCATCATGTTCCCGATGAACCAGCGCGCCGAAGACCTGATGATGGGCGCGCCGTCGGAGCCGATGAACGAACAGCTGCGCGAGTTGCGCCTGCGGGTCCTACCGCAAGAGGACTGATCCTCGCACGGTTACCCATTTAAAAGGCCCCGTTCCGGATGGAGCGGGGCCTTTTGTTTTTCGCGGCGGAGGAGCGCGCCAGCGCAAAAGGTGCAGAAGGATAAGGCGAAGGGGCTCTGGCCGAAGCCGAGCCACCCTGAGCCTAAAACCCCGATCAGTCTTCGAGACTGTCTTTCTTCTTCTCGTCGACCAGCTTCATTTCCTTCTTCTTACGCTCGAGGAATTTCTCGCCGTAATTCTCGATCTCGCTTTCGTCGATCACGTCCTTGGCGCGGCCGAAGATTTCGTCTTCTTCCTCGTCCATGTGGTGATTGTAGTCATGCTCGAGCTTGTGGAACTTATTCAGCCAACCGGGGCTCGCCATGTCCATCTCGTTGAGCTCTTCGAGCAGGTCGTCGAGTTCGGCATGTTCCTCGACCGAGTGCCGCGCCGAATCCTGACCCCAGGTCTTGGTCATCAACTTGGAATAGAAGGTCTCTTCCTCGGCGGCGGCGTGGGACTTGATGTCGTAATAGAACTCATTCCACGCCTGCGTGCGCTCTGCGCTGTCGCCGGACGTATCGGCGATCTTCTTCATCAGGGCGCGGTGATTGTCGTGATCTTGCTTGATGGCGTCGTAGATCGAGCTCATCGGGCTGTCCTCCGGTTGCGTTGACTTGTTTGAGCAACGCGAAGTCGATCAGGCAGTTCCCGGCTGCGTCAGAACGCCCCGGCCGCCGCGATCCGCGCATCTATGATCTGAGTGACCCGGGTCATATCCTCGCGCGAGGGACCGCCGGATCGTCTCAGGCGCTGCGCCGCATCTTCCAGCGCCGCATCATGGGCCGAGCACGCGATGCTATGAAGGAAATGCGCGGCATAGGGCAGGGCGCGCGTGTCGGCCCCCTTGGTGTCGCGCAGCAGTTCCGAGAGGTGCTGCAGGTCGTCGCGCAGCGCGAGCGGGTCCGGCGCGATCACAAGATCGGCAAGCGCGCGCAGGCCGAGCGGTCGCATCTCTTCGGGCAGGGTCGACAGGATCGCTTCTTGGAATACGGCGAGGCTTTCGATTGGCTTTTCCAGAAACCCGTCCGCGCCTGCCGCGAGGGCCGCGCTTTTCAGGTCGGGGTCGCCCGAGGTGCCAAGAATCACCGGATGCGGCCCGCGCGTCCCGCGTATCTCGGCGATCAGGTCGCTTCCCGAGCCATCGGGCAGGCCCATATCCACGATCACGATCGATGGCCGATAGGTCTTGAGATGCCGATCCGCCGAGGCGAGGCAATCGGCGCGCCGGATTCGCGCGCCCGAGCGCAGGCACAACAGCCGCACGGCTTCCGAGGCGAAGCGGCTGTCTTCCACCAGAAGCACCGTCAGCCCGGTCAGAGGGCGTTCGGGTGTTGGCATGCGGGTCAGGGTCGGGATCGTGTCGCTCATGTCATGGCCCCTTCGGCTGCGATCGGATTCGGCTTGTCCGATCAGTAGGGCGCAGATTGCCTAACACTGGGTTAATCCGAACCGGGTTCACAACTGTCCCCGCAAGGCTTGCGCGAAGCCGCGCGCCCGGCTACGCCTTTTAACGCCCGTGTTACCGGAGGAGACCCAGATGATCGGACGCCTGAACCATGTCGCCATCGCCGTGCCCGACCTCGAGGCGGCCTCGGCCAAGTATCGCGACACGCTGGGTGCCAATGTCGGCGCGCCGCAGGACGAGCCCGATCACGGCGTCACGGTCGTCTTCATCGAACTGCCCAACACCAAGATCGAACTTCTGTACCCGCTGGGCGAGGACAGCCCAATCAACGGTTTTCTGGAAAAGAACCCCGCAGGCGGCATCCATCACATGTGCTTCGAGGTGGAGGACATCATCGAGGCACGCGACAAGCTGAAGGCCGATGGCGCGCGGGTTCTGGGCAATGGCGAGCCGAAGATCGGCGCGCATGGCAAGCCCGTGCTGTTCCTGCACCCGAAAGACTTCAATGGCTGCCTCGTCGAACTGGAGCAGGTCTGATGAGCCTCACAGGCGGCATCATCCTCTTCGCGGTGATCTGGTTCATGATCTTTTTCATGGTCTTGCCGGTGCGGTTGAAGACGCAAGGCGATGTAGACGAGGTCGTGCCGGGCACCCCCGCAGGGGCGCCGCACGAGGCGCATCTGGGCGCGAAGGTGAAGATCACCACCGTTGTCACCATCGTGCTCTGGGCGATCATCGCGGCGGTGCTGCTGTCGGGGATCATCACCTTGGAAGATATCGACTTCTTCGGACAGCTGCGTCGCTAGACACTGGCGGAACCCAGTAAAGCGGAGCGAGTTGGGAGGTTATTGAAAGGAGCCTCCCATGACACCAAACTGGTTTACCGTTCTGAGCTGGTTATCGCTTGCTGTAGGCGTTCTCTCATTTCTCTATCTTCTCGTTCAAGTTCGTCGGAACCCGCCGCATATGGCCATCATGGCGTGGGTCTGGCCAATTTGCGGATTGTTCGGCGGACCGCTGGTCATCTGGTTGCATGGCCGCTTTCCGGGGCATGGCAATGCGCCCTTCCCGGTCTCGGTCGCGAAGGGGACGCTCCATTGCGGCGCAGGCTGCACTCTCGGCGATATTCTGGCCGAGAACCTCGCGCTCGCGGTTCCTGCGGTGCTGATCGCATTCGGCTGGCCGGGTTTTTGGGAAGACAAGATCTTTGCGGTCTGGGGACTCGATTATGTCTTCGCCCTCGCGATCGGGATCGTGTTCCAATATTTCTCGATTGCGCCGATGCGTGGGCTCGGCCTCGCCAAAGGCCTGAAAGAGGCGGCGAAAGCTGACGTGGCCTCGCTCACCTCGTGGCAGATCGGCATGTACGGGATGATGGCGATCTTCCATTTCGCCGTGTTCAAAGGGCTCTGGGGCGCCGAGATCAACGCCGCCGACCCGGAATTCTGGTTCGCCATGCAGATCGCGATGATGGCGGGTTTCGTGACCGCCTACCCGGTGAACTGGCTCTTGATCCGCAAGGGCATCAAGGAAGAGATGTGAGCGGCGCGTTGGCGCCGCCCCGTCACCCGCGGCGACCGGTGATCGCGTGGAACAGGTGGGTGAAGCCCGCAGCGCCCAGTACCGGCACGAAGAGGTTCACAAGCGGGATCGACAGCGGCACCGCCATCAGCGCGCCCGCGGCCCAGATGGTGACCTTGTTGCGCTCGTAAAGCTCCAAGGCCGCCTCGCGCTCCATCCGCCGGAAGGCCGCCATCTGGAAATATTCACGCCCCAGAAGGTAGCCGTTCAGCCCGAAGAACAGAAACGGCGCCAGCGGGATCACGAAGGGGTAGATCATCAGCGCGATGATGTTCGCCACGAGGATCACGCCGAAGAACCGCACCGTGTCGCGCATCCCTTCGGCGAAGGTGAGTTTGCGCACCGGCGGCAGGGTCGGGTAATGTACGTCCTCCACCATCTCGGCCACGTCTTCGAGGAAGAAGCCGGTGAAGGCGGAGGCCACGGGCACCATCAGGAAGATCGAGGCGAACAGGATCACGCCCGCCGAGACGATCGATAGTGCGGTATCGATATGGCCGATCTCGCCGATGAAGGGCAGCGAGAAGCTGTCCGGCACCAGCCAGCCGATCAGCATCACCATCGCCACATAGATCGCGACCAGAAGGCCCAGCGAGAGGGCCACGCCGAAGCCCACGACTTTCATCGCACCGGGCCGCAGCAGGTCGGCCCAGGCTTTCACATAGCTCGAGATGATCATTCCGAAATCCGCGTCGTGATCGCGTCGAGGTCGGGGCGGGGGCGTTCGGGAGGCTGCACGCCTTCGGTGCCCAGATGGATGAAGCCCGCGACGCTTTCGCCCTCCTCGAGGCCCAGCACCTTGCGCCCGAAGGCCTCGTCATGCGCGGCCCAGCCGGTGAGCCAGTTCGCGCCCCAGCCTGCGGCGAGGGCGGCGTTCAGAAGCGACAGGCAAACCGCGCCCGCCGAATAGAGCTGCTCGACCTGCGGGACTTTCTCGCTCTCTTTGGGGGAGAAGACCACGGCCACGCAAAGCTGGCTGTCATGGAATTGCTTGCCCGCCTTGGCGATCTTGTCTTCGGGCAGGCCCTGCGCTTTGGCGCGGGTCTCGGCCTCGCTGCCCAGACGCTGCGCGGCCTCGCGGGTGATGGTGATGAAGCGCCACGGCTCCAGCTTCCCGTGATCGGGGGTGCGCGCGGCGGCGGTCAGAATCTCGCGCAGCGCGGCCGCGTCGGGGGCAGGGGCCTTGAGCGTCTTGGCCGGGCGCGACCGGCGGGTCAGAAGGAAAGCCATCGCCGCGTCATTGCGTTCGGCCGGGTTCACTTCGGGCAGTTCAGTCATGAAATTCTCCGTCTGTTGCGCCAGATATCGGGCGCTCGGCGCGCGATTGCAACCGCAGCATGGGCAACTGGCTTGTGCGCCATTGAGCAGGGTCTATGCTGCGGCGCGATGACGGATCTCAGCCACCTTGCCATTCCAGGCAGCGAAATCGCGCTACGCGTGACGCCGAAAGCGTCGCGCAACGAAATTCGGGAAAGCGAAGAGGGGCTTCGGGCCTATGTCACGGTCGTGCCGGAGAACGGCAAGGCCAATGCGGCGGTCGTCAAATTGCTGGCAAAGGCGTTGGGCGTCGCGAAATCGCGGCTGACGCTGATCCGGGGCCAGACCGCGCGCGACAAGGTGTTCCGCCTCGATTGAGCGGGCGCTGCGGCGCGGGCAGAGGCCTCAGCCGTCCTCGCTGGAGGCGCTGCCGGTCTGCTTCAGGCGATAGACGCCTTCGGGCAGGTTGAGCGCCGCCGCGAGTTCGCGCAGCTGGGCATGGCTGAAGGTGATTGTCTGCACCTGCTCGGTCTGCTCGTCGAGCTGTTCGACCACGACGCAGTCCTCGAAGGAGCTGATCGTGATGTCTTCCTGCAGATAATCAAGCGGATCCGTCCCCTCGTCGACAAGGGTGATCACGGTCGCGTCGAATTCGTGTTCGATGGTAAACATGCCCTCATGCTAGCGCGGCTTTTCGATCCGAAAAAGCGAAATCACGCCGGCGCTTGCAGGCGATCACGTGCAGGAGGCTATGCTGCTGCGAGCCAAGTCGCTAAGCTGGGGGAAATCCTCTTTCAGGGGCGCTTTCCCGTCGATGCCTTCCTTCCGTTTTCTCCTCGTGATTCTGTCGCTCGCCGTGACGCTGCTTTCGGGCTGCGTGCCGACGATGGCGCCTATGCCGCAGACCGAAATCTCGCCCGAAGACAGGCAACGCGCCGAAGTGGCCGTGTCGAGGCTGGTCGCTGTGGGCGACCGGATGGAGCCACAGATCGAGCAGGAATGCCGCAAGCGCACGCGCAAGCTCAACTGCGACTACCTCTTCGTGGTCGATGACCGGCTCGATCTGGATGCGAATGCGTTTCAGACCACCGATCGCTCGGGTCGCCCGGTGATCGGGGTGACGCTTGCGATGATCGCCGAGGTGCGCAATGCCGACGAACTGGCCTTCGTGATCGGCCACGAGGCCGCCCATCACATCGCGGGTCATATCGCGGCGCGCGAACGCGATGCCGCGGTGGGCGCGGCCTATCTGGGCCGTGCGGTGCAGGCACAGGGCGCCGATCCTCTGACCGTGCAGCGCGCGCGGCGGATCGGGGCCGAGATCGGCTCGCGGCTCTATTCCAAGGATTACGAGCTGGAGGCCGACCGGCTCGGCACGATCATCACATGGGATGCGGGCTACGATCCGCTCAAAGGCGCGCAATTCTTCCTGCGCCTGCCCGATCCGGGCGAGAAGACGCTGGGCACCCATCCGCCCAATCAGCTGCGCTTCGACGTGGTGCGCGACACCGTCGCCCAGCTGCGTGCGGGCAAGATCCCGGCGGGCAGCTGAGGGAACCCGTTCAGGGCCTGCGCACTTGGGATTTGACATAGAGGCCCCCGGCAAAGGCGGGTCCGGGACGCGGGAACTGGGGACGGGGACACAGAACCAATGGCAATCTTTTCGCGACTGCGCTGGCGGCTGAAGGTCATCCTGCGCGAGATCTGGGTGCGGGTGACGGCCTTCGGCGTGCTGGGGGTCCTGACCGCGTTGGGATCGGCGGGCTTCGGCTATCTCGTGCCGCCGGATCTCGGCTACAAGATGGGCGCGGGCTCGGTGGAGCCGATCCTGAAGATCATCGCGACCGCGATGCTGACCGTTACCACGTTTTCTCTGCAGATCATGATCACCGCGTTCAGCTCGGCTCAGACCGGGGCGACGCCACGTGCGATCAAGCTGATGCAGACCGACCGCGTCACGCAGAACGTGCTGGCGAGCTTCATCGGTTCTTTCGTCTTTTCACTGGTCGGGATCATCGCGCTCGAGACGGATGTTTATGACGACTCGGGGCGGTTCATCCTGCTGCTGGTGACGCTTGGCGTGGTGGCGATGGTGGTGATCTCGCTGTTGCGCTGGGTGCAGCATCTGAGCGAATTCGGACGCTTGGGCGACGTGATCAGCCGCGTCGAGAGTGCGGCGAGCACGGCTCTGAAGGCACGCTGCGAGCGGCCGTGGCTCGACGGCAAGGAATGGGAAGACCCGCCCGTGGGTGTCTTCGGGATCACCTCGACGCGGACCGGCCATGTGCAGCATGTCGATATGGGCGCGCTGCAAAAGGTCGCCGAGGCGCATGACTGCCGGATCTGGCTTTGCGCGCGGCCCGGCGAATTCGTCCATGGGGCGTCTCATCTGGTCCAATGCGATGCGCTGCCGGGCGATACCGAGACCCGCGAGGAGATCGAAGAGGCCGCGCGCGACGCCTTCACCATCGACCATGCCCGCGACTATGATCAGGACCCCCAATTCGGGTTGATCGCGCTGGCCGAGATCGCCTCTCGCGCGCTCTCCCCGGCGATCAACGACCCCGGTACCGGGATCGACATTCTGGGGCGTCTGGCGAGGGTGCTGGCCGAATGGCACCCGCCGAATAGCCCCGAATGCGTGTTCGACCGCGTCTATGTGCGCGCGGTGATGCCCGAGCAATATACCGAGGACGCTTTCGCCGCGATCGGGCGCGACGGGGCGGGGCATCTGGAGGTCGCGCTGCGCCAGCAGGAAGTGTTGGAAGCCGTAGCCGAAATGCATCCCGATCACTTCGGCCGTCCCGCCGCGCATCAGGCCCTGCGCGCCGCAGCCCATTCGCAATCCGCGATGACCTTGAGGCGCGACCGCGCCGTGGTCGCAGAGGAAGCGCAGGCTTTGGCCGCGCGCTTCGCGCCCGATCTGGACTGCAATGTCGGACATGAAATCGACGGCGATACCTCGGATCGCAACGCTTGATCTGAATCATATCGAAATTGCGGACCCTACGGCAGAGTCCCCCCATCACCGGGATGACTGTTCAAGGGAGGCCGCCATGACCGCTGCCAAACATCTCAATCGCCACGCGGCGATGATGAACCGGATGGCCCAGCAGATGGGCGGCGATCTCAGCATGGAAATGGCCAGCGGACGGCTCAGTGGCGAGGGCTGGAGAGACGCGCTGATCCGCTGCACCAAGTGCCGCGAGGCCGGGGCCTGCCTGCTCTGGCTGGCCGAGCATGACCCGCAAAGCAACCCCGCGAAGGCACCTCCCGCCTATTGCGAAAACCGCCTGATGATGTCGCGGCTCCGCGCCACCGTCGGCGCCGAACCCCAAGGAGTGGAATGATGGGAATGCAAAGCGAAATCGATCTGAACTTCTGGGTGACGCGCGGTATGGCGCGGCGTCTTGGAGTGAATATCTCCGAAGCGATGCATAACGGCTTCCTCACGCAAGCCGATTTCGCCGAGATGATCACCACCTGCCGCACCTGTGGACGCACCGAGTTCTGCCTCGCTGTTTTGGCGGAGAAGGGCGAAGGCCCGCAGGCCATCCCCACGGATTGCCCCAATTACGAGGTTCTGACCTCTCTGCGCGCCCTGCAATAACTGAGCGCACCGTTAACGTCGCGAAGCATGTGAGGGGCGGTCGCGTCCCCCCGTGCAGAGCGGATCGATTGCCCTTTCAAATCTGCGTGTTCTTCGCTTGCGTAATTTCTTCGCATGCAGACCAACAATGCTTCATTGCGCGTGTGTGGCTCCTTGGTCTTGGATGGCCGCGATGAACAATACTTGCCTTGCGAATGGTATGCGCGCTCCCTGAGTTGAGGGAGCGCGGCACCCAAGTTTTCTTCGCATCGAAATCGCCCTGCCCCGTTCGAGCTACGAGGGCGCGCAATGGCACAGAAGATTGTAGGTCTCGACTGGCTTCGCGCAATCGCCGCGATACTGGTGATGATCGGCCACGCGAGAGCTTTCCTTTTCGTCGACTTCTCCGAGCTTGCGAATAACCCGACGGTCGTCGCCAAAGTCTTCTATTTGCTCACCGGTCTCGGCACCTATTCCGTAATCATTTTCTTCGTGCTCTCAGGCTATCTGGTCGCTGGCTCTGTGGATCGGGCCTATCACGAAGGTCGATGGTCGTGGAAAGAGTACGCGGTTCACAGGGTCGTCCGTTTGGGTATCGTCTTGCTCCCGGTACTCGTCATGACAGCGATGTTCGACTGGCTTGGAGCATCTCAATTTGACCCGGCTTACTATCGAGGTGAGTTTGGGGCCGAGTTCGCGAGCGCCCCGAACGAGCCGGTGGCCAACGGCGTCCTCGTTTTTCTGGGCAATGCTTTCTTCCTGCACAATATTATCGTTCCCGTTTACGGGAGTAATGGACCGCTTTGGAGCATCGCCTACGAATTTTGGTATTACGTCGCTTTTCCGCTCGGCTTTTTTGCATTGAAACCAGGCCGTTATCAGCTCTTTTTTGCCGCGCTCTTCGTTCTGACGATGTGGTTCATCGGGCTCGACTTGGCAGTGCTCATTCCGACTTGGTTGTTTGGATACTTTGCGTGGAAAGCACGCGACGGGCTTCTCGGACGCCTTGTTGCAACGAAAGCGATCTACGCGCTCGCGGTGGTCTTCGCGCTTTTCGTCGTCATGTCCGCTCTCAAGTTCGTCAATGATTACTCAATCGGCTCACTCTACATCACGGCTGTCGCGGCGTTTTTCGCTGTGATCGCGCTCTCAAATCCGGTTTTCGACCACGGCGCGCGACTGGCAGAGTTCCTCTCCAAGATCTCTTACTCTCTGTATCTTGTTCATTTCC
The DNA here is from genome assembly GCF_009296265.1 of Thioclava sp. JE_KL1. Taxonomy (GTDB): domain Bacteria; phylum Pseudomonadota; class Alphaproteobacteria; order Rhodobacterales; family Rhodobacteraceae; genus Thioclava. Next base: position 303,088 of record NZ_WBJS01000002.1, read on the forward strand.
CTCTGATGGCCTTGCTCAGTTCGATGCGTCATGTCGCGAGGTTCGACGCTTTGGGGAACGGGATGGTCCTGTTCGGGGTGTATATTCTGTCCTCCTTCTTTCTCGCGTGGTGTGTTCATTGGCTTTTTGAGCGTCATACCGCGACACTCCAGAGAGCTATCCTTAGAAGCATGCGCCAGCGTCCTAGGCTCGGGGCTGCGGGATGAGTTGAGAGTGTAGCTCGTCACCGCCTTTGCTTGCCTTCCGGCGCCGGCATTCCATTCGCTCAGGAACGCGGTTTCTTCAGGTGAAACTTCAGCCAGAACTTCAGAAGCCTGAGCCAACTGACTTTCTCGCGCTGCATGATCTCTTCGAGAAAGGGCGTGCGGCGGAGATATTTCCAGTAGAGCCACGCATAGGGGTGCCATTCGGCTGCCTGCCAGGGTTTCGGCGACTCCGTGAAATGAATGATCCGCGGCAAAGCCTGAGCCAGAGGGACCGAAGAGGTGTAGTCGCACCCTTCCCAAAGAAAGAGGCGTTGGAAATTCCACTTCGCGTCCAGCGGTGACCAGTTCTCCCAGAATACCTTGTTCAATGCGTCCTGATCCGCGAACTCGTATTTCTCGGGCGCGGCCAGGAGCATGTCGAGCGCTTGGGACAATGCGTCCGTGGCCCGGACCGCGTCGAGATCGAACAGGAGGACACCGGCATTGAAATAAGTGCCCTCGCTCGGCAGCTCATGTTGCCGCGCGAAGTTCGTCGGGTCCACGAACGCGTCTTGCACGGCGCCGCAGGCCAAACCTTTCAGATCGGTGCTCCAGAGGTCGACGAGACTTCCGGTCACAACCATGTCGATATCCAGATAGATCACGCGTGAGATGTCCTGCGGCAGAAGCTCTGCCATGATGAGGCGCAGGTAGGTCGCGCGACTGATATGCAGGATCGGCGGAAGCTTCAGCGCCTTATGATCCGCAACGTGATAGGGATGGATTTCGAGACCCGTAGCAGTCTCTGCGATCTTCGAGAACCGCGCCTCATCGACGGAATCGAGTATCGCGTGAACGCGGATCTTCTCCGCGCCTTTGCCCGCCTCGATGGATTTCAGCAGCGACACGAAATGCGGCGCATAGTTGGAATCGGTCACGCAAACGATGTCGATCACGTTCGGGTCATACGCGGCATGCGGCTCGCGGACGTCGTACATCATTCGGAGTCCTTTGCGATCAGTTCGCCTGTTAGAAATATCGGGACTGTCTCTTGGGAGGCTTGAAATTCGCTGCCAGCAGAGCTTTGGCGATCGCGAAATGCATCCGGGCACGATCGGGGCGTCGGCGGATGGTGGCGAGCACACCGCGCAGAAAACGTGCGGCGATCCGGTCGGGCATCACCAGTCTTCGATTCACGAAATGCCCAATCGCGAGTTCTTCATTGAGAAGTTTGGCCTGACTCCAGACGGTCTCTCCGTGATTGGGGTTGAGGTAGCGGAACTTCTCGCTCTCGATCCGGAGCACGGGCCGCTTGAAGCGCTTCAGATAGTAACGCGTCCATTCCTGATCCTCGGCTGAGAAGACCTCTTCGCGGAAAGGGCGTTCGCGCATCAAAGCCGTGGGTGCCAACGCTGCGCTATTCGAAATCCCATTGCGCCCGTTAAAGAGCCGAGGGGTGATCGAAACGGGTTCGAGCTTGCTCGGATCCGGGCATTCGGAATGCGCAGGCGCCCAGTAGACGATCTCGAGATCGCGCGCTTTCATCTCCCGCCAGCCGTTTTCCACGAACTTCGGATCGTCGAAGACAACATGACTGCTGAAGATGAGCGTATAGGGAAGTGTGTTCGCCTCGACGCCGATGTTGATCGCTTTGGAATAGTTGAACTCGGTGTCGTCGTAGGGAACGACGGTCGCGCCGAGGGTCGCGAACTGGTCGCGCACCGCTGCATCATGCGAGGAATCCACGATGATGATGTCCTCTGGCGGGAAGCTCTGCTCGCGCAGTTTCGCGATCACCTCTGCAAGCAGCGGCGGGCATTCATAGGCCCTGATTAGCGCCGCATATCGCGGGGACGCGTCGTCGCATGGAAGCTGCTCGGCTAAAGGTCGGGACTGTGAGGCCATCGTTTCTTGCCGCAATCTGAAAACGCTTTCCTGAAGGTAGGCACGGGCAGGTTTCCGTTCCTGAGTATCGCTTCGAAAAACGGTAGGAGGGCTGCCCCAGCCGAGCAAGACAGCCCGCGCGCAAGAGCTCTCGGTGGCCGGCTCGCATATGAGATGCGCCGGTTTCTTATCCGTCGCGCCCGCATCTGCCCAAATAAATTGCAACTCGGGGTCGGATCGGAGGCGTGAGAACCGTCACGCGGTGAAGAGGGCGCAGGGCTCGCTTAGGTTCGAGTGGGGAGTGCTCGATACAGTTCAAAGGTAGCCCAGAGAATGCAGTATCTTTTTGTCGTCACTTACGGTCGGTCCGGTTCAACGGTCCTGCTCAACTTGCTCAACAGGTTGGAGGGGTATTGCATTCGCGGCGAGAATAACGGGATTGCCAACCATCTTGGCATGAGCGTCTCCGTGCTTGCCGAGGCACAGGAGCACCCGCATGCAAAGTCCCACAATCCGGACGCGCCCTGGTTCGGGATCAACGATCCGAAGGTCGACAGCTGGGGCCAGAAACTGGCTGACGCGTTCGTCGAGGAGATCTTACGCCCGGATCCGGACACACGCGTCACCGGCTTCAAGGAAATCCGGTTCACTGCCCATGAGACTACGCTGGCAGAGTATGAGAGCTCCATCGCGTTTCTGACGCAATATTTTCCCGGCGCGCGTATCATCTTCAACACGCGCGATTGGCGGGAGGTCGCAGAGTCCGGCTGGTGGCGCTACGAGTCGAACATGAAACGGATCCGCGATCTGATCGAGGATGCGGACCGCCGTTTCGAGGCGTCGGCCAAGGCGCTCGGAGATCGGGCCTTCTTGATCGACTATGCCGAGTACAAGGGCAAACCGGACGGGTTCCGCCCTCTGCTCGAGTGGCTTGGAGAAGAGGTCGACGAGGCCCTGTTGGCTTCGGTGTCGCAGAATTGGCTCGTTCACCTGCAGAAGTCACACGATGACCGCGGGAAATTCCTCCGCCTGAAACGCGCGCTTTCGAAGCGTTTCGCGGAGCGCGCCATCAAGAAGTCCGGCGAAACTTCGATGCTTTCGTAAATAGCGCCTTCAACAACTGAGCCATTTCGAGTTCCGGCCCCGCTTTGCGCCCGTTGAACTGCCAGAGCGCGGCGACCGCAGCCACATAGGCCATACCGCCTATCGTGATCAGGCCCACCAGGCGCACCGCCTCCAGAGGGACGCTCGGCGGCTTCTCCCACATGCTACCGGTGAGCCAGACGACCAGGGCCATGAAGGCCACCGCGATCGCCGGGGTCAGGGCGAGTTGCAGCTGCTCGCGCAGCCTGATGCCTGCGATCTGCGTCACAAGGGTCATGTTCCAGATAATGTTGATGATGACCGCCACCGCGCCGCCAATCAGGGCGCCGATGAGCATGCCGTAGTAGCTCGCGCTGCCGAGATACATCCCGAGCAGGATCAGTGGCCATCGAATGAAGAATGCGCGCAGGTCGCGGAAAAAGAGATGCCGGGTGTCTCCCGTTGCCATGGCGATCGGCTGGATCGCCACCGTCGCCTGCAAGGCTAGGATGATCGCCTGTATCTGAATGACGGGGACGGCGGGCATCCACTTCTCTCCCAAGACCAGCGCGACAAGGTCATGGGCGACCACCGCGAGGCCGAAGCCGAAGGGGAAAATCCAGAGGCAAGCAACGCCCTGCACGCGTTTATAGGCGGATACCAGTTTTTGCCGATCGTTCTTCACCCGGGAAAAGGCCGGGAAGAACGTCCTTTGCAGGGGTTGGTTCAACTGCGCGATGACCACATTCGTGATCCGGTTGCCGAAACTGTACTGCCCCAGAATGTTGGTTGGCAGCACGGCCCCGAACAGCAGCGGATTGGCGCGCCAGTTCATCGCCTGGATCCAGGTGCCCAGGGTGATCCAGATCGAGAAAGAGAGGATCTCGCGATACTTGCTGAAGGTCAGGCGAGGCCGGAAGGGATAGAAGACATAGGAGAGAACGATCCGGGCGACGTCCGAGGCCACGGCGCCAAGCACCAAGGCCCAATAGGATCGAAACACGAGTGCAAGCGTAATTGCGACGATCGTGCCGAAGAGTTTCTCCCCGACCTTCATCAACACGACTTGATGGAAAACCAGTTCTCGCTCGAATAAGGCGAGTTTTGGATTTGCGAGACCGGCGAAGACGAAGGATCCCGCCATGACGAGCAGGATGTTCTGCAGTCGCATATCGCCATAGAGCAACGCGACCGGGTAGGACAGCGCGGCCACCGCGCCCCCGACGATGAGGCCACGCGCGAAGGACATCGAGAAGACGGTGTTGAAATGCTCTTCGGTCGGGGCGTCATGGCGCACCAGCGTCTCCGACAGGGGCATTTCCGCGAGCGACAGAAGAATGGCCATCACCGCAGCACAGATTGCCACAAGCCCGAAATCCTCGGGCACCAGAAGCCGGGCCATTATGATCGTGTTCAGGAACCCGATTCCGTTCGCGATCATGCTTCCGAGCGCGATCCAGACGGCTCCCTTCAGCAGGCGTGTCCGTGTGTCGGTCATCTGTTCTGGGGGTCCTTTCGCAGCAAGCTATGATCGAGGTGGTCGCCCGACGATCAATGGATGAACGTGATATCCGCGCGCGCTTCGATCGCGGAGATGTCCGAAACGTAGTCTTGCTGCATTTTTCGGAATTGGTCCTCGGGCCATGGGGAGAACCGGTCCTGTGCGCCTTGCACCGGATACTCATGCTCCAGAGCCGCCATTCGAAACCGCCATTCCGTCGCGGAGAGCGGTTCAGCGGTCTCGGCCATGGCGCGGATTGCACTGTCGGAAGCGCTTCCCCGCACAGTAGGGTTCTGCAGCGGCTCAAACGCCTCAGCTTCGACGTCACTCAACCCTTCGAGGATGCGGGGCTCGAGGTCGCGGAAATCCTCGTAGCGCCAGATGAAGACATTTGCTTTCGGCATGGCATCGCGGATGTCGTCGATGATCTGCAGCCATGCCCCCTGCGGTGAGGAAAAGGCGGATGCGAATTGCTCTGGGGGCGGCACGGGAGAGAAGCGGATCGCTTCGCCATAGATCGACGCCAGAAAGTCAGGATAGGACCGGATGCAGAGCCAGATATCCAAGGGGCGATCCGGCAGGAATGTCGCGAGAAGCTGAAGCCGCGATATCGCCGTCGGATAAAACGCCCCGTCGAGGAATTCACCCGTTTCGCCCAACAGGTTCTCTTCGGAAACAAGCAGTTCGTCCGAGGTGTCGAACAGGCTCGTGATCTTCGACCCAAGCTTGTCGAGGCGCGTTGGACGGCCCGAGAGTGCCTTGAGCTTTTCCGACCTGCTCGTGCTTTCGCTTTCCGCCCATACCTGATGGAAGAGGGGACGAATGTTGTTGATGGGCCAGAAAGCGACACCTTGCGAGGCAAGAAGCTTCGCGTTCAGTTCGAGGCGCGCCTGGAGATAGGTTGTCGCTGTCTTGTGGGCTCCGAGATGGAGGCGAATTCGGGGCGTCGTCACATCATCCTCCGTCTTCTCACCGTTGCGTCAGACTGCGGTCGGCAGCCGCCGCTGCGTCTGCGGCCTCCTTTGAAAGGGCAGGTCGCGGCATCTTTATACCAATGGCTTACTGAGGAACGGCCCGCGCTGTGAGGTGCAAAGCGCTGAACGGGGCGAGCGCTCTTAATGAAACCGTACGCCTGCCACACAATTGGCCAATTTTCTGGCCATCGCTAAAATAAGTCGCAGGAATTTCTTCGAATTAGGGGTAATTCCGCGATTTGGCGGAATTCTGGGAAAGCGAACAAGCTTCGCACCTGGGATTAAAGGTGATTCTGCCGCCCATAATCCTCAAATTGGATTCCGAGCGCCCGTTTTTCGTGCGGACCGCCTCCAGAATGGCGCAATTTCGCGGATCGGTGATGCGAAATTTATGCTGCAGGTGCGAAAGGATCATTTCGTCTTGTTCGTTTCGCAAGGTTACCAAATCGTTAATCGAGGGATTTCAAACTGTCGCTCTTTCACTGGGGGGTGAAAACATGACCTTTGAAACGCGTAAGGGGCACTTCTTTGCTCCGACTACAGTCCATAGTGCTGCTTCTGCTGAACCGCTCGTTGAGCGTCCTGCAGGAGATATTGCCAAGCGTGGGCTCGATCTGCTGCTTGTGCTCGTTTTCCTGCCGCTGCTTGTTCCGCTTTTGCTCGGGGTTGCCGCGCTTGTCTGTATGACGAGTTCGGGGCCCGTGCTTTTCGGACACGTCCGCGTCGGTCGGGGCGGCAAGAAGTTTCGGTGCTGGAAATTCCGGACGATGGTCGTCGATGGCGACCGGATCCTGGAAGAGCATTTCCGGCGTTTCCCCGAAGAGCGCACTATCTGGGAAGAAGAGAGAAAGCTGCATGACGATCCGAGGGTCACGCCTTTGGGGGCTGTCCTGCGCAAGCTCAGCCTCGATGAACTTCCGCAGCTGATCAATGTGCTTGTCGGCGAGATGAGCCTTGTCGGGCCGCGTCCCGTCGTTGACGAGGAAATGCGCAAATATGGCCGCTCTGGCCGTCACTATCTGCGTGTGCGTCCCGGTGTGACGGGCCTCTGGCAGATCAGCGGACGTAGCGACACTGGCTACGCGATGCGGGTGCTTCTCGATCGTCACTACGTGATGTCGTGGAACGTGCTGCTGGATATCAAGGTTCTGGTTCTCACGATCCCGGCAGTTCTGTTTGCGAGCGGGGCGAGGTAGCTGTGCCAATGTCCCGTGTCCCGTTACGGCGTTTCCTCTTTCCGTTGGCCGTAACTGCGCTGACTGCATTTCCGGCCTATGCCGAAAAGCTTGAAGCCGGTGATGTTGTCTCGCTCAATATCGTTGAGTGGCGCAGCGTTGCCGGTGAAATGGCGCAATGGGCCGCGCTGAAGGGGCCATATGAAATCTCGTCTGACGGTGCCTTGGATATCGGGTTTATCGGGAAGGTCGAGACGAAGGGGCGCGAGGCTGAGGCTGTCGCCGAGGAAATCTCGGCGCGGCTGAAGGATACTTTGGCGCTGACGGAACAGCTCGATGTTCAGCTGAGCATCACGCAGCGTGCGCCGGTGATCGTCGGTGGGCTCGCGAGAAAGCCGGGGCCGGTGGACTTCACCTCCGGGATGACTGTCCGTCACGCCCTCGCACTCGCGGGTGGGCTGACGGGCGTCTCCGGCGATGGGACGATGTCCCAATATCTTTCGATCGCGGCACAGGAGGCCCAGCTGGCGCGGCAGGAGGGCGATTTGCGCCTGCGCATCGCGCGTCTCGACGCGGAACAGGCTGGCACCACCGATGCGAATTTTCCGACGGCTGCCTCACTCGGGCAGGATGGAGAGCTGCGCGTTGCACAAGAGCAGTCGCTTCTGAAATTGCGGCTCGACTCGGCGAAGCGCAAAAGCGAACTCGTGGACGGGCAGGTGACTCTCCTGACTCAAGAGATCGACAAGTTGCAGCAAAAATCCAAAGGCTTGGACCACCAACGGGAATTGATTGCAGAGCAACGCGACAAGGTTGCGCAGCTCGTTGATCGGGGCCTGAGCCCTAGTAACCGGGCAATCGAAGCCGAACAGAAGCTTGCCGCAATCCAAAGTCAGATCCTCGATGTCGACACTGCGATTTTGCGGTCTCGTCAAGCACTGGCCCGCGCCGAGAATGATCGTCTCGATCTGGGCGCCGGGCGCATCACACAGCTGCTGAACGATAAGCAGAAAGCGGAATCCGAACTTTCCGATGTTCGTGAGCGCCTCGATCTTCAACGTGGGCTGATGCGGCTGGCCGTGCCGAGCGCTATCGGCGCAGGCTTGGCAGGCGAAGAGGGCGGCCCGCAATTGCAGGTCGTCGTCACGCCTGCCGGAGGGGGCACTGCGAAGACCGTTGCCGATTTCGACACGCGGCTGTCACCGGGTGACCTCGTGGAGGTGACGCTTTCGCGTGACCCCAACGAGACAGCGGCCACGACCGAAGCTCCGCAAAAGCAGGCGGCCGGTAGCAACGGTTGAGGCGCGTCCCGCCTATTCGCCGCGTCGCAATCGGATCGCGTAAACCATCGCGCCGACCGTGATCACCGTGATCGGATCGAACTGGAAGAAATATGTCACTTCGACCAGCGACAGAACGAACTGACGGATCATGAAGGCCGCGAAGAAGATCGTTTCGGCGCGTACATCGCGGATCGCCCACACAATCACGACATAGCCCGCCCAGAAGACGAGGCCCGTCTGCAGAAGTGCGAAGGGCAGGCCGAGCTCCACGGCGTTCGTGAGCAGGGTGTTGTGGAAGTGGAACCCGGATTTCGACGCGATTCCGAACTGCGCCCAGACTTCCTCCGCGACGGGCTGGCCGGGAATCCAGAAGGCCTGGAAACCTGTGCCAAGAACCGGACGTTCGGCAATCTGTCTTAACGCGATCGCCCAGAGGTCAGTGCGCCCGGTGAGCGTGACGTCCTTGCCCGTCGAATGAAAGAACCATGACTCGACATGGCTGAAATTCGCCATGATGAGCAGAATTGCCAGAAGCAATAGCATCGACATCATGACGAGCAGGAAGAACCGCTTCCACGCCGAGGTTCGCGAGAGAAGTACGATTCCCACGGCGACGGCCAAAGCCCCCACGCTCGCAAGGATCGCGCCGACGGATTGCGCTTTCACGAGAAGCAGCGCGGCCAGCAGGGTCATCGCCACGCCCGAGTAGCGCAGCCATCGCGGCAGGCTGCGGTCAAAAAACAGTGGCGCCGCCGAGATGAGCAGCATCGAGGCGGTGCTCGCCATTGCGTTCTTGCTGTGGAATATCCCGAGAAACCCCAGCCCATCCGCGCGCTCGCGCCCCAGCACCGCACTGATGATGTTGACCGCGGCAAACGAGTAGAAAACGGCCTTGTAGTAGTTGAGCGGGGACAGGCGCCGCGCAATCAGGATGGCGACCATGAAGGTGAATGTCAGAAGGATGCCGTATCGAAGGCTGAGAGCTGGCGCATCCGACCAGAGCACCGAAAGCACGGTCCAGCCGGGCAGCGCGAGAAGCCACCACATATCGACGATCTCATCGCGCGAACGCCATGGTTGCCGAAGGATCAGGAAGCACCCGACGATCAGAAAGCCAAGCGCGCCCAGCGTCCCGATCTTCGGCGTGATGTGCAGGATGAACAGCGCCAATGTCGCGAAGAGCGCCGTCGGGCTGATCACGATCTCATTTCGATACGGATAGCCGCCATGTGCAGTTTGGGCCGTCATGGTTCCTTGCACAGCATCGATTCAGGGAATTGGCATGTCTCGCCAAGCGGCGTGTAGCCGACCCAGTCGATCGTGTAGCGCAAGGGGCCGGGGGGCTTCTCATAGCGCCCCATCCATTCGCTCAGCGTCTGCGTGCTCCAGAAGGACAGATAGATCTTCTGAGCCGCGCTGGGCACGCGTGAAGTGACTTTCAGGATTTCCTTGCCGTCGGCATACCAGGTGATCGCGCCCGGCTCCCAGCGGAAGGCAAGCGTCTGGAACCCTTCGGTCGTCGGTTTCGGCAGGGAGAATTCCCCGCCGCCCATCGGTTTGCCCGAGAGGTATCGATTGAGCGAGACTTTCGAGGGGTCTTTGGTGAGGATTTCGATGTCGATCTCGTCATGCGGCATGCCGTGGACCGGCCCGATATAGGTGAAGAACGAAGCGTTGAGCCCCGAATTCTTCGGCGTGTTCAGCCGCACCTCGTAAGTGCCGTAGCTGTATCTCGCGCGGGTCTGAATCTCGGCGCACAGGTTGGTCTTGTCCGGTCCCGCCTCGGGCAGGAAGAACATGACCAGTTTGCTTTTCTCGAGCTTGAGGGCACGCCGTGCCCAGGTGCAGCTCTGGTGGTCGCCGTTGGTCCAGCCATCGGAGATATACCATCGCTTCTTGTTGAAGCTGTCGAAACTGTCGAAGAAGGCACCGCCCAGAGGTTTCTCCGCGCGGGCGAGGCTCGGTGCCAAAATGGCGAGAGCGACGAGACAAGATAGTATGCGTAAGATCGGCATGCAGCCATTGTACCGCGCCCCGCAGTCGAATCGCTCGGGCTTTGGTGGCACATGCAGGAGGCCTCGGGCGTAGCTGTCTTAAAGCGATGGATTTTTTGGCGTTTCGCTTTCTGTGGCTCGCAAATGCAGCGTGATGCAGACCTGACTTCGGCAGCTTTCTTGTGAGGCGCGCGTGCAGCCGACTCGGCCGCCTGCATGGGCTAGCGTGTCTTCATCACTGGTGGAGACTGTCTTGGCAGAGCGCATCACGGTTATCATGGCGAACTGGTGCGGCGCGTCCTATCTCGCGGCTGCAATCGCATCGCTACGCCGCCAAACCGTATCGGACTGGCGGCTGATCGTCTCCGATGACGGATCGGACGATGACAGCGTGGCTATTGCACAGGATTTCGCGCAGCAGGATCCGCGCATCGACGTGCTGACGGCAGACAAGTCTTCCGGACCGGCCACCGCGCGCAATCGCGCGCTCGAACGGGCCAAAGGCGAGTGGGTCGCCATTCTCGACAGTGACGACCTCATGCATCCAGAGCGGCTGGAGCGGATGCTGGAAGGGGCGGACGCGCTGGGCGCGGATGTTATTGCGGATGACATGGTGTTCTTCGGGACCGTGCCGGGCTCGGGCGGTCGCACGTTGCTCGAACCGATGTCCTTGGTGGCGCCGCTCGAGATTACGGCGAAGCTGTGGGTCGAGGCCGCCGCGCCGGAGACCGAGCTGCCGCAGCTTGGGTATCTCAAGCCGATGATCCGTCGCGCGATCCTCGATGATCTGCGCTACGATCCCGATCTTCGGATCGGCGAGGATTTCGATTTCGTCCTGCGTCTCTTGCTGACGGGGGCAAAGTTCTGTGCGTTGCCCGACCCGATGTATCTGTACCGTCGACATAACGCCTCGATTTCACATCGGCTTTCGCCTGCCGCCATCGACGCAATGGTCCGCGCTCAGCAGCGGTTGTCGGAGGGGCTGGACCCAGCCGTTGCCGCACAGTTGGCCGCGCGCCATCGCGGGTTGCGGAAGATGGCAGACTTCGAAGCGCTCGTGGCCAACCTGAAAGCCCGGCAGTTCGCGGCGGCCGCGATAAAAATCGCGCGGCGTCCGTCTCTGGCGCAGGACGTTCTCCGAAGTCTCGCCGAGAGACGCAAAGGCAAAGACGCGACTGGCCCGGAGCGCCGTGCGGTTCGGGTCTCTCTCGGGGCTGAGGAAGGGGCTGACGTGCTGGCCGATGAAATCGCGACCGCATCCGTCGCGGAGAAAATGCATGTCAGCGTACCGAAGCCGGTCGCGCCCGGTGCGATGTGGGCTTCGCCGCCCGCGAAAATGGCCGCGAAGTTGAGCGCTCTTTCCGAAGCGAATGACGTCATTCCGGAGGCTCTGGATGGGGCAGGGGCCTGGGCACGGTGGCTGTTGCCGCAATGGGCGCAGGAGCAGGCATAGGCGGATTTAACCCGCAGACCGCGCGCTAGTCCTCGGGTCGAAGCAATAGGCGGAGCGTATTCGTCACCGGTGCGGCGGGTTGCTTTTGGGCACGCAATTTGTCCCGCAGGATACCCGACGCGATCGGCATGAAGTTCCGCGGCGGCTTGATAGAGAAGCCGAAGGCCGCCCCGAGACCGTCTTGCGCCTTGATGTCGAGAAAGCGCCGCAGCAGGTAGCGATCGCGGATCTGGTCGTGATGCCGACGCATGGCGGAATTCGCGGCGCGGGGCACCGATTGGTCGTCGAGATGTGCAGAGGCCGCTGTCATCAGCGCGCCGAGATCCTTCGTCCCGTGCCGACCCGAGAGCGAATTTTCCCGCACGCGTGCAGCATAGCCGCATTCGTTGGTGACAAGAAATTTCGCACCGCGCGCGAGCATGCGCACATAGAAATCGAAGTCCTCGCCCAGCCGCAGGCTTTCGTCATAGCGCAGAGCGTGCCGCTCCAGAAAGGCGCGCGACATGAGTGGTTTGAGAAAGCCAAGCTCGCCCCGCGTCTCGCCGCGTTTGCCCATGTTTCCTTCGACGAACCCAACCAGATCGAGTTCGAAAACCCGCGTCTCATTGTCGGGAAGCCGGGTCGGGTCGAAGGCCTGCGCCATATCGGCGGGCACGAAGGCGATATTGTCCGCGATCAGATCCCAGCCTTCATAGGCGAGGAGGCGCGAGAAGCGGCCGGGGAGCAGAAAGTCATCTGCATCGAGCACTGCCAGAAACGGGGACCGGGAGGCGGCGATTGCACGGTTGCGACCCGCGGCCGGTCCCTGATTGCTGTCGTTTCTAAGAACGATCAGGCGCGCGTCACCCGCCGCGGCGTCCTGCGCGGTCTCTGCACTTCGGTCCGTAGAGGCATCATCGACCACGACAACTTCCGCAACCTCTGGCTGTTCGAGTGCGGACCGGACCGCATCGCCGATCGTGTCTTCGGCGTTATAAGCAGTGATTACGACGCAAATCTCGGGGGTCATCGCTTGGTTTCTCCCACTTCGCCGACGGGCTTTCGTGTGCGCGCGATCACGTTAAGGAAGGCGTTCGAGAGGAAGGCCCGATTGCTTTCGCGCACCAGACGCCACAGGTCGCGCCCGCAGAGGCTTGCCAGAATTTCGCGCCGCCTGGGGAAATTCAGCCCTTTCTTCCAAGGCTGAAAGACCATGTCACGAACGGTTTCCGCAGAACGACTGGCAAGCAATTCGTGCGATCGCGGCGGCAGGCTGTCTTGCCCGATGCTGGTGGTTGCGAGGGCCATGGCGAAATCCAGTGTTTCCGAGAGGCCCGTCTGTCGGGCGAGCTGTTCGAGCTGATCCCGTTCGCCCAGCTCGAGACCCTCGAATGCCTTGATCATGTCGAGGGCCACAGAGCCCGCAGGTTCATGCGACAGAAAGGCTTTGCAGAGCGTGATTGCGGCGATCAAACACATGTCTGGCGGGGACGGCACCGGCAGTGTGCTGTTCGCGACCGACTGCCTCACCGCCCGATGCAGGAAGCCCACCAAGTTCCGAGGGCGCGGCAAGCCGGGCTGTTGGACGCTATGGTGCAAGTCCACGAAGATGGGTTGGTCGGGCGCTTCGAAATGGCGTTCGCCGAGGAAATGCACCCACCAGCTGCCGAGTTCGGCTTCGGTGGGCTTGAACCCAGCCTCTTCGAGGATCTTTCCCGCCGCGATCCGGTCCTTGGGCGCGACCAGAATGTCGACATCCCCGGACGGCTTGAAAAGGGGCGTGCCGTAGAGCCGGATTTGCTGCAGCGGGCCTTTCAGGTGGAGGTGCGGAATCTGGCCGGCATCGAGCGCTTCGGTGATCTCGGCGGCGAGCTTCAATCCGCGATTATTCGAAAGCATTCCGCGCATGCGTCCGAAGTTGAGCTCAGCGTTCACCTGCTCGGCTGCATCGCCTTGAAGGTCTGGCCACCCGGGGTGCATCAACAGCTTGTTCACGCGCGCGATTTCAAAGAGAAGGCGAGGGTCAGTGCTGATCGGCGGCGCTTGACCGGAAGCCATCTTCCTGAGAATTTCGACCTGTGTCGAACAGTCGCGCCGCTTCACGTAAATGAGCTCTTTCTCCGGAAAGCTCACGCGCCTACCTTCACGAAATCGCGAATCGAATCCATCGAGAAATCAACCCCAGGTTGAATTGCGCGACTTTTTAATTCCCCCAAGGTTGCAATTTTAAATGTCCAGCTTTCTGGCGAAATTTTAACGCGCTCATTTCTTGAGCGGGTTTTCGGACAGGATGCTCGCATATTGGACCCCCTGAAATCGGTCGCGGGAATATTGCCTTGATTTTGCCTGTTATTTTCGCAGCGAACTGAAGCTGTGACGCTCCGAATGGACTAAGGTTTGACACAAGTGGAGCCTGATTAAAGACTTTAGGAGGCGCAAGCCAAAATGAGTACGTAACGTCAAAAGGGGGTATCTACTGATGAAAACGTATACTCGTCCGCAGCTTCAAAAGCACGGCAAGCTCGAAGACCTGACCCACGGTGCAGGTAGCACCACGATCGCCGACCAGGTGCTGCCGCCCGGTACGGATATTGCGGGTCTTACCTTCTCGTAATTCGAAAAAAATGAGAAGGACAGGGGCGTGGTCTCGCCTCTGTCCACTCCATGCAACGTGGCTCTCAAGGTGTGGGTGGGTAGTCTATGAATGCAATGTCCCAATATCGGGTTCGTTCCGAATGTGTTGCTTGTCCTTATGGTGACGGCGTCGCGATTTTGGATTTAAATTCCAATGCCTATTTCAGCCTGGATTCCATCGGCGCTATCGTCTGGAATCTATTGGGCGACCAAAAGAGCGTCGAAGAAATTATCGATACGATATCGGGCGCTTATTCTGTTCCGCGCGACACCGTTGCCGAGGATGTCTCGGTGCTCCTGAGCGACCTTCACGAAAACGGTCTCGTCGAGGCTTCGTGAAATGCGTTGGAAACGGCCGATCCTTCACGACGCTCGACTGTTGTTCGAGGCGCTCGTGACAGTCGTGCGTGTGCGTGTCGATCTGTGGCGCCACCGCCACGATGCATTGCGCAAGATCGTGGTGTCCAATGCCGCGCGTTTTCCGGAGCCGAAAGCCGCGGACCGCGGCACTCTCGCCGAAATTTCATGGGCCGTGGCGGCTGCTGCACGTCTCGTGCCGCAAGCGACCTGTTTGACTCAGGCCACGTCGGGGCAGCTCTTGCTCGCACGTCGCGGGATCGACTCCACCGTACGCCTGTCTCTGCCGATGGGCGGGGAAGAGTTTCGCCCGCATGCCTGGCTGATGTCCGACAATATTATCGTGCTTGGTGGAACGCGCGCGGAATTCGCGCGCCATACGCTGTTGAAGAATATGACGGCGTTTGCGCAAGGCGAGGCGCGCCCATGAACCGGCCCGCACTGCATTGCGCAATTGGCGGTTTCGCGGATCCCGCCAAGCTGGCAGCCGTTCCCGAGCTGCGGAACGCCGTGGTTGAGGCATCCGCGCGGTCTTCGGTTCTCATGTCGGGGCCGCAGACGGCGCGCAGCGCAACCGGCGCGATTGTCGCGGCAGACCTCGACCTGACCCACCTGAGCGACACGGCGCGGCGTCTGGCGATGCCGCCGAACAGCTCGGCCATCGAACTTGTTGCCGCAGCCTATGATCGCTTCGACGACGAGCTCGGCCATGTGCTCGAGGGCGCTTTCGCGATCGCAATCTGGGATCCGAAGCGCGCAACCCTTGTTGTCGTCCGGGATAGGTTTGGTCTCAAGCCGGTGGTCTATCGGGCCAATGCGCGCGGGCTTGCGTTGGCGAGCGATCCCGAAGCTGTCATCGCGATGACCGGGGAACGCCCGGAGCACGACGTCCTTTGGATCACCGAACATCTCTCGGGGCAGCTGACCAATCAGACGCGCACGGCTTGGAAAGATATCGTCCGTTTGCCTCCGGGAAAGCTGATGCACTATCGCGATGGCTCCCTGTCGCCCCAGCGCACGTGGTGGAGCCTCGAGCCCCGCGACCTGAGCGCGGCCGAGCAAACTGACGAGGCCTTGCGAGATGCGCTCTCGGACGCCACCGGCGAAGCAATGAGCGGAGGCTCCGCCGCCGCGATGCTAAGTGGGGGGCTGGATTCAAGTTCGCTGGCGATCCTTGCATCGCGATTGTCGTCGGAGCCTTTCCCGACCTACTCGCTGCGGTTTCCCTCTGCGCCTGAACTCGATGAGGGCGAATATATCGATGCCGTTCTGGAGGCCGGAAACTTCCGGCCGACGATGTTGAATGGCGGCGTTGGAACGGCACTCGATCCAACGCTTTCGGACCTTTTCCTGATGAACCAGCAACAGCCGTTTCCGGGCTTTGGCATGGTGACGACGCATACGATTTGTTCCGCAGCGCGGGCGGATGGGCATGCCGTTCTGATCGACGGGCATGGCGGCGACGAAGTGATCGGAGGCGCGTCCTTTTCCTATCTCAATGAACTCGCCCGGTCCGGTGAGTGGGCGAAGCTTTGGACGTTGCTGCGCAAGCTGCATGGGTTCGCGGGTGGCCGTGGTGCGGTCGCGTCCTTCGTGATGGCCTATGCGCGCCACGGCGGAAACCGAAGCGCCGCGAAATTGGCGGGTCGGTTGCAGCGTCGGCTTTTCAGCTCGAGCGATCCGGCCCAACCGGATTGGTTCAGCATTGTCGCGCCGGAGCTGGTTTCGCGTTTGGATCTGCGCGCGCGTTCCGAAGCCGCGAGCACTGCGCTCTATTCGGATATGCCGTTTGGCTTTGCGACACATGCGCGTGCGCTGGCCGGAGACCTGACGCCGAGTGCATTCGAGCTGCTCGACCGAGCCACGCGTCCCTTGGGGCTTCAGTTGCGGTTCCCGTTCTACGACCGGCGCGTTGTCGAGCTTTGCGTAAACCGCTCCGATGCGGACAAGATCAAGAACGGACAGCCGCGCGCGCTGATGCGCGATGCGATGAAAGGCATCCTGCCGGAGCGTGTCCGATTGAGATCGACGAAGGTCGATTTCACCGCCAACAATCGCCGCGCGATGCGCGAGGACCCGCAGGGTCGGTTGCGGCAGTATATCGACAACCCACCCGAGCGGCTCGAGGCTTACGTCAATATCGCGCGCCTTCAAGAGACCGCGCGGGCGCTTTTCGACACCTCCGCCGATGCCGGTGGATTGGAGGTCATGCAGCTCTGGCGCGCTGCTTGGCTCGACATGTGGCTCGAGCGCGAAGAACGCGCCCGCCAACCGATTGCATCTGGAATAGAACCGATAAGGGAGGTCCACGCGTGACCGAACTCGAACATATTGAAGCCGCGCAGGGGCTTGGCGCCCCCGCATATTCCTACAGCACATACGGCATGCAGGTCGTTTCCGATATTGAACTCCCGGAACTGGCCTCTGTCGTTGCCGGCTCGGTTGCAGAGCCGCGCAGCTTGCGCATTCGCCGCGCGCCGGTGGAACTGCCCGAAAACGCCAGATCTTTGCCGACCTGGTACGAGTTCGGGGCCGCGGAAACACGGTTCTACTGGCAAACCGTCGGGGCCTTCTCCGTCAATCTCGATGGCACGGAAATTCTCTGCGAGCCCGCAGAGGGTGTCAGCGACGACCTCATCGCGTTTCCGCTGCTCGGTCCGATCCTGTTCGAGTCGCTTCGACGTCAGGGGCATTTCGTTCTGCATGCGAGTGCGGTCTCCCTCGGAGGGCAGGCCGTCGTTCTGATGGCGGACAAGGGCACGGGAAAGTCGACCTCCGCGGCGGCATTGCTGAATGCCGGCGGCAAGCTCCTCGCGGATGACCTCGTCGCCTTTACGCCGGACGGGGAGGTTCTGTCGGGCTTCGGCCAGGTGAAGCTGTCCGACGCGGCCCTTGAGGCGCACCGGCCGCAGAAGTCCGTCGCCCGGGGCGATGTGCATGCGGCAATCGACAAGAAGCGGGTGCAGCTTCCTCGCGATGCGACGGCAGAATATGCGGCTCCCGCCGTGCGTCTCTATATCCTCGAACGCGGAGAGGGCGAGATGGCTTCCACAGCCGACGTGGCCGCCAGCCAGTCGCTGCCCGCGATCCTGCGGTTTTCCTACGGCGTACGCTTCGGAGAGAACCTGCTGTCGGGAGAGCCAGCCAATCGCCACTTTCGGGACGCCGTCTCGCTTGCCGGGCGGGTGAAGGTCCGCATCCTGCGGCTTCCCGCAACGCTTGACGCCATGACCACCCTCGCAGATGCCATTCGCGCCGATCTGAATTCGGATCGCGCAATGACCGGAGACGAGGATTGAGCGACGTTCTCTCCGCCAGAGCGTCTCTGAGCGAGGCGCGCAACCTCTTCACGACGATGCGTCGTGCGGCGGGCAACAAGCTCTATATCGCCTTGGGCATGCTGATGCTGAGCAGCCTCAGCGAGGGCATTTCCGTCCTTCTGCTTCTGCCGATCCTGAGTCTCGTCTCCCGGTCGGAGGAAGGCGCGCCGATCATTGAGATCACTGAGCGCGAATTCATGGGCGTGACGCTTCCCGCCTTCACGCTCCCGCTCGCCGTGCTGCTCTCGATGCTCGTCTGCTTCCTCATTCTACAGGCTTTGTTCAATCGGATGCGCACGGTCTATGTCACCGACATCCAGCTGAGGTTCTCCGCGATCTTGCGGCATGGTTTGTTTTCCGCCATCGCCGAGAGCCGGTGGGATCATCTGGTCCGGCAACGTAATGCTGATCTGGAACATGCGCTGGTCGGCGAGGTGGAGAGGGTTCGGATGGCGTCGATGTTGTTGATGTCGCTTATCCAGGGCTCCGCATCGCTTGTGCTCTACGTGGCGCTGGGGCTGATGATTTCGGTGCCGATGACGGTGTTATCCGCCGTATTTGGCGTCGTCGCCTTTCTCGCGCTCAGGCCTTACCGGAAAATGTCGGCGGAATACGGTGTGAAGCTGCAGGGGCTCCGGCGCGATCAGTTTCGTGCGGTCTCGGGCTTTCTGTCGGGGCTCAAGACGGCCAAAGCGATGAACCTCGAGGAGGCGGAAATCGCAGGGTTTGACGCGATCCTCGATATGGAACGGACGGACACGCGCGAATTCGCGCGGCGCACCGCAACGGGCTCCGGAATTTTCCAGATTGCCCAGGCGATCGGCGCGGTGATCTTCATTTACCTGTCGCTCGTGCAACTCGGCCTCGCGATTTCCGAGATCGTGGTTTTGCTGCTCGTGATGATGCGGCTGGCCCCGCGGTTCATGACGCTTCAGCAGCAGGCGCAGATGTTTCTGGTGAATTTGCCGGGGTGGCAGCATATCCGAAACATCCAAGGTGAGATGATCCGCCAGCGCGACGTTGCAGCGGGATTGCCGATCGCGACGCGCGCGCCATGGCATGAGATCCGGCTGGAGAACGTATCCTATCGTCACGGCGAAGGCCTGCCGCGTGCCTTGGAGGATGTCAGCCTTTCCGTTCGCGCGGGCGAGGTGACGGCGCTGATCGGGCCGTCGGGCTCTGGAAAATCGACCATCGCGGATCTGATTTGCGGCCTCATCCGGCCCGAGACCGGCAAGATCCTCATCGACGGTCAAGACCTCGATCCGATGGATATCCGGAGTTGGCGCCACCGGATTTCCTACGTCACGCAGGACACCTATCTGCCACCGATGACGGTGCGCGAAGCTTTGCAGGTTGGCGCGCCGGAGGCGGATCAGAAGGACATGGAAGCGGCCCTCCGCGTCGCGTCTGCAGACTTCGTCTTCTCGCTTCCCGCGCAGCTCGACACTCTGCTGGGGGAGCGTGGTGTGCTGTTGTCAGGGGGCGAACGTCAGCGGATTGCGCTGGCACGCGCTTTGCTGAGAAAGCCCGAGCTGCTGATCCTCGACGAGGCGACGAGCGCGCTCGACTGGCAAAGTCAGAACCGGATCGTGGCGAACCTTGCGAAGATCGAGACCCCGATGGCAATTCTCACGATCGCGCATCGCTATTCGATGGTCGAATTCGCGGATATGGTTTTCGCTTTGGAAGAGGGTCGGATCGTCGAAAGCGGTGCGCCTGCCATCCTGCGCACCAAGCCCGACGCCCGGTTCATGAAAATGCGTGATGCCGAACGCAGCACGAGCCGCGCGGTGTGACCTTAAACGGTGCGCTGAAGCTCAGCGATTTTCCTGATTGAGGTAGGCGCCGCGCGAAACATGCGACGTCGTCTTGTCGTCCGAAGCCTCGCGACCGGCTTGCGCGGCCCCCTGATTCTTTCTCCGGGCCGTTTCCTCGCGGGTCATGATGGCGACGAGGCCGACGTACAGGATCTGACCGAGAAAGAAGATCGCGATGCACAAAATCGCGACCATTCCCAAAGACATGCCATTCCAGAACCCGACCGCGCCAGCGATGATCGTGACAAGAGTCAGGACGACGAGAAATGGCATCAAGCGCATGGCTTGGCACTCCGAAACTTGGGCTGGGCTCCAGCGGTTACCTTCTCGATAATAACCGGTCAAGCATTTGAAATTCAATTGTTGCGTGTGTTGGTATTTGTGCCGCGCATCTCGGGCTTGTCCCAGCTTTTTCCCGGATCCCCGAAATACCCGTTGTAATCTTCGAAATAGGCCTCGGTGCTGGAGACGTCGACGAAGTCCCGCAGGTCTTCCATATCCACGCGGTTCAGCACCGTTCCCAAGAGGCGCTCGCGCAAAGCTGCATTGGCCGACAGGATGCGGTTCAGCATCAACTTCGGCGTCTTGCCCCAGCTTGCCACGAGGAGCACGGTGTCGAGGTTCGGGATCATGGCACGCGCATCGACGATTGCGCCGAGCGGGGCGAGGTCGATGATCACGAAATCGAACTCGCTGCGCACCTCGGCAATCAACTCGCGCATGCCGCGTGAGGACAACAGCTCGGCGCTGTGGGTGAAGCCGTTCGGCGGAATGCATGGCAGGATATGCACACCGGTGCCTTCCACTTCACGTACCAAGTTGCGCCAAGGTGCGCGGCCGGCGAGCACTTCGACAAGTCCGTCGCCATGGCGGAAGTCGAGGCGCTGGCTGAGCCCCGGGCGCCGGATGTCGCTATCGATCAAGAGCACCCGTGCATTGGACATGTTGAGCACAGCGGCAAGATTGAGAGAAACCGTCGATTTGCCTTCCTCGGGACGTGCGGAGGTGACCCCCAGAACGATTGCCCCGGTCTCGACCGGCGCGCGGATTTCTGCGGCGAGCCGCACGCTGCGCAAGGTTTCCGCGAAGAAAGATCTGGGGTGGCGCACGGCGTAGATGGCGCTTTCACTGGTCGAATGCGACCCGTTTCTCGGTTTCGAGATATTCTCGGCGAGCCCGTCGCGCAGGTTCTGGAACACGGCGGTGCTCGTGATCGATCGGACTGGTTCCGACTGCGCCGACGTTTCGAACTCCGGCAGATAGCCGAGGAACGGTCCACCGGTTTCGTCCTGAACGTCATCCGAGGTACGAAGGAAACGCTCCCGCCATTCCTGCCAGGCCGTGATCATCATCCCGATGATCAAACCGAGCACGATCGAGATCGCAAGCGCGCGCTTCGTGCTCGGGCCAACCGGGTTGCGCGGCACGTCAGCCTTGGTCAGGATCCGCACGTTCGAGACGGGGAAGGATTTCTGTTGTTCGATCTCCTGAAACTTCGTCAGGAACGCCTGGTACAGCGTCGAGAGCGTGTCGGCGCGTTGCTGCAGCGCGCTGTAC
This sequence comes from Thioclava sp. JE_KL1, assembly GCF_009296265.1. Taxonomy (GTDB): domain Bacteria; phylum Pseudomonadota; class Alphaproteobacteria; order Rhodobacterales; family Rhodobacteraceae; genus Thioclava. Next base: position 324,287 of record NZ_WBJS01000002.1, read on the forward strand.
TGGACCTCGACGGTGCCGGAGCTCGTGTCGCTGTCGATCGCGAGGCCGAGGCTGTTCTTGAGCGCATCGACCTTCGCTTCGGCGCTTGAGAGATCGCTCTTCGCCTGCGCGCTCCCTTGTTTGAGAAGGGTGAACAGGCGTTCCGCAGCGGCCTGAACCTGCCGCTCTACCACCTTATACTGCGGGTGATCTTCGCCGAAGTTCGTCTTGATCTGATTGAGCATCGCCAGCGAGTCGGTGAGCGTATCGCGGGCCTGCTGCAGGGCAGGGTCGCTTCCGCCGCCAACCCCGGTGGAGCCGCCATCGACGAGGGCTTGGACCCCACCGGCAATTATCTGGTTGTAGGTATCGACGCGCGCCCGTGCGCGGGCCACATCGCTGACCGCATTGGCCATCTCGGCATTGAGCTGGACGACGGAATCCTTTGTCATCGAAACGCCGCGCGAGGAGACGAGCCCATGCTCGGCCCGGAAGGTCTCCGCATCCAGCGCGGCTTGTTGAGCCTGATTTTGCAGCTCCGTCAGCCGGTCCTGCATCCAGTTCGTCGTCCGTTCGGTCGCTTCGAAATTCGCATTGAGGACATCGGCGATGTAGCCCTCGGCGAGCGAATTCACGATCGCGGCGCTCATGGCCGGATCGTAGGACTCGTAGCTGATAGAGATCACGGAGCTTCTGCCGACACGCCCGACATCGATGCGCGCCTGCAAGGCGCGCGCGGCGAGGTCTTGCCGCGCGGCGGTGATCTGTTCGGGTGTCAGAGTGGTTGTGCCGCTAAGTTCGGGCTTCGAGCGCAGCCAGTTGATCGGTGTGCGGATCGTGTTGATCACACCGCCGATCAGCCGAGAAAACAGCGAGCTCGGCGGCGACGTGAAGGAGGGATTGTCGAGGAGGTCGAGCTCTTTGACGACCGATTGCGAGATCCGGTCGGAGCGGATGATCAGCCGGGCATCCTCAAGGGCGGACTCGCTGAGATTGTTGCTTTCCGAAGCCCCGAGCTGTTCGATCGACCGGCTGATATTCGCATCCAGCAGCAACAGCGAATTTGCAAGGTAGCTGCGCGGCGTGGTCGCCAGATAGATGATCCCGAGGATACCGAGGATCACGACGGGAACGATGATCGACCACCGCCGACGACGCAGGATACGCGTGAGCTGGCCCAGCGTTACGGTTTCGGGCGGTTTCGAGATCGGCCGCTCGAGATCGTTGCTCGTATCTGCGAATTTGAATTGCGTCTGTCTCAAGAGGTCGTTCCTCGCGCGTTGCGCCTTGAGGCTGTGTTGTGCGTGGCATCCGAAGATGCTCCGCCATAGATTTCCGTTCGGCTTCCGCCGGCAAATCGCCAGACGACGCCGATATGCAACGCTGCGCGCATCAGATTTCGGTTGCGCGCCAAGGGGTCGGTGACGTGGCCCAGCGAAAGTCCGAGGCAGGCGAGCGCTTTCGCACCGGCGCGTCCGAGTTCGATCATTCGTGCCGCGAAAGCCTTTCCCTGCGAGACCAGAACGGCATGGGTCTGGCCCATGCGGAAGCGGCGCCGCAAAAGCCACGAAAGTGTCGCACGCTCCGCAGGGACATCCTCTTCGAGCCAAGCCTCCGGGGCGTAGGCAAGCGTCCCGCCGCGGCGCTTGATCTGGTCGAAGAAGATCGTGTCTTCGCCGCCGCTGCGACCGAAATCGGGATCGAACCGCAGGCCAGAGACGGCGGGGTGTTTCAGGTCGAGCAGGACGTTGCAGGTGTAGCCCGCACGCACGCGCCCTTCGCTATCAAGCTCGGCGTGGGTGTCGTGGATATGGCCAGCGCGCATCCACTCGGGGGCCGCGTCATTGTGGTAGGCGCGCACGGGGCCGATCACCGCCGCGCTCTCTTCGGATCGGCGCGCCTCCATCAGGGCAGGGAGCCAGCCGGGCAGGGCGCGTTCGTCATCATCGAGGAAGGCGAGGCAGTCCAAGTCTTGTGCCTCGGCCGCGTCGAGAACCGCATTGCGCGCGATCGAGATGTTATGGGCGGGCGCGTGCAGATAGTGCAGTTCGAAGGGAAGCGGCACCGAACGAACCCGGTCTTCGGAAGAGGGCTCGAGATCGTTATCCGCAACGATGACGCAGATATCGAGGTCCGGCGGGAGAGTTTCGGCAAGCGAGGCGAGGGTGTCGCGCACGATTTCGCGACGATAAGTGCACAGGCCGATGCCAATCTTGTCTTTGCGCTTCGGACTGGTCACTCGGGCACCCCGCGACCGATGGTTGGAATGCTATTGCCCAAAATCTGTGCCCAGAACCCCGCGGACCAGGCCAGATGCATGATACCCGCAATCGGGCCAGCCGTGAGATTGGCGAGGCGCTTCGTCTGGATCGCGATCGCCAGTCCAGCAACCGCACAGCCCAGAAGCCAGACGATCGCGGGCAGGGCGAAGATCGGGTGCAGCGGGGTCAGCACGACAAGAGCGAGCGCCGGCGCCAGAGCTGCGACGATCGCCTGTCGCATCGCCGGGCGTTCCCTATGCAAGGCAAGCGTGCGGGCGCGTCCCTTGCCGAACCGGAAATATTGCGACGCGAGATCGCGCAGGGATTTTCGCGGGAAGTAGCGGACGAAGGTGCGCGCGGTCAGCCAGATCTTGAAGCCCGCGCGGATCAGGCGGTGATCGAGTTCCGCATCCTCGTTATGGCTGAATGTGGTGTTGTAACCCCCGACCGAGCGAAAGGCGTTCAGACGAAACAGGGCATGATGACCGTGAATGACCCAACGGCCTTCCCCTGCGCCGCGATGTGCCGACCCACCATTCCCAAAGCGCGAATTCTGAGCCCGCGCGATCTGGGTCTGCAACGGGGTGACACCTTCGGCATGCATACGGACGACGACGCTGTCGGCGCCGGTGTCGATGGCTTCGCTCATCAGCGTTTCGCAGAAATCGCTCGGGTAGGCGCTGTGTGCGTCTACGCGGATCAACCATTCTGCCGCCTCCCCGAAACGCTCCACGGCGAGGTTGACGGCTGCGGCCTGCAGCCTGTCGGGGTTGTGCAGCAGGACGATTTGCGGCGTTTCCTGTGCCATTTTCTCGACTATGGCGCAGGTCCCGTCCCTCGATCCGCCGTCTGCCACTATGACGGTCGCGTCTTGGGCGCGCGCGAAGGGCAAAAGCGCCGAGATGACCGAGGCGATATGGTCGACCTCATTCAGCGTGGGGATGACGATGAGGATGCGGCTCAAGATTGCGCCTCCCGCAGATGCGTGGCGCCGCTGCGAGGCGCGCCAAGCGTGGGGAGATCGGCCAACCAGGACACGAGCGCACGGCATTCTGCGTGACCCGCCTCCCAGGTGGAGCGCGGCTTTGCAGCGACCGCTTGCCGAAGCGTCTGGAGATCGGCGGTGCTCAGACCGCTGAGGGCTTGCGCGACCGACGTGCTCGACGGTTCTGCCACCTGAACCCCGATGCCGAGAGTTTCGGTACGTCGTGCGATCTCGGTTGCCGCAAGAACCACCGGAACCGCACCATGCAGGCAGCCTTCGTACAGGCGGTTTGGCAGCAGCCAGTCCGAATTCTCTCCGGCCTCGTAACGGTCGATCAGCCACGCAAGATCGACCGCGTCGTAAATCTCATCGAGATCATCGGGCGCAGTATAGGGACCGCCGAATTCGAGATCGGGGTTTGCGGCGACGCGCTCATGGAAATCGGAGAGTTGATCGAGCGCCGGACGTCCGCGCATTTTGACCCGGAAATGTCCCGGTGCGTTGCGAGTGAGTGCGTCGAGCGTGTCCAGTGACCAGCGGCACCGGAGAATTCCACTCCAGCCAATCTGCAGCGGCCCCTCCAGAGGGTGCACGCGTTCGCGAAGCTGTGCCGGCTCGAGCGCGAGCGGCTTGTTTTCAATCAGGCACAGGTGCGGCGCGAGCTTCTCGAACGGCTGAGGGTGGCCGCGCTTGAACCCTTCCGAGGAATACAGAAGCCCCGATGCGGATTTGAGCGCCGCTGCCTCAATGGCCCGGATTGCCTTGGAGGCCGGACCGTTCCCCGACAACAGGCGATGCACGTCGAGCAATTCGTAGACAAGGCGTGCCGCCGGTGCGCGTCGCTTGAGAACCGCGCCGAGCGCGAGCATTTCGAGATTGCGAGCGATGATGACATCGGTCTCCTGGAGCGTCGGGAACCGCTTGTCGAGACCGGGGAGGGACCTGAGCACCGACAGCGCGCGCTGGGTCATTTTCCCATTGGCGGTGTGTCCGAGAACGAGCGCAGGCTCCGGTAGTGGCCGCGCTGAGCGTTGGAACCCCGCAAGCGTCACCTCGGCGCCGCCAGCGCGCAACATCTGAACGCGTCGCCAGATCGCGGCATCATCGAGGTCATGAACGAGGTAGATCAAACGCATCTTGAAAGCCGTCTTCCCTGCGCTCACGCTGCCGCGCGATCAACGGCGTGGCAGTCACCGATCTGCACATGGTCCGCGTGACCGTCAGTCTGCAGGGGCGGGACATTCGCATCGGGCCCACTTCGAGTCATTCAACTTCCTCCAGATCGCCTGAAACGCGGCGCGGAGCGGACGAAAACCAACCACCGCAAAATCAGGCTTCGATCTGGGCAGTTTCCGGTCAAATGCTAAGGAGGGCAGGTTTGCCGAATTGCCGCGCGGCATGCGGAAACGTCGCGCGAATATCCAAGGCGCTTAGAAACTGTGCGTAATGTGAACGAATAATCGGCGGCGCTTTCTGCGCTGCAGCGAGGCTGCTTGGCGCTTTGGTAGCGATTCTATTTACGCAATGAGAGTTCTTTCGACGCGCGCTCTGAGAAAATCCGGTTGGTTGCCTATTCAGAAAGGGGGTTTGCGGGAATTCGTTAGTGGGTTGTCGATAAAATGCCTGCTGAATAGGCGCTTGGCATCTTTTGCACCTTTCACTGCTGAGTGATTGTGCGTCCATGGCTGCACGAGTGGCGGGAATTGCCTGCGGGCTGGCTCGGAGCGGCGCGTCATGGAAACCCTTGGAGGACATCTGAAGTGCATAGGGCGTCGCGTGCGGGGCATGTGATCCCTGAAAAGCCACTTCGGTTTGCGGCGCGATCGCAGCGCGAAGGGGAAGGTGGACGTTGGCTGGGGCAGCTTTGACGGACAAGGTTATTCCCGTCTTCTATGACGGTTACGAGATGCGCGCCTGGGAAATGCCTCTGGGGCGGCAGCTTTCGCAGCTGCGCGGGGTTGCGCGGCGCAGCTACCGCAAGCTGAAGCGCAAGCAGCCCTATACCGGGTTCTTCACGGCGTTCCTGAACCTGACGGAAAGTCTGCGGCGAAACGGGTATGACGTTCGGATCAATGATTTCGCGCTCGCCCGCCGGTCGCCGGACAGGCCGATCGCCATTGCCGGCCATCAGTCGGTCTGGAGCGATGTCGATCTGCCCAATCCGACCCTGTTCGGGCCCGGCTGGGTTCCCTATCCGGACCGCGCCGAGGCGATGCTGGCCGAGCGGAACTATCAGATCGTCACGCAGCCGTCGGAATGGCCGATCCGGCTGTATACACCTCAGGTCGCCGCGAAAATGGCGCCGATGTTCGTCGGGATCGATACGGACCGCTGGCCGCTTCTCGCTGAGAACCGAAAGCAGATCGACTGTGTCATCTACAACAAGATCCGCTGGAACCACGCCGCGCGCGAGGCAGATACGATGCAGCCGCTGCGGGCAATGCTCGAACGTCGCGGCCTGAGTTCAGTCGAGCTAAAATATGGCGAGCACGAGTTGGCAGAGTATCGCAGCGCCTTGGCCAAGGGGCGGGCGCTGATCTTCGTGACCGAGCACGAAACCCAAGGCCTTGCTTATCAGGAGGCGATGTCTTCCGGCGTTCCGGTTTTCGCGTGGGACGAAGGCGAACTCGTCGACCCGCTCGGCGCCAAGTTTGTCCCCGAGGGCCTCGAAGTCTCTGCAGTTCCGTATTTCGACGATAGATGCGGGCTGCGTTGGACGCGTGCGAATATGGAAGACCGGTTCGAGGAATTCTGGGCGCGGCTCCCGGAGTATCAGCCGCGCGAATACATCCTCGATGAGCTTTCCCTCGAGCGCGGCGCTCGGCGCTTTCTGGACCTGTTTGAGAGGATCGCGTGATGCCGAACTGTAAACGATCGGCGTGCCGCGGTCGGTCAAACCTCTTTTCGACGAGGAAGGTGTTCTAATGCCGCTAGCGCTCGTGCGTATGCCGACCTATCGGCGCCCCGACCTGTTGCGCCGTGCGATAGGCACGCTTCAGGCGCAGACCTTCGAGGACTGGGTCTGTGAGGTGCGCGATGACTGCCCCGATGCGAGCGGTCGTGCGATGGTCGAAGAGATTGGCGACCCGCGGGTTCACTACGTGCAGAACCGCCCGCAGAAATTCATGACGCGCAATCTCGATGACTGCTTTCTAAAGGAGAACCCCTACAAGGCCGATTACTTCTGCATGCTGGAAGACGACAACCAAGTCTTCCCGGACTACCTTGCGCGAGGCCACGAGATTTGCACCCAGCAGGGGGTGAACCTCTGCATGCTGAGCCAGGTCATCGAGCACGAAAGCCGGACGCCCAATGCCTATCTTGGCGACAAGGGCATTTTCGATGATGTCTATGACGAGCGGACCTATACGCCCGAAGAGGTTCATCTGGCGATCTTCGGGTCGATCGGCGTGTCGAACGGTGCTCTGTTCTGGTCGCGAAATATGAAGGGCAGTCTGGCGGTGAAGGTCGATACGATCCCGACGCTGGAGGAATATCTGCGCACGGCACTAATCTCCGAGCCGGTCTATGTCAGCCGGGAGCGACTGGCTGCCTGGGCCGAGAATGAGACATCGACTACGAGAAATCTGGGCCTCGACAAGGGGTGGCTGCGTCGTGAGCTTGATCTCAAGGCGTCGGTCACGCGGCTTCAACGGGCGATCTGGGGCCGAACCTCGCCAGAGGCGAAGGACGCATTTCTGGCTGGCGAAGTTCTGCGGATACCGCGTTCGGCTCGGATCGAGGCGCTCCAGAAGGCGGGGATTGCGGTGCATGGCGTGCCGGGCAATTTCCAGCCGACTGCGGTCTTGAAGCGGAATGCCGTACGCTTTGTCGGCCGCGCTCATTCCTCCGTAGATGCTACTCTGCCGAGAGTGCCGAGCTGAAATTTACACGCATTAAGTGTATGAAAATAGGACGTTTCGCCGCGAATAACTGGCGGTCAGGCGATTCCCTCGTGTCTTGCACCGAGGTTTTCGGCCAGCCGCCGCCGCTCGCAATTTCGTTAAATTCAGGAATCCAGCCCGTAAATGCGCGTTTTTTAAGCATTTTCGGGTGACTTTTTAATGCGCACGCAACCGCGGATTGAATCGCCGCAAAAACCGCTAGCGGTTCATCAGAGCTGTGTAACCCTTTCTATATTCAATCAAACGTGGGGGTATATGTGGTGATTGAGAATTCTCGAAGCAAAAATGACGCCATCCGGTATGAGCGGCCCAAATTGAAACATTTGGGGTCTCTCGAAGATCTGACGCATGGCGACCGCGGTCGCGGACACAAGGATGACGATTATGACGGACACGGCTCGTACTGTCCGCCGGATTTGGCTTTCTCGTAACGGCGTTCGGAAAGCTCCGGGTGCTGCCAGTTGCCCGGTAAAGAAGTGGAAGCCTCGCAGCGATGCGAGGCTTTCGTCTTTCCCTTCCGCGCGTGTTGCTCTTTGATGGCGCGGCAAACGACAGGAAGGGAGCGCGCGCATGGCACGTATTTACGAAGACAATTCGCTCAGCATCGGAAACACGCCGCTGGTGCGGCTCAACCGCATGACCGAGGGCGCGGGCGCGACCGTTCTGGCCAAGATCGAGGGGCGCAACCCGGCGTGGTCGGTGAAGTGCCGCGTCGGTGCGAACATGATCTGGGATGCGGAGGAACGCGGCGTGCTCGGTCCCGGCAAGGAGATCGTCGAGCCGACCTCGGGCAATACCGGGATCGCGCTGGCCTTCGTCGCCGCCTCCCGCGGCATCCCGATCACGCTGACCATGCCCGACACGATGAGCATCGAGCGGCGCAAGCTGCTTCTGGCCTATGGGGCGAAGCTCGTGCTGACCGAAGGCGCGCAGGGCATGAAGGGGGCGATCGCCAAGGCCGAGGAGATCGCGGCCTCCGATCCCGACCGCTACGTGTTGCTGCAGCAGTTCAACAACCCCGCGAACCCCGAGATTCACGAGAAGACCACGGGGCCGGAGATTTTCGAGGATACCGATGGCGTGGTCGATATCTTCGTCGCGGGCGTCGGCACGGGCGGCACGATCACCGGCGTCTCGCGCTATCTGAAAAAGGAAAAGGGCCTGCCGGTGATCTCGGTCGCGGTCGAGCCTGAGGCCAGCCCGGTTCTCACGCAGGCCCGCGCAGGCGAGGCGCTGCACCCCGGTCCGCACAAGATACAAGGCATCGGGGCGGGCTTCGTGCCGCAGGTCCTCGACATGGATCTCGTGGACCGGATCGAGCAGGTCAGCAATGACGAGGCGATCGAGACCGCCCGGCGGCTGGCGCGCGAAGAGGGCATCTTGGCCGGGATCTCCTGCGGCGCGGCTGCAGCTGCGGCGCTGCGTCTTGCGCGCGAGCCGGAGAATGCGGGCAAGACCATCGTCGTCGTGCTGCCGGATTCGGGCGAGCGTTACCTGTCTTCGGCGCTGTTCGAAGGGATGTTCGACGAGGCGTGAGTCGTGGCCTTCGCCGCGTCCAGCAATGCCGCCACCAGCTTCTGCGGGCGGTAGTTCAGGTCCGACGGCGTCAGCCCCATCCGCACCACGACCATATCGGCCGAGGGGATCACGGTGACGGTCTGCCCGTCATGCCCCTCGAGCCAATAGGTGTCGGCGGGCAGCCCGAACCGCGCATCATCGCCCGCTTTCTGCTGATTGCTCGGCCCCGCGAGCCAGGTCATGCCCTGCCCATAGACCCCGTCGGTCGGCGCGGGCTTATGCATCCGCTGCACGAATGCGGCGGGTAGCAATTGCCGCCCCTCCCATTTGCCATCCTGTAGCAGAAACTGGCCGAAGCGTGCCCAGTCCCGCGCCGTTGCGTAAAGGTAGGAGCTGCCCACGAAGGTCCCGGAGGCATCGGTCTCGAGCGTGGCCGAACTCATCCCGAGCGGGTCGAACAGCTTGCGGCGCGGCCAGGCGAGCGCGGTGGAGGTATCGCCCACCGCATTTTGCCAGATGCGCGACAGCAGCACGGCGGTGCCGCTGGAATAGCTGAAATGAGTGCCCGGCGAATGATCGAGCGGCTGGGAGGCTGCGAATTTCGCCATGTCCGGCTGGAGATAGAGCATTCGCGTCACATCCGAGACGTCGCCGTAATCCTCGTTGAAGCGCAGCCCGCTCGACATCGACATCAGCTGCGCGACGGTGATCTTCGCACGGTCGTCGCCCTGCCATTCGGGCAGCAGATCGCTTTGGTCCATCCGCAGCTTGCCCGCCTCGATCGCGGTGCCGACAAGGGCGGCGGTGACGGTCTTCGTCATCGACCAGCCCAGAAGCGGTGTTGTCGCATCGAAGCCATCGCCGTAGCGTTCGGCCACCAGCTTGCCATCCTTGATCACCACCACCGCGCGCATCCCCGGCCCGGTCAGCGCTTCGTCGCGCAAGACCGCTTCGAAGCGACCTTGCCCGGTCAGGTCGGTTTTCGACCCGGTGGGCCAGAGGGCGGCGCTTTTGCTGGGCCCCGGCGCGGGCGGGGCGCTTTGATCGCCGGCGTCGGCCAGATTGCCATCGGGGTAGGTCGCGCAGCCGAGGCCCACGCGCTCCTCGGCGGTCGTGGGCGCGATGATCCCCGCGAAGGCGGCTCGGACTCGGCCTGCCCGGCGGTCGGTGCTGACCCAAAAGGCGCGCAGCAATGGGTTGCCCGGCGCCTGCACATCGGTTTCGAGAACTTCGTCGGGGGCGCGGCCTTGCAGCGCTTCCGCCGAGCAGGTGATCTTCGCGCTATAGCCAGCGCCCACGCGCAGCAGTTCCGGCGGCACGATCACCGCGTAGAGAACCGCCACCACGACAAGCCCGCCGATCCCGGCAAGCACCGCTTTCCATCCCCGCATCTCGTCCTCCCTCGGGTTCCCGCCGCGCCGGACGCGCCAAGTCACCCGCCTGGTTCCGTTCGCGCTGTAGTTTTGGCAAAGCGCGCGGCCTTGCCAAGAGGGCGAGGCGCGGACTGACGGAAGGTCATCTTGGGGTATGGTGCGTCTTTTGACACGAAATCCGCCCCTCGGTACGGGGCCCGAGATCATGGACTGAGCGCCGCGAATGGGCTAGCGATAAGGGATGGGCGCCCGTTGCGCCCGGCTTTGTAGAGTGTCATGTCGCGCGAGTCCGCACCCGATAGCCAGCACCCCTTGGACCCGACCTTGGCCGGGCTGCTGCGCCACGCGCCGGGCGCGGATGAGGGGGAGGGCGAAGACGTCTGGTTCGATGTGCTCTCGGCGGTCGACCGGACCTATGCCGATCTCGTCGACTATCAGGAGCGTCTGGAGCAGCAGAACCACGAGCTGGAGGATCTGCGGTCTTTCCTCGGGTCGATCCTCGCCTCGGTCTCGGATGCGCTGATCGTGATTTCGCGCTCGGGCGAGGTGCTGGAAACCTCGGCCTCGGTCGCGAGCCTGACTGGCGAGCCGCCCGGCGTATGGCACGGTCGCAAGCTCGCAGGCATGTTCGACGCGCGCTCGGTGGAGGCCTTGGATCGCGGGTTGGCGGAAGCTGCGAATACCCGCAAGCCGGTGACGATCGAAGCGGCGCTGAGCGGGCCGGATGGGCCCGCGCCGCTCGAGCTGTCGATCAGTCCGCGCATGGACGAGCGGTCGCGCATCGCGGGTTACGTGCTGACCGGGCGGCCCTTGGGCGAGTTGCGGCAGGCCTATTCCGAGCTGGAGCAGAGCCACGAAGAACTCAAATCGACGCAGGCGCAGCTGGTGCGCAACGAGAAGCTGGCCTCGCTGGGCCGTCTGCTTGCTGGCGTCGCGCATGAGCTGAACAACCCGATTTCCTTCGTCTACGCGAACACCCATGCGCTGGAGCGCTATGCGGGTAAGTTCGAGGCCTATTTCGAGAAAGTGCAGGCCGGAGCGGATCGCGAGGCACTGATCGCCCTGCGCGAGGAGCTGAAGCTCGACCGTGAAATCCGCAACCTGCGTTCGGCCATCGAGGGCGCGCGCGACGGGGCAGAACGGGTGCGCGACATCGTCGAGGATCTGCGGCGGCTGAGTGCCGAAGGCTCGGGCGAGATGGTCGTCTTCGATCTGGTCGAGACCGCGCGGGTGGCGGCGAACTGGGTGCAGCGCGGCTCCAAGGCCGGGGTCGAGATCGCCTTCACCGGCGCGGAGACGCTGCAGGTGCGCGGTCGGCAGGGACATATCCAGCAGGTCGTGATGAACCTCGTGCAAAATGCGATCGACGCGCTCTCCGGGTTGGAAGAGGGCTCCGGCCGGATCGAGGTCGACGCGCGCGTGATTGAGGGGCGCGGCACGCTGTCGGTTGGCGACAATGGCCCCGGCGTGACCGAAGAGCTGACGCAGGCGATCTTCGATCCGTTCTTCACCACCAAGGCGGTGGGTGCGGGCACGGGGCTGGGCCTCGCGATCAGCCATAAGATCATCGAAGAACATGGCGGGCGTCTGCGGCTCTGCCCGAAAGGGTCGGCGCTGGGCGGGGCCTGTTTCTCCTTCGATCTGGAACTGGGCGAGGGGGCGGAATGAAGGTTCTCTGGCTGCAAGCGGCAGGCTGCGGCGGCTGCACCATGTCGCTCCTTTGCGCGGAATCCCCGAATGTCTTCGACACGCTGGGCGGGGCGGGGATCGAGTTCCTCTGGCACCCGACCGTCAGCCTCGAAACCGGCGCGGAAGTGCGCGCGATTTTCGAGGCGGTCGAGAGCGGCGAGATCGCGCTGGACCTGCTGGCCGTCGAGGGCTCTATCGCCCGCGGGCCGCGTGGGACGGGCAAGTTCCAGATGGTGTCCGGCACCGGGCGTTCGATGCTCGACTGGGTGGTAAGCCTCGCGCCGAAAGCCCGCCATGTCGTCGCGGTGGGCACCTGCGCGACTTATGGCGGCGTGACCTCGGCGGGCGGCAACCCCTCCGATGCGGTCGGCGTGCAATATGACGGGGCGCTGCCGGGCGGGGCGCTGCCGGTGGAGTTCCGCTCGGGCTCGGGCCTGCCGGTGATCAACGTGGCGGGCTGCCCGACCCATCCCGACTGGGTGACCGAGACGCTTTTGCTGCTCAATGAAGGCGCGCTGGGGGCGGAAGATCTCGACGCTTTCGGGCGGCCTTTGTTCTACGCCAAGCACCTCGTCCATCATGGCTGCTCGAAAAACGAGTTCTACGAATACAAGGCCTCGGCAGTGGAACTGTCCGATATCGGCTGCATGATGGAGAACCTGGGTTGCATCGGCACGCAGGCCGTGGGCGATTGCAATATCCGGCCGTGGAACGGTGACGGGTCGTGCACCTCGGGCGGATACCCCTGCATCAACTGCACCGCGCCCGAATTCGAGGAACCGCGCCATTCCTTCACCGAGACGCCGAAGATCGCGGGCATCCCGGTGGGCCTCCCGACCGATATGCCAAAGGCATGGTTCATGGCGCTCGCCTCGCTGTCGAAGGCGGCGACGCCCGAGCGGATCGCGAAGAACGCGGTTGCCGACCGGGTCGAGGTGACGCCGACGATCCGCAAGCCGAAAGGACGCAGATGACAGAGACGCCGCGCCTTGTCGTGGGCCCGTTCAATCGGGTCGAGGGCGATCTGGAAGTACATCTCGACCTCGCCGATGGGGCGGTGGGCGCGGCGCGGGTGAATTCGCCGCTCTATCGCGGGTTCGAGCGGATGCTGGAAGGCAAAGACCCGCGCGATGCGCTGACGATCACGCCGCGGATCTGCGGCATCTGCTCGATCAGCCAGTCCGCGGCGGCGGCGCGCGCGCTGGGCGCGGCGATGGGGCTGGAGCCCACGCCGCAGGGCGCGGCCATGGCGGCGCTGATCCATGCGGTCGAGAATGTCTCGGACCACCTGTTCCACTTCAACCTGTTCTTCATGCCCGATTTCATCCGCCCCGTTTACGCAGGTAAACCGTGGTTCGACCGGGCGGTGGCGCGCTTCACCCCCGCCGAGGGCGGCGCGCAGCGCGCGGCGGTTTCGGCACGCGCCGAGCTGATGCATATCCTCGGGCTGATGGCGGGCAAATGGCCCCATACGCTCGCGATCCAGCCCGGCGGCGTCACCCGCGCGCCCGGGCCCCGCGACAAGGTGCGCATCGAGACGACGTTGCGCGCTTTCCGCCGCTATCTGGAGGAGACCGTCATCGGCGGGTCGCTGGAGGCGTTCTGCGCGATCGAGTCCGTCGATCAGCTGATGGCGTGGGAGACGGGCGATGCGGGGCTGTTCCTGCGCATCGCGGCCGATCTGGATCTGGACCGGCTCGGGCGCGGCTCGGGCCGGTATATGAGCTTCGGAGCCTATCCACTGGCCGAAGGGTTCGGCTTTGGGCGTGGGCTGTGGGACGGGTCCTTGGGCGCAGTCGATTTCGGCGCGATCACGGAAGACCTCAGCCATGCGTGGATGCTGGGGGCACAGGCCCATCCCTGGCAGGGCGAGACACGTCCCGACGAGGCGATGCGCGACGCCGCCTATAGCTGGTGCAAGGCGCCGCGGCTGAACGGTCAGACGGTGGAGACCGGCGCGCTCGCGCGGCAGGTCGTGGACGGCCATCCGCTGGCGCGTGCGCTGGCGGGCGGTGGCGTTCTGGCGCGGGTTGCAGGGCGGCTGATGGAACTGGCGCGGACGCAAGCCTTCATGGAGGGGCTTGCGAAAGGGATCGATCCGGGGGCTGCGTTCATGGTGCAGGGCGATCTGCCCGAGGCTGGGCAGGGTGCAGGGCTGGTCGAGGCCGCGCGTGGCGCGCTGGGCCATTGGCTGCGGATCGAGGACGGGCGCATCGCGTCGTATCAGATCATCGCGCCCACGACGTGGAATTTCAGCCCGCGCGACGCGGAGGGTGTGCCGGGACCGCTGGAGGCCGCACTGGTCGGCGCGCCGGTCGGGGTGGGCGAGACCACGCCGGTCTCGGTGCAGCATATCGTGCGCAGTTTCGATCCCTGCATGGTCTGCACGGTGCATTGAGTAAGTTGAGGGCGCGGCCCCTGCCGTCGCCGGAGGGCGAGAAACTTTGACGAAAATGGGGGCTCTGCCCCCAAACCCCCGGGATATTTGAGCCAAGAGGAAGATGCAGGGTTTCGAGATCAGGGTGCGCGGGCAGGTGCAGGGGGTGGGTTTCCGCCCCTTCATCTGGCGGCTTGCGCAGGAGCGCGGGCTTTCGGGCCATGTGCTCAACGATCCCGAGGGCGTGCTGATCCGGGTGGCGGGAGCTTTGGACGGTTTGGCCGAGGCGATCTCGGATGAGGCACCGCCGCTTGCGCGGGTCGATGCGGTGGAGGTGTCGGAGTTTGTGTTCGACACCGCGCCTGAGGGTTTCGCGATCGTGGCCTCGCAAGGGGCGGGGGCCGAGACGCGTGTGACGCCGGATGCGGCGACCTGCCCGGACTGTCTTGCGGAAATCCGGGGCGACGGGCGCAGGCGGCACTACGCCTTCACCAACTGCACCCATTGCGGGCCGCGTTTCACGATCCTGCAAGCGCTGCCCTATGATCGGGGGCAGACGACGATGGCGCCCTTCGAGATGTGCTCCGCCTGTCGCGCGGAATATGAGAACCCGGCGGATCGACGTTTTCACGCGCAGCCGATCGCCTGTCCCGAGTGCGGGCCGCGGGTGTGGCTGGAGGTGGACGGGGAGGAGCGTCCTGCCGAAGAGGTCGGAGCGGTTTTGCAGGGCGGGGGCATCGTCGCGGTGAAAGGCTTGGGCGGGTTTCATCTCGCCTGCGATGCGAGCAATGCCGAGGCCGTGGCGCTGTTGCGGGCGCGCAAGCGCAGGCCTGCAAAGCCCTTCGCGCTGATGGGCGAAATCGAGACCATCCGGCGCTACGCCAAGGTCTCAGAGGCCGAGGCGGAACTGCTGCGCGACCCTGCGGCGCCGATCGTGTTGCTGCAAAAGGCGGGGGAGGCTTTGCCGGAGGCGGTGGCGCCCGGACAGGACAGCCTCGGCTGGATGCTGCCCTATACGCCGCTGCATCATCTGTTGCTGCGCGAATGGGCGCGGGGGGGCGAGGGGCGACCGCTGGTAATGACCTCGGGCAATCTCTCGGGCGAGCCGCAGGTGATCGGAAACGATGAGGCGTGCGAGAAGCTGGCTGGCTTCGTCGATGCCTTCCTGATGCATGACCGCGACATTGCGCGGCGGCTCGATGACAGCGTCGTGCGGGCCGATCCGCCGATGGTACTGCGCCGCGCGCGAGGGCAGGTGCCGGGCACCTTGCCGCTGCCCGACGGGTTCGAGGGCGCGCCTCAGGTCGTTAGCTATGGCGGGCAAATGAAGGCCGCGATCTGCCTGATCAAGAACGGGCAGGCGCTGCTGGGCCATCACTTGGGCGAGCTGGACGAGGCGCTGACATGGGAGGCGTTCGAGCAGGCCGATGCGGATTATGCGGCGCTGTTCGATCATCGCCCCGAGGTCGTGGCGGTCGATCTGCACCCCGATTTTCGGGCTTCGCGCCACGGGGCGGAACGGGCCGCGCGCGACGGGTTGCCGGTGGTCGAGGTGCAGCATCACCATGCGCATCTCGCCGCCTGCATGGCCGAGAACGGTTGGCCGCTGGAGGGCGGCAAGGTCGCGGGGATCGTGCTCGATGGGCTCGGCTTGGGGCCCGATGGCACGGTCTGGGGCGGCGAGCTGTTGTTGGGCGATTATCATGGGTTCGCGCGGCGCGGCTGGCTGGAGCCCGCGCCGCTGATCGGTGGCGACCGGGCGCAGGCAGAGCCGTGGCGCAATGCGCTGGTGCGGCTCGATGCGGCGGGGCTGGCGGGGCTGGCCGACAGCCTGTTCCCGGAGGCCCCGCGCGATCTGGCGCGGCAGGCGGCGGCGAAGGGGATCAACGCGCCGCTGTCGTCTTCGGCGGGGCGGCTCTTCGATGCGGTGGCGGCCTGCCTCGGGATCTGCCCGATGCGGCAGAGCTATGAGGGCGAGGCCGCGATGCGGCTCGAAGCGCTGGCGGCGCACGCGTTGGCACACGGGGAGTCGGCGGAGGCCGGGGCCTATGCGTTCTCGGATGCGGGCGACGTGCTCGAGACCGGACCGTTTTTTCAGGCGCTCGCCGCCGATCTGGAGGCCGGGGTTGCGCCCGAGACAATCGCGCTGCGGTTCCATGCGGCGCTGGCGCAGGGCTTTGCCCGCCGGGTGCGGTCGCTGATCGAAAGCGGAGAGGCGAAAGCCGTGGCGCTCACGGGCGGCGTGTATCAGAACGCGCTGTTGCATCGGCTGACCTGCGCGGCGTTGGACGATCTGCCGGTGCTGAGCCATCGCACGCTGCCGGCGAATGACGGCTCGCTGGCGCTGGGGCAGGCGGTGATTGCTGCGGCGCAGTCGGAAAGAGACTGACCGGAATCCCGGAAAGCTGGTCACTGACGTGCCAGTGCGGCCCCGCGCCGCAACGGGGTTTTGACGGGCAACATATCGGAAACAAATAGGAATTCGCGCCTGCGACATCCTGTCATTATTTCGTTCTGTTCGCGGACCCGACCTGCCAATCCTGAGATCACACATGCGTATTCCCCTCGGGAGGAGGGAGAATCCGGTCATCGGGATCACAGAGGGAGGGACACTTTGCCTGCGATCGAAACCTTTTACGATGTGATGCGTCGGCAGGGGATCACCCGCCGCAGCTTCATGAAATATTGCTCGCTGACGGCGGCGGCGCTGGGTCTCGGCCCGGCCTATGTGCCCAAGATCGCCCATGCGATGGAAACCAAGCCGCGCACCCCGGTGATCTGGGTGCACGGGCTCGAATGTACCTGTTGTTCGGAAAGCTTCATCCGCTCGGCCCACCCGCTGGCCAAGGATGTCGTGCTCTCGATGATCTCGCTCGACTATGACGACACGTTGATGGCGGCGGCGGGCGCGCAGGCAGAAGCCGCGCTGCAGGACACGATCGACAAGTATAAAGGGAATTACATCCTCGCCGTGGAGGGCAATCCGCCGCTCAACGAAGACGGGATGTACTGCATCGTGGGCGGCAAGCCCTTCGTGGACCAACTCCGCCACGCTGCCGAGCACGCGAAAGCCATTATCTCCTGGGGCGCCTGCGCCTCCTATGGCTGCGTGCAGGCTGCCGCCCCGAACCCGACGCGCGCCACGCCGGTGCACAAGGTCATCACCGACAAGCCGATCATCAAGGTGCCGGGCTGCCCGCCCATCGCCGAGGTGATGACCGGCGTGATTACCTACATGCTGACCTTCGACCGGATGCCCGAGCTGGACCGTCAGGGCCGGCCGCAGATGTTCTATTCGCAGCGTATCCACGACAAGTGCTACCGCCGTCCGCATTTCGACGCTGGTCAGTTCGTCGAGACGTGGGACGACGAGAACGCGCGCAAGGGCTATTGCCTCTACAAGATGGGCTGCAAAGGGCCGACCACCTACAATGCGTGCTCGACCGTGCGCTGGAACGAGGGTGTCAGCTTCCCGATCCAGTCGGGTCACGGCTGTATCGGCTGTTCCGAGGACGGGTTCTGGGATCAGGGCTCCTTCTACGACCGGCTCACCAACATCAAGCAATTCGGGATCGAAGCGAATGCCGATGTGGTCGGCGGCACCACGGCGGCTGTCGTCGGCGGTGCGGTGGCAGTTCACGCTGCCGTCTCCGCGCTCAAACGCGCCCAGAAGAAGAACGAGGAGGCGTAATCCATGTCGGTTCTCAACACGCCGAACGGCTACACGATGGACAATTCGGGCAAACGGGTCGTTGTCGACCCGGTGACCCGGATCGAAGGCCACATGCGCTGCGAAGTGAATGTGGACGAAAACAACATGATCACCAACGCGGTCTCGACCGGCACGATGTGGCGCGGGCTCGAGGTGATCCTGAAAGGCCGCGATCCGCGCGACGCCTGGGCCTTCACCGAGCGGATCTGCGGCGTCTGCACCGGCACCCATGCGCTGACCTCGGTCCGCGCGGTGGAAGATGCGCTGGGGATCCAGATCCCCGACAATGCGAACTCGATCCGGAACATGATGCAGCTCGCGCTGCAGATCCATGACCACATCGTGCATTTCTATCACCTGCACGCGCTCGATTGGGTCAATCCGGTCAACGCCCTGCGCGCGGACCCGAAGGCGACTTCGGAGCTGCAGCAGAAGGTCAGCCCGAGCCATCCGCTCTCCTCCCCAGGCTATTTCCGGGACGTGCAGAACCGTCTCAAGAAATTCGTCGAAAGCGGACAGCTCGGGCTGTTCAAAAACGGCTACTGGGACAACCCGGCTTATCTGCTTCCGCCAGAAGCGGACCTGATGGCGACGACGCACTATCTGGAGGCGCTCGATCTTCAGAAGGAGATCGTCAAGGTTCACACCATCTTCGGGGGCAAGAACCCGCACCCGAGCTGGCTTGTGGGCGGCGTGCCGTGCCCGATCAATATCGACGGGGTCGGCTCGGTCGGTGCGATCAACATGGAACGGCTGAATCTCGTCTCCTCGATCATCGACAAGTGCCAGGAGTTCAACGAGAACGTCTATATCCCCGACGTGATCGCGATCGGCGGCTTCTACAAGAACTGGCTCTATGGTGGCGGTCTGTCGTCGCAGGCCTGCCTTGCCTATGGCGACATTCCGGAGAACCCGAACGACTTCTCGCCCGAGCAGCTTCATCTGCCGCGTGGCGCGATCATCAACAGCAATCTCAACGAGGTGCATGACGTCGATCCGCGCGACCCCGAACAGGTGCAGGAATTCGTCGACCACTCCTGGTACACCTATGGCGAGCCCGGCAAGGGCCTGCATCCGTGGGATGGCGTGACCGAGCCGCAATACGAGCTCGGGCCGAACGCCAAAGGCACGCGGACCAATATCATCGAGCTTGACGAGGCTGCGAAATACAGCTGGATCAAGGCCCCGCGCTGGAAGGGGCACGCGATGGAGGTCGGTCCGCTCGCGCGTTACGTCGTGGGCTACGCCAAGGGTCACGAGGACATCAAGAACCAGGTCGATGGTCTGCTGCGCAAGATGGACCTGCCGTTCAATGCGGTCTTCTCGACGCTGGGCCGCACCGCGGCGCGGGCGCTGGAATCCGAGTATTGCTCGCGTCTGCAGCGGCACTTCTTCGACAAGATGATGACCAACATCAAGAATGGCGACGAAAGCACCGCCAATGTCGAGAAATGGGATCCGTCGAGCTGGCCGAAAGAGGCCAAGGGCGTCGGCATGACCGAGGCTCCGCGCGGCGCGCTGGGGCATTGGGTCAAGATCAAGGACGGGCGCATCGAGAACTACCAATGCGTCGTGCCCACCACCTGGAACGGCTCGCCCCGTGACACGCAGGGCAATATCGGTGCCTTCGAGGCGTCGCTGATGAACACCAGGGTGGAGCGTCCCGAAGAGCCGGTCGAAATCCTGCGCACCCTGCACAGCTTCGATCCGTGCCTTGCCTGTTCGACCCATGTGATGTCGCCCGACGGCGAAGAGCTCACCACCGTCAAGGTGCGCTGAGGGAGGAGGAAATCATGAAGAAACTCGCATTCGCTTTCAGCATGATCGCAGGTCCCGCGCTGGCCCATCCGGGTCACGCGGTGGCCCCCGGCGCGGAAGGGCACACCATCGCCCATGTCGCAATGGCGACCGGCGCGATCGCCCTGGCCTATGTGGCCGTCGAAATCGCCCGCGCCGTCAAGCGCGTCCGCAAGGAGTAAGGGCGATGGAGGACACGATCCACACGCCAAACCCCAAGGCGACAGGGGCCTTCGAGGCCTCCCGCCTGACCGGCGACGCGACCGAGGAAGATCTCGACTCGATCCGCCGCCGGACCTCCGTCTATGTCTACGAGGCGCCCGTGCGCCTCTGGCACTGGCTCAACGCGCTGATGATCACGGTGCTGATCGTGACCGGTTTCCTGATCGGCGCGCCCCTGCCGTCGCTGCAGATCGGCGAAGCGACCGAGCAATTCGTCATGGGCTATATCCGCTTCGGCCATTTCGCGGCGGCGCAGGTCCTGACGGTGATCTTCTTCGGGCGCATCTACTGGGCCTTCGTGGGCAATCACCACGCCCGCCAGCTGTTCTACGTGCCGGTCTGGCGCAAGCGCTGGTGGAAAGAGCTGGGGCACGAGCTGCGCTGGTATGCTTTCCTCGAGAAGACGCCGAAGAAATACGTCGGCCACAACCCGCTGGCACAGCTTGCGATGTTCTTCTTCATGACGCTCGGGATCACCTTCATGCTGATCACCGGCTGGGCGCTCTATGCGGAAGGTGCGGGGCAGGGCTCTTTGCCCGATACGGCCATGGGCTGGGTGCTGGGTCTCGTGCAGAACTCCCAGAGGCTTCACACGCTGCACCATCTCGGCATGTGGGCCATCGTAATCTTCATGATCGTGCACATCTATGCGGCGATCCGCGAGGACATCATGAGCCGTCAGTCGATGGTCTCCACGATGATCTCCGGCCACCGGACGTTTAAGGACGATCGTATCGAGTAACGGTTCGTGCGGTGGTAGGGCGAACGGGCGCGGGTCAATCCGCGCCCGTTCTGCATTGGGGCGCGGATTCGAGCTGTTTCCAGCGTTGCGCTGCCGGTGGAAGATTTCATTGCGAAAAGCCTGCTTGGGTGGAAATATGGTTTCCACTTTGAAGGCTTTGATGGCGGCGCGCTTCCCAGGAAAATTTCGTAAAAACAAATACTAGACAGATTGTCGCAGTTCCGTGCGATTTCCGTGAAGCCCGTCCCTCTGCAAAGCCTATTGTCGGTTCGAGGCGAGGATGGCAACGCGCTTGCCGCCTCGGGGAGAGGGAGGAAATCATGTCGGATTTTGCGCCGGACCGGGTGCTCGTTCTGGGTATCGGGAATGTTCTTTGGGCGGATGAGGGCTTCGGTGTGCGCTGCGTCGAGGTGATGGCCGAGACCCGCGCCGTGCCGGAGAACGTCAAGCTCTTGGACGGCGGCACGCAGGGCCTGTATCTGCTGCCGTTTCTCGAAGAGGCCGATGCGCTGATCGTCTTCGATGCGATCGATTTCGGGCTGGCGCCAGGCGAGATGCGGGTGCTGCGCGACGACGACGTGCCCGCCTTCATGGGCGCCAAGAAAATGAGCCTGCACCAGACCGGCTTTCAGGACGTGATTGCCACCGCGCAGCTGATGAACCGCTGCCCGGCGAAGCTGACGCTGATCGGCTGCCAGCCGGTCGAGTTGGAGGATTACGGTGGCGGTCTGCGCCCCGCGGTCGCCGCCCAGATCGAGCCCGCGATCCGCGAATGCGAAGCCGAACTGGCGCGCTGGGGCATTTCGGTCGCGGCGGGCGTGACGCAGGCCGATGACCTCGCCGATGCCTCGATCCGTCGTGGCGCTTACGAAGGGGGCCGCCCGACCGAGGGCGAGGCCTGCCGGATGGGCGATCACCGCTTCTTCCCCGGCGCCGAGAAGGTCCGTGCCTGATGTGCGTCGGAATCCCGGTTCAACTGGTGGCGGTCGATGGCATCCGCGGCGAGGTTCTCGAAGAGGGGCAGCCCGGCATCATCGATTTGTCGCTGACGCCCGACGCCAAGCCTGGCGACTGGCTTCTGGCTTTTCTCGGGGCTTCTCGCGAGGTGATCACCGAGGACGAGGCGACCAAGATCGCGGCCGCGCTCGGCGGGCTGCGGGCCCTGATGCAGGGCGGCGATCTGGGCGATGCCTTCGCCGATCTCGACGCCCGCGAGCCGCAACTGCCGCCCCATCTGCAAGCCGCGCGCGATGCCGGCAAAACGACTGCCTGAGGAGAGACACATGCACGATTTTGCAATGCCCGATACGGCTGCGCCCTCGGGCGCGATGCACCCGCTGGTAACCCGCCTGATCGACGAGATGGGCTATCCGCTTCTGGCGAACATGTCCGATGTGGCCGAGTTCACCGCGCGTCCCGGGGCGCATTGCCTGTTCATTCCGGGCGACGCCAAGCGCAACCTCGAGACCCCCGACGCCGCCGTGGTGCTGCCGGAAATCCGCATGGCCTTTCAGCACGCTTTCGACTGCGCGGTGGTGGGCGATGCGATCGAGACCGAGCTGCGCCAGCAGACCCGAGCGCTGAAAGCACCCGGTTTCCTGTTCTACCGTGAGGGCGAATATCTCGGCGCGATCGAGAAGATCCGCGACTGGGACGATTACGTCGCCCGCACCTCCCACATCCTGACCGCGAAAGGCTGAGACGATGGTTTCCAATTTCCACCTTCCGCCCATGGGCTTCGGTCCCGGCTCGCAACCCGAAGACGAGGATGCGCAGCTCGAATATATGCAGCTTCCCTCCGGCATGCGCACCTATTCGGCGCATATGCCTGACATCGACGACCCGTCCAGCGTCACGCCCGCGCTCAAGACGCTGGCCGATGTGGCGAAGGCCTGCGAGGCGGCGGCGCAAGGCGGCATGGCGAGTTTCGATCTGAGCCATCTCGACGCGGAGAACCGCGCGCTCATCGCAGAGACGATGGGGCAGGGCGAGGTCGCGATGAAGATCCGCGGCATCCCGGCGCTGGCGGTGCAGGAGTCGGTCTTTGCGGGCGTCTGGATGATCGCAGGTTCGGGCGTCGACAAGATCGAGGTCGGTCCGGTCCCTTCGGCGGCGCTGAGCCGCGCCTTCGAGCCGTTCCGCAAGGCTGAAGGCAAGACCCATCCGCGCGGTCCGGGTGTCGTGAACGCGCCAGCGCTGATGGCCGAACTGGAGGATAAATCGGGCAGTTTCATGGGCGGCGAGCCGCATGTGGTGAACCTGACCCTGCTGCCCCATACCGAGGAAGACCTCGTCTGGCTCGATGCGGCGACGGGCGAAGGCGCGGTGACGATCCTGTCGCGTGGCTACGGCAATTGCCGCGTCACTGCGACTGGGCTGCCCCATGTCTGGCGGGTGCAGTTCTTCAACTCGATGGACACGCTGATCCTCGACACGTTCGAAGTGACCACGATGCCCGAGGTGGCGATCGCCGCGAAAGAGGATCTCGTCGATTCCGCGGAGCGGATCGTCGAAGTGCTGGAGGCGATCCGATGAGCGTTGCGGGGTTCGAGGGAAGCTACATGGGCGCCAATGACCGGATTTCCGATCAGGCGATCATGGAGTGCAAGATCTGCTGGACGCCTTACGATCCGGCGGAGGGCGACGATTTCCGCCAGGTCCTGCCCGGTACGCCGTTTTCGATGCTGCCCGAGGACTGGCATTGCCCCAATTGCGACGCACCGAAAGAGCAGTTCATGGTGCAGACCGATCCAGGCGCGCCCGCGATGCTGGAAGCGCGCCGGATCGAGGAACAGGTGGCCAGGCTCACGGCGGATTTCCGCGAGGTCTGGCATTCGAAAATGCGCGACGTGCCCTTGGTGAACAAGGCGCTCTCGGTCGAGCCGGTGGGTTTCGTCTCCCATCAGGGGCGTGGGCTCGGTGTGCTTGTCAGCCCGTGGTTCATGAACCTGATCATGTTGCCGCGCGACGGCGAGGATTGGTCGGCGCTGGTCCCCGGCGCCAAGGAAAACATCGACTTCCCGTCCGGCACCTATGAGTTCATCCATAACGTCCGCGAGATGGGCGGCGGCTACAAGGCGTGCTCGCTTTTCTCGCCGATGGGCGATTTCCAGACGCAGATGCAGGCGACCGATGTCGCCCGCGCGATCATGATGGAGCTGTTCAAGGACGAGAACCGCGCCGAGACGGATCGTAAATCCGAAATCCGCGCCGGTCGCGAGGCCGAGCTTGCCGCGGTCGAGGAGGCGGAGGCTGCGCAGGCGGCGGAAGATGCGCGCGTCGAAGAGATGGCGCAACCGACCCGGCGCAAGCTGATCTCGGCCGGTCTGGCCGAGGATGCGCCGCGCGAAGAGGCGGATGACGCGGAATGAACCAGACGCTCGGCATAACCATCGCGCGCGACGGCGCTCGGCTGAAGGCGGTGCTTGCGCTGCCCGCGCCGAGTCCGGTCGAGGCGATGATGCTGGGCAAGACCCCGGAAGAGGTAGCGGAACTGATGCCGCGCCTGTTCAACCTGTGCGGCATGGCGCAGGGCCTCGCGGTGCGGTTGGCGACGGGGCTGGAGGCCGCCGGATGCGACCCGCGGCGCGAGATCTTGCGCGACCATCTCTCCAAGCTATGCCTGCGCTGGCCCGCGCTGATTGAACACGACCCGATGCCGCTGCCCGCGGATTGGTCGAAGGGCGGCGCGGCGCTGCAGCGCTGGATCTGGGGCGGTGCACGGCCCTCGCGACTGGCGGATTGGCTGAGTTCCGGTGCGGGGATCGGCCCGCTTCTGGCGGCGATCGCGGAGCGTTTCGCGCCGGGCGAAGCGGTGGCCGATCTGCCCGACCTGTCGCAGCCTCTCTCGCTGGTGCCGCAGGAGAATTCCGCCGCCGGACGAGTGCGCGACGCGGATCTGATGCGTCAGGCCGAAGCTACTTACGGGCGCGGGCCGCTCTGGCGGGCGCTGGGGCGCGTTATCGATCTGGATCGGCTGTGCTTCGATGCGCCGCCCGCGCGCCGGATCGCGCCGGGCGTGGCCTCGGTCGCGGCGGCGCGTGGTGCCTATACCTTGCAGGTCAGATTGAATGGCGGTCGTGTGAGCGCACTGACCCGGATCACGCCGACCGACCATCTGACCGTGCCCGGCGGGATGTTGCAGAGTAGCCTCGAGAGCCTGCCCGCAGAGAAAGCGTCTTTGGCGAGCTTGGTAGTGGACATACTCGATCCCTGCGTGCCAGTTCTGATGCGGGAGGTCGCCGATGCATGAGATGTCGATCGCCGAAGGCATCCGCGGCGTGATCGAGGATGCGGCCAAGGCCAACAGCTTTTCGCGCGTGACTACGCTGCGGCTCGAAATCGGGCGCTTCGCAGGCGTCGAGAAACACGCGCTGGAATTCGCCTTCGACGTGGTGATGCGCGGCTCGCCCGCGGAAGGCGCGGAATTGCAGATTATCGACATTCCCGGCAAAGCGCTCTGCTATGATTGCGCGGAAACCGTGGAAATCGAACATCGACTGGACCCTTGCCCGAACTGCGGCGGTGGCAAATTGCTGGCGCAGGGCGGCGAGGAGATGCGGATCAAGGATATGGAGGTGCTCTGATGTGCACGGTGTGCGGATGCAGCGGACATAGCGTGGAGGATCAGTTCCGCGCCCATCTGGAAAAGAGCAGTCAGGCCGTGCCGAAAGCGGCGCCTCTGGCGGTGCTCGCGCAAGGAGCTCCGGCACCCGCGCAGGGCCATCAGTCTCACGATCACGCCCCCCACCATCACCACCACGACCACGGCGATATCCATATCGGCCTTGGGGCGGCAGGCACCGAAGTGCCGGGTATGAGCCAAGAACGTCTGATCGAGATCGAGACCGATATCCTTTCGAAAAACAACGATTTCGCCGGGAAGAACCGGGCGCGACTGGCGCAGAAGGGCATCTTCGCGACCAACCTCGTCTCCTCTCCCGGCTCGGGCAAGACCACGCTCCTGTGCCGCACGATCGAGATGCTGGGCGATGCGCCGCTCGCAGTGATCGAGGGCGACCAGCAGACCACCAATGACGCGGACCGCATCCGCGCGACAGGCGCGAAGGCCATTCAGGTGAACACCGGCAAGGGCTGCCACCTCGACGGGCGCATGGTGGAAACCGCGCTCGACCGGCTCGCGCTGCCCGAAGGGTCGCTTCTGTTCATCGAGAATGTTGGCAACCTCGTCTGCCCCGCCGCCTTCGATCTGGGCGAGGATGCGAAGGTCGCGATCCTGTCGGTCACAGAGGGCGAGGACAAACCGCTGAAATATCCGGACATGTTCGCAGCCGCCGGTCTCGCGATCCTCAACAAGACCGATCTGGCCCCCTATTGCGATGTCGATCTCGATCTCTACGAGGCCAACATCAAGCGCGTGAACCCGGAGATCGAGGTGCTGCGCGTCTCGGCCCGCACGGGCGAGGGGATGCAGGCGTGGCTCGATTGGCTCAAGCGCGGGCTCGACCGGAAGGCCGCGTCATGACCGGCTCGACCCCGGCCATCCTCCTCGTCGATGACGAGCCCCATTCTCTTCAGGCGATGAAAATGGCGCTCGAGGACGAGTTCGAGATTCTCACCGCGCCGGGGGCTGAAGAGGCGATGGCGGTGCTCGAAGAGGAATGGGTGCAGGTGATCTTCTGCGATCAGCGGATGCCCGGCCGCTCGGGGGTCGATTTCCTTACCGAGGTGCGCGAGCGCTGGCCGGAAACGGTGCGGATCGTGATCACCGGCTATACCGACAGCGCCTCGATGGTGGCCGCGATCAACGATGCGGGCATTCACCAGTTTATCGCCAAGCCCTGGCATCCCGAGCAGCTTCTGGCCGTGGCGCGCAATGCGGCGCGGATGTTCCAGCTGTCGCGCGAGAACGAGCGGCTGACGCTGGAAATGCGGTTCCTCAACTCGACCACCGAGACGCGGGTCGAGAAGCGGCGGCGGTCTTTGCGCGAGGGGATGGGGTTCGAGACGATCCTGCGCGCGCCCAATTCCGCGATGAATGCGGCGGTCACTCTCGCGCGGCAATATGCCAGCTTCGACGTGCCGGTGCTGATGACGAGTGAGCCGGGCACGGGCAAGACGCAGATGGCCCGCGCGATGCATTACGGCTCGCTGCGCTCGGAGAAGCCGTTCTACGAATTGAATATTTCCGGCATGCCGGAAGATCTCGCGATGGTCGAGCTGTTCGGCGCCAAGCGCGGCGTGCTGCCCGGTGGCGTGGCCAAGATCGGGCTGGCGCAGAAAGCCGATCGCGGCACGCTCTATCTGGCCGGGATCGAGGGCGCGAGCCCGGCATTGCAGCTTGCGCTACACCGGATGCTGCGCGACGGGGTCGTGACCCCGGTGGGCGGGCAGGAGGCGGTCTCGACCAATCTGCGACTGATCGCGGGCGCGTCGGGCGACCTGCGCGCAGGCGTCGCCGAGGGGCGGTTCCGCACCGATCTTTACTATGCGTTGAGCCTTGGCGAGATCGCGATCCCGCCCTTGCGCGCGCGGCGCGGCGATGTTGCGATGCTCGCGCAGGCGATCCTGTCCGAGGTCGCGACGAGCCACGGCAAGCCGGTGATGGGTTTCGAGGCGGCGGCGCTGGAATTTCTGGAGAATTACGACTGGCCGGGCAATCTGCGCGAACTGACCAACGAGGTCACGCGGATGTTGATCTTCGCGCAGGACAACGTGCTGGGCGCAGAGCTGATCTCGCGCCACATCCTGCAGGCCGCCCCGTCCGACGAGGGCGCCGACCGCGCCGCCGAGGACGTGATGACCGCCGAGGGCACGCTGAAGGACCGGATCGAGCTGATGGAAATGCGCATCCTGCGCGAGACGCTCACCCGCAACCGCTGGAACAAGAGCCGGGCTGCGGCCGAGCTGGGCCTATCGCGCGTGGGCCTGCGGGCGAAACTGGATCGTTACGGCATCGCCGACCCGTCGGTGGCCGCTGAGGAGGAGAGTGACTGATGTGTTTGGGTATTCCGGGCCAGATCGTGGCGATCACCGATGAGACGCGCCAGATGGCGATGGCCGAGGTGTCGGGCGTGCGCCGCGAAGTGAATGTGGCCTGCGTGGCAGAGGGCGCTCTAGAAGGCCTCGTGGGGCAATGGGCCCTGATCCATGTCGGCTTCGCGATGAGCCTGATCGACGAGGACGAGGCCGAAAAGACGCTGGAAGCGCTGCGCGATCTTGGCGAAGCGCAGGAGGCGCTGGAACAGATGGCCGCGGGCGATGCCGCGCTGGCAGGGGAGTGAGGCAGATGAAATTCGCATCCGAATTCCGCGATCCGAAAGCCGCCAAGGTGCTGCTGGCCGAGATCGCCAAGGTGGCCGACCGGATCGGCGCGACGAAGGACAAGCCCGTCCACATCATGGAGGTCTGCGGCGGGCATACCCATTCGATCTTCCGCTACGGGCTCGACAAGCTGGTCCATGAGGGCATCGAGTTCATCCACGGCCCCGGCTGCCCGGTCTGCGTGCTGCCGCGTGCGCGCGTCGATGAATGTATCGAGATCGCCGAGCGGGAGGGCGTGATCTTCACCACGTTTGGCGATGCGATGCGCGTGCCGGGCATGAAGAAATCGCTTCTGCAGGCGAAGGCCGACGGCGCGGATATCCGCATGGTCTATTCGCCGCTCGACGCGCTGGAGCTGGCGCGCCGTAACCCGGAGCGCGAAGTGGTGTTCTTCGGGTTGGGGTTCGAAACCACGACCCCCTCCACGGCGCTCGCGATCCAGCAGGCCGCGCGCGAAGGCTTGGGCAATTTTAGCGTTTTCTGCAACCACATCACCGTGCCCGAACCGATCAAGGCGCTGCTCGACGATCCGCATATGTGCCTCGACGGGTTCATCGGGCCCGGTCATGTCTCGATGGTGATCGGGATCCATCCGTACGATTTCATCGCGCAGGATTACGGCAAGCCGATTGCGGTGGCCGGGTTCGAGCCGCTCGACCTGCTGCAATCGGTGCTGATGGTGCTGCGCCAGATCGCTGAAGGCCGCGCCGAGGTCGAGAACCAATATGCCCGCGTCGTGCCCGAGCATGGCAATCCGGTCAGCCTTGCTGCGATCGACGATGTCTACGAGACGCGGCCGTCCTTCGAGTGGCGCGGCTTGGGCGAGATCGACAAGTCGGGGCTGCGCATCCGTGCGCAATACGAGGCCTATGACGCCGAGGAGAAGTTCGGCATCGGCTATGCCACCGGTCGGCGCGAGGTCGAAGAGGCCGAGGGCTGCGCCTGCGGGCAGGTGATGACGGGGCGGATGAAGCCGGTCGACTGTCCGCAATTCGGGCGCGGCTGCACGCCGGAAATGCCGCTTGGCGCGCTGATGGTGAGTTCCGAAGGGGCCTGTGCGGCCTATTGGCAATATGGCGGCGCGCGTGCTGTCGAGCCTGCGGAGTAAGGGGGCGCTGCCCCCGTCGCCGGAGGGCGAGAAAAGGTTAGGGAAGAAGGGGCTCCGCCCCCGCGGCTTTGCCGCTCCCCCGGGATATTTGGACCAAGGCGAAGGTAGGTAGAATGGCTTTGCGCGACGAGCGGGTGACGCTGGCCCATGGCGGCGGCGGCAAGGCGATGCGGGATCTGATCGAGGAGGTGTTCACCTCGGTCTTCGCGCCGCCCGGCATGGAAGATCAGGCACGTTTGCAGGCCGAGGCGCTGGCCGAGCCCGGCGCGCGGCTGGCCTTTACGACCGATAGCTACGTGGTGACACCAATTGAATTTCCGGGCGGCGATATCGGCAAGATCGCGGTTTGCGGCACGGTGAACGATCTGGCGGTGGGGGGCGCGAAGCCGCTCTGGCTCTCGGCGGCTTTCATCATCGAGGAAGGCACCGAGATCGCGCTTCTGCGCCGGATCGTGGCGACGATGGCGCGCGAGGCCGAGGCTGCCGGTGTGAAGATCGTCACCGGCGATACCAAGGTGGTCGGGCGCGGGGCCTGTGACGGGGTGTTCGTCACCACGGCGGGCGTCGGCGTGATCCCCGGTAGGGTCGAGATGGCCGCAGGGCGGGTCGCGCCCGGAGATGTGGCGATCGTGAACGGGGTGCTGGGCGATCACGGGGCGACGATCCTTGCCGCGCGGGGCGATCTGGCGCTGTCGAGCGCGATCGAGAGCGATTGCGCCGCTCTGGGGCATCTGATGGCGGATGTGCTGGCGGTGGCGCCGGGTGCGAAGGCCGCGCGAGATCTGACGCGGGGCGGGCTTGCCTCGGCGCTCAACGAGATTGCGGAAGCCGCGGGCTGCGGCATCGAGATCGCCGAGGACGCGTTGCCGCTGCGCACCGAGGTCGTCGGGATGTGCGAGATCCTCGGGCTCGATCCACTGTATCTGGCCAATGAGGGGCGGCTCGTGGTCTTCGTGCCCGAGGTCGAGGCCGAGGCGGCGCTGGCCGCGATGCGCGCGCGCCCCGAAGGGACCGGCGCGGTGATCGTGGGCCGTGCGGTCGAGGGGCATAAGCAGGTGCGGATGACGACGGCCTTCGGCGGTCAGCGCATCGTCGATATGCTGGTGGGCGAGCAACTGCCGCGTATCTGCTAGAGTTCCTTTAGCAGGGCGCGCAGCGTGTCTGCGGCGGTGCTCAACGCCCGTTCGTCGAAGGCGGCATAGCCCAAGAGCAGGCCTTGCGGCGGGTCAGGCAGGCGGGCGTGGGACGATAGCGCCCGCAGCGTGAGGCCCACCGCTTTGGCGCGCTCGGATATCGCACGGTCGCCCAGAGGGGCGAGGGCCGGGCCGAGGCCTGCGCAGAGATGCATTCCCGACGGATCGGGCTGAAGCTGAAGATAGTCCTCCAGTCCCGTCAGTTCGTTCAGCAGGTGACGCTGTCGCTTGGCGTAATGGCGCCGCATCCGCCGCAGATGGGTCGCGAATTCGCCGCTCGCCATGAAGCTCGCCAGCGCCGGTTGCGGAACCATCGAGACCCGCGATCCGGTCGTCGCAATCGCGTCGCGCATCGGGGTCACCAGCCGCTCGGGCAACACCAGATAGCCGATCCGCAGCGCCGGGCTGAGCAGTTTCGAGAAGCTGCCCATGTAGATCACGCGCTGCAACCCATCGAGCCCCGCCAGCGCCGGCAGGGGCTGACCGCGATAGCGGAACTCGCTGTCGTAATCATCCTCGACGATCAATGCATCGCGCTCGCGCGCCCAGTCGAGGAGCGCCAGCCTGCGCGTCAGCGGCATCGCGATCCCGGTCGGGAAATGGCGCGATGGGGTGATGGTGACCGCGCGAGTCTCGGGCGGCAGATCGGCGGGGTCGAGCCCCTCTGCGTCGATGCGCACCGGGCGCTCGGTGATCCCGCTTGCGGCCAGCACATGACTCATCGTCGCCCAGCCTGGGTCTTCGGTCGCCATCAGCGCGCCGGGGGGTAGCGCCGCCCGCGCGATCAGGTCGAACCCGTCCCACGCACCGCCGGTGATCACCACCTGTTCGGTCGCGCAGTCGAGGCCGCGCCATGCCGCGAGGTGGTCGCGGATCGCCTGCCGCAGCGGAGGCCAGCCGAACGGGTCGGGCCGGTGGAGAAGCGGGGGATCGGGGTTGCGCCACGCCCGTTCGAGATGGCGCGCCCAAAGCCTGTGCGGGAACAGCGCCTGATCGGGCAGGCCGGGCTGAAAGGGCAGCCACGTCTGTGCCGCGTGCGGCTCCGAATGTGGCGCGTGCCGCGGCGCGGGCGGTGCGAGATGGGGCAGGTCCTCGGCCACATAGGTGCCGCCGCCGGGGCGGGTGCTCAGATAGCCCTCGGCGATCAGTTGATCATAGGCGGTGGTCACCGTCATGCGCGAGACCGACAGCTCCTCGGCCAGAGCGCGGCTTGGCGGCAGGCGCTCTCCGGCTGCGGCGGGATCGGCACGCAGCATCTCGCGCAGCGCTTGCGTCAGCTGCGCGTGCAGCGGCAAGCCGGAGCGGCGATCCAGCGACAGGCCGAAGAGGGCGGCGTTCAGATTGGACTGGTACATTTTGGCGAAACTGGACATGTTTTCCTATCCAATAGGGCGGTATCGCTGCCGGGACAAGATAGACCCGCTTTGAGTGAGAGCCCCATGACCGAGACCCTTCCCGTGACTGACCGTTCCCGCCTGCGCCGCCTGCATGAGCGCGGCCATTTCGACCGCGAGACGATCAACGCGATCCTCGATGCGCAGCCGATGTGCCATGTGGGCTATGTCCGCGACGGCAAGCCCTACGTGACGCCGACGATGCAATGGCGCGAGGGCAATCACGTCTATTGGCACGGCTCTTCCGCGAGCCGCGCGCTGCGCAGCGAGACGCAGGCCGAGGTCTGCCTGACGGTGTCGATCCTCGACGGGTTGGTGCTGGCACGCTCGGGCATGCACCATTCGCTCAATACGCGGTCGGTGATGCTCTATGGGACCGCGTTCAAGGTGGAGGATCCGGCGGAGAAGCTGCAAAAGCTCGGGACCTTCGTGAACCATCTCTATCCGGGGCGCTACGAGATGCTGCGCCCCGATCACGCGCAGGATCTGAAAGCGACGACCGTGCTGGGGATGGAGATCACTGAGGGCGCGGCGAAGATCCGCACCGGCGGGCCGAGCGATGACGAAGAAGATTACGCATTGCCGATCTGGGCCGGGGTGATCCCGATCCGTATGGAGGTGGGCGACCCGATCCCCGATCCGCGCAATCTCGACGCCGTCGAGATGCCCGCGCATGTGCGCGATTTCCGCTATGGCGGTTAATTCGAGGCGATCTGGTCCAGCTCTCTCAGGCGCATCTCGTAGAAGTAGGTGAGGCAGTCGATCAGGCTGCGGAATTGCAGCGGGTCGTTCGTGTCGATGCCGCCCGGACGACAGGCGCGGTCGCGGATCTTGAGCCAATGACGTTGGCTCTGCTTCGTGCCCTCTGCGTCCTTCGCGACGGCGCGCGGGTAGAGTTTGCCCAGCACCCCGTCGAGCTGGCCGAGCGGGCGGATCAGGCAGATCACCTCCGCCGCCGGATCGAGCTTGCCGGTGCAGTCGAAGCTGGGGCCGGTGATAGCGGGGAATTTGGCGAGGATCGGCGTAAGCTCTTCGGAGGGCTCGATGGCGGGGAAATTGTTCCAGACGCCATCGGGGCCGAGGATGGTGAAATCGTTGATCGGGTAGGGAGCGCTGTAGTCAAGTACCTCGCGCTGCGTGGCTGTTGTCCCGTTCATCGTGAGAAACGTATCGTTGGCATGAATGTCGATATTGTAGGTTTTGACATACCATTGCCCGTCAGCGTCCTTGAACACGTTACAGTCGACGCGGCCCGGACCTGCGAGCTTCGCCTGCAGATAGTAGGAGTCGTCGCCCGCGGCCGGCAAAAGGACGTTCGACGTGAGCGGGCCGATCTTGGATCTCAGCAGCCGAGGGCGGGAGTCGCCGGAGGTTTTCAGGCCTTCTTCTGTCGCCTGTCCGAAGCTTGAGTATCTTGACCACAAACGGATCAGGCCACGCTCCGGGATGGTCTCTGAAGATACTGGCGGGCCAGTCATCACCCGGCGGCCGGTATTTGCGAATACCACGAATTCGCAGGCGTTTATGGCACCCAGAATGTCCACATTGGCCGGGTTCGGGGCGCGGTCGGCAAGGACAGTCGTCTTTGTCTGATCGAGCCGGTTATATGAATTGATCAGCAGGTACTGCTCGCCCAGCGGCCTGTCGTCGTCCTTCTGATATTTCTTGCCGATCATTTCGAAGACGAAGCTCGGAGCGATATTCCATGTCCCCATCCGCTTCGTGAGTTCGTTGATGGCGTCCTGAGCCTGCGCGTAGAATTGCGTGGCGATCTGATTGCCGAGCGTGCTCGAAAACGGCGTGCCATCGGGGATCATAAGCGTATTCGAGAGGCTCGAGAATGGCGCGTGAAACCCGACGACGCCTTCGGTGTGGACGTATCGCGCGTTCCACATCGGGTAGCCGCGCAGCATCCGCTCTGAGCCGCCCAGAAACGCGATCGCACAGGCCGAGAGGCACCGGTTGCCTTTGCCGACGAATGTAGCGAAGCCGCGGATCGAGTCGGAGAGTTTGAGGCCCTCGTAGAAATCGCCGCCGTCGCTGTCGAGAGAGACGACGACAGGGCGCATATTCACCCCGCCCGTAATCGGATCGAAAATCTCGCTGGCCTTGTCGGTGATCAGGTTTCTGAATGTCTCTGCGTCGCCGGGCGCGATTTCGCCTCTAATATGAATGTGCAACGCGTTCTTGAAATCGAAGCTGTCGCCCGGCTTGGTCCCGGTGGCCATATCCACGCCGATATAAGGTAACACGAACTCATCCGTGATCGGCGGTGCCCAGTAGATGTCGGCTGCCTGGGCAGTCGGCGCGAAAGTGAGAGTGCTCAACAGGGCAACGGCAGGGATCAGTCGTCGCATCTGGCCTCCACGAAGTGCTGCAGGCCGGTCCCGAGCCCGGAAGTACCGAAGGTCTCGCGCACTTGGGTGAGCGGGCCTTGGTAGAGGTCGGCGAAACTGGCGGCGTAGCCACAGAAATAGTCAGTGGCGATCTGTGCGTCGCAGCGTTTGGTCGCGATGCACAGCTCGACCTGATCGAAGAAATTCGCCATTTCCGATACGGCCGCGAATTGCTCCTGGCGCTTTGCGGGGGGGCGTTTCTGGAAGAGCAGGTCAAGAAATTTTTGTCGCTGCGCGGGAGGGATGCCGCCTTTGATCGCTGTGACTTTGGCTAGGGCGTCCGAGTTCTGCCACCAGAACTGCGCAAGTTCGCGGCGGGCGCTTCCTGCATATTCGAGGTCGGAAAAGCGCGCGACCATTTCGAGCGAGAGATCGGCTTTCCGGTCCTCGCGCCATTGGTAGATTTGCCCGGCGGTGAAGAGGAGGGCAGCTATCGTGGCGATCCAGGAGCCCATCTCGATCTTATCCCGGAGGCTCATGGCCGTGTTAGACGCGGCTTCGGGCGAGGCGGTATCCGTTTCAGGCGCGTCTCTGGGCACATTGGGGGCGTCTGCGGTAGCGGGCGGCGTTTGCCCCGCGCTCACTGCGGGCATCCCGAGAAATCAAGCTCGGCCACCGGAATTTCGGTCTTCTCGTCGAGCTTTGCGACCTGCTTGCGCGCGACGCTGTCGAAACTGTCGCGCAGGCATTCGAGCTGCGTACGTGTCAACACGAGCACCGCCGCCTTGGGATTGGCGGGGATGACCGCGCCGGATTGCAACCGCGGCAGACCTTCCGAGTCGATGGCGGAATTGCGGCTCGTTCCCTGTGCGATCTCCGCTGCGGTGGGGTCGAAAACCCCGTCCTTACAGAAGCCCACGAAGAGGATTGACGGGAATGCCCGTTGCTCGAGGTAGTCGGTTGCATGATCGCGCAGGCATTCGGCCTGATCCCATCGCAGGGCGGGACCTTCGCCGGAGCTTTGAGCATAAGCGATGCCCGTCGATGCGAGGGCGATCCCTGCGGCGGCAAGGATCGGAAAGGCAGAAAACTGATACGACGCAATGAACATGACGATGATCCGAACCGAATTGAACCATTTCAACAGGCTAGCAAATCGGAGGGATTCGGCAAAGCGCCGCCGGGGGCGAGGCGAAACATGCTCGGGCGTTGCGCGGAGCTGTCGGTTTTTGTTCGGTTTCGGTCGAAGCGCGCAAAAAGGCGCTTCACAAAATCGTGAGCGATAGATCGGGCGATCTTCGAGAAACTTCGAAATTCCTATGAAAAATAGGGATTGAGGGGGCGCGGCTCCGCATCGGGTAACGCGACCGAGCGTGAAAGCGAAAACGAAATCACTCTCTTGTTTTGTTCCTGTTACATCCGCACACTACGCCGCGTAGCGCGGAGGCTTCGCTTGGGGCCTCAGATCCATCCAACAATGAATCCCGCTACATATGGGAGGAAGACATGAAGAATTTTGCACTCGGTGCGGCGCTTGCGTCGGCCTCGCTCATTGCGCCGTTTACGGCCAATGCAGCGACGGAAATCCAGTTCTGGCACGCCTTTACCGGCCGTCTCGGCGAGCTCGTCGATCAGCAGGTCAAGGACTTCAATGCCAGCCAGGACCAGTATGAGGTCGTGGCGACCAACAAGGGCAATTACTCGGAAACGCTGAACGCCGGTATCGCCGCGTTCCGCGCCGGTGAGCAGCCCGACATCCTGATGGTGTTCGAGGTCGGCACGGCGACGATGATGGCCGCCAAGGGCGCGATCAAGCCGGTCTATCAGGTGATGGAAGACGCGGGCGTCGAGTTCAATCCCGACGATTATATCGGCGCGGTGAAGGGCTACTACACCACCACCGACGGCAAGATGCTGTCGCTGCCCTTCAACTCCTCGACGCCGGTTCTCTGGGTCAACCGCGACATGCTCGACGAGGCAGGCGTGGCCAAGGATGCGCCGCTGACCACCTGGGAAGATGTCGGCAAGGTGCTCGACCAGCTGAAGGCTTCGGGCGTCGATTGCCCGATGACCACCGCATGGCAGAGCTGGATCCAGCTCGAGAACCTCTCGGCCTATCACAACGTGCCGTTCGCCAGCCAAGAGAACGGCTTCGCTGGTCTCGACGCCAAGCTGGAATTCAACGGCCCCGTTCAGGTGAAGCATATCCAGACGCTGGGTGACTGGGCCAAGAAGGGCGAGTTCATCTACAAGGGCCGCCGCAACGAAGGTGGCGCCGATTTCCGCGCTGGCACCTGCGCGCTCTTCACCGAGAGCTCGGCCGGTTACGCGGGCATCAAGTCCGAAGCCAAGTTCAACTTCGAGGTTCACCCGCTGCCCTATTGGGGTGACGTGGACGGTGCGCCGCAGAACACCATCATCGGGGGCGCTTCGCTTTGGGTGATGTCGGGCAAGGAAGACAGCCATTACAAGGGTGTCGCAGAGTTCCTGAGCTATCTCTCCTCGCCGGAAGTGCAGGCGAAGTGGCACCAGGACACCGGCTATCTGCCGATCACCAAGGCTGCGGCTGATCTGACCCGCGAGCAGGGCTTCTATGACGCGAACCCCGGCACCGATGTGGCTGTGAAGCAGATGACCGCGAATGCGCCGACCGAGAACTCGAAGGGCATCCGTCTGGGCAACTTCGACCAGATCCGCGGCATTATCGACGAGGAACTGGAAGCTGTCTGGGCCGGTGACAAGACCGCTCAGGACGCGCTCGACAACGCGGTGGAGCGTGGCAACCAGCTGCTGCGCCGCTTCGAGCAAGCCAACCGCTAACCCAAATCTGGCCGCGGGCGGGGGAAACCTGCCCGCGGCTATTTCTATTCGAAGGCCCCGATCCCGATATGGAAAAACGCGTAACCTTCAAGGGCTGGCTCTTGCCGATGCTGCTGCTTGCGCCGCAGTTGATCGTCTCGGGCGTGTTCTTCTTCTACCCGGCGGGCGAGGCGGTGTGGCAATCGCTGTTCATCCCCGATCCGTTCGGGCTGTCGATGCAATATGTGGGCCTCGGCAATTTCGAATACC
This sequence comes from Thioclava sp. JE_KL1, assembly GCF_009296265.1. Lineage (GTDB taxonomy): Bacteria > Pseudomonadota > Alphaproteobacteria > Rhodobacterales > Rhodobacteraceae > Thioclava. Next base: position 361,231 of record NZ_WBJS01000002.1, read on the forward strand.
TGTTCAACGACCCTTATTACCGCGCGTCCTTCGTGACGACGGCGGTGTTCTCGACCCTCGTGACACTGGTCTCGATGATCCCGGCGCTGTTCCTCGCGGTGCTGGCGGATCGGCTGGTGAAAGGGGCGGGCACCTATCGCACGCTCCTGATCTGGCCCTATGCGGTCGCGCCCGCCGTGGCCGGTGTGCTGTGGCTCTTCATGTTCAACACGCGGATCGGTGTGGTCGCCTTCTATCTCAACCAGATGGGCTATGACTGGAACCATGTGCTCAACGAGCATGAGGCGATGGGGCTCGTCGTCGTGGCGTCGGCCTGGGGCCGGATCAGCTACAACTTCCTGTTCTATTTCGCGGCGCTGCAAGCGGTGCCGAAATCGGTGATCGAGGCGGCGGCGATCGACGGGGCGCGGTTCTGGCGGCGCTTCTTCACGATCGTGCTGCCGCTTCTGTCGCCCACAACCTTCTTCCTGCTGGTCGTCAACATCGTCTATGCCTTCTTCGAGACCTTCGGCGTGATCCACACGATCACCTCCGGCGGTCCGCAACAGGCCACCACGATCCTCGTCTACAAGGTCTATGCCGACGGGTTCGTCGGTCAGGATCTTGGAAGCTCCGCCGCGCAATCCGTGGTGCTGCTCGTGGTCGTGGGCTTCCTGACGGTGCTGCAATTCAAATTCGTCGAGAAGCGGGTGCATTACTGATGGCTGACATGCACAACGAACCGCCCCCGGGCATGGTGGAAAAGCGCGGCTCCGGTCTTTGGCTGACCCATGTGCTGATGATCGTGGGCGTGCTGGTGATCTTCTTCCCGATCTGGCTGGCCTTCGTGGCCTCGACGCACACGCAGCAAGAGATCGCGCAGGCGCCGATGCCGGTGATGCCGGGCTCGCACCTGATCGAGAACTATTCGGATGCGCTGTTCTCCGGGGTGAACGTACCGGTCGCGACGATGCTGGTGAACTCGCTGGTGATGGCGCTGGGGATCGCGCTCGGCAAGATCGCGATCTCGCTCTTGTCGGCCTTCGCGATCGTCTATTTCCGCTTTCCGGGGCGGCGCTTCTTCTTCTGGATGATCTTCATCACGCTGATGCTGCCGGTCGAGGTGCGGATCGTGCCGACCTACGAAGTCGTCGCGGGCTTCGGGATGCTCAACAGCTATTCCGGCCTGATCCTGCCTCTGATCGCGTCGGCCACGGCGACCTTCCTGTTCCGCCAGTTCTTCCTGACGGTGCCGGACGAGCTGGCCGAGGCTGCGCGCGTCGATGGTGCGCGTCCGATGCGCTTCTTCTTCGATATCCTGCTGCCAATGAGCCGCACGAATATCGCGGCGCTCTTCGTGATCCTCTTCATCTATGGCTGGAATCAGTATCTCTGGCCGCTTCTCATCACCACCAATCCCGAGATGAACACCATCGTCATGGGGCTCAAGCAGATGTTCCCGTCGGGCGACGATATCGCCGATTGGCCGGTCATCATGGCGACCTCGATCCTCGCGATGATCCCGCCGGTGATTGTGGTGATCTCGATGCAGAAACTCTTCATTCGCGGCCTCGTGGACAGCGAGAAATAAGGGCAGACAATGGCGACCGTTGAACTCGAAAATATCAAGAAACGTTTCGGCAAGACCGAGGTTCTGCACGGGGTCTCGATCGACATCCAGGATGGAGAATTCATCGTCATCGTCGGTCCTTCCGGCTGCGGGAAATCGACGCTTCTGCGCATGGTCGCGGGGCTGGAGAGCATCTCCGAGGGCGAGATCCGCATCGGCGAGGCCCGCGTGAACGAGCGCGAGCCGATGGACCGCGACATCGCGATGGTGTTCCAGAACTACGCGCTCTACCCGCATATGTCGGTGCGCCAGAACATGGGCTACGGCCTGAAGATCGCGGGCATGGCGAAACCCGAGATCAAGCGACGCGTCGACGAGGCTGCGAAACTGCTGCAGCTGTCGGACTATCTCGAGCGCAAGCCGCGCGAGTTGTCGGGCGGGCAGCGTCAGCGGGTGGCGATGGGGCGCGCCATCGTGCGTGAGCCGTCGGTCTTCCTGTTCGACGAGCCGCTGTCCAACCTCGACGCCAAGCTGCGGGTGCAGATGCGCGTCGAAATCCGCGAGCTGCAGCGCAAGCTCGGCGTGACGGCGCTCTATGTGACCCACGATCAGGTCGAGGCGATGACCATGGCCGACCGGATGATCGTGATGAACGGGGGCGTGGCCGAGCAGATCGGCACGCCGCTCGAAGTCTATGAGCGCCCCGTGACGATTTTCGCGGCGCAGTTCATCGGCAGCCCGTCGATGAATGTCATCGATGCCGAGGTGCGCGCCGGACAGGTGATGCTGGGCCATGTCACGCTCGGCCCGACCGATCTGCCCGATCGCCCGGTCAGCCTCGGCATTCGGCCCGAACATCTGCATCCCGATGACAACGGGCCGCTGACGCTGAATGTCACCCTGTCCGAGCCGCTGGGGGCGAATACGCTCCTGCACGGCACGCTGGAAGGGCGCGGCGAGGCAATGACGGCGGCGCTGCCGGGCGTGCATATGGAGAAGCAGGCGGTGGGGCAGGTGCGGCTCTCGGTGAACGCCGAGGACCTGCATCTCTTCGATCCGAAAACCGGTCAGCGGCTGAATTAATCCGCCCCGATCCGGTGGCTGATCGCTTTCGCGGCCTGAGCGACCGCTTGCCCGAGCGCGGGCAGGCGGCTATCGGGAATCCGCTGCACGGGCCCGGAGACTGAAATCCCCGCCACCGCGTCACCATGTGCGTCGAAGATCGGCGCGGCGATGCAGCGCATCCCGAGCGTGCGTTCTTCATCGTCCACCGCGTAGCCCTGCGCCATGACCCGCGCCAGTTCGGCGCGTAGCGTCGGCGCATCGCCGATGGTGCGGTCATTGAAGCGCGTGAAGTCATACTCCGCGAGGAGCTGGTCGAGCCGGTCCGGCGCGTAGGTGCTCAGAAGCGCCTTGCCGATGCCCGACGCATGCAGCGGTGCGACCGTGCCCGGCGGGAAGAACGCCCGGATCGGATCATGCGTCTCCACCTGCCCGGTAAACAGCACCTGACCCGCCCGCTCCACGCCCAGATTTGACGTCTCCCCGGTCGCGCGCATCAGATCCTGCATGAGCGGCCGCGCACGCTCGAACACATTGGTGCGTCGCAGGAAGGCTGAGCCGATGCGGAAGGCCGCCGGACCGATATGCCAGTCCTGCGCCTCGGGTTCCACGAAATCGCGGGCATGAAGCGTGGCCAGAACCCGGTGCATCGTCGCCGGAGACTGATCCAGCTCGCGTGCGATGGCGCTCAGCGGCAGCCCGCCATGCCGCGCCAGCAGGTCCAGCACGTCGAGCGCCCGGTCAAGTGCGAGGATCGTGCCCTGCGCGGGGTCGGTGTTGAAGCCTTTCGGGCGGCCCTTCCGGCGGGGCATGGTCATCGGGCGCACCTCTGAGTGGCAAAAAGAAATATCTTACTCAGTATAAAGCAAAATCTAATTTCACTGTATGAAAAAATCAAAGCATTGAATTCCTTTATGATTCTCGGCCGACGCGCTGCAAACGCCGACGATCCGTAAAAATTTCTGCGTCAGCCCCGCCATGCTAGAAACGCTTCCGACACATGGAGGAGGCGTCATGATCCATCTCAATCCCGTTTTCATTCCGGGCCCGACCAACATCCCCGAGGCGCTGCGCAAAGCCGTCGATATCCCGACGATGGATCATCGCAGCCCCGGTTTCGCCGATATCATCCATCCGGCGCTGGACGGTGTGAAGAAGGTGCTCAAGACGACCAAGGGCGAGGCCTTCGTCTTCCCCGCGACCGGCACCGGCGGCTGGGAGACCGCGATCACCAATACGCTCTCGCCCGGCGACAAGGTTCTGGCCTGCCGCAACGGAATGTTCAGCCATAAATGGATCGACATGTGCCAACGCTACGGGCTCGAGGTCGAGGTGGTCAGCGTCGCGTGGGGCGAGGGCATCCCGGTCGAGCGCTTCGCGGACATCCTCGGCGCCGATACGGACCACCAGATCAAGGCGGTGCTCGCCACCCATAACGAGACCGCGACCGGCGTGACCTCGGATGTCGCGGGCATCCGGCGTGCGATGGATGCGGCGGGGCATCCGGCACTGTTCTTCGTGGATGGCGTCAGCTCGATCGGGTCGATGGAGTTCCGGATGGATGACTGGGGCGTCGATGTCGCGGTCACCGGCAGCCAGAAGGGCTTCATGCTGCCGCCGGGCCTCGCCATCACCGGGTTCTCGCAAAAGGCGCTGGAGGCGGTCGAGGGCGCGAAGCTGCCGCGCTGCTTCTTCGACATTCGCGACATGCGCACGGGCTACGCGGCCAACGGTTATCCCTACACGCCGCCGGTGGGGATGCTGAACGGGCTGAAAGCGTCCTGCGACATGCTGCTGGAGGAAGGGCTGGGTAATGTCTTCGCCCGTCACGCCCGGATCGCCGAAGGGGTGCGCCGCGCGGTGGCGGCCTGGGGGATGGAGCTTTGCGCCGTCTCGCCCGATCTCTACTCCAACAGCGTCAGCGCGGTGCGTGCGCCCGACGGTTTCGACGCGGGCCGGATCGTGGCGCAGGCGCTGAATACCTATGGCGTGGCCTTCGGGGGCGGGCTGGGCGACGTCGCGGGAAAGGTGTTCCGCATCGGGCATCTGGGCCTGATGACCGATGTGATGGCGCTCTCGGGGCTGGCGACGGCCGAGATGGCGATGGTCGATCTCGGCCTGCCGGTGGAGCTGGGCAGCGGGGTTGCCGCAGCCCAGGCGCATTACCGCGAGACCGCCGCCACCCCTGTGCGACAAGCCGCCGCGTAAGAGCGGTCAGGTTCGGGCGCTGGCGAGCCTTCCCAGCATCGTCAGCGCCTGATCCATCTGCTCGAGCGAGACGAATTCGTCGGCCTTGTGGGCCTGCTCGATCGAGCCGGGCCCGCAGATCACCGCATCCATCCCGAGCGACTGGAACAGCCCGGCCTCGGTGTTGAAGGCGACGCAGCCTGCGTGGTTCTGACCGGTCAGCGCGAAGACCAGATCGCGCGCGGCATTGTCGTCCATCGGCTCGAGGCCGACGACTTCGCCGATGGTCTCGGTGGAGATCCCGGCTTCCGGCGCGATCGCGCGCATCTCGGGCAGCAGTGTGTCTTCGACGTAGCTCGCGATCTCGCCTTTGACGAACTCCATGTCGGCGGCGTTGATCGGGCGCATCTCCCAGGCCAGTTCGGCGCGGGGCGCGATCACGTTATGCGAGATGCCGCCTTTCAGCGCGCCCACGTTGAGCGTCGTCTGAGGCGGGTCGAAGCGCGAGCCTTCGGGGCAGCGTTTTACAAGTTCGGCGCGCAGCTCGAACAGGCGGTTGATGTAGCGCACCGCGTATTCGACCGCGTTCACGCCCTTTTCGGGGGCGGAGCTGTGGCCCGGCAGCCCCTCGAAGCGTACGGTATATTCGCAGCAGCCCTTGTTGCCGTCGAACACCTGCATCGAGGTCGGCTCTCCGATGATGCAAAGCCCGGGTTTGACCGGGCGTTTCGCGAGCAGCTTTACCAGTTCCTGCGCGCCGAGACAGCCGACCTCCTCGTCATGGGTGAAGGCGAAATGGATCGGGCGGGTTTTCGCGGCTTCGGCCAGGAGATCGAGCGAGCCGAGGCAAGCCGCGATGAACCCTTTCATGTCGCAGGCGCCGCGCCCGTAGAGCTTGCCGTCACGCTCGGTCATGGTGAAGGGATCGCTGGTCCAGTCCTGATCGGTGACCGGGACCACGTCCGAATGGCCCGACAGCACCAGCCCGCCGTCACGCGGCGCGCCCAGTGTGGCGAAGAGGTTCGCCTTGTGGCCGCTCTCGTCGACCATCACCTCCACCGCCGCGCCGACGGTTTCCAGCCGGTCCGCGATGTAGTGGATGATCGGCAGATTGCTGTCGGTCGAAATCGTCGGGTAGGCGATCAGGTCCGAGAGGATCGCGCGGGTGGTGTCGATCCGCATGGGGTCAGTCCTTGATGAACAGTTTGCGCTCGACGTTGCACAGCGGCGCGGCGGGACCGTTCTCGGTGATCACGATGGTTTCCGTCGTCTCCATCCCCCAATGATCCATCCAGAGGCCGGGCATGAAGTGGAAGGTCATGCCGGGTTCAAGGATCGTCTCGTCGGTGTCGCGGATCGAGACGGTGTGCTCGCCCCAATCGGGCGGGTAGGAGCAGCCCACCGCGTAGCCCGCACGGTTGGGGCGTTCGATGCCAACTTTGGCCAGCTCGACATTCAGCGCGCGGGCGATGTCGCAGGCGCGGTTGCCGGCGCGGGCGACCTCGATCCCTGCGTTCAGCCCTTCGGTCAGAGCCTCGGAGGCGTCGATCATGTGTTGCGGCGGCTTGCCGAGGAAGACCGTTCGGCAGAGCGGCGCGTGATAGCGGCGGTAGCAGCCGGATTGTTCGACGAAGGTCGCCTCGCCCGCCTTCAGCGCCTCGCCGTTCCATGTCAGATGCGGCGCGGAGGCGTCGGGGCCCGAGGGCAGCATCGGCACGATGGCCGGGTAGTCGCCCCAGCTGTCTTCCTCGCCCTGCACGGCGGTGCGATAGAGCTCGCCCACCAGATCGTGTTTGCGCAGCCCCGGCTCGGCCAGCTCCATCGCGCGTTCAATCACCAGTTCGGAAATCCGCGCCGCGCGGCGCATGAAGCGCAGCTCCTCGTCGGATTTGATCAGGCGCTGCCAGTTCACCAGCACCGAGGCGTCGAGAAGCGTGGCCTCGGGCAGCCCTTCATAAAGGACCGCATGGGCCTTCGCGGTGTAGAAATAGGTCTCCATCTCGACACCGATCCGGGCCTTGCCGTAGCCCATGATCCGCAGGTGCGAGGCGAGGTCTTCCATCGGGTGCATGATGTCGGATTGCACCATCGCGTCGTTGTAGTGGAGGATGTTTTCCTCCTCCATCCAGACGGTGCGGCGCGCGCCATTGGCATCCATGAAGCGACCCCACCAGTAGGGCGCGCCTTCCATCGGCAGGATCACCCCCTGATGGGTGTAGAAGGACCAGCCGTCATAGCCCGTCAGCCAGAACTGGTTCGAGGGGTTGGTGATGAAGAGAATGTCGATCTCGCGTTGCGCCATCGCAGCACGCACGAGCGCGATCCGGCGGGAATATTCGAGTTCGCTGAAGTGCACGTTTTCGATCGGCATTCGGGCTTCTTTCTGCTGGCGTTATTTCGCGCAGGTTGGGGCGCGCCCCCGAGCGAGGTCAAGGCCAAAACGAAAACGTGCGGCCCCCGGGAGGGCCGCACGTTCGCGTGACTTGGGGCAGCGGATGTAACCGCTTACGGAATGAGCCGCTCGATGATCAGATCGGCCGCTTCCTCGGGGTTGATCGCGGTGGTGTCGATCCGCATCTCGGCATTCTCGGGCGCCTCATAGGGCGAGTCGATGCCGGTGAAGTTTTTCAGCTGACCGGCGCGTGCCTTGGCATAAAGCCCTTTCACGTCGCGGGCCTCGGCCACTTCCAGCGGCGTATCCACGAAGACTTCGAGGAATTCGCCCGGCTGCATCATCGCGCGGACCATGTCGCGCTCGGAGCGGAAGGGCGAGATGAAGGCCGTGACCACGATGAGGCCCGCATCGGTCATCAGCTTCGCGACCTCGCCGACGCGGCGGATATTCTCCACGCGGTCGGCCTCGGTGAAGCCCAGATCCTTGTTGAGGCCGTGGCGCACGTTGTCGCCATCGAGCAGGAAGGTATGGCGGTTCATCCGCGCCAGCTTCTTCTCGACGATATTGGCGATGGTCGATTTGCCCGAGCCCGAGAGGCCCGTCAGCCAGACCACGGCGGGTTTCTGATGCTTCATGTTGGCATGATGCTCGCGCCCAATATCGGTCGCCTGCCAGTGGATGTTCTGAGCCCGGCGCAGCGCGAAATTGATCATGCCCGCAGCCGCCGTCTGGTTGGTCATCTTGTCGATCAGGATGAACCCGCCCAGATCGCGGTTCTCGCCATAGGGCGCGAAGGGGATCTCGCGGTCGGTCGTGATGTTGGCCACGCCGATCGCGTTCAGGTCCAGCGTCTTCGTCGCCAGATGCTCCTGCGTGTTGACGTTCACCTCGTATTTCGGCTCGTGGACGGTCGCCGAGACAGTCTGCGTGCCGATTTTCAGCCAATAGGCGCGGCCCGGCACCAGTTCGGTCTCGTCCATCCAGACGAGTGTGGATTCGAACTGATCGGCGACTTCCAGCGGCTCTTTCGCGGCAACGATGACCTGACCGCGCGAGCAGTCGATCTCGTCGGCGAGCGTGATCGTCGTGGATTCGCCCGCCACCGCCGTGTCGCGGTCGCCCTCCAAGCTGACGATCCGCGCGACTTTCGAGGTCTTGCCCGAGGGCAGCACGCGGACTTCATCGCCCGGTTTCACGGTGCCCGAGGCGATCAGGCCCGAGAAGCCGCGGAAATCGAGGTTCGGGCGGTTCACCCATTGCACGGGCATGCGGAAGGGGCGCTCCTGATCGGAGGTCACGTCCACCTCGACCGCCTCAAGGTAGGGCAGCAGCGAGGGGCCTTTGTACCAAGGCGTGTTCTCGCTCGGGCCGGTGATGTTGTCGCCCTTGAAGCCCGAGATCGGGATCGGGGTGAAGCCTTCGATACCGATGCTTTCGGCGAAGGTTTTGTAATCGGCCACGATCTCGTCGAAGGTCGCCTGATCGTAGTCCACCAGATCCATCTTGTTCACCGCCAGCACGATATGGCGGATGCCCAGCTGGTGGACGAGATAGGAGTGGCGCCGCGTCTGGGTCAGCACGCCCTTGCGCGCGTCGATCAGGATCACAGCGAGATCGGCGGTCGAGGCGCCGGTCACCATGTTGCGGGTATACTGCTCGTGGCCGGGGGTGTCGGCGACGATGAACTTGCGCTTCTCGGTCGCGAAGAAGCGATAGGCCACGTCGATGGTGATGCCCTGTTCGCGTTCGGCGGCGAGACCGTCGACCAGCAGCGCGAAGTCGATCTCCTGGCCCTGGGTGCCGACGCGCTTGCTATCGGCCTCAAGGGCTGCCAGCTGATCCTCGAAGATCATCTTGCTGTCATAGAGCAGCCGCCCGATCAGCGTCGATTTCCCGTCATCGACCGAGCCGCAGGTGATGAAGCGCAGCATGGTCTTGTGTTGATGCGCCTCGAGATAGGCGTCGATATCCTGCGCAATCAGCGCGTCGGTCTTGTAGATCGGATCGTTGGTCGTCATGTCGGCTCACCTGATAGGGTGGAAATGAAGGCGCGCGTGCGGCTCGGGAGAGGAAGGCTCAGAAGTAGCCTTCCTGTTTTTTCTTCTCCATCGAGGCGCTCTGATCGTGGTCGATCGCGCGGCCCTGACGCTCGGAGGTGGTGGTCAGCAGCATTTCCTGAATGACTTCCGGAAGGGTCTGTGCCTCGCTCTCGACGGCGCCGGTCAGCGGGTAGCAACCCAGCGTGCGGAAGCGCACCGAGCGCATCTTCGGCTCCTCGCCATCGCGCAGCGGGAAGCGGTCGTCATCGACCATCAGGATCAGCCCGTCGCGTTCCACCGTCGGACGCGGGGCCGAGAAATAGAGCGGGACGATCTCGATCCCTTCGAGGTGGATATATTGCCAGATGTCCAGCTCGGTCCAGTTCGAGATCGGGAAGACGCGGACGCTCTCGCCCTTGGCTTTCTTGGCGTTGTAGAGGCGCCAGAGTTCCGGGCGCTGGTTCTTCGGGTCCCAGCGGTGATTGGCCGAGCGGAAGGAGAAGACGCGTTCCTTTGCGCGGGATTTCTCCTCGTCGCGGCGTGCGCCGCCGAAGGCCACGTCGAAGCCGTGTTTGTCCAGCGCCTGTTTCAGACCTTCGGTCTTCCACATGTCGGTATGCAGCGAGCCGTGATCGAACGGGTTGATCCCCTTGGCCTTCGCCTCGGGGTTCTGGTGCACGATCAGCTCCATGCCCGCATCCTTCGCGGCCTTGTCGCGCAGGTTGTACATCGCCTGGAATTTCCACGTCGTGTCGACATGCATCAGCGGGAAAGGCGGCGGAGACGGGTAGAAGGCTTTTTTCGCGAGATGCAGCATCACCGCGCTGTCCTTGCCGACGGAATAGAGCATGACCGGATTATCGGCTTCGGCCACGACTTCGCGCAGGATGTGAATGCTCTCGGCTTCGAGCCGCTGCAGGTGAGTCAGGGTCTTGTTCATGAGGGAGGTCTCTGTCTGAACGCGGTTTTCCAAGATATAGGCGTCGGGTTTTGCTGGATAACCCCCCAAATGGGGGGTAAATACGGCTTATGTTGGGTCAGTCCGAAAACACACTGTTGATCAACGCGCTTTTCGCGGCGGCGAGCGAGGCGGGAAAGGCTGGCTGGGTGCGCTTTCTCGAGCGGCTTTGTGCGGTCGCCCATGCGGAGGGCGCGGCGGTGCAGATCCTCGCGAACGAGGGGGAGGGCGCGGGCTGGCAGGTCGGCAGGATCGCTTTGCCCGATGCTGCGCGCCTGCAACCGATGCGTCTGGACCGCGTCTATTCGCAGATCGATCTGCCGGGCGAGGTCGAATGGCCCGGACCGCTCCGCGCGCTGAAAGTTGCGGCGGGGGCGGCGGGTCAGACTGTTTTGATGATCGCGCGCCCGCATCGGGATTTTCGCGCGGCAGAGGCGCTGGCGCTCTCGACCCTCGCGCCGCATCTGGGGCAGGCGATGATGATCCGCGAGGCGCTCGGTAGCGAGCGGGCCCGTGCTGCGCGTGATACTGAGGCTGCCGAAGCGCTCGGCGCGGGCTGGGTGGTGCTGACGCCTGCGGGGACGGTGCTCGCATTCGACCCGCGCGTGGCGGCGGCGTTCGATGCGCAGGGCTGGTTACGGCTGCGCATGGGCGCACGCCCGGAATTCGCCGATCCCGATGCCGCGCTGCGCTTTCGTCAGAACCTTGCTGCACTTGGAGAGGGGCGGGAGGTCGTCCGACCGATCCCGCTTGGACCTGAGGGCCGGGGCGTGCTGCGGCTTGCATCGGGGCAATGGCGGGGCGGTCCGGCGCTGATCGGTCATCTGCGCGACATGCCGCGGGCCGAGGCTTTGCCGGTCACGCGGATCGCTGGGACGCTCGATCTCAACCGCTCCGAGGCGCGGCTCGCGGCGCTTCTGTGCGATGGGGCGAGCCTGCGCGACGCGGCCGAGCGGCTGGGCTGGACGCTGGAAACCGCGCGCTCGACCTCGAAGCAGATATACGCCCGCGCCGGGGTCAGCGGTCAGACGGGGCTGTTGCGCAAGATGTTCGGCTCGGCGCTCTGGCTGGGTTAGCCGCGTGCAAAGAAGACCGCCGCCATCACCAGCCCGACCGCGATGATGAAGCCGCGCAGCAGCGCCATATTGGTGATGCGTTTCGACAGATGCGCGCCCAGATAGCCGCCGATTGCGCTTGCGATGCCCAGCACCAGCACCGCCTGCCAGTCGATCAGCCCGGCCACCGCATAGGTCACGACCGAGACCAGCGACAGCACTGCCGAGACGAGGTTCTTCAACCCGTTCATCGCGTGCAGATCGGTGAAGCCGATCAGGCCGAGCGCCGCGAGCAGCATGATCCCGAGCCCGCCGTTGAAATAGCCGCCGTAGATCGTCACGGCCATCAGGAGGGCAAAGGCCGAAACCGCACCCATAGTGCGGCCCGAGCGCTGGAGCGCCTTCAGCAGCAACGGCCCGAAAGCGAAAGCCGCCGTCGCGAGCAGCAACAGCCACGGGACCACGCCTGCGAACAGTTTTTCAGGGGTGATCAGCAGCAGCAGCGCACCGAGAAAACCGCCTGCCACGGCGGCGATCAGGATCGTGCGCAGCGCCATCGGGCCCTTGTGGCGCAGCTCGTGGCGGAAGGCCCATGCGCTCGACAGATAGCCGGGCAGAGCCGCCAGCGTCGCGGTCGCATTCGCGGTGATCGGCGGCACGCCGGTCCAGACAAGCGCGGGGAAGGACAGGAAGGTCCCGCCGCCCGCGACCGCATTCAAAGCGCCCGCCGCGAGACCGCCGAGCGCGAGGATCAGAAAAGACAGCATTTTTTACCGTAATCAGCCAAGCTCAGGTGCGACCGGAACGACGATCCGCCCGCGGATCTTTCCTTCGAGGAATTTCGGCGCGGTTGCAATCACGTCTTCCAAGGCGACCTCGGTCTCCATCGCGGCGAGCTTGTCCATGTCGAGATCGGCGGCCAGGCGACGCCATGCCTCGACGCGGTCCGAAACCGGGCACATCACGCTGTCGACGCCTGCGAGCGTCACGCCGCGCAGGATGAAGGGGGCCACGGAGGTCGGCAGGTTCATCGAGCCCGCCAGACCGCAGGCCGCAACGGTGCCGCGATAGGTCATCATCGACAGGACATTGGCGAGCACTTCGCCGCCGACCACGTCGACAGCTCCGGCCCAGCGTTCCTTGTTCAGCGGGCGAGGTTTACCCGAGACATCCTCGCGCGGAACGATCGAGGAAGCGCCGAGGCCCTTGAGGTAGTCTTCCTCTTCGGGGCGTCCGGTGACGGCGGCCACGGTATAACCGAGCTTGCCCAGAAGCGCGGTCGCCACGCTGCCCACGCCGCCGGTCGCGCCGGTCACGACGACCTCGCCGCTCTCGGGCGTCACGCCATGCGCCTCAAGCGCCATTACGCAGAGCATCGCGGTGTAACCCGCCGTGCCGATCGCCATCGCCTGACGCAAGGAGATTCCGTCGGGCAGTTTCACCAACCAGTCGCCTTTCAGATGGGCGCGCTCGGCCAGCCCGCCCCAGTGTTTCTCGCCCACGCCCCAGCCGTTGAGCACGACCCGGTCGCCCTTGGCGAAATCGGGATGCTTGCTGTTGGCGACGATGCCCGAGCAGTCGATGCCCGGCACCATTGGGAAGCTGCGCACCACGGGGCCCGCGCCGGTGATCGCCAGCGCGTCCTTGTAGTTCATCGTCGAGTAGGCGACGTCGACGGCCACCTCGCCCTCGGCCAGATCGGGCAGGTCGATTTCCTTGAGCGCGGCGCTCTGGGTCTCTTCGGGTTTCTCGATCAGAATGGCTTTGACCATGGGGTATCCTTTCAGCTTCGGGCGAGCCGCAGGAAGCCGTCGGTAAAACGGCGCAGCGGCTCGGGGTTGCGTTGAAGTTTGGTGCGCAGGACCGCGCCTTCCCAGCCGGTCCAGAACAGCTCTGCGAGGGCGTCGGGGTCGTGATCGGGGCCGATTTCGCCCGCCGTTTGCGCAGCGCGAAGGCAGGTCGCGGTGAGTCTTTGCCAGCGCTCGAATACCGCGATCAGGCGGGTGCGGAACTCCTCAGGTAGGCTGCCCATCTCCTGACCGAGATTGCCGATCAGGCAGCCACGGCGAAAATCGAACCGCGCCATGCCCGCCTCGGCCTCTTCGGTGAAGGCAGTGAGCCGGGCGAGGGGGCTGAGGTCCGCGCGGCTGAAGGCGCGGCGGAGCTTGTCTTCGAAATAGCTGCCATAGGCGTCGATCAGGGCCGCGCCGAAGGCCGCTTTCGTCGGGAAGTAATGGTAGAAACTGCCCTTGGTCACACCGGCGGCGGCGGTGATCTCGTCGAGGGCGACGCTCGCGTAGCCGCGCTCGGTCAGTTGCGCCAACCCCGCTTGAATCAGCGCCTTTCGGGCGTCCTGATCCTCCGGTTTGCGGCGCGGGCGGCCACGGCGCGATGGGGCTGGCGTAGCGGTCATGCGGAATTAATATACCATGCGGTATGATAAATCAATTGCCGCGATTTTCACGCTGCGCCGCGCCGGGGGTCACCGACCTGCGGCAGCGCTCTGAGCAGTAGCGCACGCTCTCCCAATCCCGGGCCCATTTCTTGCGCCACGCGAAGGGGCGGCCACAGTTGGCACAGAGCTTCGTCGGCAGGTCGGATTTACGGCGCATCTTCATGCAGAGCGATACGCGGCGGGCGCGGCCCCGGATGACCCGCGCAAAAGAAAAGGGGCCGCCGCCGCGACCCCTCTCTTGTCCCTCTTCCCTGCGATTAGATCGCCGAGCTATGCCCGGCTTTCGACAGATCATAGGCATCGAAATGGCGTGCGATCATCCGGGTCAATGGGCGTGCCTTGACCGGAATGCGCAGCCCCTCCGCGCTCACCTGAACCATGTCGCCGAAATGCTCGGCACACGTGGCGAACAGCGCGGACAACTCCTCCGGATCGGCGCCGAAGTCCTGCACCAGTTCCGCTGCGCTCACTTCGAAATCGCACATCAGCGCCTCGATCAGACGCGCGCGCATCTTGTCATCCGCGGTGAAGCGGTGCCCGCGCGAGGTCGAGAACCGATCCGCCCGGATCGCCGCGGTATGGGCCGAGGTGGCGGGTGCGTTCTGCGCATAGCCTTGCGGGAAGCGCGAGATCGACGAAGCGCCGAGCCCGACCAGCGCTTCGGCCTGATCGTCGGTATAGCCCTGGAAATTGCGCCGCAGCTTGCCTGCCCTTTGCGCGATCGAGAGGCCGTCGGTCGGCAGGGCGAAATGGTCGATGCCGATCTCGTCATAGCCGTCGGCCACGAACAACTCGCGCGCCACCTCGAAGAGCTTCAGGCGTTCCTGCGGAGTGGGCAGGTGATCCGACGGGATCATGGTCTGGCGCCGCGCCATCCACGGCACATGCGCGTAGCCGTAAAGCGCCACCCGGTCGGGGCCGAGCGACAGCAGCTTCTGCACCGAGTCCGCGATCTTCGTCGGCGTCTGGTGCGGAAGCCCGTAGAGGATATCGGCGTTGAGGCTCGCGACATCGCGTTCGCGAATCATGTCGACCGCGGCCTTGGTGATCTCGTAGCTCTGATCGCGCCCGATAACGCCTTGGATTTGCGGGTCGAAATCCTGCACCCCGATCGAGGCCCGGTTCATTCCCGATTCGACCAGCGCGTCGATGCGCTCGGCGTCGATCTCATTCGGGTCGATCTCGACCGAGAATTCCGCACCTTCGCCCATGGGCACCGCGTCGAAGACCGCGTCGGCGAGGCGGCGCATCATCTCGGCGGGCATCAGCGTCGGCGTGCCGCCTCCCCAATGCAGGCGCGACAGCGTGACGCCGGGCGCCAACCGTTCCTTGAAAAGACGCAGTTCGGCCAGCAGAGTCTCGGCATAGGCGCGCACCGGTTCTTCGCTTTGCGTGCCTTGCGTGCGGCAGGCGCAGAACCAGCACAGCCGTCGGCAAAACGGCACATGCATATAAAGGGAGATCGACGCACCTTCGGGGATCGCTTCGATCCAGTGCGCGAATTCCATCGGCCCGACATCGCCCGCGAAATGGGGGGCGGTGGGGTAGCTTGTGTAGCGGGGCACCCGTGCGTCGAAGAGCCCGAGCCGGGTCAGTTGCGATTCCTGTTCCATAGGCGTATCTTTAGATGTAAGACGCGCAACAGAATTTGACCCAGATCAAGCAATATCCACATGGCACATGATGACGTTCAGCCTGCTTCGCTCGCCTGCGGAGACTGCCCGATCCAACATCGCGCTGTGTGCGCACGATGCGATGCAGACGAGCTCGAACAGCTTGAGAAGATCAAATATTACCGAAGTTTCGAGGCGGGCCAGACGATTATCTGGGCTGGCGACCAGATGGATTTCGTGGCCTCGGTCGTCTCGGGCATCGCGACTCTGACGCAGACGCTCGAGGACGGGCGCACCCAGATGGTGGGTCTGTTGCTGCCCTCGGATTTCGTGGGCCGTCCCGGGCGTAACCGCGCCGCCTATAACGTGACCGCGACCACCGACATTCTGATGTGCTGCTTCCGCCGCAAGCCTTTCGAGGAGATGATGGAGCGCACGCCCCATATCGCGCAGCGACTGTTGCAGATGACGCTCGACGAACTGGACGCGGCGCGCGAATGGATGCTGCTTCTCGGCCGCAAGACCGCGCGCGAGAAGATCGCCTCGCTGCTGTCGATCGTGGCGCGGCGCGATGCGTCGATCAACATGAGCCCCAGCGCCCGGCAGATGGTGTTCGATCTGCCGCTGACGCGCGAGGCGATGGCCGATTACCTCGGGCTGACGCTCGAGACGGTGAGCCGCCAGATGTCCGCGCTCAAACGCGACGGGGTGATCGAGCTGCAGGGCAAGCGCCATGTCACCGTGCCGGATATGGATCGGCTGCTGCTGGAAGCAGGTGATGACAGCGACGGCGGTTTCCTCATCTGAGCATCCGTCCGCTCAGGGGGACACGCACTGACGATATGTGAGGGGCTTCATCGAGTCCCGCGTGATATCCTGACGCGAGAGGTAGATGCCCGTGCTCGACAGGGTCAGCACGATGTCGCGCTGCCATTTTTGTCCTTCGCCAGTAAAATTCCACGTCGCCCGCACCACGCGATCGGTCGCGCTGTCGATCTTAGTGAGTTTGGCCTGCGACTCGTAGAATTGCAGGCTGTCCGGCTTCACCACCATCAGCCCCTTGGCGTCATCGCGCGAGCCGTCGCAATCGGCCTTCGTCAGCCCCCAGCGCCCGACCATGCCCTCCGGCAGCGTCGTGGGCATCGCCCCGTCTTTTTTCGGCGTCATCTCCTGACAGGCGGCGAGCAGGGCGAGGCTGGCGAGAAGGGCGGGCAGGATGATGCGGCGGGTCATTGTGGGGCTCCGGTCTTTATTTAACCAGCCAACCCGTCAGCGCGACCGGAGTTCCGCGCAGGGCAGGGATGTCGCGACAAGGTCGCGAATTCGCGCGGGTTCTGCCCCGGTTTCGGCACTGTCGTTAGGTAAACAAGGGGAGGCAGCATCGAGGAAGGTCTTATGCGTATCCTGTTTACTTGTTTCTTCCTCGTTGCCGTTCCAGGCCTGAGTGTGGCGCAGCCGTTGTCGCAGAGTATGGCGCAATGCTCGGGCCTGTTTCACGGCGTCGGCACGATGATGTCCGATCCCGCGCGGGCGGAAAAGCTCGACCGGGCGGGGATGATCTGGCGAGGCGCGGCGATCAAGCAGGCCGAGGCTGAAGGGCGCGCAGATGCCGCCATCTGGGTGGCGGGTCATCAGCGTGAAAGCTTCGACGACTGGCGTGGGCGCGGCAAGATGGCGGCCTTCTCGCAGGACTTCCGCGACTGGGCCAGCTATTGCCGCAAACTCGGCAAGGCGAAGGGCATCGAAACCGACTTGCACCAATGAAAACGGCGCCCCGAGAGGCGCCGTCATCCGTTCTGAAAAGTGATGCGCTCAGTGCGCCATGATCACCGGAACCTCTGCCATCTCGAGCATGTGGCGCGTCGCCCCGCCCAAGATCGCTTCGCGGAAGCGCGAATGGCCGTAAGCCCCCATCACGATCGCATCGGCCTCGCTGTCGCTGACATGACGGTTGAGCACGTCCGACACGCGCGGCATGGTCTTGGCCAGCACCGACACCTCGGCATGGACGCCGTGACGCGCCAGCATCTGGCTGAGTTGGCCGCCGGGGTCGGAGCGCTCAGGCCCATGTGCGGGCGGGTCGATCACGGTGATATCGACCAGATCGGCGGATTTCAGAACGGGCAGGGCGGCGCGGACGGCACGCATCGCCTCATGAGATTGATTCCACGCGATAACGACGCGCTTGGCGGGCATGTCGCCGTTATACCCGTCGGGCACGATCGCGACCGGAACCTGACCCTCGAAGAGCGCGGCTTCGACCGCGGCCTCGATTTCCGGCCCGCGGCCCTCGCCATAGGGGCGCCCCATCACGACCAGATCGGCGAAGCGCGCCCGCTGCCCGACAACCGTCGGCATCGCGCCGATTTGCGAGACGACCGCATCGACGCCCCAGCGGATATCTTCGGCTTCGAGCCGCGCGCGCACCGCGGTCTCGGCATTGCGCGCATCGTCCTGCGCGCGGTCCATCGTTTCCTGCTGCACGAAGGCGGTCGCGCCCGCGTAGTAATAACCGGTCTGCGTGCGGTCCACGCCGAGGCAGAGCACGTCGAGATGGGCGTCGCGCCGCCGGGCGACGGCCACGGCGGTATCGATCTGTGTCGCGGCCGCCTTGGGATCCGTGACGATCGTGAGAAGTGTCTTGTAAGCCATGGGTCCTGTCCTTGCGCCAAAAGCGAATAAGCATGTGAGACCAGAGACTAACCCGAAGAGATCGGCCGCACTTTGACGCGGATCAAGGGACGTGCCCGTCATATCACATAACTGCGACCGAATGGCGCACTGTGATCGCGAGCATTTGATGCAGATCAAGGCATCGTGCATACCCTCGGACCACAAGGACTCCAGTCAAGCCCAGGAGGATTCTCGGTTTACGAGGGTGCCGCAGGGGCAGACCAGACGAAGGGACGCACAAAATGTGGGATTATATCAAGCTGATCGCGCTTGGCCTTGTGGCGGTTCTGGCCGCCATTGCGGCCGGCTACGCGCGCGATCTTGCCTATCAGGTGAATGCAGTCGAGGTCATGCTGGCCGCGGTCATCGCATTCATCTGGGTGCTTCGCACCATGGGGAGCCGCCAGCCGGTGGCTCAGAACGAGTATTTCGACGGCGTGGTTCGCGCCGGGGTGATCGCGACGACCTTCTGGGGTGTCGTGGGTTTCCTGGTCGCCGTCATTATCGCCTTCCAGCTGGCCTATCCGGCGCTCAATTTCGAATGGGCACAGGGCTATCTGAACTTTGGCAAACTGCGCCCGCTGCACACGTCGGCGGTGATTTTCGCTTTCGGTGGCAACGCGCTGATCGCATCGTCGTTCTACGTGGTGCAGCGCACCTCGGCAGCGCGGTTGTTCGGTGGCAACAGCCTCGGCTGGTTCGTGTTCTGGGGCTATAACCTGTTCATCGTACTCGCCGCGACCGGCTACATCCTCGGCGCAACGCAGTCGAAGGAATATGCCGAGCCGGAATGGTATGTCGACATCTGGCTGACGATCGTCTGGGTCGCTTATCTGCTGGCCTTCCTCGGCACGATCTTCAAGCGCAAGGAACCCCATATCTACGTCGCCAACTGGTTCTACCTTTCCTTCATCGTGACCATCGCGATGCTGCACATCGTGAACAACCTGTCGATCCCGGTCTCGTTCTTCGGTTCGAAGTCGGTTCAGGTCTTCTCGGGCGTGCAGGACGCAATGACGCAATGGTGGTACGGCCACAACGCGGTGGGCTTCTTCCTGACCGCAGGCTTCCTGGGCATGATGTATTACTTCGTGCCGAAGCAGGCTGAACGTCCGGTCTACTCCTACAAGCTGTCGATCGTGCACTTCTGGGCGCTGATCTTCCTGTACATCTGGGCCGGTCCGCACCACCTGCACTACACGGCGCTGCCCGACTGGGCCTCGACGCTGGGCATGACCTTCTCGGTGATCCTGTGGATGCCCTCCTGGGGTGGCATGATCAACGGTCTGATGACGCTCTCGGGCGCATGGGACAAGCTGCGCACCGATCCGATCATCCGCATGATGGTGGTGTCGGTCGGCTTCTACGGCATGTCGACCTTCGAAGGCCCGATGATGTCGATCAAGGCGGTGAACTCGCTGTCGCACTACACCGACTGGACGATCGGTCACGTGCACTCGGGTGCGCTCGGCTGGAACGGCATGATCACCTTCGGCATGCTCTACTTCCTCGTGCCACGTCTGTGGGCACGTGAAGGGCTCTACTCGCTGAAACTGGTCAGCTGGCACTTCTGGCTCTCCACCATCGGGATCGTGCTCTACGCCGCTTCGATGTGGGTCGCCGGGATCATGCAGGGCCTGATGTGGCGCGAAGTGGACAGCCAGGGCTTCCTCGTGAACGCCTTCGCCGACACCGTGGCCGCTATGCATCCGATGTTCGTGGTCCGTGGTCTGGGCGGTGTGCTCTACCTCACGGGTGGCATCATCATGGCCTACAATCTGTGGATGACCGTCGCTCGTCAGCCGCGCGTGGAATCGCGTTCGGTTGCCGCCGTGCCGGCTGAATAAGGAGAGGAACAGATGGGACTTCTCGACAAGCACAGTGTTCTTGAAAAGAACGCCACGCTCCTGCTGATCTTCGCCTTCCTGGTCGTCACGATCGGCGGCATCGTGGAGATCGCACCGCTCTTCTACCTCGAAAACACCATCGAGGACGTCGAAGGGGTGCGGCCCTACACGCCGCTGGAGCTCACCGGGCGCGATATCTACATCCGCGAGGGCTGCTATGTCTGCCACTCGCAGATGATCCGCCCGATGCGCGACGAAGTGGAGCGTTACGGCCATTACTCGCTGGCAGCGGAGTCGCAATACGACCACCCGTTCCAGTGGGGCTCGAAGCGGACGGGGCCCGACCTCGCCCGCGTCGGCGGCCGCTACTCGGACGCCTGGCATGTGGATCACCTGACCAATCCGCAGTCGGTCGTGCCGGAATCGGTGATGCCGAAATACGGCTTCCTGCTCAATCGTATGGTCGATCCCGCGCATATCGACGAGCGGCTCTCGACCGATGCGATGGTGGGCGTGCCCTATACCTCGGACATGATCGAGAACGCCAAGGCGGACTTTGCCGCTCAGGCCGATCCGATGAGCGACTATGACGGGCTGATGGAGCGTTATCCCAACGCGACGAACGTCCGTAACTTCGACGGTCGCCCGGGCATTTCCGAGATGGACGCACTCGTCGCCTATCTGCAGGTGCTCGGCACCATGGTCGATTTCTCGACCTTCGAACCCGTGGCCAGCCGGTAAGGGGAGCTGATCAATGGACTATCATATCTTCAGGGAATTCGCGGACAGCTGGTTTCTGATCTTCATGTTCGTCTTCTTCCTGGCCGTCGTGGCCTGGGTCTTCCGGCCCGGGTCTCGCAAGACCTACGAAGATACGTCCGAGATCCCGTTCCGGCACGAAGACAAACCCGCCAATGCCTCGGAGGCCGGCGAAAGCCGGTCCTCCAAGGACTGACGGCGCCACGTTGTAAGGAGGCGTGGAGAAAATGAGCAAGAGACCAAGCAAGCACAAGCACGAGGTCGAGACCACGGGTCACCAGTGGGACGGCATCGAGGAATACAACAATCCGCTGCCCAAATGGTGGCTGTGGACCTTCTACGCCTGCATCATCTGGGGGATCGGTTACTCGATCGCGATGCCGGCATGGCCGATCTTCAAATCCGGCGCGACGCCGGGGATCATGGGCTCGTCGACCCGCGCGAATGTGCAGGCCGATATCGACAAGTTCGCCGCGGCGAACAAGCCGATCCAGGAGAAGCTCGTCTCGGTCGATCTCGACCAGATTTCGAGCGATCCCGAGCTGAACAACTATACCCAGAACGCCGGTGCGGCCGTGTTCCGGACCTGGTGCGCGCAGTGCCACGGTGCGGGTGCGGGCGGCAACTCGAAGCTGGGCTATCCGAACCTTCTCGACAGCGCATGGCTGTGGGGCGGCACGATGGAGGACATCCATTTCACCGTCACGCACGGCATCCGCAACGAGACGGACCCGGATGGCGAGGCACGTTACTCGCAGATGCCCGCTTTCGGCACGGACGAGCTTCTCGAGCCCGCGCAGATCGATCAGGTCGTGCAATACGTCCGCAAGATCTCGGGTCAGGACCATGACGAAGCAATGGCCACTGAAGGCGAGACCGTCTTCATGGACAACTGCTCGGCCTGCCATGCCGAAGATGGCACCGGCGACCAGATGCAGGGTGCGCCCAACCTGACCGACGCCGTCTGGCTTTACGGTGGGGATGTGGACACGCTGACCTACACAGTCACCAACGCCCGCTTTGGCGTTATGCCGAACTGGAACGAGCGTCTGTCGGAAGCGGATATCCGCGCCGTGGCAGCGTACGTTCACAGCTTGGGCGGCGGCCAGTAACGGTCGAAAATACAGAGATCCCGCGGGGCTTTGGTCTGGCGGGTCGCACCGGCACCCCGTCCTGTTCGCGCGTTTCCTGGGGGTGCTGGTGCCCAATTTCAGAGGGCCCCCGTTGCGGGGCCCTCTCGTTTGTCGAGGGTTACCTGTCGTCTATCTTGGGGTCATCCTTGGGCAAAACAAGTTCCGCGCTTGTCTTTGCACGCCGATGTGAACGCCGATGCGAGCGGGCCGCCGGCAGGCCGGGGCGCTGATCGAGGCCCGTGGCGATGGTGAAGCTCTGCGCCCAGATCCCGATCATTTCCACATCTCCCGCAAACGTTGGCGCAGCGAGGGACGCGGTGCGCGATGGCGCTTGCGCGAGTCTATCGGGTCCGGCAGGTGCGGCCAGTTGCTTTGCGGCGGATGGAGGTTCATGCGGGCGAACAGCATCAGCGTGTCGGGCGTAACTCTATCTTTCATGTCTGATCTCCTGAGGGCGGGTCAACTCTGGTCAGGATGCGTTATTTGCGCGAAGATGCGACTCAGGAAACTTTCCAACATGTAAGTTGAAGTTACAGATATGGACTGGCGAACCCTTCCCTCCCTGACCGCGCTGCGGGCGTTTTCGGCTTTCGCAGAGTGCGGATCGGTGGCCGAGGCGGGACGTGCGCTCAACGTGTCGCATGCGGCCGTCAGTCAGCAATTGCGGGGGCTCGAAGAGCGGCTCGGTGTGACGCTTGTCGACCGGTCCGGCCCGCGGCCTGCGCTGACGCCCGACGGTCGCCGCCTTGCGCAAGCGCTGCGCGACGGGTTCGGCACGATTTCCGAGGCGGTCGCTTCGCTGAGCGACACGGCCGACTCCCGCCCGCTGCAAATCTCCACCACGCCAAGCTTCGCCTCGGCCTGGCTTCTGCCCCGGCTGCCGGACTTTCGCGAAGCCCATCCCGAGATCGGTCTGACCATCGACCCTTCGGCGACCGTCTCCACGCTTGCGCCGGGCGGGGTCGAGATGGCGCTGCGCTACGGATCGGGGGACTGGCCCGGTCTCGAGTCGCGGCTTCTGGTGCGCTCACCCATCGTCGTGGTCGCGGCCCCCGCGCTGGTGGGGGAGGGGCGGTATGACTGCCCGGCGGATTTGCGCGGCCTGCCGTGGTTGCAAGAGCTCGGCACCTCCGAGTCGACCGACTGGTTCGCGCGCCATGGCGTCACGCAGGATCAGGCCAAAAGCCTGACAGCGATGCCGGGGAACCTTTTGCTCGAAGCGGCGCGCGGCGGGCAGGGGGTGGCGGTGACCGCTCTGGTCTGGGTCGCAGGCGATATTGCGGCCGGACGGTTGCGGCTTCTGTTTGAAGACAGCGAGGAAAAAGGCTATTACACGGTTACGCGACCGGGCGTGAGGCGACCGGCGCTACGCCAGTTCATGTCTTGGCTCTTCAAGCAAGCGGCGCATGCCGGTGACCAGTAAAAATACCAACCAGTGAAGATTTCCTGTATGGCAGACCTGTCTTTTTGACGCAGGTCAAAGCCTTCACGACTGTGTCATACCAGAAGAGCCTGTGACGCAGAGAAATATATGAACGGAGAGAGTCGTGAGCTCCACCGAACCAGTCGATCCCCCGCCGCTTTACGCCGCCCGCGAGCCGATCTTTCCGCGCCGCGTGCACGGCCAGTTCCGCAACCTGAAATGGGTGCTGATGGCGGTGATGCTTGGCATCTATTACATCACGCCGTGGATTCGCTGGGATCGTGGCCCGGAACTGCCTGATCAGGCGGTGCTTCTGGACCTCGCGAACCGCCGCTTCTTCTTCTTCATGATCGAAATCTGGCCGCATGAATTCTACTTCGTCGCGGGCCTTCTGATCATGGCGGGCCTTGGCCTGTTCCTGTTCACCTCGGCACTGGGGCGCGTCTGGTGCGGCTACGCCTGCCCGCAGACCGTCTGGACTGACCTGTTCATTCTTGTCGAGCGTTGGGTCGAGGGCGACCGCAACGCGCGTATCCGTCTGCTGCGTCAGAAGTGGAACGCCGAGAAGTTCCGCAAGCGCATCACGAAATGGGTGCTCTGGCTGCTGATCGGCGTCGCGACCGGCGGGGCCTGGGTGTTCTACTTCACCGATGCGCCGACGCTGCTGACCGATCTGTTCCACGGCACCGCCTCGCCGATCGCCTATACGACGATCGCGGTGGCGACGCTCACGACCTTCGCCTTTGGCGGTTTCGCCCGCGAACAGATATGCATCTACGCCTGCCCGTGGCCGCGCATTCAGGCGGCGATGATGGACGAAGACACGATCACCATCGCCTATCGCGAATGGCGCGGCGAGCCGCGCGGCAAACTCAAGAAGGGCCAGCACGATCCGACGCAGGGCGACTGCATCGATTGCATGGCCTGCTTCAACGTCTGCCCGATGGGCATCGATATCCGCGACGGCCAGCAGCTTGAATGCATCACCTGCGGCCTGTGCATCGATGCCTGCAACGAGATGATGGACAAGATCGGCAAGCCGCGTGGCCTCATCGGCTACATGGCGCTGAAGGACGAGGCGAACGAGCGCTCGGGCAATCCGGTCATCAATGTCTGGAAGCACATCATGCGCCCGCGCACGATCCTCTACTTCTCGATGTGGTCGCTGATCGGTATCGGTCTGGTGGTCGCGCTCTTCATGCGCTCGCCCATCGACTTCAACGTGACGCCGAACCGCGATCCGCTCTTCGTGGTGGAGCCCTCGGGCGCGATCCGCAACATCTACACGCTGCGGCTGCGCAACAAGGCGGGCGAGGCGACCGAGTTCAAGGTCTCCGTCAAGGCGCCCGACCCGGCCGACCAGGGCACGCTGAGCGTGTTGCTCGAAGGTCAGGACGGAAACACCGTGACGGTGCCCGCAGATGAAACCATGACCCAAAGGGTCTATATTGTCGCCGAACCCGGTTCGTCCATCGCCACCAGCGAGCGTACCGAGCTGACGATGTGGATCGAGGACATGACCAATACTGACCGCGTGTCGGAGACGACCGTATTCAACGGAAGGGTACAATGACCGAGATGGCGAAACCGCTGACCGGAAGAAAAGTGCTGATGATCGCGGTGGCCTCCTTCGGGGTGATCATCGCGGTCAACCTCGTCATGGCATGGCAGGCCGTCAGCACCTTCCCCGGCCTCGAGGTCGACAATTCCTATGTCGCCTCGCAGACCTTCAATGAAGAGAAACTGGCGCAGGATGCGCTCGGCTGGACCGTGTCGCCGGAGTATTCCGACGGCAAGCTGAGCTTCGTGATCCGTGACGAGGACGGGCTGCCCGCGAGGGTGGCCGAGTTCAAGGCGCTCGTCGGTCGCACCACCCATGTCCGCGATGACATGACGCCCGATTTCGACTATGTCGGCGGGATCTTCACCACGAAGCTCGACCTTGCGCCGGGCGTCTGGCTGGTGCATCTCGACGCGAAAGCCGCCGACGGCACGGAGTTCCGCCAGCGGATTGACCTGTTCGTGAAAGGCTGAGCCGATGTCGGTGTCGCCCGCTTCTCCATCGCATAGCGAACCGTTCGAGGACGAGCATGTTTCGGCCTCGGCCTGTCCCGCCTGCATCGCGGCCCCCTCGGCCGAGCAGATAGCGAAGTCGGGTGATATCAAGGGCGCGCGGATCATGCTGTCGCTGCCCACGGCGCATTGTGCGGTCTGCATCACCGATGTCGAACGCGAGCTGATGAAGCAGCCGGGCGTGAAATCGGCGCGGGTGAACCTGACGCTGAAACGCGCCTCGGTCGATGCGGCGGGCGATGTCGAACCGGCGGGGCTGATCGCGGCGCTCGACAAGATCGGCTACGAGGCGCATGAGCTCGATCCCGGCATGCTGTCCGCGACCGAGGCCGACAAGCGCGGACGTGACCTCTTGATGCGCATGGGCGTCGCGGGCTTCGCGATGATGAACATCATGATGCTCTCGATCGCGGTCTGGTCGGGGGCGGAGGATTCGACGCGCGACCTCTTCCACTGGATTTCGGCGGCGATCGCGCTGCCCACCACGATCTTCGCGGGCCAGCCCTTCTTCGCCAATGCCTGGGCGAGCTTGCGCGGCGGGCGTCTCGGGATGGATGTGCCGATCTCGCTCGCGATCCTGCTCGCGCTCGGGATTTCGCTGTTCGAGACGATGCATTCCGGCGCGCATGCCTATTTCGAGGCGGCGACCATGCTCACCTTCTTCCTGCTGGTGGGTCGCTA
Organism: Thioclava sp. JE_KL1; assembly: GCF_009296265.1. Taxonomy (GTDB): domain Bacteria; phylum Pseudomonadota; class Alphaproteobacteria; order Rhodobacterales; family Rhodobacteraceae; genus Thioclava. Next base: position 387,133 of record NZ_WBJS01000002.1, read on the forward strand.
TCTCGACTATCGGACCCGCGCCGTGGCGCGTTCCGCCGCCGAGGAACTGGCCGCGCTGGAAGTGCCCCGCGCGACCGTGTTGCGCGACGGCGACGAGGTCACCGTGCCCGTGGGCGAACTGGTGCCCGGCGATCTGATCCGGGTGCGCCCGGGAGGCCGTATCCCAGCCGATGGCGAAGTGACCGAGGGCCAATCCGAGAGCGACCGCTCGCTGCTGACCGGCGAAAGCCTCCCCGTGCAGGTGCTGCCCGGAATGACGCTCTCCGCCGGTGAGGTGAACCTGACCGGGCCGCTGACCCTGCGCGTGACGGCAGCCGGGCGCGACAGCTCGTTGCATCGGATGGCCGATCTCGTCGCGATGGCCGAGAGCGCGAAAACCAAATACACCTCGCTCGCCGAACGGGCCGCGCGGGCCTATGCGCCGATCGTGCATATCCTGTCCTTCAGTGCGTTCTGCGCCTGGGCCTGGATCACGGGCGGCGATTTCCGTCTGGCGGTGAATATCGCGGCGGCGGTGCTGATCATCACCTGCCCCTGTGCGCTGGGGCTCGCCGTGCCTGCGGTGGTGACCGCCGCATCGGGCAAGCTGTTCCGCAAGGGCCTGTTGATCAAGGACGGCACTGCGCTGGAGCGTATGGCCGAGATCGACACGGTCGTCTTCGACAAGACTGGCACGCTGACCATGGGCGCGCCGCGCCCGCAGAACCTCTCCGACCTCTCGCCCGAGGCGCTCTCCGTCGCGATGGCGTTGGCCGAGGGCTCGAGCCACCCGCTCGCGCGTGCCCTGCATGAGGCTGCGGCAGGGCAGGGCGTTGCGCCCGCCACGCTGAGCGATCTGCGCGAAGTTCCGGGCTACGGCGTCGAGGGCGTCTGGCAGGGGCAGCGCGTGCGGCTCGGTCGTGCGAACTGGATCGGCGCTGCCGAGGGTGCGACCACCGCGACCCATCTCGCGATCGGCGATGCGACCCCGATCTCGATCCGGTTCGCCGACACGCTGCGCACCGGGGCCGAAGAGGCCGTGGCCGGTCTGAAGGCGCAGGGCAAGCAGGTCTGGCTGGTCTCTGGCGATGTCGAAGGCGCGGTGAGCGATCTCGCCGCGCGCCTCGGGATCGACACCTATCGCGCCGGCGCCTTGCCTGCGGAGAAAGCGCAGCTCGTGAGCGATCTCACCCAACAGGGCCACCGCGTGCTCATGGTGGGCGACGGTCTCAACGACACAGCCGCGCTGGCCGCGGCCCATGTCTCGGTCTCGCCCGCCTCCGCACTGGATGCCGCGCGCACGGCGTCGGATATCGTGCTTCTGGGCAAGGATCTGGCGCCGGTCTCCGATGCCGCCTCGATCTCGGTGCGCGCCCGCCGCCGGATCAAGCAGAACTTCGGCATCTCCATCGTCTACAATATCATCGCCGTGCCGCTCGCGCTGACGGGGCTCGCGACGCCGCTGATGGCGGCGCTCGCGATGTCGGCCAGTTCGATCACGGTTTCGCTCAACTCGCTGCGCCTGCGCTGAAAGGAGCCCCTCATGGAGGTTCTTCTCTATTCGATTCCGATCTCCCTGCTGCTCGGCGGGATTGGCCTCGGGGCGTTTTTCTGGTCGCTGAAGAACAATCAGTATGACGACCCGAAAGGCGACGCCGAGCGTATCCTCTCGGACGAGTTCGACGACCATCCGAAGCAGGACTGAGCGCGCGACGGTAAGGGCCGGGCCGGGCGGCCTGATCCCCTCAGAACCGCGCCCGCTTCGCCTTGGCACAAATATCCCCGCCGGAGGCTCCTGTCGGTGCGATCCGCGCGGCGGGTGCCATAAGGTCCGGAAAAAGGAAAAGCCGCGCTGACCAAGCGCGGCTTTTCATATTTTGCCCCTAAGGGAAGACTCTCAGGGGCCGACCACTTTGCAGTCCATAGCGCGAGACTCGAGCCTTGCACAGGCCAGTTGTGCCATGTCTTGGGTCATTCCCACGAAATTCGCCTCATAACCGGTCTTTCGGGTGGCCACTTTGCGCAAAGCTTCGCCCAAAGTGTCGCTTTCCATCAGTGCCGTGGTCAGCATGTGGCGCTCTGCAGCGAATCGCGAACCGAACAGGCCGAGGCTGACACCCCAGTTGCGCCCACCCGAACTGGAGACGCGGGCGACCACGCGCGGTTTCTGTTCGGGAGCCGGGGCAGGGGGGGTGAGAGCTGCAAGGATGATCTCGCTTTTGCGCTTCTCGGGGGCTGCGGCCATCTGCGCGGTCTCGGGCTGCGGGTCCGTCGACTGCACGAAGCTGGACGGAGCCTTGCCGTTTTTGTCCAGATCGAGCGTATGTGCCTCGGCCAGCTCCATCGTCTCGGGCTGCGGCTGGGTGGACTGGACGAATTTCGGGCCGTCCGACGCGCCGGGCTCGTAGGAGGCAAGCTGCACGTCGCTCGGCTCTTCGCTGCCATCCGCGCTGGCCTTGCCGGCGGCAACGGCGGCGTCATGCGCCTGCGCCTGTGCCAGCGGGGTGGCCTTGGTCACCTCGGCAGGCAGCGCCTTCGTCGCGTCCGCGACCTGAATCTCGCGCGGGTTGCGCTGCGGGCGGGGGCTTGCGGTGATCTCCGCGCCGATCCCGAGCGTGCCGGCGTCAGCCACGACGACATCTTGCGTGTCCGCAGTGGCGTCCTGCGCGCCTTCGGCCACGTCTTCGGGGATGTCGGTGCTCTCATCCACCTGATCGGCCTGCACCGCGGCGGCGAGCGCCATCGAGATCGCATCGCTATCCGCAGTCGGCGCGGTCGGGCGGATATCGGGGCGCGGGCTCTTCTTCGGCGCGAGGTTGGCCATCAACATCGGCGATTGCGCGGGCTCGATATATTGTGGGATCCGGGGGCGGTTCGTCGGCGCGTTAGTCGGTGCGCGCTTGAAGCCCAGATCCAGCAGATCGGCCATTTTCGCGTTGCGCTGCGCGGTGGAGGTGCCGCCGAAGACGGTCGCGATGATGCGCTTGTTGCCGCGTTGAGCGGAGGCGGTCAGGTTGAAGCCCGAGGCCGAGGTGTAGCCAGTCTTGATGCCGTCCGCGCCCTTATAGGCTGCGAGGAATTTGCGGTTCGTCGAATAGACGGTGCGCACTTTCGCATCCGCCGAGCGGCGCGAGAAGATGTTGTAATATTGCGGATAGTCGAAGAACAGGTGGCGGCCCATGATCGTCATGTCATGCGCCGAGGACAGGTGGCCCTTGCGGGTCAGACCGTTGGCATTGACGAAATGGGTGTTCTTCATGCCCAACTGCCGGGCGGTGCGGTTCATCCGCGCAGCGAAGCCTTCTTCCGAGCCGCCGATGTAATCGCCAAGCGCCGCTGCGGCGTCATTGGCGGACTTGATCGCGGCGGCGCGGATCAGGTAGCGCACGGCGATCTTCTGACCGGGGCGCAGACCGAGCCGCGAGGGCGGCTGGCTGGCGGCGTGCTTCGTCACGGTGACGATGGAATCGAGGCTGAACTCGCCATGCTCGATCGCCTGGAAGGTGATGTAGAGCGTCATCATCTTCGTCAGCGACGCCGGATGCAGCGGCGTGTCGGCATTCTTGGAGTAGAGAACTTCGCCCGATCGCATGTCCATGACCATCGCCGCGTAGGGCGCGGCCTGCGCAGCGATCGGCGCAATGAGTGTCAGAAGGATTACGAATAGCCCATCACGGACCCAGCGCATCAGCGTGGTCACGGCTTCACCTATTTCACTGCCTCAATTTGACCCCTTTGCGGTACCGATCTTGAGCCGGTTTCCGGGGTTTATATTAGCGAGAAGCGTAGCACGGGTCTCTCAGGCTGAAAACTCCCTATTTTCAAGCGCTTTCACTGCGACATTCATGCAATACCGCAAGATGTGGTGGGCTGCTTGCGGCGGCCTCTCTATAGGTGGTGTATTTCGGACACAGGTGCGTGAGGTCAGCGGAGCATGACGCCACGCAATGCAGGGCTCAATCGGTGATTTTTGCGATCAGATCGGGCAATGCGCCGAGGTCGGGCAATTCGACGAAGCGCGGATGCTCCATCGGGGGCTCGGCATGCTCGAAGGCCCATGTCAATTCATGGGGCACATGCACGCCCCAGCCGCCCGCCTCGATCATCGGGATCACGTCGGATTTCAGCGAATTGCCCGCCATCAGACCGTGCTCCGCCCCTTCGGCATGGCGCGCGAAAATCTCGGTGTAGACCGGGGCCTTCTTGTCCGAAACGATTTCCACCGCGTCGAACAGATCGCCCAAGCCCGACTGCGCCAGCTTGCGCTCTTGATCGATCAGGTCGCCCTTCGTCACCAGAAGGATGCGGTAGTCGTCCGACAGCGCCTCGATCGCCTCGCGTGCATGGGGTAGCAGCTCGATCGGGTGCGACAGCATCTCGCGCCCGGCGGCGAGAATCTCCGACAGGATCGTTGCGGGCACGCGGCCCTCGCTGACTTCGATCGCGGTTTCGATCATCGACAGGGTGAAGCCTTTGATGCCAAAGCCGTAATGCGCGATGTTGCGACGTTCCGCCGCGATCAGCCGCTCTGCCAGATGATCGGGCTCCGCGTGCTCGCGCAGCAAGTCGGTGAAGCGGCCATGCGTGAGTTGAAAGAAACGCTCGTTATGCCAGAGCGTATCATCCGCATCGAAGCCAATCGCCGTGAGCCGCATTGTCCCGCCTTTCTCGTCACAGGTGTCGAAGGACTTTTCATATGTCACGAAGACCCTATATTCCGCCAGAGCCCCTCAACGAATCCTGATGCCGGAGCGCCCTTGACCGAGCCTCTTTACATGATGTCCGACGACGACCAGGACGACAGCGATAACGATGCGTCCCTCGCGACCAAGACACGGCCGAAGACGCAGCGCCCGCCGATGTACAAGGTCATGTTGTTGAACGACGATTACACGCCGATGGAATTCGTCGTCCATATCCTCGAGCGGTTCTTCGGTCTGAACCACGCGCAGGCGTTCGAGATCATGCTGACCGTGCACAAGAAGGGCCTTGCGGTGGTCGGGGTCTTCTCTTTCGAGGTGGCCGAGACGAAGGTGGCGCAGGTTATGGATTTCGCGCGCCGCCACCAGCACCCGCTGCAATGCACGATGGAGAAGGACTAAGGGCCGCCCAAGCGGTTCCTTGCAAATTCAGTCGCGCCCGCCTATTCGGCGGGCTCGTTTCTTTCAGAGGGTTCCCTGTATGAGCCATCCGCGACTTTCGCTCGCTCTCGAGATGCCCGAGGCGCTTCCGCCCGAGGGAGACATCGCGCTGTTCGCGCCTGTGGGCACGCTGGACCTCGGCGGTCTTCCGGTCGATCGCCTCGTCGCGATTCAGCCCGAAAAGCCCGATCATGACGTGCTCGCGCAGCGCGGCGTTCGCGTTTCGCCGAGTGCCGAGGGCAGCTATGCCGCCGCGATCATTTTCGCGCCCCGCGCCAAGGCCGAAGCCCGCGCGCTGATTGCCGAAGCCTGTCAGCGCGTGGCGCCGGGCGGGCCGATCTATGTCGACGGGGTGAAGACCGAAGGGATCGACTCGCTGCTCAAGGAGTTGCGGGGACGGGTGGATCTGTCCGCGCCGATCGCAAAGGCCCATGGCAAGATCGCTTGGTTCGCCGCAGCCCCCGATCTGCTGAGCGACTGGGCGGCTCAGGATATCCACCCGGTCGAAGGCTTCGTGACCCGTCCGGGCGTGTTCTCCGCGGATGCGGTGGATGAGGGCTCGGCGCTTCTGGCGGAATGCCTGCCCGATAGCCTGCCGTCGAAAGTCGCCGATCTCGGCGCGGGCTGGGGCTGGCTCTCGGCGCAAATCCTGGCGCGCAAGGGCGTCGAACGGCTCGATCTGGTCGAGTCGGATGCGGTCGCGCTGGACTGCGCGAAACGCAACATCACCGATCCCCGCGCACAGTTCATTTGGGCCGATGCCACGCGGCATGCGCCGGAAGAGCGCTATACCGCCGTCGTGATGAACCCGCCCTTCCACGGGGCCGCACGCGGGGCCGATCCGGCGCTGGGGCTGGCCTTCATTCAGGCCGCACGCGGGATGCTGTCGCTCTCGGGCACGCTCTGGATGGTGGCGAACCGCCATCTGCCCTATGCCGATGCGCTCGCCGCGGCGTTCCACGAGATCGAAGAGATCACGCCGCCCAGCGGTCCCTCGACCCGTTTCCGTATCATCCGCGCTGCCAAGCCGATCCCCGCCGGGAAGACCCCGGGGAAATCGGCGGGCACGCGCGCCACAGCGGAGCCGAAACGCCGCCTTGCCCCTCGCAAGCGGCGCTAAGCTCGCCTAACCTGCCTCAACATCCACGAGGAGACACCCAATGTCCCTTTCTGTTTCCGGCAAGACCGTCATCGTCACGGGCGCAGCCCACGGTATCGGTCAGGCCATCGCGCGCCATTTCGTCGATCGCGGCGCGCAGGTGATGTTTGCCGATATCGATGAAGAGAAGCTTGCCGCCGAACTGGGCGACACGGCCAAGACCGAAGGTCCGGTGCGCTATTTCTCGGGCGATCTGTGCGAGAAGCTCGCGGTGAAGAACCTGCTCTCGGCCACGGTGGACGCGTTCGACCGGATCGACATTCTGGTGAACTGTGCGCGCACCTTCGCGCCCTGCGATCCGCTCGATCCGTCGGTCGAGGTGCTCGACTCGATGCTGTCGCAGAACATGAAATCGGCGTTGCGGGTTAGTCAGATGACCGCGAAGCGGATGATCAAGCAGGCCGAGGATGAGGGTCGGACCGAGGGCGAGATCGGCTCGATCATCAATGTCTCGACGCTGGCCTCGAACCGTACCCAGCCCGAGCTGATGGCCTATTCGATCGCCTGCGCCGCGCAGGATCAGGCGATCCGCTCGCTCGCCGTGGCGCTTGCGCCGAAGCGGATCCGGGTGAACGGCGTCAGCTTCGCCTCGGTGATGAGCCGCTCGCTGCAGGATGCGCTGAAAGAGAATGACGATTGGCGAGAGGCGATCTGCGAAGGCACGCCGCTGGGCCGGATCGCGCCGCCGTCGGAGCTGGCCGAGACGGTGCAATATCTTGCGTCCTCGGGGGCGAGCTTCGTCACCGGGCAGATCATCAATGTCGATGGCGGGCGCAGCCTTCTGGATCGCGTGCAGGTCCCGGCCTTCTAAGGCTCAGGACCGCGCCGCGCGCCGGTCCATCGTCCAGAGTACGCCCGCGCCAGCCACGCCCAGAAGGGCGCCTGCGGCTGCGGCCAGCTCATAGCCCGCAATAGCCGTGCCAATGGCGAAGATCGCGGCGGAGAACCCGTCGCCTGCCAGTTTTTGCAACGCCATAAGCGAGGCCCCCGCGCCGGGCCGGTTCGACAGCAAATCCTGCAGATAGGCCATCGGCTGGGTCAAAACGACCGCGCCGCCGATCGCGCCGGGCAGGGCGAGAAACCAGACGTAAGGCGTGGGGGCCAGCAGCGGCAGCAGCCCCAGATGGGTCGCGTAGAGCGCAGCGCCGATCCAGATCATCGTCGTGCGCTCGATCCGCCCCAGAACCAGCGGCAACGCCAGCATGAAGGGCACTTCCAGCCCCGCCATGAGCCCCGCGTATAGTGCGGTGTCAGCAGCGCCGCGCCCCGGCGTCGCCTCGAAAACCAGCCCCATCACGACGAGATAGAGCATGATCGACCCGTTGATCGTGCCAAGCGCCACGACGCGGGCGAGGATCGGCAGGTTCGCCATCTCGTGCAGGGATTGCCGGAAAGTCAGCCCCGATTTCGGGTCGGGCCAGCGCGTCGCCCCGTCGCGTGGCCAGAACAGGAAGGTCAGCGCGAGGATCGTGGCCCCGAGCGTCAGCGTCACCGGGTAGATCGAGGTCATCGCCGCGCCTCGGTCGAAGACCACCGACCAGATCGGCAGCACCACGACCCAAGGCAGCGCGAAGAGCGCGCGCAGCGTCGAGAGGATCGCGGGCCGGTCCTCTGCGGGGTGGGTCGAGGCCGCCAGCCGCGAGAGTGCGAAGAGCTGGCCGAAGATCGATGCCGAGAGCGGCAGTATCAGCGCATTGGCGATCACGAAGACCACCCAGTTGTCGCCCGCCAGCACCAGCCCCGAGCCCACGATCAGCATCGCCGAGGTGCCAAGCGCGATGGCCCGGCGGTTCGCGCGCTGATCGGCGAGGATGCCAAGCCCGACCGAGGCCGAGACCGACAGCACCGAGGCAACCATCAGCACGCCCGAATAAGCGCGGTCCGACAGGCCGAACACCTTGATCGCCAGCGCCGAGACATAGGGGCCCATCGTCGCCGCATGGGCGCCGAACAGCACCAACAAAATGGCGGCGAGGCGCAGGGCAGGATCGGAGAGGACAAGGCGGATCGGGCGCAGCATGTCGTCGCTTTGCGCCTTCGGGCTGCCAAGTTCAAGAGGCAGCCGCCAAGCCTTACTCGTGGAGCTACAAAGGCTTAGCGAAATGCTCGGCGAAAAACCGCCACAGGCAGGGAACGGCGGCGCTGGAAACCTAGTTCAAAAGGCAGGGCGGGAGAGGTTGTACATGTAAAAGGAAGCATCATGCTCTCGCGTCATATCGCACTGAAGTTCGACAATGTGATCCGCAATATCCTGCTGCGCGCCGAGGTTCCGCCTTCGCAGATGCAGACACCGCGGCTGGGCCGTCTGGAAAATGCCGAAACCGCTCTGGAGCAGGAGTGCGCCCGCGTGGTGCTGGCGATGCCGCAAGAGGAGCGCGGGGTTCTGAGCCTCACCTACGGCCTCAGCGGTCACGCCCCGATCCCGCCGCATCGCGCTGCCGACGTGCTCGGTTGGACACTGATCCAGACGATGACGATAGGGGAGGGCGCGATCCTGCGGTTGCGCAACGCCAAATCCGCCCGTGCCGCGTTCGAGCCGCTTCTGGAGGCTCTGCATCCGCGCCTGCTCGCGGCGGCGGATGAGATCTACGAGATGCGTCTGGCCGATGTGCCGCGCAAGCGCCGCGACAAGGTGCTCAAAAACCTCTGGTGCGATATCAGCCCGCTGGAACGCCTTGCCCTGCGCGGCTTCGGCGACGGCGAAATCCCCGAGATGGAGCGGGCGCTGGAGCGCCGCGCCGCCGGTCAGCTTCTGTGCTGAGTGCTCAGCGCCAGTCGAAGAACCCTTCGCCCGCCTGAGACAGCAGATCGCGCGCGAGGTGCTCGCCCATCGCGGCGCCCTCGTCGATATTGCCCCAACGCTCGCCCGCGAGCGCCTCGGAGCCGTCGGGGCGCAGGATCTGCCCGCGCAGCCAGAGCCGGTCGCCCTCGATCAGCGCAAGCCCCGCAATCGGTGTCTCGCAAGAGCCGTCCAGCGTCGCGAGGAAGGCACGTTCCGCCAGCAGGCGCTGCTCGGTCACCAGATCATGGATCGGCGCAAGAAGCGCTTCGGCGCGGGCATCGGCCATCCGGCGTTCGATCCCGATCGCGCCTTGCGCGACTGCCGGCAGCATCTCCTCGGGGGCGATCGGTCCGCGCGCCGAGTCTTCCATGCCCAGACGACGCAGCCCCGCATAGGCGAGGAAGCTCGCCGCAGCGACACCGTCCGCCAGCTTCTTCAGCCGGGTCTGCACATTGCCGCGGAACTCGACCAGTTTCAGATCGGGCCGCACATGGGCAAGCTGCGCCCGACGGCGCAGGCTGGACGTTCCGGCCGTCGCCCCTTCGGGCAGGGCCATGATCGAGTCGTATTCCAGACTGACGAAGGCATCGCGCACGTCTTCGCGCGGAAGGTAGCAATCGAGCACCAGCCCCTCGGGCTGCTCGGTCGGCATGTCCTTCATCGAATGCACGGCGATATCGATGCGGCCATCGACCATCGCCTCTTCGATTTCCTTCGTGAACAGGCCCTTGTTGCCGATCTCTTTGAGCGGCTTGTCCGCCGCGATCATCGCCCGGTCGTCGCCCGTGGTCTTGATCACCACGACTTCGAAAGCGTCTTCGGGCAGACCATGCGCGGCCATCAGCCGGTCTCGGGTCTCATAGGCCTGCGCCAGCGCCAGCGGCGAGCCGCGGGTGCCGATCTTGAGCGGGGATTTCGCATCGGGCATCTGTTTCATGGCTCCGGAATATCCGCGACAGATGGACCTTGCAAGAAGCCCTGCGCTTGACATGACGCCACAGGTCGCGTCGAAGGGGTGCAAAGAGGAGGCGCGAGAATGACCGACAAGACGATCCTGCGAGCTTTGAAAGGCGAAGTGCTGCCGACCCCTCCGGTCTGGATGATGCGGCAGGCAGGGCGCTACCTGCCGGAATATCGCGCGACGCGGGCGAAGGCGGGCGACTTCCTGTCGCTGTGCTACAATCCCGAACTGGCCGCCGAGGTGACGCTGCAACCGATCCGCCGCTACGGCTTCGACGCGGCGATCCTGTTTGCCGACATTCTGCTGCTGCCGCAGGCTCTGGGCGCCGATCTGTGGTTCGTCACCGGCGAGGGTCCGCGCCTCTCGACCATCACCGGGGCGGAGGGCTTCGCCAAGCTCAAGACCAAGGACGATATCCACGAGACGCTCAACCCGGTCTATGAGACCGTCTCTATACTCTCGGAAGAACTGCCCAAGGAAACCACGCTGATCGGTTTCGCCGGCGCGCCCTGGACCGTCGCGACCTACATGATCGCGGGCCGCGGCACCAAGGATCAGGGCCCGGCCCATGCGCTGAAGGCCGAAGATCGCGAGACTTTCGTGAAGATCATCGACCTGCTGACCGTCTCGACCATCGAATACCTGTCGAAACAGGTCGAGGCCGGGGCCGAGGTCGTGAAGATCTTCGATAGCTGGGCGGGCTCGCTCAAGGGGCAGGATTTCGAGGATTTCGCCGTCGAACCCGCCCGCAAGATCATCGCCGAGATGAAAGCGCGCTTCCCGGGTCTGCCGGTCATCGCCTTCCCGCGTGAAGCGGGCGAGGGCTATATCGGCTTCCATCAGAAGACCGGCGCGGATTGCGTCGCGCTCGACAATTCGATCACGCCGGAATGGGGCGCCGAGCATGTGCAGGTGTCTGGCTGCGTGCAGGGCAACCTCGCATCCTCGCATATGGTCACCGGCGGTCAGGCCCTGATCGACGAGACGCGCCATGTCGTCAAAGCGTTCAGCAAGGGCCCGCATATCTTCAACCTCGGCCACGGGATCACTCCCGATGCCGATCCGGAGAATGTGGCCCTGATGGTCGAAACGATCCGCAACGGCTGACGCGCGGTTTCAACCGAGAGAGCCCGCGTCCGAGCCTTCGGGCGCGCATCCCTCTCTTCCTCTTGGCGAAAATATCCCGGGGTGAATTCGCGCAAGCGAAGAGGGGCAGCGCCCCTCCAACCTTGGGCCTATGCGCGCTTCAGCCGCTCAGTACCACTTCGCGACGGGCGGCAGGCTCATCAGAACCGCATCCGCGTTATGCCCGGTCTCGAGCCCGAATTTCGTGCCCCGGTCATAAACGAGATTGTATTCCGCATAGAGCCCGCGATGGCGCAGCTGGGCCTCGCGGTCCTCCTCGGACCAATCCTGCACGCGGCGCTTCTCGATCAGCGGTTGGAAGGCGGGCAGGAAGCCCGCGCCCACCGATTGGGTGAAGGCGAAATCATCCTCCCACTCGCCGGTGTTGAGATCGTCGTAGAAAATCCCGCCGACGCCACGCGCTCGGCCGCGATGGGGGATGAAGAAATACTCGTCCGCCCAGGCTTTGAAATGGTCGTAATAGGTCTTGTCATGGGCATCGCAGGCGGCCTGCATCTCGGCGTGGAAATGCGTGGTGTCCTCGTCATACTCAAGACACGGATTGAGGTCCGCGCCACCGCCGAACCACCACGCGCCGGGCGTCCAGAACATGCGCGTGTTCATGTGGACGGCGGGGCAATGCGGGTTCTGCATATGGGCGACGAGGCTGATCCCCGAGGCCCAGAACCGCGGGTCGTCCTCCATCCCCGGCACGCCGCGCGCGGCCATCGCCTTTTGCGCGCGGGGCGCCAGTTCGCCCCAGACGGTCGAGATATTCACGCCGACTTTCTCGAAGACGCGCCCGCCGCGCATCACGCTCATCTTGCCGCCGCCATGGTCCTCGCCGTTCGGCCCCTTGCGCTCGGTGGGCGTGACCTCAAACCGGCCCGGCGTCTGATCGGAAAGCGGGCCTTGCGCATGGCTGTCTTCCAACCCCTCGAACGCCGCCACGATCCGGTCGCGCAGGTCGGAGAACCACTGGCTCGCGCGGGCCTTGCGGGCGTCGAAATCCTCAACCGTGTCAGTCATGCGTAGGGCCTCCCAAATCTTTAGCGTGATCCTTATCAGGCGCCGAGGGATGCGGGAAGGGCGCGATTGATCGCGGTCGGAAGCGGGCGTAGGCTCGACCCATCAAGGAGATAGCCCATGCGCCACGCCCTCATGCTGATCCCGCTCGTCCTGCTCGCCGCCTGCGGCACCCCGCAGGAACGCTGCATCCGCCAATCCACGACCGAATTGCGGCGCGTCACCGATCTGGTGAGCGAGGTGCAGGGCAACATCGCGCGGGGCTACGCGTGGCAGAGCTACGAGACGACGTCGAGCCGCTGGGAAATCTGCGGCTACGACACGATCACCAAGGGCGACAAGGTGATCCAGAAGCCGCGCATGTGCCTCGAGGATTACACGGTGACGCGCCAGCGTCCGATCCCGATCGATCCGGCCGCCGAGAAACGCAAACTGGAGGCGCTTCTGAAGCGGCAGGCGGAGCTGTCGAAGGCCGCCGAGGCGCAGATCGCGGCCTGCAAAGCAGCCTATCCCGAAGAGGAGAGCTGAGCACTCAACTCCCCGGTTTCACCTTCGCCAGAAGCTCCAGCACCTTCGGCCCCAGAGCAGAGACCACTTTCTTCACCCCTTCGGGCGAGGGGTGGATATTGTCGGGCTGCATCAGGTCGGTCTTGGCGCGCTCCTCAATCGGGGTTTCTGTGATCGGAGCAAGCAGGTGGGGCACCAGAACCGCATCGTATTTCTGCGCCAGATCGGGATAGATCGCGTCGAAATCCTGCTGATATTTCGGCCCGAAATTCCCCGGCGCGGGCAGCCCCGCCAGCAGCGCCGGAATGCCTTTCGCCTGCAGTTTCGCCAGAATCCCGTCGAGGTTCGCCCGCGCCTGTTCGGGCGGCAGCCCGCGCAGCAGGTCATTGCCGCCCAAGGCCACGATCACCGCGTCGGGCTGCGGCGTCAGCAGCCAGTCGATCCGCGACAGCCCGCCTGCCGTGGTGTCGCCCGAGACGCCCCCGTTGATCACCTTCACATCCTGCCCATGATCCTGCAGCCAGCCCTGCAGCTGCGGCACCAGCCCGTCCGCCGGATTATCGAGCCCATAGCCTTGGGTCAGCGAGTCCCCCAATGCGAGGATCGACACCTCCGCCATCGCGGGCCCGGCCCCCAGCGCCAGCCCCGCGGCGATAAAACCCGCCGCGATCCGCTTGCGTATCCCCATCCGCGGCCCATATCCCTTTGAAGCAAAAGAAAGACGGCGCATGAGTGACACGATCCTTGAGTTGAAAGACGCGCGGCTTGCGCTCGATGGCAATACCGGGCCGGTCGAGATCCTCAACGGGATCGACCTGAGCATCGCGAAAGGGGAAAGCGTCGGGCTTACGGGGCCGTCTGGATCGGGCAAATCGTCGCTCCTCATGCTGATGGGCGGGCTCGAACGCGCCACCTCCGGGTCTGTCACCGCTTTGGGCCATGATCTCTCGAAGCTGTCCGAGGATGCACTGGCGCGGTTTCGTCGGGGTAATATGGGGGTGGTTTTCCAAAGCTTCCACCTCATCCCGACGATGACGGCGCTGGAAAACGTCGCGATGCCGCTGGAAATCGCAGGCGTGGAGCGCCCGTTCGAGCGCGCCGCGGCAGAGCTGGACGCCGTCGGACTGGCGCATCGGCTCGATCATTATCCCAGCCAGATGTCGGGTGGCGAGCAGCAGCGGGTGGCACTGGCCCGCGCGGTCGCGCCGCGTCCCGCGATCCTCTTGGCGGATGAACCCACCGGCAATCTCGACAGCGCAACGGGCGAGACGATCATCGAGCTGCTCTTCGGCCTGCAGGAAAAGCACGGCGCGACGCTGGTGCTGGTGACCCACGCGCCCGAACTGGCCGCGCGCTGCGACCGGATCGTGGAGCTGCGCGACGGCGAAGTCGTGGGGGATCACATTGCAACGGACGCGCCCGCATGAGCCTCGCGCTCTCCATCGCCCGGCGCGAGTTGCGCGGCGGTATTCGCGGCTTCTGGGTGATGCTGCTCTGCCTGATGCTGGGCGTGGCGGCGATCGCCTCGGTCGGTCTGGTGCGCTCGGCCATCGAGCGCGCGCTGTCGGATCAGGGCGCGGTGCTGCTGGGCGGCGACGCGCAATACGAATTCACCTATCGCCGTGCAAAGCCCGAGGAACTGCAATGGATCACCGACCGCGCCACCGCGGTCTCCGAGGTGATCGATTTTCGCTCGATGCTGTCGACCGGCACCGATCCCGCCGACCGCGCGCTGACGCAGGTGAAGGCGGTGGACGGGGCCTATCCGCTGACCGGCAAGCTGCAGCTTGATCCGCCCGTCGCCTCCGATGCGCTGAAGGGGCAAGGCGGTGTGCCGGGGATCTTCCTCGATCCGATCCTCGCCGACCGTCTGGGCCTGAGCCCCGGTGACAAGGTGCAGCTAGGCGGGCAGGACTTCGTGATGATGGCGCGGATCGTGCGCGAGCCGGATTCGACCGGCACGGGGATGGGGCTTGGTCCGCATTCCATCGTCTCGCTGTCGGCCATCGAGAAGACGCCGCTTCTCTCGCCGGGTTCGCTCTTCGAGACCGAATACCGCGCGACGCTACCGCCCGATACCGACCTCGCCACCCTGAAACAGCAGGCAGAGACCCGGTTCGACGGTGCAGGCATGCGCTGGTCCGACCGCCGCCGCGCCGCGCCGGGGGCGGAGCGTTTCGTGCAACGGCTGGGCTCTTTCCTCGTGCTGGTCGGGCTGGCAGGGCTGGCCGTGGGCGGCGTCGGCATCTCCGCCACCGTCGCCGCATGGATCGAACGCAAGGCCCCCACCATTGCCACCCTGCGCGCGCTTGGTGCGACCGGCAGTACGATCCGCGCAGCGTTCCTGATCCAACTTGCCGCTCTCGGCCTCGCAGGCATTCTCGCCGGACTCCTCCTCGGCGCCGGTCTCGTCCTCGGCGCATCCGGGCTGATCGAACGCTCGCTGCCGCTGCCGGTCGAGATCGGCCTCGATCCCGGCCCGCTGGGCGAGGCCGCGCTTTACGGCGCACTCGTCGCGATGCTCTTCGCCCTCTGGCCGCTCTCGCGCATGTCGAAGATGCGCGCGGCGACGCTTTACCGCGACACCGGCGCAGGCCGCCGCCTGCCGGGCTGGCTCACGCTTTTGCTGACGGCGGCGCTTCTGACGATCATCGTCACCGTCTCGGCGTGGTTCTCGGGCCTCTGGACGCTGACGCTGGCAAGCCTCGGCGGCATCGCCGTGGCGCTCCTGATCCTGACGCTCGCGGCGAGCCTGATCCGCTGGCTGGCGCGCCGCGCCCAGCATAGCGCCCGGGGCCGCCCCGTGCTGCGCGCAGCCCTTGCCGCGATTGGCGGGCCGCGTTCCGAAGCGCGCTCGGTCATCCTGTCGCTGGGCCTCGGCCTCTCGGTTCTGGCGGCCGTGGGGCAGGTCGATAGCGGTCTGCGCGGGGCGATCGACCGCGATTTGCCGAAGGTCGCACCCGCCTATTTCGTGATCGACATCCAGCCCGACCAGATCCAGCCCTTCACCGATCTGCTGGCGGATATGCCCGAAGTCACCAAGGTCGAAAGCGTGCCGATGCTGCGCGGCGTGATCACCAAGATCAACGGCGAGGACGCGCGCAAGACGCATGGCGAGCATTGGGTGCTGCGCGGCGATCGCGGCGTGACCTATGCCGAGACCCCGCGCGAGAAGATCACCGCAGGCGAATGGTGGCCGAAGGACTATAACGGCCCGCCGCTGGCTAGCTTCTCGGCCAAGGAGGCGCAGGAGATCGGCCTGAAGCTCGGCGATACAATCACGGTGAACATCCTCGGGCGCGACATCACCGCGAAGGTGACCTCGTTCCGCGATGTGGATTTCTCGACCGGCGGGATCGGTTTCGTCCTGACCCTCGATCCGGCGGCGCTGCGCGGCGCGCCCCATACATGGCTCGCCACGATCTACGCGCCGCCAAGCGCCGAGGCGCAGGTGATGCGCGATCTGGCGGAACGTTTCCCGAATATCACCGCGATCCGCGTGCGCGACGCCCTGCAGCGCGTGACCGATGCGCTCTCGGCCATCGCGCGGGCGACCTCGCTGGCGGCGGGCGTGACGCTGCTCACCGGCTTCGTCGTCCTGATCGGAGCGGCGGCTGCGGGCGAGCGTGAACGTGCTTGGGAGGCGGCGATGCTCAAGACACTCGGCGCCACGCGCGGTGCGATCCTAGCGAGCTTCGCGCTGCGTTCGGCGCTGATGGGCGCGGCTGCGGGTCTGGTCGCGATCCTCTTCGGCGGGCTTGCGGGCTGGGCCGTGGTCGATCTGGTGATGGGGGCGGAGTTCCATTTCGCCCCGATCCCCGCGCTTCTGATCGTCGCGGGCGGCGTGATCGCGACGCTGCTGGCCGGTCTGGTTTTCGCGCTGCGCCCGCTCGCAGCCCGGCCTGCCGGGGTGTTGCGCGCGCCTGAGTGAGGGCGGCTTTGCGTGGAAAGACCGGATGCCTCCGGCGGGGATATTTCGGCCAAGGCGAAGCGAGGGCGCTTTGCTTCGCCTTGGCGTAAATATTCCCCGCGGAGCGTCCTTCGTTCGAGGATGCGCAGGTCGCGGGTCAGCGCAGGCCGGTTTCGCGGAGCAAGCCGCGCCGTTTTGCTTCGTAGTAATAGCCGCGCGAATACCATTTCACGGCGCGATCTTCCGAGCCATCCGAGACCAGCCATGCGCCGCGCAGGTATTTCACCGCGTATTTCAGGTTCGTGTCGGGATCGAGCAGGTCATGTGGCTTGCCGCGAAAGCCCATGCCGCGGGCGGTTTGCGGCAGGATCTGCATCAGCCCGTAATAGGGGCCGTTGCGGGCATCGGCGCGGTAGCGGCTCTCGCGCTGGACCACGCGGTGGGTGAGGCTGCGCGGCACCCCGTAATGGTCTGAATAGCGGTTGATCAGGGCGCGGATTTCCGGCGTCTCGTTGCGATGGAGCGGCAGTGCGTAAGCCGGTTTCGCCATCGGACGCGGCGAGCCGCCACAGGCCGCGAGGGCGCCGAGCGAGAGCAGAAAGAGGCGACGAGTCAGCATGCGGGCGCTCCGGGTGGTGGGTCGCAAGCAGCTAAACGCCGTCGTTGCCGCTTGGGAAGGGCGGAGTTCCAGCCTCGGCGCGCTCTCGCCGATCCACGCCCGGATCAGCGCAGGGCGCGACGCAGGCGCAGCGCGTTGGTGACCACGAAGACCGAGGAGAACGCCATCGCGCCCGCCGCCAGCATCGGGGACAGGCCGGGCCCGCCGAATGGTACAAGGATGCCCATCGCGACCGGGATCAGCGCGACGTTATAGGCGAAGGCCCAGAACAGGTTCTGTCGGATATTGCGCATCACTGCGCGCGACAACTCCAGCGCCATCGCGACGCCGTTGGGATCGCCGCGCATCAGCACGACCTCGGCGGCCTCGATGGCGACATCGGTGCCGGTGCCGATCGCGAGGCCCACGTCGGCAGCCGCAAGCGCTGGCGCGTCGTTGATGCCGTCGCCCACGAAAGCGACCGGACCGATCTGGCGGAGGCTCTCGACCGCGTCGCGCTTGCCGTCTGGCAATACTTCGGCCTCAATCCGGTCGATGCCGAGATCGTGGCCGACCGCTTCCGCAGTGGCGCGCGTGTCGCCGGTGACCATCGCCACCTGCTTGCCCGCCTTGTGCAGGGCGTCGACCGCTTCGCGCGCCTCGGGTTTGATCGGGTCCGACAGCGCCATAAGGGCGACGGGGCGATCGTCGAGCGACATCCAGACCGGAGTGCGGCCTTTTGCGGCCAGCGCCTTCGCGCGCTCGGCGAAGGGGGCGATATCCGCGCCTGCCTCTTCCATCGCACCGGCATTGCCGATCCAGAGCTTCGCGCCTTCGGCCTGCGCGCGCAGCCCCTTGCCGGACAGCGCCTTGACGCGTTTGACCGGCGCATGGGCGATGCCGCGCGTCTCGGCCTCGGCGAGGATCGCGCGGGCCAGCGGATGTTCCGAGCGCGCTTCGGCGCCTGCGGCCAGCGCGAGGATTTCCGCCTCGGGCAGATCGGCGAGCGGCTCGAGATCGGTCAGGGCGGGGCGACCTTCGGTCAGCGTCCCGGTCTTGTCGAAGCCTACGACCGCGACTTCCGAGAGGCGTTGCAGCGCGTCGCCACGGCGGAACAGCAGGCCCAGTTCGGCGCCGCGCCCGGTGCCCACGAGGATCGAGACCGGCGTCGCCAGACCCATCGCGCAGGGGCAGGCGATGATCATCACCGAGATCGCCGCGACGAAGGCATGCGAAAAGCCCATGCCCGCGATCATCCAGATCGCGAAGGTCAGGAGCGACAGCGCCATGACCACGGGCACGAAGACGCGGGTGACCTTGTCGACCAGCGCCTGCACCGGCAGTTTCGCGCCCTGTGCGGCTTCGACCATCGCGATGATCCGCGACAGGACGGTGTCGCCGCCGGTCGCGGTGACGCGGTAGCTGAGCGCGGATTCGCCATTCACGGTGCCGCCGGTGATTGGATCGCCTTCGGATTTCGCGACAGGGACGGGCTCGCCGGTCAGCATGCTCTCGTCGATATGGCCCGCGCCCTCGGCGATCACGCCATCGAGTGCCACGCGCTCGCCGGGGGCGAGCAGAAGGATGTCGCCGGGCACGAGTTCCTCGATCGGGCGTTCCTCGACACCATTTTCGGTCTGCACGCGCGCGGTCTTGGGCTGCAACCCGATCAGCCGCGAGATCGCCTCGCCTGCGCGGCCCTTGGCGCGCGCCTCCAGCCAGCGGCCCAGCAGGATCAGCGTGACGATGGTCGCCGCGGCCTCGAAATAGACGCCGCGCGCACTCTCGGGCAGAAGGCCGGGCGCAAGTGTGACAAGGGCGGAATAGATAAACGCGGCGAGCGAGCCCATCGCGACGAGCGAATTCATCTCGGGCGAACCGCGCAGCAGGGCAGGCACCCCGATACGCAGAAAGACGCGGCCGGGGAAGGCCAGTACCAGCGCGGTGAGGATCATCTGCACCCACCAGCTTGCCTGCATCCCGATCGTGCTGGCGATCAGGTGATGCATGCCGGGGATCATATGCGCGCCCATCGCAAGCACGAAGATCGGAGCGGTCAGCGCGAGCGCGGTCAGGAACTGGCGCTTGAGCTGGCGCGCCTCCTGCATCTGGCGCTCGGCGGCGCTGGGGCCGCTGGCCATCTCCTCTTTCAGACGGCCCGGATAGCCCGCCTGGTCGAGGGCCGATTTGAGGCTCTCGAGATCGGCAGGCCCGTCGAACTCGACATGCGCACTGCGCGCCATCAGGTTGGCCGAGGCGTTCTGTACGCCGGGTTGTGCCATGAGTGCGCGTTCGACCCGACCGGTGCAGGCCCCGCAATGCATGGCGTCGATGATGAAAGTGGCTTCGCTCATAGGGCGTTATCTGATCCTGCACGGGGCTGCGGTCAAGCGTCGCGCGACATATGCAGGTAATTGAATTTGTCGTGAGGAACTGTTATATCTCCTGACAACGTAACCTTTTTCGTGGAGTGCCCTCGAATGAACCTCGACCGTGCGATTTTTGCCTTTGCTGGCGTGATGATCCTGATCTCGCTGCTGCTGGCCGTTTATGTCTCGATGTACTGGCTGTGGTTCACCGCCTTCATCGGCGCGAACCTGCTGCAATCGGCTTTCACCGGCTTCTGCCCGGCTGCGATGATCTTCGGCAAGTTCGGCATCAAATCGGGCTGCGCTTTCGGTAAGTAATCGACAAAGCGGCAACGATTGGCGCTGGCCTTTTTCTGACCCGAGACCAAATTCTTGAGAGGGTGGGGCGGCTTTGCTAGCCTCACCCTTGGTTTGTGTCGAACGCTTTGCCGGGAGACGTCGCAGGATTTTGCAGGAGTTTGATAATGGATCGCCGCGCTTTTCTTCTCTCGCTGGCCGCCTTGCCCTTCGCAAGCCTGCCCGCCTTTGCCGCAACCGAACCCGCGCAAAGCGTCGAGACCGGGCCGGCCAAGCGCTGGCCGATCGGGTCGCAATACTACCCGACGAAAGTGGCGGTGAAGCCGGACCTGCCGGTGGGCTCGATCATCATCGTCTCGGATAAGTTCTTCCTCTATCACATCGTCGCGCCGGGCGTGGCAATGCGTTACGGGGTGGCCGTGGGCAAGGATGAGCTGAAGTTCCGCGGCACCGCGACGGTGGCGCGCAAGGTCAAATGGCCGAGCTGGACGCCCACCCGCGAGATGATCGAACGCAATCCGGCCTACAAGAAATACGAGGACGGCATGAAGGGCGGGCCGCAGAACCCGCTCGGCGCGCGGGCGATGTATCTCTACCAGAACGGGCGTGACACGGCGATCCGCATCCACGGCACGACAGAACCGGGTTCGATCGGGCACGCGGTCTCGAACGGCTGCATCCGGATGGTGAACGATCATGTCATCGATCTGTTCAACAGCGTTCCCGTCGGCACGCAGGTCACTGTCTACTGATGAAACTTACCTCGATTGCCGAGGTCGCCGCGCTCGATTTCGACACGATCATCGACGTGCGCTCACCTTCGGAATTCGCCGAGGATCATATCCCCGGCGCCATCAACCTGCCCGTGCTCGACGATGAGGAGCGCGCCCGCGTCGGCACGATCTACAAGCAGGTCGCGCCTTTTGATGCCCGCAAGATCGGCGCGGCGCTGGTGGCGCAGAATGCAGCCAAACATCTGCAGGGTCCGTTAGCCGACAAGGAAGGCGGCTGGCGTCCGCTGGTCTATTGCTGGCGCGGCGGGCAGCGCTCGGGGTCGTTCGCAACGATCCTGAAGCAGGTCGGCTGGCGCGTGGAGCTTGTCGAGGGCGGCTACAAGGCCTTCCGGTCGCTGGTGGTGGAGGCCGGGCTTGCCGAGATGCCCTGTCCGGTGGTCGTTCTCGACGGCAATACCGGCACCGCGAAGACCGACATCCTGAAGGCCGCGCGGGCGCAGGGGGCGCAGGTCATCGATCTGGAGGGGCTCGCCAATCATCGCGGCTCGCTCTTTGGGGCGATGGAAGGTGGCCAGTCGAGTCAGAAGGATTTCGAGTCGCGGCTGATCATGGAGATCGCGGCGCTCGATCCGGCGCGGCCGGTGCTGCTGGAGGCGGAAAGCTCCAAGATCGGCGATCTGCAACTGCCCGCCGGGATCTGGGCCGCGA
Source organism: Thioclava sp. JE_KL1 (assembly GCF_009296265.1). GTDB lineage: Bacteria > Pseudomonadota > Alphaproteobacteria > Rhodobacterales > Rhodobacteraceae > Thioclava. The sequence continues at coordinate 408,429 of NZ_WBJS01000002.1, forward strand.
TCAAGGACGCGCCGCGCCTGCGAGTGCGTGCGCCGCTGTCGGAGCGGGCGCAGTATCTGGCGCGGGCCTATGCGGATATCACGGCGGATGCCGATCGGCTGCTGGCGGTACTCGATCAGCTGCGGCCCTTCCAGCCCGCCGAGCGGATCGCGGCGTGGCAGGCACAGGCCACGGCGGGGGAATATGCGGCGCTGGCGGGCGAGCTGATGCGCGACCATTACGATCCGCGCTACGAGAAGCACCGCGCGCGCCATGTGGAGCATGAGCGGGTGATCGAGGCGAACAGCCTCGCGCCGGAGGCGATCGAAGGCCTGGCAGCGCAGGTGGTTAAAGAGGCGTCGGTGCTCGCTCGCTGAGGGACGCGCCCGAGCCTCGGGTGGGCGCTTCACTCGATGCGTGGCTGGGTAATTTATTTAGCAAGCCCGAAAGACCGCTAGGCCCGTGACGCCATCGCCAATGCGCCCTCCCGGGGGGAGGGTCGGGCGCGGCCCGGGCTGGTCGCCCGTGCCAGAAGAGGGATGCGAGGCGCTCACCGCACCCGCAGGAACGCCGGACCCTCCGCAATCACCCCGATCTGCGCGGCGCGGTAGCCTGCCGCTTCCAGCTTTGCCAGAACCTCCGCGGCCTGCGCGGCGGGCACGCCCGCCAGCAACCCGCCCGAGGTCTGCGGATCGTGCAGCAGCTCCGTGCGTGGTCCCGGCGGCGCGGTCATCCGGCCTGCGCAATTGGCGATGTTTTGCGGCAAGAGCGTCGAGTGCTCGCCTGCTTCGGCCAAAGCCTCGGCCCCGTCGAGCAGCGGGATCGCGGCGAGGTCCAGCTCTGCCGAGACGCCCGACGCATCGCACAGACCCAGCAGATGCCCCGCGAGGCCAAAGCCTGTCACATCCGTCATCGCAGAGGCCACCGGCGCGAGGATCACGGAGGCCTCGGCAGAGCTGCGACCCATGCTCTCCAGCGCGCCTGCGACCACCTCGCCCGGCGCGTGTTTCGCCATCTCGGCCGCGAGGATCACGCCCGTTCCAAGCGGCTTCGTCAGGATCAGCACCTCGCCGGGTTTCGCGCCGTCTTGACCCAAAGGCCGCTCGGCCAGCCCGGTTACGGTGAAGCCCAGTGTCAGCTCCGCGCCCATCGAGGTGTGACCGCCGACGAGATCGCAGCCCGCGTCGCGGAAAGCCTCGGACGCGGCCCCCAGCATCTCGCGTAGGGCCCGCGCGCCGAGTTCCTCGGATTGGCGGGGCAGGGTGACCTGCGCCACGGCCGCCTGCGGGGCCGCGCCCATCGCCCAAGCGTCGCTCATCGCATGCAGTGCCACGATCCGGCCCAACAGCCACGGGTCCTCGGTGAAGGCGCGGACGTGATCGGTGGTGAAGACCTGCGTTTGCGTGCCGCAAGACAGCACGGCGGCATCGTCGCCCGGACCGCTCAGCACATCGGCGCGCGCGGGAGCAGGCAGATCGGACAGCGCCTCGCGCAGCGCCTGACCGCCCAGCTTTGCGCCGCAGCCGCCGCACATCGGCTTGCTGCCCAGCACCTCCGCGATCCCCTGCGCGTGCTCGCGGGGCAGGGGCGGCGTCGGCATCGCGGGCAGATCGTGGACCTTCGCCATGAACTTGCGGTCGATATGGTCCTTCCACCGCCACAGCCATTTCCCGTTCAGCGGGAGGCCCCATTTATCGGCCACCGCCTGCTTGCCGCCCGTGGAGATCAGTTTCAGATAATCGCGCTGCGGCTGATAGGTCTTCATCTCCCCGCCCGAAGAAGCGGCGCGTAGGTTGGCGAAAAGCGGCTTCGCTTCGCGCACCGCATAGACGCCCGCCTTGGGGCGCGGCGCGTGGCTGAGATGGGCGATGTCGCCTGCGGCGAAGATCGCGGGGTCGGAGCTTTGCAGCGTCGGGCCGATCGTGACGAAGCCGTCGGTCAGATCGAGCCCGGTCTCGGGCAGCCAGTCAGCGGGTTTCGTGGCTCCCGTGCCGATGATGAAATCGGCCTCGGCTGTGCGTCCGCCTTCCAGAAGGAGCCGCCCCTTTTCCGCTCCGGTCAGCGCCGCGTCGGTCTCGATGGTCACGCCAAGCCGCGCGCAGTGCGCCAGCATCGCGTTCCGAGCGCCGGTGCCAAGCGCGCGCAGCGCCTCGGGTGCTGCCTCATAGACCGTGACCTGCGCCTGCGGCAGACGGTGGGCGCAGGCCATCGCGAGCTCCACCCCCGCCACGCCGCCGCCGACCACGGCGACCTTCGGCGACTCGGGCGGATTGGCGGCGAAAGCGCCCCAGGCATCGGCGAAAGCGTCGAGCGGCTTAGCGGGCACGACATGGTCGAGAAAGCCCGGCAGTTGCGGCATCTCTGCCGTGATCCCGATATCGATCGAGGCCACGTCATAGGCGATCGCCGCACGCCCCGGCACCTCGATCAGCCGCCGCGCCCGGTCGAGCCCCGTGGCGCGCCCCAGAACCAGCCGCGCGCCCGCATGCCGTGCGAGCTTCACCAGATCGAGCTGCAGCTCGTCGCGGGTATAATGCCCCGCCACATGACCCGGCAGCATGCCCGAATAGGCGGCGGAGGGGGTTGGGTTGATCACGGTCAGCCGCACACCCGGCAACGGGTTCATCCCCCACATCCGCAGTACCAGCGCATGGGTATGCCCGCCCCCGATCAGAACGATATCGCGTGTCAGGGGCAGGGCAGGGGCGGCGTGCATGGTCTCTCCTTTTCCCCTCATGCCTAGCCTTTGCGCGCGGCTTCGCCAATTCCCAATATGCCGCAGCGAAATGGGGGGCAATTTTCCCGCAAAACGTCCTTGACTGGACGATCCGCTTTGCCTAGTTAGCCCCCCAGTGGCTAGGTAGCTCAGCTGGTTAGAGCACACGACTCATAATCGTGGGGTCGGGGGTTCAAGTCCCCCCCTCGCCACCACTACTCCCCCTCTTTCGGGAGAGATGCGAAAAGGGCGCCCCGCAGGGCGCCCTTTGCTTTTGTCTCAGGCTCAACCTCAGTTCGAGGCGGTGCGCAGAAGATCGGTGATCCGGCGCACCACGGCGCGGCGGTTGGCTTCCGAGGCACCTTCGGTCTGCACCTTCAGGTCCTGTTCGCCATAGCCCTGCACCACGAGGTTCTCGGCGGGCACGTCGAAATATTCGCTCAGAGCCAGCGCAACCGATTCCGCGCGACGGTCCGAGAGCGCGAGGTTGTAGGCGGCGCTGCCGACGGCGTCGGTATGGCCTTCCACGAGGAACAGCTCGCGCGGGTTCTCGTCGATGCGCTGCTGGATCGCCTGACCCAAAGCCGAAAGGGCCTGCGCCTGATCGGGCTGGATCGCGGACGACCCGGTCTCGAAGTTGATGTTCTCGACCGAAATCGCGGGGGCGAGATCGCGCACCGGGGTGATGTTGCGCACCTGCGAGAGCGTGAAGGTACGGTCGATGCCGCTCTGACGGGTCAGCGCATCACGGAGCGCTTGCTCGTTGCTGGACGAAACCGTCGCGACCGGCTTGGGCTTGGGAAGCGCCGAGACGTCGACCGGGTCGGCGCCGCGCGCGTCGTCGACCAGCAGGTACTGCGTGCCGTCGGGCTGGACCAGCGTGCGCTTCAGGATCTGGCGCTGGGCGTCATAGACGGTGACGATCTGGCTGCCATCGGGCTTGGTCACGATCGTGCGCGACGAGCCGTCCGCGTAGTCCTGCGTTCGGATCTTCGAGCCGGGCTGACGCAGCAGCGCGTTGTCGTCCTTCACCAGCTGGTAAGAGCCGTCGGGTTGCTGCACCACAACGCGGTCTCCCGAATTCACGGCCACTTTCGAACCGTTGTTCAGGATCGCTCCCACGGCAAGCGCACCAAGACCCGAGAGCGCGGCGGTTTCCAGCGTGCTCAGACGGTCTTTCTTTTTCTTCTTCGACGAGTCGGTCTGCGCGGTTGCCTGCGCCTGAGCGTCGGGCTTGGCGTCGACCGAGGTCGAGAAGTCTTCGGATGCGCTGCGCGCGGTCTCTTCGGTCACCGTCTCTTCGGTGGCATTGGCGGTGTCGGTGCTGTCGGTCGGCGCGTTGAGCGCCTCGTTCTGCACGGCTTCGCCTTCGATCGCGGCTTTCGTATCGGTCAGCGCGTTCTCCAAGAGCTTCGTCGCCTTGGTGGCCGCGGTGTCTTGCGTGTCCGCCTGCTGATCGGTTTCGGCATTCGCGGTCGTGTCCGCGCTGGCCGAGCCGTCTGCAGTCGCGTCGGCATTGGCGGCCTCTTCCGGCTGGATCACCTTCGGTTCGACTTCAGCGCCGGACCCGCCGTTGCCTTCCTGCACGACCTGCGTGTTGGAAGTGGTGTCCGTCGAGGTCTCGCCTGCAGGTTTCGCCTCGGGCTCTGCCGTCGCGGTGCTGTCCGCCTGGGCCTCCGAGTTCTGCATCGCGTTTTCGGTGGTGTCGGTCACCGGGGCAGGGGCGTCCTGCGAGGTGGTGTCGGGGCTGAGCGTGTTCGTCGCCTCGGCGTCCGTCTGGCCGTCGGCCGCGGTGGTGGCATCGGTCGAGCCATCAGCCGTCGCGGTGGTCGAGCCATCGGTTTCAGCCGTAGCGGAGCTGTCGGTCTCAGCGGTGGTCTCTGCGTCTGCTGTCGTATCCGCCGAGGTCGAGCCATCAGCCGTTGCGGTGGCCGAACCGTCGGACTCTGCCGGTGCCGCAGCATCGGGCTGCGCGTCGGTGGCAGCGGCTGCGTCGGTCTCGGCAGAGGCATCGGTATTGGCATCCGTCGTCGCAGCGGCGGCCGCGTCGGCGTTTGTATCGGTGTTCGTGGTCTCGGATTGAGTGGTCACATCCGCGCCGCCTTCGACTGCGGCTTTCGCGCTGGCGTCGGGGGTGTCACCGCTCGCAGCCGGGTCCTGATCGGCGGGCGGGGCTGCGCCTTCGATCGCGGCTTTTGCGGCCTGATCGGCTTCGCTGTCGCTCATCGGCGCGTCGGCATTCGCCGGATCGGTGCCTGCCGCAGCTTCGGCGGAGCCATCGGCATTTGCCGCGTCGGCCTCGCAATCGGCTTTCGCCTTCTCCATCGGGGCGCCATCGGCGACCGCCTTCGCGATGCATTCAGCGGCGGCGGTATTGCTATCCTGGGCAAGCGCACTGAACGGCAGGATCGCCGGGCTCAGCGCGGCAAGGCCGGCAACGAGCGCAGTGGTCGTCTTCAACGTCTTCATGTCGTCTCCCTTTCATGCGGCATCTGGCCGCGTATCGGGGGTTCAAACGTCTCACAGACCCGTGTGTTCCGGCGCCGTCATGACCATCGGCAGGAATCAGCACGGGGCGGACCTGCTGGCCCGCCCCGTGATTTGGGAAGAAAAATCTGTGCCGGTTCGGCTCAGTGGGTCTTCTTGACCGCTTTCAGCTTGTCGATACCGAGCATCTTCATCGCGGTCTTCTCGTAGAACGGCTCCGAAGTGCCCTTGCGCAGTTTGCGCATGAAATACTTCTCGAAACCGATCTTGGCGAGGTGGACCCATTTCCCTTGGCTCGACCAGTTGACGTTGCGCGGTGGAAGCTGCGGCTGGGCCACGAAGGCGATTCCGCTGTCGCCGAAATCGGCCAGACAGATCGCGTTCCAGGTGCCGGTCTCGTCGGGCTCCTGACCACGTACGATGTTGCCGAGGTTATGCGCGGTGGCGGTCACCATCGACTCGATCATGAAGCCGGTCTTCGGCACGCCGCAGGGCACCGGGGTCGGGCCCATGGGCGGGATCGCGATGCCGACGCCGATGCCGAACACGTTCGGGTATTTCGGGTTGCGCTGGTGCTTGTCGACGATGACGAAGCCGCGCGGGTTCACGAGCCCTTCAAGCCCCATGACCGCGGGGATGCCGCGGAAGGGCGGCAGCATCATCGAGTATTTGAACGGCATCTCGTGGGTCGCCTTGACGGAGCCGTCATCGGCGATCTCTTCGACATGCATCACGCCGTCTTCGACCTTCTTCACGCGGCTCGAGGTCATCCACTTCATGTGCTTGTCGCGCATCGCGCCTTCGAGAAGACCCTTGGTGTCGCCGACGCCGTCCAGGCCGAGATGGCCGACGTAAGGCTCGGAGGTGACGAAGGTGATCGGAACCTGATCGCGGATCTTCGCGCGGCGCAGCGCGGTGTCGAGGATGAAGGCGAATTCATAGGCCGGGCCGAAGCACGACGCGCCTTGCACCGCGCCCACGATGATCGGGCCGGGGTCTTCGCAGAAGCGTTTGAAGGCGGTGCCGGCATCCTCGGCGTGATCGACGTGGCAGACCGAGTGGGTGAAGCCGTCGGGTCCGAGCCCTTCGATCTCGTCGAAGGCCAGTTCCGGCCCGGTGGCGAGCACGATGTAATCGTAGGAAACCTCGCGGCCATCCTCCAGCTCGACCTTGTTGTCATCGGGGTGCAGGCGCTTTGCCGCGACCGGGATGAACTTGATGTTCTTCTTCTTCATCGTCGGTTCGAGATCGACGGTGATGTCCTTGCGGTCGCGCCAGCCGACGGCGACCCAAGGGTTGGAGGGCACGAAGTGGTACTTCGGGTCCTTGGTGATGACGGTGATTTCGTCTTCCTTGCGGACTTGGTCACGCAATTCATAAGCCATGATGGCGCCGCCAAGACCTGCGCCGAGCACCACGATATGTGCCATTTTGTTCCCTCCCGTTACCCGGTCATCAACTTGTCACGTCTAACTCGATAGATGCAATTGTTTGAATGTGTCAAGAAGACCCGCCTTTCAAATCCTGCGACGAATCAGCCTGTGGAACAAGTCTGACGCTAACGTGAAGTGAAAAGACACTTGCGAAACAACGAAAAAGGGCCGGCGCGTGGCCGACCCTTTCTCATTCGTATCAGTAGGACTGACTTACTTCGGCGGTTCTGCCGTGATCCCCTCGACGTAGAAGGTCATCGAGTGAAGCTGATCGTCGGTCGCCATTTCGCCATCGGCGAGGAAGGCCGTGCCGTCCTGCTTGTTCAGCGGACCGGTGAAGGGATGGACCTTGCCCGAGCCGATATCGTCCTTGAGCTGCAGCGCCTCTTTCTTGACGTCGTCCGGCACGGCCGAGGAGATCTCGCCGATCTCCACCATGCCGCTGTCGATGCCGCCCCAGGTGGCTTCCGACTTCCACGAACCGTCCATGACCGCACCGACGCGCTCGATGTAATAGGGCGCCCAGTTGTCGATGGTCGACGCGACGCGCGGCATCGGCGCGAAGCTCGACATATCCGAGGCCTGACCGAAGGTGATGACGTTGCCGGCTTCCTGAGCTTTCGCCTGCGGCGCGGTCGAGTCGGTGTGCTGCAGCAGCACGTCCACACCATCGGCGATCAGGGCTGCGGCCGCGTCGGCCTCTTTCGCCGGATCGAACCAGGTGTAAGCCCAGACCACCTTCATCTCGATATCCGGGTTCACCTTCTTCGCGGCCAGATAGGCGGAGTTGATGCCCTGATAGACCTCGGGGATCGGGAAGGAGCCGATATAACCGATCTTGTTGGTCTTGGTCATGCGGCCGCCGATGGTGCCCTGAATGGCGCGACCCTGGAAGAATTTCGCGTCATAGGTCGCGACGTTGTCAGCGAGCTTGTAGCCGGTGGCGTGCTCGAATTTCACGTCGGGGAATTTTTTGGCGACGTTCATCACCGCGTCCATGTAGCCGAAGGAGGTCGCGAAGATCAGCTTGTTGCCGTCCAGCGCCAGCTGGGTCAGCGCGCGCTCGGCATCGGGGCCTTCCGGCACGTTCTCGATGAACGAGGTCTTCACCTTGTCGCCGTATTTCTCTTCGATCGCCTGACGACCTTGGTCGTGCTGGTAGGACCAGCCCATGTCGCCGACGGGGCCGACATAGATGAAGCCGATTTTCAGCGGCTCGTCAGCGGCGAAAGCCGGAACGCCGACGCCCGCGACGACGGCCGTTGCGGCGGTGGTTTTCAAAAAGGATCTGCGGTTCATCGCGTTACTCCAAGTTGGGTGGCGGGCCTCTTGATGGGGCCCTTCGAGAGATGCCTCAGCTCGAGGCGTGGAAAGACTTGCCGAGGCTGGCAGGGGCGGCCTGCACGCCGTGGCGGTGAATGGCGGACAGGATGACCAGCACCACGATGGTGATGACGTAAGGGGCCATCGAGAGGATATGCACCGGGATCGCGTAGCCTGCGGCCTGCAATTGCAGCTGCAGCGCGGTGATGCCGCCGAAGAGGTAAGCCCCCAGCAGCACCCGCCACGGGCGCCAGCTTGCGAAGACGACGATGGCCAGAGCGATCCAGCCCGCGCCTGCGGTCATGCCTTCGGTCCATTGCGGCACGCGCACGAGGCTGAGATAGGCGCCGCCCAGACCGGCCAGCGCCCCGCCGAAGGCGAGCGCGGCGAAGCGCACGGCGACGACGCGGTATCCCAGCGCGTGGGCGGCGTCATGGCTCTCGCCGACCGCACGCAGGATCAGCCCGGCGCGGGTGGAGCGCAGCACGTACCAGACCACCGCGACGAGGATCAGCGAGAGATAGACGATCCAGTCATGCGAGAACAGGATTCGGCCCAGCACCGGAATATCCGAGAGCGGCCCGAAATCGATCTTGGCCGTCGGCGGCGGGCGCACACCCTCGTAGCCCTTGCCGATCAGCGCGCTCAGGCCAAGCCCGAACAGCGTCAGCGCAAGGCCCGTCGCGACCTGGTTCGACAGCAGCTTCTGCGTCAGGAAGGCAAAAAGCGTCGCCAGCAAGGCACCGGCGATCGCGCCCATCAGGAAGCCCAGAACCGGGCTGCCGGTGGCGACGGCGGCGGCGAAGCCTGCAACCGCGCCCATGATCATCATCCCCTCGACGCCGAGGTTGAGCACGCCCGATTTCTCGGCGACCAGTTCGCCGGTCGCGGCCAGCAGAACCGGGGTCGATGCGCCCATCAGCGTCGCCGTCAGGGTGATGATATCGATGCCGCCCACGATCATAGTGCGCCTCCATGTCCCCAGAACAGAACCGGCCCCCAGGCCAGATAGCCGCCGACGAGGCCGACGACGAGCCCGGCCACAGAGGCGTAACGCTCGCGTCCATGCAGGGTGGGGCGGCGGGGCTCTTCGCTGTCAGGGCGCGCGCCGATACGGTAGATCACCGCCCGTGAGGCTCCCAGCGCCAGCTCGAACACCACCATCATCACCACGCCGATCACGACGAAGGCCCAGAACGCCTGCGCCACCGCGAGCAGGTAGTACAGGCCAAGTCCCATGACGGTGCCGCCAAGGAAGATGATCATCAGGCGCAGCGAGGGGAGTTTTTGCGTCATGCCGCGACCCTCCCGAAGCGGATGCGGAAATTGGTCAGCACGTCGAAGGCCAGCAGGAAGAACAGCAGCATCCCCTGGAAGACCTGAATCGCCGCCGAGGGCAGGCCGAGCATCAACTGCGCCATGTCGCCCCCGATATAGGTCAGCGCCATCAAAAGCCCCGCCAGCAGAATGCCGATCGGATGCAGGCGGCCAAGGAAGGCCACGATGATTGCGGTGAAGCCGTAGCCCACGTTGAAACTGTCGGTGATCTGACCCGAGGGGCCGGAGACTTCGAACATGCCCGCCAGGCCTGCGAACGCGCCGCCCATGCCAAGCCCGAGCATCACCAGCCGCGCCGGGATCACGCCTGCGAAGCGCGCAGCCCGCGGAGCCTCGCCCGCGACACGGATGCGGAAGCCGGTGATATGGCGGTGCATCAGGCCGTAAGTGAAGATCACCGCGATCAGCGCCGCGACGACGCCCCAATGCATCCCCGTGCCTTCAATCAGCTCGTGGTTGAAGGCCGAGGGGTAGTCTTGCAGGTTGCGCGAGCCGGGGAAGCCGAAGCCCTCAGGGTTCTTGAGCGGGCCGAAAGCCATATAGGCCAGCAGGTTCTCGGCCACGTAGACCAGCATCAGCGAGACGAGAATTTCCGAGGTGCCGAACAGCACCTTCAGCACCGCCGGGATCATCGCCCAGAGAAAGCCGCCAAGCGCGCCCAGCACGATCATCGCCGGGAACAGCCAGTGGCTCTCAGCCGGGTACATCTTCAGCGCCAGCCATGCCGAGAACAGCGCCCCCATGATGTATTGCCCTTCGGCGCCGATATTCCAGATGCCCGCGCGAAAGCCCACGGCGAGCCCGCAGGCGATCAGGATCAGCGGCCCGGCCTTGACCAGAAGCTGGCCACGGAAATAGCTGGCATTGCCCCCAAAGAGCGGGTCCCAGAAGATCACGCGGATCGCCTCGACCGGGTGCTTGCCCAGTATCGCGAACAGGATTCCGCCCGCGATCATGGTGGCGATCACGGCGAGGAGCGGGGTCGCGTAGGACCAGAATTGCGACGGGGTGGGGCGCCGAACGAGGGTGATCATACCGCGGCCTCCTGCATCCCGTGCGCACCGCCCAGCATCATGCCGATCTCTTCGATCGTCAGCCCTTGCGTCGGGCGCGAGGCGCTCAGGCGGCCTTCGTTCAGCGCCGAGAAGCGGTCGGAGATTTCCATAAGCTCATCGAGGTCCTGGCTGATCGCGATCACCGCAGCGCCTTTCGCCGCGAGGTCCAGCAGCGCCTGCCGGATCGACGCGGCGGCTGCGGCATCGACGCCCCATGTCGGTTGGTTCACCACCAGAACGGCGGGGTTTTGCAGTACCTCGCGGCCGATCACGTATTTCTGCAGATTGCCGCCCGAAAGCGCGCGGGCCGCGACATGCGAACCCGGCGTGCGCACGTCGAAGGCCTGAATGATCTCGTCGGCGAAGGTCTTTGCCGCGCCCTGATCGACGAAGCCGTTGCGGGTCAGCGGTTTGCGCATCGTCCCGGTGAGGATCGCGTTCTCGGTCAGGCTCATCGCGGGGACGGCGGCATGGCCCAGCCGTTCTTCGGGCGCGGCCAGCAACCCCTTCGCGCGGCGTGGATTGGGCCCGAGGCCGGAGATGTCCTCGCCCATCAGGCTGACCGTGCCGAGGGCGGAGGGGCGCTCGCCCGACAGGGTCGCCAGCAGTTCTTCCTGCCCGTTGCCCGCGACGCCGCCGATGCCCAGCACCTCGCCCGCGCGCAGCTCCAGGCTCAGATCCTTCAGCGAGGGGCCGAACTGCGACAGCGGCGCGAGCGACAGGCCCGAGACTTTCAGCACGACATCGCCCAGCTTGCGCTCGGCCCGGTCGGTCACCTTCAGTTCCGCGCCGACCATCAGCTCGGCCAGCTCTCGCGCGGTCTTCTCGCGCGGGTTGCAGCTCGCCACTACCTTGCCCGCGCGCAGGATCGTCGCGCCTTCGCAAAGCGTGCGGATCTCTTCGAGCTTGTGGCTGATATAGAGGATCGCAGTGCCCTCGGCGGAGAGCTTGCGCAGGGTGTGGAACAGAATCTCCACCTCCTGCGGCGTCAGAACCGAGGTCGGCTCGTCCATGATCAGAAGCTTCGGGTCCTGCAGCAGACAGCGCACGATCTCGACGCGTTGACGCTCGCCTGCAGAGAGGTCGCCCACCAGTCGCGCGGGGTCCAGCGGCAGGCCGTAGGCGGTGGAAATCTCGCGGATACGCTTGGCAAGCTGGCGCATCGGCGGCGGGTTTTCCATGCCAAGGGCCACGTTCTCGGCCACGTTAAGCGCCTCGAAAAGCGAGAAATGCTGGAACACCATCGCGACACCCGCAGCGCGCGCGGCGCGCGGATCGGCGGGCGCGAAGGACTGGCCCGCGAAGTGCATCGTGCCGGAATCAGGCTTCACCAGCCCGTAGATCATCTTCACAAGCGTCGATTTGCCGGCGCCGTTTTCGCCCAGCAAGGCGTGGACTTCGCCCGGACGCACCGAGAAGCCGACGCCGTCATTGGCCACGACCCCAGGATAGGCTTTCGTCAGCCCGTCGATCTTGAGCAGCTCCGTCACCCGGCGCGTTTCCCTTTCCCCGTCGCCGCTTGCGCGGCGTTCAGCTCTTTCACTAGCCCGGTCGCTACCCCAAGGGCAATGGCTTGAGGATGCTTCCCCAAGGTCGGATCGCCTATCGGGCAGGCAATGCGCGAAATTTGTGCATCCGAATGACCGAGCGCGGCGAGGCGCTTGCGGAAGCGGACCCATTTGCTGTCCGACCCGATCAGGCCGAGCCCGCCGAAGCCATGGGCGAGCAGTCGGTGGCAAAGCTCCAAATCGAGAGAATGTGAATAGGTCAGCACGAAGTGGCGGGCCTCAGTAGGCGCGAGGGAGACCAGATCGGCCGGGTTCTCGGCGATCAGCGGTGTGACGCCTTCGGGTATCATGTCGGGAAACCGCTCCGCCCCGCTATCGGCCCAGAATAGCGCGAGGCCGGGAAGGGGGCTCAGCGCCCCGATCAGCGCGCGCCCGACATGGCCTGCGCCCCAGACCCAGATCGGGCTGGGCGGCGGCGCGACGCGTTCGATCAGCCAGTTCTCGACCAGCAGCGGCGGCGTCTCGCCGCGATCGCGGGCGCGAGCCAGCGCGCGGGTGACGGCCAGCGGCTCGGGCGTACCCGGCGTCAGAGGGCGTGCGTGCCAATCGCCCGTGATCTGCGCGACGGTGGTCCGGTCCATCCGCTCGTAGCCCAGCACCACGGCCCCGCCGCAGCACTGGTTCATCGCGGGGCCCAGCGGGATTTTCTCGATCCCCGTCAGCCCGCCCCGCGCCTTCGCGATGGCGGAGAATTCCAGCGCGCCACCGCCGATCGTGCCTTCGACATGATCCGCCCAGACCAGCATCTCCGCCCCGTCTTCGCGCGGGGTGGAGCCTTGAGCGCGCGCGACCACGACACGGGTGAAGGCTCCGCGGTCTGCCGCGCGGGCGAGGGCTGCGGGATCGAGGCTCATGCGTCCCCCCTTGCCCGGTGCACGGCAGCCAGAACCGCCTCGGGCGTGGCGGGCGCCTGCAGATCGGGCCAGTGCGGCCCGCAGGATTTGCACGCATCCTGCAGCGCGAGGAAAGCCGAGATCGCCAGCATGAAGGGCGGCTCGCCCACCGCCTTGGAACGGTAGATCGTGTCCTCCCGGTTCGGCTCGTCCCAGAGCGCGACGTTGAAAACGCGCGGGCGGTCCGAGCAGGCGGGAATCTTGTAGGTCGAAGGCGCATGGGTGCGCAGACGCCCCTTGTCGTCCCAGACCAGTTCCTCGGTAGTCAGCCACCCCGCGCCCTGCACGTAGCCGCCCTCGATCTGTCCGATGTCGATCGCCGGGTTCAGCGAAGTGCCTGCATCATGCAGGATGTCGGTGCGCAGGATGCGGTTCTCGCCGGTCAGCGTGTCGATCACCACCTCGGTCACCGCCGCGCCATAGGCGAAGTAGAAGAACGGGCGGCCCTGACCCTTGATCCGGTCCCAGCTGATCTTCGGCGTGGCATAGAAGCCCGTCGAGGAGAGCGACACCCGCGCCTCATATGCCAGCTTCACCAGCTTTGCGAAGGGCAGGGCATGATCGCCCGCGCGCACCTCGCCATCGGCAAACGTCACGTCTTCCACCGCAACGCCAGCGCTTTCGGCCATGAAACCCGCCAGCCGCGCCTTGATCGTCTCGCAGGCGGCCTTCACCGCCATGCCGTTCAGATCGGCCCCGGAGGAGGCCGCCGTCGCGGATGTGTTGGGCACCTTATCGGTGGCCGTGGCGGTGATGCGCACATCCTCATCCGTCACGCCGAAGACCGAGGCCGCGACCTGACAGACTTTGCGATGCAGGCCCTGACCCATCTCCGTCCCGCCGTGGTTCAGCTGGATCGAGCCGTCGGCATAGACATGCACCAGCGCTCCCGCCTGGTTGAGCTGGGTCAGCGTGAAGGAGATGCCGAACTTCACCGGCGTCAGCGAAATGCCGCGCTTCAGGGTCATATTGGCGGCGTTCCATTCGGCCACGCGGGCCTTGCGGGCCGCGAACTCGGCGGATTTCTCCAACCGCTCGGTGATCTCGGGCAGGATGAAGTCCTCGACCGGCTGGCCGTAATGGGTGCTCTGCCCGCCCTCGGGGTCGTAATAGTTGCGCTTGCGCAGATCGAGCGGCTCGATCCCCATCACATGGGCGAGGTGATCGAGCGCGGCTTCCGTTCCGATCATGCCCTGCGGCCCGCCGAAGCCCCGGAAGGCCGTCGCGCTTTGGGTGTTGGTGCGCAGCCGGTGGCTCTCGATTTTCACATTCGGCAGGTAATAAGAGCTGTCGGTATGCAGCATCGCGCGGTCGCAGACCGGCAGGCTGAGATCGGGCGACCAGCCGCAGCGGGCGAGATGGGTGAACTCGGCCGCAACGATCTTGCCCTCGGCATCTGCGCCGAGCCGATACTTGATCCGGAAATCATGGCGCTTGCCGGTGATGACCATGTCGTCATCGCGGTCGTAGCGCATCTTGCAGGGCCGCCCGGTGGCACGCGCGACCACGGCGCAGGCGATGGCGAGCGCGTTGCCCTGGCTCTCCTTGCCGCCGAAGCCGCCGCCCATCCGGCGCATCTCCACCCGGACGTCATGCATCGCGCAGCCCAACGCGTCGGCCACCTTGTGCTGGATTTCCGACGGGTGCTGTGAGGAGCAGCGGATCACCATCCCCTGATCGTCAGGCAGCGCGAGGGCGGCCTGACCTTCGAGGTAGAAGTGCTCCTGCCCGCCCATGTCGAAGCTGCCTTCGACGATATGCTCGGCCTGCGCGAAGCCTTTGCCGGTATCGCCGCGCGCCCAGGTGACCGGGCCGCCTTCGAAATGGCTGTTCGCGTCGAGCGCCTGTTCGACCGTCAGAATCGCCGGACGCGGTGTGTAGTCGACCTTCGCCAACCGCGCCGCCTTGCGGGCCGCATGATGGCTGGTCGCTGCGACCACGAAGATCGGCTGGCCGACGAAATGCACGACCCCCTCCGCCAGAACCGGTTCGGGCTCGGGTGCGGGCGAGGCATTGTTGGCAAACGGCATGTCCTCGGCGGTGAGCACCGCGACGACACCGGGCGCTGCGCGCACCGCGCTCAGATCGAGCGCTTTGATCTCGGCATGGGCCTCGGTCGAGAGGCCGAAGGCGAGGTGCAACGTGTTGCCGGGGCAGGGGATGTCATCGACGTAGCGCGCCGCGCCGGTGACGTGCAACTGCGCGGAATCGTGGGGTTTCTTGGTGCCGACGCTCATGGTTGCACCTCCAGAATGGAGGGGGCGCCTTGGGCATTGCGGACGTAGCGGATCAGCATCGCCTTGGCGGCCTCCATCCGGTAGGTATCCGAGGCGCGCATGTCGGTGAGCGGCGTGAAGTCCTGCTCCAGCGCGGGCAGGGCGGCCGTGATCGCCTCTTCGGTGAAGGGCTGACCTTCCAGCGCGGCCTCCAAAGCCGCCGCGCGCTTCGGGATGCCCGCCATGCCACCAAAGGCGATGCGCGGAGCGCCTATCTTGTCGCCATCGCGTGGGATATTCAGCGCGCCACAGACGGCGGAAATGTCCTGATCGAAGCGTTTCGACAGTTTGTAACAGGCCAGATCGGGCGCGGATTTCGGGAAGCTGACGCTTTCGACGAATTCGCCGGGCGCGCGGTCCTGTTTGCCGTAGTCGAGGAAGAAGCTCTCCAGCGGGATGGTGCGGCGCGCCTCTCCCTTGCGCAGCGTCAGCTCCGCACCCATCGCGATCAGGACGGGAGGGCTGTCGCCGATGGGCGAGCCGTTGGCGATATTGCCGCCGATGGTCGCCGCCTGACGTACCTGTTCGGAGGCGAAACGGCGGAGCAATTCGGCAAAGCTCGGGAGCGTGTCGCGGATCGTCTCGCGCAACGCGGCGAGGGTGACGCCCGCGCCGACGATGTAGCGGTTGTCGGTTTCCTCGATGCTCTGCAAGTCCGTGCAGTTGTTGAGGAAGGCGACCTCTTTCAGCTCGCGCAGCTGTTTCGTGACCCAGAGCCCCACATCGGTCGCGCCCGCGATCAGCGTGGCGTCGGGATGGGCGACATACCACTCCGCCAGCGTATCCGCGCTGTCGGGCAGGAAGACGTTATCGGCCTTTGGCGCGATCTCCGCGAGATCGGGAACCGTGTCATGCATCCATGCGGGCACGGCCTCGTTCTGCGCAGCCTCGGCGGCGCGGATGATCGGCGCGTAGCCGGTGCAGCGGCACAGGTTCCCGGCGAGCAGATCGTCGTGATCGCGGCGCCCGTTCAGATGCCCGGCGGCCATCGAGGCGATGAAACCGGGCGTGCAGAAGCCGCATTGCGAGCCGTGATGATCGACCATCGCCTGCTGGACCGGGTGCAGCTCGCCCTTCGGCCCGGCAACGCCCTCGACGGTGCGCAGCGCGCGCCCGTGCAGATGGGGCATCATCATCAGGCAGGCATTGAGCGGTTTGGCGCCCTCCGCGTCGGTCACGATGACCGAGCAGGCCCCGCAATCGCCCTCGTTGCAGCCCTCCTTGGTGCCGGTCAGCCCCTCGGCGCGCAGCCAGTCGAGCACAGATTGCGTCGGATCGGTAAGCGTCACCGTCCGGGTTTCTCCATTGAGAAGAAACGTGATCTCCATACGAAAAATCCGCCGCCTTACCAGTCGTCCCTGCGGTCCCCCTCGATGCGGCGTAGAACGGGACCGGCCCAGCAAAGCCGATGCGGACAGGTTTTGGCAAGGGATTCGCGGCGGTGCGTTGCCCGAAACTTGATCCGGTGATCAAGAATTGGGCGCCAAGCTGCGCCGAGTGGTCGAGCGCAAAGCGTCAGGAGGACGCGGCGAGAGGCTGGCGCGGGGCGCTGCTACCCGCTAAATCTGGTGGCATGACCAGCCCCCGATTCATTCATCTGCGCGTCCATACCGAGTATTCCCTGCTCGAAGGCGCTGTGCCCACCAAGAAACTCGTGAAGATGTGCGAGTCGGCGAAGATGCCCGCCGTCGCCGTGACCGACACGAACAACATGTTCGCGGCGCTCGAGTTTTCCGTGACCGCGACGGGGGCGGGGCTGCAGCCGATCGTCGGCTGTCAGGTCTCGCTGGAGTTCGATCCGGCCAAGCCGGGCGAGCGTCCGCGCCTGCCCGCCCCGATCGTTCTGCTGGCCCAGACCGAGCGCGGCTACGAGAACCTGATGAAGCTGAACTCGTGCCTCTATCTCGACAAGCACGGGGCGCTGGTTCAGGTCACGTTGGAAGAGCTCGAGCGTTATTCCGAGGGGCTGATCTGCCTTTCGGGCGGCCCAGACGGCCCGGTCGGGCGGCTGATCCGGAACGGCGCGAAGGATCGCGCCAAGGCGCTGCTGCAACAGCTTGCCGGAATCTTCCCGAGCCGCCTCTATGTCGAATTGCAGCGCCACCCGGGCGAGGGCGGCACGCTGACCGAGGCCGAGATTGCGACCGAGCGGCCCTTCGTCGAATGGGCCTATGAGCTGGGCCTGCCGCTGGTCGCCACGAACGACGTCTATTTCCCGAAGCCCGCGATCTACGAGGCCCATGACGCGATGATCTGTATCGCGGAAGGTGCCTATGTCGATCAGATCGAGCCGCGTCGGCGTCTGACCCCGCAGCACTATTTCAAATCCGAAGGCGAGATGGTCGCGCTTTTCGCCGATCTGCCCGAAGCGGTGGAGAACACCGTCGAGATCGCGAAACGCTGCGCTTTCTCGACCTACAAGCGCGCGCCGATCCTGCCGAAATTCGCAGATGACGAGGTGGAGGAACTGCGGCGTCAGGCATGGGACGGGTTGCGCAACCGTCTTGACGTGATCCCGCATGCAGCCCCGGTCGAAGATTACGAGAAACGTCTGCAATTCGAGCTCGATATCATCGAACAGATGGGCTTCCCGGGCTACTTCCTGATCGTTGCCGACTTCATCAAATGGGCCAAGGATCACGACATTCCGGTCGGGCCGGGGCGGGGCTCGGGTGCGGGTTCGCTCGTGGCTTACGCGCTGACCATTACCGACCTTGATCCGCTGCGCTATTCGCTTCTGTTCGAACGCTTCCTCAACCCCGAACGTGTCTCGATGCCGGACTTCGACATCGACTTCTGCATGGATCGCCGCGAGGAGGTGATCCAATATGTTCAGAATAAATACGGGCGCGAAAAGGTGGGCCAGATCATCACCTTCGGTGCGCTTCTGTCCAAGGCCGCTGTGCGCGACGTGGGCCGGGTCTTGCAGATGTCCTACGGGCAGGTCGACAAGCTCTCGAAGCTGATCCCAGTCGAGGGCGTGAAGCCCGTCAGCATCGAGAAGGCGCTGGCCGACGAGCCGCGTCTGCGCGAAGCGGCCCGCAACGAAGAGGTCGTGGCACGGCTTCTCGATTACGCGAAGGCGATCGAAGGGCTGCTGCGGAACGCCTCTACCCACGCGGCGGGCGTCGTGATCGGCGACCGTCCGATCGACGAGCTGGTGCCGCTCTATCAGGATCCGCGCTCGGACATGCCCGCGACCCAGTTCAACATGAAATGGGTCGAACAGGCGGGTCTGGTGAAGTTCGACTTCCTCGGCCTGAAGACGCTGACGGTGATCCGCTCTGCGATGGAGCTGATTTTCAAATCGGGCCGTCCGCTGCATGTGGATGCCGCCGGCAACCAGCTCTACGAGCCTGCCGAGGGCGCTGAGAACCATATCAACGCGATCCCGCTGGATGACGAGAAGACCTACAAACTCTACGCCGACGCCAAGACGGTCGCCGTGTTCCAGGTGGAATCGGAGGGCATGAAATCGGCCCTGCGCCAGATGAAGCCCACCTGTATCGAGGACATCGTCGCGCTCGTGGCGCTGTATCGTCCCGGTCCGATGGAGAACATCCCCACCTATTGCGAGGTGAAGAACGGGCTCAAGAAGATCACCTCGGTCCACCCGACCATCGACCATATCCTCGAAGAGACGCAGGGCATCATCGTCTATCAGGAGCAGGTGATGCAGATCGCGCAGGTCATGGGGGGCTACTCGCTTGGCGGCGCAGACCTTCTCCGTCGCGCGATGGGTAAGAAGATCAAGGAGGCGATGGACGCCGAGCGCCCGAAATTCGAGGCGGGCGCGGCCAAGAACGGAGTCGACAAGAAGAAGGCCTCCGAGGTGTTCGACCTTCTGGAGAAATTCGCCAACTACGGCTTCAACAAATCCCACGCCGCGGCGTACGCGGTGGTGTCCTATTACACCGGCTGGCTGAAGGCGAACCACGCGGTCGAGTTCATGGGCGGCGTGATGAATTGCGATATTCATCTGACCGACAAGCTCGCGATTTATGCCGACGAGGTGCAGAAGAAGCTCGGGATCGAGATCATTCCGCCTTGCGTGAACCGCTCGCTTTCGACCTTCGACGTGGTCGATCAGAAACTGGTCTATGCGCTGGGCGCGCTGAAGAATGTCGGCGCGGACGCGATGCAGATGATCGTGACCGCGCGCGGCGACGAGCCCTTCACGGACCTGTTCGATTTCGCGCGGCGCGTGGACATGAAGCGGGTGGGCAAGCGCCCGCTGGAGATGCTGGCGCGGGCCGGAGCCTTCGATCTCCTCGATCCGAACCGCAAGCGCGTCTTCGAGTCGCTGGAATCGCTGATGGCGTGGTCGGGCGCGGTGATAGAGGCGCGCGAGTCGGCGCAGGTGTCGCTGTTCGGCGAGGCGGGCGACGATCTGCCGCCGCCGCGTCTGGCCGATACCGACGACTGGCTGCCGGGCGAGCGTCTGGCCGAAGAACACAAGGCCATCGGCTTCTACCTCTCGGGCCACCCGATCGAGGATTACCTGCCCGCGCTCAAGCGTAAGAAGGTGCTGAGCTGGGAAGAGGTGCAGCAAAAGGCCGTAGGCGGTCCTTTCGTGACCAAGATCGCGGGGGAGGTCGCCTCGGTGCGCGAGAAGAAATCCGCCAAGGGCAACCGCTTCGCCTTCGTCGCGCTGTCGGATGCGTCCGGGCCCTACGAGGTCGCCTTCTGGTCGGAGGCGCTGGAAGCCTGCCGCGATGTGCTGGAAACCGGCAACCTTCTGGTGCTGACCGTGAAGGTCGAGGTGGATGGCGAGTCGGTGCGTATGGTCGCCACCTCCGCCCAGACCGTGGAGAAGGCGACGGCGGATGCGGGCTCGTCGGGGCTTCTGGTGCATATCGACAACAATGACGCGGTCGCCTCTGTCGCGAGCCTCGTCGAGCGGGTCGCCCGCGAAGGGAAGGTGCATTCGCGCGGTCCGATCAGCTTCATGGTCTATGACAATGAGCGTGGCTGCCGCTACCAGATCACCGCGATGCCCGAGGCGCCGGTCAATGCTCAGGTGAAAGGCGCGTTGCGCTCTTTGCGCGGGGTGAGCGAGGTCGAAGAGGTCTGAGCCTCACAGGCTGCGCGCCACCCATGCCAGTCGCAGCGCGATCGCGGCGGCAAGGGCGGTGGCGAACTCGCCCCAGCGCAGCAGCGCCACGCCGCGCAGCAGATCGGGCTCGTTGATCCCGTCGCGCACCGCACCGGAGATCATGCCCATCTCCAGCCACGCCGCCGCGCCCAGCACGGCGGTTGCCAGAAAACTCATTGAGACCAAAATCATGGCCTGCCGATGGCTGCGCAGCCGCCAGATCAGCCCGCACATCAGCGGCACGGCGAAGAACACCTGCATCGCGAGGATGCCGCTGCCCTGCCACAGCTCGAACCGGTCGAGTGTCGAACGAAGGTCGATGCCCGGGGGCCAGATCAGCAAAGCGGTGTAGATGAGCGCTTGGGCACTCACGAAAACACCGTTCAGCCCCCAGAGCGCCGCATCCATTACCAGTGCGGCGGTTTCTGGTCGGCCAGAGGGATCGCGCTGCCGCTGTCATATTCGCGCTCGGCCTCGCGTTCCATCAGCAGGCCCAGATGGCGTTCCAGCCGTTCGATCTGACGCGCCTGCGCGGCCGCGACATCGGACAGCTCGTCCACCGTTTGCGTCAGATAGGCGATCTGTTCTTCCGCCCGTTCCAGCCGTTCCTGCATCTGCCGTTCCTATTGCTTGCCGGGGCCAGCCCCTTGGGCTACACCCTCGCGCGAGATAAGATCAGGTGCAAGCCGATGGCGAAACAGAAAAAGCAGCCCCGTCCCAAGGCAGAGGCCCCGAAGGGCTTCCGCGATTATTTCGGGACGGAGGTGACCGAGCGGGCCGATATGCTGGCGAAGATCGCAGAGGTCTATCGCACGCATGGCTTCGAGGCGCTGGAAACTTCGGCCATCGAGACGGTCGAGGCACTGGGTAAATACCTCCCCGATGTGGACCGCCCGAACGCGGGCGTCTTCGCGTGGCAGGAGGAAGATGACGGCAAGTGGCTGGCGCTGCGCTACGACATGACGGCGCCGCTGGCCCGCGTCGCTGCGCAATATCGCAACGATCTGCCGACGCCCTATCGTCGCTTCACGATGGGTCCCGTCTGGCGCAACGAAAAGCCCGGTCCGGGCCGGTTCCGCCAGTTCTATCAATGCGATGCCGATACCGTGGGCGCGCCGTCCGTGGCGGCCGATGCCGAAATCTGCGGCATGCTTTCGGACGCGTTGGAGGCGGTCGGCATCCCGCGCGGCGATTACGTGGTGCGGGTGAACAACCGCAAGGTTCTGAACGGCGTGATGGAAGTCGCGGGCGTTCTGGATCCGGCCGATCCGGCCAAGTTCGAGGAAGAGCGCGGCATCGTCCTGCGCGCCATCGACAAGTTCGACAAGTTTGGTGAGGAGGGCGTGCGCCTTCTGATGGGCGAGGGGCGTCTGGACGACTCCGGCGACTTCACCAAGGGCGCGGGGCTGTCCGAGGCACAGGCCGATACGGTCATGGGCTTCATGGAGGCCAAGCGCGAAGACAACGCCGCCACCGTCGCGCGGCTGCGCGAACTGGTCGAAGGCTCGGCGCTGGGTGCGGAAGGCGTGGATGAGCTGGAGCAGATCGCCTCGCTTCTCGACGCGCAGGGCTACGGTCCCGACCGCATCGTGATCGACCCCTCGGTCGTTCGCGGTCTGGGCTATTACACCGGCCCGGTTTTCGAGGCCGAGCTGACCTTCGAGATCACCGACGAAAAGGGCCGCCCGCGTCAATTCGGCTCGGTCGCAGGCGGCGGGCGCTATGACGATCTGGTCAAGCGCTTCACCGGTCAGGTCGTTCCGGCCACCGGCGTCTCGATCGGCGTCGACCGCCTGCTGGCCGCGCTGCGCGCCAAGGGCCGCATCGGGGGCTCCGCGCAGGGCCCGGTCGTCGTGACCGTGATGGATCGCGACCGGATGGCCGAATACATGGCGCTGGCCTCCACGCTGCGCGGGGCAGGGCTGCGCGCCGAGGTCTATCTGGGCAACCCGAAGAACTTCGGTAACCAGTTGAAATATGCCGATAAACGCGAAAGCCCCGTGGCGATCATCCAAGGCTCGGACGAGGCCGAACGCGGCGTTGTCCAGATCAAGGACCTGATCCTCGGCGCGAAGATCGCGCAGGACGCGACGGTTGAAGAATGGAAATCCCAACCGGCGCAATTCGAGGTTCCGACCGGGGAAATGGTCGCAAAAGTGCAAGAGATCCTTGCACGCTACGAGGCCGAGTGATGGCGGACAAGGCGCAAGCGCGGGCGCAGGCAAGCCGCCTGCTGGAGCAATTCCTCAAAGCGGGTGCGGTCGAGGTCACGCCTGACATCCTGCAACCCGCCGAGGCGCTTCTCGACCTTTATGGCGAGGATATCCGCGCCCGCGCCTATGTCACCGCCGACCCGCTGCGCGGCGAGATGATGCTGCGCCCGGATTTCACCGTGCCGGTGGTGCAGGAGCACATGGCCAACGGCGCCGAGCCCGCGCGCTACGCATATGCGGGCGAGGTCTTCCGCCGTCAGGATCATCGCGGCCCCGCGCGCGCCAATGAGTATTTTCAGGCCGGGTTCGAAATCTTCGACCGCGCCGATCCCGAAGCCGCAGATGCCGAGGTCTTCGCGCTGTTCGCGGGGCTTCTCGCCAAGCTGAACCTGTCCGCCACGATCGGCGATATGGGCCTACTGCGCGCCGCCGTCGACGGGCTGGATACGCTGCCCGAGCGCAAGGCCGCGCTTGCGCGTCACATCTGGCGTCCCAAGCGCTTCCAGCATCTGCTTGCGCGCTATTCGGGGCAGGTCGAGGTGCCGAAAGCCCGCGCCGATCTGCTGACGGGCCAACGCTCCGGCGCGCCGTGGATCGGGTTGCGCTCGCGCGAGGAGATGGAGGCGCGGATCGCCACGCTGGCCGCCGATGCCGCCGCCGCGCCGATCCCGACCGATGCGGTCGCCGCGATGGGTAAGCTTGCAGAATTGCGCTGTGCTGCGGATCAGGCGCCTGCCGCCCTGCGCGCGCTGAACATCGTTGCAATCGAACCCGCCATCGCGCGGCTCGAAAAGCGCCTCGACGCGCTCGCCACGCGCGGCATCGACCTCGCCGCGATCACCTTCGACGCGAGCCACGGCCGCTCGACGATGGAATATTACGACGGCTTCGTTTTCACCTTCACCGCAGCCGATCCGGCGCTGCCGCCGGTCGCGAGCGGTGGGCGCTACGACGCGCTGACCCGGCAACTGGGGCAGGGGCGCGAAATCCCCGCCGTGGGCGGCGTGATCCGTGCGGGGCTGATGTCCGATCTGGAGGCGCAAGCATGAGCGAGGCCATGATCAAACTCGGTGTGCCCTCCAAGGGGCGTCTGATGGAGAAGACCTTCGACTGGTTTGCGCAAGCAGGCATCACGCTCAAGCGCACCGGGTCGGAGCGCGAATATGCAGGCGCGGTCGAAGGGGCCGAGGGCGTGCAGCTCGTACTGCTGTCGGCCGGAGAAATCCCGCGCGAACTTGCGGCGGGACGTATCCATCTGGGCGTCACCGGTTCCGATCTCGTGCGCGAAAAGCTCGCCGACTGGGAAAGTCAGGTCGCCGATCTCGCGCCGATGGGCTTCGGCCATGCCGATCTGATCATCGCGGTGCCGGCCTGCTGGTCGGATGTGGACAGCCTCGAAGACCTCGACGCCGCTGCCCACCGTTTCCGCGCCACCCACGGCTTCCGCCTGCGGATCGCCACGAAATACCACCGGCTGGTGCGCGAATTCCTGACCCGCGAAGGCGTGGCAGACTGGCAGCTCGTCGACAGTCAGGGCGCGACCGAGGGCACGATCGCGAACCTCACCGCCGAGGCCGTGGCCGACATCACTTCGAGCGGCGAGACGCTGCGCGCGAACCACCTGAAGATCCTCTCCGACGGGCTGATCCACCAGTCTCAGGCGACGCTGTTTGCGTCGCGCGCCGCCGACTGGTCGGGGCAGGAAAGCCGCCTTGCGGGTCTCGCGCAGCAGCTCGGACTGCCAGCGCCAACGCTCTGATCTTCCTCTTGGTCGAAATATCCCACGGGGGTCCGGGGGTGTGAAACCCCCGGCCTGCGCCGCTCAATAGCCCCGCGATCGGTCCACGAGATAGAGGAACGGCGCGCCGGCCTCGCCCCGCCGGATATTCTCCGCGATGACTTCGGACGCGGTCTCTGCCCGGCTCTCGGCGGCGATGTGGGGCGTCACCGTCACGTGGGGATGCGCCCAATAGGGGTGTTCGGGGGGCAGGGGCTCGACGCGGAAGACGTCGAGCGTCGCGTGCCCGATCTGGCCGCGATCCAGCGCCGCGAGCAGCGCGTCATCGTCGATCAGCGTGCCGCGACCCGGATTGATGATCCGCGCGCCTTTCGGCATCTGCGCCAGCGTGTCCGCGTTCAGAAGCTCGGTGGTCTCGGGCGTGTCGGGCAGGATCGAGACGAGGATCTCCGCCTGCGACAGCGCCTCCGCAAGACCGTCATCGCCGCTCAGGCAGGTGATCCCGGGGATGTCTTTCGGCGACCGGCTCCAGCCGGTGACCGCAAAGCCCAGACCCGCCAGCGCTTCGGCGCAGGCCTTGCCCAAAGCGCCCAAGCCCAGCATCACCACCGAGCGGTCCCGCGCAAGGGGCGGGACGCCCCCGTCATGGCGCCAGACACCGTCTTGCTGCGCCAAGGTCGCGTCGATCCCGAGGTGATAGCGCAGCACATGGCCGGTCACATAGTCGACCATTCCGCGCTCCAGCCCCGCATCCACCATCCGGCACAGGGGCTGGGTTAGGGTCTCGTTGCCGACTACGCGCTCGACCCCGGCCCAGAGGTTCAGCACAGCCTTCGCGCCGGTATAGGCGGTGAAGTCCTGCACCGGGCCTTGCGGCGAATAGACGACGTAGTCGACCTGCGCGGGGTCGATCTCGTCCGGCTGGACGATCTGCGCCTCAACGTCGGTCGCGGCGATGGCCTCGGTGAGTGGACGTTCGTAACGAGCCCAGTTCTCGGGCTTGTCGGCGAAAAGGACGCGGATCATCTTTGCCTCGGTCTATGGACATGGGCGCTTTGCACCAGCCCGAAGGCCGCGAGCAGGATCATCATGGCGGTGCCCCCGTAACTCACCAGTGGCAAGGGAACGCCCACGACGGGCATCAGCCCCATCACCATCGCCATGTTGATCGCGAAGAAGAAGAAGAACGTCCCCGCGACCCCGAAACTGAGGAGTGATGCGAAGCGGTCCTTCGTTGCCATCGCGGTGTAAAGCGCAAAGCCGATGATGCCGGTGTAAAGCATCAGGAGGGAGAAGGCACCGACGAAGCCGAACTCCTCGGCGAGCGTGGTGAAGATGAAGTCCGTGTGCTTCTCGGGCAGGAAGTTCAGCCGACTTTGCGTGCCCTGCATGAAGCCGCGCCCCGACCAGCCGCCCGAGCCGAGCGCGATCTGCGCCTGCATGATGTTGTAGCCCGCGCCAAGCGGGTCCGAGCCCGGATCGAGGAAGGTGTCGATCCGCTTGTACTGGTAGTCGTGCAGCAGCTGGTACTCCGTGCCGCGGCTTTCCATCACGCCGAAGACCAGCCCGACGACCAGCGCGATCACGGTGCCGAAGTACCAAAATGACACCCCGGCTGCGAACATCACGAAGGCCCCGCCCAGCACCAGCATCACGGCGGTGCCGAGGTCGGGCTGGGCCAGCACGAGGAAGGTGGGCGCAAGAATGATCAACGCGGGAATGAACACCCAGAGCGGGCGCGAGACCTTCTCGACGGGCAGCCAGTCGTAATAGGCGGCCAGCAGCATCACGAGGGTGATCTTCATCAACTCGGAGGGCTGGATGCGCAGCGGGCCGATCTCCAGCCAGCGCTGAGCGCCCATGCCGATCGCGCCGAAGAACTCCACCGCGACCAGCAGCAAAAGCGCCACGAAATAGGCCAGCGCCGAGACATTGCGCCAGAACCAGACCGGGATGAAGGCGACGGTGAACATCGCGATCATACCGAGCGCGAAACGCTTCATCTGCGGCTCGGCCCAGGTGTGGATATTCCCGCCCGCGACCGAATAGAGCATCAGGAAGCCCGCGCAGGCCACCGCCGTCAGCAGGATCACCAGCGGCCAGTTCAGATAGAAGATCTTGCGCCATCCCGTCGGGACGGTCTTGAGATTGCTCTCGAGATAGCTCATGCGCGCGACCTCGATTGCGGCTTCTGCACGGTGTCGGGGTCGACCAGATCGAGCGTTTCGTTCAGCTCCTTGGCCTTCGCGCGGGCGAAGGACGGGTAGGCATCGTCCGGGGGCAGGCCGCCCGCCAGCGCGAACAGCAACACGTCGCGCGCGATCGGGGCGGCGGCCGTCGAGCCGCCCGAGCCGTGCTCGACCACGACCGAGACCGCGTAGCGCGGATTGTCGATGGGGGCGAAGGCCACGAAGAGCGCGTGGTCGCGGCGGTTCCAGGGAAGCTGCTCGTTGCGGATCACGCCGCGGGCGCGTTCGGCCTTGGTGATGTTGCGGACCTGGGAGGTGCCGGTCTTGCCCGCCATCTTCCATTCCTTCATCGCGATGCGCGAGCCGCGCGCGGTGCCGCGCGAGGAGTTCACCACTGCGGTCATCCCCTTGCGCACGCTGTCGAGATAGACCTTCTCGACGCCCAGATCGTCGGTGACGCGGATTGGTTGCTCGACCCCGTCACGGGCGCGGATCAGACGCGGCTCGACCTTCTTGCCGCTGGCGATGCGCGCCGCCATGATCGCGAGATGCATCGGCGAGGCCAGCACATAGCCCTGACCGATCGCCGCGTTCGCGGTGTCGCCGATCAGCCAGTCCTTGCCGTAACGCTCCCGCTTCCAGTCCTTGGTGGGGGCCACGCCCTCCTTCACCGCCGACATCGGCAGGTCGGGCCGGACGCCGATGCCCAGACGCTTGGCCATGTCGCTCATCTTGTCGATGCCGACGCGCTGCGACAGTTCGTAGTAATAGACGTCGCAGGACTGCTCCATGCTCTTGGTCATGTTCACATGGCCATGGCCCGCGCCTTTCCAGCAGTGGAAGCGGCGGCCCGCGATCTCGACATAGCCGGGGCACCAGATGGTTTCCTCCGGCGTCACCAGCCCCGCCTCCAGCGCGGCGAGCGCGGTGACCATCTTGTAGGTCGAGCCCGGCGGGTAGAGACCCTGCACGGTCTTGTCGGCCAGCGGGCGGTGATCGTCCTGCGTGAGGCGCTGATAATCGGCGACCGAGATCCCGCGCACGAAAAGGTTGGGATCGAAGCTCGGTGCGGAGGCGCAGGCGAGCACGTCGCCATTGGTCACATCCATCACCACGGTCGCGGCGGATTCTTCTTCCAGCCGCTGCAGCGCATAGTTCTGCAGACGATAATCGAGCGTCAGCTGAAGGTTCTCGCCGGGCTGGCCGGGTTCGCGCGACAGCTCGCGCATCTCACGCCCGGCGGAGTTCACCTCGACACGCCGCTGACCGGCCGCGCCGCGCAGCACGCTTTCCTCTTTGGCCTCGATCCCGGTTTTGCCAAGCTGGAATTTCGGGATCAGCAGCAGCGGGTCGGGGTCTTCCATCTTGCTCAGATCGTAATCCGAGACCGGGCCGACATAGCCGATCACATGGCCGAAATCCTCGCGGCGCGGATAAAGGCGCGACAGGCCGACATCGGGGCTGACACCGGGAAGCGAGGGGCCGTTCACCGCGACGCGCGAGAACTCGTCCCATGTCAGGCGGTCGGCCACCGTGACCGGCGTCGTCGGCGGGCGGCGGCGGATGTCGTGCAGGATGTCTTTCGTATCGCCATCGGTGATCGGGATCAGACGGCGCAACGCGGCCAGCGTCGCATCGACGTCGTCGGTATCCTCGCGGGTGATCGTGACACGGTAATTCTGCTCGTTGCCCGCCAGCATGACCCCGTTGCGATCGAAGATCAGACCGCGCGCCGGCGGGATCAGCCGGATTTTCACCGAGTTGCCCTCGGCCAGCAGCCGGTATTGCTTGGCGTCTTCGAGCTGCATCTTGCGCATCCGTGCCGCGAGCACGGCCACGACCGCCGCCTGCGCGCCGCCCAAGAGCAAGCCGCGTCGCGTGATGCGGCGGGTGCTGACTTCGGTCTCTTTCGGGGATCGTCTCATTCTGGGCCCCCTCACATTCGATGTCCGTAGGCGTCGACCTCGCCGGGTGCGGCGCGGCGCAGGCCGAAGGCCACCCGCGACACCAGCACCACCACCGGGTAGGCGGCCAGCGTCACCAGCATCTGGAACAGTTCCAGCCCGAGGCTCGGCTGATCGACCATCGTGACCAGCAGGACGATGCGCTTCACCGCCACCATAGCGATCAGCAGGCCCGCGACCAATGCCCATTCCAGCGCGAAGGGCAGATCGCGCAGGCTTTGCTCGCGGCGGCGCAGGAATTCGGTCGCGCCGAGGACGATCAGCGCCCAAAGTCCGATGGGCCGCCAGAACATGATGTCTTCAAGCAGGAAAACCAGAACGATCAGCAGGGCCGGGGCGTATTCGGGCCGCCGCAGTACCCAAGCGAGCGTCAGGGCCAAGGTCAGGTCGGGGCCGGGCAGGCCGCCCGGCGAATGGTCGACCGGCATCAGGCGCACGAAGATCAGCACGAGGCCGATCACCACGAAGAGCGTGCGGTAGCTGAGACGGCGGCGGGTGATGGGGTCGATCATTGGCTGCCCCCGTTGCCGTCCTCCGACCCGTCATCGGGTTCGAGCGCGCCCTCGGCGGCCTCCGAGCGCGCCTTCTCGGCGGCTTCCTGTTCGATGACTTTCGGATCGGGCGCGATCAGCCCGCCGGCATTCTCGATCCGCTCGGCCGGGTGCGAGCGCAGCACGCGCAGGAAATCGAGCCGTTCGTAATCGGCGGCGAGGCGGACGCGCAGCCGCTTGTCGCGGCCCTGGAAGACCTGCCCGACCAGCAGCCCCGCCGGGAAGACGCCGCCATCGCCCGAGGAGATCACGCGGTCGCCCGGGCGCACGCGGTCGGGATGTTCGAGGAAATCCACGAACGGGTAGGGGGAGTTGTCGCCCGCGAGGATGGCGTTCTGCCCCGAGGCCGGGATCGAGACCGGGATGCGGCTCGAGGCGTCGGTCAGCAGCAGCACCCGCGAGGTCGAGGAGCCCACGCCCGAGATCCGACCCACAAGGCCCAGCCCGTCCATCGTGGCCCAGCCATCGACGATCCCGTCGCGCTTGCCGACATTCAGCAGCACCGATTTGCGGAAGGGCGAGCCGCTATCGGCCAGCACGCGCCCCGATACGGAGGTCAGTTTCGGATCGAGCCGCACCTTGTTCTGCGCCAAAAGCTTCGCGTTTTGCTGCTCCAGCTGAACGGCGGCTTCTTTCCACGCCTTCATCTGCTGCAGCTCGCGGCGCAACTCTTGGTTCTGCTCGTAGATGCGGGAATAGGATTGGAAGCCCTCGACCATGTCGGTCAGCTTCGTGACCGGCGCCATCGCCCAATCAAAGCTGGGCACGAAGCGATCCACGAGGGCAGAGCGGAACCGCTCCATCCGCGGGCTGTCGATGCGCCAGACGAGGAAGAGGGCGAGCAACACGACGACAAGAACCGCAACGCCCAGTCGGCGCAGCGGTCCGATATAGTCTTGGTCGTCGCGATTTCTGGCCAATTCCGTCTCCGGTCAGATCACTGGCCGGGCGTGGTGCGATCCCGGTCCCGGCTCAGCTGTCGTAATCAATGACGTGGCGAAGCTGTTTCTCATATTCAAGCGCCTTGCCGGTGCCGAGCGCAACACAGTTGAGCGACTGATCGGCGATCGAGATCGAGAGGCCCGTCTGCTCGCGCAGGGCCAGATCCAGCTCGCCCAGCAGCGCACCGCCACCGGTCAGCATCACGCCACGGTCGACGATGTCGGCGGCGAGGTCCGGCGGGGTGGTCTCCAGCGCCTGCATCACCGCGTCACAGATCGACTGGACCGGTTCGGACAGCGCCTCGGCGACTTGCGCCTGGGTGATTTCGGTTTCCTTCGGTACGCCGTTGAGCAGGTCGCGGCCACGCACGTGGAGCGACATGCCGCGCCCGTCATCGGGCATCCGCGCGGTGCCGATCGTGGTCTTGATCCGCTCTGCGGTGGATTCGCCCACGAGAAGGTTCTGGTTGCGGCGCAGGTAGGAGATGATCGCCTCGTCCATGCGGTCGCCGCCCACGCGCACCGAGCGCGCATAGACGATGTCGCCGAGCGAGAGGACCGCGACTTCGGTCGTGCCGCCGCCGATATCGACCACCATCGAGCCCGTGGGGTCGGTGATCGGCATGCCGGCACCGATGGCCGCTGCGATCGGTTCTGCGATCAGGCCGGCGCGGCGCGCACCTGCCGAGAGAACCGACTGACGGATCGCGCGCTTCTCCACCGGAGTCGCGCCATGCGGGACGCAGACGATGATCTTCGGCTTCGAGAAGGTCGAGCGCTTGTGCACCTTGCGGATGAAATGCTTGATCATTTCCTCGGCGCTGTCGAAATCCGCGATGACGCCGTCGCGCATCGGGCGGATCGCTTCGATCGAGCCGGGGGTCCGGCCGAGCATCAGCTTGGCGTCTTCACCGACCGCCAGCACCTGCTTCTTGCCGTCCTTGACGTGATAGGCGACCACCGAGGGTTCGTTCAGCACGATCCCCTTGCCTTTGACATAGACCAGCGTGTTCGCCGTCCCGAGGTCGATCGCCATGTCCGAGGAGAAGATCCCACCAACCATATTACGCCTGTCCCATCCCAAATTTCTTAGAAACACCGCGACTCGCGCCAAGCCACGGCCCGCGCCTCGTATAGTCAAAGCGGCCCTTACGGGGAAGCGGATTTGCGCTGTCGGCAAGGCCCCCCTGCGGTTATCCGCTGAGGCTAGGCCAAGGGATTGACCTTTTTCAACATTTTGGGCGGATTTTGCCCGGAAAAAGTGCTTGAAATTACAGATATGCGATACGTCACGAAATCGTGCTGAAATCGGCGATTTCGCGCGGTGTCGAAATGAAAATGGGCAGCCCTTCGCGGGCTGCCCGAAACCTGTGCAACTGGTAGTCGGCTCAGAGCTTGTAGCTTACCGTTTTCACATCCGCGTCGGGCGCGGTTTTCTGGCTGCGGAAGCGCAGGCGGTTGAGCGCGCCGACATAGGCCTTAACGCTCGCGAGGATCGTGTCGGTATCCGACGCCGCGCCCGTGCCGATCCGCCCGTCTTCCTCGAGGCGCACCGAAACGGTCGCCTGCGCGTCGGTGCCTTCGGTCACCGCATGCACCTGATAGAGCTTCAGCTTCGCATGCGTCGGGTAGATTTCCTTGACGCAGTTGAAGACCGCATCGACCGGGCCGTCGCCTTGGCACTTGCTGGATTTCTCCTCGCCATCGACGAGCATCTTCAGCTCGGCTTCCTGCCCGTCCGAGCCGCAGACCACGCGCAGCCATTTCACCTGCAGGTAGTCATCGGCGGTGTTCGCGGCGCTGTCGGTCATCAGCGCGATCAGGTCCTCGTCGTAGATTTCCTTCTTGCGGTCGGCCAGCGCCTTGAAGCGGACGAAGACGTCCTTGAGCTGGTTGTCGCCCAGCTCGTAGCCCAGATCCTTGAGCTTCGCACGCAGCGCGGCGCGGCCTGAGTGCTTGCCCATCGCGATATTCGCCTCGTTGAGGCCGATATCGGCGGGCTTCATGATCTCGAAGGTCTCGACGTTCTTCAGCACGCCATCCTGGTGGATGCCGCTTTCGTGCAGGAAGGCGTTCTTGCCGACGATCGCCTTGTTGAACTGCACCGGGAAACCCGAAACCTGCGCCACGCGGCGCGAGATGTTCATGATCTTCGTCGTGTCTATATGGGTCTGGTAGGGCATGATGTCCTGACGGACCTTCATCGCCATCACGACCTCTTCGAGCGCGGTGTTGCCCGCGCGCTCGCCCAGACCGTTTATCGTGCATTCGATCTGGCGCGCGCCCGCATCGACCGCGGCCAGCGCGTTCGCCGTCGCCATGCCCAGATCGTTGTGGCAGTGGGTCGCAAAGATGATCTCGTCGGCGCCCGGCACCCGCTCGAGCAGCATCCGGATCAGATCGGCGGATTCAGTCGGCGCGGTGTAGCCCACCGTGTCGGGGATGTTGATCGTGGTGGCACCCGCCTTGATCGCGATCTCGACGACGCGGCAGAGATAGTCATGCTCGGTCCGGGTCGCGTCCATCGGCGACCATTGCACGTTGTCGCACAGGTTGCGCGCGTGGCTGACGGTCTCGTGGATGACGTCGGCCATCTCGTCCATCGTCAGGTTCGGGATCGCGCGGTGCAGCGGCGAGGTGCCGATGAAGGTGTGGATGCGCGGCGATTTCGCGTGCTGCACAGCCTCCCAGCAGCGGTCGATATCGGGCAGCTTCGCGCGGGCCAGCCCGCAAATGGTCGAGAACTTGGCGCGTTTCGCTATATCGCTGACGGCTTCGAAATCGCCTTCCGAGGCGATGGGGAAGCCGGCCTCGATGATATCCACGCCCATTTCGTCGAGCAGATCGGCGATCTCGAGCTTCTCGTCATGGGTCATCGTCGCACCCGGCGATTGCTCGCCATCGCGCAGGGTCGTGTCGAAAATCAGAACGCGGTTTTTGTCGATCATGGTCTGGGCCATCTGCTAGTCTCTTTCGTCTTGGCTCTTAGCGTTACTTGGTTCCGAAGGCCAGCATTGCGCGGTGGCTTTCGGAAGTTGTCCGGGCGCTGGTTACCCCTGAGCGTTCGCGCCCGAAGGCACGCTCAGAGGCTGCTAAGAAGAAGGAGACCACGGGGCATCGCGCCTTGGGCGAGAGCCCCGGCTGCGGTGAGTTGAATATGCTTAACCCGTGTCATGAGGGGCACTATAGGCGCCAAGTGATAAATGAAAAGCAAAAAAGGAACCGCTTGAGCCGGGGGCGCGTAGCCTTTGGGCGCAATAGACGGAGGCAAGGGTGGCGGGTCAGGCAATCGTGATCGGAGATACGGGCGGGATCGGTTCGGCGATCTGGGCCGAGCTGGAAGCGCGCGGCTTCACGGTGACGGGGTTGTCGCGGTCGCGCGATGGATTCGATGTGACGGATGAGGGTTCGGTCGAGGCGGGTCTGCGCGGGATCGCCGGGCCGGTCGACCTGATCTTTGTGGCTTCCGGCGCGCTTGGCACGCCGGAAAAGGCGCTGTCGCAGCTGACGCCCGAGGAAATGCAGACCCAGTTCGCCGTGAATGCGATGGGCCCGGCGCTGGTGCTGAAACATGCCGCCCGCCTGTTGCCCCGCGACGGGCACGCGCGGTTTGCGGCGCTCTCGGCGCGGGTCGGCTCGATTGGCGATAACGGCTTGGGCGGCTGGTATAGCTATCGGACCTCGAAAGCGGCGCTGAACCAGCTGCTGCACGGCGCGGCGATCGAGCTGGGGCGCTCTCACAAGCAGCTCGTGGTCGCGGCGCTGCATCCCGGCACGGTCGACACCCCCTTTACCGTCGATTACCCGCGCGACAAGCTCGCCCCTGAAGACGCCGCGCGCCGGTTGCTGGATGTGCTGGACGGGCTGACCCCCGCGCAATCGGGCGGTTTCTACGATTACGCAGGCAAGGAGATCCCATGGTAACCCGAAACGCCATCGTCACCGGCGCCGCACGCGGGATCGGTCGCGCGATCACCGAGGCGCTGCTGGATCGCGGCTGGCAGGTCGCGGCGCTCGATCTGGATATCGACCCGCTGGAGGCGCGCGAAGGATTGCAGGCGATCCGTTGCGATCTGGGGAGCGAAGACGATATTCGTACGGCCGTCGCGGAGGCCGGGTTCGAGACGCTCGATCTCTTGGTGAACAATGGCGGGCCGGCCAATCCCGAATGCGGGCGGCTGGAGGAGCTGACGCTGGAGGCATGGCATAGGTGGATCGACCCGCATCTGACGGGCACGTTCCTGATGACCCGCGAGGCTTTGCCCGCCTTGCGCAAGGGTCGCGGCGCGGTGGTCAACATGGCGTCGACCCGCGCGCTGCAATCCGAGCCCGACACTTTCGCCTATGCAGCAGCGAAGGGCGGCGTCACCTCGCTGACCCATGCTATGGCGGTGAGTCTCGGGCCGGAGCTGCGCGTCAACGCGATCGCGCCCGGCTGGATCAATTCGAGCGGCGAAGCCCTGAGCGGAGGATCACGCGCAGCATCCGGTGGGCCGGGTGGGCGAGCCGGAGGATATTGCCGAGGCCGTGCTCTACCTCGCGGATGCGGGTTTCGTGACGGGGCAGGTGCTGGTCGTCGACGGCGGCATGACTCGGAAGATGATCTATGACTAAGCTGATCGCGGTGCTGGGCGACCAGCTGAGCCATGATGGCGCGGCTTTGCGCTGCGGCGACAAGGGCACGGATGTGGTGGTCATGGCCGAGGTGCGCGAGGAAGCGACCTATACCGGCCATCACAAGCAGAAGCTGGCCCTGACCTTCGCCGCCATGCGTCGCTTCGCCGACGAGTTGGAGCGCGACGGCTGGCATGTTCGCTATACGAAGCTGACCGACGACGACAACGCAGGCTCGCTGGTGGGCGAATTCGCGCGCCGCGCCGAGGAAGAGGGGGCCGAGGAGGTGGTGACGCTCGCCCCCGGCGAATGGCGTTTGCGTCAGGCCTTCGAGAGCGCGCCGATCAAGATCCGGCAACTTCCCGACGACCGCTTCATCTGCTCCGAGAAACGCTTCGCGGAGTGGGCCGAGGGGCGCAAGGAATTGCGGATGGAGTGGTTCTACCGCGAGATGCGCCGCGAGACGGGGCTCTTGATGGAGGGCGACGATCCGGCGGGCGGCGAATGGAATTTCGACAAGGAAAACCGCAAGCCCGCCCAGCCTGACCTGTTCCGCGAGCCCGCGCCGACCTTCCGCAAGGATGCGCTGGTGCAGGAGGTGCTCGAGATGGTCGAGGCGGAATTCCCGAACAATTTCGGATCGCTCGACGAATTCAACTGGCCGGTCAGCCGCGCGCAGGCCGAACGCGCGCTGGAGCATTTCATCGCCCATAACCTGCGCGATTTCGGGACCTATCAGGATGCGATGCTGGCCGAGGACCGGCTGCTGCACCACTCGATCCTGTCGTCGAGCATCAATCTCGGGCTGCTCTCTCCGCTGGAAGTCTGCAAGGCCGCGGAAGAGGCCTACAAGGCTGGCGATGCGCCGATCAATTCGGTGGAAGGGTTCATCCGGCAGATCCTCGGTTGGCGCGAATATATGCGCGGGATCTATTTCCGCGAGGGGCCAGAGTATACCTCGCGCAATGCGCTGCACCACAAGCGCGATCTGCCGTGGTTCTACTGGTCGGGCGAGACCGAGATGGCCTGCATGAAGGCCGCGATCGGGCAGACCCGTGATCTGGCTTATGCCCATCACATCCAGCGTCTGATGGTCACGGGCAATTTCGCGCTGCTGGCCGGGATCGATCCGCGCCAAGTGCAGGACTGGTATCTCGCGGTCTATATCGACGCCTATGAATGGGTTGAGGCGCCGAACACGGCGGGGATGAGCCAGTTCGCGGATGGCGGGGTGGTGGCCTCGAAGCCCTACATTTCCTCGGGTGCCTATATCGACAAGATGTCGGATTACTGCGGCGGTTGCGCCTATGACGTAAAGGCGAAGGACGGGGAGAAGGCGTGTCCGTTCAACAGCCTCTACTGGCATTTCCTCGACCGGCATCGGGACCGCTTTGAGGGCAATCCGCGCATGGGGCTGGTCTATCGTAACTGGGACAAGCAGAAGAAAGAGACCCGCGAGGCCAAGCTGAAGACCGCGGAGGCGCTGCTCGCAAAGCTCGACAAGGGCGAGGCGCTGTAGCGCGCCTGCCCAGCAAAGCGGATCAGTTCGCGGAAGGCTCCGCCGTGGCGGGTTCGTTCGCCGGGGCCGGCGGGGTCTCGGCGCTGGCATCGGGCGTGGGCTGCGTCGCGGGGGCGCTGGTGTCCTGCAGCTTGTCGTTCGACCATTCGCCGCTCGCCACCGTGCCGGAGGCATAGGTCATCGTGCCTTGCCCCTCGCGTTTGCCATTCGAGAAGCTGCCCACATAGGTGTCGCCATTGGCATAGGTCGCGCGGCCTTGCCCGTCGATTGCGCCGTTGCGCCACTCGCCCTCATAGGTGAAACCATCGGGCATGGTCAGCTTGCCGGTCCCGTCGCGCTGGCCATTCTTGAAGGCGCCCTCATAGGTCGTGCCATCGGCATAGCGCGCGGTGCCTTGGCCCTCGCGCTGCCCGTTCACCCAGTCGCCCTCGTAGCTGTAGCCGTCCGGGTAGGTCATCTTGCCCTTCCCGTCATTGCGCGCGTTCTTGAACTCGCCCTCATAGACGAGCCCGTTCGCGTAGCGCGCGGTGCCGGTGCCCTGAATGACGCCATGCGCCCAGCCGCCCTCGTAGCTGGAGCCGTCGGGATAGGTGATCTTGCCCTGACCGTCGGGCAGGTCGTTCTTGAAACTGCCCTCATAGACCGAGCCGTCGGGATATTGCACCTTGCCCTGACCTTCGATCCGGCCCTCTTTCCATTGGCCGGTATAGACATAGCCGTCTTTGCCGCGGAACGTGCCGGTGCCGTGGCGCTTGTCGAGCAGGAATTCCCCTTCGTAAGTATCGCCATTGGCATAGGTGACCTTGCCCGCGCCGTGGCGCTTGCCGTTGACCATCTGACCTTCGTAGACGTCGCCATTGGGTTGGGTCAGTTTGCCGCGGCCGTTCATCTGGCCGGCCTTCCAGTCGCCGACATAGGTCAGCCCGTCCGCCATGGTGAGCGTCCCGGTGCCGTCGCGCTGGCCATGCGCCATCTGGCCCTCATAGGTGGAGCCGTCGGGATAGGTGATCTTGCCGTTGCCCTGCTTGACGCCGCCCAGCCAGTCGCCCTCGTAGCGATAGCCGTTCGCGCTCTCCAAGGTGCCCTTGCCGTCATGCATCGCGTTGCGGAACTGGCCCTCATAGACCGAGCCGTTGGCGTAATGCGCGGTGCCGGTGCCGGTGATCTGACCGTTGAGCCAGTCGCCCTCATAGGTGCCGCCATCGGCGAAGGTGATCTTGCCCTTGCCGTTGGGTTTGCCGTGGTCGAACTCTCCCTCGTAGATCGAGCCATTGGGGAAGCGCGCGCGGCCCTTGCCCTTGATCTCGCCCATCACCCATTGGCCTTCGTATTCGTAGCCCGAGGGCAGCTTGTAGCTGCCATAGCCGTCCTGTTTGCCATCGGTGAAGGTGCCCTCGTAGAGGCCGCCGTCATCGTATTGCTTGGTGATGACCTCTTGCGCCGGCGCGATTTGCGCGGTCCAGCCGATCAGAACTGCCAATGTCGCGATGCGAAGCTGCGCGCCTGCCATGCGTGCCCCCTGATGGTGCTGCCTGTGCTCCGGTCTCGCGAGCGCGTGGATTCGCGCTCTGCCGTGCTTGGGGAAAGGTTAATTGCGTGGGGGTAGCCTGACAAGCGGGCAGGGGGCGGTGTCGGGGCGGTCATGTCGGAGAGGGGCGGCAAATGCAGGGCAGCCATCCCCTTTTCACCCCAGCGTTTTCTGCTAAATGAGAGGGCGATAACAGCCCCGAGGACGCTTATGGCCGATCGTTTCCGCCTCACCATGGCCCAGCTCAACCCCACCGTGGGCGCGCTGGAGGCCAATGCCGAGAAGGCCTTTGCTGCCTGGGAAGAGGGCAAGCGCGCGGGCGCCGACATGGTCGTGCTGCCCGAGATGTTCCTGACCGGCTACCAGACGCAGGACCTGATCGCGAAGCCCGCTTTCGTGCGCGACGCGGTCGCCGCGATGGAGGCGCTGGGTGCGCGGATCACCGACGGCCCGGCGCTGGGCATCGGCGGGCCCTACTGGACCGAGCAGGGGCAGTATAACGCCTATTGGGTCTGGAAGGACGGCGCGCTGGTCGCGCGGATGCTCAAGCACGATCTGCCGCATCACGGGATTTTCGACGAGTATCGCATCTACGATACCGGTCAGATCTCGGGGCCCTATGCGGTCAACGGGGTGCGGGTCGGCACTCCGATCTGCGAAGATGCGTGGCACCCGGATGTGGCCGAGACGCTGGCCGAGACCGGGGCCGAGATCCTGATCGTGCCGAACGGTTCGCCCTATCACCGGGGCAAGCTCGACGTGCGGATGACCCATATGGTCGCGCGCGTGGTCGAGACGGGGCTGCCGCTGGCTTATCTCAATTCGGTCGGTGGGCAGGACGATCAGGTCTTCGACGGGGCGAGCTTCGTGCTGAACCGTCACGGCCAACTGGCCGCGCAATTCGCGCCTTTCGACGAGATCATCGACCATGTCGATTTCGAGCGCGACGGCGAAGGCTGGGCCTGCATCGCGGGCCGTGATGATCCGCAGCCCTCGGAATGGGAGCAGGATTACCGCGCGATGGTCGAAAGCCTTGGCGATTACCTGCGCAAGTCGGGCTTCTCCAAGGTCGTGCTCGGCCTGTCGGGCGGGATCGACTCCGCGCTGGTCGCGACGATCGCGGCGGATGCGCTGGGGCCGGAGGCGGTGCATTGCGTGATGCTGCCCTCGGAATACACTTCGCAGGGCTCGCTCGATCACGCGGCCGATCTGGCAAAGCGGCAGGGGATGCGGCTCGATACGGTGCGGATCGACGGTGCGCGCGATGCGGTCTCGGATGCGCTCGCCCATCTGATGGAGGGCACCGAGCCCGACGTGACCGAGGAAAACATCCAGTCGCGCCTGCGCGGTGTGATGCTGATGGCTCTGTCGAACAAGTTCGGCGAGATGCTTCTAACCACCGGCAACAAGTCCGAGATGGCCGTGGGCTATGCCACGATCTATGGCGACATGGCGGGCGGTTACAATCCGATCAAGGATCTCTACAAGACCCGCGTTTTCGAGACGTGCCGCTGGCGCAACGCCAATTACCGCGACTGGATGAAGGGTCCGGAAGGCGAGGTGATCCCGCGCGAGATCATCGACAAGCCGCCCTCGGCAGAGCTACGGCCCGACCAGAAGGACGAGGACAGCCTGCCACCCTATCCGGTGCTCGACGGTATTCTCGAGGGGCTGGTGGAGCGCGATGCTTCGGTCGCCGATCTCGTGGCCGAGGGCTACGAGCGCGAGACGATCAAGAAGGTCGAGCATCTGCTCTATATCTCGGAATGGAAGCGCCACCAGTCCGCGCCGGGCACGCGCCTGTCGAGCAAGGCGTTCTGGCTGGATCGCCGTTATCCGATCGTCAATCGCTGGCGCGATCACGGCTGAGAGCGGCGTTCGCGCTGCCGCTCAGTCTGCGTCGCTCCACGTCAGGCGGGCGACGCGCGGCCGGGTGACGATGAAATTGTCGAACGAAATCGCATCGCGGAAGCCGACGAAATGCTTGGTCGGATCTTTCCCGATTGACGTCAGATAGGCTTTATAGGCTTCCGACAGCTTGAAGGGGAGATCATAGGCGTAGGACGTCTCCACGATCAGCGCCTGGTCGCCCGCCGCGAGGACCGGAATGCGGTCCGCCTCGAGATCGAGCGCCTCCTGCGTGTACTTTTGCGCCAGGCCGGTCGCAAAGGAATCGTCCAGCTTCACCTTTTTTGCGTCGCTGCCTTCGGTGGGATCGTTGCAGGCGTGGTTCAAATCCTGCGGATCGTCCCAGCAACTCACCAAGGTCACACGCATCCAGCTGCGCGAAGGGTCGCCGTTGCCGGTCGCAAAATCGTAGACCTGCTTGATGCCTGCGACGAATTTCGGGCCGATTGGATCCCGTTCGCGCGAGATCAGGTCCGAGACCGTTACATTGGCCCGTGTCGCGGCACCGCGAATTTTGAATACGTCATACATTTCGATCGACAGGATCAGCCACCCCGACAGCATGATGAAGGCCATCAGCCCTTCGATCGGGATGGATCCGGTCTCGTCGTCGCGGAAGCGGCGGAACACATTGCGCATCTTTGCCATGACCATCGCTCAGGTCCCTCCTGCAGCAGAGGCGACCGCCGGTTCGATCACGATCGCGGTCGTTGCCACCAAGGCGTAATCGCCATCCGCGCCCACCGGCGATGCTTCGAGGAAGGCTTGTGCAATGAAATCTTCCAGCAGCATCGGCTTTTCGCGCAGGCAGACCCGCACGAGGATCAGTTGATCCGGGGCGGCGGATTCCAGCGTGCCGGAGGGCGGAGGCTTGGTCACGTCCGAGAAATCCTCGCAGCGCACCGGGTGATTGGCGATCGAGGAGGTCCAGTTCGTCTTGTCGACCTGGAACATCTCAACCGAAACCCGGTTCATGCAGGTGTTCCCGAAGAAGCCCGCCTGTTTGCAGATTTCGTGGCGCAGCGTTTTCTCGTCGATGCTGGAGTAATTCCCGATACGGATAATCCGGCTCGTGGCTTCGGTCGCGCGGGTCAGCAGGGTCTGCTTGATGAAGATCACGCCCAGCTCGATGCCGGCGAACATGAAGAAGATCAGGAACACGATCCAGAGCAGGGCGGGGATCGTCACCGCCCCGTCCTCCGCCCTCAGGAAGGCTCGTTTATGTGTCAGCCTCAGTGCCATGCTCTGCGCTCTCCGGTCAGTTCGTCAGGCGCAGGGTAGAGATCTGCGTCGCGATCGAGGAAAATGCATCCGCGAGATTGGCGGAGTCGACGTCGTACTGATAGCTCGGACCCGAACTGCAATCGGCGAGCGCGGTCTTGCCCCTTTGAGGTGCGTCCACGGCCACGGTGAAAACGATGATATCCTTGCTTTTCCCGGCCTTGCACACGCTCGAGAGGTTGTCGTCCTTGAGCGAGAAGATGTCCTTCGTCGGATCGCTGCCATAATACATCGAGGAGATCGCCATCTCGTCATAGATCGACGCCACGGATTCCTCCGGGTCTAG
Source organism: Thioclava sp. JE_KL1 (assembly GCF_009296265.1). Classification (GTDB taxonomy): domain Bacteria; phylum Pseudomonadota; class Alphaproteobacteria; order Rhodobacterales; family Rhodobacteraceae; genus Thioclava. Next base: position 449,324 of record NZ_WBJS01000002.1, read on the forward strand.
GCGCTGGCGCGGCGGCAGAAGGAAGGTCTGGATCACATATTGCAGCGTCCATCCCTTGCTCCAGACGGTGCGCCAGTCGATCGCATGCAGGTCACGCGGCTCGAATTGGTACTCGTAGTGCGAATCCTTGTAGCAACGCTCGCGGCCCCGCCAATCCGTGTAGCACTTGGTTTCATAGACTTTCGTCGCGACGGTCTCGCCGATCTCTTCGGGGGCATACCAGTTGCGATCGGCGAAGGAGTAATAGGGCTTCTCGCCCTGATCAGCGCGGTCTTGCGAGAACCAGTACATTTTCGACATCGTCGTGCTGTCGTCATTGAACGCCGTCGAACTGTCGATCGAGAACAAACCGGAATCGCCTGTCCGGTACTGCATCCGCATCGAGAAGGTGCGCGTGTTCTGACCGTCGGTCATCAGGATCATCACTTTCATCGAGCGTTCATCGATGCTCTGACCGGTTGCCGGATAGGGCAGGGGGCGGTCATCCACATCGGCGGAGATCGTTCCGTTCTCGACCAGAGCAGCGGCGACCGGTTTGGCCGAAGGGTCGAGCAGCGCGAAGCCCCAGCGGGCGCCGATGTCGATCGCGGTATCGCCACCTGCACGCAGCGCCGCGATCTTGTTCACGACGTCGTTCTGGTTGTCCTCGAAGGCCATCACGTCGGAATAGCTGTGCTCGTAGCAGTTCTCGGAGGATTCCGAGAGTGTTTTGTACACACCGTAGCCTTGACCGACGAGATCATAGCTCCAGCCATACATGGTGCGCTGTAGGCCAGTGGTGGGCAGGCTTACGCTGTTGAACCCCTGAAGCTGCACGTCGGCGCAGGTGTTGTAGCTGTGATCGGTCGAAAGGTTGTAGGCCGCGGCCAGATCCGGCCCGAGCGAGACCTGCTGGTTGTAGGGCACGATCGAGATCGAAAGGCGACCGGCCGGCGCGCCCGGAGGCTGAACGTTGTCGAACATCTTGTTGGTGAAATTCGTCGCGGCATCGCGCAGCGAGGCGATCTTCGTCTCGCCATAGTAGGAGCCGGAATCCGTCTGGCCCATGGAGCCGGAGACGTCGAGCACCATCGAGATTTCGACATTGCCGATCGATTCCTCGGCTTTGGCTGCGGTGTTGGAGCGGAAGGAATCGACGCCGAAGCCGATCAGGTCACCGAAGATCGTGGGCATGTCATCCTGCGCGGTCATCGATACGCGGCGGTATTCCTTCTGCGCGCCCTCTTCGACCACGGGCTCGATATTGAGATAGTCGAGTCCACTGGTGGAGAGGTAGTCTTTCGCCACGGTCGCGGGATCGAGCGTTTGATCCAGATTGGCCGCGGCGAGCGCGGCTCGGTCGAGCGAACTTTGGATAAGCGTACGGCGTTCGTCTTGGCGGACGAAATCAATCGCAATGCCGCCAATGACCATCAGCACGATCAAAACCTGCAGGCTGAAGATGAAAACCGCTCCATCCTCGTCCTGCGCGAACCGCCCCATTCGGGCGCGCGCGGCTTCGATACGGCGTGCCAAGCCGTTTTGTTCGGTTTTGTCCCTCATCCCCGACCTCCTTCTCCTTGTCCCATGGCCTCGCCGCCAGCGGAGAAAACTCGTAAAAAATCACCGGATGAAACTGCATAATTCCTGAGGCGAAATTAAGGCAAAAGAGTGTCTAACTTCATGGAATTGTTGTGCTTTAAATGTGGAATGCCGCAGTGGGTGTGAGATAGTTTCCCAATCGGCTACCAATCTGAGGGGCTTCTGACGCTGGGCGCCGTCTTGGAGACTGAGTCGTTTAAACTAGGTTAACTCGCCTCGAGGGGCGGATTTCTCACCCGCGGCTGACGCGAAGTTCTCGGCGCGCGCGAGGCCGAAAGCTGTGGGTAGCTCAGCGGGTCCTCTCGACTCTGCCGCACATGGAGACAATATAGAGAGCATGAGCCTGCCACCCGGATTTCTCGACGAATTGCGCAGCCGTTCCTCGATCGCTCAGGTCGTGGGGCGCAAGGTCATTTGGGACATGCGCAAGTCGAACCAGGCCAAGGGCGACATGTGGGCGCCGTGCCCCTTCCATCAGGAAAAATCGGCCTCGTTCCATGTCGATGACCGCAAGGGCTATTACTATTGCTTCGGCTGCCACGCGAAGGGCGACGCGCTGAGCTTCGTGCGCGAGACCGAGAATGTCAGCTTCATGGAGGCGGTGGAAATCCTCGCCCGTGAGGCCGGAATGCAGATGCCCGCGCGCGATCCGATGGCGCAGGAGAAGGCCGATCTGCGCACCGAGCTGGCCAATGTGATGGAAGAGGCGGTGAAGTATTTCCGCCTCCATCTGAACACGCAGGCCGGGAGCGCCGCGCGCGACTATCTGGCCGGGCGCAGCCTGAACAAACCCGCCGTGGACCGCTTCGAGATCGGCTTTGCCCCGCCCGGCTGGCAGGGGCTGCGCGATGCGCTCAAGGCGAAGGGGATTTCCGACGAGCTGATCAAGGGCGCGGGGCTTGCGAAGGACAGCCAGAAGGGGCGCGAACCCTTCGACGTCTTCCGCAACCGTATCATTTTCCCGATCCGCGATCCGCGCGGGCGCTGCATCGCCTTCGGCGGGCGGGCGATGGATCCGAACGATCCGGCGAAATATCTCAACTCGCCCGAGACCGCGCTCTTCGACAAGGGGCGCTCGCTCTATAACCATGGCCCCGCGCGCGAAGCCTGCGGCAAGGGTGCGCCGCTTGTGGTCTGCGAAGGCTATATGGATGTGATTGCCATGGTCGAAGGCGGCTTCGGCGGGGCGGTCGCACCTCTGGGCACCGCGATCACCGAAGATCAGCTGCGCCTGATGTGGCGCATCCATGACGAGCCGATCATCGCGCTCGATGGCGATACGGCGGGTCTGCGCGCGGCGCTGCGGGTGATCGATCTCGCGCTGCCGCTGCTGGAGGCGGGGAAGGGCGTGCGTTTCGCGATCATGCCGCCGGGGCTCGACCCGGATGACGTGATCCGCAAGCAGGGCCGCGATGCGATGGAGACGATCCTCGCCGAGGCAAAGCCGATGGTCTCGCTGCTGTGGCAACGCGAGACCGAGGGGAAAGTCTTCGACAGTCCCGAGCGCCGGGCGGCCTTGGACAAGAGCCTGCGCGCCGCGATTGCGCGCATTCAGGATCCCTCGATTCGCGGCCATTACGGGGACGAGATCAAACGCCTGCGCTGGGAGCTGTTCGGCACCGGTCCGCAGGCTGGCCCACAGGGCGGCGCGCAAGGATCCCGCGGGGGCTTCACGCCGGGCGGTTTCGGCCCCGGCGGCAAGCGCGGCAAGGGCCGCTTCGGTGCGCCGCCGCCGGCCTTGCCCGAGACGCGCTCCTCGCTTCTGGCGACCGCGCCGAGCGACGTGGCCGAGCATCTGCGCGAAGCGATGATCCTCGGCATCTGCGTCACCCACCCGGCGCTGATCGCCGAATTCGAGGCGGAACTGGAGGCCGTGCCGCTGCGCGATGCAACGCATGATCAGCTGCGCCACCGGATGCTCGCCCATGTCGCCGCGCCCGCCCCGGAAATCGCGAAAAACCTTTACGCAGAAATGGCGACCGACCTTGAAAAACTGTTGAACCTGCCCCATTTGCGCTCTGCGCCTCCGGTTCGCAACGCTGAGAACCTCGATTTGGCGCGGATGTGCCTGACCGAGGAACTGGCTAAGCTGGACGCCGCTCGCGCCGTGCGCGAAGAGGTCGCCGATGCGATGGAGGATCTGGCGGGGCTTGCCGACGAAGGCGTGACATGGCGTCTGGCGCAAGCAGCATCGCTTCGCCATCGCGCAGAGAGATCGAAACTGGAGGACTCCTCCGATATGGGCGAAGACCAAGCGGCGCTGTCCGCGACGCTTCAGGCCATGATCGACGGAGAAATCTGGCGTAAGAAACATTGAGCCGGATGGCTGCGGGCCAACGGATTACGGAAAAGCGAATTGTTGCGGACACATTCAGAATCAACTTTCTGTCCACAGCCCTCGCGCCCCTGTGATTCGCCGCCGCGATTCGATACACAGACGAGATATGATTCGCTTTCGTCATAGCTTGAGCCCAACCAAGCCCTGACCGAGGAGCCCACATGGCCGCCAAAGACATCGACGACAATAAATCCGACACCCCGAGCGACGACGCGACGTCCTTCGATATGAGTCAGGCCGCCGTGAAGCGGATGATCGCCGAGGCGAAGGAACGCGGGTTCATTACCTATGACCAGCTCAACAAGGTGATGCCGCAAGATCAGGTCTCCGGGGACCAGATCGAAGATGTCATGTCGATGCTCTCCGAAATGGGCATCAACGTCATTGAAGCCGAAGAGGCCGATGAGGAAGAAAGCAACAGCCAGGGCGGCGAAGTCGCGACGACGGCTTCGGGGTCGCGCGAAGTCGCGGTCTCGACCACCAGCTCGGAAACGCTCGATCGTACCGATGACCCGGTGCGGATGTATCTGCGCGAGATGGGCTCGGTCGAGCTGCTGTCGCGCGAGGGTGAAATCGCGATCGCCAAGCGCATCGAGGCTGGCCGCAACACGATGATTGCGGGGCTCTGCGAGAGCCCGCTGACCTTCCAGGCCATCACGATCTGGCGCGACGAACTTCTCAACGAAGAGATTCTGCTGCGCGACGTGATCGACCTCGAGACCACCTTCGGCAACTCGCTCGAAGGGGTCGAAGGCGAAGAAGAAGAGATCGCACCGCCCACCGTCGGAGCCGAGGCGACGACAGAGGGCAGCAAGAAATCCGAGGATAGCGGCAATTCGGAGCCCGAGCTCGACGCGGACGGCAACCCGATCCAATCCGACGATGACGACGAGGACGAAGGCGCGAACCTTTCGCTCGCCGCGATGGAAGCCGCGCTGAAGCCGCGTGTCCTCGAGACGCTCGAACTGATCGCGCGCGACTATGCTCAGCTTGCCGAAATGCAGGACCTGCGGATGTCGGCGACGCTGAACGAGGATGGCTCCTTCTCGGTCACCGAGGAAGCCGCCTATCAGAAGCTGCGTTCCGAGATCGTCGAACTGGTGAACTCGCTTCACCTGCACAACAACCGGATCGAAGCGCTGATCGACCAGCTCTACGGCATCAACCGCAAGATCATGTCGATCGACAGCGGCATGGTGAAGCTCGCCGATCAGGCACGCATCAACCGTCGTGAGTTCATCGAAGAGTATCGCGGCTACGAACTGGACCCCAGCTGGTCCGAGCGGATGCAGGCGAAGTCGGGCCGCGCTTGGCAGTCCCTGTTCGAGCGTTCCGCCGACAAGGTGGAAGAGCTGCGCGGGGAGATGGCTCAGGTCGGACAGTATGTCGGCGTCGATATTTCCGAATTCCGCCGCATCGTGCAGCAGGTCCAGAAGGGCGAAAAAGAAGCCCGTCAGGCCAAGAAAGAGATGGTCGAGGCGAACCTGCGTCTCGTGATCTCGATCGCGAAGAAATACACCAACCGCGGCCTGCAATTCCTCGATCTCATTCAGGAAGGCAATATAGGCCTCATGAAGGCCGTGGATAAGTTTGAGTATCGCCGCGGCTACAAGTTCTCGACCTATGCGACGTGGTGGATCCGTCAGGCGATCACCCGCTCGATCGCGGATCAGGCGCGCACCATCCGTATCCCGGTCCACATGATCGAGACGATCAACAAGCTGGTCCGCACCGGTCGCCAGATGCTCCACGAGATCGGCCGCGAGCCGACGCCGGAAGAACTGGCCGACAAGCTGCAGATGCCGCTCGAGAAGGTCCGCAAGGTGATGAAGATCGCCAAGGAGCCGATCTCGCTCGAGACGCCGATCGGCGACGAGGAAGACAGCCAGCTTGGCGATTTCATCGAGGACAAGAACGCCGTTCTGCCGCTCGACTCCGCCATTCAGGAGAACCTGAAGGAGACGACGACGCGGGTTCTGGCCTCGCTCACCCCGCGCGAGGAGCGGGTTCTGCGGATGCGCTTCGGCATCGGCATGAACACCGACCACACGCTCGAAGAGGTGGGCCAGCAGTTCTCGGTCACCCGCGAGCGTATCCGTCAGATCGAGGCGAAGGCGCTGCGCAAGCTCAAGCACCCGAGCCGGTCGCGCAAGATGCGTTCGTTCCTCGACCAGTAATAGCATTCGATCAGGACGCCCCCGGTTTCGGGGGCGTTTTCATGTCATCCGGGGGAGGGGAGCATGAAAGTCTTCACTACGTTCGTGGCTGTAGCCCTTCTGGCCGCTGGGTCCGCCAGCGCCGCCGAGCGCGCGCAATTCTACATTCCCGACAAGCCCGCCAAGCTGGTCTATCTCTTCACCTGCGAAGGAGAGAGCCAGGAGGCGATCGCCGAGAATTGGGAGAAGGCCAAGGCCGTCTTCGCCAGCGATCATCAGGAAGAGGCTGCGCGTCTGGAGGCGAAAACCACGGCGCAGCGCGAGTCCGGCCATGCCCCGAGCCAAGAGGCGATCGATGCGCATAACGTCGAATTCAACGCGCATAAAGCCGCGGTCGAAGCCGATCTTGCTCCGCTGGGCTGCAAGATGAACGGTCTCGTTCACGTGCCGTGACGGAGGGCGGTCCGCTTGCATTGCTGCGTCAAGGCGGTGGTTCCTAAGCCGCATATTTCGCACATTTCTTGAGCATTTCGGGGGGTGGAACGGCTTTTTCGTCCCTCAAGTTGCTGGAAAGTTTGAAATTTCCCTGATCGTGTTATCGTCACCTTACGGGCAATTGGTGTGTTCGTTGGGGGGAGTTAAATGCGGCTGCGCAATTACGCGCCAGCCCTGCTGAAGCCGTTCAATGACGAGTTAACGCGAAAGTTTCTGTTCGCTTTGCTTTTCGTGGATGCAGTGCTGCTGGCTATTTTCATCACTTACAACGTTTTGGGGCTCAATCATGGCGACGGGCTGATCGCCGAACAGTTCTGGCGGTTCGATATCGGTCTCGACCTCAGTTTTTCCGAGAATTTCGGGTTCTTCAAATGGACCGCGATCATGGTGTTCATGCTCGCGTCGTTCCTGAAAAAGCCGAACGCCACGAGCGTGTTCATATTCGCCGTCTTCGCCATTCTGCTTGCCGATGACAGCAAGCAGTTGCATGAGCATGCGGGCCGTTTTTTGAGAGAAGGGGTGTTCGGGCAAGTCATCGCCGATCCCCATGCCGCGCAGACGATCGGAGAGCTCGTCTATCTTGCGGGGCAGGGCGTCATCGTGGTCGCGCTTCTGTGGCTCGCTTATCGCTTCGGATCGCCGGAGCAGCGCCTCTATGTGCTTCGCTTTTCCGCTTCGATCTTCGGTCTCATCATCTGTGGAGTGGGGTTCGACGCCATCCATAGCGTGTTCGACGGCGCTCCGCTCTCATGGCTTCTCGGCTTGATCGAAGATGGCGGTGAGATCATCTTCGCCTCCATCGCCTGCGGCTACGGTTTCAGTTACCTGCTCGCGCAGTTCCAGAGTGCCGAGGTTTCCCACGCGTAGTGGCGGCCTAATTCGTGTGGCGCGCGTGGGCAAAAGGCGTTGCCTGTCGTCTTGCGGCGGTCCAAATTGAAGCGACCCAATAACCGGAGATACCATGTTCAAGTTTGCGCCTGCCTTGCTCGCCCCTCTCGTTCTCGCTGCCTGTCAGGTCGGCACGATGCAATCGGGCACGCCGCGCATGGATCAAGCAGGCACCTGTTTCCTCTATGTGCAGGAAGAGGCAGGCGGCACCTATTCGGTGGTCTCGGGCGTGGGCGACGGCACGCCGCAACCCAAGGCCATGGTCAAGCGCGGGCTAAGCGGCGCGCAGGCCGATGCGGTGTGGGCGAAAGAGCGCAAGATCATGGACATCAACCCCGAATGCCTCGCGATCGTCGCGACGGATCGCTCCGAGGCGCGTCCCGCGCCGAAAAGCTGATGCATCGCCGCTTCGAGATCGCAACATCGGGCCCCGGTCTTTACGAATTCACGCGTGACGTGGCGGCTTGGGTCGCGGGCGCCGATGCGGAGGAGGCGTTGCTCACGCTGTTCATCCGTCACACCTCGGCCAGTCTCGCGATCCAGGAAAATGCCGACCCGGAAGTGCGCTCCGATCTGAAGGAATTCTTCCATCGGCTCGTGCCGCCCACGACCGATCCCAGCATGTCCTACCTGACCCATACCTATGAGGGGCCGGACGACATGCCGGCCCATATCAAATCGGCGCTTTTGCCGGTCAGCTTGCAGATTCCTGTCATTTCGGGGCGTATGGTGCTCGGAACGTGGCAAGGAATTTACCTTTTCGAACATCGCAGCCGCGCGCATCGCCGCGAGGTCGTGGCGCTTCTGCGCTGAGTCTCATTCGCCACAGGCAGCCGCCACATCTGGGGTCGAAAGATTTTTCCTACCCAAACCATCGACGCTAGGCTAAGGTCTTGTGGATAAGAGGGGCATGCAGACCCTATCGTGAGGCGGGACAACGAACGGGGGAAAGCGAATGCGCTGCCCATTTTGCGGAAATGTCGATACTCAGGTGAAAGATAGCCGTCCGGCGGAAGATCACGTTGCGATCCGGCGACGTCGGTTCTGCCCGGCCTGCGGCGGTCGTTTCACCACTTACGAACGCGTCCAGCTGCGCGACCTCGTGGTGATCAAGACCTCCGGAAAGCGTGAGGATTTCGATCGCGACAAGCTTGAACGCTCGATCCGGATCGCGATGCAGAAACGCCCGGTCGAACCCGAGCGGATCGATCAGATGATCTCCGGTATCGTGCGACGCCTGGAGAGCATGGGCGAGACCGACATCTCCTCGAAGGTGATCGGTGAGATCGTGATGGAGACGCTCGCACGGATCGACACGGTCGGCTACGTCCGGTTCGCCAGCGTTTACAAGAACTTCCAGGAAGCGGACGACTTCGACAAGTTCGTCTCCGAATTGCGTCCGCCGGGGGCGGGCGACCCCGAGTGACCGAAGAAGACCGGCGGTTCATGTCGATGGCCCTGACGCTCGCGCGCCGGGGCCTTGGCAACGTCTGGCCGAACCCGGCGGTCGGCTGCGTGATCGTGAATGAGGGCCGCGTCGTCGGGCGCGGCTGGACCCAGCCGGGCGGGCGACCCCATGCGGAGGTGCGTGCGCTCGCGCAGGCGGGGGAGGCGGCGCGTGGCGCTACGGCCTATGTCACGCTTGAACCCTGCGCCCATTACGGCAAGACGCCGCCCTGCGCGATGGCACTGCGCGAGGCCGGGGTGGCGCGGGTCGTCTCGGCGATGGAAGACCCCGATCCGCGGGTCTCGGGCGGCGGTCATGCGATGCTGCGCGACGCGGGGTTCGACGTGGAAACCGGGCTCATGGAGGCGGAGGCGCGCGATCTGCAGGCCGGGTTCCTGAGCCGCGTGACCCGCGCGCGGCCGTGGCTCGCGCTGAAGCTTGCGAGCAGTTTTGACGGGCGCATCGCGACCTCCACGGGTGAAAGCCAATGGATCACCGGGCCGCAGTCGCGCACGCTCGTCCATGCGATGCGCGCCGAGTTCGACGCGGTGATGGTGGGCGGCGGTACCGCGCGGGCCGACGATCCGCTGCTGACCGTGCGCAGCTTCACGCCACTGCGCCAACCTCTGCGGATCGTGGCCTCGGCGATGCTGGATTTGCCGCGCAATCGGCTTGCCGGGTCGCTGGACGTCGCGCCGCTCTGGCTGATCCATGGGGCCGAGGCTCCCGATGAGGCGAAAGACTTCTGGCGCGAAGCGGGCGCGGAACTGATCGAGGTGGCCGAGACGAGCGGCGGCGGTCTCGATCCGCTGGCGCTGATGGAGGCTCTGGCCGGGTTCGGCCTGACCCGCGTGTTCTGCGAAGGCGGCGGCAAGTTCGCGGCCTCTCTGATCAATGCGGGGCTGGTGGACGAGCTGATCGGCTTCACGGCGGGCATGATGCTGGGCGCGGATGGTCGCGCCGGGGTCGGCGATATGGGGCTGAGTGCGCTGGCCTCTGCGCCGCGCTACACGCTGGTCGAAAGCCGCCCCATCGGCGACGACCTGCTTCACCGCTGGCGGCGCCAGAGCCACGCGTAGGACGCGAACACGCCTTGCAGCTTCGCACCGATCCGGTTGAGCGGCCCCCGGGGCAGGGTGCGGCCTTCGCTCAGACGATCCAGCGCCACCTCGACCGGGCAGGGCAACCCGCTGACCGGGTCGAGATAGCGCGGATAGGCGATGAGCGCGGCATGGGTGAGCTGCAGCAGATCCGGGCGCGCCGTTCTGCGCGCCGGAACAGGCTCGAGATCGCGGGTGAGGCCCCAGCCGGCATAGAAGGGTGTGCCGAGGGTGGTGACGGCTTTGCCGCGCAAGAGCGCCTCGAAGCCGAGGCCGGAGGTCATCGTCCAGACCTCGTCCACCGCGTCGATCAGCGCAGCGGTGTTGGCCTCGGGCAGGATCAGATCCGCATATGTCTTCGCCACCTCATCGGGCACGACGCCGGGGCGCAGACCAGCGACGACATCGGGGTGAGGTTTGAAAAGGATAACTGAATCGGGGTTCTCGGCCCGGGTTTTCTCCAGAAGCATCGCATTTGTGCAAGTCTCCCCCGCGCCGAGCCGGATCGAGGCATCGTCTTCGACCTGTCCGGGCACGAGGATCTTATGGCCTTTAGGCAGTTCGGGAAGCGCGCCGCCGAGATTGTATTTCGTCAGGCCCTCAATCGTGATCCGTTGGATGAGCTTGCGCACCCGCACCTCGCCCTCCGGCGGTACTGGCTGCGCGATCAATGCCTCCAGATCGCTCGGACGGGTCGGGTCGTAGAAGATGCCTGTGCGATCCGCGATCAACGAGAGCGGCGGGACGAGTTCGGCACCGAGGCCACGGGAGCGCAGAAACCCGTCTTCGACGCGGATCGGGTCGCGGTCGTCGTCTGGGGCCGCGCGCGTGGCCCAGTAAAGAAAGGGCCGAGCAGGGTCGGGTGTTTCGCTGAACCGCAGCGACCCGTGCCGCCCGAAGAATTTCCGCAGATGCGGGCGCTTCCACAGGGACATGCCGCCCGCGACATAGCCCTGCCGATCTTCGCGGTAGGCGCGGGTTTCGGCTTCGAGCTGATCCGCCGCCTCCTCGAAGCTGCACAGGCGCTTGCGGCAAGGATCGAACCAGATCGGCGCAAGGATATGCGACACCGCGAAAATCTGCGCGCGGGTCAGGCTGCGCGATCTGCGGGGTACGGGGTTTTCGTCCTGCGTGAGCCCCCAGCCCCCATAGAACGGCTGGCCGAAAACACGCGGCTTGTGGCCTGCGAGGATCGCCTCGTAGCCCATGAGCGACGACACCGTATAGACCGCGATTGCGCCTTCGAGCAGCTTCCACGGCGAGACCGGCGCGTCGTAAATCTCGGCATTCGCGTCGCAGTCTTCCGGCCCGTAATGGCCGCCACGTAGCCCGGCGCGGGTTTCGGGATGGGTCTTGATCAGGATGCGCGCGCCGGGATTTTCGATCCGCGCATAGGCCAGCATTTCGCGGAACGTGGCGGCGCTCGCCCCGCCGTGGGTGAGCGAGGCATCGTCTCGCGTCTGGTCGATCACCAGAACATAGCCCGGATCGGGGACGGGCAGGTCCGGGTCGAAATCGTTATACTTCGAAAGCTCCGAGGCTTTCAGCCGAGCGATCCCGTCGCGGGCCCGCTGCAAGACGGCGCTATCGTCGAGCGGCTCGGTCGCGAGGAGATGTTCGAGCCGCGAGGGCTGGGCGCTGTCGAAATGCACGCCCATTGGATCGAGGATCAGGCCCAAAGGCGGCGCGCCGGTCCGGCCCGGATGGATCGAGCGCAGAAACGCATCCTCCACCCGGATCAGCGGCACGTCGCGCTTGGCGGCCACCGCCTCACCGCGCGCCGCATAGGGCGAGCGGCCCCAGACCATCACGCCATCGTCGGGGCCGGGCAAGCCGAGGCGCGGGGCATGGCCTGCGGCCCGCAAAATCTCGCGCAGGCGCGTCTGGCGCAACACGCCGCCATTGTAGAAAAAAAGCCGCCGGGGAATCGCCCCGGCGGCCTTGTGGTCATTGTCACGGGGCATCAGTTCCCGGCGAGCGTATTGAGCGTGTTCACCGTGCCCAGCGGCTGGGTCAGCGCCGAGAGCGTCTTCTGCCACTGCACGAAGGGCGCCTCGGTGACATAGACCGTGTCGCCGTCGCGGATCGCGAAATCGCGCGCCATGAACATGCCGTTGGGCTGGGTCAGGTCGAGCACGTAGATCATGCGCTGATCGCCGACCAGATCGGTGCGACCAAGCACCTTCATCGCGATATCGGCCGGCTCGTTGCGCAGCACGAAGACGCCGGTCGGATCGGCGAGGTTCGACTGCAAGCCGCCCACCGTTGCGATGGCCTCCAGTGCCGAAAGCGTCTGGGTCTCGAAGGGCACGCGGGCCTGCTTGCCGGTCGCGCCGAGCGAGGTGAAGGCGCGCTGGTCCTTCTCGACGAGGATCACGTCGCCATTGCGCAGCGCGATGTCCATCTTGGGGTTCTCGTAGAGATCCTTGAGCCAGATCGAGCCCGACATGCCGCCGCGCGTCACGGTGATCTTGGCGACCTCGGGGGGGATCGATACGCCGCCCGCCTTGGCGATCATCGCCGAAAGCGTCCGGGTGGGCCGCTCGATCGGGTAGACGCCTTGGCCGTTGATCGCGCCCATCACCGAAACCGTCGCACCATCGCCTGCCACGCGGGTCACGAGAACCTGCGGGTCCGGGGTTTGCGCGTCGAGCTTGGTGGTGATGATGCGGCGCAGCCCGTCGGGCGTGTTGCCGGCGGCTTTGATGCGGCCCGCATAGGGAACGAAGATGAAGCCCGCGCCATCGACCTGCACCTCTTGCAGCTGGGTCGCGTTGGCGCCTTTGCTGGCGAGCAGCCCGTCATCGACGTTCTCCCAGATCGTCAGCGAAAGCGTGTCGCCCGGACGGATCGTGTCGGAGCCGATCTGACCGGCATTGATGAAAGCGGAGGTGAAACCGAGCGCCGGTTGCACGGCGGTCGCGCGGGTGACGAAGTCGTTCACCTTGACGACGAACGCATCGCCCTGGCGCATCACGGAGCCCGCGAAGAGTTCGCGCTTGTTGGGGCCGGAGCGCGGAAGACCACAAGATGCGGTCAAAAGCGTGGCGGAAAGGCCCGTCAAAACGGCCCTACGGGAAGGGGTCATGGTCACTGCTCGAGCTCCTCGTTCGGGATGCTGCTTATCGTTTTGCGACCAAGCTACCGAAGCCTCGGGAAAAAAACGAGAAAAATTATCGTACCACCTGCAACTGTTGCCGTGGGGCCGCGTTGCCTGCGACCAGCGCATCATAGGGGTCTTCGGCGGCCAGCATCATGTCGACCACCTGTCGCAGCAGGGCCCGGCGTCCGCGCGCGGAGTAGAAACCGCCCGGCACCTGGCTCGTTTCCAGAAGGTAGTGACGGTAGTCGCGATAGGCGCGGCTGTCGGGGCGGGCCGGGCTTGCGAAAAAAGCCTCGAGCGGTTGCGCGGAGGTGAATTCCGGCTTGTCGAAGATCGCACGACCGAGCGATTTCAGCGGCAGCCCGCGCCAGAGCGCCTGCTGCGCGGCGGTCGAATTGACCGTGACGGCGGAGCGCGCCTGCGCCAGAAGCCCGGCCAGCTTGCCGCCGCGCACGAAATGCACGCGCGACGCCAGCCCATGCGCGCGGGCCGCTTTGCGGATCGTCTCGCGGATGGGCGCGCGCCCGTCTTCGAGCGGATGGGCCTTGAAGACGAGGTGATGATGGGGCGGCGCGCCTTTCGCGAAATTCTCCATCACCAGATCGATGAACTCGGTCTGGCTCGCGAAGGGCGAATGCATCCGGAAGCTGGAATCGTGTTCGAGCTGCAGCAGCACGAGATGATAGGGGAAACCGCCATGCCGGATGCGCCGCGTCGCGCGTCTGCGCTCCAGCATATGCAGCGGCATCAGCAGCAGGCGGCGAAGCCAGAGGCGGAATTCCTGAAACACCGTGATGTCGCGATGCGGGCGGAAGCGGCGATAGGGGCCGGGGCGGAGCATCACGAAGAAATGGTAGAGCGCGCCGTAGAACACGTGGTGGCGCATATCACCCCAGCGGGGCGGGGCGTCGGGAAACTCGATCTCGGATTGCGCAAGCGCCGTGCGCATCTGCGCCACCGACATCTCCATCAGCCGGGAATGCCCGTTCGAGCCGCCACGCTCGTAAGTCACCCAGTAGGGGCGGACGTACCCCTCTTCGAAGACATGTACGCTGAGGCCCATCGCCTTCGCGACCTCGACGGCCTGCGCATGGATCGGGCGGGTGTCGCCATAGAGCACGAGATCGGTGATGCCTTTCTCGGCGATCAGATCGCGCAGGTGATCAGGCCAATCCTCCGGCGGGGCGTCGAAACGCAGATAGGAGGCGCGGTCGAACCAGAACACCTCATCCCCGCGGTTGAATCCCACGCGCCAGACCGTCGCCCCTGCCTGCCGAAGCATCGCGCCAAGCTGATGAAAGAAGGGGCCGTGGGGCCCCTGCAGCATCAGGAAGTGGCGATTTTCGAAACGGTTCATCCGGTCGTGGGTCCTTGGCCTGCTTCCGTGATTGCGCAGGAAGCGCGCGAAGTCACGGAGTTTGTGGGGTAATCCCTTAAATATTGGACAATTTTAGGGCAGGCGCTGTGCGGGGCCGCGAAGAGTGTGACGGGACGGCGGGGCGCTCATCTCTTGCGAAGGCGCGCCCTGCGGGCTAGCTAAGGTCCGAAATCTGAGGGGATATGCCATGTTCACCGGGATCGTGACCGATATCGGAGAAATTCTGGAGCTGGAGCAGCGCGGCGATCTGCGCGCGCGGATCGGCACAAGCTATGACGTGGGCAGCATCGAGCTGGGCGCGTCGATTGCCTGCGACGGCTGCTGCCTGACCGTGATCGCTACGGGCTCTGAGCCGAAAAACTGGTTCGACGTGGAAATCTCCGCCGAGAGCCAGGCCAAGACGAATATCGGCGGTCGCGGCAACGATGCCAGCGGCGGCTGGCAGGTGGGCCAAAAGATCAATCTCGAACGCGCGCTGAAAGTGGGCGACGAGTTGGGCGGCCATATCGTGTCGGGCCATGTCGATGGCGTGGCCGAGATCGTGGCGATGGTGGATGAGGGCGACAGCACCCGCTTCACCTTCCGCGCACCGGAGAGCCTCGCGAAATACATCGCGCCGAAAGGCTCGGTCGCGCTGAACGGCACCTCGCTGACCGTGAACGAGGTCGAAGGCGCGACGTTCGGCGTCAACATCATCCCGCATACCAAGCAGGTCACCAACTGGGGCCATGCCAAGGCGGGCGACCGGATCAATCTCGAGATCGACACGCTCGCGCGCTATGTCGCGCGGCTGCAGGAGTGGAACGCATGACCACCGACGGCAAACCCCTGACCCCGGTCGACAAATCCGGCACCCATGACGTGCCCGGCGAGGTCGAGGAAAGCCTGCGCCACGTGATCGCGCCCGCTGAGGACATTATCGCCGAGGCAAAGGCCGGGCGCATGGTGATCCTCGTCGATCACGAGGATCGCGAGAACGAAGGCGATCTGTATATTCCGGCCGAGAAATGCACCCCCGAGGCGGTGAATTTCATGGCGACCTACGGGCGCGGGCTGATCTGCCTGCCGCTCACCTCCGATCGCGTCGACCAACTGGGCCTTGCGCCGATGGTGCGCGCCAATTCGATGCGCCACGAGACGGCCTTCACCGTCTCGATCGAGGCGCGCGAGAACATCACCACCGGGATTTCCGCCCATGACCGGGCGCAGACGATCAAGGTGGCGATCGACCCGAGCAAAGGTCCTCAGGATATCGCCTCGCCGGGCCATATCTTTCCGCTGCGCGCGCGCGACGGCGGGGTGCTGGTGCGTGCGGGCCATACCGAAGCCGCCGTGGATGTGGCGCGCCTTGCCGGGCTCAAGCCCGCCGGCGTGATCTGCGAGATCATGGGCGATGACGGCCACATGCTGCGCCTGCCGGGGTTGATCGAGTTCGGCAAGAAACACGGGCTGAAAATCGGCACGATCTCGGACCTGATCGCCTACCGCCGCCGTCACGACAATCTCGTGCGCGAGGGTCTGCGCCAGATGGTCACGTCCAGCCATGGCGGCGAGTGGGAGATGCGTGTCTTCACCGATATGGCCGAGGGTGTCGATCATATCGTGCTTGTGAAGGGCGATATTTCCACGCCGGAGCCGGTTCTGGTGCGCACCCACTCGCTCAACATCCTCGACGACGTGCTGGGGATCGGCCCCGGTCCCGCCGACGAAGTACGCCGCGCGATGGAGATCGTGGCTGCGGAAGGCCGTGGCCTCGTCTGCCTGTTCCGCGACCCGTCGAACCGCCTTCTGCGCGAAGAGGATCAGGGGCCGCGCACGATCAAGCAGATCGGTCTGGGCTCGCAGATCCTGTCCTCGATGGGGCTGCATGACATGATCCTTCTCACCGACAATCCGCAGACGAAATATGTGGGCCTCGACGCTTATGGCCTGCGCATCGTCGGCACACGCCCCATCACGGAGTAAGACATGGCCGGAATCTCGCATTACACGCTCGACCTGCCGAAATTCGACAGCGCGCCGCGGCTGCTGATCGTGGTCGCGCCGTATTACAAGGATATCGCGGACAATCTGATCGCGGGCGCGAAAGCCACGGCTGAAGAAGCGGGTGCCCATGTCGATGTGATCGAGGTGCCCGGCGCTTTGGAAATCCCGACCGCGATCGCGATGGCCGCGCGCATGGCCGATTACGACGGGTTCGTCGCCCTTGGCTGCGTGATCCGTGGCGAGACCACCCATTACGACACCGTCTGCAACGACAGCTCGCGCGGGCTGACGCTGATGGGGCTCGAAGGGATTTGCATCGGCAACGGCATCCTGACGGTCGAAAATTATGAGCAGGCCGCCGTGCGCGCCGACCCTGCCGATCAAAACAAAGGTGGCGGTGCGGCGGCTGCGGCCTTGCATCTCATCTCATTGTCGCGCAAATGGGCGCGCCGGACGAAGGGTATCGGGTTCAAACCCGCCGAATCCTTCCGTATCGCCGGCGACACTGACGGATCGAACAACGCATGACCGACGACGCCTCCTCCGACGCGCCCCAAGACGCCCCGAAACCGCGCAAGCTCACCCAAGAGGAGAAGCGCCAGATGAAATCCGCCTCGCGTCTTTACGCGGTTCAGGCGCTGTTTCAGATGGAAGCGGCCGGGCAGGGCGCCGACAAGGTGCGCCGCGAGTTCGAGGATTTCCGCTTTGGCGCCGTGGATGAAGACGGCACCGAAATGGCCGAGGGCAATCTCGACCTGTTCCGCCGTCTGATCGACGATGCGGTGACCTGGCAGGCGAAGATCGACCAGGCGACCGACCGCGCGCTGGTCGCGAAATGGCCGATCGACCGGATCGACCCGGTGCTGCGCGCGCTGTTCCGCGCGGCCGGGGCCGAGCTGATCACCCCCGCGACGCCGCCGCGTGTCGTCATCACCGAGTTCGTCGACGTGGCCCGCGCCTTCTTCCCCGAAGGCAAAGAGCCGAAATTCGTCAACGCGGTGCTCGATCACATGGCGCGCGCGCTGCAGCCCGACGCGTTCTGAGCGCGCTCACTCGCGACACCATGCCACGGGCAAACACCCGCTTATCTCTCAATCGCCGCCCGTTTCCCTGTTTGAAACTTGGGAATATGCACTAGATTGTGAGGTAAGCAGGAGGATTTTTCATGCCCGAACTGGTCCGGCTCTACATCAAGAACGTCATCATTGGCTTCTTCATCGCGCTCGCCTTCGTTGGCCTTCTTCTCGGCTTCAATGTCGGCAACCTGCGCCATCTGATCTTCACGTCCGATATCGGCTATATCGCGATGGCACTGTTGATCGTGTTCAACACGATCGTCTTCTCCGGTGTGCAATTCGCGATCGCGGTGATGCGCATGGCCGAGGATGACGACAGCTCCGGCGGCGGTAAACGCGACGGCATCCCCACCAATATGGCGGCCGAGCATCTGGCGATCCCGGTTCCGGTCGATACGCCCAAGTCGCGCAAGCAGATGCAGCTTCGCCGCTGACCGCATCCGCTTCCCAAGACGACAAAAGCCCCGACCGATCCGGCGGGGCTTTTTGCTGTCTTGCGAAGGGTAGAGTGACGGAAACCGCAGCAGACGTGTAGACGAGAGTTCCCGGAGACCTGAAAAGTCAGGTGGGCGCCAGATACCGAGGCCAGGACCCCGGCAGAGCCAGCTCCCTCAGGAATGGTATAGGCCACTGGAAAAGGGTCTTTCACAGAAAGAGCAGTAACCGTCAGACCCCCAAATAGGGGTGAAATTGGGTTCCGACAAGGGGGGAGAATGAACAGCGCGTCTCGCGCGTCTTATGTGCGGCGGGGAAGGGCGCGTGTGCTGGGCGACTGGACTTTTGTTCACACTTCGTTCATGTTTGTCCGCATGACGCAGATTCCGCTTTCCGAACTTCAGCCGGGCCAGGTGCTCGCGCGTGGCACGGCCCGCGCGCTGTCCGAGCTGGGGCTCGACAGTTTGCCGGAGATGGTGCTGCGCCCAAGGCTGCGCGCCGATCTGATGGCGATCGACCGGAAGGGCGAAATCTGGATCGTGGAGTGCAAGTCGAGCCGCGCCGATTTCACCTCGGATCGGAAATGGGACGGCTATCTGGAGTGGTGCGACCGCTATTTCTGGGCGGTGGACCAGGATTTCCCCACGAATCTTCTGCCCGAGGGGACGGGGTTGTTCATCGCGGATGGCTACGGGGCCGAGATGATCCGCGAGGCGCCGCTGTCCAAGCTTGCGCCGGCGCGGCGCAAGGCGCTGACGCTCGATTTCGCGCGCGCGTCGGCGCGGCGGTTGCAGCGGCTGTGCGATCCGGGCGCGATTCCGCCCGGATTTTGAGGCTCAGCGCTTCTTGCCCTTGCCGCCTTTGCTCATTTCACGCGCAGCTTCCGCGGCTGCCTGCAGTTCTTCGGCGATTTCCATCGCCTCGTCGGGATCGAAATCGAGCGGTAGCTCGACGCCTTCGCCCTCGACATAGATCCGCACCATTCCGAGCGATGTCGGGCCGATTTGCAGATTCGCGGAGATGTCGCTTTCCTTGTCGATGCTCATCGAAAACTCCTGAGAGGTTGGATGGAAAATGCACCTAACCCCCGCGACGTGCACAGGCAAGACTTGGTGCGAATTTCTCGTCATCGGACACTTGCATTCCGCGCGCGAGGGGTCTAAATCCCGCGCCAGTGCCGCCTTAGCTCAGTTGGTTAGAGCGCTGGATTGTGGATCCAGAGGTCCCCCGTTCAAGCCGGGGAGGCGGTACCATCCCCCCCCCCCCCCTTCAAATCGGTTATCGGTGGTATTTCGCCTCGCGCGCTGGACTTTTCCGCGCAATGATCAATCTTGTTTTCTCAAACGCAGCGGAGGCTTCATGCCCGTTTACACAGATTACGAACTGCCAGATGCGCTGGTCAGCTATTGCGACAAGTCGAATGTCGCACTGACCATTGCCGCGGCTGATCGTGAGGATGTGCCGCTTGTCTACGTGAATCAGGCGTTTCTCAATCTGACCGGGTATTCCGCTGAAGAGGTGCTGGGGCAGAACTGCCGCTTCCTCCAGGCAGGGGCCGCGACCGAGGAAGAACGCTCTGCGATGCGGGAGTTCATCGACGACGAGGACATCTCCGCGGGCCGTTTCCGCGTCACCAACAGCCGCGCGAATGGCGAAACCTTCCAGAATTTCGTCTTCATGACGCGTCTGCGCGAACCCAATGGAGAGACGCGCTTGTTCCTCGGGTCGCAGTTCGACCTCACTTCCGCGGCGGAACGTCAGAACGTGAAGGTCGACATCGCTGCGCATGACGAGAGCCTGCTGCGCAATGCCGACGATCTCGCCGCGATGTCGCGCGGTTTCGGTCTGGCGATGATCGGCTCTGCCAAGGTTCTGTCGGAGAGCCTCTCCACAATGGCCACGATTATCTACCGCGAGGGCTAAGAATGGCTGCGGCCACGGTTATGTGTTCAGTACTATGTCAAATGTTATTGCAGGGCCCTGAGGCTAGTGACACCGATCTCCGGATGAACTGCAAAGAGAACTATAGAGAAGGGCGCGCAGGCCGCGCCCTTTTGGACGCGCGCTGCGCGGATCGGCGGGCCGTGCAGTGACGGACGCCCCCGAGGATCTATACGTTGTCGGCATTGGCGCCTCCGCTGGTGGGCTTGAAGCGCTTCGCGATCTTCTGGAGCCCGCGCGGGTGGACGACCCCAGCGCCTATGTCGTGGTTCAGCATCTCGATCCGAACCACGAGTCGCTTCTGGCGGAATTGCTCGGCCGGTCGACCTCGCTCGAAGTGTTGCAGGCAGAAGATGGCGCGAAGCTGGAGGCCGGGCATGTCTACACGATCCCGCCGGGCTACGGGCTGGAGGTCGAAAACGGGCGTCTGAAGCTTTCAGAATTCGCCCAGCCCCGTGGTCTGCGCCGTCCGATCGACGATTTCTTCGTGTCGCTGGGCCAGGATCTCGGGCGCCGCGCGGTCTGCGTGATCCTGTCGGGCACCGGCACGGATGGCTCTGTCGGGCTGCGCGCGGTGAAGGAGCATGGCGGCTTCTGCATCGCGCAGGATGCAACGGCGCGTTACGATTCCATGCCGAATTCGGCCGTCGCGACCGGGATGGTCGACGTGGTCAGCGCGCCCTCCGACGTGATCGCGCGGATCACCGAGTTCCGCAATGTCGATCCGGATCAGGTGAACACGGCGCCGCCGGTTTCCGGAACGCTCGATGAAATCTGCGCGGCGCTGAACCGTCTGACGGGGCATGATTTCGCGCAATACAAGCGCTCGACCCTCGAGCGTCGGATTCAGCGGCGGATGCAGGTGGTGGGCATTCTGCACCCGCGCGAATATCTCGAACGGCTCGAACGCGAAGAGGACGAGCCTCTGGCGCTGCTGGGCGATCTTCTGATCAATGTCACCCGCTTCTTCCGGGACAGCGCGCATTTCGAAGCGCTCAACGAGACGGCGATCAAGCCGATGGTCGAGAAGGCCGAAGATGGCGGCGCGCTGCGCATCTGGGTGCCGGGGTGTTCGAGTGGCGAGGAAGCCTACACGCTGGCGATGCTCATCGACCGGGCGATCCATGCGAGCGGCAAGGAGATCGATTTTCAGATCTTCGCCACCGATATCGACGAGCGGATGCTCGCGATCGCACGTGAGGGGCGGTACCCGGTCTCGGTCCTGCTCGACCTGCCCGAAAGGTACCGCGATCTCTACACGATCGGGCGCGAGGGCAATTTCCAGATCACCGCCGCGCTGCGTGACCGGGTGCGCTTCTCGCCGCATTCGCTGATCAAGGACCCGCCGTTCTCGCGGCTCGATCTGGTGTCGTGCCGCAATCTGCTGATCTATTTCGGAGAGAAGTTGCAGGCGCGGGCCCTGCCGATCTTCCATTACGCGCTCAATCCGGGGGGCGTTCTCTTCCTCGGCCCCTCCGAGACGATCGGGCGGCATGAGGAACTTTTCGATCCAATAGATGGCGCGATGCGCATCTTCCGCAGCATAGGGCCCCGGTCTCCTTATCCGACCGAACTGCCGATGCGCTCCGACCCTCATTCGCGACTTGCGCCACTCCGACCGAAGACGACTGACAGAAGAACCAAAGACTGGAACACGACCTTGGCCAGTAATCGTATCCTCGATCTTTATGCGCCCGCGACGCTGAATGTCGATCGCGATGGGGCGATCCTCGCCGCGACGGGGCGCTTGGGCAAGTATCTTGAGATCGACCCGTCCGAGACCGGGCAGGGCTATGCACAATCGCTCGCGCGCGCTGGCCTGCGCGAGGCGCTCTCCGCCGTGATCCGCGAGTCGGCGGAACTTGGCACGCGCAAGATCGTGCGCGATGTCGAAGTGATCTCGGAAACCGGGCGGCAGCGTGTCGATGTGCTGGCCGATCCGCTCTCCGACGATACGCTGCTGATCGTTTTCCGCGACCGTGGTCCGTTCGAAGCGCTGGACGAATATGATTTCGACGAGATCGCGCCGTCGGAAAGCCATGTGCAGGTTCTGGAAGCCGAGTTGCGCGCGACCCGCAACCGCCTGCGCACGACGGTCGAAGAGCTGGAGACCGCCAACGAAGAGCTGAAATCCTCGAACGAGGAAATGATGTCGATGAACGAGGAGTTGCAATCGACGAACGAAGAGCTCGCGACGGTCAACGACGAACTCAAGACCAAGGTCGAGGAGCTGTCGACCGCGAATGCCGATCTGCGCAACATCTTCGATTCCAAGCTGCATGCGCTGGTGACGGTCGATCGCAAGCTGCGCCTGCGCAACTTCACCGATGGCGCGAGCGAGATGATCCGCCTGCGCGGCAGTGACCGTGGACGTCCGCTCGACGATATTCAGAACCTGCTCGACACGCCCGAGGTGATGATCGAACTGATCAATGTGGTCCTTGAGGGCGAGTTGCCGCGACCGCGCCGGGTCAAGTCCACCGAACTCGGCAAGGTCTGGTCGCTCTCCGCGACGCCGTATCTGAATTCGCGCGGCGAGGTGGAAGGCGCGACGCTCGTCTTTACCGACATCACCGAGGCGCTGCGCCTCGAGACTGAACTGACGCTGAAGGGCGAGCGGCTGCAACTCGCACTGGAAATCGCGCAGATCGGGATCTGGTCGATCATCGAGCCGAACGGAGAGGTCGAGGTCGACGAGGCCGTGGCGGCGTTCTTCGAACTCGAAGCGGCCGGCACCTATCCGATCGCGCGGTTCTTCGAACGCATCGCGGAACATGACCGTGCCCGTGTCGAGCAGGCGGTGCGCGAGGCCCGCGAGACTGGCTCCGAATTGGAAGTCGATTACGAGCTCGACCTCCCCTCCGGCACGAAGCGCCATCTGCGCGCGACGGGTCGGACGATGGGCGAGGGGAATGAAAACCGCCTGCTGGGGCTCAGCGTCGACATCACCGCGGATGAAGAGGCGGCGCAGATGCGCGAGCTGATGCTGCGCGAGATGAACCACCGGGTGAAAAACCTGTTCTCCATCGTCTCGGGCATGCTGCGCATCGCGGGGCGTTCGGCGGCCAGCCCGCGCGAGTTGGTCGAGGATGTGGGCCAGCGGATCAACGCGCTGGCGCGCTCGCATGATCTGGCCCGCACTCGCACCTCTGGTGCGGCGATCCCGCTGCGCGAGGTGATCGAAACGACTCTGGCCCCCTATGACGACCCGTCGAAATTCCTGATCGATGGGCCGGAGGTTGATGTTCCGACGCATCACCTGACGGCTCTTGCGCTGATTTTCCACGAATGGAGCACCAATGCCGCTAAATATGGGGTATTGGGGCCGCGAGAGGGTGATCTCGAGATCACATGGTCGATGGAAAACGACGATACCGTGATACTTTCGTGGAACGAGCGGTACCGTGAAGCGTTGCAACTCGACACGAACAAACAGGGCTTCGGCTCGACGTTGGTCGATATTTCCGCGAGCCAGATATCGGCGCGGGTCGACACGCGTCAGACACCGGAAAGCCGTTGCAACAGGATTATCTTCGCGCATGAAATCGATGGCGACGCTGACTGAGAAAGCACCGAGCGAGGTGCTCCTTGTCGAAGATGAAGCCGTCGTCGCGCTTGATCTTCAGTTCATGCTCGAGGATCTCGGGATGGAGGTCTGGGGGCCGTGCGCCACCGTGCGCGCGGGGCTGGACCTGGTCCGCGAGCGTCTCCCGGGCGCTGCGATCCTCGACGTGATGCTGGCCGATGGCGAAGTCTACGAACTGGCCGATCATCTTCACAAGGCGGGCGTGCCGCTTCTGTTCCATTCCGGCCATGCCGAAGCCAATCAGCTACGCGAGCGCTATCCCGGCGCGGCGGTCTGCCCGAAGCCCGCGCTTCCCTCGGAGATCGAGGCGAAGCTCGCGAATTGGTTCATTCCGTCTGAGTAAGATCGTCCAGCTGGGACTGATCGATCCGTGCCAGCAGGTCGCGCGTGGCGTGGCTGACATGGTGGTCGCGGTGACGCAGCGCATAGAAGGGCCGCGGCGCGAGGTGCAAATCCCAGTCCCGGACCGTTCCAAGGCTCAGTGACCGCGCGACGACATGGGCCGAGAGTATGGTGATCCCGGCCCCTGCCTCGACCGCGCTCAGCACCGCCTCGTTCGAGGGCAGGACCAGCGCCGCTGAGAGCGCGTGCGGCGCGACACCCAGATCGGCGAGGGCCGCTTCCGCGGTAGAGCGCGTGCCAGAGCCCGGCTCGCGCAGCACCCAACTCGCCGCGCTCAACGCCCGCGCATCCAGCTTGCCGGGGGGCGGCGCGGCACTGACCAGCATCAGCCGATCCGCCCCGATCTGAACCCGCTCCAGCTTCGCATCCTCGACATCGCCTTCGACAAGCGCGAGATCGTGCAGGCCCGCGCGCAGACGCTCTGCCGCTTCCTGCGTGTTGCCGATCTCCAGCGTGACCTCGATCCCCGGGCGGGCTTGCCGGAAAGCGGCGAGGTAGGGCGGCAGCCAGTAGCCCGCGATGGTCTGGCTGGCGATCAGGCGGATATGCCCGCGTTCGAGGCCGCGGGTCTCGGCGAGCATCGCCTCCGCCTCGGCAAACCGTGCCAGCACCGCGCGCGCCTCGGGCAGAAAGGCGCGGCCTTCCTCGGTCAGCGAAATCCCCCGCCCGATCCGGTCGAACAGCGCGATCTCATGACGCGCCTCAAGCGCCGCGATGGCGGCTGAGGCCGTCGATTGCGTCATGTTCAGCCGGGCCGCGGCGCGGGTCATGTGCTGCTCTTCCGCCACCGCGACGAATACGCGGAGTTGTTCGGGGGTCATGCATGTCTCCGGCTCTATTGATCGACAAAAACGATCATATCGACAAAAACATTTCGTTTGAAGAATGAATTGGCGCGGGCAAATACAGGACAAGACTTGACGATAGGAGGCCGCCGTGCCGCACCATTCGACCCTTGCCTGCAGCCTTTCCCGCCCGCGGCTTGCGCTTCGCGCGTTCGCGCCGGGGCTTGGGTTGAGCATCGGCGTCGCCGCGCTCGCGGCCTTGGGTGGTTTGGCTGAGCACGCGTTGTTCGGTGCGGCATGGCTGGAACCGCTGGTGTTGGCGATCCTCATCGGCGCGGTGGTGCGCTCCCTCTGGACGCCGCCTGCGCGTTTCGAAGCCGGTATCCGATTTTCCGCCAAGACGGTGCTGGAGATCGCAATCGTATTGCTGGGCGCCTCGGTGAGTGCGCAGACGCTTCTGTCGGTGGGGCCGGGGCTTCTGGGCGGCATCGTCGCGGTGGTCGCGCTGATGGTGCCTGCGGCCTACCTGTTGGGCCGCGCCCTGCGCCTGCCGGCCCGCATGGCTCTGTTGATCGCCTGCGGCAACGGAATCTGCGGGAACTCCGCCATTGCCGCCGTCGCCCCCGTGATCGACGCCGATAGCGACGATGTCAGCGCCGCAATCGCGTTTACTGCCGTGTTGGGCGTCGCGGTCGTCCTGCTGCTGCCGGTGGTCGGCCACGTGGCGGGGATGAGCGTGCATGGCTATGGCATCCTGTCGGGGATCACCGTCTACGCGGTGCCGCAGGTTCTGGCCGCCGCAGCGCCGATGGGGGCCGCGGCGATCCAGCTCGGCACTTTGGTGAAGCTGGTGCGCGTCCTGATGCTGGGGCCGATCACGGTGGTGCTGTCGCTTCTCGCGCCGCATCTGCCGACCGATGGGCGCTCTGCCGCGCCGGAGGGACGTGTGCGGCGCGGGCTGATGCCGCCGCTCTTCATCCTCGGGTTTCTCGGGATGATCGTGCTGCGCTCTGCCGGGGCGCTGCCGGAGGCTGCGCTTGCGCCCATGGGGCAGGGGGCATCCATCCTGACGGTGATCGCGATGGCGGCGCTGGGGCTTGGCGTCGATGCGCGGGCGGTGGCAGCCGCCGGGCCGCGTGTGATCGCGACGGTGACGCTGTCGCTCGTCATGCTGGTCGGCGCAGGTCTCGGGCTTGTGACCTTGCTTTCCGCCTGAGCGCTCGCGCTGAATGCACGGCGCGATCCGGGGGCTTTCGCAATTTCGCACGGCCCCCTGTGCGGGCTGCCTGTGTTGATCCTCGCGACCCAGAGGATATGTGGGATGGGACGAAAACGTTAGCAGGCTAACTTTATTCCCGAGGCCCCCATGTCCGACCGCGCCGCCATTACATCCGCACCCACCGAAGCCGCCCGCCGCGACCGTGCCGAGTTGACGCGCACAATGATGCTGCTGGCGCGGTCGGTGCGCGCGATGTTCGACGCGCAGGCGCGGGACATGGGGCTGACCTTCGCGCGGGCGCAGGCGATCCTTGCGATCTCCCGCGACGAGGGGCTGAACCAGACGCAGCTGGCCGAGATGCTGGCGATTGAGACGCCGACGCTGAACCGGACGCTCGACGGGCTGGAAAAGCTCGATTTCGTGGAGCGCCGCGCCGATCCCGACGACAAACGCGTCCGCCAGATTTTCCTCACCGAACATGCCCGCGCAAATGCCTCCGAGATCGAGACCTTCGTCGAGGCTCTGCGCGCCCGGCTCTACGACGGTATCGACGCCGAGGAGGTCGCCCGCGCCCGCGAGACGATGGAGAGGATGCAGGCCAATCTCGAAAGGATGCGCGGCGAATGAACTCCCAGATTCGCGACATCAACGGCCCGGACGCGAGTCCGACGGCTGCCGAACCGGTATCGCCGCGCGAGCGCGTGCGGCCCGAGGCGGCTCCGGTCAACGACGCCGAGATCGCGCAGAACGAGGCCGCAGAGGCTGAGACCGCCGAGACCGAGGCCGCGCCCCAGCCCGCCGCGCCTGCGGAGCCGGACCATTCCACGCCCAAGCGGCTCGTTTATGCCAGCGCCGCCGTCTTCGTGGCCCTTTCGCAATCGCTGGCCACCGGCTTCGTCTCGGCCAACCTGCCGCAGCTTGCGGGCGATCTGCACGCCACCACGAACCACACCTATTGGGTGATGGCGGCCTTCATGGCGCCGCGCGCCTCGATGCCGCTGATGCTGATCCGCATCCGCGACCAGTTCGGCCTGCGCCGCTTCGCCGAGGTCGGGATCGTCTGCTTCGTGCTAGCGATGGTGCTCAATCTCTGGGTGGACGATCTGCATTCCGCGGTCATCGTGGCCTTCCTGAGCGGCTGCGCCGCCGCCCCGTTGTCGAGCCTCGGCTTTCTTTACATGCTGGAGGCCATACCCGCCGCTCAGCGCCTCAAGGTCGCGATCCCCGCTGTCCTGACGATGATCATGGTGGGCAGGCCCTTGGCGCGGGTACTGCTGCCCGAACTCACCGCGAATGCGAGTTGGCACGCGGTGAGCCTGTTCCAGATGGGCATGGCGCTTGTGGCGCTGGCACTGATCTTCGCGCTGCCACTGACGCCGCGCCCGCTGCAAAAGGTGCTCAAGCCGCTCGATTTCGTCTCCTTCAGTCTGCTCGCGGTTGGCTTCGGCGCGTTCACAAGCGTCTTCATGTTCGGTGCGCTCGACTACTGGACGCAGACCGAATGGCTAGGCGTGGCGCTCGTCGCTGCGATCGTGATGGTCGCGGGCGCGGTGCTGATCGAAATGCAGCGGGCCAATCCGCTGATCGATTTCCATTGGCTGCTAAGTCCGCCGATCCTGCATCTGGCGGGGACCCTGCTGGTGTTCCGCATCGCGCTGGCCGAACAAAGCGCGGGCGCCGTCGGTTTCCTGCGCACGATGGGGCTGCAGCCCGGGCAGGAGCAATTGCTGTTCGGGATCATCGCGCTGTCGATGCTGGCCGCGACCGGTGTCCTGATGCTGACCAATAGCGGAGCGCGCGCGCCGCTGTTCCACGGGATTGCGCTGGTGCTGATCGCGGCAGGGGCGTGGCTCGACTCGCAATCGACCGCGCTCACCGGGCCTGAGCAGATGTATCTCAGCCAAGCGATGATCGGCTTTGCCGGTATCCTGTTTCTACCGCCTGCGATGGCGAAAGGGTTGGGGGCCGCCTTCGCGAAGGGGCCGCATTACCTGCTGAGCTTCGTCGTGCTGTTTCTGGCCACGCAATCCATCGGCGGGGTCATCGGGTCGGGGCTGTTCCGGAGCTTGGTGGTCGACCGCACCGCCTATCACATGGCGCAGCTTTCGCCGCAGATCTCGGCCGACAACCCGATGTTGAGCCAGACCCTCGCGCAGAGTGCCGCTTCGCTGGGCAGCCAGACTGCGGATGCCGGGGCGCGGGCAGGGGCCGCGCTGTCCTCCGTCGCCTCTACGGTGCAGCAGCAGGCCACAATTCTCGCCTATGATGATGCGTTCCGCGCCGTTTTCTGGTTCGCGCTGGCGGCCTTGGCCGGGCTGATCGCCCATGTCGCCCTGCACCGAAGCTGGCCCCTCCCGCGCCTGCGCCTCACGCCCTCCACCCCTGTTTCTACGAGTTGATCCGATGTCACAGACCCGCCGCTATCTCGCTTCCGCCCTGATCCTTCTCATTGCGCTCGCCGGTGTCGCGACCGTGCTCTATGCATGGCGCCTGCCGCCGTTCCGTTCTGACGTGGCCTGGACCGACAATGCCTATCTGCAGGGCAAGGTCACGCCGATCTCTGCTCAGGTCGCCGCCGAGGTCACGGCGGTGCCGGTCAGCGACTTCGAAGAGGTCAAGAAAGGCGACGTGCTGGTGCGGCTGGATGATCGTGCGTTGAAAGCGGCGGTGGAGCAGGCGCAGGCTGCGCTCGAGACGGCGAAGGCCGCGCAGTCGAACGGGGCGCAGGCGGTGAATTCGGCGAAGGCGACGCTCGAGGCGAAGCAGGCTTCGCTCGCCTCGGCGAAAGCAGCCCAAGCCACGGCGCAGACCGCGCGGGACCGGGCGTCGAAACTGACGAAGAAAAGCTATGTCTCGCAATCGGATGCCGATCAGGCGCAGCTTACGCTCGATCAGGCGAAGGCGGGCGTACAGGAGGCGCAAAGCGCCATCGACGTGGCCGAGCAGGCGGTGCAGACCGCACAGTTGAACAAACACTCGCTCGCCGCGAAAACCGATGCGGCTCAGGCCGCGCTGGATGCGGCGCAGGTGGCTCTCGACCATGCCGTGATCCGTGCGCCCGATGATGGGCGGCTGGGCCAGGTCTCGGCGCGAGTCGGCAAATTCGTCAGCGCCGGATCGACGCTGGTGTCGCTCGTGCCCTCCGATCTCTGGCTGATCGCGAATTACAAGGAGACTCAACTTGCGGGGCTGCAGATGGGCGAGCCGGTGACTTTCACCGTCGATGCGCTCGGCAAGACCGAGTTCAAAGGCCATATCGAACGCTTCTCGCCCGCGACGGCAGGGCAGTTCAGCCTGTTGTCGGGCTCCAATGCGACCGGGAATTTCACCAAGATCGCGCAGCGCGTGCCGGTCCGGATCGCGATAGACCCCGATCAACTTCAGGCCCAACGACTGGCCCCGGGTCTGTCCGCCGAGGTCAGCGCCCCGCAGCACGGATCGTGATCCGCCGTCAGCTATGCGGAAAGCGCAGCGCGGCTATGTCGAATAAGCTGTTTCTGCGGCGCAGCATTTGTGCGAAAAAGATTTCAACGCAGCGAGCAAATCGTTGCAACAGTTCCTGAGGCTCTCTCCTCCTCCCTGAGCCTCGGAAATTGGCGGTGGCCTCTCTCCTCCTCCCTGAGGTCACCGCCTCCTCCTCCCCTTGGATGACCGACATGCGCCACCAAACGGCGCCGTTTTCAATCGTGAAAACGCGTTCGAGCTGTTGATCGGCGCGACCACATGAAGGTCCTGTTGGAATAGTTGGTCAGCGTGATTCCGGCGGCGAAGTGAAGCCGTTCGTCCTCGAGCGAAAGGTGCTGCGATTTATGGCCGTCGTTTGGGTCGAGAGAGCGCAGCTCTGGAGACGTCGCGTCGCCGCCGCCTGTTAACAAGCCGAGCAGAGGCCAATTTCACGGCCTGAGCGGCCAGCGAAACCTCAAACAATTCAGTTCTACTGAGAAAAGTGGCTGGGGCGGTAGGATTCGAACCTACGGTGCGCGGTACCAAAAACCGGTGCCTTACCACTTGGCTACGCCCCAACGTGGGGGGGTATGTAGCCAAGTGGGCGCGGGGCTTCAAGAGGAAAATCCGACAAATTTCGATTGCGCGTCGCGCGCCGCTACGGCAAGCGAGACGGCATGGAAAATTGCGATGTTTTAGTGTTGGGCGCAGGGGCTGCCGGACTGATGGCCGGGATCGAGGCGGCGCGACGCGGGCGCTCGGTGCGGGTGCTCGACCATGCGCGGCGTCCGGGCGAGAAGATTCGAATCTCTGGCGGCGGGCGGTGCAACTTCACCAACCGTCTGCTGACCCGGCAAAACGCGACCGAACGATTCCTGTCGCGAAATCCCCGCTTCGCGCTCTCGGCGCTGTCGCGCTACACGCCCGCGGATTTCATCGCGCGGCTCGATGCGGCGGGGATCGCCTGGCACGAGAAGCATCTGGGGCAGCTCTTCTGCGACGGGAAGGCCACGCAGATCATCGACCTGCTGTTGCGCGATCTGCGCGCGGCAGGCGGCGTGCTGTCGCTCGAGACGGAGATCGAGCGAGTGGAGCGGGAGGACGAGGGCTTCCTCGTCACGACCTCGCAAGGCCCGATCCGCGCGGCTTCGGTGATTGTCGCGACGGGCGGCAAGTCGATCCCGAAGATGGGCGCGTCCAGCCTCGGCTACGAAATCGCGCGGACATTCGGCCTCGATATCGTGGAAACGCGACCCGCTCTGGTGCCGCTGACCTTCGCCGAGCAGGATCTGGCGCGCACCGCGCCGCTGTCGGGTCTCGCGCGGCCCGTCGATCTGCGCCTCGGCAAGACGCATTTCG
The DNA here is from genome assembly GCF_009296265.1 of Thioclava sp. JE_KL1. Lineage (GTDB taxonomy): Bacteria > Pseudomonadota > Alphaproteobacteria > Rhodobacterales > Rhodobacteraceae > Thioclava. The sequence continues at coordinate 480,043 of NZ_WBJS01000002.1, forward strand.
CCGAGGATCTGCTGTTCACCCATCGCGGGCTGTCAGGGCCCGCCATCCTGCAAATCTCCAGCTATTGGCGCGAGGGCGACACGCTCAAGATCGATCTGGCGCCGGGCAATGACATTGCGGCGGCCCTGTCGGAGCAGCGCGACGCGGCGGGACGGCAGGCGCTGCACAATGCGCTCGCGCGGCATCTGCCGGAGAAGCTCGCGCATTTCGTGGTGGCGGAAGCGAAGCTATCGGGGCGGCTGGCCGAGCAATCGAACAAGGACCTCGCCAAGCTCGATGATCAGATCCATCGCTGGCAGGTGCGGCCCGTCAGTTCGGAAGGGTTTCGCACGGCGGAGGTCACGCTGGGCGGCGTGTCGACCGCTGTGCTCGATGCGAAGACGATGCAGGCGAAGCAGGTGCCGGGGCTCTATTTCATCGGTGAAGTGGTGGACGTCACCGGCTGGCTCGGCGGTTACAACTTCCAGTGGGCCTGGGCGTCCGGCTGGGCCGCAGGGCAGGTGGCCTGACCACGCGCCTCTTCCTCTTGGGAGAAATATCCCGGGGGGCCGAAGGGCGGGGGCAGGGCCCCCTCTTTCTCCGTGGATTGTCGCCCTCCAGCGACGGGGGCAGAGCCCCCTCCCGGATCGGTTTCAATGCCGTCGGGCCTTACCGCCCGACCGCGACGTAATCCGCGAAGCCCGCCTTCCTGACGTCCTTCTCGGAGTAGATGTTGCGCAGGTCGGCCATGCGCGCGGTCTCCATCGTCGCTGCGATCTTCTGCAGGTCGAGCGCGCGGAACTCGTTCCACTCGGTCAGGATCACCACGCAATCAGCCTTCTCCGCCGCCGCATAGGCATCATCCATCCAGGACACGCCCGGCAGCAGTGCCTCGCCCTCGCGCTTGCCCTGCGGGTCGACCACGCGGACCTTCGCGCCGCCACCCACCAGTGCGGGCACGATGGTCAGGGCAGGGGCCTCGCGCATGTCGTCGGTGTTCGGCTTGAAGGTCACGCCATAGATCGCGATCGTCTTGCCGTTGACCGAGCCTCCGCAGAGATCGACGACCTTCTCGATCATCCGGCGCTTGATGTCGTCATTCACCTTGATCACCGTCTCGACGATCTCCATCGGGCAGGAATAGTCTTGACCAATCCGCGCGAGCGCCGCGGTGTCCTTCGGGAAACACGAACCGCCATAGCCCGGACCCGCATGGAGGAACTTGTTGCCGATCCGGCCGTCGAGCCCCATGCCGCGCGAGACCTGTTTGATATCCGCGCCGGTCTTTTCGCAGAGCCGCGCGATCTCGTTGATGAAGGTGATCTTCGTCGCGAGGAACGCGTTGGCCGCGTATTTGATCATCTCGGCGGTTTCCAGATCGGTATAGAGGATCGGGAATTCGCGCAGGAAGAGCGGGCGGTAGATCTCACCCATCACGGCCTCGGCCTTCTCCGAGGTGGTGCCGACGACGACCCGGTCGGGCCGCATGAAATCGTCGATCGCCGCGCCCTCGCGCAGGAATTCGGGGTTCGAGGCGACGTCGAATTCGATATCGGGGCGGGTCTTGCGCACGACCTCCGCGACCTGACGGTTCGTGCCCACCGGCACTGTCGATTTCGTCACGATCACCGCATAGCCGGTCATCGCGTTGGCGATCTCCTCGGCGGCGGCCATCACATAGGTCAGATCCGCATGGCCGTCGCCGCGCCGCGTCGGCGTGCCGACCGCGATGAAGACCGCATCGGCGCCTGCGACCGCGGCCTTGAGATCGGTGGTGAAGGTCAGGCGTCCGCCTTCGACGTTCTTCACCATCAATTCGTCGAGCCCCGGCTCGTAGATCGGCACGCGGCCGCCCTCGAGCATTTCGATCTTCGCGGGGTTCTTGTCGACGCAAACGACCTCATGGCCGAAATCCGAGAAACACACCCCCGAAACAAGGCCAACATAGCCCGTGCCGATCATCGCGATTTTCATATTCTCGTCCTTGCCTGTGCTGTGTCGGTGCCTTGATTCCCGGGCGGCGAAATTGCAAGCCGGTTCCGGACAAGTTCTCGTAATTCTTCTCAGAATCCGCGTCACTCCAGAAGCGCGGAATGGTAGCCTGTGCCGCGTTAGACACGAATTCTGGGCATTTCATGCAAGAAAAGTGCCAAAGTGCAACAGTCTTCGCCTCTGCGTGAATGGGCCGTGTATTTCACTCTTTGCAATCCCGGGAAGCTGTGTAAGTCTCGCCGGGAAGCTGCCAGAAAAGTCCGGCGGCTCCCTACGGTAATGACGGAGATTACTATGAAAAAGATCGCTACCATCGCCCTGGCCCTCGGCCTCACCGGTTCGACCGCTTTTGCTGGCGGCTACACCGCTCCGGTCGTCGAGCCCGAGCCCGTTGTGGTTGAGCAGTCGTCGTCCTCGAACGCCGGCATCATCATCCCGGTTCTGCTGCTGCTCGGCGTTGCTGTCGCAGCCTCGAACAACTAATTTCGGGTAACACCGAATTGGAAGGGGCCGGACGTACGCGTTCCGGCCTTTTTCATTTCCGGAGATACGGGGTAGGGCCTGACGCTCCGGGGACAGGAAAAACCCGCGCTTGGCGCGGGTTTTTCTTTTGCGGGAAGGAGCGGTTTTGCCACGCGTCGAGTGTCGCTGCTGTGGCCGCACGACAGGTCCCGTCATCTCGCGAAAAGCAAAACTGGACGTTGGGGGCATCCGCCGGGTAAATCCGCTTTGGACCGCGTGAGAGGGAGACCCGCATGAGCCAGAGATTTACCCGCCGTGAGAGTTTCGCCCTTGCCGCCGGTGCCGCCGCCTTGGCCGCGCCGCCTGTGCTGGCCGCAGAGCCCGAGGTCACGCTGCGCCTGCATCAATTCCTGCCGCTGACCAGCTTCGTGCCCGCCCATATCCTCACCCCTTGGATCGCGGCGGTCGAGGAGGCGTCGCAGGGCCGGGTGCGCATCCAGCATTACCCCTCGATGCAGCTGGGCGGGAAGCCGACCGATCTTATCGATCAGGTCACTGACGGGGTTGTCGACATCGTCTGGACGCTGCCGGGCTACACGCCGGGACGGTTCCCGCGCACCGAGGTGATGGAGCTTCCCTTCCTGGTCGCTGAAGCCGAGGCGGCGTCTGCTGCGCTGTGGGAGCTGGCGCAGGCGGAGATGGTCGATACGGATTTCCGCGACATTCACCTGCTGGGCACCTGGGTGCACGGGCCGGGCGTGATCCATGCGAACAAGTCCGTTCGCGCGATCCCCGATTTCGAAGGGCTGAAACTGCGCGGCCCGTCGCGGGTGACGACGAAGCTGCTCGAGCATTTCGGCGCGACGGCTGTCGAGATGCCGGTTCCGGCTGTCCCCGAGGCGCTCTCGCACGGGACGATCGACGGGGCGCTCCTGCCTTGGGAGGTCTCGGCCTCGCTGCGGATCGGCGAGCTGGTCCATCACCACACGCAATTCGCTGGCCCCTCGATCTATACGGCGAGCTTCATTCTCGCGATGAACAAGGACCGCTACGCCGCGCTCGACCCCGATCTGCAGGCCGCGATCGACAGCGTCTCGGGCGTTGAGTTCTCGGCGCAGGCGGGACACTTGCAGCAGGCCGAGGATATCCCCTCGCGTCAGGCCGCGATGGATCTGGGCAATGAGATCATCACGATCCCGGCCGAGGATACGTCGATCTGGAAAGACGCCTCGCAGCCGGTGATTGACGCATGGGTTGCCGAGATGGAGGAGAAGGGGGTGCCGGGTGAAGAGTTACTGAGCTCCGCCCGCGCTCTGATCGAGAAACATTCGTTCTGAGGATGGGGCGCGGTGAGCTGGTTCGTGGGCGCCGATCTGATCTGCATCGCGCTGATCGTGGCGGTCCCGGCGCTCGCGCTTTTGCCACTCTGACGCAGGTCCGCAAAAGAGCGGTGATTTCTGCGCGCTTCTGTGCGAGCATGATGCCGAGGAGGACCGCCCATGACCGAGATTACCAGCGATTTCAAAGGGCAGACCGTGATCTGTACCTTCGAGATGACGCCCGCCACAGCTGACGAGTTGATGGAGAAGCTGCAAGCCGCCTATTCCGAGGTGATCTCGAAAGCGCCCGGTTTCATCGGCGCGGGCCTGCATATGAACGACGCGCGCACGCGGATCGCGACCTATTCGAAATGGAACGAGCGGGGCGACTATCAGGCGATGCTGCGCAGCCCCGAGATGATCTCGCGCAACCGCGTGATCTACACGCTGTGCCGCAACTTCGAGCCGGTGATGTATGAGGTTTCCGCCGATTTCTGACGGACCGGCATGCGTATTGCTGCGCTGCCGAATTGGTCGCGTGGAGAGGGAACTTCGGGGCGCTCTTCGCGTTGTTGTGAAAAGACATATCGGAGTGACATCATGGAAAGCGTTCTGCAAGCTATCGGCACGGTCGGGCTGATCCTTCTCGTGCTCGCAGGTCTTCTGGCGGGCTGGATCGCGAGCGTCGTCTCGGGCGGGCGTCACAAGGCCGCCTATCTGGCGATCGGCGTGGTCGGCGCCCTCATCACCCCCTTCATCGTCGCCCTTCTGGGCGGGGCGGTGCTCGCGGCGGGTGGGTTGCTTGCGATCATTGCCATCGCGCTTGTCGGCGCAGTCATCGTGCTGGTCATCGGCAAGATGATCCTCGACTGACGCGGGCCGCGCGGATTAGGGCAAAGGCCCGCCGCGCGCCAGCCACCATCCCAGCTTCAGGTAGGCGAACCCTTCACGGGCGCGAGCCTTCGCGCTCGCCCGATGCGGCGGGCAGTCCGCGCGCGCCCGCAGCCCCATCTGCCGCGCGATCATCACCGCGCGCGGCGCGTGGTAGGGATCGGTGACGACAATCACCTCGTCGCTCTCCAGATGCGCCCGGGCGAAGCCGATATTCTCGTAAGTGCTGGTCGAGCGATCTTCGAGAAAGATCGCCTCGGCCTCCACGCCTTCCGCGCGCAAGATCCGGGCCATCACCTCCGCCTCGCTCGGCGGATGCCGCCCGACACCCCCGCAACAGATCACCCGCTCCGCCGCGCCCGCCTGCCACAGCGCCGCCGCGTGCCGTGTGCGCCGTTGCAAGCTGGGTGAGGGGAGGCCCTCTGCCCAAACCGCTGCACCAAGGATCAAAATCGCTCTCATTTCGTTGAGCTAAAGTTTCACACTGCCGGCGACAAGGCTGGCAGTCGTGTTATGATCACGAAAAAGGGAGGTTAACATGCGTTTCATTTTTCTTGCCGCGCTGCTGGCTGCCGCGCCTGTTTTGGTCGAGCCCGCTTTCGCCGAGCCGGTCAATATTCGCCCCGACGTGATGTCCGTCACGGTCGACACTGCCAAGGGCCCGGTCGAGATCAAGCGGATTCAGGATAACGAGAACAAGCTGGAAGGTGATTGGGCCAAGACCTCGCGCCCCTGTCCGAGCTTCTGCATCCAGCCGATGATCCCGGCCCCCGGCGTGACCCCAGTGGGGGAGCTGGAGATGCTGGAGTTTCTCAAGGATCCCAACGTGGTGGTCGTCGACGGGCGGGTGACCCGCGATTTCGAGGGCGGCGCGATCCCCGGTGCGATCAATATTCCCTATATGGAAGCCCCCGACCGTCTGGGCGAGCTTGGCTGTCAGCCCGATTTCGAAGGCTTCATCTGCGACGGCGAGGACGTGAAATCGGTCGCGCTTTACTGCAACGGCCCGTGGTGCGGCCAGTCGCCTACTGCCGCACGCCGCATGATCGAAGCCGGTTTCCCGGCGGAAAAGATTTATTACTACCGCGGCGGGATGCAGCAATGGCGGCTGCTGGGGCTGACGGTCAGCGGGGGCTGATCCCTATTTGTCGGGTTCTGCGCAAGGGTAGGCCTCGCCATCGGGGAGCCGACAAAGCGAGTCGAAGAAGCTGCTGGAAAGCCGATCATAGCTGAGCATTCTGTGTTCCCGGTCGCGGGACTCGAGATAATCGCTGCACGACGCGAGGTAGTATAGCTCGCGTCGTTCGTCATTCGCGTACCACTGGGTGAAAGCGGCGCTGGCCGCACTGATGAGATCGTCCGAGCGGCCCATTTCTGTCTCGAAGGCTGCGGCGATATCGTCCTGCATCGGCCATCCTGCAAGCGCGTCCCAGGCGTCGGGCATCCCGGCTTCGCGCAGATCCCAAGCCACAGCGAGGCTGAAGGTCGTCGCGTCCGCCTCCATCGCGAAGATCGCGCGGGCATTTTCCTTCATCGACAGGTTCGGATCGGGACAGGAGCCGTGGAATTTCTGCTCCAGATGGCGCAATTCATGGATCAGAACTGCCTTTTGCAGGGCGGGTGCCATGTCGGTGGCGATCACGAGCCGGGAGGAGCGCGGCTCGAAATATCCCCGCGCATCGTGCAGCGTGTCGGCGAGACACAGCTCGCCAGCGTCTTGAAAGAGCGCGACATGCAGGCTCGGCCAGCGGTCGAGGGCGGGACGCAGCTGTGTGACGAGCGCTGCGATTTCGGGTGGCTTATCGAAGGGTGGGGCGGCGCAAGTGAGGATCTGGGCGTGCGCCGGTCCGGTCATCACACCGAGCCAGGCGCTCAGGACGATGTGCCGGACGAGCCTCACCGCCCCTTCTTCCCCTTCACACCCCCGCGCTGACCCGGCCGTCCTGCCGTCGACCGGCCCTGCGCCTTGACGGCGGCCTCGCTCGCGGCCTCCACCGCCGATTGCCGCGCGAGCGGGTCGTCGTGGACGGCGAGGTCCACCGCTTCCAGACGTTTCACCTCGTCGCGCAGGCGGGCGGCTTCCTCGAATTCCAGATCCTCGGCGGCCTTGCGCATCTTGGCGCGCATGTCATCCAGATGCGCCTGCAGGTTCGCACCGGGTTTGACCGCATCGACCTTGGCGGTGACGCGCGACATGTCGGTGTCGCCCTGATAGAGCCCGGCCAGAACGTCATCGACATTCTTCTTGATCGTCTCGGGTGTGATGCCGTGTTCTTCGTTATAGGCGATCTGCTTGGCGCGGCGGCGGTCGGTCTCGTCCATCGCGCGCTGCATCGAGCCGGTGATCCTGTCGGCATACATGATGACGCGGCCCTCGGAGTTCCGCGCGGCGCGGCCGATGGTCTGGATCAGCGAGGTTTCCGAACGCAGGAAGCCCTCCTTGTCGGCATCGAGGATCGCGACAAGCCCACATTCGGGAATGTCCAGACCCTCGCGCAAGAGGTTGATCCCGATCAGCACGTCGAAGGCCCCGAGGCGCAGGTCGCGCAGGATCTCGATCCGCTCGATCGTGTCGATGTCGGAGTGCATGTAGCGCACGCGAACGCCCTGTTCGTGCAGGTATTCGGTCAGGTCCTCGGCCATGCGTTTGGTGAGCGTGGTGACGAGTGTGCGATAGCCGCGCGCCGCGACGGTGCGGATCTCATCGAGCACATCATCCACCTGCGTCTCGACCGGGCGGATTTCCACGATCGGGTCCAGAAGGCCGGTCGGGCGAATGACCTGTTCGGTGAAGACGCCGCCGGTCTGTTCCAGCTCCCATGCAGCGGGCGTTGCCGAGACGAAGACCGATTGCGGGCGCATCGCGTCCCATTCCTCGAATTTCAGCGGGCGGTTGTCCATGCAGGACGGCAGGCGGAAGCCGTGTTCGGCCAGCGTGAATTTGCGCCGATAGTCCCCGCGATACATGCCGCCGATCTGCGGCACGGTGACGTGGCTCTCATCGGCGAAGACGATCGCGTTGTCGGGGATGAATTCGAAGAGGGTGGGCGGCGGCTCGCCGGGCGCACGACCGGTGAGATAGCGCGAATAGTTCTCGATCCCGTTGCAGACGCCGGTTGCCTCCAGCATCTCCAGATCGAAATTCGTGCGTTGTTCGAGGCGCTGCGCCTCCAGCAGCTTGCCTTCCTCTTCCAGCTGCTTCAGCCGGAGCGCCAGCTCCTTGCGGATGCCCTTCGCGGCTTGCTGCAGGGTCGGGCGCGGCGTGACGTAGTGGCTGTTCGCGTAGATGCGGATCTGGTCGAAACTGTCGGTCTTCGCCCCGGTCAGCGGGTCGAATTCGGTGATTGCCTCCAGTTCCTCGCCGAAGAAGGAGAATCGCCAGGCGCGGTCCTCCAAGTGGGCGGGCCACAGATCGACCGTGTCGCCCTTCACGCGGAACGCGCCGCGCTGGAAGGCCGCATCGAGTCGCTTGTATTGCTGCGCCACTAGCTCGTTGATGAATTTGCGCTGCTCGATCAGATCGCCGGTCTTGAGATCCTGCGTCATCGCCGAATAGGTCTCGACCGAGCCGATACCGTAGATGCACGAGACCGAGGCCACGATGATCACGTCGTCGCGCTCCAACAGCGCCCGTGTGGACGAGTGGCGCATCCGGTCGATCTGCTCGTTGATCTGCGATTCCTTCTCGATATAGGTGTCCGAGCGCGGCACATAGGCTTCGGGCTGGTAGTAGTCGTAGTAGGAGACGAAATATTCCACCGAGTTGTCGGGGAAGAAGCTCTTGAACTCACCGTAGAGCTGCGCGGCCAGCGTCTTGTTCGGCGCGAGGATGATCGCGGGGCGTTGGGTTTCCTCGATCACCTTGGCCATGGTGAAGGTCTTGCCCGTGCCGGTCGCCCCCAGCAGCACCTGATCGCGTTCGAGCGCCTCGACGCCGGAAGACAGCTCCGCAATCGCGGTCGGCTGGTCGCCGGCCGGGTTGAACTGAGTCTGCATCACGAACCGCTTGCCGCCTTCCAGCTTGGGGCGGGTGAGCACGTCGGGGCGTTCGGAGGGCAGATTGGTATTGTTGTGAGGCATCGCGCAGACCTTTTGCTTGCCCCCCAAAGTTGTCCTCTTTTCGTTCGCATTCAAGGGTTTGCGAAAGGCGTTACGGAAGGCTTAACGCAGAGTTTCGAATTGTCTATATTTAACAGTGGCTTGCGTCTCTGTTTCGCTTGAATTCGTGGCGGGTCGCGCGCATCTTGCCTATTGCAAGCAGCATCAGACTGCCGGCCGGCGCACCACCCCCACCCTTTGCTCCCCAGCCGGTCGGCAGTTCCTCACCTTACCGGTGCTTTCGGTATCCTCCCGGCACGGCGGGCGGCGGCGTCATCGAAGGGGCTGGAATGTCATGCACGATCGCCGCGCCTCTTTCGGCTTTGCGCTCCGGGGCTTGCGATTTGTCTCAGATGCACTAAGAAAAGTCAGAGGTATCGCAGAGGAGTTTGCCCATGCGCGCGCGCATCTACCAACCCGCCCGCAACGCCATGCAATCGGGCACCGCGAAGACGCGGTTCTGGTATCTCGACTATGTCGCCTCCGACGCGCGTGAGATCGACCCGCTGATGGGCTGGACCAGCTCCAATGACACGCAGGCGCAAGTGCGGCTGCGCTTCGAGACCCGCGAGGCGGCCGAAGCCTATGCCAAGGAAAAGGGCATCGATTACGTCGTGACGGAGCCGCATAAGCGCGCCCCGAATGTCCGCGCCCGCGGCTATGGCGAGAACTTCGCCACCGACCGCCGCGCGAACTGGACGCACTGAATACCTGCGCCAGCGGCGAAAGCTTTCCCTGCCAAGGGAGAGTTTTCCGCACCGCGATCACCCGTTTTCCACGTGAATGAAGCTGGGGCGTCAGGCTGCGTTTCGGTTTCTTCCTGCGTTCCAACCTGTGCCACCGACGGTCTCGCGCAGGTTCCAACGTGGCCCGAATTTCCGACGTAGCTCTGCGTTCCGTCCCAAGAGCCCGTCGCTTTGTTCCTTGGCATTATCGCGCTCACGATTTTCGACGTTTGAGCAGAGTTTTTCCGAGCCTGCTCGCGCTCAGGAACGGTGATCTTTCTGCAGTGTTCTCTGTCTGCCGGCTGACGGTCGGCGCATGAAATGCAAGGAGAACACTATGACCTACACCATCAAGTCGATCGCTCTCGCAGGTATTCTGGCCACTGCCGCGCCCGTTGCGGCCCTGGCTCAGGCTGACGTATCCACCGGAACGGACGCTGGCGCATCGGTCTCGGCGCAGGCTGCAGGCGCTGATGTCGGCGCAAGCGCGGATATGGGCGCATCGACGGATGCCGCAACGACTGCGGGCTCGAATGGTGGAATGGGCCAAGATGGGTCGGTGAAGACCTATGGTCAGCTCGTCGCGGACCTTCAGGCCAATGGCGCTGCGTCCACCGACCAGTTCGCCGATTATGAAGTGGGAACCGATGGCGAAGCCAAGATCGTCGCTCTGTCCGACCTGAAGGGTAAAGGCGCAGAGAATGGCTCCGCGGCTCTCGAGAACGCAATGGGCGCTGACGTGGATGCCGATTACAGCCAGCTTCCGTCCAGCGTCTTCGATGGCACCGATTACACGCCCGAGGATGTCGCTGCCGCGTATATCAACGCCGAAGGCAATCTGATCGTCGTGGTCGACAACAACGCCTGATCACCTTTGACGATACATGATCCCGAAGCCCCCTGTCCTACGCGGCAGGGGGCTTTTTTGTGCCTGACATCTACTGATAATGAAGCGCATCGATCGGATCGAGCCGGGCCGCCCGCCGCGCCGGAAAGTAGCCGAAGACCATGCCCACCACCGCGGAGAAGCCGAAGGCGAGGGCGATGACGTTCAGGCTGGGCGAGAAGGGGATCACCATGATCTGCGCCGCGACATAGGCGAGGCCGAGGCCGAAGAGGATCCCGATGATCCCGCCCAGAACCGACAACACCACAGCTTCGACGAGGAACTGCATCAAGACCTGATGGGCCTGCGCGCCGACCGAGAGGCGGATACCGATCTCGCGGGTCCGCTCGGTCACCGAGACCAGCATGATGTTCATGATGCCGATCCCGCCCACGAGCAGGCTGACCGCCGCGACGGAGGAGAGCAGGCCGGTAAGAACCGAATTGACCGAATTGAGCATCGAACTCAGTTCGGCCATGTCGAAGACCGAGAAGTCGTCGTCTTCGCCGATCGCGATGCGGCGGCGCTCGCGCATCAGGGCCTCGATATCGGAGGTCGCCCGCTCCACGGAGGCCGTCCGGGCCACCTGAAGCGAAATCGAAGAGACGTCCTGACTGCCCATCAGCCGCCTTTGCACCGTTCGGACCGGCATCAGCACGAGGTCGTCCTGATCCTGCCCGAAGGACCCGGCGCCCTTGGATTTCAGCACGCCGATCACCTCGCAGGAGATCGACTTGATGCGGATCTTCTCGCCGGTCGGATCGGTCGCGCCGAACAGGGTTGTCCGCACGGTCTCGCCGATGATGCAAAGATTGGCGCCGCTGCGGTCCTCCGCCGGGGTGAAGCTGCGCCCGAGCGCGATCGTCCAGCCGCCGATCTCGAGATAGGGCGACGTCGTGCCAGTGATCGATGTCGTGCGATTGTTGTTGCCGAAGACCGCCGTGGCTGCGGTCGAGACGACAGGCGCGACGGCCGAGAGGCTGCTCAGGTCCTCCAGCGCGTCTGCATCCGAAAGCTTGAAGGGCGGGGCGGTATCGCGCGATCCGGGTCCCATCATCCGCGCCCCCGAGCGCACGACCAGCACATTCGTCCCGAGCGATTCCACATTGGCCGAGACCTGCTCGGAGGAGCCTTGCCCGACGGTCACCATCGCGATGACGGCGGCGACCCCGATCACCACGCCCAGCACGGTGAGAAAGGACCGTAGCGCGTTGCGGATGATCGCAGTAAGCGCGAGGCGGATGGTTTCCCAGAGCATCACAGCGCTCCTTCGTGCATCTTCTCGTCGCGCACGACGCGGCCATCGGTGAAGACGACGAGGCGGGAGGCATAGGCGGCCATGTCCTCCTCATGTGTGACCATCACGATGGTCAGCCCGGACTCGCGGTTGAGGTCCTGCATCAGGTTCATGATCTCGACGCTGCGTTTGGTGTCGAGATTGCCCGTGGGCTCGTCGGCGAGCATCACCATCGGCTCGCCCGCCAGCGCCCGCGCGATGGCGACGCGTTGCTGCTGACCGCCCGAGAGCTGCGACGGCGTGTGATCCTCGCGCCCCTCCAGCCCGACCCGCGCCAGAGCCTGACGGGCCCGCGCCACACGCTCGGCCTTGCGCATCCCCTTGTAGATCAGGGGAAGTTCGACATTTTCCAGCGAGGTTGTGCGCGGCAGCAGGTTGTAGCCCTGAAAGACAAACCCGAGGTAATGCCTGCGCAGCAAGGCCCGTTGATCGCGGTTCAGGGTCGCGACTTCGACACCGTTGAACAGGTAATTCCCCGCGGTCGGCCGGTCGAGACAGCCGATGATGTTCATCGCGGTCGATTTTCCCGACCCCGAGGGCCCCATGATCGCAAGGAATTCTCCAGGTTCGACGCGAAGGTCGACGCCATCGAGGGCGCGCACGAGGGTTTCGTCATGGCCATAGTGGCGCTCGATCCCGCGCAGCTCGAGAAGCGGCTCACTCATTTCGATGCATCCCGCTGATCGGTGATCACCTGATCGCCAACGGCCAGATCGCCCGCGGTGACAATCGTGAACTTGCCATTCGTCGCGCCCGGCGTGACCGCCACTTCGACGGGGGTGCCGTCGCGAAGAACCCAGACGGATTTGCCACTCGCCGTGCCGCTCTCCGAACTCGGGCGGCTCGGTATCACGAGGCCGATGAGTCCGCTCGCGCCATTGCCCGCATCTGCGACCTCTTGCGGGGGCGCGTAGCGCAGCGCCGCATTCGGGATCAGGAGCGCGTCCTTCGCCTCGTCTACTGTGATCGTCGCCGTCGCGGTCATGCCGGGGCGCAGGAGAAGATCTGAGTTGTCGACCGCCAGCACGCCCTTGTAGGTCACGACATCGTCGGTCGTCTCGGGGGCGTAGCGCACCTGGGTGATCGTCGCCGGGAAGGAACGACCGGAATAGGCGTCGACGGTGAATGTCGCATCATTGCCGACCGCCACCTGACCGATATCCGCCTCGTCGATATCGACCAGCAACTGCATCCGGCGCAGGTCCTCGGCCAGCGTGAACAGGGTGGGTGCGGACAGCGAGGCGGCCACGATCTGACCGGCCGAGACATTGCGGTCCAGAACGACGCCATTGATCGGGGACCGGATGACCGATTTCTCCAGATCGTCCTTCTCCAACGCCAAGTTCGCCTCGGCCAGCGTCAGCGACGCTTTCGCGGCCTGAACGGCTGCCACGGCACGATCGCGCTGCGCGATATAGGTGACGAAGGTGCTATGGGTCGAGACGCCGCGCCGGTCCAGTTCCGCCTGTGTCTCATAAAGCGCCGTCGCTTCTTTCTGCGTGGCTTCAGCCTGTGCTAGCTGCGCCTTGGCGGCCGCAAGTGCGGCTTCGGCATTGGCGACCTGCGCCTTGAATTTCGTATCGTCGAGCCGCGCGAGGACCTGACCCACTTTGACCTCGTCGTTATAATCGACATCGATGCTCTCCAGCGTGCCCGACAGCTCCGAGGAGACTTCGACTTCCGTCGTGGGCTGCACCGTGCCGGTCGCGGTGACGGTGACGGTCAGATCGCCGCGCGTGACCTCTTGCGTCACATAGCTCGTGCCCGTGGTGTCGCCGGAGGGCGCGAGCCAGAGCCACGCGCCGATCGCGATCACGACAGCACCCGCGCCGAAAGCCCAGAACCGCCAAGGGCGTCCACTCTTCGCAGTGGACAGCATTTTCTCGATTTCGTCGCGGCTCTGGCTTGGCATCGTTCATCCGTTCCGGTTTCTCTCCCCGCAAGCTCGGGCGGGAGTATTACGTTCGAGAAAATGAACCCCGTCGCCCGCTATGGCTTTGCTCTAGAACAAGAAAGGAAAAAGAAACGCGCTTGTGATCGCTGGGGCGATGAATTTGTGACTTGTCTTCGCCCGCTGCGCGGAAAGCCTGCGCAGGAGAGTGTCAACGGACGGTGCGCGTGAGGGTCTGGATCACCGTCTGAGAATAGCCGTCAGCTTCCACGGTGCTCAGCTCCAGATCGAAGCGGCTGCGGCTCCCGTCGGGGGCGAGGACCATGAGATCGTCGATATCCGAGGCGCTCTCCATCTGGTGACGCGCATATTTCGCGCCGCGCAGGTTCGGCGGAAGCTTCGCGTTGATGAGCCCCGCGATCTCGTCCGCGCCGGTCAGAACGCCGAAGGGAGACGCGGTCGACCAAACCCCGTCGGGATGAAACAGCTTTGCGGCCGCTGCACCGTCGCGCCGGTCCACGCAATCCAGAAAGCGCATCAGCAGCGAGCGCTTGGAATGTCTGGCGGCGTAATGGGTGTGGAGCAGGCGATGCGCGGTCGGCGAGTTCGGCGCGCCCAGTTCCGAGTCGTAAAGCGCCTGCACATCCGCATTCTCATAGGAACGGCGGCGCGGTGCCTTCGCATCGACGCTGTAGATCGCCTTGGCGCGTTTTTGCAGAATATGCGGGTCCATGGATTTCGGCTCGCCGCCGCCGCCGAGGCATCCGCCGACGCAGGCCATGACCTCGATGGCGACATAGTCGTCGCGCCAGGCCTCGTCTTCCAGCATGCGCTGGGCCGACGCGATCCCGTTGCACACGGCCACCGTGCCGACGCCGGGAATGGTCGCGGTCTTCACGCCCTCACGAACACCGCGAAGCGCTTCCCATTCCAGCGGCAGATCGTGCTCGATCCCTTTGAAATGCGCAGCCGTGCGGACCATCGCCTCCATGACCCCGCCGGAGGCGCCGAATATCTGGGCGGCCCCGGTGCTCTCGCCCAGCGGGCTGTCGAATTGCCCGTCCTCGGAGAGCGCCCCGAACGGGATGCCCCGCGACCGGATCATCCGCGCCAGTTCGCGGGTGGTGAGCACATGATCCACGTCGCCAGAGACGCCGGGGCGCTGGGCTTCGTCCTTCTTGGCGGTGCAGGGCATCACGCTCACGACATAGGGCTCGGCTTTGCCCTCTGCGAAATCGGGCCCCAGAGACCGTGCAAAGCGGCCCCGTTTCGCGATCGCGCCATGCATCTGCTGGGGGGATTTGGTCGTGCTCAGATGCGGCAGAAGATCGGGGCGATTCAGTTCGACCCAATTCACCCAACCCGGACAGCAGGAGGTGAACAGCGGCAGCTCCGTCCCGGCTTTGAGCCGCGACAGAAGTTCGGTGCCTTCCTCCATGATCGTCAGATCGGCGGCGAAATTGGTGTCGAACACGTAATCGAACCCAAAAAGCCGCAGCGCATTGATCAGGCGCCCCGTGCTGACGGTGCCCGGCTCCAGCCCGAATTCCTCGCTGATGGCGATGCGCGTCGCCGGGGCCACCTGAACGACGGAGACGCGCCGATGGGCGTCGAGCGTTTGCAGCACCGCGTGCCAATGCGGCGCCTCAATCAGCGCACCGACAGGGCAGACAAGCGTGCACTGGCCGCAGGAGATGCAATTGGTCTGCGACAGCGGCACATCGAAGACCGTGACAGGGCGGCGGTCAAATCCGCGATTGGCGAAGCCTATGACATTCTGGTTCTGGACGGCGTCGCCGCAGACCTCCGCACACAACCCGCATTCGATACATTTCGAAAGATCGCGCCAGATGCTGGGAGATGTGTGATCACTCGCAAGCTCTTCCGAGGCAGCAGGCGCCCCGGCGGGCATCTTCGGCCAACGCTCCTCCCACTGGTTCTCATGGACGAGACGCTGCAGCTGGCACGCCCCGTTCACCTCGCAGCGCATGCAGTCATTGGGGTGACGCGCGAGCAGCCATTGCGCATCGGCTTTCCGAAAGGCCGCCAATGCCTCGGTATCCGTCGCCACCACATCGCCATCCTTTGCCAGCGTGCGACAAGCCGGTTGCGGGTTCGGCGTGCCCTCGATCTCCACGAGGCAAATGCGGCACACGGCATGGGCGGGCAAGCCGGGGTAATAGCACAGGGTCGGGACATGGATGCCAGCCTGCTTCGCCGCCTCCAGCAAGCTGGTGCCGTCATCGACTTCGACGTGCCGCCCGTTGATCGTAAGCGTGATCATGCGAAGGAACCTCCCGTCTCTTTAGTATAGCAGAGGCATGGCTCGCCGCAGAAGTCCCGCCTTCGGCCCGCCCGCAATCGCGTCCTTTCCAGCAGTTTCCCAATTTTCGGGTCAGTCGTGCTACACTGAAAGCCGATGGTGCTCGAAAGGACGGCGTAAATGGCCCGAGCCACCCGGATATTTCAGCCCGCCTCACACTGGGGTCTCGGCAGCTACTGGCAGGGCGATTGCCCGCCTTGGATCGCGCTCGTCGTGGTGCTGATCGGCGGACGGTTGGCTGTCGCCGAGCTGTGGCAAGCCTTGTCGTCGCCGCTCTCGATGCCGTTCTTCGCGTTGCTGTTCCTCGCGGATATGACACTGGCGCTGTGGCAGCTGGTGGGGGCGTGGCGCAGCCTGTCGCATTGGATCGACGCGCAGGCGCGGGGCCATGTGCTGCTCGCGGGGCGCGTGGCGGTGGTGGCGGTCGCGGTTGTGACGGTGGCCCATGCGCTCGATCAGGCCGCGCGGCAGACCACTGCCTTGGCGCCGATCGCCTATGCCGGGCCGCAGCCTTTGGAGGTGCGCAACGGCGTCGCTTATCTGACCGGCGATATCGGCTACGATCTTCTGGGGCGGTTCGAGGCAACCCCGGCGACGGGCGTCTCGGCGGTCGATCTCGACAGTGCCGGCGGTCAGGTTTTCGCCGCGCGGGCGCTGGCGCAACGCGTGCTGGCGCGGGGGCTGAACACGCAGGTGACGAAACGCTGCTATTCCGCCTGCACGCTGATCTTCATGGCGGGCGCGCATCGCGATCTTGGGCCGGAGGGAAAGCTGGGCTTTCACGGCTATAGCTTGAAAGCCTATCCGCTGCCGATAGACGTCGCGAAAGAGGAGGCGATCGACCGGGCCTTCCTGCGCGATCGCGGCGTGACGGCCAGCTTCTCCACGCGCGCCTTCGCGACGCCACACCGCGATATCTGGCGCCCGGACCGCAAAGTGCTCGCCGCCGCCGGTGTGCTGCGCGACTAAGGCTCGGCCTCGACGTCGCTCTGGCGCCATGCCGGAATTCCCGCTAATTTTCAGTGATGAAAGCCCTCCTCTCAGCCCTGTTTTTCTGTGTCCTCGCGGGGGCGCTGAACGCGCAACCTGCGCGGGCGATGATCGGCCCTCCAGCGCCCGACCTGCGTTGTACCGAGGACGGACGCCGCTGCATCGGGTTGAAAGATTATTTCGCCGATACCTGCGGGCTTATCGAAAACGCGGCGCAGGAGGCGGGGATCGACCCGGGCTATTTCGCACGGCTTCTCTGGCGCGAAAGCCGGTTTGATCCGGCGGCAATCAGCCCGGCGGGTGCGCAGGGGATCGCGCAGTTCATGCCCGGCACGGCGCGGCTGCGCGCGCTTGGAGACCCGTTCAATCCGGCCGAAGCGATCGAAGCCTCGGCGCGCTATCTGGCCGAGATGGCGACGCGCTTCGGCAATCCCGGTCTCGCGGCGATCGGCTATAACGGCGGCGAGGACCGCGCGGCGGGGTTCATCGCGAAGACCGGCGGGCTTGCGGGCGAGACCCGCGCCTATGTGCGCGCAATCACTGGCCATTCCGCGGAGGATTGGCGCGACGCACCACCCGAGACGGTGGATTACCGGCTTGACGGGGAGACGCCTTTCCTTGTGGCCTGCACCAAACTGGCGAAGGGCAGGGCGATCCGGGAATTCCGCGATCCTGTCCCGCCCTGGGGCGTGATCGTGGCCGCCGGGCGCACCCAGAGATCGGCCGAGGTGTTCGGGAAACGGGCCGCCGCGCGTCATTCCGGCGCGATTGGTGACGCCAAGCTGCGTTTCGTGCGCGCGGTGATGCCGGGGTTTGGCCGACGCGCGCAATACACGGCGCAAGTCCCGGCAGGTTCGCGCAAGGAGGCGCTGGCGACCTGCGAGAAAATTCGCGGACAGGGCGGGTTCTGCAAAGTCATCCGCAACTAAGGCGTTTTCGCGCTGGAGGCTGGTGCGCGTCGCGCCTAATCTGCCGCCGACACGGATGAGGGTGCCCCATGGAAGACACGATCGAAATCGCGCGCGAAACCCCGCTGGGCGCGGATCTTGCAGAGCTTCACGCCCGCCACGCGGCGGCGATGCACGAAGATACGCCGCCCGAGTCGATCCATATGCTGCCGCCAGATGCGCTGGCTGCGCCCGGCATTTCGTTCTTCGTGATGCGTCAGGCGGGGCGCCCGGTGGGCATGGGCGCGCTGAAGCGCATCGCGCCCGATGAAGGCGAGATCAAATCGATGCATATTCTCTCCGAGATGCGCGGGCAGGGGCTCGCGCGGCGGATGCTGGAGCAGCTGATCGACGCCGCGCGCGAGGAAGGCATGGCGCGGCTCTATCTCGAGACCGGATCGCAGGACTCCTTCGCCCCGGCGCGCCAGCTTTACCTGCGCGCGGGCTTTGCGGAATGCGGGCCCTATGTCGGCTACCAGCCCGATCCGAATTCCGTCTTCCTGATGCGCGCGATCTGAACTTGCACCACGCGCGCCGATCGCGCATTTAGGGGCCACGCGGTCCCTTAGCTCAACTGGATAGAGCAGCTGACTTCTAATCAGCAGGTTCGGGGTTCGAGTCCTCGAGGGATCGCCAAAATCCTCGCTTCTTGCGACGCGGCCTCCGCCTGCGACTTATTCAACCTCATTGTCCGAAAACAAGGAAACGCGGTCTGAATCGCGGCAAGCTTCTTTTACGCCCGGATGTCACAGACATGCGGCGGAGCTACCATGGAGGTTCAAAATGCGTATTTTTCTTCTTGTTCTGCCTGCGGCGCTGAGCGTCGCCGCCTGCAACCCGACGCCGGGTCCCTATGCGAATGGCCCCTATGCCGGTCCGGGTCCCGGCCCGCGCACCACCTACAGCTATGACAGCATCGAATATGGTCGCATCGTTTCGGTGCAGCCGGTCACTATGCGCCGCACCACCGACGGCGACCAGATCGTCGGCGCGGTCACGGGCGGCCTCGTCGGCGCGGTGATCGGGCACCAGTTCGGCTCCGGGACCGGCAAGGACGTGATGACCGGCGCGGGCGCGATCGCGGGCACAATTATCGGCAGCAACGTCGCCAGCCAAGGCGGCACCTACACGTCCTATGCGTGGACCGTGCGGCTCGACAATGGTGGCTCGATCACCGTCATCCAGATGTCGAACCAGTTCCGTGTCGGCGACAGGGTGAGCGTCGTGCGCAGCGGCAATCAGGTTTACCTGCGATAACGCCGACGGGCACAGCTTTGAGTGAGGGTGCGACGTCGTTTTGCGTCCTCACTTGGGCCTGATCCTAAGGGCGCGCAGGGCGTTCAGGATCACGGCAACGTCGATCGCCTCCTGCAAGATGGCGCCCTCCACCGGCGTGAGGTAGCCATAGGCGGCCGCGATCATGCCGAGCACCGAGAGGCCGATCCCGGCGGCGACGCTCTCGAAGGCGATCCGCCGCGAGGATGCGGCGATTTCGATGCCCGCGCGCAACTGATCGATCCGGTCGACGAGAAGCACCACATCGGCCGCTTCGGCCGAGGCGGCGGCCCCGCGCGCGCCCATGGCGACACCGACATCTGCCGCGGCAAGCGCGGGCGCGTCGTTCACGCCATCGCCCACCATCATGACCGGCCCGTGCTTGCGCTCGGACAGCACGAGGAGCACCTTCTGGTCCGGTGTGAGGCCCGCGCGCAGCCCGTCGAGGCCGAGCCCCTCGGTCACGCGTTCAGCCACATCCGTCCGGTCGCCGGTGGCGAGCAGAATCCGTTCGATCCCCTCGTGACGCAGCCCGTCGAGCATGGCGCCCGCATCGTCGCGCAGTGGATCGGCCATCACCAGATGCCCGGCCATACGCCCGTCCACGGCAACGGCGACGAGAACCGCCCCGGCAGCCATCGTCGGGTGGTCCCCCGGTTTGCGCCCGACGCGTGCCGCCACGAAGTCGTCGCCACCGACGATGACCTTGCGCCCTTCGACATGGCCCACGACACCTTCGCCTGCGATTTCCGCCACATCCGACGGGACGGGCAGGGTGAAGCCGCGTTCTTTCGCGGCGGTGACGATCGCCTGTGCCACCGGGTGTTTCGAGGCCTGATCGAGGGCGGCGGCAAGGCGCAGGATCTCGTCCTCCTCCATCCCGTCGTGACTATCGATGGAAACGATCTGCGGGCGGCCTTCGGTCAGGGTGCCGGTCTTGTCGAGGACCAGCGTGCCGATGCGCGCCATCGTCTCGAGCGGCCCCGCCCCCTTGATCAGCACGCCGTAATGCGCCGCGCGCGAAAGGCCCGCCACCAGAGCGACCGGCACGGCGAGGATCAGCGGGCAGGGCGTGGCGACCACGAGCACGGCGACGGCCCGGATTGGGTCTCCGGTGAACCACCACGCCGCGAAGGCGATGGCGAGCGTGACCACGAGAAAGCCCAGCGACCAGCGATCCGCGAGGCGCGACATCGGCGCCTTGGAGGCCTGCGCTTCCTCGACCAGCCGGACGATCCCGGCATAGGTACTGTCCTTCGCAGGCCGCACTGCCAACAGATCGAACGCCTCACCTGCATTGGTCGAGCCGCTCATTATGTCGGCCCCATGCGCCAGACGTACCGGCAGAGACTCCCCGGTCAGTGCCGAGGTGTCCAGAAAGGCCGTCTCGGAGGCCAATGTTCCGTCCACCGGCACCACGTCGCCTTGATGGATCAGCAGCCGATCCCCGGGGGCGATCTCGTCGAGCGGGATATCCTCCAGCCCGCCATCGCGATGCCGGGTCGCGGTCCGTGGAACACGCGAGAGAAGGTCGTGCATCTCGCGCCGGGCGCGGCCTTCGGCGAAGCTCTCAAGAAAGGTGCCGCCGGAATACATCACCGCGACGACCGCCGCGGCGAGGGTCTCGTCGAAGACAAGCGCGGCGGTCATCGAGAGCGCGGCCACGATATCCAGACCGACTTCGCCGCGCCGGAGGCTGCGGGAGATCTCAAAGACAAGCGCGGCGAGCGTGGGCACGACGCCGATGATCCAGCTGGCTTTCGCCAAGGCGTCCGCGCCAACCGCCCAGAAGGCGAGACCCACCACCAGCGCCGCTACGGCGAGCGCGAGGAGGGCGAGTTTCAGACGGTCGGTTCCGCGCTGTTCCATCCGGTCTGTGGTCCTTCTGCACGTCTCACGGTCGATGGCGCCTCACATCTGCAAACCGATCGCGCCGTCACCGTGATAGCGCATCCCGGTGATCGGTCCAGCCTCCAATTCGGTTTCGCGGGAGTGCTTCGGTCAGCGCAAGGGCGCGCGGCTGCGATCCGGAGTGAAGACGAGCGCGACCACAGCGATCAAACCCGCCACGAGCATGTAGAGCGCGGGGGCGGTGACCATGCCGGTCGCGGCGATGAGGCTCGTGGCGATCATCGGCGTGAGGCCTCCGAAAATGCCGAGGCCGATATTGAAGGCGACGGAATAGCCCGAGAGCCGGTCCCGCTCGGGGAACATCTCCGCGAACAGGGCGGGGCCGGAGCCCAGCGGCACGGCCAACAGCAGGAATGTCACGGCATGTGCGACGACCACGGGCAGCAATGCGCCGCCCGACACGAGCATCCACTCGTGCAGCGGCCATGCGACCAGCGCCAGCAGCCCGATCGCCAGAGCGATCCAGACCCGGCGGGGCACCCACCGGTCGCCCACGATCGCCGCCAGCGGCATCGCCGGGATCACGAGGACCGTCATGGCGGTGTTGATGAGAAGCGCGGCGTCCCTTGCCATCAAGCCCTGACCTGACAGCCATTCCGGAAGATAGACGAAGGCGATGTAGTAGCAGGTGCCGTAGCTGGCCGCGAAGGCCACCGCCAGAAGCGTCTCCCTGCGGTTCGTCGTGAAGGCTTCGAGCAGGGGCGATGTGTCGTCGCGCCCCTCCTGATGCTGCTGGAAATGCTCTGATGTGTGCAGGTTGCGGCGGATCAGGATCGCCACCGTGCCAAGGAGCGCACCGCCGAGGAAGGGCAGGCGCCACGCCCAATCCGCAAGCGTCTGCGCATCGAAGAGGTTCGTTACGAGCGCCGCCGCCCCGACCCCCAGTAGCGAGCCCGACATGGAGCCGATATTGGCCCAGCTCCCTGTCAGGCCGCGTTTCTTCAGGGGCGCGGTTTCGACGAGATAGGTCGCCGAGGACGAGAACTCCCCGCCGACCGACAGGCCCTGCAACAGGCGCACCAGAACCAGAAGCGCCGGGGCCAGAACGCCGACCTGCGCATAGGTCGGCAATATGCCCAGAAACAGCGTCGGCATCGCCATCATCACAACCGATATCTGCATCGTGCGGGCGCGCCCGTAGCGGTCGCCGAACCAGCCGAACACCGCTGCGCCAAGCGGACGCATCAGGAAACCGGCTGCGAAAATCCCGTAGGTGGCGATCAGGCCCGCGGTCGGGTCGTTGGACGGAAAGAAGACCGGTGCGATGACGCCTGCAAGATAGCCGTAGAGCGCGAAGTCGTACCATTCGACCACGTTGCCGATGAAACCGGCCATGATCCGATGCCGAAGCTCTGCCGGTTTTGCTGTGCTTCCGTCCGGTGCCATGGTCGAGCCTCGCGATTTTTCTGCTATCTCCGCGACATACGTAGCCTTTTCTTCGGACTGGACGCAAATCGCGACGCCTGAAACCCAAATCGCAGGGCCATCTCCGCGCGCGGCAGTCTCACGGTATCTGCGCTACCATGGCCAGATCGAGGTCCAGGGTCGCGATCAATCCTTCTGGCGTGAATTCGCGCGAGAAGCTGCCGCCAAGCGAGGTGGATACGGTAAGGCGACAAAGCGATGTGCCGAACCCTTTGTTTTCGTCCTTGCCGGATCCCGCCTCGGTCACGCCGGGCTCTTTCCATGCGAGCCTGAAGCGCTCGTCCTCGATCTCTGCGCTAATCTCTACGCCGTGGCCGCTCTGCGACAGGCCCCCATATTTAACCGAATTCGTCGCGAGCTCGAAGAGCACAAGCGTCAGCGGCGTGATCGCGGCAGGGCGCACCTGAATATCCGGAAGCGAGGTCTGGACGCTCACCCCTTCGCTGAAGGGTTTCAGGATCGTGCTCACAAGATAGGAAAGCGGCATGCCATCGGGTTGTTCACCCGAAGGGTCGTTCACGGTCATCGAATTGAGCGACGCGATCGCGTGAAGGCGGCTGCGCATCTCGTTACTGAGTTGCTCTGCGCTGTCTGCCTGCCGCGCGGCGACGGCAATCAGGGACGCGGCCACGGCGAAGGCGTTGCCGACACGGTGGCGCATCTCGGACAGGAGCAGTCTCTGCTGCTCCGCCAGTTGATGCTGCAAGGTGATGTCGCGCGCGATCTTCGACGCGCCGACGACTTGGCCATCGGCATCGCGCACGGGCGAGACGGTCAGAGACACCGGAACGGGGCTGCCGTCCTTGCGCTGCCGGATCGTTTCGTAATTGGCGATCCGCTCGCCGCGCCGCAGACGGGCGATGAAATCGACCTCCTCATCCATCCGGTCGTCGGGAAAGATGATCGTGATCGGCTGACCGATGGCTTCTTTGGCAGTGTAGCCGAACAGGTTTTCCGCGCCGCGATTCCAGCTCAGGATGATGCTGTTGAGGTCCTTGGTGACAATCGCATCTTCCGAGCCTTCCACAATCGCAGCCAAATGCTGTTGGATGCTTTCTGGTGAGTCCATGACAGGTCTGGCCTCCGTGCTCCTCGGGGGACACACATACTAAAAGGTGCATATCAAGTATAGCCCATCGCGGCCGGGTCGGGTGCGCGCGCGATGGCTTTGAAAAATCAGATCATTTCGCCGGGGTCAGCGGTGGTGCGCTCACGGCCGTTCCAGAACGAAATCCGGAACGATGCCGCAGGAGGAGATGGCCGCCTGCGCGTCCTCGCCGCCGAAGAAACCGTATCCCGCGATCAGGGCAGAGCGGATTCCGGTCGCCTGTGCGCCGAGAATGTCGGTGTGCAGGCTGTCGCCCACCATCAGCACGCGCGCGGGATCGATGGGACCGAGACGCGCGAAGGCGATGTCGTAGATATTGTTGAAAGGCTTGCCGTAGAACTCCGGCGCCACGCCCGTCGCATCCGCGAGCCTATGCGCGAAGTGACCCGGCTCCTGTGAGAACCCGACTTCACGGGGGGCGACGATATCGGGATTGCCGACCCAGACCGGGCGCGGGTTGTCGCGGATGGACGCTTCGAGCAGGTCTTGTCGCTCTTCGGTCCAGTCCGCTGCGCCGATCAGCAGGAACCCTTCGGCCGCGTCATAGGCGGCGCGGTCTTCCGCGAGCCATGTCACGTCGAACTGATCCAGCTCGTCATCGCCTGCCGTGTCGCTCGCCATCAGGCCCCATGCGCGGGGAGGGGCTTCGCGCAGCGCCGCGACAATGGCGGTGCGGCTGGTGACGACATCCTCGGGCGCGAAGGCATAGCCGAGCCGTGTGTATTTCCGCATCAGGGCGTCATGCGGCACGCCCGCCGCGTTCGACACGACCATCACCCGCTTGCCCTGCGATTGCAGGGCCGCGACGCGCTCGGGCGTGCCTTCGATCGCGGTCTCGCCGATATTGAGCACGCCGAACGCATCGAGCAGGAAGACGTCGAACAGATCGGCAAGCTCTGAGAGGTCGCGCGCCATCTGGCTGGTCGAGATCACGCCGGGGGAGGGCAGTCGGTGGCGCGCGCGCTCATAGGCTGCGAGCGCTTCCTGCGCGGTCATTGTCATCAGAGGATCGTCCCTTGCACCTTCGCCGATATCCGTTCGCTTACCATTACTGCGGCAAGGATCACCAGCAGGTTCAGGCGTGCGGCGCGCTGGCATTCCTGCCCTTGTCAGAGGCGTCACTTCGCGAGCAATACCTCCACGTCGTTCTCGCGCAGCGCCTCTTTCAGATCGGCGGGCGGTGCGCGGTCCGCCACCACCGAGGCGAGCGCGCCTAGCGTGGCGGCGCGGGTGAAGCCGTGAATGCCGAATTTCGACCCGAGGATCAGCAGCATGCCCGCCTGCGCCTGCGCGAGCATCACGCGCTTGATCGCGGCGAAGCCCGGAATGGTCTCGGACACGCCCTCGATCGAGAGTGCCGTGGCCCCGATCACTGCGCGGTCGACGTGATGGCGCGACAGGAATTCGAGCGTCTCTTCGCCCACCACCGCCGATTCCGTCGGCAGGTAATTCCCCGGGGCAAGGATCACCTCCGCGCCCTCGCTACCGCCCAGAAGCATCGCGATGGGCAGCGAATTGGTGATGACGCGGCAGGGCGTGCCCGCCATGGCGAGAAACCGGGCCATCTGCTGCGTGGTGGAGCCGGAGTCGATCATCAGCGTCTCGCCGGGGGCTACCTGCGCGGCGGCCATGCGCCCGATCCGCTCGCGCTCCTGAAACTGGTCGCGTTCGCGCTCGTCCAGCGTCGGGTAGTGACCCGGATGGGGGCGCGAGGCCCCGCCATGCGCGCGGTCGACCAGCCCCTTCTCTTCGAGCGCATCGAAATCGCGCCGGATCGTTTCGGTCGAGACCCCGAACCGCGCCGCGAGTTCCGAGATGCGCAGGTGGGGGCGCAGCTTCAACTCGAACAGGATCTGCTCGCGCCGGTCGCGTTTGCGCAGTCGCTGGCCCTCTTGTTTCACGCTCGCATCCATCGCTTTTCCCGAAGGTGAGAAATCTCACCGAACTTTAAAATTGATGTGGCCTATGCCGCATAAATTCAAGAAAAATGTTGCGAACCCCACATTTTGATGCAGTTTAACGGGGTGGAACCGCGTGGCCTTGGAGGACTTCCGAAGCCAAACGCGGGATTTGGGAGAGCTTATGATCTATTTCCTGATCAATCTCGCGGGCGCGGTGGCGCTGCTGCTCTGGGCGGTTCGTTTGATCCGCACCGGGGTCGAGCGCGCCTTCATGGCCTCGCTGCGCCAGTTCCTGCGCCGCACGGCGGGCACGCGGATCAGCGCGATGGCCGCGGGGACGGGGGCGGCGATGCTGCTGCAAAGCTCGACCGCCGTCGCGATCCTGACCGCCGGTTTCGCCGCGAGCGGGACATTGGCCGCCGTGTCGGGCGTGGCGCTGGTGCTGGGCGCCGATCTGGGCTCGTCGATCGTGGCGCAGATCCTGCTCTCGCCGATCCATGTCCTGGTGCCCGCGCTTCTCGTGATCGGGGTGACGCTGTTTCTCAAATCAAAAGCCCGCCGTCCGCGCCAAGCGGGGCGTATCTTCGTTGGTCTGGCGCTGGTGCTGCTCTCGCTCGGTCTGATCGGCGAGGCGACGGCGCCCCTTCGCGACAGCGAACTGGTAGACGCGGTGCTGACCCGGCTGGGCAGCGATCTCGTCTCGGCCTTCGTCCTCGGGGCGTTGCTGACTTGGGCGATGCATTCCTCGATCGCGGCGGTCTTGATGTTCGTGACTTTCGCGGGGCAGGGCCTTTTGCCGGGGACGGGCGCCGCGGCGATGGTGCTGGGCGCGAACCTTGGCGGGGCGATCATCCCGGTGATGCTGACGCTGTCGGCCGATCCGATCCCGCGCCGCATCATGGTCTCGAATTTCGTCCTGCGTGGGGGTGGAGCTGCACTGGTGCTTATCGGTCTGATGGCCTTCCCGCATGCGCTCGATTTTCTGGGCGCGACGACGGCGCGGCAGGTCATCAACCTGCATCTGGTCTTCAACCTCGGCGTCGCGATCCTGTCGCTTCCGCTGATCCCTACGGTGCTGCGCCTCGCCGGGGCGGTCGTTGTCGAGCGCAAGGACCTGTCGCCCTCCCGGATCACCGCACTCGACGAAAAGGGGCTGGGGGACGCGGGCCATGCCCTTGGCAATGCCGCGCGCGAGTTGCTGCGCATGGGCGAGCAGGTCTTGGAGATGCTGCAGCCGGCGCTCGGTCTTTTCGTTCGCTGGGATCCGGAGGTCGCCGCCCGCATCAAGCGCAACGAGAGCGAAGTCGACCGCATGCATTACGAGATCAAGCTTTATGTCGCGCGGCTGAACGAGACGCGGCTGAGCACCGAGCAATCGCGTCGCGCGATGGAGATCGCGATGGTGGCGAACCACCTCGAGGATGCAGGCGATCAGATTTCGACCAATCTCGTCGATCTCGCCCAGCGTATCCACGAACGCGGCCTGACCTTCTCGGAGGAGGGGCTGCGGGAGCTGACCGATTTCCACGACCGCGTCACCTCTAACACGCGTCTGGCCCTGAACGTCCTGATGTCGGGGGAGATCGACGATGCGCGCCAGCTCGTGGAGGAGAAAGACCGCACCCGCGCCGCCGAGGCCGAGTTGCAGGCGGCCCACCTTGCCCGGCTGCGCGCGAATAACAGCGCCTCTATCGAGACCACGAACATCCATCAGGAAACCGTGCGCGCGCTGAAGCAGATCAATACGGACGTGACCTATGTCGCCTATCCGATCCTCGAACAGGCAGGCGATCTGCGCGCGACGCGCCTGACCGGGTGAACCAAGCGGATCGGGATGTGGGGACGTGGTTGCTGTCTGAGATCAGCTTGCCTGCCCCGAAAGCTGCAACAGCTCCTCGCGAAGTCTGAGCGCGAGCGGAGACAGGGGCCGTCGGCGCAGGCCCAGCAGGTAATAGGACGACACCCGAAATTCCTGCTGGATGCGCAGAACCGCGAAGCCTGCGTTGACCGGGTCCCGGATCAGAAGCTGCGCGACCTCTTCCGAGACGGCGGCCACGGCGTCGCTTTGCGCGAGATAGGCGATGGTGAACAGCAGCGACGGGCTGTTCACGCAGTCGCGCGGCTCGGACAGGCCCAACGCCGCGAAGGCCTCGAAGGTCGCCTCCCGGATCGGCGCGCCGCGCTGCTGCAGGATCCATTCGTAATCCCCCAGTTCGGTCATCGTGACGAAGGGCGAGCGGGCCAGCGGGTGATTGGCGCGCACGAGAAAGACGATTTTCTCGTCGCGCATCGGAGTGATGTCGAAAAGCTCGCTGTCGAACTCGGGCAGCACCCGGGCGAGGATGAAATCCATCTCTCCCGCCGCGAGGTAGCCCAACAGATCGCGTGACGGCAGAACCTCCACGGAGATATCGCTCTCGGGCGAGGCGCGTTTGACGGCGCGGATCGCGGGCACGAGATAGCCCACCGCAGGCCCGGTCACCGCGCCGATCCGCACGCGCCCGGCATGACCGCTGCGCAGCGCCTCGATGTCGGAGCCCATGCTCTCAAGTTCGCGCAGAACGGCGCGGGCACGCCGCAGGACGGCCAGCCCGATCTCTGTCGGCTCCATCCCCTTAGGCTGCCGGGTGAACAGCGGTGCGTCGACCCGGCGCTCCACCTCGGCCAGCATCCGCGACGCGGCCGGCTGCGTCATGGCGCAGCTTTCGGCGGCGAGCTGGAGTTGCCCGGACTCGGCGACCGCCCGGATCAGGCGCAGCTGCGCCGGTTTCAGCATCAGGTGAGAAAGGGGCATATCACTTTCGGTATGCAGATTGCGTTGAATGTAATTTTATCATCATGCTCCCACATTGCTAGTGTTTCTCCCACGCCCAGTATCGGGCTGCGCGAGGAGGACAGACGGGTCGCGCACCGTCATAGGGAGGACACCATGAAAATCAAAACCGCCGCCGCAGTGCTGGCGATCGGCACCGCTTTGCTCGGTTCCGGGGCTTGGGCCGAAACCGTAGGCATCTCGATGCCGACGAAATCGTCGGCTCGCTGGATCTCTGACGGCAACTCGATGGTCGAACAGTTCCAGGAAGCTGGCTACGACACCGATCTGCAATATGCGGAAGACGATATTCCGAACCAGCTCGCTCAGGTCGAGAACATGATCACCAAGGGCGTGGACGTGCTCGTGATCGCCGCAATCGACGGCACCACGCTGTCGAACGCTCTGGCCAACGCGAAGGCCGCCGGTATCAAGGTGATCGCCTATGACCGCCTGATCCGCGACACGCCGGATGTCGACTATTACGCGACCTTCGACAACTTCAAGGTCGGCGTGGAGCAGGCCAATTCGCTGGTGCAGGGGCTCAAGGAGCGTTTCCCCGACACCAAGCCGTGGAATGTCGAGCTGTTCGGCGGCTCGCCGGACGATAACAACGCCTATTTCTTCTATAACGGCGCAATGTCGGTGCTGCAGCCGCTCATCGACTCGGGCGATGTCGTGATCCCGTCGGGCCAGATGGGCATGGACACGGTCGGCACGCTGCGCTGGGACGGTGCGGTCGCACAGTCGCGTATGGATAACCTTCTGTCGGCCAACTACACCGACAAGCAGGTGCAGGGTGTGCTCTCGCCCTATGACGGGCTGTCCATCGGTATCCTGTCCTCGCTCAAGGGCGTGGGCTACGGCTCGGGCGACATGAAGATGCCGATCGTCACCGGTCAGGACGCTGAAGTTCCGTCGGTGAAATCGATCCTCGCGGGCGAGCAGTACTCGACCATCTTCAAGGACACCCGCGAACTGGCGAAAGTCACCGTGGGCATGGTCAACGCGATGCTCAAGGGCGGCGAGCCCGAGATCAACGACACCGAGACCTATGACAACGGCGTCAAGGTGATCCCGTCCTACCTGCTCCAGCCGGTGCCGGTGGACAAGTCGAACTGGGAAAAGGTTCTGATCGGCTCCGGTTACTACACCAAGGATCAGATCGAGTAAGCCGGGCCTCCCCGCCTTGCCACTCGCTGGTCGCCCTTCGGGGCGGCCAGTCCCCCACTCGATTTGACGCCGGAGAGGTCGGATGACCACCCTTCTTGAAATGCGCAACATCACCAAGACCTTTCCTGGTGTGAAAGCGCTCGACGACGTCTCGATCGCGGTCCGTGACGGTGAAATCCACGCGATCTGCGGCGAGAACGGCGCGGGAAAATCGACCCTGATGAAAGTGCTCTCAGGCGTCTATCCCGCAGGCAGCTACGAGGGCGAGATCGTCTATGACGGCGCCGCTGCCGAATTCCGCGATATCCGCGACAGCGAAGATCGCGGCATCATCATCATTCACCAGGAACTGGCGCTCGTGCCGCTGCTGTCGATTGCCGAGAACATCTATCTGGGCAATGAGCGCGCCCAGAGCGGCGTGATCAACTGGCAGGAGACCTTCCAGCAGACCGAAGGCCTGCTGAAGAAGGTCGGGCTGCGCGAGGCACCGGGTACGCTGGTCGACAGTCTCGGTGTGGGCAAGCAGCAGTTGGTCGAAATCGCGAAGGCGCTGTCGAAGAACGTGCGCCTCCTGATCCTCGACGAGCCGACTGCGGCGCTGTCGGAATCCGACAGTCAGGCGCTGCTGGATCTGCTGCTGGAGCTGAAGGCGCAGGGCGTCACGTCGATCATCATCAGCCACAAGCTCAATGAGGTGAAGCGCGTGGCCGACAGCGTCACCGTGATCCGCGACGGCGCCACGATTTCCACCATCGACGCGCGCGGTGGCGATCTCACCGAAGACCGCATCGTGCGCGACATGGTGGGCCGCGACATGGCGCATCGCTTCCCCGACCGAACCCGTCGTGCGGGCGAGGTGCTGTTTGAGCTGAAGAACTGGAACGTGCGCCACCCCGAACATCGCGACCGCCAGATGATCCGCGACCTGTCGATGCATGTCCGGGCAGGCGAGGTGGTCGGCATCGCGGGACTGATGGGCTCGGGCCGCACCGAGCTTGCCATGAGCGTCTTCGGGCGCAGCTACGGGCGCGACATTTCGGGCGAGGTGCTGATCCACGGCAAGCCTGCGGATGTCTCCACCGTCGACCGTGCCATCGCGGCGGGGCTCGCCTATGTCACCGAGGACCGCAAGAGCCTCGGGCTGATCCTCGAAGAGACGATCCAGCGCAACACCAGCCTCGCCAATCTCGGCGCGGTGGCGAAGAACGGCGTGGTCGAGGATTTCCGCGAAACCGAGGTGGCCGAGAAATACCGCCGCGACCTCAATATCCGCACGCCCTCGGTCTTCCAGAAGGTGATGAACCTCTCGGGCGGCAACCAGCAGAAGGTCGTGCTCGCGAAATGGCTCTTTACCGAGCCGGAGGTGCTGATCCTCGACGAGCCGACGCGCGGCATCGATGTCGGCGCGAAATACGAAATCTACGGGATCATCAATGAACTGAGCGCGGCCGGGAAGGCCGTCATCATGATCTCTTCGGAGATGCCGGAGCTTCTGGGCATGTCCGACCGGATCTACGTGATGAACGAGGGCAGCTTCGTGGGCGAGTTGAACGCCGACGAGGCGAGCCAGGAGCGCATCATGTCCTTGATCGTTAGGGAATAGGGAAAGTCATGGACCAGATCGAACAAGCGAATTCCGAGCCTTCGGGAGGCCTTGGGATCGGCGCCTATATCGCGCGCCACATCCGCGAATACGGACTGCTGTTTGCGTTGATCGCGATCATGCTGTTCTTCCAGATCGTGACGGGCGGCACGCTGCTCAAGCCGGTCAATATCACCAACCTGTTCCTGCAGAACAGCTACATCATCATCATGGCCTTGGGCATGTTGCTGGTGATCGTGGGGGGCAATATCGACCTCTCGGTCGGCTCGGTCATGGGCTTCATCGGGGCCTTTGCCGCGGTGCTGATCGTGTCGATGGACCTGCCGGTCGCGGTGGCGATCCCGGCGTGCCTCGTGATGGGCATGGCGATCGGCGCGGTGCAGGGCTATTTCGTGGCCTATTGGAAAATCCCCTCCTTCATCGTGACGCTGGCGGGGATGCTGGTGTTCCGCGGGCTGTCGCTCTGGCTGCTCGAAGGCCAATCCATCGGCCCCTTCCCGAAGTCGTTCCAGGCACTGTCGACCGGGTTCATCGCCGACCCGTTCGGCGTGGGCCGTCCGAACATGCTGGCACTGGCGGTCGGTGTCGCGGCGGTGGTGCTCTTGGTGTGGCTGGGCCTGCGGGCGCGGTCCCGCGATGCGCGCTACGGGATCGAAGGTGAACCCCTTGGTCTCTTCGTGCTCCGCAATGCGATCGTGGCTGCTGCCCTTCTCTTCGTTACGTGGAAACTCGCATGGTTCCGCGGTCTGCCGAACGTGCTGCTGTCGATGGTCATTCTGACGATCATCTATGTCTTCGTGACCGAACGCACCACGCTGGGTCGCCGGGTCTATGCGGTGGGCGGCAACTCCAAGGCGGCCAAGCTGTCGGGCATCCGTACCGAGCGGCTGACCTTCCTCACCTTCGTGAACATGGGTCTTCTGGCCGCGCTCGCCGGTCTCGTCTTCGCCGCACGTCTGAATACCGCCACGCCGAAAGCGGGCTTCGCGGTGGAGCTCGACGTGATCGCGGCCGTGTTCATCGGGGGCGCTTCGATGTCGGGCGGTTCGGGCAAGATCATTGGCGCGGTCGTCGGCGCTTTCATCATGGGCGTGATGAATAACGGCATGTCGATCCTCGGGATCGGCATCGATTACCAACAGGTCATCAAAGGGCTCGTGCTGCTCGCCGCCGTCTTCTTCGATGTCTACAACAAGAACAAGGAAGCCTGAGATGTTGCTCTCGCAATTGACCCTTCCCGACGGATCGCGCGCCGTGACCGTGCGTGAAGACGGCCCCGCGCATCTGGTGCCGGGCGTCACCTCGACCCGCGATCTGGCGCTGGCCGCCATCGCCGCCGGGCACGATCTGGCTGCCGAGATCGCCGCGCGCGGGCAGGGGGACGAGGTGAACCTGGAGGCCGCCTATGCCGAGGGGCGCATGCTGGTGCCGCTCGATCACCCCGATGCCGCGCATCTGCATCTGACCGGGACGGGGCTGACCCATCTGGGCTCCGCTTCCACCCGCGACGCGATGCACACCAAGGTCACCGAGGAGATGACCGACAGCATGAAGATGTTCCGCATGGGGCTGGAGGGCGGCAAGCCCGCCGCCGGCTCCGTCGGGGTGCAGCCCGAATGGTTCTACAAGGGCAACGGACTGGCGGCGGTCGCGCCGGGCGCTGCGCTGACCTCGCCGGGCTTCGCGCTCGATGGTGGCGAGGAACCGGAGGTCGCGGGGCTTTACGTGATCGCGCCCGACGGGCAGCCGGTCCGCGTGGGCTTCGCGCTGGGCAACGAGTTCTCCGACCACGTCACTGAGCGCGGGAACTACCTGTGGCTCGCCCATTCCAAGCTGCGCCCGGCGAGCTTCGGCCCCGAGATGCTGGTGGGCGATCTGCCCGAGAGCGTCGAGGGCACCAGCCGCATCCTGCGCGATGGCGAGGCGCTCTGGGAGAAGCCCTTTCTCTCGGGCGAGGCGAACATGTCCCACACGATAGCCAATCTCGAACATCACCATTTCAAATACGCGCCCTTCCGCGATCCGGGCGATGTGCATGTGCATTTCTTCGGCACCGCGACGCTCAGCTTCGCCGACGGGATCAGCGCCGAACCGGGCGATGTCTTCGAGATCGAATGCCCCGCGTTCGGTCTGCCGCTGCGCAATCCGCTCGCCCGCAATTCCGACGCGTCGGCCCCTGTGGCCGTCGCCAGCCTCTGAGGTCCGATATGGCTTTCACCCCCGCCCCTTGGCCCCGCAAACTGCGCTCGCAGGAATGGTATGGCGGCAATACGCGCGACACGATCTACCACCGCGGCTGGATGAAAAACCAAGGCTATCCGCATGACCTGTTCGACGGGCGCCCGATCATTGGCATCCTCAACACATGGTCGGATCTGACGCCCTGCAACGGCCACCTGCGCGAGTTGGCCGAGAAGGTGAAGGCGGGCATCTGGGAGGCCGGTGGTTTCCCGGTCGAAGTGCCGGTCTTCTCGGCCTCGGAGAACACCTTCCGCCCGACCGCGATGATGTTTCGCAACCTTGCAGCCCTCGCGATCGAAGAGACGATCCGCGGCCAGCCGATGGACGGGGCGGTGCTTCTGGTGGGCTGCGACAAGACCACGCCGTCGCTGATGATGGCGGCGGCGAGCTGCGATATTCCGTCCATCGTCGTAACCGGCGGGCCGATGCTGAACGGCTATTTCCGGGGCGAGCGTGTGGGCTCTGGCACGCATCTGTGGAAATTCTCCGAGGCCGTGAAAGCGGGCGAGATGACGCAGGACGAATTCCTTGAGGCAGAAGCCTCGATGAGCCGATCCTCGGGCACCTGCAACACGATGGGCACGGCTTCGACGATGGCGAGCATGGCGGAGGCGCTCGGCATGGCGCTGTCCGGCAATGCCGCGATCCCGGCTGTGGACAGCCGCCGCCGGGTGATGGCGCAGCTTTCGGGGCGGCGCATCGTGCAGATGGTGAAGGACGATCTGAAACCTTCCGACATCATGACCAAGCAGGCTTTCGAGAACGCGATCCGCACCAATGGCGCGATTGGCGGCTCGACCAACGCGGTGGTGCATCTGCTGGCGCTGGCGGGGCGCGTGGGCGTTGATGTCACGCTCGATGACTGGGACCGTTGCGGGCGCGACGTGAAGACCATCGTCAACCTGATGCCGTCGGGCAAATACCTGATGGAAGAGTTCTTCTACGCCGGCGGTCTGCCGGTTGTGCTTAAGCGTCTGGGCGAGGCGGGGCAATTGCACAAGGATGCGCTGACCGTGTCGGGCGGGGCGATCTGGGACGAGGTCAAGGACGTCGTGAACTGGAACGAGGACGTGATCCTGCCCGCCGACAAACCGCTGACCGATCAGGGCGGCATCGCGGTGGTGCGCGGCAATCTCGCGCCGAAAGGGGCGGTTCTGAAGCCGTCCGCGGCCAGCCCGCATCTGCTGACACACCGTGGGCGCGCGGTCGTCTTCGAGGATATCGACGACTACAAGGCGAAGATCAACGACGACGCGCTCGATATCGACGAGACCTGCGTGATGGTGCTGAAGAATTGCGGCCCCAAGGGCTATCCCGGCATGTCCGAGGTGGGCAACATGGGCCTCCCGCCGAAAGTGCTGAAGAAGGGCATCACTGATATGGTCCGCATCTCGGATGCGCGGATGTCGGGCACCGCTTACGGCACGGTCGTGTTGCATACTTCGCCCGAGGCGGCAGCCGGTGGCCCGCTCGCGGTCGTGCAGAATGGCGACATGATCTCGCTCGACGTGCCGAACCGGAGCCTGACGCTCGAAATCTCTGACGCGGAACTGGCCGAGCGCCTTGCCAAGTGGCAGCCGAGCCATGAGCGGCCAGATGGTGGCTATGCGTGGCTGCATCAGGCGCATGTGATGGGCGCGGATACGGGGGCGGATCTCGATTTCCTCGTCGGCTGCCGGGGCAACCCGGTCGGAAAGGACAGTCACTGATGAAACTCGCGCTCGTCGGCATCGGCAAGATCGCTCTGGATCAGCACGTGCCCGCAATCGCTGCCAGCCCCGATTGGGAGCTGGCCGCGACGGTCTCGCGGCATGGCACGGTCGAGGGGGTGCCCGCCTATACGCAGATCGAGGAGATGCTCTCCGCTCATCCCGAGATCGAGGTGGTGAGCCTCTGCCTGCCGCCCGTGCCGCGCTTTCTGGCTGCGCGCGCCGCGCTGGAGGCCGGGCGGCACGTGATGCTCGAAAAGCCGCCCGGGGCGACCTTGGCCGAGGTGCATACGCTCGAGGCGATGGCAGTCGGTCGCGGTCTGACGCTGTTCGCCACGTGGCATTCTCGCATGGCGCATGCGGTGGCCGCGGCCAAGGCGTGGCTGTCCGATCGCAAGGTTCAGTCGGGCCGGATCACATGGCGCGAGGATGTGCGCAAATGGCACCCCGGACAGGACTGGGTGTTCGAGCCCGGTGGAATGGGCGTCTTCGATCCGGGCATCAATGCGCTTTCGATCCTAACCGAGATTCTACCCGCGCCGGTTCACCTGACCTCGGCGGAGCTGGAGTTTCCCGCCAACCGACAGGCCCCCATCGCCGCGCGGCTGAGTTTCACCGGCGCCATCGAGGCGGATTTCGACTGGCGACAGGAAGGCCCCCAGACCTGGGATATCGAGCTGGAAACCGATGCCGGGCCGATGGCGTTGCGCCTTGGCGGCAACGTGCTTGAGATCGGTGGCGCGAAAGCCGAGGGTGCCGAGAGCATCATGGAAGAATACCCCGCACTCTATGCCCGCATGGCGGAGCTGGTGCGGCAAGGCGCATCCGATGTGGATCTCGCGCCGATGGTGCATGTGGCCGACGCGTTCCTGCTGGGCCGCCGCACCGCTGTTGAAGACTTCGAATTCTGAAGGATACCAAATGACCTATACCCCGCATGGCAAGCATCTGATCGCAGGCGATTGGGTAAAGACCGAAACCCGTTTCACGTCTGACCCGGCGCATGGGCCCTCGCACGAGTTCTGCATGGGCACGGTCGAGATGGTGAATGCCGCCTGCGAGGCGGCCGAGGAGGCGTTCTGGGACTATGGCTATTCGAGCCGCGAGACCCGCGCGAAGTTCCTCGAGACGATTGCCGACGAGATCGAAGCGCGCGGCGAGGCGATCACCGAAATCGGCACGCAGGAAAGCGGCCTGCCCGAAGCGCGCCTGAATGGCGAGCGCGGGCGCACCACCGGCCAGCTGCGCCTTTTTGCGGATCACATCCGTAAGGGCGACTATCTGGATCGCCGCCACGACAAGGCGCTGCCCGATCGCCAGCCGCTGCCGCGCCCCGATCTGCGGATGATCCAACGTCCCATCGGGCCGGTCGCGGTGTTCGGCGCGTCGAATTTCCCGCTCGCGTTTTCGACGGCGGGCGGCGACACGGCCTCGGCGCTGGCGGCGGGCTGCCCGGTCGTGGTGAAGGGCCATCCGGCGCATCCCGGCACCGGCGAGATCGTGGCCGAAGCGATCAAGGCCGCGGCGGAGAAATGCGGAATGCCCAAGGGCGTGTTCAGCCTCGTCCAAGGCGGCTCGCATGATGTGGGGCAGAGGCTGGTGCAGCACCCGCTGATCAAGGCGGTGGGCTTCACCGGCAGCTTGGGCGGCGGCAAAGCGCTTTACGACCTTTGCGCGCAGCGTCCCGAGCCGATCCCCTTCTTCGGCGAACTGGGCTCGGTCAACCCGATGTTTCTGCTGCCGGAAGCGATCAAAGCGCGCGGCGAGGACCTCGGCGTGGGCTGGGCGGCCTCGCTGATGATGGGCGCGGGGCAGTTCTGCACCAACCCCGGCATCGTGGTCGTTCGGGAAGGCACCGAGGGCGAAAGTTTTGTGACCGCGGCCCTCGCAGCGCTCGAGGCTGGCGGCTCGCAGGTCATGCTGACCGACGGCATCGCCGAAGCCTATAGCAAGGGCGCCGCGCGGTTCGAGGAGGCCGGGGGCGTTCAGCAATTGCTCACTCAGGTTTGCGACCGGCGCGAGGCGAAGCCCTACCTGTTCCGCGTCTCCGCCGCCGACTGGCTGGAGAACGAGGTTCTCTCCGAGGAAGTCTTCGGCCCGCTCGGGCTGATCGTGACCGTCAAGGATGACGACGAGATGGTGAAGGTCGCACGCAGCTTCTCGGGGCAGCTGACCGCGACGCTGCATATGGATGACGGCGATGTGGCGCTGGCCGGACGGCTGCTGCCGGTGTTGGAGCGCAAGGCGGGCCGGGTGCTCGCGAATGGGTTCCCGACCGGCGTGGAGGTCTGTGATGCGATGGTCCATGGCGGGCCGTATCCGGCGTCCACGAATTTCGGCGCGACCAGCGTCGGCACGCTCGCGATCCGGCGTTTCCTGCGGCCCGTTTGTTACCAGAACATGCCCGAGAACCTCTTGCCCGAAGACCTGCAGGGGTGAGAGGCTTCCGCAAATCGCGGGAGGATTCATATGAGCGTGTTCGATGACAGGGTTTGCGAACTGGGGGAGGGGCCGTTCTGGCATCCCGAGCGCAGCCAGTTCTTCTGGTTCGATATCCTGAGCCGCAAGCTGCTGACGCGCGATGCCAACGGCCCGCTCGAATGGCAGTTCGAGGGCATGGCCTCGGCGGCAGGCTGGGTGGATCGCGAGCGGATGATCCTCGCGACCGAGACCGGCCTGTCGCTGTTCCACATCGGCGAAGGCACGCTGGAGCCGCTCGTCGAAGTGGAGGCCGACGATCCCGGCACCCGCTCGAATGATGGGCGGGCGGATCGGCAGGGCGGTTTCTGGTTCGGCACGATGGGCAAAGAGGCCGAGCGCGGGCGTGGCACGATCTATCGCTATTACCGGGGCGAGCTGCGTCGCCTCGTCTCGGAGATTTCGATTCCCAATGCGATCTGCTTCACGCTCGATGGTCGCACGGCTTACTACGCCGATACGCCCAGCCATAAGGTCTGGTGCCAGCCACTGGATGCGGAGGGCTGGCCCGAGGGCGAGAGCCGGCTGTTTCTCGACCTCTCGTCCGAGGGCCTCTACCCTGACGGGGCAGTGGTCGATGCAGAGGGTGGCTTCTGGTGTGCGCTTTGGAGTTCGGGGCGGGTGGCGCGCTTCGATGCGGAAGGCCGCATGACCTATCATCTCGATCTGCCGGGGAAGAACAGCACCTGTCCGGCATTCGGCGGCGCGGATATGCGCGACGTGCTGGTCACGAGCGCGCTTGAGGGGATGACCGATCCCGATGCGGTTCAGGGTCTGTCCTATTTGCTTCGCGTGCCGTTCGTGGGCGTGCCCGAGCCGCGCGTAATCTTGTAACCTTTGTCGCGAGTCAGATCGTGCGGCGTTCGCTTGCCGCACGCCGACTCTGAGTCGCGAGGGCAGGGCGATCCGGCCTTCGCGACCGCTTCGTGACACCGAAACCGTCACAAAAACCGCCTGCAGACTGTCATTTTCTCCGGGAAATTTACGTTGGGGTCGGCTGAAAACGCCTATGCCTCGCGACGTCGCGATTTCGGCGTGATGGCCAGACGCGTGTGAAAGCGTCTTGTTCCCTGCCATTTCAGGAGTTTGCGCACAGCGGGGATCGTGATCCCGAAGCCCCTAAAAACGCCAGATTATCACGCTCTGTCACGCAATCGCGACTGTTACATAGCTGTCAAAAAGCCCCGTCATGAGTGCACCCAGCGGACGGGACGAGTTTCGTTACCGCGTTCATAGCTTCCGAATTCTGACAGCGAGGACTGTTCAATGTTCATCACCCGCCTCACCCTCACCGCCGCGATCGCCGGTGCGACGCTGGCTTCGGCCGCCGCGGTGCAGGCCGCCGACATCTCCGGCGCCGGCGCGACCTTCCCCTATCCGATCTACTCGGCTTGGGCGAAAACCTACAAAGAGAAGACGGGCACGGGCCTCAACTACCAGGCCATCGGCTCGGGCGGCGGCATCAAGCAGATCGAATCCCGCACCGTGACCTTCGGCGCCTCGGACAAGCCGCTGGGCGGCGACGAGCTGGAGAAGAACACGCTGGTTCAGTTCCCGACCGTCATGGGCGGCATCGTCCCGGTCGTGAATGTCGACGGCATCAAGCCGGGCGAGCTGGTTCTCGACGGCGAGACGCTGGCGAAAATCTACGAAGGCAAGATCACCAAGTGGAACGATCCGGCCATCGCCAAGCTCAACGAAGGCGTGAAGCTCCCCGACGCGGCGATCGCCGTTGTCCACCGTTCGGACGGTTCGGGCACCACCTTCAACTACACCTATTACCTCGCCTCGGTCGACGAGACCTGGAAGAACGACATCGGCGTCTCGACCGCTGTCGAATGGCCGGTGGGTCTTGGCGCCAAGGGCAACCAGGGCGTGGCTGCGAACGTCGATCAGACCAAGAACTCGATCGGCTATGTCGAATATGCCTACGCGCTGCAGAACAACATGACCTACACGGACATGATCAACAAAGCAGGCAAGAAAGTCGCGCCGAAAGCCGAAGCCTTCGCCGCAGCCGCCGCCAATGCCGACTGGTCGAGCCAGCCGGGCTTCGGCGTCATCCTCGCCAACCAGCCGGGCGACAAGACCTGGCCGATGACCGCGGCGACCTTCATCCTGATGCACAAGGATGCCAAGGACGGTGCAGCTTCGACCGAAGCGCTGAAGTTCTTCGACTGGGCCTATGCGAACGGAGGTGACGCGGCAGCCAAGCTCGACTACATCCCGATGCCCGAAAACGTCGTGGCTCAGATCAAGAAAGAATGGGGTCAGATCAAAGGCAAGGACGGCAACGCTGTCTGGTCGATGAACCACTGATCCTTCCTGCCATAAACACCTACGGGGGAGGGCTGCATCTGCGGCCCTCCCTTTCTGCGATTTTGAGTGGAGTGCGCGATGACGGCGACAAGCGATTACGACAGCGGCGTGAAGAGCACGCGCCCGGTGGCCCAGTCCGACCGGATATTCGGCTCTTTGACGCTGGCCGCTGCGGTGGTGGTGCTGCTGGTTCTCCTGGGCGTGTTCGCCTCGCTCGTCCTGGGGGCGTGGCCGGCGTTTAAGGAATACGGGCTGTCGTTCCTGTGGACCGCGAAATGGAACCCGGTGACCGACAAGTTCGGCGCGCTGGCGCCGCTTTACGGCACGGTCGTCACCTCGATCATCGCGATGGTCATCGCGGTGCCGGTAGGGCTTGGCATTGCGATCTTCCTGACCGAAACCTGCCCGCGCGTGTTGCGTCGCCCGCTGGGGATCGCAATCGAGCTGCTCGCGGGCATTCCCTCGATCATCTACGGCATCTGGGGGCTCTTCGTCTTCGCGCCCTTCATGCAGAGCTATATCCAGCCCTTCCTGATCGACACGCTGGGCCATGTCCCGGTGATCGGCACCCTCTTCGCGGGCCCGCCCTACGGGATCGGGATGCTGACCGCGGGGCTGATCCTCGCGATGATGATCCTGCCCTTCATCGCCTCGCTCGCGCGCGACATCTTCCAGACGGTGCCGCCGATGCTACGCGAAAGCGCCTATGGCATGGGCATGACCCGCTGGGAAGTGAACCGCCATATTGTGATCCCGCATGTGCGCACCGCGCTGGTGGGCGGCATCATGCTGTCGCTTGGCCGCGCGCTGGGTGAGACGATGGCCGTGACCTTCGTGATCGGCAACGCGCATCGCATCTCGGGCTCGATCCTCGCGCCGGGCACCACGATCTCGGCGGCGATCGCCAACGAATTCACCGAGGCCACGACGCCGATCTACACCTCGTCGCTGATCGCGCTGGGTCTCGTTCTGTTCATCCTCACCTTCATCGTGCTTGCCGCGGCCCAGTGGATGCTCAAGCGCATGAAGCAAAAGTCGGGAGCGTAAGATCATGGCTTCGATGACCCGCAGAAAG
Organism: Thioclava sp. JE_KL1; assembly: GCF_009296265.1. GTDB lineage: Bacteria > Pseudomonadota > Alphaproteobacteria > Rhodobacterales > Rhodobacteraceae > Thioclava. The sequence goes on from NZ_WBJS01000002.1 coordinate 520,873, forward strand.
ACCGTCAACGCGGTGATGATGACGCTGTCCACGGGGGCGGCGGCGCTCGGCCTCTTCGTGCTGGCCGTGATCCTGCTCTACCTGCTCTACAAGGGAGCGAGCGCGCTGAACCTCGCCGTCTTCACGCAAGACACGCCCTCGCCGATGGAGCCGGGGGGCTTGCGCAATGCGATCCTCGGCTCGGTGATCATGTCGGCGATCGCGGTGGCGATCGGGACGCCGATCGGCATCCTTGCCGGCACGTACATGGCCGAATACGGGCGTTATGCGAAGCTGTCGAAAGTGATCCGCTTCGTGAACGACATCCTGCTGTCGGCGCCCTCGATCATCGTCGGCCTCTTCGTTTATCAGGTGCTCGTCGTCAGCCTCGGGCATTTCTCGGCGCTTGCGGGCTCGGTCGCGCTGGCGATCCTCGTGATCCCGATCGTCGTGCGCACCACCGAGGACATGCTGCGCCTCGTGCCCGATCAGCTGCGCGAGGCGGGGCTTGCGATGGGATGGCCCCGGTGGGTCGTGATCCGGACGGTCGCCTACAAGGCGGCGATGGCGGGGATCGTGACCGGCGTGCTGCTGGCCATCGCCCGGATTTCGGGCGAGACCGCGCCGCTTCTCTTCACCGCGCTGTCGAACAACTTCTTCAGCCTCGATCTGACGCAGCCGATGGCCTCGCTGCCGATCACCATCTTCCAATTCGCGCTCTCGCCCTATGACAACTGGCAAGCCCTTGCCTGGGCAGGCGCACTTCTCATCACCGTCGCGGTGCTGGCGCTGTCGATTGTCGCCCGCCTCGTCACCTCCAAGAAGGAGAAACACTGATGGATACCCTCACTCGCGAACGCTCTCCGATGACCTTCGACGGGGTGGATCCCGCGCCGAAATCGCGCATCTCGATCAAGAACCTCGATTTCTACTACGGTGATTTCAAAGCCCTGAAATCGATCAATCTCGACCTGCCCGAGAACCGTGTGACCGCCTTCATCGGCCCGTCGGGTTGCGGCAAGTCCACGCTCCTGCGCGTACTCAACCGGATGTATGACCTCTATCCGAAGCAGACCGCGACGGGGGAGGTGCTGCTCGATGGCGAGAATATCCTCGGCAAGAAGGTCGATCTGAACCGGCTGCGCGCGAAGGTCGGCATGGTGTTCCAGAAACCCACGCCCTTCCCGATGACGATCCACGAGAATATCGCCTTCGGCCTGCGCCTCGCGAATTACGCGAAATCCGAGATCGACGACCGGGTGCAGGCGGCGCTGAAAGGGGCGGCCCTCTGGGACGAGGTGAAGGACAAGCTGCAAAGCTCGGGCCAGTCGCTCTCGGGCGGCCAGCAGCAGCGTCTGTGCGTCGCGCGCACCATCGCGGTGGAGCCGGAGGTGATCCTGCTCGACGAGCCGGCTTCCGCGCTCGATCCGATCTCGACCGGCAAGCTGGAAGAGACGATCCACCAGCTCAAGGAGCAGTTCACCATCGCCATCGTCACCCATAACATGCAGCAGGCGAGCCGCGTCTCCGACCGCACCGCCTTCATGTATCTGGGCGAGCTGATCGAAGAGGGCGAGACCGCGCAAATCTTCACCCGCCCGCGGGTCGAGCGCACCTCGGACTACATCACCGGGCGGTTCGGCTGATCGCACTGTCGCCTTGTTCTTGCAGGGACGCGGGCGTAGAAGGCGGCCAGTATCCAGCGGAGTGGTGACATGGCTTTGAACAGACGGCGTCTTCTGCAACTCGGCGCGGCTTCGATGGCGCTGGCGGCAAGCCCGCGCGGCGCGATGGCCGCGTTCGACCCCAAGCCCACGGGCTGGCGCACCTTCGAGCTGGTCACCAAGGTCAGCCTGCCCGGCGGTGGCGAGACGGCGCAGCTTTGGGTGCCGGTACCCTCGGTTCATGGCGACGGCTGGATGAAGCCCGGCGCGGTGAACTGGGAAAGCGATGCGGACGAGGTGCAGATCGTGAACGCGCCCAACAGCGGCACGCCGATGGTGCATGCGGTCTGGGGCGCCTCCGACGGCCCGCGTACGCTGACCCTGACCACGCAGGCGCAGACGCAGGATTTCGTGGTCGATCTGAGCAAACCGGGCGACGTGGAGCCGCTCGACGAGGTCGAGCGCGCGCGCTTCACCGCGGCGACCAAGCTGCTGCCGACCGACGGGATCGTGAAGCAGACCGCCGACTCGATTACCCGCGGGAAGACTGGCGATCTCGAGAAAGCCCGCGCGATCTACGAGTGGATCGTCGAGAACACCGTGCGCAACCCGAAGACACCGGGCTGCGGTCTCGGCGATATCTCTTTCATGCTGACCTCGGGCGATCTGTCGGGCAAATGCGCCGATCTCAACGCGCTCTTCGTCGGGCTGTCACGTGCCGCCGGTCTGCCCGCACGTGATGTCTATGGCATTCGCGTCGCGCCCTCGCGCTTCGGCTACAAGAGCCTCGGTCTGAAATCCGACGATGCCACCGGCGCGCAGCATTGTCGCTCGGAAGTCTGGCTGAGCGGCTTCGGCTGGGTGCCTGCCGACGCGGCCGATGTGCGCAAGGTGATGCTGCAGGAAGGCGAGGGCCATCTGGGGCTCAAAGACCCGAAGGTGGTCAACGTGCGCGCGAAGCTGTTCGGCGCATGGGAAGGCAACTGGGTTGGCTATAACTACGCGCATGACGTGGACCTGCCGGGCTCGGACGGACCGGAGCTGCCCTATCTGATGTATCCGCAGGCCGAGATCGACGGCAAACGCCGCGACTATCTCGACGCCAAGGACTTCACCTATCAGATCACCGCGCACGAACTGTCGGCCTGAAGTCTCTCGTATCGGTGACAATCGCGCACTTTCCCTTGGCGCCCTGCGGCGCTAAGGGCGTTTGCAGGAGGTGCGCCAGATGCGTGTTTTCATAAACGGGTTCGGACGGATCGGTCGCTCGGTGCTGCGCGCCTGGGCGGAGGCGCCTGCGCGCTGGCCGGGACTGGAGATCGTGGGCGTCAACGATATCGAAGCGCCCGAGATGCTCGCTTACCTGTTCGAATATGACAGCGTGTTTGGCCCGTGGCGCGGGAGTGTTGCGCTGGAGCCGGGTGCGCTGGTGATCAACGGCACCCGGATCGCGCTGCACCGGGCGGATGATATCTCCGCGCTCGATCTGTCGGATGTCGATCTGGTGATGGAATGCACCGGCCGCGCCGACAGCCCGCAGATCGCAGGGCAGGGGATCGCAGGCGGCGCAGCCCGCGTGCTGATTTCGGGGCCTGCGAAAGCGGCCGAGATCACGGTGGTTCTGGGCGCCAATGACGCGGCGCTGAACGGGCAGAAGATCGTCTCCAACGCAAGCTGCACGACGAATGCGCTGGCCCCCTTGGCGCGGCTGATCGATGCGGAATTCGGGATCGTCACCGGCTCGATGACGACGGTGCATTGCTATACCGGCTCGCAGCCCACGGTCGACAAACCACGCGGCCCGATGGAGCGCTCGCGCGCGGCGGCGCTCTCGATGGTGCCGACGACGACCTCGGCGGGCAAGCTGATGGAAGAGGTGCTGCCCGATCTCGCCGGTCGCCTGATCGCGCAGGCGGTGCGGGTGCCCACGGCCTCTGTCTCGGCGGTCGATCTGGCGGTGACGGTCGAGCGCCCCGCCACGGTCGAACAGGTCAACGCGGTGCTGCAAGGCGCGGGTGGCGTGATCGGCACGACCGGGAAGCCCCTCGTCTCCACCGATCTGCGTGCGCGCCCCGAGAGCATCGTCATGGCGCTGCCCGAGACCCGTGCGACCCAGCACGGGCTGATCCGGGTCTTTGGCTGGTATGACAACGAGTGGGGCTTCTCCAACCGGATGCTGGATATGGCACTGCGGATGGGCTGACATGAAAAAGCCCCGCCGGATGGGCGGGGCTTTCACTGTCTGGCTTGGGCGCGGATCAGTTCCGGTTGCCCATGAATTGCAGCAGGAACATGAACAGGTTCAGGAAGTCCAGGTAGAGCTGCAGCGCGCCGATGATGGCGGCTTTGCCCATGAACTCCGAGTCGCTGGCCGCGAGCTGCAGGTAGGTGTTCTTGATGTTCTGCGTGTCGTAAGCCGTGAGGCCCGCGAAGATCAGAACGCCGATCACCGAGATCGCGAAGGCCATCGCCGAGGAGGCGAGGAAGATGTTCACGATCGAGGCGACGATCAGTCCGATCAGACCCATCATCAGGAACGAACCCATCGCGCTCAGGTTACGCTTCGTGGTGTAGCCGTAGAGCGAAAGACCCGCGAAGGAGATCGCCGTCACGAGGAAGGTCTGCGCGATCGAGATGCCGGTATAGGCGGCGAAGATGAAGCTGATCGACAGCCCCATAAGCGCGGCATAGACGAAGAACACGATCTGCGCCGTGCTGGTCGACATCTTGTTGATCATCGCACCGAAGGCGAAGACGATCGCCAGCGGAGCCAGCATCACAACCCATTTGAGGCCCGAGCCGAAGATCGCGGCAACGAGCGCCGGGTTCGTACCCACACCAAACGCCACGGCCCCGGTCACCAGCATCGCCAGCGACATAAGCCCGTAGACCTTGTTCATATGTGCGCGAAGACCCTCGTCAATCGCAGCCTGACGCGTGCCCGCACGAGGGGTCCGCATCGTTTCGAAATCAGCCATCAGCACCTCCAACTATGTCTCCCGGTCGTCCCTCGGACCGGTTTCGGTACCGATATTGGCAGAGCAGCCCCGAAATTCAAGATTTGGGGCTGCCTGAAAATGCGCCCTTTCACACTGTTTTCACGTCTTTTGTCTCAGCGGCCCGCGCGCCAGTGATCGGGGGCGTCCCAAATCCGGCGCCGCGCCTCGAATGCGGCCTCGGTCTCGCTTAGCCCGAGGTCGTCGAGAAGCCTTGAATCAAGGCGCTCGAGCGCCCGGCGCGACCGGTGATAGGCGGCCATGCGAGCGAGGGTCGCAAAGAAGCCGCGCCGGGCGGGACGGGCAGGGGCGCAGCAGGCGGCGTTGCGCCGGGTCAGGAAGGTCATCGTCTCATCCTCCGTGGCAGATCGTTCCTGCCGAGAAGGATGGCGCAAGTTTATTGATGATGAAAACGAATGATTGTGCTATTGAGCATCACGAAACGTGATGTATGGGCGGACTGGGCGGACATGGCGCAAAACCTCGATATCGCCGCGCTGCGGGCGCTTCTCACGGTCGCCGAGACCGGGTCGGTGACGCAGGCGGCGCGACTTCTGAACCTGACGCAATCGGCGGTCTCGATGCAGATCCGCCGGTTGGAGGAGGCGCTCGATAAAGGTCTCTTCGACCGGGCGAACCGCAAGATGGCGCTGACCCGCGCGGGGCGCTCGCTTCTGGACCACGCCCGCCGGATCTGTGCCGAGAACGATGCGGCGCTGGCGCGACTGCGCGCGGCGGACGCCGAGGTGACCGTGCGGTTCGGTCTGCCCTATGATCTGGTCAGCCCGCAAATGCCGGGCCTGCTGCGCGCGATGGCCGAGCAATGGCCGATGGTGCGCCTGCAGCTTGTTTCGCGCCGTTCGTCGGTGCTGCGCCGGATGTTCGATGCGGGGGAGCTCGATATTATCCTGACCACCGAAGACAAGCCCGGACACGAGGCCGAGGTGCTGGCTTCCGATGATCTGGTCTGGATCGGTGCGCAGCTGGGTCGGGCCTTTTGCGAGCGCCCGCTGATGCTGTCGATCGAGGAAAGCTGCGCCTTCTATGACGCGGCACTGGAGGCGCTTGAATCGGTCGGGATCGAGGCGAAATCCGCTTTCGAGGGGCAATCCGACGAAATGGCGAGCGCAACGGTGGCGGCCGATATGGGCGTCGCGGTGCGGCTGTCGCGATATATCCCGCTGGGCTGCGTGGCCCTGGGGCCCGAGAGCGGCCTGCCGGCAATTGGCCGCTCGCGCATCTGTTTCTACGACACGGGCCGATTGACCGGCGATCCGGTCGATGCGTTTCGCGCCATGCTCCGCGAGGCCTATGCCTGAGCGCCGATCTCGATGACCAGCTTGCCGGTGGAGCGGCGCGCGCGCAGATCCTCCAGCGCGTCCGGGATCTGCTCCATCGGATAGATCGCGCCGATATGCGGGGTCAGCCCGCCCTGCGCGAACCAGTCGAACAGCCGCGCCATCGAGCCGGTCAGCACCTGCGGGTCGAGCTTGAGATAGCCGCCCCAGTAGAGCCCGTGGATCGCGATGTTCTTCACCAGCGCGTGGTTGAGCGGCAGTTTCGGCTGGCTGCCGCTGGCGAACCCGATCACGAGATAGCGCCCGCCGGGCTTCAGCGCGCGGAACGCCGCTTCGCCCGCCGGGCCGCCGATCGCGTCATAGACGACATCGCAGCCGCCAAGCGCCTTGATGGCCCCCTTGAGGTCGTCGCTCTCGCTGTCGAGCGTCTCATCGGCTCCGGCGTCTCGCGCGGTTTTCTGCTTCGCCTCGCCGCGCGCACAGGCGATCACCCGGGCGCCCATCTTCTTGCCGATCTCGACCGCGGTAAGACCGACCCCGCCTGCCGCGCCCAGAACCACCAGAGTCTCGCCCTCGGCGAGATTTGCGCGCGTCTCCAGTGCCACATGGCTGGTGCCATAGGCGATCTGGAAGGCCGCCGCCTGCGCGTAGCTCATCGCGTCCGGCATTGGGGTGCAGCGGCTTTCCGGGAAATTGCCCGCCTCCGCCAGTCCGCCTTGGCCCGCAAAGACCGCGACGCGGGTGCCCGGAGCGAGGGTGCAGCCTTCGCCCGCCGCGATGACCTCGCCCGCGAGCTCCATCCCGAGCGTGAAGGGCGGGGTGGGGGTGTCTTGGTATTTCCCCTCGATCATCAGCAGGTCGGCGAAGTTCAGGCCGCAGGCCCGGATGGCCACCTGCACCTCGCCCGGTCCCGGCGCGGGCAGGGGGATTTCGGTCAGCTCGGGGCGTTGCCCGGGGGCGGTCTGAACATAGGCGCGCATCGAATGCTCCGGCAGGTTGTGTCTCGAGGCGGGTCGGCCAAGCGGTTGGACCCTTCGTCGTCCGTGATAAACCGCGCGAGAGATCAGGACCAGCCCGCACATTTGGCGCCGGAAGCGACCCCGCGGCAGGTCCGATCCGCGGGTTGACGCGCGAATCAATCCCTCGTGAAAGACCGGTTAGCGCCACCATCTTCCCCTACGGCACCTGAGTCGCTGATTTGCAAATCGCAAAACACGCGGAAGGCGAATAGCGGGCGACCTATCCTTTAGGTTAGGTGTGCTGCGGAAAGCCGCAAATTCCCTGTCTTTTTAGACAGGTTTGCGATTTTACCCGCGCAGGCCACACTCAGCGCACGGTAGTTTGCGGGTGAAATTGGCTTAAAGGGGAAAGAGTATGAAGCATCCGGTTGATGTCCACGTGGGCAAGCGGATCCGGCACCGGCGCTGGATGATTGGGATGACCCAACAACAGCTTGCGGACAAAGTTGGGATCAAATTCCAGCAGATTCAGAAATACGAAACCGGGATGAATCGCGTCTCGGCGTCGCGTCTCTGGGATATCGCGGATGCGCTCGAGGTTCCGATCTCGTTCTTCTTCGAGGGGCTCGCGGAAGACAGCGGGATGCAACCGGAAGTGGCGGGGGATATTCTGTCCGACAAGGAGGCGCTCGCGCTCGTGCGTTCCTACTACGCGATCCCGGAGGCGCAGCGCCGCCGGCTGTTCGAACTGGCCAAGGTTCTGTCCGACGCGGCCTGAGCGCCACGCAGACGAGTTTAGGCGCAACTGGCGACCGAATGTGGGGCGGTCGGCAGCTTGACCCGGAGAAGGGGGGCGGTTACCGCTCCCCTTATCTCATTTCTGGGGGTCGGTTGCGGTGACGGTGCGGCCCGGGGAGGACACCGATGCTTGATCTCGACACCGATACCCGTGCGGCGCTCGCCGCGCTGGCCAATGACCTTGCCGATTGCGCCCGTCGCGAGACCCTGGCGCAGTTCCGGCCCGTGGGTGGGATCGGTGCGGATAACAAGCTCGAAGGCGGTTTCGATCCGGTGACCGAGGCTGACCGCTCCGCCGAGGCCGCGATGCGCGCCCTGATCGCGGAGCGCCGCCCGCAAGACGGCATCTACGGTGAAGAACATGGCGTGACCCGTGGCGAGAGCGGCCTGACCTGGGTGCTCGACCCGATCGACGGCACGCGCGGCTACCTTTCGGGCACGCCGACATGGGGCGTGCTGATCGCGCTATGCGCCGAGGAAGCGGATGGTCCCGGCGCGCCGATGATGGGTGTGATCGACCAGCCCTATATCGGAGAGCGGTTCACCGGCGGCTTCGGGCGGGCGACGCTGGAGGGGCCGCATGGCGGGCGCGATCTCGGCGTGCGCTCTGGGCGCGGGCTCGACAGCGCGACGCTTTTCACCACATTCCCCGAAGTCGGCACGCCCGACGAAGGCGCGGCCTTCGCCCGGCTGTCGCAGCAGGTGCGGCTGACGCGCTACGGGATGGATTGCTATGCCTATGCGCTGCTCGCCGCCGGTCAGATCGATCTGGTGGTCGAGGCCGGGCTGCAGCCCTACGACGTCGCGGCCCCGATCGCGGTGATCGAGGCGGCGGGTGGCCTTGTCACCAACTGGCAGGGCGGTCCGGCCCATCGCGGTGGACAGGTGCTTGCTGCCGCGTCGTCCGAGATCCACGCCGCCGCGCTCGACGTGCTGAACGGCTAACGTCTTCCTCTTGGCAAAAATATCCCGGGGGGTGAGGCGGGATCAGCGGCCTTCCAGTGGAAGGACGCCCCGCCGAACGCCCGAAGCGCGAGCGGAGGGCAGAACAGAGGGGGCAGAGCCCCCTGTCTGACCGATAGTTGCCGCTTGGCACTGAAAATATCGACGATGCTCGGCGTAACGCCCCCTGCGGAAAGCAAAGCGCCGAGATCGGTGAGGATCTCGGCGGCAAGGGCATCGGGTGCGTCAGGGTCGGGTCTCAACTCGACCCGCCTTATCAGCTCTCGGAGATGCTCATTGGCCTGGTGAACGAGCTCGGGATCGGCGAGCAAAGTCTCGAGTTCCTGCACGGCGCGGGCAAAGAGCGCGGCACTGTCGGTCGGAAGTTGTGGCAGAACTGCGCGGGTTTCTTGATGCTGATCCAGCTCGGCTTCAAGACCGGCGATCTCGCGTTCGAGGTCTTCCGCGCGCGCCTTGTAAGCGCTGTAGGGTGCGCCTTGCTCAATCGCCTCGAAGATCCGCTGGCGGCCCGTACGCGCTTTCTTAAGACGACGCTCGAGCCGCGTTGCGGCATCTGCGCCCTGGGCGCTCGCCAACTGCTTGTACTCCGCCTTGAGCGCGGCGTCGAAGCTTGCGGCCAGTTCCGCCGTCAGGAAGGTACCCCGGAGCTTCGCGAAGACGCGCGCCTCGATCCGGTCGCGGTGGATGGTCGTCTTGTTATCGCACGCGCCTTTGCGGGCTTCGCGGCACCCGAAATGCGTTCGACCAACTTTTATATAGGTCGCGCCGCAGCAGCCGCAGACCAACAAACCGCTCAACAGGTGCTTGCTGCGCCGGGCCCCGACGGGATTACCCTTGCTTTTGGCTTTTACGGCTTGGGTCGCAAGCTGCGTTTCTACTCGCTTCCATAGATCTTGATCGATGATCCGCAGCGCCGGGATCTCGATCTCCGTGGCCGCGCTCGGGGTTTCGTAGACCTCCTTGCTCCCGGTTTCGGGATGATAGCGGCGTGACGTCTTCGCGACGCTCGCAATGCCGATGTAGAGGCGATTGCGCAGCATGCCTTCGAACCGCGCCGGATTCCCTCGGATCGTGCTGATATCCCAAGTGCCACCGCGCGGCGCCGGAATGCCATCGTGATTTAGCCGCTTTACGATCGCCTGCGTCGAATGCCCGTCCGCGAACTCGCGAAAGATGCGGCGCACAACTTCGGCCTCCTCGGGATTGATCTCGCGGTTGAGCCCTTCGTCGCCGTCACGCTTGCGGTAGCCATAAGCACTCGTGTGAAGCCGTTTCCTGGTGAGCCCCTGAACCATTCCGCGGCGCGTGTGTTCTCCGATCATTTGCGAGTAGAACTGCGCGCCAAGCGCGTTGATCAGAACTTTGAAGAAGTCCTGTTGACCCTCGGCAACCGAATAGAGCTCGGCCTGCTGAAACTGGAACAGCTCGTAGTGATTGAGAGCGTCCGCGATCTTGCGAGTCAGACGATCCACGGCTTCGATGACGATCGCATCGACCTGTCGCGCGTTGACTGCAGCACACAGCGCCTGGAGACCTTCGCGGCGCGTGTTGCGTCCAGATTTCTCGTAATCCGTGAAACGATGGGTCACCACCCAGCCGCGCTCGGCTGCAAAACGCTCCGCCATGGCGACCTGATCGTCGATCGACGTTTGCTTTTGGAGACCCGAGCTATAGCGAGCATAGATTGCGACGCGTTTCGTCATTGTGCTTCTTCCTTCTGAGGCGCGGCGCGCCTGTTGGCGGGGATCGTATTCGCGAGATCCCGGACAACAGCGCGCGCCAGCAACCGTGCGATCGCGTTGCAGGCTGGTGGCACGATCGTTGCTTCATCGAGCGTATCGTTGGCGGCTGTGATGTGGGCGAATGGCATGGCAAGCTCCTTAGTGTCGGTGTCCTACTAAGGAAGCTGGGTTCATCGCTCAGAGCGCGGAAACGCGATCACGAAAAAACTGAAATTCGCGCTTCAACGCGGACCACAAGAAGCTCAAGTTCGTTGCGAACGAGCTTGCGCTAGCAGTCTCCTCAACGGCACGCTCACTTTTGGAAGAGGTTGAAAGTAGCGATCCGCTGCCTAAGGAACGAACCGAATTGGTGCAGAGCAATGCGGATCTAGCTGACCAGCGAGGTGCAAAACGCGAGCTCGAAATCTTTTGCGGTGATCCAGCACTGGGTCCAAGCGCCGTCGCCGCAGCACAACCATTCTGTAGCAAAAAATTAAGCATTAACGCTAGAAATAGCCTCGCGAATCTTTATCATGATTGCCGATCCTACTGACCGCGCCTGCTCCCTCTACCCTGTCACTTATGTTAAGATCTTTCCTCGCTTGGACATAGCAAGAAGAAATATATGTGTGAAAATTCTGATGAAACCATAAAGGGAGAATTACTTAAAATTGTCCACCTTGATGAAGAGACAGGCACGGTTTTTGTTAGGTATTCCGATGGCAGAACCGCTCGGCTTAACAATGTTGACTTTGGCTCGTTTTCTGCAAATGATGTTATTTTGGCTCACGAAGGGGGATTTCAAAAAGTTCCTGCTCAGGTTTGGCCTCATTCTCAATTAACTTCTATCGTAAGAAAGATTCTGAGCGACGGAACAGTTCTGGGCGAATCTGGAAGTGCAATTATCGTCCTGAGCAATCCAGATGGTCTTAATTTGGAACTTGATTTTACAGTTGAATTTGATAGCGGAAATTCCGCAATCACTCGCATCATTTCCAAGGAGCCAATCCGAGCCCGCCAACATTTAGCCGAAGAGGAATTGTCGCCTGCTTCTTTCTTGGTCAAGCCGCAAGCGGACGGGCTATCCTTTGAAAATTTTGGTGGATATCCCAGCGTGGTCGCGAGAGCTAAAGAGTTGATCGAAACACAGCTCGAACGTCGCGATGAACTGGAGAAGATAGGAGCTCGACCTGTCAAAGGAATACTTTTTACTGGCCCGCCAGGAACAGGAAAGACGCATCTCGCACGTATTATTGCCAACCAAGCAGGGGCAGATTTCTATGATATAAGCGGCCCAGCAATCGTAAGCAAATGGGTTGGCGACACAGAAGAGTTGCTTCGAAAAATTTTTGAACACGCGAAAAATTCCGATCGCGGGAAAGCAATCATATTTTTTGACGAAATTGACAGCATAGCGGAAAGTCGCACAGGAGACTCCCACGAGGCATCTCGTCGTTTGGTTGCCCAGTTTCTTACACTTATGGATGGTTTCGAGACCAACAAGAACGCGACAGTTGTTATCGCCGCGACAAATCGTGCAGAGGCGCTCGACCCGGCGCTGACGCGGCCTGGACGGTTCGACTGGGAGATCGAATTCGGCTTGCCCAGTCTAGACGACCGAATTGAAATTCTTACGATTGGGACTCAGAGCATTCGATGCTCAAGCGATCTTCCGCTCGTAGAGATTGCGACGAGAGCACATGATTGGTCTGCGGCGCGACTTACATCGATTTGGACCGAAGCAGCACTCATTGCCGCATCGGACAAGAGAGAAAAAATTGCTGGCGAGGATTTGGCGCAGGCCTTCGAAAGAGTATCGCGTCGCCCTGAGCGAAAGATGAATGGCAAATCAGAAAGATGATTAGTTTGAAAAATGCTTTTCAACGAGCAACACAACGCTTTTGCAGACAAAAAAGGATTTCGAATTCGGAACCTGAACCATTACGTGAGTTTGTTTACTTGGATGAAGTTAGCCTCGCCAGCCTTTTGGCCTCGCAAAAAGGAGAAATAACCGATAATATTACGTCTCAAACTGGAAATGAGCTAGGTGCTGAAATCTCCGGATCGGTCTCGACTCACAACCCCTTAACTCCCTCTGCCGAAGTTCGTTCGCGCTTTCAGACAACCAATAGCAATTCCCTCCAGACTATCAGAAAGGCGACCGCCCAATCGCTCTTCCGAGAACTACACAAGCTAGACTATCTGCGGAAAATACAACCTGTCAAAGTATCAGAACGAGCCAAGTCAATCGAAGATTTGCGCTCAACAAAATTCTCTCATGTGGTTCATTCCGCCTCCGATTTAAAAAGAGGTGACCTTATAGAATTCAAAGTCAGATTGTCCGCATCTTGGATCTTCCAAATTAGCACCATGGTTGCAGAGTTTTCCGACATGTTTGATGAAAGTCCAGTCTTATTTATCGACCAAGTAAACTTCCTAGATCTCTATCAAGCAAGGAACGCTAATAAGATAATCAGTAAGCTTCTGGCGGGTCTGATTCCTGTTGATGGGGTCGTCTCAGATTACGTGGTCGTAAAAGGTGAGGAGAACCTTATCGTTCATCGTGATGCCATAAAAGGTTTAGATATCGAGATGCAGCCCCTTCGAATAGTGGGGGTGACTGAACACCTCGCGTATTGGAAAGACATCAGACGAATTCTCTTTGCAGACAACGAATTTACAATACTTTGCAGGCTGTCTAAGTCGAACATCCAGAACAACTGGAACCCGATTAAAGCAGCAGACATCTTCAAGGAATTTGCGCCTGACTTATCTCACCAAATCGAAGCGACCACTCGCGCAGCAATGATGCAATCGACAAATGAGGATTTCGAAAATCGCCCTGCGGCAGACACTAATAAAATGGTCCTTGCTCTAAGAAGATATAAAGATATTTTGCTTCAACGTGTCGGCAAAGATTCTAATATTGATCAAATATCTGACCTAGATCGTTTTATTGCAGACCTCTGGTTTGATGACAGTACAGCCGAGGGGCAGCGAGCAGCGTTCGCGAGCGTAAAGAACAAAGTTGTAGAAATCACGGAGCACGAAATTAGTTCTGACGACGACTTGGCCGCAAGAGAACATGTTAGAAATAGTCTAAAAATTCCCTTACTCTCTCAGCCCTCGAGAGTTGTGCAGCAAAAAGCAGAAATTGCGCCTCCTGCGGCAAAAAAAGAGAAGACCCATCTTTTGGATGTCGAGGTCGTTGCAATTTATTGGTGAATATCCGCTCTTCGAGCCGTGACTCCCTACGATTCACTTATTTCGGACTTGTAGCCTTCTCCAAACCCGAGGACGGGACCCAAGAACCGTACTTTTGACTAGAAAACCAGGGCGCTCGCAAGGCGCAAGAGCCGGTAAATTCTCGCTTCCAGCGGTCCAAGGTTGGGGAGTACCGCATCACCGTCCAAAAGGTTAACTATCGACAATTTGCACGAGGCAATTCATCTTTGCTTCGTATCAGAAATCAGAAAGGGAAGATCATGCCAAAATACCATGTATTCATTAGCCACGCCTGGTCTTACAGCGACCGATACACTGGAGTTATCAATCTTCTAAACATAGCAAAGACAAAAGTCAAAAATTTCGATTACGTCGATTATAGCGTTCCCGAGCATGACCCAGCTGTGGACCCAAATACTGAGGTTGGAGAACGAAAGCTCACTGCGCTTCTACAGGCACAAATTGCGAGAGCGAGCTCTGTCATCGTTCCTGCCGGGATGTACGTTAACAATAGATTCTGGATTCAGAAAGAGATTGATCTTGCCAAACATGGGTTTAACTATCCAAAAAGGTTAATAGCTATTCGCCGCCGCGGCCAACAACGAACGCCTCAGGATTTGATAGAGATAGCAGACCAAGTGGTGAGCTGGAGCAGCACATCCCTGGCAAGGGCTGTTGCTGACATCCCCGAGTAAAGCGAGAGTTAGGCCAATGTTGAATTCGAGATTGACGTCTAGCCATTAGGTTTTTCTGGGAAGGGCGCATGTATTAAAGATGCGCCCTTCCTACTGCAACCAAATCGGAGCCTCAATACGCTCAGGATAACGCCTTGCGGACTTGTCGGAAGTAGAAACATGAGTCTATTTACTGAATGCTTAGGCCTTCGCGATATTTCAAAACGCTCTCTTTTCCCGAAAGATAGGTTTCGTTCTGCCATTTAGCCGGAGAAAGCGAGAAGAACTTATCTTCAAAGGCAACACCCTCATCATCTCGCCCCAAGGCGAAGTGGCAATTTGCTAATGTAGCGTATACCCAGAGCTGGTCAGATCGTTCCTCAAAGTTCTTGGATGCAACCACTTCCAGCAAATTTTTAATAACTTTATCACGAATTTTTCCAGCAGACATTTGATCAAAAAGCCGCTCTCGACCTTGCGTCTGAATTGTCGACCTCGTCTCATAGCAGACGGCAGCATTTTCGCCATTGTAGTAATCATTCTTCAAATCAAATCCCCGCTCATACAAACGGATTGCAAAATCAAGGGTCGCCTTATCATGGTTGTGGGACCATAGGCGCTTGTGAATCGCACCGGCGATCCCGAGCGTCTCGGGATCGTTTGAGTTTTCTGGCTCTAGGGGTTCCAATATGTGGAGAGCTTTCATTAGTGCCAAAGGTTCAGACGGGTGCTTCGACTTGTAAGTATGCAAGGCAGTCTGCTGTCGTAGGTAAGGATTATCCGAGCGCATTTCCAAGAGCGCCCGAAATTTTTTCGCTGCTTCGCAATGATCAGAATCGTGCGCAGCCGTCTCGGCCGCATCCAAGAGGTCTGAGAAACGCTCCTGTTCTTCCTCCGCTTCCTCCAAAACCTCTTCATATTGAGCGTCGGTAAGGTAGGGCTGCTTAAGAAATGGAATATAAGTGTAAACTGGACTATCTGGAGTTTCGGACTTTGACGCAGCTTCTATTAACTTCGATAGCTCCGCTTGCGCACGTGCAGCCTCTCTGTGCCCAATGTCTTCACCCAAATGATCGTACATGAAAGTCGATGTATGATCTAGGTCGAAATGCAACCTCCCCTTCCTCTCCTTCATAATTATTGTCGAGTAGGGACGGAGTGCGTGCCGCACACCGAGTTCATAGACGGCGTTGACATTTCCAGTTGAGATATCCGCGACTACCAGGTCAGCCCTAAGCAGCATTTCGTACATGCGAACATCGATTATTCCAGAATGAAGAATTTCGTTTGCCCTAATGCATCGATACCCACATGCCTCGACAGCAGGTTGAATAATCGCTTCGTAAGTCGCATCTAAATCCAAAAGCCGCCCTGTTTCGTAGTCGGTTTTCTTTCCAAATCCCATGACTACAAAGCAAACTTTTTTTTCTGCTTCCATACTATTTCGCTCTCTAACATGTTGCTAAAGGGACCCTACTGGGTTGGAATTCGCGGCTCAAGTGACGATAGCCTCGGAATGGTCCGGTGCTGGCGTAATTTTTCTTAAACCTGAACGTGTCCATGGCGATGGAACTCAGCGTTGAAGAAAGGACTTCGCTACCCCACCGTTTTCACTGACACTAAGTTGGTCGTTCGGGGGGGGGGCTGATGCCGCAGGCAGAACTAAGTGAAGGAAGAACACGGCTCTCTTCATACTCCTCAAGCTACCATCGTTCGCTTCTGATTGACGATTGATGCCGCAGGAAGGTTTCAGGAGCAAGTTGCACGGCGTCCTTTCTAGCGCATACGAACATGTTTTAGATGCTCGGGGCCACTATGCTGATCACTCGGGTCTGCGACATGGATTCGGACACAGTGCCGCCATAAGACAGTGGCCGCTTTTGCCCTGGGGGCAGACCTTCTCCGCATCATCCTTCCACGAAGGCCCATTATGGGGCGTCGCGTCTAGTTCGAAGAACCATCTCGATCAAAAAGCGTTCTGACCAAAGGCACTAATTCGACGTCAGTTGTATTGCAGGGCGGTTGGGCGCGCCGGTTACGGTTGAGTCTGGAGCATTTCGCGGAAAGGATTTGTTGGCGCGCCCTGGCGGATTACCACCGCCATCTCTTCGAGCCCGTTCGGCGTCATATCTTCATCATGCGGCTCGCTGGATGCTGCTCGCGTGCTCGACGCCGAAAGCAACGGCCGTACGATAGGAACCGTTGATCGCGTCCCGAAGTCGACGCATCGCGCTATCGAGTTCGCGTGCAAATCGTTCTTCGGGTTCGATCCGCGCGAGGTGGCGCAGAATCTCCGCACCCGCCTCCCGGAAGCCCTCGCCAAAGACGTCGCCCTCGACCACAAGTCGTTCGCAAAAATCGCGATCAAACTCCGCGCCGCGGAGAGCGTCGGCCGGCAGCGCATCGAGAGCGTCGATTGCCACGCTTGCCAGCGTGTTCACATCGTCAATCAGACTCGGTTTCTGAAACATCGGACATCCTTTCAAAGCAGAACTGCGGGCGCTGCGGCCCTCATCGAGGGGCCGCAGCGGTTGCGGTTCAGCCGATCCCATTAGGATCATTCTGCGCGATCGCGAAATCACGCATCGCAGCGCATCTCGCCGAGCGCATCGAGCGCCTTCTGCGCCCAATATGCTTGCCCCTCGAGCTGCGTGCGGATCCCTCTCAGATCTGTCGCCACGGCTCGCATCGCGAGATGCGGCGGGGACTCTTCGACGGAGAAACGCGGTCCGAGGCGCATGTAGCCGTCTTCGAGAAATGCCCATTCGAGATCGTCATCGAGAGCGATGAGAGCTCGCGTGATCAGTGTTCGCGTTCGGCCGTTGGCTTCCGTCAGGCGGCCAAAGAGCGAGATGTCGTCGAAGCCAGTGAAAAGCATCCAGTCTTCGAGAAGCGGCGCGTTCTCGAGGTCTTTCGGGGACGGCGTCGCGGTCGCTCCGTGAACGACGTTTGCGAGCACGCTGCGCTCTTTGCGGAGCTCTTCGGCGGTGAGTTCGGACGGGTGTTTATCGTGGGTCATGTGTGATCTTTCGGAGAAATTGGGTTCAGGAGACGAAGCAGGGCTGCAAGATCCGTCCGCCTCGGTCAGAAGGCGGACGGACGCTGCAGCCCCGATGGGCGGCGCGGTTTACGGTTGGATGAGAGGTTTCGGGCGGTAGATCGCGCCACGCGGCCTCAGCCGCGACCGGACTTCACGCGGCGCAGTTGCGAGCAGCTTCTCGACCGCCTCGAATTGCTCGCGCTGCGCCGGGCCGAGGCGCCCGATGCGGGCATTGCGCTCGAACAGGTCAGACCCGGTCGCGATGAAGAGCCGATGCGATGCCCGAAACATCGTCGGACGATAGAGCCCGCAAGCGGCCGCTTGATTGTCATCAGCAATGACGATGTCATCTTCCCGCAGCAGCCGGCCCTCTGGGCTGACACCGGGCGCGACGATGTTCATCGGTGTATCGCCGATCAGCCCGCGTGAGAGCAGCAAACAGGGACGCGTGCCAGGCGGGATGTCGAACTCGCCGTCGCGCCTGCGGTCAGAGCCGTAGGGGAAGCGCATGAGGAAGATATCGCCGGGCTTGAGTTGGCCGCCCGGAAGCAGCCGAAGGTATCGATCGTGGAGCATGAGTGCCTCGTGTCGTTGAAAAGGAAAACGACGCGCCGAACCTCACCAACGAACCCGATACGGGGCTTCGGGGCGTGGCTTGATTGCGTGCGTCAAAGACGCTGCACGCAAGCAAGACATGCGCCGAGGCCTGCCCTCCCACGACCCATTGATCGCTCGCCTGCGGGCAGATCGCGCGGATGCCGGGGAGAGCGTCGAGAGGGGTGACATCCCTCTCGACCCGCCGGGGGCGCCGGAAGAGCTCGGAGAGGGTGGCGAACGCCTCTTCGATCCGTCGGAAGGACGCCGAGAGGGTCCGGGGAGATTGGCGAAAGTCTCCCCCGGTCCGCCGGATGGGCGCCTTAGGGTGCAGGGAAAGTGGCGAACGATCCCTGCCCTGGGGGTTTGGGGGATGTGGAGCTTCCCCCATGCGGCGCGCAGCGGCGCCGGGTCTGGGGCTGTGCCCCAGCGAACGCACGGGACGCGCTATCGGCCGAAGGACGATTGCGCGGGCCGTCTAGTGAGTAGATGGCCCTGCGCACCAATTACGCAATCGCGTGTGGAGCGAGGGAGTGCGTGGTGCAGCTACGTTCGGAGGGCGGGCGGTCCAGTCGTTGGGAAGAACGAAAGACGATGTTGTCTGCATCAGACTTCCAAAATCGGCCCGAAAGGGGCGTTAGACTCGCTGACACGTCATGTCCGTTTTCGGAAAATTTCCGTCATTCGCCACATTGCCAAACGCCGTAGTGAAGATTCAGCGGATTGGACTTTGCTTGGAGCGAGGCGCGTGAGCCTCGCGGAGTCCCTGGTGCGGTCGCTCGACTACTCTGGAGTAGCCAGCCTCGGGGGCTCAGTGAAAGCTGTTAACTCGCTTGTAGTGCGTGGAGCCGGGCCTCCGCGCAGCCAGGCTCCGTCCGACGACTTTGGTTTGGTGGATATTGGAAAAATCTCATCCCTTGGGAGACGCTACGAACTTCACTCTTGAAACTACTACCGCGCAGGCTCTACGTTACCGCGCAAGATATTTGCTGTTTAGAGATTTTTGTGGAGCTACTCGTGGGGTACCGAAACAAGACCTACGTAATTTTCGATGGCGACAACGACATCTGGGCCTATTACTACATGAAAGGTTGGAAGAAGAACAAAAACGTGGACTTCAACTTCCAAGATGCTCACGACCTAAACACCATTGCCAACGCATCAAGTGAAGAAAACACGAAGCGAAAGCTTCGTGAGCGATTTTCAAACGCAAAACAAGCGATCGTTTTGATCGGGGAATCGACCAAGAATCTCTATCGGTTCGTACGTTGGGAGATTGAGGCTTGCCAACGGCTTGAACTGCCAATCGTCGCCGTCAATCTCAATAAGGCGCGGAGCTTCGATGCCAATCGCTGCCCCCCGCTTCTTCGAGATGCGGACGCTGTCCACGTTTCCTATAACGCGCGCATCATCAAGTACGCGCTGGATAACTTCTGCGACAACTATAGCTCCTACAAAGGAAAGGGCCAGAACTGGCACTACAAGGACAAGGCTTATCAGGATCTTGGGCTTTGAATCATGATGATTACCCCGCACTGTTTCAGTCAGCGGATGAGGCATCAGCCGCCGCACAGTTGAGTTACTTGTGGCTGGTCAGGGTCCAGTATGGACTACTCATCGCTGCATCGACAGCCGCGCTCTGGTTTGAGAGTTCACCCAGAGTGCTCGTAGCGTACGCATTTATTATTCTTGCTTCGACGGCTTTGTTGATATTCCTGTCAGTGAAGAAGCCAGAAAAAGACTGGTATGGCTGTCGCGCACTTGCAGAGTCCATTAAGACATCAACATGGCGCTACATGATGCGCGCAGAACCCTTCAAAAATGTTTCGCAAATACGAAAAGTCAAGCGAACCTTCGCGCAGTATCTTCAGGAGATACTAGACGCGAACAGTCATGTCCGTGATTCTATCAGCCGGAGACCCAAGTCAGGCGATCAGATCACATCTGCGATGGAGAAGGTTCGTGCTCTTACATTTGATGACCGTCGTGAATTCTATCGCAAAGAAAGAATTGACAAGCAGCGAGCTTGGTATGTTTCAAAGGTAAAACTAAACCGTCAAAATTTCATAGCATGGATAGTCTTTTGTATAATTGTTCAAAGCAGCGCGATAATTTTAGCAATTGTACGCGCGTTGGATCCTCAACTTTGGTCGATATGGCCAATGGAACCACTTTTGGTGACTGCATCCGCGACAATCGGTTGGGTTCAAACGAAGAAATTCAATGAACTAGCATCGGCTTATAGCCTTACCGCTCATGAGATTGGGATTATACAGACGCGGATTGATGGCGTGCAGAACGACGAAGAACTCTCTGAGTTCGTCAATGAGGCTGAACGTGCATTCTCTCGGGAACACACACAGTGGGTCGCACGTCAGAATGAGTAACCTATACTTGCGACACAGTCGGCACAGGTGAAAAAAGTATCTCAGCGGGCCACCAAACGGGCATAAGTCGGCTACACCTGAATTCTCGTAAGTCCAGCTTTGACAAAATTTAGCGCTCGCCGTCGCCGGATGTCCGGCCTTCCTGGTGGGTCAATTGTGCTTCCGGCCAGTGACGGCTTTCAGCCTTTTATCATCAAGCCTCACGCAATCGTTGTAAGCGGCGGCTGCATCCCACCCCAGGTTCAGCTTGACGACTTGAAGGTCCACGGGAGAAGTTCATCAATGCGGCCTTGCGGATGGCCGGCGGCGATGGCTTCGAGGGTGGCCTTGAGATAGGCGAAGGGCTCGACGCCGTTGATCTT
>NZ_WBJS01000011.1 GCF_009296265.1 Thioclava sp. JE_KL1
GGTCCGGGGGCAGCGCCCCCGGCCTCTGAGACCGCGCCGCGATCAGAAGTCGATCGCGAGGCCCTTCTTCTCCCAATCGCCGTAGCGCACGGGCTCGGGTCCGTCGCGACCGCCAAGCTCGGTCGGCAGCTCCGCCGCCTGCGCAGTCTTGCGGCGTTCTTCGGCTTCGGCGAGCGCGCGGATCGCGGCGGGCGGCAGGTCGCGGGTCTCTTCGGGCTGATCGGACATGGCGCGTCCTTTCTTGTCTGTGGATCGGGGCATGATATAGGCCCGTGCTTAAGCCGCAACAAGCCAGGAAGCCGCAGCCCATGTCCAGACCCGACCCCGCGCGCCGCGCAGCCCTTGGCCTGATCGTGGGCGTTCTCGAGGATCGCGAGAGCCTCGCCGAACAGATCGGCGCGGAGGCGCTCGACGGGCTGGAGCCGTCGCAACGCGCTCGCGCCCAGCGCCTCGCGACGACGACGCTGCGCCATCTGGGCCGCGCCGACCGGATCATCAAACCGCATCTGCGCCGCCGCACGCCAACGGATGTGATGGCGATCCTGCGGCTGGCCACGGTCGAGCTGCTGGAAGAAAAGCAAGCCCCGCATGGCGTGGTCGATGCTGCCGTGACGCTGGTGAAATCGGCCGGACCGAAGCTGCAAAGCTTCTCGGGGCTGGTGAATGCCGTGCTGCGCAAGGTCTCCGAGGAAGGCGAGAAATGGGCCGCGACGCCCGCGCCGGAAATGCCGGGCTGGCTGCGCGGGCGCGTCATGTCGTCCTTTGGCAAGAAGGCCGCGCAGGCGATGGAGGTTGCGCATCTGGCGGGCGCGCCGCTCGATCTGAGCGTGAAAGACGATGCCGCAGGCTGGGCCGAGACGCTGGGGGCGACGCTTCTACCGACGGGCTCGCTGCGACTGACCGATCCGGGCAAAGTGTCCGAGCTGGCCGGTTTCGAAGACGGCGCTTGGTGGGTGCAGGATGCTGCCGCCGCGCTGCCCGCGAAGCTGCTGGCCCCGGCATCTGGCGCACGCGTGCTCGACCTGTGTGCAGCCCCCGGCGGCAAGACGCTGCAACTCGCTGCGATGGGCGCCGATGTCACCGCGCTGGACATTTCCGAGGCGCGGCTGGAACGGCTGGCGGAAAACCTCGACCGGACGCAGATGGAGGCCGAGATCGTCGCGGCCGACGCGCTCGAATGGGAGCCTGACGCGCCCTTCGATGCGATCCTGCTCGATGCGCCCTGCTCGGCCACCGGCACGATCCGCCGCCATCCCGACCTGCCCTTCATCAAGGACGGCGCGTCGATCAAGCCGCTTTTCGCGTTGCAGGAACAGCTTCTGGATCGCGCTTTGCAATGGCTCAAGCCCGGCGGCACGCTGGTCTATGCGACCTGCTCGCTTCTGCCCGAAGAGGGCGAGGCGCAGATCAAGGCCGCGCTTGCCCGGCATCCGGACCTTACCGTGATCTGTCCCGACCTGCCCGGCATAGAGCCAGACTGGATCACCGAGGAGGGCGGGCTGCGGCTGCGGCCCGATTTCTGGCCTGATCTCGGGGGGATGGACGGCTTCTACATGGCGCGACTGCAACGCTCTGCGTGAACCGACCGCCGAGGCGGTGACAGCGCGCCTGCCTCCCAGTAACGTGACCGCATTCCCCGACAGAAGGGCATGCAAGCGGCAACGGAATGGGTAAGGACAGAACCCGATCATCGGCAAAATTCGGCACGGCGCTGAACCGCCTTGCTGCTGCGCGCGCAGGCCGTGCGCAGACGGCGACCGGATTCGTCAGCCAGCCCGAGCCGCGCACGATCGGCTCTTACGCCAAGGGGCGGCAACTCGTGCAGGGCAACTTCCTGTTTGCGGGCTCTCTGATCGAAGGTCCCGGGGTCAACATCTGGGACCTGCCGATCCCCGGCCCGGCTTTCGAGGATGCGCTGCAGGGCTGCGGCTGGCTCGACGACCTTGCGGCGCTGGGCACCCGCGAGGCGCGCCTGCGCGCACAGGACTGGGTCTTCGGCTGGATCGACCGCTTCGGCGACGGCAGCGGGCCGGGCTGGACGCCCGACCTGACGGGCCGCCGCCTGATCCGCTGGATCAACCATGCGATCCTGCTTCTGAACGGACGCGAGCGCGAGGATGCCGACCGCTTCTTCCGCGCGCTGGGGCAACAGACGATCTTCCTGTCGAAACGCTGGGCGGGCGCGGCCTGCGGGCTGCCCCGTTTCGAAGCGCTAACCGGGCTTGTCTATGCGGGGCTCGCGCTGACCGGGATGGAGCGCCATGCCGACCCCGCGCTGGAGGCCCTGTCGCGCGATTGCGCGGCGGAGATCGACCCCGAGGGCGGGATCGCGACCCGAAATCCCGAGGAATTGCTGGAAATTCTGACGCTGCTGAACTGGGCAGCAGAGGCGCTGGAAACGGCAGGACGCACGCCGCCCGGTCCGATCCTCGATGCGATCGCGCGGATCGCGCCGACCCTGCGCGCGCTGCGCCACTCCGATGGGGCGCTCGCGCGATTTCACGGTGGCGGGCGCGGACCCGAAGGGCGACTCGAAACGGCGCTTTCGGCGACCGGTATCCGCAGCGTCCGGCGCGAGCCGATCGCGATGGGTTTCGTGCGGATGCAGGGCGGGCGCGGCTCGCTGATCATCGACGCAGCGCGACCGCCGCAGGGCGAGGCCTCGGCCAATGCCCATGCTTCGACGCTGGCCTTCGAACTGACCTCGGGCCGCCGCCCGCTGATCGTCAATTGCGGCTCGGGTGCGCAATTCGGCTCGGACTGGCACCGCGCAGGCCGCGCCACCGCCAGCCATTCGACCCTCTCGATCTACGGCTATTCCTCGTCCCGCCTCGGCCCCGAGCGTCTCTTCGGACGGGCCCCGCGCGCCTATCTCGACAAGACGCCGAAAACCGTCTGGTTCAAGCCCGACGATCTGTCCGAGACGGGGATGATCTTCGGCCATGACGGCTATGCCGAGACCCATGGCATGTCGCATATCCGCGAGCTGGACCTGTCCGTCGACGGGCGCGAATTGCGCGGCCGCGACACGCTCGGTGCGATGACCCCTGACGACATCGAGCGCTTCGACCAGATTTTCGAGCGTGAAGGCCTGCGCGGCATTCCCTTCGACATCCGCTTCCACCTGCATCCCGATTGCGACGCGGCGCTCGATCTGGGTGGCACCGCCGTCTCAGTTGCGCTGCGCACCGGGGAAATCTGGATTTTCCGCCATGACGGGGTCGCCGATCTGGCGCTGGAACCCTCGGTCTACCTCGAAAAAGGGCGCATTCGCCCGCGTCCTGCGCAACAGATCGTGCTTTCCAGCAAGGTTCTGGACCGGGCTTGCCAGATTGGCTGGACCTTTTCGCAAGCACGCGATAACTCCACGGCCATCGACGCGCCCTGACCTTGGGGCAGATCCCGAGGATGGCCCTGGGCGCCCCTGACCTGAGCCTTGCGAGGAGCTGCCCGTGACCCGCCCGATCCCCCTGACCCGTGCGCTGATTTCCGTTTCCGACAAGACCGGACTGGTCGACTTCGCCCAGGCGCTTGCCGCGCGCGGCGTCGAACTTCTCTCGACCGGCGGCACCGCCAAGACCCTGCGCGAAGCCGGTCTCAGCGTGCGCGACGTCGCCGATTTGACGGGCTTCCCGGAGATGATGGACGGCCGCGTGAAGACGCTGCACCCGAAGGTGCATGGCGGCCTGCTGGCGCTGCGCGACAACGAAGAACACCTCGCCGCGATGGAAGCGCATCAGATCGAGGCGATCGACCTGCTGGTGGTGAACCTCTACCCGTTCGAGGAAACGGTCGCGAAGGGCGCCGATTACGACACCTGCATCGAGAATATCGATATCGGTGGCCCGGCGATGATCCGGGCAGCGGCGAAGAACCACGCCTTTGTTTCGACCGTGGTGGATGTCGAAGATTACGCCGCCGTTCTGGAAGAGCTCGACGCGAATGACGGCGCGACCTCCTACCCGTTCCGCCAACGCCTCGCCCAGATCGCCTATGCGCGCACCGCGGCCTATGACGCCGCCGTCTCGACCTGGATGGCAGGCGCCATCGGCGAAGAGACCCCGCGCCGCCGCGCTTTCGCTGGTACGCTCGCGCAGACCCTGCGCTATGGCGAGAACCCGCATCAGTCGGCGGCCTTCTACCTCGACGGCACGAACCGTCCGGGCGTCGCGACCGCCAAGCAGCTTCAGGGCAAGGAACTGAGCTACAACAACATCAACGACACCGATGCCGCCTACGAGCTCGTCTCGGAATTCGGCACCGAGAAACCCGCCGTCGCGATCATCAAGCACGCCAACCCCTGCGGCGTTGCGACCGGCGAGACCGTGATCGAGGCCTATAAGCGCGCCTTCGACTGCGACCGCACCTCGGCCTTCGGCGGCATCATCGCGCTGAACCAGACGCTGGATGCGGCGACCGCCGAAGAGATCACCAAGATCTTCTCGGAAGTCATCATCGCGCCCTCGGTCGACGAGGCCGCCAAGGAAGTCATCGCGAAGAAGAAGAACGTGCGCCTGCTGGAAACCGGCGGCCTTCCCGACATCACCGCACCGATCACGACCTATCGTCAGGTCGCGGGCGGCTTCCTCGTGCAGGACAAGGACAATGGCGTGATCACGCTGGACGATCTGAAAGTCGTGACCGAGCGCCAGCCCTCCGAGCAGGAGCTCAAGGACCTGCTTTTCGCGTGGAAAGTCGCGAAACACGTCAAGTCGAACGCGATCATCTACGTCAAGGACGGCGCGACCGTCGGCGTCGGCGCGGGCCAGATGAGCCGTGTCGACTCGACCCGGATCGCGGCGCGAAAGGCTGAAGACATGATGGAAGCCGCTGGCCTGACCGAGACGCCCACCAAGGGATCGGTCGTGGCTTCGGACGCCTTCTTCCCCTTCGCTGACGGTCTGATCACCGCGGCTGAGGCCGGCGCCACCGCGATCATCCAGCCCGGCGGCTCGATGCGCGATCAGGAAGTGATCGACGCGGCGAACGAGCGCGGCCTCGCGATGGTCTTCACCGGAATGCGCCATTTCCGCCACTGATCTGCCGGTATCTTTGCGTAGCCCGGTAGATACCGGGCTGCGC
The DNA here is from genome assembly GCF_009296265.1 of Thioclava sp. JE_KL1. GTDB lineage: Bacteria > Pseudomonadota > Alphaproteobacteria > Rhodobacterales > Rhodobacteraceae > Thioclava. The sequence goes on from NZ_WBJS01000011.1 coordinate 5,083, forward strand.
TTTCTGGCATGAAGACGTGACGAGAAACAAACGAGGGCCAGATGCGGCTAGCAGCGAAAGTGACAGCGGGCGTCCTGCTCCTCGACCAGGTGTCGAAATATATCGTCGTACAGGGGATGCATCTCGATCAGCGCGGCGCGATCGACGTGGTGCCGCCCTATCTCAACTTTCGCATGGCATGGAATCGCGGCGTGAATTTCGGCCTGTTCTCCGGCGAAACCGACTGGATGCGCTGGGTGCTGATCGTCGTGGCGCTGGTGATTTCGCTCTGGGTCTGGGTCTGGATCGCGCGTGAGCCGCATTCGCGCCGGGTGAATATCTCGGCCGGGCTGCTAGTCGGTGGTGCGCTTGGCAACGTGGTCGACCGGCTCGTCTATGGCGCGGTGGCGGACTTTCTGAACATGTCGCTACCGGGTTGGCAGAACCCCTATTCTTTCAACGTCGCCGATGTGGCGATTTTCCTCGGCGCGGTCGGTCTGGTGCTGTTCACCGGCAAGGACCATCGCGCCAACGACGGCTAGCCTGTTTTTCGCAGGTGACGACGCTCCAATGTTGCGTTAAGACGGGGGCGGAACTGGCAAGGGAGTGGTTCATGCAGGCGAAGATCGGCACGCTCGGACTCGCGTTTACAGCGGTACTGACGCTGGCTGCCTGCGGCAATTCCCGCGACCCCAGCCTTATGAATCTGCGCTCTTCGCACCAAGGCCCGGACGAATTCGGCGTGATTCCGACGAAACCGTTGGAGATGCCGGAGAACCTCGATGCGCTGCCGCCGCCCACGCCGGGCGGCAAGAACATCACCGATCCCACGCCCGAAGCCGATGCCGTTGCAGCCCTTGGTGGCAATCCGCGCCGCCTCGACGAGACCGGTCAGGTCCCGACGTCGGATCGCGCGCTGGTCTCCGCCGCATCGCGCTACGGCAGCCAGTCGGGCATCCGCCAGACCCTCGCCGCCGAGGATTACCAGTGGCGCAAGGATCACGACGGCCGCCTGCTGGAGCGTCTGTTCCAGGTTTCGGTCTATTACAAAGCCTACAAGCCGATGGAGCTCGACCAGTCGGCAGAGCTCGAGCGCTGGCGTCGCCTCGGCGTCGTCACGCCCGGTGCCCCGCCCTCGGGCGAAGCGCAGCGCGCGGTCAAGTAATCCGAAAAATCATCACGAGAACGTCACCGGCGTTTGCACGTCGGGCGAGAGTGCTTATCTTCGCCCAAACTGTGTCTTGTGAGGAGTTGGGCATTGCGTGCATTTCTGTTCGCCCTGCTAACATTGGCAGGTCTGAGCCCGGCGGTGGCCGGTGACGTCTCTACCTTCGAGTTGGAAAATGGCCTGAAAGGCGTCGTGATCGAAGATCACCGTGCCCCGGTCGTGGTCCATATGGTCTGGTACAAGGCCGGATCGGCCGACGAGAAGCGCGGTAAATCCGGCATCGCCCATTACCTCGAACACCTGATGTTCAAGGGCACCGACACGATGGCGCCCGGTGAGCTGTCGAAGACGGTCGCGGCCAATGGCGGCTCGGACAACGCCTTCACCAGCTACGACTACACCGCCTATTTCCAGCGCATCGCGGCCGACCGGCTGCCGCTGGTGATGAAGATGGAAGCGGACCGGATGCGCAATCTGCGGATCTCGCCCGATGACGCGAAGACCGAGCTGCAGGTGATCCTCGAAGAACGCGCGCAGCGCACCGATTCCAACCCGCGGGCGCTGTTCAACGAACAGGAGCGCGCCGCCCAGTTCCTCAACTCGCCCTACGGCACGCCGGTCATCGGCTGGCGCAAGGAGATGGAAGGGCTGACCCGGCAGGACGCGCTCAACTGGTATCACGAATATTACGCACCCAATAACGCGATCCTCGTGGTCGCGGGCGATGTGAAGCCCGACGAGGTAAAGGCGCTCGCCGAGAAGTATTACGGCAAGCTGAAACCGACCGAGGACCTCAGCCCCCGCGCCCGACCGCAGGAGCCGCCGCAACGCGCCTCGCGGCACCTGACCTTCGAGGACCCGCAGATCGCCCAGCCCTATCTGGTACGCAGCTACCTCGCCCCCGAACGCAATCCGGGCGACCAGAAGCGCGCCGCCGCCCTGACAGTGCTGTCGGAGATTCTCGGCGGCAATCAGGCGACCTCCGTGCTGGGCCGCAAGCTGATCTATGGCGACGGCACCGCGATCTATGCGTCGAGCTATTATGACGGCATGTCGATCGATGCGACGACCTTCAACCTCTCGGTGATGCCCGCCAAGGATGTGAGCCTCCCCGAGGCCGAAAAGGCGCTCGATACGGCGCTTAAGCAATTCCTGAAGGAAGGCATCGACTCCGAGCAATTCGCCCGCATCAAGACGCAGGTGAAAGCCGCCGAAATCTATTCGCGCGACAACACGCAGGGCCTCGCGCGGCGCTATGGCGAGGCGCTGGCCTCAGGCTTCTCGGTAAAGGATGTGGAGGATTGGCCGGACGTGCTGACCTCGGTGACCGAAGAGGACGTGATGGCCGCGGCCCGCGACCTGTTCCAGAACAAATCCTCGGTGACGGGCTATGCCAAGCGTCCCGATGACGCCCCCGCCGAGGCTGCGGCCCCCGCCGCGCCGCCCGTGCCTGCGCAGGAGATCACGCAATGATCCACACCCGTTTCCCGATCACCGCGCGCCTCGTGATGGCGTCGCTCTTCGCCTGCATCCTGGCCCTGCCCGCTCGTGCGATCGACATTCAGCAGGTCACGTCGCCCGGCGGCATCAAGGCTTGGCTGGTGGAGAATCACGACATCCCCTTCACCGCGCTCGACATCGCCTTCCGCGGCGGGGCGAGCCTCGATGCGACCGGCAAACGCGGCGCGATCAACCTGATGACCGCCACGCTCGAAGAGGGCGCGGGCGAGAAGAATTCGCAGCAATTCGCCGAGGCCGAGGAAGCGCTGGCCGCGCAATTCGGCTTCGACGTGGGCGACGACTCGCTCGATATCTCGGCCCGGATGCTGACCGAGAACCGCGACAAATCCGTCGATCTGCTGCGCGAGGCGCTGGTCAATCCGCGCTTCGATCAAAGCGCGATCGAACGCGTCCGCCAGCAGGTGCTGGCCGTGATCGCATCGAGCAAGCAGGATCCGAACGACATCGCAGGCGAGAAATTCCGCGAGATCACCTATGGCGATCATCCCTATGGCAGCTCGCTCAACGGCACCGTCGAGAGCGTGAAGGGCCTCACGCGCGAGGACCTGTTCGAGGCCAAGGACCGCGTGATGAGCCGCGATCACTTGATAGTCTCCGCCGTGGGCGACATCACCCCGGAAGAGCTCGGGCCGATGCTCGACAAGCTGCTGGGCGATCTGCCCGCCAAGGGCGCCGACATGCCGCCCCCCGCCGACCCCAGCTTCAAGGGCGGCGTGACCACGGTCGATTTCGACAGCCCGCAATCGGTGGTGATGTTCGGCCAGAAGGGGATCGGCCTGAAAGACCCCGATTTCTTCGCGGCCTATGTGCTCAACCAGATCGTCGGCGCGGGCGGGTTCTCGTCGCGCCTGATGGACGAGGTACGCGAGAAGCGCGGCCTGACCTATGGCATCGCCTCCTATATCGTCGACAAGGATCTGGCAAAGACGTGGCAGGGCAGCTTCGCTTCCGCCAATGAGAAGGTCGCCGAGGCGATCTCGGTCGTCAAAGAGCAGTGGAAGAAAGCGGCGACCGGCCAGGTCACCGACAAGGAGCTGGAGGACGCCAAGACCTACCTCACCGGCGCCTATCCGCTGCGCTTCGACGGCAATGGCACGATCGCGGGCATCCTGACGGGCATGCAGCTCAACGACATGGCCCCGAGCTATATCGACACCCGCAACGACAAGGTGAACGCGGTCACGAAAGAAGATGTCCAGCGCGTGGCCAAGCGGATCCTGAACCCCGACAACCTGACCTTCGTGGTCGTCGGACGCCCGCAGGGCCTGAACTGATTTCGCTGGGGATAGCTGGCGCGAATCTCTTTAGATGAGCGCCGCGCCATGCTATCCCTAGTGGAATGAACCAGCACAACCGCAATATCGGCGCGTCTGAGCGCCCCGTGATCCGGCAGCTCGATGACGCTGCGGCAAACCGCATCGCAGCGGGCGAAGTGGTCGAACGTCCTGCCTCGGCGGTAAAAGAGCTGGTGGAGAACGCGCTGGATGCGGGCGCCGCGCGGGTCGCGGTGGAATATTGCGATGGCGGCAAGACGCTGATCCGCGTGACCGATGACGGCTGCGGGATGACCGCCGAGGATCTGCCGCTGGCGCTCTCGCGCCATGCCACTTCGAAGATCGACGGTTCGGACCTTCTGAACATCCACACTTTCGGCTTTCGCGGCGAGGCGCTGCCCTCGCTCGGCGCGGTCGGACGTCTGACGATCACCTCGCGCGTCGACGGTCTCGATGCCTTCCAGATCGGCGTGGCGGGCGGCCAGATCGGTCCGGTCAAACCGGCGGCGCTGAACCGCGGCACCGTGGTCGAGCTGCGCGACCTGTTCTTCGCCACGCCCGCGCGGCTGAAATTCATGCGCACCGATCGGGCCGAGGCGCAGGCAATCGCCGATGTGATGAAGCGGTTGGCGATGGCAGAGCCCTATGTCAGCTTCACACTCACCGATGTGTCCAACGGCAAATCGCGCGAGATCTTCCGCGCCGATGGTGAGCAAGGCGAGCTGTTCGACGCGCTCTCGGAACGTCTCGCCCGGGTGATCGGGCGCGCCTTTTCCGACAACGCGGTGCGGATCGAGGCCGAGCGCGAAGATATCCGCCTGACCGGCTACGCGGCGCTTCCCACCTATTCGCGCGGCGCGGCGGTGGAGCAGTTCCTGTTCGTCAATGGTCGCCCCGTGCGCGACAAGCAGCTGACCGGAGCGCTGCGCGCGGCTTACATGGATTTCCTCAGCCGCGAGCGTCACCCCGCCGCCTGCCTGTTCCTGACCTGCGAGCCCGAGCGCGTCGACGTCAACGTCCACCCCGCCAAGGCCGAGGTCCGCTTCCGCGAGGCCGCGACCGTGCGCGGGTTGATCGTGACCGGGCTGCGCCACGCGCTGGCGCAAGCCGGGCATCGGGCCTCCTCGACCGTCTCGGATGCGACGCTTGGCGCGATGCGCCCCGAACCCACCGCCGATCAGCCGCCGCGCATCTATCAGATGGATCGCCCGAGCCTCGGCGCGATGCGGTCGTCCTACTCCGCGCAGGCGCCGCTGCCCGATCCGGGCTATCAGCCCCTCTCCTACCAGCAGCCGTCCTTCCAGGAGGCCCCCGCGCCCAGCTTCGACTATGCGCCCTCGGCCCGCGCCGAGGCCCCCGCCCCGGCCGAACCTGCGCTGACCGAGAAGCCCTTGGGCGCGGCGCGCGCGCAGGTGCATGAGAATTACATCATCGCCCAGACCGAGCGCGGCATCGTCATCGTCGATCAGCACGCCGCGCATGAGCGGCTCGTCTATGAGAAGCTGAAAGGCCAGATGGCCGAGAATGGGGTGCCCGCGCAGGCGCTGCTGATCCCCGAGATCGTCGAACTCAGCCAAGGCGACGCCGCGCTGCTTTTGGAACATGCCGACGCGCTCGCCCGCCTTGGCCTCACCATCGAACCCTTCGGCGGCAGCGCGATCGCGGTGCGCGAAACCCCCGCCGTTCTGGGCGAGATCAATGCCGAAGGGCTGCTGCGCGACGTGCTCGACGAGCTGTCCGATCTCGGCGACAGCCAGTTGGTGCAGGCCAAGATCGAAGCGGTGCTCAGCCGCATGGCCTGCCACGGCTCGATCCGCTCGGGCCGCCAGATGCGCGCCGACGAAATGAACGCGCTGCTGCGCCAGATGGAGGCCACGCCCCATTCCGGCCAGTGCAACCATGGGCGTCCGACGTATGTCGAATTGAAGCTCAGCGATATTGAAAGACTGTTTGGCCGCACATGATCCAGCTTGGCGATATGACCCTGACCCTGAACGACCCGCTGACGCTCGGCCTTCTGCTCGGCAGCGCGGCACTTGTTATCCTGCTGATCCTGATGGTCGCCATGCTGCGCGCTGCGGGCCGTCAGACCCGTGCGATGGACCCGATGGTCGGCCAGATGAACCTTCTCGCTCAGCGGGTGCAAAACCTCTCGGACGGGCAGCAACAGCTGTCCGGCGGCCTGCATCACGTCTCCGAGGCGCAGGCCGCGAGCCAGACCAAGGTGCTCGCCCTGATGGAAAGGCGTCTGGCCGAGGTTTCTCGCGGCATGTCGGAAAGCCTGCATGGCACCGCGACCCGCACGGCGCGCTCGCTGGGAGACCTGCATCAGCGACTGGAGGCGATCGACAAGGCGCAGGCCAATATCGAGAAGCTTTCCGGCAATGTGCTGGGCCTGCAGGACATCCTGTCGAACAAGCAGACCCGTGGTGCTTTCGGGGAGATTCAGCTGCACGATATCGTCGGCAAGGCGCTGCCCTCGGACAGTTTCACGATGCAGGCGACCCTTTCGAACGGGAAGCGCGCGGATTGCCTGATCCATCTGCCGAACCCGCCCGGACCCATCGTGATCGATAGCAAATTCCCGCTGGAAGCCTATGAGGCGCTGCGCCGCGCCGACACGCAATGGGAGCGCCAGGAGGCCAGCCGCGCGATGAAAACCGCCGTGCGCGCCCATATCAAGGCGATCTCGGAGAAATACATCCTCGAAGGCGAGACCGCCGACGGCGCGCTGATGTTCCTGCCCTCCGAGGCGGTCTATGCCGAGCTGCACGCGAATTTCCCGGAACTGGTGCGCGAAGGCTTTGCCGCGAAGGTCTGGATCGTCTCACCCACGACCTGCATGGCGACGCTGAACACGATGCGCGCCGTGTTGAAAGATGCACGGATGCGCGAACAGGCGGGCGCGATCCGCAAGGAACTGGCCGCGCTTTATTCCGATGTCGACCGGCTCGGCACCCGTGTCGAAAACCTCGACCGGCATTTCGGGCAAGCTGCGAAAGACATCTCCGAGATCAAGATCTCTGCCGAGAAGGCCGGGAAACGCGCGCGGCGCCTCGACAATTTCGATTTCGAGGAACTGGCCCCCGATACGGCCGCACAGCCGCTGCTTGTCTCGACCGCCGAAAAGAAGGCCTAAGCGGCGCCAAGCGTCGCTTTTCGGCTGCGCGCCCCTTCGGAGATTGGCATAGAGTGCGCCCATGAGTGACGAGGTCCGTTTCGACAGGGGGCCGGACGGTCGGCCCTGCCGCTTCCGCGACCCCCATGAGGTCATCCGCGCCGATGCGCCGGAGGATCTGCCCGCAGCTTTCGCGGCGATCACGCGCGCGCAGGCCGAGGGGCGATGGCTGGCGGGGTTCGCGTCCTACGAGCTGGGCTATTGTCTGAGCGAACGCCTAGCACCGCTCCTGCCCGAGAACCGCGATTTGCCGCTGCTGGCCTTCGGGGTTTTCGACGCGCCCGAGGATGTCCCGCCGCCGGTCTCGGAGAACGCGCCGCAGATCGAGCTGGCCGAGCCGCGCTGGTCGGAGGCACGCTATGCCGAGGCCTTCCAGACGGTCCACGATTATATCGGCGCGGGTGATTGCTATCAGGTGAACCTGACCTTCCCGATCCCCGTGACGAGCGGTGCCGCGCCCGAGGCGCTATATGCGGCCCTGTCCAGCGCGGGCCAAGTGCCGCACGGGGCCGATGTCGCGCTTGCCGGGGTGCGCTTGCTGTCGCGCTCGCCCGAACTGTTTTTCCGGGTCGAAGGCGGCAAGATCGTCACCCGGCCGATGAAAGGCACCCGCCCGCGCGGGGCGACGCCCGATGAGGACGCCGCTCTGAAATCCGATCTGATGGGGGCCGAGAAAGACCGCGCCGAAAACCTGATGATCGTCGATCTGCTGCGCAACGACATCTCGCGGATCTGCACGCCGGGCTCGGTCAAGGTGCCGCGCCTTTTCGAGGTCGAGACCTATCGCTCGGTTCACCAGATGGTCTCGGAGATCGAGGGCGAACTGGTCCCCGGCACCGACCTGCCCGAGATCCTGCGCGCGATGTTCCCCTGCGGCTCTGTCACCGGCGCGCCGAAGATCCGCGCGATGGAGATCATCCATGAGCTGGAACCCGACCCGCGCGGCATCTATTGCGGCGCGATCGGCTGGGCGGCGCCCGATGGCCGGATGGAGTTCAACGTCGCGATCCGCACGCTGATGCAGACGGGCCCCGGCCAATGGCGGGTGAATGTCGGCGGCGGGCTGGTCTATGATTCCACCGCCCATGGTGAATATGAGGAAGCGCTTTGGAAAACCCGGTTCCTGCAGATCTGAAACTGATCGAGACCTTCGGCTGGCAGCCCGGCGAAGGCATCCGCCGCCGCGCCCGCCATGTCGCCCGGCTGACCCGCGGCGCCGAACAGCTTGGCTATCCGCTCGACGGAGAGAAACTGACGGCGGCCCTCGCGACAGTTTCCGGCGACAGCCCGCTGCGGGTACGCCTGACCCTCGACGCGAAGGGCACGATCGAGATCACCTCCGCGCCCCTGACCCCGACAACCGCGTGGCGCCTCCATATCTCGGGCATCACCCTCGACAGCAACGACCCGATGCTGCGCCTCAAGACCACGGCGCGCGCGCCCTATGATGCCGCCCGCGCCGCCCTGCCCGAGGGCGTGGACGAGGCGATCCTGCTCAACGAGCGCGGCGAGATCTGCGAAGGAACGATCACCAATCTCTTCCTGAAACGCGACGGCATCTACCTGACCCCGCCACGCGCCTGCGGCTTGCTGCCGGGCATCCTGCGCGAGGAGATGCTGGAGACAGGGGCCGCCCGCGAAGCCGTCCTTCGGCCCGAAGATCTGGCGCAAGGCGAGGTCTTCATGGGCAACTCCCTGCGCGGCCTGATCCCCGCGCAGTTGTGATGCGACACGCAAACGCTTGCGCAGGTCGTGCAATGGCGAGATGATGAACCCAAGAACGGAGGCAGCCATGCTCACCATCAGCCCGGCGAAAATCGCCCATGTCATCATCCGCGCGCGCAAGTTCGACGCGGACGTGCCCGGCTCCGGTCAAGCCCGCGAGCTGCGCGCCTTCATCGCGGCGCTGAACGAGGATGAAAAGGCATCGCTGACCGCGGTGATGTGGATCGGGCGCGACACCTATGACGCGTCGGAACTCGACGAGGCGATCGCCACCGCCAAAGCCGAGGCTACCGCGCCGACCGAGGATTACCTGCTGGGCAATCCGATGCTGGCCGATCATCTCGAAGACGGGCTGAATGCGCTCGGCATCTCGCTCGAAGAGGCCGAGGAAGACATCTACCCCACGGTCTGAGCCGCGCTCCGACCATCGGAAACGACAAAGGCGGCCCCCGCAGGAGCCGCCTTCCTCATTTCCAACCTTGGCGCGCGTCACGCGGCACATGCCGCGCGAAACGCCTCGGATCAGGCCACCAGACGATAGCCGCCCGATTCCGTCACCAGCAGGCGCGCATTCGAGGGATCGGGCTCGATTTTCTGACGCAGGCGATAGATATGCGTCTCGAGCGTATGGGTGGTGACGCCCGCATTGTAGCCCCAGACCTCGTGCAGCAGCACATCGCGCGGCACGACGCCGTCGGTCGCACGATAGAGGAACTTGAGGATGTTGGTTTCCTTCTCGGTCAGGCGAACCTTGCGGTCCTTGTCGTCCACCAGCATCTTCATCGCGGGCTTGAACGTATACGGGCCGAGCTGGAAGACGGCGTCTTCGGACTGTTCATGCGTGCGCAGCTGGGCGCGCAGACGGGCCAGAAGCACCGGGAACTTGAAGGGTTTGGTAACGTAGTCGTTGGCGCCGGAGTCGAGGCCAAGGATCGTGTCGGCATCGGTGTCATGGCCGGTCAGCATCACGACCGGGCATTTCACGCCGCTCTTGCGCAGCTTCTTGCACAGCTCGCGGCCATCGGTATCGGGAAGGCCCACATCCAGAACGACAAGGTCGTAAAGCGTCGATTTCGCCTTATCTACCGCTTCGTGACCATTGCTGGCCTCGAAGACCTCGAAATCGTCGGTCGCGACGAGCTGCTCGGCGAGCGCCTCGCGCAGATCGTTGTCATCGTCAACCAAAAGGACCTTCTTCAATGATGCCATGTCCTGAGCCTCCATTTACATTTGACGAATAGCTGTTGTCCTTTCACAGCGATGGCAAGGGTGGTGAAACCTATCTCACGCTGACGTGTCGAATCACCGGCAGATATTTCAATTTGTTACAGTCGAGGCTATCTCAGAGCGCATGACCGGTACCTATTCCCTCGGGCCGAGCCCGGCTGAACGACTGAATCGCGCCCGCGCCGATCTGCGCATGGGGCTGCCCGTTTTGCTGTCCGATCACCTCACGGTGGCGGTCGAGACGCTCTCGCCCGAGCGGTTGGCCGCGTTGCGCGCGCTGGGGCCGCTGACGCTGGTCCTGACCGCGCGCCGGGCCGAGACGCTCAAAGCGCGCGTCTATGACGCCGATATCGCCCGGATCGAGGTTCCCGCTGACGCGGATCTGCTATGGCTGCGTGCGCTCGCCGATCCGGCAGACGATTTGCGCGTGCCGATGAAAGGCCCGCTCAAAGCACTGCGCGGCGGAGATGCGGATCTCGCCCGTGCCGCGATCCGGCTGGCGAAATCCGCGCAGCTTCTGCCCGCAGCGCTGATGGTCGCAGCGCCCGACCCTGCGCCGACGGAGCTGACCTGCATCACCGCCGAGGAGGCGCTTGCCGCCGCCGACATCCCGCAGGCGTTCGCCCCGGTCTCCGCCGCGCGCGTGCCGATGCGCGCCGCCGAAGCCGGTCGGCTGCACATCTTCCGCCCCGACAATGGCGCGGAGGAGCATTACGCGATCGAGATCGGCCGTCCGGATCGCTCCAAACCCGTTCTCGCGCGGCTGCATTCGGCCTGCTTTACCGGCGACGTGCTGGGCTCGCTGAAATGCGATTGCGGCCCGCAGCTGGACGCGGCGCTGACGCTGATGGGACATGAGGGCGCGGGCATCCTGCTCTATCTCAATCAGGAAGGGCGCGGGATCGGGCTTGCCAACAAGATGCGCGCCTATTCGCTGCAGGATCAGGGATTCGACACGGTGGAGGCGAACCACCGCCTCGGTTTCGAGGATGACGAACGCGATTTCCGCATCGGCGCGGCGCTACTGCGCAAGCTCGGGTTTTCGCAGGTGCGGCTGTTGACCAACAACCCCGCCAAAGTCGCCATGCTGGAGGCCAACGGCATCGACGTGACCGAGCGCGTGCCGCTGAAGGTCGGCATGAGCCGCCATAACGAGGGCTACCTCGCCACCAAGGCCGCGAAATCGGGGCATATCCTGTGATGCGCCTCACGCCCTCCGGGCTGCTATTTCGCGGCCGCCGCTTTCCGGTCGAGATCGGCCGCGGCGGCATCACCGGCACCAAGCAGGAGGGCGACGGCGCGACTCCTTCGGGGCGGCTGCATATCCTGCGGATGTTCTACCGCGCGGATCGGATCGTCGCGCCTCAGGACTGGGCCGAGCCGATCGGCCCACGCGATCTGTGGTGCGATGCGTCCGGGGATTCGGCCTATAATCATCTGGTCCGCGCGCCCTACCCCGCATCGCATGAGGCGATGCGGCGCGCCGATCCCCTCTATGACATCGTGCTGGTAACCGACTGGAATTATCCGCAGGCAGAGCCAGGCAAAGGCTCAGCCATCTTCCTGCATCAGCGCCGCCGCGCGGGCTACCCGACTGCGGGTTGCCTCGCCTTGCGCCGCGATCACCTGATCTGGATTGCACAGCGCATCGCACCGGGCGAGCCGCTGGAGATTCCCCTTCGGCTTGGCGGAAATATCCTCCGGGGGTCCGGAGGCGGAAAGCCCCCGGCGCTCAACGCCCGCGACAAAGCCTAGGAATAGTCGCGCGCACCGAAGATCGCCGAGCCTACGCGCACATGGGTCGCACCGGCGGCAATCGCTTTCTCGAAATCGGAACTCATCCCCATCGACAGACCCTCGAGCCCGTTGCGCGCGGCCATCTCACCCAGCATCGCGAAATGCGGGGCGGGGTCTTCGGATTCGGGGGGAATGCACATCAACCCGACCACGGGCAGGTCTTTGCCGCGCATATCCGCGACGAAAGCGTCGAGATCATCGGGCAGCACGCCCGCCTTTTGCGGCTCGCACCCGGTATTGACCTGAATGAAGAGATCGGGCGAGGCCCCGCGGGCCTGTGCCAGATTGGCGAGCTTCTTGCCCAGCGAGGGCCGGTCGAGGGTGTGAATCGCCTCGAACAGATCCACGGCGAGCTTCGCCTTGTTCGATTGCAGCGGTCCGATCATATGGACCTCGCAGCCGGGAAACTCCTCGCGCCAGGCGGGCCATTTGCCCTGCGCTTCCTGCACGTAGTTCTCGCCGAACAGCCGATGGCCTTCGCGCAGAACCGCCTCGACTCGCTCGGCGGGCTGAACTTTCGACACGGCGATCAGCTTCACCGATCCCTGCTCGCGCCCTGCCTCTGCTTCCGCTTTCGCGATCCGCGCCTGAATCTCGCTCAGTCCCATCTGGCCCTCCCTCGTCAGCGCGCCCAAGAAACACCGAAGGGCCCAAAAAGAAAAGAGCGGGCGCAAGGCCCGCTCTTCCCATCGTTCTGTCCCGAAGGATTAGAACGAGAACTTCACGCCGAGGTCAGCAACCGCGTCCGAACCCGAAACGTCGGAGTCAGCGATACCGCCTTTGATCGACGCGCCGCCGCCGAGGTCGTACTCAGCGCCGAGACCGTACCAGGTCACGTCGGTGTTGGCGTTGTTGTCTTCAGCGTACTGGATGTAGCCGCCAACGGTGGTTGCGCCGAAGACCGACGAAGCACCGATGCCGTACCAATCAACGTCAGCATCCTGACCGCGGTGAGCGATCACGGCTTTGACCGAGGTGTTGCCGAACTGACCGACGCCAGCGAGCGAGATCATGTCGACGTCCATGTCGGTGCCCGAGAGCTGGTTGCGGCCGTTCGAGTACTCGTAGCCCATGCCAACGGTGTAGTTGCCGAAGGTGTAAGCGCCAGCGATGGCGTACTCTTGGGTGACCGAGGTCTCGGTGGTGAGCGTAGCAACGGTGCTGTTGCCGACCGCGACCGGAACGCCGAGACCGCCGATGGTTGCGCCGTTCAGCTTGCCGTCCGACATCGAGGCTGCGACCGAGAACGCACCGAAGGTGCCGGTGTACAGCAGGTTCGGGCCGGAGTTGGCGCAAGCGCTGATGCCCGGACCAACGCTGGTGCAGTCGACGTTGCCGCCGTTGTCAGCCGTCAGGTAGCCGATGTCGTTCGAACCGCCAGCCGACGACAGGTCGGTGTAGCCAACTTCGTAGAAGTCGCCGAACAGAGCTTCCGGAGCGCCGACAACGTCGCCCATCGAGAGCTTGCCGAACGCGCCCGAGATGTAGACCGAAGCCGAGGTGCCGCGGGTAGCAGCGATAGCTTGGTCAGCACGGACGGAGCCGCCGAACTCGAGGCCACCGTCGGTGGTGCCCGAAGCGGTGAACGAGACGCGGATGCGGCTCGAGAAATTCCAGTCGTCGCCGTTGTAGACGACACCCATGCGGCCGTCGCCGCCAACCGAGACCTCAGCGGCAGCGATGCCAGCCGAGAACACGAGCGCGGTCGTCGCGAAGAGAACCTTTTTCATCGTTTTCCCTCATTGTCTTACAGGTAACCCCCAACCTGGGGAATCCGAAGTTGGGTATGACGGTGTTTTCTCTCCCCACCCCTTTCATTGCAACTCAAAGCGCCCGCCCGGGTCGAATAGGGTGTTTGATGGTGCAGACATGTCACAGTAACGTCAGCGTGCAATTGCGGTTGGCCTCTGACACCGCCCTACAGAGCCCCTTACACGCGCGTATAGCGGCATCGGGTGGCATTCCCCCGAGGTGCCGGTCGGTCGAAATCCGGGGGCAAAGGGGAAAAACCTTGTCGGGCTGGGGGCCATGAGCTAGAGAAAAGGCAATCAATGACGCAGGCCGACGGGGACAGCTTCGCATGACTTCCAGAACCCTTTTGAAACGCACGGCAATTCTGGGCGTGTGCCTCGTGCTCGCAGGCTGCGGCAAGGGTATCTCGAGCGGCAACATCTTCTCGGGTGGCAGCGGGGCTACCGCTTCACAGCGCGAAGCCAATCAGCTCGACCACACCCCCGGCTCGAACGAAGCCGTGATCGACGGCCCGACGCGCCGCGTTCAGAAGAAATCGACCGTTTGGGATATTTTCGGCGGAAATGGCGATCCGAACATCACCGTCGAGGTAAACAAGTATCTCTGGCAGGCTTCGCTCGAAGTGCTCGACTTCCTGCCGATTCAAGAGGTTGACCCCTTCTCCGGCGTCATCGTGACCGGCTACGGCACCCCGCCGGGCGGCGGTCGCGCCTATAAGGCCACGGTTTACGTGACCGACCCGGCGCTCGATGCGCGTTCGCTCAAGGTGTCGATCCGCACGCAGGGTGGCGCGGTCTCCGCCGATACGCAGCGCGCCGTGGAGAACGCGATTCTCACCCGTGCACGTCAGCTGCGGGTCCGCGACTCGCAACTCTGATTCCCGCAAGGCGACCGCAGGACGCATTCAGATCCCAGCCCGAGCCAGCCTCCGGCGGGGATATTTCTGTCCAAATGAGCGCGGCGGCTGGACCTCGCCCCCAAGGCCAGTGTAGCAAGCTCGCGCAGAATTCGACGTGATGAGGGGCCCGACATGGCACGCTACGAACCGAGCCAGAGCGAGACGAAATGGCAAGAGGCTTGGAACAAGGCGGATCTCTTCGCCGCGCGCCGTGATCCGGCCAAACCGAAATATTACGTCCTCGAGATGTTCCCCTACCCGTCGGGCCGCATCCATATGGGCCATGTGCGCAACTACACGATGGGCGACGTCGTCGCGCGCTATAAGATGGCCAAGGGCTTTTCCGTGCTGCATCCGATGGGCTGGGATGCCTTCGGGATGCCCGCCGAAAACGCCGCGATGGACAATAACGGCCACCCGAAGGACTGGACCTACGGCAATATCGCCGTGATGAAGGACCAAATGAAGCCGCTGGGCCTCTCGATCGACTGGTCGCGCGAATTCGCGACCTGCGACCCGGACTATTACGGCCAGCAGCAGGCGATGTTCATCGACATGCTCGAGGCCGGTCTCGTCTATCGCAAGAATGCGGTGGTGAACTGGGACCCGGTCGACATGACCGTGCTCGCCAATGAGCAGGTGATCGACGGCAAGGGCTGGCGCTCGGGTGCGGAAGTCGAACGCCGAGAGCTGACGCAGTGGTTCTTCAAGATCTCCGACTATGCCGAGGAACTGCTCGACGCGCTCGACAACCTGAAAGACTGGCCCGAGAAGGTGCGCCTGATGCAGGCCAACTGGATCGGCAAGTCGCGCGGCCTGCAATTCGCCTTCTCGACCGTCGATGCGCCGGAAGGCTTCGACCGGCTCGAGGTCTACACGACCCGCCCCGACACGCTGCGCGGCGCGAGCTTCGCGGCGATCTCGCCCGATCATCCGCTTGCCAAGCATCTGGAGCGGCACGATCCCAAGGTTGTGGAATTCGTCGCGAAATGCCGCGCAGGCGGCACGACCGAGGAAGCCATCGAGACCGCCGAGAAGCTGGGGATGGATACCGGCATCAAGGTCCGCCACCCGCTCGACACGAGCTGGGAACTGCCGGTCTATATCGCGAACTTCATCCTGATGGATTACGGCACTGGCGCGATCTTCGGCTGCCCGGCGCATGACGCGCGCGACTTCGAATTCGCGACGAAATACGAGCTGCCGATCACGCCCGTCTTCGAGCCGGTCGAGGGCGACTATCCCGAGGCCGAATACGTTCCTCTGAAATCCGAAAAAGTCCGCTACATCCGTGGCTTCGCGGGCGACGAGGTGCAGACCGGCGAAGAGGGCGTCGCGAGTGCCATCGCCTTCTGCGAGGAAAACGGCATCGGTCAGGGCGTGACCAAGTTCCGCCTGCGCGACTGGGGCCTGAGCCGCCAGCGCTATTGGGGCTGCCCGATCCCGGTCGTCCATTGCGAGACCTGCGGCGTCGTCCCCGAAAAGAAGGAAAACCTCCCCGTCGAGCTGCCTTACGACGAGGACGGCCAGAAGATCGACTTCTCGATCCCCGGCAATCCGCTGGATCGTCATCCCAGCTGGCGCGACTGCACCTGCCCGAACTGCGGCGGGCCGGGTCAGCGCGAGACCGACACGATGGATACTTTCGTCGATTCGAGCTGGTATTACGCCCGCTTCACCTCGCCCGGTGCCGCCACGCCGACCGATCCGGCCGAGGCCGAGTACTGGATGAATGTCGATCAATATATCGGCGGCATCGAGCACGCGATTCTGCACCTGCTCTATTCGCGCTTCTATGCCCGCGCGATGCACAAGACCGGCCACCTGCCCGCGAAAGCGATTGAACCTTTCGACGCGCTGTTTACCCAAGGCATGGTGACGCACGAGATCTACCTCACGCGTGACGCGAAGAACCGCCCCGTCTACCACCTCCCCGAAGAGGTCGAGGACGGCAAGCTGAAGGCCACCGGCGAAGCGGTCGAGACCATCCCCTCGGCCAAAATGTCGAAATCGAAGAAGAACGTCGTCGATCCGATGAACATCATCGCCGAGTTCGGGGCCGATACCGCGCGCTTCTTCGTGATGTCCGACAGCCCGCCCGAGCGCGACGTCGAGTGGACCGCCGCCGGCGCCGAAGCGACCTCGAAATTCCTCGCCCGCGTGCACCGCATTGCCGACGATATCGCCAATTCAGATTCGCCCGCGAATGAGGCCGAGGACACGGCGCTGCTGAAGGCCACCCATAAGGCGATCGACGAAGTCACCAAGTCGATCGAGGGCTTCACCTTCAACAAGGCGGTCGCCACGCTTTACGGCCTGACCAACACGATGTCGAAATCGAAGGCCGGGGCCGAGACCAAGCGCGACGCGATGAAGCTGATGGCGCAGTTGCTGGCGCCGATGGTGCCGCACCTCTCCGAAGAGGTCTGGTCGATGCTGGGCGGCGAGGGCTTCGTGATCGCGGCGCGTTGGCCCGAGGCGGACCCGGCGCTGCTGGTCGAAGATTCGGTCACCCTGCCGATCCAGATCAACGGCAAGCGCCGCGCCGAGATTTCGGTGCCCAAGGACATGCCGAAGGAAGAGGTTGAAAAGCTGGTTCTGGCCGACGAAGCTGTCGTGAAGGCGCTGGCCGGTGGCCAGCCCAAGAAGCTGATCGTTGTGCCGGGGCGGATCGTCAATGTGGTCATCTGACAGACGCGGATTTCTGGGGCTCGCGGGGGCAGCTGGCCTGCTCGCAGGCTGCGGCTTCACCCCGGCCTACGGGCCTCAGGGTGGGGCTGCGAAACTGCTCGAAGGGGTCGAACCGGCTGCGCCCACGACACGCGACGCCTTCGCCCTCGTGCAGCAGCTGAACGCCCGGTTGGGGGCCTCGCAGGTCACCCGCTACCGGCTCGACTACAAGATCGACACCGAGTCGCTGGGTCAGGGCATCTCGCCCGACAATGCGACGACGCGCTACCAGCTCAACGGCACGGTGGATTACACGCTGCGCGATGCGGCGGATAACGCCGTGCTGCTGACCGGGCGCGTGACCTCCTTCACCTCGTGGTCCGCGACCGGCACCGTTGTCGCCTCGCAGGCCGCGCAGGAAGACGCCCATCGCCGCCTGATGGTGATCCTCGCCGATCAGATCGTGACGCGACTTCTGTCACAAGCGCCGGGTCTGCCGGAATGAAGCTGACCGGCGTAGCAGCGACCCGCTATTTCGCCAAACCCGAGCCCGAGCGCACCGGCCTGCTGATCTTCGGCGGCGATGCGATGCGCGTGGCCCTGCGGCGGCAGGAAGTCATCGCCGCGCTGATCGGCCCGAAGGGCGAAGAAGAGATGCGCCTGAGCCGGATCGCGGGCGGCGATCTGCGCAAGCAACCCTCGCTGCTGCTCGATGCGATCAAGGAGGTCGGCTTCTTCCCCGGCCCGCGCGTGGCCTTCGTCGAGGATGCGACCGATGCGGTCTCGGACGCGGTGAAGACCGCGCTCGACGCATGGCGCGAGGGCGACGCGCAGATCGTGATCACCGCAGGCTCGCTCGCCGCGAAATCGAAGCTGCGCAAGGCGTTCGAGGGCCACAACAACGCCTATTCCGTCGGGATTTACGACGACCCGCCGAGCCGCGAGGAGATCGAGGATATCCTGCGTCGCGCCGGTCTGCGCGATATCTCGAACGATGCGATGACCGATCTCGTGGCGCTATCGCGGGCACTCGATCCGGGCGATTTCCGCCAGACCGTCGAGAAGATCGCGCTCTACAAATTCGGCGACACCACGCCACTTGGCCCCGCCGATGTGGCCGCCTGCGCGCCGTCTTCGGTCGAGGCGGGCGTCGATGACGTGCTCTCCATCGTGGCCGAGGGCCGCGCGCCCGAGCTTGGACCGGTGATGCGGCGGCTGGAGAGCCAAGGGGTGCAGCCCGTGCAGCTCGCCATCGCCGCGATGCGCCATTTCCGCGCACTGCATGCCGCGGCCTCCGACCCGCAAGGCCCCGGTGCAGGCATCGCGCGGATGCGCCCGCCGATCTTCGGGCCGCGCCGCGACCGGATGCAGCGGCAGGCGCAAAGCTGGGGCATGTTCAAGCTGGAGACCGCGCTGAAGGAACTGGTCGAGACCGATCTGACCCTGCGCTCCGCCAGCCGCGCGCCGCAAATGGCGGTGATGGAGCGCGCGCTGATGCGGCTCGCGATGCTGGCCCGGCGGTGAGCGCGGCGGCGAAATCCGCGCTCGTCATCGGTGGCGGCCCGGCGGGGCTGATGGCAGCCGAGGAACTGGCGCGGGCCGGCGTCTCCGTGACATTGGCAGAGGCCAAGCCGACGCTTGCGCGCAAATTCCTGATGGCGGGAAAATCCGGGCTGAACCTGACGAGGGACGAACCGCTCGACAGCTTCCTGTCCCACTATTCCCACCCGCAGATCGCCGCGATCACCCGCGAATTCGGCCCAGAAGCCGCCCAGAGTTTCGCCCGCGATCTGGGTGTCGAGCTGTTCACCGGCTCCACCGGTCGGGTCTTCCCGACCGTGATGAAAGCCTCGCCGATGCTGCGCGCCTGGATCGCGCGGCTCGAATCTCTTGGCGTCACGATCCGCACGCGCTGGCGCTGGCAGGGCTTCGACGGCGACGCGCTGATCTTTGACACGCCCGAAGGCCGTCAGAGCCTGAGGCCCCACGCCACGGTCCTCGCGCTTGGCGGCGCAAGCTGGCCGCGGCTTGGCTCGGATGCGGCCTGGGTGCCGTGGCTGAGCGCGAAAGGCGTGGAGATCGCCCCCTTCGCCCCCGCCAATATGGGGTTCGAGATCGACTGGTCGGCGCATATGGCGAACCAGCTTGGCCAGCCCGTGAAAGGTGCAGCGCTGATTACGCCGACGCGGCGCACGCGCGGCGAATTCGTAATCTCGGAGCGCGGGCTCGAAGGCGGCGGCATCTATGAACTCTCCGCCGAGTTGCGCGAGGGCGCGCCGCTGAACCTCGATCTCGCCCCGGATCAAAGCACCGAAGACCTCGCCGCGCGGCTCTCGAAAATCCCGCCGAAACAGAGCCTGACGAACCGCCTGCGCAAAGGCGCAAAGCTGGACCCGGTGAAGCTCGCGCTCGCGCTGGAATGGGGGCGCCTGCTGCCCAAGGACCCGGCGCAGCTTGCAGCGACGCTCAAATCCCTGCCCGTCCCGCTCGGCCCACAGCGCCCGATCGCCGAGGCGATCTCCAGCGCAGGCGGCATCGCGTGGAGCAGTCTCACCGACGATCTGGAACTGACCGCCCTGCCCGGCGTCTTCGCCGCAGGCGAGATGCTCGACTGGGAGGCCCCGACGGGCGGCTATCTGCTGACCGCCTGCCTCGCCTCCGGCCGCCATGCCGGACGCGCCTCGGCCCAACGGCTCTCTTCCCCTTGATGTAAATATCCCGGGGGAGGTCCGTAGGACCAGGGGCAGAGCCCCCTCACCCGTCGCGCATCGCCACCGCCCAGGCCGATCACCGAACGCTCACGCTGCATCCCATCCGCGTGCATCCGCGGGGGTCTCACCCAGTGGTGATGGTGCGTGAGCGGGACTGTCACCAAATTGCCAAACGCCGTTCCTAGCGAGATGCCACGCGCCCCGTAGCTCACGGGGAAGCTGCCATTTGAATGAGGGACTTTAGATGACCGACACGCTCCGCCTCACCGGTGCCGTCAGCGTACTCGCGCTGACTTGCGCCGCCGCGACCGCCCAAGCGGGCACCACCGCCGCCGCCGACACCCAGACCGCCACCCCGATCAAGCATCTCGTGGTAATCTTTCAGGAGAACGTCTCCTTCGACCACTACTTCGCGACCTACCCGAAGGCCGCGAACCCCAAAGGCGAGCCGCAATTCACCGCCGCGAAGGACACCCCCAAGGCCGATACGCTCGCAAGCGCCGGTCTGCTGAAGAACAACCCCAACAAGACCAATTCCGCCAATGGCGCGAATGCCGCCGCCCCGTTCCGGCTCGACCGGACGCAGGCCGCGACTGCGGACCAGAACCACGGCTACACCGCCGAGCAGGCCGCGTTCCACGGCGGCAAGATGGATGCCTTCCCGGCCAATACCGGCAAGGGCACCAAGGGCGGCACGGGCGCCTTCGGCACCAAGGGTCAGGTGATGGGCTATTATGACGGCAACACCGTCACCGCGCTGTGGAACTACGCGCAGGCCTACGCGATGAACGACAACGCCTTCTCGAGCACTTTCGGCCCCTCGACGCCGGGCGCGATCAACCTCGTCTCGGGGCAGACCAATGGCGCGGTACTGCCCAAGGGCTACAAACTCGCGGCCGATGGCACCTATGACAAGGGGCGCGTCGTGCCCGACGGCAATGGCGGCTGGACGATGATCTCGGATCTCGACCCGACCGGCGATGTCTGCTCGAACCCGAAATACCCGACCACGCTGATGGGCGGCAAGAATATCGGCGATCTGCTGAACGTGAAAAACGTCACCTGGGGCTGGTTCGAGGGCGGCTTCGATCTGACCGCAGTGAACGGCAACGGCACCACCGGCTGCGACCGCTCGTCGCTCTCGCAGGTGACCGGCGAGACCTCGAAGGACTACATCCCCCACCACGAGCCCTTCCAGTATTATAAATCGACCCAGAACCTCGATCACACCCGGCCCGCCTCGGTCGATGCGATCGGCACCTCTGACGATGGCGGCGCGAACCACCAATATGACAGCAAGGATTTCTACGCTGCGCTGAAGAACGGCAACCTGCCGGCGGTGACGTTCCTGAAAGCGTCCGCCTATCAGGACGGCCATGCGGGCTATTCCGACCCGCTCGACGGGCAGGAGTTCATCGTTGACGCGGTCAACGCGCTGCAGAAGTCGAAGGACTGGAAGGACACGGCGATCGTCGTGACCTATGACGACTCCGATGGCTGGTATGACCACGCGATGGCGGTTGTGAACGGCTCGAACATCCCGGTCGCGGGCTATGACGTGCTCAATGGCGGCAACTGCGCCAGCGACAAGACGCTGCCCGGTCTCGACGGCAAGCCGGCGCAGGGCCGCTGCGGCTACGGCACCCGCATCCCGATGCTGGTGATCTCGCCCTATGCGAAGAAGAACGCGGTCGATCATACGCTGGTCGATCAATCCTCGGTCACCAAGTTCATCGAGGATAACTGGCTGAACGGGCAGCGCATCGGTCAGGGCTCCTTCGACGCACAGGCGGGCAAGCTGAACGGCATGTTCGACTTCTCGAAAGCAGCCAATGGCAAGCTGATCCTCGACCCGGCCACCGGCACCCCGAAGGGCTGAGGCGATGAGATTGCCGAACCTACGATTGATCACTCCCAAGACGATCCGTTCGGCAGAGGGGGCCGCGAGCATCACGCTCGCGGCCTTCCTTTCGGCCGCCTCCGTCGGAGCGGCGTCCGGCCCTGCGCCGGATGCGCCCCCTCAGGGCGATCCCGATCTGAGCGCCGTGGCCGCTATCGGCAAGGCGCTGTTTTCCGACCCCACGCTGTCAGCCAGTGGCCAGATGAGCTGCGCGAGCTGCCACGACCCGAAAAATCACTTCGCCCCCGCCAACGCCCGCGCGGTGCAGCTTGGCGGGCGGCATCTCGACCTGCCCGGGCTACGCGCGGTGCCCTCGCTCACCTATAAGCGCCAGACGCCGCCCTTCACCTTCGGCGTGCTCGACCCGACCTCGGAGGCGGGAGAAGCCGCGCCGCTGGCGGTCGCACAGCAAGGTGCAGGCGCGAAAGAGACGGCAGGGCCAAGCGCCTCCACGCAGCCCGCGCCCCAAAAAACCGCTGGCGCGCCCTCTGCCGCGAGCCCGGTGCCGCGCGGCGGTCTGTTCTGGGACGGGCGCGCGGATACGCTGCAAGAGCAGGCGCTGGTGGTCCTATTCACCCATTTCGAGATGGCAGAGCCTGACCGCGCAACCCTCGCCGCGACCTTACGAGCGCGCTACGGCGACCGCTTCGCGCAGCTCTTCGGCGCTTCGGTGCGGGACGACGACAAGATGCTGATCGACGAGGCAGCCTTCGCGCTGTCGCGCTACCAGACCGAGGCGGTGGAATTTCGCCCCTATACCAGCAAATACGATGCCGTTCTCGCGGGCGAGGCGCAGCTGTCGCCCGCAGAGGCACGCGGACGGGCGCTTTTCGACGATCCGAAGAAAGGCAATTGCGCGGCCTGCCATATCGACACGCGGTCTGCCGACGGTCGCCCGCCGCAATTCACGGATTACGAATACGAGGCGCTAGGCGTGCCGCGCAACCCGGCGATCCCGGCCAATGCCGATCCGCATTATGTCGATCTCGGTCTCTGCGGCCCGCTGCGCCACGATGCGATTTCGACGCAGCCCGGCAATTGCGGGATGTTCAAGACCCCGAGCCTGCGCAACGTCGCGACCCGGCACGTCTTTTTTCACAACGGCGTCTATACGAGCCTGAAACAGGTCCTGCGTTTCTACGCCAAGCGCGACAGTGACCCGCGTGCGATCTACCCCATACGCGACGATCAGGTGGAGCGGTTCGACGATCTGCCCGCCCGCTATCAGGGAAATATCGACCGCGCCGATGCGCCGTTCGGACGCGCGCCCGAGGATGGCGACGCGCTGACCGAGGCCGAACAGGCGGATATCATCGCCTTCCTGCAAACCCTCACCGACGGCTACTCACCCTCAGATGAATGACTTGGGTCAAGGCTGATTGCCGGTGCGGAGTGGGGGCTCGCAGGCCGCCCCCTCACCCGTCGCGCATCGCCACCGCGCGTTTGTAGGCGGGCCGCGCCCGCATCCGGTCGTGATATTCGCTCAGCCGATGCTCGACGATCGGGAATTTCGCCATCAGCGCCCAGTCGAGGCAGTGCGCCAGGATGATATCGGGCACGGTCATTTCATCGCCCATCACGAACTCGCCCTCGCCCATCCGATGGATCAGCGTGCGCTGCGACCGCTCGAACTCCCAGCGCAGGGAATTCTTGATGCCCGACAGCCGCAACTCCTCCGGCAGGATGAAGCTGTGCCGCGCCGCCGTCCAAAGATTCGCGTCGAATTCATCGAGCAGGAATTGCGTCAGGCTGTCCTGCCGCGCGCGTTCCAGCGTGCCCGCCTCATGGGTAAATTTCCCATGCGCATCCGCGAGATAGGTGAGGATCGCCGTGGAATCGGTGATCGGCGTGCCGTCGATGACCAGCACCGGCACCTTGCCCGCCGGGTTGAAAGCGACGACATCGTCCGAGCGCGGCGCGGCCCGCACATGCTGATACTCCGCGCCCAGTTCCTCCAGCATCCACAGCACGCGCAGCGTCCGCGAGCCGACCGTTCCGATAACCGTATACATCCTGCCTCCCGTCGAAAGTCGCGGCATTGGGCCACGGCTGCGGGGGAGGTTCAAGGGCACCGCACAATCATCTCCGCGCGATTGTGACCCGGACAAGCCCAAGATTGACGCGCTGCAGCATACATGTCGATATGCGGCCCGCGCGGAGGGGAGATCCGCCGGGAGATGTAAAATGACGCAAGCCAAACTGTTCACGCCGGTTCTGATCGGCGGTGCCGTGATCCTGATGCTGAGCTTCGCCATCCGGGCGAGCTTCGGCGTTTTCCAGATTCCGATCGCCAGCGAGTTCAACTGGCCACGCGCCGAATTCTCGCTCGCCATCGCGGTGCAGAACCTTGCCTGGGGGATCGGGCAGCCGATCTTCGGTGCGATTGCCGAGCGCTGGGGCGACCGGCTCGCGATCATCCTCGGCGCGCTGGTCTATGCGCTTGGCCTCGTGCTTTCGGCCTTCGCGGTGGAGCCGGGGCAGCATCAGCTTCTGGAAATCCTCGTGGGCTTCGGCATCGCGGGCACGGGCTTCGGCGTGATCCTCGCCGTGGTGGGCCGCGCGACCTCGGACGAGAACCGCTCGCTCGCGCTGGGTATAGCGACGGCGGCAGGCTCGGCCGGGCAGGTCTTCGGCGCCCCGATGGCGGAGCTTCTGCTCGGCCATTTCCCGTGGCAGACGGTCTTCGTGATCTTCGCCGCCGTGATCCTCGCCTCGCTGACCTTCCTGCCGCTGATCCGGGCGCCCGAACGCGCCAGCCGCGAGGACTTGGCCGAGAGCATGGGTAGTGTCCTGATGCGCGCCTTCCGCGATCCGTCTTACACGCTGATCTTCCTCGGCTTCTTCTCCTGTGGCTATCAGCTGGGTTTCATCACGGCGCATTTCCCCGCGATGGTGACTGAGATGTGCGGCGCGGTGCCGCCCGGATCGCTGCTCGCCGGGATCGGGATCGAGACCACCTCGGCGCTCGGCGCTGCCGCGATTTCCGTGATCGGCCTCGCGAATATCGCGGGCACGATCTTCGCGGGTTGGGCGGGCAAGCGCTATTCGAAGAAATACCTTCTGGCGGGGGTGTATCTGCTGCGGACCTTCGTCGCCGGCGCCTTCATCCTGACGCCGATGACGCCCGCGACGGTGCTGATCTTCTCGCTCGCGATGGGGGCGCTATGGCTCGCGACGGTGCCGCTGACCTCGGGGCTGGTCGCGCATATCTACGGGCTTCGTTACATGGGCACGCTCTACGGGATCGTCTTCTTCTCGCATCAGGTGGGCGCCTTCCTCGGCGTCTGGCTGGGCGGTAAGCTCTACGACATCTACGGCGATTACACGCTGGTCTGGTGGGTCGGCGTGGGCGTCGGCGCGTTCTCGGCCATCGTGCATCTGCCGGTGCGCGAGAAACGGGTGGAGCTTCAGCCCGCCTGATCGAGCAGCGCGCGCAGCCCTGCGCGGTAATCGGGGTAGCGGAGCGTGACGCCAAGGTCGCGTTTGATCTTGTCGTTCCGCACCCGCTTGCTCTCGGCATAGAAGCTGCGCGCCATCGGGCTGAGATCGGCCTCGTCGAACGGCACCTCGGGCGGCAGCGGCAGGTCGAGCAGCTCCGCGGCATAGGCGATCACATCCTGCGGCGGGGCGGGATCGTCGTCGCAGACATTATAGACCGCGCCGGGATCGGGATGCTCGATCGAGGCCAGCAGCACCTGCGCGATATCCTCGACATGGATGCGCGAGAAGACCTGCCCCTCCTTGATGATCCGCCGGGCCTTGCCTTGCCGCACTTTCTCGAAGGGCCCGCGCCCGGGGCCGTAGATCCCCGCGAGCCGGAAGATATGCAGCGGCAGATCATGGGCTGCCGCCAGCGCACCCCAAGCCGCCTCGGCCTCCACCCGCGCCTGTCCGCGCTTGGTCGAGAGCGTCAGCGGCGTCGCCTCATCGACCCAGCCGCCCGCGTGATCGCCATAGACGCCGACCGTTGAAAGATAGCCGATCCACTCCAGATGCTGCGCTGCAGCAATTTCGGAATGCTGCGCAGCGAGAACCGGGTCTCCCTCCGGTCCCGGCGCCACCGAACTCAGCAGATGCGTCGCCTGATCGAGCGGCAGAGGCCCACCTTCCCAGATCAGCGGCTCCACCCCTTCGCTGCGCAGCATTTCCGCCTTCTCGGCGCTGCGCGTGGTGCCGACCACCCGCCAGCCGCGCGCCAGAAGAAGCGGCGCGAGGGCACGGGCGGAATAGCCATGTCCGATGGAAAGAAGCGTCGGCATCACGGCCCCCTTTGCGTTTCTGTCATCCGTCATAGGTAGAGGCTGTGTGAAGGCATAACAACGTCTCTTGAACCTTCCCGCACGCAATGACAGGCTTGGACATGGAACAGAAGAACAAGATCAAATCCTGGCCCGAAGCCGCACCGCGATTGATTGCCGTGGCTGCCGGGCGCGAACCCGCCGACCTCGTGATCCGGGGTGGCAAATGGGTCAATGTCCACACACGTGAGGTTCTCGAGGGCTACGATATTTCCGTTGTCGAGGGGCGATTTGCCGCCGTGGCCCCCGATCTGTCGGACAGTATCGGCCCCGACACCGAAGTGATCGAGGCCGAGGGGCGCTACATGGTGCCGGGCCTGTGCGATGCGCATATGCATATCGAGAGCGGGATGCTCACGCCCGCCGAATTCGCCGCCGCGGTGATCCCGCATGGCACGACGAGCATGTTCACCGATCCGCATGAGATCGCCAACGTGCTGGGGCTCGACGGCGTGCGGATGATGCATGACGAGGCGCTGATGCAGCCGGTCAACATCTTCACCCAGATGCCCTCCTGCGCGCCCTCTGCGCCGGGGCTGGAGACCACGGGTTTCGAGATCACCCCCGAGGATGTGGCCGAGGCGATGACATGGCCCGGCATCATCGGTCTGGGCGAGATGATGAACTTCCCCGGCGTGATCAATGCCGACCCGAAGATGCTGGCCGAGATCGCCGCGACGCAGAACGCGCATAAGACCGTGGGCGGGCATTACGCCTCCCCCGATCTGGGCGCGCCGTTCCGCGCCTATGTCGCGGGCGGGCCCGCCGACGATCACGAGGGCACCTGCGAGGCCGACGCGATCGCGCGGGTGCGCAACGGGATGCGCTCGATGATGCGGCTGGGCTCGGCTTGGTATGACGTGGAGACGCAGATCACCGCCGTCACCGAGAAGGGCCTCGATCCGCGCAACTTCATCCTGTGCACCGATGACTGCCATTCCGGCACGCTGGTGAATGACGGGCATATGAACCGGGTCTTCCGCCATGCGGTGGACTGCGGGGCCGATCCTCTGGTCGCGCTGCAGATGTGCACGATCAACACCGCGACCCATTTCGGGCTGGAGCGCGAGCTGGGCTCGATCACGCCGGGCAGGCGCGCCGATCTGATCCTGACCTCGGATCTGGCGACCCTGCCGGTCGAGCATGTGATCGCGCGGGGCAAGACCGTCGCGAAGGATGGCGAGCTGCTGGCCGAGTGCCCGCATTACGACTGGCCCGAAAGCGCGCGCAACACGGTGCATCTGGGCAAGACCCTGACGGCGGCGGATTTCGAGATCGAAGCCCCCGAGGGCGCCAACACCGTCACCGCCCGCGTGATCGGTGTGGTCGAGAACCAGGCGCCCACCAAGGCGCTGACGGCGGAGCTGGACGTGACCGACGGGCTCGCCCAGCCCGACACCGGCAAGGACATCGCGCAGATCGCGCTGGTGGAGCGCCATCAGGGTACGGGCGCGGTCACCAATGGCTTCGTCTCGGGCTTCGGCTACAAGGGCCGCATGGCGATGGGCTCGACCGTGGCCCATGACAGCCACCACATGATCGTCGTCGGCACCGACCGCGAGATGATGGCCGCCTGCGCCAACGCGCTTGGCGAGATGGGCGGCGGGGTCTCCGTCTGGAAGGACGGGAAAGAGATCGCCGCCGTGCCGCTGCCGATCGCAGGGCTGATGTCGGACGATCCGGCCCAAACGGTGGCCGCGCGCGCCGCCAAGATGGTCGAGGCGATGGGCGCCTGCGGCTGCACTTTGAACAACGCTTACATGCAGCATTCGCTGCTCGCGCTCGTCGTCATTCCCGAGATCCGCATTTCGGATCTGGGCCTCGTCGACGTGACGCGTTTTGAACTGACGGATCTTTTTGAATGAACGAAACACTTGAACTTATCATCCCCGACGCAGCCCCTGCGGAGACCTTCACCGATGCCGCCGAGGCCGTCGCCCGGCTCGAGGCGCTTTATGACGAGGCGACCGCCTTCCTCCTCGAGAAATTCAACGAGACGCTGGAGAGCAAAACCGCGCGGAACCGCTTTCGTGCTTTCTACCCGGAAGTGCGCATCTCCGTCTCCTCGCATATCAAGGCCGATAGCCGCTTGAGCTTCGGTCATGTGGCGCTGCCGGGCACCTACACGGCGACGATCACGCGGCCCGACCTGTTCCGCAACTACCTGACGCAGCAGCTGGGCCTGCTGATCAAGAACCACAACATCCCGGTCACGATCGGCCCCTCGGACACGCCGATCCCGGTGCATTTCGCCGTGGCAGCGCATCCGGAAGTGACCGTGCCGCAGGAAGGCGTGCTCGACTTCTCGCTGCGGGACGTATTCGACGTGCCGGATCTTGCGGGGATGAACGACGATATCGTCAACGGCATGGCGGGACCGAACCCGGATGGCTCGGGGCACCTCGCGCCGTTCACCGCGCAGCGGGTGGATTACTCGCTGGCGCGCCTGTCGCATTACACCGCGACCAAGGCGGAGCATTTCCAGAACCACGTGCTGTTCACGAACTACCAGTTCTACGTGGACGAGTTCGAGGCCGTTGCGCGCCGTCTGCTGGGCGACAAGGACTCGGGCTACACGAGCTTCGTGGCTCCCGGAAATCAGGAGATCACCGACCCGCAGGATGAGATTCCGGGCCTCGCGAAACTGCCGCAGATGCCCGCCTATCACCTCAAGCGCGCCGATGGCGGCGGGATCACGCTGGTCAATATCGGCGTCGGCCCGTCCAACGCGAAGACCGCGACGGACCATATCGCCGTGCTACGCCCGCATGCCTGGCTGATGGTCGGTCACTGCGCGGGTCTGCGCAATTCGCAGCAGCTGGGCGACTTCGTCCTCGCCCATGCCTATCTGCGCGAAGACCATGTACTGGACGACGATCTGCCCGTCTGGGTGCCGATCCCGGCGCTGGCCGAGATCCAGATCGCGCTGCAGGAAGCAGTGGCCGAAGTGACGAAACTCGAAGGCTACGAGCTGAAGCGGATCATGCGGACCGGTACCGTCGCCACCATCGACAACCGCAACTGGGAGTTGAGAGACCAATCCGGCCCGGTCCATCGCCTGAGCCAGTCACGCGCGGTTGCGCTCGACATGGAAAGCGCCACGATCGCGGCGAACGGCTTTCGGTTCCGGGTGCCCTACGGCACGCTTCTGTGCGTGTCCGACAAACCGCTGCATGGCGAGCTGAAGCTGCCGGGCATGGCCACCGAATTCTACCGTACCCAGGTCGCGAGCCATTTGCTGATCGGCATCCTCGCGATGGAGAAACTTCGCGAGATGCCTCTGGATCGGATTCACAGCAGGAAATTGCGTAGCTTCGAGGAAACAGCTTTTCTGTGACGTGGGAAAAACCCGCCCATTCTGGGAAAAGGGCTTGCCATGCTCAATAAAAACGTGTGGAACATGGCCCACCAACCGTGCAACGCGGACGAAATTGACCCTGGATTACCGGGGCGGAGAGAGGAACGAATATGTCGAAACCGATGACCAAGACCCAGCTGGTGGCAGCCCTCGCCGAGGCGATGGACGCCGACAAGAAGACGGCTTCGGCCGCACTCGACGCGATCACCGACGTCGTCACCAAAGAAGTGTCGAACGGCGGCGCCGTTACCCTGCCGGGCATTGGCAAAGTCTACTGCCGCGAGCGCCCCGAGCGCATGGTCCGCAACCCGGCCACCGGCGAGCAGATGCAGAAGCCGGCTGACAAGCAGGTCAAAGTGACCGTGGCGAAAGCGCTCAAGGACAGCGTTAACTCCTGATCGCAGGACTCTCTCAATCGAGGGACAGCCAATTTTTTAGGGCGCTCGCGAGCAATCGGGGCGCCCTTTTTCAGGCCCGGAGGAAAGATGGATCTGCGCGCGATCGGAATGGGGCTCGCCTTTGCCCTGATGTGGTCTTCGGCTTTCACGTCCACGCATATCATCGTGGCAGAGGCTCCGCCCCTTGCAGCCCTTGCCCTGCGCTTCGCGCTGTCCGGGGGGATCGGCATCGCGCTGGCACTGGCCTTCGGCCAAAGCTGGCGGCTGAGCCGGGCGCAATGGCGCGCCACGATCATCTTCGGAATTTGCCAAAACGCGCTCTACCTAGGGTTTAACTGGGTCGCGATGACCACGGTCGAAGCCTCGGTCGCGGCGATCATCGCCTCGACCATGCCGCTGATCGTCGGCGCGCTTGGCTGGATCGTCTTTCGCGACCGGATTCCGCCCCTCGGCATCGCCGGGCTGGTGGCAGGTTTCGCGGGCGTCGGCATCATCATGGGTGCGCGGCTGCAGGGCGGGATCGACCCGTTCGGGCTGGGCCTTTGCGTCGCGGGCGCGCTGGCGCTGGCGGTGGCGACGCTCACCGTACGCGGCGCGAGCGGCGGCGGTGGCGGCGTGCTGATGATCGTCGGCCTGCAGATGCTGGTGGGGGCTGTGAGCCTCGCCGTCGTCTCCGCCTTCACCGAGCATCTCTCTGTCGAGGTGACGCCGACACTGGCCTTCGCCTTCACCTACACGGTGATCGTGCCGGGGTTGATGGCGACCTGGGTCTGGTTCCGCCTCGTGGGGTGCATCGGCGCGGTGCGCGCGGCGACCTTCCACTTCCTGACGCCCGTCTTCGGCGTTGCGATCGCCTGGGCGGTGCTGGGCGAGCATGTCGACTGGCACGACGCGCTTGGCGTTCTGGTGATCGCAGGCGGCATTCTGGCAGTGCAGATCTCAAAGCAAGAGGCGCGGAGGTAACCCCCCGCGCCCCAGCAATTCACGCCTAGCATTTCACGAACCGCGCAGCACCTGCAGCAGCTCCAGCGTCGCGTAACCATCTGGCGGCAGACCGCGCGATTTCTGGAAGGCCACGATCGCCTTCGAGGTATTCGCGCCGATCTTGCCATCGGTGCCGTCCGTATCGAAGCCCGCCGCGGTCAGACGTTCCTGCAGCTCGACCTTCTGCTTGGAACTGAGCGGTTTTCCCGTGCGGGGCCAATCCTGCACGAAGGGCCCCTTCCCTTTCAGACGATCCGACAGATGCCCGACGCCAATCACGTAGCTGTCGGCGGAGTTGTAGCGCGAGATCGCGCGGAAGTTGCCGAAGATCATGAAGGCCGGACCCTTCGCTCCCGCGGGCACGAGGATCGACGCCGCGCCGTAATTCGGCACCGTGCCGCCCGTGGCTGAGCGCACGCCAAGCGCTGCCCAGTCGGCGGGGCTCTTCTTCGTGCCCTTGCCGGTGAGGCCGTAGTTGAAGCCTGAGGGCAGGATGACCTCGACGCCCCAGGGCTGCCCCTTCGACCAGCCCGAGCGCGCCAGATAGGCCGCCGTGGAGGCCAGCGCATCGGTCGGATCTTCCGACCAGATGTCGCGCCGACCATCGCCGGTGAAATCGACCGCATAGGACAGGTAGGAGGTTGGGATGAACTGCGTGTGGCCCATCGCCCCGGCCCAAGAGCCGGTCATGTGCCGCTCGTCCACATCGCCCGACTGGATGATCTTGAGCGCCGCGATCAGCTGCTTGGCGAAGAACTCGCCGCGCCGTCCGTCATAGGCCAGCGTCGCGAGTGCCGGGATGATCGCCGTCTTGCCACGATAGGCGCCGTAGCGGCTCTCCATACCCCAGATCGCGACGACGACCTCTTTGTCGACGCCGTATTTGCGCTCGATCGCGTTCAGCTGCCGGTCGTATTGGCGCAGCATCTGCTTACCGGTTGCGACGCGCTCATCCGAAACCGCGCTGTCGAGGTAATCCCAGATCGACTTGGTGAATTCCGATTGGTAACGGTCGCGCTCGATCACCTTGGGATTGTAGCGCACATCGGCCATCGCGCGGTTCCAGGTGTATTCGGTGATGCCGTTGGCCAGCGCACGCGATTTGAACCCCGCGAGGAAGGACTCGAAACGCGCTTCCGTCGCGGCGTCCGTAGGCGGGATCGGGTCCGCCACGGGCGCGCTGCCCCGCGCCAGCGGCCGGGGCGAGGATTCGGGAGGCCCCGCACAGGCCGAAAGCGCAGAAAACGCTATGAATGTCAGTGGGATAATCTTTCCGGGGATTGCCATGTCGCCTGCTCGCTGTTTTGCTCTTTGAACCAGTGTATCAACGGTTCGTGAGGTTTCAACGGGCGTCACATGACACTCTAAGGCTTACTGGAGCGGCTTCTTGTCGTTGCCGAAAAACGGCTCCATCTGAGCGATGATCACGGAGTTCTCGTCGAGCGCGCGTTGCATCAATTCACGTTCCGCATCGTCGATCTCATGGCCCTGTTTCTCGCGCTCCGCGAGCGTCCCGTAACCCGTGACGTCAAGCGGCGCCATCTCGGCCTGCTTGAGGATCGCCACGGTCTCGCGCACGGCCTCTGCCTCGTCCACGCCCGAGGCGTAACACAACAGCCCCGCCCCGGACGCGCCTTTCGGCAGACCGTCATTGGGCGAGCGACCAACCTCGACCAGCAGGGTAAAGACCTGCTGGCGCGAGGGTTTCTTCTGCGGCTTTTCCGGCTTCTCAGTCACGCAGCAGCTCGTTGATGCCGGTCTTCGACCGGGTTTGCGCATCGACGCGCTTCACGATCACCGCGCAATACAGGTTGATGCCGTTCTTGGACGGCATCGAGCCCGACACGACGACCGAGTAGGGCGGCACTTCGCCATACATCACGTCGCCGGTCTCGCGGTCGACGATCTTGGTCGACTTGCCAATGTAGACGCCCATGCCCAGCACCGAGCCTTCGCGGACGATGCAGCCTTCGACGACTTCCGAGCGCGCGCCGATGAAGCAGTTGTCTTCGATGATGGTCGGGCCGGCCTGCATCGGCTCCAGCACGCCGCCGATACCGACGCCGCCCGAGAGGTGCACGCCCTTGCCGATCTGCGCGCAGCTGCCGACGGTGGCCCAGGTGTCGACCATCGTGCCCTCGTCGACATAGGCGCCGAGGTTCACGAAGGAGGGCATCAGCACCACGCCCGGCGCGATATAGGCCGATTTGCGCACGATGCAGTTCGGCACGGCGCGGAAGCCGCCGGCTTTCCATTCTTTGTCGCCCCAGCCTTTGAACTTGCTGTCGACCTTGTCCCACCAGTGGCCGCCCTGCGGGCCGCCATCCTGCTGTTCCATGTCCTTCAGACGGAAGCCCAGCAGAACCGCCTTCTTGGCCCATTGGTTCACATGCCAGTCGCCGTTCTCGCGTTTCTCCGCAACACGCAGCTCGCCGCGATCCAGCGCGTTGAGTGTATCTTCGATGGCCTCGCGGGTCTCACCGCCGGTCGAGGGCGTGATGGTGTCGCGGGCTTCCCAAGCGGCTTCGATTGCAGTTTCGAGCGCGGCGTTCGACATGGGCAAATCCTCTTTCAGGTGGCCTTTACAGCGTTCACGCTATAGTTGGTCAAAGCGAAACGCGCAATGAGCAGGTGCCCCATGAAGGACGACACGACGCATTCGTTCCGCCACTCGCGGGACGACGCGCAGACCGCAAAGAACATTCCCGACACGCCACAGACCCGCGCGCCCGCCTATCGGCTGGCCTATACGGATGTGGATTTCATGCTGCGCGACGAGCTGCGCCCAGTACGGCTGCAGCTCGAATTGCTCAAGCCGCAGCTGATCATGGACGAGCGCGGCATCGAGTCGACCATCGTCATGTTCGGCGGCGCGCGCATCCCCGCGCCCGAGAACAAGGCCAACGCGAAGACCGAATATCTCGCGGAACTGTCGGGTTACTACGAAGAGGCGCGCATCTTCGCGCGCGAGATGACCGAACGCTCGATGCAGGAATACGGCCGGGAGAACGTGATCTGCACCGGCGGTGGCCCCGGCGTGATGGAGGCGGGCAATCGCGGCGCGCATGAGGCGGGCGGTCAGTCGATCGGCCTCAATATCGTGCTGCCGCATGAGCAGGCGCCGAACGAATATGTCACGCCCGATCTGACCTTCAACTTCCACTATTTCGCGATCCGGAAGATGCATTTCCTGATGCGCGCCCGCGCCGTGTGCGTCTTCCCCGGCGGCTTCGGCACGCTCGACGAGATGTTCGAGGCGCTGACCCTGATCCAGACGGGCCGGATGTCGAGAATCCCCTTCATCCTGTTCGGGCGCCAGTTCTGGGAAGAGATCATCAACTGGGATCGGCTGGCCGAGGCCGGGACGATCTCGCCCGAGGATCTCGATCTGGTGAGCTTCGTCGAGAGCGCCAAGGACGCGGTCGCGATCATCGACAATTGGAATTACGAGAACTGCTGAGGCGCGGCGCTCAGGCCTTCGCCTCGGCGCTGACCTCGGGCAATTGCGCGCGGTGCTCATGGCTTGCGCGCGCTGCCGCTACCAGCGCCCGGAACAGCGCACGCTGCCGATGGGCATAGGTGAGGTATTCCGGGTGCCACTGAACACCGAGGGCGAAAGGCTCCTCGACCCGCTCGACCGCCTGCACCATCCCCGAGCCGTCGCGCGCCGCGACCCGTAGCCCGTCGCCCAAGCGATCCACGGCCTGACTGTGCAGCGCGTTGACCCGCATCGGCGCGAGCCCCGCCAGCGCACCGAGCCGCGAACCGGGTTCGACCCGCACATCCTTCTTCGGCAGAAGCGTCGTGTGTTTATGCGCGTTGTAATGATCGTAAGCGTCCTGATGCAGATCGCCGCCCAGCGCGACATTGATCATCTGCGCGCCGCGGCAAATCCCCAGCACCGGCTTGCCCTGCGCCATCGCTTCCTCGACGAGGCATTTCTCCAGCTCGTCCCGGGCCGGGTCGAGCACCGCGCTCGCGATAAGATCGCCGTCATAGAGTTCGGGTGAAATGTCATCGCCGCCGCCCACGATCACTCCGTCGACATGCTGCACCTCGGCGCGCTTGCCCGCGACCCAGCGGACCGAGCGCCCGCCCGCCAGCCAGACGCCAAAGGCGATGAACGGGTAGACCCGCCACCCGGTGCGACGCGATGTCGATATGCCGATCAGGGGCTTCATCTATGCCCGGCAAGCCTCAGAATTTTCTCGCAGGTCTCAACCCATTTCCCACCCAGCAGATGGAATTCGGTCTTCGCCGTCAACCATTCGCGGCACATCAGGCCCAACAGTTCGGGCTCCGCCGCGAGCGTCTCCACGAACCACCAGCGCCGCCACTCGCTGTCGAGCGACCAAGTCTCATCGTCGATGCGACAATCGGGCAGACGGAAATGGAAGGCGGGACGCGGCGAAACGGTGCCGCCCTTCCCTTCCTCCGGCGCGATCAGATCGGGCCGGAGCTCGCAGAAGATCGGCAGCATATCGAGCCCGTGGTTCCGCGACAGCGTGTGCCTGCGATAGGTGACGATCACCTCGTCGAGCGCGGCATCCGGGCCGAGCCGCGCCAGATCCTCGATCAGCTTTTTCGGATAGGGCGCGGTGAAAGGCAGCACTTCGCGCGTTCTCTCGATCGGCCACGTCTCGCGCATCCACTCCTCGATCAGCGCGAAGGCCAGAAGCGGGCGGACGATATCCTCAGCCTTACTGGATGCGATCTCGGGGTTGAGGTGAAGGCCGAACCCATAGAGCAGAGACCGCCCCGTGCCTTGCGCACCTTCGCTGCGCAGCAATTCAATAAAATCAGAGAGTTGCAGAAGGCCTTCGCGGTCCAGCGGCTCGGTCACGATCTCGACCGGAATGACCTCGCGCCCGATGCGTAGACCAAGCTCCTTGAGCGCGCCGTCGGTTTGCTTGCGCACCGAAATGTCGAGATAGACCTGCAGATCGCCGAGCTTCGTACCGGTGACTTCCCAGTCCTGACCGTCGCTACGCCGCGCCTCGCCCCCCAGAGCCTGCGCGGCGATTTGCGCGATGCGCGCCTCGGTCAGCCCGGCAAACTCGATCTCCACGCCAGTGCGGCGCGGCTTTCCCTCGGCATTACAGGGCTTTGGAAGCGGGGCGATGGCCTCTCGCGTCATGACGTCTCCGGTTACTTCCCACACGCAGCGTCAATGCAGAAGCGGCGAAGCGGGTTCCCTTAAAGCCCCGCCTCAGCCTGAATCTGCGCCCGCGATTTGCGCGCCCGCTCGGTCGCCGATTTCAGCTGACCGCAGGCGGCCATGATGTCCTCGCCGCGCGGCGTCCGGATCGGCGAGGCATAACCCGCCTTGTAGATGATGTCGGCGAAGCTCTCGATCCGCTCCCAATCGCTGCGCTCATAGGGCGCGCCCGGCCATTCGTTGAACGGGATCAGGTTGATCTTCGCGGGGATGCCGCGGATCAGCTTCACCAGACGGCGCGCGTCTTCGTCGCTGTCGTTCACACCCTTGAGCATGACGTATTCGAACGTGATCCGCTCCGAATTCGACAGGCGCGGATATTCCCGCAGCGCGTTCAGCAGTGTCTCGATATTCCAGCGCTTGTTGATCGGCACCAGCTTGTCGCGCACCTCGTCGGTCGTGGCGTGGAAGGACACCGCCAGCAGACAGCCGATCTCCTCGGCGGTCTTCGCGATCTCCGGCACGACGCCCGAGGTCGACAGCGTGATCCGGCGGCGGCTGAGGCTGATGCCTTCACCATCCATCACGACCTGCATCGCGTCGCGGACATTCTCGAAGTTATAAAGCG
This sequence comes from Thioclava sp. JE_KL1, assembly GCF_009296265.1. Classification (GTDB taxonomy): domain Bacteria; phylum Pseudomonadota; class Alphaproteobacteria; order Rhodobacterales; family Rhodobacteraceae; genus Thioclava. The sequence continues at coordinate 41,707 of NZ_WBJS01000011.1, forward strand.
GCTCGCCCATCCCCATCAGAACGACGTTCGACACCAGACGGGTCTCGTTCTTCGGGCTGTTCTTCTCAGGCCATTCGCCCAGATCGTCACGTGCGAGCATCACCTGCCCCACGATCTCGCCGGGCGTCAGGTTGCGCACGAGTTTCTGCGTGCCGGTGTGGCAGAACGAACAGGTCAGCGTGCAGCCTACCTGGCTCGAGATGCACAGCGTGCCGCGGCTTTCCTCGGGGATGTAGACCGCCTCGACCTCGTGGCCGCCCGCGATCTTCAGCAGGTATTTCCGCGTGCCGTCCTCGGAGACCTGCTTCGACACGATCTCGGGCAGGGTAATCTCGAACTTCTCGTCCAGCATCGCCCGGTAATCCTTGGCGAGGTTGGTCATCGCCGCGAAATCGCGCACGCCCCAGTAATAGAGCCACTGCCAGATCTGGCCGACGCGCATCTTCGCCTGCTTCTCAGGCGTGCCCGCCTCGATCAGCGCCGCGCGCAGCTGGTCACGGGTGAGGCCGATGAGGTTCACCTTGCCGCCTTCGGGCAGCTTGCGCGGGATCGTGTGCACGTCTTGCGTGATCGGAGCCTGAGACTGGGTCATCGCATGTTTCCTTGAAATGAGGCGCCTCATATAGGGGATTCGCCCCTGCATTAACAGGGGGCGTCGCGCTTTTGGCTCGAACGCGAAAACCCCGGCGCATGGCCGGGGCTCCAATGTCAGGCGCGAGGGTCGCTTACTGGCAGCGCTGCTCGGCTTCGGTGGTCGCGGCGGTGAAGCCCATCAGCGAGAACGTGTCCTCGGTCTGGGTGCCACGGCTCGAACGACCGGTCAGCTTCACGTCGGACCCGGCCTTGAGCGCGCCGATGATCTTCGCGTCCTCTTCCGGCGATCCGGCCCAAGCGCCGCCGCCATCGGTGAAGAGCGTGTATTTCTGACCGCCGACTTCGAGATCGACCGTCGAGCCATCCGCGAAAGGATAGCCGCCCATGAACGAAATCTCGGGCTTCTTGCCCGGACGGTAGGTCACGAACAGCAGGATATCCCCGCGGTTCACCTGCACGACCTTGCCGCCTTTGGTGTTGACCGTCTTCTTCGGTTTCGACACGCCCCAGCACTCTTTCGGATCGTTATCGACGAAGACGCTCCAATCGGTATTCGCCGCGACGCGGTTGGTGCTCTCCTGCGCCATTGCGCCATGCCCCGCCCCGATCATGAGCGCGGCGACCGCCGCGATCCGCAGACCCTTCATCATCATGCTTACAGCCTCCAGCTGTCAGGTTGCCTCTGCATCGCCCGGGCCGGTCACCCTGTTTTCGGTGGCGAATGCGTTTTCCTCTCGATAACACTCATTTAACCTAAAAAAGCCTAGGGGTAAAACCCCGCGATGGCGAGATTTCGCGCATAGGAGGCAGGCGATGACGGCACCGGAGGCAATGATCGAGCTGTGGCGCGGGGGGATGTGTGAATCCGTCCACCACGGCCATGCGGTGATCTTCGGCCCGGAGGGGATCGAAGCCTCCTGGGGCGATCCCGAAGCCGTTATTTTTCCGCGCTCATCCGTGAAGATGATCCAGGCTCTGCCGCTGCTGGAAAGCGGTGCGGCGGAGGCCGCCGGGCTGACGACGCGCCAGCTGGCCCTCTCCTGCGCGAGCCATTCGGGCGCGCAGATGCACCGCGCGGCGGTCGAAGACTGGCTCGCGACACTTGGGCTGGACGATGACGACCTGCGATGCGGGGCGCATCTGCCGCGCGACAAGGCCGAGAAGAAACATCTGATCTGCTCGGATCACGCGCCTTGCCAAGCGCATAACAATTGCTCGGGAAAACATGCCGGGTTCCTGACACTGAACAAGCATCTGGGCAGCGGCCCTCACTATGTAGAGATCGATCACCCGGTGCAGCAGGCCGTGAAATCCGCCTTTGAAGAGGTGACCGAAGAGACCTCGCCGCGCTACGGGATCGACGGATGCTCGGCCCCGAATTTCGCGACCAGCCTCGCCGGTCTCGGCCGCGCCATGCAATTCTTCGCGGCGGCGACCTCCGACGGCGATCTGCGGGCGCGCGCTGCGACCCGTCTGGTCGACGCGATGATGGAGCATCCGGAACTCGTCGCGGGCGAAGGCCGCGCCTGCACCGAGATCATGCGAGAGGCGAACGGGCGCGTCGCCGTCAAAACCGGTGCGGAAGGCGTCTATGTCGCCATGCTTCCGGATCAGAAGCGCGGCGTCGCCCTGAAGATCACTGATGGCGCGACCCGGGCCTCGGAAGCGGCTATGATCGCGCTGCTGATCCGCCTCGGTGCGCTCGATGCCAACGCGCCCGTGGTGCATCGCAGATTGACCGGCCCGATCACCAATTGGCGCGGCCTGAAAACGGGCGAGCTGCGCCGTGCCGCGCAGTTTCCCTAAAGCCTAGAGCCGAAGGGACAGGCCCTGCGCCCCCACGTTCCGCAACAGGCTGAGCGCGACATTCTGCGACGAAACGCTTGTCATGCTCGAGAGCTGCGCACGAAGCAAATAATCCCGCGTCAGGACCTCCAGCTTGTCAGGTCTGGAAAGCTCCGCGGGGTCGGAGGTGCCATAGACGCGTTGCGCCTTCGACATATAGATTTCGCGTTGCTGATCGACATCAAGCGCGCCGACGCTGGGTGGCAGGTTGAGCGCAGTCTGGAACACCCGGCTCAGGGATGGCGATCCGATAATCGTGTACCACTTCGCAGTTTCGGACATATCCTTCACCGCGAGCTCAGGAAGGTCGCGCTGCAATGACATCGCCATGCGCAGGTCATTATCGACTTCGCCAACCGCGACCTCGAATTCTCGGGTTTGAAATTTCGTCAGTATCTCATCCGCGAAAGTCGAAAGCTTCGTTCGCGGAACGGAGTAATCTCCGAAACCGAAAGCCGTGGTCAGCGCGAGATAGCTCTTATCTGACAGCTTGTTGGCCAGCGCCGTTCTGTCCAAAGAGCCTTCCTCGAGTACTTTCCGGATGAAGTATTTATTGTCGATATCCGCATCGAGACCGAATGCACCGAGCGCCACCCCGAGCAGACGTCGATCATCTACCAAAGCCTTCGCCGTATCGATCTGTCCGATCGTCTCCCGGAAATAGCTGTCGAGGCGTTGGTTTTCCGTCGACGCCGCGAAAGCGGCTTGCTGCGTCTCCATCGTGCGCGAGAGAAACCGCCACCCCGCAAACCCGGAGAAAGGGACGACCGGCTGATACGTCATGACGCGCCTGCGGCGAGGAGGCGTTCCTCCCGTGGAAGAAGCGTGCGCAGTGCTTTCAGCGCTTGGTAATGCTGGTTCTCGATCACGGCGAGCGTGGCTGCATTGAGCTGCGCACGGCTATCTTGATCCTTGAGAACTTGACTGAGCTGCTCAATCCCCCGAAGCAACTGCATCTTCGCCTCTTGCGGATCGGTATCACCGGAGAGTACGAGCTGCGCGATATAGCAAACCCGACGGACCGGGGTGTTGACCTCTTCGGGATGGATCGCGTCGCGCAGCCGAAGAATGTTTGCGTTCGGCGTCATGATCGCGAGTCGCGATCGGCGATCCCCATTTTCGATGACGGCACCGTTGATCAGCACTCTCTCTTTCGGGGCGAGTTTCAGAACGAGGCCGCTCATTGCTTTGCCCCGTCTTGTCGCAACCCGCGCATGATGGCGGTGTTCACGTCGATCAGCGCATCGACCGACCGGTCTTGCGAAAGCACGAGGCGGCTATGCGCCTGCGTGAACTCGTGCAGGAAAAAGATGCGGGCGCGAAGATCTTGCGGCAAGCCATTCTCCGGATCGGCGACATCCGCCGCAAGCGCGGTCCAGAGGCGGCGGTTTTCGAAGATCGCTTCTGCCAGCGCGGCAAAAGGGGCACCTTGCGAAGAGACCTGTTTGAGGCGGCGCGTGATCCGGGCGAAGAGTTCGAATTCGAGCCCTCGCGGCGTGCGCATCGGCTGGCTGGGATTGGAATAGGCCGTTTTGGCCAAAGTCGTCGCGTACACGGGAAATCCTTCCGGTGACTGAAACTGATCATGCGCGCAGCACATGAGGGAAGCGGGGGCGCCAAGGCAGGCGCCCCTACCCGAGCCTTAGCGGAACAGCGAGAGAATGTTCTGCGGCTGCTGGTTGGCGATCGAGAGCGCCTGGATGCCCAACTGCTGCTGCGTCTGCTGCGTCTGCAGCGCCTGAAGACGGGCCGAGGCCTCTTCCATGTCCGCATCGACGAGCGTGCCGATCCCCGCCTTGAGCGAGTCACTCAGCTTCGAGATGAAATCGGCCTGAGTCTGGATGCGGCCCTCGGCCGAACCGAAGGCCGAAGCGGCATCGGTCGCAACCTGGATGAGCGTCTCGATATTGGTGAGCGCGAGTGCCGGATCCCCGCCATTGCCAGCGTCGACATTGATCGAGCTGAGCAGGCCGAGGCCGCCCGCACCGGCGTTTTCATACTGGCCGGTGATGGTCAGCGAGTCCGCGCCGCCATTGGTGATCACGATCGTGCCGGCATTGGCGATATTGTAGTCGACCGTGACATTGGCGCCGGAATTCTCAATCGCCGATTTCAGACCGACAGCCACGACATCCGCCGTCGTGGTGGAGGCGATGTCTTCCGCCGTCACGGTGTAGGACACCGCGTAGTCGCCGAGCGTCATGTTGATCGTGTCGCCCGCCGCGAGGTTGGTATCGACGATCACCACGGTGCCGTCATCATCCGAGCCGCCGTTCGCATCGCGCGAGAAAGAGAAGGCATCATCGGTCGTCGCGGTGACGCCATCGGTGCCGGTGAAGACATCGGCACCGACGTAACCGCCAACCGACAGATCCTGCGCCGCAACGCCGATATGCTTGGCGGCCACCGAGCCGTCGGACGCACGATCGAGCGAAGAGAGCACGTTCACGGTCGCGGCCGAAGAGCCGTCGACGAGGTTGAGCCCGTTGAACTGAGCGGCCCCGACCACCGATTTGATCTGCTCGCGCAGCGCGTCGACGTCGGTCTGCAGCTTCGCCTGATCGACGTTCTGCTCTTGCGCGGCGACGATCTTGCCTTTCATCTCGGTCAGAAGGTCGGTCACGGTTTCCGCCGCCTGGCGGGCGACGGCGACCGTCGATTCGCCGAGGGCGAGGCTATCGGAAATCCCCGAGAAGCCTTTCACATCGGACTCCATGACTTTCGAAATCGCCCAGACCGCCGCGTTGTCCTTCGCCGAGCCGACGGCTTTGCCGGTCGAGATTTCGGACTGCGTGGTGGCGAGGCCGGAATTGATCCCCTTGAGGGTCTGTAGCGCAACCATCGCGCTGGTATTCGTCAGAATGCTGGATATGATTTATCCTTTTAGTGTCGACGCTTTGCGTCACTCGATTGCAAAGCCGCGTGTTCGACGCGGCACTCAAGGCTTTCTGACCAATGCGCCTCCTGAGCTGTGAGGCGCGCCATCGCTTGGATGCGTCGCCACCATGGCCCTCCAAAGGCTAACAATCTGCTAAATCCCTCCCCCGACCTCTCAACAAATTCCCTTCATGATTAACAGCTTATGCACGACGCTCGAAATCTCCGCTGCCGCGGCGGATGGGCCGCGGTCGCCCTTCCTTGTCATAGGACTCGAAGCCTTTCGCCGCCGTCACAATCGTTTTCAAACGCGCCTGCGCCGCGCGAACACCCGCAAGTGCCGAGGCCAATAGCGTCTGATTCTCGCGTGCAAGCGCACGGATTTTCTCGACCGTGTCGCCATCAAGTTTCGTCAGCGCAGCCATCGCGCGCTCCTTTCGGTCGCTCAGCCCGACAAGGTCGGAAAAATCCGCCGAACGGATCGCTTCCCGTTCGAGCCGCAGCAGCGAGATCAGCTCTTCCGCAGCATTCGTATCAGGCATCCTGCCCTCCGTTCTTGAGCGATTCGAAGATGATTTCCGCAAGGCCAATTCCCCCGGCCTCGACCATGGCCTTGGACTGTTCGGCTCTCAGGAAGGACGCGAATTGCTCCTCGCCAATTCCGCCCCCGAAAGCGCCGCTTGCGGCTTCCATGCCCACCTCTTTAAGCATTTCCGACAGGAACCCGGCTTCTAGTGCCTTCGCTTGCTCAAGCAGCTTGGCATCATGCGAAGAGAGACCAGCCGCGTGCGGCAGCGGTGATACGATCGGACTGTGCATCGAACTCTCCAGTTGCAGATAATTTTCTGCACTCTGCCAGTCGGGCGTAAAGAATCGGTAAGTTCCTGCGGCGATAGTGGCCTCGACACAGACAGAAGTCGTGAGGACCATGTTTCCCTTTCCGATTCCAGAAACGCCGAAAGGCCCGAGCGGCCATCTCAAGGCAGCAGCGAGAGCTACCGATACGGCGGAGTCGCCGGGCGGGACCTTTACGCTTGAAGAAGAGGCCGCGCCAAAAACCGTCGCAACCCCTCGTGGCGTTAACTCGGTTGAGGAGCCGGAGGGTGGCGCGGACCCGTTGGCCGACAAGGGCCCGCAGTGTGAGGCTGAAGATGCTCAGCTGGCGCCGACGAGCGGATCAGGCGCTCGAGACTTGGCTGGCAGCGTTTCGGACATTGTGCTGCCCGGTCCGCAGGGCCCGTTCGGCCCGACGCGGTCGGCTCTCAGAGTCGCCCCGGACCATCCCACAAAGCTCGATGGTCAAAAGAAGCCCGTGGAGCGCATTGTCTCGCATGATGGCCGCGCGACGTCTCGACTGAACGAAAAAGGAGACCGGGAGAGGGTTTCGCTCGCTCACACGGAGACGGACAAAATAGAGGCGAATATCCCTGACACGGCTTCGGAAAGCTCATTGCGTTCTGTGCAACTCTCGAACGTGATGACCGTCCAGCCGCAGATCAGCGCACAAAACGCTGGCTTCGTGAAAGATGGAACGCTCTCAATACTCGTTAGAAATGATGCGGCGATCGTTGCGCCTCACGACGCGAGCGGTCGGGTGCAAAGGTCTGCTGAAACTGGCGGAAATTCGGCGGTAGTTGTGTCGTCAAAACCCGTGGTGTTTGTCCCCGGGATTGATAGCGCTCAAAGTGCAGAGCCCGCATTGAAAGTTCCGACGCTCACAGCATCCGATGCAGAGGGGACAAAGGCAGGAAGCGTTGAAACCAAAAGCACACCGCAGAAGAACGCAACTAGCTCGGGACCTCTTCGTCCCGACGATCGTTCAGAAATGGCGCTTCTACGGGGCCCGAATGCCGCGCCTTCTTTCCATTCACCTGCTGCAACACATAACCCTCTGGCAGGCAAACAACCTGAAACTGCGCTCGTCTCGGGGCAAAATAGTGCCCAAACCCAACCGACCGAAGCGTCAACTGGGGCTGCGCGCACTGATGCTCCAGAAACTGATCCGACGCTGACCGGGATGAAGAGACGCGTAGGAGACCAGGCAGCGCCAGCCTTCTCTCCACTGCCCTCCACGCTCGCCGAGCCGCCCGGTGCGAAAATGCGAGCATCAAGGGCTTCAGACGTCAAGTTGAGCGCGAAGGAAGCGCCGCCGCCCGTCGAGGCAAGCGTTGTCTCTTCGAGACTGCAGCAGGTCGCGAACGCAAATGCCCCACAGCACGAGTTTGCGACCGAGGCCTCCGCCCCCCCGTCAACTGTCGGCGCCTCTGGAGCGGTTGCGCGCCCTCAGCCTCAGCAGAACATGTCACCGATACTGAGCGTCGCGCAAAGCGATGCGCCGCAGCATGAAAAGGCCGAGGCGCCCGAGAGGTCGACCCGGCTGGAGGCCGCACCGCTCCCTTCGGGTGCCATACCCTATGCGTCACCCGCGCCCACCCTCAAACGCATAGATCATGCACGGACAACCTATCTCACGACGGCGGAACTGGGCACGGCCAAAACCAATATGGACGACCCCGAGCTGACCGCCACGCGGGCCCATGTCGGTGAGACCGCAGAGACATGGGCCGCGGGCTCCGCCCCTCTGATCACCGCGTCGGGTGGGTCCGGGCAGACAAGCGTGGCGGTGCCCCCCGCGCCCGCTTCTATCGCGCAGTCGATCGCCCATCAGATCGGGATCTCACTGCCACGGATGCCCGATCGACCGGTGGAGATTGCGCTTTCACCGGAGGAACTGGGGCATGTGCGCATGACCCTCCATGCGAGCCAGAATGGCATGACGGTGGCGATACAGGCTGACCGCGCCGAGACGCTCGACCTCATGCGCCGCCATATCGACACACTCGCGCGCGAGATGCACGACATGGGGTATGGCGCGCTCGATTTTCAGTTCAGCCAGCGCGACGAGCGTCCGCAGCAACGGCCCGACATGCTCGACGGCTTGGGCGCTGGCCCGGACCTAGACCCAATTGAGACACCGATTGCCCCGGCCCCACGCGCAACCGTGCGGCTCGCCCCCCCCCAAAGCGGGCTCGATCTGCGGATGTAGGAGACGACCATGACCACCACTTCCCCCATCACCTCGCCTGCCACCGCCACGTCGGCCGTTACCGCCACGGAGAACGGCACCGGCACCAAAGCGCCCTCGGCGCTGAGTTCGGATTTCGAGACCTTTCTGACGATGCTGACCGTTCAGATGAAGAACCAGGACCCGCTCAACCCGATCGAAAGCGCGGATTTCGCGGTGCAGCTCGCGACCTTTTCGGGCGTCGAACAGCAGGTGAAGACCAACGACCTTCTGACCGCTCTGTCTGGTCAGATCGGGCTCGGCGGGTTGAGCGAACTGGCGGGCTGGGTCGGGATGCAGGCGCGTGCCGAGGCGCCAAGCTACTTCGACGGCGCGACTCCCGTGGATCTCGCGCCAGCAGCGCAATCGGGGGCCGATGCCGCTGTTCTGGTGGTCACGGATTCCACCGGGCGTCAGGTTGCGCAGAAACCCATCTCTCCCGCACTCGACAGCTATTCCTGGGACGGGACAAACGACGCAGGTCAGGTCCTGGGCGCAGGGCGATACAGTTTCGCGCTGCAAAGCTACGCCTCTGGAAGCTTGATCGGCACCGACCCGGTTGCGGCCTACACGCGTGTAACCGAGGTGCAATCAGGCGCGGAAGGCGCGCTGCTGACGCTTGAAGGCGGCGCCACGATCGCCGCGGACACGGTCACCGCGTTGCGAGAGAGTTAAAGCAACTCACCCAGCACGACGCCGAGCAAAAGCAGGGCCGTACTCGCAGAGATCAGCGCAGCATAGCGCCAGCGGGTTACCGTCACGGGGGGCGGCGTCGGTTCGGTCTGTTTGCGGATCGCCGCTTTCACGAGGTCGGGGAGTTTCGGCCCGAAGCGGCCCAGCACCTGCACAGTCTTGCGCAGGTCATTCGCGATGGCGCGCGGCCCAAGGCTCTCGCGGATGTATTTCTCCACGACCGGCTTGGCGACTTCCCACATATTGATCGACGGGTTCAGCGAGCGGGCGACCCCCTCGACAACCACCATCGTGCGCTGCAGCAAGATCAGCTGCGTCTGGGTCTGCATCCCGAACCGCTCGGTCACCTCGAAGAGATAGGCCAGAAGCCGCGCCATCGAGATATGCGTCGCGTCCATCCCGAAGATCGGCTCGCCGACAGCGCGCAGCGCCAGAGCGAACTCGTCGACATCGCGATCGGCGGGGACGTACCCGGCCTCGAAATGCACCTCGGCCACGCGTTTATAGTCGCGCTGGATGAAGCCCATGAGAATCTCGGCATAGACCCGGCGGGTATATTCGTCGATCTGCCCCATGATCCCGAAATCATAAGCGAGGATATCGCCGTTCCCGGCCACCTTGAGATTGCCGTGATGCATGTCGGCATGAAAAAAACCGTCGCGTAGCGCATGGCTGAGAAACAGCTGCAAGACGCGTTCGCCAATGCCGGAAACATCATGGCCCGCCCCGCGCAGACCGTCCGGGTCGCCCATCGGCAGCCCCTCGGCCCAGTCGAGCACCATCACCCGCTTGGCCGAGAGGTTCCAGACCGGCTGCGGCACCACGAAACCGGCATCGCCTTCAGTATTCGCGCCGAATTGCGAGGCCGAGGCCGCTTCCAGACGCAAGTCCAGCTCGCCCATAACGACGGATTCGAAATGCTTGATCACCTCGCTCGGGCGCAAACGACGCGAGGCGGGCGAAATCCGTTCGATCATCGCGGCGGCGAAGTGGAAGGCGTCGAGATCGCGGCGGAAAGCGCGCTCGATCCCCGGACGCAGCACCTTCACCGCGACGCGCTCGCCCGTATCGGCGCGGCGCGCGGAATGGACCTGCGCGATCGAGGCGGCGGCGACAGGCTCGGAAAACTCCATGAACAGCTGATCGGCGGGCGCGCCCAGTTCTTCCTCGACCATGCGTTTGGCTACGGAAGTCTCAAAGGGCGGCAGTTTGTCCTGCAGCACACGCAGCTGATCTGCCAGCTCCGAGCCGACCACATCGGGCCGTGTCGATAGGACCTGACCGAACTTGATATAGGCCGGGCCCAGCGCGGTGATCGCGCGCGTCACCGGCGGCAGCTCCGGATCGCCCTTGTAGCCGAGCCACGCAAACGGCGCGCTGATCGCATAGGCCACGGCGCGCAGCCGCGGCGGCGCGTCCATCGCTTCGAGCGCCTGATGCATCGCACCCGTGCGGATGAAGGTCGCGCCCGTCCGGATCAGGCGCCAGATATTATGGGGTCCGCGCATCGGTTAAAGTTTCCAGCCCGAATGCAGCGCCGCGATCCCCATCGAGAGGTTCCGGTAGGAGACATTCTCGAACCCGGCCTCGCGGATCATCTGCGCGAATGTCTCCTGCGTCGGGAATTTGCGGATCGATTCGACCAGATACTGATAGCTGTCGCGGTCATTCGCGACGATCTCGCCCATCTTCGGGATCACGTTGAAGGAATAGAGATCATAGGCCTTCTGCATCATCTCGTTCGGGATCTGGCTGAATTCGAGCACCATCAGCCGCCCGCCGGGCTTGAGCACCCGGTAGGCTTCCTTGAGCGCATCAGGAATGCGCGTCACGTTCCGGATGCCGAAAGAGATCGTGTAGACGTCGAAGGAATTATCCGCGAAGGGCAGCGCCATCGCATCGCCCACGACCCAGTCGAGACTGTCGGCCATGCTTTCGGCCTCGGCGCGCTTGCGGCCTTCGACCAGCATCGATTCGGTCATGTCGCAGACCGTCGCGTGGCCCGAGCCTGCGCGCTTGAGGAAGCGGAAGGAGACGTCGCCGGTCCCGCCCGCCACATCGAGCAGCTTCTGACCCGGTCGCGGCGCGAGCCAATCCATCATCGCATCTTTCCAGACGCGGTGGATGCCCATGCTCATCAGGTCGTTCATGATGTCGTATTTCGATGCCACCCGCGAAAACACGCCGTGAACCATGCCTGCCTTGGCATCTTCGTCCACGGTCTGAAAACCGAAATGCGTGGTCTTTGATTGCTCTGCGCTCATGGGCCCTTGCCGTTCCTCATTTCACCCCCTTCTTATAGGGGCCCTTTGCCCCAAGACAATGCGATGAGGAGGAACAATGCCCGAATTGCCCGAGGTCGAGACGGTTCGCCGCGGCTTGGTCCCGGCCATGGAAGGCCATCGGATCGAGCGCGCCGAGGTCAATCGGCCCGACCTGCGCTGGCCCCTGCCCGAGCGGATGGCGGAGCGGTTGCAAGGTGCCCGCATCGACCGTCTGCGGCGACGGTCGAAATACATCCTCGCCGATCTCGACAGCGGGGAGAGCCTGCTGATCCATCTGGGCATGTCCGGGCGGATGCTGGTGTCGGGCGTGACGCTCGGCGAATTTTATCTCGATCATCCGGCGCCTGCCAAGCACGATCACGTTGTTTTGCACATGTCCGGCGGCGGGCGCGTGACCTTCAACGACGCGCGCCGTTTCGGGGCGATGGATCTGGTGCTGACCGAACGCGAGCAGGCGCATTGGCTGCTGGCGGGGCTGGGCCCAGAGCCCTTCGGCAACGACTTCCACGAAGACTATCTGGTCGAGGCGCTCAAACGGCGCGCGACGCCGATCAAATCCGCGCTGCTCGATCAGCATGTCGTGGCGGGTCTGGGCAACATCTATGTCTGCGAAGTGCTGCATCGAGCAGGTATCGATCCGCGCCGTCAGGCGAAGCGGATTTCGAACCTGCGGCTCGCTTCGCTCGTGCCGATCATCCGCGAGGTGCTGACCGAGGCGATCTCGGCCGGCGGCTCGTCCCTGCGCGACCATCGTCAGGCGGATGGGGAGCTGGGGTATTTCCAGCACAGCTTCCATGTCTACGACCGCGAGGACACGCCCTGCACCACCTGCGCCACCCCGATCCGGCGCATCGTTCAGTCGGGACGTTCGACCTTTTTCTGCCCGTCTTGCCAGAAATGACGCAGCGCCCTCGCATCATAAGACGCTTGATCTGATTTGATGCTCTGCTAGGAGTCCCGTTCAGAGACAAGGAAAGGCAAGACCGAATGGCCTACCAGACCCTGATCGTCGAGATCGAGGATTACGTTGCCCTGATCCGGCTCAACCGCCCCGACGCACTGAACGCCCTGAACTCCCAATTGCTGGGGGAACTGGCCGAGGCGCTGAAATCGGCGGAAGAGAATGACAAGGTGCGTTGCATCGTCATCACCGGTTCGGAAAAGGCCTTCGCGGCTGGCGCAGACATCAAGGAAATGTCGGAAAAGAGCTTCGTGGACATGTTCACGAGCGACTTCTTCGGCAAGGAAGCGGATGCCATCAACCGCATCCGCAAACCGATCATCGCTGCAGTAGCGGGCTACGCGCTCGGCGGCGGTTGCGAACTGGCAATGATGTGCGATTTCATCATCTGCGCGGAGAATGCCAAGTTCGGCCAGCCCGAGATCAATCTCGGCGTGATTGCCGGGATCGGCGGCACCCAGCGCCTGACGCGCTTCGTGGGCAAGTCCAAAGCGATGGACATGCACCTCACGGGTCGTTTCATGGATGCGGGCGAGGCTGAACGCTCGGGGCTCGTCAGCCGGGTCGTCCCGAACGCCAAGCTGATCCCCGAGACGATGGCCGCGGCGCAGAAGATCGCCGAGAAGTCGATGCTCGCGACCCGCGCGGCGAAAGAAGCGGTGAACCGCTCCTACGAGACGACGATGAACGAGGGCATCCTGTTCGAGCGTCGTCTGTTCCACGGGCTGTTTGCGACCGACGACCAGAAAGAGGGCATGGCCGCCTTCCTCGAAAAGCGCGAGCCGCAATTCCGCGACAAGTGAGCCCCTTTGGGCTACCAACGCGACAGCAGATGGCGGGGCTTCGGCCCCGCTTTTCATTATTCCCTTTCCCTTTCACGCATTTTGGCTTATGAGGCCGCCTCACATGCGCGTGGAGCCCGCTTAGGCTAGAATCATCTAGGTTCGCTGGAGCCCGGGGTCTGTCGTGCGATTGAAAGATTTGAACAGACCCGGAAAGTGGGAAGATACACATGGCTAACACGCCCCAGTCCAAGAAACGCGCCCGTCAGAACGAGCGCCGCCAAGACGTCAACAAAGCACGTCGTTCGCGCATCCGTACCTTCATCCGCAAAGTCGAAGAAGCCATCACTTCGGGCGACTACGAAGCGGCAACCAACGCCCTGCGCGCGGCTCAGCCCGAACTGGCTCGCGGCGTCACCAAAGGCGTTCTGCACAAGAACACCGCATCGCGCAAAGTCTCGCGTCTCGCTTCGCGCGTGAAGGCCCTCAAGGCCTGATCTGCGTCCCGGAGCGAACTGGCTCGTGAATACGCTGGATTCCTTAAGAAAAACGCGTCTGCCTATCTGGCAGGCGCGTTTTTTCTTGGACAATCAACGCCTTGACACAAAACTGTTGCAGTTTTGCGCAGCCCCCTCAGATTCGTTTCGGGGAATCTCACGTCAAGCGCAAAGGTCGGTTGCCTGCGGGCTCACCAGCTTGCTAGCTTCTACCTGCGATTCACGTCGCCTTGGGGGACATGACGCATTTATCTGGCCGTCGAGGGCAAATAAGTCTGCCACGACAAATGAAAAAGCCTGGCGGCGACCAGCGAAATGCGATTCCGATTCTCGAGGGGGTATAACCCCTCACTTTCGGCAACTCTGCCTGACACCGGGTTTTAGCCCCGGCAGGTAGGTCGTGTCTGTTTGTATTCGAGTTTGGCCTGCCAGCCGGACTCACCGCAAAGCCAAGGGACGAAGACGCACCTGATTTGTGTTTGGCGATGGGCGGAAAAATGACGGACGACACTTGGGGGCAGGTCTGCAATGAGCTTCAAAAAGCTGTTGGGCAAAACAACTACACGACCTGGATCGCTCCGCTCGAGCTGATCGACCTCGAGGACGGTATCGCCTCGTTTCAAGCACCGACGAAATTCATGTGCGACTGGGTCTCGCGCAACTTCGCGGAACCGATCCTGAGCGAATTGCGCCGGGCGGGTGTCTCCGCCGAGCGCGTCAATATCTCGGTCCCGTCGCGCCGCCCCATGAACGGCTCTGCGAATGGCGCCACGCGCCCGACCGTTCCGGCCCCTGCCCCGGCCGCTCCTGTCGCGAAGCCGCGTAAGACCCCGCGCCCCGACGAGCCGCTTCCCGGCGCGCCGCTGGATTCGCGCTTCACCTTCGACAGCTTCGTCGTCGGCAAGCCGAACGAGCTGGCCCATGCCGCCGCCAAGCGCGTCGCCGAAGGCGGCCCCGTCACCTTCAACCCGCTGTTCCTCTATGGTGGCGTCGGCCTTGGTAAGACGCACCTCATGCACGCCATCGCGCATGACCTTCAGCACCAGCGCCCCGATCTGCGCGTGCTCTACCTCTCGGCCGAGCAGTTCATGTATCGCTTCGTGCAGGCGCTGCGCGAAAAGCAGATCATGGACTTCAAGGAGATGTTCCGCTCGATCGACGTTCTCATGGTCGATGACGTGCAGTTCATCGCCGGCAAGGATTCCACGCAGGAAGAGTTCTTCCACACGTTCAACGCGCTGGTCGATCAGGGCAAACAGATCGTCATTTCGGCGGATCGTGCGCCCGGTGAGATCAAGGACCTCGAAGAGCGCATCAAGTCGCGCCTGTCCTGCGGCCTCGTCGTCGACCTGCACCCGACCGATTACGAACTGCGCCTTGGCATTCTGCAGACCAAGACCGAAGCCTATAAGAGCGAGTATCCCGATCTGAAGATCGCCCCCGGCGTTCTGGAATTCGTGGCGCACCGGATCACGTCGAACGTGCGTATCCTCGAAGGCGCGCTGACCCGCCTGTTTGCCTATGGCTCGCTGATCGGGCGCGAAATCACGATGGATCTGGCGCAGGAATGCCTCAAGGACCAGCTGCGCCAATCCGAACGCAAGGTCACCGTCGAGGAAATCCAGCGCAAGGTGGCGGAACATTACAACGTCCGCCTCTCGGATCTCGTGGGCCCCAAACGCCTGCGCGCCATCGCACGGCCGCGTCAGGTGGCGATGTTCCTCGCGAAATCGCTGACCACCCGCTCGCTGCCCGATATCGGGCGTCGCTTCGGTGGGCGCGATCACACCACGATCATGCATGGCATCCGCAAGATCGAAGAGCTGCGCGGCACGGATTCGCAGCTTGCCGAAGATATCGAGTTGCTCCGCCGCCTCCTTGAAAGCTGATCTGGCCCGCTGGGCTTGACGCTCCGGACAAAGCGACCGAATGTCTGCGAAAACCGTTGTGCCGGCGGCGCGAGGTGCTACCTTGCCAGCCCCGGAAAGTCGTGAGGGATCGACATGAAATTCAGCATCGAACGCGCCGCTCTGCTCAAGGCCGTCTCGCAAGCGCAATCCGTTGTGGAACGCCGCAACACGATCCCGATCCTTGCAAACGTCCTGATCGAAGCCGAAGGCGACACCGTCCAGTTCCGCGCGACCGACCTCGATATCGAGGTGGTCGACAAGGCGCCCGCGCAGGTCGAACAGGCCGGGGCCACGACCGTCTCGGCGGTCATGCTGCATGAAATCGTGCGCAAATTGCCCGATGGCGCGCTGGTCTCGATCTCGGACGATCCGGCCGCCGGGCGTTTGAACGTGCAGGCCGGCCGGTCGAGCTTCAACCTCGCCACGTTGCCGAAGGAAGACTTCCCGGTGATGGCCTCCTCGGAATACACCGCGAATTTCACGGCCAAGGCCGGTGTGCTCAAGCGTCTGTTCGACAAGTCGAAATTCGCGATCTCGACCGAAGAGACCCGCTACTACCTCAACGGCGTCTATATGCACATCGCGACCGGCGAAGACGGTCAGGTGCTGCGCTGCGTCGCAACCGACGGTCACCGTCTGGCGCGCATCGATTCCGGACTGCCGGACGGCGCCTCGGGGATGCCCGGCGTGATCGTGCCGCGCAAGACGGTGAACGAGCTTCGCAAGCTGCTGGAAGATGACGATCAGGAAATCGCGGTCTCGGTCTCGGAAACCAAGGTCCGTTTCGCGACCCCGGTGATCACGCTGACCTCGAAGGTCATCGACGGCACCTTCCCCGATTACACCCGCGTCATCCCGACCGGGAACACCCGCCAGCTGGAAGTCGACGCGTCCGAATTCGCGAAAGCGGTGGACCGTGTGGCAACCGTCTCGTCGGAGCGTTCGCGCGCGGTGAAACTGGCGCTGGAAGCCGACAAGCTGGTGCTGTCGGTCAACGCGCCCGATGCCGGTGCTGCGGAAGAAGAACTGGTCGTGGCCTATGCCGACGAACCGCTGGAGATCGGTTTCAACGCGAAATACCTGCTCGAAATCGCGAGCCAGGTCGATCGCGAGAATGCCGTCTTCCTGTTCAATTCCTCGGGCGATCCGACCCTGATGCGCGAAGGTGGCGACACCTCCGCGGTCTATGTGGTCATGCCGATGCGCGTGTGACATCTGCCGGGAGCCTCCGGCGGGGATATTTTGACCAACACGAAGAGGCGCGATGCTGCGTGAACTGAAGATATTGCAGTTCCGCTCGCATCGTCGTGCCGAAATCGCTTTCGACGAGCGGCCCGTGGCGATCTACGGACCAAACGGCGCGGGCAAGACGAATATCCTCGAGGCCGTGTCTCTGCTCTCGCCGGGGCGCGGGTTGCGCCGCGCGCAGGCCGACGAGTTGATGCGCCGCGCCGAGGCCGTGGGCTGGAAGCTGCGCGCCGTCACGGATACGCATGAGATCGAAACCTCCGCCCTGCCCGGTGAATCCCGCCGCGTCGAGATCGACGGCAAGGCGGCACCGCAGGTGGCACTCGCGCAGATCCTGCGGGTGCTGTGGCTGGTGCCCTCGATGGACCGGCTCTGGATCGAGGGCGCCGAAGGGCGCAGGCGGTTTCTCGACCGGATGGTGATGAGCTTCACCCCCGCCCATGCCGAGGTGACGCTGGCGTATGAAAAGGCGATGCGCGAGCGTAACCGCTTGCTGAAAGACATGGTGCGCGACCCGAACTGGTATCACGCGCTGGAGGCGCAGATGGCCGAGGCTGGCGCTGCGATCCGGGCGAACCGGGCCGAGGCCCTAACGCGGATCATGCAGGCGCAGGCCGATGCGGCGACCGCGTTTCCCGCTGCGCATCTGGTGCTCGAGAATGAAGGCCCCGAGAATTTGGCCGCAGCGCTCGACGCCAACCGCCCCCGCGACATGGCGGCAGGGCGCACGCTGGAGGGGCCGCACCGGGCCGATCTGCTGGCCACTTACGTCGAAAAGGACGCCCCCGCCGCGCAATGCTCCACCGGCGAGCAGAAAGCGCTGCTGATCTCGCTGATCCTCGCCAATGCGCGGGCGCTTGCGGGCGAGGATGTGGTGCTTTTGCTCGACGAGGTCGCGGCCCATCTGGACTCCGGCCGGCGCGCGGCGCTTTATGACGAAATCTGCGCAATGGGCGCACAGGTGATGATGACGGGCACCGGCGCGGAACTGTTCGAGGCGCTTGGCCCCCGCGGTCAATATCTGGAAGTGATCGAGGGGCCGCAGGGCTCTGAAGTGAGGGAGGCAACGCCATGAGCTATCCGCAGCAACGGGTGACGCTGATCACGCTGGGCGTGGCCGATCTCGACCAGTCCAAGGCCTTCTACGGAGCCCTCGGATGGCAACCCCAAGCCGAGCAGAACGACGTCGCCTTCTACCAGCTCCACGGGATGGCGCTGAGCCTGTTCTCTCTGCCCGCGCTGGCCGCCGATCAGGGACGCACCCGCGCGCGGCTGGGCACCGGAGCGATGACGCTGGCGCAGAACTTCGACAGTCCTGAAGAGGTGGATGCCGCCTTCGCTGCCGCGCTCAAAGCGGGCGCCACCGAATTGAAAGCCCCGGAAAAGACCTTCTGGGGCGGCTATGCGGGCTATTACGCCGATCCAGACCACCATGTCTGGGAACTCGCCCATAATCCTTTCTGGCCGCTGGCCGACGACGGAAGCCTCACCCTGCCATGACCCTCACGCTCTCGCAGATCGCACTCTATTCCGGCGCGCTTCTGGTTCTCTTCCTCACCCCCGGGCCGGTCTGGCTCGCCCTTCTCGCCCGCGCCATGTCGGGAGGGTTTGCCGCCGCCTGGCCGCTCGCCTTCGGGGTCACCGTGGGCGACATGATCTGGCCCGCGCTCGCCATCCTCGGGGTATCTTGGCTGGTGGGCGAATTCAGCTGGTTTCTGGATGCCCTGCGCTGGGTCGCGGTGGCAATGTTCGTCGGGATGGGCGCGCTCCTGATCCGCCATGCCGACCATCAGATCAGCTCCGACAGCCGCCTGACGCGCCCCGGCATGTGGGCAGGCTTCGTCGCCGGGCTCATCGTGATCATCGGCAATCCCAAGGCGATCTTGTTCTACATGGGCATCCTGCCGGGCTTCTTCCCGATCGCCACGATGACATGGGTCGACATCGCCACGGTCAGCCTGATTTCGGCCATCGTGCCGCTGACCGGCAACCTGATCCTCGCCGCCTTCGTCGACCGCATCCGCAACTTCGTGCAAAGCCGCGGCAAGCTGGCAAAGCTCAACCGGATCGCGGGCGGGCTGATGATCCTTGTAGGCCTTCTTATCGCCGTGACGTGACCCCCTAAATCTTGTGTCTGACACGTGACATTCCTCTGCCCAGCCGATATAAAACCGGCAACAGATAAAGGACGGGCAGGCATGACCGACGACACCCCGAAGAAGAACGCATACGGCGCCGATTCCATCAAGGTTCTCAAAGGCTTGGAAGCCGTGAGAAAACGGCCCGGCATGTATATCGGCGATACCGATGACGGCTCGGGCCTGCACCACATGGTCTATGAAGTCGTGGATAACGGGATCGACGAGGCCTTGGCGGGTCACGCGGACTACGTTGCCGTGAAAATTCACGCGGATTCTTCGGTCTCCGTGCGCGATAACGGGCGCGGGATTCCGGTCGATATCCACGCCGAGGAAGGCGTCTCCGCAGCCGAGGTCATCATGACCCAGCTGCACGCGGGCGGGAAGTTCAACAACACCGACGACGACGGCAACGCCTATAAGGTGTCGGGCGGTCTGCACGGCGTGGGCGTCTCGGTGGTGAACGCGCTGTCGGACTGGCTGGAACTGACGGTCTGGCGCGACGGCAAGATCCACAAGGCGCGGTTCGAGCATGGCGAATGCGTCGAGCATGTCCATGTCGTGGGCGACGCCCCGAACGAGAGCGGCACCGAAGTGCGTTTCCTCGCGTCGAGCAAGGAAGACGATCCCGAAGGTACCTTCTCGAACCGTGAGTTCGTCTTCGCCACGCTGGAAAAGCGTCTGCGCGAACTAGCCTTCCTGAACTCCGGCGTCCGCATCATCATCGAAGACGAGCGTCCTGCCGAGCCGATCAAGACCGAACTGCACTACGAAGGCGGCGTTCGGGAATTTGTGAAATATCTGGATCGCTCGAAAAACGCCGTGATGGAGGACCCGATCTACATGGTCGGCGAAGTCCGCGGCATCGGCGTCGAATGCGCGATGTGGTGGAACGACAGCTACCATGAAACCGTGCTGCCCTTCACCAACAACATCCCGCAGCGCGACGGCGGCACCCATATGGCGGGCCTGCGCGGCGCGCTGACCCGCACGATCACCAAATACGCGCAGGAGAGCGGTATCGCGAAGCGCGAGAAGGTCGACTTCACCGGTGACGACGCGCGCGAAGGTCTGACCTGCGTGCTCTCGGTGAAAGTTCCCGATCCGAAATTCTCCAGCCAGACCAAGGATAAGCTGGTCTCCTCCGAGGTCCGCCCGGCGGTCGAGAACCTCGTGAACGAGAAGCTCGCCGAATGGTTCGAGGAAAACCCGAACGAGGCCAAGCAGATCGTCGGCAAGATCATCGAAGCCGCGCTGGCGCGTGAGGCTGCCCGTAAGGCGCGCGAACTGACGCGCCGCAAGACGGTGATGGATGTGGCCTCCCTGCCCGGCAAGCTCGCCGACTGTCAGGAGAAGGATCCGTCGCTGTCGGAAGTCTTCCTCGTCGAGGGTGACTCCGCAGGCGGTTCGGCCAAGCAGGGCCGCGAACGTAAGAACCAGGCGGTGCTGCCGCTGCGCGGTAAGATCCTCAACGTCGAGCGCGCGCGCTTCGACCGGATGCTCGGCTCGGATCAGATCGGCACGCTGATCACCGCGCTCGGCACCGGCATCGGCCGCGACGAGTTCAACATCGACAAGCTGCGCTACCACAAGATCGTCATCATGACCGATGCGGATGTCGACGGTGCGCACATCCGGACGCTGCTGCTGACCTTCTTCTTCCGCCAGATGCCCGAGATCATCGAGCACGGCTATCTCTACATTGCGCAGCCGCCGCTCTACAAAGTCGCGCGCGGCAAGTCCGAGGTTTATCTGAAGGACCAGACCGCGCTGGAGGATTACTTGATCGACATGGGCGTCGAGGGGGCTATTCTTCGCCTCAACACCGGCGAAGAAATCTCCGGTCAGGATCTCAAGCGCGTCGTCGAAGAGGCGCGCTTGATCAAGCGCATCCTCGCGACTTTCCCGACCCATTACCCGCATCACATCCTCGAGCAGGCGGCGATCGCGGGCGCAATGGTGCCGGGCAAGATCGACAGCGATGCGCAGGGCGTCGCGAACTCGGTGGCCGAGCGTCTCGACCTCGTCGCGCTGGAATACGAGCGTGGCTGGCAGGGCCGTCCGACGCAGGATCACGGCATCCGCCTCGCCCGCGTTCTGCGCGGCGTGGAAGAGGTCCGCACGCTCGACGGCGCGGTGCTGCGTTCCGGCGAAGCGCGGCGTCTGGGCAGCCAGACCGACCAGCTCAAGGAGGTCTATGACCGCCCGGCGAAACTGGTGCGCAAAGAGCGCGAAATCCTCATTCACGGTCCGCTGGAACTGCTCGACGCGATCCTCAAGGAGGGCGAAAAGGGCCTGAGCCTGCAGCGCTACAAGGGTCTGGGCGAGATGAACCCCGAGCAGCTTTGGGAAACCACGCTCGATCCCTCCGCGCGCACGCTCCTGCAGGTCCGCATCGAAGACGTGGCCGAGGCCGAGGACATCTTCTCGAAGCTGATGGGCGACGTCGTCGAACCCCGCCGCGAGTTCATCCAGCAAAACGCCCTCACGGTGGAAAACCTCGACTTCTGATCGGGTGTAGGTTTGCGCAAAGCCTTGCGTTCTACCCATAGGTTTGCGTGATTTGCCCATAAGTTTGCGCGGTCGGAAAAAACGCCGAGATTCGTCAGTCGGAATTTTTTCGATTTTTACGGGCAGCGGTCGGGGAGTTTTTCCAGCCCGCATAGCCCAAAGCTCACGCGGCAGAGCTCGCGTCGATTCCGGTCGTTCATCAAACCTGATAGAGACGCCGCGAACTTGTGTTGCCCGGAAGTTTGACGCTATCGGCCCATACCGGACTTTGGTTTCGCGTTCCGGCGCTGCGGTGCAGCTTTACCAGATCGGTCATCGGTGCCTCGCACTGCATTCCGGTCCTGCAGGACCGGGTCGCGGACGAAGCTGCGAGTGGTCCAAGTTCTTCAAAGGTTGTTTTGTCGATCGGCTTCAATCTATCAATCCGGAAAATGACATGCTTTAGCGTAAGGCGACGCGCGAGCAAACCCAGAGGATCGTCAATGCCCAGCTCAGCCTTTGCCCTCTTCAATGGCCGCCGCAAAAGAGAGGTATTGGAGTTGGCCGATGTCTTCGACGCGGTTAATGATCGCCCAGGCCCGAATACAAAGCATGCGTTGCTCAACGGTGCTCTTGTTCTCCTTGTTTCCAGTTGGGAAATCTACTGCGAAGAGGTTTGCAGACAGGCCGCTCGGAAAGTCCTTGAACGTGACCATCTTCGGTTCGATCAGATCACTGACCAACTTCGAAGAGACTTGCTGAACTATGCCGGAAGCGAGTTTAGAGGCAACCAAGACCCGCTGAACGAAAAGGTGGCGTTGTTGCCTGACGAAGGCTGGAAACAACTCCTTTGCGACCGGCTGGATGAGTATATTCGCGACTTCAACACGCCGAAGTTCAGTCGTCAGCGCGGCAAGGACCTGGACGGGCTCTTTCGGCTTGTGCTCGGAGCGCGAGTTTCGGCTGCCATTGAGGACTTTTTGGAAGAGCCCGGACTCTGCAACCGATTGGACGCGATTGTCACGCTGAGGGGCGAGATTGCTCACACGGGTGAGGCGGCCCCGGAAGATCGTCTTACTGCAGATATCATCAGGCAACACACCACCTCATTTGTCGAAGCGGCCGCGGCTATCGACGTGGTCATACATAGGGACTTTCGCCAACGATTCGGCTTCGCTCCATGGCGCATAACGAACCAGGTGCGCGAAGCTATTCGTGAGCCGGTTCGCGACGGTCTTTGAAATGCGCCACCGCGGCAAATTTCTTGGAGACTTGAGGAGAATTTTTTGCCCTTGAACGAATTGTGGCATCGGTCAATAGGACTCTAAGCGGTTCTGCGGCGGTGCAGCACGGAAAGCGCGAGACGGTAGATCGCCCAGACCAGTCCAGAGCAGTCTTTCGTGGCGGGCGCAGAGAATGAGCGAGCGCAGCCCCAAAGCTGCAAGTCGTCCGCGGCACTCAGCCCGAAGCGGCCGTCCCGCTGGTGGCAACGTCCGACGAGGGTCAGCCCGTGCGGGACGGTCATGTCAGGCGCAGCGCTCGCACACAGCGATTATCGGCGCCGACGGCCATAGCTCCCGCAACGAGGCAAAGGCGGCCCAGGCGACAGCCTGGGCCGTTTCGTCCCTGTCCTCGCCCATTAAACGACATACCGCGTCGATACGATCCTGAACCGAGGGATGCGAGTCGGATACCGACCAAGAGTCTTTTGCAAGCAACGTCAACGCAAAAAGGGCGAAATAGATCGCTGTCTCGCGCTTACGACGAACAAGAACAAGATCATCACCTTTGTCTTCGGAATAGTGTTGCATCTTCTCAAGAATGAATCGTGTCGCGAATTCATCGCAAGAAAACTCCTCGCGGTGTCGCGCCTCGCGCGTGTCACCATCCACGCTCGCGCTCGTGCCTTCGCGTTGATGCCGAATATGTCTTACCTCGTGCAGCAAGGCCCAGGCTACGGCGATCGTGGACAGCTCGGATGCTGCGCGACCTTGGGGATCCTTGTTTATGTCAGGAAGTGTGCCTGGTTCAGGAATACCTGCGGGCAATGAGGCTTCGTCGGACAGATCGTTCTGAAGGTTCGCCTCGAATGTCGCCAGCAGTTCCTGAAATTGCGTCAGATCGACTCGAGGAAAGTCCGGGCTCTCCGCGAGGGCTCTATAGCCTTCCCAGGCGACGAATGCCCCTATCCAAAACGACCGCACGACGCGATGATTGAATCGGATGTAACGATAACTACCGGCATCCATGATGAGCCGACCATCTTTGGAATTGTCAGGAAGAAGCTGGAATAACAGGTTGAGGTCATTCCAGAGCGACGACAGCTCCAGAGCCCGTTCAGGCACAGATCCGACAAATAGGTTTCGGATTGCCTGCTGGACTATTTCGTCTTGCCGAACCTCTCCGATCATAGGCCGCTCACCTTTGCTTTTCGCATTTTCTGACCAACAACTGTAGCCAAGATCGCGCAGCATGTCTTGGCGCAGGGTTCGGAGATCTCGACGGTTCCGACTCGGCCTAAACCGCGCTCTGCAAAGATCGGATCCAACACACTACTAATGCTGCGTCCTGTGCTTTCCCATCGGCGAAGGGCGGCGCGGTGACCGACAGCTTCGTGCGCATAACGGCGATCCGAGCAGACTGCGGCGAATGTCCGCTTCCCGCCCAGACCTACGGACCCGTCGCGAACGGCCCACTCCCGCCTCTCAATGGCCGACAGTTCAATGGTGGCTTTGCGCCCGTTTCCCGACCTTCGGCAAGCTGCTCGCTAACGTAAACAGCGGACATTGACGGTCGACCGATCAACAGATCAGGATGGTCGGATATCCAGTATCGGACGCAGCGAGCACTTATGTCGGTAACCAGGAAGAACCATTATGTCCCGCAATGGCATCAGGAGAGGTTCTTCGCCCCCGGGAAAACCACGCATTTCCTCCTGGACCTGCACCCACCCACCTTCAAACGTGGGGACGGAACGTTCGCCAGCGGGCGCTGCCTTTTCGATTCACCCACGTCGCGGGCGTTCGTCGAGCAGGACCTTTACTCCACATTCCTCGGGGTCGAGGTCAACGACGAGATCGAGAAAATGTTCTTCGGTGACATCGACAGGCGAGGCGCCGACGCGATCCGGGCATTCTGCGGCGATGACCAAAGTGCTTGGCATCAACACTTCGAGGACCTCTTCGAATTCCTGGACATTCAGAAGTTGCGGACGCCCACGGGTCTCGCATGGCTACGTCAGCAGTATCCGGAGATTGGTCGGCTCGGTGATGTGTTGCCGAGTGTTGCCCAGAACCAATTGATGTTTGAGATGCAGGGCATCCGCATGCTCAACGTTACGACCTGGACCACCGGAGTTCGGGAGATCGTCTCGGCGGAGCGAGCTGGCGTCAAGTTCATCCTGAGCGACCATCCTGTCACTGTCTACAACCATGCCATACCTCCGTCCGACGCTCGCAACCGGTATCCCGAAGATCCGTCGACCGCTCTAAAGGGCTCGCAAACGCTTTTCCCATTAGGGCCGGACCACCTTCTGATTCTGACCAACCTCGAATACGCGAAGAACCCCGGGACACCCCCCGATGCGAAGCGGACGTTTGCGCGGAACTACCAGTCCACGATGGTTTCGACGATCAATTTCATCAGGAAACGACACCTCACCGACGATCAGGTCGCCGAGGTGAACTTCGTGATCAAGGCTCGTGCGAACCGCTATGTCGCCGGATCCCGCCGGGAGGATATTTTCCCCGAAAAGGTGGTGACCAAGCCCTGGGCTGACCTGCGTACGACGTTCTTGCCGCCCCCAGACGAGCTCCACCGGTTTGGCGGAGAGATGTATGCCCGTTTCGAGAACGGAGAAGTTCACTATCAGGACGAGTTCGGGCGAACCGAGAAGCCGCGGGAATGGCTTCTGAAGGAGGAGCCGAAGACCCTGCTACTGCCTCGCGACTACTGTCCGTGTGGATCCGGCGAGTCGTTCGGGAATTGCTGTCAGGACAAGCCGGCGCACCTGCGCACGTCGTGGTCGGAGAGGAGTATCCGTGAGCGAAACATGATGTTCATGAACGCCCTAACCCAGCTCTTCGAATTGGG
The DNA here is from genome assembly GCF_009296265.1 of Thioclava sp. JE_KL1. Lineage (GTDB taxonomy): Bacteria > Pseudomonadota > Alphaproteobacteria > Rhodobacterales > Rhodobacteraceae > Thioclava. The sequence continues at coordinate 67,183 of NZ_WBJS01000011.1, forward strand.
GACCAAGGATTGGAAAACGATTCGCCGCGAGATGACTGACGACAAGATCGCGCGAATGTATCGCCTGTACGAGGCCCTGTGGCCGCTGGAGACTGACCTGCTGGCTCTCTTGCCCAAGCCGGACGGCAAGATGCGCTCGGTCTATACAGGATCGCTACATCCCAAGTTGATCTTGGAGTTCGCGCTCGGCGCACCGCTATATTTCGGTGAGGTCATTATTCAAAATCCATTCTTAATTTCTCGAACCCTGCAGAAGGACAAGCGACCCACTGAGCACCCTGGCCAGTACCGAGGCGAAGCTCTCAAGACCCTCATGACCTTCTTCCAGCTCATGCCACTTGTTGAGGCCGGGTTGATCACCCTGATCCCGGATCCATGCGAATTCGATCTTCACCTCCGTGAACAGATGTTTGCCATGGCTCAGGCCCGTTCCCGAACCATCAAGTTCGACCTCTCCGACGACCCGAGGCTCGAGGCGGTGATGCAAGAAGACATGCGCCGCATGATGCTGAACATGCCGAAGGACGCCCTTGCTGAGCGCATTTTGGAGATGGCTGGCGATGACGAGCCAATCGAGAAGGATACCCTTATCGATCTCATCGAACGGATGACGGTCGAAGACGAGTTAGCCATCCTTCAGGACGAACCGCTCACCAAGGGCGGCCAGCTCGAACTCATGAAAATGACCCCCAACTTCGAGATCGCGATGTACTTGGCCCAAGCCACCGGCGCGCAGATAGTGACTGACAGCCCCTTCCGCTGGAGAGAACTCCACGCGGCGCTCGCGCGACGCCACCTCGGAACCAACCCTGCCCTGATCCAGTTGCAGAGCGAAATCTCATCGAATCCAATCGAATTTCCGGTAGGCCCCCAAGCGATATTCCATGTGTACGACGACCCGTCGTTTCGCGGGATGGAGACGCTTTTCCGTGCTGCCTTCTCTTACACGGCGGCTCGTAGCGCGGACAAGCTGAAACCAAACTTCGAAGCACACCTCGCCGCACGCTTCCGGCGACAGCGGGACTCGATGAATTCCATAATCGCCCGCGCCAAAGTCCCCTCCGTCGCGGCGCGCCTTACGACAGAGTTCCGCTTCGGAGGCTTTCAAGACAACACCATCAATCGGCTACTGCTAATGTCGAGCTCTGAGCACCACTTGCACTCCGTTCCTATGGCGACGTTGATTGAGCGTTGGGATGCTGCACCACGAGCGGACAACGCGAAATCTCATGTTCACTGAGCTCAGAGGGTAACGTAGGTCTATCGGCTGCTCTGTACCGAGCGCGTCGATACGGTCGGGCGGGTCGCAGGAAAGGCTTGCCGCGACGCCGCATGGCCGCTTCGAGCCCTAACTGACCGTGTTGTTCTTGGGAGACCTCGCACTCGCAGCGCGGAGGCGTCCGTCGCATCCGGCCCGGAGCTGCCTGAATAGAACACGTCAACATCGCGTCCTTCAACCAACGTCCGCTGCCCTATCTCACGTCTCGGCGTAGGAATGAGATATCAGCGTCGAGGCGATCCAGTTTATCGCGATAGCTACTCATGAGTGATCGCACCTGCGAAGGGCGACGCGACATTCTTTGAGCCCAAATCAACCCCGCATTTCCCACTGTAGCGAGTAGCTCTTGGATTGCCTGATTTAGCCGCTGGCATTCGTTAGGAGCTGCGAAGCTGTCGTCCCACATACTTTCAAACTCTTCGGCAAGTACGGCGAAACCTGTTGCGTGTGGGCTCTGGTCGCCGCGCTCAAGCAATGAGTCCAGGCCTTGCTGTACGTCGGGCAGCTGAGCAAGCAACTTATCGACGTGTTTCAGGAAGTCGGCTTTCGAAGCGCGTCTTTCGTCGATAAACTTTGATAGCTCCGTATTGCCTTTCCAATCGATCACAAGCCCGCTACCGTCTTGTTCTCCTTCATACGCGTGCGGTCTGGAAGATGCTTCCAAGCTTGGTGAAATCCACTGAAATCGGCATATCCATGATGCCGATTCACGGTCAACGTCTCGCAGATATACAAAGCCCCACACTACATCGATGGGTCGTCCACCAAGCACCCTCTCCGAGAGCTCATCACGATGATACTGGCTTGATTGGCCGTCCTTCAGCGCCGCTCGAACGATTGCACCAAGCAAGGGTTTGCTAACTGGCTTACTTCCGGGATGAACGACAATATCTAAGCTAACCCGTCTGGCATTTGCATGGCTTTGATCTTGTTCGGCGTGAATTGAATAGTCACTTGCTGCTACAATTGGTGAAGCTATTGAAGCGAGATCAAGTGAACTGTCTGTGCCTATGGTCTTATTCTTGGATACAAGAATTTTCCATCCGTTAGCTGTTCGAACACACGTCTCCTCGGTCGCGATTTCATAGTAGCAAGCACGCTTATCTATATCGCAAAGCACCAAGATGACCGGGAGTGAATGATTGATCCAAAGGTCCCTGTGCCGGTCAGACACATAGTGCCAAAATCCGTTCTCATCCTCTTTGGAAAAGTAGCTGGGACCGGCCTTGATTTGAGCGGCGATCAAGCGTCCTGTTGCTTTCGTGCGATCCTTGACTTCGATTTGGGCATCAATGCCGGAATCGGAAATCGACTGCTCACGAAAGATATGCCCTGCCTCAAGCACCCTCTGATCCAAGATGTTCACGCCAAGGCGGTTTGTCTGCTCGGTATCTGACATCGTTACCTCGTAGCACTATGATGGGCCGAGCCCCAAGCTTGAACTTTGCTATAGTCCTGACAACTGGTTTTTCCGATCACGCTCAGTGATTGTAATGGCCGCAATAGGCTGGGAAGCGGTCTGTCCTTGCGGAGAGGTGAACGCCCGCTCAGTCCCGCGTTGCTGCCGTCAAAGCTGATTGCAGCGAACAGCCAGAAATCCTCCGTTACAAAATCAACTCAGATGCCCCAGGTGCTGACGGGGGACAGGATCGAATCCGGCTTGTCGCACGGAGCCAAGTGGGTGTTCAGTCGAGCAAGCGTCGCCCTTCCTTTCTTCTAACGTTATCCGCCTGCGCCTTGAAATCGGATTGCGTAATCCAGCGGGGAATCCTGCATTGGGCGAACTGAGCATAAACGCCGGAAAAGAGCGGGTGTCGTTGAGCCACCCGCTACGAAAACTTCTCCCCATGTGCGTTTCTTGGGAGTCATAGGCTTGATTTTTGCCGGATTTCGCGCCCAATGAAGGCTATGCCACTTTTTTGACCGCCGATTATATTAGTAGTTTTCGAGACCGCCAACATGTCCGTGAGCCCCATTCTCGATATCGCGATCGATCCAGAATTTGATCTTTGCATCCCTGCGGCTCTTTTGCGCCTTGGGTATATTTATCCGGAGCTCGGCTTTTCCGGGTCAGACAAGGGTATCTCAGTGCACGGTGCGTCTGAGTGCGATCCCGCTCAGATCGAGCGCGAGGTGACCTACCAGATTTATCGCGAGAAGATCTTCCGGCAGACGTTGCCGATGCGGCAGAAACTCTACGCGATGCTGGCAGGGTGATGCAGGTCTGGCCGCTTCGGTTTCGCGATCTCGACGATCGCCGGACGATCCTCTCGGATGACTCCGGCGCCTATTTCCTGGCCAAGAGTGAGTTCGTTGGGCGCTATGCGCGCGACGCGTTGAGCCCGTCGGACGAACGCTTCCTACTGGAGAAGGGCCACGCATTCGAGCGGGCGGGCGATCTCGCCCATACCGGATTTCTGGCGCGGTGGTCGCGGCGCCAATATATCGGGGGCGGGTCGGCCTATATCATCCTGATTCCTACGCTGCGCTGCGACCTCAAATGTTCCTATTGCCAAGTCTCGCGCGCGCCGCTTGCGTCGCAAGGTTTCGACTGGGATGCGGAGACACTTCAAAAGGTGCTGGGCTTTCTTGACGACCTGCCAGTCGAGGAAATCCAGATCGAGTTCCAGGGCGGGGAACCGTTCCTGAGGCTCGATCTTCTGGAGGCCGTCGCCGCCTTCGCGCGCCGGCGCTTCCGCCGTGTTCGTTTCGTGGTCTGCAGCAACCTTCAAACCCTTAATGAGGGCATCCTCGCGTTTCTGGATAGCGAGGACGTGCTGATCAGCACCTCACTTGACGGACCTCACCAGGTCCATACCCGGAATCGGACAGGAGATACCGCGCTGACGGAAGTTTTCCTCAGCAACCTCAAACAGGTGATCGGCCGGATCGGTCCCGGCCGGATCTCCGCCTTGCCGACCATCGACATCGAAGAGCCGCCCAATCCGGAAGACCTGATCGCGGCCTATGAGGCTTTCGGTTTCACTTCGCTCTACCTGCGCCCGGTCAATTACCAAGGCTTCGCCCGCAAGAGCCATCCCGAGGCCCGGACTTCGGCCGCCTGGAATGACTATTACCGAGGCTTTATCGAGGCGCTGATTGCGCGAAACGCGCGGACGGGCCGGGTGATGGAGGAGTTCTACATGGCCCATTGCCTGCGGCGCATCCTGGCGCCCGGGATGGACAGCCACACCGATCTACGCAATCCCAACATCCCGAGCGGCGCGAATGCCGTTATTGATTTCGACGGGCAAATCTATCCCAGCGACGAGGCGCGCATGCTGGCACGCATCCGGCAGGTCGACCTCGCCATCGGCAACGTAAGCGACGGTCTGGACCAGGAAAAACTGACCCTGCTGGCGCCGGGCCACATCAACAATTTCGATCCAGATTGCATCCACTGCCCTTATCAGCCCTTCTGCGGTACCGATCCGATCGATGATCTCTCGCGCAGCGGCCGGATCGATGTGCCGCGCCATGAGAGCTGGTTCTGCCAGCGCCACCTCGCCGTCTTCGATCTCGCGATGGAGCTCCTTTATAGAACCGACCCGGAGGTCGAATTCAGCCTGTCGCGCTGGCTCGGGCTCGAGAGTATTCCCGAGGCGCTGAGGCCCGTCGCGCCATGATCCAGCTTCGTCTCAAATCGGAGTGCGACCGGGGCCTCGCGCCATTTGTGACCCGCATCGCGGAAGGGGAGCCCCAATGCGAGGAAGATGCCACCCTCACGTTGTCGGAGGCGGGAGGCCTGAGCTACCGGACCGGCTTGGCCACGTTCCGACTTCGGGATGTCGCGCCCGCGGAGATCGCGGGCGATGTGCTGCTGATCGATCCGCGCCGCCAGATCGCCCATCGTCTCATCCGGGCGGCCTCGCCGCACAACACGTTTCTCATCACCGAGCAATGCGACCAACTCTGCCTGATGTGCTCCCAGCCGCCAAAACCTCAGCATCAGGACATGTTCGCTCACTTCCTCGCGGCCGCCCGACTGGCGCCGCCCGGCGCGCAGATCGGCCTTTCCGGCGGTGAGCCGCTCCTGCACAAGGACGCCCTCTTTGCCTTCATCGACGCAGTATTCGCCTCCCGTGACGATCTCAGCTTTCACATTCTGACCAATGGTCAGTATTTCGAGCGCGACGATTTGGCATGGTTGCGGAAGCACCGAACGCGTCTGCTATGGGGCGTGCCGATTTATTCCGACGACCCGGCGACACATGACGAGATCGTCGGCAAGTCCGGTGCCTTTGCACAGCTGGCCCCGAATCTCGCATTGCTCGGTCTCGCGGGTGCCGCGCTCGAACTGCGGACCGTGGTTCTGGCGCAAAATGCTCTTTGTCTGCCGCGCCTTGCAGATTTCATCACGCGGCATCTGCCATTCGCCGCGACCTGGGCAATCATGCAGATGGAGCGCATCGGCTATGGCCGGATGAACTGGACGCGATGCTTTTTTGACAGCAGCATCGACTTCGCCAGTCTCGGTGCGGCCATCGACTTGATGCGCGCGCGACGCCAAGGCGTCACGCTCTACAATTTCCCGCTTTGCACAGTGCCGCGAGCCTATCGGGATCTCGCGGCACGATCGATTTCGGACTGGAAACAGAAATATCTTCCGGCCTGCCGCGCCTGCAGTCTACGCGCCAGCTGCGCCGGGTTTTTCGAGTGGTATCGGGAGGAGGACGGCTTCATGGAGATACGGCCGCAATGAAGAAGATCGGAAAATTCGCCATCACGCTCGCGGCCGCGGGCTACGCGCCGCAAGGGGCCCAGGCCATCGCCCCGCCCCGGTCGGATCGTCATGACGACCCATCGGCCTCGCTCTTCCAGCTTCTCCGGGGCGAGCACACCTACACTCTGGCTGGGCACCGGTCACATTCGAGTCACGGCTCGCATGGATCACACGGTAGCCATCGCTCCTCCTCCGGTGGGGGATATTCGAGCGGCGGCAGTACCTATAGTCCGTCTAAACCCTTGAGCAACAGCACCCCGCCCTCTTATGTCATGCCGCGCGCGCCGCAGGCCCCGAAGACGCTGCCCGGAAACAGCGCGACTTTCAATGAGATCGTCAAGCGAGTGCAGACGGCACTCTATACCTATGGCTACTACACCGGGGCCATCGACGGGATCGTTGGCACCGGCACCAGGACCGCGCTCAGCAAGTTTCAGAAGGACTGGAACCTGAAGATCACCGGCACCATCACTCCCGAGGTCCTCGATGCGCTCAATATCGTTGCGAAGTAATTGGGTCCGGTATGCCTTGGTGCTGGCCTGTGGCGTGATCATCGGCCAGATGATTCCGCCACTCTGGGTCTGGGGTGTGATCATCGCCGCCGAGCCGGCTTACCAAGAAGCAACCTATCGCTGCGACCGCTCAATGCGTGCGCATCTGCTGGCTAAACAGAAGCTGGAGGCCGACCCCTCTGCCGAGACCGTGCGGGCCCTCGAAGCGAGCGAGGTCGCCCTAATTGACTGCCAGGATTACGACCTAATGCGAAAGCGGTTGATGCTCATCGGGCTCGACGAGGCGGCGCTTGGCTACATGGCGCTCAAGGCGATCGAGGCTAAGGCGACAGATTTGCAAGATGTGATCGAGATCCATGAAATCCGCTACTAAGTTCTTCGCTGCTATCGCACTGATCTGCTCCGCCCCAGCCATGGCCGAGACCATGCGCGAGGCCGTCTTGCGCAAGGCGGCGCTTGAGAACGGATTGCGTCCAGTCGAAGAGTCCTGGCCGGAGTTCGAACCGAAAAAGGCGGAGGTCGGCAAGTTGCTCTTTGAGAGCGAGTTGCTCTCGCTCACCCGCAACGTCTCCTGCCGCAACTGCCATCTCGAGGAGTTTGGCTCCGCGGACGGTCTGCCGCTCGGCCATGGGGCTGGTGGCGTCGGCAAAGGCGTCGAGCGAATGAAGAGCCCGGCCGGCGTTCTCTCGCGCAACACTCTCGCCCTCTGGGGGCGGGGCGGCGTGGGCTTCGACGTCTTCTTTTGGGATGGGAGGGTCGATGCCAGCTCCGGCGACGTCCAAAGCCAGTTCGGCACCATGGCACCTTCCGACGACCCGCTGGTCGTGACCGTCCATCTGCCGCCGGTGGAATTCCGCGAGATGATCGGGGAGAGCGATGCGACCGAATGGCTACGCCAGGGCGACGTTGGCGCTGCGGCGCGGGTTCATACGGAGATCGCTCGCCGCATCCGCGAAACGCCGGAAGTCGCCGAGCCTCTGGCGGGCGCATCCGGGCTCGAGGTCGGGGATCTCACCTACCTGCAGATTGCCCAGGCCATTTCCGCGTTCATTCGCTCCGAGTTCCGGCTGCGGGAGACGAGGTTCCATCGCTTCGTATTCGAAGATGAGCCTCTGACCGATCGAGAACTGGCCGGGGGACTCCTATTCTACGGGCGCGGGCAATGCGCCGCCTGTCATACGGGCACCTATTTCTCCGACCTTGAATTCCACGCGATCCCCTTCGGGCAGTTCGGTTTCGGCTTCAACGGTTTCGGCATCGACTACGGCCGCTACAATTTCACACAAGACCCCCAGGACCGGTACGCCTTCCGAACGCCGCCACTCTACAATGTTGCAAAGACCGCGCCGTATTCCCATTCCGGGGTCGAGCCGGATCTTGCCGCGGCTATTCGGGCGCATGTCGATCCTTTGGCAGAGATCGATACCAGCAGCCTTTCGGCGCTCGACCGGGCTGAGGTTTACCAAAAGATCGCGCGCTGGTCGCTGGAGCCGAGCTACGCGGTCGAGCTCAGCGACTCGGAGATCGCGGAGCTCGTCGCCTTCCTCGCGGCGCTGGAGTTCGATCCGGAGCCCGCGCGGTGAAGCGGGTGCGCCGGCGCGGCCTGCTCGACCTCCTCACCCGGATCGCCGTCATCGGGCTCGGTCTCTCCCTGCCGGCCTGGTTCTACCTTGCTGAGCTACGTCCGCGGATCGAGCTTCACCGACTGGAAAAGAACGTCCGTACCCTCGCCGCCGCCTGCGACCAAGCCCTGCGCACCGCAGAGACCGCGGAGGAGACACACGACCAACTGGACGCGGCGCAGGCTTTGCGATTGGACCAGTCCCTCGAAATCGGCCGGTTGCCGTGCAAGAGCTACACTGCGCTCACCGAGAAGCTTTTGTCGGACGGGGTATCGCGGCATGCGCTCGCGGCCCTCAATCTTTCCGCGACTTCGGACCCCGCTTATCCAGACCTGCGGGCGGCGCAGAGCGATGCTGACCATCTCGATGCACAACTGCGCGTAGCGTCCCGGCTCTTCGACCTCGCGCCACTGCCCCTGAAAGAAGACCTGCGCGATGCGAAGTTCCGACTCGGCGAACGGCTATTTTTTGATCCGCTTCTGAGTGGACAAGGAGAGCGGACTTGCGCCACCTGCCACGTCTTGGCCTCAGCGACTGCAGACGGGGCTGCATTGGAGACACGACTTGACGTGTCACCGAATTGGTTGCCCGACGTTCCTGCGCGCAATGTGCCAGATCTCTGGAACCGTGACCACAACGATGTCTCCACGATGCTCTGGGACGGCCGACTTCAGGCCGTGGCTGCCGCCGATCAGGGTGGACTGGTGCAGCCCGAAGGTCTGTCGACGACTGGGTTTGAGAATCTCATGGCGCTGCAATCGGTGCGGCCGATCGTTATCCCGGCGGAAATGCTTGGCGAGCCCGGCGCCGGCAATGTTCTTGCTCCCGAGGCACGCCGCAGGCCAGCCCCCGAGGCGGTGCTGGCCCGCCTCGCGTCGCGTCTCTATGAGGGCGATGAGCGCGGTGAGGAAGCGGGAACCTATCGGAGTCTGTTTCGCAAGAGTTACGGGGTCGGGACGGCCGACGAGGTTCGTCCGGCCCATCTCGGCAATGCGCTCGCACATTACATCGAGATCGCCTTCCAGTCCCGCGACACACCTTGGGATCGCTATCTCGCCGGAGACCTTTCCGCCCTCTCGGTGGATCAGAAGCGTGGGGCGCTCGTATTTTATGGCATCGGCCGGTGCGCGGTCTGCCACGCGGGCGATGTCTTCAGCGATTTCGGGTTTCATTCCGTCGGCGTGCCCGAGATCCGGGAGGAGAAGGACTTGGGCCGTTTCTATGCCACCGGCATGGCGGATGATCGGTTTCTTTTTCGGACGCCGCCCTTGCGGAACGTGACGCTCACCGCGCCTTATTTCCACAACGGCCAAGCCGACACGCTCGTAGTTGCGATCCGGCAGCATCTCGATCCCTATCGCTTCGCGCGCGCCTATGCCGAGGGTGGGGAGCATCTGATGGCGCCCACGGAAATCGACGCTATATCGCCGATTCTGGCGTCAGGTTCGCTCATCACCGAGGAGCAGGTCGGACTGCTGGTCGCCTTTCTGGAGGCGCTGGAGGGTCGCCGTGCCGGGTCCCTTGCCCGCTAATCAGCAAAGTTGGGCCGGACTCTAATCGATGGTGGAGGAAAAAATCCTGTGGCAGTTCACACGTAAGATCGTGACGCTACGATGATGTGGTCACCGTTCGGTAGCCTTCGCGTTGTTCCCTGATCGCCGCTGGGAGCCATTCTTCTTGCACCTTCGCAAGAGATCGCATTCCTTTGAACATCAGGAAAACAGAAGTTCTTGGGGACGATGCCTTTCTCTGCGGAGCGTACCGAACTTATCAAAAGGCGCTTAGACGAGCGCTTAGAGGCTCGAACGCTGAATGAGTGGGAGCGTTCGTTCCTTGCGGATATGCAGGCGCGATTTCGGCGATACGGAGGACGGACGAAACTGAGCGAACGCCAGTATCGAAAACTCTATGCGCTGCTGGACCTTCCCAAAGAACAAGAACTGCCTGATGGCGACATATCAGAAGCTTCTCGAGCTACACGCTCTGAACCAAAGCGGCGCCATTCCAGAGCATCAAACTCACGCCGTCAAAGCTATTCGCGCTCCAGGCGCCCCGCCTCGCCCCTTAGGGTCATCTATGGCCCGCGAAGAGCAATTCGGCGAGTAGAGCGCCAGCTGGGCCTCCCTGCCTTACTTGTTATCGGTTTCATTGCACTGTTCGGGGGGATCTTCTCGCGGGATACAGACAACACTTCTCCTGCCCACCAACCGTCTCAGTCGCTGAGCTCAGAAACAGGGAGTGAGGTTCTGTTCGTGACTGGCAGAAGCGTCAATCAGAGATCTGGCCCCGGCACAGAAAATCAAATTATGGGGGCTTTGAGCCAAGGCACATCGGTCAAGAAGATCAGCTCACAAGCAGGCTGGACACAGATTAGATCCTCGCTGGGGACCGGTTGGATGGCTACGAGTTACCTATCTTCTCACAATCCATCCGCTGGCAGCCCTCAGGCTCCCACCAAAGGCCGCTTGATCGCTGCAAGTGACGTACGGGTCATCGACGGTGATACGGTGGCTATTCGCGGCGAGCGTGCCAACGTTCGCCTTGTTGGCTTCAATACACCAGAGGTCGGTTCCGCGGCCTGCAACGCCGAATATGCTTTAGGCCAGCGCGCAACCTCCAGACTCAGAGAAGTCATTCGAGGCGCGAAAAGGATAGATTTTCAACGTGTGGCCTGCGCTTGCCGCCCAGGCACAGAAGGGACACGAGCCTGCAACTATGGCCGCGAGTGCGGCTCTCTTTGGGTTGACGGGAGAGACGTAGGTAGCCTCTTGATCTCTGAAGGTCTTGCCGTGCGCTACATTTGCGGTCGAACCCGTTGTCCGCCTCGTCCCGGAAATTGGTGCCGATAGGTTGCAGAGCGTGGGTGGTCAGCACGTAACTGGGAACTGTCGCCATACTGTTAGGACATAGAGTTTAGCCGTTGCCAGCGCGTTCACAGCGATCAGCGAGGCTATGGAATGAGCCAAGGAAAGTTTAACATCAGCTTAGACTGAAGCAGCCGGGCTCCCAGAAAACCTCAAACCGTGCTATAAGAATCCGATGAAACGCTTTCGAGACAAAATGCTTGAAGCGCGCCCCGAGATCGCGGAGCGCGAGATCGAATTTCGCGCAAAAATCGATCTCGCCATGCAACTGCGGGCGCTGCGCGACGCCGCGAACTTGACTCAAGATCAGATCGCCGTCCGGTCGGGTTTGTCTCTCAAGACCGTTGAAGCGTGCGAAGCACTCGCCGGTAAGATGCCGGAGCCAGCCGACGTCGCTTTGTATCGAGCGGCAATTCAGATGCGCCCATCAGCAGGCTGAAGCGCGATTTCGTTCCATAATGCGTTGATTGCGCCGGGGACTTCTATCGGTGCCCGAGCCCAACTTTGCAGACGAAGGTGCGTCTCTTGAAGGATGACTTGGCGAGCATTCCTCTACCACCTTGAAACCGATCAGTCCCGGAAAGCCACCTTTAAACCAGATTCCCGCCCGCAGTTCGGCCAAGTCTCCCGACATCAACCCAAAGATGTATTGAGAGATTTCAAATGAATGCAGACGAGGGCGCTGAACCTGCGCGCCAAATTCGAAAACGCGGATACCAAAAGAAGGTTAGCCTGATTTCTGGTACCAAGATGCGCGATGTGAACCAGGCTGAAAGCATGCTGGAAGGCACGATCGCAGCCGCCGCGGAGGTCGACCCGAGGGTCACCAAGATCGAGTTCCAGCCGCTGACCTTCGATCTCAACACCGGTCGCGCCTATGCATCTAAAAAGAAGATGTTCGAGACGTTGAGCGAACAGGGCGTAAGCGGCGGCTGCATCCCACCCCAGGTTCAGCTTGACGACTTGAAGGTCCACGGGAGAAGTTCATCAATGCGGCCTTGCGGATGGCCGGCGGCGATGGCTTCGAGGGTGGCCTTGAGATAGGCGAAGGGCTCGACGCCGTTGATC
>NZ_WBJS01000101.1 GCF_009296265.1 Thioclava sp. JE_KL1
CCTGAACACCTGGTAACTGCACAACAATTCGGCGATCGCCCTGTTGCTGGATAACCGGCTCGGAAACCCCTAGTTCATTGATATGGTTACGCAACGTGGTGATATTTTGCTTCAAAGCATAAGACTTGGCTGTGGCGATGGTCTTAGGAGACAACAGCAATTCCAATGAAGGTTCTCTTCCTTCAGGCAATTGCTTGATGATGAAATCGCCATCAAATTTCTTGTTGATTTCCGCCTGAGCCTCATCAAGGTTCGTCCCTTCACGGAACTTAATCCACAAAGCTTCTTTTTCATAATCTACCGATAGGTAACGAATACGCTTTTCACGGAATGAGGCTTTGATTTCATCAACATAACGGGTATAGGCTTTTTGTACCGCCGTTTCCATATCGACATCCATCAAGAAATGCACCCCACCACGCAAGTCCAAAC
>NZ_WBJS01000102.1 GCF_009296265.1 Thioclava sp. JE_KL1
GGATAGCGTTGTCGGCTCGGGTACTGCGGCATAAACATTTGCCGAAAACCATGCAAAAGCAAACACCCCAACCTGGCAGATTTTTCTTACAAAAACAATGATTAATCGATTCATAGATTGCATTGTATTAAATCTTATCGAAAAGTGTAAGCGGAATCCTTCAGAGATATTTTCAATGAAACGCATTCATCGACTTTCAGCAACGACAAATGCAATCGCGTAGTGCTTTTCATCACTGATACTGATTGACCAGTCGGTTATGTGACGTGACTCAGAAAGTGCAAGTGTTTTGCCATGCAAATGGACTTGTGGTTGACCTAGGTCAGTATGACCGACCGTCATTTCGGAAAAGCAAACGCCTTGCGTGAACCCTGTGCCCAAAGCCTTAGCAATGGCTTCTTTTGCTGCCCAGCGTTTTGAAAGATATACCGC
>NZ_WBJS01000103.1 GCF_009296265.1 Thioclava sp. JE_KL1
GCGTATAACGGAGCAAGTGTTTGCACAGTTAGCTGCGTTGTCGATTGAAATTGCTAAAAAAGTAGTTGAGAAGGAAATTGCACAACATGAAGATTGGGTTCTTGAAGCGGTAAAAAAATCCGTTGAACGTCTTCCAAATGAAGTTGAACCAATAGAAGTGCATTTGAATCCCGAAGATAAACAAATTGTGGAAACTTATGCAGAAGATTCTCGTACCAACTGGGTGCTGATTTCGGATGAAAACATTCCTACAGGCAGCTGCAAGGTCAAACAGAATGCATCAACTTTGGTGAATGATTGGCGAGAGCAGTTGGAAACGCTGTTAGAAGAAACTTATGCCATAGCAGAAAAACTTTCAGAACCAGAAGAAACTCCTACTTCAGAGGACGCGCCAGCTAAGACTTCACCTGATACTCAAACGTCACCAG
>NZ_WBJS01000104.1 GCF_009296265.1 Thioclava sp. JE_KL1
ACATGCCGTATCCATCAATCGTTTTGCAACCAGCTTGTTGCGCCTGCTGCAATAACTTCGTCATATGCGGGTTATACACGCATTCAGTGACCAGAAGTCCCGGATGTAACAGACTGATATCATTAACCAATGATTCATTCTCAAGGGGTTTCATACCCACTTTTGTGCCATTGGTTAAAATGTCGGCGGAAGCCAGGGCTTCAGCAAAGGCTTGCTGATCGGCGAGATCGGTGACCGTGACGACACAATCGGTGTTTTCATTAACCCGCTGCGCGAAGGCGAGGGCTTTATCGAAGAACTCATCCCGACGGTTAAAGAGTTTAATTTCTTTTAAACCTTCAATTGCCCCCTGCGCGCCAATTGCCGTTGAGGCACCACCGGCCCCTAACAGCACCATCGTTTTGCCTTTGATATCAAAACCGCTCTC
>NZ_WBJS01000105.1 GCF_009296265.1 Thioclava sp. JE_KL1
GGAGGGCACACTCCCTGAATGCACCACCATTTCAGCGATTACCACCGCAGGCGTAGACATGACGCCATATTCCAGAATTTTCGCTACATCATGAACGGCAACGACATTCACCGCAATGTTCATCTCTTTCGCGACCATCTCAATACGTTTGATCGTGTTGTCGCAGTTGGCGCAACCGGTTCCCAATACCTTGATTTCCATCCCGTCTGTTGCGCTCTCCGCAGTTGAATCACAGCAGGACGTTTGTTCGGCACCTGAACAACAAGAAGACTCTGTTTTTTTCTCCGCAGTCGTTTCGCAACTACCGCTAGGACAACACTCACCGGTTTTAGACAACTTGCCAACCAAGTTGCTTGGGCACCATCCGGTAAAGGTGGCTTGTAACCCCATGCCCGCGGCAAAGATACCTAACCACAACCAGTTAAG
>NZ_WBJS01000106.1 GCF_009296265.1 Thioclava sp. JE_KL1
AGCTAAGACAGTAGGTAAAACTGTGTTGATGGGGCGTAAGACATTCGAGTCATTAGGTTGCCGACCTTTGCCGAATAGACGTAATCTTATTATCACTCGCAATGCTGACTACATTGCAGAAGGGGCTGAGGTGTACACCTCCATTGAGAAGGCACTGGAGAGTTGCCAGGCGGAAGCAGAAATTGTCATCATGGGGGGCGGCGAGCTTTATAAGCAGATGTTGCCATATGCTAATAAACTTTATGTGACATGGGTGCAGACAAAGGTAGAGGGAGATACCAGTTTTCCAGCATGGGATGATGCAGATTGGTCCGTTCTGGAAAAAGAGTGGCATGACGCAGATGAAAAACATCAATATGCATTTGAATTTGTGACATTAAAAAGAAAATAAAAATATAAATTAAAAAAACAGAGAGAGGTGACA
>NZ_WBJS01000107.1 GCF_009296265.1 Thioclava sp. JE_KL1
TATGAATCCCGACCACGCGCTGCTCTTCACCCACGCACACCAACTTCAACGCCGTTTTGATCTGGTGTTCGGTAAAGGCGTAACGCATTGGCGTGAAGACCGACGTGTAAACCTGAACATTGTCATGACCGTATTGGCTGCGCGCATCATGTTCAGCCAACCCAATGGTGCCGATAGGCGGGTGAGAGAAGACCACGGTTGGTACTTTGCTCAAATCCATCTTGATGTCCGGCTTGTTGTTGTACAAACGTTCCGCCAAGTAGCGTCCGGCACGAATCGCAACTGGGGTTAACTGTGCTTGTCCGGTGACATCGCCGATAGCATAGATGTTCGGCACGGCTGTTTGGTGCTTGTCGTTAACATCGATAAACCCTTTGCCATTCACTGCCAAGCCGACATTTTCCAATACCAAAGG
>NZ_WBJS01000108.1 GCF_009296265.1 Thioclava sp. JE_KL1
AAACAAGTCAAACATTAAACTTAAATTTAAGCGGACTTTTCAATCTGAGACTTTACTTCATCAATGCGATCGATAATCGCTTGTGCCAACTCTTCAGGATGCCATTTCGACATAAACTTGTTTGCACCGACCTTCTCGGTCAAAGAAGCATTGAACCCACCACTCAAGGAAGAACTCAACACCACATAAATATCGTTCAAACGAGGGTCTTTGCGGATATTGGTGGTTAGGGTATAACCATCCATCTCCGGCATCTCAATATCTGAAATCACCATCAATACGCGTTGCCCTACAGGATCGGAAATACCTTTATCAGCGTCATCAGCCCACTTCTTCAAGAAGTCCAATGCAATACGACCATTGGTAACAATCTTATTGGCAATACCCAGCTTATCAAGCGTGACTTTCAACTG
>NZ_WBJS01000109.1 GCF_009296265.1 Thioclava sp. JE_KL1
CGTCCGTTTGAATAAAAGGCACATAAGTATCATCTGGCAAAGCACGACCAATCGCAGAGACAATACCATGCGTTACCGTGTAATCAAGACCAAATGGTTCGCCGATTGCCAACACCCACTGCCCAACTTTCAAATCTTTTGAAGAACCGATCTTCGCTACCGGCAACCCTGTTGCATCCACTTTCAAGACCGCAACATCAGTACGCTTATCTTGACCGATGATTTTTGCTTTCAACTCTTTTCTATCACTGAGTTTCACCACAACGTTATCCGCACCATCAACCACATGGTTATTGGTCAAAATATAGCCGTCAGAACTGATAATAAAACCAGACCCTAAGGAAGTGACCTGTCTCTCTTGTGTACCAGGTTGCTGACCTTCTGGAATACCGAAAAAACGACGTAACATC
>NZ_WBJS01000110.1 GCF_009296265.1 Thioclava sp. JE_KL1
GGTTGGCCCTGTGTGTGAAACTGGCGACTTCCTAGGTAAAAACCGCACGTTGAATTTAAAAGCGGGCGATTTCCTAGCAGTAATGTCTTCTGGCGCCTATGGCTTTAGTATGAGCTCAAACTACAACACGCGTCCAAGGGCGGCGGAAGTCATGGTGGATGGCGATCAAGCATTTGTAATTCGCCCTCGTGAGACTTACGAAGACTTGATGGGAACAGAAGCCCTACTGCCATAAAAAAAATGCCAGGTTGGGGTCTCTTCTTATCACCCCCAACCTGGCAGATTTTTGATATTTTCTTTTCGTAATCCAGCTTTCAGCTAGCTGATTTATTCACTTCATTCGCTATTTGCGTTGACCACAAATGAATACGGCTGAGCTGCTCCGAGGTCGGCAACTGGTTCTGCAT
>NZ_WBJS01000012.1 GCF_009296265.1 Thioclava sp. JE_KL1
GCCCCCGGACCCCCGGGATATTTGAACCAAGAGGAAGAGGGCGCCTTTCAGAGCCCCAGCACGTCCAGCATGTCGTATTCGCCGGGGCGCTTGTCCTGACCCCAGAGCGCGGCCTTGAGCGCGCCGCGCGCGAAGATGGCGCGATCGGTGGCGACATGGCGCAGGATGATCCGCTCGCCCATGCCGGCAAACAGCACGTCATGCTCGCCCACGATATCGCCGCCGCGAATGGCCGAGAAACCGATCGCGCCATGCTTGCGCGCCCCGGTGATGCCGTCGCGGCCCGACTCGCGATTGTCGTCGAGCGAAATGCCACGGCCTTCCGCCGCCGCCTCGCCCAGCATCAGCGCGGTGCCCGAGGGCGCATCGACCTTCTTGTTGTGATGCGCCTCGATCACCTCGATATCCCAATCGGCATCGAGCGCGGCTGCGACTTTCTTCGTCAGCTGCGTGAGCAGGTTCACCCCGAGGCTCATATTCCCCGCCCGCACGATTACGGCATGGCGCGCGCACGGCTTGAGCGCCGTGATGTCGTCCTCGTCCATGCCGGTCGTGCCGATCACATGGGTCAGGCGTGCCTGCGCCGCGATCTTGGCGAATTCGCGGGTGGCGGCAGGCGCGGTGAAGTCGATCACGGCCTGCGCGCCGGAAAACGCCTCGAGCGGATCGTCGGTCACGATCACGCCGTTCGGCGCGCCGCCCATCGCCTCGCCCAGATCCTTGCCGACCCAGTCATGGCCCGTGCGTTCGACGGCGCCCACAAGGCGCGCCTTGTCGCTCTCGCTCACGGTGCGGATCAGCATCTGGCCCATCCGGCCCGACGCTCCGGTGATCACGATGCCCGGCAGGTCGCTCATGTCTTTCTCCTTCACGGTTTCGCGCTATCTAGCTTGCACAGGCGGACTTGGCAAAGCCCCCGTTGCGCAAAACCCGCAGACGCCCTATGTGAGCGCCATGGCAAAGAACCGTTTCTCCTCGGGCGATGGCCCTTCGCAACGTCAGCTTCGCATGGGCGAGTTGATCCGGCGCACGCTGTCGGACCTCCTGATGCGCGGCGATGTGCATGATCCCGACCTCAACCGCGTCTCGGTGACGGTGGGCGAGGTGCGCTGCTCTCCCGACCTTAAAGTCGCGACCGCCTATGTGACGCCTTTGGGCGGCGAAGGTGGCAAAGAGCTGATCGCGGCGCTTGCGCGCAACAAGGGCGAGCTGCGCCGCTTGCTCGGCAAGGAAATGACCGCGAAATACAGCCCCGATCTGCGCTTCCGGCTGGACGAGACCTATGACCGTCTCGATGAGACGCGTCGGATATTCTCGGACGAGACGGTGCAGCGCGATATCGCTGCGCGCGACGATGACGAAGACGATGAAGACGATCGCGACTAATGCTGCGGCGCTGATGCTGCTGGCCACGCCTGCGCTGGCCGACGCCCCTTGCGCGGATCGCAGCTTCGACGGCACCACCTACACCGTTTGCGAGGCACAGCTCGGGCAGGACCTGAAGCTGTTCCTCGACGATCCCGACGGCAATCTGATCGGCACGCCAGAGCGGCTTTCCGAAGTCGTGCCCAAAGGCGACCGTGTCGTCTTCGCGATGAATGCCGGGATGTATCATCCCGATCGCAAGCCGGTGGGCCTGTTCATCGAGAACGGCAAGGAGCTGCATTCGATCGTCACCTCTGAAGGTCCGGGCAATTTCGGTCTGCTGCCCAACGGGGTCTTCTGCATCGGAGACAGGTTCTCGGTGACGGAATCGCGCGCCTTTGCCGCCGATCCGAAGGACTGCACCTATGCGACGCAATCGGGGCCGATGCTGGTGATCGACGGCGCGCTGCACCCGAAATTCCTCGCCGATGGCACGTCGAAGAATATCCGCAACGGGGTGGGGGTCTCGGCCGATGGCAAGACCGCCTATTTCGCGATTTCCGATGCGCCGGTGAGCTTTCACGAATTCGGCCGTTTCTTCCGCGACGAGATGCAGGTGCCGAACGCGCTTTATCTCGACGGCAAGATCTCGCGGCTGACAGTGCCCGGTCAGGGGCGCGAGGATATGGGCCTGCCGATGGGACCGATCGTCGCGCTGATCGCGCCTGCCGCCCCCGCTGCTGGAGATTGACGGCTCGCGCAGCTTGGGCTAGCAGGCGCACCCTTGGAATATGGAGGCCTCATGGCACGCAAGAAGGGTCGCGACATTTCCGGCTGGCTGATCGTGGACAAGCCCGCGGACATCACCTCGACATCGGTGGTGAACAAGGTGCGCTGGGCGCTGGGCGCCAAGAAGGCGGGCCATGCGGGCACGCTCGATCCGGCGGCGACCGGGGTTCTGGCGGTCGCGCTGGGCGAAGCCACGAAGACGGTGCCGTTCATCACCGATGCGCTGAAATGCTACCGGTTTCAGGTGCGGCTGGGCGCTGCGACCAAGACCGACGATGCCGAGGGCGAGGTGACCCGGACCTCCGATCTGCGCCCCACGGATGAAGAGATCGCCGCCGCGCTGACCGCCTTCGAAGGCGATATCGAACAGGTGCCGCCGCAGTTTTCCGCCGTGAAGGTTGATGGCGAGCGCGCCTATGCGCTGGCCCGGGCGGGTGAGGAAATGGATCTCGCCGCGAGGCCTCTTTACGTCGAAAGCCTCGTGATGCTGGGCCGCCCCGATGCCGATACGGTCGAACTGGAGCTGGTTTGCGGCAAGGGCGGCTATGTGCGCTCCATCGCGCGCGATCTGGGACAGAAGCTCGGCTGTCTCGGCCATGTGCTCTGGCTGCGCCGGGAATGGTCGGGGCCCTTCGAGGCGAGCGACGGGATCACGCTGGCCGAGATCGAAGAGCTCGCCAAGACGCCCGAGCTCGATGAGAAACTGCTGCCCGTGGAACTGGGGCTCGATGATCTGCCGCAGCTCAAGGCCACGCCCGAAGGTGCGGTGCGGTTGAAGAACGGCAATCCGGGCATGGTGCTGCCGGGCGAGGCCGAATGGGGCGAGGAAGTCTGGGTCAGCCATGAGGGCAAGCCGCTCGCCGTCGGCATCTACAAATCCGGCGAGGTCCATCCGAGCCGCGTCTTCAACCTTTGACGCGCCCCTTCCCCTTGGTCCAAATATCCCTGCCGGAGGCATCCGCCCTCTGTCACGCACATAACGGTCAGGACGAGAGATGATCACCCGCGAGCATATCAAAGGCGACGCCCCCTCCATCGCGGTCTATTCGGATTGCGAGAATTACCGCTATCTGCTCACGCGGGTCTGGGACGGCACCAAGCCGCGGGCGCTGTTCATCATGCTCAACCCCTCGACCGCGACCGAGGTGCAGAACGACCCGACCGTGGAGCGCTGCGAGCGCCGCGCGCGGGCGCTGGGCTTCGGGGCGTTCCGGGTGACCAATATCTTCGCCTATCGCGCGACCGATCCGAAGGTGATGCGGGCGCAGCCGGACCCGGTCGGGCCGGAAAACGATGCGGCGATCCGCGAGAGCCTCGACTGGGCGGGCGGCCCCGAGGACCGGATCATCTGCGCCTGGGGCGCGCATGGCGCGCATCTGTCGCGGGGCGCTGATGTGGAAGACTTGCTGCGCGAAAGCGGAAGGGCGCTGCATCACCTCGGGCTGACCAAGGCGGGCGCGCCGAAGCATCCGCTCTATATCGCCTATGAGCATCAGCCCGAGCTGTGGTTCACCCGCGAAGGCTGAGCGCGCCGTTAAGCATTTAACGCTTGTTTCCTAGGGGATCCGCGCCGGCAGCGGTAGATTTCTCGCATCTTCACGGGGGTGAGAGAGATGTTGTTTCTGTCGGGTGTTCTGGGCCTGCTGATGGCGGGCGCCACGGCGGGTCTCATGGTGGCTTCGTCGGATGCCGAGAGTGATGAGCCTCCGGCGGATGAAGCGGATCCCAACGTGCCGAGTGACGGCGCAGGATCGCTGCTGGCCGAGGTCAGCGCGGGGGAGGCGCCAACCGATCCGGTCGAGCCACCGGCTCCCGGACCGGGCGACGATATCACTTGGGGTGACGCGCAGGACAATGCGATCGCCGGGGAGGCGGGTGACGATCAGATCAATGGCTATGATGGCGATGACAGCCTCTGGGGCGGGGACGGCAACGACCAGCTCCTCGGGGCGTCTGGCAACGATACGCTCTGGGGCGATGCGGGGGGCGACACGCTGATTGGCGGCGACGGCGAGGATGAACTCGTCGGCGGAACGGAGGCGGATCTCCTATCCGGCGAGTTCGGATCGGATCGGCTCTTTGGCGAGGCCGGGGAGGACACGCTGATCGGCGGCGCGGGCGATGATATGCTCGCGGGCGGCGCCGACGATGACACGCTGAGCGGGGCGGATGGCGCTGATACGTTGACCGGGGATGCCGGGAACGACGAGTTGAACGGCGATGCCGGGGACGACCTTCTGGTCGGCGTCACGCCGGAGACGCGCGATGCGGGGGCGGCCGATGCCGATACGCTCAATGGCGGGGCAGGGGAGGACGTGCTGCTCGGCGGCTCGGGCGATTGGCTGCATGGCGGCGAAGAGGGCGACAGTTTCGCGCTGGGCGATTGGATCGATCCGGACGCCCCTGCGACAATCGCAGATTACACGGCCGGGCAGGACCGGTTGGCGGTCATCTACGATCCGCAGGGTGCCGCCACGCCGCAGATCAGTATCGAGCCGTCCGAGGCGCATCCCGATGCGGCGTGGATCCTGCTCGACGGCGTCCGGCTGGCCGAGGTGCTGGACGCGGCGGGGCTGAGCGCGCAGGACGTGGCGCTGCTCACGCCCGCGCAATTCGCGGCGCAGCAGGCCATAGCGCTTTGAAATAAGGCTTTTCAACACGACGATTCGCGTCTATATGCGCGCATCTGTTCCGAAAGGGGCAGTCTATGGACCTTGCTGGACGACATCCCGGCTTGCGCCCGAACCCTCAATGTAAGGAGATCCCGATGTCGATCACTGTCGAAGACAAGAACGCGCTTATCAAGGAATACGGCACCAAAGAAGGTGACACCGGTTCCCCGGAAGTTCAGGTCGCAGTTTTGACCAAGCGCATCGCGAACCTGACCGAGCACTTCAAAGAGCACAAGAAAGACAACCACTCGCGTCGTGGTCTTCTGATGCTCGTCGCGCAGCGCCGCAAGCTGCTCGACTACCTGAAGGCGAAAGACGTCGCACGTTACCAGTCGCTGATCGAGCGTCTCGGCCTGCGCCGCTAATCCGCCTCGGATTGGAATTCGAAACGCCCGTGCCTTTGGTGCGGGCGTTTTCATTTGCACTATTCCGACTGAATTGCGCAAATTGGCAATAACAGCCCTTATGCCTGCAAATTTTAAAACTTTTGGGTGAATAGCCTTCCTGTCAAAAAACTTTGGTCGGTTCGACTTCTTGTCCTCCTGTATCGTCCGCTCCAAACGGGAAAACGCGAGCATCTGCCCTACCTTGCAGGTGCGTTAACAGGGAGGATTGAGATATGCAGATCGGAGTCTGGATCAGCTTGGCACTGTATTTCGTGCTGATGCTGGCCATCGGGGTCTATGCGTGGCGCAAGTCCACGTCGAGCTCTGAGGAATATATGCTGGGCGGACGTAACCTGCCGCCTGCGGTTGCCGCCCTGTCGGCAGGCGCATCGGACATGTCGGGCTGGCTGCTTCTGGGTCTGCCGGGCGCGCTCTTCGTGTCGGGCCTGACGCAAAGCTGGATCGGCATCGGCCTTTTCGTCGGCGCCTTCGTGAACTGGGTCATCGTGGCGCCGCGTCTGCGCGAGCAGACCGAGCGCTATGACAACGCGCTGACCATCCCCGGCTTCCTCGCCAATCGCTTCCCGAGCCACGCGACCTTGCTGCGGATGGTTTCGGCGGTGATCATCGTGGTGTTCTTCGCGGTCTATACCGCGTCGGGCCTCGTCGGCGGCGGAAAGCTCTTCGCCAGCGCCTTCGGTGGCAGCTACATGACCGGGGTCATCCTGACGCTGGGTGTCGTGCTGGTCTACACCGTGATCGGCGGCTTCCTCGCCGTGTCGCTCACCGATTTCGTGCAGGGCTGCATCATGATGCTCGCGCTCGTCATCATGCCGATCGTGATCCTCACGACCGGTCAGGGCGACGGGGTGGACGCGGCTGCGAGCCGGCTGAGCAATATCGACCCGAATTTCCTGTCGATGACGAACGGGCTGACCTTCGCGGGCTGGCTCTCGGCGGTCGCATGGGGTCTGGGCTATTTCGGCCAGCCGCATATCATCGTGCGCTTCATGGCCGTGCGCTCGGTCGCCGACGTGCCGAAAGCGCGGAATATCGGTATGGGCTGGATGGCGATCTCGCTGATCGGCGCGATCTCGGTCGGTATTTTCGGCCGCGCCTATGCGCAGCGTAACGGGCTCGACGTGCAGGATCCGGAGACGATCTTCATCATCCTGTCGAACCTGCTGTTCCATCCGCTGGTGACTGGCTTCCTCTATGCCGCGCTTCTGGCGGCGATCATGTCGACCGTGTCGAGCCAGCTTCTGGTGTCGTCCTCGTCGCTGACCGAAGACTTCTACAAGATCGTCTTCAACAAGGACGCCTCGGACCGCACGTTGGTGAATGTCGGCCGTCTTGCCGTGCTGGCCGTGGGGATCGCGGCGATCATCATCGCGTCGAACCCAGACAGCAAAGTGCTTGGCCTCGTGTCGAACGCATGGGCCGGGTTCGGGGCCGCCTTCGGTCCGCTGATCATCCTGTCGCTGACCTGGAAACGCATGACGGGTCTGGGCGGCGTGGCTGGCCTGGTCGTCGGCGCCGTGACCGTGATCGTCTGGATTTCGCTGGGTTGGGGCTCGTTCCTCTACGAGATCATCCCGGGCTTCATCGCGGCCTTCATCGCCATCGTGGTGGTGAGCCTCGCGTCGGAAGACAGAGGCGAGTTCCGCCCGATCAAATGATCGAAGAGCTTACGAGTATCATTGCGCCCGTCCCGAAAGGGGCGGGCGTTTTGCATTCTGGCTATTTCGCTGCGGCGGAAAGTTGAGAAAATCCATTAGGACGGCATCGCACGCGTGCCTTGGGCCCCTTTGGATCAAGCGCGAAGAGTTTCGGACGGTTCGAAAAATAGGGGCGCCACTTTTTATCTGGCAAGTTCCCGATCAAGACCCCGTGGTCTTTCTTCATGATCGTCGCCAGTTCCGCGAGGGGCACTCCAGCGCCGTCCTTGCTGTGTGCCTCGATCGCTGCGCGAATTTTTTTATCGAGACTGGCAGATTTCTTGACTGCTGGCGGTCGTGTCGGAGCTGCGGTCGTTTTTGACTTCAGCAGATGAAACACTGAACAGCTTTCACGAAATGCCTTCGGCGCTTTCTCCTGTCCGACGCCGAGCACTTCCATCCCTTTTTCGCGGAGCCTGGTCGCGAGGTGGGTGAAGTCACCATCGGAGCTTGCGATGACGAACCGTTCGGCGCGTCGTTCCAAAGCGAGCTCGAGTGCGTCGAGGGCGAGCAACACGTCTCCTGCGTTCTTGCCGCTTCCGGAATGCACCAGCCGGATCGAAGGGCTGTGACCCCACGATCTAATCTGCGCGACATCACCGTAGGCACGCCGGATGAAAGCGCCTGGCGCGAACTTGAGGATCTGGGAAGCAAAAGTGGCGGAGATGTTCTCGCCATCGATGAAAAGGGCAGTGGGTTTGTTCATGGGGCCACAATAATCAATGTTAATAACTACAGGCCGAGGATGGCGGGCCAATCTGGCCAGAATTGGGCGCTGGCCGTTTCTTTCCCTAAGGACTCTTCGCTTCCCAAACCCCTTCATTTCCTGTATTGGCAGGCCCATCTGAGACGTGACGCCTCGAGCCCCCGGGCGCGTGCAACAGGATAAGGGGGCGGCGGCAATGGGGCCGCCATTCAAATCGGGAGACACGGGATACGCCCGTGAGAGCTCCCAGACAGGATACGCTGAATGTTCAATGTTGTGAAAAAATCCATCCAGTGGGGCGAAGAAGAGCTCACGCTGGAAACCGGCAAGGTTGCCCGTCAGGCTGACGGTTCGGTCATCGCCACTCTGGGCGAAACCTCCGTCATGGCCAACGTGACCTTTGCCAAGGAACCGAAGCCGGGCCAGGACTTCTTCCCGCTCACGGTTCATTACCAAGAGAAATACTATGCCGCCGGTAAAGTGCCGGGCGGCTTCTTCAAGCGCGAGGCTCGTCCGTCCGAGAAAGAGACGCTCACCTCGCGCCTGATCGACCGCCCGTGCCGTCCGCTCTTCGTGGAAGGCTTCAAGCATGAAGTGCTCGTGATGTGCACCGTGCTGTCGCATGACCTCGTCAACGAGCCCGACATCGTCGCGATGATCGCCGCTTCGGCCGCGCTGACGATCTCGGGCGTGCCGTTCATGGGCCCGATCGCCGCTGCGCGCGTCGGTTTCTCGGATGGCGAATACATCCTGAACCCCGAAGTCGACGACATGCAGAAGCTGCGGGAAAACCCCGAGCAGCGTCTGGACCTCGTCGTCGCGGGCACCAAGGACGCCGTGATGATGGTGGAATCGGAAGCTTACGAGCTGTCCGAAGCCGAGATGCTGGGCGCGGTCAAGTTCGGCCATGACGCGATGCAGCCGGTGATCGACATGATCATCGATCTCGCAGAAGCCGCCGCGAAAGAGCCCTTCGACTTCAAGGCGCCCGATTACTCGGCGATGCTCGAGACCGTCAAAGGTCTGGGCGAAGAGAAGATGCGTGCCGCTTACGCGATCTCCGACAAGCAAGAGCGCGTGGCCGCCGTCAACGCCGCCAAGGAAGAGATCAAGTCGCAGCTCACCGAAGAGCAGCTCGAAGATCCGACCCTCGGCACCGCGATGAAGAAGCTGGAATCGGCTGTTCTGCGTGGTGACGTCGTGAAGAACGGTCGCCGCATCGACGGTCGTGCGCTGGACGAGGTTCGCCCGATCGTGGCGGAAACCGGTCTGCTGCCGCGCACCCACGGTTCGTCGCTGTTCACCCGCGGCGAGACGCAGGCGCTGGTCGTGACCACGCTGGGCACCGGCGACGATGAGCAGATCATCGACGCGCTGCACGGCAACTCGCGCTCGAACTTCCTGCTGCACTACAACTTCCCGCCCTACTCGGTCGGCGAAGTTGGCCGCGTCGGTTCGCCCGGTCGTCGTGAGATCGGCCACGGCAAGCTCGCATGGCGCGCGCTGCAGGCGGTTCTCCCGGCTGCGACCGACTTCCCCTACACGATCCGCCTCGTCTCCGAGATCACCGAGTCCAACGGCTCGTCCTCGATGGCGTCGGTCTGCGGTGGCTCGCTGGCGATGATGGATGCGGGCGTTCCGCTGAAATCGGCCGTCGCGGGTGTCGCGATGGGTCTGGTGCTGGAAGAGGATGGCTCCTGGGCCGTTCTGACCGACATCCTTGGCGACGAGGATCACCTCGGCGACATGGACTTCAAGGTCGCAGGCACCGAAGAGGGCATCACCTCGCTGCAGATGGACATCAAGGTCGCCGGCATCACCGCCGAGATCATGGAGAAAGCTCTGGAGCAGGCACGCGCTGGCCGCATGCACATCCTCGGCGAGATGAACAAGGCGCTCTCCGCGGGCCGCACGGAATTCTCCGCCCACGCTCCGCGCATCGAGACGATGACCGTTCCCACCGACAAGATCCGTGAAGTGATCGGTTCCGGCGGCAAGGTCATCCGCGAGATCGTGGAAGTCTCGGGTGCCAAGGTCGACATCAACGACGACGGCGTGATCAAGATCGCTTCGGCCAATGCCGAGGCCATCAAGAAAGCGCATGACATGATCCACGCCATCGTGGCTGAGCCCGAAGAAGGCCAGATCTACACCGGCAAGGTCGTGAAGCTCGTCGATTTCGGCGCCTTCGTGAACTTCTTCGGCAAGCGTGACGGTCTCGTCCACGTCTCCCAGATCGCCAACAAGCGCCTGAACCACCCGAGCGATCTGCTCAAGGAAGGTCAGGAAGTGAAGGTGAAACTTCTGGGCTTCGACGATCGCGGCAAGGTGCGCCTTGGCATGAAGATGGTCGATCAGGAAACCGGCGAAGAAATCGCGCCGGAAAAGCGCGAAGAGAAAGCCGACTGATCGGTTTGATCCGCTAGAAGATTGAGAAAGGCCCCGGAGCGATCCGGGGCCTTTTGCTTTTTGCGCTTCGGGTGGGTGGCGCGGATATGAAAAAGCCCCGGACGCTGCCGGGGCTCTCTCGTAAGCGGGTAAGCTGGGCTCAGCCCTGCGACTTGACGGTGCGCAGGTAGGGCAGTTTGACGTCGACTTCGCCGAACTTCTCTTTCGCCTCGTCGGTCGAGACCGACAGCGCGACGATCACGTCCTGACCCGGCACCCAGTTCGCGGGGGTCGCGAAGGGCTTGCCGTCGGTCGCCTGAACGGCGTCGAGCGCGCGGATGATCTCGGCGAAGTTGCGGCCGACCGACATCGGGTAGGACATGGTCAGGCGGACTTTCTTGTCCGGGCCGATGATGAAGACGGTACGCACGGAGGCCGAATCCGCGGCGGTGCGGCCGTCGGGCATGTAGGCATCGGCGGGGAGCATGTCATAGAGCTTCGAGACGTTCAGCGAGGTGTCGTCGATGATCGGGAAGTTCGCGGGCGCGCCTGCGACCTGCTCGATATCCGATTTCCACTTCACGTGCTCTTCGACGCTGTCGACGGAGACGCCCATGACCTTGGTGTTGCGCTTCTCGAACTCGGGGGCGAGTTGAGCAACTGCGCCGAATTCGGTGGTGCAAACCGGGGTGAAGTCTTTCGGGTGCGAGAACAGGATGGCGTAGCTGTCGCCGATCCAGTCGTGGAACTTGATCTCGCCAGCGGTCGAGTCGGCGGTGAAATCGGGAGCGGTGTCATTGATACGCAGGCCCATGAAAAACCTCCTGTGTTTGCGTAAAATCACGTCTTTGCGGGATATAAGCCCTCGTCGGGGTCCGTTCCAGCCAGTTTAGAACCTTTTTAAACTCGGAGCCTGCGACCTTTCGTCAGGCCTTGCGCAGGACGGGGAGTGGTGAAACGCTCGCGCGCAACATCTGTGTGCCGGAGGCTGATATGATCGAGAAACGGAATTTCTACATCGACGGGGCGTGGGTCGCACCCAAGGCGGCGCGCGACTACGAGGTGATCGACCCGTCGACCGAGGATCCCTGCGCGGTGATCTCGCTGGGTGACCAAGCTGATACGGATGCTGCGGTCGCCGCGGCGAAGGTCGCGCTGCCCGGCTGGAAGGCCACGGATCCGGCAGAGCGGATCGCGGCGGTCGAGCGGATCGCCAAGGTCTATGCCGAGCGCGCCGAGGATATGGCGCAGGCGATGAGCCTCGAGATGGGCGCGCCGATCGATCTCGCGCGCCGCAACCAGTGGGGCGCGGGCGCCTATCACATCAAGAACTTCATCGACGCGGCGAAAGCGTTCGACTGGGTGCATCCGCTGGGCGACGGCACGCCGGGCGCGATGATCGCCTATGAGGCGGTTGGCGTTGTGGGTCTGATCACGCCGTGGAACTGGCCGATGAACCAGGTGACGCTGAAGGTGATCCCGGCGATCCTCGCGGGCTGCACGATGGTGCTGAAACCGTCCGAGGAAGCGCCGCTGTCCTCGCTGCTGTTTGCGGAAATCCTCGACGCGGCGGGTCTGCCCAAGGGCGTGTTCAACCTCGTGAATGGCGATGGCGTTGGCGTCGGTACGCAGCTTTCGACCCATCCCGATGTCGAGATGATTTCCTTCACCGGCTCGACCCGCGCGGGGCGCGCGATCTCGAAGGCAGCAGCCGATACGCTCAAGCGCGTGACGCTGGAGCTGGGCGGCAAAGGCGCCAATCTGATCTTCGCCGATGCGGATGAGGATGCGGTGGCGCGCGGCGTGCGCCATTGCTTCCAGAACTCGGGCCAAAGCTGCAACGCGCCGACGCGGATGCTGGTCGAGCGTTCGGCCTATGACAAGGCCGTGGAAATCGCACGCCAGACCGCCGAGGCCACGCAGGTGGCCAGCCCGCGCGAGGAGGGCAAGCATATCGGCCCGGTCGTGAACAAGGCGCAGTTCGACAAGATTCAGGGCCTGATCGAGACCGGCATCGCGGAGGGCGCGAAACTCGTCGCGGGTGGTCCCGGGCGGCCCGAGCATCTCAATCGCGGCTTCTATGTCCGTCCGACGGTCTTTGCCGATTGCGATCCCTCGATGACGATCATGAACGAGGAAATCTTCGGCCCCGTCCTGTCGATCATGCCGTTCGACAGCGAGGAGCAGGCGATCGAGGTGGCCAATGCCACGCCTTACGGTCTGACCAACTACCTGCAATCGGGCGATGGCGCACGGCGGAACCGTCTGGCGCGGCAGCTGCGCTCGGGGATGGTCGAGATGAACGGCCAGGACCGCGGCGCAGGCGCGCCGTTCGGCGGCGTGGGATCCTCTGGCCGGGCGCGCGAGGGTGGCCGCTGGGGCATCGAGGAATTCTGCGACGTGAAGTCGATCTCCGGCTGGGCGGAATAAGGGGCACTGCCCCTCTTGGCCTATCGGCCAATTCACCCCGGGATATTTTGAAAGAGCGAAGAGGGGCGGTTGCGAAAGCGGCCGCCCTTCGACATGATCGCGCGGCTTTTGGAACGGGAGAATGAGATGAGCTTCACGCTGGCGACCTGGAACATCAACTCGGTGCGGCTGCGCGAGGGGCTGGTGCGCAAGCTGATGGAGGAAGAGGCGCCCGACGTCCTCTGCCTGCAGGAGTGCAAGAGCCCGGTCGAGAAGATCCCGCTCGAGGGCTTCAAGGCACTGGGCTACACCCACATGGTTGCGCGCGGCCAGAAGGGCTACAACGGCGTCGCGATCTTCTCGAAAATCCCGATGGAAGAGAACAGCGCCCATGATTTCGCCGATCTCGGCCATGCGCGTCACGTCGCGGGCACGCTCGAGAATGGCGTGACGATCCACAACTTCTATGTCCCCGCAGGCGGCGACGTGCCGGACCGCGAGGTGAATGAGAAGTTCGGGCAGAAGCTCGATTACCTCACTCAGATGCGCGATTACTTCAAAGCCGAAGCGCCGCAGAAATCGATCCTTGTGGGCGACCTGAACATCGCGCCGCGCGAGGATGACGTCTGGAGCCACAAGCAGCTTCTGAAGATCGTCAGCCACACGCCGATCGAGGTCGAACATCTGCACGACACGATGGAGGCGGGCAAATGGGTGGACATCACCCGGCAGGACATCCCCGAGGGGCTTTTGTATTCGTGGTGGTCCTATCGGGCGCGCGACTGGGATGCCGCCGACAAGGGCCGCAGGCTCGATCATATCTGGGCGACGCCGGATATCTCGAACGCGGCTCATGGCAGTCGCGTGCTGCGGGCGGCGCGCGGTTGGGAGAAGCCTTCCGATCACGCGCCGGTTTTCGCGACCTTCGATCTGTAATCGCTTGCGGCAGCGCGCCGCGGTCAAACGGGTTTGCGTTCGGCCCATCCGAGGCCATATAGGAAAGCAAATCCTCCGCAATTTCGGGAGACGGACATGCTGGAA
Organism: Thioclava sp. JE_KL1; assembly: GCF_009296265.1. Classification (GTDB taxonomy): domain Bacteria; phylum Pseudomonadota; class Alphaproteobacteria; order Rhodobacterales; family Rhodobacteraceae; genus Thioclava. The sequence continues at coordinate 13,475 of NZ_WBJS01000012.1, forward strand.
CTGGGTGGCGGCGCCAAGGCCGCAGGCAAGAGCGAATACGTCAAGGACGTGACCGAAGCCAACTTCATGGCCGAGGTGATCGAGAAATCGCAGACCGTGCCGGTCATCGTCGATTTCTGGGCGCCGTGGTGCGGCCCGTGCAAGCAGCTCGGTCCGGCGCTGGAAGCCGAGGTCGAAGCCGCGAAAGGCGCGGTCGTGATGGCCAAGGTCAATGTCGACGAAAACCAGATGATCGCGGGTCAGATGCGGGTGCAGTCGATCCCGACCGTCTACGCCTTCTGGCAGGGCCAGCCCATCGACGGCTTCCAGGGCGCGCTGCCGCCCTCCGAGATCAAGAGCTTCGTGGCCAAGCTGATCGAAGCGTCCGGCGGCGAGACCGGCAACGGTCTGGGCGATGCGGTCGAGGCGGCGGAGGCCATGCTGGCCGAGGGCGCGGCGGAAGACGCGGCGGAGACCTTCGCAGCGATCCTCGAAGAAGATGGCGAGCTGGCGGAGGCCCACGGCGGCCTGATCCGCGCGCGCATCGCGCTGGACCAACTGGACGCGGCAGGCGCGGCTTTGGCCGCCGTGCCCCCGAAACTGTCCGACAGCGCCCCGGTGGAGGCAGCGCGTGCACAGCTCGATCTGGCGAAACAGGCGCAATCGGCCGGGCCGCTCGACGATCTCAAAGCCAAGGTCGAGGCCAATCCCGACGATCATCAGGCGCGCTTCGACTATGCGCAGGCGCTTTATGCGGCGGGCAATGTCGAGGAAGCCGTGGACCAGCTGCTCGAGCTGTTCCGCCGCGATCGCGAATGGGATAACGAGGCCGCGAAGACGCAGCTCTTCACCATTTTCGACGCGCTCAAGCCGAACGATCCGATCGTGGCAAAAGGCCGCCGTCGTCTGTCGTCGATGATATTTGCCTGAGGGCATGGGCGCGCTAGTTTCATCCGCATGATGAAGAAAGGCGACTTGCCCGAAATCCTTCCGCTTTTTCCGCTGCCCGGTGCGCTGCTGCTGCCCCGGGCGCGGCTTCCGCTGCATATCTTCGAGCCGCGCTATCTGCAGATGATCGAAGATTGCATGAAGACCAAGTCTCGGCTGATCGGGATGATCCAGCCGATCAAGGGGCCGGAGGGGCAAAACCACCTCAACGCAATCGGCTGTGCGGGCCGTCTGACCGGGTTTTCCGAGACCGAGGACGGGCGCTACATGATCACCCTGTCGGGGATCTCGCGCTATCGCATCGTCAAACAGATCGAGGGTTTCACCCCTTATATTCGTGCCGAGGTCAGCTGGGCCGGGTTCGAGCGCGATCTGGGTGCGGCCGAGCATGACAACGGCTTCGACCGCGACGAATTTCTCGACCTGCTGGCGAAGTTTTTCCACGCGCAGGGGCTGGATACCGATTGGGAAACGCTGAAAGATGCCGATGATGAGTTGTTGATCAACTCGCTCGGGATGCTGTTGCCGCTGGAGCCGGAGGACAAGCAGGCGCTGTTGGAAGCGCCCTGTCTGGCCACCCGACGCGAGACCTTGGTGACCCTGATCGAATATGCGCTGCATGGCGGCGGAGAGGAGCGGCTGCAATGAGCGACGAAACTGAGAGCGCACCGGCGCCCGAGACGGCCCGAGAGAAGCCGCTGTTCGACCGGCACATGCTGGAGGCGCTCGTGTGCCCGCTGACCCATGCGGTGCTGAAATACGATGCCGAAAAGCAGGAGCTGGTTTCGCAGCCCGCGAAATTGGCCTTCCCGATCCGGGGCGGCATTCCGATCTTGCTGGCAGACGAAGCGCGCCGGATCGACGAGTAAGGGGCGGCGTTCTAGAGCGCGCGCCCCTGCAACAGGCGGGGCAGGGGGCCCGACAGGCCCGCCGCTTGCTGCATGAACCCGCGGCGCAGGCCCGGGATCGCCTGCACCAGGCCCATCCCCAGATCGCGCCCCGCTTTCAGCAGCGGATTGTCGTTCGAGAAAAGCTTGTTCACGGTATCCATGCCGAGCGCGAGCGAGGTCGAGTCGAAGCGCCGCCAGCCTTGATAGCGCTCCAGCACGTCCTCGGCGCCGATGTCCTCGCCGCGGCGCATCGCTTCCACGACGATCTCCGCCAGCGCCGCCACATCGCGCAACCCGAGGTTCAGGCCTTGGCCCGCGATCGGATGCACGCCATGCGCCGCATCGCCCACCAGCGCCACGCGCGGCGCGACATAGGCTTTCGCAAGCGTCAGGTTCAGCGGGTAAGAAAACCGCGGACCGGCCAGTTTGATCTCTCCGAGGAAATCGCCGAAGCGCGGGCGCAGCACGGCGAGGAAATCCTCGTCATCCAGCGCCGAGATCGTCTTCGCGTTTTCTTCGGTCTCGCTCCAGACGATCGACGACCGGTTGCCCTTCAGCGGCAGGATGGCGAGCGGCCCGGTCGGCATGAAGAACTGCTGCGCGACGCCGTTATGGGGTTTCTCGTGCTCGACCGCAGCTACCAGCGCGGTCTGGCCGTAGCCCCAGCCCTCGCGGGTGATCCCGGCGCGTTCGGCCACGCCCGACCGGCGACCGTCCGCGCCGATCAGCAGCTTCGCGGTCAGGGTCTTGCCGGTGGACAGGCTCACCTCGACCCCGCCCGGCACGACCTGCTGCCCTGTTACCTGTGTCTCGTGCAGCAGCGTGATCTTGTCGCTCGCCTCCATCGCATCGAGGAAGGCGCGATAGAGGTAGCGATCCTCCAGCATGTAGCCGACCGGCGCCTGATCCAGCTCGCGCGCGTCGAAATGCAGGAAGAAAGGGGCCGCCCCTTCGCCTGCGTGACCGTCGGCGGCCTTCACTTCCATCATCGGCTGCGCCTGATCGGCAAGCCCGTCCCAGACGCCAATCGCGCGCAGCAATTTCTGCGACGCGATCGCCAGCGCATAGGCGCGGCCGTCGAACGTGTCGGTCGCGCGCTGGCGAGCCGGCGCCGCATCGACAAGGGTCACGGAAAGGCCGGCGGAGGCCAGTGCAAGCGCCAAGGCGGGGCCGTTGAGCCCGCCGCCCGCGATGATGACGTCTGAATCGTGTTTCATGGCGCTTACTATGGCGCTGGAAGCGGGATTGTCCATGCGCGGGACTGTCGCTAGCGTGGCGGAAAGAACGAAGGAGGCGGGCATGGAATGGCGGTTGGCAGGGGCTGCGGAACAAGGGCGGGCGATTGCCGCCGGTCAGCTCGATCCGGTGGAGCAGACCGAGGCCTATCTGGAGGCGGCTGAAGCCTCGGAGGACATCTATGCGCGTCTCACGCCGAAGCGGGCGCGCGACGAGGCGATGGCCTCGCATCAACGCGCCAAGCAGGGGACCAGGCGCGGCATGCTCGATGGGGTCGCGCTGTCTTGGAAGGATCTCTACGACACCGCCGAGGTCGCGACCGAGGCGGGCTCGCGGCTGCTGGCCGGGCGTGTGCCCGAGCGCGACGCGGATGTGCTGATCGAAGCCACGCTGGGCGGTTCGGTCTGTCTGGGCAAGACGCATATGACGGAACTGGCCTTCTCCGGGCTGGGCGTGAACCCGATGACCGCGACGCCGCCGAATATCCATGATCCCGAACTCGCGCCGGGCGGTTCGTCCTCGGGTGCGGCTCTGTCGGTGGCTCGCGGCTTGGCGGCGGCGGCGATCGGCTCGGACACGGGCGGTTCGGTGCGTATTCCGGCCGCGTGGAACGATATCGTGGGGCTGAAGACGACTCATGGGCGGATCACGACGAAAGGCGTCGTGCCGCTGTGCCGGACCTTCGACACGGTCGGGCCGATCACGCGCAATGTCGAGGATGCCGCGCATGTCTTTGCGCTGCTCGAACGGCGCGCCGCGCCCGATCTGCGTGACGCGAGCCTCAGGGGGAAGCGGCTTCTGGTGCTCGAGGGGCTGCCCTTTGAGGGCACCCGCGAAAAGCCGGTGCAGGGCTTCGAGCGGGCCGTCGAGGCCTTCGCCAAGGCGGGCGCGGTGATCGAGCGGCGGGGTCTGCCGATGGTACGCCCGGCGATGGACCTTTCGGGTGTTCTCTTCGCCCCCGAAGCCTATGGCGAATGGAAGCACGAGATCGAAGCCGCGCCCGAGAAGATGTTCGCGGCGATCCTCGAGCGGTTCCGCAGCGGGCGCGACGCGCTGGCTTCGGATTACGCGAAAGGCTGGCACGAACTGGCGGGCTACCGCGCCGCCTATCTGGAGGCGACCGCGGAATATGATGCCGTGCTGATACCGACTTCGCCGATCCTGCCGCCCGATGTCCGCCGCCTTCTCAGCGACAAGGCCTATTTCCAGGAAGAGAACGTGCTCGCGCTGCGCAACACCCGGATCGGCAACGTGCTGGGGCTATGCGCGCTGAACCTTCCGACGGGCATCCCAAGCTGCGGGATTTCGCTGATGGCGCCGCCGATGACGGAGGATCGGTTGCTGCGTTTGGGCATGGCCGCCGAATCGTCGCTGGCCTGAAAACCACATTTCTTGTGGTCAACCCGCTCTGGAGCTTGTCTTTTTCTGGACGAAACGGCGGAGCTTTTGTAACCTCGTCGGCAATAAGGGGCGACATAGACCCCATTCGATGAGGCACAGATGGACTTTCCCGAGCGGTTTTCGAACCTGCCCGAATACGCATTTCCGCGTTTGCGCGCGCTGCTCGATTCGCATGAACCGGGCGGCGACGTCTTGGCCATGTCCATCGGTGAGCCGCGCCACCCCATGCCCGAGTTCGTCGGCGATGTGATCGCGCAAAGCCTTGGAGAGTTTGGAAAATATCCCGCCAATGACGGCACGCCCGAATTGCTGGACGCGATCTCGGGCTGGCTGAAACGGCGCTATTCGGTCGAGATCGGCCCCGAGCGGATCATGGCGCTCAACGGCACCCGCGAGGGTCTCTACAACGCCGCGATGGCGCTTTCGCCCGAACAAAAACGCGGCAAAACGCCCGTGATCGCGATCCCGAACCCGTTCTATCAGGTCTATGCGGTGGCGGCGGCAGCCGTCGGCGCGGAGCCGGTTTTCGTGCCCGCGGGCGCTGATGCCGGGTTTTTGCCTAATTATTCGGCACTTGCGCCCGAGGTGCTGGACCGCATCACCGTGGCCTATCTGTGCTCGCCCTCGAACCCGCAGGGCGCAGTCGCGAGCCGCGATTATCTGGCCGATCTGCTGCATCTGGCCGAGAAGCACGATTTCATCGTCTTCGCCGACGAGTGCTATTCCGAGATCTGGCGCGAGGCCCCGCCGCCCGGTGCGGCACAGGTCGCGGCCGAGGAGGGCATCGACCCCGAGCGCGTGGTGATCTTCCATTCGCTTTCGAAGCGGTCGAACCTGCCGGGTCTTCGCTCGGGCTTCCTCGCCGCCGGGCCGCAAAGCATCAAACATATCCGTCGCCTGCGCGCCTATGCCGGTGCGCCGCTGCCGCAACCGTTGCAGCGCGTGGCCGAGCGCGCTTGGGCGGACGAGGCCCATGTCACGGAAAATCGTCGCCTCTACGCCGAGAAATACGAGATCGCGGGACAGATCTTCGACGGCGTCGATGGCTTCCAGCTGCCGCAGGGCGGCTTCTTCCTCTGGCTTCCCGTCGAAGACGGGGAGGCAGCGGCGCTCAAGCTTTGGACAGAGACCGGCATTCGCGTGCTGCCGGGCGCCTATCTCGCGCGCGAGGTGAACGGGGAAAACCCCGGCCAGAAATATATCAGAGTGGCTCTGGTCGCTCCAAAAGCAGAAACGCAGCGCGGGCTGATGCAGCTTCGCGACTGCCTTTACGGTTGAGGACGGTAGGTTATGGCATCTTATCAGGTTCGACAGCGCGATCCGCTTTTCGATCAGGACACGCAAGCCGTTCTGGAACGGCGTGGCAAGGAATTGGTGGGGGGGCTGCTGGTCGTCTTCGGCCTGCTCGCCGCGATGATGCTTTTCTCCTATCACCCCGAAGATCCAAGCTGGATGGCGTCCTCGGATGAGCCGGTGCAGAACTGGTTGGGCCGGATCGGCGCCGGGATCGCTTCGCCTCTCTTCGTGATCGTCGGGCACGGCGCGTGGCTGCTGCCCGCGGCGCTGGTGGCCTGGGGGCTGCGCATGATCACCCATCGCGGCGAAGAACGCCTCGTGTCGCGGATGATCTTCTTCCCGATCGCCGTGGCCGTCGCCGCCGTTTACGCGGCGCTTCTGGTGCCGGGCGACCAATGGGGGCAGGCCTTCGGCCTCGGCGGGCATTTCGGCGACATGATCGCGGGCGCGATGCTGGGGATCGTTCCGATCTCGGGCGTGGTTGGGCTGAAGCTTCTGTCGTTGGTCCTCGCCGCGGCGATGCTGGCCATGGCGACCTTCGTTCTCGGCTTCACCAAGCCCGAGCTGCAGGCGATCACGCGCTTCATGTGGCTGGGCACGGTCGCGATCTATGTCGGCGCGATGAACATTCTGGGCCGTGGGGCATCGGCCTCGGTCACGGGGGCTCGCTCGGCGGCAGAGCGGGCGCGTCAGCGTCGCGCCGAAGCAGCCGAACGCGCCGCAGAGCTGGCGGCCTGGGAAGAGCAGCAGGCCTATGCCGCGCATGACTGGGCGCCCGAGGTCGAAGCGGCCCCGGCGGCACGCCCGTCCTTCCTGTCGCGGATCCGTCGCCCGGTGGAACCCGATTACGATCCCTATGATGCCTCGCCCGAACTGTTCGAGACCGAGCCCTATTGGGACGACCAGCCGCAGCCCGCAGCGCCGACCGAGGACCGCATTCGCGCCCGGATCAGCCAGGCGGTGCAGAACCGCAAGTCGGCGCCGATCGTGACCGATTACGCGCCCGAACCCGAGGCTCCGCTGCATCATGACATGCCCGAGACCTTCGCCGACCCCGAGCCGGAGGCGCCGCGTCCGTCTGCCTCGGTGCTGGCCGCCGTCGCCAAGCGCCTCGCGCGCGCGCCGCGTCAGCCGCAGGTCGTGCATCAGGAGCCGCCGCTGCGGGCCGAGCCGCAACTGCGCGCCGAGCCGCCGCTCAAGGCCAAACCGCGGTTCATGCCGGGCTTCGGCGCGCCTGCCGCTGCCGCCGAGCATGCGCCCGAAATGGCCTATGCCGGTGCCGACGAGCCGCAGATGACGGCGGCTGAGCAGGTCGCGCAGGGTTATGACTACGCGGACGACGACAGCCGCGACTGGACCCATCCGGATTACGAAGGCTTCGAGGCCGATCCACGCGACATGCGTACCGAGCATTTCTACGCGGGCGAGCCGCACTCCTTCGACGAGTCGGGCGCTGCACAATGGATCGAGGAAGACGTGGTGCCGGAGATCCCGGCGTCTGCGCGCGGTCTCGACCGTCAGGTGATCAAGCAGCCCGAGCCGAAGCGCGTCGTGCAGCCTGCGGCGAAACCCGCAGCCCCCTCGCGTCGTGCGATCGAAGAGGCGCAGCCGAAGATGGCTTTCGAGAAGCCGAAAACCGCGCCCTTCGAGATGCCGCCGCTGTCGCTGCTGACCAACCCCACGACGATCCAGCGCCACCAGCTTTCCGACGAGGCGCTGGAGGAGAACGCGCGGATGCTCGAAACCGTGCTCGACGATTACGGCGTGAAGGGCGAGATCGTCTCGGTCCGCCCCGGCCCCGTCGTCACGATGTATGAACTCGAGCCCGCTCCGGGTCTGAAAGCCAGCCGCGTGATCGGTCTGGCCGACGATATCGCCCGCTCGATGTCGGCGCTGTCGGCACGTGTCTCGACCGTGCCGGGCCGTTCGGTGATCGGCATCGAACTGCCCAACGACCACCGCGAGAAGGTCGTGCTGCGCGAGATCCTCTCGGCGCGCGATTTCGACGACAAGAACATCAAGCTGCCGCTGGCTCTGGGCAAGACCATCGGCGGCGAGCCGATCGTGACCAACCTTGCCAAGATGCCCCACCTGCTGATCGCAGGGACGACCGGCTCGGGTAAGTCGGTGGCAATCAACACGATGATCCTGTCGCTGCTCTACCGTCTGACGCCGGAAGAGTGCCGCCTGATCATGATCGACCCGAAGATGCTCGAACTCTCCGTCTATGACGGCATTCCGCATCTGCTGTCGCCGGTTGTGACCGACCCGAAGAAGGCGGTCGTCGCCCTGAAATGGGTCGTCTCGGAGATGGAAGAGCGCTATCGCAAAATGTCCAAGATGGGCGTGCGGAATATCGAGGGCTACAACGGGCGCGTGAAGGAAAGCCTCGACAAGGGCGAGATGTTCAAGCGCACCGTGCAGACCGGCTTCGACGAGGAAACCGGCGAGCCGATCTTCGAGACGGATGAATTCCAGCCCGAGCCTTTCCCCTATATCGTCGTCATCGTCGACGAGATGGCCGACCTGATGATGGTCGCGGGCAAGGAGATCGAGGCCTGCATCCAGCGTCTGGCGCAGATGGCGCGGGCTTCGGGCATCCACCTGATCATGGCCACGCAGCGCCCCTCGGTCGATGTCATCACCGGCACGATCAAGGCGAACTTCCCGACCCGGATCTCCTTCCAGGTGACGTCGAAGATCGACAGCCGCACTATTCTGGGCGAGCAGGGCGCCGAGCAGCTTCTGGGCATGGGCGACATGCTCTACATGGCGGGGGGCGGCAAGATCACCCGTTGCCACGGGCCGTTCGTGTCCGACGAGGAAGTCGAGGAAATCGTCAACCACCTCAAGAGCTTCGGTCCGCCGGAATACATGTCGGGCGTGGTCGAAGGCCCCGATGACGACACGGCGAGCGATATCGATGCGGTGCTCGGCCTCAACACCGGCGGCAATACCGGCGGCGAGGATGCGCTCTACGATCAGGCGGTGGGCATCGTGATAAAGGATCGCAAATGCTCGACCTCCTACATCCAGCGCAAGCTGGGCATCGGCTATAACAAGGCCGCGCGCCTCGTGGAGCAGATGGAAGATCAGGGCATCGTGTCCTCGGCCAACCATGTCGGTAAGCGCGAAATCCTCGTGCCCGAGCAGCAGTAAGCCGGTCACAATCAGAAATGCGACGCGCCCCGGGGGAGAACTCGGGGTGCTTTGCGTTTCAGGGGCCCTTACTCGGGATGACCGCCGGGCGCCGTGATCCGATACGGGGGCGCTGTTATTGAATGACATCCCCTGTTAGGCGCAAATGCGCTCAAGACGGACCCGCAGCGCGATTGGCGCGTTACGGCGGGACTTCCGCTTTCGCAAGGAGTGCCTAAATCTATGGTCATGAAACAGATCCGCATCCTGCTCGCCGCGATCTTCACGCTGGCGCTCACCCTTCCGGCCTCGGCCGGGAAAGTCTCGCTGAATCAGATATCGTCCTATCTGAACTCGCTGACCTCCGCTTCGGCGGATTTCACGCAGGTCAACTCGGACGGGTCGATCTCGACCGGCAAGCTGTTCATCAAGCGGCCCGGTCGGGCGCGCTTTCAGTACAATAACGACAAGACGTTGGTGCTGGCCTCGGCCAACCGGGTCGCGGTGTTCGATCCCAAATCGAACCAGCCGCCGGAGCAATATCCGCTGGTGAAGACGCCGCTGAACCTGATCCTCGGGCGAAATATCGATCTGAACCGCAACGGTATGGTCGTGGGCTACACGACGGACGGGCCGAAGACGATCGTGACCGCGCAGGACCCGCAGCATCCCGAATACGGGAATATTCAGCTGGTCTTCACCGACGGGCCGGTCGAGCTACGCCAGTGGGTGATCACCAACCAGTCGGGCGAGAAGACCACGACGATCCTGAACAACCTGCAAAAGGGCGGCAACTTCGCCACGTCGATGTTCTCCATCGATCAGGCATTGGCCCAGCGGCGCTGATTGCTCAGCGCCGGCAGGATTGCAGCTGAATCTGATACATCTGCGCGCGGGATGCGACGCGGTTGGCGACGGCGAGAAGCCAGGATTTCGACCGGTGTGACCCGCGCGAGTAGCCGCCGCGCCCTTCGTGATAGGCCAGATACTGGTTGCGCGCGTCGGCCTTGGAGATGCCAAGCTTCTTCTGCGTGCCGTCCATGTACCAACCCATGAAATCGGTGGCGTCGGCGATGCGGTTGCGCCTTGCACCGAAGCGATGGGTGTCTTCGCGATACTCATCCCAGGTGCCGTCCAGCGCTTGGCTGTAGCCATAGGCGGAGCTTTGACGGCCCAGCGGGATGATCCCGAGCGCGAAGCGTTGCGGCGTCTTCGCATTGCCGTCGAACTTGCTTTCCTGATGGATCGTGGCCATCTGCACGGCGACCGGCACGCCCCAGCGGGCCTCCGTCCGGCGCATGGCGTTGAAATATTGCGGGCGTTCTTTGATGATCGCGCAGGCGTCATCAAGATTGCGCGGGGGCTTGGACGGTCCGCCTCCGCAGGCGGCCACCGCAAGCACTACGCCGAGGGCGAGGTATTTCTTCATAGCTGCTCTTCTTTGCTCTGACGGCCTTGTTTTTTGTCAGTCTATGCGTAATTGGCCCGTTCGAAAACCGGGAAACGCACAGGATCAGCGGACTGTCGCGACGAATCGGACAATCTGTTTCCGGCGGAAATGAGGCGAAAACGTGGACCTGAGCGGTTTCACGATTTAGAATTAAGGTATGAGGATAGATATGCATACCACGCACGCGAAATATCACATCGGCCAAGTGGTGCGGCATCGCAACCACCCGTTCCGCGGGGTGGTGTTCGATGTCGATGCGATCTTCTCCAACTCGCAGGAATGGTATGACGCGATCCCCGAGGAGTCGCGCCCGTCCAAGGACCAGCCCTATTACCACCTGCTCGCAGAGAACGACGAAAGCTATTACGTGGCCTATGTGTCCGAGCAGAACCTCGTTGCGGATTTCTCCGGCGAGCCGGTAAGCCATCCCGATCTCGAGGATCTCTTCGGCGAATTCGGCAACGGCTCCTACCGGCTGCAATTCCAACTGAACTGAACCGCGCCGGGCATGTCGCAAGGGCGCGGGTCGGGCAGGGGCCCTATCCCGCCTGTCGCATCTCGATCGGGTCTAGCGGCATGCGGAAGGCGAGCAGATTGCGCCCCTCCTCGCGGTGGTATCCCAGATCGGTCGCAAGATCGCGGATCAGGAACCAGCCGAAGCCACCTTCGGGCAGGCTGGTCGGGTCGGGCCGCTCCGGGTCGCGGTCTTCCAGATCGAGGCAGGCAGGAGGCAGCGCGACCCCATCGTCGCTGACCGAGCAGGTGAGCCCCTTACCGTCGCGCGCGATGGAGAGCGAGATCGTGCCTTTGCCGCTATCGCCGTAGCCATGCTCGACGATGTTGTTGAGGATTTCCGCGAGAATCAATTCGAGCGTCCCGGCCTCTTCCTCGGTCATCAGACGGATGAAACGCGCCACGGCGGCCCGCAGCGCGTCGCGCACCGCGATCGGTGTCGCCGCGAAGCTGAGGTTGAAGACCCGCACTTCCGTCTGCTGCGGGTGCGGGGTTGGGCGCGGGGTGCTGGGGGGTGATTTCGGTCTCACACGCTTACGCATATTTCCGGCCCTCCCCCAGCGCGGCTTCGATGTCGGCGTGGATTGGCAGCACCGAATCCATACGGGTCAGGCGAAAAACCTTCGCGACATTCGGCGTCAGCCCGCAAAGCTCCAGCTGTCGGTTTGGCGCGAGCGATTTCATCACCGCCACCACCGCGCCGAGGCCCGAACTGTCGAGAAACTCCACCTTCGAGAGGTCCAGCAGCACCCGCGCCGCCGGTTGCACGGTGACATCGCGCATTCTTTCCTTGAACCGGATCGCGATGGCCGCATCCAGCCGCGCCTCGGCCAGATGGACGACAAGCGCGCCTTCCAGCGCTTCGGCAGTGAGGTTCATGTCCGACTCCCACGGTTGATCTGACGGGAAGGCTAGACGGCAATGCTTACCATTCGGTATCCGTGGGACAGAATTTTGGAGGATATCATGGAAAACGTGGTGATCGTCGGAGCGTCGCGCACGCCGATGGGCGGAATGCAGGGCGTGTTTGCAGCTGTGCCTGCGTCGGAACTGGGTGGGGCCGCCATCAAGGCGGCGATGGACGGTGCAGGCGTCGCGCCTGCGCGGATCGAGGAAGTTCTGATGGGCTGCGTGCTGCCCGCAGGTCAGGGGCAGGCGCCCGCACGACAGGCAGGCTTCGCGGCGGGGCTTGGCGAAGAGGTGCCCGCGACGACGCTGAACAAGATGTGCGGCTCGGGCATGAAAGCGGCGATGGTGGCCTATGACCAGATCGCGCTCGGCCAGACCGGGGTGATGGTCGCGGGCGGGATGGAGAGCATGACCAACGCGCCCTACATGCTGCCGAAGATGCGCGCAGGGGCACGGCTCGGCCATGCTCAGGCGCTCGATCACATGTTCCTCGACGGGCTGGAGGATGCCTATGACAAGGGGCGTCTCATGGGCACCTTTGCCGAGGATTGTGCGCAGGCGTTCCAGTTCACGCGTGAGGCGCAGGACGATTACGCGATGGCGTCGCTGAACCGGGCCGTTGCAGCGGAGAAATCCGGGGCCTTCGCCGACGAGATCGCGCCGGTGACCGTGAAAACCCGCAAGGGCGAGACCGTGGTCGCGATCGACGAGCAGCCGGGCAATGCGCGCCCCGACAAGATCCCGCATCTCAAGCCCGCCTTCCGCAAGGACGGCACGGTGACGGCGGCGAATTCGTCCTCGATCTCGGACGGGGCGGCTGCGCTGGTGCTGGCCTCGGAGGCTGCGGCGAAGGCCGAGGGCCTGCCGATCCGCGCCCGCATTCTGGGCCATGCGAGCCATGCGCAGGCGCCCGCCGATTTCCCGACGGCGCCGGTTCCGGCGGCGGAGAAGCTGCTGAAGAAGCTCGGCTGGACGGTCGATGACGTCGATCTGTGGGAGGTCAACGAGGCCTTCGCGGTCGTGCCGATGGCCTTCATGCATAAGCTGGGCATTTCGCATGACAAGGTGAATGTGAATGGCGGCGCCTGTGCGCTTGGCCATCCGATCGGGGCGTCGGGCGCGCGGATCATCGTGACGCTGCTCAATGCGCTGGAAAAGGCCGATCTCAAGCGCGGCGTGGCCGCGATCTGTATCGGTGGGGGCGAGGGCACGGCCATCGCGATCGAACGGGTATGAGCGTGGATTACGACGATCTGGCGAAACGCATCGCCGCGCTGACCGAAGGCGAGACCGACGAGGTCGCGTTGATGGCGACGCTGGCCTGCGAAATCCATCATGCGGATGACCGCTTCGACTGGACCGGGTTCTACCGGGTCACCGAGCCGGAACTGCTGAAGATCGGCCCCTATCAGGGCGGGCATGGTTGCCTCGTGATCCCGTTTTCGCGCGGGGTCTGCGGGGCGGCGGCGCGCGAGGGGGCGACGCAGCTCGTGCCCGATGTCGAGGCCTTCCCGGGCCATATCGCCTGCGCAAGTTCCACCCGCTCGGAACTGGTGATCCCGGTCCATGCAAAGCGCGGTGTCATCGCGGTGCTCGATATCGACAGCGACCAGCCCGATGCCTTCACCGAAGAGGATGCCGCGGCTCTGGAAGCGATTCTGAAAGACGTGTTCGGACATTTGTGAGGAAGCCATGAAACATACCGGCGGGTGCCTCTGCGGGGCGGTCAGCTACGAGGTCGAGGGCGACATGCGGCCTGTGGTGGCCTGCCATTGCAGCCAATGCCGCAAGACCTCCGGCCATGTCTGGGCCTCCTCGCAGATCGATGACCATCAGCTTGTGCTGATCAACCGCGACGGGCTGCGCTGGTATCGCTCCTCCGAGACGGCGGAGCGGGGCTTTTGCGCGGTCTGCGGCAGCTCCCTGTTCTGGCGGCTGGACGGGGAGGGGCGCATCTCGATCGCGGCGGGCACGCTCAACCTGCCGACGGGGCTTTCGATGGCGGAGCATATCTTCGTGGCCGATAAGGGCGATTACTACGAAATCGAGCCGGGGCCGCCGCAATCGCCCTGAGGCTTGACCCGACAGGCGGCGCAGTGCATCTCGCAGCGCATGAGTTACGTCTATGACCCGCCACAGGATGCCCCGCGCATCCTTCATGCCGATCACGAAATTCTCGTGGTCGACAAGCAGGCGGGGTTGCTGTCCGTGCCGGGCAAAGGGCCGGACAAGGCGGATTGCCTGATTGCGCGGCTGCGTGCGCTTCACCCCGAGGTGCTGCTGGTTCACCGGCTCGATACCGATACCTCGGGCGTGATGGTCTTCGCGCTGACGCCCCACGCGCAGCGCCATCTCGGTCTGCAATTCGAGAAACGCCAGACCAAGAAAGCCTATCAGGCGCGGCTCTGGGGTGAGCTGGCCGAGAAGGAAGGCCGGGTCGATCTGCCGCTGTGTGTCGATTGGCCGAACCGCCCGCGCCAGCATGTCGATCATGAGAACGGCCGCCCCGCGCAGACTGACTGGCGGGTGATGCGCCATGAGGACGGCACGACGCGGGTGCGGCTGATGCCGATCACGGGGCGCAGCCACCAGCTGCGGGTGCATATGGCCGAGCTGGGCCACCCGATCCTTGGCGATCCGCTTTATGCCGAAGGCCCGGCGCAGGCGTTCGAGCGCCTGATGCTCCATGCCGAGACCCTGCGCTTTCGGCATCCAGATGGCGGCATGCATATGACCTTCACCGCGCCCGTTCCGTTCTGAAACCGATACAATCGCAGGTCTTTTCCCCGCCCGCGCGCGCAGGCATACTCCTGCGAGACTTATTGCGGAGAGCCCGATGCCCAAACCTTTGCGCCTTGGTGTGAATATCGATCACGTGGCCACCGTGCGGAATGCCCGCGGCGCGGCCTATCCTGACCCGCTGCGCGCCGCGCGTCTGGCCGAGCAGGCCGGGGCCGACGGGATCACAGCGCATCTGCGCGAAGACCGCCGCCATATCCGTGACGCGGACATCGACGCGCTGCGCGGCGGGCTCGACATCCCGCTGAATTTCGAGATGGCCGCGACGCCCGAGATGCAGGAGATTGCGCTGCGCCATCTGCCCCATGCCTGCTGCATCGTGCCGGAAAAGCGCGAAGAGGTGACGACCGAAGGCGGTCTCGACGTCGCGGGCGATCTGTCGCGGCTGACCGATTACGTGGGGCCGCTCGTCGAGGCGGGCATCCGCGTGTCGATGTTCATCGGCCACGACCCGGCGCAGATCGAAGCCTCCGCCAAGATCGGCGCGCAGGTGATCGAGCTGCATACGGGCCATTTCTGCGACATGCATTACGCGGGCGATTTCGCCGCCCGCGATGCCGAGCTGGAGGCGCTGAAAGCAGGGGCGGCCTATGCCGACAGCCTCGGGCTGGAGGTGCATGCGGGCCACGGTCTTACCTATGAGACGGTCGAGCCGATCGCCGAGATGAAGCAGATCCGCGAGTTGAACATCGGCCATTTCCTGATCTCAGAGGCGATCTTCGTGGGGCTCGGTCCCGCGATCGTGCATATGCGCAAGCTGATGGATGCGGCGCGGGGCTGAGGCGGCATGATCCTCGGCATCGGCACCGATCTCGCGAATATCGAGCGGATCGAGCGCACGCTCGACCGCTTCGGCGACCGCTTCCGCAATCGCGTCTTCACCGAGACCGAGCAGCGCAAGGCCGAGCGCCGCAAGGATGTGGCGGGCACCTATGCCAAGCGCTGGGCGGCGAAGGAGGCCTGTTCCAAAGCGCTTGGAACCGGGTTGCGCATGGGCATCGCATGGAAGGATATGGCGGTCACGAATCTGCCAACGGGGCAGCCCGTGATGCAGGTCACGGGCTGGGCGGCGGACCGGCTTAAGGAAATGACACCAGAGGGTTACGAGGCCGTCATCCATGTGACGCTGACCGATGACCACCCCTGGGCGCAGGCCTTCGTCGTGATCGAGGCCCGCAAGCTTTCTTGACTCGGGCGCGAGGCCGCGTATTGAGGCCAAGGAATTTTGAGGCAGGGTAAGAGATAATGGCGAAGAACAAGGCCGAGGGCGGTATCCTCGACACGATCAAGACGATTGTCTGGGCACTGGTGATCGCGGGGGTGTTCCGCACGCTGTTCTTCCAGCCCTTCTGGATTCCCTCCGGCTCTATGAAGGACACGCTGCTGATCGGCGACTTCCTCTTCGTGAACAAGATGGCCTATGGCTATTCGCGTTACTCCTGCCCGTTCTCGGCCTGCCCCTTCGACGGGCGCCTGCTGGCCAGCGACCCCGAACGCGGCGACGTCGTGGTGTTCCGTCACCCGACCAAGAACGTCGATTTCATCAAGCGTCTGATCGGCCTGCCGGGCGACAAGATCCAGATGATCAACGGCGTTCTGCAGATCAACGGCAAGGCGGTCGAGATGAAGCCCGAGCCCGATTTCGAGGAAGTCATGCAGCCGCAGGGTCCGCAGGGGCTGCTGCCGCGCTGCTCGAACTCGCCGGTCGGCATGGGCGATACCTGCATCAAGAAACGCTATGCCGAGACGCTGCCCAATGGCGTCACGCATGACATTCTGCAGATCAACAATGACGGCCCCGTGGACAACACGCCCGTCTACACCGTGCCCGAGGGCATGTATTTCTTCATGGGCGACAACCGCGACAACTCCGAAGACAGCCGCTTCCCGCAATCGGTGGGCGGTCTCGGCTTCGTCCCGAAAGAAAACCTGATCGGCCGGGCCGACCGGGTGATGTTCTCCTCGGCGGGTCGCTCGCTGTTCTACTTCTGGACCTGGCGTCCGGATCGGTTCTTCAAGGCGATCAATTGAAGCTAAGCGCGGAGATCAAGGCATTCGAGCAGCGCCTCGGGCACAAGTTCAAACGGCCCGAGCTGCTCGCGCGCGCGCTGACGCATAGCTCGATCTCCACGCCGACCCGGCCCGACAACCAGCGGCTGGAATTTCTGGGCGACCGCGTTCTGGGCCTCGTGATGGCCGAGGCTTTGTTCCTCGGCGACCGTGCCGCATCCGAGGGCCAGATGGCGCCGCGCTTCAACGCGCTCGTGCGCAAGGAAGCCTGCGCCGATATCGCGCGCAAGATCGACCTCGGTGCGGTGCTCAAGCTCGGCCGGTCCGAGATGATGACCGGCGGGCGGCGCAAGCTGGCGCTGCTGGGCGACGCGATGGAGGCGGTGATCGCGGCGGTCTATCTCGATGGCGGGTTCGACGCGGCGAAGGTGCTGATCCTGCGGCTTTGGGAAGACCGGCTCGACAGCGTCGAGGAAGACGCGCGCGACCCGAAAACCGCGCTGCAGGAATGGGCGCAGGCACGCGGTCTGCCACCGCCGCACTACGAGATCATCCATCGCGACGGTCCCGATCACGCCCCCAATTTCACCATCGAGGTGCGTCTGGAGAACGGCGCGCGCGAAACGGCGAAGGCCGGATCGAAGCGTCAGGGCGAGATGACGGCGGCGAAGTCGCTGCTGAAGCGCTTGGAAGACGGCGCCGAGGGCTGAGCCAAGGCCCGGATCAGCCGCGAAGCGGCCCGGGCAGCGCCCGACCGCCCCCTCGGGCGGGCGCTTTCGAGACCATCGCGCGCGGACAACTCTTGCGGATTTTGCCCGATCAAGCGCAGACCACACAGGTATCCCGCCCACCCGGCGGTCAGCCGCTTCCCTCCGCCACATGACAAGATGACTGGCAACGCGCGCCGTTATAAGCTACCCCGCGCCCCGTATCGCTTTCGCGTATCGCCAAAAAGGAACACCCATGACCACACGCGCCGGTTTCGTCGCCCTGATCGGAGAGCCCAATGCGGGCAAATCCACGCTGCTCAACGCGATGGTTGGCGCGAAGGTCTCGATCGTCACCCATAAGGTGCAGACCACCCGCGCCCGCATCCGTGGCGTCGCGATGGAAGGCCAGAGCCAGATCGTCTTTGTCGACACGCCCGGCATCTTCCGCCCGCGCCGTCGTCTGGATCGCGCAATGGTCAACGCGGCCTGGGGCGGGGCGGCCGATGCCGATATGATCGTCCTGCTGGTCGAAGCGCATCGCGGTCTGACGCCGGGTGTCGAGAGCATCCTCGAGGCTCTGCGCGGTCGCGAAGGCACGCAGCCGGTCGCGCTCGCGATCAACAAGATCGACAAGGTGAAGTCCGAGGAGCTTCTGGGCCTGACCGCGAAGCTCAATGAGGCGTATCAGTTCACCAAGACCTTCATGATTTCCGCCGAGCGCGGCTATGGTGTGCAGGATCTCAAGGAATGGCTTGCGGGCGAGATGCCCGAGGGGCCGTGGCTTTATCCCGAAGATCAGATTGCCGATCTGCCGATGCGCATGATCGCCGCCGAGATCACCCGCGAGAAGCTGACCCTGCGCCTGCATGAAGAACTGCCCTATCAACTCACCGTCGAGACCGAGAGCTGGGAAGAGCGCAAGGACGGCTCCGCGCGGATCGATCAGGTGATCTATGTGGCGCGTGACGGCCACAAGGGGATCATCCTCGGCAAGGGCGGCGAGACGATCAAGGCGATCTCCAAGGCCGCGCGCGAAGAGCTGATCGAGTTCCTCGATCGGCCCGTGCATCTCTTCCTGCAGGTGAAGGTGCGCCCGAACTGGCTGGAAGAGGCCGAGCGCTATTCCGAGATGGGTCTCGATTTCAAGGACTCGAAGTGATGAGCGAGGGGCGTCTGACCACGGATTTCTGGGTCCGCGCCTATCTCAAGCGGCTGGAGCTGGCGAACATCCCGGCCTATGTCACCGCGCATGGGCAGGCGTCTTCGGGGGCCGTGCTGGTGAAATGCGCGCGGCTCGACGGGACCGCGCAAAGCTACGAGCGGCGTGCCGACCTGATGACGGGCAAAAGCGCGTGGATGCTGTTGCATGACGGTCCCGAGGCTGCGGTCGATGCCAGCATCCGCAAGCAACGCGGCTTCGACCCCGACCTTTGGGTGATCGAAATCGAGAGCCGCGAGGGGCGCACGATGCTGGACGAGGACGGCCTCAGCGGCTGATCCCGAGCCGGTTGAGACCGCGGCCCAAGGTCACGATCACCAGCCCGCCGATCCAGAAGGCCACGAGGAATTTCACGCACCACAGGCCCAGCCCGCCCCATCCGAGCCTGTCGAGGTTGAGGAAGAAATACGGGTAGAACCCGGTCTCCAGCCCCCGGATCACCGCATAGACGAGATAGACCAGCGGCCACGCCAGCCAGATCACGGCGTGATGGCTCGTCAGCCCGCCTTTCGGCGCGAAGGCCAGCCACCAGACCGGCACGAGGATCGGGGCTGCGGTGTGATAAAGCAGGTTCGAGACGTAATCGAGCCCGTGCAGCGGCGTATCTCCCGCCAGCAGCAGGTGGTAGACCACGCCGACGATCAGGATCCACAGCACGAGCGCCGCAAGGAACGGCTTCGCCAGTGCCCGCTTGCGCCACGCCATCCAGCCGAAGGCGAGGCCCACCAGCGTGTTCGTCCAGATCGTGAAGTAGCGAAACATCAGCCACAGGATGCCCAGCGGCACGGCGGCGTGAGGGTGTTCGGCCATGTTGTTGACGAAGCTCGCGCCGAACGCCGCCAACTCGACGAGGGCGATCAGGGCGGCGAAAAGGATCGAGGCGCGTTTCATGGGTGTGAAGCTAGTGCGGCCCGCGACGTCTGCGCAATTCACGAAGCCGCTTGCGCCGCAACGTCACGGGTCAGATAGTCGGCGCATGGACTGGCAAGACCTCGGCACGATCCTCTCGGCACGACCGCATGGCGAAAGCTCGATGATCGTCGAGCTGTTCACCTCGGCGCATGGGCGACATGCGGGCGTCGTGCGCGGTGGGGCGTCGCGCAAGATGACGGGGATCTTGCAGCCGGGAAACCGGGTCACGGCGACGTGGCGCGCGCGGCTGGAAGATCACCTTGGCAGCTACACGATCGAGCCGCTGCAAAGCCGCGCGGTGATCCTGTCGGACCGGCAGGCGCTGGCCGGGCTGAACGCGGCGACGGCTTTGCTGCGGTTCACGCTGCCCGAGCGCGAGGCGCATGACGCGCTGTTTTTGGCCTCAGAGGCGCTGTTCGACGCGATGGCCGAGGGGGGCGACTGGGTGCCCAGCTACCTGCGCTGGGAATTGGGACTGCTGGAAGAGATGGGCTACGGGCTCGACCTGTCGCGCTGCGCGGTGACCGGGGCGCGCGACGATCTGGCCTATGTCAGCCCGCGCTCGGGGCGTGCGGTGAGCCGTCAGGGAGCCGCGGAATGGGCCCCGAGACTGTTGCCACTGCCGCTCTGCCTGTTGGGGCAGGGGCCCGCGAGCCTTGGCGAGATCGTGCAAGGGCTGCGGTTGACCGGGTTTTTCCTTGGCGAACGGATGGCACCCGATCTGGGCGATCGGCCCTTGCCCGAGGCGCGGCAGCGGTTCGTGGATTTGCTGGGGCGCAGTGCGCGGTAGCTCATAAAACCTGGCGCGGGGCGACTAGCCCCGGGCCGCGCCCGACCCTCCCCCGGGGAAGGCGCATCGGCGATCTCATCGCGGGCACACCCGGCATGCGGGCTTGCGAGATAAAGCGCCAAGCCACAGGCGGAGCACAGCGCCCACCCGAGGCTCGGGCGCGTCCCTCACTTCAAGCTCAAGGCCGCTCGCGATCGTCCAGCAGCAGCGTCAGCAGCGCCAGATCCAGCCAGCGCCCGAACTTCTTGCCGACCTGCGGCATCAAGCCGACCTGCGTGAAGCCAAGCCGCTCATGCAGCCGGATCGAGCCCTCATTCGCGGCGTCGATCGCGCCGACCATGACGTGAAACCCGCCCTCTTTGGCGCGCGCGATCAGCGCCTCCATCAGCTTCGCGCCCTTGCCGCCCGCGCGGTGGTCGCGGTGGACGTACACGGAATGCTCGACGCTCAGGTGATAGCCGTCATGGGGGCGGAACGGGCCGAAGCTCGCATAGCCCACGGCGCGCCCGTCTTCCTCCCAGACCAGCACCGGATAGCCTGCCGCCTGCCGATCCGCGATATAGGCGCGGCGGTTCTCGGGACCGACCTCGATCTCGTTCCAGATCGCGGTCGTGTTGCGCACCGCGTCGTTGTAAATCTCGGTAATCGCCTCTGCGTCTTGCGGTCTTGCGTCGCGGATCATCTGCGCCCCTCCAGTCTGTCGCGCCAGATTTGGCTGCGAAACTGGGCGAGCGCAACGCTATTTCTGCACGATGAAATGTCCGGTGCGGCGCACGGCCTCGGCGGCGGGTACGAACTCGACCCCAAGATCGCGGGTCGCGGCCTCGTGGCTCAGGCGCATCTTCATCCCGAGCATCGGCTTGATCAGCGCGATCTGCTCGTCGAACAGCGCGAGGATCGAGACGATCCAGTTCGGCGCCTTCCGCGTCGGGATCTTGCGGTCGGGGAATTCCGCTTTCAGCACCCGTGCCATCTCGAGGAAGGACATGAAGCTTTCCGCACAGATATAGCGGCGACCGATGCTCTCGGTCCGGTCGAGCGCCGCGACATGGCAGGCGGAGACGTCGGCCACATCGACCACCGGAATATCGAATTCCGGCGCCATCGGGTCCTTGCCCGCCATCAGCCGCTCGATCACCGCGACGGACGATCCGGTGTGACGATCCATCGGCGTGCCGCAGACGAGGCCGGGATTGATCACCGTCAGACGCATCTCGTGATGATCCTCGATGAATTCCCACGCCGCTTCTTCGGCGAAAATCTTGGAGCGCGTATAGGGGCTGCAGGTCGGCGCGCGCGGGTTCGACCAGTCGCGCTCGGTCATTGGGTCGGAGGTCACGCCATGCATCACCGCTTCCATCGAGGAGGTCTGGATCACGCGGGTCACACCGGCGGCCTGCGCCGCAGCCAGCACCCGCTTGGTGCCCTCGACCGCAGGCTGGATCACCTCGGCCTCGTTCTTCGGCTTGCTGAGCGGGAAGGGGGAGGCGGTGTGGATCACGGCGTCGACCCCCGCCATCGCCGCGTCCCAGCCCTTGTCCGCCATCAGATCGGCCTCGACGAAGCTCAGCCGTTCCAGCGCTTCGGGGCCGAGGTCACTCAAGGCGGCTTTCACCTCCTCGCCGCGGCTGGCCTTGCGCAGCGTGCCGCGCACGATCTCGCCCTGCGCCAGAAGGTCATAGGCAATGCGTTTGGCGATGAAGCCGGTGATGCCTGTGACCAGAATTGTGCGAGCCATGCGCCCTCCATTGTGCTGAACCTCGTCGTTCAGCTTGCGGGGGCGTTGCACGGGTGTCAAATCAGAACGGGGCGATGCGAGGTTCGCCCGCATCGCCCCGTTGAATAGAGTTTCGCTGGCTCAGCCGAGGAGACGCCGCGCGATAACCTGCGCCTGAATCTCGGCGGCACCCTCGAAGATGTTCAGGATACGCGCGTCGCAGAGGATGCGGCTGATCTGGTATTCCAGCGCGAAACCGTTGCCGCCATGGATCTGCAGCGCGTTGTCGGCAGCGGCCCACGCCACCCGCGCACCCAGCAGTTTCGCCATACCGGCTTCCAGATCGCAGCGATGGCCGTGATCCTTTTCCCAGGCCGAGAAATAGGTCAGCTGGCGGGCGATCATCGTCTCCACCGCCATCATCGCGAGCTTCGACGACACGCGCGGGAATTCGATCAGCGACTTGCCGAATTGCTTGCGGTCGATCGCGTATTGCATCCCGATCTCCAGCGCCGATTGCGCAACGCCCACGGCGCGGGCGGCGGTCTGGATGCGGGCGGATTCGAACGTCTCCATGAGCTGCTTGAAGCCCTTGCCCTCTTCGCCGCCCAGAAGGTTCTCGCCCTTCACGCGGAAATTGTCGAAGCCGAGCTCGTATTCCTTCATGCCGCGATAGCCGAGCACTTCAATCTCGCCGCCGGTCATGCCCTCGGTGGGGAAGGGGTTGTCATCGGTGCCCGGCGTCTTCTCGGCCAGGAACATCGACAGGCCTTTGTAATTGTCGGTCGAGGGATCGGTACGCGCGAGCAGCGTCATCACATGGGTGCGCTGCGCATGGGTGATCCACGTCTTGTTGCCGGTCACGAGCCAGTCGTCGCCATCCTTGACGGCGCGGGTGCGCAAGGAGCCCAGATCCGAGCCGGTATTCGGCTCGGTGAACACGGCGGTCGACAGGATTTCGCCCGACGACAGGCCCGGAAGCCATTTCTGCTTCTGCTCTTCGGTGCCGCCGCAGATGATCAGCTCGGCCGCGATCTCGGACCGGGTGCCGAGCGAGCCCACGCCGATGTAGCCGCGCGAAAGCTCCTCGGTCACGACGACCATAGAGGCTTTCGACAGGCCCAGCCCGCCATATTCTTCCGGAATGGTCAGGCCGAAGACGCCCAGTTCGGCCAGTTCCTCGATGATCTCCATCGGGATCAGCTCGTCCTTGAGGTGCCATTCATGCGCATTCGGCTTCACGCGGTCCTCGGCATAGCGGTAGAACTGCTCGCGGATCATCTCGAGGTCTTCGTCGAGACCCGACTGCCCGAAGATCGAGCGGCCCTGAACGTCGCGCATCAGCTCGACCAGACGCATCCGAGCGGCGTTGGAATTGCCCTCGGCGATCAGCTTCGCGGCAGCCTCGGACGGGGTCCAGCTGACGTCCATATCGGCCAGGCGCACCATCTCGCCCTGGTTCATCTGGATGCCGCCCGCGATCTGCGCGAGATATTCGCCGAAGCCGATCTGCACGATCAGCTTCTCCATCTCGCCCAGTTTGCCGTCCTCGGCCAGACGTGCGGCCCAGCCGTGCAGTTGCTTGAGCGACTGCTGATAGGTGGTCAGCCAGGCAAGACCGTGGGCGCGATATTGGTTCGCCTCGAGGGCGGCGCCGGAAATGCGGCCGTCTTTCTCGGTTGCGGCGCGCAGGCTCGCGGTCGCGTCGGAGACCAGCGCCTCCAGTTCGGGCAGACTCGCCTCAGCAAGGCCCATCAGGTCGTCCAGAATGATCGTCGTCGGCATATCGGCCCCGTCATGTGCCATGAGTCGGCTCCTTATTCTGCAGTTGCAGCCTGTCTAGTTACTTCGCAACCGCAGCGCAATAAAAATTCGCCAGTAGCGACAATTGCGACGGATAATGTCGCGGCGGTTGTCGGCGTGGTCGGGTATGCGCCTGATTTCACGTCGCTTCACGGCTGTATCCCGCCGCGTAACCCGGTAGAAGCGACGCGGGACACAGAAGGGAACGCGCATGTTCGGGATGGAAGTTTGGCAAATATTCGCGGCGCTTGGCGTCACTCTATTCGCAGGTTTCGTGAAAGGCGCGGTCGGTTTCGCGATGCCGATGATCATGCTCTCGAGCTTCGCGTCCTTCCTGCCGCCGCATCAAGCGCTGGCGCTTCTGATCCTGCCGACGCTGGTGACCAACGTGATGCAGGCCTTCCGTCAAGGGGTCGGCGCTGCGGTGGGCTCGATCAAGAATTACCGGCTGTTCATCGCGATGATCATCGTCTTCATCCCGATCAGCGCGACCCTCGTCGACGTGATCCCGCAGCCGGTGATGTACGCGCTTTTGGGCGGACCGATCGTCGCCTTCTCGATCTGGCAGATCTCGGGACGGCAGATCCCGATGCCCACGCGCCACAGGGCGGTGACCGAGACGGGGTTGGGCATCGTCGCGGGGCTCTATGGCGGGATTTCCGGGATCTGGGGGCCGCCGCTGATCATCTACCTGATCTCGATCGACGCGCCGAAACAGGAGGCCGTGCGCATCCTTGGCGTCGTCTTCCTGACCGGCGCGATCATCCTGACCGGCTCACATCTGGTCTCGGGCGTGCTGAACGCGCAGACGATCCCGCTGTCGCTCCTGATGATCCTGCCCGCGCTGGCGGGGATGAAGCTGGGCTTCAAGGCGCAGGACCGGCTCGACCCGGTGCGGTTCCGGTGGTGGACGCTGATCCTGCTGGGCGTGGCCGGGCTGAACCTGCTGCGCCGTGCGCTGATGGGTTAAGCCACGAAGGGGCGCAACCCCTGACGGCGGGCGGAGGCCAGCGTCTTCGCCTCATAGCCCGAGACGATCTTGCGCACCGGCTTGCGATGGAGCGGCACCCCGCCTTCGCGCAGGAGCCCCGCAAAGGCCGTCGTCGCCGCCAGAAGCGGTTGCCGGGCGAGCCGCCCGATATGCAGGCTCTCCAGCTTGCAGCCATCCGCCATTAGCAGGTGATGGCCGCCCAGGAGCAGCCCGTGCCATTCCAGAACGCCCGGGCAATCGGGTTGCAGCGCGGCGCAGCCATCGGCCAGCGAGCGCGCCTCGATGAGCACCTCGTCCTCGCCGAAGATGAAATCCACCGACGGCCCGCTCAGCGCCACGCGGTGCTGCGGCATCACCCAGAGATCCTGCCGCGCCGAGAAGACCGGCGCACAGAGTTTCACCGGACGCAGGTGCCCGATCGCAGGCAGGCTGATCCGCCCCGACCAGAGGACCGGCTGCGGTCCGGCATCGATGGTCTCGACCAGATCGCCCGCGCGAAGCCGCGCGGCAGGCACCACGCCCTCCGGCGTCTGGATCGGGGTCGCGGGGGCGAAACAGCCCGCCGGTCCCATCGGTTGCAGATGATCGCCAAGCGCCAGCCAATCGACGCGCGGCCCGACCCGCGCAGGCCCCGCCGGATCGAGGAGCGCCGCCGCCTCGTCACGGGTCAGCGGGAGCGGCGCCACGCCCGCCTGCTGCCGGATCGTGCGCTGATCGAGCGCCTCCAGCGTCAGCAGGCTCTCGCGTCCCGGCCCGTCCCAGCGCCATGTGAGCCGCATCCGCCCGCCGGTCAGCCGCTCCTGCGTGGCGTCGATCGAGATCGCATGGACCGCCGAGCCGCGCCGCTGCGCCAGCACGATGCGCCCGTCGACATCGAGATTGAGCGAGAGGAAATTCCGCCAGCCTTCGCGCTGATGCAGATGGATCAGCGGCAGGGGTGACTGCTCGCCGCGCATCAGGGTGAATTCCAGCATCAGGCTGCCGCGTGCGAGCAGCTCCGGCAATCTGCGCTCGTCAAACCTGACCGCGCCGCGATGTGCGATCTGCGCACCGATCCAGCCCTGCTGCGCCCTCATCCGCGACGCTCCGAATGCTGCCTTGATCCCATGCCTGTCTCCGCGCCCGGGGAAACGGACACGAAAAACGCACGCCGCCTGAATGGGCCGCGCGTGGGTCTGTTGCGTCTGACTCCGGGCTTTGCCCTGCTCGATACGCCCGATTTCGGGCTTTTGCTTTTGACATATCATGACACCGCGACCTGCCTTTGGGTAGCCCCTGTCTCCGCGTCACTTGCGCCCGGTGTCGAGCCTGCAACAGCCATTGCCCCGAAGGCCTCGGCGCTCTAAGCCTGTAGCGCTGAAAAGGAGTGCCCATGACGACCGATCCCATCCGCCTGAGCGCCGATCTGATCCGCTGCCCCTCGGTGACCCCGGAGGAGGGCGGCGCGCTGGTCTTGCTGGAAGGCCTGCTGAGCGGGGCAGGCTTCACCTGCACGCGCGTCGATCGCAATGGCACGCCGAACCTTTATGCGCGCTGGGGCGCGAAGGGGGCGGCGAAAAGCTTCGGCTTCAACGGGCACACGGATGTCGTGCCGGTGGGCGATGCCGCCGCCTGGACGCATGACCCGTTCGGCGCCGAGATCGTCGACGGCGTGATGTGGGGGCGCGGCGCGACCGATATGAAGACCGCCGTGGCGGCCTTTGCTGCCGCAGCGGTGGATTTCGTGACCGAGACGCCGCCCGACGGCGCGGTGATCCTCGCCATCACCGGCGACGAGGAAGGCCCGGGCCGCGACGGCACGCGGGCGCTTCTGGATTGGATGAAGGCCGAGGGCGAGGCGATGTCGGTCTGCCTCGTGGGCGAGCCGACCTGCCCCAATGAAATGGGAGAGATGATGAAGATCGGGCGGCGTGGCTCGCTCAGCTTCTATATCGAGGCCGAGGGCGTGCAGGGTCATGCAGCCTATCCGCATCGCGCGAAGAACCCGCTGCATGCGCTGGTCGATCTGCTGGGCCGGATGACCGCAGAGCCGCTCGACCACGGCACCGATCATTTCCAGCCCTCGAGCCTGCAGATCACCACCATCGATTGCGGCAACCCGGCCAATAACGTGATCCCGGCCAAGGCGCGTGCGACCGTGAATATCCGCTTCAACGATGCGCATACCGGCGAGGGGCTGATCGCCTGGGCCGAGGCGATGGCCTCCGAGATCACCGCCGAGACCGGCATCCGCATCGCGCTCAACCCCGATATCTCGGGCGAAAGCTTCGTCACCCCGCCCGGTCCCTTCGTCGATCTCGTCGCGAAATCGGTCGAGGCGGAAACGGGCCGCGCGCCGGAGCTGTCCACCTCGGGCGGCACCTCGGATGCGCGCTTCGTGAAGGATCACTGCCCGGTCGTGGAATTCGGCCTCGTCGGCGCGACGATGCATCAGGTGGATGAACGTGTGCCCCTCGACCAGATCGAAGCCCTCACGCGCGTCTATGCCCGCATATTGAGAGACTATTTCGCATGATCAAGATCGAGCCGGTCACCGATTACACGCCCTGCCATGCGCTGCGCCGGGCCGTGTTCATCGAAGAACAGGGCATCCCCGAGCCCGAGGAATGGGACGATCTCGACGATCAGGCGATCCATCTGCTGGCCAGCATGGAGGGCACGCCACTCGGCACCGCGCGGCTGATCCGCAAGGGTGAGACCGGCAAGATCGGTCGCATCTGCGTGGCGAAATCCGCGCGCGGCACCGGGCTCGGCGCGGCGCTGGTGCGCGACGCCTGCGAACGGTTCGCCGAGATGGGCTGCACCCGCGCCTATCTCTCGGCCCAGAGCTACGCGATCCCGTTCTACGAGAAGCTTGGCTTCGTGCCCTACGGCGAAGATTACGACGACGCGGGCATCCCGCATCGCGATATGGAAAAGACGCTCTGAGCTTCCTCTTGATCCAAGTATCCCGGGGGGCGCGTCAGCGCGGGGGCAGAGCCCCCTCCGCCCAAGCCATGCGCGCCTACGCGCGGGGGCAGCACCCCTCGACACCACTCATTCGCGCCACACTCTTTGAGTGACGCCCCTCACGCCCCATGTTAGGCAAACCCATGAGCAAACCCGCCCCCATCCCCTCGCGCCAGCAAATCCTCGACTGGCTGAACGACAACCCCGACCAAGGGGCCAAGCGCGACATTGCGCGGGCCTTCGGTGTGAAGGGGCAGGCGAAGATCGAGCTGAAGCGCATTCTCAAGGACATGGCCGACGAAGGTCTGATCGAGAAGCGCCGCCGCAATTTCCGCGATCCCAACGTGCTGCCGCCGGTGTCCGTGCTGCGCGTGATGCGCGAGGACAGCCAAGGCGACCAATGGGCCGAGCCTGCCGAATGGAATGGCGAGGGGCCTGCACCTTTGGTCCTCTTCGTTCCGAAGGACGGCGATCCCACGCTGGCTGAGGGCGACCGTATCCTCGGCCGCCTGACCCCGGTGGAGGATGAAGATTACGGCTACGAGGCGCGGCTGATCCGCAAGATCGGGCAGGCCTCGCATCGCATCGTCGGCATTTTCCGCAAGAATGCCGAGGGCGGGCGGATCATGCCGATCGACAAGGGTGTCGGCAACGAATGGCAGGTGCCGGCGGCGGTCACGCAGGGCGCCAAGGATGGCGAGCTGGTCGAGGCCGAACAGACCGGGCCGCGCGGGCGCATGGGGCTCCCGAAGGCGCGCGTGATCGAGGTGCTGGGCGATCCGTCTGCGCCGAAAGCGGTCTCGCTGATCGCGATCCATCAACATGGCATCCCCGACGATTTCCCTGATGCGGTCGTGGCCGAGGCCGATGCCGCCAAGCCCGCGCCTTTGGACGATCGCGAAGACCTGCGCGAGCTGTCTTTCGTCACGATCGACCCGGCGGATGCGCGCGACCGCGACGACGCGGTGCTGGTGATCCGCGACGACGATCCGAAAAACGACGGCGGCTTCCTGATCTGGGTCGCGATTGCCGATGTGGCGCATTACGTCACGCCGGGCTCCGAGCTGGACCGCGAGGCGCGCAAGCGCGGCAACTCCACCTATTTCCCCGACCGCGTCGTGCCGATGCTGCCCGATAGCCTCTCGGGCGATCTGTGCTCTCTGCACGAGAACGTGGACCGTGCGGTGCTGGCGGTGCGGATGAAGATCGACGCGCAGGGGCGCAAGGTCTCGCATCGCTTCACGCGCGGGATGATCCGCTCGGTCGGCTCGCTCGAATACGGGCAGGTGCAATCGGCGCGCGACGGCAATCCGGACGAGAAGACCGAGGATATGGTCGAGGAGATCATCGACCCGATCTACGAGGCTTACGAGGCGCTCAAGCACGCCCGCGCGATCCGTCAGCCGCTGGAGCTGGACCTGCCCGAGCGGCAGATCGTGATCGGCGACGATGGCCATGTCGCGTCGATCCGGTTCAAGGAGCGGCTCGACGCCCATAAGCTGATCGAGGAGTTCATGGTGCTGGCCAATGTGGCCGCGGCCGAGGAACTGGAAAAGCTGCGCCGTCCGCTGCTGTATCGTGTCCACGAAGAACCCAGCCTCGAGAAGATCGAGAGCTTGCGCGAAGTGGCGCAGGCGTCGGGCTTCACGCTGGCGAAGGGGCAGGTGCTGCAGACCGCGCATCTGAACAACCTGCTCAGCCAGTCCGAGGGCTCCGAGTTCGACGAGCTGATCAATATCTCGACGCTGCGCTCGATGACGCAGGCCTATTACGCGCCGACGAATTACGGGCATTTCGGCCTCGCGCTGCGCTCCTATGCGCATTTCACCTCGCCGATCCGGCGCTATTCCGACCTGATCGTGCACCGCGCGCTGATCCTCGGACACGGCTGGGGCAAGGACGGGCTGAGCGCGTGGGATATCGAGAACCTCGAGGACACGGCGAAGCAAATTTCCGATACCGAGCGCCGCTCGATGGTGGCCGAACGCGACACGACCGACCGCTATCTGGCGGCCTATCTGTCGGACCGGGTGGGCAGCGAATTCACGGGCCGCATCTCGGGCGTGCAGAAATTCGGCGCCTTCGTGAAGCTCGACGAGACCGGAGCGGACGGGCTGATCCCGATCCGCGAGATCGGACGCGAATTCTTCCATTTCGACCGCGAGGCGCAGGAGCTCGTGGGCTCGGATACCGGAATGGTCATCACCATCGGGCAGCGCGTCCGGGTGCGGCTGTCCGAGGCCGTGCCGATCACCGGCGGGCTGATGCTGGAGCTGCTGGAAGTCGAAGGGCAGGGGATGCCCTCGGGTGACGGCAAGCGCCGGAAGGGCCGCCGTCCCGGCACGCGTCCGCCGCGCAAAGGTCCCGGTAAGGGCCCGCGCAAACCGGCCCGCGACGCTGCCAAGAAGAAGGCGGTCGCGCGCAAGGTGAAACGCACGCGCAAGAGTTGAGGCTTACAGCATCCACTCGATCGGCAGGCGCTGCGCGATCCACAGGAAGATGCGATGCGAGAAGGGCACGCCCGGCTCGCGCTTGCGCACGCCATGCCCGGGCCGCGACCAGCGCAATTGCTGCGCACGGGTGAGGCGCAGCCGCCATGCGCGGGCGGGGATGAATTCCTTGAAGGTCTCGGAAATTTCCGTCGCGATCTCGGGCGCGTCGATCACGATGCCCAGCTCGGTATTCAGGCGCATCGAGCGCGGATCGAAGTTGAACGAGCCGATGAAGACCCGCGCGCGATCCACCGCGAAAACCTTGGCGTGCAGCTTGTTGCGCGAGAAGGGCGAGGTGCCGCGAATGTCGGAGCCCAGCAGCCGCTCGCGCCGGTTGCGCTCGCTCGGGCGGCGGTCTTCGGCATCGGCGGCGTATTCGTAAAGTTCGATCCCGGCGCGCAACAGCCCCTTGCGGCGATGCGCGTAGCCGGAATGGACCAGCGCCACATCGGTCGCGGCATAGGAATTCGTCAGCACCTTGATGGTCGCCCCCGATTGCGCGATCCGCTTGAGATAACGCACCCCCGTCCGCGTCGGGACGAGATAGGGCGTCACCAGTACCAGTTCTTCCAGCGGTTGCCCCAAGGCGCGCACTAGATATTGCCAGAGCAGTTTGCGCCCCTGCAGAAGTCCATGGATTTTCGACGGGTGGTCGTAGAT
Source organism: Thioclava sp. JE_KL1 (assembly GCF_009296265.1). Taxonomy (GTDB): domain Bacteria; phylum Pseudomonadota; class Alphaproteobacteria; order Rhodobacterales; family Rhodobacteraceae; genus Thioclava. The sequence goes on from NZ_WBJS01000012.1 coordinate 44,287, forward strand.
CAACTGCGCCTCGGCGAAGATCACCCGCGCCTTGCCTGACAGCAGCCGCGACGTCCGGTCTGGATGCTGTAGGTCGTCCGCATAACGCTTCGCCTCGGGCTCCGAGAGGCGGACCTCTTCGGTCTTGATGATGGTCTCGGCCTCTTTCGCCTCGCAGTCGCCCAGCATCTTTTCCGCAGGGATCGCGGGGGGCGCGTTCCAATACAGGTCGAACTGCTTGCCGATCTGCGCCAGAACCGGACCCGCGACGGCGACGTCGAGATCCATGTAGAGCCCGCTCTCGGAGAGGCTGTTGAAATAGTCGTCGCCGATATTGCGCCCGCCTAGGATCGCCATCCGCCCATCCGCGATCATCGCCTTGTTGTGCATCCGGCGGTTCAGGCGGCGGAAATCGGACAGGTAACCCAGAAAGCGCGCGGTGCGGATCGGGAAGGGGTTGAAGAGGCGCACGTCGACATTGGGCAACTGGTCGAGCGCGGCCAGCGTGCGGTCCATCCCCGCCGTGCCGTTATCGTCGATCAGCAGCCGGATATGGACCCCGCGTTTGGCCGCCTTGCGCAGTGCGCCGAGCATGATCGCGCCCGCCGTGTCGTTCTGCCAGATGTAATATTGCAGATCGAGCGAGACCTCTGCGGCGTCGATTAGTTCCAGCCGCGCCGCCAGCGCGTCGAGCGGATCGGCGAGCAGCTGGACCGCACTCTTTGTCTCAATTCCCGTGAGCCGGTCCTGCAGCGCGGTCGCGAAGCGCCCGGTTTCGGGGGCGAGTTGCATATGGGACTTGGGGAACGGGCCTTTGGGGCGCCGATGCGACAGCCTTGCGACGATCAGCGTCAGACCGGCCAGCGCGATGAGGCCGGCGATCAGGGCGAGGCCCAGAATATGAAGCAGTTCCAGTTTCATGGCTGGCATCATGTAGGCGGTTCAAGGGTTTAGGAAAGTGGGCTTCGCGCATGAAAAAGGCCGGCGTGATCGCCGGCCTTCTTAAAAATCTCGTGTTCCGGGTTCAGCGGATCAGCCGATCGCCGCGGCTTTCACGTCGTCGTCGATATAGGGCACGTATTGCGCGAAGTTGTCCGAGAACATCTCCACCAGCTTCTGCGCCTGCGCATCATAGGCCGCCGCGTCGTCCCAGGTGCGGCGCGGGTCCAGAAGCACGTCCGAGACATTCGGGACCGAGACCGGAACCTCGAAGCCGAAATTGGGATCCTTGCGGAACTGCACGTCATGCAGCGAGCCGTCGAGCGCGGCTTTCAGCAGCGCACGGGTTGCCCGGATCGGCATTCGCGAGCCGGTGCCGAAAGCGCCGCCGGTCCAGCCGGTGTTCACCAGCCAGCACGACGCGCCGGTGTTGCGGATCTTCTCTTGAAGCAGCTTGCCATAGACCTCGGGGCGACGCGGCATGAAGGGCGCGCCGAAGCAGGTCGAGAAGGTCGGGAGCGGCTCGACCACGCCGACCTCGGTGCCCGGGGTCTTCGAGGTGAAGCCCGACAGGAAGTGATACATCGCCTGCGCCGGGGTCAGCCGCGCGATGGGCGGCAGGACACCGAAGGCATCGCAGGTCAGCATGATCACGTTCTTGGGCTGGCCCGCCATTGCGGTATCCGAGGCGTTCGGAATGTAATGCAGCGGATAGGCGCAGCGCATGTTGTCGGTGATCGAGTTGTCGTTGAAGTCCAGCTCCAGCGTCTCCTCGTCGAACACCATGTTCTCGACCACGGTGCCGAACATCGAGCAGGTGTTGTAGATCTCCGGCTCGGCTTCTTTCGACAGGTTGATCGTCTTGGCGTAGCAGCCGCCTTCGAAGTTGAAGATGCCGTTATGCGACCAGCCATGCTCGTCATCGCCCACGAGGATGCGCGAGGGATCGGCCGAGAGCGTCGTCTTGCCGGTGCCCGAGAGGCCGAAGAAGACTGCCGCGTCATCGGGATTGTCGATCGCGTGGTTGGCCGAGCAGTGCATCGCCATGATGCCTTCGCCGGGCAGGATGTAGTTGAGAAGGGTGAAGACGCCCTTCTTGTTCTCACCCGCATAGGCGGTGTTGCCGATCAGGATCGTCTTCTTCTCGAAGTTCAGCGCGATCACGGTTTCCGAGCGGCAGCCGTGCTTCTCGGGATCGGCCTTGAAGCTCGGGCAGTTGATGATCGTCCATTCCGGATTGAACGCGTCGAGTTCCTCGCGCTCGGGGCGGCGCAGCATGGTGCGCAGGAACAGCCCGTGCCAGGCCATTTCCGCCACGAGGCGCACGTCGAGCCGATGCTCGGGGTCGGCACCGCCGAAGAGGTCCTCGACGAAGTAATCCTTGCCCTTCATATGCTCGAGCATGTCGGCATAGAGGCGGTCGAAGGCTTCGGGCTCCATCGGGGAGTTGTTCTCCCACCAGATGCTGTCTTCGACCGAGGCGGTGCGCACGACGAACTTGTCTTTGGGCGACCGGCCCGTGTGTTTCCCGGTGGTGCAGTAGAAGGCGCCACCCTTGCCGAGCGTACCTTCGTCGCGCTTGATCGCTTCTTGGATCAGCGCCGGTTCCAGCAGGTTATAATAGACATTCCCGAGACCTTCGATGCCTTGATCTTCCAGCCGTTTCGCGGGGTTAACGCGTCCAATGTCCATCTGATGCTCCCGATGCCGTCGCGCGGCGTTCACAGGGTTATTCCCGGCGCGTCGGGGCCTCGAAGCGCCGATCCGAGCAACAATGTTACCCGGATGGATCGCCTATAGCATGACAATTTTGCGAAGGAACAGAATGGATAGGGGGAGTTAGCGCAACCATTTCTAGGTTTAGCGCAATCACGGCGAAATGTCGCGGAAAGGTGAGGCAAATTAGTCAAAGGTTCGGAAATTCTGGCTCTGATGATTCGCGAAACCTTGGTGATTCGCAGCTTTTTGTTGATTTGAAGGCAACGAACGCGGAATATGCGTGTAATAACTATAAAGTAGCAGTGAAGGGATATTCCGACATGTCGAGAATCGCGCTGGTCGACGACGACCGCAATATTCTGACCTCTGTCTCGATGACGCTCGAGGCGGAAGGTTACGATGTCGAAACGTATAACGATGGACAGGCTGCATTCGACGCGTTCACCAAGCGTCTCCCGGACATGGCGGTTCTGGATATAAAGATGCCGCGAATGGACGGCATGGAGCTGCTGCAGCGTCTTCGCCAGAAGACCGCGATGCCGGTGATCTTCCTGACCTCCAAAGACGACGAAATCGACGAGGTTCTGGGCCTGCGCATGGGCGCGGACGACTACGTCAAGAAGCCGTTCTCGCAGCGTCTTCTGGTCGAACGCATCCGCGCGCTGCTGCGTCGGCAGGAAGCGATCTCGACCGGCGAGGTCGCCTCGACCGAAGACACCAAGGTCATGGTGCGCGGCTCGCTCGAGATGGACCCGCTGCGCCACGCGGTGACCTGGAAGAGCAAGGACGTCACGCTGACCGTGACCGAATTCCTGCTGCTTCAGGCGCTCGCGCAGCGGCCCGGTTTCGTGAAATCGCGCGATCAGCTGATGGATGTGGCTTACGACGATCAGGTCTATGTCGACGACCGCACGATCGACAGCCACATCAAGCGCCTGCGCAAGAAGATGCGCAGCGTCGATGATGATTTCACGGCGATCGAGACACTCTACGGCATCGGATACCGGTATAACGAAGAGTGATGCTACGTCGATGAGTATTGCCGGGAAGATCGGATTGGCTCGAAAGCGCTCCTCAAACTTCGCCCGTCGCGCGCCGGAAACGGAAGTCGTGCTCGGCGAGGATTGGATCGGCCCGGCCGATATCGTCGACGACGATCTGCGCAAGGGTCGGGCGCGGCGGTCGATGTTCTCGCTCAACCGCTCGCCGCTGGCGCGCAAGATCATCACCTTCAACCTGTTGGCAATGATCGTGCTGGTGACCGGCGTGCTCTACCTCAACCCGTTTCGTGACAGCCTCGTGCTGCAGCGCGAAGGCGGGTTGGTGAACGAGGCGCAGCTGGCCGCCGACGTGTTCGAGGCGCAGCTTCCGGCGGGCGCTCCGGTCAATCTGGCGGCGGGAGACGGGCTCGACCCGCTCGCGACGATCCGCGGGATGGAGCTGCCCGAGGGCGCCGATCTCTACCTGTTCGATCCCAGTGCGGCGCTGCTTGGCACCACGACCACGGGCGACCGCGCGCCGGTCGAAGAGGTCGACGGGCTCAATTTCGACAAGCGTTCCACCGTGCTGAGCGATTTCCTCGGTCAGATCTGGGACTCGGTCGCGGGTCTGTTCGAGCGCGGTGGCGGCACCGCCGCCGATAGCGCGCTCGACATGGTGCGCGATCTGGTGCCCTCGGCGCTGGATGGCCGCACCAAGATCGCCTCGCAGAAGAACGCCGCCGGCGAGACCATCTTCGCCGTCGCCACCCCGATCCGGCAGGGCGATCGCGTCGTGGGCGTCGTGGGGCTGATCTCCGTTGCGGGGCAGATCGACGCGCTGGTCCGCGTCGAGCGCGAGCAGGTGCTGCAGATGTTCGTGATCGCGATCATCGTCTCGATCGGGCTGTCGCTCGTGCTGGCCTCGACCATCGCCAATCCGCTTTCCGACCTCGCCGCCGCCGCTGAAATCGGGCGCGACAAGAACGCACGCAAGATGGCGCCCGCCCGGGTGCGCATCCCCGACCTGACCGCGCGACCTGACGAGATCGGGCGTCTGTCGGGCGCGATGCGCGGCATGGTCGGCGCGCTTTACGAACGCATCGACGCGAACGAACAGTTCGCCGCCGACGTCGCCCACGAGATCAAGAACCCGCTGGCCAGCCTGCGCTCTGCCGTGGCCTCGCTGCATATGGTCAAGAAAGACGAACAGCGCACCCGTCTTCTCGAGGTCATCGATCACGACGTGCGCAGACTGGATCGTCTGGTGAGTGACATTTCCAATGCATCGCGGCTCGATTCCGAGCTGGTGAAAGAAGAGGAAGAGCAGTTCGACCTGATCAAGATGGTGTCGAATCTCAGCGAATTCCTCGGGCAGCAGGCGCGCGAGAAGGGCGTCGATTTCATCACCGACCTGCCGTCGCAATCGGTCGTTATCTCGGGTCTGGAAGCGCGTCTGGCGCAGGTCTTCGTGAACCTGATCACCAATGCGACCTCGTTCTGCGAAGAGGGCGATGCGGTGCGGGTCTGGGCACGCCAGCGCGACAATCGTGTGCTGGTCGTGGTTGAGGATACCGGGCCGGGCATTCCCGAAGAGGCGCTGACCAAGGTCTTCAAGCGGTTCTATTCGGAGCGTCCCGAGGGGCAGTTTGGCGATCACTCGGGTCTTGGCCTCGCGATCTCCAAGCAGATCGTCGAAGCCCATGGCGGCGTGATCTGGGCCGAGAATATCCGCCCCACCGATGCCGACCGGACCTCCGATCCTCTGGGCGCGCGTTTCGTCGTGGGCCTGCCGGTAAGCTGAATGACCGGGTCGGACGACCTCTCGACCAATCTCCATGCCAGTGCCGTCGCGCTCGACCCCGAGCGCGGCGTTCTCATTCGTGGTGCCTCGGGCAGCGGCAAATCGCTTCTCGCGTTGCGGTTGATGGCGCTAGGGGTGTCACTCGTCGCTGATGACCGGGTCGACCTGCGCACCGAAGGCGGGGCGCTGATCGCAAGCGCACCGGAGCCGATCGCGGGCCGGATCGAGGCGCGCGGCGTGGGTATCCTGCGCGCCGATCACCTGTCGCAGGCCCGCATCACTTTGCTGGTCGATCTCGATCGGGAAGAGGTCGAACGCTTGCCAACCTGTCGAAAAGACAGGGTGTTGGGGGTCAATCTGCCCCTTGTGCTGCGCGTGCAGCATGGTCATCTTGATGTGGCAATCTTGCAATGGCTGAAAGGGGGCCGATGGGCGTGACCCGATCCGATCCGGTAAGGGCACAGGCTGGCCAGCGCGTCGTGCTGGTGACCGGCCCGTCAGGTGCGGGCCGCACGACTGCCATTGGCGCTTTGGAGGATCTGGGCTACGAGCCGATCGTCAACCTGCCGCTGAGTCTCGTGCCGCGCCTTCTCAAGGGCCATCTGACCGGCCCGGTCGCGCTTGGCGTCGATGTACGCGGGCGCGATTTCTCGGCCGCGGCGCTGATCGAACTGGTCGATATGCTGACCAAGCGCCCGGATCTGCATCTCGACCTGCTCTATCTCGACGCGAGCCCCGAAGTGCTCGAACGGCGTTATTCCGAGACCCGCCGCCGTCATCCGCTGTCGCCCGAGGAAGATCCCGGCGCGGGCATCGCGCAGGAGATGGACCTGCTCTCGCCGATCCGCATGCGCGCCGATGTCCTGATCGACAGCTCCGAGATGAGTCCGCATGACCTGCGCGCCGAGGTCGGGCGCTTCTTCGACACGGGCCGCACCGAGGCGCTCTCGGTCACGGTGAATTCCTTCAGCTATAAGCGCGGGGTGCAGCGCGGGCTCGACCTGATGTTCGATTGCCGCTTCCTCGCCAATCCCCATTGGGAGCCGGAGCTGCGCGCGCTTGACGGGCGCGACGCGGCGGTCGCCGATTATGTCGCCGCCGATCCCCGCTTTGCGGAGTTCCACCAGCGCGTGCTCGATCTGCTGTTGTTCCTGCTTCCCGCCTATGTCGCGGAGGGCAAGGCTTACCTCTCGGTCGGCTTCGGGTGTACCGGGGGGCAACACCGCTCGGTTGCAATGACCGAGAGCATCGCCAAAGCGCTTGCGGAAGCAGGGTGGCGCGTGTCTAAACGTCATAGGGAATTGGAGCGTCTCGGCCATGCCGAGAACGAAGAAACGAAGGTGAGGTCGGGCGCGTGATCGGTATCGTGATCGTGGCACATGGTGGTCTGGCGCGCGAATATCTCGCCGCTATAGAGCATGTCGTGGGCCCGCAGCGCGGCATTCGTGCCATCACGATCGAGGACGATCACGACCGCGCGGGCAAGCAGGCAGAGATTCGCGCCGCCGCCGATGCGGTCGATGACGGCACCGGTGTCGTGGTTGTGACCGACATGTTCGGCGGCTCTCCGTCCAACCTGTCGCTGATGGCCTGCGAGGCGCGAGACCGCGAAATCATCTACGGTGCGAACCTGCCGCTGCTGATCAAGCTGGCGAAATCGCGCAGCCTCGCGGTCCATGCAGCGGTCGAGGCCGCGCTCGATGCGGGACGAAAATATATCAATAGTTACAATGCCCAAGCGGGAGTGGTGAAATGTCCGTGACCCGCGAGTTGGAGATCGTGAACGAGAAGGGCCTGCATGCGCGCGCCTCTGCCCGTTTTGTCGAGGTCGTGGAGGATCATGACGCCCGTGCGACGGTGGCGAAGGATGGCCAGTCGGTCTCAGGCGACTCGATCATGGGGCTTTTGATGTTGGCAGCTTCGCGTGGAACCACTATTGAAGTGACGACAAGCGGGGCCGAGGCAGAAAAGCTCGCCGATGCGCTTCAGGCATTGGTGGCCGATAAATTCGGCGAAGGTATGTGACGCGCTCCGCACCCAGCGAGGGGGTTCGCCCAATGAACCAAGAGAGCGAGATCGCAATCGAAGCCGCGCAAGCCGTATCGCGACCCTATGACAAGCGTCGCCTGTCCTATGCGGGGACGTTTTCCAACCCGTTCAAGGTCGGCACGATCCGCACTTTGGAATGGCTGACCGCGAAGGCGCAGCTTCTGCATCTGATCCGCAAGTTCGAGAAGCGCGGCGCGCCGGTCGGGGCCGAGTTCTGGCCGCAGGCGCTCGATGTGATGGGGATCGATGTCACCACGCCGCCCGAACAGATCGCCCATATCCCGAAAGAGGGCCCGCTGGTGGTCGTCGCGAACCACCCGCACGGGCTGGTGGACGGGATGGTGCTGGCCTATCTGATCGGGCAGGTGCGCGACGATTTCCTGATCCTCACCCGCTCGCTGCTGACCGGTATTCCCGAGGTCGAACAATACATGTTGCCGGTGCCGTTCCCGCATGAGCCGAACGCCCGCGAGGACAGCCTCAAGATGCGCGCCGCCTGCATGGCGCAGCTCAAGCGCGGCGGCGTGGTGGTTCTGTTCCCGGCGGGGCAGGTCGCGCATTCCGAGACGCTGATGGGACCGGTGATCGAGCAGGAGTGGAACCCCTTCACCGCGAAGATGCTCGCCCGGTCGAACGCCTCGGTGCTGCCGATCCATTTCCCGGGGCAGAATTCGCGCGCCTATCAGATCGCCAACAAGCTCAGCGCGACGGTGCGGCAGGGGCTTCTGCTCTATGAGATCAAACGTGCGCTGAACAAGCCCCAGAGTCCTGCGATCGGCCCGGCGAAGCGACCCGAAGAGATCGCCGAAGCGCTGCAGAATCCGCGGAAGTTCCTCGCGGACCTGCGGGCGGAAACGCTGGCGCTGTAAGGCGACTGGTGGAGGGGGCTCTGCCCCCGCGGCTTCGCCGCCCCCCGGGATATTTGACGCAGTTGGAAAGAAAGACGCCCGGTTGCGCCCCTTAGGTGGCGGCGAACCGGGCGCTTCCAACTGCACGGTCATTGGCGTCCCCGCCTGTTCCGTGAGACCATATAAGGGGATCAGGGTTTAGAAAACCTTACCGGTCTTCCAGCTGCCCGAAATATCCCGGGGTGAGCGCAAAGCGCGAGGGGCAGAGCCCCTCACTTGCGCCGCGCCTCACCGCGTCGGCACTGGCTCGTCACCGCGATAGTCGTAGAACCCGCGCCCGGTCTTGCGCCCGAGCCAGCCGGCTTCGACATATTTCGTCAGAAGCGGGCAGGGGCGGTACTTGGTGTCGGCGAGCCCGTCATGCAGCACGTTCATGATCGCGAGGCAGGTGTCGAGCCCGATGAAATCCGCCAGCTCCAGCGGCCCCATCGGATGGTTCGCGCCGAGCTTCATCGACTCGTCGATCGAGCGCACGTTCCCCACGCCTTCATAGAGCGTATAGACCGCCTCGTTGATCATCGGCATCAGGATGCGGTTCACGATGAAGGCCGGGAAATCTTCGGCAGACGCGGCGGTCTTGCCGAGCTTTTCCACCACTTCGTGCAGCGCCTTGTAGGTTTCCTGATCGGTCGCGATGCCGCGGATCAGCTCGACCAGTTGCATCACTGGCACCGGGTTCATGAAGTGGAAGCCCATGAATTTCTCGGGCCGGTCGGTGCGCGAGGCGAGCCGCGTGATCGAGATCGACGAGGTGTTCGAGGTCAGGATCGTCGTCGGCTTGAGATGCGGAAGCAGGTCTTCGAAGATCGCCTGCTTGACCGTCTCGCGCTCGGTCGCGGCCTCGATCACCAGATCGGTCGGACCCAGATCGCTCAGTTTCGTGGTCGTAGTGATCTTCTTCAGCGCGGTGTTCTTCTCGTCCTCCGAGATCTTGCCGCGCGATACCTGCCGATCGAGGTTCTTGGTAACCGTGGTGAGCGCCTTCGTCAGCGCGTCTTCGCTGATGTCGTTCAGCAGAACGTCATATCCGGCCAGCGCGAAGACATGGGCGATCCCGTTGCCCATCTGCCCTGCACCCACGATGCCCACTTTCTCGATCGCCATAATTTTCCCTCTCACGCTTTGCGCCCTGACCATAGTTCTCCGCTCGGTCCATGCAAGCGAAACGCAGGGCTGAGATCATTTTAACATTAGCCGTTTGGCAAGAATTTGGGCGCAATCTGGCCTCGGGTGAGTCGAACACAGACTGAGGTGGGAAAATGGCTTTCGAATATACGGGCGATGGCGCCCTCGATTACTTTCCGTGCCGATACGGGAAATCCAAACTGCTGTTCCGCGGGCCGCGTCGTGCGCTGCAGGGGGATTTCATCGCCGCGATGGGCGGGACGGAGACCTATGGTAAATTCGTGGAGCATCCCTGGCCCGCGCTGCTCGAGGCGCGGCTGGAGATGCCGGTGGTGAATTTCGGCTATCTGAATGCCGGGATCGACGTGTTCCTGCACGAGCCGCAACTGGCCGCCGCATCGGAGGCCGCGAAGGTCACGGTGATCCAGTTGCTCGGCGCGCAGAACATGTCGAACCGCTTCTATGCGGTGCATCCGCGACGCAATGACCGCTTCCTGCGGGCGTCGAGTCTGATGCGCTCGATCTTCCACGGCGTGGATTTCACCGAGTTCAACTTCACGCGTCACATGCTGAGCGCATTGAAAGAACGCGAGCCCGAGAAATTCGCCTTGCTCGAGGTCGAGTTGCAGGAGGCGTGGCTGCAGCGGATGACCGCGCTTCTGGCCAAGATCAAGGGGCGCAAGCTGCTGCTTTGGCTGGGCGAATTCCACGATCCGGCTCATAGCGACACGCTCGGGCACGAGCCGCTGATGGTGACGGAGGCGATGGTGGAGACGCTGCGACCGCTCGTGGCCGATATCGTGCGGGTCGAGCCTTCGGTGACGGCGCGCGGTGCAGGCACGACGGGGATGCATTTCTCCCCGCTGGAAGAGCCTGCGGCGGAAATGGTGCCGGGGCCGCTGGTGCATGAGGAGATTGCCGCGGCCCTCGCGCCTGCGCTGCGGCCATTTCTCTAACAGGAAAGGGCGGGGAAATTCCCCGCCCTTTCTAATTGGTTCAACTCTCCCGGGGGGCAGCGCCCCTTCCGTGGATCAGAGCTTTTCGGTCAGCGCCGGAACAGCGTCGAAGAGGTCCGCGACCAGACCGTAATCGGCGACCTGGAAGATCGGCGCTTCTTCGTCCTTGTTGATCGCGACGATGATCTTCGAGTCCTTCATGCCGGCGAGGTGCTGGATAGCACCCGAGATGCCGCAGGCGATGTAGAGCTCGGGGGCCACGACCTTACCGGTCTGACCGACCTGCCAGTCGTTCGGCGCGAAGCCCGAGTCGACGGCGGCGCGCGAGGCGCCCACAGCAGCGCCAAGCTTGTCGGCCAGCGCTTCGATCACCTTGAAGTCCTCTTCCGAGCCGACGCCACGGCCGCCCGACACGACGATCTTCGCCGAGGTCAGCTCCGGACGATCGCTCTCGGCGACCTTGTCTTCGATCCAGCTCGATAGAGCGGGCGCGTCCGACATGGCGACGGTCTCGACCGAAGCCGAACCGCCTTCGCCGGCGGCGTCGAAGGTCGAGGTGCGGAAGGTGATGACCTTCTTCTCGTCCTTCGATTTCACGGTCTGGATCGCGTTGCCCGCGTAGATCGGGCGCTCGAACGTGTCGGCATCGACGACGCCGGAGACATCCGAGATCACCATCACGTCGAGAAGCGCGGCCACGCGCGGCATCACGTTCTTCGCATCGGTCGTGGCCGGCGCCACGATATGCGAATAGTCGCCCGCGAGCGACACGATCAGCGCGGCGGTCGGCTCCGCCAGACGGTGGCTCAGCGAGGGATCCTCGGCCACGAGAACCTTCGCGACACCGTCGATCTTGGCGGCGGCTTCGCCCGCGGCGGCAGCCGACGCGCCCGCGCAGAGCACGGTCACATCGCCCAAGCTTTTTGCAGCGGAGACGGCCTTGGCGGTCGCGTCGACCGACAGTTCGCCATCATTCACTTCACCCAGCAGCAGAACGGCCATCACACGACCCCCTTCTCTTTGAGTTTCGCAACCAGCGTGTCGACATCCGGCACCATTTCGCCAGCCTGACGCGCTTCGGGCTCGGTGGTTTTCACCACTTCGAGGCGCGGCGAGACGTCGACGCCGTAGTCGTCGGCGGTCTTCTCGTCGAGCGGCTTCTTCTTCGCCTTCATGATGTTCGGCAGCGAGGCGTAGCGCGGCTCGTTCAGACGAAGGTCGGTGGTGACGATAGCGGGCAGCTTGACCTCGATGGTCTGCAACCCGCCGTCGACTTCGCGGGTGACCTTCGCGGCCTCGCCCTCGACCACGACTTCCGAGGCAAAGGTCGCCTGACCCCAGCCCAGAAGCGCCGCCAGCATCTGGCCGGTCGCGTTCATGTCGTTGTCGATCGCCTGCTTGCCGAGGATCACCATGCCGGGCTGCTCTTCCTCGACGACCTTGGCGAGGATCTTGGCAACGGCCAGCGGCTCGATATCGGTCTGCACGTCATCGGCGGCGACCACGAGAATCGCACGATCCGCCCCCATCGCGAGCGCGGTGCGCAGCGTTTCCTGCGCCTGCTTCACGCCGATCGAGACCGCGATGATCTCTTCGACGGCGCCCTTCTCCTTCAGACGGATCGCCTCTTCGACAGCGATTTCGTCGAACGGGTTCATCGACATTTTGACATTGGCGAGATCGACACCGCTTCCGTCCGCTTTCACGCGAGCTTTCACGTTATAGTCGATCACGCGCTTCACAGGCACGAGAACCTTCATGGCGTGTCTCCCTTGTGTAGTCCGCCAAATTGCGGCGAACGGATTCATTCGGCAATTTTGTTACAAGAGCAAAGGGCGAAGGGACAGGGGGAAAACGCCTCGTTTTGGCCCTGAAACGTCACGTCTTTTCGACTGTTTGCGCTAGCGGTGCGTGCAGATTGCCCTAGCGTCGCGCTGTGTCCGCGATCCGCCCATGAAAAAGGCCGCCCGAAGGCGGCCTTTCGCGTTTGTCTGCCGGGCAAGGTCAGTCGTCCTTACACTCACCGGCGATCTTGCAGTCGTTCTGCATCTCGAGCCACATCGCGTTGGCGACGGCGACCAGAGCGGCCAGCGGAAGCCCGAGGATCCATGCGAAATACCACATCTGTCTGTCTCCTTAGTAAACGGTATGGCTGTCGCGCTCGACGTCTTCGACCGTCACCTTGCCCCACAGGACCTTATAGACCCATGCGGTATAGGCGAGGATGAGCGGCATGAAGATGAGCGCGCAGACAAGCATGATGAAGAGCGTCTGGTGCGAGGACGAAGCGTCCCAGACCGTCAGCGAAGCGTCGGGCATTTTCGAGCTCGGCAGGATGAAGGGGAACATCGTCAGGCCGACCGAGGAGATCACGCCGAAGATGCCCAGTTTCGACCAGAGCAGCGTCGAGACTTCGCGCCCGGCGCGCAGCCCCCGTACCGCCATTGCGATACCCGCGAGGCCGAGGATCGGCGCAATCGCGATCCAGGGGCGGTCCGCATAGGCCTGCATCCAGCTCCCGCTATGCTCGACCGTCGAGAAGAGCGGGTTGGAGGGGCCGTTGTCCGGCACGACCGAGGTGATGTGGTAGCCCGTGATCCCGAAGGCGAGCCAGATCCCCGCGAGGATATAGGCTGCGAAGGCCACCATGCCCGCAACGGAGCCGATTTCGGTCGCGCGAACCTTCACCGCGCCTTCGGTTTTCACCGAAAGCCACGCCGCGCCATGCATCATCAGCATCGACAGAGACACCACGCCAGCCAGCAGCGCGTAGGGGTTCAGAAGGCCCAGCAGCTTCATGATGAAGTTGCCCGGATAGAGCGGCATCAGCATGTCGTTGAGCTCGAAGGGCACGCCTTGCAGCACGTTGCCCATGGCGACGCCGAAGATCAGTGCCGGCACCGCGCCGCCCACGAAGAGCGCCCAGTCCCAGCCGTTGCGCCAAGCAGCCGAGTCGCGCTTCGAGCGATACTTGAAGGCGACCGGACGCAGGATCAGCGCCGCGAGCACGAGGAACATCGCGAGGTAGAACCCCGAGAAGCTCACCGCATAGAGGGGTGGCCAGGCCGCGAAGATCGCGCCCCCGCCGAGGATGAACCAGACCTGGTTGCCTTCCCAGACCGGGCCGACCGTGTTGATCGCCACGCGGCGCTCGCTATCGGTCTTGCCGACGAAGGGCAGGAGGGCCCCCACGCCCATATCGAAGCCGTCGGTGAGCGCGAAGCCGATCAGCAGGACGCCCAGCAGCAGCCACCAGATGACGCGCAGAACGTCGAGGGGGATGAGTTCATAGAGGATCATTGGTTCTTACTCCGCAGGCATGGTGACAGGGGCGTTGCCGTCGCGACCGGACAGGCGGTCGTCATGGCGCTGCAGCCACTCTTGAGTGACCTCGACATCCTGATACGGGCCTTTTTTGATGTATTTGATCATAAGGCCCATCTCGATGACGAAGAGCACGGTGTAGAAGGCCACGAAGCCCAGCAGGGTGAACAGCAGGTCGCCCACCGACAGGTGACTGACCGAGAGTGCCGTCGGCAAAACGCCGTCCACCGTCCAGGGTTGGCGTCCGAACTCGGCGGTGAACCAGCCCAGTTCCGCGGCGATCCACGGGGCGGGGATGACGATCACGGCCAGACGCAGCGCCCAACGCGGATATTGCATGCCCTTCCAGTTCGAGACGACGAAGAAGTAGACCATCAGCGCGATGAAGGAGAAGCCAAGCGCCACCATCAGACGGAAGGACCAGAAGATCGGCCAGACCGTCGGAACGGTGTCATCCGCGGCCATCTTGATCTGCGCATCGGTCGCCTGTCGCGGATCGTCCACGTAGCGTTTGAGCAGATAGGCGTAGCCCAGATCGCCGACGTTTTCGTTGAACTGCTTGGTGACTTCGGGCGGGACATCGCCCTTGGCTTCGCGGATCTTCAGCAGGTCGTCATAGGCGACGATACCGTTGCGAATCCGCTCTTCCGAGCCTTTCACGAGCTCGTCGATCCCGGTGATCTGCTCGGTCAGCGAGCGGGTGCCGATCAGGCCCATCACCCACGGGATGTGGATCGCGTATTTGGTCTCGCGATCTTGCTGGTCGGGGATGCCGAAGAGGGTGAAGGAGGCGGGGGCCGGTTCGGTCTCCCACATTGCTTCCATCGCGGCGAGCTTCATTTTCTGGTTGTGAGTCGTCTCGTAGCCCGACTCGTCGCCGAGGATGACGACCGACAGGGCCGAGGCGAGACCGAAGGCGGCCGCGACCGCGATAGAGCGGCGGGCGAGTTCGAAATGACGGCCCTTGAGCATGTACCAACTCGACACGCCCATCACGAAGACAGCCGCCGTGACATAGCCAGCCGACACCGTGTGCACGAACTTGGCCTGCGCGACGGGGTTGAACACGACGTCGAAGAAGGAGGTCATCTCCATCCGCATCGTCAGCGGATTGAAATGTGCCCCGACCGGGTTCTGCATCCAGCCATTGGCGATGAGGATCCAGAGCGCCGAGAAGTTCGACCCGATGGCGACGAGCCAAGTGACGACCATGTGCTTGACCGGCGAGAGCTTCTCCCAGCCGAAGAACATCAACCCGACGAAAGTCGCTTCCATGAAGAAGGCCATCAGGCCCTCGATCGCGAGCGGTGCGCCGAAGATGTCGCCGACGTAATGCGAATAGTAGCTCCAGTTCATGCCGAACTGGAATTCCATCGTGAGGCCCGTGGCCACGCCCAGCACGAAATTGATGCCGAACAGCGTGGCCCAGAACTTGGTCATTTGCCGCCAGATGGGGCGGTTGGTCATCACATAGACCGTCTCCATGATCGCCACGATGATCGACAGACCAAGCGTCAGCGGCACGAAGAGGAAGTGATACATGGCGGTCATGGCAAATTGCAGCCGTGACAGCTCAACGATCCCGAAATCCATTCTCGTTCTCCGTTTCCCTACTTGCACCCGACCTCGCCAAAAGCCGAGTTTCTCGGAAATATTATTCCTGGATGCAGCTTATGGGCGGGCGGTCTGCGCCTGACATTGAGCCAAATCAAATTGACGATGTGTCGCACGGAGACGTGAACAGGGGTGAGCGACAATATGTCACACGATTTTAGTGACTTATCGTCGCAGGTCGTGCGTCATTTGAGCGCGATTGTACCCGTGGCGGCGCTCTGATCGGGCTGGCGGTGAGAGACCAGAAGGAAGCCTGCGTTGGGCAAAAGCGCGCGCAATCCGGAGAGAGTCGCGGCGGCCGTTGGGGCGTCGAGCCCCTCGGTCGGCTCGTCCAGCAGCAGGATGTCGGGCTGGCGCAAAGCCGCACGGGCCAATGCCAGACGTTTCGTCTGACCGCCCGAAAGACCGGTGCCGCCTTCGCCGAGTCGGGCCTCGAGACCGCCGCGCGCAGCGATCACCTCATCGAGCGCGACGGCGCGCAGCGCGGCCCAAGCCGCGTCTTCGTCGAGCTGCGCTTCGGGCGGCAGGGCGAGCGCGAGGTTCTCGGCGATGGTGCCGCCGATCAGCTGGCTGCGCTGCGGGACCATGGTGAGCACATCGCGCAGGTCGCCCTCCGGCCAGTCGGCCAGCGCGCGGCCCTTCACCGTGACCTCGCCACCGGAGGGCTTGAGAAGACCGGACAGCACGGCGAGCGCGGTGGATTTCCCCGCGCCCGAAGGTCCGGCAAGCATCACCGTCTCGCCACGCGCGAGGCTAAAGGTCAGATCGGAAAAGAGCGGCGCGGCGCTCTTGGCACGGGTGAAGGCCACGTTGCGCGACTCGATCAGCGGGGCGTCCATATCGGTGGGGGCGTGGCCGTCGGGCTGGGCGCGTGCCGGCGTATCGGTCAGGTCCATGACCCGCGCGCCCGCCTCCTGCATCCGTCCGATCTCGGCCATGCCGCGACGGAGCAGCATCAGCGACTCGGCCAGCGCCAGTGCGACGAACAGGCCCATCGCAGCGCGGGCGGGCGTGATCTGCCCTGCCAGCGCCATCTGCCCGGCGATGGCCAGAGCGGCGGCTCCGGCAAGCGCGGTGGTGGCCGAGATTACGGCCCCCACGCGCCGGTCGAGCGCCTCGAGATTGCGCCGTGCGAGCGCCTCGGCTTCGACCTCGGCCAAGGTCTGCGCCGTGGCAGCCTCCAACTGTCCGGCCACGGCCAAATCAGCGCGCGCACGCATGGTTTCCAGCGCGCGGCGGCGGATGTTTTGCAGCGCGGTCTCGGCGGCGCGGGCATCGTGGCGGGCGGCGCGGGCTACCCAGATCAGGCCGAGCCCGCCGCCCAGCAGGTAGATCAGGAAGACCGCCAGACCGATCGGCAGCCCTTCGAGCCACCACAGCATCAGAAGCGCCGCGATCTGCACCATGCCGCCTGCGAGGAAGGGGATCACCAGTCGCAGAAGCACGCCGTCCAGCGCGTCCACATCCGAGGTGATCCGGTTCAGCGCCTGCGCACCGCGCAGCCGTGCCTGCTCTTCATGCGGACGGCGGGAGACGCCATCCATCAGGTCGATGCGCAGCTTTGCCAGCGCGCGCAGCGTGGCGTCATGGGTCAGCAACCGCTCGCCATAGCGCGAGACCGCGCGGCCCAAAGCCAGCCCGCGCACGCCTGCCGAGGGGGTGAAGAAATTGAAGTTGAGGCCCAGCCCCGTGATCCCGGCCAAGGCCGAGGCGGTGATGAACCAGCCCGACAGGCCGAGCAGCGCTGCCCCCATCGCAAGCACGAGGAAGGACAGCGCGAGGCCTCGGCTGAAGGCCCATTTCTGATCGGCGATTAGGCGGGCGGTGAGGGTCAGAAGCGTCTTCATGCTGCGCCCTCCAAGTCGATCTGACGGTCCATCGCGGCAACGAGGGCGGGGTCGTGGCTCGCGACGATCAAGGTGGTGCCATTTGCGCGCAGCGCCAGCAGCGCCGCGATCACCTTGGCGCCCGTCTCGGCATCGAGATCGGCGGTCGGTTCGTCCGCCAGCACGATCGGGCGGCCCGCGTAATGGGCTCGCGCGATCAGCAGGCGCCGCGCCTCGCCACCCGAGACGCCGCCGCCCATATCGCCCAGCCGGGCGTCGAGCCCGCCGGGAAGGCCCGCGACGACCTCGGTGGCCTGCGCGGCGTCCAGCGCCGCATCGAGATCGCCGGGACGGTTCAGCGTGATCAGCTCGCGCAGGCTCGCATCGGCGAATCGCGGGCTTTGCGGAATCCAGCCGAAGGCCGCGCGCCAGTCATCGGCGTTTTGCTCGGTCAGCGCGGTGTCGCCCAGCGTGATCTCCCCGGCCTCGGGGTGGATCAGCCCGACCAGCGCGGTCAGAAGCGTCGTCTTGCCTGCGCCCGACGGCCCGGTGATCGCCACCGCCTCGCCCGGCGCGATGTCGCCATCGGGCAGGGGGATCGGATCGGCGGCCTCGCCGGGGCGGATTTGCAGACCGTGCCAGTGCAGCGGCCCAAGCTGCGGCGCCGTGCCTTCGCCCCCGGTGCCCATCAGTGTGTTTGCCTTGGCGATGGCAGTCTCGGTCGTCTCCAGCTCGGAGGCCACGGCAAGCGCGGCGGCTCGGTCATGCCACGCCGCTGCCAGATCGCGCAGCGGCTGGAAGAATTCGGGCGCGATCATCAGCAGGAAAATCCCCTCGGCCGGGGTCATCTTGCTGCCCCAAGTCCCGAAGTTCATCCAGCCGATCAGCGAGAAGCCGACATAGACCGCGACCAGCGCCACGCCGATCGCGGCGAACAGTTCCAGAAGCGTCGAGGAGAGGAAGGCCACCCGCAGAACCGCCATCGTGCGGACGCGGAGGTCTTCGGATTTGGTCTCCAGATCGGCGCGCGAACGGGCCTCCGCGCCCAGAAGCCGCAGGTCGGTGATCGCGGCGATCCGGTCGATCAGCAGGCGGTTCAGGGAGCCGATCTCGACCATCTGCTTTTCCGAGGCGTCCTGCGCGGCCATGCCCACAAGTGCCATGAAGAGCGGGATCAGCGGCCCCGCAATCAGCAAGATGCCCGCGACCGCCCAGCTTTGCGTGGCGGCGAGCAGGATGAAGGCGAGGGGGATGATCCGGGCGCGCAGGAAGGCGGGCTGGTAGCGCGTGGCCCAGGGCCCGAGTGCGCCGAGCTTCTCCGCCGAGAGCGAGGCCAGTTCCGCAGGCGACAGCGCGGCGGCCCCGCTGGCCTGACGCAGCGCCTTTCGGATCAGTGTCTCGCGGCTCTCGCGCAGCACGACCTCGGCGGCATCGGCGGAAAGTTTCTGCGAAACCCAGTCGAGCGCAATCCGCACGAGCGCCAGCGCCACGAAACCCGCGGCCCCGGCAAGCGGCGAAAGCGCGGGGCTAACCCCGGGCGCGACCAGATTGCCAAGGACCAAACCGATCAGAGCGGCCTGCGCGGGCCAGATCAGCGCCGAGGCTACGCCGAGCCACCCGGCGAGCTTCAACTTCCCCGCCACCGGCTGAGCGATACGGGCCAGAACGGCTTTCGGCTTCGGCGCTTCGGTCGTGGCGTCTGTCATAGGGATTGTGGGGTCTTTTTCTCTGTCGCGCTTGGCTGTGGAGATAGCCGGGCAGAGGGTCTGCGGCAATGGCGTGCGACAATCCGCGCTTGTCACGTCTGCGGGACATCCCGCCATGCGCGCATGAAAAAACCGTTCGGATGAGGGTCCGAACGGTTTTCGAGGTTACCTGTGGCGGGGCCTTAGCAGGGCGCGATGTACTCGCGGCCATAGGAGTCGCGATAGCGGCACTGACCCGGCTGGTTGGCTTTGCCGATCAGAGCGCCGGCAACGGTGCCGACTGCGCCGCCGATCGCGGCGTTCTGCACGCGGTCGCCGTCATCCGAAACAGCAGCGCCGATAGCGGCACCGGCAACACCGCCGGTCGCGGCAGCGCGGTCTTGTTGCGACATCTGGCAGCCTGCAACAGCAACGGTGGCGCTGAGCGGCAGGATGAGGAACATCTTCTTCATGGTACGTGTCTCCCTTCTGTATCTTCGGACATCCAACGTCGCCCCGCTCCGGGCAGTTCCAAGTTTTTCTTAATTAGTTTTGAGCCCGTATCCTGAAGCCGTGATGGTCGTGTGGCTTGACATGCGAGGTCATTCGGGGGTCAAGCAATATGGAACCCTTCGACACAGACGACAGAAAGACACGCCTATGAGTTCGACCGCTTGGCGCGTTCCCCTGATCGGGGCGCTTTTCCTTTTCGCGCTGAGCGCGGTGGTGTTGATGGTCATGCGCCCGCTAATGGCGATCGACGAGACGCGCTATGTCACCGTCGCCTGGGAGATGTGGCAGGGCGGCTCCAAGCTGGTGCCGCATCTCAACGGGGCGATCTATTCCGACAAGCCGCCGCTTCTGTTCTGGCTCATCAATATCGTCTGGAGCGTCACGGGCCCCAGCGAATGGGCGGCGCGGCTGGTCGCGCCCGCTTTCGGGCTGCTGTCGGTCGGGCTGGTGGCGATTCTCGCGCGCAGGCTCTGGCCGGAAGAGCCCGAGCGTGCCGGGCTTGCCGCGCTGATCCTCGGCACGAGCGGGGTATTCCTGCTGTTCGGCTCCACGACGATGTTCGACACGATGCTGACGGCGGCGACGCTTCTGGGGATGCTCGCGGTCTGGGCGATGCGCGATACCGATCGCTTCGCCCCGGTGATCGGGCTTGGTATCGCGTTGGCCTTCGGCGTCTTCGCCAAGGGGCCGGTGATCCTGGTGCATGTGCTGCCGACCGCGCTTTTGATGCCGCTTTGGGCGACGGGGGCGGAGCGGCCCGCGCTCAAGCAATGGTATGCGCGGATCGGGATCGGTTTCCTGATCGGGTTCGGCATCGTGCTGCTGTGGCTGGGCCCGGCGATCATCTTCGGCGGGGCGGAATATCGCGAGCAGATCCTGTGGAAGCAAAGCGCCGGGCGGATGGTGGAAAGCTTCGCCCATGGCCGCCCCGTCTGGTTCTTCGTGGCGCTGCTGCCGTTTTTCCTCTGGCCGTGGGGCTGGAGCCGCGCGGGGCTGGCCACGTTCAAACCCTCGCGGCTTTGGGAGGATGCGGGTTCGCGGTTGGCGACGGTCTGGTTCGTCACCGCCTTTGTCGCCTTCTCGCTGATTTCGGGTAAACAGGCGCATTACCTCGTGCCGGAGCTGCCCGCGCTGGCGCTGATCCTGTCGGGGCTGCTGCCCACGGCGGAGCGCCGGATGCGCTGGCTGCGCCTGCTGTGGCTTCTGCCCGGCGTGGCGACGGCGATCGCTGCCGCATCGGTGCATTTCGGGGCGTTCCCGGATCTGCCCGAGGGCACCGGCTCGTGGCTCTTCGTGATCGCGGGTGTGGCGCTTCTCGTGGGTGGTGCGCTGATCGTGCTGAAAGCGCGGCAGGGCTGGTTCGCCGAGGCCTTCGTCGCACCGCTCGTGCTGATCGCCATTCAGATC
The DNA here is from genome assembly GCF_009296265.1 of Thioclava sp. JE_KL1. GTDB lineage: Bacteria > Pseudomonadota > Alphaproteobacteria > Rhodobacterales > Rhodobacteraceae > Thioclava. The sequence continues at coordinate 65,112 of NZ_WBJS01000012.1, forward strand.
ATGGTCTGGCCGATCCTTTGGAAAGTCTACGATCCGGCCCCGATCGCGAGCCTGATTGCCGCGCATTCCGAGAATGGCGTGGCCACCACCGATCGCGGCTATGCGGGACAGTTCTCGTTCGTCGCGCGGCTTGAGAAACCCGTGACGGTGCTCGACAACAGCGCCGATCTGGGGCGCTGGATGGCGGATCATCCCGGCGGTCTGATCCTCGCAGCGAAGCCGATCGAGGGCGCCGACGGTCTCAGCCAGATCGCGGAGCGGCATTTCCGGCAGGATGACTGGCGGCTTTATCAGGTGGCGGAGACGATCGCGCCGCCCGCTGAAGCTGCGCCCGAGAACGCGCCGACTCCCGCGCCCGACAGCGCAAACTGACCCTTCAAAATAAAAGTCACGCCCGAAGCAGATGCTCCGGGCGTGCCTTCTAACCGATAGACGTCAAGTATTACGACTTGGTCTTCTCGGTGGGCCGCTCATCAAGAGTGACGGAGAGCGTGAGCGGCTTGTTCGCGCGCAGCAGCGAGAGCTGCACTTCGGTGCCCGGCGCGTCGGACCCGATCGCACGGGTCAGATCGCGGGGCTCTTTCATCGGCTTGCCATCGACGCCGACGATGATGTCGCCGCGCTTCAGGCCAGCTTTCTTCGCGGGCGTATCGGACGACACATCGGCCACGAGCACGCCTTCGGGCTTGTCGAGACCCAGCGCCGCCGCGATGTCCTCGCTGACCGGCTGGATCTGCACGCCGAGGAAGCCGCGCTTGACGGTGCCGTCGTTCTGCAGATCGGCGACGACGCCCTTGATCGTGTCGGAGGGCACCGAGAAACCGATTCCGACGGAGCCGCCGGTGGGCGACAGGATCGCGGTGTTCATGCCGATCACTTCGCCTTGGGCATCAAAGAGCGGGCCACCCGAGTTGCCTTTGTTGATGGCTGCATCGGTCTGGATGTAGTTATCGAACGGGCCCGATTTCAAGTCGCGACCCTTGGCCGAGACGATGCCGGTCGAAACGGAGGTGCCAAGGCCGAACGGGTTGCCGATCGCCACGACGGGCTCGCCGACCTGTGCGGTCTGGCTGTCGCCGAAGCCCACGGTCGGCAGGTCCTTGTCGGTATCGACCTTGACCACGGCGATATCGGTAGCCTTGTCTTCGCCGATCACTTTCGCATCCGCGGTCGAGCCGTCGGAGAAGGTGACCTTCACGCTCTCGGCGCCGTCGACGACATGCGCGTTGGTGACAATATGGCCGTCTTTCTGGATGATGAAGCCGGTGCCGAGGCCGGTGATCTCAGGACGTTGCATCTGCTGGCCCTGACCGTTTGGACCCGGACCCATGTCGGGCATGCCGAAACGACGCTGGAAGAACTCGAAGGGGAAATCCTGCGGCATCCCCATCTGGGCCATTTCCTGATCGTTGGCCTGCTTCTTGATCTCGATGGTGACCACGGCGGGCATCACCTTCTTCACCAGATCGACGGTGTTGGTGAAAGTTTCGGCGGCGGCCACGTTCGGGACCAGTGCCAGACCGCTCGTCGCAACGGCGCCTGCGCCGAGCATGGCGGTGGTGGCGAGGGTGCGCAGCAGGGGGGCTTTGCGGAAGTCCTGCATGTTTCTCTCCTTGTTGACAGGTATGCACCCTATGTGAGGGCCTAGCCTGTCAGGGACTCTGCGGGAAGATTGCAGAGCTGTTATCCTTTTCACCTTTAGGGGAGGGGTGCGTGACTTGTGCGGTGGCATCGGCCACATATGTCGCGAACCGAGAAAGCGAGTGCGATGAAACTGCTGTTGATCGAAGACGACGCGACCACCGCCGATTACGTGCTGCGGGGCCTGCGCGAAGAGGGCCATACGGTCGACCATCTCGCGAATGGCCGCGACGGGCTGACCCAGGCACTGGGCGGGACCTATGACGTGATGATCATCGACCGGATGCTGCCCGAACTGGACGGTCTTTCGATCACCCGCGCGATCCGGGCGGCGAAGGTCACGACGCCGATCATCTTCCTGACCGCGATCGGTGGGGTGGATGACCGGATCGAGGGGCTCAACGCAGGCGCGGACGATTACCTCGTGAAACCCTTCGCCTTCGGCGAGCTCTCGGCGCGGCTTGCCGCACTGGCGCGCCGTCCGCAGGCGCAGTCGGAGCAGGTGATGCTCGAGGCGGGCGATCTGAAGGTGGACCTGATCGCGCGCAAGGTGACGCGCGGCGGGCAGGAAATCGACCTTCTGCCGCGGGAGTTCTCGCTTCTGGAATTCCTGCTGCGCCGCAAGGGCCGGGTGCAGACCCGGACGATGCTGCTGGAGGGCGTTTGGGATCTGAATTTCGACCCGCAGACCAATGTCGTGGAAACCCATATCTCGCGGCTCCGGAACAAGGTCGACAAACCGTTCGAGCGTGACCTCATCCACACTGTGCGCGGCGCGGGCTACCGGATCGAGGGCTGATGAAGGCACGTCTGAACCGCGCAGAAATCCTTGCCTCGACGCCGCTGCGGCAGGCGCTGGGGCTGATGGGGATCGTCTTCGCGATCCTTCTGGTGACGCTGGGCTTCGCCTATGTCGCGCTGCGCTCCTCGACCGAGGATTCGATCCGCGCCGATCTCAAGCAGCAGACTGCGGTGTTTCAGGTGGCCGCCAATCCCGAGACGCTTTCGGTGATCGTCTCGGCGGAGGCGCGGGCCTCGGACCCGTCCGAGCGCGCCATCGCCTTCGTGATGTCGGACGGGCGGCAGGTCGGCAATGTGCGGGTCACGCATCAGGGCGACCGCTGGGTCATCTCGCGTCATCCCGAATATGCGCCGCTCTCGAAACATGGCTATTTCACGCTGACCATGCCGCTCGCGGGCGGCTTGCTGGTGATCGGCGAAAGTCGCGCGCCGATTGCGGAACTGACCTCGACCTTCCTCGCGATCCTCGTCTTCTCCTTTGTGCCGTCGCTGCTGGTCTCTGCGGCCTATGGCGCTTGGGTCGGGATGCGGGCGCGCAAGCGGGTGAGCGCGATCGAAGAGACGCTCGACGATCTGACCGAGGGGCGGCTGGAGGCGCGGGTGCCGCGCGACGAGGTGAAGGCTCGGAAGGGCGACGACCTCGCGCGGATCGGAGCGCGGCTGAACGTGATGGCCGAAACGCAGGAGGCGACGGTGGCGGCGTTGCGTCAGGTCTCCGCCGATATCGCCCATGATCTGAAGACGCCGATGCAGCGGATCTCCGTGCTGCTCTCGGAGCTGCAAGAGGCTTTGCCCGAGGACACGCCGCCCCGGGCGCTGGCCGAGCAGGCAGGCACCGAGGCCGAACGCGCGGTGGCCGTGTTCCATTCTCTCCTGCGGATTGCGCAGATCGAAGGCGGCAGCCCCAAGGCGCGGTTCGCGCGGGTCGATCTGGGCGCGCTCGCGGCCGATATCACCGAGCTTTACGAGGCGAGCGCCGAAGAGGCGGGCGGGGCACTGACCCTGCAACGGCCCGATGCGCCGCTAATCGTGCATGGCGACCGGGGGCTGCTGGGGCAGATGCTGTCGAACCTGATCGAGAACGCGATCCGCCATGGCGGGCCCGCGCCGAAGATCGCGGTGAGTCTGTCGCGCGAACGCGGCGCGATCATTCTCAGCGTGGCGGATCATGGCCCCGGCATTCCCGAGGCCGAGCGCGAGAAGGTTCTGCGCAGGCTTTATCGGCTGGAACGCTCGCGCACGACGCCGGGCAACGGGCTGGGGCTTGCGCTGGTTCATGCGGTGGCGGGGCTGCACGAGGCGGAGCTAGAACTGTCCGACAATCGGCCCGGTCTGATCGTGTCGCTGCGCTTCGCCGCGCCGGGTCAGTCGGCCTGATCGGGCAGGTCGATCTCGGTCAAGAAACGCAGGCTCAGCGGCAGGGTCGCCGCCCCCAGCGCGCGGGCATCGGGGCCCACCTGACCCTCGCGCACGATCGGAACGCCCGCGCCCGAGAGGTTGATTTTCGCGAGTTCCGCTTCGGTGGCGGCGACGAGCCGCGCGCGCAAATCGTCTGGCATCCAGCCATCGATCACGATCGCATCGAGGTCGCACAGCGCTGCCGACGAGGCGGCGACAGTCGCGAGGCCGCGCGCCGCTTTCGCGAGCCAGTCGTCGACGATGTCTTCGGGAAGGTCCCACACATCGCGCCGCTCCCAGAGGAAGCTCGCATTGAGGCCGCGCTCGGCCATGGCCGTCTCGATGGCTGAGAGCGAGGCCACGTCGAGCAATTGGCACTGGCCGCCGTGACCGTCGGGCACCGGCATCGAGGCAAGCGCGCCCGCATTGTTGTTGGGACCGGTCACAAGCGAGCCGTTCATCACCAGCCCGCCGCCCACGAAGAAGCCCACGAACGCATAGAGGAAATCGTCCGGCAGGGTCTGGTCGCCCAGCAACAGCTCAGCCGAACAAGCGGCGGAGGCGTCGTTTTCCAGCACCACGGGGAAGGGGTAGATCGCTTCCAGCTCGGCGCGGATGTCGCGTTCGCGCCAATCGGCCATCGCGCTTTCTTCCAGTCCGAGCGCGACGCCCCAGTCCCACATCCGGAACGGCGCGCCGATGCCGAGGCCCGAGATGCGCTCGCGTTTCGAGGCGGGCAATTCCGTCACCATCCGCGCGATAGCGTCGATGGCGAAGGCGATGGTGTCGGCGGCGGTGGGGTAGTCGTGGCGCGAGACGCTGCGCGAGATCGGCGTGCCCATCATGTCGATCAGGATCACCTCGCTGCGGCGGCGTCCGACCTTCAGGCCCAGAAAATAGGCGCCCTCGGGGTTCAGGCGCATCGGAACCGTGGGCTGACCGACCTTCCCGCGCACCGGGTCGCAGCGCAGCAGGAAGCCTTCATCTTCGAGCGCACGCATGATGACGGAAACGGTCTGCGCCGAGAGGCCCGTCATTCGCGCGATCTCTGATTTCGCCAGGGCGCCACGGCGGCGAATCAGCGACATCACCAGCCGTTCGTTGCGGTTGCGCATCGAGGAATGATCCGTGCCAATTTTCACCGGGGCGGTCTTGATCATTTCCATCACGCGCTGGGGCACAGTTCATTCTCCGAGGCTGCTCGCGCTTAAGTTACGCTGAGTATTTATCGGCTTCCAGAGGGTGTTCTGTCAATTAATAAATCCACGTGATTTATCTATTGACGAGTCGCCCCGTCTTCGCACATGATTTGCCTCGAAGCCGATCGGAGAGACGGCTGAATTGTTTCTGGGAGGAGACCTGACATGATGAAGAAAACCGCAATTCTCGGTGCGACCGCGCTCGGTCTGATGGCGACGGGCGCTTGGGCGGAAACCACCGCCTGCCTGATCACCAAGACCGACACCAACCCGTTCTTCGTGAAGATGAAAGAGGGTGC
>NZ_WBJS01000111.1 GCF_009296265.1 Thioclava sp. JE_KL1
TTAGGATCCAACTTACCAATTAGACCTTCACGACCGTTCATAGCGTCTTTACCTAGGATCTGAGCAATAACTTTAGAATCTAGATACTTACCACCATTCGCTTCGATGATTTCTTTGTAGTTGGAAGCATATTTGCCGTCCATTTTTGCAGCATCACCAGAGTTGCTGCCAGAGTTGCCAGACATTGCGAACGCAGAACCTGCGAAAGCAAATGTAGCAATACCTGCTGCTAGTAGAGTTTTCTTAGTACTGAACATTTTGAATCAAGCCTCCGTTTGCACCGTTATCCCAAGGATGTACTCTCCAAGTTACCATCGCAGTACGGTGGTAAACGTTGTTCGTTCCTTCAATTGCACGCATTTGTGGCATTGTAGGTTGTACATACCCGGTTTCGTCTGTAGTACGG
>NZ_WBJS01000112.1 GCF_009296265.1 Thioclava sp. JE_KL1
TATTTATACTCGTAATGGTTCATTCAAACTGGATCAGGACGGTTTTATTACTGACCAGAACGGTAACAAGTTACAAGGGTATTTGTTGAACACCACGCTTTCAACCGAAACGAATCCTGTTTTTGAAACTACGATGGACTCAATTGACCTGAATAAGTTGAATAAAACGCCGAAAGCAACAGATGAAATGACCTACAACATCAATGTGAACGGTGATACGGCTAATAACGTTGACCCAAATGGTAATGGCGTTGGTTCGACCACAACGACAGGTGCGCCAGCAAGAACAAACTTTCAACGTCTGGTGGATTTCAACGATGCAACCGGTGGTTCAAAAGACCCTTATGCAGGTTCTCCTGATTTTTCGTATCCTAAAACGGTTTATGATTCTTTGGGGGGTGAGCAC
>NZ_WBJS01000113.1 GCF_009296265.1 Thioclava sp. JE_KL1
ACTGGTTCCATACTTTTTTGTGTCTGCGATTGCCGCAGTTGAAGCCATCATTAGGCTGATTAGAAGTGTGCGTTTTGCCGTAAATTTCACTTTTACTCCTTAATTTGGATTTAGAGTTTTATTTTAGTTTTCTGTTTTTGTCTCGGTGTGAAGGTGCACATCCATTTGAGGGTAAGAGATGCTGATACCGGCGTCATCAAACGCCAGCTTGACCTTTTCGTTCATGTCCCAGAGTACAGCCCAGTAGTCAGCTGCATTTACCCATGGACGGACGATAAAGTTGATGCTCGAATCCCCGAGTTCGGAAAGAGCGATGGTAGGCTGAGGATCTTTTAAGATGCGCTCATCTTCTTGAACCAATTGTTCTAAAATCGATTTTGCCTTTTTGATGTCGTCATCATACCC
>NZ_WBJS01000114.1 GCF_009296265.1 Thioclava sp. JE_KL1
CGTTCATAGCGACTATTGTATGTGACACTTTATGTTCTGTGCACCAGATTTTATGAGAATATTAACCAATACGATTAAAAACCCGTTTGAGGATTTTGAGATGAACAAGTTATTGAAGTCTATACTCTTGCCAGTGGCATTGATGCTGATGATGCAAGCTGCCGAAGCGGCAAGAGTTGTTGTGACGATTCCGCCACTGTTATCCGCCATTAAGCCTTTGTTGGGTGCGCAAGATAAATTCACGGTTTTACTGACCAGAGGTCAATCACCGCATGGTTTTACCATGAAGCCGTCACATGCTTTAGCGTTACAACAAGCCGATATTATTGTTACCGTAGGGTCCGGGGTGGATCAATGGGCGCAAAAAGCCATCGAGAACGCGAAGCAAAGTCATTCTGCTGAA
>NZ_WBJS01000115.1 GCF_009296265.1 Thioclava sp. JE_KL1
ACTGTATGTTTTGAAGAATCCCTTCAATGGTACCAACCTTCTATGATTTCCGTCCCCCTACTTTAAAGACTTGGAAACGATTTCATAAACATCTTTAGACAAGCTCCCACTCTCAACCAGCTTTGTTAGCTGACTTTTCATTTTTGTCTGTCTGTCAATATCATAACGTTTCCACTGGGTAAACGGACTGACTATACGTGCAGCGACTTGTGGGTTTATTTTATCCAGTTTCAGCACTTCTGATGCCAAAAAGGCATAACCTTCTCCTCCCGAGGCATGATGAAAACCTTGCATATTCATACGCCCAAAAACTCCCAGTACACTTCTTACCCGATTCGGATTGGTATAATGAAAGTCAGGATGCTCGACTAAAGACTTCACCACCTCCAACGCACTGTCAAAC
>NZ_WBJS01000116.1 GCF_009296265.1 Thioclava sp. JE_KL1
CTCTTACAGCTTCCACAAGATAAGACTGATTATCGACGGTCATTTTATGCTTCTGATGTAAGCGTTCCTTCAAAAATGGATTAACAACCCCATAAACAACAAAAAACATGATGATGCCAAGAATGGCAATTAACGTAATTTCTGCACTAAACATGAACATGACTGCAAGAATGATCAGACTGAACGGAAAATCAATCAACACAGTTAAACCGTAGCCACTAACAAAACTACGAATGGACTCAAGCTCTTTAATACGAACTACAGTATCTCCAGTTTGGCGTTTGGTAAAAAAACCAATTGGCAAATGTGTGAGCTTTCTAAAAACCTTGGTGGATAAGATAATGTCTAATTTGGTTGTTGCATGGCTGAGTATATGTTTTCTCATAAGAGACAGTACAAACT
>NZ_WBJS01000117.1 GCF_009296265.1 Thioclava sp. JE_KL1
AACGGAAGTCGTTGCTTGAGCCAATCCGATGTCTACTTGTGTGTGTTTTTCTGGTTTAAGGTCAGGGTTACCGATCCAGTTACTTTTGGCCATGAAGCGCTCGGTTTCATCCGCAGTTCGGCTGGTTAGGCTGACACCTGTAAACCAACTCATGCCTTTTGAAAGGCGCTGTTCATAACGCACTAAACCATTCCAGTTGGTTTCATCCACTTTGGTCTTACCAGAGTAGTTGGTGTATTTTGAATACAACGAAGTTGCTTTGACGTTTGTGTCGGATGCCACGTTTGCCTTTTTGGCTTCTGCTGTGACTTGGTCAACTCGTACGCCATAAATTAAGTCTTGGCTGTCTGTTAAAGCACTTTTAGCTTGAACGAATGCGCCATTTTGATCTGTGTGCGCA
>NZ_WBJS01000118.1 GCF_009296265.1 Thioclava sp. JE_KL1
ATCATTTCATTCAAAAATGCCTCTCAGCTTCGGTTACTTTCTCCAAATGGAATGGAGTTGGTTCGTATTGATCGCAAATTCACAACCGGCAAGTTAGTGATTGTGCCTCGAAAGGCCTTGCAGGATAAGTCGCAGCGCTATTACCATCAGGCAGTTTTAAAGCTCAAGGGCAAGGCCTTTTATTTCTCCAACTTTGACCTCAATATTGAGCACAACAAAGTGGTTGAGCCTTATGAGCCGACCATTCGTATTGGGCAAAAAATATATCTGGATAAACGTTTTGTCGGTTACGTAATGTTAAACATCAACCTGGCTCACTTTATTGAGTCTTTACGTAATGCAGGGGAAATGGACTTTTTTGTCACAGATCAGCGTGGACATATACTGATAGGCAAAAC
>NZ_WBJS01000119.1 GCF_009296265.1 Thioclava sp. JE_KL1
GTCCCCAATGAATGTCGTTAGCAAGCTTGATGACCGGTTTTTTTGCCAAGTACGCCAACTCTTCAGGGGTAAACATCAACTGACCACCATTGAAAACAAAGTCATCCACATCAAAGTTCTTCATTTCTGCTTGAGTAATCAGCCCGGTCTCTCGCGCTTCAGATACCATGACCAACAATTTTGCATTATCAATATCTCCGATCTTTTGATCTCCCGAACTGACATACCGCCCAGTTTTACTGGCTTCATTCAACATTGCTGCTCGTGATTTCTTCACAGAATAATTCGCCAGAATATAGTCGACAGTTTCCGCCGGATGCGACAATGCGTATTGCCACCCCTTAATTGTGGCTTGCTTGAACTTATAAACAATATCGGGATAGGCACGCGCAAAACTG
>NZ_WBJS01000120.1 GCF_009296265.1 Thioclava sp. JE_KL1
ACCACGACCTGTCTCATAAGCTTCACGAATACCGCGTGTACCATTGATAATCCCTTGTGTCGGGAAATCTGGCCCAGGAAGGTATTCCATCAAGTCATCAATCGTTAAATCCGGGTTATCAATCAAAGCAACACAGGCATTGACCGTTTCAGTCAAGTTATGCGGAGGGATGTTTGTTGCCATACCTACGGCGATACCTGATGAACCGTTTACCAAAAGATTTGGAATACGCGTTGGCAAAACATTTGGCTCTGACTCAGAACCGTCGTAGTTAGGTGAGAAATCGACAGTTTCTTTATCAAGGTCCGCTAGCAGCTCATGGGCGATTTTCGCCATACGCACTTCCGTATAACGCATTGCAGCTGGCGCATCACCATCAATCGAACCGAAGTTCCCTT
>NZ_WBJS01000013.1 GCF_009296265.1 Thioclava sp. JE_KL1
GGGCACCAGCTGTTCGAGCGCCGCGGTCGCCAATTGGTTTTGACTGAGGTGGGCCATATCACGCTCGACTATTCGGAGCGGATTTTCGAGGCGGGCGAAGAACTTGAAGCCACGTTGCGGCAGGCTTCGGCGGGGCGTCAAGCGGTGCGCATTGGGGCGCTCTCGACGCTTTCGCGCAACTTTCAGATCGGGTTTCTCGCACCGATCATCGGGCGTCAGGATGTTGAGATCGTGCTGCGGTCAGGCAGCGCGAACGTGCTGTTCGAGGCGCTGCAGGCGATGGCGCTCGACGTTGTTCTGACGACCGAGCCGCCCGCCCGTGACGTGTTCTCGAGCTTCATCGCGCATCGCGTCGCAGAACAGAAGGTTCTCTTGCATGGCACGCCGCACCGGCTGCGGCACGCCACGCTTGAGGAGATGCTGCGCGAGGAGCCTGTGATCCTGCCGACCGACAGTTCGATCCGGACCGGGTTCGACAGTCTGATCACGCGACTCGGGCTGCGCCCGCAAGTGGCGGCGGAAGTCGACGACATGGCCATGATCCGCCTTCTGGCCCGGGAGGATGCAGGCCTTGCGATCACGCCCGCGGTCGTTCTGGCAGACGAACTCCGTGAAGGGTTGCTCATGACTGCGCCTTTCGATCTCGATATCGGCGAGGATTTCTACGCCGTGACCCTGCAGCGCCGATTTCCGAACCCAGTGGTTGCGGACATGCTGGAGAAGGCGCGCGAGGCCGAGACGGCGAAAGCTGACTGACGCCGCAGTCCATCGACCTTTCGGCCCTTACCTAACGCCGCTCAGCGCACGCCGAGCGGTTGCCCGACGCGGCGAGGGCCACGTCACGGGCGAGACCGTCCGTGACGGCGCATTTCGTCACGGATGCGGCACTCAGATCAGCATCCGGCGCGGGTCCGCCATCAGCGTCGCGTAGCGCGCCAGGAAACGTGCCGCATCCGCCCCGTTGATGACCCGGTGGTCATAACTCAGATCGAGCGGGCAGAGCGGCACCGGCACCCATTCGCCCTCCCAGACTGGCGTGACCTGGCTGCGGGTGATGCCGAGGATCGCGACTTCGGGCGGGTTCACGATCGGGGTGAAGGCGCTGCCGCCGATCCCGCCAAGATTGGAGATCGTCATCGACGCCCCGCCCATCTCCTCGGGACGTAGCTTGCGACCCTGCGCCTTGCGCGAGAGGTCGGTGATCTCCGCCGCGATCTCCCACAGTCCCTTGCGGTCGGCATCGCGGATGACGGGCACCATCAGCCCGTTCGGCGTATCGACCGCGATCCCGACATGGACGTAATCCTTCAGCACCAGCGTCTCGCCGCTTGCGTCGAGCGAGGCGTTGAAGCGGGGAAATTCCCTCAGACAGCGCGCCAGAACCCGAACGTGGAAGGCCAGCGCCGTCAGGCGCCTGCCACGCTCGCGCGCCTCGTCGCGCAGGCCTTTGCGGAACGCCTCGACCGCGCGCATGTCGGCGCTGTCGTGATGCGTGACCTGCGGGATCAACGCATTGGCTGCGGACAGGTTGTCGGCGGCTACGCGGGCGATGCGCGACAGCGGTTCCTCGGTCACCGGCCCGTAAGCCGCATGATCGACATCCCAGTAGCGCGCAGCATCAGGCGAGGCGGTTGGTGCCGACGAGGTCGCCCCGGCTGCCTTCGCATCCACATCCTCGCGCGCCAGAGTCTCGCGTCCGGTTTCCTGTGCGAGGCGGTCGAGGTTCACACCGCGCTCGGCGGCGTAGCTGCGCACCGAGGGGCTTGCGACATAGCTCATGGCTTCCTCCTCACCAACTGGCCGAAATATATTGCGTTTCCATGAATTCGAGCATGCCCTCATGCCCACCTTCGCGGCCAAGCCCCGATTGCTTGGAGCCCCCGAAAGGCGCTGCGGGGTCGCTGACGAGGCCGCGATTGAGGCCGACCATCCCGTAATCGAGTCGCTCGCAGACGCGCATCCCGCGCGCCATGTCCTGCATGAAGACATAGCCGACCAGCCCGTATTCGGTGTCATTTGCGCGCGCGATCACGTCCTCCTCGTCGGTGAAGGTCTGGATTGCGGCGACCGGGCCGAAGATTTCGTCATGGACGCATGCGGCATTCTGCGGGACCTTGGTGAGGACGGTCGGCGGGTAGAAATAGCCCGGCCCGTTCGGGACCTTGCCACCCAGTTTCAGCTCCGCGCCGCGTTCCAACGCGTCCGTCACGAAGCTCGCCACCTTGTCGCGGGTCTTGGCGTTCACCAGCGGGCCGACATCGACACCCTTCTCGACGCCGTTGCCCACTTTCAGCGCGCCCATCGCCGCGGTCATCTTCGCGGTGAACTCCTCGGCCACCGCCTCGTGGACATAGAACCGGTTCGCGGCGGTGCAGGCCTCGCCGAGGTTGCGCATCTTGGCCAGCATCGCGCCTTCCACCGCAACGTCGATATCGGCATCCTCGAAGACGATCAGCGGCGCGTTGCCGCCCAGCTCCATCGCCGGTTTCAGTACCTGATCGGCGGCGGAGCGCAAGAGCTTCCGACCGACCCCGGTGGAGCCGGTGAAGCTGACGACCCGCACGCGCGGATCGTGCAGCATGTGGTCTACGATCTCTGCGGAGTTCTCCGACGGCAGCACGTTCACGAGGCCCTTGGGCACGCCTGCCTCTTCCAGCAGCGGCATCAGCGCGAGCATCGTCAGCGGCGTCTCGGAGGCGGGTTTGATGATGACAGGGCAGCCAGCGGCGAGCGCGGGCGCGATCTTGCGGGTGCCCATCGCGGCGGGGTAGTTCCACGGCGTCACCAGCACCGCGATGCCCGCCGGTTTGTGCTGCACCACGATCCGCGCGCCGGACGCGGGCGCGCGGGTGATCATGCCGTCTGCGCGCACAGCTTCCTCGGCGAACCAGCGGAAGAATTCGGCGGCGTAGCGGGCCTCGCCCATCGCATCGGTCCCGGCCTTGCCGTTCTCCAGCGTGATGAGATGCGCGAAGTGATCGAGCCGTTCGGTCATCAGCTCGAACGCCTTGCGCAGAATTTCCGAGCGTTCGCGGGGCGTGCGTGCGGCCCAGTCGACGAAGGCTTTCTGCGCGGCATCGAGAGCGGCATCCGCGTCTTCGATCTCAGCGGAGGCGACGGAGGCGAGCACCTCCTCGGTCGCGGGGTTGATCACATCGAAGCGGGTGCCCTTCGCGCCCGGGCGCCACGCGCCGTCGATATAGAGATCGGTCTGGTCCATGTCGGTCCGGTTCCTTGTATCAGAGGAGATGGCGCAGCGGCTTGTCCAGCCGCGCGGCAAATCCGGTTATCAGGTCGAGCGCCGCATCGGGCGCGAGTTGGCCGGGATCGGCCTCGAGCGTGAGGGTCAGCGGATCGGAGCCCGTGAGCGTGAGCACCGGCTGCGCCTCCGCGCCGAGCGAGATCCGCTGCAACGCGCTTCCGCGCAGATCGCGGATCAGCAGCGCAGGTGTGGCATCTTCCTCCGCCTCGGGGGCCTGGCCCAGCGGGTGACGGCCCGGGTCGGCGAAGCAGCGGCTGCGCCCGTGGCGCGACACCGCGACCGGGCCGGACAGCGCCGCGCCTGCCGCGAGGCCGACGAGCAGCGCGCCCGGGTCGGGGGGCTCGCCCGTCTCCGCCGCGATCCAGTCGCAGAAGGCGGCGAAGCCTTCCGCCGAGACCTCGGCACTCAGATGCAAAGCCTGCGCGGTCGGAGCCGTAGTCGCCGCGGCTTGCGGGGCGGGCAGGGTGCGCAGCGTCTCGAGATCCGAGACGTGATAGGGCTGCGCGATCCCGGCCTCGGCCAGTCGTGCAAGGTCGAGCCCTTGTTCGCGAGCCAGCCGTTTCGCCTTTGGTGAGGCAAGGATGCGGCCGCCGGGCGCGGGTGCTGCCGCGGGTTTCGCAGACGGCTTGGCCGGTTCTGGCTTCGGCGCAGCCTCCTTCTCCGGCGTGGGTTTCGTAACCGGGGCTTCTGCCTTGGCAGGCTCGGGCGCGGCCGGTTTCTGCGCATGGCTGCGGCGGACCGGGTTTGCGGGCGCCTCTGTCGAGATGATCGCGATCGGAGCGCCGACCGGCACTTCCTCGCCGGGTTCGGCGAGGATCGCGGCGAGATAACCCGAGGCACCGGCGGGCACTTCTACCGCGCTCTTGTCGGTTTCTACCTCGAAAAGGATGTCGTCGGCACCAACCGCCTCGCCCGGCTCCTTCAGCCAAGTCGTGATCTGACCGGTCTCCTGCGCCATACCGAGCGCGGGCATGATGACCTCCGCGCCTTCGGGGAGCGCATCGTCGGTCGCGGCCTCGGTGGCGGTTTCGGGCGTGGCTTCGGGGGCCGGGGCGTCTTGCGCGACATCCCCGCCAGCTTCGGCCTCCGCGGCTTCCTTGCTTTCCGCGATCACGGCGACCACCGCGCCAACCGGCACGTCATCGCCCGCCATCGCACGCAGCCCACCGAGGAAACCGTCGGCCTGCGCCTCGACCTCCATCGTGGCTTTGTCGGTTTCGACCTCCATCAGAGGGTCGCCCGCCTTCACGGCATCGCCCGGCGCTTTCAACCAGGCGACCAGCTGGCCCGATTGCTGGGCCATGCCGAGCGCGGGCATGATGACCTCATGCGGCATCGCTCACCTCCTGCCGGACCAGCCGGCGGGCCGCTTGCGCCACGCCCTCGGCCGTGGGCACGGTCAGATCCTCGAGCGCGGGCGAAAACGGCACGGGCACATCCATCGCGCCCATCCGCAGCACCGGCGCGTCAAGATGGTAGAAGGCCTTCTCGGAGATGCGTGCGGCGATCTCGCCGGTGATACCGTAGCTCTGATGGCCCTCGTCGATGACGATGGCGCGGCTGGTCTTGCGTACGCTGTCGAGGATGGTTTTCTCATCCAGCGGCACGATGGTGCGCGGGTCGATCACCTCGGCGGAGATGCCCTCGGTGGCCAGCGTTTCGGCGGCGGCTTGCGCCACCTGCACCATCGACGAGGTCGCGACCAGCGTGATGTCCTTGCCTTCGCGCAGCACGTTGGCCTCGCCGAAGGGGATGTAATACTCCTCCTCGGGCACCGGGGCCTTGTCGTTATACATCAGCTTGTCTTCGAAAATGACGACCGGACTGTTGTCGCGGATCGCGGTCTTCATCAGCCCCTTGGCCTCGTAGGCCGAAGAGGGCAGGGCGACCTTCAGCCCCGGGATATGAGCGACCAGCGCATGCAGCGACTGGCTGTGCTGCGCCGCCGAGCGTCGGGTCGCGCCGAGGTTCGTGCGCAGCACGAGCGGCACGCTCAGCTTGCCGCCCGACATGTAATGGGTCTTGGCCGCCTGATTGCAGAGCTGATCCATCACGAGGAACAGGAAGTCCCCGAACATCAGGTCGACGATGGGCCGCGATCCGGTCATCGCGGCACCCACCGCCAGCCCCATGAAACCGGGCTCGGAGATGGGAGTGTCGATGATCCGCTCGGTGCCGAATTCCTCGACGAGCCCGGAGAGGACCTTGAAGGGGGTGCCGGCTTCGGCCACGTCCTCGCCGATCAGGAAGATCGTGGGATCGCGGCGCATTTCTTCCGCGATGGCCTCGTTGACGGCCTTGGACAGGGTGATCTCGCGCATGATTTCCTCCTCAGGCGGCGTCGTTGGGGGCGTAGACATGCATGTCGACCTCGCCCACGTCGGGGTAGTCGGCGGCAAGCGCATATTCGACGGCGTCGGCGGCGTCTTTCTTCACCGCCTCGCGGATCTCCTCGAGTTCCGCGTCGCTCGCGACGCCCTCACCGACCAGCCATTTGCCGAAATTGATGATCGGGTCGCGCTGCTCCTTCCAGATCGTCTCTTCGTCCTTGGAACGGTAGTAGTCGCGGTTGATGTCGCCGACATGGTGGCCGTGATAGCGGTAGGTTTTGAGTTCGATGAAGAACGGGCCCTCGCCCTTGCGGGCACGGGCGACCAGTCGCTGCGCCAGCTCGTTCACCGCCAGCACGTCCTGACCGTCGACCTCAAAACTTTCGATCCCGAAGGCCTCGGCGCGCGCGGTCAGCGAACCTGCGGCGATTTCGTCGGTCTTGGTGTATTCGGAGTAACCGTTGTTCTCGCAGGCGTAGATGACCGGCAGCTTCCAGAGTGCGGCCATGTTCATCACCTCGTACCACAGGCCCTGCGCGGTCGCGCCGTCGCCGAAGAAGCAGACGGTGACGTCGTCGCGCCCGAGCCGCCGGGCCGAGAGCGCGGCCCCCGTGGCGATCCCCATCGAGCCGCCGACGATGGCGTTGGCGCCGAGGTTACCGTGGCTTTGGTCGGCGATATGCATCGAGCCGCCCTTGCCACGGCAATAGCCCTCGACCTTGCCCAGAAGCTCGCAGAACATCTGCTTGAACTCGGCTCCCTTGGCGACGCAATGGCCGTGGCCGCGGTGTGTCGACGTGATTTTGTCGTCGTCGGTCAGTGCCTCGCAGATGCCCACAGCCACGGCCTCCTCGCCGGAATACATGTGGGTCAGCCCCGGCATCTTGGCGGACAGGTAGAGCTGGTTGGCGTTGTCCTCGAAACTGCGGATGCGCACCATCTGGCGGTACATGCGCAGGTAGTCTTCGGTATTTGTCTTGCGCTTGGTGGCTTTGGCCATGGCGCGCTCCCCCCTTTGGCGTAGGCGTTTTGCGTAAGGTCCGGGTCCGCGCGGGATGGCGCGGGCCCGGGAGCCGGTCAGTAGCGGGCCGCGATCGGCAGGTCCTCGGCCGGGAAGAGGCTGATCACGGTGCAGCCCTTGTCGGTCACCACGACCTCCTCCTCGATCCGTGCCGCCGAATAGCCGTCCGAGGCCGGGCAATAGGTCTCGAGCGCGAAGACCATGCCGGTCTGGATCTCCATCGGATTGTCGAGCGAGACCGCCCGGCTGATGATCGGCCGTTCGTGCAGCGCCAGACCCAGACCGTGGCCGAATTGCAGGCCGAAGGCCGACAGCTCGTCGGGGAAGCCGAATTCCTCGCATTTCGGGAAAGCCTTCGCGACGACATCGGTGGTTACGCCCGGCTTGATCAGGGCGATCGCATTGTCGAGCCATTCGCGGCACCGGATATAGGCGTCGTTCTGCGAGGGCGTCGCGCGGCCGATATTGAACGTCCGGTAATAGCAGGTGCGATAGCCCTGATAGCTTTGCAGGATGTCGAAGAAGGCCTGATCGCCGGGCCGGAACAGGCGGTCGGTGAAGTTATGCGGGTGCGGATTGCAGCGCTCGCCCGAGATCGCGTTGATCGCCTCCACGTCGTCCGACCCCATCTCGTAGAGGAGTTTGTTGGACATCGCGACGATATCGTTCTCGCGGATGCCCGGCCGCAGCTCTTCGTGGATCATGTGGTAAACGCCGTCGACCATCGCGGCCGCCTGGTTGAGCAGCTGGATCTCGTCGATATTCTTGATCTCGCGGGCACCGAGCATGACCTGCTGGCCGTCCACGACGTTCAACCCGGCTTCTTTTAGCGCGAAGAACATCGCCGTTTCGGCATAGTCCACGCCAACCGGCATGTCGGCCATCCCAGCCTTCTTGATCAGCGAGGCGATTTCCTCGGCGTATTTCTTCATCAGCCCGAAGGAGGGCGGGATCGTGCCGCGCATGCCGACGACGCCTGCCAGCATCCGTTCGGGGTCGAGCCAATCGCAATATTCGCGGTGGTGCACGGCAGCCGAGCCGAAGTCCCAGACATAGGGCTCATCATCGCCCGCGAGCAGGCAGAACCGGCACATCTTGTCGCGCTCCCACTCGCCGATCTTGGTGCCGGAGATGTAGCGGATGTTGTTCACGTCGAAGAGCAGAAGCGAGCCGCAGCCCGATTTCTTCAGCGCGTCCTTGGTGCGGCTCAGACGATAGCGACGCAGACGGTCGTGATCGACGCGGCGTTCGAAATCCACGGCAGTGTGGCCCCAGGCGGGGATGTGCTTGTCCCAACGCCAGTTCGGGTCGATGTCGCCGGGTTGCAGAATGCGCGGGTTGAGGGCGGTCGTGTTCATGATGGGTCTCCCGGCGCAGCCGTGACGGCGCGCCTGTTTGGTTGAAAATGCGTAAGAGGGTCGGGGGGCGGTCCCGCCTCAGCGGGGGGTCACTGGATCACCCAGCCGCCGTCGATATGGAGCATCTGCCCGGTCATGTAGTCGCTGTCGGGACTGACGAGGAACGCGGCCGTGCCCTTGATGTCATCCGGGTAGGAGACCTTCTTGAGCGCGAGAATTTCGGCCAGATCGTCGAAAGCCTGACCTTCGCGCTCCTTGAAGCCGATCTCGACGAGATCCTTGTCGAGCTGTTCCCAAAGCGGGGTCTTCACCACGCCGGGTGCATAGCCGTTCACGGTGATGCCATGCTCCGCCAGCGCGATCGCGCCGCAATGGGTCAGCGCGAGGCAGCCATATTTCGAGGTGCAGTACACGGTCACGTCGACCAGCGGCTTACGCGACGCGACGGAGCCCACGTTGATCAGCTTGTAGGGATAGTCCTGCTTGCCCTGCGCGATCATCTGCTTCGCGGTTTCCTGCATGCCGAGCCACATCCCCTTGGTGTTGACCGTCATGATGTGATCCCAGTTGTCCTCATCGATATCCATGAAGAACCGGGGCTTGTTCAGGCCCGCATTGAAAAGACCCACATTGATCATCCCGAAGGCATCCACGGTGGCGCCAACCGCCGCCGCGTTGTCTTCGCGCTTGGTGACATCCATGCGCACCGCGATCGCTTTGCCGTTGCCGCCCTTGTTGATCCGGTCGGCGGTCTCCTGCGCTGCGTCGAGGTCGATATCGCCCAGGCAGACATTCGCGCCTTGCTGCGCGAAATATTCGGCGTTGCACGCGCCCATCCCCTGGCCTGCGCCGGTAATCAGGATGTTCTTTCCCTTCAATCGCTCGGGGTCCATGTTATTCCTCCCTAACTTGATGGTGTTCTCAGCACCCGGTCAGCGCGTTGCTGGATCTTTCCGAGTGCCTTGCGCGGGGGAATGACCCCGCGCAGCATGTCGTGGATTTCCTGTCCGCAAATTTCGATCAACTCGCAGATGCGCGGCAGCGGCGGGCGCGGCCAGAATTGCAGCTCGTCGCGCCAGGACATCGCATCCACCGCTTCGAAGATCGGCGACAGATGCTGTACTTGAGGATCGGCGCCGACCGAGTAGCGCGGCACCGTCCGGCTGCCGTTGAGCACGTAAAGCTTCTGCGCCGCGGGCGATGTGAAGGCGATCAGCGCCTCGGCGGCGGCGGCGCGCCGCTCCTCGGGCAGGTTGGCGGGGATCGCGAGCACATAGCCGCCCACCGGGGCGACAGGCTTGGCACCAAGCCCCGTCGGGTGCGGAAGATAGCCGGTCGTGTTATGGGCCGGCGAATTCGTGTCGAGTTCGAAATACGGCGCGAGCAGCGTGTAGCCATAGGCCATCGCGACCTTACCCGCCGCATAGGGGCGCACGCGTTCGTACCACGACATCGACAGGATATCGGGCGGCGAGACGCTCATCAGTTCCAGCAGGTACTCGGCGGCCGCCTCGGTCGCGGGAGTGTCGAACTGCGCTACGAAATCTTCGCGGTCCAGATGATCGGCGTCGAACCCGCCCGCAACCGGGTCGAGATTGACGACCGGCTGGCCGAAATCGGCCATCGCCATGATGAAGGTGTGCCCCAGCGCGGTGCCGCGCGCGGCGTTCCAGGCGATGCCGTAGCGGCCATGCGCGGGGTCGTGGAAATGGCGCGCGGCCTCGAGCACGAGATCGGACGTGGTCGGCGGCGTCAGCCCGGCTTCGGCGAAGAGGTCCTTGCGGTAGAACAGCAGCTCCGGCGTGGTCTGGCTGGGCACGCCATAGGGACGGCCTTCCCAATGCGCGCCACGCCAGCCCGCGGTGTGAAAATCGCTCGGATCGAGGCGTGAGATGTCCATCACCTCGTCGAGCGGCATCAGAAGACCCTTTTTCGCGAATTCTCCGATCCAGGGCAGGTCGACGGCGATGATGTCGTAATGGCTGGTCTTGCGGGCCGCGTTGCGCAGAGTCTCTTCGTGTAGCCGGTCGATCGAGAAGGCCCGCTGCGAGATCGAGGTGCCCACGATATGTTCGAACTGGCGTTTTAGGTTCTCCATCACCATGAAGGTCGGGTCGCCATGGACCAGAACGCGCAGGCCGCCCGACACCGAGATCGGCTCGGGTAGCACCGAGGGCGGGGCGATCGAATGCCCGGCGAGATAGGTGCCGCCGAAGTAGTAGTCGCGCTCGCCCCCGTCGGATTCGGCGAGATGACGGCGCGCCAGGCGACCGACGCGGTCCGACAGCTGCCCCCAGTTCGTCAGCAGTTGTGTGCTGGCATGAAGCGAAACCGTCTTGCCCGAGCGGGTGCGCGGGCGCTGTTCGATCATCCCGGCATCGACCATGTCCGACAGTTTGCGCATCGCGGTCGCATAGGGCACGCCCGAGGCGGCGACGAGCGACGAGGGCGTGACGATCTTTCCCTCCAGATGGCAGCGCACCAGATGGGTAGCCATCGCGAAATAAGGGTTCGGCGCGGAAAGCGAGAGCGTGGAATCGATCTCCTCGGCCAGCGACTCGAGCAGATCAATCATCGACAGCGCGGTGTCCTTATCCTGAACGACGGACGCGCTCGACGCCGGAGCGCCGATATGTCCATGTTGGATATTTTGCGGATCGAATTTGGTCACGCGTTCTGGTCCGAGCTGTGGTTTTGGTTGCTTCGCCATAGGGCCCTCCGAAAGATGTCCAAATCGAGGATCGTTCACCTTAACGAAAATATCCATTATGGATGACTCAATATCCGAAATGGATAAGTTGGCGGGCGAAAGCGGGGGCTGCTGTCGGAATGATCAGGTTGTGCCGCCGGTGGATTCGGGCTGCATGGCAAGAGCTCAGGAGGGGGCGACTGCCACAGTCTCACCGGCCGGACTGAAACTTCATGGGAGGATAACAATGAAAAGATCGATGAAGGCGCTCGTCGCCGGAACCACCGCAGTCGCGACGCTCGCGTTCGCTGGCGGTGCATGGGCCGAACAGATGAAGATCGGCATCACGCAGAACAACGTCGGGGTGGACAGCTATCAGACCACCTACGAGAAGGCGTTCAAGGAAGCGGCCGCGGCCAATCCCGACGTCGATGCGGTCGTGCTCGATGCGGGTGGCGACGTGGCGCGCCAGATCGCGCAGATCCAGGATCTCGTGCAGCAGAACGTGCAGGCGATCATCGTCTGGCCGACCAACGGCAAGGCCGTGGTCCCCGCGGTCAAGAAGGCGCATGACGCGGGCATCCCCGTCATCATCACCAACTCCAACATCGCCGAGCAGGGCATGCCCTTCATCGCGGCCTTCTCGGGCCCGAACAATATCGAGCAGGGCAAGGAAGCAGCGGACATGATGTGCACCGGCCTCAACGGCAAGGGCGACATCGTGCAGATCTCGGGCAAGCCGGGCTACACCACCGCGATCGAACGCCAGAAGGGCTTCGAGGACGAGCTGGCCAAAGCCTGCCCGGACGTGAAGATCATGGACACCCAGCCGGGTGACTGGAACCGCGAGAAGTCGCAGCGCGTCATGGAAGATTTCCTCGTGAAATATCCGCAGATCGACGGCGTCTATGCGGCCGACGACAACATGGGCGTCGGTGCGCTCAACGCCGCCAAGGCTGCGGGCCGTGCCAAGGACATCAAGTTCGTCGGCGCCACCAACTTCGCGGTCGGCTACGAGGCGATGAAGAAGGGCGAGTATTACGGCTCGGTCTACCAGTCGCCGATCGACGATGCGAAAAACGCGCTTCAGACCGCGATCGACGTGATCCAGGGCAAGGACGTTCCGAAGATGAACTACTTCAAGACGCCCCAGATCACCGAGAAGAACATGGACCAGTTCGAGAAGCCCGCCTTCTGATCTCTCCTCCCCGCGGGCATGGGCGCAGGCGACGGGCCGGCCCATGCCCAACTTATTGCAGGCAAAATGGAGATTTTAATGGGACGCGTATCTGGACGGGTCTGTCTCGTGACGGGCGCTGCGCGCGGAATTGGACGCGCAATTGCCGAGGCGCTGTTGGAAGAGGGGGCGGATGTCTGTTTCGCCGATCTCAACGGCGAACGGGTCGCTGAACTTGCCGCGGAGAACGCGGCGCGGGCAGAGGCCGCAGGCGGCCGGGCGATGTCGGCGCAGGTCGATGTGACCAAGCGCGATCAGGTGCGCGCGATGATGGAACAGGTGGCTGAACAGTTTGGCCGAGTTGACGTGGTGTTCAACAATGCCGGGGTGAACCGGCCGATGAACTTCCTCGATGTGACCGAGGAAAACTGGCATTTCATCATGGATATCAATGCGCTCGGCACGTTGATCGGGATGCAGGAAGCGGCCCGGCAGATGATCGCGCAGGGTGGAGGCGGCAAGATCGTCAACACCGCCTCGATCGCGAGCCGTCAGGGCTTCGACAATGTCGCGCCCTATTGTGCCTCGAAATGGGCGGTTGTCTCGCTCACGCAATCGGGTGCGCGCGATCTCGCGAAGCACGATATTACGGTGACAGGTTTTGCTCCGGGCGTGGTGGCGACCGAGATGTGGGAAGAGGTCGATCGCGACCTGATGGAAATCGGTGCGGCGAAGATGCCGGGGCAGGCGATGGAGGAATTCGCCTCTGGCATCCTGCGCGGACGCGTGGCGCGCCCCGTCGACATCACCGGAACGACAACGTTCCTCGCCTCGCCCGATAGCGACTACATGACGGGACAGATCGTGATGATCGACGGTGGGATGACCTTGGTCTGACCCGCCGTCAGCGGCAGCGAGGAGGCTGCCCGACGGGAGGAGAAAATGGCGAATTTTCATGTGGAGAAGCCGGTCGCCTCGCGCGGCCAGCAAACTGCGCGCGTGGCGCGTGACATCAGGGGGGGTGGAATGAACCGAGACAGGTGGAAAACGATCGCGAGCGTTCTGGCGCGACAGGGCATTCTGGTGGCCTTCGCGCTGTTCCTGATCGGGTTTTCGATCTTTTCGGACCGGTTCCTGTCGCCTGAGAACATCCTCTCTGTGATGCGTTCATCCGCGATCATCGGGGTGATGGCGCTCGGCGTGACGGTGGTGGTGATCGGAGGCAATCTCGATCTGTCCGTGGGTTCGATGCTGTCCTTCTCGACGGTTCTGGTGGTCGATCTGCATGACAAGATCGGCCCGGCCCCGGCCATTGGCGTGATGCTTGTGGCAACATTGGCACTGGGGGCGGTGAACGGCCTTCTGGTCGGTGTCGCACGGCTCAATTCCCTGATCGTGACGCTCGGGATGCTTTCGGCGATTCAGGGGCTTACGCTGATCTATTCGGGCGGCAAGAACGTCGATATCGTCAATCAGGACCAGACCTGGTTCAAGATTTTCGGGCGTGGCACCATCGCGGATATTCCGACGCCCATCGTGATCTTCGCGGTCGGCGCGATCTTGTTGCACCTGATGATGGCCTATACGCCCTTCGGGCGACGCATCTACGCCACGGGCGGCAATGCGACGGCGGCGGTGTTCTCCGGCGTGCGGCGCTCCCGCGTGGTGTTCCTGACCTATCTGATCTCGGCCTCCGGTGTCGCAATTGCCGCGATCATCCTCGGCAGCCGGGTCATGGGCTCGCAGAACAATGTCGGCCAAGGCTACGAGCTGCAGGTGCTGGCCGGGGTGATCCTTGGCGGGACCTCGCTGCTGGGCGGTGCGGGCACGATCTGGAAGACGGTGATCGGCGTGCTGATCCTCGGCTTCATCCAGAACGGCCTGCTGCTGATGGGCTTCGAATATTACGTGCAGTGGCTGGTGACCTGGGTGGTGATCATCCTCGCCGTCTGGCTCGACATCGCGGCCAAGCGTGGCCGGCTGCTTTCCCCGATCGCCTGAGGAGGAGACAATGGCGGATACCGTTATCAAATCGCCCGTGCGTTGGCTCGCTGCCAACCCGATCTGGGGCTTCATCGTTCTGATCTTCGTGTTCTTCAGCTTCGCGAACCCCTACTTCTTCGCGCTGCAGAACTTCCAGAACATCCTCGTGCAGACCTCGACCATCGGGTTGATCGCGCTCGGCATGACGCTGGTGATGATCAACGGCAATATCGACCTGAGCGTCGGTGCGGTCGTGGCGCTCGCGGCCAGCCTCTGCGTCGATATCCAGGGCTGGGAGATGTTTGCGGACTGGGGCAACTGGGCGATTGCGCCAGGCGTGATCGCGGCGCTGATTGCAGGAACGGCGCTTGGCGCGCTCAATGGCTTCATCGTCTGGAAGACGGGGGTCGATGCCTTCATCGTCACGCTGGGCGCGATGCTCGGCGTGCGTGGCCTCGTCTTCGTCTACACCAAGGAGCAGTCCTTCTTCGCGATGAATTTCGCCTTCTCGGACTTCGGCTCGAGCAACATGGGCCCGTTGCCGACATTGGCGGTGTTGTTCCTCGTTTGCACGGCGGCGGTGTATTTCCTGCTCGCGAGGACGGTTCATGGCCGGAATACCTATGCGGTGGGCGGTAACCGCTCGGCTGCGGTGAATGCCGGGATCCGGGTCGGGCCGCATATGCTGATCAACTTCATGATCGTGGGCTTCTTCGCGGCGCTCGCGGGGGTGACGCTATCGAGCCAGATGGGCGCTGCGACCCCGAACCTCGGCACCAATTACGAGCTTTGGGTGATCACCTCGGTCGTTCTTGGCGGCACCAAGCTTAATGGCGGGGCAGGGACGATCCTTGGCACGCTGGGCGGGGTTCTCGCGATCGGCATCCTGCGCAACGGGATGAACCTGATGCAGGTGCCCGCTTTCTACGTGCTGGTGATCCTCGGGACGATCCTGATCGCCGTGCTGCTTCTCGACAAGCAGCTGAACCGCAAGGGCAAAGAGGAGCTTCGGGTATGAGCGACGTTGCTGCAACCAAAATCCCCGCGCTGCAACTCAAGGGAATCGTCAAGACCTTCCCCGGTGTGCGCGCGCTCGACGACGTGACATTCGACGTCCGCGCGGGCGAGGTCCACGCGCTTCTGGGCGAGAACGGCGCGGGCAAGTCGACCCTGATGAAGGTGCTCGCCGGGATGTATCAGCCCGACGAGGGCACGATCGAGATCGAGGGCACCCCGGTCACGATGCGCACACCCCTCGAGGCGAAACGACGCGGCGTGGTGCTGATCCACCAGGAGCTGTCGCTGGCCGAGGAGATGACGGTCGCCGAGAACATCTACCTTGGCGAACTGCCCCGCCGGAGCCTTGGCCGGGTCGACTGGAAGACGCTCTTCGCCAAGTCGGAGGAAATCCTCAAACGGCTCAATTGCGGCTTCGGCCCGAAGGACCGGGTCGGCGCACTCTCCATCGCCAACCAGCAGATGGTCGAGATCGCCCGCGCGCTGACGGTGGATGCGAAGGTCGTGATTTTCGACGAACCGACCGCCTCGCTGACCGATGCCGAGAAGGTGGTGCTGTTCGAGATCATCAACGACCTGAAAGCGCGCGGCGTGGGCATCGTCTACATTTCGCACCGGATGGACGAGATCTTCACGCTGGCCGACAGGATCTCGGTGCTGCGCGACGGTGGCTATCGCGGCACGCTGGTTGCGGGCGACACCACCGAGGACGAGGTGATTCAACTGATGATCGGGCGCTCGCTCGACCTGTCGCGCCGTCAGCATGCCGAGGTGAAGACCGGTGAGGTCGCCCTGAAGGTCGAGGGGCTAAGCTGCGGTAAGCTGTTTCAGGACGTCAGCTTCGAGCTGCGCGAGGGCGAGGTGCTGGGCTTCTACGGTCTTGTCGGCGCCGGGCGCACCGAGATTGCCGAGACGCTGTTCGGCCTGCGCCGTCCCACCGCCGGCACGATCGAGATCGACGGCAAGGAAACCGCGATCCACTCGCCCGCCGATGCGATCGCGAAGGGTATCTCGCTGGTGCCCGAAAGCCGCAAGGAACAGGGGCTGGTGCTCGGCATGAACTGCCGCGACAACATCACCCTGCCGCAGGTCGGCGATCTGACCTCGGGGCCCTTCGTCTCGGACGGGGCGGAGATCGCGATCTTCGACCAGTATCGCGACACGCTGAAGATCAAGACGCCCAGCTGGCGGCAGGCGGTCGGCAACCTCTCTGGCGGCAACCAGCAGAAGATCGTGATCGGGAAGTGGCTGGCGATGCATCCGCGCATCCTGATCGTGGACGAGCCGACGCGCGGCATCGACGTGGGCTCGAAATCCGAGATTCACGACCTGATCCGCGAACTCGCGCGCTCGGGTTACGCGGTGATCGTGATTTCGTCGGAAATGCCCGAAGTGCTGCATGTCTCGGACCGCATCCTCGCGATGTATCATGGTCGGGTGATCCGCCGCTTCACCGCCGAGGAGGTGACGGAGGACAGCCTCGTCGCCGCGATTTCGGGGATCGAGCAAGAACAGGTGGCGTGATGCGGATCGGTTTTGCAGGTTTAGGGCGCATGGGCGCCCCGATGGCGCGCAACCTGATCGCCGCGGGGCATCAGGTGAGTGTCTGGAACCGCTCGCCCGAGCGTGCCGAGGCCTTTGCGCTCGAAACCGGGGCAGGGGTAGCCGCCACGCCGCGTGCCTTGGCCGAGGGGGCGGAGGTCGTCGTCACGATGCTGGCCGATGATGCGGCATCTTCTGCCGTGCATCTTGGTGAGGACGGTCTCTTCGCCGCTTCCGGCCCGCTGACGCTTCTGGAGATGGGCACGTTGAGCCCCGATCACATCGCCGATCTTGCGGGCAAGGCGCCTGCGGGCTGGCAGGTGATCGACGCGCCGGTCTCCGGCTCCACCGCGGCGGCAGAGGGCGCGAGCCTGATGATCATGGCGGGCTGCTCCGAAGAGCAGGCAGCGCCACTGCGCCCCGCGCTCGATGCGATGGGCAAGACGCTGATCTGTCTGGGCAATGTGGGCGACGGCGCGGTGATGAAGCTCGCGGTGAACATGCTGATCCACAGCCTCAACCAGACCCTGGCCGAGGCGCTGAGCCTAACCGACGCAGCAGGCATCGACACAAGCACGGCCTTTGCCGCGATCGAAGCCTCGGCCGCCGCCGCGCCGATGCTGAGCTACCGCAAGCCGCTCTATCTCGACGAGGCGGCCCATCCCGTCAGTTTCACCGTGGCGCTTGCGCGCAAGGATATGGAGGTCACGCAGGCGCTGGCCGCGCAGCTTGGCGTCGGGCTGCCGCAGGGCGATGTCGTGCTGGAGCGTCTGCGCGCTGCCGAGACGGCGGGCCGAGGCGCGCGCGACATGGCCTCGATGGTCGATTTTACGCGAAAGGATAAATCATGAAAGCTGTTCTCTTCGTTGGTGGCTGGGAAGGCCACGCGCCGACCGATT
Source organism: Thioclava sp. JE_KL1 (assembly GCF_009296265.1). Taxonomy (GTDB): domain Bacteria; phylum Pseudomonadota; class Alphaproteobacteria; order Rhodobacterales; family Rhodobacteraceae; genus Thioclava. Next base: position 17,279 of record NZ_WBJS01000013.1, read on the forward strand.
TTGCCGACTGGTGCCGCGACCTTCTGGAGGCCGACGGATTCGAAGTGGTCGTGTATGACACGCTCGCCCCGCTCGCAGAGCCCGAAAAGATGGCCGATTGCGACCTGATCGTGCCGATCTGGTCCTCGGCCCGCTCCGCACACCAGCCTGAATTCGGAAACATGACCAAGGCCGAGGAAGACGGGCTTCTGAAACTGGTTGCCGACGGCTGCGGCTTGGCCGGTTGGCACGGCCATATGGGCGATGCGTTCCGCGACCGTCCCACCTATCACTTCCTGATCGGCGGCCAGTTCGTGGCGCACCCGCCGGGCTGGCCCGACAACCTCGTGCCCTCGGACGATTACGTCGATTACGACGTCACGATCTGTCGCCCCGCTGATCCGATCGTAAAAGGCATCCGCAGTTTCCGTCTGAAGTCCGAGCAATATTATATGCTTACCGATCCGTCGAACGAGGTTCTCGCGACCACGACCTTCTCCGGCGATCACCTGTGGTGGATCGAAGGCACGGTGATCCCGGTCGTCTGGAAGCGGCGTTGGGACAAGGGATGCATCTTCTATTGCTCGATTGGCCACACGCTCGACGATCTGCGGGTCGATCAGGTGACCGAGATCATCCGGCGCGGGATGCGGTGGGCGGCGCGGGGGCGCTCGCTCGAGGGTGCCCGATAAAGACGGCAGTCAGGTGCGAAAACATCAATTTACTGATGCAAGCCGATGCGGTTTTGCGGTCACTGTATCAGTTGCTCTCACCGACATATCTCGAAAACGACGAGGGTCGAGCGTCGTCGTTCCAGTCCGAGGTGATCGGGTTTGGCACGGTGAGCCTTGACCTGGATCTCGCACTCGCAAGCGCGGCCACCGATCGCGAGGATGCTGTCAACGCCGGGCCTGGCGAGGTCGAACATGTGTGTCGTTCAATACTCGTTTTAGATTGGGTGAGGCATTTCCCTCCAATAAGGAAGTGCATTTGCTCTGTAGCGCCTAAGCGCCCTGAATAGACCCGCGTGGCTTGTTGCCGGACCGCTCAGATGTCGATCCCTTAATCGCCAATGATGTTTGGCAGGTTCTTTCTGGGCTGGCAAAGATTACGGGCGGAGGAGAGGTCCTTCGGACGCATGGCGGTGATGCCCATGGTCGAGAAAAGGGCATTGCGCCTGTTCATGCGCGGAGTGTCAGCTCGTTAGTTCATATGGCGAGCATCCCTGCGCTCTTCTTAGGCTCGGGGCTCATTAAGTGGCCTGCGCCGCCGTTGGCGGCATGTTTCCGGCCTCCCCGACTAAGACGGGACGATGAGAAATCTCTTCTGGCTGACCGACGAACAGATCGCGCAACTTCAGCCATTTTTTTTGAGGTTCGCTACTCCCAAGTCGTTGGACAGGATTTGGTGGAAATCAAGCTGCTTGTTGTCCCTGCTGACCGGGTTGTTTGTTAGCATTGCTCTGCCAATCGGCCTACACAAGTGGTTGCTGGATCCGGTTCTTCATGTTCACCGCCCAAATCATTGACGACACCGGCGCGGCAGCTCTTCTGGTTCGCCTGTCCCCGGATCGACGCTATGACGCCGACTGGTTTCGTGAAGCTTCGCGGAGCGAAAGGGGCGGGGGCTGCATTGCGGACCTCAAGTCGCGCAAGGTCGCCGGAAAATATGACAAGCGGTGCTACAAACGCCGAAACCGGGTCGAGATCATGTTCGGTAGGTTTGAGGACCGGGTTCGACCGTTCTCTCGATCCAGTGCCGATCATGATCTCACCGTAGTGATCCGCTAAGATAGATGTCCGAAGGTGTTCCTCTCCGCTATAGCGCTCGCCGCGACTGCCCTGTTCTGGTGATGCATCCTGAGCATAGGATGTGACCTGAGCCCATAGTCGGAAGCGCTTGAATCGGATTTGTTCGCGCCAATGGCGCGTCGTTTTCGTGTTCGTTTGAATCGCCCGTGAGTTCTCGGCGTAGGGTCTCTCGTTTGCCCATCGCTGCCGTTCGTCCAAGACGCAGCGAATGGCTTCTTTCCGCCCTTCCTCCCAGGTGACCGTGCAGGCGCAGCATAGATTGAGCGCGTGCGGCGAACGGCCGGAAGGTCCGCACACCGGTCCTTCAGTCTGATGAAATGCTGCGCGATGCACGAACGTCCGGTTTGGTGAAGCCGCGCTGCGGCGCTGACGTCTGCCTAGAATGTCCGGTAGGGGCCGATTACCGAAGTGCCGAAAAACGTTCGAACTTACTCTCACAAACTTGTAGCTCTGAGAATGATCATACCCGTGTTAAGTGCGCCGGATGAAGAGCTTTCGCGACAAGATGCTTGAGGTGCGACCCGGATCGCGAAGCGTGAGTCAGAGTTTTTTACAGCGATTCAAATTGCTTACGCCTCCTTATGAATACTGAACTGGCCTGCTACGCCCGATAGGCTCATCAAGGGGGCCTCCACGTGCCGATCTTTGCAGTCTCCGTGCCGCAACCGATCACACCCGCGAACTTCTGAATGCGTTCGCAGACTAAATGAAAGAGGATGAGATCATATGAGCGCCCCGGTTCCGGTTTTCGACGGCCATAACGACTTCCTTCTGCGCCTGCTGCGCACCCCGGAAGCCCGCGAGACAACTTGGCTAAGCGATACCGGAGAGGGCCATCTCGACCTGCCGCGAATGCGTGCGGGTGGTTTCGCTGGCGGGTTCTTCGCGGTCTACATTCCGTCGCCGGTCACCCATGACGATCCCGATTTGGACGCGATCATGCGAAATCCGCCCTTTTCGCTGCCCTTGCCGGAGGAAATTCCGCTCGAGGACGCACTGCCCGTCGCGATGAAGATGGTCGGCCACCTTATGTGGATGGAGCGTGAGGGGAATCTGAAAATCTGTCACTCTGTCGCGGATATCCGCAACGCGATGGCCGCAAACAAGATTGCCGCGATCTTGCACTTCGAAGGTGCCGAGGCGATCGGGTCCGATCTTGATCTGCTGCATGTCTGGCACGCGATGGGGCTACGCTCACTCGGACCAGTCTGGTCACGCCCGACGGCTTTCGGCAACGGTGTGCCCTTTGCTTATCCGTCCTCGCCCGATACCGGGAACGGGCTGACCGCGGCAGGCAAACGGCTGGTGGCGGAATGCAATCAGCTGAAGATAATGATCGACCTCAGCCACCTGAACGAGAAAGGCTTTGACGACGTCGCGGCGCTTTCCGATGCGCCCTTGGTCGCCACCCATTCCAACGCGCATGCGCTCTGTCCTTCGCCGCGCAATCTCACGGACCGACAGCTTTCGATGATCCGAGAGAGCGACGGCCTTGTCGGGCTCAACTACGGGCTGGGATTTCTGCGCCAGGACGGCAGGGGAGAACCTTTCGCCGGGTTCGACCCGATGCTTCGTCACCTCGATCACCTGATTGAGACATTGGGCGAGAGCCGGGTCGGGCTCGGTTCGGATTTCGACGGAGTGGCTATTCCGCCCGATCTCGGTGATGTGGCAGGGCTCCCGCGCCTGATCGAGGCGATGCGTGCCCATGGCTATGATGCGCCGCTGATCGAGAGGCTTGCACATGGTAACTGGCTGGCGCTGCTCGAGAGGACTTGGGGCGGCTGATAGCATCGAAGCTCGCACATACGCAAGTGCCGCTCGCCCGCCGGACAGTCACTCAACTATCGCTTTCGGCTCTCTTCTAACCTCGCGGACAAAGGGCGGTGACCCGACTTTCGCCGCGATAGGGATGAATGGCCGCTTCGGGGCCGGTAGGCGAATGTCCGGTCTGTAGTCGGGTTGCGAGGATAGCTGACGCTCACGTCGGGTCGGCTGCCGACCAACTATCGCCATTATTAGGCAGCGCCAGGAAGGTCCGGTTAACGCGAATACCGGTCACGTGTCGCGCCTCGCCCCTGATCGCTGGTGCCTTGGTTGAAAGGCTCGCCAGTGACAGGTGGATGACGGGCCGTGGATATTGCCACGGCCTTATTTCTTTTTTTGCGCCAAGACATTAAATCTTCAACTGAATTCACGGGGGAAGCATGGCGCACACGCAATCAATCCAACTTCTGCTCAATGACGACAGCACGGACCACCGAACGGACATTGGAGCGCTGTTCAAGAATGCGCGGCGTTTCGAATGCATGGTCGCATTCGCAAAAATGTCAGGCTGGAAGGAAATGAAAGCGCCACTGAAAAAGGCGTTGTCTAAAGGTATGGCGGCGCGGCTCGCAATCGGCCTGAATTTTTATCACACTGATCCTGCGCTACTTCGTGCCCTCTTCGGGTTGAGCAAGAAGCACAACCTCGAATTATACCTCAGTAATTCCCAGAGTACGTTTCATCCGAAAATTTATGCATTCGAGTCCGGCGATGGATGCAAGATCGCTGTCGGATCGGCGAACTTCACGCAAGGCGGACTGCTCGAAAATTATGAAGCGTCGGTTCTGATCGATGATGAGAGCGGCGCGATGATGGAAAAGATCACCGGTCACTTCAATGACTTGATCGACAATTATGAGATTCTGCTGGCGACGAAGTCGCTGATTGATGGTTATGCAAAGGATCATGCGATCAACGCTGCATGGGCGCGTTTTGCAAGGCGTCGCGCCACGCGCGCTGTTGATTCCGGCGAAGCGTCACTCGATGTCCTGGCCGCCTTCCTGCGAATGATGCAGGAAGGTGAGGCATCATCGCCGTTCAATGCTCAGATGAAAGTCAGGCGGGACAATCTTGCGGTTGCGCCGACACAGCTTCGTTCCATCGCGGCGTGGAAGGGGAAAACAGCGCATGGCTTCCTGACCGAATATGAGCATCTGATCGGGTCATTCCATTCGGGCGGCCTCGACCGCGCAAAGACGCGCATTACTGACAAGCGCGAGGATTTTGTCCGCGCGGTGGCATCAATCATCGATCACGCTGATTTGTCGCCGCGTGATGCGTTCGCCACTCTCCATGCGGCGTTTGCAGACATCAAAGGTGCTGGGATCAATCTCCTTACTGAGATTTTGCACACGCTGGACAACACACGTTTTGCGGTAATGAATCAAAATGCGGTCGCGGGCCTGCGTCTCGCTGGCTACGATGAATTTCCGCTTCACCCATTGAAGGGAAGCGTGAGCCCCGACAAGTATCAACTTTATTGCGATCACGCGGACGCCGTGCGCAAGGCGCTCGGCCTTCGCGATTTCACCGAACTCGATGCACTATTTAACTACATTTATTGGCATGAGGATCGGCCCGCTGACGATCGAGGCGATGACGAGGACTGATCGACTGCCGTTCTCCCCTGGCATAATTGGACACCTCCGGTAGCGGCGGCGAACGACCGACTAAGGGGCGCGAAGTGGCCGCTGGCTTGGAGGTGCCTGATAGGCAGCTCTGGGCTGCAAGCGAGAGTGTGCTTGGCAAAGGTCGTCGGCCATGATCGCCGCGCCGCCCCATAACTCTCTGCCCGAGGGCATGCGCCGCTCGAAGTTAAGTGAAGGGGGCGCTGCGCTTGTAAAAGCGCTCGTCGGATGAGTCACCCAGTCACAATCCGTCTTACAAGGACCGCTTCCGGATCACTCACTTTCATTGACAGGACTGGAGAAAGTTACTCGTTCACAAAAATTGACGCTATTCGAGCGCCGCGTGTCGTTGAGTTGTCTTTTCGATCAGTACGGGCTGCAAATTGTAGGCAGCTTTTAAATCGTAATCTGAGTTAGCAGGGTGGCGATAAAGTCGATCCCGCCGCCGTCGCAATAGCGCTCGCGATCGAGGGAGTGCCCCATCATGTCGCGCCTGATCCGCTCATCGATCCCGGCGCGCAGCATCCGATCCTCAAATGAGTGCCTGAGCGAATACATGACGTGCTTGGGCGTCTCGAGAAGGCCATTCTCCTCGAGGAACTTATTGACCGTGGCCGAGAGGGTGGCACTGTTCTCGCGATAGCGCGGGAAGCCCTGCTTGGCCTCACAGAAGGCCTCGAGGCTGATGCCGGTCAGCGGGATCGTGCGCTCGCTATGGAAGTTCTTGAGCGCGCGCCACGGTTCGGGGCGGATGATGATATGGGGCGTCTTGGCCTCGAGCACGATCGTGTTCTCATCGAGCCCGGCCCCTTCGCTTGGCCGGTAGCCAGTGTTGATCATGCCCAGGAGGATCAGGCGGGCGTCGGTGTTGAGCCCATCGAGAGCGCCGGGGGCGAGCAGGCGCTCCGTGATCCATTTGTCGGAGAAGGGCGGGCGCGTGTTCGGCTTTGTTGTCGATCGCAGCCGCGTGCCGCTCTTGTCGTATTGCAGCTTGATGCCCTTGGCGCGGGCGACCTCGACCCACATGGCATTCAGATAGGTCATAGACTTGTTGGCGGTATCGGCGGCGATTTCCTTGGTTAAGACGCGCTCCATGAGCTTGCTGCGCAGCTCGAATAGATCGCCGGTGGTGATTTCGCCGAGCGGCAAATGTGATCCAGAATGTGAACCTAGATGTGAACCTAAAATTGGCTGGAGGGCTGATCATAGGCTCTGGAAATCCCGGTTTGTCGTGCAAAAACAATTCACTAGATCATGCCATGACTTTAGATAATGGCGGACTTCCGCTCCGCCACAATCCCCCAGTATTCGCCAATAATACCCGCTTTGCGCAGGCCGCGCGTGATCTCTTTTCGGTCATGTCCGCGCAGTCTCGTAGTCACGCGGGCAGGCGGGCCGCCCGCGTGTTCGGGTCACATCAGCCGACCACGTTGAAGCCCGGCCCGTAGGGATAGCCGGTGATGTCTTCGCCGCCGTCTTCGGTGATCACGAGGATGTCGTGCTCGCGGTAGCCGCCTGCGCCGGGCTGGCCCTCGGGGATCGTCAGCATCGGCTCCATCGAGATCACCATGCCGGGCTCCAGCACCGTGTCGATATCCTCGCGCAGCTCCAGCCCCGCTTCGCGCCCGTAGTAATGCGACAGCACCCCGAAGCTGTGGCCATAGCCGAAGGTTCGGTATTGCAGCAGGTCGCGCTCGGCGAAGAAGGCGTTGATCTTCTCGGTCACCTCGGCACAACTAGCGCCCGGCTTGAGCAAGCTTATCCCGTATTCATGAGCGGCGACATTCGCCTCCCAGATCGCGCGCGAGGAGTCGTCGAGCTCGCCCACGAAGAGCGTCCGCTCCAGCGCTGTATAATAGCCTGAAATCATGGGGAAGGTGTTCAGCGACAGGATATCACCACGCTGCAACACGCGCCCCGTCACCGGGTTATGAGCGCCGTCGGTGTTGATGCCCGACTGGAACCAGACCCAGGTGTCGCGATACTCGGCCTCGGGGAACCGCTTGGCGATCTCCAGCTCCATCGCGTCGCGGCCCGCCATCGCAACGTCGATCTCGCGCACGCCTTCGCGGATCGCCTCGCGGATCGCATAGCCGCCCACATCCGCGACGGCCGCGCCTTGCCGGATCAACGCGATCTCGGCGGGGGATTTGTGCATCCGTTGCCGCATCGTCGCCGGGGCGATGTCATGCGTCTGCGAGGGCTCGAGGAAATCCTGCAGGAGCGCCGCCTGCGCCAGCGTCAGGTGATCGGATTCGACGCCCAGCACGCGGCGTTTGCCCGTCACCGAAGCGATCGCGCGCCAGTAATTGTTCCGCGCCCAGTCGGTATAGGTGATGTTGTCGCCATGGCAGCGCCGCCACGGCTGCGCGGCATCGATCCCCGCCGAGATTGTCACGCTGTCGGTCGGTGTCACGACCAGCGCATAGGGCCGCCCGAAGGCGCAATACAGAAAGCCCGAGTAATAGGCGATGTTATGCATCGAGGTGAACAGACAGGCCTCGACGCCCGCCTCGGTCATCGCCGCGCGCAGACCCGCGAGCCGTGCGTCGTATTCGGTGGCGGCGAAGGGCAGGATGCGCTCGCCTTGGTGAAAGCGGTAAAAAGCAGGACGGTCCATCGGCACTCTTCCTTATCAGAGGCCACAGCGCGCCGAGGGACGATCTTCCCCCGTCGCGCGCTGCGACAAAGCAAGATCCCGGCGTGCAGGATGGGTGAGACAGGGCGGGCGCAAGCTGCGCCGGCGACGCCATCGCCTTCAGCCCTGAACGGCAGATTGAGCGAAAATCTTCTCGCTGCCAAGTCCCCTCATTCCGTCGCGTACGATTTGCTTTTTCACAAATCGGCGGAACCCGGCGCACGCATGAAACATTGATCGATCCGAGGGAACCCTGCCGAGAAGTGCGGGGATTGGGCGCCCAGTCTCGTCAACCGACGCGATCCGGCGCACCAACAGAAAGGGAGACCAATGCACGATAAGATGCCGCAAGAACGGCTGTTCATATTCCCCAAGGTCCACAAGACGGTGTTCCTCGTCTCTGCGGTCCTCATCATTGGGTTCATCATCTTCGGCGCCATGTTCAGCGATCAGGCCAAGGCGCTCTTCACCGGCTTGCAGGACTGGCTCGCGACCAACCTCGGTTGGGCGCTGATTGTCGAGGTGAACCTATTCCTTGCCGCAACCGTCTTTCTCGCCTTCGGACCTTATGGCGATATCCGACTGGGTCGCATGACCGACAAGCCCGCTTACGGGCTTTTTTCATGGACGGCGATGCTGTTCTCGGCCGGGATCGGGATCGGTCTGATCTACTGGGGCGTGGCCGAGCCCCTGTATCACTTCTTCGCCCCGCCCGTCGGCGAGGCGGAAACCCAAGCCTCCGCCCGGCAAGCGATGACCATCGCCTTCATGCACTGGGGCTTCCAGGCCTGGGCGATCTATGCGGTCGTGGCGCTGGCGCTGGCCTATTTCCACTTCCGCAAGGGCCTGCCGCTGACGATCCGCTCGGCGCTCTATCCGCTTCTGGGCGAAAAAATCTACGGGCCGTGGGGCTCCGCGGTCGATATTCTCGCGGTCTTCGGCACCATGTTCGGCATCGTGACCTCGCTGGGTCTGGGCGCGATGCAAATCAATTCGGGCCTCGGCACCGTCTTCGGCATCGACCAATCGCCCTTCGTGCAGATCATCATCATCGCCTGCATCACCGCGGCTGCGACCCTGTCGGTCGTGGCGGGCCTCGATGGTGGGATCAAGCGACTGTCGAACCTCAATATCGGCCTGTCGATAGTCTTCCTCGCCTTCATGGTGATCGTCGGCCCGACCATCTTCATCTTCGACCTCTTCGTCCAAAGCTATGGCGACTACATCGCGGAGCTCGTCAGCTGGGGCTCTTGGACCGAGGCGTGGCAGAAAGACGGCTCGTGGCAGAATAGCTGGACCATCTTCTACTGGGCGTGGTGGATCTCCTGGTCGCCCTTCGTGGGCGTCTTCATCGCGCGCATCTCGAAAGGGCGCACGATCCGCGAATTCGTGGTGGGCGTGATGCTGCTGCCGACGACGATCATGTTCTTCTGGTTCTGCGCTTTCGGCGGCACCGCGCTCGACATCTCGTTGGGCGGTGACAGCACCATCGTGGATGCGACGAAGAACGCCTATGGCGACGCGATGTTCGCGCTGCTCGACCATTTCCCGGCGGCGAAGGTGATGTCGGGCTTCACGGTGATCCTGATCGTGATGTGGTTCGTGACCTCCTCGGACTCGGGCTCTTTCGTGATCGACATGCTGACCGCGGGCGGCGATGCCGATCCGCCGAAGGTTCAGCGGATCTTCTGGGCGATCACGGAAGGCGCGGTGGCCTCGGTGCTGCTGCTGCTCGCAGGCGGGCTGAACGCGCTGCAGGCGGCAGCGGTCGTCGCGGGCTTCCCCTTCGCAATCGTGTGCTTCTTCATCCTCGTCGGATTGTTGAAGGCGCTGCGATGGGACCCCTTGATGCTCTATCGCCACAACCAGCGCTACCAGAGCGACGAGGAGGCCGATCACGCGATGCCCTCCGAGTTGCCGGGCGATCTCTACGGGGCCGATCCGACCCCGCCGCCGGCACCGCAAGGGGCGCAGGCCAACCCTGCGGAGTGATCGCAAGACCTATGACGAGAGAAGGCCGGGCCACAACGCCCGGCCCTTTCATGCGGCGCGCTGGCGGGGCGAGGGTGCCGTTAGGGATTTCTTAATCGTGTTGACGCAGCGTTAGGTTAATTCCTAACGGATGGGTAAGGTCGATGAAGATTTCCCTGATTACTGCGGTCTATGATGCCGAGGACACCGTCGGCGACGCCATCGCCTCGGTCGCACGGCAGAGTCACCGCGATCTCGAGCATCTTATCATCGAGGGGCGCTCGCGCGACGGCTCCTTTGCGGCGATCGAGGCTGCGCGCCATTCTCGGATGATAGCTTTCAGCGAGGCCGATGCGGGGCTCTACGATGCGCTCAACAAGGGTATCGCGCGGGCCACGGGCGAGGTGGTCGGCTTCGTTCATGCCGATGACATGCTGGCCCATCGTGATGCGCTGGCCCATGTCGCCGCCGCCTTTGCCGATCCGCAGGTCGAGGCGGTCTTCGCCAATCTCGATTATGTCCTGCGCGGCGACCCTGATACGGTGATCCGGCATTGGGCCAATGGCGGCTTCACCCCGGCCAAGCTGCGCCGGGGATGGGCACCCGCGCACCCGACGCTCTACCTGCGGTGTTCCACCTATGCGCGGCTGGGAGGCTTTAACACCTCTTACCGGATCGCGGCGGATTACGACTTCATGCTGCGTGTCTTCAGCGCGCTCCAAGGTCGCGCGGTCTATCTGCCCGAGCTTCTCTACAAGATGCGGCTGGGCGGCGTCAGCAACCGCTCGCTTGCACATCTGCGCCGCAAAATGGCCGAAGACTACCGGGCGATCCGCGCCAATCATCTGGGTGGGCCGGTCTCGGCGCTCGGCGTGCTCGCACGCAAGAACCTCTCCAAGCTGCGCCAGTTCGTCGAGCGTGACCAAGGCGCCACCACACCAGCCGATCACGCCCTTTTGCTGGACGTGAACCCGCGCAAGGCCCTATAGCTTGGGGAAATGATCCGCGCTGGGGGCAGGGCGCACCCGTCCCACGCGCCATCCGGAGCGCAGAATGTCGAAGACCATCCATATCCTCAACGGCCCGAACCTGAACCTTCTGGGCAAGCGGCAGCCCGAGATTTACGGCTCGGACACGCTTGAGGACGTGGAGCGGATCTGCCGCGAGGAGGCGCAGCCGAAGGGCTTCGAGGTCGCGCTGTTCCAGTCGAATTTCGAGGGCGAGATCGTCGAGCAGATCCACCGTGCGCGCGACGAAGCTTGCGCCATCGTGATCAATGCCGGCGCCTATACCCACACCTCCGTCGCGATCCTCGATGCGCTCAACACCTTCGAGGGGCCGGTCTTCGAAGTGCATATTTCGAATGTTCACAAACGCGAAAGCTTCCGCCATCATTCCTTCATCTCGCAACGCGCGGAGGGGGTTCTGGCGGGCTTCGGGATCGAGGGTTACGCCCTCGCCACCCGCCGCGCCTGTTCGGTTCTGAGTTAAGAGGGGGCTTTAAGATCGGTCTGCAAGGGTCTGAAAAGGTAACAAGAGTTTCGCGCCGGGTGATGTCCGGTGCAGCCAGTATCGCGCTTGCTCTCAGCCTCGCGCTCCCCGCGCAGGCGCGCGACACCGCCGCCGATCGCAACATCGCCAATTCCGGCAAGATGAGCGATCGCGACTTCTACCGGGCGATGGCCTGCGCCGCGCGACCCGGGGGCGCCTGCACCTTGCCCTATCGCCGATGGGCCGCGAGCAAGTGCCGCGACCTGACGGTGGGCCTCGCCTTCCGTTCAAAGCACTTCCCCGCGAAGCGCGCCCATGCCATCGAAGAGGCCGCCCGCGCGGCGATCGACCAGATCAACAAGACCGGCGCCGCGCTGCACCTGAGCTATGCCGGGGCGCGTCCCGCCGATATCAATCTCTATCTGACCGACACGCCCGTGGGCGGCACCGTGCGGGGAACGCCCTCGATGCGGCTCAACGGCAGGCGGTTAGGACCGGGCACGGTCGCGAAGGTGACGTTCTATTGGCAGACGAATACGGGCCGGATCACCGATGCCGATATCGCCTTCAGTCGAGACATCCAGATGCGCGATATCCGCTCGGTCGTGCTGGAGGAAATCGTGCAGTCGTTGGGCTTCTCGACCGATCTGGAAGACCCTTACTATACGCAAAGCTCGATCTTCTCGGAGAACGGGAATTCGGTCACGCGGCTTATCGGGCAGGACGCGATGACACTGCGCAGCCATTACCCGCCGCGCTGATCACATCACCTGCATCCCGCCGCGGATCAGCAGCAGAACCGACAGCACCGCCAGCATGATCTGGATGACCCGCATGTAGAGCTGCTGCGACAGCCTCGCGGTCAGCCAACGCCCCGCAACGGTGCCCGCGATGCCCGCCACTGCAAGCCCCGCGACCAGCGACCAGTTCAGTCCGTCGAGTTGCCCGATCACCCAATAGGCGGGGAGTTTTACGATATTGCCGATCGCGAAGGCGATGGCGATGGTGCCCGCGAATTCCAGCTTCGGCAGCTTTTGCGGCAAGAGGTAAGCCTGGACGGGCGGCGCGCCGGAATGGGTGATGAAGCTCGCGATCCCGGTCAGCGTCCCCCAGAACAGCCCCGGGACGACCTTCGCCTTGGCTTGGCTGTCGTCATGCCGCTTCAACCACGCCCGCGCGACATGCCAGATCCCGATCAACCCTGTGAAGACCAGCAGCGCCCATTCGGGCGTGTAGGGAGTGATAAGGGTTGCGATGGCGACGCCCGCGAGGATCGCAGGCACGAGGATATAAAGGTTCCGCTTCGAGAAATGGTGGCGGTAGAGCCAGACGCCCACCCAATCGGTCACGATATAGACCGGCAGCAGCGTCGCCGCCGCCTTCACCGGGTTCATGAACAGCGCCAGCATCGGCACCGCGATGGCCGCGGCGGTCGAAAGCCCACCCTTCGACATCCCGACGATCAGAGCCGCCACGATCAGCAATACGGTTTCATACATGTAAACGGCGTCCGGTCGGGAGGGGAGGATCGGGCGGCCCGGCGGCCACCCGAGTGTTAGGAAAGATTAAGCGCCCGCATCGGTCAAGCGGCGCATCTCTTCGTCGGTCAGGCTCATTTCGACGGCTTTCGCGAAGCTTTCCACTTGCGACAAGCTGGTGGCGCTCGCGATCGGGGCGCTGACGCCCTCGCGGTTGATCAACCATGCAGTCGCGACCTCGGCCGGTTTCGCGCCTTTTTGGCTGGCGACATCTTCGAGCACGTCGAGGATCGCCATGCCGCGATCGGTCAGGTATTTCTCGACCATCCCGCCGCGCTTGCGGCCCTCCAGATCGGCTTTCGAGCGGTATTTGCCCGACAGGAACCCGGCGGCGAGCGAGAAATAGGTGACGACGCCGATATTCTCGCGCAGGCACAGATCGCGCAGCGGCCCGTCGAAACCGTCACGGTCATAAAGGTTATATTCCGGCTGGATCACCTGATAGCGCGGCAAACCTTCTGCATCGGCGGTCTCCAGCGCCGCCGTCAGCAGATCGGCATCGTAATTCGACGCCCCGATCGCGCGCACCTTGCCTGCCTTCAGAAGCTTGTCATAGGCGGCCAACGTCTCGGCATGGCTGACGCTGTCATCGGGCCAATGCGAGAAATAGAGATCGACGTGATCGGTCTTGAGCCGCTCCAGCGAACGGTCGATGGCTTTGGAAATCCACTCCGCGCCGAGGCCCTTTTCGCCCGGCCCGCCCATATCCGAGCCGACCTTGGTGAACAGCTTCACCTTCTCGCGCATGCCCGGACGCGCCTCGAACCAGCGGCCCAGAACCGTCTCGGATTCGCCGCCCGAATTGCCCTCGGCCCATTTCGAATAGACGTCCGCCGTGTCGATTGCATCGAAGCCGTGGTCGATGAAGGCGTCGAGGATGCGGAAGCTCTCGGCCTCGTCCAGCGTCCAGCCGAACACGTTGCCGCCAAAGACGATGGGGGCGATCTCGAAGCCTGTCGTGCCGAGGGGGGTGCGTTTCATGGGAGGTCCTTTCGCTTGCTCAGATCAGCAACCCGCCGCCTTCGACAAAGACGGTGGAGCCGGTCATGTAAGGGTTGTCCATCAGGGCGAGCGCCTGAATGGCGATATGTTCGGGCAGGCCGACCTGGCCCACGGGCAGACGCTCGGCTGCATTGTCGAACATCGCGCGCCGTCCATCGCCCTCGAGCGTGTCATACATCTCGGTTTTCACCAGCCCGGGGGAGATGCAGTTAACCCGCACCGGCGCGAATTCCAGCGCGAGGCCACGGGTCAACCCCTCGAGGCCTGCATTGATCGCGCCCTGGATCGCCGCGCCGGATTTGGGCCGTTGCGACAGGAAACCCGAGGTGAAGGTGAGCGATCCGCCATCCGCGATCTTCGCCACGCGGGCGAGGCGGTAAGCGCCCCAGAATTTCGACTCGAAGGAGGCTTGGGCGTCTTCCAGCGGCAAATCCTTCACGGCGGCGACCTTGGTGCTGGCCGCCGAGCAATAGATGTGGTGCCACTCGGGGCGCTCGTCGAAGTATGCCTCCAGTGCGGCGGCATCGCCGGTGTCGAGCGTCACGCCCTCGACGGAACCGCTTAACCGCGCGCAGGCCTCGTCGACCTTCTGCGCCGAGCGCGAGGCGATTGTGACCCGTGCGCCGCGCGCGAGCGCCGCCTGCGCCACGCCGAAGCCGATCCCCGAAGAGCCGCCTATGACAAGAATGCGGTTATCTTTCAAACTCATGGCGCTGATCTCCTGCTCTCGGGCCGTCGCGCTCTGCCATGCGGCGGCCGCTCCAAATCGACATAGGGCCGCGGGTGCGGCGGTCCCGAATTTCTTTTCACTTTGTGCGGAGCGCGGCGCGGTTAGGCGGCGATTGCGTCGATGTCCCGTTGTTGAAGATCAATGCCGCGCCCTCGATGGCACGGCACGCTGGCTTCCGACTGCACCCATGGGCAGGGGAGGCCCGCATGAGCGATCTCGAAGGCTATACCGACCGGACCGAGGCGGGGATCGTCCTCGCGCGTCAGCTTGAGGCCTATCGCGGGCGCGACGCGGTGGTGCTTGCGCTGCCGCGTGGCGGGGTTCCGGTCGCTTGGGAGGTGGCCGAGCGCCTCGATCTGCCGCTGGATCTTGTCTTCGTGCGCAAGCTCGGCGCGCCCAGCAATCCCG
This sequence comes from Thioclava sp. JE_KL1, assembly GCF_009296265.1. GTDB lineage: Bacteria > Pseudomonadota > Alphaproteobacteria > Rhodobacterales > Rhodobacteraceae > Thioclava. Next base: position 32,302 of record NZ_WBJS01000013.1, read on the forward strand.
AAGTGGCGCTTGCGGCGATCGCGGGGCTGCGTGGCGAGGTGCTGGTGCGCAATGCCGATGTAATCCGCGCGAGTGGCTGCGATGCGGCCACGCTGGAGCGCCTCGCCGCCCGCGAGCGCGAGGTGATCGCGGACCGGATCAAGCGCTACGGCGCGCCGGGTCTGCCGCTGGCCGGGCGGGTCGCGATCCTCGTGGATGACGGGGTGGCGACGGGGGCCACCATGCGCGCGGCATTGCGCGCGGTGCGGGCCGCCGGTCCCGAAGAGCTGGTCTGCGCGATCCCGGTCGCGTCAGAGGACGCTCTGGAGGCGATCCGCACCGAGGCCGACCGCGTGATCTGCCCGCTGGTGCCGTCGTATTTTGGGGCGGTCGGGGCCTATTACACCTATTTCGGGCAGGTTCCCGATGCGGAGGTCGCACAAATCCTCGCCACGGCGCAGGCGCGACCGTCGCGCAAGGATCGGGCCTAGTAGTCCTTCCCGGTCAGGCCAGCAGGCTGCGCAGCGAGTGGCGCATCGCTTGCGTCACCTGCCGGTATTCGCCCTCGGAAATCCGTTCATGCAGCAGATCGAACACCGCCGCGACCTCCGCTTCTGGATCGTCGAGCGGTCGGTCGGCAAACGCCTCCGCCACCCGGCCGACAAAGGCGTCGCGATTGCGCGGATGCGCGGGTTGGCGCGAGGGCACGAAGCCGTCGTAGTAAATCCCGCGCAGCAGCACCGGAAGTTGCGCCCCGAGATCGGCAGCTTCCGCGGTGGTCAGGAAATCGCGGATCGCGTGCAAGGTCGTGCGCAGCAGCAGATAGGCGTGGCTGCGGTCCTTGTTGTCCAAGCGATATTCCAGATCGTTGAGCCATTCCGCCACGATCTGCGGAGCGTGGTCGATGGCACTCAGGCCGGTCACTTTCATCGGTCAAACCTCCCGGTTAGAGTGCTGAGGACGCTGCCTCAGCTTCGGATGCTTGCGAGATATTCCGCGATCAGCAGGATTTGCCCGCGCGTGTAGACCTCCGCGTTGAGCGCTCCGACCGTCCCTGCAGTCTCCTCCATCATCGTCGGGCCGAAGCTGGGCATCGCGCCCCGGTGGAAGGGCATCTGTTGGCCCCCGTCGATCAGATGCACGACCCGCGCGAGCGGAAATTCCCCATTATTATTCGCCGAAAGCTGGGTCAGCGCCGGCACTTGCGTGGTGAAATATTCGCTGAGCGGCCCGTCGCCCGCAGCGCTCTTGCCGTGGCAGGTGGCGCAGTAGTTTTGGTAAAGATCGGCCCCCATCTGCGCCGCGGTCATCGGGCTGCTGGAGGCCTCTTCCGCGCTGGCGGGCAGGGCCCATGCGAGGGCTGCGAGGGTTGCAAATACGGGTCTGGTCATCGGACTGTCCTCCCGGTTCAGGGGGCGGCCCGTCGCGCTGACAGTTCGGGGCGCGAAGGGCCGCCCGGGTGATGCGCGCTCATCGCGCCTTGACGTCGATGCGGCGATCTTTCTCGCGCGCTTCGGCGGCTTTCGGCAGGGTCACGGTCAGGACCCCGTCGCTCAGAACCGCCTCGATGCGGTCCGGGTCGACCCCGCGCGGCAGAGCGATCATGCGTTCGAACCTGCCGGAACTCCGCTCCTGCAGGACGAAATCGCCCTCATGCGCCTCGCGCTCGCTGGTGCGTTCGCCGTGGATCTTGAGCCGCCCGTCTTCGAGCTTGAGCTCGATCTCCTCGGGCTTGAGGCCGGGCAGGTCGACGCGCAGTTCGTAGTTTCCGTCAGTCGCGACGAAATCCATCGCCGGGGCGGAGAGAGCGCCAAAGCCCGCTGGCAAGCTCAGAGCGCGGGACCAATCGCGTCCGGTATGTGTGAAATCGTCGAAAAGGCGATCGATCTCCGCGCGCAACATCCCGAACACATCGCGCCCGCGCGCAGGCGCAGAAGCGCTGGTGGCGGCGCCTTTCGCGGGTGTTTCGGCACTCGGGGTCTTGTTGGTCGGCGGCGTGTTCTCGTGTTTGATGCCAATCTCTTTGGCTTGAGGTGTCATGCTGGATCTCCCGTGCGAAGAATCTCAATGATGGAACGGCATCAAGCTTTGATGACCGGCGCGGCACCCGCATTGACGGCGCGCATAGCGGCGCGCGGCCTCGCGAAAGGATCCGACGTTGCGCACGATCAATGCCGTTTTGCGGGCGGCGCCGTAGGTTCGGGCCGATGTGACCACTCAGGAGCCTCAAGATGATTCCGCGAACCATTGCCGCTGCCTTTCTAGAGACCGACGAAGCCCGCTGGCTCGCCCCGATGGCGGCCGCGCTGTGCCGCAGTTTCGACGCGCATCTGATCGGGGCGCATGGCGTCGAGCCGCTGCCGTTGTTGGGCGGCGATCTTGCGAGCGATCCGATCGTCTATCCCGAATTCGTCGAATGGCAGCGCAAGGAGGCGGCTGAGATCCGCGAGACGTTTGAACATGCGCTCAAAGCCGAAGATGTGCAGGGCGAATTTCGGACCCCCAGTGGTGTGCGTGACGCGCTGATCGATTTTCTCGTCGATAGCTGCCGCGCCGCCGACCTCGTCATCTCTGCCCGGGTGCCGGCCCATGTCGGGCGCGCGGGCGATCTGCGCATGCAAGAGCAACTGATCCGCCAGGCCGGGCGTCCGGTCTTGGTGGTGGATGAAACCGCAAAGCTGGACAGGCCTGCGCAACGTATCCTTGTGGGCGTTTCGTGCAGCCGCGAGGCGATGCGGGCGGTGCATGACATGCTCTATCTTGCGGCGCACGGCGCGCGGATCGATCTGCTTTCTGTCTCGCCATCAGAGGGGGAGCGAGAGGCCGTCGACGATCTGCGCGACGACCTCGCGGCGGCGCTGGACCGGCGCGGCTTCGACGTGACGCTTCTGGACCGGATGAAGACGACTTCGGAAGCGGGCGATGCGTTGCTCCACACCGCGCGCGAACGTGGGGCCGAGATGATCGCCGTCGGCGCTTACGGCCATTCGCGGCTCTATGACTTTGTGATCGGCGCGGTAACGACGCGCCTGTTGGAAAAATCCCACCTGCCGGTGCTGTTCTCAAAATAGGTGAGCCGATGCGACAGCCGAAGAAAACCGAATGGATCGTGGTGATGAACGCCGCCAGCGCGCATGTGCTGGCGGATGCCGAGGGAAGCAAGGCGGTCTTCGAGCTGGAAGCGCCGCATGAGAGCCCGCGCGATAAGGCGGGTCGCAGCTTCTCGAGCGGGTCGCCCGGGCGGCGGGCCACGATGGCGCCGCATGGCGATCCGGACCACGCGCCGGAGATCGCTTTCGCGCATCAGCTGTGTGAACGTCTCGAAGAGAGCCTCGGGCGAGAGCAATTCGACACGCTCGTCCTCGTCGCGCCGCCGCGGATGCTGGGCGCAATGCGCGATGCCATGTCCGCGGCTCTGGCCGCGCGGGTGAGCCGGGAGATCCACTCCAACCTCGCTAGCCTCTCGCCGCGCCATTTCCGCGAAAAGCTGCAAGAGGCACTCAAGGTCACGTGAGCCGCGCGTTTGCATTTTGCAGTGACGGCGATCAATGCGGAATGCCTTGCGGCTTTGCATCCTGCCAACCTGTCGCACGGTTCAAAATCGGATCAGAGGAGAAACGCCATGGCCAAGACATCCAGCGACGCAGCACACGAACGCGCCGATATCGAGGATCGCGAGCGCCACGCCGTCGAGGCGATACGCGCCGATCTCGAAGAGCTGCGCGACGATGTAAGCGAATTGGCGCAGGCGTTGCGACGTCATGGTCGGTTGCGGGCCAGCGACCTTGGTGCGGAGGCGACGCGGCGCGGCCACGATCTCGTGGAGGATACCCGCGACGCGGTTCTCGAAATGCGCCACTCGCTGGCAGAGGCGCAGCATGACTTGCGTCGAAGCGTGCGCAGCCATCCCGTGCCCTGGGCCGGAGTGCTTCTGGGCATGGTCGGAACCGGCCTGCTGGTCGCGCTGCTGATGGAGCGTCGCAATTGAGGGGAACTGGCATGTGTGTGGGGGCAGGCCGCGCGGGCGGTAGGGGTCGATAAGGAGACACCGCTCGCAGTGTCTGTCAGGGGGGAGTGGCGCGCGTTTCCGTATCGGGAGCGCGCGCTGCGCATTTCGGAGGCGCGTCGCCGCGTGGTCCGTGTCGGTCTTCCCCAGTTCCCTCCGGCCCGAGTCGCGCGGCTCTCTCCTTAAGCACGGCCAAGACCCACCGGTATCATCCGAATAGCTCCGGGACATTCGCAATTTCCGGCTTCGCGTAGATTCAAGCGGTGGGCTTTTCCAACCGTGTATTGTCGCGCGTCAATGCGCTGACCTGCGGAGCCATCGTCGTCGCCGATCTCCCTCGGGTTGGCGGCCTGCGTCTCACGCAGATGGCCTTTCGTCATTGCGCGGGCGCAAGCGAGACCGCCATGGCTCGCGCCCCATCCGCTGCGACGCTCCGCACGCCTGCGTCCCGCGATGACCCGTTCGGGGCAGCTGCGCGGCCATATGCGCGCAGTGGGCAAGGATATCGCGTCTGGCGCACCACTTGCGCCGGTGGGTGAACTATCGCGGGCGGTCCGCGGTCGGGCGGTGCCGAAGGGGCAGCGTTCAGGCCGAAGCGCATGGCGATCGGGGCGTCTTCGATGATGTTTGCGTCCCCGATCCCGGCGCAGCTCCGGCGTAGCGTGGAGGAACGATCGGGACGCGGATCCGGATCGATCAACATTCTTTAGTCTGGAGACCATCACCATGAAACATCTGCTTCTCGCCACCGCTGTCGTTCTCTCCGGCGCCGGAGCCGCCCTCGCAGGCGGTAACGTGTCGCTCACCGACCAGATGGGCTGGTTCAATGGGTCGAGCACGACGCAGCTTGGCATGAACAACTCGGCCATCACCGTGCAGCGCGACTACGGCAACACCAGCACCACGGTGCAACGTGGGATCGCCAACTTCTCGGGCACCGGTCAGACCGGCGCGTTCAACAACTCGATCACCGATCAGCTGGGCCTCGGGAACTACTCGTCCACCATTCAGGGCAATGTCGGCAACTCGTCGGCCACGGTCCAGACCGGTGTCGGCAACGTGTCGAGCACCGTTCAGAACTGACGTCCCATGGTTGATCGGGCGGGCTGCGATCCGCCCGATCAACGTCTTGAAGGCGGCTGCTGTGCCGTCGCGACAGCAACAAGGAGAAAGGTTATGAGTTTCGCAACACAGATGAGAGCCCCCACGGCGCCCCCCGCGATCCTCGCGACCGGGCTTTTGGCCGCTCTCGCATTCGGCGTTTTCGCGAAGGAAGCTGCGGCGCAGAGCCGGCCTTTCTATGATCCGAGCAGCGCCCCCATCGCATCCATCACCCCGCAGCCATCACGCGGCAATGTGGCCGTCACGCAGCAGCAGGGCAGCTACAATGACGCCTCCACCACGCAGAGCGGCCACAACAATGTCGCAGGGACCGTCCAATCGGGCTCTGGTTTCGGCAGCTCGATCTCTCAGCTCGGCAACTACCAGACGGAGACCCATTTCCAGGGTGAGACGCGTCTGGGCGTGACCCGCAGCGGGAGCAGCGTTGGCGGAAACGGCTCGATCGGCATTCAGTTCGAGCTGAAATGAAACCGATAGCCGTCGGTTCAGCCCCGCCCGTCGTAACGCGTGCGGGGCAGGGGGACGAGAAAGGAGGCACACCATGCCTCGGAACCTGCAAATGCTCGACTACCTGCGTCGCGGAGGGCTGCTTGTCCTCATCGGAGGGATGCCATTCGGAATGGCGCTCGCGATGAGCACGCAAAGCTCACAAGGCGCAGCCCCTCTCAGCTGCGAGATCGCAGAGCGCCCCGCAGCTCCGCATCTCGAGCTGACCGCGCGGGTGCAATCGGCGCGCGCAATGCGCGGGCGCTACTCCTTCACCGTGATCTCGAGCGGTGCGGGCGGCACCTCCAGCACCACGCAGGGCGGCGCTTTCGCCACCCGCGCGGACGAGGCGCAGACGCTGTCCAAGGTCTATGTCTCCGCCGGTCCACATGCCGTCGTCTCGGCGCGACTGGACGTCGAAGGCGAGGGTGGCGTGACCTGCAGTGCAAAAAAGTGATCGTCGGGACCCGCTGATTCCGCCTCTGTCCGCGCCGCACATTGTCGGCGCGCATAGGCAGGCTTGATGACTGTCATTGTCGAAATTTCTCCGTGGCGGAGGATTTCCTTAATCAAAGGGTTAAGGGGATTTCGCCATGTCTTTGAGCATGCACGCTGAGAACGGCGCAGCGGTCGATCAAATTTTCACATCTGCCATCGAAGGGGATCTATTTCGCTCCGTGCTCGCGGTCGTCGCGATGAATTTTCCCGAAGCGACGCCGATGATTGTCGGGCTGGAACGGATGCAGGGCGCAGGGAACTTCCTGCTTCTCGATACGCCGAACCCGGAATTGCGCCGGGCCTTTGCCGAGGAGATGCGCGCCCCCGATGGCTGGGCGCACAGTCTGCACGGGCAGGAGATCGGCCGGGTCTATGACGACGGTGATCTCGGTGCGGAGACGGTGAATGGCGGGCCGATGGGTCAGGTGCTGCGCCGGACGAGCCCGCCGAAGACCTGTCTCGCCGGTGTCCTGTTCGAGCGCGGCGAGCGTCATCTTTTGGGGATCGAACTGCGCTATCCGCGCCATCTGGAGGCGGAGCTGCGGCGGCCTTTGAAGGACTTCCTGACCCGGCTCGCACGGCAGCTCGATGTGGCGACGCGGATCATGGAGGTGCGCCAACGGCTCGACGCGGCCGAGCGTCTGAGCGGCAATCTTCTGGAAATTCTGCCCTTCTCGGTGGTGCTGTGCAACGAGCGGCGCAGCGTTTCGCGGATGAACGGGCGGGCGCGGGCAATCCTGCGCAATGGCCGCGCGCTGCAGGTCTCGCCCGACGGGACGCTGCGGCTGTCCGATCCCATCGTGGATGACGAATTCGCGACGCAGATCCAATCGCTGCAAGGCAGCCTGCGCCAGCGCGTCGCGGTCATGTCCGTGCCGCGAAATCGCGGTGAGCCGCGTGAGATCCTGACAATCATCCGGCTGGCCGCGGGCGAGGCGGTTGGCCTGCCGGGCGCCGGGCCGAATTTCGCGGTGATCTACGAAGACCTCGATATGCCGCTCGAACTGGATCAGGATTTTCTCTGGCGGCTCTTTGGCATGAACGCGAAGGAGGCAGATCTCGCCTTGGCGCTGCTGGCGGGGGAGTCGATCGGCGAGCTGGCCTCGCGCCGGCGGATGTCGAAGGAAACCTTGCGCAATCAGCTCGCGGCGGTGATGCGCAAGACCGAAACGTCGCGCCAACAGGAGCTGGTGGCCCTTCTGAGCCGCCTTGCTACGATCAATGCGACGGCGTGAGCGCATATTCCACCCCCTCGGGTTCGCCCTCGGCGGGATGGTCGCGCTGGCCGCTCTGACGCCTCCGGTTCAGGCGCAGCCGCCCTCGATGTGGCAGGGCTGGTCGCTGTCGCCGCCCCAACGCGGCCCGTTCGTGCCGGGGCTGGGCTCCCAGATCACCGGAGAGGACGGGCGCGGCGTGGAGTTCGGGCTGCAAGGCCCCGTGCGCCCTCTGCAAATCCTTCCGCAGGCGGGCTGGACCCCGGATTTCTCGACCCGGCCTCAACTCGGTCTGAGCTTCGGGCGCGGCTCCGGTTTCGCGCAGGCGCATGCTGTCTCGGGGCTGCCGAGTTCCGGAACGCTCCTTCTGACGGGACCGCGCACGGGGCAGGGCAATATCGCGATCGATCTGAACCCGATGCTTGGCGCGGGGGGCACGCTGTCGGGGGCTAATGCGGCAGCCTCGCTGTCCCTTCCCGACGGGCATGGCGGCACCGTTCATATCGAGCAACAGTCCTTCTCGCCCGCAGTCACGGGCAATCGCATCGAGACCTACGCGTTTTCGCCCGGCGCAGGCGGGGGCGGCTTCGCGGCGCTCAGTCTCGATGGCGCTACCGGAGAGGCCACAGCTCTGGCGGCCGTGTTCGATCCGGGCGGGTTTTCCGTTATCGGTCTCGGTGCGCCGGACAGCGTGAAGGTCGCGCAACGGGTCAGCGCGCATAGCCGTGTGCGCGAGCTGGGCGGCGTGATCGCGAGCCCGCTGGGGCACAGCCGCGACTGGAGCTGGGGCCCGCGTCTCGGATTCGGGGATCTGTCGCGCCACACGGGCGAGACCTACACGACGACGGCCTCTCTCACGGCGAGCCGGGTGATCCCGGCCATCGAGACCGCCCGCCGCACGCGCCTGCACGAGCGCAGCCAGAGCCTCACCGTGGGGCTGGGCGGGCGGCGTCTGGTGACCAGCGACCTGTCCTTCGGCCTCTATCTCGACCTCGGCGCGAAGGCGGTGTCGGCAAGCGGGCGCAGTGAGGAAACCCTCTCGATCCCGGGGCTCGCCTCGGCCAGCAACGCGCCCGAGCGGTCCCGATATTCCCGTGTGGAACCGGTCCTGCGGGCGGGCATGGTCTTCGAGCAGAAAATCGGCCGGAACAGTGCCTTCGCCGTCTCTCTGGGGGTGCAAGAGACGGGGCAGGCGTCGCTCATTTCGCGCTCTTCAGGGACGACGACGGTGGGCTCCGGTTCGGTCTCGGCGGCGGCGCTCTCGACCACGGGCGAGACCATCCGGCATGACGAAATCCGGTGGCGGCATGGGTTTGAGGGAACGATCACGTTTAATTTCGTGTACCGTTTCTGACGCTTGATCACCATCAAAGACAGGGCGGACAGGGGGCGCCGATCATGACATAATTCGGGACTGGGGTTTGCGGTGCCATCAAAAGCGCCGCGACGCTCCCGATAGGTGCGGAGGGGATAGGAGGTCGCGCCTGTGGAACAGCAGACAATTCTCGTCGTCGAAGATGATCCTTCCGTGCGCGGCGCGCTGCGGGACTGCCTTGAAGCGGAAGGCTGGGCGGTGCGCGAGGCATCGGACGCCACTGGCATGATGCAGGAGATCGAAGCGGGCGACGTCGATCTCGTGACACTCGATCTGGGGCTGGGCGCGGATGACGGGCTCGCACTCGCGCGTGTCCTGCGCGGGCGCAGCAATATTCCCGTCATCTTCATCACCGGGCAAGGGCAACCGCTCGACCGGGTGCGCGGTCTGGAGGCGGGGGCGGATGACTACATCGTCAAACCCTTCGCCGCGCGCGAGGTCGCGATCCGCATCCGTCGGGTGCTCGACGGCTATCGGACCCGCAACCTGCCGCGCGAGCGGCTGCGCATCGATCACAGCAGTATCGACCTGCGTCACGGCGTGATCGAGCATAATGACGGTCGCCGTGAGGATCTGACCGGAACGGAGGCGAAACTGCTTGAGTTGTTCCTCAGCCGCCCGGAGCAGGTGCTCTCGCGCGACGACATCAACCGGGTGCTCCACGGGCGCGACTGGTCGCCCTATGACCGGACCATCGATACCCATATCGCCCGGCTTCGGCGCAAGATCGAACCGGCGGATGATGCCAATCGGATGATCCGATCCGTGCGCGGCGTAGGCTATGTCTTCACCGGCCAGATCACGGGGGAGGTCCCTCCGGCTTGAGCGCACGCGCGACCGCCGCACTCAACGTCGAGAGAGAATAGGGCTTCGTGAGCAATTCCACCTCGCGTTCGGCTTCGGGGCGCCCGGAGAAGTGCTCGGACGTATGGCCAGAGGTCAGAAGGACGGGCAATGCGGGATCGCGGGCGCGGGCGCGATCGACAAGGTCGAAGCCCGAAAAGGTGCCGGGCAGCACGACGTCGGAAAACAGTAGCTCGACCGGCTCGCCCGCCTCGATCTGCTCCAGCGCCTCGGACGCGTTCGCGGCCTCGATCACCGCGTAGCCCAGAGCCTCCAGCCGGTCGAGAACCGCCTCGCGTACGAGCGGATCGTCCTCGACCACCAGCACCAGCTGACCATCGCCCATTCGCAGTGCGTCGTGATGGTCGGCAGGCGCGGGTGTGGGCTCCCCCTCGGTCTCGGGCAGATAGAGCGTGATCGTGGTGCCTTTGTCGGGGGCGGTGTCGATGTGTAGAAACCCGCCCGCCCGCGCGATCGAACTCGCCACGCTGGTCAGACCGAGCCCGTTCCCGACCTGCGCATCCTTGGTGGTGAAAAACGGATCGAGAGCCTGCCTGCGCACGTCCGGGGTCATGCCTTGCCCGGTATCGGTCACGCTCACCGTGAGGAAGCAGCCCGGCCGCGCGCCGTCGATCTCGGCGGCCTGATGCGCGTCAAACCGCGCGCAGCCGGTCTGAATGGTGATCGTACCGGTGGCCGTCATCGCGTCACGCGCATTGATGACGAGATTGAGCAGCGCGCCGTCCAACTCCCCGCAATCCATGTAGATCTGGCCATGATCGGCGCCGGGCAAGAGACGCAGATGCACCTGTTCGCCCAGCACACGCTCCAGCAGCGTCCATGTCTCGGCGAGCTGCGCATCGAGGTCGAAGCACACCGGTTTCGGGGTCCGCGCACCGGCAAGCGCCAGAAGACGCTGATTGAACCCAGCGCCGATCTGCGTCGCGTCGATTGCGCGTTCCAGATGGGTGCGCGCGATATCTGCCCTCTCGGCGCGCGATGCGAGCTCCAGATTGGACAGGATGACGGTCAGCAAGTTGTTGAAATCATGCGCAATCAGGCCTGCCATCCTGCCCACGGTTTCCAGCCGCTGCGCCTGTACCAGCGCCTCCGATATCCGCGCGCGCTCCGTGCGATCGAGGATCGCGCCGACGACGCCCAGCGGACGGGGCGGGTCGCAGGTCTCGTCGAAACGGATATTGCCGCGCAACTCGATCACCTTGGGCTCGGCGCTATCGGCGAGCTTGAACTCGATCGAGAACTTTCGGCTGCCCGTCGGGTCCAGCGCCGCGCGATAGACCGCGTCGAACTGCGCACGATCCTCCGGCGCGGCGAGGGCGAGCCATTTCTCGTAGCTGTCGGGCACCTCCTGCGTCTCCAGAAGCTGCCGGGCGGATCCGGTCGCGAGGAATGCATCACGGTCGAAATCCACCTCGAACAGGGCGATCCCGGCGGCATCCATCGCCTCGGCGATCCGTTCCGCGCGCAGGGCGGTCGGCGGCTGCGAGCCCTTCCCGGCGCTGATATCCTCGATGATGAGGATAATCCCCGCGACGCCGCCGTCGCGGTGGATCGGTGCGGTAATCCAGCGGTTCCGGATCACACGCCCATCGGGGAGCGTCGTCCGGGTCTCGTCGCATTGCACAACCTCTCCGGCGAGCGCCTTATCGCGCGCGGCGGGGTAGCCCTCTGGCAGCCAGGGCAGCAGGTCGCCGTCACCCGGTTCGCTCGCGCCGGAGAGATCGACGCCGTAGGTCTCCTGAAACGCCGCCGAGGTCGCAACCAGACGCATCGCGGTGTCGAACACCGCGACCGGGATCGGCATCAGAGAGATCATGTCTCCCACACCATCGGCAAGCGCCGCGCGCGAGGCACGCGTCTTCGGCCCGGTGTCTTCGCGTTTGGAATTTACCACTGGCGCCACCTCATTTCGCGCTTGGCACCACGCCCTGATCACTCATGAAATCATACTCGGTTTCGTGTCCCGCCGTGGAGGAAAGACGAAAAAACGCACAAAACTATACCTGCCGGGCCCGCCGCTGAGAGGCAGATCCGGCCTTCCAATTGCGGTCGCTCAGACCGGGGTCGCGTGGCGGTGCTCGCCGAAACCCGCCCCTTGCAGGGAGGTCATGAACAGGTCCTGCACCTGCTTCTGGCTGTCGAATACCGCCTCCGTCATCTCCTCGGCATATTGCCCCCAGAGGCGGCGATAGAGCGCGGAATAATCGTCGATCGCGCCGGAGTAGAACTCCGACCAGGCGGAGGCGATTGCGGCGGGATCGCCGGGATTGGACAGACTGGCGAGCAGGGCGCGGTCGCAGGTGATCCGATCGGTGGTGAAGCGCAGCCATTCCTGATTGAGCTGCAACATGCGATCGGCCGCCTGAGTTTGCATCGCGACGATCGGGCCAAGCAGTGCCGGGTCCGGCCCGTCTGGCGGTAGCAGGCGTTTCACGAGGTCAGCATAGCCCGCGTTGGTGCGGGCGATCGCGTCGGATTTGCGTGGCATAGGGGCCTCCCGGGATGTGATCTGACACATCGCGAGCTTTGCCGCGCGTGAGGCCGCGCGCATTGACCACGATCAATGCAGGTTGCGCGATGTGTGATCCACCGAGACATTCCGGGCCGGCGCGTCCTCGTTCTATCGCTGCCCTCCGCGTGTGGCAAAGTCCGGTGTGCGCCCGGGCGCATGTCCCTCGGACCCGAGTTTTGAGACGGGTGCTTTTCCGCCCCTGGACCATGTCTCGCGTTGAGACAGGCGCGGTGCGGAATCGGGCTCGGCAAGGGCCGCGCCGATCCGCTCATTCTGGTATTTCGCAAGCCGACGCAGTCGTCCGAGATCCCTGACTTCGAGATGGTCGGGCGCAAGCAGGCGGATCGCGCCGCGCTCTTCGATCTGGTGCAGCGCCCGGCACAGGGTCTCCACCGTCATGTCCAACAGCGACGCCAGATCGCGCCGGGTCAGCACGATGCGAATTTGCGGTGTGCTTCCGTCGGGCGCACCGGGGAGTTGTTCGATCAGCCAAAGCGCGAGCCGCTGCACGGTGCTGCGCCCGCGCATTTTCACGACGCTCAACTGCAGCTCCTCGAACTGCCGGTTCAGCGCCGAGAGACAGCCGCGGAAGATCTGCGGATGCGTTTGCAGGAAATTGTGCCATGTCTGGCGCGCCATCCAGCAGATCGCGGTGTCGGTGGCGGCCTCGCTGGAAAACCCGTTCACCTCGCGGTCCGGATCCCCGATCAGGTGCCCCGCGCGCAGGATTTGCAGAACGTATTCGTCCCCGCCTTCGGTCAGAACGACGACCTTCACCAGCCCGGAGGCGACGATGCCGACCCGTTCCGCCACTTCGCCCTGAGCCGCGATCTCGGCCCCCTGGTGATAGGTTTCACGATAGCTTCGATGTGCAAAATCGAGGAGCGCTTCGCTCGCGAAGGCGCTACAAAGTCCTGTCTGGCGCGCGATGCAGTCCTCGCATTTCGCGTCGACTTGCGGCCGTATGGCCTGAGTGTTGAACATATTCCCCCCCTTTATGCCCCCCGATCGATGGCAGTGGTCGGGCAACACGCGTCTTTTGTGACTGCAGGAATCTTGCCGCCTCAGGGGCCATCTGTCAGGCGAGAAATTGTAGAGAAATGTAGATTCCCGAAATATGAGAGGCATTTCGCGCAATAATATTGCGTATCGTGGCGCGCTGGCTGACCTGCGGTGTGCCATCGGCGGAGTTTTGAAATGCGCATGAAAACGGCCCCGCCGGCCGAGCCTTGGGGACAGACGCGCGGTGGCCGGCGGGTTTCGCGAAAGGCTCTTCGAGCGGACTCGAACGGGTGAGGTAGCCCCAACCCTCCGCGAATGTCCAAGTATACCCCCGCGCGGCGCGCGCGGCATTATTGGGCGTCAATCGCAGCCATGACTGCGCAGGTTGCGGCCCTTGGCGCATGTTGCGCATCAGCGCTCGGGTTTCGGTCCGTGCTCCGACCCAGTTCAGTGCCTTAAGTGTGAAAAGACGTGTTGCCCCTCCGGGCGCCTTGCGTGGATTGGCAAAACCCTGCCCAGAGAGCGCACCGAACCGGGTCTGCGCGGTTCGCATTGACGGCGGTCAATGGCGCGGCGGGCCGGATGCGGTTTAGCTGAACGGGCCTCATAGCCAAGCTCGAAGGAGTGTGCGGATGTTTCGTTGGATCACCCCAGAAAACAGCCCTGACCTTCTCCCGCTGCCGCGTAAGCCACGGCAGGACAGCCGCGCGACGAAGACCATTCCCTGGCCTTTGTCGGGCGCGCGCGTTGAGAAAACGGGACCGGATCGCGCGCTGGAAGTCTCGGCGCTGAGCGATCTCGGCCTCTCGACGCAGGAAATCGCGCGCTATCTCGGTCTCGCCCTGCAAGAGGTCGTCCGGCTGCAAGAGGCGGATCTCGACCTTGGCGCAAGTCTCGACAACAACATGACCCCGGTCTATCGCACCCACGCGAAGGGGATGCGCCGCGTGGGCTGAGCGGGCGGCGCGGCGATCAACGGCGGGTCATGGTCACCGCCATCTGGCAGAGGATCTCGAACATCACCGAGACGCCGAGGAAAGCGGTCGCGCCGGAGGCGTCGAAGGGCGGGGAGACTTCGACCAGATCGGCGCCGACGATGTTGACCCCGTCGAGCAGGCGGATCACCTGCAGCGCCTGATAGGAATTGGGGCCGCCAACCTCAGGCGTGCCTGTTCCGGGGGCGAAGGCCGGGTCGACGAAGTCGATATCGTAGGAGAGATAGGTGGCTTTGGTGCCGACGATCTCGCGCGCCTCGGCCATCACATCCTCGACGCCGCGGGCGTGGAATTCCTCGATCGGGATCACGCGCACGCCGACGCTATCGGCGAAATCGCGGTCCTCGCTGTCATAGGTCGAGCCACGAATGCCGATCTGCACCACGCGTTTCGGATCAAGCAGCCCCTCTTCGATGGCGCGGCGGAACGGCGTGCCGTGGGTGTACATGTTGCCGCCGAAATAGCTGTGGAACAGGTCGGTATGGCTGTCGAAATGCACCATGCCGAGCGGCTCGGGCGTGCCCAGCGCGCGCAGGATCGGCAGCGAATTGAGGTGGTCGCCACCCGCCGTGATCGGGCGGATGCCATGCGCGCGGACGGTCTCGAAGAACCGGGTGATCCGGTCCATCGCGTCCTGAATGTCGGCCGGGTTGGGGGCCACATCGCCGAGATCGGCGCAGTTGACCATCTCGAAGGGGCGCACGCCGGTCGCGCCGTTCTGCGCCCGGATCATCGTCGAGAGATCGCGCAGCTGGCGCGGCCCGTGGCGCGGGCCGGGACGGTTGGTGGTGCCGGAATCCCAGGGGCTGCCGATGAACCCGACCTGCACATCCTTCAGGCGCGGATTGTCGAGTTCGACATGCGGCAGGCGCATGAAGGTCGGCACGCCCGCAAAGCGCGGCAGATCGAAGCCGGAAACCGGGTGGAAATAGGAATCGCTGGACATGGGGTCGCTCCTGTCAGGTCATGACACTGCCACCGTTCACGCCGAAGCATTGACCGGTGATGAAATTGCTCTGCGGGCCTGCGAGATAGCAGGCCATCGCGGCGATATCCTCAGGCTGACCGAACCGGGCGAGCGGCGTCGCCATGTCGATTGCCAGCTGTTCGGGGCTCATCGAGGCGGGGCTCGTCATATCGGTCTCGATCGAGCCCGGCGCGATGGCGTTGACGAGGATCTTCGGCGCCAGCTCGCGCGCGAGCGTCCGGGTCAGCGCGATGATCGCGCCCTTCGAGGCCGTATAGGCGGACATTTCCTCGCGGCCCAGAAAGCCCAGGTCGCTTGCGATATTGATGATCCGGCCTTCCTCGGTGCGGCGCACGAAAGCGCGCGACGCAAGGAAGGTGCCGCGCAGGTTTACCGCGATCACCCGGTCGAATTCGTCGATCTTCGTCTCGGCAATCGGGCTCTCGCGCAGGATGCCCGCGTTGTTCACGAGAATGTCGATCCGCCCGAACCGGGACATGACGGCGTCGAACATCCCCTCGACCTGTGCCTCGTCGGAGACATCGGCGGGCAGAGATTCCGCCTCGGTCAGCTTTTGAAGCTCGGCCAGCGTGTCGTGCGCCTGCGCGTCGTCGGGATGGCAGAAGGCGACTTTCGCGCCCAGTTCGGCCAGCGCGAGCGCTATGGCGCGCCCGATCCCGCGCGAGCCGCCGGTGACCAGTGCGACTTTTCCCTGAAGGCTCATGACATTACCTCGCCGCGGTCGACGTTGAGCGCCTGACCGGTGATATTCGCGCCTGCCTCGGACGCGAGGAACATGTAGGGATCGGCCATATCGGCGGGTACCATCAGCCCGTCGATCGCTTGCGCGGCCATGATCTCGGCTTCGACCTCGGCCTCGCTGCGGCCGCTGGATTCCGCCAGCTCCCGCAGCGAATTGGCCGCCGGTCCGGTTTTCACCCAGCCGGGGCAGATCGCGTTGACGCGGATGCCGCGGGGGCCCAGTTCCTGCGCCCATGTCCGGGTCAGGCCCAGAAGCGCGTGTTTGCTCGCGACATAGGCCGAGAAGCCCGGCACGGCGGTGCGCGCCCAGATCGAGGCGGTGTTCAGGATGCGCCCGCCCTCGGGGATGCGCGAGATCAGCGCGTCGGTCACGTTCTGCGTGCCGGTGATGTTGATCGCCACGATCCGCTCAAAGGTGGCGTTGCCCAACGGGTTCGCACCGTTGAGCGGGGTGGGGCGCTCGAGGCCTGCATTGTTCACCAGCACATCGACGCGTTCGATATCGGCCAGCGCTTCGGTCACCATCGCGGCGTCTGCGATATCGCAGCGGATCGCGCGGACCTTGCCGGGCAGGCTTTCGGCAGCGTCATAGATCGCCTCGGTCTCGGACAGGATGATCAGATTGGCGCCCGCGCGCGCGAAGCCTTCGGCAATGCCATAGCCGATCCCGCTCGAAGCGCCGGTGACCAGAACGGTCTTGCCGGTGAAGTCGAATGTCACGCTCATTCCTTGCCGCGTCCTTCCTCTCGCATCAGCCGCATCAGATGGGCCTCCAGATCGGAGTAGCCGTCGAGTTTCACGGCCCTTTCCTTGTCGGCGATGCGTGCGCCTTGCTTGAATTCCGGCACGATCACCTCTTTCACACGGCCCGGATGGCTCGAGAGAAAAACGATCTTGTCGGCGAGGAAGATCGCTTCCTCGAGATCGTGGGTGACGATCACCATCGTCGTGTTGGTCTTCTCGGCGACTTCGATCATCAGCTCCTGCATCAGCCAGCGGGTCTCGGCATCGAGCGCACCGAAGGGCTCGTCCATCAGCAGCACTTCCGGGTCGTTGGCCAGCGTGCGCGCGATGGCCACGCGCTGACGCATTCCGCCCGAGAGCTGCGACGGGTAGGCCTCCGCGAATTTCCCGAGGCCGACGAGATTGATGAAGCGTTCCGCGCGTTCGCGGCGCTCGGCGGCCGGGACGCCGTTGATCTGCATCCCGAACTCGACATTCTTGCGCACCGTCAGCCAGTCGAAGGAGGTATAGGCCTGAAAGACCATGCCCCGGTCGCGGCCCGGTCCCTCGACGCGGCGGCCGCCGATGACGATCTCGCCGCCGCTCGGGGTCTCGAGCCCTGCGATCATGCGTAGGATCGTCGATTTCCCGCAGCCCGACGGGCCGAGCAGGACGCAGATGGAGTTGCGTTCGACGGTGAAGCCCGCGCCCTCGACAGCGACCAGCTTGCGGCCGCCCGAGAGTTCGAATTCCTTCGAGATCTCGCGGATTTCCAATGCGGTTTCGGCACTCATGGTCACGCCTTTCTCAGATAGGGGAAGGCCCAGCGGTGCAGGGCGGAGAAAGTGAGGTCGAAGAGCAGCCCCAGCACCCCGATCACGACGATCCCCGACAGGATCTCATCGGTGTTCAGGAAGCGCCGCGCGCGCATCATCATCGCGCCGATACCGGTGGTGGAGGCGACGATCTCGGCGATCACCAGATAGGTCCAGGTCATCGCCAGCATCTGGCGCATCGCGGTCACGATATCGGGCAGCACGGCGGGGAAGATCACCCGGGCCACGACCTTGTGGCGCGGTGCGCCCAGCGTCAGGGCGGTCTCGACCAGCTCCTCGCGCACATTCTTGGTGTGATCCATGATCAGGGTGATCAGGAAGAAGATCACGCCGAGGAACAGCAGCGCCAGTTTCGGGGCCTCGCCGGTCCCGAACCACATCAGCAGGATCGGGATGAAGGACGGCGCGGGGAGGTAGCGCCAGGCCGAGACGAAGGGGGCGAAGAAGGCCTCGATCGCGGGGAAGGAGCCCATCATCACGCCCAGCGGCACCGCGACCGCACTGGCCAGCGCGAAGGCGATCAGCACGCGGCTGATGGAGATCAGGACGTCGCTGCCGAACCCGCGGCTGAAGAACAGATCGAAGGTGGTCGCGAAGACCTGTTGCGGGGCGGGGACGAGAAGCGGGTTCACCAAGCCGCTGGCCGAGGCGACGATCCAGATGCCGAAGAACAGCACCCAGATGGCGAGCGCGGAAAGCAGCTTCTGACGGCGGCTCACGGGCTTGCGCAGCTGGAGAAAGGGGGTGGGTCGGGCGCTCAAGGTAGATGCTCCGGCTTGGGGGAAGGGAAGCGCCGGGGATCGGCGCTTCCCGAGGGGTTTAGTGAGCGCTGAGGCTCTGGCGGTAACCGGCTTCGACCAGATCGCCCATCAGCGAGCAGTCGATGCCTTTCGACGCGTCGATCTTGTTTTCCATCAGACCGAGCTTGATCCACCAGTCATTGGTCATCGCGATCGAGTCGACCATCGAACCGTTGGCCATGCCGAGCGGGCCTTCGCCGTCGAGTACGCCGCACAGGCGGGCGGATTCGTCGAAGTCCATCATGTAGATGCCGCCCTCGAAGGACTTGCCGTTGGTCCCGATGACGTAGCCGATATCTTCCTCGGGCCATTGCAGGAACGATGCGAGCATCTTGTTGGTCTCTTCGGTGTGCTGGTTCCAGTAGGCCAGCCCTTCCCAACGCGCCTTCAGCACGGCCAGCGCCGCCGCGCGGTCATTGGCGATGAAGTTCTTGTTCATATACAGAGCGTCCATGAAGATCCCGGTCTTCAGCATCTCCGGATCGGCGGTATTCACGATGGACCGCGCGCCGGGCTTGGCCTCCAAGACCTTGGAGATCCACGGCTCGTACATGTAGGCAGCCGACAGATCGCCCGACATCATCGGACCGACGGCTTCATCGGCATTCAGGTTCACCCACTCGACCTGATCGGGGGTGATGCCCTCGGAATCGAGCCAGATCCCCATCAGCAGCTGACCGATATAGGCCTGCGGGGCCGAGACCTTCTTGCCGGGCAGGTCGGCGGGCTCGGTGTCGGGCGCGAGAATGACGTGATCGACCCCGTAGGAGGGGTTGAGCTGGGCCACGTTCACCACATCGGTGCCGCGATCCACGACCAGCGGCGTGTAATCGGCGGTGCAGCCATAGACGTCGAGCTGACCCGCGGCGAGGGCGGCATGACCGCCCAGCGGATCTTCGAAAATCGTGATGTTTAGGTCGTAGTCGGGGATCAGGTTCTGCTCCTTGGCGACTTCGAGCATGGCATAGCCCGGCCAGGAGACGCAGACCCCGACATTGATGGTTTCAGCGGCGGCAGCGGAGAGGCTGCCCGCAGAGAGGGCGACCGCGGAGGCGGTGGCGATTTTGAGAACGGAGCGCATAAGCGGACCTCGCTGTTGGTATGGATTCTTGATCTTGTACAAAAACTTTATTCGATAAAAACTTTTATGCAATAAAAAATTTGTCTTGACCAAAGATGACCAATTGCCGAAAACTGTTCGCAACCCTAGGAGGACTTAGTGAGCAACCTGCGCGCCCAACAAAAACAAGACCGTCGCAACCGCATCGTCACATCGGCCAAAGAGCTTTTTCGCGAGAAGGGCTATGACAAGACGACGATCGAGGCGATCGCGGTGGCGGCCGGCGTCTCGGGCGTGACGGTCCATAACTACTACGGAACCAAGGCCGGGGTGCTGCTCGCGCTGGTGATCGAAAGCGACAAACAGCTGCTGGAACGGCTCGATTCGACGCTGCCCGGACCGGAGGCAGAGCTCGTCGAGCTGACGGTGGCCTTCGCGCACGAGATCATGGTTCACGCGATGCAGACGCTGGAGAAAGACATCTGGCGTCAGGTCATCGCGGCCGTGACGATCGAGGCGGGAACGCAGCTTTCCAAGGCCTATTTCAAGCTCGACGAACAGCTTGCCTCGGTGCTGGTGCGCCGGATCGAGGCGATGCAGCGGGACGGGCGGCTCAGCGCCGATCTGAACCCGCTTCATCTGGGCCGGGCGCTGTTCCAGCTGCAAAACGCCCGTTTCATCCAGTTCATTTCCACCGACGCCGCGCGCCGGGACGAGATCGAGACCTGGCTGCGCAACGATCTCGTGGCGCTGTTCTCGGTGACGCTTCCGGTGCCTGCCGATCCTTCCTGAGCGGAGAGTGACATGTTTCTCAACCCGATCACCTGGCCCGAGGGTAAACGCAGCGCCGCCTGCGTGACCTTCGATATCGACGCGGATTCGCTGATCCGCACGGCGCGGCCCGAGGACGCCGAACTGCGTCTGCAGCCGATCTCGATGGGCCGTTACGGGCCGACGGTCGCCGTGCCGCGCATCCTCGAGACCTATCGCCGTCTGGGCGTGACCCAGACCTTCTTCATGCCCGCCTGGGTGATGCAGAATTACCCCGAGACAGTCGAGGCGATCCTGAAGGCGGGGCACGAGATCGGGCATCATTCGTGGATGCACGAAGACCCGATGGAGCATTCCGACGAACGCGAGGCGGAGCTGTTCGAACGCGCGCTGGAGGTTCATGTTACGATGACGGGCCGGAAGCCGCGCGGCTATCGCGCCCCGGTCTATTCCTTCACGCCTGCGATGCTCAACCGGTTGATAGAGCACGGGTTTCTCTATGACAGTTCGATGATGGCCGACGAGTTGCCCTATCTGGTCGAGACGCCGAAAGGCAGCCTGATCGAGGTCCCGCCGCATTGGGGCACCGATGACTGGCCGCCCTTCGCGCATTTCGGCGAGATCGACTACCTGATGCCGATCCGCGCGCCCTCGGACGGCATCCGCGCCTTCGCCGAGGAATTCGACGCGATGCACGAGGCGGGCGGGTTCTGGATGCCGGTGCTGCATCCGTTCCTGACGGGCCGTCTGGCGCGCTGGCGCGAGATGGAGCGGCTGCTGGAACGCGCCGTGGAGGCGGGCGACGTCTGGTTCGCGCCGATGGAAGAGATCGCCAGCCATGCGAAATTCGGGGCGTCGACGCTGCGCCGGGAACGGATCGGGATGGACGGGTAACGCCCGCTCGGCCGGGGAAAACCGTTATCGACCTGCGAATATAAATGCACCGCGGCGCTGAAAAGCGCCGCGGTGTCTTTGTTTGGGCCTGTGAGCGCTCAGAACTTCGCGCTCAGAACTTCGCGTTGAAGGAAAGCTGCAGCGCGTGGCTCTCATAGTCGCTCGAGAAGGTCCCCGAGATCCCGGCATGC
>NZ_WBJS01000121.1 GCF_009296265.1 Thioclava sp. JE_KL1
CCTTTGAGCACCACAGGCACTTCTATGCCCTTCAGGCTGCTTAAGTTTCCAGGTGGTTTTTGATAGGTTGTGAAAAGCTTGGCACCAATTTGACCCTTGGGTAAATTGAGCTGCCCGACACAAATACTGCTGAAACGCTCACTATTGAGATTACATTTTCTGAAATCCAACGTGCCTTTCTTGATCTCACCTTCAAACGTCAGTTTATCGAATTGCGTTTTATCTGCCGGTTTTGACCCTTCACCGGCCAATAGTTTATTCAAGTCAAACCCTGTCACACTACCGGAAGTCACTCGCGTCTCCAGATGACCGTTCATATTCTGCCTTAGCAAATAAGCATTCACCCCCTGAGTTTGGAAATCAAACCAGGTATTAAAATCGCCACTCAAGTCTGAAT
>NZ_WBJS01000122.1 GCF_009296265.1 Thioclava sp. JE_KL1
ACCAAGAACAGGCGAAAGCAATGATTCAAGCCGCGCAGCATGGTGATGAAGCGGTTAAGCAAATGCTGACATACAATGTCTATCAAGCTTATGAAGGTGTGCATACTGCCAAGTCGTTCGTACAAGTGGCGGAGCAAGCGGTGAAAGCGGCGCAATCCTATGTTGAAACCACCAAAAACATGGTTGAGCAGGGGATTGTCGTGAAGAGCGAATTGCTGAGCGCCAATGTGCATCTGTCTCAAGCGATGACCGCACTTGAAAAGGCGCAGACACAAGAGCAGATTGCCAAGGATAACTTGAGAATGTTGATGAATATCGACGATCATTCTCCTTTGACAGTTGGGCCGCGAGTTGATTTGACCGTGCCATCGAAAGATCTTCAGAAACTTTTGGATA
>NZ_WBJS01000123.1 GCF_009296265.1 Thioclava sp. JE_KL1
TTTCAGTTCGGAATCCTTTATACCAGAGAAAATGCCGGAAGTGCCGATGGAAGCATACAATGATGACTTCTCGCGAATGGATATGGATGCGAATGTGGATGAAGTTGGTGTTGATTTGAGTGTGGTGAATTCACCGCACTCACCAATAAATTAAGTGGTCGAGTCCCATGAAGTTCTGCCTACGGCATCTCCTGTTCCAGAGTCGGTGAGCACTGCATCGGAGCACCAGGAAAAACAACTTGAAACAACGCCGGACAGTTTCGCTGACTTTGAGGGGAATGGTGTTGAAGACTGGGTGAGATTGGTGCAGGCAATGAACTTGGATGGCTGGGCCGGCGAGTTGGTGAATCAGTCTATGATGGTGTCCCATGACCAACAGGCTTTGGTGTTGAGCGT
>NZ_WBJS01000124.1 GCF_009296265.1 Thioclava sp. JE_KL1
CGTTGCCAGATAGTGTCCGACGCAGGGAGCGTCACCGGCATGTCGGCACAAGAAAACCAACTGTTGGAAGGCGAGTAACTGTTGCTGTATATGACGCTGGAGGTTTGGATGTCGATAATCTTGATATTCGCACTCATTGAAATGGTGCGTTTTGTACAGGGCACTCGATAGGTTCGGACGTAGTTACATTTTTTGTCCAAACACTCTTGGCGCTCGGTATAAAAACGGCTGTCTTGTGATGCCGCAGAAGAGACTTCGCCAGTAACAAAAGCCTGCGCGCCAATCAATTCTCCGGCCTTGACGATGTCTTTTTCATTGGTCAGCCCGGAATACTGGAGTTTTTGTTCTTTTAGAATCTTATCGAAATCCTGGCGGTTCAAAACGGTGTAGTAG
>NZ_WBJS01000125.1 GCF_009296265.1 Thioclava sp. JE_KL1
TCCTAGCAGCGACCAGTGGCGATACTGGGCCAGCGGCACTGGAAACTTTCAAGAACCGCGATAACGTCCAAGTAGCTTGTTTGTATCCAGATGGTGGAACTTCAGATGTTCAACGCCTGCAAATGGTGACAGAAGATGCTGCCAATTTGAAAGTGATTGGCATTCATGGTGATTTCGATGATGCGCAAACAGCACTAAAAAGCCTGTTGGTTTCCGAAAAATTCCGCGACGCACTGAAAGAACACAACATCTCGCTTTCAGCGGCCAATTCCGTTAATTTCGGACGTATTATTTTCCAAACCATTTACCATATCTACAGCTATTTAGACTTGGTTCGTCAGAATGCAATCCAAATGGGGGATCAGGTTTACCTAAATGTACCCAGTGGAAAC
>NZ_WBJS01000126.1 GCF_009296265.1 Thioclava sp. JE_KL1
GATTTTGGAGTCTTTGATCTTCTTGATGATTTTCTTCGCCAAGGCCGCATCAATGCCTTCTTTCATATCAACCACTTGCTTAGCGCTCTTTAGTTGAATATCAGGATCTTTGACTTCCATGCATTTAATATCAATTCCACGGCGATTCGCCTTTTCAACCAAGATGCTATACATCTGGTTCAACTGAAATTCAGATTCTGTTTTCATGGTGACGGTTGTCCCGTTTACCTCGAACACTGAATCCGTGCCTTTAAAGTCATAACGCGTCGTTACTTCTTTATTGGCTTGATCAATCGCATTGGTTAATTCGTGTTTATCTAATTCAGAAACAATATCAAAAGAAGGCATGACTCTCTCCCTGGTTACTTTCTTTCGGTCTCAAAC
>NZ_WBJS01000127.1 GCF_009296265.1 Thioclava sp. JE_KL1
GACGGGTATGCCGAGCGCGGTGTAGCCGTTCATGATGGCGATGCGGACCTGAAGTTCCGCGATCTGGCGATCGAAGTCCCGCGCCATGAGGCGCTGACCCAGAAGTTTCACGCAGTGCATCTTGGTTTCGACGCGGCTCCGGCGGTGGTATCCGCTCCATCGTCGCCACAGGGTGCGGCCCAGATACTTAGATACCCGCAGAGCTTCGTTGCGTGCGATAGCGCCAGCGGTGGCGGTCTTCCAAGGCTTCGCATTCCGGCGAGGCGGGATGACGGCATGAGCGCCACGCTCGGCGATGGCGTCATGGCATTTGCGGGTGTCGTAGGCACCGTCTGCCGTGACGCTGCCGATCTCTTCATCCT
This sequence comes from Thioclava sp. JE_KL1, assembly GCF_009296265.1. Classification (GTDB taxonomy): domain Bacteria; phylum Pseudomonadota; class Alphaproteobacteria; order Rhodobacterales; family Rhodobacteraceae; genus Thioclava. The sequence continues at coordinate 363 of NZ_WBJS01000127.1, forward strand.
CGGGGATCTGGTCGAGCAG
>NZ_WBJS01000128.1 GCF_009296265.1 Thioclava sp. JE_KL1
GGGTTGTGTAATGCGCTTTGACTTTGCGAACACCAGCCCTCAAAAAAAAGGAGAGTTCTTCGCTTTAAGCCTGACTTTTATCGAAGCCTGGTTTCCGATTTTCGCCACCTTTACCGTCACAACTCTGGGCGCATTGCATGCTTATTTTTACAGCTTGGCCATCGCTTCTATCGCTCTAATTTTCTGGTGGTTGTTCAGAAAACGACAAGATGAAATCTTCAATAAGGAAGCCTATTTCTCGCTTTTCATGATCAGCGTTTTGATTACGACTTTATTCGCCCTGGTTTTTCTCGGGTTGCGCTACACCTCTGCCAACAATGTCGCCATCATCCTGTTTTTGCAAATTCTGTTCACGTATCTTCTTCTGGGACTGTCTCTT
>NZ_WBJS01000129.1 GCF_009296265.1 Thioclava sp. JE_KL1
CCAATACATTGGCGATGGCAGCAATCACCTGATCTCCCTGCTCAAAGCTGTAGCAATCGTTATAAGCTTTGAAATGATCGACATCGACATAAATCACGCTAAACGGCATGTTGCTATCAAGATATTGCTGAATCTTATTTTGGATTGGCACATTCCCCGGCAACCCCGACAAAGGGTTGGCGTATTTCGCACTGCGCACTTTCAGATCCGTCATCACTTTCAAAAGATCCATGAAACTGCCGCAACCGACATATTTTCCGTGCTCGGTGATGATAAATGCCGATTTCTCCTGCGCGCCCATTTCGGTGATGTCGTTACTCACGTCAACTAAAGGCGTTTTGATATTGTAGACAAGCGGTTCATCCATAAACTTTTTGAT
>NZ_WBJS01000130.1 GCF_009296265.1 Thioclava sp. JE_KL1
CTAAATGCTTTTTAGCTTGCGGTTTGAGCTGACCGTTCTTGTCGAAAAACTTGGCTTCGACTTCGTTATTGTCTCGGAACTCATTACCGGAATGATTTTGTAGCAGATAGTTGGCAAACTCGCCTATCTGTCTACCATCCACCTCAACCAGCTTGTCCACAACGTTTTTCAGGCTGTGCTGAGAAGCATGAAACCAACCTTGCCGAAAGTGAGTTTCACCCAACTTTCTTGGAAAGGCAAAACTACTATCAGTGGTCGCGCCAATACCGGAATGACAACCGATACACGACAAGGTTTCCTGATAAGTTTGTGGACGCAATGCGCCTTGCTGGTCTTCAATAAACCCTTGATACACCCAACCTTGTCCGTTGTATAGGCC
>NZ_WBJS01000014.1 GCF_009296265.1 Thioclava sp. JE_KL1
GCCTTGTCCGCAGAAGATCGAGAGCGCGCGACCGTCCGGCTGATTGACGGTCTCGACCGGACAGTTCCTCTCGATGCCCGCCTCACCGTGGCTGTCTATTGGCCGATCCGGGGCGAACCGGATCTGCGGGGCTGGATGGGCAAGGCACACGACGTCGGGGCCGAAGTCCTGTTGCCCGTCGTCATCGAACGAGATGCGCCGCTCGAATTCCATACGTGGACCCCGGATTGCCGCATGGTGCGCGGCGTCTGGAACATTCCCGTGCCAACCGCAGGCGAACCTCGCACGCCCGACCTCGTGATCGTCCCCCTTGTCGGTGTCGACACGACGCTTCATCGCCTCGGAAACGGGGGAGGCTATTACGACCGCACGCTCGCCCGTTTCGAGAAAAAACCGCGGATCGTCGGAATAGGTTTTTCGGGCTGCGTCTTGCAGACCATCTACCCGATGCCCTGGGATGTGCCGATGGACGAGATCCTTCTGTCGGATGGAACCCATTTGACGAGATAGCGCAGAGAGGAGCTGAGCCGTGGCGCATCGCCGCCTCTAACGGCAGGGCTCCGCGTCGAACCTCTTCGACCGTAACCGGCGCGTCGGATGCCGCGTTCGATTTCGCGACACAGGCCGCCCGCCTTGCGAGCAAGCATCGACAGCTTTCGTCAGATCAGACATTGCATTGATGCCCAACGGGCAGTCGGTATGACACGCATGTGTTGGACGAGTTGATGATGGTTGAGGTGATCAGTCTTTCTATTGCGGCTCTTGCCACGGCGGGCGTGATCCTGCGTCCCTTCGGCTGGGCCGACTGGATCTTTGCCGTGAGCGGCGCCGCAGCGGAGGTTCTTCTGAGGGCACTACCACTCTCCGACGCCCTGCATGCCATCGGCGAAGGCCGAGAGGTCTACTTCTTTCTGGTCGGCACGATGCTTCTCGCAGAAGTCGAGGGCCGCGAGGGCCTTTCGAACATCTTGCCGCCCGCGCGGTGCGGGCGGCGGCGGGGTCTGCGCGGCGCCTGTTTTCCATCCTCTATCTGGTCGGCGCAGGCGTGACGGTTTTCCTGTCGAACGATACTACGGTCGTCGTGCTGACGCCTGCCGTCCTCGCGGTGACGCGCCATGCGCGCGGGAAGCCCCTGCCCTATCTCTTCACCAGCGCCATCGTCGCAAATGCGGCGAGTTTCGTCCTGCCGATCTCGACCCCTGCCAATCTCGTGCTCGACCATGGTGTCCTCCCGCACCTCGGCGATTGGCTCGCGCGGCTCGCTTTGCCTGCTCTCGTTGCGATCGTTGTCAGCTATTTCTCTCTTCGCTGGGCGATGCGCCATGATCTGGGCACAGAGCTCGGGACGCCCGATGCCCCCGCGCTTTCGCGGGGTGGCTGGGTCGCAGCGGCCGGGCTGAGCCTTTCGGCGGTGGCGCTGGTCACGGTCTCATCTCTGGGCGGGAGGCTGGGACTTGCGACGCTCAGTGCCGGAGCCGCCGTGGCGCTGGTGGTAGCGTTGACCACCCGGCGGTCTCCCTTGCCCCTCTTACGGCACCTGACATGGGGCGTGGTGCCGCTCGTCGCCGGGCTTTTCGTGCTGGTCGCCATACTGGACCGCGTCGGGTTACTTGCGGCCCTCGGCCAATGGCTTGGGCAGATCTACGCGACCTCGCCGCGGGTGGCAGCGGGAACGAGCGGGATAGCGGTCGGCATCGCGAGCAACCACGCCAACAACCTACCTGTCGGACTGGCTGCCGCCGCAGCCGCGACAACAGGAGACCTCGGGGATCTCATGCGCGACTGCCTCTCGATCGGCGTGGATCTTGGACCGAACCTCTCGGTGACTGGGTCGCTCGCAAACACTCCTCTGGCTCGCGACCCTTCACCGGTCCGGCCTTCACGTCTCCGCAGCCCAGTTCCTGGGCGTCGGGCTCAGGATCATGCCGCCCGCGCTGATCCTGGCACTTCTGATCCGCCTGTGTCTGCCGCGATAAGAGGCTTGAAGTGACCAGGCGCCATGTGGCGAGGCCAGCGGGCATGGCCCGCTGAACACGCGCCCAAAATAGATGAATATTAAATCCGCCAGGGAACCGCAGATGTGCGATAGCGTTGGTCTAGGTCTTCTGACCACAAGTTGGTCTATCCCAATCGCGTATTGTCCCTGTGTCTCGGCAAAGCGCACCTTCTCCTCAGGCACCAAGGTAATATGATGCGCAACGATGCGACCAAAGTTCTCGTCGTCGAGGACGAGGCCATCATAAGGATGGATCTCGTTCTTGGGCTCGAAGAACTGGGCTATTATGTGCTTGAGGCGAACTCCGCTGATGCTGCACTCAGCCTCCTAGACGCGTGGCAGGATATTGACCTGCTAATTACCGATATCGACATGCCCGGCAAAATGAACGGAGCGGGGCTCGCGCATGAGGTGCGGCGCAGGTTTCCCGCATGCCAGATCATCATCATGTCGGGGCATTCGGCGCCCGAAACGCTAGACCTCCCCAAGCGCAGCGCTTTTATGCCAAAACCGATCAGCCCTGGCGAACTCGCAGCGACCTTCACCTGACGAAAAGCTCTGAATATCCGCGATTGCGCCTAAGACGGCATCCTCAGCGTGAAGGTCGTGCTGGCTGACACGGCGTCCGGTTCCCGGATTAGAATTCTGACAGCCGAATGACCTATCCGCTAAGAAAGCGAAGCGGCAGGAGTTTCCTCCCGCCGCTTTGCCTCCCGACGAGTCGTGTGGCGCGCGTCATTAAGTTTTTGCGAAACCTCACATCGCTCAGCCCTCTTGCCAGGAATTCCGGTCCCGAATTTCAGACAAACTATTCCTGAATACCGCCCGGTAGGGCGCTGCGCTCGTCCGGTATCTTTTCTTCGGACAAACTCCGGAAGAAGTGATGCCAAGCAAGAGCAGCATGGCCCTTGGAATGCGCGAGGTCCTTCGTCTGGGACGTCTTGCCCGCAGGCATTTTTTCGACAGCCATATTTCGGCCCTCCCTTTAATCCCCGAGAGATACTCGGAAAATTCCTGTGGATGACCGAAATATCCGGTCAGCGTCGCGGCTTTTTCTCGCGCGGGGACGGTGCCGCAGCACTTTCGTCCGAATTCCGTTCCAAACGCGCCGCGCGCAAACTCGCGGTCAGCTCCGCTCTTTTCTCGGCGTCATCGTCACGGATGAGGCGCACTGCGGCATCCGTCTTGTCCTGAGCCGTCGCGGCTTTCCGAGGCAGATCACGGAAAAAGCCGTCCACGTTGTAATTGCGGGGCATATGCCCTCCTTGGTCGCGAAATCCGGCCCACCGGGCCGGATATGGAACCTTTGAGTTCAGCCGAGCGCCAGATTGCAGGCGGACTCACGCCCGTCGCGTCCGGTTTCGATCTCGTAGATGACGGCCTGTCCGTCATCGAACTGCGAGAGGCCCGCGCGCTCGAGGGCCGAAATGTGGACAAAAATGTCACGTCCACCCGTCTTCGCTTCGATAAAGCCGAAGCCTTTGGTTTGGTTGAACCACTTCACGGTGCCATTGGCCATCGTGATGTCTCCTCAAATATTGCGGTCCGCGGAATGCGACAGCCCGGCTCAGTCAATTCAATAAGGCAGACTGAAGCCAAGTAGGGAGACAGGTTGCAGAAGGGAATAACGTAGCCTGTTTGTTCTACGCCAATTTGGCTCATTTAGCAAAGGAAATGCGCGGCGCTCCATCGCGTTGTCCGGCCTCCCCTGACGACAGCCGATTAATATCGAGCACAATCAATCTGTTGTGCGAAAACGCGGGCGCGCGCTGCAATTTCCTCGCAATAGTGGCGCAGATCGCTTATCTGTGAACTCGCATATCTTAATTCTCGGACCCTGTTCCTTCCGGCTCAGCGACGATCTTGAGCTTTGTCGGGCCGCGCGTTTTCGAAGGCGGCATAAGGAAAAGGAGCCTCACCCGGCCCATAGCGCCGTTCGAGCAGACGAGTCGCTCACAAAACGTGCCGTGCGGGTTCTGGCCGATTGCACATATTCCACCCCTTGCGCGTTCGCCGCGAGCTTCGCACATCGAAAGTGCCCGATAGTGAGCCGCGCGCGTTGACGCTGACGGGGCACTATCCGAACGCAAAGACATCTCGCGCGCAATACCGCGCGTCGACCCAATTCACCGCATGGCGCAGGCCTCGCCCGCACCGTGCCTCCGTGATCGCGCGACCAGTCAAACTGGTCCCCTCACGAATTCTTGGAAAGATACGAACCTTGATCGAAATTTACTGGGGCAAGCCCATCTCTCTTGTCGTGTCGCCTGAGGGCGACGTCAAAAACTTCAGCACCATCGAGCAGGTGCATCACTGGCTTCGCAAGAAGTGGCCCGTCGCCGACACCGCGCAAGACCATGCGATCGGGCGTGTCGAGGCCGCCATGGACTGCCTCGGTTCCGTGGGCGATGCGCGCAGCGCCTTCCTTGGCGCCGCCTGCACCGCAGGTTTCGTGCCATTTGAACCAGCGGCTCGTGCCCTTGCGGCCTGACCGGTTAGACCCCGCGGCAGCCCGTCCGCAGCGGAGCCCTCCGGGCGAAGCGCGAAGGCTACAGGCTCTGCGATCGAAACTTTTCGACGGCCTGTTTGTCTCACCGCAAGCTGACCCCACCGATCGTGCAAGATGCGGACAATGTCTGGCGCAAGGGCACGGGCGCCTCCTTCTTGATGATCCCGCCCTGGCTTCCGGCCGCCGAAGCGAGCGCGCAGGTCGAGGCCTTTCTCGATATCGAGAAAGGCCGTCCGCCCTCAGCCTCGAACGCGCACCTGAGCTAAGAGACGCATTTCTCATCTCATTCCTCGGTTGCATCTTGTATCGCCGCCCGCCAGCCCCATCTATAAGAGGCTTAGTTATTCCGACCGCACCCTGTCTCCTTCATCGGCCTCAGTTTGCTTTTCGATCTGACCGGCCGACCTGCCGCATCCTGCGGGCAGATTTTCAAACAAGGAGACAACACGATGGCCAATGGCACCGTGAAATGGTTCAACCCCGGCAAAGGCTTCGGCTTCATCCAACCCGAGAACGGTCGTAAGGACGTATTCCTGCACATCAGCGCGCTCGAACGAGCGGGCCTTTCCCAGGTCGACGACGGTCAGAAAGTGACCTTCGAGATCGAGACCGGCCGCGATGGCCGGGAATCCGCCAAGGATCTCGAACTCGCCTGATAAAATCGTTCGCGGTCCGGTGTCTTCCGGTCCGCGAACGCACCCATGTTGCGAGAGTCTTCTCTGCTCGAATACCTTTGCGCAGTCCAGGTTCGAAACATCTGTAGAACCACCCATCCGGCATTGCGGATCAGGATGTGCGGGCGGGTTCAAAATTCACCTGTCTACGCGGAGAACGATCATGGGCTATTCCCCTCAAAAGAAACAACTCGACCTCAAGGATTTCCTGAGCCAGCCCGCCAAGAAAGGCTTTCGGAAAGGCGTCGGTTTTCGTCGTGCGCCAACAAATCCGACCCCAGTCAAAGCCGGCGCAAAACAGGCTGTGACGAAATAAAAAGCTGCGCCGAGTTAATTGATTTCCCCGCTCCCCGAGTGAACCTGCCTGATGGCCGCCCCCCCGAGAGACGGGGCTGATCAGTCGGCGTTCAGTGCAAGCCGTTTTCCTGAAGGCCTATTGAGACGTCTTGATCCTTGTTTTGGGCCACGAAACCCTCATGGGTGATGGCCTCCTCGCTGGCCAAGTTCGCCAAAGATTCGGTGCACTACGACTCTTCTCCAGCTTTGGTGATGACCGTTACGCGACATCGTTTCTCTCGCACCGCGCTACCGGCCTTCGGATTGCACGGATAAAAGTGAGACAGTTTGACTGACGCATCCGCCATAGCGGATGTTTGGCTTTCTATCGGGCATTCGAAGCGATGGTAAAAACTGGTGGCCGAACAGGCATATAACGCCGTAAGCCGCTCCGAGCGATTGGCCCGCCGCCTGCATCCAGCAAGATGGGGCGCACACTCGCAAAAGAACAACACAGCTTGAAGTGTCTTGCGGTAGTCGTCGAGAACTCGGCCATGCCAGGTCGGCGTGTGGGATGCAGCGAGCCGCCGCTTGGCCCCAAATCAGTCAGCACAGTCAATCGTGACATTTCCACATTGACGTGGATCACGGACTTAAGCTCCCTTCTCATGGCATCCAACGACAAGTGAACCCACTTTCGCACGCGTTTTGCCTTACCAAGCATTGCTCGCCGAACAGGATATCTGGATGCCCAATGATCCATACGAAACCCTTGGCCTGACCAAGACTGCGACGGCTGACGAAATCAAGAAGGCGTATCGCAAACTGGTGCGGACAAGCCATCCGGATCTGCACCCGGATGACGCGGGGGCCGAAGCGCGGTTCAAGGCGATCTCGGCCGCCTATGAGATCTTGAAAGATCCCGAGACCCGTGCGCGCTATGACGCGGGAGAAATCGACAGTCTCGGCGCAGAAAGTTCGCGGCGACAGTATTACCGTGATTTCTCGGGGTCCTCCGATAACACCTACCAGCACGGGCGCGGGTTTGGACCAGATGTTGATCCGGCAGATATCTTCGCGGACATATTGCGCAATCGCGGGCGGCCTGGCGCTGGCGACTTCGGCGACCGTGGGTTTTCCGCGCGCGGCGCCGACGCGCGGTATTCGCTCACTGTGCCATTTCTGGATGCAGCGCGGGGGGCGGAAACCCAAATAACGCTACCCGATGGACAAAGCCTGACCGTCAAGATCCCACAGGGCACCGAAGACGGCCAGACACTTCGGTTACGCGGCAAAGGTGCGCCTGGATATGGAGATGCCCCCGCGGGAGACGCGCTGATTACCGTTCTCGTGGGGTCCCACCCGGTGTTCGACCGCGAGGGGGATGACATCCTTGTAACGCTCCCGATCACCATCGAAGAGGCTATTCTCGGTGGCAAGGTAACCACACCGACCATTGACGGCCCAGTTGGGCTCACCATCCCAGCGGGCGCAAATTCGGGCCAGGTCTTACGTTTACGGGGACGTGGCATCGCCAACGCAAAGCGCAAAACCAAGGGAGATCAGCGGGTTGAGCTGAAGATCGTTACACCGCCCGACATTGACGAGGGCCTGCGTGATTTCCTCACCGAGTGGCGCAAAACACATAGCTTCGATCCGCGTGTCGACTTGATGAAAAGGGCCAGCGCATGACGGACAGTTTTTCCGAAGAGGACGTGATCTCCAACGTCACCCGGCTCACACGAAGTCAGCTTTTGAGCTATGTCGAAGGCGAGCTCGTCCGACCGGAAAAGAGTGACACCGGCTATGTTTTCCGCCGCGTCGACATCGCGCGATTGGAGTTATTGTGCGATCTTTCCCATGATCTTGACCTCGACGAAACGGCGCTGGCTATCGTGATCTCGCTCCTTGACCAGCTGCATGCTGCGCGACAGGATCTCGTTACGATTGCCCGCGCGCTAGACAGCCTGCCACCGGAACTTCAGACGCGTGTCCTGGCAGCAATGAAACGGCCATGAACACAATGCGCCTCTCCCCCTTTGGAGAAAAGACTAACCTCAAAACGAGGACATTTCAGGGGAACAGGTCACCTGTCTTGCAGTAGTATGGCGGCTCGTTTCATTAACTGCCTCGAAGTGCGGACACTACAGGGAGATTAAAAATGGAAGACCCAATTCAGCTCGGCCAAGGCGTATTCGTGACTGGCGCAGAAAAAACGATCTTCCGATTTGAAGGACGCGCACGGGATGGCTTCGTCACTATTAGCGGATCAGGCGGATTCACGTGCGATGTGCCGGAAGATTGTATTCAAGCTGTCAAAAAGCGCAGCCGTAAGGAATTCGGAAATATCGACTTCCATCGCGACTGACCGCCTGGAATTGAGCCACTGGAACACTCTGAGAATGTCGGCTCCAACACGCTTTGCGCAGCCGCACGAGCGATTGAACCCACAAAACGCGCATCATCTGATTAACGCCTTCACAGGTCGTCGAAACCTACCTCCTCCGCCACGGACACGGCGGCCCGCCCGCTTTGAACGGAGACCTCAACAGAGAGATCGTAGAGCGCGTTGCCATATCCTGAAAAGCTGCCCGAAATCGGTGAGACCTGATGGATGCCTCGACCGACCGCGACCGGTATCAGGTTCTGCGACCCGACGCTGCGATTTGTCGGGTCGAATGCGATCCATCCGGCGCCGGGGACGAATATCTCGACCCATGCGTGGGTCGCCCCTGAGCCAGCCGATCCCACAAGGTTCATTTCGGGATTGAAGAGATATCCCGAGACGATGCGAGCGCCGAAGCTAAGATGGCGGACGGCCTCGGCAAGCAGGACCGCGAAGTCGCGGCACGATCCCCAGCGCCGGTCGAGGGTTTCGGTCGGCGACTGGGTGCCCTCATCCTCCCGGCTCTGGTAGGAAATCTGCGTGAACACGCCGGTGCTGATATCCTTCAGCAGAGACAATGTGTCAGTCGGGCGCGCCATGACGAAGCTCTCGACCCAGCGGGAAAGGCGGCCTTTGGGGTCTTGGTATTGGGGCGTGGTCAGCGCTCCCAAATCCGTCCAGTCGTCCGCAGCGTAGAGAAAAGGATACTGGGTTGCCGAGGCAGCGATAGCGAAGACCGGCCAGGGCGACGCGGTCAGTTCCACGGACGCGCGGCTTTCGATTGCCAGATGATCAGTCTGACCGTCGAACACGGCGGTGGCGATCGCGTTGCCGGCCACATCATGCGCCCACGTTATGTGCGCCGTCGGCGTAATGGAAAGTGCGTGCGAGAGTAGCCGCAATTCGCGCGTCTCACGCGGGCGCAGCATCAACCTGTGCGGCCCGAGAGAGACGTCTCCCCGGTATCGGTAGGTCGTGGCGTGAAAAATGTCGAGACAGGCCAAATGGCGCTCCAATAGGTCCAAAAAAGTGGCGCCCGCGCCTATGCCCTTGCCGGTCAGCGGTGTCGAGATGGGGCCGGCCCGAAGCCAGACGCTTCGCTGAGCCTCTAATCTCTCAGCAGCGGCTCCGGTCTCGTCGGCATCCCTTCGTTTTCAGCGGCCCGAATGGAAGCTTCGTAGCGCCGTTTTTGGGGAGCCGTCAGGGGCTCCAGTCCGGATGGATCCGGATCAGGCGACCGGAATACCGAGTAGAGATGGCGCAGATGCGCCTCCGAGACACCATCGGCTTCCATCACGAGGCGCACCATCGGATCCGAAAGCATCTCTTCCACGAAAAAGTCCGACAGGGCACGCCCCGTAAGCTTGTCTCTGGCACGCGCGTGATCGAGATCGGCCAGAGAAACGGTCAGCGTCCTTACCAATCCGGGATGTGTGGCTCTGGGATGAAGCTTCACCATGACGGAAGCTTTCCAAGTTTCGGGGTCCTTCCGATCCGGAGGAGAGACCAGCTCCGTCTCGATCTCATACTCTCCCGCCGGGAGTGTCTCGGTAAATCCCGGAAGGCTGAACGGGCGGGAAAAAACCGCAATGGTCTTGCGTGTAAACTCTTCCACCGGCGCAATCCTCTCACATGATGAGCGAATGGCTCGCGCCCCTTGTCAGGAGCGGGGCGCGGGCCTGTTCAGGTCTCACGAAGTCTTGGATTTCGCGGGCGCGTCCTCACTGGCGGCTTTGGGCTCGCTCTTCTCTGCAGGGGGCTTGGCGGTCTTCTCGGGCGTTGGCTTCAGCGCCGCAGCGGCCCGAGTGGTCAGGTCCTTGAAGGACATGTCATCGATCCTTTTATCGCCCGACGTCAACTCTTGGTCCATGTCGGACCGGGATGCTTGTCGTCGGTCTGATCTATATGGGGACGAGGGACCTACTTTACGACGGTCAGACGCCGATGAATCTGAGATCAGGTGCAATTTCCGGTCCAGCCCCCGAACTCCTCAAGCGCATCCCGATCCGATGTCCGGGACATTCGCACGGGCCAGTCAATGGCGAAAGAACCGTGGCAGGTCATCGCGAGAACAACCGGCAGATAGCTGTGTCGGGAACACCGGTGCAAATCACGTGACACCCCGTGGAGCGCAAATGAGCTTCATGCAACTTCTCTGCAATGGCCTGGCTTGCGCAGGGCGGAGCGCCTGGCGATAGTTCGAAAGGAAAATTCAGGACAAGTAGGGATGCGCATGCAAACACTCCGACCTCATGGCCTCGAGTGTGTCACATGGAATGTCCATCGGGGACGCGGGCAGGACAACCGCGTCGATCCGGAACGCATCGTCGACGTGCTTGCATCGGAAGTCTGCGCGCACGGCCCGGAGGTTCTCGCCTTGCAGGAGGCTGATGAGGAAACACCTCCACACGCAGGACTTCTCGATCTCAAAAGGATCGAAGCCGAGACCGGGCTTCGATCCATCCATAGCAACGCGGCGCTGCGCTGGGGGCCGCAGAGCGATGGGTTTCTGGGCGCCATCCTATTTCTCCATCCCGATTTCGAGATCACCGCCACCCATGTCCTCGACCTGCCCGGCCATTGCCATCGCGGCGCGGTGGTGGTGGACACACGAAAGAATGGCAAGGCGCTGAGAATCCTGACCACCCATCTTTCGCTGGGGCAGATGCTGCGCGCCGCGCAAATGCGCACGATCGGGCAGTTCCTGTTTCGGCGCCCGGAGATGCCGACGATCGTGCTGGGAGATCTGAACGAGTGGCGGCCCTGGGGTGGTCTGGCATTCTCGAAAAAGCTCGTCGGGCTGCGCCTGTCGGGCCCGCTGCGCAGAACCTTCCCCGCCACCCGCCCACTATTGCCGCTCGATCGGATCCTGAGCGACCAGCCCGCTGCCGTGCGCGAAGCGCGGGTTCTCGACGGGCCGGGTATTCGCGTGGCCTCGGATCACCGGCCGCTGGCGGCGCGGGTGCTACTGGCCTGAACGGCGCGGCCACATCCGGCGTAGAAGCCCGTCGCGCAGCCAGAGCGTATGATAGAAGGCTGCGCCGATATGCAGCGCGATCAGGGCAATCAGGCCAAGCCGCGCATAGGCATGAATCGCCTTCGCGGCCGTTTCGAGCCCTTTCTCCTTTGCCACGAGGCGCGGCAGGCCCAGAGCGTCGAGCCCTTCGATCGGATAACCGCCCGCGCGCACGCGCGTGTAGCCCGAAACCACCATCACGAAGACCAGAAGATAGAGAAGCGCATGTGTCACATGGGCGACGCGTGCCTGCCAGTGCGGCGTGGTCGCGGGCAGCGGCGGCGGAGGATGAGCGATCCGATACCCAAGCCGGATCAGCATCAGCGCACCGATGATTACGCCCGCGTTTTTGTGAAAGAGGTAAAGCAGATCCCGGACCGAAGGCGCCAGCCCTTCGGCGATCATCACCTGCCCCGCAGCGATCAACCCGAGGACAAGCACCGCCACGCTCCAGTGCAGCCAGCGGGCCGGGGCCGAATATGCCGCATTCTCCTCATGTCGAGTCTTGCGCATGCTTGCCCCCCAGATTCTCCGAATTATTCGGCTATTCGCTTGCCATAATGAACCATATCATGCGCCATTGCGTTTCTTTAACTATTGTCACGCCGGGGTTGTCTTCATGATCCAGTCGCCTCTCGCGCCACAACAGTTTCAGCGCCTTCTGGCTGCGGCACGCGCGGACCGTCCGTCGGGGGCGGCGTTGCGTATGGCATCGCTGGGGCTGCCGCTGGGACTGGTGGCGGCGTCGATCATCGCGCCCTGGGGATTCGCCCTTGCCTTCCTGAGCTTCAGCGCCGTCGCCTTCGGAACGATCGCAATTTCACTCGCCTTCTGGCGCTCCTACCCACATGGCCGGCTGGGCCTGTGCAACGTGGTTACGCTTTCGCGCGCCGCCCTGATCGTAACCTTGCTCGCCCCGCTTCTCGCGCGCGATCCGACCACGGAAATCCTTGCCTGGTCGATCACGGCGATCGCGACACTGGCCTTCGCGATGGACGGGCTCGATGGCTGGCTGGCGCGCCGCACTGCGCTGGTGTCGCGCATTGGCGCACGCTTCGACATGGAAACCGATGCGGCGCTTGGCTTCGTGCTGTCGGTCCTTGTCTTTGCCTCGGGCACGGTCGGGGCCTGGGTCCTGCTGCTAGGTTCGATGCGCTATATCTACATTGCGCTGGCGCAAGCCCTTCCCTGGCTGAATGCCCCGCTGCCCGAGAGCTTCCGGCGCAAGACGATCTGCGTGGTCCAGATCGCAGCACTCATCGTGCTGACAATCCCCGGCGTTGATGGCCTGCCCGCGCAGATCATCGCCGCCGCCGCCACGCTCGCGCTCGCCTGGTCTTTCGCGACCGATATCCTCTGGCTCTCCCGGGCCCGCGATTGATGAGCGCAGGGCGTAAAATCGCGGGGCTGCTGCTCGCGGCTTGGGTATTTCAGATCGCTCTGGTGCTGCCGGACTACCCGGATGGCCTCGTGCTCAAGACATTTCTGCGCGTCCCACTCGAGCTGCCAGCGATCTTGCTGAGCCTCGCCGTTCTGTCCAGGGGATGGCGCGCGACCAACGCCATCCGAGCCCTGCTTGCGGTCGCGCTGGTGGTGATGGTGCTTCTGAAAATCGCCGATATCGGCAGCTTCATCGCCTTTTCCCGACCGTTCAATCTCGCGGTCGACAGTTTCGTTTTCGATTCTGGACCGAGGCTTGCCGCACGCACGATCGGCCTGCCGCTGACCCTGCTGGCCGGGATCGGCTTGATTGTCGGACTTGGTGCCCTGATCACCGCGCTCTGGTGGGCAAGCGGACAATGGACGGGGCTCGTGCGCGGGGTCGGATGGCGTGCGGGCGCAAGCCTTGGCGCGGCGCTTTGCATTGCTGCCGTAGCACTTCAGGTTTCCGGAACAGCACTCAAGCGTTGGCCCTGGCGCGCCGATACGACCCGGATCGCGGGGTATCACCTCACCCGCTATGTCGAGACCACGCGGGGTCTGCGGCTGTTTTATGCGGCAGCCCAAACCGACCCTTACGCGGGCGCAACCGATCTCTTCACGCGGCTTCAGGGCCGTGATGTACTGATCGTCTTCATCGAGAGCTACGGGCGCGCGAGCTTCGACAACCCGCTCTATGCACCGACGCATCTGGGCACGCTCAAGGCCGCCGAGCCGCGCCTGAGACAGGCCGGCTTGGCGATGCGGTCGGGTTGGCTGACCTCGCCCACGGCGGGCGGGCAGAGCTGGCTTGCGCATTCCACGCTGGAATCAGGGCTGACGATTTCCGATCAGACGCGTTATCGGGCCTTGCTCGCGAGCCCCCGCAAGACCCTGTTCGATCTTGCCGCGGCCTCGGGACTGCGGACGATTGCGGTAATGCCAGGCATTACGATGGACTGGCCCGAGGGGCCAAAACAGGGGTTCCAGACCATCCTCGCCGCAGCCGATCTCGGCTATCGCGGCGATCCGTTCAACTTCGTGACGATGCCCGATCAGTTCACCCTTGCCGCCTTTGACCGGCTCGTGCCGCGCAGTCGGCCCGACGATCCGCTGCTTGCACAGATCGTGCTGCTGTCCTCGCATGCACCCTGGGTCCCGGTGCCGCATCTCGTGCCTTGGAACACGGTCGGCAACGGCACGATTTTCAATGAGATGGCCAATTCCGGCGATCCGCCCAAAATCGTCTGGCGTGATCGCGACCGGGTGCGCGACCAGTATCGCAAAGCCATCGACTATTCGCTGCAATCCATTCTGGCCTTTGCCGAACGGCAAACACGCCACCCCCCGCTGATGATCGTTCTCGGCGACCACCAACCCGCCTCTTTCGTAGCCCAGAGCGAGAGCCGGGACGTGCCGGTTCACCTGATCGGCCCGCCCGATCTGGTCGCCCTGTTTGACGGTTGGAACTGGACCGAAGGGCTCGTGCCCGATGTGCAGACCCCGGTCTGGCCGATGCGCGATTTCCGCGATCGCTTCATCAAGACGCTCAGCGCAGAACCGTCGGAGGCAAGCGGATGACGCATCTGGCTCTCAAGTTGATCACGGTCGCGACCGTTCTGGCGGTCACGCTCTATTTCGTCGATCCGACCATCGTATTGTCGCATCTTCGCATGGCGGATTGGCGCTGGCTCGCCCTTGCGGGGATCGCGGTCAATCTGCAGACGGTGCTCTCGGCGCTGCGCTGGCAGGTCACCGCGCGCGCGCTTGGGCAGCGGATTGAGACGGGCGAGGCGATCGGGGAGTATTACCTCGCGCAGCTGGTGAACCAGACCCTGCCCGGCGGGGTGCTTGGGGATGCGGGCCGGGCGATGCGGGCGCGCCGCTCGGCCAATCTCTTGCGTTCCAGCCAGGCCGTCGTGATCGAACGGCTGGCGGGGCAGATCGCACTGGCCGCGGTGGTTCTGGTTGCACTGCTGCTGACGGGACGATTGGTGTGGGCGCTCGAGCTTTTGGGTGCCGCGCTGACGCTGTGGCTTCTCGCGCGCAGCTGGAACCGTTTGGCGCGGCTTCTCGCGCCGCTGCGTCGTGCGCTTCTGGGGCGCGAGGTGCGGGCACGCCAGATCGCGCTCGGGCTGTCGATCGTGACCTGCAATCTTCTGGCCTTCGCCTTCGCCGCGCGTGCGATCGGCACGCAGCTTTCGCCGAGCGCGATCGTGACGCTCGTGCCGCTGATCCTGAGCGCGATGGTGATCCCGCTCAGCATCGCCGGATGGGGCTGGCGCGAGGGGGCAGCTGCGGCGCTGTTCCCGCTGGCGGACGCAACGCCCGAGGCGGGGCTTGCAGCCGCGACCGCCTTCGGCGCGACCCTGATCGCCTCGGCGCTGCCCGGTCTCGGCTGGGTGCTGCTGCGTCGCGACGCGGCCGCCGCAACTACGTCAAAAGCAAAATGAAGCCCGCGCAGGACGCGCTAAGTTGAACAGCAAGGATAGCGAGGAATTTTTCATGAAACGAAACGCTCTTACCCGCCGCGGATTTCTGGCGACCGGCGCCGGCGGCGTTCTCGCCACGAGTTTAGGGCTGCACCCGGCGCTCGCCGCAGGCACCGTTAACCTGCAGCTGTCCTGGCTGCATTCGGTGCAGTTCGGCGGCAGCTATATCGCGAAGTCGAAGGGCTACTGGTCCGATCAGGGCCTCGACGTGAGCCTCACGCCGGGCGGGCCGAACGCGCCGGTCGAGCCGCCAGTCGTCTCGGGCACCGCGCTCGTCGGCATCTCGGCGGCCGATTACACCGCAGCTGCGGTCGCTCAGGGCGCGCCCTTCAAGATCATCGCCGTCGCGATGCAGAAGAACCCCTTTGCCATCGCCTCGCTGCCGGCGAACCCGGTGAGAGAACCGAAGGATCTAGAGGGCAAGAAGATCGGCATGGCGCTGGCCAATACGCCTGTGCTCAAGGCGCTCTGCACGCTCAACGACGTGAATTTCGACGCGATCGAAGTGGTGCCGACGCAATATGACGCGGCGCCTCTGGTGGCTGGTCAGGTCGATTGCCTGCTGTGCTGGGCCACCGATCTGCCCGTCGCGATGACGATGAAGGGACTCGATCCGGTGACGATGCTGATGGCCGATTTCGGCTATGCGGTGCAATCGCAGACCTATATCGCAACCGAGGACAGCCTCGCCAATAGCCGCAAGGAACTGGTCGAATTGCTGCGCGGCGAGATCCGGGGCTGGGCCGATTATCACAAGGACACCGATGCCGCGGCCGAACTGACGGTCAAGATGTTCCCCGATGCGGGGCTCGATCTTGAGACGCAGAAACTGCAAGCGAAACGTCAGGTGCCGCTGATGTTCTCGGACGTCACCGATGAACACGGTTTCGGCTGGTTCACCGATGAGAGCATCGCGGAAAACATCAAGACGCTCGCGCTGCTGGACAAGCCGGTGACGGCGGATCTGTGGGATCGTTCGATCCTCGAAGAGATCCATGCTGGTTGAGCGCGGGTCGGACATAGGGCCGGGCATCACCTGCGAGGGGCTCAGCCGTATCTTCGGAACGGGTGCGGCCCGGATCGACGCGCTGGCCCCGACAGATCTGCAGCTCGACGGCGGGCGCACGACCGCCTTTGTCGGCCCGTCGGGCTGCGGGAAATCGACCCTGCTGCGGCTGATCGCCGGGCTTGACCCGCCAAGCGCGGGCCGTGTGCGCATCGGCGCCGAGACGCCGCTGGAAATGCGCCGCCGCGCCGGGCTGTCGGTCGCGTTTCAGGATGCAGCCCTGCTGCCATGGCGATCGGTGCGCGGCAATATCGCGCTTGCACGCAAGCTCGCGCGGATGACGCCGGACCCTGCGAAGGTCGATGATCTGATCGCGACCGTGGGGCTTGCAGGCTTCGAGGATCGCCGCCCTGCGGATCTCTCGGGCGGGATGCGCCAGCGCGCGGCGATCGCACGTTGCCTCGCGACCGATCCGCAGCTGCTGCTCCTCGACGAGCCCTTCGGCGCGGTGGACGAGCTGACGCGCGCACGGCTCAATCAAGAATTGCCGGCGCTGTGGCAGGCGCGCGGGGTGACGGCGGTGATGATCACGCATTCGATCTCGGAGGCGGTGCGCATCGCCGATCGGGTCGTCGTGCTCTCGCCCCGCCCGGCGCGGGTGGTGGCCGATATCGCCGTGCCGCTACCGCATCCGCGCGAGAAGGGGCCGGCGCTGGATGCGCTGATCGAGGAGGTCGGCGCTGCGCTCGCCCGCCACGCGCCCGCGCCTCCCCCGGCCCGGATAGCCTCGTGAGCGCGCCCGCATGATCCTCTCCCCCGCCCGATGGCGCAGGCCCCGGACTGACTGGCTGCGCAGCATCGCGACCGCGCTGGTGGCGCTGATCGCGTGGGAGGCTCTGGCCCGCGCGCTCGCGGGCACCTATCTGATTGCGGGACCGCTGGAGATCGCCTCATACCTTTCCGATCACGCCGGACTGATCCTGCGTGCGACCGGCTGGACCGCGCTCGCAGCGGCGGGTGGTTACGTGATCGGCAACCTCACCGCGATCGCGCTGGCGGCAGTGGCAATCCTGATCCCCGGGGCGGCGCGACTGATTTCCTCGCTCGCGCTGATTGTCTTTTGCCTACCGCTGGTCGCGACCGGACCCATCCTGCGTGTTCTCTGGGGGCCGGGACTGGGGCCACAGGTGACGTTGGCCGCGCTCGCGGTCTATTTCACGACGTTCCTGCCGCTACAGGTGGGGCTGCGGGCGGCCCCGCCGAACTGGTTCGACCTCGTGCGCAGCTATGGGCGCGGCGGTTGGACCGCGCTTGTCGAGGTGCGCGCGATGGCCGCGCTACCTTACCTTATCGCCGGCCTCCAGATCGCCGCCCCCGCCGCGTTCCTGGGCGCGCTGGTGGGAGAGTTCACCGGGGCCGAACGCGGCATGGGCGTGCTGACGATCCGCGCGATGCGCAGCCTCGATGTGGCGGGCACCTGGTCGCTGGCAACCATAGCCGCCGCGGTGTCAATGCTGGCCCATGCCGGAATCGGATGGCTCTGGCGCAGGCTCGACGACGCGCCGCCGCCGCTGATCCTCGCGAGCCTGCCCGATGCCCGCACGGACCGCCGCTGGGCGACCCGGCTGAACCTGATCCTCGTCGTGCTGGTGGTGATTGCCCTCTGGTGGCTGTCGATGGAGTTCGCCGGGCTGAACCGGTTCTTCGCCAAGCGGCCCGACGACATCTGGGCCTTTCTCGTCACCGCAAGCGGCGCCGCCGATCACCGCACGACCCTCTTTGCAGCCCTCGGACAGACGCTGAGCCTTGCCCTGCCCGGCTATGCCCTGGGCCTCGCGCTCGGGCTGGGCCTCGCCATCGCGCTCCTGATGCTTCCTGCGCTGGCGCGAGCGATCATGCCGCTCGCGGTGGCCCTGCGCGCGATCCCCATCGTCATCACCGCCCCGCTCGTCGTGGTTGCGATGGGGCGCGGCGCGACAGGCACGATCACCATCACCGCCGTGATGACCTTCTTTCCAACTTTCATCGCCTGCTATCAGGGCCTCAAACGCACACCCGCCGCGCTGATCGACCTCTTTGAGAGCTATGCCGCGACCCGGTGGGAACGGCTGACGCTGGTGCAGTTTCCCGCGATGCTGCCCGCATTCTTCTCCGCCGCACGGATGGCGGTGCCAGCGGCAATTCTGGCGACGACCACAGCGGAATGGCTAGCCACGGGACACGGGATCGGTGGGCTGATGGCACTAACCGCCTCCACCTCGGATTACGGAATGCTATGGAGTTCTGTCGTTCTGCTGGCTCTCGTCGCAGTCGCGGCCTATGCCGCCATTGAACGGATCGAGCGCGCTGTTCTGCGCCGCTACGGAGCCGAGCAACTGGTCCGCTGATATTGTCGAGGGAGTTCACATGACACGAGCCGCCTTCGCCATCCCGGGCGACATCACGCAACTGACCGGGGGGCATCTACGAGCGCAAACTGCTTGAGGCGCTGCGCGCGGCAGGCCGCGACGTCGCCCATATCGAACTGCCCCCCAGCTTCCCCGGCGCGTCGGCGCAAGAGACCGCAACGGCGCGCGCCCAGCTGACCGCCATTCCCGCCGACCGGCCGGTGATCCTCGATGGGCTGGTCTTCGGCTCGATCGAGACGGAGGTGCTCGATGCGATGGCGGCGCCCGTGGTCGCGATGCAGCATCACCCGCTGGGGCTCGAGACCGGCGTGCCCGCGCCGCGCGCGCGACATCTGCTGGCCCGTGAGGCCGAGAACCTCAAGCGCGCCGCGCATGTCGTCGTGCCCAGCCCTCATACCAGCGCGATCCTGCAGGCTGAGTTCGGCGTCGCGCCCGAGCGGATCTCGATCGCCCTGCCCGGCTTCGACCGGCCCGCCCATTGCGACATCGCTAAATCCGCCCCCCCGATCCTCTCGGTCGGATTGCTGGCCGCGCGAAAGGGGCATGACGTTCTGATCGACGCGCTGGCGCGGATCACCGATCTCGACTGGCAGGCGCAGATCGTGGGAAGCGCGCATGCTCCTGAGGTCGCGCGCGCACTCGCCAAACAGATCGAAAGGCTTGGGCTGGGCGGTAAGGTTCGCCTGATGGGACGGGTGGAACGGGAGGAGCTTGACGCATCCTATCACACCGCGACCCTTTTCGCCTTGGCGACGCGATGTTGCATGGTTTGCCGATCGTGTCCTGCCGCACCGGCGCGGTCCCCGATACTGTGCCAAAGAAAGCAGGACTATTGGTGCCAGTCGATGCGCCTGTGGCTTTCGCAAACGCCTTGAGAGGCCTCTTGCGCGATTCCGAATTGCGCGTCGAAATGGCGGCCGCGTCCCGTGCAGCTGGCGCCCGGCTTCCAGACTGGAGCACCGCGGCAGATATCATGGGGGCAGCGCTTGATCGTGTGAATTCAGCCCTCGATTGAGACGATGGCGCGGTTTGCTCGGCATGCCATGCATCTCTCGCGGTGATGCAGAAACAAGCAGTTGCCCCCAAACTGTCTGGTCACACGGGGCCTTGGTATATGGTTCTCGCACTTCCGCCGGACCTGACTGGACCCATTTTATCATCTAAGGGCTCGCGTCTTTTCGAGAAGCGCTGATCGCTCCTGATCGCGATGCCAAATCTCGGGCGGCGAAGATCTTACGCCGTAGCTCCCTTGTCGCGACAACTTTGTCAGGGTCGGCGCATTCCGCCTCGTCGCCTTGGCGTTGGAAAGCATGGACATCGACACCTTGCGAATCCACGATGACGAGGCTCTTCCGCCACATCCCCGCGAGCGTCCAGCGTCGAAACTGGCGATAGACGCTGGATCATTTGCCGAACTCCTGAGAGACCGAGCGCTCGAGGAACGCCCATTCTTCATCCGAAATCACACCGTGTTCCGAATTGGCCTCCATCGTTAATCCCATGTCTTGAAAAACGCTCGACATATCTTGTGAAGTTGTTTCGCGCCCTCAATCCTCGATAACGAGACTAAGGACTGAACCAGCGGCTGGGTGAGGAAATTTCGTTCACGTCACTGGTTTTCTTTGTTTGCCAATTCAAGGGGACCTTTCGATTATCTTCGCTTCGGCTCCGCTCCGCCGTGACGTCAGCGCCTCAGTTCAGTGCGGATCACGAACTGGCGTAGAGGCGCCGAAACCTGAGTCATGTGAAGGAGAAAGTTGTGCTGACTTTCTCAGCTCATCTTCGTCTTCAAGCGTCATCTTATGTTCCTGAACGCGCAGCGCAATTTCACGACTCACGCGCCGGGACGCCGCCCTCGTCGCGCTGTCCGCCCAGCCGGGCCGTGACTTCGACGGTGGTTCCATCAGTCGGAAACTCGACCGTCGCGCTGGAATGCACGCAGCCATCCACCGTGACCTTGACGTAACCGCTGCCAAGGCCCTCGAGGTCCTCGACCCGAAGTGAGATGGCACCGGCTGGACCGCGGATGCGAGCGCGGAAACCGCCCCAGCCCTTCGGAAGGCAAGGGGCGATGTGCAATGCGCCCCCCTCGAGTTCCAGCCCGAGAATCGTCTCGATGCCCAGCCGCCAGGACCAGGCGGCGGCACCGGTATACCAAGTCCAGCCCGCGCGCCCCTCCAATGGCGCCGCGCCCCCGACATCGGCAGGCATCACATAAGGCTCTGCGCGGTAGCGCTCGGCATCTTCCCGAGAGGCACTGCGACGGATCGGATTGATCAGGTCGAATATACGGTAGGCTTCCTCTCCGTTCCCGAGCTTTGCCTGTGCCATACCGAGCCAAGTGGCGGCGTGGGTATATTGGCCGCCGTTCTCGCGCACGCCGGGTGGATAGGCGCGGATATAGCCCGGATCGCGAGGCGTGCGGTCGAAGGGTGGCGTGAGGAGACGCACAAGGCGCAACTCTCGGTCGACCAACCATGCCGAGGCCGATCGCATTGCCTGCCGGCTTCGATCCCTGTCGGGCGCGCCGGCGAGAACCGACCAGGACTGGGCGATGCTGTCGATACGGCATTCGTCGCACTCCTGCGAGCCCCAAGGCTGTCCGTCATCATCAAAGGCGCGCATATACCATGCACCATCCCAAGCCGCATCTTCCGCCGCCTGTTTCAAGTCTCTCGCTCGGCGTTTCCAATGCTCGACCTGGTCGTCGTGCCCGCCCCGCCGGGCCAGATCGGCGAAACCTTCGGCGCAATGGGATGCGAACCAAGCCAGCCACACACTTTCTCCTCTGCCGTTATGGCCGACACGATCCATTCCGTCGTTCCAGTCCCCTGCCCCGATCAGTGGCAGGCCATGCTGTCCGGAGGTGACACCATGGATCAGCGCCCGACGGCAATGCTCGAAGAGTGACCGAGCTTGAGCACTGCGCGGGAAGGCAGCGTATCGGTCTTCCTCGTCCTCGGTAAGAGTTGGCGCCGTGAGAAACGGAACCTCCTCGTCGAGAATGCCGACATCTCCGGTGGAGCGCACGTAGCGATGGGTGGCATAGACAAGCCATAGCATGTCATCCGAGCAGCGCGTTCGCACGCCGCGGCCTTCCGGCGGGTGCCACCAGTGCAGCACATCGCCCTCCTCGAACTGACGCCCGGCGCAATCGAGAATATGGGCGCGAACGCGCGCGGGTTCCGAGAAGAGGAAGGCCATCATGTCCTGCAATTGATCGCGAAAGCCGATACCGCCACTGGCCTGGTTGAACCCTGCCCGGGCCATGATCCGAGAGGATAGTGCCTGATAGGGCAGCCAACGATTCACCATCAAATCAAAGGCGGGATCGGGCGTTTCCACTGTCACCGTTCCCAACCGCTGGTGCCAGGCCGCGAGCGTCGCCTCCAGCGCCTCGGTCGCGCGCCCGACATCGCCCCATTCGATTGCGAGCGCCTCCGCATCCTCCATGTTCGCGCCGTCGCCGAGCACGAAAACGACCTCCTCGCTGGCCCCCGGCGCGAGATCGAGATGGACCTGATAGGCCGCACACGGATCGCGTATCATCCCGCATTGACCACCGAGCGACCAACGTCGCAGCCCTTCGGGATTTGCCGCGTCGTTTTCCGGACCGTAGAACGCAGCCCGGTCGCAGGTCAGGCTGTGCGCAGGATGGCTGGCGGTGAGAAACGCGACGCGCGATGCGAATTCCGGTTGCCAGCCGTTGCGGGCGATCAACGAACGGCTGTCTGCACGATAGGTGCAGGTGACATGCGGCCGGGCCGCGCTGCGCAACGCGCCGAGTTGCCATTCAGCGACATAGGTCGCGGTGATGCGGCGTGGACGATCATCGATGTTACGCAACCGCAGATGGGCGAGCTTCACGGTGGCTTCGGCGGGGACGAAAACGGTGAGCCGCTGCTCGAGCCCATGGGTTGCCCGCCTCCATTCGGTGCTGCCAGCTCGGCAGGTCACCTCGCAAGAAGCCTCGTCCCCTGCGGGCAGCGGCGTCGGTGTCCAGATCCTCGCTGTTTCTTCGTCGCGCAGATACAGCGCCTCGCCCTGGGCATCGGTTACCGGGTCGTTCGACCAAGGCGTCAATCGGTGCTCGCCGGCATTGAGGCTCCAGGTAAACCCGAGGCCTGCTTCCGAGACGATGGTGCCAAAGTGATCATTCGCGAGCACGTTGCACCAAGGGACTGGCGGAACGCGGCTGGCATCGAGGTGAATGACATAGGCGCCGCCATCCTCTGAGAATCCGCCGTAGCCATTTTCGAATTTTAGCCCCTGCGCAGGAGCTCGCAATGTTTGTTCTGCTCTTTGTTCTTGGCCATCAGGAGTGAAAAGCGGGGACTTGTCGCGCAGTTCCTCCACCGATTGCAGCGTCTCTGTCAGCGTCTCGGCCGCTCCGTCGAGCACCACCTGCGCCAATTCCTCGAGTGCGCGACGCTGGGTCGCGGCGATGCGGTCGGCGCTATGCAAATGCACGCCGCCGTCACCGCCCAGCCCTTCCGCCAGCCCAGCATCGCGCAGCGCGTCGCGTAGTCGGGCATTGATCGGTTCCTCATAGCTCGATGCCCCTGTGCTCAGAATTACCAAATCTGCCCGCAACCCATGCCGATGCCACCACCGATGCGCGCGCACCGCCGCGGGTAAAAGCGCCGCGTGGTCGGCATCAGCCACCCGCACGAGCACGATTGGCAGATCGCCTGACAGTCCCAGCCCCCAGAGGTCGTGCTGACCCGGCAGGAAACCGATCAGAGACTCGGCCTGCTTGACAGGCGGGCGGACGAGTTCTGCGGCAACCGCTTGAGCTGCGCGCAGCTCCGCACCGGACGCCCCGAGTTGATCCGCCTCGATCGCAATGCTGCGCTTGGCGTCCTCGAATGCCCAATCGAGCGTCTCGCCGCCGGAATAGCGGCTGGCAATTTCGATCGCGGTTTCACGCGAACCAGCGGCGACAGTCATGAATGCCAGTTGCACCCGTGCGCCCGGTGCGAGCCGAACCTTAGCCCGCAGCGCCGACGCCGGATCGAGCGTCCAACCCGCGGTCGCCTCCGGTGGGCGCTGCAGCCAGTCCAGTGGTTCGCTGCTACCATAGCGACCAAGGATCGCACGGCGGTCGCTGTCGAAGCCGCCGAACTGCACCGCGTTAGACCCACCTAGCAGCCGTTGGAGCATGACTGGCGGTCGGTCGGAGGGGCGGCGCGGGCGCCGGGTAAAGAGCAATGCATCGAGCCCGACCAGCGGTTCGCTCTGCACGAATAGCTTGCTGAAAGCAGGGTGCCGCTCGTGGGAGGCGAATGAGGCCAGGGCGACCTCGGCATAACTCGACACCTCGATCTCGCGCGTGGCCTGACTCTCGTTGACCAAGGTGACTCGGCGAAGCTCGACATCGTCTGCTTGGACGGTAACGATTTCCTGCGTCGCGGCGATCTCGTTCTTATGCAGGTGGAAGCTTGCTCGGTCAGGATAAAAGGTGATATCCACCGCTTGGCTGGACCTTCGGCGGAAATCCCAAATCATGCCGTTCTCGGCATCACGCAGGAACAGTCCAGCCCGGGCTGCGTGGCCGAGGTCGCCCGACCAGAGCGTTAAAGATTGCCCCTGCCACCACAGTGTGCTGTCTCCACCATCGCTGATCCAGGACGACAGGCGACCGTTGCCGATGACATGGAGCTGCGGCGCCCCGATATCGGGCGCTGGCCAGCCATCCAGAGGGGGCACGGCCCGGCGCTCGAGTTCGGGAAGTGGCGGAGGGGCGGCGTCGGGTAGCGGCTCGGGGACATATTCCCACGGCACCCTTTCCTGCAGCAGCATCTCCATCGCCGCGATCCGCGGGTCGCGGTTAAAGCGCCGCACGAGACTGTCGCCTGTGAGTGTATTGTCGATAGCGGACAGCAACATTCCCTGATGATGGGCCATGAAGGTCTGCACCGGGGTGAAACGCGCGCCGGGGCTGCGCTCAGTGGTAAAGTCGGCCGCGTCATAGAAGCCGTATCGCCCTTGCATCCCCATGGCATCCAGACGGCGCAGGTTGGCCACAGCGGTTGCCGGCGCCACGGCAAGCGCGAGCGCGCTGGCATAGGGCGAGACCACGTAGTCTTCATCGAGCCCGCGCTTCAGGCCCAGCCCGGGGACGCCGAAGGCGCGATACTGGTAACGATGCGAAGTGTCGCGCGTGGCGAAGGCGGCTTCCGACACCCCCCAGGGCAGACCCAACCGTTCGCCGTAGCGCTTCTGCACCGCGACGGCCGCCGCCTCGCTTTGTCCCAGGAGCCGCCCCGGACCGCTGCGCAATAGCAGCGCGGGCATGAGATATTCGAACATTGAGCCGTTCCAGGACAGCACGGTCAGGTCGCGGCCCGGATGCGCCAGTGGTCGTCCAAGGTGGAACCAGTGCTCGACGGGGACATCTCCCTTGGCGATCGCAAAGTAGCTTGCCAGCCGCGCCTCAGAAGCCAGCAGATCATAGCGGTGCTGGTCCATCTGGTCCTGGCTCAGGTTGTAGCCAATGAAGAACGTTCGGGTCTCGCTGTCGTAGAGCAGACCGAATTCCATCGCGAGAGCTAAGCGATGGGCATGCTCGGCGCTGACCGTGAGGCTGTCGCGAAGGGCGCTTCGCGCAGCCAGTCCGTCCTTCAATGCAGCACGAAGGGTGTCGTGCCATGGATCGGCCTCCCTCTCTCCAATCAGACCCCGTGCGGTCTCAATTGCGGTCTCGGTGTCCTCGAGACGAAGATCGGGCGGCAGGACCTCGGCAAGCTGAGCGGCGAGTGCGTCCTGCCCAGGTGGCGGCGCCGCGACAAGGGGCGTCCACGGGCAAAGCTTCTCGAGATCTCGAATGAAGCTGATCACATGGTGGATGCTGCGTTCGAGCCAGAGATGGATCTCTCGGGGATCCGTCGCCGGAGCAGCTTCGAACGCGACGGGAAGCTCCGCTGAGAGCGCGGGCAGCCCCGTGTCCCGCATGGCGCGGGCGCTCGCGGCCCAGTCCTCCGGCCGGTCGCGAACCCGTGCCGCTTCGGCGATCAGGTCGTCGAGACGAGCGAGCAGCGGGGCGGATGGTTGCAACGGCATTGCCGCGAGGGCATCTCGCAGCAGTCCGAAACTGTCCGCAAGACCATCCCACGAAACAGATGACACCGGCGGACCTTGGGCCGCCTCCCGGCACCCCTCCGCGAGCGTCACCAAGGCGACCGCAAGGTTGCCGCTATCGACGGTGGAGACATAGCGCGGCTCCAACGGTTCGAGGGTGCGGGTATCGAACCAGTTCAGGATATGACCGTGGTAGCGCTCGAGCCGCTCAAGCGTGGCCAGCACATTGGCGGCTCGCGCGACGAGGGCGGGCAACCCGGAATGACCAAGGTCGAACGCAGAGAGCGCTGAAAGCAGCAACATGCCGACATTGGTGGGTGAAGAGCGGTGAGCTATCTCTTCATGCGGCTCGGTTTGATAATTGTCGGGCGGTAGCCAGTTGTCCTCAGGCCCTGCATAGGTCTCGAAATACAACCACGTGCGACGCGCGAGGTGGCGCAAGAAACGCTGGTCGTCACAACTCAGAGCTTCTTCAGGGCGACGCAGAGGGCGGGCGATCAGCTGCGCGATCTCGGGAGAGATCAGCCATAGGAGCAGAAGCGGCGCTGCACCGGACAACGCTTCCGGGGCAAAAGCCGTCAGCGTGGCCGCCATAGCCACGGCCAATATCGGTGCGCCAGCCATCTCCTCCCAGGCACGCCTGCGATCCGCGCTGTCCGCGGTGGCGACATGGGCAGAGGATGTCCATTCGAGCATCCGCCTGCGCGAGACCATCATTCTCCACAGCGCACGACAAATTGCGTCAAGCGAGACGAATGCTTCATGAGCCATGAAAACGACGGCAAGGGTCCAGCGCCGGGCGTGATCGAGGAACTGGCGCGTCCGCTCGCGCACTACGCCGCGTCTGCGCCCGTGGATAAAGCCCGCTATGGCGTCTGTTATCAGGTAGACTCCCGGAGCGACTACGGTGAGCACAGACCACACAAACGCATCCGACGGCACGAGAAGCCAGCCGATCAGAGCGAGTATCACCAAAACCGGCGGGATCAGGCTGCGGCGCAGGTTGTCGATGATTTTCCAGCGGTCGAGAGGCGAAAGCGGATTCTTGAATTGCTTTTCGCCGCGCCCGGGCACAGTGCGCTGGAGCCAGGGCAATAATTGCCAGTCGCCGCGTATCCAGCGGTGCCAGCGGCGGGTGAATTCTGGGTAGTTGCCCGGGAAATTCTCATAGAAAACGATGTCTGACGCGAGCGCGGCCCGCCCATGCAGGCCTTCGAACAGGTCATGGCTGAGTATCGCGTTCTCCGGCACCCGCCCGCGCAGGCTCTGGCTGAATGCCGCGGCGTCATAGGCTCCCTTTCCCGTGAAAACGCCCTCGCCAAAAAGGTCCTGGTAGACGTCCGACACCGCCCG
This sequence comes from Thioclava sp. JE_KL1, assembly GCF_009296265.1. Classification (GTDB taxonomy): domain Bacteria; phylum Pseudomonadota; class Alphaproteobacteria; order Rhodobacterales; family Rhodobacteraceae; genus Thioclava. The sequence goes on from NZ_WBJS01000014.1 coordinate 26,616, forward strand.
GCTATAGATGTCGATCGCCGTGTCGCCAGTATAGAGCCGGGCGAAAAGCGAGGCCGAGCCCGCCTCTGGCGAGATCTCGATCCGCGGCTGGATGAAGGTATAACCAGAGATCACGCGCTCGCCTGTCGGATCGAATTCCACCCGGTTGAGCGGATGGGCAAGCGTGCCGATCAACCGGTGGATCGTGCCTGGCGGGGCGATGGTATCCGCATCCAGCGTGACCACGAAGCGCACGACACCAAGGGTGCCGGTCTTACCTTCCGTCAGGGGAAAGGCCGACACTGCATCGCCGTGAAGGAATGCATTGAATTCTTCGAGCTTGCCGCGTTTGCGCTCCCATCCCATCCACACGCCTTCTGCCGGGTTCCAGCGCCGCCGCCGGTGCATCAGAACGAAGGGGTGACCGGGGCCGTATCGTCCATTCAGCTTCCGGATGCCCTCGGTGAGAGCGTCTTCTACGCCCGCATCTGATGACAGGGTTTCGCCGGCAGCGTCTGCCAGGTCGCTCAGGATCACGTAGTGCAGGCGCGGGTCGGGGCTGGTCAGCCAGTGCCGCTCGAGTTGGGCGATGAGCGTTGAAACCTCGTCTTGGGCGGCGATGATCACCGGCAGGACGACGGCCGTCTCACAGCCTTTCGGTAGGCCGTCACGGAAGTCGAGCTTGGGAAGCGTCCTGGGCGGGATCGTCTGAGTTACAAGCCAATTGACAACAGTGACGGCGATGATCGAGGCCGGCATGAGCGACAGGAGCGCAGTAACGAGCGACGCGGTGACCGACGCGTTGTTCACAGCAAGCAACACCAGCGGCACGGTCATCGCCACCGCCCCCACCGCGATCAACGCGACGGCATAGGAGGCGCCCGCATGAGCCAGGACCCAGCGTAGCCAAGTCACCGCGGCATGTGCGCGAAAGCCCACCTGACGCTCCAATTGGCGGCGCCCGTCGCCGACAAGCCACCAGCCGACATGGTTGGCGCGGGACGCCCCGGCATGGGCGGTAGCCAGCGAGATGGCCTCATCGGCGACTCGTGTTTCGGACCAATCCGACCCCTCGGAAAGCTCCTCGACCGCCTTGCGATAGCTGTCGCGCGTGTCGAAATCCATCGCGGCGTAGATACCTGCCGGATCCTTCCGTAGGATCGCCTCGACCCGGCTCGTCGCCTCGAAAACCTCCTCCCACGGCACGCGCGAGATGGCCGAAAGCGCCATGATGGCACGCGAGACTGCCTCGGTCGGGTCGTGAGCCTCGCCGTAAGCGGCTCCGGGCGTCGCTCTGAATGGAGGATCGATCTCTTCGATCAATTCAGAGAAAGCAACGACGATGGTCTCGAGGCAGGCGAGCCGCAGCATCGCCGGAAAGGCCCAGAGTTCCGCGATCGTCAGGGCCGCGCCGCGCTGAAAGGCTGTCAGGAACCTCTCTGCCGCCACGAGATTTACCTGCATATGCGCAGCTTCAAGAAAGCCATGCGCGGCCAGAAAGATCCGCGGCAGACCGCGGCACTCGGGCGTAGAGAGGCTGGGCAGGCGGCGATAGAAATCGGGCGGCATGTCTGCCTGAACCTGACGAATGGCGCGGCGAACGTGATACTCGTTGTCGAGCAACCATTCGGCGGCCTTGGTCGCTGCCGGAGGCGGATGGATCGAACAGCGTTGGGCCCTGACAAGCCATTTCGGGATCGCATCAAGCTCGGCCCAGACCGGTGCTGAACGCGGAGCGCCCGCGCAGATCTCGAGGTGGTGGCTCAAGCTCTCGGCTGCGTGATCGAGCAGTTCCTCCGGCCCGGCGCCAGCTGTCCGATCTGGCGCCTCGGTCACACCGGCGCCCTAACCATACGTGATCGCCATGGCGCGGCCTGCGCCGAAGGCCTCGATCCGGCTTCGGGGCGGCGCACCAGAAGCACGGGAACAGTGGCCGCCGAGATCAGGTATTCCGCCGTGCTGCCGATCGGCAGGTCAGGATGCGCCCCCTGCCCGCGCGCGCTGAGCACCACCAGGCTGGCGGCTTCCTCGTTCACGGCTCGGGCGAGCGCCCGACGCGGGTCTTCACCACTGAGCAGGCGCACGCGCGTGCGCAACGCGTCGGCGGGCAACAGTGCCCGGATTCTGTCGAGATAGGCTTGGGCCACGCGTTCGTTGCGGTGGCGCAGATCGGCGCGCAAGGCCTCGTCATGGGCGTCGGGCGGACTGTTTCCGGTAAGGCTTATGTCCGGCACCGCGTGCAACAGGACCAATTCGGCGCTCCGGCTCTGGGCGACACCCAGGGCAATCGGCAACACCGCCTCCGCCCAGGTCGAGCTGTCGAGCGGCACCAGAACGCGCTCCCCGGACTTCTGTCGCGTCACGTCATTCGCGGGGGTCTCGGGGACGATCAAGACAGAGCCTGCGGCGTGCTCGGCGACCTGACGCACCGTGCTGCCGAGACCCCATTCGGTCCAGCGGTCGCGTCCACCGACGCCCAGCACCATCAGGTCCACTCCGGTTTCATGCGCCTTGCGGCAGATACAGTCCGCAGTGGCTCCGCTCATCACCTCCGTGTGGATATCGGGCAGGGTGCAGATTTCACCGACAAGCCGACCAAGTTCGGCCTCTTCCTCTCGGCGGCCGAGGTCCCAATCGACGGGATCGACCGGACGTCGCATAGCTTGCGTTCCAGCCTCCATCACCCGGAGCACGGTCAACTCTGCTCCCATGACTTCGGCAATGGCCGCAGCCTCCGCGAGAACCTGGCGCGATTGCGGCGAGTGGTCGAGACAGGCCAAAACGTGATGGAAATGCAAAGAAGAACCTCTGGGGCGGCCCATCGCACCCAACAAGTCGCGCGCCGAATTTGGATGCAATTCTCGCATCGAAACCTCCTTGGCGAGATATTTTGTGTTAAGGCAACCCCTTACTGGCTTACGACTTCCTTTCTACCAGATGCGGGATGCGGAAACATTGACACAACGCAACGAGGTGGAAAGGGCTGAAGCGCGTGATCTGTCACTCGAATAAACTCTCGTGTCTTCGATCATCCGTCTCCAGTGGTGCTCGGAGGCGTGAATGTCGCGCTGCGCACACTATTTCGACCCAGCGTGCATCGAGTTCGCCAAGCATCGGATGGAAGCGGCGATGCACGGGCCCAAACCTCGCCTGAGGCAAGGGCAATGTAGTGAAGCCCCCTCGTCTCAACGGAGTTGCCCGATAAAGTAATCTCCCACATTATGACTACTGAGTTTCCTGCAGATCAGATTGAACCTGACGCCGCTCCCCGACGCGAGAAGGAGCCACATGCCGTCCCCACCCTATCCGCCCCCGACAAGCGCGGCGAATCTTCACCCAGTCGACACCCGGCTTCTGGCGGAAGAGCAGCATATCATCTCGAGGCTCCACGCACTGCCCCCGAGTGAGGCCCTTCACGCGGTCTCAGCCAGGGCGGAAGGACTTAGCAGCGAGGAAGCCGCGCATCGCCGGGTCGCGCACGGCCCCAACCGGCTTCCCGAACCTCCGCCACGCAGCCAATTGCTCCGTTTTCTGGCGCATTTCCACAATGTGCTGATCTATGTGTTGCTCGCATCCGCCGCAGTGACGGGAGCCCTGCACCATTGGGTGGATACGGGCGTGATCTTGGCAGTTGTAATCGTCAACGCGGTGATCGGATATGTGCAAGAAGGCCGCGCCGAGCAGGCGATGGCCGCGATCCGGGGAATGCTCGCGCCACGAACGGCGGTGTTGCGCGACGGACGCCGACAGAGCCTTGAGGCGGCCGATCTGGTGCCCGGTGACATCGTGCTGATCGAGGCGGGCGACCGGGTGCCTGCCGACCTTCGCCTGATCGCGGCCCGGGGGCTGAAAGCGGAGGAAGCGATCCTGACCGGCGAATCCGTGCCGGTCGACAAGGGCACGGCACCGGTCGCGGAGGAAGCGTCGCTGGGCGACCGGAATTCGATGCTCTTCTCGGGCACGCTGGTCGCCGCCGGGGCAGGACGCGGCGTCGTCGCGGCGACGGGTGCGCAAACCCAGATCGGCCGGATCAGCGGCATGCTAAGCCGGGTTGAGACACTCACGACACCGCTCGTCGCACAGATGGACCGCTTCGCCCGATGGCTGACGGCCTTCATCCTTATGGTGGCGGTGACGCTACTGATCTACGGCTACTTCGTCGGCCACCTCCCCTTCTCAGACCTGTTCATGGCAGTTGTCGGCCTCTCGGTAGCCGCGATCCCCGAGGGGCTGCCGGCGGTGTTGACAATCACTCTGGCTGTCGGAGTGCAGGCGATGGCCCGACGCAACGTCATCGTTCGTCGCCTACCGGCGATCGAAACGCTCGGCGCGGTGTCGGTGATCTGCTCGGACAAGACCGGAACGCTGACGCGCAACGAAATGACGGTCGCCTCCCTGGCCGCGACCGAGCACATTTATTCCGTGATGGGCAGCGGATACGCGCCCGAGGGCGCGGTGCGCTGGCGCGATGCCGATGTCGACCCGGACGACCACGCGGTGCTGTTGGAATTCGCCCGCGCCGCGGCCCTTTGTAACGATGCGCTGCTGCACAGCCATGCCGAAGGCTGGCGTGTCGAGGGCGACCCGATGGAAGGCGCGCTCATGGCGCTCGCCGGCAAGGTCACTCGCGACGGGCCCGAGCCCTTCCGCGAATGGACCCGCGCCGACGCAATCCCCTTCGATGCTGCGCATCGCTACATGGCCACGCTACACCGCGACCGCGAAGGCCGCGCCTGCATCCACGTCAAGGGCGCGCCCGAGGCGGTGCTGGCGCTATGCGCCGACCAGCGCAGCGCCGAGGGTGGCACGGAGCCGCTGGACGTTGATCACTGGCACGCAGCGATTGAGGAGCTCGCTGCCGAGGGACAGCGGGTGATCGCGATCGCCACACGCGCGGTGTCTGTGGGCCACACCGAGTTGTTGGCGACTGACCTCGAGGGTCAACTGACCCTCGTCGGATTGATCGGCCTAATCGATCCCCCGCGGGCAGAAGCCATCGACGCGGTCGCCGACTGCCATGCTGCGGGAATCCAAATAAAGATGATCACCGGCGACCATGCCGCCACGGCGCGCGCCATCGCCGAAAGAATCGGACTGAAGAACGCCGAGCGCGTGCTGACCGGAGCGGATATCGAGGCGATGGACGACGCTGAACTGGCCGACACGGCGGTAAAGACGGACATCTTCGCGCGCACATCTCCGGCCCACAAATTGCGGCTCGTAACTGCCCTGCAATCGCGCGGGCTGACCGTTGCCATGACCGGAGACGGGGTCAATGACGCTCCGGCGCTCAAGCGCGCCGACGCCGGGATCGCGATGGGCCGGAAAGGCAGCGAGGCCGCCAAGGAGGCCGCCGAATTCGTGCTGGCCGATGACAATTTCGCGTCTATCGCCGCTGCAGTGCGCGAGGGCCGGACGGTCTATGACAATATCAAAAAGGTCATCGGCTGGACGCTACCCACCAATGCTGGCGAGGCGATGACGATTATCGCAGCGCTCTTTGCCGGCATGACATTGCCGATCTCGGCAGTGCAGATCCTCTGGGTCAACCTGATCACCGCCGTGACGCTGGGCGTCGCGCTCGCCTTCGAACCGTCCGAGCCCGGCACCATGCGCCGCCCGCCTCGCCCGCGCGCCGCGCCGCTGCTGACGGGGCAGCTGATCTGGCACATCGTGCTCGTCTCGGTGCTGTTCCTGACGGCGGTGTTCGGGGTTTACTTCTACGCCACCGACCGGGGCTACCCGTCCGTCCTGGCGCAGACGATGGCGATGAACACCTTGGTCGTGCTCGAGATTTTCCATCTTTTCTTCATCCGCAACATCCATGGCACCTCTCTCACCTGGGCGGCCGCCCGGGGAACGCCGATCATCTGGGTCTGCGTTCTGACCGTCGTAGCCGCTCAGCTCGCGATCACCTACGTTCCCCCTTTGCAGAAGGTGTTCGCAACACAAGCGGTACCATTCCGCGACGGGGTATTGATCATCCTGATCGGCATCGTCTTCTTCATTCTGATCGAGATCGAGAAGCAGATGCGGCTCGCGCTTCGAAGCCTCACGCCCTGATAAGAACCGATTTCAGGAAGATCAAAAGGGCGGACCTCTTTGCATTGTTGCGCTAACTCCGGCTCTCGAAAGAACCCTAAATCCCGGTCAAAGCCTGCGCACGGAATTTCCGCCTGCGACGATTGCGCGGATCAGCTCTGCCGTGGCCAGATGCGTCTCCCCTGCGAGAGAGGCGGCAGCCGCGTTTTCATGACTTGTGGCCGCATCTTCGAGCACGCCGACGACATCGGCCTCCGACAGCAAACCACGATCGTTCATCGCCAAGAGCAACGCCTCGCAGATCGACAGCGCAGCGATCCCGGCATATTCCGATTTCGAGGACATTGGTTTCGGCCTTTCCTTGTGGAATTTGGGTCGCCACCGGCTGGTAATGGTGCCAACATGCAATATGACAGAATTTCCTTTCGGCTGGACTGATCGAAAGCAGCTTGAGCTTGCGATACCAAGTCTGTGCTGACCGGAACCAACGGAAAGCAAGCCACGGATGGAAGACACACCACTCGCGCGCAAGCTTTCGGCATTCGTCACCCTCACGGATCAGGAACGCGCGGCTCTGAAGCTCTTATTTCGTCGCCGCCGCTTCTTCGCGGCGGGGCGCGATCTGGTTCATCAGGGCCAATCCGAACACGCCACCTATATTCTCGCGAAAGGATGGGTCTCCTCCTACAAGATCCAGCCCGATGGCGGGCGCCAGATCGTCGACTTTCAGGTCCCCGGTGACTTCCTGGGCCTGCGCAGCATACTCTTGCGCACCTCCGATCACAGCTTCGAGTCGGTGGTCGAGATCGAGGCGGCAGAAGTGCGGCTGGATGAGTTGCTGGATGTTTTTGAGACCACACCGCGGCTTGCGACCGCCATCCTTTGGGCAGCCTCTCGCGACGAAGCGATGGTCGTCGAGCATCTCGTGGGGATCGGCCGCCGGAGCGCGGATAAAAGGGTCGCACATTTTCTCCTCGAGCTTGGCGCGCGCCTCTCCTTCGTGGGCTTTGCAGACAAGTGCGGGTTCGATTGCCCGCTTACGCAATATCATCTAGCCGATGCTCTGGGCCTAAGCGCGATACACGTCAACAGAGCCCTGCGCCGGCTGCGCGAGGATGGACTGGTCACCTTTCGCTCCGGCCGCGTTTCCTTCCACGATTACAACCGGCTGATCACCGAGGCAGAGTTCGATCCCTCCTACATGGACCAGGACGGCCCTTTGCTGACTTGATTACGCTCGGCACGCTGATCCATGTCAGGACCGATCCTTGCGATTGCGCTTATGTTGACGGGAAGTTTTCAGCGGAGGTCATCAAGACTGACCTGAAAAAACAATTATTTAGACGAGGTCTACATGGTGCTTTATAGTCAACTCACCTGCGCACCATCATCGACCTGTCTCCAGTTCGTGGAGGATGGAATTGGATTTTTCGGGGAGATTGACGCATGCGCGGCGAAAGCCTTGGCAACGCGAACACACGTCGCCCGCTTCCCGTCGGGCACGACCATCTTTGCCCAGGGCGAACCCGCGACCTGGATCGGCATTCTCTGTTCGGGAGCCGTCAAAGTCGTAAACCAGACTGAAGACGGCGAAATGCACATCCTGAGCCTGCTCTCTACCGGCGACATCGTTGGTGATATCGGTGCTACCGAGAACAGGCTGGCCTGGGAAGCTGCAACGGATGTTACCCTGTGCTGGATGACGCGTTCGAGTTTTGAAACGCTGCTGTCCGAGCACGAAGCGTTGCGGAAAGGCTATCTCGCCGCGACTATCCATCAGCTCGAGAAGGAGCGCCTCTGGATGTCGTCCCTGCGCAGCAAGGGAACAACTCAACGTATTGCGGCCTTATTGTTCGCTCAGCTGCCGCCCCAGTCCGGCACGACCGAGACACATTTGTCGATATCGCTCACGCGGCGCGACATCGCCTCTCTGCTGGATATGTCCTCCGAGACGCTTTGTAGGGCTCTCAACAAGATCAGGGGGATTGGGGCAATCCGCATGCCGACGCCCGCTCTGATCGTCGTGCAGCAGCCTGGCACTTTGTTAGCGATCGCAAAAGGCGTGGAGCCGCCGCTCCCCAACGACATGATGAACTACGGCATGAGGAACCAACCGAAACTCAACGACTCGTTTCCGATAACGGCTCATACGCCAAGGCGCATGAAGTCAGTCATGATCAAGGCCATCGAAGATGAAATCGGCTTTCTGCTGCCAATCGGGAGGCCATGAGGAGACGCTGCGAGCGCGCATCTGCGCTCGAAACCACCTTGCTGACAGCGTGTTATACGAGGACCAGTGGTCAATCCGCCGAGATTCATCTGAGGCGTCGGCGCAACGGGTGCTCGCCGCATGCAAGGCCCTGAAATCGGGATAACTGAAAGTGAATGCTCCCCGTTCTCTGCTCACACATCGTGTTCCGAGAAAAGGGAGTTCGTTCGGTCAGCGCGAGCGTCAGGATCTGGTCGTCGCGGGGAAGGTGTCCAGTTCCAAACCATCGTCCTCGCGGATACCGGCAGTTCAGTTTCTCTGTGAGATGAGCTGATGGGATGAACTGCCTTCAGATCGCTCGATCAACGAGGATGCACGATCACAGCGTCCTGCCGTTTGATTTCTCCCTTGGCGGAAGCCCGGGCGGCTTTCTTGGCGACGCTCGACAACTACACGATTGCCGATATCGCGATCTCGCCGCGCGATTTTGGGCTGGCAGCATCATAAGGCTAACGAACAGGTAGTTTTGACGTCGTGCCAGCCTCGTTTCGGAAAAAACACCCCGCTTGGAGCTTTCGCCGTGCGCGCAAGTCCACCGACACCGCCTGATCCAGCCGATAAAGGCCTGGCCCTCACGGGCCAAGGCAGCCAGTCAACCGCCAGCTATCTGGGGAGCGCGGCTGACTGGCCGCCGCCTCATGGCGCGCGTCGCGCCCAAACCCCGAAGCGGCCGGTTTTTGCGCCGCCCAATGGCAGGATTTTACTCCGCCGTTGCCACCGATAACGCTGAGCGGAGTGTTGTCGCCTGAAAACATATTGAGCACAGCGACCAGCAAACCCGCGATCGCAAGTGGAAAGATGGTAAAAAATTGGAAATCCTCGAAGACATGGGCCGCCCAAATTGATCAGCAAGCGCTTGGAGCGAATCAAAAAAGCTGCCGATCGCCCTCTTGCCTTCCGTGACGGCCTCCACTGCCCAACGTCTCACCCGCGACGCTACTTCAGGGCCCCGCGCGAACCCAGGACTTGTCAGAGCCATCCGGGTGCGCGCCCGGATATGCGGCGGAAAATCTCGATCGAGGGCAACAGGCCCGTCGCGCAAACCGAGAGACACCAGCTCAATCTCAAATCGGCGCTATTCGCGGCACTTTCCTGGCCACCTTGGCGAAGCTGCAAGGCAGCATGAATATTGGAGACGAGTGTCCTGTGCGGACCGACAGCGGTCAGACCCGGCTTGAACGAAACACCGCTTGGCACTCCGAGACTGAGTGTTGCGCGCGCTGCAACCAGTCAAGCGCGCGCAACGGGGTCGATGGCCTGCCGCCACATTGGATGAGACCGAAGGCGGCCCTGTTACATCTTCGGCATAATCACGGTGTCGATGACATGGATCACACCGTTGCTGGCCTCGATATCGGCCTGTGTGACATTGGCATCGTCGACCATGACTGCGGGTTCGGTCTTGATCGTCACCTGCGAGCCCTGGACGGTCTCAGCCATCATCCCGTCGGTCAAATCTCCCGACATCACCTTGCCCGGCACGACGTGATAAGTGAGGATCGCGGTGAGCTTATCCTTGTTCTCCGGTTTGAGCAGGTCATCGACGGTGCCTTCGGGAAGTTTGGCGAAGGCCTCGTCCGTCGGGGCGAAGACGGTGAAAGGACCATCGCCTTTGAGCGTATCGACGAGGCCCGCCGCCTGAACGGCGGCGACCAACGTACCGAAGCTGCCTGCGCCGACGGCGGTATCGACGATATCCATCTTGCCGTGATCATCTGCGTAAATCGGCGTCGAAACGAAGGCAGTGCCTACGATGACCGCCGCCATGAAAGTTCTTCTCAGCATACTCATACTCCCTGATTGGGCCCCGTTTTGGCCATGAGAGGGATACGCCATTTAAGCGGATTCGGATCACGAGGGCCTCTTGAATTTGCACGCGATCGCGAGATCAGGTGGACCCGCACATGTTCAGAATTGTCAGCCGGTCCGCGCTCAGTGGAAGCCGTTTTCCTGAATGTCTATCAAGAACTTCGTAATCCTTTCTTTGAGCTCTGACGAATGTGTTCGAACTCAACACCTGCACAGGGCTCACGCCCGGAGCGCCCATCAAATACGCGTGATATCTCTGGGGTGACGTTAAGTAAGAGACGCCGACGCTTACCTTGCGTCAGCTCACCACATCACAACCCAGAGTTATTTTTATATTTACTTCAGCACCTTGCATGCATATTATGTCTGAGCGATCCGGTTAGTGTTCTCTCTTCGGAAGGATTGAAATGTCCTTCCGAAAGGAGGATCGGCAACGATAGCACGCCGAACAGTTCGAAGATCTCTCAACTGGGAGATCAGCGGGCCGCAAGGTGCAAGACCGGATCGCACTCCCCCCCTGAGAACGACGACCAGTTCTATGCCCATCAGCCGTTGCGCGGCGCCGTGGATCAACGCGCGCAGAAAACTCGTGTCATCGCTCCCGACGATCAAGCCCGGAAGGTCGATCATGATCTCAGTCATCGTGCCCTCCTTCGTTTTCATCGGTCGTTGAACAAACCTAAACTGCGAAGAAGCACGGTGGCCGTCAGCCCAGCCGCGCGCTGCGCTACGTCAGAGGCTTCGCGCGCGGCCCCTTCCACCATCTAGAGAAGCGTTACCGTCTATCACCGACACCATGAAGCGCGTGCTTGGAGAGAACGTCCCAAGATTTCGCCCGGGAGACCGGACCTGAGACGCCTGCGAGCGCTTGGCGGCGGCAGAAGTGACGAGATTCGAAAGAAAAGCGCTCAAAGTGAAGGAAATCGACACGAGGTGACGGTTCTCTACGCGGATGATCTTGCAGATTTGGTGAAAAAAATCTAACTAAACATTATCAAGGTGATTATTTTCGTGGCGCGGTGATGAATTTCTACGGACGCAAGCTCCCTGGCCCAGGCCAGGTTGCAGGATATGGCTGGCTGATCAGCGAGCTCGACCTGCGCACGCCCATGCCGCGCCGCCTGGCTCTCGTCTCCGATCACCACGAACGCCGGTCCGAGCCGGAATGGGAGATATTTCGATCGGAGCAATGGCCGGGTGAGGCCGTCTTTGATCACCTGACCTTTGCCATCAAGAACGAAGGCATCGATCTTCGGATCATGCATGAGGTCACAAGGGTTGCAGACCCTTCCGAGATTTCCCGAGCCTTGATGGGAGCGACCGGCCTCGTCGCGCGTCGACTTTGGTTCTTTTGGGAATGGCTGACAGGCGAGATGCTGGACCTGCCTGACCTTGGGAAAGTGAAGTATCAACCCGCGCTCGATCCAGACATCTATTTCGCTATCGATCCAGGGATTCGATCGGCCCGCCACAAGATTATCGATAACTTGCCCGGCACCCCGGCCTTTTGTCCTCTCGTGCAGAGGTCCCAGAAGCTCGAGCGGCTGATCGCGCTGCAACTGCCAACTCTGGCAAGGGAGATCACAGGAAAGGCGCCGCAGCATATCGTGTCGCGCGCCGCGGCTTTCCTGTTGCTTGACGATTCCAAGGCTTCCTTTGCGATCGAGCAGGAGAAACCAGGCCCCCAGCGAGCAGCCCGCTGGGCACGTGCAATCGGCGAGGCGGGAAGCCATCCGCTATCGCAGGGCGAGCTTGAGCGCCTGCAACAGATTGTCTTGCGAGATGCACGCTTCGTGACGATGGGGGTTCGCAAGGAGGGTGGCTTCATTGGTAGCCACAGCCGCGACGGAAGGGTCCCGGAGCCGGTGCATATCAGCGCCCGCCATGAAGATCTGGCTGACCTCCTCGAGGGAATCGCACTCTATGAAACGCGGGCTCTCGAGGGCGGTGTTGACCCGATGGTGGTCGCGGCCGCGGTGGCGTTCGGTTTTGTCTACATCCACCCCTTCGAGGATGGGAACGGTCGTCTCCATCGGTATCTGCTGCACCATGTTTTGGCCCGTGGCGGGTTCAACCCGACGGGCCTGGTCTTCCCGATCAGCGTCGTGGTCCACCGGCGTATCGAGGAATACAGCGTTGTTCTAAAGTCCGTCTCGGAGCCTATGATGGAGTTCATCGAGTGGAAGCCCACGGCCCGGGGGAATGTGGAAGTCCTGTCGGATACAGCGGCGCTTTACCGCTTCTTCGACAGCACCATGCATGCCGAGTTCGTCGCCGATTGTGTCAGGGAAACGGTCGAGCAGGACCTACCCAGGGAAATTGACTACATTGAGCGCTATGATCGGTTCAAATCCAGTGTCGACGCGTTACTGGACATGCCCGCCCCAATGGTGGATTTACTGCGAGGTTTTCTGGAACAAGGCAACGGCACGCTATCCAGACGTGCCTTGCGCAAGGAGTTCTCGACGCTGACGGAAGAGGAAGTCACCGTGATCGAGGCGGCCTACGCGGCAGCCTGGCCTCCCGACTGAACTCCTCCAGGCCTACCCCATTCCCGGCCCATTAACCTCCTCATCGCACGACTGCTGCAGGCCGCCGACCCCGACCTCCCCGGCACGCACCAAGAGATCCAGCACACCACGGATCATCCGGTCTTCGTCGCTCTCGCCAAGCTCCGCGAGGCAGAGCGGCATATACTTCATCACGATGACGCCTTCCGAGATATCAGCACGGCCGTCGGTGAGCGCGGCAGTGACCTCGCCAACGGCGGCCTGCGTTTCCACGCGCGTTGGTGGTCGCAATTGAACGAGATGAACGGCCCCGCCTGGAGGCCCTGCCATTATCGAAGCGTATGCTCAAATCCGCTAATCGATCCCCTGATGTCATAGGAGACCCTTCAACTTTTCTTCGGGCTCGCCAGCTTATCTTCAGGGGAACTGTCAGCGACTTTTGGCTCTGACGATCAATAGATCTTCATGCACGAACGAGATCCGCTCCGAGAAATCGGATCGGGCGGGAGAGCTTTCGAAAAACCAGTGTCAGCTGAAGCGAGACTCTATTCGGCCGTGTGGGGAGCTCTCAAATGCGACTGCCGCGCAACGAAAGGACAGGCCATGCGTTCGACCCGCGGAAGCAGGGTCGATTTCGCCCGCAGCTGCCGGGCGCACCAGCGCCCCATCTCGCCATGCGGAAGAAGCACGGTGGAGAGCGCGGGCGAGAGGTGCTGCGCGATCTCCTGGTCGTCGTAGCCGACCACGGCGATATCCGCTCCGACGCGCACGCCATGTTCCTTCAGCGCTTCGTAACACCCGAGTGCGGTCAGGTCGTTGGCGCAGAAAATCGCTTCGGGGGGCGCATCGAGGGAGAGCAGCGCGCGGCTTTCGCGGTAGCCGCCGCTCGGCATGAAATTCCCCTGTCGGATCAACTCGGGTTCAGGCTCCAGGCCGCTTTCGCGCATCGCGCGGATGAAACCCTCCTGACGCTGCTCGGACGCTTCCATCCAGGCTTCGCCCGCGATGAACGCGATCCGTCGATAGCCCTCGCTAATCAGCGCCCTCGTTGCGGCGTGGCCGCCGCGCCGCTCCGCAGGCACCACCGCGCGGAACAGGCCCTCCTTGTCATGGCAATTGAGCAGCACCGCGCGATGCTTGCGGAGCGCGACATGGGGTGACACCTCGCGCGTGAGGATCGAGGCATAGACCACCCCATCGAGCCCGTCGCGCTGCCATTTCTGCAAAACTTGCTGTTCGTAGCCCGAATCCCCCCCTGTCATCGCGATCTCCACGAGCGCGCCGTCGGACCAGGCCTGTTCCTGGAACGCCTCGATGGAGATCGACGCGAAGGGGCTCGTTGCGATTTCGTCGATCATGAAACCGTAAGTCGCGGGACGACTGCGCGACGGCGGGCGCCCGGCTGAACGGTATCGGTAATCCAGCGCCTCGGCGGCCTTGAGAACCCGATCCCGGGTCTCCTTGCCGATCCGCATGTCCTCCTGCCCGTTCAGCACGAACGATACCGTCGATTGCGACACCCCGGCTGCGAGGGCCACGTCCTTCATCGTCACTTTCGCTTTTTTTTGCTTTTTCTTTTCAGGTTCTTGCATCGCGAAAATCCGGGATCCGAGGAAATTTCATTGACAGGTGGCGGTCTCTATCTGACATTGCTAATATTATTAGCACAAGAGCTAATGCGAGCTTTGGGAGGAGGCGCATGGCACGGCAAACGACCGGGAAACGCAAAAGGACGCTCTCGCAGCAGCAGGCGGCATGGGCGCTTCTGGCCCCATTTCTCGCCACCTATTGCGCCTTTCTCGTCTACCCTTTCTTCAAAGGCGTCTGGATCAGCCTGCACGACTGGAATCTTCTCGCAGTGGCAATGAACCCCGCGGCAGCGAAATGGGTCGGGCTGCACAATTACGTTCACATGCTCTGGGGACGAAACATCACCTGGGGGCCACTGTCGCACCCCCTCGTCCAGCTTCTCGCGCTCGCCGTTCTGGCTGGCGCGTTCGGACTTCACCGGGCGGGCCGTTTGAGTGGCCGCAGCGCGATCCCGATCGCGATCGCGGCTCTACTCATCTTTCTCCTCCTCGGCTTCACGCCCGGTGAAGGCGGTCGCTGGTTCGATCGCAGGTTCTGGCCGACCGTCGGCAACACGGTGCTGTTCGTGGCCCTCGCAGCCCCGGGCACCACCATTGCGGCGCTTTTGCTGGCAGCCGCGCTCAATCGCGAGACCCGGATGATGGCCGTGTTCCGCACGTTGTTCTTCCTGAGCCAGGTCCTCTCGGTGACGGTCGTCACCCTGATCTGGCAGATCATGTTCTCGCCCACACAGGGGCTGATCGACAACGTGATCCGGGTGTTCGGCGGCTCTCCGGTCAGCTGGCTCACCGATCCGCATTTCGCGATGCTGGCGATCGTGGTCACGACGATCTGGTGGTCGCTGGGCATCGCCATGATCCTGTTCCTCGCCGGGATGCAGGACATCAACCGCGAAATCTACGAGGCGGCGGCACTCGACAATGCGCGGGGATGGAAATCGTTCTGGTTCATCACCCTGCCGAACCTCAAACGAACCATCACGCTCGTCGTCGTCTTGCAGATCATCCTGCATTTCCAGGTCTTCGGGCAGTCGCACCTGATGACGCAAGGCGGCCCGGATGACCGCACCCAAGTGCTTGTGCGCTACATCTACCAGTCGGCTTTCCGCGACAGCGAGATCGGGCGCGCCTCGGCCATGGCGGTCTTCCTCTTCGCGATCATGAGCGTCTTCGCCGTGATCCAGTTCCTCATCGGTCGGGAGAAAAGCGAATGACGTCGAAACGTAGCTATTACTGGCTCTGCATAGCGCTCGCCATTCCCGCCTTTATCTGGCTCGTGCCGACGCTCTGGATGGTATCGCTCTCGTTCCAGCCGAACGAGGTTCTGGCGCGAACCACCGCTTCGACCTGGCTGGGTATGATCCCGATCCCTTTCACGTGGGACAATTACGCAAAGCTCTTTTCCTTCGGGGATACGCCGCGCTGGTTTTTCAACTCGATCGTCGTTGCAGGTGGCATGACCCTCGCGGTGCTCGCCGTCTCGACGACCGCAGGCTATGCGCTCGCCCGGCTCGAATTTCGCTTCAAGACCGCAATCACCATCTTCATTCTGCTCGGCCTGATGGTGCCGGAACAGGCGATCTTTATTCCGCTCTACACGATGTTGGCCAAGTTCGGCTGGCACAACAGCTATGGCGCGCTGATCCTGCCGCGCGTGGCTGTGCCGATCGGCGTCTTCCTGATGATGCAGTTCTTCAAGGCCGCGCCGAAGGATATCGAGGACGCCGCGCGCATCGACGGGGTGGGACCGTTCCAGATCTTCTGGTTCGTGATGCTGCCCCTCGCGCGTCCCGCAATGATGACGCTTGCGATCCTTACGTTCCTCTACGCGTGGAACGACTATCTCTGGCCGCTGGTTTCGGCGAGCCACAAGGAAATGTTCACCATCACGCTGGGCCTTGCGAGCCTGCAATCGAACTTCGCGCAATCGGAAGGGCTGGGCCGCGTCATGGCCTCGGGCGTGATCGCCTCGCTTCCGGTCGTCGTCCTTTTCCTGATCTTCCAGCGCTATGTCGTGCAAGCGATGACCGTAGGCGGAAGCAAGGGATAACCGGGGCGCAATTGCCCCATTCATACGGGAGGAAACCATGAAACATCTTGCTCTGGGCCTGGCGCTTGCGGCGGGACTGGCAAGCCCGGCCGCGGCCGAGCCTGTCACCGTCAATCTCGCGCGGTTCTTCGGTGCTTGTGAGAATGCCGGAACCGACACCAAGACCAGCGTCGGCGAAGCCTGCATCATCCAGTCGATCATCAACGCGGCCAGCAAGGAGATTCCCGATGTAACGGTGAAGACCCTGCCGACCGATTGGGGGAATTACTATGACCACGTAAAGGCGATGTTCGCGGCGGGCAATCCACCCGATATCTTCGTCATTCATCGTTCCTCGATTCCCGAATTCGCCTCGCTGGGCGCCCTGGCCGATATTGGACCGGACCTCAAAGCCGCGGGCATCGACACGTCGGACTGGACCGAAGGCGCGAAGAAGGCCGTGACCTACGACGGCAAGATCGTCGCCGTGCCGATGGATTTCCACGCCAACCTCTGGCACGTGAACATGGACATCATGAAGAAGGCAGGCCTCGTGAAGGACGGCAAGCCGATCCTTCCTCACAGCCCCGAGGAACTGCTCGCCCAAGCCAAGAAGGTGAAGGAGGCGACCGGCAAGGACTATCTCGCCGCCGATTTCTCGCAATTCCCGATCGGCGTGCGGCTGGTCCTGTCTCTGATCTGGCAACAGGGCTCTAACATCTTCGACGGCGACACCGCGACAATCGACACGCCCGAGGCCCTCAACGCGGTCAAGGCGATCACCCAGCTCTTCGATGGCGGCTATGCCAACCCCAAGCTGAACTATGCCGACAGCCAGCAGGAATTCCTAAACGGCAACGCGGCGGTGCTCGTCAATGGCACTTGGGTCGTCAACGAATATACCAAGCAGGCAGAGAACCCCGACACAGGCCTCAAGGACTACTACGTATCTGACTTCCCGCAACTTTTCGGCCAGCCCGCGACCTGGGCGGACAACCACACCTGGGCGATCCCCTCGACGCTGAAGGATCAGCACCCGGAGAAATACAAGGCCGCACTGAAGGTCGCAGCCTTCATCTACAATCACGACGCGGATTGGGCGCGCACGGGCCACATGGCGGTGCGCAAGTCGGTGCTCGAGAGCAAGGCCTATCGCGATCTGCCGCACCGTGCCGAATACGTGGGCACCGAGAAGATCGCGCACGATACGCCGGCCTCGCCGGAATACAGCAAGATCCAGGACGCGCTGAACCGCAACCTGCAATCGATTTGGCTGACCGGAAAGGACCCGAAGAAGGCCCTCGCCGAAGCGCAGAACGAGGTGCAGGACATCCTCGACCAGTAACCGAACTGCGCTCGCAGTCACCCCCGGAGGCGTTCGATCCGCACGCCTCCGGACCTCCCAGCCCCATGAGGACAAGATGAAAGACGACAGGCTTGAGCAGGCAGACCGGTGGAGCGCTGAACGCGCCTGGACATGGCGCCGCGAGATCGGATGGCTTTGTGGCTTCAACTACCTGCCGAGCGTCGCGGTCAACTTCGTCGAGTTCTGGCGCGGCGCGGATTTCGCCCCCGAGGTCATCGAACGCGAACTGGGCTGGGCGCGCGAGATCGGGTTCAACGTCGTGCGCGTCAACCTGCCCTTCGTCGTCTGGCAGGCCGAGGGGACCGCGCTGCTCGACCGGGTGGACCGCTTCCTCACCATCGCGGCCTCTCACCGTCTTGGCGTCATCCTCTGCCCATTCGATGATTGCGAATTTTCTGGCAAGCCGGCAACGCCCGGGCCGCAGCCCGACCCCGTGCCCGGCATCCATAACAGTCGCGCCGTAGGCAGCCCCGGCAGAGCGATCGTTGAGGATCCGTCCCGCCGGCCCGAGCTTGAAACCTATCTGAGGGCGATCGTCATGCGGTTTCGCGCAGACTCCCGCGTCATCGTGTGGGACCTCTATAACGAACCGGGAAACCGGATGATTTTCCGCTCCGGTCGCTATGAGAGCTACCCCGAAAGGCTTGAGGAAGCGAGCCTGTCTCTGATGTGTGACTGCTTTGCTTGGGCACGGGAGTGCGCCCCCAGCCAGCCGCTCACCGTGGCCGCATGGTCGGTGCCTGGAGATGGCACGCCCTACACGACGGAAATCGACCGAACCGCGCTCGCACTCTCCGATGTCGTGACCTTCCACGCCTATGTGCCGCGCGCAAGAATGGAGGCGACGATCGCGGCGCTCAGCGCGCTGAAGCGGCCCTTGATCTGCACCGAATGGATGGCACGCAGCCTCGACAGCACGATCGCCGAGCAGATTCCGCTGTTTCGCGAAACCGGCGTCGGCGCGTTGCAATGGGGCTTCGTGCGCGGGCGCAGTCAAACCTGGCTGCCTTGGCCCGACGGCGTGTCCGGCACGGCCAAGATCGGCGCGGACGGCGCGTGGTTCCACGACCTCGTGGACGAGACTGGTCAGCCCTACTCGTCAGCAGAAGTTTTAGAGATCAAAGCCGCGACCCGGCGTTAAACTCGCGGAGAACCTGTCCTGCGGGATCATGGTAGAAGGACGCTCCGCAAATCCGGCATTCGCGTCGCCAGGATCGAAAGTCCGGAATAGGGCCGAACGATGTGTCAGCACCACGAAACACTGAGCCGCGCACCATCGCGCTATCGCTTGGCTCTCCTGCGTCAGTCAGCTTTCGCGGCCTCAGGCTCGCGCGCCTTCTCCAGCAGCTCCGCTACCACCGGGTTCGGAAACCGGCGCTGCAGGGTCACGGCATAGAAATCCTCGCCAATATCGAGATCGAAGGGCGCGGTCACCAGCAAGCCCTCGCGAAGCTCGTCGGCCAGAACCACTGCAGGCGTGATTGCAAGGCCTGCATCCTCCCGGGCCAGAAGGCGGATCATGGCCATGTCGTCGACTTCCGCCGCCACTTGCGGGCGCAGTCCGAGCCGCGTGATCAGGCTGTCGAAGCCGGTGCGGATCGAACTGTCGGTCGGCAAGATCACGGGCTCCTCGCTCAGCATCTCTTCGAGAGTCGCATGCCGCAGCCGGTGCGGTGTGCCGTGAAGCAAGACTTTCTGCTCCGCGACGCGATGCGCGATGAAGCTCGAGAACACATCGCGGGCGGGCGGCTCGGTCGTCAGAACCACGTCGAGCGCCATCGCCTGCAGCGCCTCGAACAGCACGCTCGCGCTGCCTGAGCGAAGCACGATCTCCACATCCTGACGCCCGATGATCGGTGCGAGAAACCCGATCTGGAAGTTGCGCGAAAGCGTCGAGAGCGCCCCGATACGCACCGCTTGACGCCCCGCCGAAGCCTGCCGCAACGTGGCTTCAAGTTCTTCGCCCGCCTCGAAAATCCGCTCCGAATAGTCGAGCGTGATATGGCCCACCTCAGTCAAAACCAATTGGCGACCGCGGCGCTCGAACAGCTGGTGCCC
>NZ_WBJS01000131.1 GCF_009296265.1 Thioclava sp. JE_KL1
ATACGATCCATAACACGAACAACACCCTCAACAATATCGTCGATATAAGTAAAGTCACGCTCCATTTGTCCATTATTGAAAACATCTATCGCTTCACCCGCTAGAATCTTTTTCGTAAATGAAAAGTAGGCCATATCAGGACGACCCCATGGGCCATAAACTGTAAAGAAACGTAGACCTGTGGTTGGAATGTCATATAAATGACTATAGGCATGAGCCATCAACTCATTCGATTTTTTAGTTGCTGCATAAAGCGAGATTGGAAAATCCACCCTATCTTCAGTAGAAAATGGAATCTTAGCATTCATTCCATAAACGGAACTAGAGGAAGCATAGACCAGATGTCCAACTTTTGTTTGTCGACATCCTTCCAAAATA
>NZ_WBJS01000132.1 GCF_009296265.1 Thioclava sp. JE_KL1
ACCAGGTTGGGGGCGGCATTAATAATCCAGTTGGATTTTGACTTGCTGGTAAACCGTATCGACAGTAATGGCATCCATGCATACCGGTTCGGTGCAAGGCGTTTTACGGTGGTTGGCGGCACTGACACAAGGCGAGCAGGCAAGGCCCGCAAAAATGGGCGTGCTGTTGCCGAGTGAACCGTAAAGTTTAGGGGTTTCCGGCCCAAACAATACAAAGGTCTTTAGTGGCGTGATGGACGAAAAGTGTCCTGGGCCAGAATCGTTCGTTACCATCAAGTTTGAGATGGTGTATAGAATCGGCATTTCCAGCAGCTTGAGTTGACCCGCAAAGTTCACGCAATTAGGGTGATTGACCTGTTTTCTGAGTTCTTCTGCTT
>NZ_WBJS01000133.1 GCF_009296265.1 Thioclava sp. JE_KL1
GTGTCAGAGAGTACTCACATCAAGTGCCTTATGGTGTGATTGAAATGAATGGACCCTATATCAATCAACTGGTCGAGAAACCGGTTTACCGTTATTTTGTGAATGCCGGCATTTATTGTTTGTCTCCGGGTGCGTTGGGCAGAATTCCTGATAATGCGTTTTTTGATATGCCGACATTGGTTGATGACGTGATTGCGGACGGTCAAAATTCAGGGGGATTCCCATTGACTGAATATTGGATGGACATCGGACATATTCCTGACTATGAACAAGCCCAGGCAGACTATGAGGTCTATTTTAAATAGTTAGGTTCTGTTGTTATTGCAAAGAAAAAGCCGACATTATGTCGGCTTTTTTGTGTGTTACTGTTTTGGTTG
>NZ_WBJS01000134.1 GCF_009296265.1 Thioclava sp. JE_KL1
GACGGGTATGCCGAGCGCGGTGTAGCCGTTCATGATGGCGATGCGGACCTGAAGTTCCGCGATCTGGCGATCGAAGTCCCGCGCCATGAGGCGCTGACCCAGAAGTTTCACGCAGTGCATCTTGGTTTCGACGCGGCTCCGGCGGTGGTGTCCGCTCCATAGTCGCCACAGGGCGCGGCCCAGATACTTCGATGCCCGCAGAGCTTCGTTGCGTGCGATAGCACCAGCGGTCTTCCAAGGCTTCGCATTCCGGCGAGGCGGGATGACGGCATGAGCGCCACGCTCGGCGATGGCGTCATGGCATTTGCGGGTGTCGTAGGCACCGTCTGCCGTGACGCTGCCGATCTCTTCATCCTCGGGGATCTGGTCGAGCAG
>NZ_WBJS01000135.1 GCF_009296265.1 Thioclava sp. JE_KL1
GTATTACCTGAATTAAAGAATATATTCAGTAATTTTTCGATATCTGGAACCAGTATCTACGACATCAATTTTAGCTGCCAAGCCAGTCCTTAGCTATGAAGGTCTCGCCTTCATCAAACGAATTTTTTGGAAAGTAATTATGAAGCTGAAAACCAGTGATTGGTTGATTTACGGCTCTGCTGCCCTGTCTGCAATTTTGGCAGTGGTGTTTGTTTATGGTTATGTGCAGAACCGTGTAGAAGATGCCAAGGCTCATGCCCAAGTCAAAACAGTCACCATTGTTCAAAAGCCAAAACTACTGTCTGTTGTTGTGGCCAATCGAGATATTTATCGTGGAGAAAAAATCGATGTTGACGATCTTAAAGTTTTAAGT
>NZ_WBJS01000136.1 GCF_009296265.1 Thioclava sp. JE_KL1
GGTATTTGACATAAAAAACTCTCTGATATGTTTTGCAGCTAATTTGCTAAAATACTAAAATAAGTCCCATTTTAAAACAGTTGGCAGCGTAAAGAGACAGCACTATGAACCATTTTTCACAAATCGGTCGTTTTCTTCTGCTATCGGCATTAATGACATTGCTGCTCGCAGGGTGCGGACGCAAAGCACCGCTTTACATTCCAACGGATGCTCAAAAAGCCCAAATGGAAAAAGACCAGGCAGAAAGAGACGCCGTACTGAAGGCTCGAGAAGAACGTGCTCAAAAAGCATCTGAGGCAAAAACAGCAACCGACGCCCAGCCAACCACCGAACAATAACAGGATTACTATGAGCTTTGATGCATTTCAATAT
>NZ_WBJS01000137.1 GCF_009296265.1 Thioclava sp. JE_KL1
CTTGTTTGGCTGGATGAGTCTGGTCGGCGTGGTGCGGGCGGAGTTTTTACGTACTCGTAATTTCGACTACATTCGTGCGGCACAGGCGCTTGGCGTCAGCGATCGCAGTATCATCCTGCGTCATATGTTGCCTAATGCCATGGTCGCGACCCTCACCTTTTTACCGTTTATTTTATGTAGTTCGATAACCACCCTGACCTCGCGCGATTTCCTCGGCTTCGGTCTACCGCTCGGTTCACCGTCACTCGGTGAACTGCTGTTACAAGGGAAAAATAACCTTCAGGCCCCGTGGCTTGGGATCACCGCCTTCTTGTCGGTGGCGATATTATTGTCTTTGCTGATCTTTATTGGTGAAGCCGTCCGCGACGCATT
>NZ_WBJS01000138.1 GCF_009296265.1 Thioclava sp. JE_KL1
CTGCGGAAGTAATCAGGGGTTGGTGTGCGACTTGGCGATTGCTGTTGTGGATGGGCTTTCATCTAAAGCGATTGAAACCAATACTTTGCCGTTTTTACAGGCGTTATTGGATCTGATGTCAAATGAAACGCAGCAAGATTGGACGCTAGCCCCTATCACCATTGTGAAACAAGGGCGTGTTGCTATTGGTGATGAAATTGGTGAGCTGTTCAATGCAAAAGCCGTGCTGGTTTTGGTAGGTGAGCGCCCTGGTTTGAGTTCACCGGATAGCTTGGGGTTGTATTTAACCTGGAACCCTCATGTTGGGTTAACCGATGCATTTAGAAATTGCATCTCAAACATTCGCCCGAAAGGGCTGAACTACAAAGA
>NZ_WBJS01000139.1 GCF_009296265.1 Thioclava sp. JE_KL1
CCCTTCTCACCGTGCCGCAACGGACAACAATGAAAAGCGAGAAAATTGATTTCAATTCAGTTAATATAACTGAAATTTTCTATGCAATCAAAACGAAACCCAACACTGGATTAGAGTGCATTTTGACACATTATCCCACTTATTATTTATTCAATCTGTTTTCCGGCTCTGCATTTAATCGGTTCTTCGCCATAATCCTATGGACAATTTTGCCGTTTTCCATCGCACATGCCGATTCAAGAACGGATAAAAGCGTTTATCAGTCGACGGAAAGCCTTGAAAAACAGGTTTACGACTTCGTAAAGCAAAAAGTCGACCAACATTTAAGAAATCCGAAAATCGACATCAGTCCAATCAGCTCTAGGC
>NZ_WBJS01000140.1 GCF_009296265.1 Thioclava sp. JE_KL1
GCCGACATCCCCCTGAACAAGACGCTGCATGGGGTGCGGTAATGCCAGATCCTGTTGAATTTCATTTAGCACACGTTGTTGCGCTTGGGTGAGTTCAAATGGGAGGTTAGCCAGTAAAGCTTGGCTCTTTTCGCCAACAGTGAAAACGGGCGCATCGTATTTCTTTTCCGATTGGCGCATCAACAACAGGCTCATTTGTGAGGTCATGAGTTCTTCTAAAATCAGACGCTTTTGAGCAGGGTGTTCAAATTGCTTGATTTGGAAAAGGTCGTCTTCCGGCTGAGGTTGGTGCAAAGTCAGTAGTGCTTGATTGATACCCGGGAGCTGTAGAGAGTCCAGTAATTCATTGGGAATACCTTCGTCC
>NZ_WBJS01000015.1 GCF_009296265.1 Thioclava sp. JE_KL1
AGGCAAACGCTCAACGGACGCGGGATGGAGCAGCCCGGTAGCTCGTCAGGCTCATAACCTGAAGGTCGTAGGTTCAAATCCTACTCCCGCAACCAATGTCTTATGAAGAAAAGCAAACGCTTAGCCTCGCTACCCGCGAGGCTTTTGCGTTGCGATAAACACAGTGGAAGCGCTGTGGAAGCTGATCTTGTCCCGTTCCTTCAAGCGGAACACGAAGAAGCCCCGTGAGAAAGGGTCGAGATCAAAATTCCCCGAAACGGAGTTAACAAGCCCATCGATCCCTGTTCGGATGTCGACTGGTTGCGTTGCTAGGTAGATCTTGAACCTACGAGTGTATCGGAAGGCTTGTGCGCCGCGAACCATTCCGGCACGTCGGTGATGTAGCGGAACGAGGCACGATAGCCCCAACGGGCGTAATCCGCCCGGATCTCGTGGCTGTCGCAGCCGTCACAGCGGGGTGACGGTATTGAACTGACGGCCGTGCCAGACCAGTGGCTTGGCGTTTGCGGAGAGGTCGATCTTCCGTGGACGCCCGACGAACAGCACGTGATCGGTCGTCTCGATCTCTCCGACGAGGGCGCAGTCCATCGTGGCCACGGCACCGTGCAGGCGCGGGTGGCCGGAGGGCCAGGTGTCCCATGCGCCGTGCTCGAACCGCTTCTCCGGCGCGACCTTGCCGGCAAAAGCCTCGGCCACCGCCTGCTGGTCCGCTTGCAGCATCGCGAAGGAAAACCCGCCCTGCGCGCGGATCAGCGATGCCAGGCGGGCGCTGGAGTCGATGGAGACCAGCAGCGACGGCGGATCGACCGCCAGCGAGAGCGCTGCGGTGACGGTGCGCCCTACGCGGTCGCTGTCCCGCGCGGCGCTCACAACGCAAACGGTTGCGGCCAACGCAGACATCGCCTCGCGGAACGCAGCTTGCGTGTCCAGCCCGGCGTCGATCATGGCATAGGAAGCCTGTGAGAGTTCAGTGCTCATGACTATCCTTTTTGCCCCGGCTCGGGCGAGAAATGCGTTTGCAGCTTGTTCGGCACGCCATCCATCTCGTCGGCATTCGCGGGCGGGGTGCCCATCGCGACGATGACAGGCCAGACCTCTGCATATTTACGGTTGAAGTCGACCCAGCCTTCGCCGTCAGGATCGGTGTCGGGGCGGATCGCGTCGGCGGGGCACTCGGGTTCGCAGACGCCGCAGTCGATGCATTCATCGGGGTGGATCACGAGAGCATTTTCGCCCTCATAGAAGCAATCGACCGGGCAGACCTCGACGCAATCCATGTATTTGCAGGCGATGCAGTTTTCGGTGACGACGTATGTCATGGGGAGGGGCTCATGAGCTTGGAAGAGGCCGTGCGCAGGTGGTGCGCACGGCACTCGGTGCATCAGGCGAGGTTCGACGCCGCGAACTCGTAATTTGCGAGATTGTCGAGGAAGTTCGTCACGTAGTCCGGCCGACGGTTGCGGAAGTCAACGTAGTAGCTGTGTTCCCAGACATCGAGGCCCAGCAGTGCCGTACCCTCGCCGATGGCGAGTGGGTTCACCCCGTTCGGCGTCTTGGTCACGCCGAGGCTGCCGTCGGGCTTCTGGATCAACCAGGCCCAACCCGAACCGAATTGCCCGGTTGCTGCGGCCTTGAACGCCGCTTTGAAGTCGTCGACAGAGCCGAAATCGGTGATCAGTCGCGACTCGAGTGCGCCGGGGATGCCGCCGCCCTGCGGCGAAAGGGCGTTCCAGAAATGAATGTGGTTCCAGTGCTGTCCCGCCTGGTTGAAGATGCCTTCGCGTGCGGGATCGCCGTAAGTGGCGACGACGATCTCCTCCAGAGTCTTGCCCTGAAGGTCGGCGGTCTTCTCGACGAAGCCGTTGAGCGCCGTCACATAGGCCTGATGGTGCTTGTCGTGGTGTAGTTCGAGCGTTTCCTGGCTCATGCCGCGGTCAGCCAGTGCGGAATGGGAAAAGTTCAGTGCGGGAAGTTCGAAAGCCATGTCAGGTCTCCTGCGGGGGGGTGGTTGCGCCGCAGCCTGCGGCGGGTTAATTAATCAAGTAAGTGCTTTGAAAAAGATTGAGGCGAATATGTCAAGCGATAGCTTGGAAAAATACGCGATGGAAGATTCAGGCTGGTCGCCGCGCTCCGCCTCTGAGCGCATCCTGATGGCGTTGAAGATGCACGGGGCGCTGACCTCGGCGCAGGTCGGGGCCCGCCTCGGCATCACCGGAGAGGCCGCGCGGCAGCAACTGCTGAAACTCGCCGAAGAGGGGCTGGTCGCAGATGAACGTCGCGCCTCCGGGCGGGGGCGACCTGCGGTCTTCTGGCATCTGAGCGAAAAGGGGCAGGCCCGGTTTCCGGACACGCATGCCGCGCTGACCGTGGAGATTCTGCGCAGCATTTCCGGTGTTCTGGGGGAGGAGGCGCTCGAGCGCATCATCGAGGCCCGAGAGGCGACGACGCAGGCGCTCTACGAGGCAGAAATGACGGGCTGTGGCGATCTGGCTGCACGGGTCGAGAAGCTGGCCGAGCTGCGCAATGCCGAAGGCTACATGGCCTCTGCCGAGCGTCATGGGGACGGTACCCTTCTCCTTGTCGAGAACCATTGTCCGATCTGCGCCGCGGCGACTTTCTGTCAGGGCTTCTGTCGGGCCGAACAGGCGGTGTTCAAGGCTGTACTGGGCGAGGATGTCTCGGTCGAGCGGGTTGAACATATCGTCGAGGGCGGTCGCCGCTGCACCTATGTCATCCGCGACGCCGTGACATGAGCGCGGAGCGGCGGACCGACGTTGCGCGCGCTGGCAGGCCCGGTGCGTGGACGCCCCCCGTCGCGCAGTCGCCGACACCGCTGAAGGCCGCGTTCGACCTGAGCCGCCGCAACACGCTGGGCTTGCGGTCGCAGGCCCGGTTCGGCGGGGTGCTGCGCACAGAAGCCGAGATCATCGCCGCCTCGCAATACGCCGGGCGTCTCGGTCTGCCGTTTCACCTGCTGGGCGGCGGGAGCAATTGCGTGCTGGCCGAGCAGATCGACGGCGTGGTCGGGATCAACGGATTGCTTGGTCGCAGCGTGACGCGTGCTTCCGATGGTGTGCGCGTCACGGCAAGGGCGGGCGAGAACTGGGACGCCCTGGTGCGCCGGACGGTGGAGCAGGGTATCGGCGGCCTCGAGAACCTTGCCGGGATACCGGGCACCGTCGGCGCGGCGCCAGTCCAGAACATAGGCGCCTATGGAGTGGAGCTGAAGGATCTGGTCGAGAGCGTCGACATTATCGACACGGAGACATGGACCGCTCGACGCCTTTCGGCACGCGACTGCGGCTTCGCCTATCGGCACAGCCGTTTCAAGGAGAGGCCGGGCGTTGAGCTCGTCACCGGGGTCACGCTTCGGCTGCCCACGGATTGGAAGCCGAATCTCGGCTATGCCGGTCTGGCCGACCTGCCCGGCCCGCTCAGCCCGGACAGGATCATGAAAGCCGTTCTGGCCCAACGCGCGGCGAAGATCCCGGACTGGAGGGATATCGGCAATGTCGGGTCTTTCTTTCACAACCCGATCGTCTCGGTCGCGACCGCGCGACGCTTGGCGGACGTCCCGGGGCATCAGGTCCCGGGCGGCGTGAAGCTCTCGGCGGCGAGGCTTCTCGATCTCTGCGGCCTGAAGGGGGTCCGCAGGGGCGGTGCCGGATTCTCTGAAGCGCACGCGCTGATCCTCGTGAACCTCGGCGGTGCGACGGTCGAGGACGTCATCGCGCTTGCCGATTACGCCCGAGAAACGGTCCGCGCACGCTTCGGTGTCTCTCTCGTACAGGAACCGGCATTGATCGGGCGCTGAGTCGACATGCGTGCGTCACACGGCGAATGATCAGCCCTCTATTCCAGTCGACCGATGCGCTTGCCCTCCGGAGTCAGGCGCTTGCGCGGGGGACGAGCTTGCCCTTGAACGCGCGGTCGAAGTCGCGGTCTTCGCTGCTTTCGAGCACTTCGACCAGATATTCGGCCATCTCCGTCAGGGGCTGGCGATAGGTGGTCAATGCGTAATTCGGGCTCTGGCATTGCGGCACGTCGTCGAAGCCCGTCACCGCGATATCCTCGGGAATGCGCAGGCCGAGCTTGTGCCGGATCACGTCGATCGCGCCGATGGCGAGCGCGTCGTTCTCGCAGACGAGGATGTCGGGCATTTCGTCGCGCGGGCGATCGGTGAGAATCCGGGTCACGACCTGCTCTGCGAGGATCGGGTCATAGGCGGGCACTTCGGCGAATTCGGGGACGGTCCCGAAACGCCGCTCCCAGCAGCCCAGAAAGGTTTCCTTGCGCAGCAGATGCGCGGAGTAGGTGCGTGGACCCGCGAGGAAGAGCGGGCGGCGATAGCCCTGTTCCGCAACATAGGCGGCAATCTCCTGCATCGCGGCAGCGTCGTCCACCGCGATCGAGATCGTGTCGGGATGGCGCGAGGTGCGCGCGAAGATAATCAGCTTGTGGAAGCGGCGGGCGTGCAGAGCGGTCTCCAGCACTTCGTCGTCGAACTGAATCCCGATCAGGATCGCGGCATCGACGCGGCGCTGGCTGGCGTTGAGGATCGCATGGCCCGCATCGTCGCGGTCGAGCGTGTTCACCAGAAGCGTATCCCAGCCATGCTTGCGCAGGATGCGCGTGAGCCGCTCCATCATCACCAGTTTATGCGGGTTGGCGAAGTCATCGACCAGCAGCGCGACGAGGTTCGACCGGTCCGAGGCTAATGCGGCTGCGCGCAGATCGGGCACGTAGCCGAGCTTGCTCGCCGCTTCCATCACCTTGGTCCGGGTCTTGGGCGAAATCGACGCGTCCTTCTTGAAGGCCCGGTTGACCGTCCAGCGCGAGACACCGGCAGCTTCGGCGACATCATCGGCGGTGATGTTGTTTTCGAAATTCGGTCTGCGCACGTCGCTCATCGGGTTCTCCTCAAAAGCTGACCTATCAGCTTTCTTGCCAGCATACACACAGAAAAGAGCGGCAGCGGAGTCCCGTTTTGCACGCGCGTGCAAAAAATTCTTGCACGCGCGTGCAAAACGGATGATGTTAGCGCCAGTCATCGGTCGAATCGGATCGGTTCTGGGAGGAATGCATGTTGAAAGTCGGGTTGCTGGGCGCCGGCCGTATCGGTCAGGTGCATGCGGTAAATATTGCCGGACATCCGGGCAGCACGCTTGTCGCGGTCTCGGATGTGAACGCGGAGGCGGCGCAGGCGCTCGCTGCGAAATACGACGCGAAAGCGGCAAGTTCCGAGGAACTCATTGCCAATCCCGACATCGACGCGGTGCTCATTGCCAGCTCGACCGACACCCATTCGGATCTGATCGAGAAGGCGACGGCGGCAGGCAAGGTTGTGCTGTGCGAAAAGCCGGTCGATCTATCGCTTGAACGGGCGAAAACCTGCCTCGCGGCGGTTTCGAAAACCGGCCAGCCTGTGATGATCGGCTTCAACCGTCGGTTCGATCCGAATTTCGGCGCACTGCGCTCTGCCGCCCACGCCGGAGAGATCGGCAAAGCCGAGCTGCTCTCGGTCACATCCTTCGATCCTGCGCCGCCGCCGGTCTCTTACATCAAGGTCTCGGGCGGTCTGTTCCGCGATATGATGATCCATGATTTCGACATGGCGAATTTTATCATGGACAGGGCGCCGGTCAGCGTTCGCGCAGTTGGCTCCTCTATCGTCGATCCGGCGATCGGGGAGGCGGGCGACGTGGATACGGCCGTGGTCACGCTGACCTATGCAGACGGGCGTATTGCCGTGATCAAGAACTCGCGCCGGGCTGTCTACGGCTACGATCAGCGCGTCGAATTGCTGGGTTCGGAGGGGCTGCTGAGCGCGGCGAACATGCTGGAGAACACGGTCTCAAAATCGACCGTGGCCGGCGTCTCTTCGGCCAAGCCCACTTATTTCTTCCTCGAGCGTTACATGCCCGCCTACGCGGCAGAATGGGACGCCTTCGTCACTGCTCTGGCAGAGGGTCGACCGATGCCCGTGACACTCGAGGATGGCGTGGCCGCGCTCGCGATGGCCGAGGCCGCAACGAAATCCGCCAAGATGGGGGAAGCCGTCGATCTGGCGACTCTCTGAGGCGCTGCCTCGGAGTGGACGGAAATCGCAGGCGCGAGGAGGTGCCTGTGGTTCAAAGGCCGAAGGGATCGGCCGGGCCGCATCGGACGCGACATGGAGGAGCGCGGTGCGGTGACAAACAGAAAGTGAATCTGGGAGGATCACATGAAACAGTTTCTGCGTGCTGCAGTTGCGGCCACCGCCGTGGCTTTCGCTGCACCGGCATTCGCGACGGATATCGTCGTGGTCTCGCACGGGCAGGCCAACGATCCGTTCTGGTCGGTTGTGAAGAACGGCGTCGAACAGGCGGCGAAGGATACTGGCGTGAATGTCGAATACCGCTCGCCCGAGACCTTCGACATGGTCGCGATGAGCCAGCTGATCGACGCCGCCGTGAACCAGGAGCCCGACGGCTTGGTCGTCTCGGTTCCCGATGCGGACGCGCTTGGCCCGTCGATCAAGCGGGCCGTTGCCGCAGGCATTCCGGTGATCACGATGAATGCCGGATCGGATGTGTCGAAATCGCTGGGTGCGCTGCTGCATGTCGGTCAGGACGAATTCACCGCAGGTGAGCGCGCGGGTGAGAAGCTCAAGGAGATGGGTGGCAAGAACGGGCTCTGCGTCAACCAGGAGGTCGGAAATGTCTCGCTCGACCAGCGTTGCGCCGGTTTCGCCAAGGGCTTTGGCGGTCAGGTGAAAGTGCTGCCGACCACCAATGATCCGGCGGATATCGAGGCCAAGGTGCGCGCAGCCCTGCAATCCGATACGTCGATCGACACCGTGCTGGCGCTGGGTGCGGCGACGGCGGGCGAACCCTCGGTCAAGGCGGTCAAGGCGCTGGGTGAAGGTGGCGGCAAGATCAACGTCGCGAGCTTCGATCTGTCCCCGGGTTTCCTGAAGGATGTCGAGAATGGTGACGCGGCCTTCGCGATCGACCAGCAGCAGTATCTCCAAGGCTATCTGCCGGTGTCGTTCCTCGCGCTCAACGCGAAATACGGCCTCATCCCGGCGTCGAACGTCGCTTCGGGTCCGAACCTGATCACCAAGGACAAGGCGGCTCAGGTGGTCGACCTGTCGGCCAAGGGCATTCGCTGATCCATATCGGATGAGTTGATACCGGGATGCGCGCGCCCTTTGACGCGCGCGCATCCCATCGGCGCCACCGCGGGCGGTCGCGGAACCGAAAGCGCCACGAACCAGCATTCTCAGGGAGGGTATAATGCCTGCCGACTCCACGGTTACCGACGAGCGCGTCCGCGAGGAGACAGTTCTCGCGCGCTTGATGAAGCGGCCCGAACTGGGCGCGATCGCCGGGCTCATTCTCGTGACGATCTTCTTTCTCTTCACCGCCAATGCGTCGATGTTCACCCTTTCGGGGATCATGAACTTCCTGACGCCCGCGGCCCAGCTCGGCATTCTCGCCATCGGCGCGTCGCTTCTGATGATCGGGGGAGAGTTCGACCTTTCGATCGGCTCGATGGTCGCCTTCGCGGGGATGATCTTCGGCGCGCTCGTGGTCAATCTGGGACTGCCGCTGATCGTGGCCATTCCCGGCACGCTGATCTTCGCTGGCATGATGGGCGTGGTGAACGGGCAGCTGGTGATCCGCACGGGGCTGCCCTCCTTCATCGTCACGCTGGCTTTCCTGTTCATTCTGCGCGGCCTGTCGCTCGTCGGGCTGAAATATCTGACCGGCGGCTCGACCCAGCTGCGCGGCGTGCGCGATGCGGTGGGTGATGACTGGCTGGCACCGTTCTTCTCGGGCGACGCGTTCACGGGTCTCTTCGCGAAGCTCGCCGAGTGGGGCTGGATCGACACGTTCAAGTCGGGCGCGCCGAAAGTGCCGGGCGTGCCGGTCGAGATCCTGTGGTTCATCGGTATCGCGCTGTTTGCCACCTGGATCCTGCTGCGCACCCCCGCCGGCAACTGGATCTTCGCTGCCGGCGGCGACAAGAACGCGGCCTCCAATTCGGGCGTGCCGGTCAACCGGGTGAAGACGACGCTCTTCATCGTGACCGCCTGTTGCGCCGCGCTCGTCGCCATCATGACCGTGATCGACGCGGGCTCCACCGATGCGCGTC
The DNA here is from genome assembly GCF_009296265.1 of Thioclava sp. JE_KL1. Lineage (GTDB taxonomy): Bacteria > Pseudomonadota > Alphaproteobacteria > Rhodobacterales > Rhodobacteraceae > Thioclava. The sequence continues at coordinate 8,140 of NZ_WBJS01000015.1, forward strand.
GCGGCTTCCAGAAAGAATTCGAGGCGATCATCGCCGCGGTGATCGGGGGCTCGCTGCTGACCGGCGGTTACGGCTCGGCGATCGGCGCCTTCTTCGGTTCGATCATCTTCGGCATGGTCGTGATCGGCCTGACCTACACCTCGATTGATCAGGACTGGTTCCAAGTCTTCCTGGGCGGGATGCTGCTGCTCGCCGTGATCTTCAACAACGTGATCCGCAAGCGCGTGACGGGGGAACGCTGATATGGAAATTGAGACCGCATTCCATCACGGCGCCGTCGCCGCCGACGCCAAGCCCATCCTCGAGATGCGCGGCATCAAGAAGCACTTCGGCAACGTGATCGCGCTGGCCGGTGTCAGCTTCGATATCCGCCCCGGCGAGTGTCACTGCCTTCTCGGCGATAACGGCGCGGGCAAATCGACCTTCATCAAGACGATGTCGGGCGTGCACAAGCCGACCGAGGGCGAGATCCTGTTCGAGGACAAGCCGATGAACTTCTCGAGCCCGCGCGATGCGATGGAGGCCGGGATCGCCACGGTGTTTCAGGACCTCGCGATGATCCCCCTGATGAGCGTGACGCGCAATTTCTTCATGGGGCGCGAGCCCACGAAAGGGGCGGGCCCGTTCAAGCGCTTCGACGTGAAGCAAGCCAATGAGGTCTGCGTCGAAGAGATGCGAAATATGGGCATCAACCTCCGCGGTCCCGATCAGGCGGTGGGCACCCTCTCGGGGGGCGAACGCCAGACCGTTGCCATCGCCCGCGCGGTCTATTTCGGCGCGAAGGTTCTGATCCTCGACGAGCCGACCTCGGCGCTTGGCGTGCGCCAGACCTCGAACGTGCTCGCCACGATTGACAAGGTGCGCAAGCAGGGCGTGGGTGTCGTGTTCATCAGCCATAACGTGCGCCATGCGATGGCGGTGGGCGACCGCTTCACCGTGCTCAATCGCGGCAAGACGCTGGGCACCGCAACCCGGGGCGAGATCACGCCGAACGAGTTGCAGGATCTGATGGCCGGTGGCCAGGAGATGGCACAGCTCGAAGGCTCGCTCGGCGGCACGATCTGACAAGCGGCAGGGGCGTCGCGCGTCCCTGTTACGGACAAGAATGACTTCAGCAACCGAGGGTGACATGGCGCTTCCGATGCCCGAAACTCCGCTTGGCGTGGCCCTGATCGGGACCGGCTTCATGGGGAAATGTCATGCCATGGCGTGGCGCAACCTCGCGACCGTCTTCGGCGGCGCGCATCCCCGGTTGGAGATCCTCTGCGACACGCCCTCCGACAAGGCCCGCGCCTTCGCTGAGCAGTTCGGCTTCGCGCGTGGCAGCGACGATTGGCAGGCGACTTGCGCCGATCCGGCGGTCGATGTGGTCTCGATCACCGCGCCCAACGGATTGCACCGCCCGATGGCCGAGACCGCCCTGCGTGCGGGCAAGCATGTCTGGCTGGAAAAGCCGATGGCGCTGACGCTGGAAGATGCGCGGGCGATGGCCGGGCTCGCAGCGGAGCATCCCGGGCAGGTCACGATCCTCGGTTACAACTACCTTCGGTCTCCCGCTTTCCAGATGGCCAGCAAGCTGATCTGGGAGGGCGCGATCGGCACGCTCCGCGCGTTCCGGGGCGTCTATGACGAAGACTATTCCGCCGACCCGCGCCTCCCGTGGTCGTGGCGGATGACGCGCGAGGCTGGTGGTCTGGGCGCCTTGGGCGATCTGGGCTGCCACCTCGTGTCGCAGATGGTGGCGCTGATGGGGCCGGTTGAGGAGCTGACCGCGATGACCCAAATCGCGATCTCCGAGCGCACTTCCCCCGAAGGCCCCAAGCCGGTCGAGAACGAGGACAGCGCGCTGGCCCTGATCCGGTTCGCGAGCGGCGCGCAGGGCTCGTTCGCCACGTCGCGGGTGGCGCGCGGGCGTAAGTGTCGTTTGCAATGGGAGATCCATGGATCGGACGGCACGCTGGTCTTCGATCAGGAGAACATGAACGAGCTGTGGTTGCATCGCGCCGGAGAGGCGGGGTTCACCCGTCACCTGACCGGCCCCGATCAGCCCGATTTCGCCGCCTTCTGCCCCGCGCCGGGGCATAATTTCGGCTTCAACGAACAGAAAGTGATCGAGGCGCGCGACCTCTGCGCAGCCATCGCGGGCGGGCCGAATGCCGGCCCCGATTTCGCCGTCGGTCTGGAAATCGAGACGGTGATCCACGCGATGGCGCGCTCGAACGGCGCCCCGATCCGGATCGGAGATATGGCATGAAAAACCTCGACGTGATCACGATTGGCCGGGCAGGCGTTGATTTGTATGGGGCGCAGATTGGCGGGCGTCTGGAGGATATGGGCTCGTTCGAGAAGTATATCGGCGGGAGCCCGACGAACATCGCCTGCGGGACGGCGCGGCTGGGGCTGAAGTCCGGGCTGATCACTCGCGTTGGCGACGAGCATATGGGCCGCTTCATCCGCGAGCAGTTGCTGCGCGAGGGGGTGGATGTGACCGGCGTTGCGACCGACCCGGAGCGGCTGACGGCGCTGGTGATCCTCGGCATTCGCGACGAGGAACAGTTCCCGCTGATCTTCTACCGCGAGAACTGCGCGGATATGGCGCTGAGCGAGGAGGATATCGACGAGGCGCTGATCGCGCGGACGCGCTCGGTGCTCGCGACGGGCACGCACCTGTCGCATCCGCGCACGCGGGCGGCGGTGCTCAAGGCGCTGGAACTGGCCCGAAAGCATGGGGCGAAGACTGCGCTCGACATCGACTACCGCCCGAACCTCTGGGGCGTGGCGGGACATGGCGAGGGCGAGAGCCGCTTCGTGGAGAGCGCCGAGGTGACCGAGAAGCTAATGGCCACGCTGCACCATTTCGACCTGATCGTGGGCACGGAAGAGGAATTCCACATCGCGGGCGGCTCGACCGATACGATTACGGCGCTGCGTGCGGTGCGCAAGGTTTCCGACGCCACGCTGGTGTGCAAACGCGGAGCCGCCGGCGCGGTGGCTTTCGAGGGCGACATTCCCGACAGCCTCGATGACGGCCAGACCGGCCCGGGCTTCCCGATCGAGGTGTTCAACGTGCTGGGCGCGGGTGACGGGTTCTTCTCGGGTCTGATGAAGGGCTGGCTCGATGGCGAGAGCTGGCCGAAGGCGCTGGAATACGCGAATGCCTGCGGGGCCTTTGCGGTCTCGCGCCATGGCTGCACGCCCGCCTATCCCTCGCTGACCGAGCTGGAATTCTTCCTCAAGCGCGGGGTGAAGCAGCCTGATCTGCGCAACGATGCGGAGCTGGAGCAGATCCACTGGTCGACCAACCGGCACACGCGCTCTCTGCCCGATTGGCCGGATTACCGGGTCTTCGCCTTCGATCACCGGATGCAGCTCGAAGAGATGCCGGGCTACACGCTCAAGAAGGGTGGCGCGTTCAAGGAGCTGTGCCTTTCGGCGGCAACCCAGGTGCAGGACGGGCGGCCGGGCTACGGTATTCTGTGCGATGACCGGATCGGGCGCGCGGCGCTGCATGCGGCCTCCGGGTCGGGCCTCTGGATCGGGCGGCCCTGCGAATGGCCGGGCTCGCGCCCGCTGGAACTGGAGCCGGAACTGGGCCCCGATTGCGGCGGTCTGACCCAATGGGCGCGCGAAGAGGTGGTGAAGGTTTTGTGCTTCTGCCACCCCAATGACGATGCCGAGACCCGCGCCACTCAGGAGGCCGTGGTCAAGCGCCTCTTTACCGCGGCGCGCAGGAACGGGCTGGAATTCCTGCTCGAGGTCATTCCGTCCAAGGTGGGGCCGGTCGATGCCGACACCACCGCGACCCTGATCCGGCAATTCTACGAGATCGGCATCTACCCGGATTGGTGGAAGCTGGAACCGATGGCGGACGCGGCCGGATGGGCCAAGGCCGTGGCCGCCATCGAGGACTACGACAAGCACACCCGCGGGATCGTGGTGCTGGGCTTGGATGCGCCGGAGGCGGAACTGGCGGCGAGCTTCGAGGTCGCGGCCGGGTTCGATCTGGTCAAAGGCTTTGCCGTTGGCCGGACAATCTTTGGCGACGTGGCGCGGGCCTGGATGCAGGGTGAGCTGACCGATGCCGAGGCCGTGGCCGAGATGGCGCGACGCTACACGAGACTTTGCGGGATCTGGGACGGAGCGCGGGCGAAGGCAGCCAAGGCGGCTTGAGGTGTCAGCGGAGAGGGGGCTCTGCCCCCGCTCCCTGACGGGAGCCCCCCGGGATATTTGGGCCAAGAGGAAGTGGCCCCAGAGAGGAAGAGAGAGATGAGCGAGACGATCCGGCTGACCGCCGCGCAGGCGATGGTGAAGTGGCTCTCGGTGCAGATGACCGAGGATGGCGAGCGGTTCATCGAAGGGATGTGGGCGATCTTCGGCCATGGCAACGTGGCCGGGATCGGCGAGGCGCTGCATGCCTACAAGGACGTCTTCCCGACCTGGCGCGGGCAGAACGAGCAGACGATGGGTCATGCGGCGATCGCCTATGCCAAGGGCAAGAAGCGCACGCGCGCCCATGCGGTGACATCAAGCATCGGGCCGGGCTCGACGAACCTCGTAACAGCTGCCGCACTGGCGCATGTGAACCGGTTGCCGGTGCTGATCGTGGCGGGCGATGTGTTTGCGACGCGTCGTCCCGATCCGGTGCTGCAGCAGGTCGAGGATTTCGACGATGGCACCGTCAGCGCGAATGACTGCTTCCGCCCGGTCTCGCGCTATTACGATCGGATCTCGCGGCCTGAGCATATCCTGTCCGCGCTGCCGCGGGCGCTGCGGGTGATGACCGATCCGGCCAATTGCGGCCCCGCCGTTCTGGCCTTCTGTCAGGACACGCAGGCCGAGGCCTATGATTACCCGGTGGAGTTCTTCGAGCCCCGCGTTTGGCGTATTCGCCGTCCCGCTCCCGATGCGGGGGAATTGGCGCGGGTCGCGGAGATGGTGAAGGCGTCGAAGAACCCGGTGATCATCGCCGGTGGCGGTGTGGTCTATAGCCAAGCCGAGGACACGCTCGCGGAGTTCGCGTCGAAGCACCAGATTCCGGTGGCCGAGACGCAGGCGGGCAAGTCGAGCCTCGCGCAGAGCCATCCGATGAGTTTCGGGGCGTCCGGCGTGGACGGCTCGGCGGCGGCCAATACCGCCTCGCAAAACGCCGATCTGGTGATCGGGGTCGGCACGCGGTTCCAGGACTTCACCACCGGCTCGCGGACGCTGTTCGGGGCAGGGGCGAAGCTGGTGAGCATCAATATCCACGGCTATGACGCGGCCAAGCACGGGGCCGAAAGCCTGGTGGCCGATGCCAAGGTCGCGCTTGAGCAGTTGAGCGCCGCACTTGGCGATTATCGGGCCGAGGCGCCCGATGCCGATGCCCGCGCAGACTGGCTGCGCGCGGTCGACGCCTATTGCGCGCGTCCCGAGGATCAGGCGGCGCTGCCGACCGACGGTCAGGTGATCGGCGCGGTGCAACGTGCCACGGGAGATGACGCCGTCGCGATGTGTGCGGCTGGCACGATGCCCGGTGCGCTGAAGCTTTTGTGGAAGCCGTCTCAGGGCGGCTATCACATGGAATACGGCTATTCCTGCATGGGCTACGAGGTGGCGGGCGCGATGGGCCTCAAGCTCGCGCGGCCCGAGCGTGACGTGCTCTGCTTCGTGGGTGACGGCTCCTACATGATGGCGAATTCGGAGCTCGCGACGGCGGTGATGCGCCGTGTGCCCTTCACGGTGATCCTGACCGACAACCGCGGCTATGGCTGCATCAACCGGCTGCAGACAATGGGCTGCGGCGGTGAGCCCTTCAATAACATGTATGTCGATTGCAATGTCGAGGTGCAGCCCGAGATCGACTACGTCGCGCATGCAGCGGCGATGGGCGCGCATGCGGTGAAGGCCAAGGATACCGACCAGCTCGAGGCGGAAGTGAAAGCTGCGCGCGAGCGTGACATCCCGACGGTCATCGTGATCGACACCGTGGCCAAGGACTTCCCCGGAACCGGGCTGGAAACCACGGCAGGCGAACACGGTTTCTTCTGGGACGTGGCAGTGCCCGAGGTTTCGGACCGCCAAAAGCAGCGTGATCGCTTCGAGGAATACCTGACCCAGATCGCAAACGCGCGGCTGGTGAATTGAGGAGGAGAGAGATGATCCGTTTCGGCACGAACCCGATTGCCTGGGCCAATGACGACGACCATTCCCTGGGCGCGCATATCCCGACCGAGCAGATCCTGCGCGAGGCCGCCGAGATTGGCTTCGACGGGATCGAGAATGGCCATCGCTGGCCGCAGGATGATCCCGAAGCGCTCAAGCAATTGCTCAGCGGCTACGGGTTGGCTTTCGTCTCCGGGTGGTATTCGCTGAACCTTCTGACGCAATCGGTTGAAGATGAGAAAGTGGCGATCCAGCCGCATCTCGACAAGCTCAAGCATAATGGCTGCACCGTCTGTATTGCCTGTGAGACGTCGAACTCGGTGCAGGGGCAGGACGTGCCGCTGTCGGAGAAGCCGGTGTTGAGAGAGGCCGAGATGGCCGCGTTCGGGGCGAAGATCGAGGAGCTGGCGGCGTTCACCGCCGGGCAGGGCGTCGATCTGGTCTATCACCACCACATGGGCACTGTCGTCGAGACGTCTGCCGAGATCGACGCGTTCATGGCGGCGACCGGGCCTGCGACGAAGCTGCTGTTCGATGCGGGGCATTGTTATTTCGGCGGCGACGGGATCGATCCGGTTCCGATCCTGCGCAAATATGTCGACCGCGTGCGCCATTTCCACGCCAAGAACGTTCGCCCCGAGGTGATGCGGCAGGTCCGCGACACCGGCATGTCCTTCATGGACGGGGTGCGCGCAGGTGTCTTCACCGTGCCGGGTGATCCTGAGGGCGGCGTGGAGTTCGGACCGCTCCTGCGGATCCTGAAGGAGGCGGGCTATGACGGCTGGATCGTGATCGAGGCCGAGCAGGATCCCGATCTCCGCAACCCGTTTGAGTATCAGTCCTTGGGGCTCAAAACCCTCAAGTCAGCCGCCGTCGAGGCGGGGCTGATCGCCACTGAGCAGGCCTGAGCGCATGGCCCGCGATCGCTTCCTCGATTTCGACACGCCCTGGTTCCGCCCGCTGTGGAAGCGGCTGCTGGTGATGGGGGTGGCCCTTGGCTGGGGCCTGTTCGAACTCGTCGCTGGAGATCCGGGCTTCGCGATCCTGTTCCTCGCGATGGGCGGGTATGCCGCCTATCGTCTTTTCGTGACCTTCAATCCGAGAGAAGACAAATGACCGATCTGCTGCGCAAACCGTTTGGCACCCATGGCAAGGTGCATGAGATCACCCCGCAATCGGCGGGCTGGCGCTATGTCGGGTTCTCGCTCTACCGGCTGCGCGCGGGCGAGAGCGCGGCGGAGGCCACCGGTCCGAACGAGGCGATCCTCGTGATGGTCGAGGGCAAGGCGCGGGTTGTAGCCGCCGGGCAGGACTGGGGCGTGTTGGGCGAGCGAATGAACGTTTTCGAGAAGACGCCGCCGCATTGCCTCTATGTGCCCAACGATCAGGACTGGGAGGCCGTGGCCGAGACGGATTGCACCATCGCGGTCTGCACAGCACCCGGCAAGGGCGGGCATGAAGCGCGCAAGATTGGGCCCGACGGGATCAGCCTGACCGAGCGCGGCAAAGGCACCAACACGCGCTACATCAACAATATCGCGATGGAGGGGGAGGATTACTGCGACAGCCTGCTGGTGACCGAGGTCTTCACCCCGGCGGGCCATTGGTCGTCCTATCCGAGCCACCGTCACGACGAGGATGACTTCCCGCGCATCACCTATCTCGAAGAGACCTATTACCACCGCCTGAACCCGGCACAGGGCTTCGGCATCCAGCGCGTCTATACCGAGGACGGCACGCTTGATGAGACGATGGCGGTTTCGGATGGCGACGTGGTGCTGGTCCCGCGCGGGCATCATCCCTGCGGGGCACCCTACGGGTTCGAGATGTATTACCTCAACGTCATGGCCGGGCCGCGCCGCAACTGGCGGTTCCAGGCGGATCCGGCGGTGCAGTGGATCATGGACCGGGATGCCTGAGGGCATCCGGGTGGAGAAGATGATGGAACAACCGTTTCAACTGGCGGCCTGCGCAGAGATGCTCTGGCGGGACCGACCGATCGAATGGCGTGCAGCGCGGCTGACAGAGATGGGCTTCGGCGTGGGGTTGTGGAATTGGCCGGAACACGACCTCGACAAGCTCGAGACGGTGGGGGCGAATTACACGATCATGAACGGCTATCTGGAGGGGCGGCTGAGTGACCCAGAGGGGGCGGAAATGCTGCTGCGCTCGGCGCGTGAGACCGCGGCGGTTGGCAAGCGGCTGGGCGTGGATCGGCTCAACCTGCATGGCACGGGGCTTGGGGACGGCGGTATCCCGATCCCGCAGCATGGCAGCTTCGCGCCGGGCAGCTTCCAGCGGGCCTGCGATACGCTGAACCGGATTTGCGATCTGGCCGAGGAAGAGGGGGTGGTCTTCACGCTCGAGAACCTCAATCCTATCGACCATCCGGGCTGCCCCTTCGGCTCTACCGCGGATGTGCTGGCGCTGGTCTCGACCGTCGATCGCCCGCAGCTGCGGATCAATCTCGACCTCTATCATACGCAGATCGGCGAAGGGGATCTGATCCGCTGGTGCAAGGCGAGCCTGCCCTGGATCGGTGAGGTCCAGGTGGCCGACAATCCGGGGCGCTTCGAGCCGGGCACAGGTGAGATCAACTATGCCGGTGTGGCGAAAGCGCTGCAGCAGATGGGCTATCGCGGCCCGGTCGCCATGGAGGCCTTCGCGCAGGGCGATGAGGAGGCGGCACTCGAGGCGTTCCGCGCCGCCTTCACACTCTGAGACCCGTCGATATGCAAAGCGGTGTGCTGGTCGCTCTTCCGATCCGCATACTGTTCCGTTCCGCCACTGAAGTGGACCGTCGCGCCAGTGGCACGACGACACCAACGACAGCATTGTGCTTTGGGCTAACGTCCACCGGCCCCGGAATCCCTTGTCCCGATGGACCAGGTCCAGTCATGCCCTAACTATCAAACCCGGCCACTCAGGTGGGGCTGATCACCGGCCCGACCAAGTCGCTGGAACTGGGTCAGACCGAGACGCTGGAGAGCGGTCTCGTCTGGCTTCGGCATCGCGTGACCAAGGAAAACTGAAATGCCCGTTACCCCCAAAGCCCCGCTCGCCATCGTGGCCCTTGCGACACTCCTGTCCCTCGTTGTTTTCACCCTGCCGCTGACCACGCTCGAGGCGATGACCGCCGCGCTCGGGCTTGGCCCTGCGCAGCAGGCTTGGATCATGTCGGGGATGCCATTGGGGGCGGCCTGCGGGCTTCTGATCGCCGGGGCCTTCGGCGATACGCTGGGGCGGCGGCGGACCTTCGTGGGCGGGCTGTGGCTCACCGCGCTCGCTTCCGTTGCCGCTGCACTCGCGCCGACCGGTCTGTTCCTGATCGTCGCGCGTGTCGTGCAGGGCCTCGGCAGCGCCGGGATCATGGCCTGCGGCCTCGGGCTTCTCGGCCAGATCTACGAGGGCGAGCCACGCCGCCGTGCCGCCGCGATCTGGGCCGCGGGCCTTGGCGCGGGCGTGGCGCTCGGGCCGATCCTCGCCGCGGCGCTGCTGCCGATTGGCGGATGGCCCGCAGGGCATTGGGCGATTGCGCTCGCGGCGACCATCCTTGCGCTGAGCGCCTCGGCCCGCCTTCCCGAGAGCCCGCGCAGCCCGCATCGGGTCGACCTCACGGGCGGCCTGCTTCTGATGCTCGGCCTCGGCTGCCTGCTCTCGGCGCTCACCGAGTTGCGGTTGGGAGCTTTCGGCGTGGTGGGCTTGCTCGCATTGGGCGCGCTCGCCTTTCTGGCTCTCTTTTTGCGCACCGAACGCCGGGCTCCGAACCCGATCCTGCGGCTCGATCTCTTTGCCCATGCGCCCTTCACCGGCGCGACACTCGCGGCTTTCGCCTCGGGCGCGGGCGTGCTTGCGCTGATGTCTTTGGTGCCAACCGTGCTGGTGCGCGGCATGGGGCAGACGCCACTTACGGCCGCTTTCGTTCTCCTCGCATGGTCGGCGTTGACCGCGATCTCCGCGCTCAACGCGCATCGCTTGCCCGCGCGCTGGAACTCGCGCCAGCGCGTGATCGGCGGGATCGTCGGCTGCGCGGTCGGGCAGGCCCTGATGCTGCTCGCGACGCCTGCGGCGAGTTGGGCGATCCTCGTGCCGGGGCTGCTGATTGCCGGGGTCTCGAACGGTATCCTGAACGCCGCGCTGGGGCATGAGGCGGTGCAATCCGTCCCGCCCGAGCGCGCCGCGATGGGGTCGGCCGCCAACAATACCGCGCGCTATCTCGGCTCCGCCCTCGGGATCGCCTTGATCTCGATCCTGATTGCCGGACGCGATGGCGAGCGCTTCTTCGCGGGCTGGCACGAGGCCGTGGTGATGAGCACCTTGTTCAGCGGATTGGCAGTGTTTGCGATGCTCGGCCTCGCACGCGAGCGCGGTTCCCTCGGTGCGCGATGAGCGCAGTCCCGTGTCAGGCGTCGCCGCCGCATCGCCGGACCGCGCGCTGAGGATCCAGGTGGCTGCACCCTGGACGTTCTGCGGCGTGCGGCTACTGCCGGGTCAGCCTCACCGTGAACCCGCCGCCACTCATGGTGAATGTCGCGAGCTTGCGTGCGTCATAGGCGGCATGCACATCGAAGGACTTGAAGTAAAACGGCCAGACATATCCGGGGCCCAAGACAACGCGATAGGATATGTCGCAGATCACGGTGTCGTCGTTTTGCTTCTTGGCTGTCGTTGTCATCTGCACCACAACCCGATGTAGGATTGCGCGCAACGTTGCGGGCTATACACTGATTTTGTTATTAGATTCTGGCGAGTTTCAAGCAAATCTTTGCGGTTCTTTTGCGCATAGGTTTGCGCAAATTTCGCGTAAGTTTGCGTTTTGATTCAGTGTCTTGAGAAGAAAGTTCTTTCCGAGTCGAGCTTAGCTTTTTTCTGTTTTGAGGGGAAGGAAAACGAACGCATGTTCTTGGCATTTTTTGAAACTGGGAAGCTCGGCGGCTCCGATTCCGAGATCATTTTCTTCGCTCCAACTCCGAGAACTGAATAACGCGGAAAAAATATTAAAGACAACGGGATGGGTGATTTTCATAGCGGCACGCTTAGTCCACTGAAACCATGCGACCTGATCAGTCGTCGTCAAGCTTTTCTGTCAGGCGTCGTATCCGATGCGAAGGCCCCTCATGGCTTACTTTAGCTCCGTAAAACGGTCATATTGATGCGCAATGCACCATTTGTAGATCAAGTTCTTGGTTGGTCCTTGACATGCGCCTTGCGGCCCATAAATCATGCATAGCGCATTGATATGCGCTATTTACGGAGCATGGCATGCCGAAGCCCAGTACCAGAAACTACTCGCCGATCGCCCGCGACGCTGCCGCCCTGCTGGGCGAGATGATCCGCGCGGCGCGGATCCGGCGGCGCATGACTGCGGCCGAACTCGGCAAACGGGCCGGCGTGTCGCGCGGACTGGTGTCGCGGGTCGAGGCCGGCGACATGGGGGCCGCGCTGGGCGCGGCTTTCGAGATGGCGGCCGTGCTCGGCGTGCCGCTCTTCGATGCGGCGCCCGAGCGGGTTTCCCAGGCGCTCGAGAGCACCCGCGAGGTCAATGCGCTCCTGCCCAAGCGCGCCTTCCAGCTGACGGCGGAGGTCGACGATGACTTCTAAGCTCATCGATCCGGCCAAGCATGGGTTCGTCTGGACCTGGCTGCCTGGCGCCACGAGCCCTGTGGTGGCGGGCCGCATTGACCTCGTCGATGGACTCTACCAGTTCGCCTATGGCCAGAGCTATCTCGAGCGCGGAGACGCGATCGCGCTCTACACACCCGAGCTGCCGCTGAAGAAGGGCCGCCAGGTCCCCTCCGCGCCGCACAAGATCGCTGGATGTCTGCGTGATGGGGCACCGGACAACTGGGGGCGCCGGGTGATCCATTCATATGTGACGGGCACGCGCGACCGCACAGCTGACACCGGCGAGATCGACGAGCTGAGCTACATGCTCCTCTCGGGATCGGACCGCACTGGCGCGCTCGATTTTCAGGCGTCCTCCAGCACCTATGAGCCGCGGATGACCCAAACGGCCACGCTGGAGGAGATGATGGAGGCGGCCCGCCTGGTCGAGGCTGGCACGCCGCTGCCGCGCGAACTCGACGAGGCAATGAACCATGGCACCTCGATCGGGGGCGCGCGCCCGAAGGCGCAGATCACCGATGGGGATCGCAAATTCATCGCGAAGTTTCCCTCGAGCCGCGATCCGCACAAGATCGTCGGCGCTGAGCTCGTGGGTCTGCGGCTCGCCGAGCGCGTCGGCATCCACGTGGCGCGGGCCGATCTCATCGAGGTGCGGGGCCGCGATGTGTTGCTTGTGGAGCGGTTCGACCGCGCGCCGAAGGGCGAGCTTTGGACCCGGCGCCACATGGTGTCTGCCCTGACCATGTTGGGTCTCGACGAAGACCGCAGCTACTACGGCAGCTATGAGGAGCTGGCGGGCCTCCTACGGCGTGGCGGAACCAATCCGGAGGAAACGCAGATCGAGCTCTTCCGCCGGATGGTCTTCAACATCCTGATCGGGAATACCGACGATCACGCCCGCAATCACGCGGCCTTCTGGGATGGGGAATGGCTCACGCTCACGCCAGCCTACGACATCGAGCCGCGCCCGCGAATGAGCCGGGAGGCCAATCAGGCGATCCGGGTGCATGGCACCTCGCGCGAGAGCCGGGTGGCGCTTGCCATCGAGGCGGCCCCCATGTTCGGCCTCTCTGCCGCGGCAGCCATGGAGATCATCGTGCACCAGGTGGAGACCATCCACGAGGGCTTTGCGGAGGCGGCCGAGGAGGCGCGCCTCACGGAAACCGACATCAGGGCACTCGGCAACCGGGCGATACTCAACTCCTATGCCTTCGAGGGCGCACCCGAAAAAATCGCCCGTCTCGACCGCCCGCTCTGAGCCGCATTTTCATTGACCGACGCATCCCGGCCTCAATGCAAGACCGGTTTGCCGGACCGGCCTTGCATCGCGACTAACCCAGACGAGCCCCACTCACTTCTCTGCATTCTCCCAAATCATGAGGCGCAAACGATGAACACTGTCAAATCTGAGGTGGAACAAGGTCCGAAAGACTGGTTCGCCCTCACCCTCCGGGAGAAGAACATCCTTGAGCACTTGTCGGGGATCTATTCTGGGGTGCCCCAGACTTTGGAAATCGAAGCGGAGAAGCCCGTTCTCGTGGTGCGGAGTGCAAACTCGGCGGCGCGCCGAAGACTGGGCGTGCCGGCGCCGACACCCGAAGAGGTTTTTCGGATAAGGCAATTCTGCTTGGCTAACCCACAATCTGTCACGCTCACGGTCAGTGAGGGCGGTCGGCTCGTCGCGCGTGGAATTCAGCTATTGTGCCGGCCTGCCCTGATTGGCCCAGAGATAAGGAACCAGCCCGGGCACCAGTTGGGATCCAAGCTCGCAGGCATATATCCTGACCATGAAAATCCATGATCTCTGCGGCTCTGATGATGTGACCGCCCCCCGACGGCTTCGATGTGCCAAGGTGGGTCTGCGATGATCCACAAAGGAGGACGGTCACATCATCAGAGCCAGTGAAAGATGCCAAATCCGGTTCGCGAATTTGCTATTTTCGAAAAGGAGCAGATTTGTCTGTAACTCTATCGGCACACTTCTGGCTCATCGTCGCCAAGGTTTGCCTTCGGAGGATTTCCCACGGGGTGGGTGGGTGCGGGCGTAGGTAGCAGCGCCCTCGAATGCTTCTCTTGGAATCGAGGGATGCTCTTCACAGAGATCATCCAAGGTATCGCCGTCGCTAAGCCTGCCAAGCACAGATCGGCAAGTGACCCGCGTGCCTTTAATCACCGGCTCTCCACCCAGTATCTCATCGCGCGACTCTCGGTGATCGCTAAGCAAAGATGGGTGGCTTGTTGGGCGGCTCGGCTGGGTCATTTCAAACCTGTTCAGTTATAGATCTCTTAACTCTCCGGCGAGATTGCATGAAGAGCAATGCTTGCTGCCTACTTACTTGAGAGCAGGTAAGTCCACTATACAGAGGATCACGGCGAACATCCGGCGAAAGACCGCCAGGATCAGCGCGATCACGATCGTGGCCGGCAGGGCGATCACGATCGTGGCCGGCAGGGCGATCACGTTGCGCAGGAATAGGATCTGCAGGGGAGAATAGCTGGCGGTCAGCGCTTTCGCGAAGGCGTCATTGGCGCTCAGGCAGGCCACCTCCCACGCACATCAGGAATATGCCTTGCGTGTAAGGTCTCGGTACGATGGAAATCGCAGAGCTCATCGTCATCACCCTGATTGGACCAGCCCAACACTGTCCGAGGGAGCGCGGAAAGCCCGACATGGTTTTTGGGGCTCGCCGTCAGGGATGGCGGAAGCTGCGACCGCTCAAGGCCGGTGCAAACATGGCTCGATTATACGGACGCAGTGAGGGGCGCTTTTCCCTCTCTGGATGCTGTGTGTGACGGGGCGCCAGCCTACCCGGATCGACCGGGAAGCCCGTCGAGCCTATCGATCGAGGCCAGGTCATCGTCCCAGTTCGCGCGACTGGAGACGCAAATATGCGCGGTGGGTCGTATGTCGATCGGGCTATCGAGTGAGCCTGCTGGGACGACGAGGGAGCCATCATGCGCTTGAGAGAACGGCAGTGCCGACCCGCAGTCTGCACAGAAGCTCTTCACGTGCTGTGTCCCGGGAACGCGGAATACCCTGATGTTTCCCGTCCCGGACATCCAGGTGATCTCAGCTGTCGATGAAAACAGGTTCGCAGAATGAGCCGTGCCGCTATCTTTGCGGCAGCGCCCGCAATGGCACAGGAAGAAGCTCTCGAACTCTCCCGATATGCGAAACCTCACGGCTCCACACAGGCACTTTCCGTTCACCTCGTTATCCATTTGCAATCCCCTCAACACGCTCCGACTGGGTCGTCTTCCGGCGCAAAGTCTCACAAGGAGCAACGCGAGCGTCAACTGCTCACGCAATCCGAAATGCCGATGATCGATCTGTCGACGGTCGGTGGGCGCATTCAGCGTCAAACGGGATAGCGCTTTGAAAGATGACGTCTATTGCGAATTCACCCAACTCTTTAGGGTGATCGCGCCAGCGTTTTCGGCCGTGCCTTGGCTACGGTCTCAGATATCCTCAATCCACTTTCTTGGGCCGGTCCCTCGCTGACGCAGTTCATCCTTGGGATTGAACATCTTGCAGGATTTCAAGGAGAGGCAGCCGCAGCCGATGCAAGCGGTCAGAGTCTTTCGCAGCCGCTGAAGTTGGGAAATCTGCTCGTCGACCCGGTGCGTCCACTTCTCTGACAGCACCGCCCAATCGTCTCCGGTTGGAACATGGTCTGTTGGTAGCTTGTCGAGTTCGGTTTTGATCTCTTCAAGCGTCATGCCGAGGGTCTGAGCGAAACTGATAAAGGCGAGGCGCCGCAGAACGTGGCGCGGGAAGCGTCTGTGCCCGGAGCCCGCCCGCTCGGACGAGATGAGCCCGCGCTCTTCGTAGTAGCGCAGCGCCGAGGAGGCGATGCCGCTGCGGCGTGAAATTTGATTGATGGTCAGCGTCGTTTCCATGGCTCGGTCGTTTCTCGCATTTCGGTATTGACCTCAAGTTGGCTTGAACTTTTAGAACGTCGCTCGTCCGGTGGTCAACGGAGAGAACCAATGCGAAAGATTCACGCTTATCCTTCGACTCAAAAGTCGCAGGCTTTCCACATGCCGGGACAGGTAGGAAGCCAGCGCGACCGGCTGAACGTTGGGAGCGCATCATAATGCCAGAGACGCACCCGCGAGATTTGCAGCTGCGCGGTGAAGTTCATTGCTTGCTCCACCGCCACGGAGCGACGTCTGTCGTTTGCGCGCTGTTGTGGGCGTTGCTGCGGTCACGGCAGAGATCCAAATCGATCCCTACGACTACCCTTTGCTCGCATATCCGGCGCGACGTTGGCCTACCACCCGCGCCGCCGGACGCGAGGCGATATAACTAATTGCACTGACAGGAGATCAGAAATGCCCATGGAAATCGACAGCGAAACCGCGCCCGCGAAAAAGCTGGCGGACATGATCGAACGTCATGGCCTCATCCTTTTCACCGAACGCTACGAGGCCTGTGTGGAGTTCTACCAAACCAAGCTCGGCCTGCCGCTCTGGTATGAAAAACCGGGGCTGACCTGCCTTCGCTTCGGCGGCGGATATTTGATGATCGAGACCGGCGGACGCGCCGAAGGCACCCGGAAAGACATTTCTCAGAACCCGGTTGCGTTGCGCTTCAACGTCTCAGACGTGAAGGCTGCGGCGCGCCTGCTGGAGGCTCAGGGCGTGCCGGTCGAAGTCAAAATGCACGACTGGGGCACGACCGGCGCGTTCCTCGACCCCGACGGCAACGTGTGCAGCCTGAAGGACGCCGACGATCCCTTCTTTACCGACGAGCAAGGGTAATGATGTGCAGCCCTCCCAGCACGCAGTGGTAGCTGTCAAACGTCCTCTCTCGGAAGGGTGGGGTATCTCCGGAAGGCGAAGAAACTGGACAGGCACGAAAATACTGCCACGCTGCTTCAGCAGCTCGGAGTTCTTATCGGGCCACGCAGGGCTGGGCGGGCCACCTTCGGCTCAGAACCGCCATTTGTGGCACGCAATGGTCACTTCAGCCTTCTGAGCAACTCTTCGTTTTCGTCCATGACCCTCGAAGCTTTATGGAGAGCGTTGGAGAAATCATCGTCCATGCCCTCATACTTGGAAGGGCAAGACGATCCTGCGGTGTCCATCTCTCAAGCGCTTGCTTCTCGAAGTGCTTCACATTCCATCAAAGCGACTCAGAGGCAGCTTCCACGCGTCTCCAAGCCAACTGTTTTCCGAGGCTTTTGGCTCCGGAGGAAGCGAAGAGAAACGCATGATGCAGGATGTCAACGCTGATGAGATTTTGCATCAACGCGAGAGAATGAATCAACTCCCACATGAAAAACTTCTGCGATTTTGACGTTATAATAAAAAAATACGTTTAAATGCCAATGTTTTAGGTGGTGTTCGGAGGTTTCTGGAACCAAACTTGCATGTTGTCTCGGTGAGACGCGAGTTTGACCGGGAGTTTCTCCAAATGACGCAAGACAGCATCGTCGCAGACAATTTGCCCTATCTCGATATTTCGGACCCTGGGTTCTCCATCCGCTCCTCCGAAGTGATGCGTGCCCGCGAGCTGTGCTGGTGCGCGCGCACGAATTACGGTCTCGCAGTATTGCGTTATGACGACGTGCAAAAGCTTCTGCGGCATCCCAAGCTGCGTCAGGGCTCCTATCGCTGGCCAACGTTGAACGATGTCACCGGGGAATTCGCGCGCTGGTGGGAAAGCATGCTTCTCAGCCAAGAGGGCGACAACCATTCACGCCTGCGCCGCATGGCGAACCCGGCTTTCTCGCCAAAACTCATCACGACGCTGGCGCCGAAATTCACTGAGCTCGCGACGATGCTGATCGACGAGTTCGCGCCGAAGGGCGAATGCGACTTCATCGCCGAATTCACCGAGCCCTACGCGACCGGCGTGATCTGCGAGCTTCTGGGGTTGCCCTTCGAGCGCTGGCGCGAGCTGGCCGACATCGCCGCCGATATGGGGCTCGCACTTGGCGTGACCTTCAAGAAGGACCTGCCGACGATCGAGGCGGCGACGAGGCGGCTCTTTGACTATGTCGAGGAGCTGGTCGAGGCACGCCGCGCCGCGCCGAAAGACGATTTCATCGGCATGCTGATTAAGGCCAATGAGGACAAGAGCCAGCTCTCTGATCAGGAGTTGCTCGACATGATCGTCTTGGCGATCTTCGGCGGCATCGATACCACGCGCAACCAGCTCGGTCTCGCGATGGCAACCTTCATCGAGCATTCCGAGCAATGGGCGCTTCTGGCCGAACAGCCGGAGCTGGGCCGTGCCGCGGTGGAAGAGGTTATGCGCGTGCGTCCCACCGTGACCTGGGTCACCCGCGAGGCAGTCGAGGACTTCACCTATAACGACACGCCGATCGAGAAGGGCACGACGCTGCACCTTTTCTCGCAATCGGCGACCTCCGATCCGCGCGTGTTCGACGATGCGAGCTTCGACATCACGGCCGAGCGCAAGCCGCATTTCGGCTTCGGCGGTGGCGCGCATCACTGTCTCGGCCACTTCATCGCCCGCGGCGACATGACCGAAGCTCTCAAGTTGCTCGCGCAACGCCTGAAGAACCCGCGCTTCAATGGCGAGGTCGAGTGGCTTCCAGATAGCGGGAATACCGGAGCGATCCGGATGCCGATCGCCTTTGACCCGGCCTGATCAACGCAAATCCTGTCGAAAAATTCCAAGAGGGACCAGTAAGATGAAAGTTCACGTCAACATGGATATCTGCCTGCTGCACGGGCAATGCGTGATCGCCGCGCCGGAGATCTTCTCCTTCGACGACAATGGCGATCTCCATTGGGTCGAAGTGATCGACGACTCGCAGGTTGCCGATGCCGAAGCTGCTTCCGATGCCTGCCCCGAGCAGGCCATCATCCTCGGCTGATCGGACATGGCAGGGCCCCGGATCACCGTCGTTGGCGCCTCGCTCGCGGGGCTGCGCACGACCGAAGCGCTGAAGGCGGCGCTTCCGCAGGCGCAGCTCACGCTGATCGGCGACGAGCCGCATGCGCCCTACAACCGGCCGCCCCTGTCGAAGGAAGTAATGGAAAGCTTTGCGGGGGGCGATACAGATGAAACCGAGGCTTTCAGCAAGCTCCTGCTACGCTCCAAGCTGATGCCGGAGGACGCGTCGATACGTCTTGGTGTGGGGGCGACCGGGATCGAGAGTGCCGGCGTGCGTCTTGCCGATGGCTCTCTGATCCGCTCGGACTGGGTGATCGCGGCGACCGGCATCCGGCCGCGCCGACTGCCGCTTCCTGGAAACGAAGACATCCGTCACGTTTTGCGGGGCTTCGACGATGCCCGCGCGCTCGCCCCGATGCTGCAACCGGGCGTCCGTCTGGCGGTGATCGGGGCCGGGTTCATCGGCTGCGAGATCGCCGCGACCGCGCGCAAGCTTGGCCTTCACGTCACGATCGTCGAACCGGGGCCGCAACCGATGATGCGCGCGCTCGGTCCGCGTGTTGCGTCCGCGATGGCCACGTTGCACCGACGCCATGGGGTGACGCTGCTCACCGGGCGTTCGGTTGAGGCGTTTAAGCCGGGCCGAGTGTTCCTCGACAACGGCAAGGAAATCGAGGCTGACGTGATCGTCGAAGCGCTCGGCTCTCTGCCCAATACCGAATGGCTTGCCGGGAGCGGTGCGGAACTCAGCGACGGCGTTCTGGTCGATGACACGATGCGGGCGGTCGGCGCATCAAGCTTATTCGCGGTCGGTGACATCGCTCGCTTTGCGAACCCGCTTTTCGACGATGTACCGCGCCGGATCGAGCATTGGTGCATCCCCGGACAAACCGCCAAACGCGCCGCCCAGACCATCGTCGCGATTGAGGCGGGCGAGACGCCCGAGCCCGGTTTCGCGCCGCTGCCGAGCTTCTGGTCGGATCAATACGGCATGCGCGTTCAGGCCTTCGGCGCCCCGGCGCTGGCCGAGACGCAAACCGTTGTTGAAGGCGACCTGAGTCAGATCGGCGAGGCTCCCGTGATCGTCGAATACGCCCGCGACGGCGCGCTCACCGGCGTGATCGGCCTTGGCGCTCCGCCCGCACTGATTGCCAAACACCGCGCCCGCCTGATGGCCGCACTCACTCCGAAAGAAACCGCATGAGCCCCCAGATGAACGACCTCCTCGAAGCCGCCCTCGCCAAGCTCGACGCCGAGATCGTGCATGTCGGTCAATTCGATTACGCGTCGGTCCTGCGCGAGCGGCGCCTGCGCAAGGCCCAGTTTCTCGACTGGGCGGGGGACGCGCGCTTCGCGAATGTTCTGGCCTATTGGGACAGCGGGGACAACCTCTTCGGCGGCAACTCTTATTTCACCGAGACGGTCGAGATCGACGTCGCCTCGATGCGTGCAAACCCCTCCGAGCCCGATGCGGTCACGGTGATCGCCGAACTGTCGGGCGAGGCGAAGGAATTGATGCCGCGCCAGGTGCTGCGCCGCCAGCTTGAGCGCGCCGAAGCAATGGGCTTCAAAGTCGACGCCGCGTTCGAATTCGAGCTGATCGTGCTTGAGGAAGACGCGACCACCGCGCGCGAGAAAGGCTTCGCGGGGCTCGCGAAATTTGCCCCCGACAACAAGTGCTGGTCGGGCGCCACCGCGAATACCCATGCCGAGTTCATTGCAGACATGGAGGCAGAGATTCTCGGCCATGACGTCTCGCTCTATGCTTTGAGCGTCGAACTGGGGCCGGGCTGCCTCGAGGCCACGACCGCCGCGACCGAAGGGCTGCGTGCCGCCGACGACGCGAGCTTCCTGCGCCTGGCTGCGCGCTCCTATGCCCGCAAGCACGGTAAGACGGTGAGCTTCATGCCGTATATGGGCGCGGAGTATCCCGGTATCGGCGGCCATTGTTTGATGAGCCTGCGCAACGCCGAAACTGGCAAGAACCTCTTCGCTTCGCCCGATGGCCAGACCAACGATCTGGCGAAGAAGTTCATCGCCGGGATGATGGCGGTCGTGCCCGATGCCTTCGCCATGTGTACCTCGAGCGTGAATGCCTATCGCCGCCTCGCACCGGGTAGCTGGGCTCCTAAATCGCTCACCTGGGCGGAATATCCCTTCACCGTCGCGGTGCGCTCCGTGCCGCATACGGGCGCGCGCGCCCGTCTCGAATTCCGGGTGCCACCCGCCGATTGCAATCCGTATCTGACGATGGCGCTGATGCTGGGCGCGGGACTCGACGGGATCGAGCGCGACTTGCCCGCGCCCGAACCGAGCGCCGCAGCGCATCCCGATTTCGCCCCCGAAGGTGCAAGCCGCTTCCCGCGCGATCTCGCCGAGGCCGCGGATCGGCTTGCTGCCAGTGACGACGCCGCGCGGATCTTCGGAGCCGCTTTCACCGAGAACTTCGCGGCCGCTTGCCGCGCCGAATACGCCAGCCTCGCCAAGGCGGTCAGCGCCGAAGAACGCGCCCGCTACCTTGAAGGCTGAGACGCAAAAAAACCAATAGGGAGCCAAGAATGACAACCGATACCGATTATCACCGCGAAGTCGATGCGCCCGGTCGGGCCGAACTGGTCGAACGTGTTCGCAAGAAGATCGACGCGCTCGGGGTCGATTACATCTACTACCAATACATCTCGATCACCGGGCGGGTGATGGGCAAGGCCGCCCCGGCGCGTCACTGGGAAACCCAGGCGCGCAAGGGTGTTCAGACCTGGATGGGCGGCGTCACCAACGTGCTGCCGGATTTCAAAGGCAACCTGATCGGCTTCGACGCGAACGCGATGGAATGTATCGCGCTGCCCGATCCCGATACGTTCGTCCAGCTCCCCTGGGACAAGCGCGTCGCTCGTGTGTTCTGCACGCTGTTCTACAGCCTCGAAGATCCGAACTTTCCCGGCCAGTATTACGAATACGACACCCGCGGGAACCTCAAGCGCTTCGACCGTGAGTTCCGCGAGACCCATAACGGGTTGCATCTGCGTGTGGGTCTTGAGCCCGAGATGCTCTGGCTCAAGCCCGAGGCTGGCGAGGTGCGCCCCTATTCCGGGGTGACCGAACCGCTCGCCTATCACATCGGCCAGTTCGAGAGCGCCCGCGATATCTGGATGCAGGTCTCAGATTATGCCCGCGCGATGGGTCTCGACATGATCCAGGGCGATTGCGAGGACGCGCCCGGCCAGATCGAGCTGAACTACCAGTTCGACGATGCGCTGCCGACATGCGACCGGATGACGACCTATCGCCAGATCTGCGCCGAGGTCGCACGCCAGCGCGGGCTGATCGCGTGTTTTATGGCGAAACCCTTTATGGGTTACGCGGCCAACGGCTGCCACCACAACTGTTCGATCTGGACCGGCGGTGAGCGCGAGGTGCAGGCGATCGTGCCGGGCGAACTGCCGGGCATGGAAGAGAACTGGATGTATTCCAAGGGCGGCGTGAACGAGTTCGAGAACACCGAAGGCGGCTGGCTGCCGACGGAGCTGGGGCATCACGTTCTGGGCGGGTCGCTCAAGCATATCAACGCGCTGACCTGTATCGGTGCGTCGACCGTGAACTCCTATCGCCGCTTCAACGACTACGGTCTCTGGGCGCCGATCGGGGCAAATTGGGGCCTGCAGAACCGCTCTTGTACGGTCCGCATATCTTCGCCCGACCGGTTCGAGTTCCGCGCAGTGGACAGCATGGTCAACCCACATCTGTTCTGCGGTGCGCTGCTGAAGGCGATGGACGATGGCATCCGCAACAAGATCGACCCGGGCGCGCCGGAATCGCGTAACGTGACCGAGGTCTGGCAGTCGGGAGGAGAGGTCAATCTCATCCCGCTCAATCTTCGGGATGCGCTGGACGCGCTCAAGAACGACGAGGTCATTCGTTCGGCACTTCCGGGGCGGCTCTACGAAGTCTTCGACGAATACAAACAGGACGAGTGGACACGCTTCCTGCGTGAGGTCACCAATTGGGATGTGGAGCAATACCTGCATTGTGTACCGTAATCCGTTGACCCCCGCAAAGGAGCCCAGAGCATGACAGATCCAACCAGACCAGAGACCGAGATGATCGACATTCTCAGCCGGGACGGACGGATCGTGTCTGCCTGCGCTGCCCAGGAAGCCGTGCTCGGCCTCGTGCCGGGCGCGGCCGCGGGTGAGGCCTGGTCAGCGATCTATCCGCTGGCCTCTCGCAAGCGGCTTGAGGGGGTTTTTACAGAGACCACCGTCGGGCCGCATGTCGTCACGCTCGAGATGCGCGCCAGCGACGGCGCGCGGATCGGCGTCACCGCGATCGTAACTCGGTTCACAGACCCCGAGCAGGGGCTTTGCTTGCGCACGGTGAAATGGCCCGCGGGCGGCGCGCTCAGAGAGGTCGCGACCCTCGCCGAGGAAAAGGAGATTCTCGAGTCGATCCTCGCGGCCTCCGACGATGCGGGCTGGTGCATGGAATGGGACGAGCCCGTGGACCTCTCGGCCCCAGAGCAGGAGATCATCCGCCAGGTTTTTGAGAATGGTCCACATTGGCGCTTCTGCAACGATGCGATGGCGCGGCTCTATCGCACCCCTGAGGGTAAGAATTTCAATGCACTCCCCGTGCACGAGACCTTTCCGCGCTCGCCCGAAAACGAGGACTTCGTAAGGCGCCTGATCCGCGCGAGCTTTGATGTGAATGCCTCACCCTCGCGCGATCTGCGTTATGACGGCGTATTCATCGAGGTTGAGAATGACGTGCGCGGGCACATTCGGGGTAACTTCCTGTATCGCATGTGGGGCACCGTGCGTGATGTCTCGAAACACGCCCGCCGCGCCGCGGTACTGCGCGAGGAGATCGACACGCTCGAAGCAATCCTCGACGCCCTGCCGGACTCTGTTCTGGTCGTCGATCGCGATGCCCGAATTCTGCGCATCAATACCAGCGCCGAAGAACTACTCGACCTCAACCCCGACCTTCTTCCCGCGCGAAGCATCGATGATCTGATCGAACTTCCTGTCCCGCTCACTGAGATTTTCGCAGTCGCTGGAGATCATCTCCCCGGCCATCCGAGCGGTCTCTACCCGGTTCTTCTGCGCAACCCCGACCGTCCGATCCGTGCCGAACTTGCGGCGCGCTGCGTCGCGCTTCGCGAGACGGAGTGCCTTGTGCTGAGTCTGCGCGCGCGGCTGGGGCCGGTCTCGCAGGGTGGCGATCTCGCGAGTGTAACGTCGCTCAGGGCTCGGGGACAGTGATGGAGGCGGGAGAGATGAAACAGACATCCGCGACGTCGCCCCGCCCGCTCGATCAGGCTCTTCATGCGCTGGCCGACGGAATTATCGTGCTCAATCCTGACCATTCAATTTCTTTCGCGAACCGCGAAGCCGCATCCCTGTGCGGGCTCAATGCGAAGGAGATGGAAGGATTCGACTTTGCGCAGTTCAACAGCATGTCCTCTCTCAATTGGACCCTGCTGGGCGAGACGCTCGAAGCGGGCCGCACGGGCAGTCTCATTCTGCGGGGAGAAGCGACCGGCGCGGTTTTCGTGACCTTGCGCAGGATTTCCGCGACCGGCGCCAATGAGGGGCACGTTGTCACGCTGCGCGATCTGGCTGTGTTCGATCATGCTCGAAGGCAGGCGACCGGCGCACGATCCGCACCGACGTTCACGAGCGCGACCGAGCGCCGGATGCGACCCGATTTCGCCCGCCAGAGGGTGATTTCTCCTTGGCTCGACCGGATGATCTCGCGTGGGGAGCGCGCGCTTTTACAAGGCGCGCGAGTCATCATCACCGGGGAGTCCGGCGTCGGGAAAACCGAGATTGCGCGCCATCTGCATAACTTCGTCGCCAATGGCGTGGATCCGTTCATCGCGGTGAACTGCGCTGCGATCCCGGAGAGCCTCTTCGAATCCGAGCTCTTCGGCTATGAGAAAGGCGCGTTCACCGGGGCGTCGACCGAGGGTAAGAAAGGCCTGATCGAGGCGGCTGAAGGTGGCACGCTGTTCCTCGACGAGATCGGCGAAATTCCCTTGCCGCTTCAGGCCAAGCTGCTCTCCTTCCTCGAAGAAGGCACGATCCTACGGATCGGGGGCACGCGTCCGCGGCGGGTGAACGTGCGGGTCATCTCGGCGACCAATCGCGACCTTCTGGAAATGTCAGAAGATCGCCGCTTCCGTACGGACCTCTATTACCGGCTCGCGGTCGTGAACATGCCGATGAAGCCACTGCGTGATGTGCCCGAACTGCTCGACCACCTAATCGACCGATTTCTCACCGCGATCAATCAGCGCCGTTCGGCCCCGCTACATCTCTCCGACGATCTGCGCGCGCGGCTGCGCGCCTATCACTACCCGGGCAATATCCGCGAGCTCTGGAATCTGATGCAGCAGATCTCGGTGCTCGGCGACGACGAGGAAGAGTTGCCGCGCCGGCTCATGGCGCTCGATCCGACCCAAGCGCAGCACTCGTACGGCAGCTCTCCCGACAGCGCGCCGGCCCCGCTCGCCGAAGGTGCGAGCCTGCGCGACGCGGTGAGCGAATACGAATTACGGATCATCGAAGACGCGATCCGTGTCCATGGCAGCAAACGCAAGGCTGCTGCCGCCCTCGGTGTCGATATCGGCACCATTTCTCGAAAGACCCGAAAAGAGCCGTAAACGGCCGAAAAAACCAACAGTGGAGTAAAAACATGACTATCAAGAAGACGATGCTCGGCACGCTCAGCCTGCTCGCCCTGACCGCATCGCCGGTGCTGGCGGAGGGCACGATCAACGTGCTGACCTGGGAAGGCTACGCCGACCCGTCCTTCCTCACGAAATTCGAGGAGACCTCCGGTTGCCAGGTGAATGCCACCTATGTCGGATCGAACGACGATTTCGCACCGAAGCTGATGGCCGGCGGTGGTGTCTACGATCTGATCACCCCGTCGATCGACACGACCAAGCTGATGATCGACCTCGATTTCGTCGAGCCGCTCGATACCTCGAAAATCGAGGGATGGAACGACATCTATCCGAAGTTCCTGGCCCTCGACGGTATCCAGAAGGACGGTGAATATTATGGGATGCCCTATGTCTGGGGCGCGATCGCCTTTATGTATCGCGACGATGCGTTCGATACGCCGCCCACTTCGATCGCAGATCTCTGGCGCGAAGATCTCAAGGGTAAGATTTCGCTCTGGGATGACAAGAGTGCAATCTACGTCGCCGCCCGTAAGAACGGCGACATGAACATCTACTCGCTCTCGGATGAACAAATCGAGAAGGCGAAGCAGTCGCTTGTCGAACAAAAGCCTCTGATCCGCAAATATTGGGCTACCGCTGGCGAACTCGTGGACCTCTACAAGGCCGGCGAGGTAGTGATCTCGAACACTTGGGCTGGCTATCAGTCCAGCCTTCTCGCCGACGAGGGTATCAAAGTGACCGAGTTCATCCCGACGGAGGGTGCCGAGGGGTGGATGGACAGCTGGATGGTCGTCAAGGGCAGCCCCAACAAGGAATGCGCCTACAAGTTCCTCAACATGCAGCTCTCCGAACAGGGGCAATGTGGGGTCGCCAATGTCAACGGCTATTCGGTGGCTAACGCGGCAGCCGCTAAATCCTGCATGAGCCCCGAGCAATATGCTGCTCTGCATCAGGACGACCCTGACTACCTCGATAGCCTACTAATCTGGCAATCGCTCGGTGATCGGTTCGAAGCTTACACCAACGCCTGGAATTCCGTGAAGGCGCAGTAAGCGATGCAAGAACGGTGACCCCGGTATCGGGGTCACCTCAGGGATCAAGGGATGAGGCGGTCGGGGAGGGCTGCCCGCTCCCGAAAAAGCAGGGAACAAGGCGACATGGCCTCAATCATCCAATTGGAGAACATCTCCAAGCATTACAGTCCGACCATCATCGGCGTGGACGACGTTTCGCTGACCGTCGAAGATGGCGAATTCGTCACGCTTCTGGGACCCTCGGGCTGTGGCAAATCCACCCTCCTGCGCATGATCGGCGGGTTCGAGGAACCTACAGCTGGAGCGATCCGGCTCGCAGACAAGGACGTGACATTCGACCCGCCCTACAAACGCGAGGTCAACATGGTCTTTCAGGACTACGCGCTCTTTCCGCATATGACGATCGGCGAGAACGTGGCCTACGGCCTCAAGACCTTCAAACTCGACAAAGATACGGTGCGGACTCGCGTGAAGGATGCGCTGATGCTGGTGGGGCTCTATGATAAGCTCAACCAGCGTCCGCAGCAGTTGTCCGGCGGTCAGCGCCAGCGGATCGCACTCGCCCGCGCCATCGTGCGGCGCCCGAAGGTTTTGTTGCTCGACGAGCCGCTCTCGGCCCTTGATGCGAAACTGCGCGAGCAGATGCAGATCGAGCTCAAGCACCTGCACGAGAAGGTCGGCATCACCTTCATCATGGTGACCCATGACCAGACCGAAGCTCTGGTGATGTCCGACCGCGTAGTGGTGATGGACAATGGCAGGATCGCTCAGGAAGGACGCCCGCAGGATCTCTATGATCACCCAGCGAGCCCCTATGTTGCGAATTTCATCGGCACAACGAGCTTTCTTCCCGGCAAAGTCAGCGCGCTTTCGGGCGAGGTCGCGACGATCGCGGCGGGCGGCACGCAGATCACGGCCCATCCCAATGCCAAGCTTGGCGAAGGTGCGACCGTCACCGTTGGCGTGCGCCCCGAGAAGGTGAAGCTGCTGGCGGAGGGCGAAGCCGCCGATAACGTCTTCGAAGGCACGATTTCGGAAGTGATCTATTACGGTCTTGGCCTGAGGATTTCGGTGACCCTCGCCGATGGCAGCAAGATCGACGCCGATACCTTGCTGCCCGACAAGCTTTCGCATTCCACCTTGCCGCAATCCGGCGCGCCGGTTCGACTGGGCGTGGCCGCCCATAACGTCTTCGTCTTCGAAGGGACGGTGACGCCATGAGCTTCCTGCGCCGCAACCTTCCAAGCATGCTGGTGATGGGCATCCCGCTCATGTGGATTGCCCTGTTCATGCTGCTGCCTTACGGGATCATCGTCACCTATTCCTTCTGGCTGAAGAAATACCCGACCTTCATCCCAGCCTTCCAGTTCGGGAACTACATCACGATCTTCACCGATCCCCAATATGTGCGGGTTTTCCTGCGAACGCTGAAGATCTCGGTGCTCGTCTCGATGGCCTCGTTCCTGCTGGCCTATCCCTTCGCCTACTACCTCGTCTTCCGCTGCCGTTCGGTGGCGCTGCGGACCTGGCTTTACATGGCGGTTATCGCGCCTTTGTGGGTGAGCTATCTGCTGCGCGCCTATATCTGGAAAACCATCCTCGGCACGGAAGGCGTGCTCAATTCCTTCCTGATGTCGCTGGGGATCATCGACGAACCGTCGAGCCTGTTTCTCTACAACCAGTTCGCGATGGTGGTGACGCTCACCTATATCTTCATCCCCTTCATGGTGATGCCGATCTACACCGCGCTCGAGAAGATCCCGACCAACCTGACAGAAGCCTCGGCCGATCTCGGGATGGGGCCGTGGCGCAGCTTCTGGACGGTCACGCTGCCCTTATCGTTGCCCGGTGTCGCGGCAGGGTTCACGCTGACCTTCTGTCTCTCCTTTGGAGACTTCATCGCGCCCTTCCTCGTGGGCGGACCTGACGGCAACCTAATCGCCAACGTGATCGCCACACAGTTCGGCGCGGCACTGAACTGGCCGCTCGGCTCCGCGCTGGCAATCGTGATGCTCGTCGTCGTTCTTACCATCGTCTCCCTCTCCGACAGGATGGAGCGCAAAGGCATGACGGGAGGCGTCTGACCATGGCACAGAAAACACCCGGCCTCGTGTCGCGCTATGGCGCGGATACGGCCTTCATGAGTTTCGTCGCGTTTTTGATGGCGTTTCTCTACATCCCGATCTGGGTCCTGATCGCGTTTTCCTTCAACGACTCGCGGTCGCTCACCTGGCCGCTCTCGGGGTTCACGCTCGACTGGTATCGCAAGCTATGGAGCAATTCCGACCTGATCGCCGCGATCGGCAACAGCTTCTATGTCGCGACGCTGGCGACGGTCGTGACCCTCGCGGTCGGCGTGCCCGCGGCGATGGTGCTGCACAAGTTCGACTTCCCCGGCAAATCCGTGTTCCGCAGGCTGATCCTGCTGCCGATCACGCTGCCGGGGATCGTCACCGGTATCTCGATGCTCAACATGTTCAAGCTGATGGGCTTTCCGCTGAGCCTCGAGACGGTGATCCTGGGTCATGCGACGGCTCTGCTGGGCGTGGTGGTGACGCAGGTCTATGCGCGGCTGCAGCGCCTGCAACCGTCGCTCGAGGAAGCGGCCTTCGATCTGGGTGCCTCGCCATGGCGCAGCTTCATCGACATCACCTTGCCGAATATTCGCTCGGCGATCATCGGGGCGGGGCTCCTGAGCTTCGTGCTCAGCTTCGACGAGATCCCGGTGACCTTCTTCCTGACCGGGCGCGACAACACGCTGCCGATGTATATCTACTCGACGATGCGCCGCGGCGTGACGCCGGAAATCAACGCGGTGGGCACAATCATCGTGCTTCTATCGCTCATTCTCATCGTGGTCGCGGTCATCGCGACGCGAGAGCGCAAAAAATAACGACATGGAGGGAACGCCAATGACCATGACTCTGAAAGACTGGCAGGCTCGCGCTGCCGCACTCGTGCCCGAAACGCGGATGTTCATCGACGGAAAATTCGTCGATGCGGCGTCGGGCGCGAAATTCGAAACCATCAACCCGGCCAATGGGCAGGTTGTGGCCGCTGTCGCGCGCGGCAGTGCCGAGGACGTGGACCGCGCCGTCGCGGCCGCGAAGAAGGCGTTCAAATCGGGCGTCTGGTCGCGGATGGAGCCCACCGCGCGGATGGCGGTGATGAGTCGCTTCGCGAATCTGATCGAAGAGCATGCCGAGGATTTCGCGCTGCTCGACACGCTCGACATGGGCAAGCCGATCTCGGACATGTTCAACATCGACATTCCCGGCTCGCTGATGACGATCCGCTTCTTCGCCGAGGTGATCGACAAGATGGAGGGCGCGGTGACCAACACCAATGCCGACGCGCTCCATTACATCCTGCGCCAGCCGCTGGGGGTCTGCGGGCTCGTCGTGCCGTGGAACTACCCGCTGATGATGGCTGCGTGGAAGATCGCACCCGCGCTGAGCGTCGGCAACTCGATCGTGCTGAAACCGGCCGAGCAATCGCCGCTCTCGGCGCTGCTTCTGGCGAAACTGTTCTCGGAAGCTGGCGGGCCCGATGGGGTCTTCAACGTCGTCACCGGCTTTGGCGAGGATACCGGCAAGCCGCTGGCGCTCCACATGGACGTCGACAAGATCGGCTTCACCGGTTCGGGCGAGGTCGGCAAGCTGATGATGATCTATGCGGGCCAGTCGAACATGAAGCGGGTCAGCACCGAATGCGGCGGCAAGTCGCCCCAGATCGTGCTGGCCGATTGCGAAGATCTGGCGAAGGCCGCCGCAACAGGTGTCGCGGGGATCTATTGCAACCAGGGCGAGGTCTGCTCGGCGGGCTCGCGCATCCTCGTCGAACGCGCAGTCTATGACGAGTATATCGCGCTCTTCACCGAGGCCGCGCAGGACATGCACATCCCCGGCGACCCGCTCGATCCGGACACGACGATGGGGCCGCTGGTGACGCCCGAGCAGCAATCGCGCGTGCTGGGCTATATCGAGGCGGGCCGCAAGGAGGGGGCCAAGCTCACCTTCGGCGGCAATGTCCCGGCCAATTTCAACGCCGGCTGCTTCGTCGAGCCGACGCTGTTTACCGATGTGTCGAACAAGATGAAGATCGCGCAGGAGGAAATTTTCGGCCCGGTCGCTTCGATTATTCCGGTCGACAACCTCGATCACGCGATCGAAACCGCCAATGATACGATCTACGGGCTGGCGGCTGCGATCTGGACCTCGAATGTGAAGAACGCGCATCGCTTTGCCCGCGATGTCGAGGCGGGGATCGTCTGGGTCAACGCTTATGAGGCGGGCGATGCCACGACGCCGTGGGGTGGGTTCAAGCAGTCGGGCAACGGGCGCGACAAGTGCCTCGAGGCGCTGACGCAATACACGCAGACCAAATCGGTCTGGATCGAGTTGAGCTGACCTCTCCCGGTCGGGGCACAGCTCGCCCCGACCGACCTATCCTCAGGACGACAATGAAACTTTGTATTCTCGAAGCCGATCGCCCCGCCGAGGCGTTCCGGCCCGCCCATGGCACCTATGCGGGGATGTTCGAACGCTGGCTCGCACCGGCCTTGCCCGAGGCAACGTTCGAAAGCATCTTCGTCGCGGGGGGCGAGGCGCTTCCCGATGATCCCGATCACTATGACGCCTATCTCGTGACGGGATCCCGCGCGGGTGTCTATGAAGACCATGACTGGATTGCCCCGCTCGAGGGGTTCCTGCGCGAGTTGCGCGCGCGCAACCGCCCGGTGGCAGGGGTCTGTTTCGGTCATCAGGTGATGGCGCAGGCTTTCGGCGGGAAGGTCGAGAAATCCGCGGCGGGCTGGATGCTCGGACGGCAGGAGCACATGCTTTCGCCGCAAGGGGCAGAGGTCTTCGGGCCCGATCCGCTCGCTGCTCTGTCGTTCCATCAGGATCAGATTACGGCGCTCCCTCCCGGCACCGCGCGGCTCTTGTCGAACGACCCCTCCCCAAATGGCGGGCTGGTCTATACCGGCTTCCCAGCGCTCTCGGTGCAGTTCCACCCCGAGTTCCAGCCGGGTTATATCCACGATCTTCTGACCGCTTATCAGGGCGATCGCGTACCGATGGATCGGGCAAAAAGCGCACTGGCGACGCTTGACGGGGGGCTCGATAACGACAGAGTGGCAAGAGGCTTCGCCGAGTTCTTCCGCCGCAACGTCCAAAAGACATGAAACTCACCCAGAAGGTCACCCAGCGCCTCGACACCCAGCTCAAGCTCTCTCAGGAGCTGCACCGGGCGATCGGCTTTCTGGAGCTTTCCAATCTCGAGTTGGCGCAAACCCTACGAGAGGCGGCCTCCGATAATCCCTGGCTGAGAGTGCGCCTGCCTCCCGCGATGGAGGATGGCACGGCCGATATCGCCGCACCCGGACCCTCGTTGCGCGCCCATGTACTCGGCCAGATCGACCGTCTTGCGCCGCGTCCGGCAGACCGGCCCATTGCGCTGGCGCTGCTCGACGCGATGGGGCCGAACGGCTTTCTGGAGACGCCGGTCGAGACGATCGCCGCCACGTTGCGGGTTCCGTCCGCGCGTGTCGAGACCGTCCTGGCCGCGCTTCAGGCAATCGAGCCGCGTGGCCTCTTTGCCCGCTCGCTTGGCGAATGCCTCGCCCTGCAACTTGCCGAAGAGGAAGAGGTATCGCCGCAGATGCGGCGAATGCTCGATGTTCTTCCGGTTCTCGCGGAACGTGGGCCCACCGCTCTCGCGGAGGCGGCCGGAATTAGTGGCAACGAGTTAGTCCCACTGCTGGCCCGTTTACGCGATTTGAACCCGCGACCTGCCTCTGGTTTTTCGACAGATGCTACGTGCACACGTATAGCTGATCTCATTTTCGAAAAAGGGGACGATGGTTGGACCGCTCAGCTCAACCCCGAGAGCCTTCCCCGGATCGAAGTGAATGACTTTCAGCAGGGAGCTGGCTTAGGGACGTCGTTCTCAAGAGAAAGAAGCGAAGCGCTTCAGCTCCTCAGCGCCATTCAGACGCGAAACGAAAACCTCTTGGCGCTTGGCACGTTGCTGGCAGTTGAGCAGGGGCAGTTTCTTTCCGAGGGCCCCGTTGGGCAAAGAGTTTTGACGCGCCGAGAAGCCGCGCGTCGTCTCGGCCTTCATGAAAGCACGGTGGGACGATTGGCGCGTTCTTCCTCGGCGGCGACCCCCGCGATGGGCGTACTTTCACTGCGAGAGTTTTTCTCACGCCCTCTCCGAAAAGGTTCGGGAGTTTCATCCCCTGAGGGTGCCTTTGCAGTCAAAACGCGTATCGCGCAGATGATAGCCGAAGAAGGCCCCGAATGTCCGCTAAATGATCGCCAACTGACCGAAGCACTTCGCGCGGACGGTATTCTTGTGTCACGACGCGTTGTTGCGAACCTCCGTGCCGGCGCAGGCATCCCAAATCGCGCGGTTCGGAGATCGCGATTGGATTGACTCGGTAAAAAGGGGCAGACTTTGGCGCCACCGCGAGAATCTTTGCCGCAGGCATAAAAGGCAAGGCGCCGCGAACAGCCGTAAGACCTCATTGTCTCTGGTATCGGCCCATAGCGGACTTTGATGCTGCCTGCAGCGAAAGGTCGCCTGAAACTCGTTGGGAACATCGCGCCTCTTGCACGGCGAGAAACAGTTCAGGAAAAAAACACCATTCCGCTCGGTGGTAATGGCCAAGAAATGAACATGTTCGCACTGTCGAAACGTTTCGGGATCATGCTAAGCTTGGCTGGGAATAGCGGGGATGGTCATGGCGACACTGAAGGACATCAGTAAGGAGACGGGTATTTCCATCACACAGGTCAGTCGCGCGCTCGGTGGCTTCGACGATGTCAACGCCGAGACGCGGCGCCGCGTGGAGGAAGCGGCAGCCAAGCTGGGCTATCGTGCGAACCTGATGGCGCGAGGTCTGAAGACAGGGCAGTCGGGAAATGTCGCTATGGTGGTTCCGCGTCAACTTGATGCATCTGCCCGCGAGGTTCTTTTCGAAGTCGTCTGGGGCATCTCCGCCGAATTTTCCCGGCGCGGGAAGCGTCTCATTCTGCATGTGACGGCATATGCGAACGATATCTCGGTCTACGACCAGCTCTATCGCAGCGGTGGGGTCGACGGTTTCGTGGTGATCGGGCCGACGGTAAACGATCCGCGTATTGTCCAGCTTGCAGACCGTGGCATCCCCTTCGTTGTGCATGGGCGCGATCCGAGCTGCGCACATGATTTCGTCGATCTCGACAATGCTGCTTTGATCGGCTCGATGGTAAGCGCCGCGAGAAAGCTGGGTCATGCCGATATCGCCTTTCTCAACGGCCCCGCAGATCTGCCTTTCGCGCAGGCCCGCGCTCGAGGATTCGATCAAGCCGTGAAGGGCGCAGGCGATTGCCGCATTCTGAATGCACCGATGACCTTCGAGGCGGGACACGATCTGACGATTTCGCTTCTGACTGGGAAAAATCCGCCCAGTGCAATCATCGCTGGTAACTTGATGATGGCGGCTGGCGTCTACGCCGCAGTGAAGGAAGCCGGGCTTCAGGTCCCGCGGGACCTTTCGGTGCTCGCCCATGACGATGGACTCGAACATTACGACCCGGACGCGTTCGATCCACCGATTGGCGGCACGCGCTCCGAGCTCGGAGCGGCTTGGAGCGCTTTGGCTTCATCATTCGATCGCCGTATCACGCATCCCGATATTGAGGCCCAAGTCACTGAACTGGAATTCGAGTTCCGCCAAGGCGCTTCGATCCAACCGCCACGGGAGTAGTCCGCTCACGAACCCGTAAACCGAAGATCATTGACAGAATCGTCTCGTTTTAGCATCTTTCCGAAACGTTTCGGATCGACGAGGCACGGTCGATTTCGGCGCTGGATCTGGAGGAGATCACCATGACAAAGTTTTCGAAGCCCGCGATCGCGCTCTCAGCTCTGCTGGCTTGGCCAGGAATTGCGATGGCGCAGGACTTGGTATTTCCGGTCGATAAGGGAGAATTCGACTGGAAGAGCTATCACGACTTTGCCGGAAAATACGATTTCAGTGGCCAGACTTTGACGATCATGGGGGCCAATACCGGCAATGACGCCGATCGTTACCGCAACCTCTATGCCTATTTCGCAGCTGCGACCGGAGCGACGGTCCAGTATTCGGGTTCGGAGAGCTACGAGCAGGATATCGTCATCGCCTCGAAGGCGGGCGGGCTACCCGATTTCGCAAACTTCCCGCAGCCCGGCTTGGCCAAGGACATGGGCAAGGCCGGCGTCCTCGTGCCGCTCGAGGCCTCGACCGAGCAGGAGGTGAAGGACGGCTACGCCGCCGGTCAATCCTGGGCCGACCTCGCGACGTTTCCCGGTCCGGACGGCAAAGACAATTTCTACGGTGTTTTCTTTGGCACCGACGTCAAAAGTCTCGTCTGGTATTCGCCCGAAAACTTCAAGGAGATGGGTTACAAAGTTCCGCAAACGCAGGAAGATCTCGTTCGACTGAGCGATCAGATGGTCAAGGACGGCGTCGCGCCCTGGTGCATCGGGTTGGGATCGGGGGCCGCTACCGGCTGGCCGGCGACCGATTGGGTCGAGGATTTCATGCTGCGCACCGTCCCGCCAAAGGTCTATGACGAATGGGTCAATCATGAGATCCCGTTCAACGACCCGCGCGTCGTGCAGGCGATCGAGGATTACGGGACCTTCGCGCGAAATCCGGAATATACGCCAGGCGGCCCGGACACCGCCGTCACGACCGATTTCCGCGACGCGCCGAGCGGGCTTTTCACCTTTCCGCCGAAATGCATGATGATGAAACAAGCCTCGTTCATTCCGACGTTTTTCCCCTCGGATGTGAAGGTCGGGCGCGACGCGAGCTTCTTCTACTTTCCGCCCTACGCCTCCA
Source organism: Thioclava sp. JE_KL1 (assembly GCF_009296265.1). Lineage (GTDB taxonomy): Bacteria > Pseudomonadota > Alphaproteobacteria > Rhodobacterales > Rhodobacteraceae > Thioclava. The sequence continues at coordinate 43,374 of NZ_WBJS01000015.1, forward strand.
AGCCCGAACTTGGGCGACCCGTTCTGGGGTCTGGCGGAATGGTGACGATCACCCATGACAGCCCGATGGCGCGCGCCTACATCCAGTTCCTGCTGACCCCGATCGCGCATGAGATCATGATGGCGCAGGGCCAGTTCCTGACCCCGCTCAAGGCGGCGAACGAAGCGCTCTACAAGGACGACACGCAGCGCAAGCTCGGCGATATCCTGACATCGGCGACGACCTTCCGTTTCGACGGGTCGGACCTGATGCCGGGCGAGATCGGCACCAATGCCTTCTGGAAAGCGATGGTGGACTTCACCACGGGTGAGGATGCCAAGACCGTGACGGACCGGGTCGAGACCCGGTGGAAAAGCATCAAGTAAGCCCAAGGTGGGAAGCAGCTGCGCAATCCGCGGCGCTGTTTCCCGACATGTTTTCCGGAGATCGTCTTCATGAGCCTGCAAGAGCCCATCGCCCCCAAGGGCAGTGTCATAGCCGATCGCGACTGGTGGCGTGGAGCGGTGATCTATCAGATTTATCCGCGCAGCTTTCAGGACAGCAATGGCGACGGGATCGGCGATCTGGCGGGCATCGTGCAGCGGCTGGATCACGTTGCGTCTCTGGGGGCGGATGCGATCTGGATTTCGCCCTTCTTTCGGTCGCCTATGAAGGATTTCGGCTACGACGTCAGCGATTACTGCGATGTCGAGCCGATTTTCGGCACCTTGGAGGATTTCGACGCCGTGATCGAGAAAGCGCACCGGCTGGGCATCCGCGTGCTCGTCGATCTGGTGCTTTCACACAGTTCGAACCAGCATCCATGGTTTGTCGAGAGCAGCGCCGATCGCGAGAATCCGAAGGCTGACTGGTATGTCTGGGCCGATCCGAAGCCCGACGGCACTCCGCCGAATAACTGGTTGTCGATCTTCGGCGGCTCGGCTTGGGAGTGGAGCACGCGCCGCAAGCAATATTACCTGCACAACTTTCTGAGCGAGCAACCTGACCTTAATTTCCATAATCCGGACGTGCGCCGCGCGGCGTTCGACATTGCACGCTTCTGGCTCGACCGCGGGGTCGACGGTTTCCGGCTCGACGCGTTGAACTTCTATTTTCACGACTCCGAGCTGCGCGACAACCCGGCGCTGCCGGAGGAACGGCAGAACGACTCGATCGCGCCTTCGGTGAACCCCTATAATTATCAAGAGCATATCTTCGACCGGAACAGGCCGGAAAACCTCGAATTCGTAGCCGAGTTTCGTCAGCTCCTCGATGAGTATGGCGCCATCGCGCTTGGCGAAATCGGCGATGCCCAGATCGGGCTGGAGTTGATCGGGCGCTACACGCGCGGCGACGACCACATCCAGATGTGTTACGCCTATGATTTTCTTTCGCCGACACCTCCAACTGCGTCACATGTCGCCGAGGTCATCGCGAATATTGAAGCGGCCGCGCCCGAGGGCTGGGTCTGTTGGGCCTTCTCGAACCATGATGCGATGCGGCATGTCTCGCGATGGAATCTCGGGAACGAAGCGCAAAGACTGATGATCTTGCTGATGATGTGCCTGCGCGGCTCGGCCACCATCTATCAGGGAGAGGAACTTGGACTACCCGAGGCCGAGATCCGGTTTGAGGATTTGCAAGACCCCTATGGAAAACGTTTCTGGCCCGATTTCAAAGGTCGTGACGGATGCCGGACGCCGATGGCTTGGCTATATGACGCGGCTCACGCAGGATTTTCGACAGCGTCGCGCACGTGGTTGCCTCTGGGCGCAGGGCACGAGATGCGGGCGGTTTCGGTTCAGCATGATAAGCCCGACAGTCTGTTAAACCACTACCGCGACGCGATCGCGCTCCGACGTCGGGAGCCAGCTTTGCGTAAGGGGGCGCTGGTGGATCTGGCCGTCGATGGATCGCTTCTGAGTTTTCGCCGCGTGTTCGAGGGCAACGAGATGCATTGCGTCTTCAATCTATCGGACACGGCCGCTGAGTTTCGCAGCCCGGATGGGAGTGTCGAGCCAGTTTCCCCGAATGCCGCCATCCTTCCATCGAATGGTCCGGCAATAATCACGCTTCCGCCTTGGGAAGCTTTTTTGATGCGTGAGAAAGCTTGAGATTACCGCGACCTGGCTGAGCGTCGTTTGCTCAACTCAATGGTATATCGGCCCAAAGCGGTCCTTCGCCCGGATAGCAGCGAAAGACAGCATTGCTCTATCAAGCTGTCAGCAATTTCGTATTCCCAAAGCCCGCCTCAAAGCCGCTGTGGCGGGATGCGCAGGCTGATCGAGAGAGAATGTGCGTCATTCTCGAAGGTCGGCGGATCGACCGGAGTGGAACTGCCAGTCTCCGGCTTGCTGGATGAAAAGCTCCCTGGGAAAACAGAAAGCGCCTAATATTTGAGCACGTCAGAATCCTTCGAACCGCCATTGGACGTTACGGCTCCTCTCCACAATTCTGCCCCCAGATTTTGGGGATAACTGCACTTTGGGCTTGAACCGGTCATGCGGTGACGCAGCGTCCAGGGCAGGAAGACATGGCCTTCCCGGCGCCAAGCGGACCTTCAATCCGATCCCAGCCAATTACTGGAGCGGGTTTGTCGATAGCCCTACATCGATGGCTCGTTGTGCTTGCAGAACGCGACCTGAGCGAAACTACTGTAGGACGAGATCATCAGAAGCCTGAGGAGCCGGATAAAACTTGAAACGACTGGTTTCTTTTGGAGCCTCTAAAATGCACCGCGGCGCTGAAAAGCGCCGCGGTGTCTTTGTTTGGGCCTGTGAGCGCTCAGAACTTCGCGCTCAGAACTTCGCGTTGAAGGAAAGCTGCAGCGCGTGGCTCTCATAGTCGCTCGAGAAGGTCCCCGAGATCCCGGCATGC
>NZ_WBJS01000141.1 GCF_009296265.1 Thioclava sp. JE_KL1
GACCTACCGTTATATGAAACCCATTCCGACAGGAGCGGTTTGCTTAAGCTGCCACGGCACACACATTGCGCCAGCAGTTAAACAGAAACTTAATGAACTCTACCCTCATGATAAAGCCGTCGGCTTTAACAAAGGCGATATTCGCGGCGCATTCAGCTTCTCGAAAACCCTTTAATACAAACGGCAATCAGGTCTTAGTGCCTGATTGCTCTTCAGTATGCTCTTCCACTTGGCTTTCTAGTTCTGAAACAAAGTCTTCGCGATTTTCCATTTCCCACTGATGATGTTCCGGGTCGTCACGAATACTCACCGGCTCTTGGTGAATTAATACATCAGCATTTTCAAAAGCCTCAACCAATG
>NZ_WBJS01000142.1 GCF_009296265.1 Thioclava sp. JE_KL1
CTTGTCGAGTGTTTGGGTGGAAGCCGAAGTTATGCCACTACAACAAAGTTGGATTAAAGATGGGCTGACGGCGGATATTTCGACCGACGCTTACCCGAGCCGAAAATGGGAAAGTGTGATTGATTATATCTACCCGGTGACGGATGTAGCTTCGCAAGCCTTGAAAGTCCGTCTTCCTGTGGAAAACAAGGACTTGGCACTTAAGCCGAATATGTTCGTCAATGTGGCGATTTACGGTGGACCGAAACGTAATACCTTGGCGATTCCGTTGAGTGCTGTGATTGACGATGGTCATGAAAAACGCGTGGTGAAAGCGCTGGATAACGGCGAATTCCAAGTGGTGAAAGTCGTCACGGGG
>NZ_WBJS01000143.1 GCF_009296265.1 Thioclava sp. JE_KL1
AATAAAAAGGACACAAAGTATGTCAGTTGAACAAATCAAAATTCCTGATATCGGCGATTTCGATTCGGTCGATGTCATTGAAGTTTTAGTTTCGGAAGGCGATGTCGTTGCGGTTGATGATTCTTTATTAACGCTTGAATCCGATAAAGCCACCATGGAGATTCCATCTCCGTTTTCCGGTAAAGTTACCAAAGTTTCCGTTTCTGTCGGCGATAAGGTTTCTGAAGGCACTTATGTGCTGGATATCGAAGTCAGTGGCGAAGCAGCTGCTTCTGCCCCTGTGGCAGAATCAAAACCTGCTCCGGCAGATAAAACTTCTGAGAAAGCCCCTGAAAAAGCTGCGGAACCTACACCAGCG
>NZ_WBJS01000145.1 GCF_009296265.1 Thioclava sp. JE_KL1
TCCCAAGCCAGCTGTTTGTTGTCAGCTTCGATGTGTTCGAAATTTGTTCCTTCAATACGAGAAGGTGTTCCGGTAAAGCACAGATCAACGATTTCACGAGTTAAACCAACGGCTTCAAATAGTTGTGAACCACGGTATGAAGTGATGGTAGAAATCCCCATTTTTGAAAGGATTTTCATTAAGCCTTTGTTGATACCTTTGCGGTAGTTCTTGATGTAGTCGCTCATAGCTACTTTACTATCAAGTTCTTTCGTGCGAACCATGTCGGCAATACTTTCGTATGCAAGGTAAGGATAAACCGCTGTTGCACCATAGCCGAATAGTACTGCAAAGTGATGTGGATCCCTGGCGGTACC
>NZ_WBJS01000146.1 GCF_009296265.1 Thioclava sp. JE_KL1
GAAGTTCACATCCACATTGCCGTGAAATAGTTCTCGCCAATAAAACAAGGAGCACCCAATGAGATGGAAAGGCATTCACCATGTTGAGTTTTCAGTACTTGAATATGATAAATCCATAGCGTTTTTCGACAAGCTCTTCGGTTGGCTCGGATACACCAGCTTCTGGACGCTAGATATCGGCTATCGTTCTACCTATTACATGGCACGTTTCCCTTTCTTTCACAGTTATATCGGCATCCAACCAGCCACTAGTGGAGAAAAACTCAAATCCGACGAGCACCAAACCGGCATTCACCACATTGCACTCTGGGCAAAAAACCGCAAGGAAATCGACCGTTTTTATCAGGATTTCTT
>NZ_WBJS01000147.1 GCF_009296265.1 Thioclava sp. JE_KL1
TGCAACAAGCCAAACAGATTTTAAACCTAAATTAAACGCTTAGAAATTAACCGAAACGAAACCGAATTTTCAAAATTTGATTTAACGACTTAACGAAACTTAGAAGCAGATTATGGCCAAAGACTATAAACCGACTTTAAACCTTCCTGAAACGGATTTTCCGATGCGCGGTAACCTACCGAATCGTGAGCCGAATCAAGTGGAACAATGGGAAACTCAAGCACTCTATCAAACCGTGCGTGATGCTATGAAAGGGCGTCCGAAGTTTATCCTGCATGATGGCCCTCCATACGCAAATGGCGATATTCACACTGGGCATGCGATCAATAAAGTTTTGAAGGACATCATTGTTA
>NZ_WBJS01000148.1 GCF_009296265.1 Thioclava sp. JE_KL1
CACGCTTGGTCGAAAACGAATTCGCCATAGTTGTTATATTTTTCGTACAAAGGCATGGCTGCGACGAGTGTGTCCTGATGAAAAATACCGAGGTGGCAGGGAATCCAGCCATATTTCTCGCCAACACATTCATGGGTTTCCAGTGCGTTGAGGTATTCGTGCAGGATAAAAGGGTAATGATTTGGTACTAGAGCATTCCACTGATCGGCAGGAATCTGATCAATAGAGGAAAAGGATTTGATTTCAATCTGCGAGAGCAGTTCTTGAGTCATTTCTTTGATAGAGGGTTCCGTTTTGCTCATAGGTCATTCAACTGTAGTTGGACTCTATTGTATGCAGTAAGGCGTAAATT
>NZ_WBJS01000149.1 GCF_009296265.1 Thioclava sp. JE_KL1
TACGGCTATTTTTTCTTTTGTGAAGCCAGCTTAGCTTCTCTTTGTGCTTCCTCTTCCAAGAAGAGTCTGGTTAGCTCTTCTTCTTGTTCATCTCGGCTTGCACCTTCTTTGACGGGTTTCATCAAGTCTTCTTTCGAAACGCCCAACGCCAATGCAATGGCACTTGCGATGTAAGTTGAAGAATAGGTACCAACTACGATACCCACAATCAATGCCATCGCAAAGTTGTGAATGATTTCCCCACCAAAAATGAACAGCGCAATCAATACCACCAACGTCGTGAAAGACGTCATGATGGTTCTTGCCAACATTTGGTTAACCGCTAAGTTGGTGACATCAACCGGTGATCCTT
>NZ_WBJS01000150.1 GCF_009296265.1 Thioclava sp. JE_KL1
CTTCCAACGCGGTGGTTTCCAACACCTCAAATGACAAGGCACTGCTATTGACCTCAGGATAGCGACTAAAACAATGCTGAATGCGCTCTTTAAAATCTTTTTGCAACAATGACCGGGCGCTAATATTGATACTGACCGGAATATTCAGGCCTTGCCGATGCCATGAATCCCACTGTTCAATGGCTGTTTTCATCACCCATTCATCCAAATCAACACTTAAAGGATGGTCATGGATAACGGGCAAAAACTCGTCCGGGTACAACAAACCACGCACAGGATGCTCCCAACGAATCAAGGCTTCCGCACCACACACTTGCGCCGTTTCCAAATCCGCCTTAGGCTGGTAATACAG
>NZ_WBJS01000016.1 GCF_009296265.1 Thioclava sp. JE_KL1
TCCGGCGCGCCGTCGATCTGGTCATACGCGCGGAAATCACCGAAATACTTCGTGATCGCAGCCGTCAGCGTCGTCTTGCCGTGGTCAACGTGGCCAATCGTGCCGATGTTGACGTGCGGTTTGTTACGTTCAAACTTTTCCTTTGCCATGATGGCCTCCTGTCAGTGCGTTGGATTGGAAAGGCGCCGGGTTGCCCCGGCGCACGTCCCTTACGCGTATTTCTTCTGGATCTCGTCCGAGATGTTCTGCGGCACGGCTTCGTAATGGCTGAAGAGCATCGTGAAGACCGCACGGCCCGAGGACATCGAACGCAGGTTGTTGATGTAGCCGAACATGTTGGCGAGCGGCACGAAGGCGTTCACGACGACCGCGTTGCCGCGGGTGTCCTGACCTTGCACCTGGCCCCGACGCGAGGTCAGGTCGCCAATGATGCCACCGGTGTATTCTTCCGGGGTCACCACTTCGACTTTCATCATCGGCTCGAGCAGCTTCGCGCCAGCCTTGCGAAGACCTTCACGCATCGCGGCACGCGAAGCGATTTCGAAGGCGAGCACCGAGGAGTCGACGTCGTGGAAAGCACCGTCAACCAGCGCAACCTTGAAGTCGATCACCGGGAAGCCTGCCAGCGGACCGGAGTCCATGACCGACTTGATGCCCTTTTCGACGCCCGGGATGTATTCCTTCGGAACAGCACCACCAACGATGCGGCTCTCGAACGAATAGCCTTCGCCCGGCTCGGTCGGCGTGATCTCGAGCTTGACGCGCGCGAACTGACCGGTACCGCCGGTCTGCTTCTTGTGCGTGTAGTCGATCTCGGTCGCGTGGCTGATCGTCTCGCGATAGGCCACCTGCGGAGCACCGATATTCGCCTCAACCTTGAACTCGCGCTTCATGCGGTCGACCAGGATGTCGAGGTGAAGTTCGCCCATGCCCTTCATGATGGTCTGACCCGACTCGATATCGGTCTCGACGCGGAAGGACGGGTCTTCGGCTGCCAGGCGCTGAAGGGCGAGGCCCATCTTCTCCTGGTCGGCTTTCGACTTCGGCTCCACGGCGATCTCGATCACCGGATCGGGGAAGGTCATCGTTTCGAGAACGACCTGGTTGTTCGGGTCGCACAGCGTGTCACCGGTGGTGGTCTCTTTCAGACCGGCCAGCGCGATGATGTCGCCTGCATACGCTTCTTCGATCTCGGTCCGGTTGTTCGAGTGCATCATCATCATACGACCGATGCGCTCTTTACGACCTTTGGTCGCGTTCAGGATCGAGTCGCCCTTCTTCATCGTCCCCGAGTAGAGGCGCGTGAAGGTGAGCGAGCCCACGAAGGGGTCGTTCATAATCTTGAAGGCGAGCCCCGAGAGCGGCTCTTCGTCATCGGCGTGACGCGCGATGTTCCGGGTTTCCGTCTCGTCGTCCGGCGAGAAGCCCATGTAGGCGGGCACGTCGAGCGGCGAGGGCAGGAAGTCGACCACGGCGTTGAGCAGCGGCTGGACACCCTTGTTCTTGAAGGCCGAACCACCCAGAACCGGAACGAAGGACAGCGACAGCGTGCCCTTACGGATCAGGCTGCGCAGCGTTGCGATATCGGGCTCTTCGCCTTCGAGATAGGCCATCATCGCGTCGTCGTCTTGCTCGACGGCGTTCTCGATGAGGTGCGAACGCCATTCGTCCGCAGTCGCCTTCAGATCGTCACGGATCGGCTGACGAACCCAGGCAGCGCCCAGATCTTCGCCTTTCCAGACCCACTCTTCCATGGTGACCAGGTCGACGATGCCTTCGAGTTGATCTTCGGCACCGATCGGGAAGTTCACCGGAACCGGGGTCGCACCGGTGCGGTCTTTGATCATCTTCACGCAGTTGAAGAAGTCCGCGCCGATCTTGTCCATCTTGTTGACGAAGACGAGGCGCGGAACCTTGTAGCGGTCAGCCTGACGCCACACGGTCTCGGTCTGCGGCTCAACACCGGCGTTCCCGTCGAGCAGCGCAACAGCGCCGTCGAGCACGGCCAGCGAACGCTCCACCTCGATGGTGAAGTCGACGTGGCCGGGGGTGTCGATGATGTTCATACGGAACTTGGTATCATCCGTACCTTCGGCGGTCGGATCTTCCTGCCACTGCCAGAAAGTCGTCGTTGCTGCCGAGGTGATGGTGATGCCGCGCTCGGCCTCTTGCTCCATCCAGTCCATGGTAGCAGCACCGTCGTGCACTTCGCCAATCTTGTGCGACTTGCCGGTGTAGAACAGGATGCGCTCGGTCGTCGTGGTTTTACCAGCGTCGATATGCGCCATGATCCCGAAGTTGCGATAACGCTTTAGGGGATATTCGCGAGCCATTGTGGCGTCCTTCCGTAATTACCAGCGATAGTGGCTGAACGCTTTGTTCGCGTCGGCCATCTTGTGGGTGTCTTCGCGCTTCTTGACCGCGGAACCACGCGAGTTCACCGCATCCAGAAGCTCGCCAGCGAGGCGCTCTTCCATGGTGTTCTCGTTGCGGGACTTGGCGGCAGCGATGAGCCAGCGGATAGCCAGCGCTTCGCGGCGGGTCGGGCGCACTTCGACCGGAACCTGGTAGGTGGCACCACCCACACGACGCGAACGCACTTCGACCGAAGGCTTCACGTTGTCGAGGGCTTCGTGGAACACCTCGATGGGCTCACGCTTGAGCTTGCCCTCAACGCGGTTGAGCGCGTTGTAGACGATTTTCTCGGCGGCGGACTTCTTGCCGTCGATCATCAGGTTGTTCATGAATTTGGTCAGCACGCGATCGCCATATTTGGCGTCGGGCAGGACTTCGCGCTTCTCAGCGGCGTGACGACGAGACATCTCGAGATCTCCTTACTTCGGACGCTTCGCGCCGTATTTCGAACGGCGTTGACGACGGTCTTTAACACCTTGCGTATCGAGCACACCGCGCAGGATGTGGTAACGAACGCCCGGAAGGTCTTTCACACGGCCGCCACGGATGAGCACAACGGAGTGCTCCTGCAGGTTGTGCTTTTCGCCCGGGATGTAGGAAATGACCTCGAAGCCATTCGTCAGGCGCACCTTGGCGACCTTACGCATAGCGGAGTTCGGTTTCTTCGGCGTCGTCGTGTAGACGCGCGTGCAAACGCCACGCTTTTGCGGGCACTCTTGGAGGTGTTGCGACTTAGAGCGCTTCACCTTGGGCTGCCGCGGTTTGCGGATCAGCTGTTGGATCGTCGGCATTCGGTTCCCCGTTCTGCTGTCAATACTCGCCCCGTTTCCGGAGGCGCCACTTCTCGACGCGTTTCCGCGCGGATTCGCGAAAACGCCAAATCGCATTCCTCCCCGGCCCGAGGACCGCGGCGAATGCGTTGAATTCCAGAGGATCGGGGCGAAGGCCCGGATCATGACCACTAGAAATCGGCGACCCTTCGGGCAGACTTCGCCCGTCAGGTAGCGCGGCGTATAGGGGGAGTCGTGTGGGTTGTCAACTCTCGCGGCGGGTCCGCGCGAGGAGCTGCGCGCCCCACCCCGCAAACAGGATCCCCCAGAGCAGCCAGGCCGACGTAAGGCTCACCAATCCGGCGAAATAGGTATCCGACAGGAAGTGCCGCCCGGTACCGACTCGCTGCACGATGATGAAGACCGCGACGAAGACGCCGATGGCCCGCAGATAGAGCAATCCCCAGCGCGGCAGGCGCAGCCGCGACAGCTCTGCGCCGAGCCAGATCAGCAGCCCCAGCGCCACCGCCGCCGCCACCTCGCCCGACACGAACGAGCAGTTCCTCGAGCATTGATCGGTGAAGGTGCCCGCAAGACTGAAATGATGCGCGCCGCCGAAGAGATCGACATCGGCCGGGCGCGCGCGTCCCGAATTGGCCTTCAGGACACCGTTCACGACCACGATCGGACCGAGCAGATAGAGCAGGCAGATGAACGCCCAGATCCGCGCAGGCAGGCGCAGCACCGTGCGATGATGCAGCCCCGCCCAGGGCCAAGCCACGAGCGAGACGAGGAACAGAACGATCGAGACATCCCAGATCCGCTGGCGCAGCCATTCCCAGAGCGGATTGGTGATCACCGAGAACCCCTCCCCTGCCCGGTAGAACAGCCCGGCGACGCCGAGATCGAGCTCCGGCACGAAGCGGAACAGCAGGAAGCCCCCGATCCACGCCGCCAGCAACAGGCGGCCCGCGAAGATCATGTCAATTTTCGGAACGGACACAGCGCGCCTCCACCAGATAAGCCGCATAGCCTTTGCCTGCCCAGGTCCCCGTCGCGTCGAGCTGCGCCTCGGGGGTAACCGGACCGCTGCCGCAATCGGGCGCGCTATTGGCGATCACCAGCAAACGACCATTATAGTCCTGTGGCAAGGGCCACATCTGCTCGTAATAGCTGTCGGCGCGCACGACAGGCTGCGGCGCGTAGACGGTCACGCCTGCATCCTGCCCGGTATAGAACAGATCGGCGAGGATCGCGCGATTGCCCGTGTAGACCGGGACGTCGGCTTCTTTCGCAAGCGTCAGGATCTGGCGGCTCAGATCGGCCTGCCCCAGCCACCGCTTCAGAAGCGGCGCGCCATCCTTCTGCGGATAGGGCGCGAGGACGGTCAGCAGCGGGATCGACAGCGCGATCAGCCCGTTGATCAGGAGCGCGATCCAGCGCCAGATGCCGCGCAGCACCATCACCGCCAGAACGGTCCCCGCGAAATAAGCAGCGACCGCCCAGTTGGCATAGGCGCGGTCGAGCAGCGCCTCGATCGTCACCGCGACCAGCGGCGGCACCGAGAGCATCGCCAGCCCGCGCTTGTCCGGGTCTCCCCAGCCCGCATAGCCGATCAGCAGCGCCACCATGGTCACCGGCCCGAAGACCGCGAATTGCGAGGCGACGAACTCCACCATCGAACCGAAATTCAGCGCAGCCCCTTCGCGGACCCAGCCGACATTGTCCATCGTATGCGAGACTGTGGTCAGCCCGTTATTCAGGTTCCAGACCACGTTCGGCGCGATCACCAGCCCGAAGGCCAGCGCCGCGATCACAGTGTTGCGCCAGCCGATCCGCCAAGCGGGCGCGACAAGGGCTGCCAGCGCCAGACCGGGGATCAGGTAGATCGCGGCGTATTTCGCCATGAAGGCCAGCCCCGCCACCACGCCCGCAGCGAGCGCGTCCGACCAGCGACGGCTCTCGCCGGTGCGATGCAGGAACAGAAGGCTCAGCGCGTAGAACGGCGCCATAACGGTGTCGGTCGAGATCAGCACCGAGCCGACCGCAACGAAGGGCAGCGTGACATAGATCGCCGCCGACCAGATCGCGACCGAACGCCCCGCGATCCGGGCGCCCAAGGCGCCAAGCACCAGCGCCGTGATGCCGTGCAGCACAGCCCCCGGCATCCGCACCCAAGACGGCGCGTCCGAGCCCGCCAGATCGGTCACCGCCCGCAGCAGCCAGCCGATCAGCGGCGGTTTGGAGTAATAGCCGAAATCGAGATGCTGGCCCCAGAGCCAGTATTGCGCCTCATCGACGAAGAGATCGGTCTTGTTGAACGCCAGAAGTACCAGCCGCAGCGCGGTGACCGCGGCGACGACGATCAGGGCCGGGACGAGCCAACCGTCCCGATCGCCCCTGCGTTCAAGCTTCGCGTTTACGCTTGGCATGGATCAGCCACAGATTGCGCCCGTAGATGAACACGCCGAGCGACTGGCCGAGAACGAAGACCGGATCTTTGCGATAGAGCGCATAGGTCAGCAGCATCACGCCGCCGGCGAGCGAGAAATACCAGAATGCGACCGGCACCACGGATTCGCCTTTGCGCTCGGACGCGATCCACTGGACGAGAAACCGCCCCGTGAACATGAGCTGCGCGAGCAGGCCGAAGAGGACCCACCACAGCTCGAGAACGCTGTCCGCGTGAAGCACATCCATCAGCCAGTCCATAGGCGTTACTCCTCGCGCATCACTTCGCCGGGCTGCGCTTTCTTGCGCCGACGGAGAAGCCACGCGACGCCCATCAGGTCGACGATGCCGACGAGACCGCGCTGCAGATTGTTGTAATTCGAGCTGCCGCCCCCGCGCGAGCGGTGAGCGACGTCGACATGGGCCACCTGCCACCCGTCGCGCGAGAACAGCGCGGGGAGGTAGCGGTGCATATGGTCGAAATAGGGCAGCGCGAGGAACGCCTCGCGCCGGAAAGCCTTGAGGCCGCAGCCGGTGTCGCGGGTGCCGTCTTTCAGGATCGCGCCGCGGATCTTGTTTGCCGCCTTCGAGGCCAGCTTCTTGGACATCGTGTCCTGCCGCCCGACACGCTGACCTGCGACCAGCCCGATCTTCTCGGAATTCGCCGCGCGCAGCGGCGCCATCAGGGCGGGAAGCTCGGAGGGCGGGTTCTGACCGTCGCCGTCCAGCGTGCAGATGATGCTGCCCTTCGCAGCCCGAACGCCCGAATGGACGCCCGCGCTTTGACCGCCCGAAGCCCGCTGCCCGGCCGCATTCCTGTGCTGCAGCAGACGCAGGTTCGGATGTGTCTTCATCCGCTCGCGCAGGATCTGGTCCATCCCGTCATCCGAGCCGTCATCGACCACGATCACCTCGTAATCGCAGACCGGCGCGCAGGCGGCGTCGATCTCGTCGAGAAGCCCCGCGATGTTCGGCGCTTCATTCTTCGCGGGGATCACGATTGAAATCTCGGGCATGGGTGCCGGAACTCTCTTGTCGCTGGGCCGGGATGGCGCCGAAGGTGCGGCTCTATTAGACCCGCCACCCGGTCTTGTAAACGGATCATCCCGGGGCAGCCGCGTCCCTGTGGCGGATCAGCCGAATTTCGCGAAAAGCTTCGAATAGCTCGGCTTGAGGGCGTTTCGCATCTCCATTGCACGTTCCATGTCGCCCGCCATCGCCGCGTCGTAGAAGAAGGCGACAGAGACCGCGAAGCCGTCCACGAGCTTTTGATAGGCCATGTCGGTGTCGGCCTCCGGCGCAGGATGCTTGACGATCTGCGCCGCGAGGTAGCTCAGCAGCGAGGCATCCGCGATCAACTGGCGTGCGCCCTCGCCGCCCATCCCGGCGTAATCGCGCGCGAGCACTTCTTCCATCTCCGCGTGATAAGCGTTCATCCGATCCGAGAAGCCCACGATGCCATTGCGGATATGCAGATCGCCGATGCTGTCGCGCACCCCTTCGAGGGTCTCATGCGCCTCGGGCAGGTTCCCGGCGGCCACCTCTTCCTCGGCCTTCGCCGCAAGCTCGCTGACCTTGTCGAAGGTCGCCCCGAGAACCGCGTCATCGGCATATTGCGGCGGCGGCTCGGCGGTCCAGGCGTCGGACAGCGTCTGCCACTCGCCGACGAAGCGGTCGAGCGCGGCCTTGGTTTCCGGCTGCTTGCCCTGGTTCGACAGGAACAGCGCCGCACGGTAGTCGCCATAGGCCTTGCGCAACTGCGCCTCCGCATCCTGATAGGCGCCCGCAAAGGCTGGCATGGCGATCAGCGCGCTCAGCGCGAACGGGGTGACAAAGCGGATCATCGGGGTCCCTCCTCCGGCAAACAGGCTCTCGCCTTTTCGACGTTACCCTGCCCCAGAGATCGGGTTCGCGCAAAGAAAAACCCCCGCGCGATCTCTCGCGCGGGGGGATGTTTCAGATCGTCTCCAACCGGAGGTGGATCAATCGCGGCTTTCCGGCGTCTCGACCGGACCGAAATCAGCCTCTGCCTCGGCCGGAGCCGCCAGCGCTGCCGCGGCTTCCGCCTCGGCCTGACGCTGCTGGATGACCTTGGAGTCACGCTCGGTCGCGATCTTGCGGACCTTGGTGGTCGCGCCACCGGTACCCGCCGGGATCAGACGGCCGACGATGACGTTCTCCTTGAGGCCCACGAGTTTGTCGCGCTTGCCCTGCACCGAAGCTTCGGTGAGAACGCGGGTCGTCTCCTGGAAGGAGGCCGCCGAGATGAAGGACCGGGTCTGCAGCGAGGCCTTGGTGATGCCGAGCAGCACGGGTTCGCCATGCGCCGGACGCCCACCACGGGCTGCGACCTTGTCGTTCTCCTCGTCGAACTCTGCCTTGTCGACATTCTCGCCTTTCAGGAGCGTCGTATCGCCGGAATCGAGGATCTCGATCTTCTGCAGCATCTGGCGAACGATCACCTCGATGTGCTTGTCGTTGATCTTCACGCCCTGCAGTCGATAGACGTCCTGCACCTCGTTGATGAGGTAGTCGGCCAGAGCCTCAATCCCCATGATGCGCAGGATGTCATGCGGCGCCGGGTTGCCGTCCATGATGTAGTCACCCTTCTGCACGAAGTCGCCTTCCTGCACCGGGATGTGCTTGCCTTTCGGCACCATGTACTCTGCCGGCTCCAGACCATCATCACGCGGATCGATCGCGATCCGACGCTTGTTCTTGTAGTCCTTGCCGAAGCGCACATAGCCATCGATTTCGGCGATGATCGCGTGATCCTTCGGACGACGAGCTTCGAAGAGTTCGGCCACACGCGGCAGACCGCCGGTGATGTCCTTCGTCTTCGCGCCTTCGCGCGGAATACGCGCAACGACGTCACCCGCCTTCACGTCCTGACCGTCTTCCACCGAGAGGATCGCATCCACCGACATGGTATAGGTCACCGGGTTGCCCGCTTCGTTGCGGACCGGCTCGCCATCCTCGCCGAGGATCAGAACTTCCGGCTTCAGTTCGTTGCCCTTGGGCGCAGCGCGCCAGTCGGACACGATCTTCTGGGTCATGCCGGTCGCATCATCGGTATCCTCGCGCACGGAGATACCCGAGATCAGGTCGACGAAGCGAACCTTACCGGGCTTCTCGGCGATGATCGGCAGGGTATAGGGATCCCATTCGATCAGCTTGTCGCCGCGACCGACGGACTCGCCGTCCTTCACGAAGACCTTGGTACCGTAGCCGATCTTGTGCGAGGCAAGCTCTTCACCCTGATCGTTCACGATCACGAGCTGCATGTTCCGGCCCATGACGATCTGCTCGCCCATCTCGTTGAGGATGATGTTGGCGTTGCGGAACTCGATCTTGCCCTCTTGGCTGGCCTCGAGGAACGACTGCGAGCCACCCTGAGCAACACCGCCCAAGTGGAAGGTCCGCATCGTCAGCTGCGTACCGGGTTCACCGATCGACTGCGCGGCGATAATGCCCACCGCTTCGCCTTGGTTCACCAGCGTACCGCGTGCGAGGTCGCGACCGTAGCAGAGCGCGCAAACGCCCTCTTCGGCCTCACAGGTCAGCGCCGAGCGGATACGGACGGATTGCACGCCCGCCTGCTCGATCGCGTCGGCCTTGCGCTCGTCGATCAGCTCGCCGGCGCGGACGATCACCTCGTCCTCGCCCGGAACCGTCACGTCGTCCGCTGCGACACGGCCCAGCACGCGCTCCGAGATCGGAGCGACGATTTCGCCGTCATTCACAGCAGCCGAAGCGGTGATCGCGCGGTCGGTGCCGCAATCATGCGTGCGCACGATGCAGTCCTGAGCGACGTCCACCAGACGACGGGTCAGGTAACCCGAGTTCGCCGTCTTCAGTGCGGTATCCGACAGACCCTTACGGGCGCCGTGCGTCGAGTTGAAGTATTCAAGAACGGTCAGACCTTCCTTGAAGTTCGAGATGATCGGCGTCTCGATGATCTCGCCGTTCGGCTTGGCCATGAGGCCACGCATGCCGCCCAGCTGCTTCATCTGCGTCACCGAGCCACGAGCACCCGAGTGGGCCATCATGTAGACCGAGTTCGGTTCCTGCTCGGCACCGTTCTCGTCGTATTTCGGCGCGGAGATGGTGTTCATCATCGCGTCGGTGACCTTGTCGTTACACTTCGACCATGCATCGACGACCTTGTTGTACTTCTCACCCTGGGTGATCAGACCGTCCATGTATTGCTGTTCGAAGTCCTTGACCTGGTCGCGGACGGTTTCGACGATGTCCCACTTGTTATCCGGGATCACCATGTCGTCCTTGCCGAACGAGATGCCAGCCTTGAACGCTTCCTTGAAGCCCATGCCCATGATCTGGTCACAGAAGATTACCGACTCTTTCTGACCGCAATAACGGTAGACGGTGTCGATCGTGTTCTGCACGTCTTTCTTACGCAGAAGACGGTTCACCAGTTCGAACGGCGCTTTCGCGTTCAGCGGCAGCAGCGCGCCGAGGCGCACACGGCCGGGCGTGGTCTCGAAACGCTCGTAGACCTCGTTGCCGGTCTCGTCGATCTGCTTGATCCGCGCGGTGATCTTGGCGTGCAGATGCACTTCGCCCGAGTTGAGCGCGTGCTCCACTTCCTCGACCGAGGAGAAGGACATGCCTTCGCCCTTCATGCCTTCGCGTTCCATGGTCACGTAGTAGAGACCCAGAATCATATCCTGCGAAGGAACAATGATCGGCGCGCCGTTGGCGGGCGACAGGACGTTGTTCGTCGACATCATCAGCACGCGCGCTTCCAGCTGGGCTTCCAGCGAGAGCGGAACGTGGACGGCCATCTGGTCACCGTCGAAGTCAGCGTTGAACGCCGAGCAGACGAGCGGGTGCAGCTGGATCGCCTTGCCTTCGATCAGCATCGGTTCGAACGCCTGGATACCCAGACGGTGCAGCGTCGGCGCACGGTTCAGCAGAACCGGGTGCTCGCGGATGACCTCGTCGAGGATATCCCACACCTCGGGACGCTCTTTCTCGACCAGCTTCTTCGCCTGCTTCACGGTGCTCGACAGGCCTTTGGCCTCGAGGCGCGAGTAGATGAAGGGCTTGAACAGTTCGAGCGCCATCTTCTTCGGCAGACCGCACTGGTGCAGCTTCAGTTCCGGGCCGGTCACGATGACCGAACGACCCGAGAAGTCGACGCGCTTACCCAGAAGGTTCTGACGGAAGCGACCCTGCTTACCTTTAAGCATGTCCGAGAGCGACTTCAGCGGGCGCTTGTTGGTGCCCGTGATGACGCGGCCGCGACGGCCGTTGTCGAACAGCGCATCGACCGATTCCTGCAGCATCCGCTTTTCGTTGCGCACGATGATGTCGGGCGCACGCAGTTCGATCAGACGCTTCAGACGGTTGTTCCGGTTGATCACACGACGATAAAGGTCGTTGAGATCCGAAGTCGCGAAACGGCCACCATCGAGCGGGACGAGCGGACGCAGTTCCGGCGGAATCACCGGAAGCACGGTCAGCACCATCCACTCGGGACGGTTGCCTGACTCGAGGAACGACTCGACGATCTTCAGACGCTTGATGATCTTCTTCGGCTTCAGCTCGCCCGTGGCTTCCTTCAGCTCTTCGCGGAGCTGCTCGGCCGTGGCTTCGAGATCGATGCCAGCAAGCATTTCACGGATAGCCTCGGCGCCGATATTGGCGGTGAAGGCATCCGCGCCGTAGGTGTCCTGCGCGTCGAGATACTCTTCTTCGGACATCAGCTGACCGTATTGCAGGTCGGTCAGACCCGGCTCGATCACCACGAAGTTTTCGAAGTAGAGGATGCGCTCGAGGTCGCGCAGCGTCATGTCCAGCATCAGGCCGATGCGCGAGGGCAGCGACTTGAGGAACCAGATGTGAGCGACGGGCGAGGCCAGTTCGATGTGGCCCATACGCTCGCGGCGCACTTTCTGGAGGGTGACTTCCACGCCACACTTCTCGCAGACGACGCCGCGATACTTCATGCGCTTATATTTGCCGCACAGGCATTCGTAGTCTTTGATCGGGCCAAAGATGCGTGCGCAGAACAGGCCGTCACGCTCGGGCTTGAACGTACGGTAGTTGATGGTTTCCGGCTTTTTGATTTCACCGAAGGACCAGCTCAGGATCCGCTCCGGCGAGGCGAGCGAGATCTTGATCTCGTCGAACGCCTTCGGCTGCGCGAGCGGGTTGAACGGGTTTTGGGTCAGTTCCTGGTTCATCTGTAAATCCTTGAATGAGGGCGGAAGGGCTTAGAGGAGGGCCGAAGCCCTCACTCGTCATCCTCCGCGTCCAGGAGTTCCATGTTGAGGCCGAGGCCCCGGACCTCTTTGACGAGAACGTTGAACGATTCCGGCACGCCGGCTTCGAAGTTGTCCTCGCCCTTGACGATCGACTCGTAGACCTTCGTCCGGCCTGCCACGTCATCCGACTTCACCGTCAGCATCTCCTGCAGGGTGTAGGCGGCGCCGTAAGCTTCCAGAGCCCAGACCTCCATCTCCCCGAGACGCTGACCACCGAACTGCGCCTTACCACCCAGCGGCTGCTGCGTGACGAGCGAGTACGGACCGGTCGAACGGGCGTGCATCTTGTCATCGACGAGGTGGTGAAGCTTCAAGAAGTACTTGACACCCACCGTGACCTGCCGCGCGAACTGCTCGCCGGTGCGGCCATCGAACACGATCGACTGACCGGATTCGTTGAAGCCCGCACGCTTGAGCGCGTCGTTGATGTCGGCCTCTTTGGCACCGTCGAAGACCGGGGTCGCGATCGGAACGCCGGTGCGGACGGCTTCGGCGCTCTCGATGAACGCCTCGTCATCCATACCTTCGATGATCTCGCCGTAGGTCTCGTCGCCATAGCCGATCTTCATCGCCTCACGAACCGGGGTCAGGTCGCCGTTACGACGATAGGCTTTCAGCGCCTCGTCGATCTGGTTGCCCAGACCGCGCGAAGCCCAGCCCATGTGCGTCTCGAGGATCTGACCGACGTTCATGCGCGACGGCACGCCCAGCGGGTTCAGCACGAGATCGACAGGGGTGCCATCGGCGAGGAACGGCATGTCTTCCATCGGAACGACTTTCGACACAACGCCCTTGTTGCCGTGACGGCCAGCCATCTTGTCGCCAGCCTGAAGCTTGCGCTTCACAGCCACGAAGACTTTGACCATTTTCATCACGCCCGGAGGCAGATCGTCGCCCTGACGGACCTTCTCGACCTTGTCCTCGAACCGCAGGTCGAGCGCGCGCTTCTGCGCCTCGAACTGGTCGTTGAGGGCTTCGACTTCCTTGGCGTCGCCCTCGTCTTCGAGCGCGAGCTGCCACCACTGGCCCTTCGACAGGGTGCCCAGCAGTTCTTCGTCGATGGTCGAGCCAGCCTTGACGCCTTTCGGCCCCTTCACGGCGGTCTTGCCGGTGATCAGGGTCTTGAGACGCGCGTAGATGTTGCGCTCGAGAATGGCGAGCTCGTCGTCCCGGTCACGGGCCAGACGCTCGACTTCCTCACGCTCGATCTGCAGCGCACGCTCGTCCTTGTCGACGCCGTGACGGTTGAAGACGCGGACTTCCACGATCGTACCGTAAGCCCCCGGCGGCAGACGCAGCGAGGTGTCGCGCACGTCCGATGCCTTCTCGCCGAAGATGGCGCGGAGGAGTTTCTCTTCCGGCGTCATCGGGCTTTCGCCCTTCGGCGTGATCTTACCGACGAGGATGTCACCCGGCCCCACTTCGGCGCCGATATAGACGATCCCGGCTTCGTCGAGGTTGCGCAGGGCTTCCTCGCCGACATTCGGGATGTCACGGGTGATCTCTTCCGGGCCGAGCTTGGTGTCGCGGGCCGCCACTTCGTATTCGTCGATATGGATCGAGGTGAACACGTCGTCGCGGTGGATCCGCTCGGAGATCAGGATCGAGTCTTCGTAGTTGTAGCCGTTCCACGGCATGAAGGCGACGACCACGTTACGGCCGATAGCCAGTTCGCCCATGTCGGTCGACGGACCGTCAGCGACGATCTGCCCCTTCACCACCCGGTCGCCCACTTTCACGATCGGACGCTGGTTGATGGTCGAGGACTGGTTCGAGCGCTTGAACTTGCGCAGACGATAGATGTCCACGCCCACGTCGCCCGCTTCGAGATCGTCGGTCACGCGGATAACGATACGCTGCGCATCGACCTGGTCGATGATGCCGCCGCGGTTCGCCATGATCGCAGCGCCGGAGTCGCGTGCGACGGTCGCTTCCATGCCGGTACCGACATAGGGCGATTCCGAGCGCAGCAGCGGCACGGCCTGACGTTGCATGTTCGCACCCATCAGAGCGCGGTTCGCGTCGTCGTTTTCGAGGAACGGAATGAGCGCCGCACCGACCGAGACCAGCTGCTTCGGCGACACGTCGATCAGGTCCACCGTTTCCGGCGGGTTGAGCGCGTATTCGCCGGACTGGCGGGTCGAGACGAGATCGTTGATGAACTTGCCGTTCTCATCGAGCGTCGCGTTCGCCTGCGCCACGGTGTGACGCATTTCCTCGGTCGCCGACATGTAGACCACCTCATCGGTGACCTGGCCGTCGTTGACCTTGCGATACGGGGTTTCGATGAAGCCGTACTTGTTCACGCGGGCGAAGGTGGCCAGCGAGTTGATCAGACCGATGTTCTGACCTTCCGGCGTCTCAATCGGACACATCCGACCGTAGTGGGTCGGGTGAACGTCGCGAACTTCGAAGCCGGCACGCTCACGGGTCAGACCGCCCGGGCCGAGCGCCGAGAGACGACGCTTGTGCGTGACTTCCGACAGCGGGTTGGTTTGGTCCATGAACTGCGACAGCTGCGAGGAGCCGAAGAATTCACGCACCGCAGCCGCGGCCGGTTTCGCGTTGATCAGATCCTGCGGCATGACCGTGTCGATCTCGACCGAGGACATACGCTCCTTGATGGCGCGCTCCATGCGCAGCAGGCCGACGCGATACTGGTTTTCCATCAGTTCGCCGACCGAACGCACACGACGGTTGCCGAGGTGGTCGATGTCGTCGATCTCGCCTTTGCCGTCGCGCAGTTCCACCAGGCCCTTGATGCAGGCGATGATGTCCTCTTTGCGCAGCGTGCGCTGGGTGTCCGGCGCATCGAGGTCGAGACGCATGTTCATCTTCACGCGGCCCACGGCCGAAAGGTCGTAGCGCTCGGAGTCGAAGAACAGGCTGTTGAACAGGGTGTCCGCGGCCTCGACGGTCGGCGGCTCGCCCGGGCGCATGACGCGGTAGATATCCATGAGCGCGGTTTCGCGGTTCATGTTCTTGTCCGACGCCATGGTGTTGCGGATGTAGGGACCGACATTGACGTTATCGATGTCGAGCACCGGGATCTCGGTGATGCCGTTGTCGATCAGGGTCTTGATCGAACCGCCCGAGAGCTCGCCGTTCTTGTCGTATTCCGCCGTCAGCTCGTCGCCCGCTTCGATGTAGATGAAGCCGGTTTCGTCGTTGACGATATCCTTGGCGCAGAAGCGGCCCATGATGTGGTCGAACGGCACGAGCAGCTCGGGGACCGAGTTGTCGTCACGCCATTTCTTGACCATGCGCGGGGTCGCTTTCTCGCCCGCTTTCAGGATCACTTCGCCCGACGCCGCATCGACGAGGTCGAAGGTCGGACGGGTGCCGCGCACGCGGTCAGGGAAGAACTTGGTGACCCAGCCCGACTTGCCCTTCGCGGTGTAAGTGACGGTGTCGTAATAGGCATCCATGATGCCTTCCTGATCGAGACCCAGCGCATAGAGCAGCGTGGTCACCGGCAGTTTCCGACGACGGTCGATACGCGCGAAGACGAGGTCCTTGGCGTCAAATTCGAAGTCCAGCCACGAGCCGCGATAGGGAATGATGCGGCAGGCGAAGAGCAGCTTGCCCGAGGAGTGGGTCTTGCCGCGGTCATGGTCGAAGAACACGCCCGGCGAGCGGTGCATCTGGCTCACGATGACCCGCTCGGTGCCGTTCACGATGAACGTACCGTTCTTGGTCATGAGGGGCATATCCCCCATGAACACGTCTTGTTCCTTGATGTCCTTGACCGAACGCGCGCCGGTTTCCTCGTCCACATCGAACACGATGAGGCGCAGGGTCACCTTAAGCGGCGCCGAATAGGTCATGTCGCGAGCCTGGCACTCGTCGACATCGTATTTCGGTTTTTCGAGCTCGTATTTCACGAACTCCAGGATGGCATTGTCGTTGAAATCCTTGATCGGGAAGACCGACTGGAAAACGCCCTGGATACCCTCGCCATCGGTGGGCTGATCGACTTCGCCGGAGCGCAGGAACAGATCGTAGGAGGATTTCTGAACCTCGATGAGGTTCGGCATTTCGAGGACTTCGTGGATTTTGCCGTAATAGCGACGGATGCGTTTCTGACCAACGTAAGCTTGAGCCATGCTCTGCGTGACCTTTCGTCTCTTCGCGGCACATGCAATGTCGGGGCCCATTGCACGCCGCAAGGCGAATGAAGGGGGGGCGGTTCCATACCTGCCTTTCGTCCCACCGAAAGGCTCCCGAACCGCGAACACCGCCTTGGAGAAAGCTTCAAACGGGCAAAGCCCTCTCCGAGACAGGTTCGGCTGGGCCCGGGAAAACCCCGGACCCAGCCCTTTTTTCAGATCGGATGCAGTCGCATCCGGCTCGCTTACTTGAGCTCGATTTTCGCGCCAGCGTCTTCGAGCTTTTTCTTGATCTCTTCGGCTTCCGCTTTCGCAGCGCCTTCCTTGACCTTGCCGCCAGCTTCAACGAGCTCTTTGGCTTCTTTCAGGCCCAGGCCGGTGATGCCGCGGACTTCTTTGATCACGTTGATCTTCTGAGCGCCAGCTTCGACGAGAACGACGTCAAATTCGTCTTTCTCTTCAGCAGCTTCTTCGCCACCAGCAGCCGGACCGGCCATCATGACAGCGCCACCAGCGGCGGGCTCGATGCCGTATTCGTCTTTCAGGATGGTTTTCAGTTCCTGGGCTTCCAGGAGGGTCAGACCCACGATTTCTTCGGCGAGTTTTTTCAGATCAGCCATTTTTCAGTTCCTAGATTTGGGTTTCCAACGTCGCGGTTTCAAGCCGCTACGGGACAAGTCGATTGCTTACGCAGCCTTTTCCTCGATGGTCGAAAGGATGCTCGCGATGTTCGAAGCAGGCGCGCCAACGGCACCGGCGATGTTCGAAGCGGGTGCGCCGATCTGCGACACGATCTGAGCGATGAGCTCTTCACGCGACGGCATGTCAGCGACAGCTTTGACACCAGCGATGTCGAGTGCCGAGACTCCCATTGCGCCGCCGAGGATCGAGAGTTTCTCGTTCTCTTTGGCATATTTGACGACCACTTTCGCCGCAGCGACAGGATCCTCAGAATAGGAAAGCACGGTCATGCCCGTCAGGTATTCAGCGATGCTTTCGCAGGGCTGACCTTCAAGGGCGATCTTGGCGAGCTTGTTCTTGGCAACACGAACCGAACCACCCGCTTCACGCATGCGTGCGCGGAGGTCCTGCATGTTAGCAACCGTCATGCCTTCGTAGTGAGCAACCACTACGACGCCAGAGCTTGCGAAGATCTGGCCGAGTTCCTCGACCACTTTCTCTTTTTGGGCTCTATCCACAGTTACACTCCAAGTATGGGGGTTTCCCCCCGGCTCTCATTGTCCCGGTTTCCCGGGGTCGGGTCCGAAGGGCCCGAGGCCAGATCGCCCGAGATCGGCCCGAAGGCCCAAACCCGGAATTGGTCTCGATCCCCATCTCAGGAAGGAAATTAAGCCGTCACCTTTGCGGGATCAGGCACCCTCCGTCTCGGACAGGTCAGGGCGGAGGCGTCAGGCCGCCGCCCTACCACCCACCGAGGTTTCCCCCGGTGGAATTCTCTTAGTTGCCGGTCGCCGACGTGATGTCGACGGCGACGCCCGGGCCCATCGTCGAGCTCAGGGACACCTTCTTCATGTAGGTGCCTTTCGCGCCGGCGGGCTTGGCTTTGGTCACGGCATCCACGAAGGCGCGGATGTTTTCGGCCAGCTGCTCCTCGGAGAAGGAGACCTTGCCGATGCCGCCATGAATGACGCCGGCCTTCTCGACCTTGAACTGAACCTGGCCACCTTTCGCCGCTTCGACAGCCGCTTTCACGTCCATCGTCACGGTGCCGACTTTCGGGTTCGGCATCAGGTTGCGCGGGCCCAGGACCTTACCCAGACGGCCGACGATCGGCATCATGTCCGGGGTCGCGATGCAGCGATCGAATTCGATCGTGCCGCCCTGAATGGTTTCCATCAGGTCCTCGGCGCCGACGATATCGGCCCCGGCTTCCTTGGCTTCGTCCGCTTTCGCGCCACGAGCGAAGACAGCCACGCGGACGGTCTTGCCGGTGCCGTTCGGCAGAGCGACGACGCCACGAACCATCTGGTCGGCGTGACGGGGGTCGACACCGAGGTTCATTGCGATTTCGAGGGTCTCGTCGAATTTCGCGTTCGCGTTCGACTTGATCAGCGAAACGGCTTCCTCGACGGAGACGTTGGACTTGCCGGCGAAGGCTTCGCGGGCGGCTTTGGTGCGTTTACCGAGCTTTGCCATGACTTAGCCTTTCACCTCGATACCGATCGACTTCGCGGAGCCGAGGATGATGTTCATCGCGCCTTCGATGTCGTTGGCGTTCAGGTCCTTCATCTTCGCTTCGGCGATCTCACGTACCTGAGCGGCGGTGATGGTCGCGGCGACGACGCGGCCCGGAGCTTCCGAACCCTTCGGACGGTTACGCTTGCCGACCGGCTTGAGGCCGGCTGCCTGCTTGATCATGAAGCTAGCCGTGGGCTGCTTGATCTCGAAGGTGAACGACTTGTCGGCGTAGTAGGTGATGATCGTCGGGATCTTCGCCTGCTTGTCCATTTCCTGCGTCTTGGCGTTGAACGCCTTGCAGAATTCCATGATGTTGATCCCGCGCTGACCCAGCGCCGGACCGACCGGCGGGGACGGGTTTGCGCCGCCTGCCGGAATTTGCAGCTTGAGCTGCCCAACAACTTTCTTGGCCATGTGGCCCTCTCCTTGTCACTGTCACGCCCCTAGGGGGTCGCGAAGTTTAGTGGTTCGGTCCGGGCATCCCTGTCGCGCAGGGCCCCTCGCCTCCCACGGCTCACACTCAGGCGGTTTTCTGCACCTGCGTGTATTCCAGCTCGACCGGCGTCGGCCGGCCGAAGATCGAGACGGTGACTTTCAGACGGCTCGCCGCCTCGTCCACTTCCTCGACCATGCCCGAGAAGCCCTCGAAGGGCCCGTCGGTCACATTCACGTTCTCGCCGACCTCGAAGGTGATGAGGCTGCGCGGCGCGGCCTGCTCACCCGATTCGTCGACACGGCTGAGGATGCGGTTCACTTCCGCATCGCCCATCGGCATCGGCCGACCCTGCGGCCCGAGGAAACCGGTGACCCGGTTCGTCGAGTTGATCAGGTGATAACCCTTGTCGGTCATCTCCATCCGCACCAGCACGTAGCCCGGCATGAAGCGACGCTCGGAGGTCACTTTCTTGCCGCGACGCACCTCGATCACTTCCTCGGTCGGCACCAGAACTTCTTCGATCTGGTCTTCCAGGCCTTGATCGATCACGGCCTGACGGATTTGCTCGGCCACTTTCTTCTCGAAGTTCGAGAGAACGCTTACCGAATACCAACGCTTCGCCATGCCGATTCTTTGCCCCTTGCCGACGACGCCGGAGCGCCGAAAATTCCTGTTATTTCACGGGATTACCCGTGTCTCCCAGAATAAAAAACAGCGCGCACCACGCGAATCGATGCACGCCGCCTCTGGGAAAGTCCCGCCCCTTTACCGCCGGAGCCCTGTGATTTCAAGAGCGTAAGGCCGGAGCGCGATCACTTCCTTGCCGCAACTGCGAATGAGGTCTGGCGGAGAGCGCCGGGGGCCTATCAGCTCCCGATCACCTGCGTCACGCCGAGACGGATGACCCAGTCCACGAGCGAGAAGAAGATTGCCGTCAGCGCAGCCATCGCCAGCACCATGCCGGTCGTCAGCAGAACTTCGCGGCGGCTCGGCCAAGCCACTTTGCCCGCTTCCGAGCGCACCTGCTGGAGAAACTGGAGAGGGTTTGCCATCGTCGTCGTTCCTTACGCGCCCAATGCGGCGCCCTTGAGCCGAAAATACCGCGCCGCTTTCGGCGCAACTGCCGCCAGATACTTGCTCCCCTCGCGGATTTCAAGGCTGTTGCAGCGCTCTGCGCGCGCGCAGGCGCCATGCGCCCACTGCAAGCCGGCTTTGATAACGGAAAATCCATCGATGCACGTGCAACTTAACATCCGACACCCCGCGCGGTCAGCACAGCCGCGATTCGACAGGAGCCATCGATGCCCGCCATCCTCAACCGCTACGCCACGCCGTTCATCACCGGCCTTTTCCTCATCTCTTTGATTTCAGGAATCGCCTTGTTCTTCCATTGGGGCAGCGCATGGTTCCACGGCATGCATGAATGGCTATCGATGGTCCTCATCCTGCCGTTCGTGCTGCATATCTGGAAGAATTGGCGGCCGATGACCACCTACTTCAAACGCGCGCCGATGGGGCTGGCGCTCGCGCTTTCGGTCGTGGCGGCGCTGGCCTTCGTCCTTCCAGCCGCGACGAGCTCTCAAAGCGGCGCGCGCGGTGGCCCTCCGCAATTCGCGATCGCGCAGGCGCTGTTCGACGCGCCTTTGTCGGAGGCCGCACCCGTGCTCGGCCTGTCGGGCACCGACGCCGCCGCCAAGCTGGACGCCGATGTGACGCAAAGCCTGACCGAGATCGCCGCGGCCCGCGAAAGCTCCGCCGCGACGCTTGCCCAGCAACTGATGGGGCAGCCGCAATAACGGCCCGTCGCGCCGTGCGGGGCATCTCGGGCGGCGCAAGACGGTTGCGACTGTCACGCAATCGACTAGGGTGACTCTACCAAGGGTTGTTTTTCCTCAAGGAATTGCATGTCGACTTTCGTTCCGCCGCCGTCAGCCATCTCACTGCTCCATCGCCTGCGCGGCTATCGCGGCGCGCTGGAGCGGATCGAGAACGGGAGGGTGATCGGCTGGATCGCGAAAAAAGGCGACGGCACTCCGCTCGACATTGAAATCCACTGCAGTGCCGGGCGGCTCCTCTCGGGGCGCGCGGCGATGTTTCGCGCCGACCTTGCACAGGCTGGCATCGGCACGGGCAATCACGGCTTCGCCTTGCCGCTGTCGGCGGCCCTGCAAGAGGCCGCGGGCGGCGAGATCAGCCTCCACATCCCCGGCAGCGGCCCAATCGCCACGCTGTGCTTCGACCCCGACGCGACGCCGCTTCCGAAAGAGAAAGACGCCCTGCATCGCTATATGCATGGCCCGATCATCACGCTGCGCGCCGCGTCCACCGCACAGACGGACACGCGCGATCTGACCGCGCAGCAACCGCTCTTCGCGGCGCGGTCCGCGCATGGCGAAGACCTGCCCGCGCCCCTCTTTTCCTACATCGATTACGCACGCCACCGGGCTGGCGTGGCAGAGCAAGTCCCCCTCGATGGCAGCGACGCGGCGGTGTCGGACATCCTGCGCTGGTATCTCGACAGCTACGCCGCGCAGCATCCGTCACAGCAAATCCCGCTGAGCCGCGCCGCG
Organism: Thioclava sp. JE_KL1; assembly: GCF_009296265.1. Taxonomy (GTDB): domain Bacteria; phylum Pseudomonadota; class Alphaproteobacteria; order Rhodobacterales; family Rhodobacteraceae; genus Thioclava. Next base: position 21,241 of record NZ_WBJS01000016.1, read on the forward strand.
ATCGACTGGCTCAACACGCAGCCCCGCCCCGGCGGACCGAGCCGCGCGATGGAACTCTTCGGTAAGGCCGGCGACCCGGACGCCGCGACCGCATGGGCGCTCCGCGACGCCCCGTCGCTTGGGCTCGGCGATTGCCTTCTCCCCGACAGCCTGATCGAGACGCTGGCAGAGACGAAAGGCTCCAGCCCCTGGCCGATGACCCGCGGGCTTCTGGCCCTGCGCGAGGCGACCCCGCCGCTCGCGCAATTCTCGCCGAAGACCGAGCGCCACCGCCGGATACTGCATGTGCTCGCGATGATCCTCGCGGTCGAGCGGCCCGAGATCCTGCTGTTCCTGCCTCGCAGCGAAACGAAGACGCTGCTCGAAGGTGGCCGCCTCTCGGATGTCTGCTCGCAACTGCATCCCGGCCCGCCGATCACCCGCGCGCGCTACGCTGCGGCGCTGCGCGAGAAAGGTTTCGACCTCGACAGCATGTCCTTCCTGCGCACGCCCGACGGCCATCGGATAGCCGCCGCCATGCGCCCCGTCCCCGAGGGCGCCCCCGTCGACGTTCAAATCCACGGCCCCTTTGCGAAAGCCTCCGGGTTGGGTCAATCGACGCGGCTGTCGCATGACATTTTGTCCCGCTGCAACGTCACGCTCAACGCGGTGGAAAGCGCGCGTGACAATCCGACGCCCGCGCAAGACGGGGCCAAGACCGGTGCGCCCCGCCCCGCGCGCATCAACCTGCTGCACCTGAATGGCGACGCCGTCCCCCCGGCCTACACCTTCGACGCCGACTGCTACTCCGGCGCCTACAACATCGCCTATATGCATTGGGAGTTGGACCGCGCCCCGGCCTGTCACCACCTCGCGCTCGACCTTGTCGACGAGGTCTGGGTGCCCTCGGAATACTGCGCCGAGATTTACCGCAAAGCGACCGACACGCCGGTGGTGAATGTCGGGATGTGTTATCCCGAACCGCCCACCATCGACCGCGCCCACGCGCGCAGCGCCCTGCGCCAACGCAACGATTGGCCCGGGGAAAGCTTCGTCTGCCTCGCCAGTTTCGACAGCTTTTCCTTCGTGCAACGGAAGAACCCTCTCGGCACGATCCACGCCTTCCGCGAAGCCTTCGCCGAGGACGCGGAGGCGCGCCTGCTGATCAAGACGCAAAATCGCGGCCATGTCTGCGACGCGGCGCAGGCCACGCTTTGGGCCGAAATCGACCGGCTCGTCGCAGCCGACCCGCGCATCGCTTTGCTCGACGAGACGCTCGATCACGCCGGGGTGCTGGAGCTGATGGATGGCGCAGACCTATACGTTTCACTGCATCGCTCCGAGGGCTGGGGGTTCGGCATGCTCGAGGCGATGGCGCTTGGCGTGCCGGTCCTGTGCACGGGCTATTCCGGAAATCTGGAATTCTGCAACGAGGACACTGCGTGGCTCGTGCCCGCGTCCGAGGTCGAGGTCGCGCCGCAGGACTATCTCTATGTCGAGCCTGGAATGCACTGGGGCGAGCCGGATCACGCCGCCGCGGTCGCCCAGTTCCGCGCGGCGCGCAGCGGCCCGGAGGCGCGCAAGAAAAAAGGCGGCGCAGGCCGAAGCCTTCGTGCGCCGCCACTTCGCTGCCGATCCGATTGCCGCGCGTTACAGTGCCCGCCTGTCCGAGATTTTCACCCGGCTCGACAGGGCGCGCAAACCGCTCGCCCGCCCCGCCGAGTAAGCGTCACACCCAGCGCCCGATCGCGGTGACGCTCAGATCGCAGCTTTCACCGCTAAGGAAACTCGCGCCATTCGCGGCGTAGACCACGGCGCGCGCGCCCGAGCTTGTGACGCCCTCGACCCCCGCGAAAGAAATCGCGCCCGCGCCGATGGCGCTGCCCGCCGCGAGGCTGTCCGCATCGAGCGCGACACTCAGAGAGGGCGCCTGCGCGAATTGCGCCGGATAGGCCCAATCCTGCTTGAGCGCCCAATCCGCGACGTAAGCAAGGCTCACCTGCGCCGTGCAAATCTGTGTGCCATCGGCAAAGCGGATGTAATCGCCCGAGGCGGTGCTGCCCTGCTCGATCACGGCGCCCGTCGACACGCCACCAACCTGCGCGACCGTGCCGACGACACCGCTGCCCGTCAGCGCCCCGTCGATCACCGCGCCTTGTGGCATCGCCGCGCGCCCGGTGGCCGCGTCGATGCGCAGCCCCTCGAACCACGTCGCGCCGTCCGCGCTCGCCTTGATCGCGAAATCGTCGCTGCCCGCCAGCCCCATCTCGGCCCGGCCCGACCAGTTCGACTGGAACAGAAGGCTTGCCGTCTCGCCCGCCGCCGCCTTGTTCAGCTTGAGCTGATGGCCCGCCCCGGCATGGCTCAGAAGCGTGGCCTCCGCCGCGACGGAAAGCCGGTTCACCGTGTCATAGCCGGTCATGATCCCGACCCCGTCGAGCTGGCTCAACTCCGGCAACGGCGGCACGTCCCAAGCGCCTGCGGCGAAGACCAGTTCCATCGCCTCATCCAGCACGAAAGCGCGCCAGCCCTCGCGCGGACTCACGAATTGCCACGCCCCGGCGGCAAAGATCGCAAGCGCCCCGTCCTGCCCCGCCCATGCGCCCAGCGCCCCGGTCGGCAGCAGATACCGCGCCCCCTCCGGCGGGCCAATCGGCGCCTCGGTCACGCTGCGCGAAATCACCGCAAGCTGCACGAGCGCATCGAGCCGCTGCAGCGCCTCGTTATGGGTGACGTGTTTCTGGGCCTGGCTGCCAAGGATAAGCGGCAGCGCGAGATTGGCGGTCTGATCGGACATCGGGAGTTCCTGCGCTGGGTTGCGATGGAGGCCGACGATAGGAACCCGGCGTTAACCGTGTTTGAGAGCGGCGCACGGTGCTTGCCTGTCCGCCTCCCTCCCCCTAGGTTCGGCCCAATTTCAACGGCGCAGCATTCGAGGACATATGGCACCGAAATTTGGCACCAGCGGCCTGCGCGGCCTCGTCACCGAACTGACCGACGCGCTGGTCACCGATTACACCCGCGCTTTCATTTCGGCCTGCCCGCAGGGCAAAGCCGTTCATGTCGGCTGGGACCTGCGCCCCTCCTCCCCCGCAATCGCCGAGACCGTCATCGCCGCGATCCGCGCCGCTGGCCTCACCGCCATTCGCGAAGGCGCGCTTCCCACGCCCGCTCTGGCGCTTGCCTCGATGGGGGCGGGAAATTCGGCGATCATGGTCACCGGCAGCCACATTCCCGCCGATCGCAACGGGCTGAAATTCTATGTCCCGCATGGCGAGATCGCGAAGGCGGACGAGGCCGCGATCCTCGACCGGCTCGGTCAGGACCATCCCGCAGCCGAAAAACCGGGACCCGAAATCCCGGGGACGGACAGCGCGGCACGCTACATCGCGCGCTATGTCGACGGGTTCGGGGTGGAGGCCCTCGATGGCCTGCGCATCGGCGTCTATCAGCACAGTTCGGTCGCGCGCGACATCCTCGTCACCGCGGTGGAGGCGATGGGCGCGACGGCTGTGCCGCTCGCACGTTCTGACGTTTTCATCCCCGTCGACACCGAGGCGGTCGATCCCGATACCCGCAAAACCCTGCAAGGATGGTGCGCCGAACACCAGCTCGATGCGGTGATTTCGACCGATGGCGATGCCGATCGCCCGATGCTGAGCGACGAGACCGGCACGCTGATCCCCGGCGACGTGCTGGGCGCGCTGACCGCGCGGCTGCTCGGGACGAAAATCCTCTGCACGCCGGTCTCCGCCAATACGATGGTCGATGCGATGCCCGATTTCGACAGGATCCATCGCACGAAGATCGGCTCGCCCTTCGTGATCGCCGCGATGGAGGCGGCGCGCGATGCCGATCCCTCCGCGAAGATCGTGGGGTATGAGCCCAATGGCGGCTTCCTCCTGGGTTTCACCGCGACGGGCCCTGCGGGGCCGATTGCGCCGCTCGCGACGCGCGATTGCCTGCTGCCGATCATCGCTTCGCTCGTCGCGGCGAAACAGGTCGGCACCGCCCTCAGCGGCCTTGTCGCCCAGCTTCCCGCCCGTTTCACGGCGGCCGACCGGGTCGCCGAAGTCCCGACGGACCGCTCGCGCGCCTTCATCGACCACCTTGCCGACGACCCAACCGCCCGGGCAGAATTCTTCAGCGATTTCGCCCCGGCCGAACAGATCGACCGCACCGATGGGCTGCGCCTGACCTTCCCCTCGGGAGAGATCGTCCATCTACGCCCCTCGGGCAACGCCCCCGAATGCCGTTGCTATGCCGAAGCCGCAACATCGGAGCGCGCGCAGACCCTCGTGGCGCGCTACCTTGCGGCGCTGCGAACCGAACTCACCTAGCCCGAGACGTCGAACATACCGTCGGTGAACAGGCCGAGATCGGCATCGATGAACTCGACCGTGACGCCCTGATCGGTGAAGGTCACGCCGGAGCCCGCCTCGACCATATGGCTGCGGGCTTCGGTGGCAGAGCTGTAGTTGAAGCCATCGAAACTCAGCCGATCCCAGGGTTCGATGTCGATAATGACATGGTGCCCGTCCTCATCCGCGCGGAAAACGAACTGATCCGCCATCGCACCGCCCTGCAGCAGATTGTACCCCTCGCCGCCATCCAGCTGATCCTCGAAGCCGAAAGAGCGGAACCAATCGATCTGCGGCTGCGACGTCTGGGTTATCATCTCTGGGCTTTGCGCAAATGAGGCGACCACTTTCTCGCGGGTGTAGCCTCCGCTGTCGAGCTGATCGACCCACCATGTCAGCCCCTCGCTATCCGGCGCGCGCCCCAAGACGTTCTGATAGAGAAGCGAGACGAAACCCGCATCGTCGAGATTGCCATAGGTCGACGTGAATTCGGGCGAATTTACGAAGCCGGAGACGACGTCGAGGAACTCCATCCCGTCCGCCTGCATCTCGCTCCAATACATCATCCCGCCAAGGTTCGGCTCGCGCCCCAGCGTCGCCTGATACAGACGAAACACGTCATCGGTAAAATCCGTCTGCGCGCTGGCATGGCTCAGCATGAGCGTGTCGATCTCTGTAGAATCCCGAAATTCCGGGCTTTCCGAAAATCCCAAAACAATCTCCTCCCGACTTTTTACCCCCTGATCCAGCTGGTCGAGCCAATAGGTCAGCCCCCCGTCATCGGGGTCACGATCCAGCACGTTCTGGTAAAGCAGCGTCAGGAACTCCGAGTCGCTCGTCTCCGCGTAGTTCGACTGGAATTCCGGCGAGTTGATGAACCGATCCGCAACCTCCTGCAGTTCGACCGCGCCGCTCGATAGAAGGTCTGTCCAATAGTGCAGACCGTTCTCATCCGGCGCCCGATCCAGCGTCGCCTGATAGACCCGGAACACCTGTGCGGCGAACGGATCGTAGCTGCGATCAATCTGCCCGCCATTGAGCAGATCGTCCCCCGCCATGCCTTGCAGGATATCCGACCCGTCATTGCCGACGAGCAGATCATCGCCGCCGCGCCCGTCGATCAGGTCGCCCTGCGCGGTACCTTCCTTGTGGATATCGCCGACCTCGAGCGGGTTGATCGCGGTATGCCACAGATCGCGCAGGTCCGAGGTTTCGAAATCCGCGGCGCTCAGGCTTGAGCCGTCCGCGGTATTCACGATCACCCGCTCATCGCCGATCCGGATATCCGCCCCCGTCGCGGTCGGGGCGATGTCCAAAGCCTCCTTGGTGTAGAACCACGCCATGCTCGAGAGGTCGAGCCGATCGATGCCGGGCTCGTAATCCATGATGAAATCGGTGCGCCCGTCCGCGTCGAGCACGAACACATCCTGCCCCTCGCCGCCCCAGAGGGAATCCGCGCCAGCGCCGTCTTGCAGAATGTCCGCCCCCGCCCCGCCACGGATTTGGTCATCGCCAGCGCCACCGGAAATCTGATCGTTCTCGACGCCTCCGTCTACGCTATCGCCACCATCGCCAAGCTTTAGCGCCAGACCGGCAGGGCCCAACTCCACCTTGATATGGCTGATCCCCATACCCTGATCGCTCACGCTCGCGGGCACGTCGCCCGCCACGAAAATATCGAGCCCGGTCGCATCGGCGATCATCGCCGCCGCAGCCGGATCAGAAAGCGCGGTCTCTAGCCCGTCCGCCAGCGTCCCGATCTGGACCAGTTTGCCGCCGGGCAGCAGCGTAAGCAGGCTGACGCCGTCATCGGCGCCTCCGGCCAGCACATAGACCTGATCGCCCATCGTCACGGTTTCGAGCGTCGTCATGCCGTCGAACCGCGTGCCCAGATCGTCATTGATCTGATCGGTGACCTCCATCCGCCCGCCCGGACCAAGCGCCACGACAGAGATCGAGCTTGTTCCCGCGGCCCCCAAAAGCGCGTAGGCCTGTCCGCCCACCTGGATCGTCTCGATCGAATTCGGTGCGTTGATGAAGAGGCCGTCGCGCGCATCGATCTGACTGGCGATTTGCAGCTGTCCCTGCGTATCGAGCGCGAGCGTAGTCAGCGAATTATCCGTCACCGAAGCCGCAAGGACGTACTGCGCGCCCTCAATCTCGACCGTGGCGAGCGCATGGACGTCATTCTCTGACCAGACCTCGCCCGCGATGCCCTGCGCGATCTCGGTGATCCGGCCTCCGGCCCCCATCTGCCAGACATGCAGCCCGCTGCCATGCGACAGGGCCCCGACGAAAAAGCTCTGCGCGTCGAGTTGCAGCGGCGCGATCGCAAGCACCGCACCCGGCGCAACCGCGCCCGGCAGCGTGAACACATCGCTGATTCCGCCGTCATTCTGGTTCAGCCAGACCGCTTGAAACGCACCCGAAGCCACTCCAGTCACCATCAAGGCCGGGCTGCCGTCGATCGAAATCTCGGTCAGCGTCCCGGCTGCATCCAGCCCCGCACTCTCGCTAAGATAAGCCAAATCGCTCGAATTCAGCCGCGCAGTCAGCGGGATCTGCGAGATACCGCCCGGCGCATTCGAAATCGAATAGAGCGTCGGCCCCGCCTCACCCCGCACGAGAAGCAGGTCGGTGATCGACGTCAAGAAATTATCCGCGCCATTCGTAACAGTCGCGACCGGCACCAATTGAGGCATAGTCACCTCCGCTTTCCATGTTCACACTGTCTCAAATGTGAGGCGTGGCTGGGCACGGAGCGCGGAGGAAAAGCGGCCCGAAAAGGGCTTTCTCTCAATATTTTAATAGAATGCGACGGCTCACAGCGCCCAGCTCAAAGCATGTTGCGTTCGTGGCAGGCAATCGCGGCGTTGAGATCGTCGAAAAACTCAAGCCGCCCACGCTCCAGCACCGCGCCGCAATCGCAAATCTCGCGCAACTGGTTCATCGAGTGGCTGACCACAACCGCCCCGGCATCTTTCAGCCGGTCGCGAAACAGGGCTGCGCTCTTCTCGCGAAACGCGGCATCGCCGACCGCCGTAATCTCGTCGACGAGATAGGTGTCGAAGCTGATCGCCATCGACGCCGCAAACGCCAATCGCGCGCGCATCCCGGAAGAATAGCTGCGGAGCGGCATCCGGAAATGCGCCCCAAGCTCGGCGATCGCCTCTACGAAAGCCACCATCTCATCGGTGTCCACACCGTAGATACGCGCAATGAAGCGGCAATTCTGCGCGCCCGTCAGATCATTGTGAAACGACCCTGCGAAGCCCACCGGGAACGACACGCTGCCCCGCGTGATCACCCGCCCCCGATCGGGCCGCGCGGTGCCTGCGATCATCTGCAGCAGCGTCGACTTTCCAGCCCCGTTTCTTCCCAGCAACGCGACGGATCGCCCGCTTGGAAAGCTCGTGCAGATATCGCGCGCCACGACCTTCTCGCCACCGGGAACGCGGAAACTCTTGCTGAGATTTTGCAGCCGGATCATCGCCGTTACCGACGGTCCCGGATCGCGTAGCCTACCAGGATGCCAATCGCCCAAAGCAAAACGAGGCTACCCGCGATCAGCGCCAGAAGCGTCTCCCGCCGGGGATATTCGGCACTTTCGGCAAGGGTCGGCGCCATGAAGGTCGCGAGAAAGCGGCTTTTCCGGCGCGCCTCGGCCTCCGCAGCGTCATAGCTTGCGCGGGTCGCCGCATAAGCACGCTCTGCGAATTCGCGCTCCGCCATAAGCCGCTCGTATTCGCCCACGATGCTCGCAAAAGCCTCTTCCTGGGAGCCGCCATCGATCCCGAGCTTGCGTCGCTCTGCCCCGATTCTGTCCTCGATCACCGCAAGCCGCCGCTCCGCCTGTTTCAACCGCGGGTCCGTCCCGCTGCGCACCGTGCCGCGCAGCAGATCACTCTCGATCATCACCTGCGCTTGCTGTTCGAGCAGCGACCCCAGCACCCCCGCCTGACTCTGCAAATCCATCTCCGGACTGATCAGTTGGTGGCGATTGCGGAAAGTGGTGAGCGCCGTTCGCGCCGTCGTCAGACGCGCCTCGGCGCGCCGCAACTCTCCGCACGCATGGCGAATCGCATCCTCGCGCGCCGCGTTGCTGAGCCGGTTAATCATCGCAGAGCTTTGTGCCATCAAGGTCTGCGCGATCCGCTGTGCCGCGACGGGATCGAAAGCGCGCACCTCGATGTCGAGAAGTCCCGCGCCCGCCCCGTGCCACACATGAACCATGCGGTTCCAATAGGCGACAAGCTCCTCGAGAGTGGCGTCGCCAGGAAGCCCGAAGACCGGATCGGATCGGTCGCGCGACCAGATGGCCCTCAGATCGAGCGCGTCGTCGATCTGCGAAACAAGGCTCGGACTTTGAATGAATTCATAGAGAATGTCGGTGTCGCTCGAAGACGCGCCCGACAGACTGGACAGACCGCCGAAAAGATCGAGCGCCGGCGCCATTTCCTCCCGCTGCACCGTGAAGCCGACGCGTGAAACGAACTGATCCGCCGCCTGCGCGTAAAGATAATAGGCCGCCACCAGAACCGGCGCGATCACCAGCGCCAGGAAGCTTAACGCCACAGTCTGGTGCCGCCGCCGCCAGCGCGCCTTGCGTGCGGGGGGCGCGTATGCGCTCGGCATCGGCCGGAGCGGTACTGGCACTTCGCGCAACCCAGCCCCCTTTGCGAGGACGGGCGTGGCCTGCGCAGGCTCGTTAACCGCGTGTTTCACAATTGGCTCCACTATCGGTCGCGTCAGGATCCAGTGAACACGATCCGAATTGAAAACCGGTAAATGAGGCTCGAAATGTTCTCCTCCCGCGCGGCGCGCATCCCTGCCCGGTCCTTCCCGGCGCTCCGCGCCATCGGCGCGCTCATTCTGCGCGAGATGTCGGCAAGCTACGGTCGCTCCCCGGGGGGGTATCTTTGGGCGTTGCTCGAGCCGATCGGCGGCGTCGCATTGTTGACGCTGTTCTTTTCGCTGACCTTTCACGCCCCGCCGCTCGGGGCCAGCTTCGCCCTTTTCTACGCGACGGGGTTACTGCCTTTCATGCTGTTTTCAGACGTTCAGTCGAAGGTCGCCAATGCACTCACCTACTCCCGCGCGCTCCTCGCTTATCCCACTGTAAGCTTTGTCGATGCGCTCATCGCACGGCTCGCTCTGAATGCCGTGACGAAACTTGTTGTTACTTACCTCGTCCTTCACGGGTGCCTCCTGATTTTCGACACCCGCGCGAGCCCGGATCCGCTGCGTATCTTCGAAGCAGCGGGGCTCGCCGTACTGCTGTCCTTCGGGATCGGCACCCTGAACTGTTACCTCTTTCTACGCGCACCGGTCTGGCAGCAGATATGGTCGATCCTGATGCGACCGATGTTCCTGATTTCCGGAGTCTTTTTTCTCACCGACCAGTTGCCGCGCTGGGCCGCGGATACCCTTTGGTTTAATCCCCTGGTCCATGTGATCGGCTATCTTCGGCGCGGCTTTTTCCCGACCTATCAGCCCGACTATCTCTCTGCGTTCTACGTAATCTGCGTGTCGCTCGTGGCCTTGGCCCTTGGCCTTTTGGCCCTCAGGACGAGCTACCGGGATCTCCTCGCAAGGTGAACGATCCGGGCCGCGGTGTTTGATCTCGCGGCGCGCCAAGGAGCGCGGTCCGCCACCGATGAGAACGGTCCTCGCGCAGAAGGACACCGAGCCGCTCCGCTATAGACGCGTCGAGTGCACCGAGCTCGGCCCCCTCGGACAACGGCTTTGAAAGAAGCCCTCCCGCGAACGCGCGCAATTCATCGAGATCATCGAGCGGCGCCGGGCCGCGCTCGATTTCAGGATGATACGGATATGGCGCCGTCCAGAGCGGGTCGTCGAATATTTGCTCTGCTTGTACGGCGGGTAAGACGCGCTCGAGCTCTCGACGATGGCTCTGTGCAAGCCGCTGCAGTGTCTCGACGTGACGTGGCGCGATCGCCCACGCGCGGCGCAACATGGGGCCGTTCGCCATTTGCCGTTGCAATACGAACTCGATCTCCGCGCGATGACTATCCGGCCGAAAACGGCGATTGCGCAGCAAAAAACCAAACTGTGCTGCGCTGCCCGTGCTGTGGCATGGTCCGATTGCGTTGCCCGGCGTTCCCAGCAAAGCGTCGGCGAAGGTGACCACATCCTGCTTTGCTGGCGCGACTTGCAGTCTTACGTTGGGAATGCGCGCCCAGGCTGCGAGATCTCCGCCAAAGCTGAACGGGACACGGCGGGACGAAAGCCAATCGTCGAAGCGGGGCCGGCTCCAGACACCCCATTGCCAGAACGCCGCGTTCATCCACGTTAGGGGCGGACGCAGAAAGGCCAGCACGGCCACGGGCGGATGGCCGAAGTCAGAAAGTAGCCGCGTGAAGAAATCGGGCCGACGAATCCAGCCCTCATTCGAGAAGAACGGGATATAGCCGCGCCGCCGCGCGCGTGCGATCTCGCGCAAGACGAAATCGCCGAGAGATTTCGCCGCGACCTCCCGGCCGGGATCGGGCATCGAGACATAGCCATAGGGAGACAACGCGGCAGCGCGGCGCACGGCCCAGCCACGCAACGGCATGAGTTTGCCGCCCACCCCCACCGCGCCGATATAGCGCACACGCAAACCGGCGCGCGACGGCCGGTCCGGTTCCGCGCTCCATGCTGCTTGAAGAGCCGAACTGCCGCCTTTCGGGGCGCCTATATGGAAGATCGCATGACTGTCTTCGAACGTCATGCCACCCACCTCTGCATAGCGGGCGCCCCGAGGAGACGATCGATGTCTATATCCGATGGCCACCGTGGCACCGGCAAGACGCCCCCCTGTGCGCCTGCCGCTCTGACCGCTTCAGCTTGAGCGCCGAGGTCGAAACAATACACGGGAAGGCCGGTGGCGAGCGCCTCATGCGTGGTGAAGGAAAAGGTCTCCGGCCAGAGCGATGGGATCAGCCATCGGTCAATTCCGTAGCGCGCGATCAGAATCTGTAAATCTAGGGGCTCAAACGGGCCGTGCACGTGGTTCGGCGCGCTCAAATGAAACCGCGGATCGAGATTTCCCAACAGGACCAGACGCGCGCGGCCGTCCGCAGCGAAGGCCTCCCCCAAGGCCTCGACAACCGCTGCGCCTTTGTGGACGCTGATATGACCAAGCACGCCAAGAACAGAGCCCGCGTTGCGGGACCCCTCCTGGTGTCCCGGAGGCGGACGGATGAGAACAGCAGGCCGGGCCACATGATGCGGTTTGCAGTCGAGCTTCTGCGCAACGTCGGGGCGGGCCGAGGCCACAATCTCTGCGGAGCTGCGGGAGAAAACCTGCAATCGCGTTGCGCTGGTCAGTGCCGCGCCCCACGCGCTTTCCCAATCCGACAGATCGTCGGTTGAAGAGCGCTGAGACGGCTTTCGAGACTTGGCCCGAGGGCCGATGTACTCGGGGATCTCGCGCAAGCTGTTTGGCGCACGCAGGAGTGTGTAGGCTTCGTTTAGGGGCAAGTAGTCATGAAACAGGATATCGAGCTGCTGCCCCGCGGATAGGTCCGTCAGCAGCGCAGGAACCTCAAGTGGGTCCGGATGTCCGACGCCGCAGGAATAGATGACGTGGCGATCCGGAAGAAGCTTCAGCAACGATAGGACCACCGCACGATTCGGTGTCTCGATCGTGCTCAGGCCGAGCGGGTCGTGAAGCTCGATAGACCAGCGCGCGGCACCGCCGACGCGAAGAACGATGCCCCGCCGCCCGGCGCGAAGCTCCGAGGCGACCTCTTTGCGCAACCACATCTCCGCACCGCCGCCGAGGGAATGTCCGAGCCAGATCTTGATCGGCTCGGCTTGCAGCGCGCTCGCTCGGGCCAGGGCGAGCGCGAAACGCGGGGCCGCGAGCGGATCGCTGGCAAGGAAACGATCGACGGCGCGCGGATAGCTTGGATAGCGCCTCTCGATCTTCGCCTGATTGGCCTCCAGAAGCTTTCGCCGCTGCGCCGCGCCGAAGGAGGCGCTACCGCGATGCTCAACGAAGAGCGAGCCGATCCCGATATGCCGCCCCCCGAGCCGTCCTACCTTCTGACACCAATCCGTCTCCTCCCCGTAGCCGCGCCCGAACGCCGGGTCGAATCGCGGGAGCTTGGTAAGAAAGCGCGGCGCGAGCGCCATGCAAAAGCCGATCCCGGTCGGCAGCTCGGCGCGCGCCTGCACCGGGTTCATGCGCGCGGCGATGGCGTCGATCTGATCGACGGCACCGGGCGGCAGATCGCTCCGCGCTCCGGCTGTCGGCACGGACAATATCTGCGCGTCATTCGACATCGGCGTGACGCTTGCGACCTGCGGATCGGAAAGCGGAGCCACAAGCCGCGACGCCCAGCCTGCAGGCACGAGGGCATCGGAATTCAGCAAGACCACGGGGCGCTCCGGATAGCGCCTGAGCGCCACCTCGAACCCGCGATTGACCGACGCGACAAAGCCGAGATTTGCGTCATTTTCCAGAAGCGTCACATTGGCCCGGCCAGCACACCAATCGCGCAGAAACGGCCGCATCTCGGGATCGGTCGAGCGATCCTCGATCACAATCAGATGCCAGTCGAGATCGGTGTGCTGCACGACGCGGGCGAGCGCCTCGCGCAGCAGCGCCCGCGCATTGAACACGGGCACCACGATTACGATCGCGGGGAACGTGGACGGCTCAGTCGGCGCCGTGGCGCGGAGCAGGTCGGGCGGCAGGGTCACGCCCCGCGACTGCCCCACGAAACCGAGCGCGGATTTCACGCGAACCCCCGCGGCACTGTCGCCGTGGTGTCGCCAGCGCCAGATATCGCGGGCATGACGGGCGATTCGCCACAGGAACACCGGGGCAAGACGCAGCTGCCCCCATGCGAGGCGAACCCTGCCGATCGGCGGCAAAACCCAGCTTTCCTCACCCTGCCCATCGGCATCCGTATCGGGAATGGCCAGTTCCACCTTGCCGGGCCAGAAAGGCACGTCGAAGGCAAACTTCGCCGGCCCCGACGCATCAGGCTCGAGCGCGCAGCGCTGCGCCACGCCCCCCAGGCGTAAAATCACCTCGCGCGCATCGATTCGCCCTTCGAGGCGGAGACGGTTGCCGCGGAAATCGTAGCGCGTGAAATGTACCCGCCGTGCCGCCGCGCGCGGCCCCAGATCCCGCACCCTTCGCGAAATCCGGAGATTCGCATCCACATATCGCTGAAAGACCCGGAAAATTCTGCCAAGCACGACGGTTCCTCGCGACAGCGCCCAAAACCGGCGTCAGAGGACGCCACATCGGGAACGTTACGCGAACGAACGTAAATTTTCAGGAAACGGCTGGCAGGGGCAGAGGGACTCGAACCCACGACCCTCGGTTTTGGAGACCGATGCTCTACCAACTGAGCTATACCCCTAGGCCGTGGCGTGGGTGCTAAAGTCTCACGCGACCGAAATCAAGTGCCTTTCCACCTATCTTTCGCATTTCCCCGCCGAAGAAATCGCAGTGGAACGCATGCCGGGTGCAGATCGTTTTTCTTCCGAACCTGCGCAAGCTGCGCCTTAGGAAAGGAAAGCAAATGACCAAGGTTACCGAAGCCCGCATTCTGATCATGGCTACCGACGGTTTCGAGCAAGCCGAATTGACCGTTCCGCGCGACAAGCTGACCGAGGCTGGCGCGCAAATCGACCTCGCCTCGCTCGATGGCGAAGACATTCGCGGCTGGGACGAGACCGACTGGGGCGAGACCGTTTCGGTGCAGTGCAAGATCTCGGACGTCGTCGCCTCCAACTACGATGCGATCGTACTCCCCGGCGGTCAGATCAACCCCGACCTACTTCGCGTCGAAAAAAGCGCGCTGGATCTCCTGCGCAGCTTCTACGACCAAGGCAAGGTCGTCGCCGCGATCTGCCACGCGCCGTGGCTCCTGATCGAGGCCGGCATCGCCAAGGGGCGCAAAATGACCTCGTATCACTCGGTCCGCACCGATGTCGAAAACGCCGGTGGCGACTGGGTGAACGAATCCGTGGTTTCCGACAACGGCGTCGTCACGTCGCGCAACCCGAACGATCTGGACGATTTCGTCGCCAAGATCATCGAAGAGATTCAGGAAGGCCGCCACATGCGCGACGCTGCCTGATCTCGAGAGACTACCGCTTCCTGCGCTTCGAATAGAGGCGCAGGAAGCCCATTACGATCAACTGCGCGGCGACGATCACCACGCAGACAATTACCAGATAATTAAACGCATTGTCGGAGTTCAGCCCCGGCATCCCGCCGAGATTGACCCCGAACAGGCCGGTAAGAAACCCGAGCGGCAGGAAGATCGTGGAGACGACCGACAGCACGAAGGTGTTGCGGTTGACCCGGTCCGAGAGTTGGCTCGACAGTTCTTCGCGAAGCACCTGCGCCTGATCGCGCAGCTCGTCCATATCTTCCGAAATCCGCGTCATCTTCAGCGCTTCTTCCTCGATCTCGCGCCGCGTGACCTCGTCGATGATCGGGCTCTCCGCCTGTGTCAGGCGGATCAACGCCTCGCGTTGCGGCGCGAGGTACCGCCGTGCCGCGATCACCTGCAGCCGCAAGTCCAGAACGTCGCGACGCATGTGATCGGCCTGCCCGCCATAGACCTGGTCTTCCAACGCCTCGGCGCGCTCGTCCAACTCGGTCTGGAACACCCCGATATTGCCGACGATATCCTCGGTCAGTCGCACGAGGAAGGTTCCCGCATCGCTGGGCCCTTTGCCGTCGCGGATCGCCGCGTTCATCCCTTCGATCGCGCGCACCCGCTTGCGCGAAATCGTCAAGATACGCTGCCGGTCGAGATACATCCGCAGCGAGACCATATCTTCGGGGTCTTCGCCCTCGTTGAAGTTGATCGCGCGCAGGATCACCAGAAGCCCCTCGCCGATCTGGCTCATCCGCGGGCGCGTATCGACATCCAGCAACGCCTCCACCGCCTGCGGGTCGAGGTAATCCAGCTCCTCGCGAATCCAGCGTTGCGCCTGCGGGTGCGTCCCATCCAGATGCGCCCAGGCGAGCCGCTCGTCCCGCAACGCCTCGACGATGTCGGCAGGCCCGTCGGGATCGGGCGCACCCGTCAGGATATGCGAGAAGAGGATCGGGCTGTTGGTCATCCGGGCTCCGGGAGAATTCGTCGCGTTGCCCAGAGCCTAGCGTCGTTGCGCGCAGCGGCAAGCCTCTCGCTCAAGGCGCGTATTCGGCCAGCGCCGCCACATTCCCCGCCTCCAGCGCGGGCAACGCCCTCTGGATCGCCTCCACCGGCCAGTCCCACCACGCCAGATCGAGCAATCGTGCAATCTCATCGGGGCTGAACCGGGACCGCACCACGCGCGCCGGATTGCCCGCGACGATGGCAAAGGGCGGCACATCCTGCGCGACAACCGAGCCAGCCGCCACGATCGCCCCGGCCCCGATACGCACACCGGGCATCACCATCGCATTGAAGCCGAGCCAGACATCCGGCCCGATCACGGTGTCGCCGATCGCGGCATTCTCCTCGAGATATTTCCCCGCCGTCTCCATGTCGAAGATCCGGAACGGATAGGTCGTGATCCCGCCCATCGGGTGATTGGCCGAGGCCGTGATGAAGCGCACCCCATGCGCGATCTGCGCGAAAGCCCCGATCACCAGCCGCTCGGGACAGCCGGGATAGAGGTAAGGCGCAAGCTCCGCCGCCGCGTCCGTCACAGGGGCAAGCGGGCTGTAATAGGCATAGCGACCGACCTCGATATTTGGATGATCGATCACCGCCTGCAGGAACACGGTGGGTTCATGCGGGGTGCCATCGGGCAGCAGGACAGGATTGCGGGTATCGGGCGCAGGAAAGCGCCGCGGCAGCGGATGAGCAGACATGGGGAGACCTCTCTCGATCAGAGTTTCAGGGAAACGGGATCAGAAAAGGGTCTTGTCCATCGGAGCCTCCATTAGCTCAATCAAAGCTAAAGAGAAATCAGCGGACGTGCAAGCTTGGAGAGGCCCAAATCGCCTATAGGACGCAGCATTCGCGTATAAACCCGAGCGAAACCACAGCTCAATAGATGGGGATCAAAGTAGAGAAACCTTGAAAATCCGTTCGCATTCGATAAAGCTTCGAAAAAGCTGCAGGGCAGCGAACGATCAACGCGAGGTGCCTTTTTGACTGTTAAATTTCCAGCGAAAATTGGAAGAAAGCTTTCTCGTATCAGCAATCGCTTCGCCCCCGGGCAATCTCCTGGATTTCTTATCATTGGCGCACAGAAAGCCGGAACGACAACCTTGTTCAACTTATTGAACGAACACCCGCAGCTGCAAGGATCAGAAATCAAAGAGATCGGACATTTCTCTCAAGACATCGACCTGGGAGCGACTCAAAAAGATTACGAAAATAATTTTCGATCCATGAGCCTTCGTCGACGAATATTCTACGAGGCAACGCCTGCATATCTTGCGCGTCCCGGCGTCGCCGCGAAAATACACGATTACTACCCTTCTATGAAAATGATATGCCTTCTTCGCGAACCAGTAAGTAGAGCCTTTTCCGCCTACAATATGTACGCACGGATGCTATCGAACGGTTATCTCGAACGGATATGGAAGGCGAAAGGAAGGCCAGCAAACAATCGGATAGATGCGCTCCGCAATTCACAAGGAAAAACCGCGTCCTTCCGCAACGCATTAGAGCTGGAACTCGATATGATGAATCTTCCCTCACCCCCGGTAGAGCCTTCTCTCATCCGGCGAGGGTTTTATTTAGAGCAGCTAGAACCTTTTTGGAAACAATTTGGAGAAGACAACATACTGATCATCGGGTTTTCTGATTTGAAAAAACAAAAAGGTGCGGTTCTAAAAAATATAACTAACTTTCTAGAAATAGAAAGCTTTAAAAACACCCCTGAGCTACCGTGGCATAACAGGGGAGAGTACCCTGAAACCATAAAAACATCTGATCGAGAATTCCTTGAAGAGATTTATCGCGAACCCAATGAGCGACTCTTCGAGAAAATTGGTAAAATCAACTGGTGATCAATCCGACACCAAGGCCAATATTACGAATATTCATATTTATTCTTTAGGCTCAACTCGAAAACCAAGCAAAAGGGCCGCCCAACCGGGCGGCCCTTCGCAATTCGCTATGATCCGAGGATCAAGCGATGATTTTGGAGACGACGCCGGCGCCGACGGTGCGGCCACCTTCGCGGATTGCGAAGCGCAGACCGTCTTCCATCGCGATCGGAGCGATCAGTTCAACTTCGAACTTCAGGTTGTCGCCCGGCATGACCATCTCGGTGCCCTCGGG
>NZ_WBJS01000151.1 GCF_009296265.1 Thioclava sp. JE_KL1
GAAGATCAATCTATTGCTGATATTGCCTCTTATTGGGGATTTTGGCATGCAGGACAATTCAGCAAAGACTACAAGCAGCTTTTTGGTGAAACCCCTTCCGAAACGACCCATCGCTTTCACCGTTAATAGAATATTTTCAAACCAACTGCACTGAACCATGAACAAAAGAGCTTTTGTTATCCCGAATCAATTCCAGCGCCTTAACCTCGTCTTCCATGCCTTTAGGCAGCATCACATAGTCTGGCTTGATTTTGTGAAGAATAGCTTTAAGACTGTCATACAGGCGTACCTTTGGAGACTCAATCACTTCACCTTCCGCATCAATGCCTTTATCTTCAAAGCGACGTAACG
>NZ_WBJS01000152.1 GCF_009296265.1 Thioclava sp. JE_KL1
GTCGTCTCCAGTATTACCAGAGCCGCCAAACAGTGAAGCTGACACTCTCATCATCGCCTAAGCTAGAGAGCCGATATGCTCCGGTCCGCATCGATCATCGACCAAACCGCCCGCATATCTCTTCAGATATCTATCAATGTCAAAGAGCGCGGAGACAAAATCAACCGGCCTCGCCTCAATCCCTTGGGGCGCGCCTGCCAACCGTATCTCCAAAATTTCCTTCGCCTTCAGTCTCTTGCGATCCCTTCCGGCGCCCCGTTGCGGTGTGTGCCGCTTCGGTGAGGCGGTATTTACGGATCACTCCGCGGAGTCGCAAGTGCCTTTTTCGAAAAACTGTCACTTTTC
>NZ_WBJS01000017.1 GCF_009296265.1 Thioclava sp. JE_KL1
AGGCAAACGCTCAACGGACGCGGGATGGAGCAGCCCGGTAGCTCGTCAGGCTCATAACCTGAAGGTCGTAGGTTCAAATCCTACTCCCGCAACCAATGTCTTATGAAGAAAAGCAAACGCTTAGCCTCGCTACCCGCGAGGCTTTTGCGCTTCAGCTGGCCTGAAGGCAGACCTCCCCCCCTGCACTGGCCGCAGCTAGCGCAGTATGCCCCAGGCTCCCGTCCCGTGGGAGACTACTGGAGCGCACCGCTCGCCCTGTTCCAGGATCAGACCGTGCGCATCAGTCGCAAGGCGTCGTAGATTGCTGCATGGGTGTTGCGCGCGGCCACGGCGTCGCCGATGCGGAAGAGCTGATAGGCGCCGCTCGGGTTTCGCGTGGCCGTTTGCGGCTGGCCGGCGATCAGCGCTTCGTAATCGACTTCGCCCTGATTGGTCGCGTCTTCGCGCAGGTCGAAATAGATGTCGTCGAGCGGGCGGGTGCCGTGATTGACGACGACTTGATCGACCTGCCGCTCGCGGGTGAAGGTGCCATAATCGCTGCCGACGCTCGCGACCAAACCGTTGCCGTCTTTCGCCACGCCCGTCAGTTTCCAAAGCACGGTGAAGGTCACGTCGCGGGCCTGCAATTCGCGCAAGGACGGGGTCAGGGACATCGCCATGACCTCGGAGGAGAAATTGCGGTCGCGCGTCATGACCTCGACCTTGGCACCGCTGGCGGCGAGGGTCTCGGCGGCCTGCAGGGCGGCGTAGTCGCCAGCGTCGTCATAGATCAGCACGTTGCTGCCGGGGCGGGCGTTTCCCGACAGGATGTCCCAGGACGAGACGACGAGATCGTCGCCTGCATCCAGCACCTCGGTATGCGGTAGGCCGCCGGTCGCGATCACCACGACATCGGGCTGTTCAGCGCGGATGGTGTCCGCGTCGGCATAGCTGTTGAACCGGAAACTCACGCCGAGACGCTCGCACTCGGCGAAACGCCATTGGATCAGCTGGATCATCTCGTGGCGGCGCTTGGATTGCGCGGTCAGCCGGACCTGCCCGCCGGGATCGTTGGCGGCCTCATGCACGATGACCGCATGGCCGCGTTCCGCAGCCACCCGGGCGGCCTCGAGCCCCGCCGGACCGGCGCCGACGATGACCACGCGGCGCGCCGCATCGGCCTTGGCGATCTCATGGGGGACCTCCAACTCGCGCCCGGTCGAGGGGTTGTGCAGGCACAGCGCCATGCCGCCCTGATAGATCCGGTCGAGGCAGTAATTCGCGCCGACGCAGGGGCGGATACGCTCTTCCTCGCCGCGCATGATCTTGGCAACGATATGCGGGTCGGCCATATGGGCGCGGGTCATGCCGACCATGTCGAGCTTGCCTTCCACGATCGCGTGGCGCGCGGTGGCGACATCCTGAATCTTGGCGGCATGGAAGGTCGGGAACTGGGTGGCGGCGCGGATCTCTCCGGCGAAATCCAGATGCGGCGCGCTGCGCATGCCCTGCACCGGGATCACGTCGGTCAGGCCCGCATCGGTGTCGATATGGCCCTTCACCACGTTGAGGAAATCGACCATGCCGCTGTCTTTCAGACGTTGCGAGATTTCCAGCCCCTCTTCGCGGGTGATGCCGCCGGGCAGGTCCTCGTCGCCGGTGTAGCGCACGCCCACGATGAACTCCTCGCCCACACGCGCGCGGATCGCTTTCAGCGTGTCGAAGGTGAAGCGCAGACGGTTCTCGAGGCTGCCACCATAGGGGCCGTCCAGATCGTTGGTCAGAGGCGACCAGAACTGATCCATCAGGTGGCCATAGGCTTGCAGCTCGATCCCGTCGAGCCCCGCCGCTTTCATGCGTTCTGCGGCGTCGGCATAGTCCTCGATGATGCGCGCGATGTCCCAATCCTCGGCCTTCTTCGGGAAGGCCTTGTGCGAGGCCTCGCGCTCATGGCTCGACGAGACGACCGGAAGCCAGTCGGCCTTGTCCCAGCGGGTGCGGCGCCCGAGATGGGTAAGCTGGATCATGACGGCGCAGTCGTGCTCGTGGCAGGCATCGGTCAACTCTTTCATCCAACCGACGACCTCGTCTTTCCACGCGAGGATGTTGTTGAAGACCGGCGGGCTGTCGCGGGCGACGGAAGCGGAGCCCGCCGTCATCGTCAGCGCCACGCCCGCGCGCGCCCGCTCGACATGATAGGCGCGGTAGCGATCCTTGGGCATCCCGTCCTCGGGGTAGGCGGGCTCGTGGCTCGTGATCATCAGGCGGTTCTTCAGCGTCAGATGCTTGAGCTGATAGGGCTGCAGAAGCGGATCACTGGACATGGGCGGACTCCTTGAGGTCGGGTCTTGAGGGTAGGGGCGTCAGGCGTCGATCGAGACGTCGCCGATCGGGTTCGAGCAGCAGGCGAGAACGTAGCCTTCCTCGATCTCGTCATCGGTGATGCCGCCATTGTGGACCATGTGGACCTGACCGCCCTTGGTCTTGATCTTGCAGGTGCCGCAGACCCCGAAGGTGCAACCAGACGGCAGCGGCACGCCCGCAGCTTTCGCGGCGGCGAGCAGGGTCTCGGTCTCCTTGATCTTCGCGGTCTTGCCGGATCTGGCGAAGGTGACCTCGACGGCGGCATCCTCGTCGGGGGTCACGTCGTCTTCGGGCTCGACGGGGCGGTCGGAGGTCGGTGCGTTGAAGCTCTCCTGATGGTAGTGGTCCATGTCGAACCCCAGCCCTGTCAGCGCCTCGCGTACCGCGCGCATGAAAGGCTCGGGGCCGCAGCAGAACACCTCGCGCTCGAGATAATCGGGGGCTGCGAGACCGAGGATCAGCTGGTTCAGCTGCCCCTTGATCCCGGTCCAGGGCGCGTAGCGATCCTGTTCCTCGACCACCCAGGTCAGCGCGATCCCCGGCAGGCGCGAGGCCATATGCTCCAGCCGCTCGCGGAAGATGATCTCCGACGGACGACGCGCGCAGTTGATGAAAACGATGTCCGGGTCGCTGCCAGCGTCATAGAGCTGCGTCGTCATCGACATCATCGGGGTGATGCCGGAGCCTGCCGAGATGAACAGGTATTTCGACGCCGGATGAACGACGTTCGAGAACATCCCCGCCGGTCCCAGAGCCTTGATCCGCATTCCGGGGCGCAGATTGTCGAGCATCCAGCGCGTGCCGAGCGAGTCCGGCTGCGCCTTGACCGTGACGGTGAGCGAGGTGGGGCGCGATGGCGAGGAGGAGATCGTGAAAGTCCGGTGTAGCGGGCCGCCCGCCACCGGCAATTCCAGCGTCACGAACTGCCCGGGATTGAAGTGGAACAGCGCGCCCGAGGGCGGACGAAAGGTGAAGCTCGCCGTATTCGGGGCCTCGGGAAGGAAGTTGACGCATTCCAGCGGTTCGTCATCGGTCCAGAACTGAAGGAGCGGTTGAGCGGTTGCAGCCATGAGCCTACTCCGCCGCGACGCTGCGCGGGGCAATCGCGCGGGTCATGGTGTCGGCATACCAGTCGACGAACTGGATCACGCCCGACTCCCAGTCCGGGCTGTAGGGGCCCGGCGTATAGGCGGGAGAGTTGATGCCGCGCTGGTTGTCCTCGACGATCTCGCGGTCCTGATCGTTGGTGGCGATCCAGACTTCAGTCAGACGATCCAGATCGTAATCCACCCCCTCGACCGCATCGCGATCCACGATCCAGCAGGTCGTCACCTCGGTTTGCGTGGGGCTGATCGGCATCACCCGGAAGGTCAGCGTGATGTCGGGCAGGAAGTGGTTCCAGGTCGACGGGTAGTGGAATTTCAGAAGCGATCCCGCATCGGGCAGGGCGACGCGACCGAGGGGACGGCGCACCGCCGCCTGACCGTCCATCGTGTAGCTGACGGCATTGTCCTGCAGCGGCATCCGCGCCAGCCGGTATTGGCCGTCGCCACCCAGACGGAATTGCGCCGGTGCGCCCGCCGCCTCGCAGCGGTCGAAATGCCCCTGAAGCCGGGCCGAGATCGAACCATCGGCGGAGACGCCCGCGACTTCCGGGTCGAGCGGGAAGGAGTTGCACAGCTCGGGGTGGTTGCTCGAGCAGTGATAGCACTCGCGGTTGTTCTCCCAGACCAGCTTCCAGTTGCCTTCCTCGATGATCGACGAGGTGAAGGCGACCTTGCCCCGGTGCAGGTCGTGGACCTCCAGATAGGGGCGCGCCATGGCCGCGAAGGCTTCGAAATCCGGGGCGTCGTCGGCCAGACAGATATAGATCAGGCCGCAGAGATCGCGGGTCTGAACCGCGTGCAGGCGATGCTCTTTCGGGTCGAACTCCGGCCCCATCTCGCGCGCCCAGAGCAGGCTGCCATCGAGATCGTAGGTCCATTGGTGATAGGGGCAGACGAGCTTGGCCACGCGACCGCCCGAGGCCTTGCACAGGATCGAGCCGCGGTGGCGGCAGGTGTTGTGAAAGCCCCGGATCTCGCCGTCGCTGCCCTTGACCAGAATGACGTCATAAGCCCCGATCTTCAGCCGCGCATAGTCGCCGGTCTTGACCAGCTGACAGGCCGGAATCGCATAAAGCCACTCGCGGTAGTAGATATGCTCGAGATCCTCCTCGAAGATGCCCGGGTCGGTATAGAAGGCCCGGTCGAGAGAATACCCGGGTTTGCGATGTGCGAGCAGATCGGCAAGAGGAGGTGTCACGGGCGCGGCCTTTCCTATCCAAGCGTGATTTCACCTCATTTCAAATTTGCTTTTTCGTGCCTCTCAACGTCATAAATATTCATCCCGGGTGAGTTCAGCTCACCTAAGACATATTTCGACACGGAATGGTTCGAAACCGACATCATGCAGCGCCCCTATGATCTTCCCTCGCTTAGCTCACTGAATTGTTTCGAGGCTGCTGCCCGAAAATTAAGCTTCAAGGCGGCGGCGTCAGAGCTGAACGTGACCCCGACGGCCGTCAGCCATCAGATTCGGGCGCTCGAGACGGAGCTTGGTCAGCAACTGTTCCGCCGCCAGCATCGCGGCGTCGAATTGACCGAGGCGGGGGCCTATCTTTTCAACGCCGTGCAGCGCAGCTTCGAGGCGATATCCGACGTGGTGAGGGATATGCGCGGGCCTGTTGCGGAGGACGACGTGATGGTGCTGGCGTCGACCGCGGTCAGCTCTTTGTGGCTCACTCCCAAACTGACGGAATTCTGGCTGAACCATTCCGACATCAACGTCTCGCAGATCGTCAGCGACGCCGTGGATTTAGAGGCGACCGTCGATCTGAGCCTGCATTACGGCGAGTTTCCCCAGGGGGACGAAAGCTGCACGCAGCTTTTTCAGGACCGTATCTGCGCGGTGGGCTCGGAGGCTTTTGCTGCGCGCTATGCCATCACCTCCGCGCATGACTTGCACCGCATCCCGCTGATCCACATCACGCGCGAGCGCCATCGTTGGACCGAATGGCCCGATTGGCTGTCCGAGCTCGGCGCTCCGCAGCCGACCGGCAAACGGATCACCGTCAACAACTACATGATCGGGCTGCAGATGGCGAAGGAAGGCGTCGGCGCTCTGCTTGGCTGGGACGGCCTGGTCGGCCACCTGATCGAGGCCGGAGAGCTCGTCGCGCTTGGCGCGGAAAGCGTGGTGTCGCCACAGTGCTTCTACATCAAAGTTCACCGTCGCGCTTCCGCAAAGGCGAAGAAATTCCGCGACTGGCTGGTTGCGCAGAGCGTCACGCAGGCGGACGGCTGACTGGAGACTGCCGCGAGGGTTCGCTCGCTTCGAACGCATCGCACAGGCACGCGCCACGTTCCTAAGCGCTCAAGCGTGAAGGTTTAGGGCCGGGGGGGGGGGCACCGCCCGTGAGCGGTCGCGCCGACAAAGAAGGCTCAGAGGCCGCAATTCTCAGGTTTTGCTCTCATCCGGTTCCCCGGCGACTTCGGGATCGTTGTAGTCGTTGGGGTCGAAGTCGTCAGGGTCGAACGCGTCCTCTTCTTCCGCGATGCCGGTCACGTAGGAAGTTCCCGTTTCTTCATCGAAGATCAGACCGTAATTCGCGCGTCCCTCCGATCTGAACCGGAGAAACTCGTGAATGCCCGCGTAGAGTGCGACGAACAGGAAGGGCAAAAGTATCACTGCAGCGAGTATCTGAGCGCTGATGGCGGACCTCCTCCGGGCTGAACAGCAAAGGCGGATTGTCTGTGGCTGCAAGCCGGGTCAATGAAACAGCAGGCTAACATCATCTGGATGCAGGTTCGAGCACTCGGACGTTCAGTGTGACCTGCATCTGAGCAAAAAAGATGGGTCAGCGGACCGTCGAGGTCAAGGCTGGGCGCGGGCAGGGACTCCGCTTTCGCACCCCGCGTCGACTGCCGGAGACCCCGCCGTCTCAGGCGTCGACGGGTTTCACCTTGGGCGGGATCGGGGCCTCGGACGGGTCGATCCCGTGTTTCTGCAACGCCTTGTGCATGTAGCTGCCGCGCCGCGGGCGGTTGTTCTCGGCCTCTTCCAGACGCGGCTTCATCCGGCGTGCCCACATATGCACCGCATATGTGTCGTCGGTGAGGAAATCCGTCTCCACATCGAAGCGCGACATGATCATCTTGTTCCGGTTCTTGAACGGGATCGGATAGAAGGCTTGTTGCGACAGGGTATGGTCCCATTCGCCGGTTTCGCGCAGGAAGTGGCTCAACGCGGCAGGGCCAGTCAGCCCCCATTCCTGTTCCGAGAAATGCACCGGTTCGCCGCGGTCGCGGGCCGCACGCAGTTCCTCTTGCTGCTCTTCCTTCAGCCATGGCCCGATTGCGTAAGGATCGGCCACGAAATCCAGCAGCCCGCGCAGCGTCTGCGACTCCGCTGGCAAGCGCATCACCGCGTTGCAGATCAGGTGCGGCTTCTCCAGTCCGAACACGTAATCATCTTTGAAATCGAAGGGCTTCACGCAGAGCACATCGGCATCGACCCAGATGTAATCGGTCTTCTCCATCAGATGCAGGCGCCACAGATCGGCATGGATCGCGGGGCTGCCGGTGCGCTTGTGGCGGATGATCTCGTCGCCCGGGAAGATCTCGCGCGCATCGCGCAGGGTCACGCCGGGCGGGGCGTTCGGGATCAGGTTGTAGCAATAGAGCAGCGTATCATGGCCCGCGTCGACGAAGGACTTCAGGCTCAGCTGTTCGAGCCAGGACAGGCGGTCTCCGATCCACAGGGTCGCGATCGTCGGCAGTTGGGACAAGGGTAGGCTCCTGATTGGAAAGGTCTTTCGCGGCGGTCAGGCTGCGCGGGGGCGGTATCCGGTAAGTTCGGTGGAGACGTCGGGCGTCCAACGGGGGCGAGAATGCACGAAATCTCGTTCACAATATGACGGGTTCGATCCATTCCGCATTCTGCGGCTCAGGCCACGTTCTGCGCTCCGCTTCCCTGTTGCCATAAAAGTGCCCGATCTCTCTGGTTTTTCTTATGTCGTTCTCGCCGTGACGATAGCACCAAACCATCCGTATGTAATTGATCGGCGCAAGAAAAAATGTCAGACCTCAATCGATCCCGAGCAGGAAAAAGCGATCTCGATGGCCGATGATTTCGAAGACGACGCCGCAGGCGATGAGTCCGGGCTCGAGGAGAAGCTGCCCGATTGGTATCGCGAGATTTTCCCCGCAGGGCCCCGTGACGGCTTCTATGAAAAGCTGGGCGAACACGCGCTGATCCATGTCGCGCGCGACCCGGCCACGCTGGTCGTGACGTTCGATAACCTCTCGGATGCGGGCTATCCCGGCTACGACATCCGGCCCTGGGCCGAGAAATTCATCCGCGACAATGGCTGGAGCCATCTGGGCGTGGTGGCGCAGGGCCCGACATGGTTTCGCGACGCGCGGCTGATCGCCCGGATGGAGGCATTGCGTGATCAGGGCTTTTTCGAAGGATACGCACGGGTCGTGATGACGGGCACCTCGATGGGCGGCTTCGGCGCGCTGGCCTTCGCCGATCTGGCGCCGGGCTGCGAGGTGGTGGCCTTCAGCCCGCAGACGACGCTCGCGCGCGATCTGGTCCCGTGGGAGCGGCGCTTTGCCCGCGGGCGCGATCAGGACTGGTCGCTGCCGCGCTCGGATGCAGCGGAGCATAGCGGCGGTGCGGCCAAGGTCTGGGTGGTCTGCGATCCGTTCCTGCAAGAGGATATGCAACAATTCGAGCGTCTGACGCGCGATAACGTCACGCTGCTCAAGGCATTCGGGCAGGGACACAAGACGGCGCTGGTGCTGCGCCGGATGGAGCTTCTGAAGGCGGTCATTGCGCGCGCGGTCACGGGCGAGCTGAGCGAGGATTGGTATTATCGGTCGACCCGAGGCCGCAAGGACATCTACCTTTACCGCAAGGTGATGGAGGACCATCTCGCCAGCCGCGGCAAGGAACATCGCATCCCGCGTCTGGTCGCGGCCTTCAAGGCGCGCAGGCAGGCGCAAAGACAGGCGCGCGCCGCGACGACCTCGCCCGGGTCATAACGCCTTTTGAGGTGTGATACGCCGGGGCAGGGCGGCTTGGCTGCGTCTCAGCGTGTTGTCACCTCGCGCAGCCGGGCGGCCTCATGCATCATCGCGGTCAGCCGGGCGACCTCTGGGCGTTCGGTCATCTCGTGCTTCATCGTCAGCCCGACCGCGCCCGACATGAACTGCGCGCCCAGCGGCAGGCTCACCAGAAGCCCCGAGGCGAGTTCGCGCGCCACCACGCCGCGCGAGATGAACCACAGCATATCCGACCCTTCCAGCAGCCCGAGCCCGGTCGCGAGCGACACGGTCTCGATCGGGCAGCGCGGCTCGGTGATGCCTTGTGCGCCCAGATAATCATCGACGATGCGCCGAATGATCGCGCCGCGCGTGGGCAGGATCACGTCGCATCGGCGCAGCGCCTCGGGGGCGGGGCTGTTCGCGAAGGGATGGCCCGCGCGCGCCGCGAGGATGACCTCTTCCTCATAGAGGAAATCGAAGCGCAGCCCCGGCATGTCTCCCGCCGCCGGCATCCGCCCGATCATCAGGTCCAGCGCACCCGACCGGATGCGGTCGAGCAGATACAGGTTTGGCCCGGTGCTGATCGAGAGCCGCGTGCCCGGATGGGCGCGGCTGAAGTCGAGCGCGACGCCCGGAAAGATCGAGCCCGCCACGGTCGGCAGCGCGCCCACATTGATCACGTCGCCGATCCCGTCGCCGCTCAGCGCAGCGGCGCCTGCCTCAAGTTCCTGCAGCGCCTGTATCGCGTGGCGGCGAAACGCCTCGCCCGCGGGCGTCACGGTCAGGCGCCGTCCACGCCGTTCCAGCAGCGCGCCGCCCAGCATCGCCTCCATCTCGGAGAGGGTTTTCGACAGGGCAGGCTGTGAAATCCCCTGTTTGCGTGCCGCAGCGGAGACGCCGCCCGCCTCGATCGTGTCGAGAAAGGCGCGGATGTGCCGCAGCTTGAGACCTTTATGCATAGCCATGGGGTTATGGATTAACGTGCATTTTATATTTGGCTCAAGCGAAAACTTCAGAAAAGATTATGGCGGGAGGAAGAGGATGCACGCACTTATTTGCGACTGGGGGCATATCCATTACCGCGAAGACGGTGTGGCACAGGGCGTTCCGGTTATATGTCTGAACTCGCTGGGCACCGATCTGCGGATGTGGGATGGGCTTGTCGCCCCGCTCTCCGGCTATCTTCTGGTGCGCATGGACAAGCGCGGCCACGGGCTGAGCGCGACCTCTGACGCCACCCCCACGATCACCGATCTGGCGCGCGATGCATTGGCGGTGGCCGATCATCTGGGCATCGAGCGGGCGGTTTTCGTCGGCTGTTCGATCGGCGGCATGATCGCGCAGGAGATCGCGCGGATCGCCCCCGAGCGCGTGCGCGCGCTGGTTCTGAGCAACACGGCGGCCAAGATCGGCACCGAAGAAAGCTGGGCCGAGCGGATCGCCACCGTGGAAACTCAGGGCCTGCCTGCGATGGCGCAAGGCGTGATCGAGCGCTGGTTCGGTCCCACCTTCCGCGCCCATCCTGATTGCGCGCTCTGGGTGACGGCGGTCGCGCGCACCGCCGCCAAGGGCTATGCGAATTGCTGCGCGGCGCTCGCCGGGGCCGATCTACGCGACGCTCTGCCCGAGATTTCCGCCCCGACCCTCGTGATCGCGGGCAGTCATGACGGCGCAACCCCGCCCGAGCAGGTCATGGAGATGGCCGCCGCCATTCCCGGCGCGCGGGCCGAATTGATTGAAGGCGCGGGGCATATTCCCGCAATCGAGGCGCCCGAGCAGGTGGCGCGCCTCATTACTGAATTTCTGAAGGAGCATGAGCGTGTCTGAGCGATATGAAGCAGGGATGGAAACGCGCCGTCGCGTCTTGGGCGACGCCCATGTCGACCGCGCCGATGCGGGCAAGACCGAGTTCGACGCGCCGTTTCAGGAATTCATCACCGAGGGCGCCTGGGGCTCGGTCTGGTCGCGGCCCGACCTGACGCCGCGCGAACGCTCTATCGTGACGATCGCGCTTCTGGCGGCGCAGGGCAATCACGAGGAGATCGCGATGCATACCCGCGCCACCGCCAACACGGGGGCCACGCCGGAAGACCTGCGCGAAGCGATGCTGCATGTCGCGGTCTATGCGGGCGTGCCGCGCGCCAATCACGCGATCAAGATCATCAAGGAAACGCTGAAGGAGATGGGCCAATGACCGGTCGTTTGATCCCCCGCGAGGCCGGTATCCATCCGCCTCTCTTCACGCCAGCCTACAAGACCTCGGTGCTGCGCAGCCCGCAGCGCGCGCTGATCGCCTTCGACAGCTCGCCCAGCGAGGAGACGGGCCCGACCTTCGGCCATATGAAGCTCGGCGCGCTCGATAACGACCTGCTGCTGAACTATGCCCGCCCCGGCACGAGTGCCATCGGCGAGCGGATCATCGTGCACGGTCGGCTTCTGGACGAGAACAACCGGCCGATCCCGAACGCGCTGATCGAGATCTGGCAGGCCAATGCGGGCGGGCGCTACCGTCACAAGAAAGACGGCTATCTGGCGGCGCTCGATCCCGATTTCGGCGGCTGCGGGCGCACGATTACCGGCGAAGACGGCTCCTATGCGTTCCGCACCGTGAAGCCCGGCGCCTATCCGTGGCCCAATGGCCCGAACGAATGGCGCCCTGCCCATATCCACTTCTCGATCTTCGGCCACAGCTTCGGCCAGCGCCTGATCTCCCAGATGTATTTCGAGGGCGATCCGCTGATCGCGCGTTGCCCGATCGCGCAGACGATCCCCGACAAGGCCGCGCTCGACCGGCTCGTCGCGGCGCTCGACATGAGCGAGACGAAACCGATGGACGCGATTGCCTACCGCTTCGACATCGTGCTGCGCGGCCACCGCCAGACCCATTTCGAGAACCGTCCGGAGGGCATGTAATGGTGCAGAAATTCGACAAGCCGATCCTGACGCCCTCGCAAACGGCAGGGCCTTACGTCCATATCGGTCTGGTTCCCGAAGCCTGCGGCATCGAGGATGTGCCCTTCGAGACGCTGGGCCGCGAGATCGCCGGGCCGGAGGCGAAAGGCGACCGGATCAAGATCACCTGTCGCGTCGTCGACGGGGGCGATCTGCCGCTGCGCGACTGTCTGGTCGAGACCTGGCAGGCTGACGCCGCCGGGATCTATCCGGGGCAGGAGGGGGCCGACCCGGCTGTCTCCGGTTTCGGCCGTATGCCCGCCGATTTCACCACCGGCGAGATCACCTTCGAGACGATCAAGCCCGGCGCGATTGCGCTTTCGGGCGACCGCAAAACTCCGCCGCATATCTCGTTCTGGATCTTCGCGCGCGGGATCAATCACGGGCTGCACACCCGGATGTATTTCCCCGAGGACGATCTGTCGGGCGACCCGCTTCTCGCGCGGATCGAGCATCGTGACCGGATCGCCACGATGGTCGCTGAAGCGACCGGCCCGGGCGAATACCGCTTCGAAATCCGTCTGCAAGGTGCAGGCGAAACCGTCTTCTTCGATATCTGAGCCATGACCCAGGACCCTTGCATCATCTGTGTCGCGATCACCGGCTCCGTGCCGCAGCAATCCGACAACCCCGCCGTGCCGATCACGATCTCCGAGCAGATCGAGTCGACGCAGGCCGCGTTCGAGGCGGGCGCGACCATCGCGCATTGCCATGTGCGCAACGAGGATGGCTCGCCCAGCTCCGACCCCGACCGCTTCGCGCGGCTGATGGAGGGGCTGCACCAGCATTGCCCCGGCATGATCGTGCAGCTCTCCACCGGTGGCCGGTCCGGCGCGGGCAAGACGCGGGGCGGGATGCTGCCATTGCGGCCCGACATGGCCTCGCTCTCGGTCGGGTCGAACAACTTCCCGACGCGGGTCTATGAGAACCCGCCGGATCTGGTCGATTGGCTGGCCTCCGAGATGAAGACCTACGACTTGCGCCCCGAGATCGAATGCTTCGATCTCAGCCACATCTTTCAGGCCGCGAAACTGGTCGGCGACGGGCGGCTGCCCGCGAATGTCCATGTGCAATTCGTGATGGGCGTGAAGAACGCGATGCCGGTCGACCGTGCGGCGTTCGATTTCATGCGTGAGACCCGTGCGCGGGTGCTGCCCGAGGCGACATGGTGCGCCGCGGGCGTCGGGCCGGGGCAGGCGATCGTCAACCAATGGTGCATCGAGACCGGCGGGCATTGCCGCACCGGGCTGGAGGACAATATCCGGCTGGATCGCGACACGCTCGCGCCGTCGAATGCGGCGCTGGTCCAGCGCACGGTCGATCTGTGCGAAAAGGCGGGCCGTCCGGTTGCCACATGGCAGCAGGCGCGCGAGATCCTCGCGCTGCCGATGAAGGGGGCCGCATGAGCCTCTCGCCCCTCGACAGCCCGCTCTGGTCCGGTCTCTACGGCGATCCGGAACTGGGTGCGATGCTTGGCGATGCCGCTTTGTTGGCGGCGATGGTGCGTGTCGAGGTGGCGTTGGCCGAGGCCTGCGCTGCCGAAGGCGTCGTGTCCGAGGCTGCCGCCGCCGAGATTGCGGGAAAGCTGCATGGCTATCAGCCCGATCCCGCGACGCTGGCCGAAGGGGCTGCGCGCGATGGCGTACCGGTTCCCGCGCTGCTGGGCGATCTGCGCGGCAAGCTGTCGGAAGAGGCGGGGCAGGCGCTCCATTGGGGGGCGACCTCGCAGGACATCATCGACAGCGCGACGGCGCTTGTGATGACGCAGGCGCTCGCCGTGATCGCGGCGCGGTTGCGGGGCGTGATCCGCACGACCGGCGCGCTGGCCGGGCGCGAGGCCGAGACGGTGATGGCCGGGCGCACCCGCAGCCAGATTGGCCTGCCGGTGACTTTCGGCGCGCTGGTGGCGTCCTGGGGCCAGCCGCTGATCGACGCAACCGCGCGTCTGGCGGTGATGCAAGGCGCTGGGCGGATTTCGTTGCATGGCGCAGTCGGCACCGATGCGGCGCTGGGCGACAAAGCGCAGGCGGTGCGCAATCGCGTGGCTGCGGCGCTGGGCCTGCAGGCCGAGGATCAGCCCTGGCACAGCCGCCGCGATGCGATAGCCGCGACCGGGGCGCAGGCGGTGCTGCTGACCGGCTCGCTGGGCAAGATCGGCACCGATGTCGTGACGCTCGCGCAATCGGGGATCAACGAGGTGCGGATCGCGGGCGGTGGCTCGTCCACCATGCCGCATAAATCGAACCCCGTGGCCGCCGAGGCGCTGATCGCACTCGCCCGTCACGCGGCGCATCTGCAGGTAAGCCTGTTCGAATCCGCGCTGCACGGTCAGTTCCGCGACGGCGCCGCCTGGGCGCTGGAATGGATGAGCCTGCGCCCGATCCTCGTGGCCTGCGGCGCGTCGCTGCGCCTCGCCGGAGAGATGCTGGACGGGCTCGAGGCCGACGCGCCTCGGATGCGCGCCAATCTCGAGGCGGCGGGCTTCGGCCCCTATGCCGAGCGCGCGATCTTCACGCTCGCCAAGACGCTGCCGCGCAACGCGGCGAAATCGGCGGTGCAAGAGGCGATGGCTGCACCCGATCCGGTGGCGGCACTGCTGGCCGCCCATCCCGAACTCGACGGGGACACCCTGACCGATCCGCTTCTGGCGGCAGGGCAGGCCCCGGCGCAGGCGCGCGCTTTTGCGCAGCGCTGCAATGACCTTTGCGGAGGAAACGCATGAAGACTCAAGTCGCCATCATCGGTGGGGGCCCGGCCGGGCTGCTGCTGTCGCAATTGCTCGACCTGCATGGGATCGAGAGCGTCGTGCTGGAACGGCGCTCGCGCGACTATGTTCTGTCGCGGATCCGGGCCGGGGTGCTTGAACAGGGCACGGTCGATCTGCTGCGCGCCGCCGAAGTGGGCGCGCGGATGGACCGTCAGGGCGAAATCCATGACGGGGTCGAGATCTCGTGGCATGACGAGCGGCTCAATATCGACATCAAGGACCTGACGGGCCGCGGCGTGATGGTCTATGGCCAGACCGAGGTGACGCAGGACCTGTATAACGCCCGCGATGCGCGCGGCGGCACGGTGCTGCACGAGGCCGAGGTGACCGCAATCGAGGGGATCGAAGGCGACGGTGTCACCGTGCATTTCACCCATGAGGGCGAGGCCAAGACCCTGACCGCCGATTTCGTGGCGGGCTGCGACGGGTTCCACGGCCCCTCGCGCAAGGCGATCCCCGAAACCCACCGTCAGGAATTCGAGCGCGCCTATCCGTTCGGCTGGCTCGGCCTTCTGTCGGAGACGCCGCCCGCCGCGCCCGAGCTGATCTACGCGGCCCATGATCGGGGCTTTGCGCTGTGTTCGATGCGCTCGCCCACGCTGAGCCGCTATTACGTGCAGGTGTCGCTGAGCGAGAAGCTGGAAGACTGGCCCGCCGAGCGGTTCTGGGACGAGCTGCGCACCCGCATCCCGGCCGATGTGGCCGAGACGCTGGTCACCGGCGAGCCCTTGGAGATGTCGATCGCGCCGCTGCGCAGCTTCGTCTCCGAGCCGATGCGCCACGGGCGTCTGTTCCTTGCGGGCGACAGCGCCCATATCGTGCCGCCGACCGGCGCGAAAGGCCTGAACCTCGCGGCGTCCGACGTCTACTATTTGCACCGCGCCTTCGATCGGTTCTACAACCACGGCACGTCCGAAGGGCTCGACGCCTATTCCGAGACG
Source organism: Thioclava sp. JE_KL1 (assembly GCF_009296265.1). Classification (GTDB taxonomy): domain Bacteria; phylum Pseudomonadota; class Alphaproteobacteria; order Rhodobacterales; family Rhodobacteraceae; genus Thioclava. The sequence goes on from NZ_WBJS01000017.1 coordinate 15,096, forward strand.
GCGCTGTCGCGGGTCTGGAAATGCGAGCGCTTCTCGTGGTGGATGACCTCGATGCTGCACGATTTCCCGGAAACGGGTGCGTTCGAGCGCCGGATGCAGCGCGCGGAATTCGAGTATCTCCAGATGTCGGAGACCGCACGCAAGAGCTTTGCCGAAAACTACGTGGGCCTGCCTTACTGACAGGCCGAACCGCCCCCGCGCGAGGGGCATAAAGGGAGGAAATAACGATGAAATTTACGAAACTGCTGGGGCTGAGCGCCGCGGCGATGCTTTGGGCAAGCGGGAGCTTCGCACAGGAGATCACCCTCAAGCTGCACCATTTCCTTGGCGCCAAGGCGCCGGTGCAGACGCAGATGCTGGAGCCTTGGGCCAAGCGCGTCGAAGAGCTGTCGAACGGCAAGGTCAAGATCGACATCTACCCCGCGATGACGCTGGGTGGTCGCCCGCCGGAACTCGTGCAGCAGGCACGCGACGGCGTGGTCGATCTGATCTGGACGCTCAACGGCTACACGCCCGGTCTCTTCCCGCGCACCGAGGTGTTCGAACTGCCGACCGTCTTCAACAACGACCCGGCCGCGACCAACCTCGCGATGCGCGACATGTTCGATAAGGAGCTGAAGCAGGAATACGAGGACAAGGGCCTCGAAGTGATGTTCCTGCACGCCCATGCGGGCAACGGCATCCACACCGTGGATACCCCGGTTCACAGCCCCGCCGACGTGAAGGGCATGAAGCTGCGCACGCCGTCGCGCACAGGGGCCTGGGTGATCGAGGCGCTGAACGCGCAGCCGGTCGCGATGCCGGTGCCGGAACTGCCGCAGGCGCTCTCGAAGAAGGTCGTCGACGGTGCACTGATCCCGTGGGAAATCATTCCCGCGCTGAAGCTGCAGCAGCAGACCCAGTACCAGATCGAAGGTCAGGACCATTGGCGTCTGGGCACCTCGATCTTCCAGGTGTCGATGAACAAGGCGAAGTGGGACAGCCTGCCCGATGACGTCAAAGCGGCGTTCCGCAAGGCCTCCGACGAGGCGTGGCTGAAGCAGGTCGGTGATATCTGGCGCACCAGCGACAATAACGGGATCAAGGCCGCCGAAGCGGATGGCAACGAGCTGATCACGCTCTCGGCCGATGAGACCCAAGCCTTCAAGGACGCGATGCAGCCGGTCGTCACCCGTTGGGAAGACGAGGTGAAAGGCCAAGGCATCGACGGTCCGGCGCTGGTGAAAGAAGCCCGCGAGCTGACCGCTGAAGAAGAAAAGAACCTGGCGAGCCAGTAACCAACGGAGCGGCGACGAACATGCATTCTGCAACTGAGACTTTCTTGCGCAAGGCGATCTATGCCTGGGCCCTCGCCGGAGGCGGGGTGCTTGCAGCGATCGTCGCCGTAAACGTCTGGACCGTGGTGGGCGGCTTTATCGGGCTGCCCTTCGCGGGAGACTTCGAGCTGACGGAGATGGGGGTCGCCATCGCGGCCTTCATGTTCCTGCCTTACTGCCAACTGGCCGATCAGAACGTGACCGCGGATATCTTCACCTCGAAACTGAGCGCCGCCGTGCAGCGCCGCTTCTCGTCGATCGGCTCGGTGCTCGCGCTGGGCTTCGCGGCGCTCCTGCTGTGGCGGATGTATTTCGGGATGCTTGATCAGAAATCCTATTCGCTCGCGACCACGATCCTGCAGATCCCGGTCTGGTGGGCCTACCTTCCCGCGCTTGCTTCGCTGGCGCTACTTTTCATCGCCGCAGCGCTGAGCCTGCGGGACAACTGGACGGGGCGTGCCTGATGGACCCGATTACTCTCGGCCTGCTGGGCCTCGCCATTCTCGTGGGGCTCATCGTGATGCGTGTGCCCATCGCCTATGCGATGATCGTCGTGGGCGCTGGCGGCACCGCGATCATCAACGGCCCGGCGATCCTGCTGAGCCAATTGAAGACGCTCGCTTACGGCCAGTTCTCGATCTATGACCTCTCGGTCGTGCCCATGTTCGTCCTGATGGGGGCGCTGGCCACCAAGACGGGCCTGTCGCGTGATATGTTCCGCGCCGCGAACGCGTGGTTCGGCTGGATGCGCGGCGGCACAGCGATGGCCTCGATCGCCGCCTGCGCGGGTTTCGGCGCTGTCTGCGGGTCGTCGCTCGCCACGGCCTCGACGATGGGCAAGGTCGCCCTGCCGGAGCTGGAGCGCTACAACTACTCGCCCGCACTCGCGACCGGTTCGGTCGCGGCAGGTGGGGTGCTGGGCATCCTGATCCCGCCCTCGGTGATCCTCGTGATCTACGCGGTGATCGTCGAGGCCAATATCGTCACCATGTTCATGGCCGCTCTGATCCCCGGTCTGATCGCGGTCGTCCTGTTCCTGATGACCATCGCGATCTATGTCCGCCTCGTGCCGAGCGCAGGCCCCGCGCAGGGCGTGTCGGACAAGGCCGAGTTCTGGGCGGCCACGCGCGGCGTGCTGCCGGTGCTGGGCATCTTCGGCGTCGTGATCGGCGGCATCTATGCGGGCTTCTACAACCCGACGCCCGCCGCTGCGATCGGTGTCTTCGCGGTCTTCGTCTACGGGCTCTTCCGCGGACTGATGTCGCGCGAGGCGATGCGGTCGTCGATCCTCGAGACGGCGGGCACGACGGGCATGATCTACCTGATCCTGCTGGGGGCCGAGCTGCTGAAGATTTTCATGTCGCGGGCAGGGGTGCCGCAGGCGGCTGCCGATATGGCGGTGAATTCCGGCCTGCCGCCGATGATGGTGATGGCGATCCTGCTGATCGCGCTGATCGTGCTGGGCTGCCTGATGGACTCGATGTCGATGATCCTGCTGGTGCTGCCCTTCTTCTGGCCGGTGCTGGTCGAGATCAATGGCGGGCTCTACCAGATGGCGGACGGCTCTGGCTTCGGCCTCTCGACCGACGAGCTGAAGGTCTGGTTCGGTATCCTCGCGCTTGTCGTGGTGGAACTGGGACTGATCACGCCGCCTGTGGGGATGAATGTCTTCGTGATCTCGGCGCTGGCGAAGAACGTGCCGATGGGCACCACCTTCCGCGGTGTCTTCCCGTTCTTCCTGTCCGAGCTGGTGCGTGTCGCGCTTCTGCTGGGCTTCCCGGCGCTGACGCTTTGGCTGCCGCGGGTGCTGGGCGGCTGAGCCGCCCGAGATGAACGGATGAGATAGAACGGAGGGCGGAGGCGCCCCCCGTTTCGCATTCAGCCCGCGCGCATCGGGGCGAGGGCCTTGTGTTCGACCCCGATCCGGACCCAGAGCATCGCCGCGTTCAGAACGGTGAACAGCACTGCGACCCAGAGCAGGTCCAGCACCATCGGGGCCACGAAGATCTCGGCCACGACCAGCATGTAGTTGGGATGCGAGACGTATTTGAACGGCCCGCGCGCGACCAGTGGCTCGTCGAGGATGATCACCCGCGTCGTCCAGCGCGCGCCGAGGCTGGTGAGGATCCAGACGCGCAGAACCTGCAGGACCGCGAAGAGGGCGAGCCAGCCGAGGTGGACCGGCTGGCCGAGCCCGAAGACGATCAGGCAGAGGATCCACGCGCTGTGCATCGCGACCATCATCGGGTAATGCGACGCGCCGACCTCATGGGCCCCGCGCGCCAGAAGCCGGGCGGTGTTGCGCTTGGCGATCACCAATTCGCTCAGCCGTTGCACGACGATGAAAGCCAGGAACAGGAAGCTCGGGAGGACCATCAGGCGGCCTCCCTCTCGCTTTGGGCCGGACCGACATGGAAGGGCAGGAAGGAGGCGGTGAAGCCGGGACCGAGTGCGCAGCCCATCATCTGCCCGGTCTTGCCCGCGTCCAACACCGCCCGCATCACGAACAGCATCGTCGGTGCGGACATGTTGCCCGCCTCGCGCAGCACGGCGCGTTCGGCATCCAGAACGCCCTGTTCCAGATGCAGCGCGCCTTCGATCGCCTCCACGACCTTCGCGCCGCCGGGGTGGCAGACATAACGGTCGATCTCGTCATGGTCGAGGTTCGCGGCCTTGAGCGCGCCATCGGCTGCTTCCGCGAACTCGGACGTGACGAAGCCCGGGATCGAGCGGTCGAAGATCACGCCGAAGCCGATCTCGTCCACGTCCCAGCCCATGATGTCGAGCGTGTCGGGCCATGTTTTCTGGTGGCCTTGGCCAAGCGAGATCACCTGACCCGCGCCCGGCGCTTCAGTGCTGATACAGGCCGCAGCCGCGCCGTCCGCAAACAGCACGGCCGCCACGATATCGGCCTTCTGCATCCGGTCCGCGCGGAAGGACAGCGAGCAGGTCTCGACCACGACGAGCAGCACCTTCGCTCCCGGACGCCCCGCGGCGATGGATTGCGCCGTCGACAGCCCCGAGACGCCGCCCGCGCAGCCCAGCCCAAAGATCGGCACCCGCATGATGTCATTGCGAAATCCCATCTCGCCGAGAACCTGCGCCTCGAGCGAGGGCGTCGCGAGCCCGGTCGAGCAGACCGTGACCACGCAATCGACCTCCGAGCCCTGCCAGCCTGCGGTGTCGAGGGCCGCCTGCGCCGCGTCGATGAACAGCGCCTTCGCGCCTTCCATGAAAGCCGCGTTGCGATCCGCCCAGCCGTGCTCTTCCGAGAACCAATCGATCGGCACGACCGAATAGCGCCGATCGATCCCGGCCGTGTCGAAGGTCTTCGATAGCCGCTCGAATTGCGGGTAGGTCTCGCCGAAGATGATCTCGGCGCGCTTACGCACCTCGGATTGCGCGAGACAATGCGGCGGTAGCGCAGTCGAGAGACCGTGGAGATAAACTGACATGGCAATTCCTTTCCGCTGAAGGCTGATGCTGGTCAGTCCTTGAGGAAACTTTTGAAAAACTCGGGGGCGCGTTTGGATTGCCCTGCAAGTCAACGGACGAGAGGGACCTTTGGTTCAGCTGCAAGGAAAGGGAGCTGGCGCCGGGCGGCGAAGCCGGGTCGCTTAACAGTCGCGCGTAACAGCATGTGAATAGGGGATTTTCTTCGATAGGCGCGCGCGGCGGTTTTGTCTTCAACACCAAGCTGTGATCGCAATGGGGCGATGTTTCCCCGGGCCGGGCGCTGGCGGACTACCGGTGCAGCGAAAGAGGACGGCAAACGCACGGTCCTCCGCTGTGTCAAATTCGTCCTTTAGTAACCTGATTTCGCAAGGTTTTTCAAAAATTCTCGGGCCTCAACACGGCCCGTCAATAGCCACATTGCCGCAGCGCGGCACACGGCGACTTGAGGCTGAATTCGTGTTTCGAAACCGGTTTCGGCTTTACGAAATCGGTTTCGTTAACCTAGTCTCTCGCCATGGAGGAGATTCGCGACACAAATAAGAAACCGTCCGAACCGGTGCCGCGCCGGGTGCGGATTTCTGATCTTGCGCAGGCGCTGGGCCTGACCAAGAGCACCGTGTCGCGGGCGCTCAACAATTATTCCGACATTTCTCCCGAGACCCGCGAGCGCGTGGCGCGCGTCGCCGCCGAGATGGGCTATGCGCCGATGCCTTATGCGCAGGCCGTGCGCACGGGGCGGGTGCGGGCGCTGGGGCTGGTGCTCGAACTGGACGCGCCGGACCGCTACGGGCCGTTCCTCACGGATTTCCTGGGCGGGATCACGCAGGAGGCCTCGCTGGAAGGCTGGACGCTGACGATCGCCTCGTCGAATTCGCGCGAGGAGATGGAGGACACGGTCACGCGGCTCTTGCAGGAGCACAAGGTCGACGGCTTCATCCTGCCGCGGACGCAGGTCGTGGACCCGCGGGTGAAGTTCCTGCAGGCAAAACACGTGCCCTTCGTGCTGTTCGGCCGCACCGGCCACGGCCAGCCCGATCCGGGTCTGTCGTGGTACGACGTGGATGGCGAGGGCGCGATGCGTGCCGCGGTCGCGCGGCTGGCGGGCTTCGGTCATCGCCGCATCGCCTTTGCCGGGTCGCATGCGAGCTACAATTTCGCGCTGCTGCGCCGCGACGGCTACCGCGAGGGGCTGGAAGAGGCCGGTCTGCCCTTCGATCCCGCGCTTGAGGTGATGGAAATCTCCGACCGTTCGGAAGGTGCGCAGGCCGCGCGCGATCTGCTCGATCTGCCAAATCCCCCGACCGCGATCGTCTATTCCACCGACGCGACTGCGCTGGGGGCCTATGACGTGGCGCGCGAGCGGGGGCTGACGATCGGGCGCGACCTGTCGATCATCTCCTATGACGGTATTCCCGAGGGCCGGATGGTCGATCCGCCCCTCACGACATTCGCAGTCGACAGCCAGCACGCGGGCGCGCGTCTCGCGTCACTGCTGATCGCGCAGCTCCGCGGTGCGCCGCCCGGAGAGCTGACGGAATTGGTGGCGGCGCAACTGGAACCGGGAGGCTCCGACGGGCCACCCGTCGACCCATAAGAGAAACGCAATCTACCGGGAGGAAAGTAAATGAAGCTAATTCGAGGACATAAAACGGCGATGCTGATGGGCTCGACCGTGCTGGCGCTGATGGCGGGCGCCGTCGCGGTGCAGGCCGAGACGATCAAGTTCTGGACCACTGAGGAACAGCCCGAACGTCTGGCCAAGCAGCAGCAGATGGCCGACGACTTCAAGGCCAAGACCGGCATCACCGTCGACGTGATCCCGGTGACGGAAAGCGACCTGAACCAGCGCGCCACCGCGGCTTTCGCGGCGGGTGATCTGCCCGACGTGATCTACACGCCGCTGCAAAACGTGCTGCCCTGGACCGATGCGGGCATCGTCGACACGCTGGCGAGCACCGATGTGGTCGACAAGCTCGATCCGGCGACCTTCGCGCCCGGCGCGCTGAAGATGGTCGAGACCGATGGCGATTACGCCGCCGTGCCGGTCGATGGCTGGACCCAGATGATCCTTTATCGCAAGGACCTGTTCGACAAGGCGGGCCTCGCGCCGCCGACCGATTTCAAGTCGATCGAAGCCGCGCTCGACAAGCTCAACAATCCGCCGAGCATGTATGGTTTCGTCGCCGCGACCAAGGTCGACGAGAACTACATGAGCCAGATCCTCGAGCAGATCTTCCTCGCCAACGGCGTCTCGCCGGTGGGACCGGACGGCTTCAAGCCGCTCGATGAGAAGAAGACGGTCGAGGTGCTGAACTTCTACAAGAAGCTGGCCGACGCCTCCCCGCCCGGCGAGAACTACTGGAAGCAGTCGCGCGAGCTGTATTTCGCGGGCAAGGCGGCGATGATCATGTGGTCGCCCTTCATTCTCGACGAGCTGGCCGGTCTGCGTGACAGTGCCCCGCCGATGATCAACGACGATCCGACCTCGACCGAGCTGTCGAAGGATACCGGCGTCGTGACCAACCTTGCGGGCCCGTCGAACCCCGATGGTGCGAGCTGGGCGGACCTGCGTTACTTCACCATCACTGCGGATGCCGACACCGAAGCGGCCGAGCAATTCGTCGATTACTCGATGAATGACGGCTACGAGCAGACGCTGTCGATCGCGCCCGAGGGCAAGTTCCCGACCCGTCGCGGCACCGATGCGGATCCGGAGAAGTTCACCAACCTCTGGGCGACCCTGCCGGTGGGCGTGGATCGCAAGGCGCCGCTCAAGGATCTCTACGCGCCGGCCGTGGTCGACGAGATCACCAAGGGTCTCGACACCGCACAGCGCTGGGGTGTGAAGGACGGGCAGCTCGCGCTGGCCTCGAAGATGCTCAACAGCCAGGTCATCAACCGGGTTGTGCGCGACTTCATCGACGGCAACATCTCGGCCGAGGATGCGGTCGCGAAGATGAACGACGAGCTGGGCAAGATCAACTGATCCGACCTCTGGCCGGGGCAGGGCGGCTGCGCCTTGCCCCGGGACCAAAGCCCGCTCTGACTGCATGGATTGGAGACTGTCATGACTGACATATCGCCGCCCAAGGGGCGCGGCGCGCTTGCCCGTCGCGAGGCGCGCCTGGCCTGGGGCCTGCTGTTCCCGACCATCGCGATCGTGGCCCTTGTCGTGATCGTGCCGCTACTGGCGATCTTCTGGATCTCCTTCAAGCCGGTGACGCTGGGCGATCTGCGTCCCGCCGAGATCCGCACGCGGGTGGCGCTGCGCGAACGCGGCGATCAGGCGCTTCTGGAGCTGCGAGTCATCAACCCCTCGCGCGAGCAGGAGATGACCAAGGCGGCGCTGAACGTGACCCTGCCCGAGGGCGTTGCGCTGACCGGCGATCTGCCGCAGGGCTGCGCGATGGACGGGCAGGACCTGTCTTGCGATTTCGGCACGCTCGAGGCCGGCGCGAACGAACGTTTCCGCGTCGATGCGCAGGTGAACGGGGACACCCGCGAGGCAGAGCGCGCGATGCGCGACGCCGAGGTCACGGCGACGGGTCATGTCTCGAACGTCCTGACGAATTCCACCTTCACGCTAGACAACTTCCGCCAGCTCTTCTCGGGCAGCGAGTTCTGGAGCGTTCTGGGCATCACGCTGTTCTACACGGTCTTCGGCACGCTGGGCGCGCTGGTGGTGGGGCTGTTCGCGGCGCTGCTCCTGAACAAGAGCTTCCGCGGGCAGGGCATCCTGCGCGGGCTTTACCTCTTTCCCTATGTGGCTCCGGTGATCGCGGTGGCGTTCACATGGATCACGCTGTTCGATCCCTATTCGGGCTCCGCCAACGCGCTTCTGGTGCAGATGGGCGTGAGCGAAGGCGCGATCAACTTCTTTGGGGCCAAGCCGCTCGCACTCATCATGGTGACAGTGTTCGAGATCTGGCGCTATTTCCCGCTCTCGTTCCTCTTCATCCTCGCGCGGATGCAGAGCATCGACACGGATATGTACGAGGCGGCGGATATGGACGGGGCCTCGCCGTTCCAGAAATTCTGGTATCTCTCGATGCCGCAGCTGCTGGGGATCCTCTCGGTCCTGTTCCTGCTGCGCTTCATCTGGACCTTCAACAAGTTCGACGACATCTTCCTGCTCACCGGCGGTAATGCCGGCACGCGGGTCCTGACGGTCAATGTCTACGAACAGGCTTTCGCGGTGTCGAATATCGGTGCGGGTGCTGCGGTCGCCGTGGTGATCTTCGCCTGCCTTCTGGTCTTCTCGGGGCTGTTCTTCCGCACCATGAGCCGGGAGGAAGGGCTATGAAAATCCTGCATAAAGGCTACCTTACCGGGCCGATCATCGGGGCGCTCTGGGCGCTGGTCATGTCGGTCACGCTGGGCGTCGCGATCTCCTTTGCCACTGGCGCTGCGGCCAAGCCCGCTCTGATCGGGTCGCTGATCCTCGGGCTTGCGACCGGGTTTGCCCGCGTGCGCATCGCCAATCGCTGGGCCGCGGATGCGGTGGCGGTGATCGTGGCGCTGGCGCTGATGGCGGTGGGCCTCGGCGCGCTGCAATTCGACGACAGCTTCAACTTTGTCTGGCGCGTCGCACTCAGCGTGGTGCTGGCGGGAGCGGTCTCGATCCCGCTCAACTCGATCCTGCGCGAGCTACGGTTCGGTGCGCTCACGCGCCACCAGTTCGAGGATGCGGTGATCCGCTTCCTCACCGGCTTCGGCTACATCTTCTTCACCGCGATCGTGGTCATCCCGTTCTACGTGATGGTCATGACCTCGATGAAGTCGCAGCAGCAGCTGATGCTCAACCCGCTCGATTTCTCGATAGACCTGAGCCGGGGCTGGCACCTGTTCGACAGCTATTACGAGTTGATGACCCAGTTCCATTTCGGCCGCTACCTCTGGACGAGTTTCTATGTCTCGGTGCTGACCGTTCTGCTGACGCTGCTGTTCTCGGTGCCCGGCGCCTATGCGGTGGCGCGGCTGCGCTTCCGCGGTCAGAAAGTGTTCTCGCGCGGCATCCTGCTGATCTACATGGTGCCGATGATCGTGCTCGCGCTGCCGATCTACATCGCCTACTCGATGGTCGGTCTGCGCAACTCGATCCTCGGGATCGTCATGATCTACCCGGTCACGACCATTCCCGTCGCGCTTTACATGCTGCAGGGCTATTTCCGCGGCCTCCCCGTCGAGGTCGAGGAAGCGGGCCTGATGGACGGGCTGTCGCGGCTCAAGGTGATCTGGAAGATCACGCTGCCGCTGGCGCTGCCCGCGATGGCCTCGGTCGGGCTCTATGTCTTCATGATCGCATGGAACGAGTTCCTGCTCGCCTTCATGCTGCTCGACGATCCCAGCAAATTCACCCTCACGCGGGGCATCGCCTCGCTCAACTCCTCCGAGATCCCGCGCCAGCACCTGATGGCGGGCGCCGTCATCGCGACGGTGCCGATCATGGCGCTGTTCCTCGGGCTCGAACGTTTCATGACCCGCGGCCTGACGGCCGGCGCGGTGAAAGGATAAGACATGATGACCGAAACTCTGGCTGCCGCAGACGACTTCTCAGACCGGGACGCCGCGGCGCGCGACATCCTCACCCAGAACGACCGGGGCGGCTATACGGTGCCGACCGACGGCCTCTATCCCTACCAGTGGAACTGGGACAGCGCTTTCGCGAGCCTTGGTTTTGCCGAGTTCGACCTGAACCGGGCCTGGCAGGAGATCGAGACGCTGTTCTCGGGGCAGTGGGACAACGGGATGGTCCCGCATATCATCTTCCACAAGCCCGATCCGGGCTACTTCCCCGGCCCCGACGTCTGGGGTTGCAACGGGCCGATCGCGTCCTCGGGCATCACCCAGCCGCCGGTCGCACTCAGCTTCGCGACGCGGCTTCTGGCGGCCGATCCGGAAGCAGGCGCGGCCCGTTTCGCAGCGCTCTATCCGAAGATGCGCAAATGGGCGGAGTGGTTCCTGAAATGGCGCCGCGACGAGAAGGGCGCGATCTTCGTGATCCATCCGTGGGAGTCGGGCCGTGACAACGCGCCGGACTGGGATGACGCGATGAGCGGGATCGACCCGCAGGACGTGGGCTATTACGAGCGCCGCGACACCCAGCATGTCGACGCCTCGATGCGCCCGACGAAATACGATTACGACCGCTATATCTGGCTGGTGCAGCGCGCCAAGGCGCTGGATTGGGATGATGCGAAAGTCGCCGAGGGCAACCCGTTCAAAGTGGCCGACCCGACGATGCATTTCATCTTGATGCGCGGCCTGCGCGACTTGCTGGCGGCTGGTGAGGCACAAGATCTCGACACCGGCGACATGGCCACGCAGCTGGCCGAGCTGGAAGCCGGAGCAGAGGCGCTGTGGAACCCCGGCATGGGCTATTACGACAGCTACAACTGCAACAACGGCATCTGGTCGAACGCGCTCAGCAACGCCTCCTTCCTGTGCTGGTTCGGCGGGCTCGACGCGCCGCATATGGAGCAGCATCTGGCCCGCGTGCTCGATGCGGCCCCCTATGGCGTGCCGTCGCTCGCGCCCTTCGATCCGCGGTTCGACGCCAAGCGCTACTGGCGCGGCCCGACCTGGGGGATGATGAACATGATGATCGGCGAGGGCGCCTCCGAACGCGGCGTGGCGCTTGGCGAAGAGGTCCGCAAGCGCACCCGCGAAGTGATCGGGCGCTACGGCTTCGTCGAGTATTTCGACCCGATGACGGGCGCGGCCGCGGGCGGCAAGGCATTTACCTGGACGGCGGCCGTCTGGCTCGCCTGGGCCGGCAAGGAGGGGTGAAATGGGTTCGATCACGCTAAACGGTGTCGAGAAGTGGTTCGGCGACGTCCAGGTCATCAAGGGCATCGACCTCGAGATCAAGGATGGCGAATTCGTCGTCTTCGTGGGGCCCTCGGGCTGCGGCAAGTCCACGCTTCTGCGGATGATCGGCGGGCTTGAGGATACCTCGCGCGGGGCGATCGAGATCGACGGCGCGAATGTGACCGATCAGCCGCCCTCCAAGCGCGGCCTCGCGATGGTGTTCCAGTCCTACGCGCTCTACCCGCATATGTCGGTGGCCGAGAATATGGGCTTCTCGCTCAAGATGGCGGGGGCACCCCAGGAAGACTGGCGCGCCAAGGTCGACGAGGCGGCCGATATCCTGAAGCTGCAGAGCTTCCTCGACCGGCGACCCAAGGACCTGTCGGGCGGCCAGCGTCAGCGCGTGGCGATCGGGCGGTCGATCGTGCGCGACCCGACGGCGTTCCTCTTCGATGAGCCGCTGTCGAACCTCGATGCGGCGCTGCGGGTGGAGATGCGGCTGGAGATCGCGCGGCTGCACCGCAATCTCCAGCGCACGATGATCTACGTCACCCATGATCAGGTCGAGGCGATGACGCTCGCCGATCGGATCGTGGTGCTGGAATACGGCAAGATCGCGCAGGTCGGCACGCCGCGCGAGCTCTACGAGAAACCCGCGAACCTGTTCGTGGCGCAATTCATCGGCAGCCCGAAGATGAACGTGATGCCCTGCGCGGTCTCGGGCGGCAGCTACAGCCTCGAAGGCGGGCGCGGCGGGGAATGTCCTGCGCCGCAAGCCACGCAGCTTGGCATCCGGCCCGAGCACATCTCGCTGGTGGCCGAAGGCGAGGGGCAATGCGACGGGCGCGTCGATGTGGTGGAATTCCTCGGCGCCGACACGTTCATCCTGTTCGATTGCGGCCGCTTGGGCGCCGTGAACGTGCGTATCGCGGGCGATACCGATCTGCGTCCGGGCGATGTCTCGGGGCTGAGCTTCGAGCCGGATCGCACGGTATTCTTCGACGCAGACGGCATGGCGGTCTGATCCCGAGCGCCCGGGCGAGCGGCCCGGGCAACGCGGAAAATTGCGCGGGCAGGGGGCGAGACGACGTCGTCTCGTGCAGGCGCGTCAGTGCGTCAATTCACGCAACAGAGGCGCGCCCGCCGACTTGGCGCGCACATGCTCAAAAATTGTCGGTCCGGCATCCTCCGGGTGCCGGATCTCTTTGCCGTTCTGTCGCCCCTCAAGTGTCTCCTTTTACAAAATTTCCTTCAGTTATCATTGGGTTCCCTGTCTCTTTTCTCAAATTAATGTGACCGGCGGACGATTGCTGATCGGGAGCACCGGCGCTACCGTTCGCGGCAATCGTCGAACGGGCGCATTCGCGTGCACTGCGCAACCTGAAGATCGACGATGGGCCGAGACGCTCCCCCGGGTGGAAGCACGCCCGCGCGGGGAGGTCGGACGGTCTCATCACGCGCAAGGCGAATGCGATCCGAAAACGATCGTGAACAATCCAACGGATGAGAGGAAAACATATGCGGAAGACGACACTTCTCGCGGTCGCCGGTGCGACCGCTATGGTCACCGGCTTTGCAGCCCAGACCGGAACCGCCCGTGCCGCCGAGCAATGCGGTGACATCTCGATCGCCCAGATGAACTGGGCCGCTGCCGAGGTCACCACCAACATCGCGAAGTTCATGCTGGATCAGGGCTACGGCTGTAACACCAGCCTGGTCAAATCCGACACGATTCCCGCGATCACCTCGATCGCCGAAAACGGTCGCCCTGACGTCGTCACCAACCTGTGGCTGAATTCGGCAGGCGACGCCTACAAGAAGCTCGAGAGCGAAGGCAAGATCAAGCGCGTCGCCAAGACGCTCCAGCCGGGTGGCGTCGAAGGTTGGTGGATCCCCACCTACCTCGCCAAAGAGCACCCCGAGTTGAAGACCATCGAGGGCGTTATGGCGCATCCCGACTGGGTCGGCGGCACGTTCAACAACTGCCCCGACGGCTGGGGCTGCCGCGTCGTGAGCGACAATCTGATCAAGGCGCTCGACCTCAAGAGCTCGGGCATCGAGGTGTTCAACCACGGCTCCGGCCAGACGCTCGCCTCGTCGATCGGCTCGGCCTTTGCCGACAAGAAGCCGTGGTTCGGCTACTACTGGGGCCCGACCGTGGTCATGGGCAACTACGACATGACCCGCGTGAAGCTTGGCGATTACGACAAGGCCAAGTTCGACAATCTCCAGAACAAGGACGCGTCGAACCCGCAGGTTTCCGACTTCCCGGCAGCGCCGGTGCTGACCTCGGTGACGAGCGACTTCGCGAAGACCCACCCGGCCGAGACCGAGTTCTTCTCGAAGATGAGCTTCAAGACCGACACCATGTCGAAGCTGCTCGCCTGGCAGGACGAGAACAAAGCCTCGGGTGAAGAGACGGCTGTCTACTTCATCAAGAACTACCAGGACACCTGGAAGAACTGGCTCGATGCCGATGCCCAGAAGAAGCTTTCGAAGCTGATCGGCGGATGATCGTGACGCGCGCCTGACGCGCAACACATGGACGGGGCCGGGGCAGGCCCCGTCCTTTTTCGATCAATCACGCAACAATATGGGACGGGTCTCGCTGAGCGACCCGGAAAACCAATGGCAGCTTACGAGAATTTCTTCAACGCGGTGGGGCTGAAGGACTGGTGTTCGGCCGGCGGCGACGGTGGCGGCGGCATGACGTCGATGGCCGACCTGATCGCGCAGACCGACGGCACCACGACGCAGGGCCCCAGCCTCTGGAACTGGCCCTTCCCCTCGCTCGATGCACTGAACAAGGCCTGCGGGGCGATCCCGCCCTCGCGCGATGTGACGCAAGGCCTCGAGGACGGGTTCCTCGCGATCCGTGGCGGGCTGCGCGCCGTCGTGGACCCGCTGACCCAGCCGCTGAGCTGGGCCCTGCGCGACATGCTCTGGATCATGACCAACACGCCGTGGTGGCTGATGGTGCCGATCCTGATGCTGATCACCTGGCTGGTGACGCGCTCCTGGAGACTGGTGGTCTTCGTGCTGGTCTCGATCGCCTTCCTCGCCTTCATCAATCACTATGAGGCGGCCATGCAGACGCTGGCGATCATCTTCGTCTGTGCCTTCATATGCGTGCTATTCGGGGTGCCGATAGGCATTGCGATGTCTCGGAGCGACCGGCTCCAGCGCACCGTGATCCCGATCCTCGACATGCTGCAGACGCTGCCGCCCTTCGTCTATCTGATCCCGCTGATCTTCCTGTTCTCGGTCACCGAACCGAAGCTCTACGGTATCGCGATCATCCTCTATGCGATCGTGCCCGTGGTGCGCCTGACCGATCTGGGTATCCGTCTGGTCGATCCCGACGTGATCGAGGCGGCCGACGCCTTCGGCATGACCAAGCGCCAGAAGCTATTCGGGGTGCAGATCCCGCTCGCGCTGCCCAACATCATGGCCGGCGTGAACCAGACGATCATGATGAGCCTCGCCATGGTGGTGATCGCTTCGCTCGTCTCGGCCCCGGGTCTGGGCGTACTCGTGCTGCGCGGCATCCGGTCGCTCGAACTGGGCACGGGTCTCGTAGCTGGCTTCGGGATCGTGATCATCGCGATCCTGCTCGACCGCGTGACGAAAGCCTCGCTCGCCCGGATCGACACCAGCAAGAGCCGGAAGTGAGGAGACAGACATGACGAAAGAAATCAAAGTCTCGATCCGACACCTCTACAAGATCTTCGGGTCGGATCCGCAAGCGGCGCTCGAAGACGTCAAGGCGGGCATGGGCAAGCCGGAGCTGCTCGAGAAGCGCAACCACGTGCTCGGCCTCAATGACATCAACGTGGACATGAAAGAGGGTGAGATCACCGTCATCATGGGGCTTTCGGGCTCGGGTAAATCCACGCTGATCCGGCACCTCAACCGGCTTATCGAACCCACCGCTGGCGAAGTGATCGTCAATGGCGAGAACATCCTCGACTATAACGAGGCGCAGCTGCGCAAGCTGCGGCGCGAGCGGATGTCGATGGTGTTCCAGAAATTCGCCCTTCTGCCGCACCGCACGGTGGCGGAGAACACGGCGATGGCGCTGGCCACCCGCGGCTTCCCGGCCTCCGACTATGTCGCGGAGGCCGAGAAGTGGCTCGACCGCGTCGGGCTCGGCGGCTATGGCGATCACCACCCGCACCAGCTCTCGGGCGGGATGCAGCAGCGTGTGGGCATCGCCCGGGCGCTGGCGTCGAACTCGGACATCATGCTGATGGACGAAGCCTTCTCGGCGCTCGATCCGCTGATCCGGACCGACATGCAGGACCTGCTGCTCGAGCTTCAGGCCGAGCTGCACAAGACCATCATTTTCATCACCCACGATCTGGACGAAGCGCTCAAGCTCGCCGATCACCTGGTGATCCTGAATGACGGTCGGGTGGTTCAGCAGGGCGAGCCGCAGGAGATCCTGCTCAACCCGGCGGATCCCTACATCGAGGACTTCGTGGCCGACATCAACCGCGCCCGCGTGCTGCGCGTGCGCTCGGTGATGGAGCGCGGCGCGCCGGAAGGCGAGATGTCGGGCGATATCGACGGCAACGACAACCTCGAGAGCGTCATCGCCAAGGCCGAAGGCGCGCTCGACCGCCGCTACCGCGTGATGATGAGGGGCGAACCGGTGGGCAGCCTCACCATGCCCTCGATCATGCGCGCGCTGGTGCCCGCACAGTCCTCGGGCGAAACCGCCAAGCGGTAAGAAGAAAGGGACCCGCCCCTGTATTGGGGCGGGTCCGACCCGCCGCGCGACGGGCGCAGGCTTTTCCCAAATATAAGCTTGAGTTGCCGTGGAAGCGGGGCGCGCGCCGGTCCGTGGGATGGCGCATAATGACCTGCGAGCGGTAGCGCTTCATGGTCGCCAAACCCCTCTCCCGAATGAACGTCTTGCGCGGTTGGCCAATGCGCCAGCCCGCCGGGACGGGCCGGCGCGCGCCCTGCGGCTTCGCCGCGTACCGGGCGCCGCACCCCGGGCGAGCCCTTAGCTGCGCACCACGTAGACAGAGCACTCCGCATGGGTCACGACATGGGACGCCGTGGTGCCCAGAAGGTAATCCTGCACCTTCGGGTTGGCCGCTTCCATCACGATCAGGTCCACCTTGCGCTCATCCGCCAGCTTGACGATCTGGCGATGCACCGCGCCCTTGCGCACGACCATCTCGACCTCGGTCACCCCGCTGGCGGGATTGTCGTTGAGGAATTTGCGCAGCTGCTGGCCCCAGTAGGTATCCGAGTTGTAGATATTGAGGTTACGCTCGATCTCGGGTGCGATCGTCGCCACGATCAGCTTCGCACGGCGCCGCCGCGCCATCTCGACGGCTTCCATATAGGCATGATGCTCGACCTGAGCGTGGCGCAGGTTGATCGGGCAGAGGATGAGCTTTGTCTGGCGTGCCATGATGGCCTCCGGGGGAAATTCGAGGCGGAGAATGAACCGCGTGGCGGCCGGGCGCAAACCCGGATTGAAGGTGCCCCGCGCCTACGACGATTTTTCGCCCTCCTATCGAGCACATACGTCGCTCCAATGCCCCGATGCGACATCGATGATCGCGTATTCCCGCAGCGCATAGCACGGCTCGGTCCCGGATCGCTCGGGGGCAGGTCGGTTGCGCATACCCGCACGCCGTCCACCGCATCCCGCGCCGGATGATCTCGGTCATCTGATCGACGCGAAGGTCGTCGAGCATGTGGCCCATCGAGCAATAGAAGATGCGCCGGGCTCATCGTTCAATACGGTGTGGCAGAGGATGATGTGGGGTGTTCACGCGTGGCGAAGGGCTTTTGCTCTGTTCCGATAACCGATTGGCAGGAACAGATTAGATTTTCCGCACTGGGTGATGGCGGAGACGAAGTCCGCCAGTCTCTCGATGTGTAGGGACTTTCTCAATTCGCCTTGCATCGCAAAAGATAACGAATTTACAGTTATATAAGACGATTTTTACAATCGAGGGTGATGCGACGTGTTGTACCCGGAAGCATTCAGATGCATTGATAAAGGCGGGTAAGTAGGAGGGTGGAATGCCGCGCGTGGCCAAGGAACTATCTGCGCTCGAAGTTAAGCGCCTGAAGCATCCGGGCAAGGGTAGGAACGTGACGTTTGCGGTTGGTGGCGTGTCCGGTCTCCTTCTGCAGATAACGCCGAACGGGGGGAGGACTTGGCTGCTTCGGGTGCAAGTGGGGGAGAAGCGCCGAGAGATTGGATTGGGCGGCTTCCCTGAAGTGCCGCTTGCAGTTGCTCGCCAGCGCGCCCGCGAGATGAGGGATCAAATCTGGCGCGGTGTTGACCCAGTTGAGGAGAGGAAAGTCGCTAGAGCTGGGATTGTCGCTGCCCAGCGCCGAAGCATGAGCTTTGCGGACGCTGTGGACCATTACTTAGCCGCTAAGCTGGACGCGTTCAAAAATGAGAAACACCAACAGCAGTGGCGAAGTACGCTTAACACATACGCCGTGCCGGAACTTGGAAAGATTTTGGTCCAGGATATCGCAGTGCAGGATGTGCTGCGGGTGCTTGAGCCAATTTGGCAGACAAAGACAGAGACGGCGTCGCGTCTTCGAGGCCGGATAGAGGCCGTGCTCTCTTGGGCGACAGTCGCAGGGCATCGAACGGGTGACAATCCGGCGCGCTGGGCTGGCAATCTTAAGGAGCTTTTGCCAGCTCCGATAAAGGTGGCAAAGAGCGCAAACCATCCGGCCTTGCAGATCAACGAAGCGGCCCGCTGGCTAGCAGCGCTGCGTAAGCGGGACGGTATGGGAAATCGCGCCCTAGAATTTGCAGCTCTAACTGCGGCTCGCTCGCAAGAGGTGCGTGGCGCTCGCTGGGAGGAAATCGACCAGAAGGCCGCCATGTGGATCATCCCTGCCGGGCGAATGAAAATGAACCGTGAACACCGGGTGCCTTTGTCTGGAGAAGCCCTAGCTCTGTTAGAGACTCTGCCGCGGTTCGATGAAAACTGTCTGTTGTTCTCAGCGCCACGTGGCGGCGAGTTGTCTGATATGACACTTAGCGCGGCCATGAAGCGATTGCACGAAGCCGACCTTGCCGGGGGCGGGCCGGGCTTTGTAGACCGCGCGAGTAAACGACCAGCGGTGCCGCATGGTTTACGCAGCACGTTCCGAGACTGGGTGGCTGAGAACACCCATTTCCCCGGTGACATGGCTGAGGTGGCGCTAGCTCACAAGGTCGCCAATGCCGTTGAAGCCTCCTACCGTCGCGGCGACATGGTCGAAAAGCGCCGAGCGATGATGAACGCTTGGGCCGATTTCCTGACTGGGACGGTGTCGGCTGGAAAGCTTTTGAATTTCAACGTGAAGAGGTAGTGTAATGGAACAGAGGGTTGCGCCAATTCTTGAGCCACACGGAGCGTTACGCTCCGATGCCCCTCTTGTGCTTCAGGGACACATGTTGTTTCCAGGCGATCCGATTGCTGCCAAACGCTATCCCGAGGATATCGAGAGGGAAATGGCGATTGTATCTCAGGTTCTTGGAGACGACGACGCCTACCCGCACTCTTCAATAATCGATGACGACCTGCCGATGTCAGTGATGGCTAAGCACCTTCTCAAGAAGACGAACGAGCAGTCAGTGAAGGGGTGGGGTGTTGGGCAAGTCGCGCTGCGCTTTGTCCAGCTTACGGATCGCTGGGAAGCCCCTAGCTTGAACAAAGCGATTTCTCTTACCTCGATGCAATGGCGCGAAGAGAGCGGCGCGGGCAAGAAATTCGTTAGAAAACAAGTGGCCAATGGGGCCGATTCGGAGAAAGCCGAGGAGGCCGCGGATGAGTACTTCCAGGATCGTCTTCGGCGTTTGTGGCGGGAGTTCTGGCCGGTAGCCCATTTTTGGGCATCAAATTGTTTCCTGGATGATGGAGAGCGTGTCAGCCTCGGAATTGGAGGCTCAGAGTTTGTTGGTTTTCTTAGATTCGCGAGTTTCTTCGAGCGGAGGCTATCGCTGATTGCGGACAGCGGGCCCGCTCAGATGAAACTCCGTGCCGGTGATCTGCTGTCTGTCCCCTCGAAATTTCCAGAGCCAATTCCTGAGTTGATGTCTGATCCGCTGCGCCCCAAAGACATTGAGCACCTCCGCTCTTATAAGGCTCTGTATAGGTAGCTAAATTAAGCGTTGTCCGCTCGTCTGGAGCTTGCCTGGCTCTGTTGCACAAATCCCGTGAAGGGATTCATGTTGTGAATCCAGCGTGGTAGCTGGCTGTCATGAGCAGACCGACGCCCCCGACCTACAAGACCAGGAACTGGCCATCCTACAATGAAGCGCTCAAGCGCCGTGGCTCACT
>NZ_WBJS01000018.1 GCF_009296265.1 Thioclava sp. JE_KL1
TCCGGCGCGCCGTCGATCTGGTCATACGCGCGGAAATCACCGAAATACTTCGTGATCGCAGCCGTCAGCGTCGTCTTGCCGTGGTCAACGTGGCCAATCGTGCCGATGTTGACGTGCGGTTTGTTACGTTCAAACTTTTCCTTTGCCATCTCGCGGGGCGCCTCTGGTTAGGGGGCCGCTAGCAGCGAGCCCGAGTCAATATCGCGCGCTACCTATTGCGCTGGCGGGAAAAAATCAAGCCCGGAATGCAGGGTTTCGCCTGTCTGTGTTCGCGGTTTCGCTTGGGCAGCGACCGGCGCCGCACTACCATCTCGTCATGGATTACGCTGCGACAGACGACACCCACCGCCTTCCGGCCCGTGCGCCCCTTGCCGAGCATCCGCTGGGCATCTTCGCGAGCTTCCGCGCCGCGCGGCGCAACCTGTTGGAAATCATACCGGAACTGGCGACCCATGCACCGATCATCTCGGGCAATACCGGGGCGCGCTGGCATATGGTGATGGACCCCGACAGCCTGCGCCACATCCTCAAGACGCGCGTCGAAGATTATCCGAAATCGGTGGTGACCAAACTCATCCTCGGCCCTGCCGTAGGGGAAGGGCTGTTCGTCGCCGAAGGGGCCGAATGGCGCTGGCAGCGCCGCGCCGCCTCTCCGGTCTTCGCCGCGCGCAACATGGAGGCGCTCGCCCCCGTCATGGGGGCCGCAGCCGAGGCCTCCGCCGCACGTATCAGCACCGCCGCCGATACCGGTCGCGCGGTGGACCTGCATCAGGAGATGGTGGCAGCGACCTTCGAGGTGATCTCGGACGTGACCTTCTCGGGCGACGAGGGTTTCGACCGCGCCGCGATCCACCGGGCGATCGACGCCTATATCGCGCAGACCGCGAAGGTCTCGCTTCTCGACCTCTTCGCCCTGCCCGCCTGGGTGCCGCGCCCGCATCGGGTGATTTCCTCAGGCGTCGTGCGCGACCTCAAGCGCCATGCGGACCGAGCCATCGAGGCCCGGCGCGCGGGCGAGGCGAAAGCAGTGCCCGACCTCCTGGACCTGCTCGACGGCGCGCAGGACCCCGAAACCGGCCGCGAGATGAGCCCGGCCGAGCTGCGCGACAACCTGCTGACCTTCATCGTCGCAGGCCACGAGACGACCGCGCTGACGCTCGCCTGGGCGCTCTACCTCAGCGCTTTCGACCCCGAGGTTCAGGACGCCGCCCGCAGCGAGGCGCAGACCGCGCTCGGTGCCCACGCGGCGACCGTCGATGACCTGCCAAAGATGCCCCTCGTCGCGCAGATCGTGAACGAGAGCCTGCGCCTCTACCCGCCTGCGGGCTTCCTGTCGCGCACGGCGCGCAAACCCGACACGCTTCTGGGGCGCGAGGTGCGCGCAGGCGACACGGTGATGCTGCCGATCTACGCGCTCCACCGTCACCACGCGCTGTGGGAGAACCCGCATGCCTTCCGCCCGGACCGTTTCGCCAATCCGACGCATGACCGCTTCGCCTTCCTGCCCTTCGGGGCCGGGCCGCGGATCTGCATCGGCGCAGGCTTCGCGATGCAGGAGGCGCAGATCATCCTCGCCACGCTCCTCGCCCGGTTCCGCTTCACCGCCGTGCCGGGGCGCGAGCCTGTGCCGGAGATGATCCTGACCACGCGCCCAAAGGGCGGCATCTGGCTGACAGCGGAGCGCGCGTGACGGGCGAGAGCAAACACTCACCCTTCGCCTTGGCAAAAATATCCCGGGGGTGAATTGCCCGACAGGGCAAGAGGGGGCAGCGCCCCCTGCCGGATCGCCCGGGCCTGCCCGGACGATCCCTCAGGCAAAGCCTCAGGTGAACCTGTTGTCCCGCGGGAAGCCACGCGGCGCCATGCGGCCCGCCGAAGCCCGCTTGCCGGTCCATTCGGCGAGATCGGTCTCGGTCCGAGTCCGGCCCGCCGGATCCTTCCAGCTCAGACCATCGGCCAGGGTGAAGGTCTTCGCATCGCTCAGCCCGCCATCCTTGTATTTCTGCAGCCGGACGCCCTTGCCGCGTGCCATCTCGGGCAGTTCTTCAAGCGCAAAGACCAGCAGCTTGCGGTTCTGACCGACGCAGGCGACCGTATCGCCGTCGATCTTCGAACAGACGGTGGTTTTCGCCGCGCCCTTCATGTTCAGAACCTGCTTGCCCGATTTGGTCTGCGCCACGAGCTCCTCGCCCGGACAGATGAAGCCGTCGCCATCCGAGGAGGCCAGCAGATATTTCTCGCCCGCCTTCGGCAGCAGCAGATGGGTCACCTCCGCCTCGTTGGGCAGATCGACCATCAGCCGCAGCGGCTCGCCCATGCCGCGCCCGCCGGGCAGATTCGCCCCGAGCACGGTATAGGCACGTCCGTTGGAGCCCATCGCGACGATCCGGTCCGTGGTCTCGGCATGCATGGCGAACATCGGCCCGTCGCCATCCTTGAACTTCACCTCGGCATCGAGCGCGTTATGGCCCTTCATCGCCCGGATCCAACCCATCTTCGACAGGATAACGGTGATCGGTTCGCGCTCGATCATCGCCTCGATCGGCACTTCCTCGACCTCGCCGGCCTCGGCGAAGCCGGTGCGCCGCGCGCCGCCTTCGGCATTGCGGCCGAATTTCTTGTCGATGTCCTTCAGCTCACCGCCGATCGTCTTCCATTGCAGCTTTTCGGAGGCGAGCAGGTCTTCGAGCCCCGAGCGCTCTTCGATCAGCGCATCACGCTCGCGCTTGAGCTCCATTTCCTCGAGCTTGCGCAGACTGCGCAGGCGCATGTTGAGGATCGCTTCGGCCTGCACGTCGGACAGCTCGAACTCGGCCATCAGCATCGCCTTGGGCTCGTCCTCGTAGCGGATGATCTCAATCACCCGGTCGAGGTTCAGGAAGGCGATGATATAGCCTTCGAGCACTTCGAGACGCGCGTCGATCTTGTCCATCCGGTGCTGCGAGCGGCGCAGCAGCACCTCGCGCCGGTGATCGAGGAAGGCACGCAGCACCTCCTTGAGCGAGCAGACCTTCGGCACCCGCCCGTCGATCAGCACGTTCATGTTGAGCGAGAACCGGACCTCCAGATCGGAGTTCTTGAACAGCATCCCCATGAGCATCTCGGGCTCGACGGTGCGCGATTTCGGCTCCAGCACGATGCGGATATCGTCGGCGCTCTCGTCGCGCACATCGGCCAGCGCGGGCACCTTGCGGGTCTGAATGACCTCGGCCAGACGCTCGATCAGCTTCGATTTCTGTACCTGATAGGGGATCTCGGTGACGACGATCTGCCATTGACCGCGGCCCAGTTCCTCTTTCTCCCAACGCGCCCGCAGGCGGAACGCGCCGCGGCCGGTGCGATAGGCGTCGCGGATATTTTCGGGCGGCTCGACCAGCACGCCGCCGGTCGGGAAATCGGGGCCGGGGATATGCTCGACCAGCTCGTCATCGGTGATGTCAGGACGCTTGATCATCTCCAAAAGCGCCTCGACCAGCTCGCCGAGATTGTGAGGCGGGATGTTCGTCGCCATGCCGACCGCGATGCCGCTTGCGCCATTGGCCAGCAGGTTCGGGAAGGCGGCGGGCAACACGACCGGCTCGGTCAGCGTGCCGTCGTAATTCGGACGGAAATCGACCGCATCCTCGGCAAGACCTTGCAGAAGCGACTCGGACGGAGAGGCCAGACGCGCCTCGGTATAACGCGAGGCTGCCGGGTTATCGCCGTCGATATTGCCGAAATTGCCCTGCCCATCGACGAGCTTGTAGCGCATCGCGAAATCCTGCGCGAGACGCGCCATCGCATCGTAAATCGCGGCATCGCCATGGGGGTGGTAGTTCCCCATCACGTCGCCCGAGATTTTCGCGGATTTCCGGAAGCCGCCGGTGGGCGACAGCTTCAGCTCGCGCATCGCGAAGAGGATGCGCCGATGCACCGGCTTCAGGCCGTCGCGCGCATCGGGCAAGGCCCGGTGCATAATCGTCGAGAGCGCATAGGTCAGATAGCGCTCGCCGATCGCACGGCTCAGCGGTTCGGAACTGGTGGAGAGGGGATTTTCTTCGTCACTGCTCATGCGGATTTACTAAAGCCGCGCCCGATCCCGGTCCAGCGGGAAAAGCAGGAATAGGAATTTCCATGGAACTTTTCCCCCGTCGGCGGAATTTCACCGACGTAGAGCAGAGAGAATCGTGTTAATATTTTCACGCTTCCCCAGCTGCCAATCGGAATCAGGGGGTTGATCATGGGCAAGTTGTTGCTGACCACTTTGGCGGGTATTTACGCCGTTATGGCCATCGCCGGACGCGACGTTCCCGGGAACGTCGAACAGGCCTCTGCGGCCACGTCGAATGACACCGTACAGGTCTCACGCGCCGCGAGCGATAATCAAGAGCTTTCGGCCAGCGAGGCCCCTCAAATTGTCGCGAAGGCTGCTGCATCACAAGCCAACACGCCGAAGATCGAGAAAGCCTCGTTGATCACCCGCGTCACGCCGAACGCGCGGATGCCGGGCCCCGAGCTCAAACCGTCGCCGGAATATCGCGACACCTCGGCGCCGAAAGTCGAAGGCGGCACGCTCTGGAGCGTGACAGCCAATGCGCTCAACGTGCGCTCGGGCCCCTCGACCAGCAACGCCGCGATCGACCGCGTCCGCAAGGGCGACGATGTGCTCGTCGTGGCCGAGATCGGCGGCTGGGCGAATGTGAAGATCGAGGGCGACGGCACCGAAGGCTGGGTCTCCAAGAAGTACCTGCGCCCGGCAAATTGACCTAAACCGGCCTGCCAGCCGCTAAAATCTTGCCTTTTCAAATGGCTCGAAATACCCCCGTCGGAGGCAAATCTCCGGCGGGTTTTTCTTTGCGTCGCCGGATCAGAGGGAAGGCGCGCGCATGGCCAAGACGATCCTTATCACTGGATGCTCCTCGGGCATCGGCTATGACGCGGCCCACGGGCTTAAAGCCGCGGGCTGGAAAGTCTTCGCCACCTGCCGCCGTGAAGAAGATTGCGAGCGCCTGCGCTCCGAAGGGCTGATCTCGTTCCAGCTCGACGTGGCCGATCCCGAAAGCATCGAGGCGGGCTTCAACGAGGCTCTCGCGCGCGGGCACGGTCGGCTCGACGCGCTCTACAACAACGCAGCCTTCGCCTGCCCCGGCGCTGCCGAGGACATCCCCCCCGGCGCGCTGCGCGAGATTTTCGAGACCAACCTGTTCGGCCTGCACGACCTGACGACCCGCGCGATCAAGGTGATGCGCGCGCAGGGCGACAATGGCGAGGGGCGCATCCTGCAATGCTCCTCGGTGCTGGGCTTCGTCGGGCTGAAATGGCGCGCGGCCTATGCCTCGACGAAATTCGCCCTGGAAGGGCTGACCGATGTGATGCGGCTCGAAATGGCCGATACGGATATCAAGATCGTACTGATCCAGCCCGGCCCGATCACTTCGAAAATCCGGGTCAATTCGATCCCGCCTTTCGAGAAATGGGTGGATTGGGAGAATTCCGCCCGCCGCGCGCAATACGAGGGAAGTCTGCTCAAGCGCCTCTACCAAAGCCGCGGCAAGCCCGACACGTTCGAACTGCCGCCCTCCGAGGTGACCAAGGCGATCCTCAAGGCGCTCGAGGCCCCGAACCCGAAGCCGCGCTACAAGATCACCACGCCGACCAAGGCGATCAGCGTCGTGCGTCGCTTCCTGCCGGACCGGATGCTCGACTGGGTGCTGGACAAGGGCTGAAAATCCTTTCGCATTTTCGTGATCTCCAGCTATGTCTTGAGCCCAGAGGGAGAGAGACTACATGCGCAACGACCCGTTATTTTATGTCGTCGCTCTGGCGAGTTTGGCGGTTCTGGTGATCTTGATGATCGGCATCGCGGGCTTCGGACGCGGGGGCGATTTCAACAAGAAACATGCCAACAAATTGATGCGGTTGCGCATTGCCGCCCAGGCGGTCGCGATCGCGCTGATCCTGTTGTTCGTTTATCTTAGAAGGGGTGGCTGATGGTCGTTCTCAATCGCATCTACACGCGCACCGGCGATGCCGGGGAAACCGCGCTCTCGAATGGGGTGCGCGTCGCCAAACATTCCGCGCGCGTGACCGCCTATGGCACCGTGGACGAGCTGAACGCGACAGTGGGCATTGCGCGCCTGCATGCGGACGAGGCGCTGCAAAAGCAGCTCTCCGTGATCCAGAACGACCTGTTCGATCTGGGCGCCGATCTGGCGCGGCCCGATATGGAGCATGACGACGAGGCGGGCTACCCGGTCCTGCGCATGGTAGTGTCTCAGGTGACCCGGCTCGAGACCGAGATCGACGCGATGAACAAGAAGTTGGAGCCGCTGCGCAGCTTCATCCTGCCGGGCGGCACGCCGCTTGCCGCGCATTTGCATATGTCGCGCACCGTGGCACGGCGTGCCGAGCGTGAAACCGTGTCGCTGGCCGCGATCGAGGGCGTCAACGAATGGGCGGTGAAATATCTCAACCGCCTGTCCGACTGGTTCTTCGTCGCAGCCCGGATCGCGAATGACGACGGCAAGGACGATGTGTTGTGGGTTCCCGGAGCGAACCGCTGACGAAGTCAGTGGCGGGGCTTCCGGTGGAAGCACCGGCGAAGGGAAGGGGAAGCCGCTAAGCGCCTCCCTATAGGAAGCTCTGCGGATCGATATCGACCGCGAGCCGCGCATTGGTCGGCAGCTTCAGCCCCTTGAGCCAAGCCTTGAGCGCGCCCTGTAGCGGCGCGCTTTTCTCTGCCTTCACCAAGAGCCGCACCCGATGCCGCCCGCGCACCCGTGCGATCGGCGCAGGCGCGGGCCCGAAGACCTGCGCCCCGATCCGGCGAAGCGCGGCATCGTTGCGCGCGAGGTGGTTGCCCACCTCAAACAGCGGCTGCAAATCCGGCCCCGACAGGATGATCCCAGCCATCCGCCCGTAAGGCGGCACGCCCTGCGCCTGCCGAGCAGCGGCCTCCTGCGCCCAGAACGCCTCCTCGTCGCCGCCCAGAATCGCGCGGATCACCGGGTGTTCGGGCTGGTAGGTCTGCAACAGCGCCGCGCCCTTCTCCTCGGCGCGGCCCGCCCGGCCCGCCACCTGCCGCATCAGCTGGAACGTCTTCTCCGCCGCGCGCAGATCCGAGCCCTGCAAACCAAGATCGGCGTCGATCACCCCCACCAGCGTCAGCCGCGGGAAGTTATGCCCTTTCGCCACGATCTGCGTCCCGATGATGATATCCGCCTCGCCCTGTGCAATCTCGGCAATCTTCTCCTTCAGCGCGCGGGCCGAGCCGAACAGGTCCGAGGACAGCACCGCCAGACGCGCCTCGGGGAAGCGCTCCGCGACCTCCTCGGCCAGCCGCTCCACCCCCGGCCCGACCGGGGCGAGCTTTCCCTCCACCTCGCAGCTCGGACATTTCACCGGGATCGGCTTGGTCTCGCCGCATTGGTGGCAGACGAGCCGCTTGAGGAAACGGTGCTCCACCATCCGCGCGTCACAATGATCGCAGCCGATCTGATGCCCGCAGGCGCGGCAGATCGTGACCGGCGCATAGCCGCGACGGTTGAGAAACAGCATCGCCTGCTGCCCTTCGGCCACCCGCGCGAGAACCTCTTTCACCAGCGTCGGCCCGATCCAATGCGCGCTCTCGATCGCTTCGTCGCGCATGTCGATCGTGCCCATCTCGGGCAATTCCGCCGTGCCGAACCGCGCGCCCAGATCGAGCCGCTGATATTTCCCGGCCTCTGCATTCGCCCATGTCTCGAGGCTTGGCGTCGCCGAGGCCAGCACCACCTGCGCCGAACAGCCCGAGGCGCGCAGCACCGCCATGTCGCGGGCGTTATAGAGAACGCCTTCCTCCTGCTTGTAGGAGCTGTCATGCTCCTCATCGACCACGATCAGCCCCAGATCGCGAAACGGTAGGAACAGCGCCGAGCGCGCGCCGACGACAAGCTGCACCTCGCCCGCCCCGCAGGCCTTCCACAGCCTGCGCCGCTCGCTTTGCGTGACCCCGGAATGCCACTCGCCGGGGCGCGCGCCGAACCGCGCCTCGACCCGCGAGAGAAACTCCGAACTCAGCGCGATCTCGGGCAACAGCACCAAAGCCTGCCGCCCCTTGCGCAGACATTCCGCGACCGCCTCCAGATAGACCTCCGTCTTGCCCGATCCGGTCACGCCTTTAAGCAGCGTCGTCGAATAAGCCCCGGAGCCCGCGCGCAAAGCCTCCGCCGCCGTGGTCTGTGCCTCCGACAGCGCCTTGCCGGGCAGGGCCGGTTCGAGCCGCGGGAACGGTTGATCGCGGGGCACCTCCGCCTCGATAAGCGCGCCGGTCTTCACCAGCCCCTTCACGACCTGCGTCGTCACCCCGGCCAGATGCGCCAACTCGCTCAGATAGAAGCCCGCACCGCCATGCTCTTCCAGCACCTCCAGCACCCGCGCCCGCGCATCGGTCATCCGCGACGGCTCCCGGTCGCCCAGCCGGTAAATCTTGCGCATCCCCGGCGGATCGCCCAAGCCCGGCGCGCGCGTCGCCAGACGCAGCACCTGCGGCAGCGGCGTCATCGTGTACTCCGCCATCCGCTCCAAAAACACCCGCAGCTCGTCGCGCATCGGCGGCACGTCGAAGACCCGGTTCACCGCGCGCAGCTTGGCGGCATCGAAACCGCCTTCGCCCGGCCCCCAGACCACGCCGAGCACCTTGCGCGGCCCCAGCGGCACCTCGACGAAAGCCCCGCTGAAACAACCGCCCTCCGGCGCGCGATAATCGAGCGGCCGCCCGATCGGCTCCGCCGTCAGCACCGCGACCCGCGCGCCCTCTTCGAACCAACCGGGTTCAGACATCGCCATGTCTTCCAACTGCGCTAAATATCCCGGGGAGCGGCGAAGCCGCGGGGCGGAGCCCCCGTCCTGCTGCGACCTCTTTCGCCGTCGCCACTTTTGCGCTAACACGCTCGCGACTGCTGCCAAGGAGAGCTGCCATGAAATTCTTCGTCGATACCGCCGACACCGCCGCGATCAAGGAACTCAACGATCTGGGCATGGTCGATGGCGTGACCACCAACCCGTCGCTGATCCTGAAATCGGGCCGCGACATTCTCGAAGTCACCAAAGAAATCTGCGACATGGTCCACGGGCCGGTCTCGGCCGAAGTCGTGGCCACCGAAGCCAAGGACATGATCGAAGAAGGTATGAAGCTCGCCAAGATCGCCCCCAATATCGCGATCAAGGTTCCGCTGACCTGGGACGGCCTGACCGCTTGCAAGGCTTTCGCATCCGAAGGCCACATGGTCAATGTCACGCTGTGCTTCTCGACCGCGCAGGCGATCCTCGCCGCGAAGGCGGGCGCGACCTTCATCTCGCCCTTCATCGGCCGTCTCGACGACATCAACCTCGACGGGATGCAGCTGATCGAAGACATCCGCACGGTCTATGACAACTACGACTTCACGACCCAGATCCTCGCCGCGTCGATCCGTTCGGTGAACCACATCAGCGATGCTGCGCGCATCGGCGCCGACGTGATCACCGCACCGCCGGCGGTCATCAAGTCGATGGTCAACCACCCGCTGACCGACAAGGGTCTGGCCCAGTTCCTCAAGGACTGGGAAGCGACCGGCCAGAAGATCTGATCTTCCGCCCGCGTCCGAGACAGCAAAGGCCCGCCTATCCGGCGGGCCTTTTTCGTGTCCCGGGCCGTTTTTTTGGACTGCGTCGCGGGATGCATCGTGTATGCTTGGAAAAAATGATGCATCGACCAGCGACGAGACAGGCATGACCGAACCGGCCCTCGTGGAGCAACTCCGCGACAAGATCATTTCCGACCCTGACGTGATTCTCGAGGACCGCGACCTGATGCGGGCGCTGATCGCTGCGAACGAGGCCGCGATGGGCGGCAATATCGTCGACCTGCGCGGCGCGGCCATGTCCCGGCTGGAGGCGCGGCTCGACCGGCTGGAAGACACCCACCGGTCTGTCATCGCGGCGGCCTATGAGAACCTCGCGGGCACGAACCAGATTCACCGCGCGGTGCTGCGGATGCTCGACCCGCATGACTTCCAGTCTTTCCTGTCCAACCTCGCGACCGAAGTGGCCGAGATTCTGCGCGTCGACGCCGTCCGCCTCGTGCTGGAAAGCCACCAGAACGAGAACGACCCGGCGCTGCGCCAGCTGGGCGAGGTGCTTTGCGTGGCCGAACCCGGCTTCATCACCGAATACATGCGCGGCGGGCGTGGCGGACAGCCGCGACAGGTCGTGCTGCGCCAGACCGTGCCGGGCTCCGAGGCGATCTTCGGCGAAGCGGCGAACTGGGTGCGCTCCGAGGCGCTGATGCAGCTCGATCTGGGCGAGGTCCGCCTGCCCGGCATGCTGGTCATGGCCGCCGAAGATCCGCATCAGTTCAAACCTTCCCAAGGCACCGACCTTCTGGCCTTCTTCGCAGGCGTATTCGAACGCACGATGCGCCGCTGGCTGGATTGATGGCGGAGCCGTCTGCAGGGTTGCAAGACGCGCTCGCCGAATGGCTGAGCCATTTGCGCGGGCTGCGCGACGCCTCCGATCACACGATCACCGCCTACCGGCACGACGTGGCGAGCTTCCTTGGCTTTCTGCAAACCCATCATGGCGAGAGCCTGGGCACCGCCCGGATCGCTCAGCTTGGCCCCTCCGATATGCGGGCGTGGATGGCGCATGAACGCGGTCGCGAGGTCTCGTCGCGCTCGCTCGCCCGCGCGCTTTCTTCGGTGAAAAGCTTCATCCGCTGGCTCGCCGATCGCGACGGATTCGACGCGAGCCATATCCTCTCGACCCGCAGCCCGAAATATCAGCGCAAACTGCCGCGCCCACTGAACGAGGACGCCGCGGCCGGGATGATCGAACAGGTCGACACGCAGGCGATGGAGCCGTGGATCGCCGCGCGCGACGCCGCGGTGCTGACGCTGCTCTACGGCTGCGGACTGCGAATCTCCGAAGCGCTCGCCTTGCGCGCCGACGCCCACCCCCTGCCCGAGGTGCTGCGCATCCGCGGCAAGGGCGACAAGGAGCGGCTGGTGCCGGTCGTGCCCGCCGCCCGCGATGCCGTCGCGGAGTACATGCGCCTGTGTCCCTACCCCGCCGAGCCGGATGCGCCCTTGTTCTACGGCGCACGCGGAAAGCCGCTCAATCCGCGCATGATCTCCAAGGCGATGGAGCGGGCGCGCATGTCGCTCGGACTGCCCTCGACCGCGACGCCGCACGCAATGCGCCACAGTTTCGCGACGCATTTGCTGGCGGCCGGCGGCGACCTGCGCGCCATTCAGGAACTGCTGGGGCACGCGAGCCTCGGCACGACCCAAATCTACACCGCCGTCGATGCCGCGCGGCTGATGGAAATCTACGACAAGAGCCATCCGCGCGCCTGAAGTTCGCTTGCCCCTGCGTCGCAAATCCGGCATCACGGGCAGATGGATATCCGCATCAAAGCCCTGTTCGTTCACCTCCTGACCGCCACCGGCGCCGTGCTGTCGATGCTCGCGCTTCTCGCGGCCGCGGAGGGCGAATGGGCGCTGATGTTCCTCTGGCTCGTCACCGCATTCTTCGTCGACGGGATCGATGGCCCGCTCGCGCGGCGCTACGATGTAAAGGCGAATTTCCCGCTCTATGACGGCGTCCTGATGGACCTGATCATCGACTATCTGACCTATGTCTTCATCCCTGCCTTCGCGCTGTTCCAGTCGAGCCTGCTGCCGGGATGGACGGGCTGGCTCGCGATCATCGCGATCACCTATGGCAGCGTCGTCTATTTCTCCGACACCCGGATGAAGACGAAGGACAACTCGTTCCAGGGCTTCCCGGGCGCGTGGAACATGCTGGTACTGGTGCTGTTCGCGCTAAAGCCCGGCTATTGGACGATCCTGCTCGTCGTCGTGGCGCTCGCCATCGCGATGTTCCTGCCCCTCAAGTTCATCCACCCCGTGCGCACGAAGCGCTGGCGCGCGGTCTCCTTGCCGATGGCGCTTTTGTGGACCTTCTTCGCGGGCTGGGCCGCATGGGTCGATTTCGACCCGGCAAGCTGGGCGCATTGGGGGCTGGTCGTCACGTCCATTTACCTGCTGCTCGTCGGCATCGTGCAACAACTCGTGCCCGAAAGACGTTGATCCTGCGGTAGCTGCACCGGCTACCCGCACCAACATCTTTCAGGAGGCCACATGCGCCGCAGTCTCGTACTTCTGGCTCTCGTGTTTTCCGCGCAATCGGCCATGGCCGCGCCGGACTACCTCGACGACCGCTCGACCCCCGCGGCGCTGGTCCGCTCGCTCTACAATGCGATTTCGCTGCAACAATATGCCCGCGCCTGGAGCTATTTCGCCGATCCCGAAAAGAACGGCGATTATGCGGATTTCGCGAAAGGCTATGCCGATACCGCCGAGGCTTCGGTCACGATCGGCCCGGTGACATCGGAAGGCGCAGCCGGTTCGATCTACACCACGCTCGGGGTGACGGTGAGCGCCCGGACGCGGGACGGCCAAACCGAGAGCTTCGGCGGCTGCTATGTGACCCGCCAGATCCAGCCCGCGATTCAGGAGCCGCCCTTCACGCCCCTGCAAATCGTGACCGGGCACCTGATCGCGCGCCCGGCGGACGACGCCATGCCTGCCAGCTGCGACGACCAAGGCCAGCCGCGATTTTAATCGCTCAGACCCGCGTCAGCACCACGCCCGAGACGATCAACAACGCCGCCAGCGCCTTCGTCATCCGCATCTTCTCGCCAAAAACGAGCCAGCCGATCAGCACCGCGAACAGGATCGAGGTCTCGCGCAGGGTCGCGACCAGCGCGATCGGCGCGCGGGTCATCGCCCAGATCGAAATCGCATAGGCCGCATAGGAGGCCGCTGCCCCAAGCGTCGCGATCCCCCATTCGCGCGGCGCGGCGCGAAGCATCACGGTCCCGCGCAGCCCGACCATGCCCATGGCGAAGAACACCCCGCCCAGCACCATGATCCATCCGACATAGCCCACGGGCTCGCCTGAGATGCGCGCGCCCATCCCGTCGACCAGCGTATAGCTCGCGGTCGCCAGCGCCGAGCCCAGCGCATAGGGCAGCAGGCGACGGCTCTCGCCATCCGTGAACACGCCGCGCGCCATCAGGGCGATCCCGAGCCCCAGCACCGCGATCCCCGCATATTCGAGCCCGCTGATCGCATCGATCGCCAGCGCAGCGGAGACAACCGCCACCATCATCGGTGCAGACCCCCGCGCGATCGGATAAACCCGGCTCAGATCGCCCTGCTCATAGGCATGAGCGAGGAAGAACTTGTAGCCGAAATGGATCACCCCCGCGGCAAGGATCCAGCCCAGCGCGGCGCTGTCCGGCATGGGCCGCGACAAAGCGACGACAAGCCCGATCAGGGCCTCGGCAATGGACAGCATCACCATCGCGCGGATTTTCGAGCCACCCAGGCGGATCAGCGCATTCCACAGGGCATGCAGGAAGGCCGCGCCCAGCACCGCCGCCATGATCGTCAAACTCATATCCACGCCCTTCTCTGCCCGACCGGCAATCGGTAGCTCCGGGCCATGACGAGAGCAAGCCGCCCCGTGCAGGGGCCCGCAATCGCTGCGCGGGACCGGGAGGGGATTGCGAAACGGGGCGCGCTCGGGCTATGGCCGCTCCATGCCGAGATACGCGTTCAAAATCGAATATGACGGGGGCCCCTTTGCCGGGTGGCAGCGTCAGGCCGACCAGCCTTCGGTGCAGGGCGCGGTCGAGGCGGCTTTGGCGAAGCTCGAACCCGGCCCCCACACGATCGCGGCGGCCGGTCGCACCGATGCGGGCGTTCATGCCACCGGGCAGGTCGCCCATGCCGATCTGACGAAGGATTGGGACCCGTTCCGGCTGTCGGAGGCGCTGAATTATCACCTGCGCCCCGCGCCGGTCGCGATCCTTGCCTGCGCCCGGGTCGAAGACGAATTCCACTCCAGGTTTTCGGCACAGGAGCGGCGCTACCTGTTCCGGCTCGTGCAACGCCGCGCGCCGGTAACCCATGATCGCGGGCTGGTCTGGCAGGTGCTCAACCCGCTCGATATCGAGGCGATGCGCGAAGGGGCCGCGCATCTGATCGGGCATCATGACTTCACCACCTTCCGCTCGACAATGTGCCAGTCGAACTCGCCGGTCAAAACACTCGACGAGATCCGGATCGAGTCGCTTGACATCCCGCATGGGCGCGAGGTCCGGTTTCACCTGCGCGCGCGCAGCTTCCTACACAATCAGGTCCGCTCGATCGTCGGCACGCTGGAGCGCGTCGGCGCCGGTTCCTGGCCGCCCGAGCGCGTGGGCGAAGCGCTCGCCGCGCGCGACCGCGCCGCTTGCGGACCAGTCTGCCCGCCGCAGGGGCTCTATCTAAGCGCGGTCGGCTATCCCCACGATCCCTTCGCCTGACGCGCCCCGCGCGCCGGGCCGGACGGGACGTGATGGCACTGGCGTTGGCAGGGCGATGCCGCGCGCGCCCACCGCGATGAAAGCCGCGTCGTCCTTCGCGGCGCTCGCCGCTTCGCTTTCGGGCGTTCCGTTTTGCCTAGGCCTGGCCTTCCCGGAGACATCGAATTCCCGCGCGCCCGCGCTTTGTCGACGCGAGGCTTCGTCCAAAACGAGCGGCGCTAAGGCATCGCCTTCCATTCGCCGCAGCGTCGATATGAGTTCCTCAAGCCGCTCTCGGCAACGCTGCGCCACAGCCACATCTAGATCACGCAGAAGCAGGGCGGTCTCGCGTTCCGAGAGGTGGGCCACTGGCGCATGCGTGATCTTCGGATGCGCAGTCGCGCAGCTATGCGCGCCGGTCACGGGGGCCTCGTGCAACTTCTCCCCCCTCCGCAAACCGATCCGCAACAACTCGATCTCGCCGTCGGGGCAGTCCGGCCCGCGCAGCCGTAACCCGCGCGCCTCGACCATCTGCCGGGCGAGACCCCCGATCCGGATCGGTGCGCCCATATCGAGCGCATAGACCCGCCCCGAAACCTCCCAGCGCCCGGCGATCAGCACGAGCCGCGCCGCTTCGGCGATGGTCATGAAATAGCGTGTGGCGTCAGGATCGGTGAGCGTGATCGGCCCGCCTTGCGCGATCTGCCGCTCGAAAATCGGCACGACCGATCCCGACGAGCCGATCACATTTCCGAAGCGCACGATCGAGAAAACCGTCGCGCCCACGCGGGTCGCAAGATCCTGCACCACCAGCTCGGCCATTCGTTTCGACGCGCCCATGACCGAGCTCGGTGCAATCGCCTTGTCGCTGGAAATCAGCACGAACCGCGCAACTTTCGCCGCCCGCGCGCCCCGTGCGAGGCAGACCGTGGCGGTGACGTTATTCGCGAATCCGGAAAGCGGGTTTTCCTCCACCAGCGCGACGTGCTTGTAGGCGGCGGCGTGGAACACCGCGTCGATCGCCTCGCGTGCGAAGATCTCCCGCACCAGCGCCGCGTCCCCGGCGGAGCCGAGCCGGGTGACGAGATCGACACCCGCGCGTGCGGCAAGCGGCATCAAGTCGGACAGGAGGGCGAAAAGCGCGGGCTCCGAGAGTTCGAGCAGGACGAGTTTCGCCGGGCCACAGACGAGAATCTGACGACAAAGCTCTGCCCCGATGGAGCCGCCCGCCCCCGAGATGAGCACGGATTTTCCGCGGTAGAACTCTGCCTCGGGCGGGTCGCCCCCGGTGATCTCGCAGCGGCCCAGCCAGCGCTCGGGGCGCACCGGTTCGAGCCGCGCGGCAAGATCCGCCCCGCCGACCAGCAGGGC
This sequence comes from Thioclava sp. JE_KL1, assembly GCF_009296265.1. GTDB lineage: Bacteria > Pseudomonadota > Alphaproteobacteria > Rhodobacterales > Rhodobacteraceae > Thioclava. The sequence goes on from NZ_WBJS01000018.1 coordinate 15,725, forward strand.
GAAATCCGGCAGCGCCTCGCAGCGGAATCCAAGGTGCGCAAGGTCACGCGCCAGCGCGGCCTTACGCGGCTCGGGCAGGCGCGGATCGGCGAGGACGACGCGATCGACATTGAACTTGCGGATCAGCGCCTTGCGCGCCGCGGGGCCGAGAACCGGCACCCCGTCCAACGTCGCGCCGCGCAAAACCGGGCTGTCGTCTAGATAGGCGCAGGTCAAAAATCCGGATCGGTCGCGCAACGCCCGTGCCAGCGCGATCCCCTCCGGCGTCGCGCCGTAGATCGCGATGCGCGAGACGACGTTCGAGCGTCGATAGAGCCATCCCGTCAGCGCCAGAAGCGCCCGGCGCTGGACCACGAGGCCCGACAAAAAAGCGCAGCCAAAGAAGAGCGCAGTGTCGCTGCCCCGCCATCCGAGGCCGGCCCAAAGGGCCAGTGCAAGGAGACAGGTGAGGACGACCGCCTTTCCCGCCCCCAGCATGGCGAAGTCCTTCAGCGGCACGCGCGCCAAGCCGGTGCAGAGGCTCGCCACTGCGGCGAGACCGCTCCCGGTCAGGACCAGCAGCCAGGCAGTCCCCCCGAGGCCCCCGCGGCTCAAGGCAGGCGCGAGTTGCAACACCAGCGCAAGGCACGCCATCGCGAGCAGACCATCGAGCGTCGCGATGACGACCGCCTTGCGCGGACGCGAGAGCGCGATCAGGCGCGTCGTGATCTTGTCGGTGAGCGCTCCCCTCACGCGATCCCTCCGCGCAGAGTTTGCCAGATCAGCGCCAGATCGAGCCGCCACGAGGCCTGTCTTTGATACAGCAGATCGAGTCGGGCTTTCTCGGGGACGCAAGCCTGATCGTAGATCCGCCGCGCCTCCTCCGCCGTCCGACATCGTGCCAGAAGACGCGCCTCTTTTTGTGCAAACTGCACGCTCGCGAGACCGGTGATCCCCGGCGGGCTTGCGAGCACCTGTGCATAGAGCTGCGGGAAACGCTCTACCACCTCGCGCAGCGGAGGGCGCGGACCGACGAAGCTCATATCGCCGCGCAGGACGTTCCAGATTTGCGGCAGCTCATCGGCGTGGCAGCGGCGCAGAACCCGCCCGAGCGGGGTGATCCGTGCACGCTTATGCCCGGCGGTGATGCCGTGATCGCCGGCCTCCGCCTCCATCGTGCGGAACTTCCACATCCGAAAGCTGCGCGTGGGGCTGTGCATCCGCTCGCCGCCGTAGAACCATGGCCGCCCCTGCATCAGCGCGACCGCCAGCCAGACCAGCACGATCAGCGGCAAGACCACGGGCAGCGCCAGCACCGCCAGCGTCAGATCGAAGAGACGTTTGCGTCTGCGCCGGGCCGGGGTCATGCCAAATCTCCAGTTACGGGTAGCCACAAGGGGCGAAACTTCCGCAAGCCTAGGCAGGTCGCAGTTGCGATGCAGTTAACGCGGCCCCGCTCCCATGACCGGACCTCACGACACCTGACACCGATACAATCGGTCGTATGGACTTCGCGGGGCGCGAGTGGTTGGATCGCGCCCGATACGAAGGAGGCACCGATGGCATTCGGCAAAAACATCCGCACATGGTTCGAAGGCGCATGGCACGAGGGCGATATCGCCGTGATGCGCGCCGCCGATCACGGGCTTTGGCAAGGCAGCTCGGTCTTTGACGGGGCGCGGCTTTTCGACGGGGTCGTGCCCGATCTCGACGCGCATTGCGCGCGCACCAACCGTTCCGCCGAGGCGCTGATGATCACGCCGACCCTCGCCGCCGAGGAGATCGTCGAGATTGCGCGCGAGGGCCTGCGGAAATACGACAAGGGTGCCGCCGTTTACGTGCGCCCGATGTATTGGGCGATTGCGGGTTCCGATCTAGGCGTGGCGCCGAAGCCCGGCGAGACCGGATTCGCACTGTGCCTCGAAGAGGTGGCGATGCCCGACCCCGGCAAGTCGACGACGCTGACCACCACGCAATTCCGCCGTCCCGTTCTGGCCGATAACGTCACCGATGCGAAGGCGGGCTGCCTTTATCCGAACAACGCCCGGATGCTGGTCGAGGCGCAGCGCAAGGGCTTCGGCAACGCGCTGGTGCAGGATGCGATGGGCAATGTCGCAGAAAGCGCGACCGCGAATGTCTGGATGGTGAAGGATGGCGAGTATTTCACGCCCATGCCGAACGGCACATTCCTCGCGGGGCTCACGCGCAAGCGGATCATGGGGCTTCTGCGCGAGGGCGGCGAGACGGTGCATGAAGCGGTGCTGACGCTCGACGATTTCCGCAATGCCGACGAGGTCTTCCTGACCGGCAACTTCGCCAAGGTCACCCCGGTCGCGGGTTTCGACGATGTCAGCTACACGCCCGGCAAGGGAACGCAGCGGGCGCGCGAGGCCTATATGGACTGGGCACAAGGGTCACCGCTTTGAGCCTCGACACCCCCGCGGTTGCCAAAGACCTCGCGCCGGGCGATGATCCACGAACACCCCGTCCCGGAGGAGCCATGCGCAAGTTTCTTGTTGTGCTCGACGATACCCGCGAATGCCTCAACGCGATGCGGTTCGCGGCGATGCGCGCGAACCATACCGGCGGCGGCGTGATCATCCTCTCGGTGATCCCGCCCGACGAATACCAGCACTGGATCGGGGTCGCCGAGATCATGCGGGAAGAAGCTCGCGAGCGGATCGAGGCGCATTTCGAGGTTTTCGCGAAATGGATGCGCGACCGTCAGGGCGTGGAGCCGGAACTGGTGATCCGCGAGGGCGAACCCGTGCCCGAGATCATCGCCGTGATGGACGAACATCCCGAGATCGGCGTGCTGGTCCTCGGCGCAGGCTCCGGCAAGGGCGGTGCGGGGCCATTGGTCAGCCAGATGGTCAAGCAGGCCGGGACGCTGCCCTGCCCGCTGACGATCGTGCCGGGCGAGATGTCGAAGGAAAAGCTCGAACAGATCACCTGACCGATGCCGATGCCCTGGACCTACCGCCACGCGCAGAAGGAGTTCGCCTCCTTCCTCGCAGATGCGCGCGATCGGATGGGCCTCGACTCCGACAACATGACCTACACGGCGGTGGAGGGCGTCTTCGTCACCTTCCGTGCGCGGCTGCGCCCTGTCGAGGCCATCGCCTTCGCCGATTGCCTGCCAGCGGTGTTGCGCGCGATCTTCCTGTATCACTGGGATGTGATGGCGGCGCCGCGCCCGTTCGGCAGCCGGACCGAGATGGCCCGCGAAGCGCAGGCGTTGCGCCCGCACCACAACCTGACCCCCGATAACGCCATCGAGGCCACGGCCTTTGCGCTCTGGCGCCATGTCAACCATCGTGACTTCGAGGCCGCTCTCGCGCGGATCGGACCGGAAGCGGAGGCATTCTGGCGCCCGGAAGTCACCGACCCCGCCCAGATCGCGCCGCGCATCATCTAGCGCATAGCCGCGATTACTTGATTATTTCTGTCGGAAGGCGCATATGAGCGGCAAGCCAAGGAGGCACGCGATGTTTATTCAGACCGAGACGACCCCGAACCCCGCGACGCTGAAATTCCTGCCCGGCCAGACCGTGCTGGAGACCGGCACCGCTGATTTTCCCACCGCCGAGACGGCGGCCAAATCGCCGCTGGCCAAGCGCGTTTTCGCAGTGCCCGGCGTGACCGGCGTGTTCTTCGGCTCGGATTTCGTGACCGTGACGAAGGACGATGCGACCAGCTGGGATCACGCGAAACCGGCGATCCTCGGCGCGATCATGGAGCATTTTCAATCCGGCGCCCCGGTGATCGAAGGCGAAGCCGCGCCCTCGGGGCATGCCGAGCATGACGGCGAGGACGGCGCGATCGTCTCGCAGATCAAGGAACTGCTCGACACCCGCGTGCGCCCGGCCGTGGCGCAGGACGGTGGCGACATCACCTTCCACGGGTTCGAGCGTGGTGTGGTCTACCTGCACATGCAGGGCGCTTGCGCCGGTTGCCCCTCGTCGACGCTGACGCTCAAGATGGGGATCGAGAACCTGCTCAGACATTACATCCCCGAGGTTTCAGAGGTCCGTCCGGTCAATGCCTGATCTGACGCTAGGCTTCGACACATCGGCCGCGCATTGCGCGGCCGCTTTGCTGTCGGGTGATGACTGCCTCGTTTCGCGACACGAGGAAATGGGACGCGGACAGGCCGAACGGCTGATGCCGCTTCTCGAAGAGGTGCTCGCAGAGGCGGGCGTCGGCTGGCGCGACTTGACGCGGATCGGCGTCGGGATCGGGCCGGGGAATTTCACCGGTGTCCGTATCGCCGTCTCCGCCGCGCGTGGCCTGTCGCTGAGCCTGAGGACCCCGGCGCTCGGCGTCTCGATCACCGACGCCGCACAATTCGGCAGCGAAGGTCCGGTGCTTGCCGCCGTCGCCGCGCCCCGCGAACGCGTCTATCTCGAAGGCTTCCGCACCGCCCAAGCCATCCCGCTCGACCTGCATGAGCTCGACGCCCTGCCCGAGGGCTTGGCCGAACCCGGCCTGACCTGCATCGGCTCCGCCGCCGAAGAGGTCGCCCAGCGGATCGGCGCTGCTGCCGCACCCGCAGCCTTCGCACCGGCCGAAGCCATCGCGCGGATCGCAGCCTCTCGCGAATTCATCCCGGGAGAACGTCCCGCGCCGCTCTACCTGCGCGCGGCCGATGCCGCTCCGCCCTCCGATCCGCCGCCAAGGATCCTCGACTGATGCGCGCCGAAGCCCTCGCCGAGTTGCATGCCGCCTGCTTCACCACACCGCGCCCGTGGAACGAGGCCGAATTCCGGGATCTGATGCGCGGCCCCGGCACCTTCCTGTTGAACGAAAACCGAGGCTTCCTGCTCGGACGCGTCATCGCGGGCGAGGCCGAGCTTCTGACCCTCGCGGTCGACCCGAAAGGCCGCCGCAACGGCACCGGCCGCGCGCTGGTCGAGCGGTTCGCGCAGGAAGCCGATGCGCTTGGGGCCGAAAGCGCCTTCCTCGAAGTCTCCGCCGAGAATGACGCCGCACGCGCGCTTTATGCCGCGACCGGCTGGAAGGAATCGGGGCGTCGGAAAGGCTATTACCGCAGCCCGGAAGGCGATCGCATCGACGCTCTGGTTCTCACTTTGCCGCTCGCTAGAGCGACAAGCTGACCGTTCAATCAAATTTGTCTTGCGACCTCGCGTCATCCACAACTTGACGCTTGACCCCCTTGGCAAGCTCTGCCCAAATCGGCCTGTCCGCGCGCTGAACCGAGCGCGCCAACAGGCTTATCCAACAGGGCCATAACGTTCGGGAGTAATCCATGACCTATTTCACCAAGTTCCTTGGCGCCGCGACCGCGCTCGCGCTGAGCGCCGGGGCCGCGCTGGCCGATCCCGCGATCATTTACGATCTGGGCGGCAAGTACGACAAGAGCTTCAACGAAGCCGCTTTCAACGGCGCGAAGCGTTGGGCCGAAGAGACCGGCGGCTCCTACAAGGAACTGGAAATGCAGTCGGAAGCTCAGCGTGAGCAGGCCCTGCGCAAACTCGCCGAGTCGGGCGCCAACCCGATCGTGATGACCGGCTTCGCCTTCGGCGACACGCTCAACACCGTCGCTCCCGACTACCCCGACACCAAATTCGCGATCGTCGACATGGTTGTCGACCAGCCCAACGTCGAGTCGATCGTCTTCAAGGAAGAGCAAGGCTCATACCTCGTCGGCATGATGGCCGCGATGGCCTCGAAGACCGGCACCGTCGGCTTCGTCGGCGGCATGGACATCCCGCTGATCCGCAAATTCGCCTGCGGTTACGTTCAGGGCGTGAAAGCCGTGAACCCCGATGCGAAAGTCATCCAGAACATGACCGGCACCACCCCGGCGGCATGGAACGACCCGGTGAAGGGCGGCGAGATCGCCAAGGCCCAGATCAGCCAGGGCGCGGACGTGATCTACGCAGCCGCCGGCGGCACCGGCATCGGCGTTCTGCAGGCAGCCGCGGATGGCGACGTCCTGTCGATCGGCGTGGACAGCAACCAGAACTACCTACACCCGGGCAAGGTCCTGACCTCGATGCTCAAGCGTGTCGACAACGCCGTCTATGACGCGTTCTCGGCGGGCCCCGATCTGAAGCCGGGCATCAGGGTGATGGGTCTGGCCCAGAACGGCGTCGGCGTCGCGATGGACGACAACAACAAGTCGCTCGTCACGCCCGAGATGGAAAAAGCCGTTGAGCAGGCGAAAGCCGACATCGCGTCGGGCAAGATCGAAGTGCATGACTACATGTCGGACGACAGCTGCCCGGTCGAGTGATGAGCACAACAGAGTCGAACAACGCGGGGCGGCAGGCAACTGCCGCCCTTGCCACTGAAAACGCCAGCGATGCGGCCGAAGCGGCCCACGCTGCCGCCACGCCCACGGGCGCGCCCGCGATCGAGCTGAAAGGCATCTCGAAAGCCTTTGGCACGGTGCAGGCCAACAAGGACATTTCGATCCGGGTCATGCCCGGCACGATCCACGGTATCATCGGCGAGAACGGCGCGGGGAAATCCACGCTGATGTCGATCCTGTACGGCTTCTACAAGGCGGATGCGGGCGAGATCTGGATCAAGGGCAAGCACACCCATATCCCCGACAGCCAGGCCGCGATCAGCGCCGGCATCGGCATGGTCTTCCAGCATTTCAAGCTGGTGCAGAATTTCACCGTGCTCGAGAACATCATCCTTGGCGCCGAGGATGGCGCGCTACTGCGCCCCTCTCTCTCCAAGGCCCGCAAGGAACTCAAGCGCCTCGCCGAGGAATACGAGCTCAACGTCGATCCCGACGAGAAGATCGAAGAGCTCTCCGTCGGTCACCAGCAGCGCGTGGAAATCCTCAAGGCGCTCTATCGTCAGGCGGATATCCTGATCCTCGACGAGCCGACCGGCGTGCTGACGCCCGCCGAGGCCGACCACCTGTTCCGCATCCTCGATTTCCTCCGCAAGGAAGGAAAGACGATCATCCTGATCACCCACAAGCTGCGTGAGATCATGGAGATCACCGACACGGTTTCGGTGATGCGCCGCGGCGAGATGACGGCGACGGTGAAGACCGCCGAGACCTCGCCCGAGCAACTGGCCGAGCTGATGGTGGGCCGCAAGGTTCTGCTGAATGTCGACAAGACCGCCGCCCAACCCGGCAAGACCGTGCTGGAGGTCGAGAACCTCCGCGTGAAGGACGAAGACGGGATCGAGCGCCTCAAGGGGATCAAACTCGAAATCCGTGCGGGCGAGATTCTCGGCATCGCGGGCGTGGCGGGCAACGGCCAGTCCGAATTGCTGGAAATCCTCGGCGGTTTCGCCAAGGGCACCGGCAACATCCGCATCAACGGCGAAGAGATCGACCTCACCGGCAAGCATAGCGACGGGCAGTCGCGGCGTCGCCGGGGCATCTCGCACGTCCCCGAAGACCGCCATAGCCTCGGTCTGATCCTCGATTTCGCTGCGTGGGAAAACATGGTCTTCGGCTATCACACCGATCCGGCCTATCAGAAGAACCGCTTCGTCATGGACAATGCGGGGATCGTGGCTCACACCGCCGAGGCGATGGAACGCTTCGACGTGCGCCCGCCGATCCCGACCCTGCCCGCGAAGAGCTTCTCTGGTGGCAACCAGCAGAAGATCGTGCTGGCGCGTGAGATCGAACGAAGCCCGGCGCTGCTGCTGGTGGGCCAACCCACCCGCGGCGTCGATATCGGCGCAATCGAATTCATCCACAAACGCATCATCGAACTGCGCGACCAAGGCGCCGCGATCCTGCTGGTCTCGGTCGAGCTTGACGAGATCCGGGCGCTCTCGGACCGGGTCGCGGTCATGTTCGACGGGCAGGTCATGGGCATCGGCCCCGTCGAGACCGCCACGCAGACCGGCATGGGCTGCCTGATGGCGGGCATGGGCGGCGAGGACGTGCGCGGCATGGACGGCTGGACCATCGCCGCGCCCGAGGAGAGCCAATAATGGAAAAGACACCGAAATGGGTCGATGTGGCCCTGATCCCGCTCCTCAACCTGCTGATCGCCTTCGTGATCTCGGGGATCGTGGTGCTGCTGATCGGCGAAGACCCGATCAAGGCGATCAAGGTCATGGTCTCGGGCGCGCTCGGCTCGCCCTATGGTTGGGGCTACACGCTTTATTACGCGACCAACTTCATCTTCACTGGCCTCGCAGTCGCCGTTGCCTATCACGCCAGCCAGTTCAATATCGGCGGCGAGGGTCAGGCGACGCTGGGCGGGCTTGGCGTGGCGCTGGTGCTACTGGCCTTCCCGTGGCCGCATTGGACCATCGCGCTGATCGCGGCGATGGCGGGCGGCGCGATTTTCGGCGCGGCCTGGGCGGCGATCCCGGCCTATCTGCAGGCCAAGCGCGGCAGCCATATCGTGATCACCACGATCATGTTCAACTTCATCGGCGCGGCGGTGCTGAACTACATGCTGGTCAACGTGCTGCGTCCGCGCGGCTCGATGGACCCAGCCACCGCGCGCTTCGGGCCTGCAACCCATCTGCCGACCTTCCATGACTTCCCGCTCGTCGGTCAATTCTTCTCGAAATCGGTCCCGGCGAACGTGTCGTTCTTCGTGGCGATCCTCGCCTGCTACCTCGTCTGGGTGCTGATCTGGCGCACCAAGCTGGGCTTCGAGATCCGCGCCTTCGGGCGGTCGGAGTCTGCGGCGCGCTATGCCGGCATCTCGCCGGTGAAGATCGTCATGGCGGCGATGCTGATCTCGGGCGGACTCGCCGGCCTGATGGCGATCAACAACGTGATGGGCGAGGCGCATCGCCTCGTGCTGAACTCGGTCGAGGGCGCGGGCTTCATCGGGATCGCGGTCGCACTGATGGGCCGCAACCACCCGTTCGGCGTGTTCCTCGCCGCGCTTCTCTTCGGCTTCCTCTACCAGGGCGGCGGCGAGCTGGCGCTGGAAACCACGATCCCGCGCGAGCTGATCACCGTGATCCAGGCGCTCGTGATCCTGTTCACCGGGGCCTTCGACAACATGCTGCGCGCACCGATCGAGAGTTTCTTCGTCGCGCGCGCCAACGCCCGGAAGGAGGCCTGAGATGGATTTCGGAACGATCATCGAAATTCTCGATAGCGCCGTTCGCCTCGGCACGCCGCTGCTGCTCGCCTGCCTCGCGGGCCTGTTCTCGGAACGCGCGGGCATCTTCGACATCGGCCTCGAGGGCAAGATGCTGATGGCCGCCTTCTTTTCCGGCGCGGTCGCGGCGGTGACGGGCAATGCGTGGCTCGGCCTTCTGGCGGGCGTCGGGGGCTCGATGAGCCTCGCTTTCGTGCATGGGCTCGCCTCGATCACCTTCCGCGGCAATCAGCTGATTTCCGGCGTCGCGGTAAACTTCCTTGCCTCGGGCTTTACCGTTCTGATCGCGCAAAGCTGGTTCCATCAGGGCGGCCGCACACCGCAACTCTCGGGCAACGGGCGCTTCGATCCGATCACCCTGCCCGGCGCCGACGCGGTCCAAGATGTGCCCTTCCTCGGTCCGATCTACTCGAACCTGATCTCGGGTCACTCGATTCTCGTCTATGTCGCCTTCGCGATGGTGCCGATCACCTGGTGGGTGCTGTTCCGCACCCGCTTCGGCCTGCGCCTGCGCGCGGTGGGCGAGAACCCGGAATCGGTCGACACAGCGGGTATCTCGGTAATTCGGATGCGCTACACCGCCGTTGCCATCACCGGCGTGCTGGCGGGTTTGGGCGGCGTCTATCTGGCAACCGGCCTCGCGGCTGGCTTCGTGAAGGAAATGACCGCCGGTCGAGGCTATATCGCTCTCGCGGCTCTGATTTTCGCGAAATGGCGGCCTGTTCCGGCGCTTGGGGCGACGATGCTGTTCGGCCTGCTTGAAGCGATCTCGAACCGTTACCCGAATATCGATCTGGGCGTCATCACCCTGCCGATCCAGTTCATGCAGGCCGTGCCCTACATCCTCACCGTGATCATCCTCGCGGGCTTCATCGGCAAGGCGATCCCGCCGCGTGCAGGGGGGCAGCCCTATGTCAAAGAGCGCTGAACTCGCGCAACTGATCCGCGAACGCGCAGGCGACGAGGCCCCGCGCCTCGGCCTGATCCTCGGCTCCGGCCTCGGCCATCTGGCCGAGGAGATCGAGGGCGTGGCGATCCCCTATTCGGAGCTTCCGGGCTTCCCCCATGCGGGCGTCTCGGGGCACAATCCGAAGCTGGTGATCGGCACGCTCGAAGGCGTCCGCGTGGCCGTCTTCGGCGGTCGGGTTCACTATTATGAACACGGCAATCCCGCCGAGATGCGCCTGCCGCTGGAGATCCTCAAGGAGCTCGGCTGCGAGAGCCTGCTGCTGACCAATGCGGCTGGCAGCCTGCGCGAGGACATTCAGCCCGGCGGGCTGATGATGCTGAGCGATCACATCAACTTCTCGGGCAACAATCCCCTGATTGGCGAGCCGTCGGACGCCCGCTTCGTGCCGCTGACCGAGGCGCATGACCCGGAGATCCGCGCCGGGCTCAAAGCCGCCGCCAAGGCCGAAGGGATCGAACTGCCCGAAGGCGTCTATTGCTGGTTCTCCGGCCCGACCTTCGAGACCCCCGCCGAAATCCGCGCCGCCAAGGTCTTCGGCGCCGACGCGGTGGGCATGTCCACGGTTCCCGAAGTGATCCTCGCGCGGTTCCTCGGCCTTCGCGTGGCAGCCGTCTCCGTCATCACCAATATGGGGGCGGGCATGGCGCAGGAAAATATCAGCCACGAGCAGACCAAGGCGATCGCGCCGATGGGCGCGGCCAAGCTCGAACAGGTTTTACGACGATATCTGCAACAGTTGTAACCCTGCGGCACGGCGGGGTTTGACTTCGCCTGCCCTTCGGGGACACTAACGATGCAACCTCCTCAGCGGGTGCAGTTCATGCAGATCTACCTGCCCATCGCCGAAGTCTCGGTCAATATCTTCACCCTGCTGGGGCTCGGCGGCATCGTGGGGCTGCTCTCGGGCCTGTTCGGCGTGGGCGGCGGCTTCCTGATCACCCCGCTTCTGTTCTTCATCGGCATCCCGCCTTCCGTCGCCGTGGCCACCGGCGCGAACCAGGTTGTCGCCTCGTCCGTGTCGGGCGTTCTGGCGCAGCTCAAGCGCAAGGCGGTCGACATCCCGATGGGGCTCGTGCTGCTGGTGGGTGGCCTGCTCGGCTCGGCCAGCGGTATCTACGTCTTCAACCTGCTGACCGAGCTGGGCCAGATCGACCTCGCGGTGCAGCTTTGCTACGTCGTCTTCCTCGGCCTGATCGGCCTACTGATGCTGCAAGAGGGCATCCGCACCATCCAAGAGCAGCGCAAGGGCGGTGGCGTGCGCAAGAAACGCGTGGAGCACACATGGGTCCACAAGCTGCCCTTCAAGTTCAAGTTTCGCGCCTCGGGCCTCTATATCTCGGTGATCCCGCCGCTGCTGGTAGGGGTCGCGGTCGGTATCCTCGCGGCGATCATGGGCGTCGGCGGCGGCTTCATCATGGTCCCGGCGATGATCTACCTGTTGAACATGCCGACCAAGGTCGTGATCGGCACCTCGCTGTTCCAGATCCTGTTCGTCTCGGCCTTCACCACCCTGATGCACGCGATCACCAACCAGACGGTCGACGTGATGCTGGCGCTCCTGCTGATCGTCGGCGGCGTGATCGGCGCACAGATCGGCTCGCGGCTGGGCGCGCGCCTCAAGGCGGAACAGCTGCGCATCCTGCTGGCACTTCTCGTAATTATCGTCGCGGGCAAGCTCGGCCTCGACCTCGTGCTGCATCCGAGCAACCTCTACTCCATCGCGACGGGGGGCGAATGATGATCCGTGCAGCCCTCCTCGCCCTCGGCCTCTGCGCCGTCGCCCTGCCCGCTCTGGCACAGGACCAACAGGTTCTGCCCGCGCGTCCGGGCATGCCGATCACCAATCGCCCCGAGCCCGACGAGCAGATCGTGGCCGGTCTCAGCCGCGACAATATCGGGATCACGACCTCCTTCGACGGGTCGCAAATCCTGATCTATGGCGCGATCAAGCGCGAGACGCCGGAGCCCGAAGGGCAGAAGCTCGCGGTGATCGTGACGCTCGAAGGACCGCTCGGCCCGGTCACCATTCGCAAGAAATCCCGCGAATTCGGGATCTGGGTGAACACGGCTTCGGTCGGCGTCGCCGCAGCCCCCAGCTATTACGCCGTCGCCACGTCCGGCCCGCTCGGCGATATCCTCGATCGGCGCACCGACACCCAGCAGCGGATCTCGATTCCGCTCGCGATGCGCGCCTTTTCCGGTCCGATCACCGTCGACGATTCGATCCCCTTCACCGAAGCGCTGGTCGATATCCGAAAGGAACAGGGGCTCTACAAACTCGAGACCGGCGGCGTGCATATCGTGGATAACACGCTGTTCCGCGCCGATTTCGCGCTGCCTGCGAACCTCACCGAGGGCGACTACAAGACGCGTATCTTCCTGCTGCGCGACGGCAAACTGGTGGACAAATACCAATCCGCAATCGAGGTGCGCAAAGTCGGGCTGGAGCGCTGGCTCTACACGCTCGCGCATGAGAATGCGGCGCTTTACGGGCTGCTCTCTCTGGCGCTTGCGGTCTTCGCAGGCTGGGCCGCCGCCGCGATCTTCCGCTTCGTGCGTTAACCGCGCCCGACGAAGGGCATCGCGCTCGCCATCACCGTCATGTTCAGCACATTCGCCTCAAGCGGCAGCGAGGCCATATGCAGCACCGAGCGCGCGACATTGGCCACATCCATGGTGGGCTCCGCCGTCTTGGTCGCCGCAGAATCCATATTCGCCAGAAGCCCGGTGCGCGCGTTGCCGACGTCGATCTGCCCGCAGGCGATGTCGAAATCGCGCCCGTCCAGCGCGATCTGCTTGGTCATGCCGTTGATCGCGTGTTTGGTGGTCGTATAGGCGAGCGATTTCGCGCGCGGCACCTGCCCCGAGATCGAGCCGTTATTGATGATCCGCCCGCCGCGCGGCGTCTGCTTGCGCATCTGCGCGAAAGCGGCCCGGGCACACAGAAACATCCCCGTCAGGTTCACCGCGATACAGGCGTCCCAATCCTCCAGCGTGACCTCGTCGGGCAAGGCCGCAGGCGGGAACATCCCGGCATTGTTGAACAGCACGTCGATGCGACCGAATCTAGCGACCACCTCGGCGAAGGCGCGCTCCACCGCGTGCGCATCGCTCACGTCGCAGGCCACGGCCAGCCCGTCGCCTTGCGCGGCGACCTCCGCCAGCTTGTCCTCCGAGCGCGCCAGACAGGCGACCTGCCAGCCTTCAGCCAGCGCGGCCTCTGCCACCGCGCGCCCGATCCCGGCGCTCGCCCCGGTCACCACCATCACGCCCATCTCGCCCCTCCTTCGCCTTGGCTCAAATATCCCCGCCGGAGGCTCCTGCCCTATCCGTCCTGCGGTTCAGCTTTCAGTTCCAGCTTACCGCCGCCTTTCGGCAGATCGTCAATGGTCAGCGGCGCCGAGGGCCGCGCCAACCGCGCCCGCACCACCCACAAGAGCCGATGCTGCGCCCGGGTGATCGCGACATAGGCGAGGCGCTTCCACAGCGGGATACCCGCCTCGACGCGCCCTGCCCTGTAAGCCGCATAGATATCCGGCGCGAAGACCTGAACGTCCTCCCATTGCGAGCCCTGCGCCTTGTGGATCGTCACCGCCGCGCCATGCAGGAAGGTCGCGCCCATCCGGGCCGCGAACGGAATGAACGGCTCCTCCTCGTCGGGCATCTCGATCTTCACGATCGAGGCCGCCGAGAGCCGCGGATCTTCCGCCCCCATCACATGCAGCCGCGAGAAGCCGGGCTTCTTGCCGGGGCCGAGATAGATCACCTGCGCGCCCTTGATCAGGCCGCGCGCCTCCAGATCGATCCGCTTCTTGCGGTGCTTCACCGGCAGTTCGATCCCGTCGCAGATCAAGGGCTCGCCCGGCAGCATCATGTCGGCAGGCGCGGAATGGGCGGCGCGGAAGGCATGGATCAGCCGGATGCGTGTGGCGTTGCGCCAGACCAGCACCGGCGAACGCGCCATCAGATCGCTCTCCACCCGCTCGGCCCAGACGACGCGGTCATCCTTGGCGGCGGCCTTCTCGATTTCGCGCTCGAACTGCTCGAAGGTCACGCTCTCGTCGCCCAGCATATGCGCCAGATCGAGGATCGGGTTATCCTCGGCCTGCCGGTGGATGCGGTGCAGAATGTGTTTGCGCTCGTCGGGCAGACGCTCGAAGACCATCTCGCCCGATTGGTTCACCGGCGCGAGCTGCGCCGGATCGCCGAACAGCACCAGCGTCGGGAAAATCTCGCGCAGATCGTCGAACTGACGCTCATCCAGCATCGAGGCCTCGTCGACAAAGCCGATATCGAGCGGGTCTTCGCGCCGCTTCCAGCCATTGATGAAATCCGAGCCGCGCAGCCCCGCCGAGGCCAGCGCCGCCGGGATCGACTTGTGGAGATCGTAGAACGCCTTCGCCCGGTCGAGCGTCGCTTCAGTCAGGCCCATCTCGATCAGCAATTCGGGCTTGGGCCGCTCGCCCTGCCCGGTCAGCCATTCCGCGATCCGCTCATATTCGGGATCGTAGACGGGGGTGTAGAGAATGCGGTGGATCGTCGTCGCGGGCACGCCACGCGACCGCAATACGCTCGCCGCCTTATTCGTGGGCGCGAGGATCGCCAGCGTGCGCTTTTCGCGGCGCCGCTTGCCCTCGAAATCGCCCGAGACCAGATCGACGCCTGCCGCCTCCAACGCTTTATAAAGCTCCGCCAGAAGCAGCGTCTTGCCCGACCCCGCCTTGCCGATCACCGAAAGCACGCGATTGCTGCCGCTTTCCGGTGTCATCGACCCTTCGAGAATATCCACCCCCGCCGCCTCGAGCGCGGAAGCAACGGCATCCCAAGCCTCGGCCTGGTCCTCGGAAAACTGGATCATGGGGGTCGTCATGGCGCGACCTTACCTGCGCGCCTTGGCGGGCGGAAGGGCGAAAGGGCGCGGTTTTCGCGGGGTCCAACGCCGGGAACCTCCGGTGGGGATATTTGGGTCGAGAAGAAGACGCCGCTTCTTCCCGATACCAAACGGGCTGCGCGCTCAGGCGGCCTTCTCGGCCGGGGTCGCGAGCGTCACGATATCCATCATGATCCGGTTCAGCTCGAAATCCTTGGGCGTGTAGACGCGCGCGACGCCGAAGCTCAGGAGCTTCTGCGCGTCCTCATCCGGGATGATCCCGCCGACGACGACCGGAACATGGTCGAGGCCAGCCGCGCGCATCCGCTCCATCAGTTCCTCGATCAGCGGCATATGCGAGCCCGAGAGGATCGACAGCCCCACCACATGCGCCTCGTCCTCGATGGCTTTCGCGACGATCTGTTCGGGCGTCAGGCGAATGCCGTCATAGGTGATGTCCATGCCGCAATCGCGGGCACGGAAGGCGATCTGTTCAGCGCCGTTCGAGTGGCCATCGAGGCCCGGCTTGCCGACGAGGAATTTCAGGCGACGGCCAAGCTGCGAGCTGACCGCATCCACGGCTTCGCGGATATCGTCGAGCCCTTCGGTCTGGTTCGAGGGCGAGCGCGACACGCCCGTCGGGCCGCGATACTCGCCATGAACCGCGCGCATCACCCCTGCCCATTCGCCCGTGGTCGCGCCCGCTTTCGCGGCAGCGATCGAAGCTTCCATGATATTCTTGCCAGCCTTCGCGTCCGCCTTGAGCTGAGCCAGCGCCGCCTGCACCGCGGCCTCGTCACGCTCGGCGCGCCAGGCGTTCAGACGGTCGATCTGCTCCTGCTCCACCGCCGGGTCGACGACCATGATGCCGCCATCGCCTGCGGTCAGCGGCGAGGGCTCGCCCTGCTGCCAGCGGTTCACACCGACGACGATGGTCTCCTCGGCCTCGATGCGGTTGATCCGCGCGGCGTTCGATTCCACCAGACGCGACTTCATGTAGTCGATCGCGGCAATCGCCCCGCCCATACCGTCGAGCGTTTCCAGCTCGGCGCGGGCGCCATCTTTCAGCGCCTCGACCTTCGCGTTCACCGCCGGGTTGCCGTCGAACAGATCGCCATATTCCAGAAGGTCGGTCTCATAGGCCATGATCTGCTGCATCCTGAGCGACCATTGCTGATCCCAGGGGCGCGGCAGGCCGAGCGCTTCGTTCCACGCGGGCAGCTGCACCGCGCGGGCGCGCGCGTTTTTCGACAGCGTCACGGCCAGCATCTCGATCAGGATGCGATAGACGTTGTTCTCGGGCTGCTGCTCGGTCAGGCCCAGCGAGTTCACCTGCACGCCATAGCGGAAACGGCGGAACTTCTCGTCCTCGACGCCGTAGCGGTCCCGGCAGATCTCGTCCCACAGCTCGGTGAAGGCGCGCATCTTGCACATCTCGGTCACGAAGCGGATGCCAGCATTCACGAAGAAGGAGATCCGCCCGACCATCGCGGGGAAGGCCTCTTCCGGCACCTTGGTTTTGAGGTCGTCCAGCACGGCGATGGCGGTCGCGAGCGCGAAGGCCAGTTCCTGCTGCGGCGTCGCCCCGGCTTCCTGCAGGTGATAGGAACACACGTTCATCGGGTTCCATTTCGGCAGGTGCTCGCGGGTATAGGCCGCGACATCGGTGATCATCGCGAGCGAGGGCTTCGGCGGGCAGATATAGGTGCCGCGCGAGAGGTATTCCTTCACCAGATCGTTCTGCACCGTGCCCTGCAGCTTCGACACATCCGCGCCCTGCTCCTCGGCCACCGCAATATAGAGCGACAAGAGCCACGGCGCGGTCGCGTTGATCGTCATCGAAGTGTTCATCTGCTCGAGCGGGATCTCATCGAACAGCGCGCGCATGTCGCCCAGATGGCAGACCGGCACGCCGACCTTGCCCACCTCGCCGCGCGACAGGATATGGTCACTGTCATAGCCGGTCTGGGTCGGCAGGTCGAAAGCCACCGAAAGACCCGTCTGCCCCTTGGAGAGGTTGTTGCGATAGAGCGCGTTCGAGGCGGCAGCCGTGGAATGGCCCGCATAGGTGCGAAACAGCCAGGGGCGGTCTTTGGCGGGCATCGTGTCGGTCATGGCGGCCTCCATCGGAATACGAATCTTCGCTGCGCAATATTGTTGCGCGTTTGGATGGTTTAAATTGAATTTTGTGATCCTGTCAATTCGCTGCAACGCGGCGTGATTGGTTTCACGCAGCGTCCGCGACGCGAAGGCTTATAAATAGGGGTTTGCTCGCAGCTCGAAAATCGCGAGGGACATAAAATTACAAAAACGGAACGTCAGGGATTGAAAAGTTGCGCAGCCATGCGTATCCCTCTGAACGAACACCGCCCGATTCTGCGGCGCGGCAAGGACAGACAGGAGAAAGCCATGGCCCTTGATCAGGAAACCGGTATCGCGCCCTACGATGCGCCGGAGAAGGACCTTTACGAGATCGGCGAGATGCCGCCCCTCGGCTACGTCCCCCCGAAAATGTACGCTTGGGCGATCCGCCGCGAGCGCCACGGCGAGCCCGAACAGTCGTTCCAGCAGGAAGTCGTCGACACCTGGGAGATCGACAGCCACGAAGTGCTCGTGCTCGTGATGGCCGCGGGCGTGAACTACAATGGCGTCTGGGCCGGTCTCGGCGTGCCGATCTCGCCCTTCGACGGCCACAAGCAGCCCTATCACATCGCGGGCTCGGATGCGGCGGGCATCGTCTGGAAAGTGGGCGACAAGGTCAAACGCTGGAAAGTCGGCGACGAGGTGGTGATCCACTGCAACCAAGACGATGGCGACGACGAGGAATGTAACGGCGGCGACCCGATGTTCTCGCCCTCCCAGCGGATCTGGGGCTACGAGACGCATGACGGCTCGTTCTCGCAGTTCACCCGCGTGCAGGCGCAGCAGCTGATGCCGCGCCCGAAGCACCTTACCTGGGAAGAGGCCGCCTGCTACACGCTGACGCTGGCCACTGCCTACCGGATGCTGTTCGGTCACCATCCGCATGAGCTCAAGCCCGGCCAGAACGTGCTGGTCTGGGGTGCCTCGGGCGGCCTGGGCTCCTACGCGATCCAGCTTGCGAACACCGCAGGCGCGAACGCGATCGGCGTGATCTCGGACGAGAGCAAGCGTCAGTTCGTGATGGACCAGGGCGCCAAGGGCGTGATCAACCGCAAGGACTTCAAGTGCTGGGGTCAGCTACCCACGGTCAACACGCCCGAATATAACGAGTGGCTGAAAGAGGCCCGCAAATTCGGCAAGGCGATCTGGGACATCACCGGCAAGGGCGTGAACGTGGACATGGTCTTCGAACACCCCGGCGAGGCGACCTTCCCGGTCTCGACGCTGATCGTGAAGAAGGGCGGCATGGTCGTGATCTGCGCTGGCACCTCGGGCTTCAACTGCACCTTCGACGTGCGCTACATGTGGATGCACCAGAAGCGCCTTCAGGGCTCGCACTTCGCCAACCTCAAGCAGGCGGCCTCGGCCAACAAGCTGATGGTGGAGCGGCGTCTGGACCCCTGCATGTCCGAGGTCTTCCCGTGGGATCAGATCCCGCAGGCCCATACCAAGATGCTGCGCAACGAGCATAAGCCGGGCAACATGGCCGTGCTGGTTCAGGCTCCGAAAACCGGGCTGCGTACCTTCGAGGACGCGCTGGAAGCGGGTCGCCGCGGCTGACGACCCCTTGATGTTTCACGGGAAACCCGCGCTCGGGAGGGCGCGGGTTTTCTTTTGTGAGAACTAAGGGACGCGTCCGAGCCTTGGGTGGGCGCTTTGATCGGTTCGTGGCTGGGCACTTTATCTCGCAAGCCCGTCGCTCATTCGTGCTTGCGATGACATCGCCAATGCGCCCTCCCGGGGGGAGGGTCGGGCGCGGCCCGGGGCTGATCGCCCCGCGCCAAGGCCGCAGACCCAAAACGAAAAACGCCCGGCCGATCCGACCGGGCGCTTCGGGCTCACTTGCCTGCTCTCAAGCGGCTTCGTTCGCATCCTCGGGCTGCTTCGCGCCGGTCATGTAGGCGACCGCATCCGACATCGAATGGTTCTTCGGATCGATCACGCAAAGCCGCTTGCCCAGCCGGTGGACGTGGACCCGATCCGCCACCTCGAAGACGTGCGGCATGTTGTGCGAGATCAGGATGATCGGCAGACCTTTTGCCTTGAGATCAAGGATCAGGTTGAGCAC
>NZ_WBJS01000019.1 GCF_009296265.1 Thioclava sp. JE_KL1
GCCGCGGACCTGGTCCCGCTGGCTCACTGCTTGCCTGGCGGCCGCCTCTGCGGCGGCGATGGCACCGGGACTGACCACCTGCAGGAGCGCGTGTTCAATGGCATCGTCGACCCGCAAGCCACCGAAGGAGATGCAGCGCGCTTCGCCGTTGTCCAGGAGGCCGCGCCAGCAGGAGTAACGCGGGATGTCGTGCTTCTTGCCGGTGTAGCGAACCGTCGGCTTGCGGCCGCAGCGCCGGCAGCGCAGTAGCCCGGCAAGAAGGGCAGAGCCGTGTTTGGCTGCACCATGATGCCGGCTCTGAGGGACGTTGTTGCTGACCATTTTACGGATCGCCTCTGCCCGTTCCCAACTCACATAGCCTTCATGCGCGCCCGGCTTCAATGCAAGCCATTCCTCGCGGTCTTTCCTGCGAACGGCCGATGTCCCGAACCCTGGCGATGCCTGGGTTTTGCCATAGGCATAAGCCCCGCCATAGGCCGGATTGACGATCATGCGGTGGATGGTGGCATAGGTCGGGCGGCGCCAGACCACCTCACCCTGTTTGCGCAAGCTGGGCAATTCAAGGCCATGTTCGAGGAACCACAGGAGGGCCTGCCGTGCGCTCCCCAACTCGGCAACCTTGTCGAAAACCAGGGATATGGCTTCCTGCACGCGGCGGTCCGGGTCTTTCTCAAGCCGGTCCCCGGCCTTTACGAAGCCGACAGGGGCGGCGACGACAAGTTCGCCGCGCCGCGCCTTCTCCTGGCGGGCGGCAAGGGACCGTTGCCTGAGCAGGTCGAGCTCGTATTCGTTCAGGCTGCCCTTCAGGCCCAAAAGCAGCCGGTCATTGCCATCGCGTGGCGCATAAACCGTTTCCTGATCGATCAGCACAGTGTCGACGACACGGCACATCTCGATGAGATGCTGCCAGTCCCGGCTGTTGCGCGCAAAGCGGGATACTTCACGCGCCGCGACGGCGCCGACTTTGCCGAGACAAACATCGGCGATCATCCGGTCAAAGCCTTCCCGTGCGACACCGCCGGCTGCAGAACGGCCGAGGTCGTCATCCACGGTATCAATCCGGCTCCAGCCCAAATCCGAAAGCCGCCCCCGCATGGCATATTGCAGAGCGCTGCTTTCCCGGTTGTGCAGGACTTGGTGGGCTGATGACTGGCGGACGTAAAGGATCGCCTTGCGTTCCAAATGCTGCGGACCAATCTTCTCATGCTTCATGATCGCTCCCCCTGTCCGCCGCGCCGGCGTGCTCTGCAATCAGGCGTGCCATCAACCGTGTCAGCGTTTGCTGCGTGTCGCCGGGAAGGCTTTGCCAAGGCGGTGTCTGTGTCACGGGCGCGGACTGGGTGTCCGGGAACAGCTCGAGTTGCGTCGTCGTCATTTTGCGCGGCATGGGCCAACCTCCGAATCTCGTGTTCAGAGTCCGATGCTGCGTCATCGCGTGATCGGGAGCGGGATTTATTGAGCGGAATACAAGCGGCATCGGAAACCAGCCCCGCGAGAGCCCTGAGAGCCTCAAGGCCTACATGCGCAGAACCAGAACGGCGGCAGGAAGCACATGCTGCCCGGTCAAACATCCATATGGGAACTTCCAGAAGCCGGTCCGACCGGCGGCCGGTGAGATTGCACCGAAACACTGCATCGCCGGGCTTGTCGATCACAGAATGGACATAGACCGATCTGCCGAACCAAGGATGCCATGGATAAAGAACCTCGCGCCGGTCGGTAACGTGGGTGTTCTGGCATTCAGTTGTACAACAACGAGCATCCGCATTCGGCCTTGGACCACGAGACCCCGGCTGACTACGCGCGGGCACTGACCACCGCAATCGCCCGTCTCGGCTCACGCGAGATGATAACTCCGCGCGTCGGGCGATTGCTCAACCTGCGCCGATCGGCGCAAACACCAACCGGGCTCCGGTCGTGGCTGGATGAAATACCCATGGCAGGTCAAGGCCGGTTCGCATAGCGTGTTCGCGATTGGCGCAAAATAAGGGCGGCTCATCAGCATTCGGAGGCCTACATCATTCGCTCTGTCACTTGTTTGAGCCAAGTTCTTTGTGACCTAGGAAATCCGCGACCATGAGTTGGATCTGGGCGAAGCTAAGCGGCTTTTCGACGGCTATATTGGCGCCTGCCTCCTCCAGGACTTCGCATTCCGAACCCATGGTCGATGCGGTCACGCCGACGATCGGTACCTCGGAGTCGATCTTCCGGATCTGCCGGATCAACTCGTTGCCTTGCAGGCCGGGTAGCAACTGATCCACAAATACCATGTCGGGCGTATTCTCGCGAAACAGCTCTAGCCCTGTCATGCCGGTTTCGGCCCATAGAACCTTCCCAAAGATACGGCGCAGCCTATTCGTCGTGAGCTCCCCCACGAGAACGTTGTCTTCAATTAACAACGCCGTGCTGTCGGGGTGATCGATGGTTGTATTTTCCTGTGTCATTTTATCTCTGCCGTTCTCGTTCAACTCTGCCGTAATCCGAACTGGATGAGTGATAACGAACTCGGTGCCGTCCTCCGCGCTCGATCCTTCGAGGCGAATGTCACCGCCGAGCAGGTGGATCGCTTTGCGGGCTGTATAGAGACCGATTCCGACACCTTCCACCGTGCCCAAACCCGCGCTCTCCTTGCCGGTAAAGGGGGTAAAAAGCGCCTCTCGGATCCCTGGAGGCACGCCGCAGCCGTCATCCTTGATGATCCATGTGATCTCTCCAGCCTCTTCGTTTTCGGAAGTCAGCAGGGCCCCAATCACGACTTCCGTACCCTTTGAATGTACGATCGCGTTGTGAACGACTTTAGAAACCCCGATCCGGATTCGCGCGGGGTCTCCGCGCAGAAGCGTTTCGGCATGTTGTGACAGAGCCAGACGCAATTCTATGCCGCGTGCCGTGGCGGCGGCCCCGAAGACGTCAAGCAGCTGCTTTCCAATCTCGCCCAGAGTAAACGTGTCGGGCCGGGCGGTGTCCTCGTTTGTCATGCGCAGGTCGTCCAGGATCCGGGTGAGCCGTTCAAGGCTCGTCTCGAAGCTGAACTCGACTTCCTTCCAGTTCGCTCCGGATTTGAGCTCTTCGGCAAGCATGGCGATGATTGTCACCGGAGTGCGCATTTCATGCGAAGCAATGGAGAGAAGACGCTCCTCGCGGATGCGCATTGCGGCCATGCGGGATTCCGCATTTTCGAGACGCAAGGCAAGATCCTCATCGTCGCGCAGCGCCCGTAAAGCGAGCCAGGCGTGATCGGCTTCCAGAGACATCACATGCGCGGTGACCGGGCGCGGCCCTGTATCGTCCAGCGTGACCCGCAATTCGAAAGCGAGCTCGAGCGGTTCGGTGTGCTCTCGCAACGAGCGAGTTTCCATCTGGCTCATGAAAGCGAGTAGTTTCGCCGGGTGAGAGGCATGAAAAAAGTTTGCGAAGGAAATCTCATGCGCTTGCGACATATCTGCCAAAGGGAGCGAGGCGGTCTTGTTATCGAAGTCTAGGCGTACGAGCCAGCTTTCGGCCTGATTCTGAAACCGTGCGCTCAGCCCTGTCAGGTCCTCGTTCGAAAAGGACCATTCACCGAGTCGTGCGGCGAGACTGACCAGCGTGAACAGGATGATGAGGGCGCCGGCATTGAACGCTTCGTCGGGCCAGAGAGTGACTGCTTGGGCCGCGCTCATGAAGATCATGCCGATCTGTGTGGCGAGCAATGCTGCGATAAGTGGTGCACTGCGCAGGGCGCCGCCAACGATCATTGCGGGCATGAGGCTGACGATCACGACGGTTGATATCGCGAAGGTCCAATCCGCCGCTAGGAGGCCGACGAGCTCCAGCAGCTGCACGCCGGCCGCGCAGAGACCGAGAAAGATTCCAGGCGGCATATTATCCGAACGGCGCTTGCGTTCGCGGTCCTGTGCAATTCGCGCGAAATGAAGCAGCGTCAGGGCCGCGAGCGCGCCCAACTCGGCGTGCAGCAGGTCGATTGCACTGGCCTGACTACGCCCCATCGCGAATAGGGAAAACCGCACGGCCAGGGTCATTGCAACGAGAAACTGCCAGCGCGCCGTGAACCCGAGCAGGGCAGACCTGTCTCCGATACGGCCAAGCGCGGGAAGATACCGCTCGCTCCCGATCACGAGCCAGCCGGTCACGATCCCCGCGAGATACAGCAAGAGTACTGAAACCGGTTCCGCGCCGAGGCGTGTGATCTCGAGCAATACCAATCCCAGCCCGAGAGCGAGCGCGATCAATACGGCTTGCAGATAGGCGCTTCCTCGTCGGCTCAAGCCGAACGCAGCGAGCGCGAGGACCAAGCCCAACATATAGGGCGCCTCGGGCATGTCGCGCCACAGGGCAGGATCGATGAAGCCAAGGAGTGCAAAGCCGATGATCGCGGTGCAGATGAGATCGAGGCCTCCCCGCTCTGCACGGCGGCGACTGCGTCCGTGGGATTGTGACCCTTTCCAGAATGCAGTTATCTCAGACAATGGTGCCTCCAGTCAGAGCATATCGGAAAGACGGACGATCGCTGGCGTAAGCAGCAGGATCAGAAGCGGCGGTACGGTAAAGAGCATCGTGCCCAAGGTCATTTTCGTGGGCAGCACGTTTGCCTTCTCCTCAACCTTCCGCAGGCGGTGATCGCGAAGGTCATTTCCGAAGACGCGCAGCGTGCGCGAAATCGGTGTGCCAAGCTTTGTTGCCTGGACGAGTGTCATTGCGAGCAATCGCAGATCGTCGTTACCGGTCTCGTCCGCGATCTTCGTGAAGGCAGCTTCGCGATCGAGCCCTGCCGCCACCGCCTCGCTCGCCCAGGCGAAATGCGCCGCGAGTTCGGGATGCACTGCCCCCAGCTCACGTGCGACACGCAGCAAGGCCAAGTCGAGCGATTGCCCTGCATCGACGCAGATCTGCATCAAGTCCAGCGCATCGGGCACGGCCCGTTCAATGCGCACACGATAGGCGGCAACGCGTTTGCTCAGCGCGCGCATCGGAAGCAGGTAGCCAAGGCTGAAGGTGAAGCCAATGAAACCGAGCCGCGTCATGATCGGGATGTCCGACAGTGCCGGAATCATCGAGAGGAACATGAAGCCAGCGATCGCAGAGGCACCCCCGGTTACGAATTTCAGGACGCCGAAGATCGTCGGTGTCGAAGGGTGAACGAAGCCTGCCCTCGCAAGATCGCGCTGCAATGTGCGGCCTTGTTCCGCCGGCAGGGTGGCGAGCAGTCGGTCGGAGTGAAGCTCTGCTGGATCGAGAGCGTGTTCCTCCGAAAGTCGGGCCGAGAGAAGCAGCGCACTGGCGAAAAGAAGGAAGCTGCCGCCCACCACGATGCCAGCAATCAGAAGCCATGGCTCGGGCATCAGTCGAACCTCACGAGGCGGTGCATGAAGACGATATTCGCGAGCAGAAGCGCCCCGATCAGCAGAACGAGAGGGATCAGGTACGGCTTGTCATAGAGGTTGTCGAAGTAGGACGGATTGATCACCGCGATGAGGAAGCTCGCGACGACGGGGAAGGCGGAAAGGAACCGCCCCGACCAGATCGCCTCGGCAGTCATAGCACGAATCTTGCGTTGCAGCTGAATACGCGCCCGCGCAAGATTGGCGATCCGTTCAACCACCTCAACGAGGTTCCCGCCTGTCTCGCTCTGGATCGCGACAGCGGCTGCAAGGAAACGCAGGGAGGTGCTGTTTGTGCGAGTGGCCATCTCGCGCAGCGCCCCGACCATGTCCTTGCCATAGCTTATCTGGTCTGCGGTCACCGTGAATTCCTGCGCGATGATCCCGGTTAGATCCTGCGCCACGACCCGGAGCGAGGCGTTGATCGGCATCCCGATTCGCAGGCAGCGCGCGATGATATCGAGCGCTTCGGGCAAGCGCTCCTCGATCTTGATGAGGCGTTGGCGTCCGTGCATACGTGCCGCGAGGAAGATCCCGGATGCGTAAAGCGCGATCATCAAAGGTAAGGCCCAGAACAGCGATGCCCCGAGTAGTCGCATCAGCAGTAGTGAGACCGCGGCGACGAGGCCGGCGATGGCGGGCCAAAGGAAGCGGGGTTGATCTGCCCGAAAGGCAGCGAATGCCATTGGTGAGAGCCCGATAAATTGCCAGATCGGCCCCTCGCGTTCCGAACTGCGTAGAAGCTCCCGCGGTGCCTCGACTATCGTGGATATCGTATCTGCGTTCGGCTGCCTGCCCGCGTAGCGATCGGCAAGCCGTTGTCGATGCCGCGCAATCTCGTCGACAAACCACACGAGGCCGGCGGCCAGTAAGCTCGCGCCGCCCAATGCCATGATCACACTCAGGCCGAGCGCAGGGGTCATGCTCCAGCCTCGCTGAAGATAGCGTCTGGCAGTCCCACGTTCCAGCGCCGGAAATGTTCGACGAAGAATGAAGGGACGCCGACGCTGACGAAACAGCCCTCCACGCGTCCCTCCGGCGTGATGTCCTCTTGGTTGAAATAGAACAGTTCCTGCATCGTCAGGACGTCGCCTTCACACCCGATCACCTCCTGAATCGACATAACCTTGCGTGCTCCGTCCTGTAACCGCTCGACGTGTATGATGACGTGCATTGCGCTGGCGATCTGACGTCGAAGGGCCGCGAGTGGAATCTCGATCCCCGCCATGGCGATCATGTTCTCTATGCGCAGCGTCGCGTCGCGCGCGGAGTTCGCGTGAATCGTCGTCATTGAGCCATTGTGGCCTGTGTTCATCGCTTGCAGCATGTCGATGACCTCTTCCCCGCGCGTTTCGCCGACGATGATTCTGTCGGGGCGCATTCTCAAGGCGTTGCGCAGGCAGTCGCGTTGCGTGACCGCGCCTTTTCCCTCGACGTTCGGGGGGCGACTTTCCATCCGGCCGACATGTTTCAGCTGCAGGTCGAGCTCGGCAGTATCCTCAATCGTCAGGATGCGCTCGCGTTTGCCAATGAAGGCCGAGAGCGCATTGAGCATCGTCGATTTACCGGAGCCGGTGCCGCCGGAGACGACGATGTTGAGGCGGCTGGCGACTGCTGCGCGCAGATAGGCTGCCATGCGCGCGTCGAGCGTGCCGTTGAACTCTATCCGTTCGAGGCTGAGCTGTTCGCGCCGACGCTTTCGGATCGAGACCAGCGTGCCGTCCAGCGCGATCGGTGAAATCACCGCGTTCAGGCGCGAACCTTCGGGCAGGCGGGCATCGACATAGGGCACCGACTCGTCGAGTCGTCGCCCAGTACCGGCGAGAATCTTCTGTACGATCCGACGCAGGTGACTTTCGCTCTGGAATTGGACATCCGTCTCTTCAATGATGCCGAAACGTTCGACCATGACTTGCTCAGGGCCGTTGATCAGGATGTCGGACACGGTGTCATCTTTGAGCAGAACCTCAAGCGGCCCGAGCCCCATCACCTCGTAGTACAACTCGGTTATCAGTTGATCGCGTTCCGACCGGCTCAGCGCGACGGCGGTTTTTGGGAGGAGGCCGTGGAGGACGTTTCCGATCTCGGACTTGATCTCATCCTCGGAGAATTGCATGAGCGCCGAAAGGTTGAACGTGTCTAGAAGCTCCGAATGCGCGGCTTGACGTAACTCTACCAATTTGCGGCGCCGCTCCTGTCCGGAGCCCGGCTCGCGGGCGATATCTGACGCGCTGGGGCGTGGTAGCGCGGCGCCTGCGATTTGCTCTGTTTGGCTGTCTGGCGGTGTGCCATGCCGGGACGAAGTGCGGGTATCTGCGAGCCGGACGACTTTGTCTCCAGGGGCGTCTTCGTTGAAGTCATCAAAGATCGACATCGTTCACCTCATGCAATTCCGTTTTACCTTTTGAGGGGCGAACCGGGATGCGCTGTGCCAATTGGCGGATCGATTTGGTCAATGGATTGGACGGACACGCGGCTGATAAAACCTTGCCGAGGTCGCTAGCTGCCCTGATCTCATTCCCGCCATCGGGCAACAACGTTTCGAAGGGCGCGCCGATTCCGGCTTCGAAATTTTCGATCCGCAGCTTCGTGTCTCGTGCGGTCACCTTTTCGGAGCGATTGAGTAGGTGCTTGATCCGTTCGGGCGGTGTGCCGATTTTGTTTATGATCGACGTGAGGCGCCGGGCATTCCGTGCGGCGCGTATCTCCAGAAGATTCACGCTGAGGATCAGGTCCGCAGTTCTGAAAGCTTGTTCGCTCCATTGCGTGACAATGGGCGGCATGTCGATGATGACGAGCGGCGCGACGGCACGGGCGCAATCGAGCAGCTGCTCGAAGGGTTTGCCGCCCAAGATGTCCATTGGCACGAGATCGGGCGGCGCGGTAAAGACGAGGAGGCCGGGATCTACCCCTTGCGACGAGGTGAGGAAGGCATCGGCGTCCAGCTGCCGGAGCTTGCGATAAGCGTCCGAGACGCGCCTAGTTTCCTGCAAGCCAAGATAGGTCGAAACGCACCCGAACTGCATGTTGAGGTCGATCAGGCAGACGGCAGGCGCGCCATCCCGATCAGATTTAGTTGTCGCGATCTCTGATGCGAGATTGACGGCAAGGGTGGTTCCTCCGGCGCCGCCGCAGGTTCCTTGAACAATCAGTGTCTCTACAGGGCCGGACGCGCAAAGCGGATCGGCTGCCGGAAAGGCATCGGAGTGGGGCGGAGTTCGTCTGCGCAGAAGCGGGAAACGGCGGCCTGAGAGAGGCTTCGTGTCGTGACCATCTGGCTCTTTATGTGGCGATGTGGCGTCGATCAACGCTTTTAGCCCGCCGGTCGGAAAGGGCGGTCCCGACAGCAGCCTCACAGTCTCGGGTAATTTCGCAGGCGGTGGAGCACCTTCGGGTAAAAGCAGGAAAAGCTCTGCATTCATACCGGAGGCGCGCTTCAGTATTTCTCGTAATGTATCGGGCGAGCGCTGTAGGTTCGAGGGCGCAATGACGAGTAGATCGAAGGCATCCGCTTCCGAGGCACGCAACTTATCCGGCGCTTCGAGGAAGCTGAGATCTGTGCGGGATATGACACCCTCGAGCCGCGCGATCAGCGATGCCAGCAACAGAACGGCCTCCGAGCCGTCCGATATGGTGCAAAGTTTCAAGTCGTCCTTGGGTATCGACATTTCACTCACAAGGAACCTGGATGACTGAGCGCGTGGCTTGCCGCACGACGGAGAGCGAACAGAGCTTTTCGTTCTGGGACGAGTTCATCTGGCTCTCTAACGTATTTGCCAGCCGCTGTGGGGCCGTGACGGGTTCAGTGGTCGGTGCCGCAGTGCCTTTGCGCACAGCGAGCGGCAGATCCCGAAGCTGGGAGTTGTCTACGACGATTTCCCCGTTGCGCGCACGGCTAATGCCCTGAGCGGATGCGATCCAGAGCTTTCCACTGGTTTTAGCGTGCAGAAGACGCGCGACGACCTTGGCGGGCGCTTCCACCATCACAGCCATCGCCTTGGCAGCGGGCACCTTGTTCCATTGGGGAGGCTCTCCCTCGGAACGCAGGAAAGAAACGACATGGATGTTCTCTGCCAAAAGCCGCGTCTCGATCGTTCCGCCGCCAATATCGTGCTGCCAGAACAGATCGACACGTCCACCCTCCTTCAGTGTGTCCCTCATCTCGGAAAGGTTTTGGGGCACTATGACGGCCAGATTGTTCCCAGGAATACTAAGCTCCCCAGGCGCGCTCCCTGCATCATCCCGGACGACAAGGTCGATTGGCAGCATGACTCGGCCGATCTGAAGGTCACTCAATGCGATATACGAAGCCGTTTTGGTCTTAGGCAATTTGGGCAAGTAATCCAGAATGCCTTCGGGGAGGAGAGATTTGGGGATTTCTACCGTCTTGAAGTCGGAAGCGCTGACGGCCTCGCCCTGAGCGATCTCGTGAGCAGGCACCGGGACGGGGATGCGGTCGCCATATGCGTCGAGGCGACGTTGAACTTCTGCAACACGCTCGTTGGCATGCTGGATGCCAACCAGAGTTGCTGTTGCTGATCCGACAATCAGCACCATTCCCACAGCGACAAGCAGAATGACTTTGACGTTCATAGAACGAGCCCCCCACCTTTGGCGTTCATAGAACAAGCCTCCCAAACCTTAGTCAGTGAAGCATAGACTTTCGATCATATGAATTGGAAGTACAAACTAATTGGTTGCTTGTGTTCCGTTTGATACTGCGTCCAATAGAATACCTTTAAGTTCAGTGAAGATCGTTCCGTCGAGATAAGAGCCGACGGACACCGCTAGCGCGACGACAGAGGCTGTCAGCACGACCCATTCAATCGTGACCGCCCCATCCTGATGCTTCAGAAAGCGATAAAACCTGCGCATGTGATCCTCTGGTGGCTTTTGGGATCATATTACATACTTTGGTATATGTCGCAATGTTTGGGCGCGGCGCCGGTGTCAATTGAACACCAGATACCCGATCGGCTTGCCTGCATTATAGTCGACGCGCACTTTTCGATAGTAAGCGATCTTGGATGCGACGTCAGCGTCGGACATCGATCCGGCCAGGATTGCACGCGCATCCGCGTCTCGGCCGTCGAGAACGTAGGCGAGTGCCATGTTTTGACGCACCGCATTGCCCTTGACTGGGTCGTGCACCAATTCCTCGAGCACCCGGATGCCCTCGCCGATCTTGCCCGACAACACTTGCGACAACCCGTAATTGCTCAGCAGTGCAAAGTTGGTAGGATACCATTTAAGCGCTTGTTGATAGACTTCCTGAGCCTCCGCGTAGCGAGACAGAAAGTCGAGCGAGACTGCCTTGCCAGTTAATGCCGACAGGTTGTGCGCGTCATGCGTTAGGGCTGCATCGTAGAATGTGATGGCCCGGCGGGGTTGTTTCTGGCTGAGGGCCAGAAAGCCCAGTTCTGTCAGGACTTCGGTATTGCGGGGCGCGAGGTCGCGAGCCCGGTCGAGCGCGTTCTCCGCGCGCACATGCTGGCCAAGTGCGATATAGCTTTTGCCCAGACCGAGGAGCGCGGGAACCGATTTCAGGTCCTTCTGCGACGCCCGTTCAAAGAGAGTTGCCGCCTGGCTGTAATCCCCACCCTCATACGCGGCCCTCGCAACCTGCACAGCTTCGCTCGAGGAGGCCTGCGGGGGCTTCGGCAACCAGTTCGTGTCTGCGCAGCCACTTAGAAGTGCGGCGATTACAAGAGCCTGCCCTGCTCGAACCATAGTCTTACCTTCCCGCCATCAAATCCGGCACTCCGCATCCTGTCGAAGTGCGGAGGTCTCATGCCCCAGCCCAAAGCATATTTATTTTTCTTTCCGAATGTCACCGCAAACTTTCGGCACTTTCCGAGGCGAATCTGGCGACGAAATGAGGTGGGCACCTCAATTAACATACCTACGTATGGTCAAAAAGCCACATGAGAAACAGGTTGTTTCCGTTCTGGGGATTGACTGTGTGGCTCTAGTGGTGGCTTATACAGACTAAAGTATGTAGGTTACAGTCTTAGAGTGTTCGTTTGGGTAATTTCGGCCCGACGAGCAGGGGACCAACGGAGATTCGCTATGACTATGAAGACCACGAAGATCGCGCTCGATGCGCCTAAAGACGTTTTGCTTCCGGCGACTTCCGATGAGGCGCAGCGCTTCGATCGCGTCGGACAGGATCTGGTTGTCACTATGAAAGGCGATCAGCAAATCGTTGTTGAGGATTTCTTCGTGAAAGGACCCGACGGCGAAGTGAGCCGGCTCTTCTTCTCGGACGGGACCTTCGCGAAAATCGATGGCAACACCGATACGGTTGATATCGGCGGTATTGGTGCCGGAATGGACCCGGGTATCATCGCTGCAGCTGGTGCCGGGCTTCTTGGTCTGGCCGCCATCGCCAGCGGCGATGGTGACGGCGATGGTGACGGCGACGGCGATGGTGACGGCGATGGTGACGGCGACGGCGATGGCGATGGTGACGGCGACGGCGATGGTGACGGCGATGGCGATGGTGACGGCGATGGTGACGGCGACGGCGATGGTGACGGCGACGGCGATGGTGACGGCGACGGCGATGGTGACGGCGACGGCGACGGCGACGGCGATGGTGACGGCGATGGTGACGGCGACGGCGATGGTGACGGCGATGGTGACGGCGACGGCGATGGTGACGGCGATGGTGACGGCGACGGCGATGGTGACGGCGATGGTGACGGCGACGGCGACGGCGATGGTGATGGCGATGGCGACGGCGATGGTGATGGCGATGGCCAACTTGGGCTTCTCGACCCGGTAGTCGGTCCGAATGGTCTGCTCGGCAGCGAAGGCATTCTCGCTGGCACCGGACTGGTGGGCGACAATGGTCTTCTTGGTGGCATTACTGGGACGGACGGCTTGCTTCAGAGCGTGGCAGGGAATGATGGCGCTCTTTCCAGCATTACCGGGTCGGATGGCCTACTCGGAAATCTGACCGGCGTGGGCCTGCTTGGGGACGGAACGACGACCCCGACTGCAAGCGATGGCATTCTCGATCCTATCCTAAGCGATGGTGGTTTGCTGGGTGATATCACCGGCGATAACGGCCTCTTGGGTGACGTGACGGGGGCTGGTGGCGTTGTCGGCGATTTGCTCGGCAATGATGGCGCCCTCGCCTCAGTAAGTGGTTTCGACGGTTTGGTCGGAGATCTAACCGGGCAGGGTGTTCAGGGCGGCTCTGCAGCATCGGGTGGTGGAAGCGACGGGCTGCTTAGTGGCGTGACCGATACGGTTGATGGTCTGCTTGGCGGCACGGATGGTTCTGGCCTGCTGAGTGGCGTCACGGACACGGTCGGCGGTCTTCTCGGCGGCGCTGGCGGTTCGGACCTTCTGGGTGGCGTGACTGATACGGTTGATGGCCTGCTTGGCGGCACGGATGGCTCTGGCCTGCTGAGTGACGTCACGGACACGGTCGACGGGCTGCTCGGCGGCGCTGGCGGCGGTGATCTGGTCGGCGGTCTTCTCGGCGGCGCTGGCGGTTCGGACCTTCTGGGTGGCGTGACTGATACGGTTGATGGCCTGCTTGGCGGCACGGATGGCTCTGGCCTGCTGAGTGGCGTCACGGACACGGTCGACGGGCTGCTCGGCGGCTCTGGCGGCGGTGATCTGGTCGGCGGTCTTCTCGGCGGCGCTGGCGGTTCGGACCTTCTGGGTGGCGTGACTGATACGGTTGATGGCCTGCTTGGCGGCACGGATGGTTCTGGCCTGCTGAGTGGCGTCACGGACACGGTCGACGGGCTGCTCGGCGGCGCTGGCGGCGGTGAACTGGTCGGCGGTCTTCTCGGCGGCGCTGGCGGTTCGGACCTTCTGGCTGGCGTGACTGATACGGTTGATGGCCTGCTTGGCGGCACGGATGGTTCTGGCCTACTGAGCAGTGTCACGGACACGGTCAGTGGCCTAGGTGGCGGCATGCTCGACAGCGGTTCGGGCGACGTCCTCAGCGGTGTGACCGACACGGTCGGTGGCCTTCTCGGTGGCGCGGATACGGGCCTGCTCAACACCGTCACCGATCTGACAGATGGCCTGCTCGGCGACTTGACCGACGGTACCACGGCGTAACGACGCACTCCCTTCCCGGCGATTCATGTTGGTCGCCGGGAGGGCTTCAATTCCGCGACGTTTGTCGCTGAAGTCGCGGCGCTTCACCAAAGCACTATGCAAACATCTTTAAGTATCTTGCGCGCATTGTGTCGCAATACTTTAGTTTGAAATGCATCAAAACCGGTGCTAACGCTTCCGAACGTTTGTCTCAAAGCTGCAGGGTTATCCGATGGCGGTCGAAATCTTCACTATGTCCAATGAGAGCGAAACCCCTCAACGGACATATGGAAATGAGGTCTCGCTCAGAACGCCATCACATATCTATTTCGGGAAGAGTGCCCCGGGAATCGCCTATTACGAGAAAGCAGGTTCCGACCTGCAGATCACTCTGCTGGATGGTCAGGAAGTCACTGTCCGGAACTTTTTCGTCTTGGGACCAGAGGGGGGTTACAGTCGCCTCGACATTGCGCCCAATGGACCCACGGAAGTGTCGGGCATGCTGGCACCCGAGCCGCAGATTCCCGACAGCGGAGAGATTCCCCTCGAAAAGACGGTCGATAGTGAGACACCGGGGGCGATGGATCCCTCACATCGCGATTTGACTGCTCCGACGGGTGGCGCGACGGATGACGGTTCCGATACGTCCTTGGCGGATAATGCCGATGGTGGCGGTTGGGACGGCTTCGGTATTCCGAGCGATCAGATGATCTTCGGGCTCGCATCTGCGCCGATTGCGGTCGCGGCTGTCAGCGGTTTCGACAGTGGCGGGGGCTCCGGGGGCAATCATACGGATCCGAAAGACACGGCGGGCCAGGCAGATTCGACGGTCCCGGCCGGTGGTGACCATGCCTCGGATAGCAGTACCCCGACAACGCCGACCGATGCGACGGACCCGAGCGGCAGTACGAGCCCGACAGATGGAACCGGCTCCACCGATGCGACCGGCAGCTCGGGCCCGGTTTCTGAGACCGTGCTTGCGGTCGCAGACTTTCTCGGGCTGGCTCCCTCAGGAGGGGACCTGTCAGGGGGGATGCTTGCTGACAGCTCGGGAAGCACTGATCTTCTGGGCGGTGGTATGAACGCCGCCAGCTCGGTCGGCGACGCCTACCTTCTGGACCTTCTTGACCCGACTGGTGCATGAATATGCGCAGCGCGGTTTTCCACAGTTCGATCGCGTCGACGATGCGCGCCCGTGCCGGACTGATTGCGGCTGGACTCGGTGTATTCCTGTTCATGGCCCCACCACTTCACGCACAGTCCCTGTCGCTGCAGCAGGCGCTCCAGATCGCGACGAACCGGGATGCGTCTGTGGCATCGATGCGTCAGAAGGTGGCGCGCAAGACGACCGACATCAAGACGGCAAAGGATGCACTTAAGCCTTCCTTTCAGTTCGCGGGAGATACCTCTTCCGCTGGTGCGAACATCCCGACCGTGTCCCTGACGCTTAGCCAGGTACTGTTCGACTGGGGCTATGCGCGTAGTAATATCGAGAGTGCTTCACAGGAGCGGGTCAAGGCCGTTACCAAGCTCAAGCGTTCAGTGGAAGATCTCGCATTCGACGTGTCGCAATTGTTCATCGCCGTTGCGATCGACAATCGCAAGCTGCAGAAGACGCAGGATTATCTGACTTTCGCGAAACGGATCGAGGGGGTTTCGCATCGCAGGGTTGCCGGGGGGGTCGCGGACAGTTCCGAGATCGCTCGGGCCCGGCTGGAAGTGGCCCGCGCGGAGGACCAGATCGCTCAACTCGAAGCTGATCGCCAGACCGCGCTGGCGCAGCTCGAATTCTATATCGGACATCCGGTCACGACTCTCAGGACACCGCCTGACCTGCGGGTCACCGATCGCTTCAAGTCAAGTGCAGAGATGATCACCGCGACTATCGAAGCTCCCGATTACCTTTCGGTGCAGGCGGATGTCGCGATCGCACGGGCAAACGTGAAGAAGGCCAAAGCAGCCCGTAAGCCCAAGATCGTGCTGAAGGCCCGAGGTTTGCAGGAACTCAATAATGGGCGTAGCCGGTCGGCATCAATTGGTCTGACCACCTCGCTCGATTTTGACGCCAGCGATCTGAGTGGGCGTGCTACCCAGGCGGCACAACAGGATCTGACCGCGGCGAAATCCTCCCAGCTCGCGGTCGAGCGGAAGTTGCAGAACCAACTGCGCACCTACGTACAGCAGGCCGCTTCGCTGGCAAAAACCGAAGATGCCCAGTCCCGTCAGCTTCAGCAGGCGCAGAAGGTGCGGCAGAGTTATGAGAAGCAATTCAGTGGCGGCAAGCGCAAGCTCGTTGAGGTGCTAACCTCCGCGCGAGACTTCTACGACGCACAGATCGACCAGCTCGATACCTCCAATCAAAGGCTTCAGACAGAATACGAGGCAGCTCACTCTATAGGTATGCTTGGCTCCCTTATAATTGCCACAAACAAAAGATAAAAGAATATAAAGTACATACTTTAGGATTGATGGGGGGTACACAATGACGAAAGCGCAAAGCCAAGACCCGCTTGTCCTCGGTCTCGTCGAGCTGTGCCGCCTCAATGGGATACAGGCGCATGCGAAACGTCTAACCGACGGTCTCATCAAGCTTGGCCAAGGGCTCAAAGCAGCGGATGCTGCTGTTGCGTTGCGTCGGGTCAACATGAGTTGCCGCATCGCGCGCGTGGCGCTCGACGAGATTCCGCTTTCCTCGCTTCCGGTGCTGCTGTTTCTTGAGGGCGGCCAGACGCTGGTCCTTGAGGAACTAGAAGCGGATCAGGCGATTGTCATCGCCCCCGAGAGTGGGGGAGGACGGCTGGAAATCGCGCGCGCAGAGCTGGAAAACCGCTATGCGGGGACGGCCCTCTTCTCGCGGCCGGTCGATGTGCTTTCCGACCGGCTGGGTGAGAAGGTACAGGACAAGCATCACTGGATTCTTGGCCCGGTCCTTGGCAATGCCATCCTCTATAGGGATGTGATCCTCGCGGCTCTCGTGGCGAACCTGTTGGCGGTGGGCACCTCGCTGTTCTCGATGCAGGTCTATGACCGCGTGGTACCGAGTGGGGCGTTCGATACACTTTGGATCCTCGCAAGCGGTGTCGGTCTCGCAATCTGTCTCGAATGGGCGTTGCGGGTCATGCGGGCGAAGCTGATCGACGTTTCCGGTCGCGATCTGGATCTTCAGCTTTCGGCGAAGCTGTTCGAGCAGGTCACCAACCTGCGCCTGTCCCATCAGCCGAAATCGACAGGCGTCTTCGCCAACCAGGTCCGTGAATTTGCGACGGTGCGCGAGTTCTTTACCTCGGGGACGGTGGCCGCTGTCAGCGATTTGCCCTTCGTGTTCATCTTTATTGCGATCATTGCCTTCATTGGCGGTCCCGTGGCGCTTGTCACGGTTTTCGGTGCTGTTGCAATCGTTTTGCCAGGCATCGCATTGCAAAAGCGCCTTGCGAAAGCGTCACGTGAAAATGCGCGCGAGGCTTCCGCTCTGAACGGACTTCTTCTGGAGACCGTTTCGAACCTCGAGACGGTCAAAGCCGCGCGCGCGGAGACCCGTTTGCAGCGCGCCTATGGGCAGTTGTCGGAAACCATCGCGGCCTCTTCGATCCGCAACAGGGAACTGACGACGCTGATCTCGCAATTCGTATCGTCGGTTCAGCAATTCGCTTATGCCGGTGTGGTCATCGTGGGCGTTTACCGGGTCAGTGGCGGGGCGATGACCGTCGGGGCTCTGATTGCTTGCACCTTGCTTTCGGGGCGCGCACTGCGACCGATGGGACAGGTCGCCGGGCTTCTGGCGCGCTGGCAGAACGTGCGCGCGGCGCTTGAAGGGCTTGATGCGATTATGGAGATGCCGACAGAGCGCCCTGTGGAGCGCAGCTTCGTCCGTGCTTCCGAAATTTCGGGAGGTTTCGGTCTCGCCGATCTACAGTTCCGCCACGATCCAGAGGCGCAACCGGTCCTCAATATGGGCAAGATGACGGTTGAGCCGGGGGAGCATATCGCGCTGCTTGGCGGCAACGGTGCGGGCAAGTCGACGTTGCTGCGCGTACTCGCCGGATATCTCGAGCCCCAGTCGGGAAGCCTTCTGCTTGATAACCTCGCGCTGAGCCAGATCGATCCGATCGATCGGCGTCGACAGATCGGGTACCTGCCGCAGAGCGTGGCTCTTTTCCAAGGAACGCTGCGTGACAACCTTCTCCTCGATCACGGTCTGCACAGCGACGAGGATCTGCTTTCGGCGCTCGATGCCGTGGGGCTTGGCGTGTTCGTTCGCCGTCACGTGCGCGGTCTGGATTTGCAGATCCATGGCAATTCTAACGTCTCGGGCGGTCAACGTCAGGCAATCGGGCTGGCACGTGTACTTCTGCAGGATCCACGCGTCGTGCTTCTGGACGAGCCGACCGCATCCTTTGATCAGAACACGGAGCGTCACGTGATCGAGCATCTCCAGGCATGGTTGAAAGGGCGCACCACGATCATCGCGACGCATCGCAAGGAGCTGCTGTCGTTGGTCGATCGCGCCGTGATCCTCAAGGACGGGAGGATCGCCCATGACGGCACGCTCGGCCAGATTTACGAGATCGCGGCGCGCGGCCAAGCCAATCAGGTGAAGGCAGTGAAATGAGCAGTTCCAGGGCAATCGACCCGAGCTTCATCGACGGTACGCATCGCCGGCAGACCCTGAAAGTCGCGCGCAACACGATCCGGCTAGTGGCGGGCTGCGTGCTCATAGCACTGATCTGGGCTGGCTTTGCCCAGATCGATGAGGTGACACGCGGGGATGGTCGTGTGGTGCCGCTCAGCCGGTTGCAATCGATCCAGTCACTGGAAGGCGGGATCATCTCGAAGCTAATGGTGCATGAGGGCGATTTGGTGAAGCCGGGACAGATCCTGGTGAAAATGGATCCTACGCAGGCGCGCTCGGACTACCTGCAGACGAAATCCGAGATGGAGGTTCTTGAGGCAGAGATCGCGCGTCTGCAGGCGGAGGTCCTGGAAAAGCCCGATGTCGGGTTCCCGGCGAAAATGTCAGAGATCCAGGCAACCGAAGAAAAGCTGTTCAAGGCTCGGCGCGAGAAGCTCGAGCAATCGCTTAAGGCCATTCGGGATGAAGAGGCGACGATACAGAAACAGATCGATATCACGCAGCCCCTGACCAAGGACCAATCCGTGAGCCAGATCGACCTTCTCAAGCTCGAACAGCAGAAGGCGACGCTCGTGGGCAAGGAAACCGAGACACGTAACAGCTACGTTCAGGACGCCTACAAGGATCTTGCCGATCGCAAGGCGAAACTCGCGTCTCTAAAAGAGGGCATCATCCAGAAGGAAGACCAGTTCAAGCGAACGGATATCCGTTCCCCGGTCGCAGGCCGCGTGAACAACATCAACATCACGACTCTCGGTGGGGTGGTGCAGCCGGGGCAGGCGATCATGGAAGTTACCCCGATCGACGACCAGTTGCTGATCGAGACGCGGGTGCGCCCGCGCGACGTGGCCTTCATTGCACCGGGTATGCCTGCGAGTGTCAAGATTACGGCCTACGACTACACGGTCTACGGTGATCTGAAGGGAACGGTGACGCAGATTTCTGAGGATACTGTGCAGGAGCAGACCCAGGCCGGCGAGCAGGAATACTACAAGGTCATGGTCAAGACAGACCGCAATTACCTCGAACGTGGCGACCAGACCTATCCGATCCGACCCGGCATGGTCGCGCAGGTCGACATCAAGAGCGGGCAGCGGTCGGTATTCAGCTACCTAATGCGACCGCTTCTAAGGGCGCAGCTTCGTTGAGACACGTTTTCCCCTATCTTTCGACAGGACGGCTACTGAAAATCATGAACCACAACCTTCGCCAGATGCATCCGCTTTTCCAGTTCAGGTTCTTGCAGGCATCTGGTGATCGATTGGGGCTCATCTGGGGTGTCTTGATCGCCGCATGCCTTTTGCTTCTGCTTTTTGTGCCGGCGGCGCAGGCGCAAGATTCTTGGGATGGCAAGGGAAGCACTCTGTCGCTCAAGGTGGGAGAGGCGAAGTTTATTCGTCTGCAGCAACCAGCGAAATCCGTCTTCCTGTCCAACCCAGCGGTCGCGGATATCGATCTACAATCGGCGCGCTCGATCTATATCGTGGGGCACAGTCTGGGGACGACCAACCTCTATGTCTTGGGACAGGACGACAAGCCGTTGGTTAAGGGCACGGTTCATGTCGATCTCTACCTCGACCGGATTCAGGCCGCGGTGAGCGCTGCTCTGAAGACTGATACGGTGCATCTCTCAACTGTGGACGGCGCCGTTTTCCTGAACGGAACGGTCGATACCGAAGAAGATGCGAAGAGAGCGGAAGACGTTGTCAGCAAGCTCGCCGGCGATGCCGCGACCGTCGTAAATAATCTGACGCTCACCACTCCGTCGCAGGTGAACCTGCAGGTCACGATCGCCGAAGTGTCTCGCAAAGTTCAGCAGGATCTCGGGATTTCGTTGAGTGGTACGGCCCAGTCCGGACGCCGTTCGATCGGTGCGCCAGGATCGTCAACGAATGGCTATTCTCTCTCTGTTAAACTCAACGGTGGGAACCTTAATCTTTCTCTCAATGCTCTAGCTGAGTCGGGGCTCGCGTCGATCCTATCGGAGCCAAATCTCACGGCGCGCTCGGGGGAAAAGGCGACATTCCTTGCCGGTGGCCGAGTACCGATCCGGATCGGTGCGACGCAAGATGACACACGTGTTTCGTTCGAAAATATCGGCGTCGAGCTGAATTTCACGCCCACTGTCTTCAAACAGAACCGGATACAGATCCAACTAGACACGCGCGTGCGTCAGATCGATGCGGGCAATTCGACGGCGAATACGCCAGCTTTTACCGAGCGCTCGGCATCTACCACCGTTGAACTGGGCAGCGGCCAGAGCTTTGCCATCGCGGGGATGTTCGGGTCGAACCGCCAGCAGACCCTTAGCGAGTTTCCCGGGCTGGGCAAGATCCCGATCCTCGGCGCGTTGTTCCGATCTTCTTCCTACCAGAAAGGTGAGAGTGAATTGGTCATAATCGTGACGCCCTATGTCGTACGACCGACGGATCGAAAAAATCTCGCAACGCCGCTCGACACGTTGCGTCCCGTCGACAACGGCATCACCCAGATGGCGACGGGTCAGATGGAACGCCCCTTGGTCAAGCTGAACGGCGCGAACGGTCGCAGCGGTGCCACCTTCCTGATGAACCGGTGAACGAGATGAACCTGCGTTTCGCGATGCCATTGTTTCTCTCCGGACTACTGCTCACCGGATGTGCCGCCCCGCCGACGGAGCACACACTAGAACGGCTGAGCGCCGATGAAGCCACACAGGTCCACAGCTACGCGTTCCTAGATAGCTGTTCAGCCAGCATTGGGAAGGCGGAGCAGAAGAGACTGAGCCGGTTCCTTGTGCGAAACGCCCATCCCGAGAAGGATGTCGTGATCGCCTCACTCCCGCGTGGCTGCAACGTACAGGTCAATCGACAACGCAGCGCAACCTTGCGGAATCTCATCGGGGATACTCACGGCGCGTTGCGAGTGATGCCGTCTGACGCTTCCGACCCGGTTGGATCGCATGGAATCGTCCGGATCGCCCATATGATCGGGATCAACGTTGATCGTAGCGAGTGCAGGGTGAATTCAAATTGTGCCGTCGCCGGAAATCTCGCTGCGATGATCTCGGATCCGCGCGACCTTTTCATGCCTCAGAGCGGTAATCGGTACTGGAAACATCCCTCCGCCATCGATCTGTCCAGCACGTCCGGGCTGGGAAGCGATACGCCCGCGCTCAACTAGGACGCTCCATGATGTCTGATCATTCATTCATTGGCTCTCTCCAGCGTTTCAAACGGTGTGAAGATGGTGTCGTCACGATCGAGTTCGTGCTGGTCTTTCCTTTGATCCTTTTGATGCTGGCGCTAATCGCTTTTGTTAGCTTCGCGATCGCGGCCCAGAGCGAGGTCCAGCAGGTCGCGTTCGAACTTGCGCGGTTCGGAATGGTCCTCGCCGATAATCCCAGTTTTAGCGGCGATATCTGCTCCAAGCTCGATGCCGATTACCTGCCGCGGCTAATCCAGAACTCCGTCACCCTCTCGGCGGCGGATTTCCGGCCGCTCTCGGCATGCCCAAATCAGCCGGACAGCAATGGGGTCTTCACGGTTGCTGTGACATATGACATGGCGGGTAGCTTTGCGGAAACCTTCTCGGAGTTTCTTGGTGTGCGGCTTGGAGAGATCACGCGTCAAGCTGCGGTCATTGTGAATTGAGCGCCAACGGATCAGAGGAGAAGCGCATCCTTTCCCGCGACGAGATGTTCGACGAATTTACGAAAACGGATGTCGCCGAGGCCATTCACGCCGCGTCCGCTCTTGACGGTCAGAACGTCGCCGTCGCGCAGAGTGGTTCGCAGCTGCGCATAGAGAACTTCAACGGAGTCGTCTTGATGCGCCCCCCGAATGCCTGCGGGCAGGGCTTCGAACATCGGCCGCATCAAGAGGCCCCACGAAAAAACGAGATCGGCGCCGCTTTCGAGGACCGCCTTGGACAGAGCACGGTGTTCCTCCGCCTCGGTGGCGCCGACATGGCCGATTTCTCCCAGAACGGCGATCCGCCGGCCGTTTGCGCGCGGCTCGGCCAGTCGAAGCAGTTGCAGACTGGAGCGCATCGAGGCAATTGTCGCGTTGAAGCTGTCATCGATGATCGTCACCTCTCCGCCCTCGCGCAGCTTTGCCGTGACGACTCGGGCACGACCTTTTACCGGTGCGAAATCGGCCATGTCGGAGACCGCCCTGTCCAGATCAAACCCGGCCAGCCCGACCGCCAGAAGGGCTCCCAGCGCGTTGATGATCATATGGTGCCCCGGGACTTGCAGCTTCAGAAGAAAGCGATGTCCGAGGACGCTGACATGGGCCTGCGACCCGCCCAATGTCAGCTCTGCTCTCTCAAGGCGTGCATCGGCTCCTTCGGCTTCGCCAAAACCGAAGACATGAGGCGTCTGGCGTTCTGCCAGGGCTCTTGCAAGTTGGTATTCAGGCAAGTCCGCGTTAATCACGGCGGCGCCGCCGGGCACGAGACCTGTGAAGATGCCCGACTTGTGGCGCAACAACAGCTCTCTGCCACTCGCCTTTTCCAGCATTTCGGGTGTGAACATGTCGAAGTGGGCGACGTCGATCGTCGTCAGGACCGCGATATCGGGCTGGGCGATGCGGGACGATCTGGCGATCCCGTCGAGCGGTTTGCCAAACCCCATCTCGATCACGCCGGCCGCGTTTTCACGCGGCATATAGGCGAGGCTGCGGTGCACTCCAGAAATGTTATTGTTGTTCGCCGCCGATCCGGTCGCGCCACCTTGCAGATCCGTCATATGGCGGATCATTTCCCGTGTCGTGGTTTTGCCCACCGTCCCCGTCACGGCAAAGACTTTTCCCGCGAAGCGCATGCGCGCAATCTGCGCCATGTATTGCAGTCCAGACCAAGTACTGTGCACCAAAAGGACCGGAAGTCCGGGTGGCAGTGTTTCCTTCCGGCTCTGCAAAGTTTGAAGATGAGAAGGTTCAACCATGATGCCGGCGGCCCCTTCGCGGGCAAGCCGCGAGATGTCCCCTGTCGGATCGCGCCGTCCCTTTCCCCAACTGTTCGGGTGAACCAGAACGCAGAAATGATCTGCCATGTTTCCCGTCACATCGTAGGAGACGCACTTGGGTTGCCAATCCGTTGGTGGTGCCACGAGCCACTGTCCACCAGTTGCCTTGGCGATTTCTTCGGAGGTCCAGAGAGGGGAGCGGTTCATCGGATTTCCTTCGTGTCTTTCAGGCTGCGAATTTTGCCACGAGGTTCGGAGAAAATGAAGAGATAAGCATATGATAATAATGTATTTTATTTTTACATGGTCGCTATTTGCCGTGTGTTTTCGGGTGCCTTGTTGGCAGCTTGCGAGAGCCTTGACTGCGGCCACCGAGACGGGAGTAAGGCCGCAATGATCACGCCCCCCAAAGCTGCTTCTGAGACGACGAAAGCAACCTTGGAGGAGGTCGTCTCGACCGTCTTCGGGAAGGGGGCGGACGTGGTGCTTGCAGGGCCGGTATGGTTCGCGTGGCGTGATGGAGGTCGGTTGTTGCGTGCCGGCTGGTTGAAGGCTCCAACATTAGCCGAGGCGATCACGCGCGCTCGCGAGAGTGGGGGCTCTGATGACGCGACCGTCCTGGAGCTATGTCTGACCGAAGATTACCGCCCCGTACCGGCGTCAGCACTTGAGCAGGCTTTTTCCAATGCCGCTCGTGGTCGGGTCGGGATCGAGATACAGCTCGGGACCGCCCTTCACCGCATACCGCCGACTCTAACCATCGCGAGCAATCGCAAGCTTCTGCGTGAAGTCGAGGTTTTCGCGACCACGCTAGGGCTGTCGCTCGAAGAAGTGCGGGCGAAAGCCCGCTTCGCGCGGTTCGGTGCGCGCCAGTTTTTGGTCGATCTGAGGTCCGGAGCGGACTCTGCCGAACTATATCGGGGCAACCAGGTGATCGCGCCCGATGCGGTTGGTCCGGATTTGTTGCAGGGCGTGATCGACGGGATGATAGGTTGGATGCTCTCCAATGTTCGGGCGTCCGGGCGCATGACCTACAAGTATTGGCCCAGCCGGGGGGCGTATTCGAGCGCCGATAACACGATCCGTCAGTTCATGGCTAGCGTCGCCCTCGGTCGCATTGCGCAGCGACTTGGAACGCCGGCGGCGCGCGATGCCTTCCAAAGAAACCTGCAATACAATCTGAAGAGCTATTACACCGAGGTCGACGGACTGGGGGGAATCCTTCTCGACGGGAAGATTAAATTGGGGGCGAATGCGCTCGCGGCGCTCGCCATCCTCGAGGGGCGTCAGTGCCGGCTTCTGCAACCGGACAGCTATAAGCGCGAGTTTGATGGTCTGTGCCGCAGCATCGATCACCTGTGGCAGCCGGATGGAAGCTGGCGCACTTTTCTTCTGCCGGGTGATCGCAATGACAACCAAAATTTCTACCCCGGCGAAGCGCTTCTGTTCTGGGCGACGCTGTATCGGAGGACGCGTGATCCGGGTTTGGCCGCGAAATGTCTCAAGAGTTTCGAGTATTACAGCGCATGGCATCTGGCGCAGCCGAACCCCGCTTTCGTGCCGTGGCACAGCCAGGCCTATGTTATGCTTTACGAAGACATCGGAGAGCCCGCGCTTGCCGATTTCGTTTTCTCCCGGAATGATTGGCTGCTCGAAATGCAGCAGTGGGGCGGCACGCTGGACCCGGATCTTTGGGGGCGGTTCTTTCACCCCAAACGGTCCGATTTCGGTCCGCCACATGCGTCCTCAACCGGCGTTTATATGGAGGGACTGGCTGATGCGTGGCGGCTCGCGGTGCGGCTTGGCGACGTCTTGCGGGCCGATCGGTACGCCAAAACGCTGCGGCGCGGCCTGCGCAGCGTAGCGCAGCTGCAGTTTCGAAACGAGAACGATATGTACTACATCTCGCGCCCCGAACGCGTGAGGGGCGGGCTGCGCACCGAGGTCTACAATAACGAGATTCGCGTCGATAACGTCCAGCACTGCTTAATGGCG
Organism: Thioclava sp. JE_KL1; assembly: GCF_009296265.1. Classification (GTDB taxonomy): domain Bacteria; phylum Pseudomonadota; class Alphaproteobacteria; order Rhodobacterales; family Rhodobacteraceae; genus Thioclava. The sequence goes on from NZ_WBJS01000019.1 coordinate 25,019, forward strand.
CTGCTCAAGTTCGATACAGATCCGCTTTTCCCGTGGCCCGTTCCGGCGGTTCATTGAACGAGTGTGCCCGTGCAGGTGTAGTCGTTGACGATTAGGTCGGCCTGCGCCACCGAAACACCAAGCGCAGAGAGCAAGCCATTCACGAGGTCATCGAGAAATCCAAGATTGGCGAGGATGGAGTTAAGGGCGCTGATGATCCCGTTCACGAGGTCCAAGATCGGTCCCAGCAAGCAGCTCAGCAAGCCGCAGGAGGTCTTCTCGTCTGTTGTGCTCTGTTGTAATTGGACCAGCAGGTCGCTCAACGCGGTGGTGATCGTCGAGAGGTGAAGATTATTCTGGATCGTGATCGCCTTGCCGACCTGGTCCTTGCGTACGCTGATCGTCTGTTCGTCGCCTAGCACTGGGATCGAGGCGCTCTGCTCCAACGATTTCCCGTTGATCAGGTTCAGGAGAGAAGTCGTCAATTTGATCTTGAGCGCCGCCGTTTTTACGTCAAAGGTGGCGAGCGTGTCGTTCCCACTGATGGCGCCGCAGTTCAACGTCTGAGCGGTTGCGGTAGCGCCGCCTCCATGTAGGTCCAGTCCTACACTGACGATACCGGCCAATTCAGTCTTAACCTTTGCGTGGAGTTGGGCAAGTCGCGCCTCGACTGGGGGCACGTCATCGATGAAACCGAGGGCTGTCACGGCAGGGTGGATCGCTGAGACTACGACGTCGACCGCAGCAAGATGGGGAATCTGGAGGCTCAGCGGTACGTTGACGAGATCGACGCCCGAGTTCGATCCATCGACGCTGACAATTGCCGCCAAAAGGTCGAACACGTTGAGTTTGATGTCAGGCAGAACCTGCCCGATCTCGGCTTGCAGCACATTCGGGGAAAGCGCCAGAAGCGAGCCGAGCGAAACCGTGTTGGTTGCGTTGCTACTGACGCCCGTTGGTAGGCCGTTTAGGTCCGTCAGACCGCCGATCAGCGTGTCGAGTGCGATCGGCGCCTTGAGGAGGTCCTCGTAGCTCACCGCGTCCAGACCGATCCGCGAACTTACCAGTCCGAGCAATTGATTGATCCCCACCTCGGTATTCGCGAGCCCGCTGTAGTCGAGGAGCTTGGCGGACACACCGAGGCCCAAGCCATCGTTGAGTAGCGGATCGAGGATGGAGCGCGAAGTGTCGATCCCAAGGAGACGATTGCGCAGTGTGAACGAAATCGCCCCGCGACGCGCCGCCACGCCCGAACGACGGATGACGTAGTTCCCGTTTTGCATCACGGGGGCAAGCAGAAAGGGGGCGAAATTGGAGGGTACGCTGACTTTGACCGCGGTGACGCCGGTCGGGTCGGTCTGGACCGGTGCGGCGGTAAAGGTTCCCGTCTTGCTGTCGAAGCTTCCGAAGGTCACATCTGTCGAGCCGAGCGGGACGTTCCCGTACTTGTCATTCGCGGAAACGACCTCCTGCGCGATGGTGCGGGCTTCCGAGAGGTTTGGAAGATGGCGTGCTGCACTCTGAGCTGCGAGGTCGGCTTGCGATTGTACGTAGCGCTTTTGGGCATTGATCATCGAGATATCGGTGGCGAACCCGCCGACAAGAAGCATCGCGGGGATCAGCAGGAGCCAGAGGATCGTAATCGAACCTCGCTCGGAATAAACAAAAGAGCGCAAACCGTCCCCCTCTGCGAGATGAACTGCGGCGTACGCCACAAGACTTTAGTTCATATCTTTCGTCATTCGCTTTCCATAACTATGCGATATTATCAAAATGTGTCGCGATCTAGGTCTGAAGATATTTTTTAGATACAAAATGATGTTCAGGCGTTGACGGTCCGGGGAGGACCCTTAGGGTCGCGTGATCCATAAACCCTGCGCGACTCACCACAAGAGGCAAGAGCTTGAGCCTGAAGCACCTGCAATCCCGTACCCTACTATCTATTATCGCATTTTCGTCGGTTGCCTCTGTCGCAATCGGTCTGACCCAGGCGAATGCCCGGAGCTTCAAGTCGGTGGAGGTTGAGGGAAACAAGCTCATCGCCAGCCAAGACATCCTGGCGGCATGCGATCTCAAGAGCGGGGTCGATTATAGTCCGGAGGACCTCGACGCGCGCGCAGATTGCCTTCGTTCGAGTGGTGTCTTCAACAGCGTCAAGCTGCGCTCTCAGAACGACGCACTGGTCGTCGACGTCAAAGAGGTCGAAATGCGTCCCGGGCATATCGATCTTTCCGTGGCCTACGATACTCAGGACAAAGTCGTCGGTTCTTTGTATTTTGAGCGGTACAACCTGTTTCCGAACACGTTCGGTTCTCTCGAGATGAACCTCGGCAAGGAGATGCAGTCACTGCGCAGCTCGCTCTATTACTCGGGATTGGGCGATGGGAAGCCAGGCGTCGGGATGGATGCTCTCTTCAGCCGTAGTGATTACGACGATCAGGGCTACGCGTCCCGTCGCGCTCAAATCGAAGGATATCTCGCGCAGGATTTGGGCGAGGCGGGGCGTCTTGAGTACGGGCTCGGGTATCGTTCCCTTAAGATGCGCGACACCTCGGACGGTTCGAGTACGTTGTTCCAGCAGGAGGAAAGCTCGACCAGTGCTCCCTACCTGCGGTTCAGCTACAAACTCGCGAGCGCATCAGAAAAGGGCGCGTCCGGCTCGGCGGGATACCAGGTGGGGATCGATCAGTATTTCTGGGGGCTTGGCGATATCGATACGGTTTCTGAGACGCGCCTGAATGCGAAGGCACGGCTCCCGCTAGGCGCCAAGACCGATCTCTTGCTCGGTTTCCAAGGCGGGGTCGCCAAGGGACTGGGGGGCGATAACACCCGCGCTGTGGATCGCTTCCAGCTCGGCGGCGTGTCCTTCCGCGGCTTCGCGCCACGTGGGCTCGGTCCCAAGGATGCTGATTATTTCACGGGGGGCAACAAGTTCGCAGTGGCATCGATCGAGCTGCAGCATGACCTCGGAACCGTGTTCGACACGCCGATGCGGGGTGGAGCATTCATCGATGTGGGGGCGCTCTGGTCACTTGACGATACGCAGGGCGGAGCGATCGACGATTCCTTCAAATTGCGCAGTTCCATCGGCCTGAGCGTAACCTTCGATATTCAGGGCGCGCCGGTCTCTCTTTACGTCGCCAAAGCGATGGACAAGGCGCCCGGTGATGACACGCAAAGTTTCGGCTTGAGTGTTGCGGCCCGCTTCTGAGCCTGACGCATCGGAGGGCTTGGCGCTCGGCGCGCCCCTTTCCAAGCGAACGACAGCGTTGAGCATCGACTCGTGATGGTCGGCTCCCACAGCGCATGGCTTGAGTATTGGTTGCTCAACACGAGGCGACTTACGTCCTCGAGGGGCTTCTCGCTCCGGAATCCATAAAATGGCTCTGCGAAGTCGGAGCGTTGAAGCTGATTTCACCGCGCGCTGATCGTAACGGCCCGGTTGGCACCGCCTGCCAGATTTCGGCGTGAGGCCCTAAGACACGTGCATAACGACGTCGCAAACGACGTCTCTTATGCGCGGAGGGGCTATGCGGGGCGAGGTTTTGGGTATTGAGCGCCGCCGGCGTTGGGACGACG
>NZ_WBJS01000020.1 GCF_009296265.1 Thioclava sp. JE_KL1
TTGACCTCCCCCGTCACGGCCTTGAGGCCGGGCGGCTGCACGCCTTCCGCCGGATCGGAGAAGATGAGACCATCGCCGGTCACGCTGATGACGGGTGCGTCATCAAAGGTGCCCGACCAGGCCGGATTCCCGAGGCACAGCAGCAAAGCCGCCGGCGCTACGGTTCGTTTCAAATTGGTGAGCAGAGTATGTGTCATTTTTTGTCCCATTCCCAAGGCGATCGCCACGATAAATTTCGCACGCGAAACCAGCGACTCTTCACTCGATCGTACTGACGATATGTCCGTGCGTTTGCCTCGGCGCGTTTCTGAAGTTCCCTCGCACGGACTTCAGCCTCGGGGTTAACACATCCCCAGCCGCTTGAGTTGATTTGCATCAACGAGTTCTTGATCCGGTGTGAGTGTTGCGGAATAGAGACGGGAAGGCGGGGCTGCGCCTTCGCCAATACAAATCGTCACTTTCGTGTCGCCGCCGCCCGACGGCCATATCGGAAGGTAAGCGGACAGATCGCGTTGAAAGTGGACCGTCGGGCCGTCTTGACGAAGGGTGCCAGAGATCTGGATTCAAAATGTTGGAGAGCGAGGTTTGATAGGCAGTTTCCGCTTAGGGAAAAGCATATGGAGCGCAGAGATAATCTGGTTTCGGGCGCGATAACCTTCGCTGTTGAGCGGAACCAGACATTCGCAATGAGCGCAGCGAAGGAACGAATTCCGCCCGTCACGGGGGATGCCGTGAACGACCGATGGCGGTCGTCCTCCTGCCTCATTAAGTGCTGCGGAGCAGCAGGGCTTTGCAGGTTTTATCCGGCGCAACATTGAGAGGGCAGGCTTGTCTGCTCGAGTTCGCGGTGTTTCGTCAACGCACTTGAGCATTGTTGGATTTCCTTCACCTCAATGGGTTGAGAAACAAAGCTATGCGGGAGATACTCCTTTTCGGTAATGTGCGGTCTCGCGCTGCCGCGGCCTGCGCGTGTTGTGGTTCATAGGGCGTAATCACCTGTTTGACGGCGATGATAATGACGTCGCCGACGAGCTGGGTTTAAGCCAGGAGGCTGGGAGCCGTGACGGCGGAGCGGGCAAAAGAAAGTAGGAAGGAGCATCAGCGCGCCGCCGCTGGTGCGCTGTTTCGGCGAAACCTCTATCGATATGCGATCGCAGTAGTCGCGGTGGCCACCGTTGCATTGATTGGGCTCGCTCTTCGGGGCGTGCTCAACGACGGCTCGCTCCTTATCATATTCCTTCCAGCAATCCTGACCGCCTCGGTGATCGGGGGAATAGGTCCGGCTCTACTCGCGATCGGACTGTCGGTCATCGGAAGTGCGGCGTTGTTCAGCCTACATAGTCTCGAGGCGGTGCCTCTATTGCCTTATGCGGTGTTCGTGGTTGTCGCTTTCGTCATCGCCTGGATGGGCGAGATGCTCCATCGCACGCGTCGGCAGATGGATGATACGGAGAAGGAGCTTCGGGAACGCGAGGCACATCTGCGTACCCTGTTCAACTCGTCGCCGGATGCAACGATCGTCATCGATGCCAATGGAATCATGACGTCCTTCAACGCGGCAGCCGAAAGACAGTTTGGCCACCCCGAAGAAGAGGTCGTCGGGCAGAACGTCAACATGCTGATGCCGGAGCCGTATCATGCCGAGCATGACGGTTACATCCAGCGCTACCTCACCACGGGTCAGAAGCGCATTATCGGAATCGACCGGATCGTCGTGGGGCGGCGCAAGGACGGTTCAACCTTTCCCATGAAGCTGACGGTCGGAGAGATCCGCCACGGTGAGGAGATTTTCTTCGCCGGCTTCGTCCAAGATCTGACGGAACGCACCAACTCGCGCGCACAGTTGCAAGAGGTCGAAGCGGAGTTGGCGCGCCTCGCACGATTGAACGAACTGGGTGAGATGGCCTCCACTCTGGCCCACGAGTTGAACCAGCCGTTGTCAGCCATTGCCAACTATGCGCAGGGGTGCACTCGCCTGCTGCATCAGGTCCCCGATGCAACTGCCGCAAGAATGCGAGAAGCGGTCGAGGAAATGGCTCGCCAGTCGCTTAGGGCGGGCCAGATCATCTCCCATCTGAGGGAACTTGTTGTCCGAGGTGACAGCCAGAATTCTGTCGAGGATCTCCGCAGGCTTGTCGAGGAAGCGAGCGCTCTCGCGCTGATGGGCACGAACGACGTGGGCGTTCAGTCAGACTTCGAATTTGATCCCACAGTGGGCCCGCTGTTGGTCGATCGCGTTCAGATACAGCAGGTGCTAACCAACCTGATGCGTAATGCGATCGAAGCTATGCGCAACAGCGATGCAAGAAGGTTGAGCGTTCGGACTTTCGCAGATGGCCCTGAGGAAGTGGTCGTAGAGGTCTCCGATACCGGGCCAGGGATTTCCGAGGAGATCGCACCGCAGCTGTTCAAACCGTTCGTGACGACGAAGTCCGGAGGTATGGGGATCGGGCTTTCGATCTCCAAGCGCATCATCGAGTCCCATGGAGGCACCATCGAAGTGTCGAAGAATGCCGACGGTGGTGCGACCTTCCGTTTCACCTTGCCAATCTACGAAGATGAGAGAGCACATGCTGCCGGATAATTTTATGGTTCACCTCGTCGACGACGAGGAAGTGGTGAGAAAGTCACTTGCCTTTATGCTCACGATGGCGGGCTTCACGGTGCGACAACACCAGTCTGCGACCGACTTTCTCGCTGCAGCGCCAACGATCCAACAAGCGTGCTTGGTGACCGACCTGAGGATGCCAGATCTTGATGGTGTTGAGCTACTTCGCCAGCTGAGACGCCTTCAGGTTCGCATTCCCGCGATCGTGGTTACGGGCCACGGCGACGTGCCATTGGCGGTCGAAGCGATGAAAGCGGGCGCCCGCGACTTCATCGAGAAACCCTTCGAAGAAGAAAGCCTGATCGAGGCGATAAACCGCATCGCCTCCGAGTTGGAAGCAGAAGTCGAGATTGAGAACACCGATGCCATTCGCAGCCGTCTCGACCGTCTGAGCGGACGGGAGAAGGAGGTATTGTCCGGTGTCGAGTCAGGCCTACCGAACAAGACGATCGCCTACGATCTCAATATCAGTCCCCGTACGGTCGAAGTCCATCGGGCGTCGGTGATGTCCAAGATGGCAGCCGGGAGTCTGCCCGAACTCGTGCGAATGGCACTCGCAGCGGGGTTCCTCGCGCAATAGCCGGGCGCCCGCACACATTCTCAAATTGACTTACCTCAACGCCGGACGCGCTTGTCTGAGGCAGTATAGCGTGCGCAGGGGAAAAACTATCTCTGCGTTATCGCAAGGAGAGGACAGCTGGACACGCGGCAATTCGTCTTTGTCGTTGCCCGGGATGACGGGTTGCGACGATCCATAGCCTTTGCTCTTGAGGCAGAGGGCTTGCTTGTTATGTCGTCTGGCAGTCTCCGGACGATGCGAGAGGTATCGGGGTCAGCAGAAATCGGCTGCGCGGTGATCGACGAAGACGCCATTTCCTCAGAGGAAGATGGGTGGCACTTGGTCATGGGTTTTGCCGTTCCAATCGTTCTTTTGGCTGACCGCCTACCGACGATGCCTGATACCTTCAGGGGCACCATCCTGCTAAAGCCCCTCCTTGGGGAACGACTTGTCGAGGCAGTCGCGCACAGCCTCAATCCAAAGGTTCGCTCTAAGTAGAATCCCGTACGGACATCTCCGAATTTCGCAAACGATGGATATGCGCGATGAATCTTCCTGCGTAGGACAGGGAGATCACCATGACCATTCAAAGCAACCGCGAATTCGCCGCACTGGCCCGGATCGCGAAGGTTGGAAATCACAAGAACACGTTTGCCACCTCCCCGGTGAACCCGGTGACCAACTATGCTGCGGGCGAACTCATCTTTGGACAGGGTGACCACGCCGGAAAGATTTTCACGGTTAAAGGCGGGATGGTCCGTCTCTACCATCTGTTCGCTGATGGCCGGCGCCAGATCCTGGCCTTCTGCATGCCGGGCGAGGTCTTCGGTTTTGCCGCGCACGGCACTTATGAGTTCTTTGCGGAAGCGATCGAGGATAGCTCGGTTGCCGTTCACGATGTGCAGGTTTCCCTGACTGAAGTTTGGCTGAGCGCACTCAAGGCACACCTTCTCGCCGCGCAAGGTCAACAGCTGGTTCTTGGTCGGCAATACGCGGGCGAGCGTCTTGTATCGTTCTTGCTCGATATGGCCAACCGTCAGGGAGGGCAGCATTACGTGGAACTCTCCATGACCCGCTCCGATATCGCGGATTACCTTGGTCTGACCATCGAGACAGTATCCCGCGGCCTGAGCAGGCTGAAGAAGGACGGGCTAATTCGGCTGCATAGTGCCCGGTGCATCGAAATTTCAGCGCTGGAGGCGCTTCAGGAAATGATTGAGTAAATAAGGAGGCAATCTTGTCCCCTTTGGCACAAATGGAAGCTCGGCCGAGGCGGTGTGGCCATGACACCGCGCAGCCGTATCGGGGCTGCGGGTCTTCGGTCATTCGCAGTTCTTGGACCGCCAAATCGCGATACCGGTTTCGACGATACCGCAATGCAGGCAGCCCAGCTCCCGTGTCCATGCCCTGAACCGGGCCCGGGCAGAATCCATAATCCTCAGTTCGCGATCGTCGAGCACTTCTTCGGTTAGGTCACTTCCAACTTGCTTCTTGAGCCGCTCTTATTAACGTTTTTGGCTTACAGATGAGGTGGGAGGTCCGTTGCATATTATACTTTTGGTTGCATTGAGTTCGAAAAAAGGGGGCGAACTTCGGTGCCATCGCTCCGCCCAGTGAAAACTGGACCATTTGAGACTGGCGTTTTCCATTAAGGTCACCCGACCGGATCAAAGAGCCCTTTCCGGGCAGTTGAGCAAACCGGTTCCTTTCAGTTGGCGAGGCTTCGAAGCGCGAGCCGCATCTGCTTCTCGATCTCGATCAGGGCGAAGAAAACGATGCCGATCAGGATGATCAATACGCCTTCGGGGAACGGCACGGCTTGTGTTCCGAACACCTTCTGCAGAGGGGGGACGTAGGTGATCGCGAACTGAGCGGCTATGACGGTGAGCACGCAGACCCAGATGATCGGCGTTCCCCGGGCAGCCGCCCAGGTGAGTGAGGTGCCGTGGATGTTGCGGATGAAGAAGAGATGGAAAATCTCGAGCACGACCAAGGTGTTCATCGCCATCGTCTGCGCGAGGACCGGTGAATAGCCCCGGTCGGTGGCGTAGAAATATATTCCGAAAACCGCCATCAGGAATAGCGACGAGACGAGCACGATGTGCCAGACCAGTTGACCCGTCAGCAGCGGCGCGGCGCGCGGGCGAGGCGGCCGGCGCATGGTGCCGGGCTCGGACGGTTCGAAGGCGAGCGCGACGCCCAGCGTCACGGCGGTGATCAGGTTTACCCAGAGGATTTGCACCGCCGAAATCGGCAGTGTCATGCCGGCAAAGAGCGCTGCGACAATCGTCATTGCCTCGCCAGCATTGGTGGGTAGCGTCCAGCTGATGACCTTTTTGATATTGTCATAGACCGTCCGGCCCTCGCGCACTGCGGCGGCGATAGATGCGAAATTGTCGTCGGCGAGTACGAATTCGGCGGCCTCCTTGGCCGCCTCGCTGCCCTTCCGACCCATGGCGATCCCGGCATCGGCACGCTTTAGCGCCGGTGCGTCGTTGACCCCGTCTCCGGTCATGGCGACGGTCAGCCCCTGCGATTGCAGGGCTGTTACGAGCCGCAATTTGTGGGCCGGAGAGGTGCGCGCGAAGATGTCCGTCTTCACGGCCGCGTCGGCGAGTTCGGCGTCGTCCATCGCTTCGATATCCGCGCCGGTGAGAACGCGCTCGGCGTTCTTCAGCCCGATTCTTCCGGCGATGGCGCGCGCCGTGGCGGCATGGTCGCCGGTGATCATCTTCACTTGGATACCCGCGGCATGACAGTCGGCGACGGCGTCGATGGCTTCGGCCCGCGGGGGATCGATCAGGCCGATCAGCCCGACGAGGGTCAGCTGCCCCTCGAGGTCAGCCGACACCAACTCGGCGTGGCCCGCAGACACCGCGCGTGTGGCGACCGCGATCACCCGCTGGCCTTCGGCAGCGAGCTCCTCGATCGCTGCGTGCCAGTGATCGACCTCCAGCGGTTCCGTGCTGCCGTCGGCGCTGCGCTGGTCGGCGCAGAGTGCGAGCACCGCCTCGGGGGCGCCCTTGACGTGGATGCAGGCGTGGCCTTTGCGGTCGCGGTGCAGCGTGGCCATGTAGCGATGCGCGGCATCGAAGGGGATTGCATCGGCACGGGACCATTCGCGGAAGGGCTCGGGCCCGTCTCGAGTGACCTTGCCAGCGAGCGCCATGAGCGCGCCCTCCATCGGGTCGCCCTCGACACGCCAGCCTTCGGCATGGCTGTGCAGCAGCGCATCGTTGCAAAGCGCCGCGGCACGGGCGAATTCCATCAGAACCGCGTGGTCGTCCGGGTCGATATCGGCATCGCGCCAGCGCACCGCGCCTTCGGGAGCGTAACCGTTGCCCATCACGGAATAAACGTGCTCGGTCGCAGCGAGTGAGGCCACCGTCATTTCGTTGCGCGTCAGCGTTCCGGTCTTGTCCGAGCAGATCACCGAGACTGCGCCCAGCGTCTCGATCGCCGGCAGGCGGCGAACGATGGCGTTGCGTCGAGCCATTGCCTGCACCCCGACAGCGAGGGTGATCGTCAACACTGCTGGCAATCCCTCGGGAATCGCAGCTACCGAGAGGCCGACGATGGCCATGAACAGGTCCGAAAAGGGCAGGTGGCCGACGAAGTAGCCATAGGTCAGGAGTGTCGCCGCCACCATAAGGATGAAGACCGTCAGCCAGCGGGCGAAGCGGTCCATTTGCGCGACGAGCGGCGTCGTCAGCGTCTCGACCCGGCTCAGCATGCCGCTAATCCGGCCAATCTGGGTCTGTGCGCCCGTCGCCACGACGACGCCGCGTCCCGCCCCGGCGGCCACCAGCGTGCCCGAGAAGAGCATCGAATTCCGGTCGCCCAGCGGCGCATCCTCCGCGACCGATGCGGTGCCCTTGTCGACCGGCACGGATTCGCCGGTCAGGATCGCCTCCTCTGCCTTCAGCCCCCGGGCCGCGATCAACCGAAGATCGGCTGTCACCCGATCACCCGCCTCGATCAGCACGATGTCGCCGGGCACCAGATCGGCCGCCTCAAGGGTCTGTCGGCGTCCGTCGCGCAGCACCGCCGAGCGCGGCGCCAGCATATCCCGGATCGCGGCCATTGCTTGCTCGGCGCGGCCTTCTTGGACATAGCCGATCACCGTGTTGACGATTACAACGGCAAGAATCACACCCATGTCCAGCCAATGCTGAAGAGCCCCCGTCACCGCGGCGGAGGCGAGCAGCACATAGATCAGCACGTTGTGGAAGTGCGCCAAGAAGCGCAGCAGCGGGCTTCGTCGGGGCGGTTCGGGTAGCTGGTTGGGTCCGTGCGCGACTCGGCGCCGCGCCGCTTCCTCGCTGCTAAGTCCTTCCGCCCTGGCCGAGACTGCCTGAAGGGCCTCAGTCGGGGACAATGCGTGAAGTCTCGACGGGCTATACTGCTCTGCCGCCAGAGGTCGGGCATCAAGTGAATGAAGGATCTCCGCGCTTTGTCTGGGGCGGATGGGATGGGGCGGCATGTGGCTCCTCATCGCGTCGGGAAGAGGCGTCAGGTTCGATCTGATCTGCTGGAAACTCGGCACTCATCATGTGGGAGATTACTTGATTGAGCAACTCCACTGAGACGCGACCCTTGGAAATTGCGCGAGCAGGGTGCCGTGAGCACTAACTTATTCGCGAGAAACTTGTCAGCTTGATCAGATTGTCCGCGACGAAGATGCCGACGCGATAGGCGAAATAGGTCGCTTTGCGCCACCCTTTCCTTGACTTGCAGAGCAGAGGGACCCTGATCTAATTCGCAACCGAGGGGTCACCGCTGATACCGAGGTGCCTTAGCAGACATTCGTCCGCGCTGCAGCGAATGACCGGTTTCCGCCCTTTTGGACAGAAGAGCGTTCTCTGTCCATTGCCGACTTCCAGGCTGCCGCAATTTGCTTCAGCGTAGTTTCTCGAGACCTGCCATCCGCTCAGCACTTCTAAGTGACTGCCCGCCGAACTTGCTGAAGTTCGCAATGGTCTCATGGGCTCAAAATTTTCGAAGAAGGCGTCCACGATGCACGAGGCTCTTTACCATCCGGCGCAAGTGGCCGCGGCAAACCGCGCGCTTATTTGTCGTCGTTGGTGTTAATCACACCGAAGCTACCCGAATTTCCCTGCTTGCCAGCTTCTCCATTGTAGCCTTCAGCTCCAAGGCCCCGCCGCAGCAACTCGCGTATGGCGGCAGCCCGGCTGGGCATCCTTTCGGAAAACCGCCAATCATCCAAAGCTTGGATTTCGTCATCCGAAACCATGATTTGCAGCCTCGTCAGGCGCTTGCCGTGTTCACTTGTCATGAAACGCTCCGGTGAGACGCAATCTACTCAATTGACGCAAGGTTACAAAGCTTAGTGTATAGCAGAAAAACGTCAACCGAAGCCAGAAACGTCACAGGCTGCTTTCAGGCAAGGTTGTTCGATAACTCAGTGGCTTCAAGTTATGCATCTGAAATAATTTAAAAATATTCCTTCTTATGATAGCATTGTTGGTATGGAACAGCAAAATGCGGAGACATATAGAGGCCATCTGGTTCAGCCTCGCCCGGTTGCATTATTCACGAGCGAAACAATTTTGGCGCTCGATCTTGAGCAGGTGCTGGGGAAGGCAGGGTATCCCACGTGGCATTGCGTCACGTGTGACGCGGGAGAGTTGAAGGGTCATGGGAAAGACGGATTCTTGGCCGCAGTCGTCGACGTCACGCTCCACGAAGCAGAAGCGGCCGAGGCTCTGCCTTGGCTGAAACGGCATGAGATCCCGACAATCATCATTCGCAGCGGCGCAGAGGTCATCAATTTCGAACAATCGAAATTTCCGAACATCGTCGCCGAGTTCGAAAAGCCGGTGATCGGTGAGCAGATAGAGCAAATGGTGCGGCACTTTCGGCGTCATCTGAGCTCTGCTGCACAAGCGACGTGAGCAGAGCCTGACGTTGCGCGCCAGCACCAACGAACGTCTCCGAAAGTTAGAAACGCGCGTTTCTTACACCAGAGCGACGCCTGCGAAATACTCATGCAGGTGGAGTAGCGCCAGATAGGCGATGAGGCCAAGCGCCGCCCGACCGAGATCGGCCAGCGTGAACCCCGCAAACAGGGGCGCGGCTTTCGCCCGGCGTAGCGTCTCGGCCCAGACCTCCGGACCCATCTCCCGGCGTTGCTTGCGGTCGATCAGCCGCATACCAAGCAGCGCGAACCCTCCGAGCGTCCCGAACAGTAGCACATGCGCCAGATCGCCGTTCGGCAGCAGGTGCAGCCCGGCCCAGCTCGCGAGGCCCAGCAGCATCGGGTGGCACGTGAGGCGCACGAGGCCGGGGCGATCCGGGGCGAAGCTCTTGCGGCGGCTGCCCCCGAAGGAGAACGGGTTCGGATGGCCGAGCGCCACGGCGAACCACATGCAGACCAGCGCCATCCCGCCCCGCGTCGCCTCCATCGCCCATAGCGTAGGCGGCCAGATATAGATCGGATCGGGCCATGCGGCGGCGCGGATCAGGATCAGCAGCATCGCCGTCGACAGGAGCGAATAGCCAAGGGTGAAACCGGACGCGCCGAACGCCGCCATCAGTCGCGCCTTCACCGTCGGGCGCGTCGGGATCGAATGGGTCGCGAGGAAGGCCGCGAAAACTCCGCCATAAGCCAGCCACATCATTGCGCCCTCCGTCTGGGTTGCCACAGCACCGGAGCATAGAGGATCGCGAAGCCGAGGAAAGCCGCGCACCAAGCCACGCCGGAGACAGAATAAAGCGCGCTCAGGCCGAACCAGCCCGCGAGGAGCCGTGCGATCATCGCGACGAAGAGGGCGGCATAGACCGCGACGGTTCCGGCGCTGGCCTCCAGCGGGCGACCGGTGTGGCCGAGCGAGGCACGGCTCATCACCGCGAGCGTCATCCCGCCAAGCGTGCCCGCCGTCCACAGATGCAGCGCCGTGGCGGGGGTGAGGGCCGCAGGGAGCAGGATCGCAAAGCCAAGCGTCAGCGCCCCGAGCGGCAGGCAGATATAGGCCAGATGTAGCACGAACAGGATCGGCGCGCGCAGCGTCAGCCCGCCTTTCCAGCGCGACAGCCGCGCGAGGTGCAGCACCCCGGCCGCGAGCAGCAGCGCCGCGGTCAGCTGCGCCTCGGGCAGGACGACCCAAGCCAGTAGCGCCGCACCCACAGCCACCATCGCAAGCTTGTCGAAGCGTTGCATCGGCGGGGCCGGGCGCGCCGGGTGGTTCTCCTTGACCAGCCAATTGCGTGTGAAGGAGGGGATGATCCGCCCTCCGATAAGCGCGACCATCATCAGCACGGCGGCAAGGCCCAGCCGCATCCCGATACCCGCTGCTGCATAGCCGCCCTGCGCGGCTTCTATCAGGAACAGAAGGTCAGCGAGGGTGAAGACGCTCAGCAATCCCAGCACCGGCAGGTTGCGCCAGTTCTTCCCTGCCACGATCTCACGCAGCACGACGCCGCCAAGCGCCAGCGGGAAGGCGAGATCGACGCTCGCGACCAGCGCGAAAGGCAGATGCGCCGAGGCGAGCAACCCCAGCCGCCCGAGCGTCCAGAGTGTGACGAGGCCAAGGAGCGGCCAACCCACGACCGGCAACCGCCCGGTCCAGTTCGGAACCGCCGTCAGCAAAAAGCCCGCGATCGCCGCGCCGAGATAGCCGAAGAGGAAGGCATGGGCGTGCCAGCTGACCGGGTCGAGCCGCGTCGGCAGCTCGATCAGCCCAGTCAGTGCCGGCACCCAGAGCGCCATCGCCAGCGCAGCCCAGACCGCACCGAAGAAGAAGAACGGGCGAAAGCCGCCCGACAGTAGCGCCGGGCCCTGCCAGCGGCGCATCAGTTCTGTGGAAGACATGGCCATGGTCGGCTCCTTTCAGCTCTCGGCAGCGTCCATCAGCCGCCGGATGTGACATGCGAAGGCATAGGTCGCGGGCAGGGCGACGATCGCGCCCAGCCCCAGCGAGACGACCGGAGTCGCGACCGGCAGCCCGACCCACGACCCGATCAACGAGGCGAAGAACACGTTGACCGCGAAGGCGCCCCAGCCGAACGGGTAGAGCAGCAGCGCGATCCGGGCGGGGGACCAGCGCGGGCTCATCGCCGCGCGACCACCCGCGCCACCACTGCCAGCGCCGCGATGAGCGCCAGCGTGGCCAATGCGAACCAGAACTCGGCGGTGGCCGATTGCGCCTGTGGGATCGGGCGCTCGAAGCTTGCGGCTTGTGCAGCGGCCGGGGCGAGGGCGAGAAAAAGGGTCAGTTTGCGCATGTCAGGTCTCCTGTGTGAGCGAGCGGTAGATATCGGGCAGGGCGCGCAGCAGCCGTTCGGGCCGGGGCAACAGGGTGAAGCCGCCGCGCCCGAAAATGCGCGCGAACCAGTCCTGCCCGTCCTCGTCGATGATGACGCCGTGCAGACCCTGGCCCGCGCGGCGGGCTTCGCGCACGGCCATGTGGCTGTCCTCGATGCCGTGCTGGCCTTCGTAGTGGTCCAGATCGTTGGGCTTGCCGTCGGTCAGCACGATCAGCAGCTTGCGGCTCGCGCTCTCCTGCGCGAGCTGTGCCGAGACGTGGCGGATCGCGGTACCGAGCCGCGTGTAATGGCCCGGGCGCAGCGCCGCGATATTGCTGTGGATCGGCGGCGCCATCGGGGCCTCGAAGCCTTTCACGCGCGTCAGGAACACCCGGTCGCGCTTCAGCGACGAGAAACCCCAGATCGCGAAACGGTCGCCCGCCGCATCCAGCCCCTCGGCCAGCGCGGACATCGCTTCGCGCGCGATGTCGATCACGCAGCTTTCGCCGATCGCGGCCTCGGTGGAGCGCGAGGTGTCGATCAGGAAGGCCACGGCGAGGTCGCGTTCCACCTTGCGCAGGCTTTGCCAGATCCGGTCGCTGCCCCGCCCGGTCGCGGCGAGATCGGCGCGGCTGGCGATGACGGCGTCGAGGTCCAGCTCGGTCCCGTCGATCTGCCGCGGGCGCAGGATGCGGCGCGGTTGCAGCGCCTCGAACTGGCGGCGCACGGCGCGGATATAGCGCGGATCGGCGCGGAAACTCTGCTTGGCTTCGGGCCGCGCGGGTGCGTCGAGCACCCGGCAGTGGCCTTCCATATAGGCGCGGCTGCGGTGGTTCCATTCGGGATAGACATGCTCGCCCGCCAGCGCCTCGTGCTCCGCCTCGGCGGGCGAGAGGTCGAGATGCAGCCGCAGTCGCGTCGCAGCCTTGCGGTCGTGGCGCGTCAGGGTGATCTGGTCCTGATCCTCGGCGGCCTTGGCGGCGTTGTCCGCGTCATCGTCGTCGACCGAGCGATTGACGTTGAGCGCCTCGACCCAAGACAGGATAGACTCGAAACGGTGGATGATGAAGCTGTCGCGGCGGCGCGCCTGATCGAGATCGCGGCGCTCGCCATGCTTGCGCTGCGTGCTGGCCATCGCGGTCGGGGCGGAGGCGGGGGCGTCGGCCTCTTCCGAGGCGGCGCTGCGGCCTGCGGTGTTGGGAGCAAATTGCAGCCAGATCGGCACCGGGGCGAGCGGCATGTAACCGCGTGCGCCCTCCGCAGTCTCGGGCAGTGCTGCGGGAATGGCATCGGCGGAAAGCTGGTCGCAGAGCGCGGCCTCCAGCGCGGCCTCGGTCGCAGGGCGCGACAATCTGCGGCGACGTGCGAGGGTGAGCGCCGCCATCTCGCGGTAGGACGCACGCAGCCCGATGCAGCGGCGATAGGCCAGATCGCAGGCCTGCGCATTGGCGCGGATCTGCGCGCAATCCATCGCGGGGCCGTCGGTCTCGTCGGGCAAATCGGGCATCGCGTCGCGGCTGAGCGCCGCCAGCGCCGTCAGCCAGAAATAGGCGGCACGGTTGAGGTCAGACCGGGGGAAGACATCCATCACCGGCGGCAGGCGCAGCCGCGCGCCGTCGAAGCGGGCGACGCGCTCGGTCTCGCGCCCGGCGCCAAGGCGGCGCCGGACGGGTTGGCGGTGACGGACCGGGGTGACCGGGGCCTCGACGATCTCGACATCCGCGCCGCCACCAAGTGCGCGCAGCAGGAGCGCGAGCGAGGGGCGCAGCGCGGCCAGTTCGACCGCGGCGTCGGGGTGGTGATCGTCCTGACCGATATCCTTGGCCAAATCGTGCCAGATCTCGCCTACGGTTTCCTCGGGCTCCATCAGGTCCATCAGTTTCATGACGTGCTCCTCAGCCGTAGATCGTGGCGATCAGGTCGCGCAGCGCCTGCTGGACATCCGGCTCGTCGCTGAGCGCCTGGACCACGGCGGTCTCCAGCGCCTCCTCGATCGCGATGCCCGCTCCGAGCAGCCGCGCGGCATAGACCAGAAGCCGGGTCGAGACGCCTTCCTCCAGATCCATGCCCGAGAGCTTGCGGATATGCCCGGCAAGGCGCACCAGCGGTACCACCTGCGCCACCGGCAGGCCGGTCTCGGCGGTGATCACGCGGGTCTCCGCATCGGCCTCGGGGAAGTCGAAGGCGATCGACAGGAACCGCTGCCGCGTCGAGGGCTTCAGCCGCTTGAGCACGCTCTGGTAGCCCGGGTTGTAGGAGGCCACGAGCATGAACCCCTCGGGGGCGTCGAGTTCCTCGCCGGTGCGGTCAATGATCAGGCGACGCCGCGAGTCGGTGAGCGGGTGCAGCACCACGGTCACGTCCTTGCGCGCCTCCACCACCTCGTCGAGATAGCAGATCGCCCCTTCGCGCACGGCGCGGGTGAGCGGCCCGTCGACCCATTCGGTCTCGCCGCCCTTCAGCAGGTAGCGCCCGATCAGGTCCGCCGCCGACAGGTCGTCATGGCAGGCGACGGTGTAGACCGGCTTGTTCAGCCGCGCCGCCATATGCTCGACGAAGCGGGTTTTGCCGCAGCCGGTCGGCCCCTTCAGAAGAAGGGGCAAACCGTTGTCATGGGCGCGCTCGAACAGGGCGCATTCGCGGCCGGTCGGGTGGTAGTAGGGGATCTGTGCATTCGTCATGTCGAGAGACATCGTCATTCTCCTGCCACGGGGGTTGCGGGACCGGGTGCGATGACTTCACGCCGGCGCACGACGACGAGCGAGTAGATGAACAGAAGCGCCCCCAGCACGACCGCCGCCCCCGCGCCGAAGCGCATCAGGTAGAAGATCGACAGGCTGTCCTGCACGTCCATGTAGTAGTCGCCCACGATCCGCTGCATGTGGGTCTGGATCGTGCCTGCGAAGGTCAGCACGAAAGTCATGAAGGCCATGCCGCCGGTCATCAGCCAGAATGCACCCATGTTGAGCACCTGGTTGTAGGGATCGCGCCCGCGCAGCATCGGCATCGCATAGGTGAAGACCGCGAGGTTGAGCGCCACATAGGCCCCGTAGAAGGCGAGGTGGCCGTGCGCGGCGGTGATCTGCGTGCCGTGGGAGTAGAAGTTCACCCCGTGCAGCGTGTGCAGGAAGCCCCAGACGCCTGCGCCGAAGAAGGCTACAGTCGATGAGCCCAGCGACCACAGGAGTGCTGCCTTGTTGGGGTGGTTCTTGCGGCCTTTCCAGACCATCACGAAGGCAAACGACATCATCAGGAAGAACGGGATCACCTCGAAGGTCGAGAAGATCGAGCCCACCCATTGCCAGTAGCCCGGCGTGCCGATCCAGTAGAAGTGGTGCCCGGTCCCGAGGATGCCGGAGAACAGCGCGGTGGCGACGATGACATAGAGCCATTTCTCGACCACCTCGCGGTCTACGCCGGTCAGCTTGAGCATCAGGAAGCCGAGGATCGCGGCCATCACCAGCTCCCAGGTCGCCTCGACCCAGAGATGGACGACCATCCACCAATACATCTTGTCGAGCGACAGGTTGTCGGGGTTGATGAAGGCGAAGATCCACAGCAGGCACAGCAGCCACAGACCCATCAGCAGCACATTGGTGATCGCGGTCTTGCGACCCGCGAGCACCGTCAGCGAGATGTTGATCAGGAAGATCACGGCTGCGACGAGGATGCCGAACTTTACCCAGAGGGGCTGTTCGAGGAACTCGCGCCCGCCATGGATGCCGACGAGATAGGAGCCGACCGCGCCCAGCGTCCCGATCATCAGGATCGCGAGCTGCAGATAGGCGAGCTTGACCGAGAAGATCTCGCGCTCGCTTTCCTCGGGCACGAGGAAATAGGCCGCACCGAAGAAGCCCAGCAGCAGCCAGACGATCAACGCATTGGTGTGGATCATCCGGATCACGTTGAAGGGCAGGATCTCGGAGAGCGTGTTGGGTGAGACATAGATCCAGCCGGCCAGAAGACCGCCCAGAACCTGCACGCCGAATAGCAGCATCGCACAGTAGAAATAGGCTTTCGCCACGGATTGGGATTGGTATTTCATCGGTCTCTCTCCTCAGCCCGCATCATTGGGCGGCCAGCCCTGCGTGTCGGTTTGGTCGGCCCAGCGGAGGAATTCCGCGAGCGCGCGCATGTCCTCTTCGTTGATGTCGAAATGCGGCATCTGGCGGCGGCCCTCGATGCCGGAGGGTTGCGCCGCGATCCAGGCGTCGAGCGTCTCATAGGCGCCCTGCGGATCGTCCGCGACGCCCCAGCGGGTCATCACGTTGCCGACCTCGGGCGCGAAATAGGCGCCCTCGCCATGCAGGGTGTGGCAGTTGATGCAGGAATTGCGTTCCCACACGCCCTTGCCGCGTGCGATCTGTTCGGTCAGCGGCGCGGAGGCGGTGGAGTTGTTCACGATATAGAAGTGGCTCTGCGCGGTCAGTGCGATGAACACCAGCACGAAGAAAATGGATCCTCCGTAAAAGATGTTTCGCGCCCGCGACTTGGTCAGGATTTCAGCCATTGGGGCCTCCCTTGGGGGTCAGTCGATGGCCCGAGGGATAGCGGCGTTCGCAGTTGGGAAGTTTGCGCCAGCACAACGTTTGATTGGATTGCCGGGATTAGCTTGGTCGGCAGAGAGGTCCCGCCATGTCAAAAGCCAGCTGGAAGAATCCCGATGCCACGCTCGATGCGCTGATGCGCGATTGGCCTGCTACGATCGAGGTGTTCATGCGTCACAAGATGCTCTGTGTGGGCTGCCTCGTGAACCCGTTCCACACGATCGACGATGCCTGCACCGAGTATCGGCTCGATCTCGACGACTTCATCGCCGAGCTGGACGAGGCTATTGCAGCGTCTATCGAGACGGCGGGGCCTCGCCCCGGCAAATCAGCACCAGCCGGTGCGGATCAGTGACGGTGATCCGCTTGCGACGGCTCGCGACCACTCCCTGCTTTTCCCACGCGCTCAACAAGCGCGAGACCGTGTGCAGCGTCGTCGCGGTCATTTCCGAGAGATCCTGCCGGGTGATCGGGAAGTCGATCTCGATCCCGTTCTCCACTTTGCGCCCGGTCTGATTGATCAGGCGCAAGAGCGAATTGGCCACCCGCTGCTCGACCTGTTGGGTCGCCATTTCGACGATGCGGGTGTTCATCTCACCGATGCGCTGACCGACAGTCTTGTAGGTCTCGGAAGCGAAGCCGTCATATTGCGCCACGAACTGATCCCAGAGCCGCATCGGCCAGCCCAGCACGATCGCCTCCGAGGCGGTGACCGAAGTGGCAGGGTAGGTGGTGCGCCCAAGCGCCTGCGCGATCCCGAAGAGCTGCCCCGAAGGGATATGCAGCGCGATCACCTGCTCGCCCGTCGGCGTGATCCGCATCACCCGGATATAGCCGTCGAGCAGCATGTAGAACCGCTCTGCCGGAGCGCCTTCCTCGAAGACCGCCACGCCCTCGTCGAAGCGGCGCACGCTGGCGAGGTCGAGAATCTCGCGGATCTGCCGCTTCTCCAGCCGAGAGAAAGGCGGCATCGGCGTCAGCAGGCTCTCGTCGAGCCGCGGCATGGTTTTACGGGGGATTGGCGCGCTCATGCCTTCTCTAAACATACGCCCCGCGCTGCGTCCAATATGAAACGTCACGTCGTCGCGAACGGGGTGTGAATATTTCTCGCGTTTTCGTGAGAAAGCGTCGCGAAGTTTGCGCCAGAGCAAAAAACCACGCGTCCAAGCTCGCTAAACAGAGGGCAATTCAAGGATCCAAGGAAAGGACAAAAGATGATCCGCACCCTGATTTCAGCCCTCGCGCTGACCGCTCTTCTGGGTGGTGCGGCGAGCGCCGAGACCCACGAGGTTCACATGCTCAACAAAGGCGAAAAAGGCATGATGGTCTTCGAGCCCGCGCTTGTGAAAGCCGCTCCCGGCGACACGGTCCGCTTCATTCCGACCGACAAGGGTCACAACGCCGAAAGCATCGACGGGATGATCCCCGAAGGAGTCGACGGGTTTACCGGCAAGATCAACAAAGAGGTCGAAGTGACGCTCGACACCGAGGGGCTCTACGCCGTGCGCTGCAAGCCGCATTACGCGATGGGCATGGTGATGGTGATCGCGGTGGGCGACGCAACCACCCCCGACAATTTCTTCGAGGGCCGCGTGCCGAAGAAAGCCAAGGAACGTTTTGAAGAGGAATTGGGCGCGCTGTGAGCGCCCGCGGCAGGAAACGCGCGACATCTTCCTGCTACGTTTAACCAGTGGAGGCTAAAATGCCGAAATATGTCAATCCAGCTCTCGTGAAAACCAACCGCCGCAACGTGCTGCGCGGCTCTCTTCTGGCAGGCGCAGCGGCGATGACCGCGGGCGCCGGGATGGCCGGAACCGCGTCGAAGCGTATGGCACCCCATGTCGCGCCGCGCCCCGCCGCACCGAAATTCATCCTTGCCGAAGCCGAGGCGCAGGTGGCTGCGCCCAAGGTGGACCTGTCGGGCTATACCCGCGTCCGGCAGGAGCTGGTCGCTCCGCCCTTCGCGCCCAAGCACGAGCAGGTCGCGACCGGCGGTCCGAAAATCGTCGAGATCCGGATGGAGACCAAGGAGGTCCTGCTGACGGTGGACGAGGATACCGGCGCGAGCATCTGGGCGCTGACCTATAACGGCTCGGTCCCCGGCCCGCTGATCATCGTGCATCAGGATGACTATGTCGAACTGACCCTGAGCAACCCCGCCGCGTCGCAGATGGAGCACAATATCGACTTCCACGCCTCTTCGGGCGCTCTGGGCGGCGGTGGCCTGACCCACGTTTATCCCGGCGAGGAAACGGTGCTGCGCTTCAAGGCGACGCGGCCGGGCGTGTTCACCTATCACTGCGCGCCGGGCGGAGCGATGATCCCCTACCACGTCACCCACGGCATGAACGGCACGCTGATGGTGCTGCCGCGCGACGGGCTCAAGGATGCTGAGGGCAACCCGCTGCGCTACGACACGATCGCCTATATCGGCGAGCAGGACTTCTACCTGCCGATGGACGAGAACGGCGATTACAAGACCTACGAAGTCGCCGGTGAGGACTTCGCCGACAGCGTCGAGGCGATGCGCACGCTCACGCCGACCCACTCGGTCTTCAACGGTTCGGTCGGGGCGCTGACGGGCGAAAACGCGTTCAAGGCCAAGGTCGGCGACACGGTTCTGATGGTTCATAATCAGGCCAACCGCGACAGCCGTCCGCACCTGATCGGCGGTCATGGCGACCATGTCTGGGAGAACGGCAAATTCGCCAATCCCCCGCAGAAGGATCAGGAGACCTGGTTCATCCGCGGCGGCAGCGCGGGGGCCGCGATGTATACCTTCCTGCAGCCGGGCGTCTACGCCTACGTCAACCACAACCTGATCGAGGCGGCCCTGCTGGGTGCCACGGCCCACTTCGTGGTGGACGGCGCATGGGACAACGCCCTGATGGAGCAGGTGACGCCGCCCCATGTGGTGGAAACCTGATCCAAGGAGACCGGAGATGATCGCCAAACTTGCCTCTCTCGCGCCCCGTCTTTCCCTTCGGAAGGTGCTTGCGGCGGGGGCGACGATCATCGCCCTCGGGGCCGCGTGGGGTTTCCTGCGCGGCCCCGATCTCGATTATGTGCCGCAGATGGCCGAGCGGGTGGTGACGCTGTCCGACGGCCATGCGATCTACGTTCAGAAATACGAAGTGACAGTCGCGGAGTGGAACCGTTGCCACGCAGACGGCGCCTGCGAGCTTGCCTTGCGCGCTCCGCCCGGCAGCGAGACGGCGACGACGCCGGCCACCGGGCTGAGCCATGTCGATGTCGAGCAATATCTCGGCTGGATCAATCGCAAGGCGCGCCATGACTTCCGGCTGCCGACGATTGCCGAATGGCAGTTCATGGCCAAGGACGTGCTACCGGAAAAGGAAGATCCGATCTTCACCGATCCCGATCTGACATGGGCTTCGACCTACCTGACCACCGGCCTCGCGCCGCGCAAGCTTTCGCCGCGGGGCAGCTTCTCGACCAGCGCCGAGGGAATCGTCGATCTCGACGGGTCGGTCTGGGAATGGACGCAGGACTGCTATGGCGGGGAGGGTGGCGGTGCAGTCGATCCGAAGAAATGCGCGGCCTTCTTCGCAGGCGGCGAGCATGTCGCTGCGATCCCCTTTCTCGTCCGCGACCCGGCGCGCGGCGGCTGCGCGGTCGGGAGTCCGCCCGCGCATCTCGGCTTGCGTCTGGTCAGTGAAACCCGGATACGATGAGAACCGGCGACAGTTCTGCTGAGCCAGGCCGATTGGCTGTTCCCAGTTGGCCAAAGTCGACACACTCTCTCCAGTTAACCTCGCATGCCTGGACCTTGGGCTCTCACGCAGCGAATGTCGGCTCCCCGCCCTTTCCTTCGGCAACGACCCAGTAACAAGCACCTACTGGCTGCTCTCCGAAGCACTGCATGGGCCCCGGGGTGTCACTCGTTTTCTCAGGCGTGAGGCGCCGTTTCATAATCAGGCTTATGGGTCGTTGGTCAGCGAAAGATGCGAAATCCGGTTCGCGAATTTGCAGTTACAGACAAGAAGAAGATTTGTCTGTAACGCTATCAGGTTCGCTGCTGGCGCATCATTTTCGATGGTGTGCAGTCATCCAAAGCGAGCGCTTGCCTCTAATCGACTTTGCGTTCTAAGCGGCCATAGCGTGTTTTCGTTTCGTGAATGTGCGTGTGACAGGATATATGCTCGAGCCCATAGCAAAGAGGTCGAGTCACATGAGCCGAGAGAGCAAGTTTCTCGCGCGAATACTGCGCCACAAGCCGGAAGACATCGGTGTGACGCTCGATGCTGAGGGGTGGGTGCGCATCGACCTACTGCTGCGTGCGATGAAAAAAGCGGGTCGCGGCATGACCCGCGCGCAACTCGAAGATCTCGTGGAGACGAATGACAAGCGTCGTTTCACTATCCAAAGAGATAAGATTCGGGCTGCCCAGGGCCACTCGATCCCCGTTGACTTGGGTCAGCAGCCGCTTTTGCCGCCAGAGTTGCTGTATCACGGCACCGCCTCTCAAAGCCTGGATGCGATCTTCGCATCCGGATTGCTTCCTGGGGGGCGTCGACACGTGCATTTGTCGGGCGATCCGTCGACTGCAGCCTGCGTCGGCAAGAGGCATGGAAAGCCAACAGTTCTTCAAGTCGAAGCTGGCAGAATGCATCGTGATGGCTACGTGTTCTGCCGAGCCGATAATGGGGTATGGCTAACCGATCATGTGCCGCCCGAGTATCTCGGTTTTGGCATTCGAAGTGTCGATTGATCTCGGCGTAATTCGCTCTGAAAGGATCAGCGCTTAATAATGAGAAGCTAATTTCTGCATGCGAGCGGAAGGGCCGAGAAGTTTGATCTTTCGCCGACCGCCGCCGTTCTCGTGCGCGAGTTTAGCTGCGGAAACGACGCCTGAGCGGATATCGCGCTCATCCTTGGCACGCGCGGCGGCTTTTTCAGCAGCGCGCTTTTCGAATGAAAAGTGCTTCTCAGACTTCATAGCGTACCCCTTGAGACATTCTCGAATGCAGTAAAATCGTCAAAAAATCAAGAAGACCTTACATCTCAGCGTGAGTCAGAGCGGGTTTGTAGTGTGGTATCGGTCGACGCGTTCCTCACTGACTAATTCGCAGTTACGCTGCCGGAGTGCCTTCTGCTGTTAGCTTGGACAGGGCTCTCGCGAGATCGGAGATACGGATGAGCCGTCCGCGGCTGGTTTCACCGACGCGCTTTGCGCCGATCGTCTCGACTTTTGCAGCCTCCAGCACCGCAGAGAATGCACGCGATGATGTACCCATGGCTCGTGCAAGATCGGCGACGACTGCATAGGTCGCTTGAAACTCGCAGAGCGCCTTCTGTCTGATGAGCCAAATCTCGGAGCTGCCGCGTTGTGTGCGTGACGCGGGGAGCAGTCCAATCGCACACCAATGCGTGACGCATTCGTACTTCCAGCCTGTGACACGAGAGACATCGCGTGCTGTCATCACTGTTTCAGCTGCGCTCTCAAGGGCCTTCTCAATGTCCGTAGCCGCGAAAGAAAAATCTCCCAATCTGTCGCCATGAGCAATGGAAACTGGCTTGATGCCTCCGTCGAATATCTGGCGAAACAGGGTGAAAAGAGCGGAGCGATCCGTAGTGCGTCTCAATGTGAGTTGGTTAAAGGTGATGGTCTGGCAAGGTGCTGGCATCCCCTCGCTGCTCGCTGCGATCTGGTGAACCTTGGTTTCGATGAGTGCCCAGTCGAAACCGCCGTCAATGAGTGGTGGTCGCTCTTCAAGGCTTAGCTCGCGAAGTACGCCAGCGCCTCTGAGCAAGGAAAGCTGAGACTTTGAGACACCGAGCCGTTTCGCTGTCTCCCTTGCATCTAAGAAACGATCGCGATCTCGTTCGATATCAAGGATACATTTCGTAGAGATTACAGTGTGTCGATGTCCGTGCCCGGTCGTCGTCTGTCTTCCCTCGATCTTTCCAGATGCGACTGCGTCTACGAGCCGATCGGAGCGGATTCCGAGCCTGCGTGCCGCTTCAGCCGCCGAGAGCCAGTCCGGCTCTGAGTTCGGTTCCGCACGAGCGTATAGATCCCCACAGCGTTCGCGGATCACCTGCTGACAGCGCTCCTGCAAACAACTGGCCAGATCTCCTTTTAGGTGCATCAGGGCTCGATACCATGACCCCAGCCGTTGGCTCGCAGTTTGACCTTCTCCAGCGTTCCATCGACTTGATACATGCCGATCGAAATTGATGGGCCAATCTTTGAGGAGGTCGAGTGCTGGCGCCATGAACTCGCGGGTCTCGGCAACCGTTTGTGGGACCCGCGCCTTTCCGTTCTTCCCGGTCCTGTTCTCGACAAAACCGCATGCCAGAAACCAAAGGGTTTCCGAGGTTCCTTCGGTGCCGGAGATGATCTCAGGGGCGGTGCGCTCAGATGAGCCATTGCCAGCAAGCGCTCGCGAAAACTGCGTTTCCATCACCGATCCTGGCTCAGCCGAGATTTCGCCCAAGTCATATCCGCAGTCGCAGGTGCTCAGTCCGCCGGAATGCGGTGTGATGCGAGCGTCGCACATCGGGCAGTGGTCCTGCATACAGACACCGTGGATCGCGCATGTGCTGACGAGAGCGTGGCGCCATTCCTTTCGCCACGGTAAACCCTCATGAAGGCATGTGGGACAAAATGGGTCGCTATGGAGCCTGTCGAAACGCCACTCGTAGCATGGGTCCGGCGGTCTGGCCGAAGGCGCTCTCGCTTGCAGCCGGTCAAGATTAACATCCAACTCGGCGGCCAAGTCTTCGAGATGCTCGACCATGTGTCGCCCGTAGCGCATGCGAAGACGTCGCGAAAAATCCGCAAGGCTTACGTAGCCCTCGCTGTCCGCGACGCGACGCAGGAGCCCTGTGAGGCTTTCATCACTCAAGCTGTCACTGGGGGCGCTCATTCGCCCACCAGACTCTTTTGTGCGCAAAATTGCTGAAGTCGCGTAGGGGCGACTGCGAGATCGGCATCTTTCATGACGCTCGCGTATGCGCATTCGAGATGGAAATCATCCAAGTCCTCGAGCTCAAATATGTCCGGCAGATTGCTTTGGGCCTGAGTGCAGGCACGGTAAGCTTTCAACAGATCACTGAACTCGACCGCTTTGCGATCGCCGATGAGCCGAATGCAATGCGAGAGCAAACGAACAACCGGCCCAATGCGTCCACCGCTTGCGCCGTAAAGTCGACGGATCGCATCGGCTTGGTCAAAATCGAGCGTATAGCCGTTCTCCTCGAGGAGGTCGAAAAACGGGTACACGGCACCAAGAAAAGCTTCTCGATCAGCGTCGTCGCCCCAAGCATATGGATGAAGAGTAACGGTGCGCATGGCGCGATCACGCAGTTGCTCGTTGTCGTCGATCAGCTTTTGAAATTTCGGCAGACCACTGAGTATCAGCACGACGCCGGTCTCATCGATGAGAGACTTGAAATGATCAGTCGCACTACGAGGCGGAAAGTTGGCGCCGCGCTCGGCACAGTGGCTAACCTCATCAAGCGCAAGGATCCGAATTTTGCGATCTTCAATGAGTTTGATCAGACGCTTTCGGACCAACTCGGTCGATTCACGGCTGAAATTCGCGCGTGGTTCGATTGTACTGAGCAAAGCTCCGAGAAGTGTTTTTTCGCTCGGTTTCGGAGCGAGCGAACCCAATGCGAAGTCGCAAGTATCGGCGACCATGTTGAGGCGGCGCCAATGTCCCAGGTCGTTGCGCAGATGTCGAAGCAGCTCTGACTTGCCGCTTCTCGTGGGGCCGAGAAGTGGGACGACGCCACCTTTGTCAGCGCACAAAGAAATGCGCTCACACATCTCTTCGTAGGCGGCAGTGTATCGTTCGTGCTCGATCCGTTTTCCAAAGAGAAGATCGTTCATTTCTCGGCCTGCTCATCTGAGAATTTGGCAAGTTTCGCTGGGCGTTGGATCGGCTTTGATGCTTGGGATGCTCTTTCCACCAAGCTCTCTGCGGACGCGTGGGGCTTCGATGCTGCCTCGCGGATGCGTTGGTTGCGCCTGTTTGCTTTTGCTTCGTGAAGCTTCCGTCGATGCTTCGTTCCAAGCGGTTTCTCGGAATGATGCTGGCCAGCCGCCGCACTTTTGAGAAGTTCTTCTGCCGTCAAGCGATCGGCGGAGGTTTTGCCCAGTGATTTCCGAATCCGCTTCAGTTCTTCGACTGAGAGCGGGGGGCATTCGGGGTCTTTGGTACCGACAAAGAGCAATTCGTTCGACTTCGGGTTGGTTACACCGATGGTTCGAATGTCCGTGACGTCGCGCCAGACCTCAACATCGGATATGCCAATCGTACGGCTCAGGTAACTCAAGTCTGCGGAATGGTATTGAACCCCGTCGACCTCGATTCCGTAGTGATGGAGCTTCCTGGTCATGCGCTTCGCGAAGAATATCTGCTGAAGCTCTCGTTTGCTCGGTGGCTCCGGAACCAAGAACTCCTGTTCGAGACGCTTCCAAGCCTCGGTCGGGCTTTCGCTCATTCGATAGATCGAGTGAATACGCCTACGCTTTGTCAGGGCGTAGCTGTCGAAACGCCATTTTTGGACAAATGCCGTGAAATCTTCGAGCGTAAGCTTCGCCTCAACTTTCGCTGGAGCGATGCGCGATCGGTTCGGCATCATCTTCGTCTTCGTGGCGCCCGGAAGCTGTGTCACGAACCCCGAAAACGTTCCGAAGAAGCGTTCGATGAACGGCTTCTTTTCAGGGTGCCCAGGGATCGCTTGTTGAAACTCAAATCCCGCAGTCGCGATCAAACGCCGAATGATGTCGCCGCTGTTTTCGCTGCCCTGATCTGCGACGACGGTTAGCGGTCGGCCCATGAATCTCAAGCGGTTTTCAATCTCAAACTTGTCGAAAAACGTGTCGCTCGCGGGCGTCATCGCTTCTTTCAGCACTTTCGCAGTCGTGACCGCAGTAGGGTTTTCGATGCCGATCTCAAGGCCGACAATCAGACCGGTCGCGACATCTATCGCTGCAGTCACATGCGGCCGCGCAACATTGCCTTGATCGTCTATGACGACGAAGATGTCGGCGACTGTGCTATCGACCTCAAGGCGCTCAAATGGCGCTTTGATCTGCTGAAAGCGCGCCGCCTGGTTCAGCCGCCGCCGCGCTTCCTTTGAGTCGAGGCGCATTTTGACGACGTCTTCATGCGGTAGGCTCGCGATGATGCTCTCAACCACTTTACGACCATGCGGAGCTGGTCGAAGCCCCTTCTTTCCACATTCGGCTTTATAGAGCGCGGCAGCATGTCGTGAGAGTTGCGTGACCGTCATGCGATCTGATGTAAGGAACTTGGACTCAAGCAAATCGAAGACGATTTCTTCGAATACTTCGTCATGTCGATAGGTTCGATTGCCAGACATCGCGCGCTTGTCGACCATGGCACGCGACCCGATCTTCATCGCGTGCTGCCGCCAATACTGGACTGTCCGAATTGAAGGAAAGCTACGCGCTCTCTCGCAATGCTTTGTGTCGCTTTGAAGCTCATCACGCGCTTTCTCCCAAGCAGTTGGCCAGCCATGACCGTTTTCTCGATGCCGCGCGACACGTTTGAGGACCGCTTCGCGGAAGACCTTTTCGTAATGGGCGTCGTTATCGAGTGGACGCGTCGCGAAATTCGGGACCTTTGCTTCTGAGACGTTGCCGAGCGCAATTTGCATGCGGAAATCTTCGACTGGAAGAAAAGAGCGATCGCCGGCTTCATCTTCGAGAACAATGTTCGGAGTCACTGAATCTTGGCCAATGACACGATAGATTGTCTCTCCATGGCGAAGGTGGCGGCCGTCTGGGGCGGAAATGAGGTTCATATCGGAAGCACCTTGAGATGGTCTAACTCACCTGTACCGGGACTGATGAGCGTCGTTGGGCGAAGTGGAGTCGATATAGGATCGAAGACTGCGGCTCCGGAAATGATCGCGCCGAACAAATCGCGTTGGCTGGTGCCTGTGGCTTCGAGAAGTCGCCGAAATTCTGCGGGGCCAAGTTCGAGATGAGCTTTGATCTTTGCAATTGCAGCGACGTCAGGCGCCTGGGCAACGTGAGGTTTCAGCGTTCGGAGTGCGCGGGTCGATTCATCTGAGAACATCTCATCAGTAATGAGCATGAGGCGATGACCGAGCTTATGGACGGTCTCAATGACCAGTTCGAATGTCGGGTGCGCGTCGAGCCAGCGCCGTGCTTTCCCTTCGACGAGTAGTTTTTCACCGTGGGCCAAGGTCAGGCGGAAGTCCGGCGTGTACGCCCACGGCTTGTAGCCCTGTTGTAAGCGGTGTCTGAGCGGCACGTTGTCTGCGCCGGCGCGGACTGCGAGGTGATACCCATCTCAAGATGGGAGTGCGTTTCGCAATGGATGCTCAGACTGCGTTTCTCAGATCGCTGGGAGTTGAGATCTTCGAGAGCGGGCACCGCC
>NZ_WBJS01000003.1 GCF_009296265.1 Thioclava sp. JE_KL1
CGCCCCGCCGAAGCCTGCCGCAACGTGGCTTCAAGTTCTTCGCCCGCCTCGAAAATCCGCTCCGAATAGTCGAGCGTGATATGGCCCACCTCAGTCAAAACCAATTGGCGACCGCGGCGCTCGAACAGCTGGTGCCCGATCCGCGCCTCCAAGCTCGGGACTCATAACCAGAACTGCACGGTAGCGGACAACGCGATGGCAGAGAGGAAGACCTTTGGGCATCTGTCGTAGCGGGTCGACACGCGTCGTCAGTCCTTGAGCCTGCCGAACATGATCTCGATCCTGTTGCGCCGCTTGTAGCGGCGCTTGTCGTATTTCACGGAGAGCTTGCGCGCCTTGCGGCCTGGAATGCAGGGCCTGATCCCCTTGTCCTGCAAGGCTTCGCGGAACTAGTCGGCGTCATAACCCCGATCAGCGAGCAACCAATGCGCCGCGGGCAAGTCACCGAGAAGTGCCGCCGCACCAGTGTAGTCACTGACCTGCCCAGCCGACATGAAGAACCTGATCGGGCGGCCATTCGTATCGGTCACCGCGTGGAGCTTGGTATTCATGCCTCCCTTCGTCCTACCGATCAGGCGTCCGCGCCCCCCTTTTTCGCCCGCAGGCTCGAGGCCGTGCGGTGTGCTTTCAGGTAGGTCGCATCAATCATGATGGTCGTCGGTTCCGCCGCTTCGGCTGCCAGCTCCACGAAGATCCGAGCGAATACGCCCATCTCGCTCCATCGCTTCCAACGGTTGTAAAGGGTCTTGGATGGACCGTATTCCATCGGCGCATCGCACCAGCGCAAGCCATTGCGATAGATGAAGATTATGCCGCTCAGAACACGCCGATCATCGACGCGCGGGCGACCATGGCTCTTTGGAAAGAATGACTGAAGACGCGCCATCTGCTCTTCGGACAGCCAGTAAAGGTTGCTCATCATGCTCTCCTTCATTTGGAGAACGTGAATCATCCCGCCAGCGGCGGAGCATGCCGACCAATCGGCCCTGAGCCTAGAGCCGAGGTGGGAGTATCATTGTGCTCGATGGCACGATCACTATAGGCGCGATCTTCGCCGCGCGGGCCAGCCAACTCGAGACGCAGGCCATAAAGGCTGTCGGTTCCGCTGCCTTGACTGGCAAGGAATACAGCGCCACCTTGACGTCTGATCAATCCGCTATCGATTGGCTTCGTGAGAAATATGGCGACCTCGAGCAAGATTTCCGAACAGCAACTGGCCACGGCTTCGAGGCGCTCACCGCATCCGAAGTCTGAAACTCCAAGAAACTCAAACCGGCTGAGCGCGTCTGAAATCGAATCCTTGCGGAGCGAGACGCGGCGCGACGGGCTGTGGATGCGTGATCAGCTGGCCCGCGAGAGGATGGCTAAAAACACCTGCGACCTCTCGACCAAGTAAGCCAAGCGTTCCTGCTCAATTGCAGCAAACTCAAGAACGTGATGCTGGTTGTGGCAACAGGAATGAGCCCGGTTAGTTCATTTCGCGTATCGACATCAACAGCTTCATCGACACGGTGCTGTTCATGAAGTTTGTCGGCGACCTCGATGGGCGGCAGAAGAACCGGCTGTTCGACATCCATGACGGCACGCGTTGGAACGCAACGGTCTACGATCTGGATCGCACATTCCCGACCAGCATCAGCGGCAGCGCAACGTCTGGCTTCGGCATCTGGGGGCTGGTCCTTTCGAACCTGCTGGACGAGTGCAAAGCGCGCTATGCGGAGCTGCGCAATAACGGCATCTTCTCCCTCAAAACCATCTTCGATCTGGCCACCACCCTCGATGGGAAGATCGTGGACGACTGGCGCGAAAAGGAGCGAGAGATTTTCCCTGCGACCTACGCTGACATCCCTTGGTTCTACCCCGGCTTGGGCGGCACCGCGCTTGTCGACTGGACCAAGAATCGAATGGAGTTTTTGGATAGCTTTTCGGCTACACCGGGCGATAAAGGAGGTCCAGTAAGCCATTCTCAGGTTCACATTGAGGTTCACAGCCTGGTTCACGCGATCAAGCTAAGTACTTGAAAAATATAGACCTGAGAATGAGAGTGGCGGAGCGGAAGGGATTCGAACCCTCGAGACGGTTCCCCGCCTACACACTTTCCAGGCGTGCGCCTTCGACCACTCGGCCACCGCTCCGCCGGCGGGTTTATCCGCAAATCCGGGCGGGATGCAAGACCCGATCCGGAATAATGCGCAGGTCATGAAAAAGCCCTGAAATCACGCGGGTTCGGCGCTTGCGCGCCTGCGCGGCGGCTCCTAGCATAAGAAAAACCGGTTACGGCCCCGTCAGGGTCAGGCACAGGAAGATGATGAAGATGAAGGACACTCCCGATGAGGGCCGCCCTGCCCTGATCGATGGGCGCGCGTTCGAGCCGCGTGCGCTCACCAATGTGCTTCTGGGCATCATCGCCTTCGCGCTGGCGCTGTTCCTGATGGTGCAGGCGAAATTCATCCTGATCTCTCTGGCCATCGCGATCATCCTGTTCTCGCTGACCTCCGAGGCGATCAACGCGGTCGGACGGCTGCGGATCGGGCCGGTCTCGATCCCGCCGCGTCTGGCCTCGCTGGTCGCACTGGCGCTGATCGCGGGCGGGCTGCTGACGCTGAGTGCGGTGTTGATCTCTCAGGTGAACACGGTCGTGACGATGGTGCTGAACTATGCGGGCCCCGCGCAGCAGGCGATCGCGCAGCTCTTCGGCTGGATGGGCCCCGAGGTCGAGCAATCGGTGCTGGAATCGATGCAGAGCATTCAGGTGGCGGGCTATCTGACCACCTTGGCCGGTCAGGCCTCGAACCTGCTCTCGGCCACGATCCTGATCATTCTCTTCGTGGGCTTTCTGTTCGCTGAGCGAATCTGGTTCGACGCCAAGCTCAACTCGCTGATGGGCGATTCCGAGAGCGCCGAGCGGATCGCGCGGATGGTCGGCACGATCATGCGCCGGGTGAACCACTATCTTCTGGTCAAAGCCATCGTCAGCGCCGTCACCGCCGTCGCGGTTTATGGTGTCTTCACCGTGGGCGGGTTCGATCTGGCGCTGCCGGTCGCGATCATCACCTTCGCGCTGAACTTCATCCCCTCGATCGGCTCGATCATCGCAACCGTCATCGCGACGCTCGCGGTCTATGTGCTGACCCAGAACCCCTACACCGCGGGCACGGTGCTGGTCGCGGTCGGCATCCTGCAATTCGTGATCGGCAACGTGATCGACCCGATGCTGATGGGCCATGCGCTGCGACTGTCGAGCTTCGGGATCATCATCTCGCTCGCCTTCTGGGGCGCGGTCTGGGGTCTGCCGGGGATGTTCCTCGCCGTGCCGATCATGGTGGCGCTGATGATCATCTGCGCGCAAAGCCCACGCCTGCGACCATTGGCGGTGCTGCTGTCGCGCGAAGGCCTGCCCGATATGGACCATTGAGAGCTGCGGGTCGCGCGCGGGGATTGGATTGACCGGCACACGGCTTAGATAGGGAGGCAAGGAGACCCCATGACCATTCCCTTCGACAACAGCTATGCCCGCCTGCCCGACAGCTTCTTCGAGCGTCAGCCGCCCCAACCGGTGAAAGCGCCGGAACTGGTGATCCTGAACCGCGACCTTGCCGAGCGTTTGGGGCTCGATGCCGATTGGCTGGAAAGCCCCGAGGGGCTCGCGATGCTGGCGGGCAACACGATGCCCGATGGTGCCGAGCCGATCGCGCAGGCCTATGCCGGCCACCAGTTCGGCGGTTTCGTGCCGCGTCTGGGCGACGGGCGCGCGGTGCTGCTCGGCGAGATCGTGGCGCCGGATGGGGTTCGCTTCGATCTACAACTGAAAGGCGCGGGGCGCACGCCGTTTTCGCGCGGACGCTCTGACGGGCGGGCGTGGATCGGCCCGGTGCTGCGCGAGTATGTGCTGAGCGAAGCGATGGCGAAGCTGGGCGTGCCGACGACGCGCGCACTGGCCGCCGTGCGCACGGGCGAGACGGTGGTGCGCGATGCCTCGGGGCGTCCCGGTGCGATCCTGACCCGCGTCGCGCGCAGCCATATCCGCGTCGGCACCTTCCAGTATTTCGCGGCGCGCAATGACCGCGAAGGATTAAGAACGCTCCTCAACACATTGATAGAGCGCCATTATCCCGATTGCGAAACCCCACTTGAGGTGCTGCGCGCAGTCGCGGCGAAGCAAGGTGAACTGGTCGCGAAATGGATGGCAATCGGCTTCATCCATGGCGTGATGAACACCGACAATATGGCGCTTTCGGGCGAGACGATCGACTATGGCCCCTGCGCTTTCATGGACCACTACCATCCGGGGCGCGTGTTCTCTTCCATCGACCAGCAAGGGCGTTATGCCTATGCGCGCCAGCCGCAAGTGGCGGTCTGGAACCTCGCGCAATTCGCAACTTGCTTGATGCCGTTGATCGGCGACGACGATGCCGCCATCGAACAGGCGAGCGCCGCGGTCGACAGCTTCATCGGCGTCTATCAGCGCGAATGGCTGCGGCTGATGGGTCGTAAGATCGGCATCGCGGAGGCGACCGAAGACGATCTCCCGCTGATTGAGGACCTGCTGAACCGGATGACAACAGAGAAAGCCGATTTCACGCGCGTCTTCAGTGTGTTGCGGCGCGATCCTAAGACAGCGGGGCAGGAATTCACAGAGCCGATGGCCTTCGATCTCTGGCGCGAGGGCTGGGAGAAGCGGATCGCCAGCGAGGACGATCCGCACTCCGTCATGGCAGCCGCGAACCCGCTCCGCATCCCGCGCAATCACCGGATCGAGGAAATGATCGCGGCGGCGGTCGATGGCGATGACGGCCCGCTCCATAGCCTCATGGCCGCGCTCGCGGATCCCTATGCGGAAGATCCGCGTTACGCCGCATATGAAGCTGCGCCGAAATCCGATGAACGGGTTTTCCGGACCTTCTGCGGCACATGAAGAACACCCTGTAAGGCACTCAGTAAAATGACACTTCGGATCGCTTCCTACAATCTGCACAAATGCGTGGGGACCGACCGCAAGCATGATCCGGCGCGGGTCGTGAATGTCATCAATGCGCTGCATGCCGATGTGATCGCCTTGCAGGAGGTCGACAAGCGCATGGGCGAGCGGCCGGCGGCGCTGCCGCAAAAGCTGATCGAGGAAGAAACCGACTTTATTCGACACGACATGCCCCGCACCACCGCCGCCTCGCTGGGCTGGCATGGGCAGGTCGTGCTGGTGCGACGCGGCTCGCGGGTGCTGGGGGTCGAGCCCGTCACCTTGCCCGGCCTCGAGCCGCGCGGCGCGATTGCGGTGAATATCGCCCCCGACAGCGGCGCGCCCTTCCTGCTGATCGCGGCGCATCTGGGGCTGCGGCGCTCGGATCGGCGTGCGCAATGGGCGCGGATCGCGGAGATCATGGCCGGGGTGAAACCGCACCCCGCCCTCGCCATCGGCGATTTCAACGAATGGCGCGCGCGGCACGGTTTCGAGGCGCTGACCGGATTTCACATCCACGCGCCGGGCGCGACCTACCCCTCGCGCGCGCCGATCGGCCAGCTCGACCGGATCGTGACCTCGCCGGGGCTGCGGGTGGTACGCAAGGGCGTACTGGATACGCCGCTGGCGCGGGTGGCCTCGGATCACCTGCCGATCTGGGCCGATATCGGCGGCATCGTCACCCGGGCGCATCCCAGTTCGTGACGCGCCTTGAAGGCCGATCACACCCGCGCTAGGTGGGCCTTGACCATCCGGTCAGGAGAGCCCCATGACACCCGAACCCACCGACCACGACAACCTGCGCGGCTCGATGCTGATGATCCTCGCGATGGCGGGGTTCGCGCTGGAGGATATGTTCATCAAGATGCTCGCGGGCGACTGGCCGGTGGGGCAAATTCTCGCCGCGGTGGGTCTTGGCGGCGCGACGATCTTCGCGGTGCTCGCCAAGCTCAAAGGCGAACGGATCTTCACCCGCTCGCTGCTGTCGTCGGCGCTCTGGCTGCGCAACGTTGGCGAGATCGTCGGCACCGGCTTCTTCGTCTCCGCCGTGGCCTTCACGCCGCTGGCCCAGGCGACCGCGATCCATCAGGCGACGCCGCTAGCGACCACGCTTGGCGCGGCGATCTTCCTCAAGGAGCGGGTCGGCTGGCGCAGGCTCTCCGCCATTCTGATCGGTTTTCTGGGCGTGCTGGTCGTGATCCGCCCCGGCACCGAGGAATTCTCGATGCTCTCGCTTCTCGCGGTCGGCGCGGTGATCGGCCTGTCGATGCGCGACGTCACCACGCGGCGCGTGCCGCGTGATGTGACCTCGCTGCAGGTGGCGACGCTGGGCTTCTTCTGCGTGCTGCCGCTGGGTCTGGTGCTGCTGGCGGTCCTGCCCGAGCCGATCGTTACGCCCGAGCCGATGGACTGGCTCTACCTTGCGGGCGCGCTCGCGATCGGGCCGGTGGGTTATTACGCGCTGATCGCCTCGGTGCGGCTGGGCGAGATCGCGGTGATCATGCCGTTTCGCTATTCGCGCCTCGCCTTCGCCGTCGTGATTTCGACTCTCGTTTTCTCCGAGCCGCCGGATCGCTGGACGCTCATCGGCGGGGCGGTGATCGTGGGCTCTGGCCTCTACGCGCTGTGGCGTCAGGCCAAATTGCGTCGTGAAGGCCGCCGTTAGCGGTAACATTTCTTCCAGAAATCGCCCTTACGGCCTTTTCGCAGGCGCAGCACGGGTGTATGCACCTAGCCAAGCATCAACCGGAGCCCGAGGAGAGCGCCCCATGAGCACCATCATCGACATCCACGCCCGCGAGATTCTCGACAGCCGTGGCAACCCCACCGTCGAAGTCGACGTGATCCTCGAAGACGGCACGATGGGCCGGGCGGCCGTGCCCTCGGGCGCGTCCACCGGCGCGCATGAGGCGGTCGAACGCCGCGACGGCGACAAGGCCCGCTACATGGGCAAAGGCGTTCTCGAAGCGGTCATGGCCGTGAACGGCGAGATCGCGGAGAACCTCGTCGGCGAGGACGTCACCGAGCAGGTCGAGATCGACCGCGCGATGATCGAACTCGACGGCACCGAGAACAAGGGCCGCCTCGGCGCCAACGCGATCCTCGGCGTCTCGCTGGCCTGCGCGAAAGCGGCGGCCGATTTCTCGACCCTGCCGCTCTATCGCTATGTCGGCGGCACCTCGGCCCGCGTCCTGCCGGTGCCGATGATGAACATCATCAATGGCGGCGAGCATGCCGACAACCCGATCGACATCCAGGAATTCATGATCATGCCGGTCTCGGCGGGCAACATCCGCGACGCGGTGCGCATGGGTTCGGAAGTGTTCCACACGCTGAAAAAAGAGCTTTCGGCGGCAGGCATGACGACGGGTCTGGGCGATGAGGGCGGCTTCGCGCCGGAACTCAGCTCGACCACCGCCGCGCTCGACATCATCCTGAAGTCGATCGAAAAAGCGGGCTACAAGCCGGGCGAAGACATCTACCTCGCGATGGATTGCGCCTCGACCGAATATTACAAGAACGGCAAATACGAGATGAAGGGCGAAGGCCTGTCGCTGACCTCGGAAGAGAATGTCGACTATCTCGAGAAGCTGCTGGGCGCCTATCCGATCATCTCGATCGAAGACGGCATGGCCGAGGACGACTGGGAAGGCTGGAAGCTCCTGACCGAGCGTCTGGGCGACAAGGTGCAGCTGGTGGGCGACGATCTCTTCGTGACCAACCCGACGCGTCTGGCCGATGGCATCAAGCAGGGCGTCGCGAATTCGATGCTGGTGAAGGTCAACCAGATCGGCACCCTGACCGAGACGCTGCAGGCGGTCGATATGGCGCATCGCGCGGGCTACACCAACGTGATGAGCCACCGTTCGGGCGAGACCGAGGACGCGACCATCGCCGATCTCGCGGTCGCCACCAACTGCGGTCAGATCAAGACCGGCTCGCTGGCACGTTCGGACCGGCTCGCGAAATACAACCAGCTGATCCGTATCGAGGAATCGCTGGGCGAGACGGCGGAATATGCGGGTCGCTCGATCCTGCGCTAAGCGCGTCTTGAATTGAGACACCCAAGCCCCCGGCGGAGCACGCGCTTCGCCGGGGGTTTTCGTTTCGCCTTCGGCGAGGATATTTGAGCCAAGCCGAAGGGGCGATTGCGCCGCGCCCTGATCCGCGTCACTGTCGGGCCATGATCAAGGCTCTGATTTTCGATGTGTTCGGCACCTGTGTCGATTGGCGCAACTCGGTCGCGCATGAGGTGGAAACCGCCTTTCCCGGGATCGATTCCCTTGCCTTCGCCGATGCGTGGCGCGCCGAATACGATCCTGCGATGCGGCGCATTCGCGACGGCGGGCGCGGCTATGTGGCGCTCGACGATCTGCATCGCGAAAACCTGCACCGGGTAGCCAAACGCTTCGCGGTCTCGGCGCCCGATAGCCTCTCGCATGTCTGGGAGCGGCTGACCCCGTGGCCCGATGTGGTCGGCGGTCTTCACGCGCTGAGGCGCCATGCGATCATCGCGCCCTGTTCCAACGGGTCCATCGCGCTGATGACGCGGCTCGCACGCCATGCGGGGCTGCCGTGGGATTGCATCCTCGGCGCGGATATCGCGCGCGACTACAAGCCCAAGCCCGAGGTCTATCTGGCCTCCTGCGCCGCGCTGCGACTGCCGCCCGAAGAGGTGATGATGGTGGCCGCGCATAATGACGATCTCGCAGCCGCCCGGACCTTGGGGCTACAGACCGCCTTCGTGCCGCGCCCCACCGAATACGGGCCCGCTCAGGACAAGGACCTTGTGGCGAGCGAGGAATGGGACGCGATCGCGCCCGATTTCGAGACGCTGGCGAAGGAGCTTTTCGCATGAGTGAGGCCGACGCGATCATCGAAGCCCTCGGCCTCGCGCCCCATCCCGAGGGCGGGCATTACCGCCAGACCTGGGAGGCGGAGGCCGCAGACGGCGCGCGCCCTTCGGGTACGTGCATCTATTTCCTGCTCAAGGCGGGCGAGCGCAGCCATTGGCACCGGGTGGACGCGACCGAGATCTGGCATTTCCACGCAGGCGCGCCGGTGCAGCTCGATATCGCGCCGCAGGAGGCGGGGCCGGTGCTGGAACTGCTGTTGGGGCCAGACGTGCTTGGCGGCGATCAACCGCAGGGGATCGTGCCCGCGGGCCAGTGGCAATCGGCGCGCTCGACCGGGGCGTGGAGCCTTGTCAGCTGCACCGTCTCGCCGGGCTTTCGCTTCGAGGGCTTCGAGCTGGCCCCGAGAGGCTTCGACATCCCCCGCTGATCACCAGAGCCCGATCCTCGCCCAACGCGAGAGCTGATCGAGCCAGCTAATCGGCGGCCACCAGAGCAGCGTCAGCACGATCACCGCACCCACCAGCCCGACCGCCAGCGCCAGTTCGCGCCGGTGACACAGCGTCTGCGCCGCTGCCGACCACAGCAGGTTGCGGATCACAGGCCAGTGCAGCTTGATGTGCCAGATACCGGCGAAGATGAAGAGCACCCCCATCGCGAGGTGCAAAAGCTCCCAATCGGCGCGGTTCAGCGCGAGGAGCGACCAGTCGATATCCCGCGCCAACCGGCCCGAGGGCGCGATGCTGACGACGAGGCCGGAGATGACCATGACGACGAAGCTGAGCCCCGCGAGGAAGACCGCGGCGGCCCGGTTCGAGAACGGGGCCTGCTTGCGCGCCTGCGGCGTGGGACAGGGATCGGTTGGAGTTTCAGACATCGGACTACCCTCTTCAATGAGGCCGATCCTAGCGCCTTGCGCCGCGGCGCGGCATGATCGGCGTCAAGTGATGTGAATTTAGCCGGGCCGCGAGACCTTG
This sequence comes from Thioclava sp. JE_KL1, assembly GCF_009296265.1. Lineage (GTDB taxonomy): Bacteria > Pseudomonadota > Alphaproteobacteria > Rhodobacterales > Rhodobacteraceae > Thioclava. The sequence continues at coordinate 9,789 of NZ_WBJS01000003.1, forward strand.
CCGCCGCCGATCAGCGCCGAGACCCCGGTCGTGGACGGTCCCGAGGTCGCCATGCCGCGCGCGACCCGCACCGCGAGATAGGCGAAGGCCTGCGCCTCGAGCATGTCGCCGTCGAGCCCGATATCCTCCACCGGCTGCACCGGCACGTTCATCCGCCGCTGCAAGGCGACCATCAGCGCGGTGTTGAGCCGCCCGCCGCCGCAGACATAGATCGCTTTCGGCGGCGTCGGGTAATGCTCGCCCGCGCGCGCGACAGAGGCGGCCGCACAGGCGGTCAGCGTGGCTGCCGCATCCGCGTCGTCCAGCTCCGCGACGCGGGTCAGGATGTCGTGGAAATCGTTCCGGTCGAGCGATTTGGGCGGCATTTTCAGGAAATAGGGATGCGTCAGGAAGGCCTCGACCATGGCCTCGTCGACCGTGCCCGCGAGCGCCAGTTCGCCGCCGGCATCGAACTCGGCCTTGCGCCGGAGCCGCATCAAGTCGTTGATCGGCGCGTTGGCGGGGCCGGTGTCGAAGGCCAGAACCGCGCCGGGCACCTCGGCCGAGGGCTGGCGCGGATCGACCCAGGTGACATTGCCGACGCCGCCGAGGTTCAGAAATACCGCAGGCGCGTCAAGCTTGGCGTATTTCGCGCAGGCGAAATGGAAGAACGGCGCGAGCGGCGCGCCCTGCCCGCCCATCTCCACATCGGTGGAGCGGAAATCCCAGACCACGGGGCGCGACAGCACCTCGGCCAGAACCGAACCGTCGCCTGCCTGATGGGTGCGGCGCGGGCCCTGCATCCCGTAAGGATCATGGGCGAGCGTCTGGCCGTGAAACCCCACGACCTGCGCCTCTCCCAATCCGCTGAGCAGTTCCGCATGGGCGGTCTCGACCACCTCGCAGGCCTCTTCCACACCCGGCTCTCCGGGCCAATGCCCGAGAGCTGCGTGAAGCGTCGCACGCTCGGCCTCGGTATAGGGGCGGTAGTCGCTGCGGCCGAAATCGAGAATGCGGGTTCCGTCGGTTAAAACGAGCGCCGCGTCCACCCCGTCCAAGGACGTGCCCGACATGGCGCCAACTGCCCAGACCGGCCCGGATTTCAACATGGCTTCCCTCTCGTCGCCTGCCCCGATATACGCACGCTCAGACGAAAGGAACAAGCACGATGACCTACCATCCGAAATCAGACTTCATGCGCGTGATGATCGAGCGGGGCTTTCTGGCCGACTGCACGGATTATCAGGGGCTGGACGAGGCTTTGGCGAAGGGGGTCGTGCCGACTTATATCGGCTATGATGCGACGGCGAAGTCGTTGCATGTCGGCCACCTGCTGAACATCATGATGCTGCGCTGGCTGCAAAAGACCGGCCACAAGCCGATTACCCTGATGGGCGGTGGCACCACGAAGGTCGGCGACCCGTCGTTCCGCTCCGATGAGCGCCCGCTGCTGACACCCGAAGCGATCGACGAAAACATCGCCGGGATGAAGCAGGTCTTCGCGAAATACCTGGATTACGGCGACGGACCGACCGATGCGCTCATGCTGAACAACGCGGAATGGCTCGACGGGCTGAACTACCTCGAATTTCTACGCGATATCGGGCGGCATTTCTCGGTCAACCGGATGCTGTCCTTCGAGAGCGTGAAATCGCGGCTGGATCGCGAGCAATCGCTGTCCTTCCTCGAATTCAACTACATGATCCTGCAGGCCTATGACTTCCTCGAACTGAACCGCCGCTACGGCTGCCTGCTGCAGATGGGCGGCTCGGACCAGTGGGGCAATATCGTCAACGGGATCGACCTGACGCGTCGTGTGCTCGATCACGAGATCTACGGGTTGACCTCGCCGCTTCTGACCACCTCGGACGGCCGCAAGATGGGCAAGAGCCAGGGCGGCGCGATCTGGCTGAACTCGGACATGCTGAGCCCTTACGAGTTCTGGCAGTTCTGGCGCAACACGACCGATGCCGATGTGGGCCGTTTCCTGAAGCTTTACACCGAGCTTCCGGTCGAAGAATGCGAGCGCCTGGGCGCGCTGGAAGGCTCCGAGATCAACGCGGCGAAGGTGCGTCTGGCCAACGAGGTCACAGCGCTCTGCCACGGCTGGGACGCGGCGCATGCCGCCGAAGCGACCGCGCGCGAGGTCTTCGAGAAAGGCGGCGTGGGTGACGACCTCCCGACGCTCACGCTGACGGTCGAGGAACTCGGCGACGGGATCAGCCTTGCACAGCTCGTCGTGCGCTCGGGCCTTGCGAAATCGGGCAAGGACGGCAAGCGGCTGATCGCGGAAGGCGCGCTCAAGGTCGATGACGAGACCTGCGCCGATCCGGGCCGCATGTTCACCGCCGCCGATCTGGAGACCCCGGTGAAGCTGAGCGCGGGCAAGAAGCGCCACGCGCTGGTCGAAGTCGAATAAACCTTTCGGGCGCGCCTCATGCGGGCGCGCCCAAGCCCCTTTCCCGATCCGGTCGGCTGTGGCACTCTTTGCCTATGAGCAAGGTCAGCAATCTCAATCAGTTTCGCAAACAGCAGGCCCGCGTGAAGAAACGCGAGCAAGGCTCTGTGAACGCTGAGAAATTCGGGCGCAGCAAGGCAGAGAAGACGCTGCAGGAAAGCCGCGCCACGAAAGAGCGGCGCGATCTCGACGGGCATCAGCGCGAGCACGACGAATGAGCCGACCGAAGAAACGCTCTCTGACGCTGGGCGGGCACCGCACCTCGGTCACGCTGGAGGACGAATTCTGGCGCGCCTTCCGCGACATCGCGACCGAAAAAAACCTTGGTCTCAATGAGTTGGCAGCCGAAATTGATGTAGATCGCGGCACCGAGACGGGCCTTGCCACGGCGATCCGCCTCTACGTTCTGGCCTATTACCGGGCGCGCGCGATCTCGTAAGGCAGGCCGCGACGCACAGCGCTTTCCGCCGCCCATGCAAGCTCCTTGCGCGAGCGATAATCGGAGACGGAGAGCGGCGTGTGGAACACCACCTCGACCGCGCCTTGCCGCTTCTGGGCCAACACTTTTATCAGATGCGGCCCGAAGCCCATATCGCCCCACCAGCCATAGAACCGCACGTCTTCGCCCGCAGGGGGCGTGTAGACGACGGTGACCGGCTGGATCTGCATCACACGCTCCAGCCCGTGGCTGTAGAAGGCCTGAAACAGCGTCGGCTTGAAGGGCAGCACCCGGCGCGCATCGGTCGAGGTGCCCTCGGGGAAGAACAGCAGGTGATGGCCCGCGCGGATGCGATCCTCGAACAGCCCCTGCTGCGTCTTGGCCTCGCGCGGGTCGCGCTTGATGAAGATAGTCCCGGTGGCCCGCGCGAGCCAGCCGACGAAGGGCCATTTGGCGACCTCGGCCTTGGAGACGAAATAGACCCGCTGGCAGGCGTTGAGCGCGAAGATATCGAGCCACGACCCGTGATTGGCGACCACCGCGCCGATCTTGGTCATCGGACGCCCGGTGACGCTGTACGAGAGCCCGAGGATCGGGAAGCTCATCCGGCACACCGCCTGCGTGATCCACGGCGTCCAGGGCCGCGCCAGCCCGTGAACCGGGCGCTCCACCAGCCGCACCAGCAGCAGCACGATCAGCCCGATCAGCAGCATCAGCCCCCAGATCAGACCGCGCAACACAGCCCGCGTCCAATCGAGCGCGCCAAGCGGTTTGGGATCGGGCTCGTCCTCGATCCAGCTCACGCGCGGCCCTCGAAACGGCGGGTGTAGAAGCTGCGATGCTTGTCGCTCATCGCCTTGGTATCCATCAGCAAAAGGACATCGGTGGTGTTGAAGGGACGGTCGATGAAAGCTCCCTCGCCCACGAAGCCGCCAAGCCGCAGATAGGCCTTGATCAGATTGGGCATCTGAGCCAGCGCCGCGCGCCGATCCAGCGCCTCCTCGGGCACGAGATCCATCGGCTGATAAGCTTCGGGCCGTGCGCGCGGGCGCATATGTTCGGGCGCAAGATGGTGGTGATGCAGCCAGGAGAGCGGCGCTTTCAGCGTCTCGGCATCGGTGCCGTGGAAGGAGGCCACACCGAAGAGAATCTCGATGTCATGGGCCAGCACATAGTCGGCCAGCGCGTTCCACAGAAGCAACATCGCCGCCCCGCCGCGATAGTCCGGGTCGACGCAGGAGCGGCCCAGCTCCAAGAGCTTGCGCGCCGTGCCGATCAGCGGCGCGAGGTCATATTCACTGTCGCAATAGAACTGCCCCGCCCGTTCCAGCCGATCGGAGGGCAGAAGCCGATAGGCCCCCACCACATGCTCGCCTTCCGCGCGTGCCGGATCGACCAGCAGCAGGTGATCGTAGACCGGGTCGAGCCGGTCGCTTTCCAGACGGTTTTCGTGATCGACCGTTTCACCGCCGCCGCCGAGCTCTTCGACGAAAACGCGATAACGGAGCCGCTGCGACGCCACGAGATCGGCGGCATCACGGGCCAGCCTGATTTCGAATGCGGCGCTGTCGATCACGGGCGTCCTCCTGCCGATCTTCGCTGGCCCGGTTTAGAAAGCCGCGCCCGGATTGGCAATATCGCGCGGTGCGCGCCGTGTCATCGGCGCATCACGGAGGGTTCAATCGCCACATCCCAAGGTTGAAGGTTTCCCACACGACCTCACGAAGCTGTTAACCATTCGTCAACTTTGTTCAGAGAAAACCAATTCCAGCGCGACCCGCCGCCCGTCCAGGACAAGCTTGCCTTGATGCTCGAAATTTACCGTCACTTTTTCGCCGATACGCGATTGAACCTGTCCGGTGCCCCAGTCGGGCTGGGCCGGGTTTCTGACCAGCATGCCGGGTTCGAGAATTTCATAGATCACATTTCACCTATTGGAGAGTTTAATGCCATTCGAGACCGCCAATGCCGGTACGGACGACGATGATTTGACCGCCCTTGTGGGCTCGCGCCTGTGTCATGACCTTATCAGCCCGATCGGGGCGATCGGCAATGGGGTCGAATTGCTCACCATGACGAGCGATGCGCCCGGGCCTGAGGTCGAGTTGATCGCCCAAAGCGTGGCGGCGGCGAATGCGCGCGTCAAGTTCTTCCGGGTGGCTTTCGGGCGAGCCGGCGCTGAACAACAGCTTGGCGAGGCGGAGGTCTCCGGTCTGTTGGGCGAATTATCGGCGCAAAGCCGTCTGGACTACGAATGGAAAGTGCCGGGCGATGCACCGCGCGCCGAGGTGAAGCTGGCGTTTCTCGCGATGCTCTGCCTGGAGACCGCGCTGCCCTTCGGCGGCACGCTGCGCGCGTTGCCCTGCGGCGATGGCTGGATGATTACCGCGCGGTCCGAGAAAGCGCGGCCTAACCGGGAGGTTTTCGCCGTGCTCGATGGGGCCCGGATGGAACTGACGCCCGCGCGGGTGCAATTCGCGATTCTACCGCGCGAGGCATCGCGGCAGGGCCGCAGGCTCGACTGGTCGGTCGACGCCGACGGCGGCACGATCGCGTTCTGAGGTCTCCGGGGTGTTCGGTGCGCCTTAAGGGCGCACCGTGCCATGCCCCGTCACCAGATATTTGAACGATGTCAGTTGCTCGGCACCCACCGGCCCGCGCGCATGCATCTTGCCGGTCGCGATCCCGATCTCTGCGCCCATCCCGAACTCGCCGCCATCGGCGAACTGGGTCGAGGCGTTGCGCATCAGGATCGCGCTGTCGAGCCGCTCGAAGAAGCGGTCGGCAGCGGCGTCATTTTCGGTCAGGATCGATTCCGTATGCTGGCTGCCATAGCGGCGGATATGTTCGATCGCGCCATCCACGCCATCGACGATCTTCGCCGCGCAGATCATATCGAGGAATTCGCGCCCGAAATCTTCCGCGCTCGCCTCGGTGACGCCCTCGATTTGCAGCAGATCGCCGGTCACGCGCACCTCGACGCCCGCCTTGAGCAGGTCCTCGATCAGCACGCCGCCATGTTTCTCCCAGAAGGCCCGGTCGATCAGAAGACATTCCATCGCACCGCAAATCCCGGTGCGCCGGGTCTTGGCGTTCACCACCACGGCCCGCGCCTGTTCCAGATCGGCAGCGCCGTCGGCATAGATATGGCAGATGCCCTCGAGATGGGCGAAGACCGGCACGCGCGCCTCGGCCTGCACCAGCCCGACGAGCCCCTTGCCCCCGCGCGGCACGATCACGTCGATGAATTCGGTCGCGCGCAGCATCTCGGCCACGGCGGCGCGGTCGCGGGTGGGCACAAGCTGGACTGCCGCTTCGGGCAGGCCCGCGGCGCGCAGACCTTCGAGCAGGCAGGCATGAATCGCGCGGCTGGAATGGAAGCTCTCCGAGCCGCCGCGCAGGATCACCGCATTGCCCGACTTCAGGCACAGCGCGCCTGCATCCGCGGTCACGTTGGGCCGCGATTCATAGATCACCCCGATCACGCCAAGCGGCGTGCGCACGCGCTTGATATGCAGCCCCGAGGGCATGTCCCATTCCGCGATCGTGTCGCCCACCGGATCGCGCTGAGCCGCCACCGCCCGCAGGCCCTTGGCGATCGCCTCGATCCGCGCGTCGTCCAGCATCAGCCGGTCCATCATCGCGGGGCTGAGCCCCTTCTCGGCGCCGTAGGCCATATCCTCGCCATTGGCGGTGATAATATCGCCTTTGCGCGCGAGCACCGCATCGGCGGCCGCTTCCAGCGCCTTTTGCTTCACCTCGGCGCTGGCGAAGGCCAGCTCCGCGCTCGCCGCACGCGCGGCCGCGCCCATCGTCTCGATCAGCCCCTTGGCGTCCATGTCGTCTTTCATTGCGCACCTCTACCGGATTTCCCGGTCTGTCCCGTCTTCACCCATTGCGCCAGCTTCACCGCCAGCACGATCCACGGCAGCCCGTGCATCACCAGATCGAACCAGTCGATCGGACGCACCAGCGTGCCCGCCACCAACATCTTCAGCTTTTCCCAGATATGTGGCTCTGGGGTGAATGGTGCGAGACCGAGCAGTGCTGCGAAAAGCACCGCCTGCAGCAGGGTGATGTGGTCGAAAACCTGTTTGATCCAGCGCATGCGCTCCTCCCGAAACTTCGCCCGGATATAAGCGACAGATGCGCGTTTCACAAACGCAACTTTACCGTAAAATGGGGGAAAGTGGCGCGGTTGACGGGGCTCGAACCCGCGACCCCCGGCGTGACAGGCCGGTACTCTAACCAACTGAGCTACAACCGCGCATCTGCGCTCGGGGCGATCCGGATGATGGCGCGGTTGACGGGGCTCGAACCCGCGACCCCCGGCGTGACAGGCCGGTACTCTAACCAACTGAGCTACAACCGCTCGCATCATCTGCCCGGATCGCCGTCCGAGCGTGGGGAGGGTATTACGCGGGCGACCTGCCCCCGTCAAGCGGCCTGAGAGCAAAAATCCGACGAATTTTCACCTGCCGTTCGGGCAAGCAATTCGCGGCTCCTCAGCGCGCGCCCGCGACCCTTATTTATCGCGCCCGCACGCGCCCCGATGAGATGCGCTTTCTGCTTCCTCTTGGCAGAAATATCCCGGGGGAAACCGAAGGTCGGGGGCAGAGCCCCCTCCCTACTCCGAACTCACCGCTTCGGCGCAGGAATGAACTCCGCATCGTCGGCGGGGGGCAGCTGGAAACGGCCATGCGCCCAGTCGCCCGCGCGCCATGCCTCTTTCGCGGCGTCGATCTTGTCGCGCGAGGAGGCCACGAAATTCCACCAGATGTAGCGCGGACCGCCCATGGTGGCGCCGCCCAGCACGATGAGCCGCGCGCCCTGCCCGCCCGCCTTGAGCGACACCCGGTCGCCGGGGCGGAAAACGAGCATCCGGCCTTCCTCATAGGTCTCGCCCGCCACGGTGACGGAGCCTTGCAGCACGTAAACGCCGCGATCTTCGTGATTGTCGGGCAGCGGGATCTGCGCGCCCGGATCGAGATTCGCATCGGCGTAGAACATCTCGGAGGGCAGCTCGATCGGTGCATGCGCGCCCCAGGCATCGCCCAGCACCAGCCGCACGGTCTTGCCCTCGGCCTGCAGTTCGGGAAGCGCCTCGGCGCCCACATGTTTGAACGCCGCCTGCCCCTCTTCCTGATCTTCTGGCAGCGCGACCCAGGTCTGGATGCCCGCGAGATGCTGGCCGGTGTCGCGGACCTTGCCGTCGGTGCGCTCGGAATGGGTGATGCCGTAGCCCGCATTCATCCAGTTTACAGCGCCCGGCGTGATCCATTGATCGGTGCCCAGCGAATCGCGGTGATGCAGGCGGCCCTGCAAAAGGTAGGTCACGGTCGCGAGGCCGATATGCGGATGCGGGCGGATGTCGATGCCGCGTTGGCCCGAGAGGAACTCCACCGGGCCAATCTGGTCGAAGAAGATGAACGGGCCGATCATCTGTCGCGCGGCCGAAGGGAGCGCGCGGCGCACTTCGAAGCCGCCGAGGTCACGCGCGCGCGGCGCAATGACGGTCTCAATAGCGTCAACGGCATCGCCGATCGGAATTTCGGGGTCGAGGGCGGGGTTCCAGCTCATCGGGGCGCTCCTTTCCTGTGGTTGAGGGAAAGGTAGCATCGCAGCGTGCGGATCATAGCCCCAGGGGCGAACAGAATCTGAGCGCGGGCGCGCAAACCCATGCAAGGCCTTGAATTCGCTTAACCTTCGGAGGGAATGGTGGGCGGTGAGGGGCTCGAACCCCCGACATTCTCGGTGTAAACGAGACGCTCTACCAACTGAGCTAACCGCCCCCGGCCTTTCCTCTAGCCTCGCCTTGCCCGGGGATCAAGACCTCAGATGCCTTCGCGCATCCGCACCTTTCGGGTCGAGGAGAGTTTCATCCCCGGCGCAGTCAACCGCGCCTCCGGCCCGACCCATGCATAGGCCAGCAGGCAGGGATCGAGATCGGCGGTGGTGATGCGGTGTTCGTGATCGGGACGGTTCAGGATCAGCGAGCCCGGCGCATGCACGGCAGTGTCATTCTCCGACCAGGGGCCCGCGACCGAGATATAGCTCTCCTCGATCTCCTTATGGCTGTGCTGCGGATACGTCGTGCGCGGCGCAAACAGAACGAATCCCAGCACCAGCCGATCCGAGGCCACCGGCCCGCGCGGGCCCAGCACCTCGCAATAGGCATATTTGCGCGCCAGCGCCTTCGGCACTTTCTCGTAGCCGTATTCCCATGTCAGCTGTCCCGTCACGCGCGAGAGCGCGCGGGCCATCCCCGCGACCGCGCCGCGCTCACCGAGATCGAGCGCCCGCGACAGATGCGCCGTCACCGGCTTGGGTTGCGGCTGGCGCGGCGTCACCGGGGGATTGGTGTCGATGATCTGCGAAAGCGTGTCGCGCACCCGTTTGCGATGGCTGCGGATCAGGCGGCTGCCGCCTGCCGAGCCGTGCCGATAGAGCGTGTCGAATTCGCGCAGCAGATAGAGCCAGTCCGGGCAATCGGAGACGCGCAGCCCCTCATCGGGCCCGGCGTCGGACATCGGCGTGGTCTCGGTCATCGCATCCTCCGCATCTCTGGCGTGCTGTCTGGCTCATAATCTGACGCCGCTGGGCGCAGAAAACCAACCGGAAAACGACAAAGGCGCGTCTGTTCAAGACGCGCCTTCGTAGGAAGATGGTGGGCGATGAGGGATTTGAACCCCCGACATCATCGATGTGAACGATGCGCTCTACCACTGAGCTAATCGCCCTCCGTGGCGGGCTTTTAGCGCCCCTCCTCTGGCTCCGCAAGAGGGTTTTCGTCGAAATCTCCAGCGTCCTGCGCGGGGTCGTTTTCCGCCGGGCTGGCCTCTGCCGCGACCGCTTCGAGCATGCCCGAGGGGCGGCGCAGTTTGACCACGAGGATCTCATCGCCGTTCTTTTCGAACTGGCGGTTGATCTTCAGCTTGCCGAGCGGCGGGATGCTGAGTTCTTCGCCTTCCGAGAGCGCCTCGCCCAGAACCTTGAGGACCGCTTCCGACATGGCCTTCGCCTCGCCGCGCTTCACGCCAGCCTCGACCATCACCCGATCCACGAAGCTTCTCTTGCGCACGAGCGCCTTCGCTTCGCTCGGCTCAGGCGCCGGGTCGGGCGTGGCGGGCGTGAGCGTCGCGGCGGAGGCCGGCGGAGCCTCGGGAGTCGCGACGGGCGGCTTGCGGGTCGATTTCGGTTTCTGGCTCTTGGCCATGGCGGCTCCTTTTTAACCGTAATAAAAGGAGGTTACGTGCAAATGCCTTCAGATGCAAAAACGCCCGCCGCGATGTGCGACGGGCGTTCTCGTTTTCGATCTCAAGACGATCAGTGCGCGGTTGCGCCCTGCCCGTCCGATTTGGCCGCGGCAGCGGCAGCGGCGGCTGCCTCTTCGGCCTCTTCGTCCCAATCGACCGGCTCGGGCTGGCGAACCAGCGCGCGGGCGAGGACTTCGCGAACGTGGGTGACCGGCACGATCTCCAGCCCCTCCTTCACGTTGTCCGGGATATCCGCGAGGTCTTTTTCATTCTCCTCGGGGATGAAGACGGTCGTGATCCCGCCGCGAAGCGCCGCGAGCAGTTTCTCTTTCAGGCCGCCGATCGGCATCGCGTTCCCGCGCAGGGAGACCTCGCCGGTCATGGCGATATCCTTGCGCACCGGGATCCCGGTCAGCACCGATACGATGGAGGTCACCATCGCCAGACCCGCAGAGGGCCCGTCTTTCGGCGTCGCCCCGTCCGGGACGTGGACGTGGATGTCCCACTTCTCGAAGCGCGGCGGCTTGATGCCGAATTGCGGCGCGACCGAGCGGACGTAGCTGGACGCTGCGTCGATCGATTCCTTCATCACGTCGCCCAGCTTGCCGGTGGTCTTCATCCGACCTTTGCCCGGCAGGCGAAGCGCTTCGATCTGCAGCAGGTCGCCGCCCACGGAGGTCCAGGCAAGGCCGGTCACGACGCCCACCTGATCTTCTTTCTCGGCCAGACCGTAGCGGAACTTCTTGACGCCCAAGTAATCGCCCACCTTCGCCTCATCGACGGTGATGTGCTTGGTCGCACCCTTCGACTTGATGATCTCGGTCACCGCTTTCCGGGCGAGCTTCGCGATATCGCGTTCGAGATTCCGCACGCCCGCTTCGCGGGTGTAGTAGCGGATCACGTCGGTCAGCGCGCCATCGGTCAGTTCGAACTCGTTCTTCTTGAGCCCGTGACCCTTGATCTGCTTCGGGATCAGGTGCTGCTTGGCGATCTCGGCCTTCTCGTCCTCGGTGTAGCCTGCGAGCGGAATGATCTCCATCCGGTCCAGAAGCGGGCCCGGCATGTTGTAGGAGTTCGCCGTCGTCAGGAACATCACGTTCGACAGGTCGTATTCCACTTCGAGATAGTGATCCACGAAGGTCGCGTTCTGTTCGGGATCGAGCACTTCAAGCATGGCCGAAGCAGGGTCGCCACGGAAGTCCTGCCCCATCTTGTCGATCTCGTCGAGCAGGATGAGCGGGTTCGTGGTTTTCGCCTTCTTCAGCGCCTGAATGATCTTGCCGGGCATCGAGCCGATATAGGTCCGACGGTGGCCGCGGATCTCGGATTCGTCACGCACGCCGCCAAGCGAGATGCGGATGAATTCGCGCCCCGTTGCCTTTGCGACAGATCGGCCGAGCGAGGTCTTACCCACACCAGGCGGACCCACGAGGCACATGATCGGGCCTTTGAGCTTGGCCGAGCGCGCCTGCACCGCGAGATATTCGACGATGCGTTCCTTGACCTTCTCGAGACCGTAGTGATCGGCATCGAGCACGGCCTCGGCCTTGCTGAGGTCTTTCTTCACGCGGGATTTGGTGCCCCACGGGATCGACAGCATCCAGTCGAGATAGTTGCGCACGACGGTGGCTTCGGCCGACATCGGCGACATCGACTTGAGCTTCTTCAGCTCGGCCTCGGCCTTTTCCTTGGCCTCTTTCGAGAGCTTGGTGTTCTCGATGCGCTCTTCGAGCTCGAGGATCTCGTTCTGGCCGTCTTCGCCATCGCCGAGTTCCTTCTGAATGGCCTTCATCTGCTCATTCAGGTAGTACTCGCGCTGGGTTTTCTCCATCTGCGTTTTCACGCGGGATTTGATCTTCTTCTCCACCTGGAGAACCGAGACCTCACCCTGCATGAGCCCGTAGACCCGCTCCAGCCGTTCGGAGACGTCGAGCGTTTCCAGAAGCTCCTGCTTCTGGGCCACTTCCAGCCCCAGATGGCCCGAAACGAGATCGGCCAGCTTGTCCGCTTCGGTCGCATCGGCCACGGCCGAGAGCGCCTCTTCGGGGATGTTCTTCTTGATCTTCGCGTAGCGCTCGAATTCCTCTGCGACCGAGCGCAGCAGCGCGCGGATCGTCTCCACGTCGCCTTCGGTCTCGATCAGCGGTTCGGCATTCGCTTCGAAATAGTCCTCATTCTCGACGAAATCGGTGATGCGCACGCGGCTCTTGCCCTCGACCAGCACCTTCACGGTGCCATCGGGCAGTTTCAGCAGTTGCAGCACGTTGGCGAGCACGCCAACGCGGAAAATCCCGTCCGTATCGGGGTCGTCTTGCGACGGATCGACCTGGCTTGCGAGCAAGATCTGACGATCCTCCGCCATCACCTCTTCCAGTGCGCGCACGGATTTCTCGCGCCCGACGAAGAGCGGCACGATCATGTGGGGGAAAACCACGATGTCGCGCAGCGGCAGGACCGGATGGGTGACAGAGCTAAATTCGGTCATCGGCGTTCCTCTCTTGGCAGGAGGGTCCGGCCCCGTTTTCGGCGACCACGCCCCTCCCCTGTTCAACCCAATATCTAGGAGCCGTGAAGCATCCATTCAACTAGGGCATGTCACTCACCCGTCACAATGCGTGGCCCCGGGACAGGCCGCAAGAGGCGATCTCGTTGCCGTGAGCGGTTCGTGCGCGCGCGTGATCGAACGTGTAGCCGCTCAGCGCGGCAGGATCATCTCGGCCATCAAGCCGCCAAGCCGTTCGGATCGCCCGAGTTTCAGCGATCCACCGTGGCGACGCAGGATGTCGGCGGTGATCGAAAGACCCAGTCCGACGCCCTGCCCGCGATCCTGATTGCGCGCCGGGTCGAGCCGGGTAAATGGCCGGATCGCCTCCTCGCGGCGTTCGGGCGGGATGCCCGGCCCGTCATCATGCACCGCGATTCGCCACCCCGTGCGCGCGATAGAGACGGTGATCTCCGCGCGCGTACCGTAACGGACCGCGTTGCCGATCAGATTCGCCAAGGCGCGTTTGAGCGCATCGGGGCGGAAGGTCGCGTCCTCCTCGCTGTCGCAATCGACCAGCGTCACATCGCGCCCCATTCGGCGCATGTCCTCCACCACGCCTGCAACGAAGCCGCAGATCGGCAGCGTCTCCGGCTCGCCATGCGACGCACCGTCGCGCGAGAACTCGAGAAACGCATCGACAAGGCGCCCCATCTCGTCGACGTCACGTTCCATCGCGCGGACCTCGTCGTTCTCCTCCATCATCGACAGCCCGAGCCGCAGACGCGTCAGCGGCGTGCGCAGATCGTGGCTGACACCGGACAGCATCAGCGTGCGCTGTTCGATCTGACGCTCGATCCGGTTGCGCATGTCGAGGAAGGCGCGGCCCGCGGCGCGCACCTCCGTCGCCCCCGAGACGCGGTAATTCAGGTTGCGCCCCTTGCCGAATTCCTCCGCCGCATGGCTCAGCCTGCGGATCGGACGCAGCTGATTGCGCAGGAAGATATAGGCGATCAGCGTCATTAGAATGGAAACAAAGACCATCAAAACAAGCAATTGGTGCGGATTCGACGCCGAAACCCGGCTGCGCGCGAAGCTGACCGCCAGCGGCCCGTTCGGCGTCTCCTGCACTACGCGCACGGAGTTGGTGGTGTTGTCGAGATCGATGGAGCGGATCTGCGACAGGTTGGCCCGGAGCGTCGAGATCACCACGATCCCTGTCAGATCGAAGAAACTGCGCGTATCGCCCCGCTGCGACGCGAGATTCGTGGGCGCCGGGAATTGCGAGGCGAAGTTCAGCGTCTTGTCGAGCACGTCGAGCCGTTCGCGCGCAACCTCTGCTGTCGGCGCATTGGTCGCGACCTGATCGAGCAGAGCGATCTCGCGCACCATGCCTTCAGTCATCTGCTGCGTGACACGCTCGAAATGGCGCTGAATGAAGACGACCGAGACCACGAGCTGGATCGTCACCACCGGCAGAATCAGGATCAGCGCGGCCCGCCCATAGAGCCCGCGCGGCATCATCTGTTTCAGCCAGCGAAATTTCATGCCAGAACCCTAACGATGGCCGCGATGGAGGGAAAGATGGAAGAATTGCAGCCCGGCTTGCGTCGGATCGTGGCTCCGAACCCGTCCCCCATGACTTATACCGGCACCTGCACCTATGTCATCGGCACCGGAGAGGTCGCGGTGGTCGATCCCGGCCCCGCCGATCCTGCCCATCTGCAGGCGCTGCTCGACGCGCTCGCGCCGGGTGAACGTGTCAGCCATATCCTCGTCACCCATGCCCATCTCGACCACTCCCCCGGCGCACGACTGCTGGCCGAGGCCACGGGCGCGCCCATCCTCGCCTTCGGCCCGCCCGAAGCCGGGCGCGCACCGGTGATGGCGGAACTTGCGGCGCGCGGCCATGCGGGCGGCGGCGAGGGCGTCGATCACGCGTTCGACCCCGACATTTTGCTCGAGGATGGCGAGACGCTGAGCCATGGCGACTGGTCGCTCACCGCGCTGCACACGCCCGGCCATTTCTGCAACCATCTGAGCTTCGCGATGGGCGATGCCCTTCTGACCGGCGACGTCGTGATGGGCTGGTCCTCGACGCTGATCTCGCCGCCCGACGGCGATCTGGGCGACTATTACCGCTCGCTCGCGCGGATCGAGGCGCAGAGCCCGCGCATCCTCTATCCCGGCCACGGCGACCCGGTGACCGATCCCGAGACCCTGATCGCGAGTCAGCGCGCGCATCGCGACGCCCGCACCGAGCAGATCCGAAGCGCCCTCACCGAGCGCCCCGCCACCCCGCAGGGCCTCACCCGCGCGATCTACACCGACGTCCCCGCCGCCCTCTTGCCCGCGGCCGAACGCAATGTCTTCGCGCATCTCGTTGAAATGTCAGTGCAAAACCAAGTCATCGCCGCGCCCGACCTGCGCCCAGAGGCGCTATTTTCGCTGACGTGACGAAAGCCTGAAATTTTTCACCAGAACCCTCTGGACATCCCAATTCGAGATTCATATACACCCTCACATGTTCCGGCGTAGCTCAGCGGTAGAGCAGTTGACTGTTAATCAATTGGTCGTAGGTTCGATCCCTACCGCCGGAGCCATCTTCCCCTCCAGGGTGTTGATTTAGCTACAAAAAGCCTTTTATGGCTTCGTAGGTGTGGCATACGGGTGTTCCATCACTCGAGTTTGCGTGGACCCGTCCGAAACAAGGGCGACGCAAGACCATGCACGGCCACCCCCACCTCTCCCGTCGCGGCGCTGCCTATCAATGGCGCCGTCGAATCCGGGTGTTTTCCACAAAATTCGTTGACCTGAAGCTCTCCTTGGGGACGACGGATCGCCGTGTGGCGACTATCTTAGCACGCAAGAATAGTGCGGAGAGCGGCACATTTATGGACGGCATCATCAGGACCGAGATTTCCCCTCAAGAGGCGCGCGTCTGGCTGGCGGATGTAATCAAGCGCGAGCGGGCGAAGATCGAAAAGCTGCAATTGCTGCGCCGGTTCGACTCCCTCGATCCGCTTGATGATGTGCGCCACGACGAGGCCGCGCGGGACGCTTGGGCACATCTGGCACGGTCGGGAGTGAATGCGGACGCGCCCGAAGGTGCTTCTGAACTTTTGAGCTCGACGATCGACCTTTATCGCCGCGACCTTGCCAGTGAGAGCCGCAGGCGCATTATCGCAACGGCATCTATTGGTGCCCGCTGATCGGCGCGGTGACGGGAGCGCGACGCGAAGAGATTGCAGGCTTGTCGCCCGGGGACATCATCGAGGTCGACGACATCCCTTGCATTTCGATCCGTGAAACCGAGTAGCGCCGGGTCAAGACGCTCTCCTCTTGTCGTATCGTGCCGATCCATGCGCGCCTGATCGAGCTCGGGTTTCTCGACCATGTGACGAAGATGAAGCGTCCCGGGCACCCTGAACTGTTTCCAGACCTTCGGGAGCCCAAGAGCGGGAAGCACGGCAAGAAACTCGGACGCCGGATGAGACAGATCATCGATGATACGCTGGACGCCGACGGCACGGCGCTATCTTTCCACAGCTTACGCCATTACGCGCAGAACGCGCTCGAACACGCGCCAATCGACGATAAGATCATTCGCGACATCGTGGGCCATGAAGGGCGCGATATTCACGAGAAGACTTACCACAAGCCGCCCCCACCCAACCTGATGCGCCCGGCGATCGATGCTCTGCCACTTTGGGTATGACGGGGATGTGTCAGGCGTTTTTTGGGCGGGGAGCGGCCATTCGCTGCGCTTCTGCCGAATGTCGGCTTGCTGTTGTTCGGCGACATCTCGTTCTTCTGGCTATGACGTGGTCAAGCACCTCAACTTGCCGCGTGATCGGGGCTTGCGCGGGCCCACTGGGGCCGCGGTCCCCTCACACCGTGACACTCTCTTCCGGCTTGTGTCGCCTCGTAGCCATTCTGATCCTCCGTTTTCCTAAACATACCGGCGGACCACTTGATTGGGGGAGGATCAAAGGACGCATTCGCGCTGTTCCAAACCGCCCTGCCCATGCGATGCTGACGCCAAGATGCGGATCGCGAGCCTCAACACCCAAAACATGCGCCTGCTGCCGAACCGGGAGCTGGGGCGGCTGCATGGGGCTTGGGACAGCGACGACCCCGAGGACCCGCGCCTCGATCCGATCGACCGGCGGCTGACGGCGGAACTGCTCGCCGGGATCGACGCCGATCTGGTCGCGCTGCAGGAGGTGTTCGACCTCGCGACGCTGGAGCACTTTCACGCGCGCTACCTGCTGCCCACCGGCACACGGCCTTACCCCGAGCGGGTCTGCCTGCCGGGCAATGACGGGCGCGGGCTAGATTTGGCGGTGCTGTCGCGCCGCGCGCTGAGAGCGGTGCGCAGCCATGCCGCGCTGAGGCCGGGCGATCTGGGGCTGGAACTGCCCGAGGGCGTCGATCCCGAGATGCCGGTCTTCCGGCGCGATTGCCTGATGGTCGAAGTGGGCGCGCTGACGATGTTCATCACGCATTTCAAATCGCCCTACCCCGACGAGGCCGCCGCCTGGCGCACCCGGCGCCTTGAGGCGCTGGCGACACGGGCGCTGATCGAGCGGCACTTCGACGTTCCGGCCGAAGCGCTCTGGCTGATCCTTGGCGATCTCAACGAGCCCGACGACCCCGAGCTGCCCCTGCCCCGCGCGACCGCGCCGCTTGAACACGGGTTCAGCGTGGATCTGATGGCGCGGATGCCCCGGCCCGAGCGCTGGACCTATTACGATCCGCATTCGGGGCGCTACCATTGCCCCGATGTGCTGCTCGCCTCGCCTGCGCTGGCCGCGCGCTACCCCGATGCGGTGCCGCGTATCCTGCGCAAGGGCTTGGGCACCGAGGCCGCCCGCTATCGAGGCGAGCACCTGCCCGGCATCGGCCGCCACCGCCCCCATGCAAGCGATCACGCGGCCGTCACGATCGACCTGCCGGGGCTGTGAAGCGGGGCTAGAGCTCGAAGCTCTGATGCAGCTCGGGCATCACGACCTTCGCCGGGTCTAGCCCTTTCGCAAATGCCTCCATCGACTTTTTCTCGCCATGCACGAGGAAGATCTTTTCCGGGTGGCGGGTGCGGGCCAGCCAGCGTTTCAGGTCGCTCTGATCGGCATGGGCGGAGAAGCCGTTGATCGTGTGGATCTGCGCACGCACCGGGATCTCCTCGCCGAAAAGCTTCACGTGCTTCGCCCCGTCCACGATGATCCGCGCCAGCGTCCCTTCGGCGGCATAGCCCACGAAGATCACTGCACTCTCGCTCCGCGCGAGGTGGTGGCGCAGGTGATGGCGCACGCGCCCGCCCGTGCACATCCCCGAACCCGCCATGATGACCGCGCCCGAGCGGATCTCGTTGAGTGCGATCGAGTCCTGCGTCTCACGGGTGAAATGCAGTTCGGGCAGCTGGAACGGATCGCGCCCCTTGCGAATGATCTCGGCCAGTTCCGGGCGCAGCGCCTCGTCATGGCGCGCGAAGATCCGGGTCGCGGAGATCGCCATCGGGGAGTCGAGAAACACCCGCAGCGATTTCTCGATCTCGCCCGAGGCTATCCCCTCGCGCAGGAACCACAACAGCTCCTGCGCACGCTCCAGTGCGAAGGTCGGGATGATGACATTGCCGCCCCGCCCCGTGGTCGCGCGGATCGCGGCGAGGAATTCCGCGATCGAGGCCTCGAGCCCGCGATGGTCGCGCTCGCCATAGGTGGTTTCCATCACCACGACATCTGCATCCTCGGGCGGGTCGGCATCGTTGAGGAGCGGCCGATTGTCGGGGCCCAGATCGCCCGAGAACAGGACCTTTCGGGTGCGGCCATGCTCGGTCAGGTCAAGCCGGATCGAAGCCGAGCCGAGGATATGGCCCGCGTCGAAAAAGGTCGCCTCGATCCCGTCAAACAGCGAGAGCGTCTTGCGATAGGTGGCGTTGCGCCCGAACCGATCGACCGCGTCGAGCGCATCCATCGTGTCGTAAAGCGCCTCACGCGACCCGCCGCGCCGCCCATGGCGGTGATGATGGCGCGCCTCTTCCTCTTGCAGATGGGCCGCGTCGAGCATCACCAGCCGCGCCAGATCGCGCGTGGCCGAGGTCGTGATGATCTCGCCCTTGAAGCCACGCTTGACCAGAAGCGGCAGCCGCCCGCAGTGATCGAGATGGGCATGGGTCAGCAGCACCATGTCGATCTCGGAGGGCTCGAATCCGAATTTCGCGGCATTATCCTCGGTCAGTTCCGAGCGGCCCTGGAACATGCCGCAATCGATCAGGATCTTGCGCCCCGCGCATTCGACGAGATGGCAGGATCCCGTCACCTCATGCGCGGCACCGTGAAATGAAATCTTCATCCTCTCCTCCCATTGGTTCGTCGATATTGCGACCGAACTGCGCATACCAACGCCCGATATCCTCCCAGATCTCTTCGGCAGTTTCGGCATACCAGAACAGGTCGCGGTCCTCGGGGTCGATCACCCCCTCCTCCACAAGGAAATCCGGATCGAAGACCCGGCTCCAATACTCGCGCCCGACAAGGATCACCGGCAGCGGGCGGATCTTGCGGGTCTGGATCAGCGTGAGCGTCTCGAACAGCTCGTCGAGCGTGCCATAGCCGCCCGGAAACACCACGAGCGCCCGCGCGCGCATCAGGAAATGCAGCTTGCGCAGGGCGAAATAGCGGAAGCGGAAGCACAGGCCCGGCGTGATATAGGGGTTTGGGAATTGCTCATGCGGGAGCGTGATATTGAGCCCCACCGTGCGCGCGCCCGCATCATGGGCGCCGCGATTGGCGGCCTCCATCATCCCCGGCCCGCCGCCGGTGACGATCACCAGACGGTTGCCATGCGTGCCCTCGCGCGCACCGACGATCTGGCCGAAAGCGCGGGCGACCTCGTAATAGCGGCTTTTCGCGACGACGCGTCTGGCGATCTCGACGCGGCGGGTCAGATCGTCATTGCTCGGATCGGCCGCGCTGCGGGCCTCCATATCGGCCAGCTTCTCGCGCGCGGCTTCCGGTTCGGGGATGCGGGTGCCGCCGAAGACCACGATCGAATGGGCGATGCCATGTTCGCGCAGCAGCGTCTCGGCCTTCTGGTAATCGAGCTGCAGGCGCGGGCCGCGCATCTCGTCGCGGTTGAGAAAATCGACATCCTCATCGGCCTGAAGGTAATTCGGATGCGCCATGATCTCGCGGATCAGATCGGGGGCGCGGACATCCTCGTGGCCGGGTTTGGGCTGGCACCACGGCAGATCGACCTCGCGCGCCACGTCATCGGCGGGCCGGGGCTTGGCGCTTTCCTCTTCGATAGTCTCCGACATCGGCTCCTCCTCGATTACCGAACCGGCAGGCTTGCGGTGGCAAGCTTGACGACTTCCTCGGCGCAGGCAAGTCGAACCTTGCGATACAAGTCCACGGCGAAAAATCTTCGCACGCTCCCGGTCGCCAGAAAGTGGCAAAAGTGGACGGTTTCTACGCCGCCCGCAGCAGGCGCATCCCGCCGCTACCGTGACCGACTATTGCTCCCCCGTTCTCACGCAGCGTTCTCGCAAAAAAAGATGTCAGCTTAGGGCCGGTCGCTACCCGCTCGGTGGCCTGGGCGGAGAGCCGCCCTTCGCTGCGCCATAGATGAACGACTGCTCCGTAGACTCCAGACTCGTTAATTTTCAAAGCCAGAAGATGACAGTTGCGGCGAGGGCTACGGTGGACAGAAAGACCTTCGGGCACCTGTCGTAGCGGGTCGTAACGCGGCGCCTGTCGTATTTGATGGGCTTGCCTCGAGACTTCCGGCCCGGGATGCAGGGTTTAATGCCCTTGTCCTGCAAGGCTTCACGATACCAGTCGGCATCGTAGCCCCGATCGGCCAACAGCCATTCGGCCTCGGGCAGGCTGCTCAGCAGGGCCGCCGCACCGGTGTAGTCACTGACCTGGCCGGCTGTCATGAAGAACTTGATCGGGCGGCCGTTCGCGTCTGTGACGGCATGCAACTTGGTGTTCATGCCACCCGTTCTCAGGAAAACGATCCCCCGGATCGTTTTCTGATCTTCGAACTCCGCCCAATCAGCCTGCCACGCCCCCCTTTTTCAACCGCAGGCTCGAAGCCGTGCGGAGCGCCTTGAGATACTTGCGCAGGCTCACTCGAACGCATGGCGTTCGCCTGCTCACATCGATCATCACTGTCTTCCGGTCGGCGGCCTCGGAAGCAAGCCCCTCCATCATCCGGGCGAAAATACCCCGTTCGTGGCTTCTCTCGGACCAGTGGCGTTCAGCCACTCACCTCCAGCGCTTCCATCGGTTGTAGAGGGTCTTCGGCGGGCCATACTCTGGCGGCGCATCGGACCAACGCAAGCCATTACGATTGATGAAGATTATCTCGCTCAAGCCCCGCCGGTCATCGACCCGCGGTTTGCCATGGCTCTTTGGAAGTGAGGAAGGTCAGACACGGCCCGTTCAGCGTCGAGCGCCTATTTGCGGACGAAACAGCTTAGCATTTTTATCGGGAATTATTTGACCCAAGTGTTTTTGTCGGTTATTCGACGGGCGAACAGACAAGCAGGAACATCATGACCCGTATTTCACGCATCATTCCCGCGTTCATCGTGCTGACCTGTGCGCCGGCCCTTGCCGTGGCAGATGAGGCCGTTCCCACGATCACCCTGACAGACGGGGTCATCGCTCCGCAAATGATCGACCTGGCCGCCGATACCGCCGTGACGCTGACCGTCTCGAATACCGGCAAGACTGCAGCGGAATTCGAGAGCAAGCGCCTGCGTATCGAGAAGATCATCGCGCCGGGCCAGACCGAGACAATCGACCTTCCGGCGCTACCTGCTGGCAACTATCCCTTCGTCGAGGAATTCCACGAGGATCTCGACACCGCCAAGGGCACAATCGTCGTCAAATAATCCATCTTCCACCCGCAGGAGAATGTCATGGACGGACAGATCATCTTCATCCTGTGGCGCGAGAGTGTCGAGGCGCTTCTCGTCATCGGCATTCTCGCGGGCTGGCTCGCGCATGAAGGCGCCGGACGTCGAGCGGCGCGCTTTCTTTGGGGGGGCGTGCTGACGGGTCTCGCGCTGGCGCTGACCTTTGCGCTGACGCTGTTGGGCTTCTCGAAGCTACTGTCGGCAGATGTCCGGCAGGACCTGATGACGGTGATGGTCTTCGTCGCGGCCGGGCTGATCGTGCAGATGGTGGTCTGGATGCGCGGCCATGGCCGCACGCTGAAACGCGACCTCGAGGCCGGGCTGAAAGCCGCCGCGATACGCCAAAGCTGGTGGGCGGTCTTCGTGCTCGCGATGGCGGCAGTGGCGCGCGAAGGCTCGGAAACGGTGGTCTTCCTCTACGGCTCGCTCGCGGCGGCGAAGCAGAGCGAGATGGCAGGGGTTCTCGCCTCGATCGCCGTGGGCGTGGCTGCCGCTGGGGCAAGCTATGCGGCGCTGCGAGCCGGTGCGCGATTTATGCCGTGGCGCGGCTTCTTCCGTGTGTCCGAGGTCATGCTGCTGCTTCTGGGAGCGGCGCTCTTCACCACCGGCGTGGATGACCTCGTCTCGGCAGGTATCCTGCCCTTCGGCGCGCCGCTCTGGGATATGAGCGCGGTGCTCGATGACGGCGGCCGTGTTGGCGGGCTGATCTCGGCGCTGACCGGCTATCGCGCCGCGCCGGACGCCGCGACGCTGGGCGGCTGGATCGTCTACTGGGCCACGGTCGCAGGTATCCTGCGCTGGCAGAGCCGCAGCCTGCAGGCCCGTCTGGCCTGAGGCTCGTCCTTAAGATTCAAATTTTTTGCCCCGGCCGGGATTATTCCCGCGCCGGGGTCGTCTTCTTCCCTACAGGACCCAATTCCGAGAGGAGAGGAAGATGAAACGATTTCTGCTGACCACTGCCGTTTTGCTGGCCGCGAGCATTGCGCAAGCCGATCCTGCCAGTGTCACCGACACCGCCAAGGGGCCGACGCTGGTCAATTCCGCGGGCATGACGCTCTACACTTTCGCCAAGGACAGCGAGGGCATGTCCGCCTGCAACGGTCCTTGCGCCACGAACTGGCCGCCCCTGATGGCCTCCGCCGAAGATCAGGCGATGGGTGACTGGAGCGTGATCACCCGCGACGACGGCACGAAGCAATGGGCATATAAGGGCCAACCGCTGTATACTTGGAAGAACGACATGAAGCCGGGCGACGTGACCGGCGATGGCGTCGCCAATGGCGCCTGGAAGGTCGCCCAACCCTGACGCAATCTCCGGGCGGCGTCCCATCGAGGCCGCCCGATCCAGCAAGGCCCGCCCGTGTGACCCTCCGCACCCGCCATCTGATCGAGGCGCAGATCCCCGCGCTGCGCCGCTTCGCCTTCGCGCTGACCCGCGAGCGCGATGCGGCGGATGATCTGGTGCAGGACTGCCTCGCGCGGGCGCTGACGCGCTGGCACCTGCTGCGCTCGGAGGACAAGCTGCGGGCTTGGCTGTTTCGCATTTTGCGCAACCTCTACCACGATGCGCATCGTCATCGCGCGCGGCGCCCCGAGGCGGGTGCCATCGATCCCGACGATCTCGCCGGGACGACGGTCGATGCCGAGACGGTCGTGTTTCTCGGCGATGTGCTGGGGGCCTTGGCACGCCTGCCGATCGAGCAGCAGGAAGTATTACTCTTGGTCGGTGTCGAGGATTTCAGCTATGACGCGGTCGCCCGGATCCTCGGCCTGCCCAAGGGCACGGTGATGTCACGTCTTGCCCGCGGACGAGAGTCGCTGCGCGAGATGACCGGCCATGACCGCCCCGACCGCCCGCGCCGTCCCCACCTGCGGAGGCTCAAATGACCGATCCCCATGCGGAGGCCAACATGCTGAACGAGGCGGAGCTGCACGGCTATCTCGACGATCGGCTCCCGCCCGAGGCCCGTGACCGGGTGCAGGCGAAGCTCGCGGCGGATCCCGCGCTGGCGCAGCGGCTCTCCGCGATGCGCGCCGATCGCGACGCCCTGCGCGCGGCCCTCTCCCCGATCCACGCCGCGCCTGTCCCTGCGCGGCTGCGCCTCGCCACGCCGACTCGACCGGACTGGACACGGATGGCAGCCGCTTTGGCGCTCTTCGCCGCAGGGCTTGGCGCCGGTTGGGGGCTGGCGCGTCAGGATGGGAGCGCCCCACCGGCCGCCCCACTGAGAGAGCTCGCCCGCGAGGCACAGGTCGCCCATGCGGTCTATACGGTGGAGGTCGTCCATCCGGTCGAAGTCGCCGCACGGGAGCGCGACCACCTGATGGCCTGGCTGACGAAGCGGCTCGACCGCAAACTCGTCGCCCCGGACCTCTCGGCGCAGGGCTACAGCCTCGTGGGCGGGCGCCTGCTGCCCGCCGATCAAGGCCCCGCCGCGCAGCTTATGTATGAAACCCGAGCGGGGGCGCGGCTGACGCTCTATGTCACGGCGCTGTCCACCGGAGAAACCGCGTTTCGCCTGACCGAAGGGGCGGATGGTGTGGCGAGTCTAATCTGGGTTGATCGGGGCTACGGCTTCGCCTTGTCCGCACCTTTGAGCGGCACCGCGCTCTGGCCGATGGCCGAGGCGGCCTACCGGCAACTTGCCTTCAGGCAATGATTTTTCTGCGCTGTGGCATCCTTCGGAGCGCGCCGTTGATCTGGCTCAATGTCCGGCACTCTTCAAAGGTGTATCGACGCTAAAACAAACGCGTGAAGGCGACTATGGCCAAACTTTCTCTTTTCACTGCATGTCTCGCACCCCTCGCCCCGGCGGTCGCTTTCGCCGATGCGCCGGGCGGCTACGCAGAGGGTTATTACGGTCATCCCATGATGTGGGGCGAAGGCTACGGCTTCTTCGGTGTCGGCATGATGGTCGTGTTCTGGGGCGTGCTCATCGTCCTTGCCGTGCTTGCCGTGCGCTGGTTGATGGAGCGCGGACCGGGCCGGAGCCAGAGCACCGCCCTCGACATTCTCAAGGAACGCCTTGCGAAAGGAGAAATCGATCCCGAGGAATATCAGGCCCGCCGAAAAGCGCTCGAAGAATGACCAGGCTGCGCTCGGAGATCAGACTTGGCGAACGGTTGCGAGCCGTCGGGCGCGATCTCCCGGGCGCCAAGCTGGCCCCGTCTCATGACCGCTTGGATCAGGCCCCCGACCCTAAGACCGAGATGGGTCGCTTGGACCGCAAGGCCATTTCAAGCTATTCATGAGCCCATGCTCGCTATCCTCGCAGACAGAACCTATCGCCATCTCTTCGCCGCGCAGATCGTAGCGCTCCTCGGCACCGGGCTCGCCACGGTGGCGCTCGGGCTGCTGGCCTACGATCTGGCCGGGGACAATGCGGGGATGGTTCTGGGCACGGTCTTCACGATCAAGATGATCGCCTATGTCGGCATCGCGCCAGTGGCAGGCGCCTTCGCCGACAGGGTGAACCGACGGGCGCTTCTGGTCACGCTCGACCTCGTCCGCGCCTGCGCAGCACTGGCGCTGCCTTTCGTAACCGAGGTCTGGCAAGTCTATGTGCTGATCTTCCTCCTGCAATCCGCCTCCGCCGCCTTCACCCCGACATTTCAGGCGACGCTGCCGGATGTGCTGCCGGAAGAAGAGCATTACACCCGCGCGCTTTCCCTGTCCCGACTGGCTTATGACCTTGAAAACATCGTCAGCCCCACTCTCGCCGGGCTGCTCCTTGCGGTGATGAGCTATAACAGCCTGTTTCTCGGCACGGTCGCGGGGTTTGCGGGCTCGGCCCTGCTGGTGGTGTCGGTGATACTGCCGAACCCGCAGGCCGCAACCCGGCGCGGCATCTACGACCGGACCACGCGCGGCATCCGGATTTACCTTGCGACGCCCCGGCTGCGGGGACTTCTGGCGGTGAACCTCGCCGCGGCGGCTGCAGGCGCGATGGTGCTGGTGAATTCGGTCGTGCTGGTGCGCGGCGGGCTCAACCTCTCGGACAGCGATCTGGCCTGGACGATGTTCGCCTTTGGGGCGGGGTCGATGCTGGCGGCGCTCGGCCTGCCGCGCCTGCTCGAGAGCGTCCCGGATCGCCCGGTGATGCTGTCCGGTGCAGCCGTGATGATCGGCACGCTCCTCGGCCTTGCCGTAGCGATCTCGGCCATCGGGCTCAGCTGGCCTCTGCTGCTCGCGGCATGGCTGGCGACGGGCCTGGGCTATTCGGCAGTGCTGACACCGTCGGGTCGCTTGCTGCGACGGTCCTCGCATTCGGAGGATCGACCGGCCCTCTTCGCCGCGCAATTTGCCCTGAGCCATGCCTGCTGGCTGATGACCTATCCACTCTCCGGCTGGCTGATGACCGAGTTCGGCGCGGTCCCTGCGCTGCTCGGGCTCGCAGGGGTGGCGACGTTCGGCCTGATCGTGGCGCTGCGAGTCTGGCCCTCCGGCGATCCGGTCACGCTGGAACATAGCCACGACAACCTTTCGCCTGATCATCCGCATCTTCAGGGCCAACGCACGCATCGCCATCCGCTGGTGATCGACGATCTTCACCCGTATTGGGGCACCCGCTTCTGAGGCTCAGGCGGTCCCGAGCGGCAGTCGCACGAGACCGCACCGACGACCAGACAGAGTCTTCGCGGCAGATCGAAAATTTCAGGGTAACATTTTCACCGTGCAGCAATCGGTCTTCTGCCGCAGGAATTATTAACGGCCACTTTGGGCCGTTCGCAGCACCTGAAGGGAAGGACGGAAAGCTGACATTCGCTGCACGGAAAACGAATGGCAGCTTTAGGCTGTTCAGCGACATCTCGGTCTTCTGGCTGCGACGCGGTTTTTTGCTGCGTGGTGCGCAAATCGCCGGAAGCACCGGGACGATCGTCACGACATCAACCAAGAAAGCATTCATGGGCTGTAAGAAAGCTCCGCAAAGCACTCGACGGAGCGCACAGACGGCGGCCGCCCTTCACTCTTTGGACAATACATTCGCTCCCCGATAGCTCCGGACATGCAGCAAAAGAGGGTGGCGGAGAAACGCAGCGCAAGCTTCTGGAATGCGGTGCGCACCGTGAGATCACGGGGCCTGAGTCCGATCACCGCTCTTTGCGGCGCCTGACGGACACGAGGCAGTCGGAATGATCGGGGTGCAAGGCGGGCAAATCGCGCCCGAGCACATCGACCGCGCCGACATGGCGGAGCGCTCCGCTGACCGCGACCTCGCCGTCGATAAAGCGTTTTCGCTTGCCATGGCCGCTCGCGATGCAATTCCACGAACCGCCTCCGTCAGCGGACGCAAAGCGCGGCGGATCGTGCGGCGCCTGGCGACCGGCCGTATGGGTGACGTGTTGTTTGCCAAGGGCGGGCTGTTGCACCGACGGGGCATGCGTGACCTTTCCGCCCGTCGAACTGGTCATCATCACGCCAACCGGTCGCGGCTTCGGGCGCGGCACCATCATCGGCACCGCCTGAGGCGTGGCCGTGAGCACTTGGCCGGGCACCATCTGCGGCGAGGCGACCGGCGTTGCGACCTTGCTCGGCGCCAGCACCGGCGTGGATTGTCGCATCGGGGTCGGCACCGCGTAGGGTACCTGTTGAGGGACCGCCTGCGGCGTGGGCTGCGGAACCCGGCCATAGCCTCCGAAGGTTTGCCCCGGGTTCGCCTGCACGATGATCGACGCGGGCACTCGGCCATAGCCGCCAAAGGTCGTGGGCGGGTTCGGCACCACGATGATAATGGGCAGCCCCTGCCCGGTGAAGGACGGCGCCGCAATCGGTTGAATGGTCGGCACCGGAGAGACCCCGGTGACGGTCGTAGGCAGCAGCGGCTGGATGACGTAGGGCAACTGGCCCGTTCCGGTGAAGGACGGGGTCTGCAAAGCCTGAGGCGGATTGACCGGGCCGACGCCCGTCAGCACAGTTTGCGGCACAGGCTTGATCACAGTCGGCAACTGCCCCGTGCCGGTGAAGGACGGTGTCTGCAACGGTTGAGCCGGGTTCACCGGGCCGACACCGGTCAGGACGGGTTGCGGCACTGGCTTGATCACAATCGGCAACTGACCGGTGCCGACGATCGGCGCGCCCGGCTGTCCCTGCACGGTCGGAACCGGGCCATACCCCGTCGTCACTGTCGGCTTCGTGGGCACGACATTGATGATCGCGGGAACGGTGGGAAGGGTTGGTTGAGTGCCCGTCGTCGGAAGCTGGGTGGTCGTCGGGATTGTCCCCGGTGTTCCCGTGCCGGTGCCGGTCCCGCTCGGCCCGCAATCTGCCGCCCCGTGTTTGTTTCCCACACCATTGCAGAACCCGAAGTGATTGCCTTCGCCGAAGGCAGACACCGCTGGAAGCGTGAACAGGACGACTGTCAGAGCAAGAGACGGTTTACGCATGAGATCACCAGCTTTTCGTCAGACCAAGGTAGAAGGCAGGATCGCCCGCACCGGTGGACGGCCCATCGGTCAAGGGCGCTGCCACATAACTTCGCACGAAGACCCCTGCCGGGAATTCGGCATCGACCCCGAGACCGAGGGACGCAAAGGTTTCCTCTCCCAGCTCGTCCACCGAGGGACTGTTGTTCTTCACATAGCCAAGATCGAGGAAGCCGAAAGGCCGAACGCGCCGGACCTGCCCCGCACTCGGGAACAGGTCGCGACCGACTTCGATCGTTGCGGAGACGCCACTGTCCCCTTGCGCCTCTGCGAACCGGTAGCCGCGTTCATCCTCGCGTCCGCCGATATAGAATTCCTCGATGCTCGGCAGGCGATCGGGCGAATATTGCCCCCAGAACTCGGCGCGCACGGCGCTCTCTGGGCCGAACCATGAGACCGGGTGCTGGTAGCCCAATCCAACGCGCAGGTGCGAGAAATGCTTATCGCCGTCATCGAAGCCCGCGGCATCCGATGTGCGCTCGCCGATTGAAAGGTTCAGCGCATATTCATAGGCCCCGCCGCCCGGAAGCGCTTTGCCGAAGATCCAGGAGGCCCCGACGACATCGACCGCGCTGTCGAATTTCGTGCCCGAGACATCCACGTTGGATTCGACCCGCTTCGCCTCGAGAAGCGCATAGCCGTAAGTATCCACGTCGCGCAGGACCGGATAGCCGAAGGCGAGCATAGCCGTGTTGCCCTCGATGTCGGTGGACAGAAGCGTGCCGCGCGCGTCACGGCGTGCCGTGACCGAGCCCAGATAGACCTCACCGAACCCACCGCCCCCGCCAAGGGGCATGCGATAGGCGAGAGCGCCCCAGACGCTGTCGCCACCGCCATCGAATTCGGACGAGCCGGACAGCTCGAACCGCAACCGGTCGCCCGGGGTCAGCGCGCTCAGGAATTCCTGATGGACGCTCAGGATCGCGCTTTCGCCGAAATCGCGCGAGGGGTGATCGAGGCTCACATATCCCGAGGCCCGATCCTCCGGCGTCGTGATGACGCGGACCCGTGCTGCGGAGGCGCCTTCCGGATAGTCGACCTCTGCCGTGGCCGAGATCGCTTCGATATCCTCCACGAGCATGATCGCGCGCTCGAATTCCTTCTGGGTGACGGCACGCCGCCCGACAATTGGCTCCACATAGCTGCGGATCAGGCGATAGGTCGGCTCGTCCACCCCTTCGATCGACACATCGCCGATCTGCCCCTCGTCGACCACGAGCGTCTGACCATCATCTGCGACGAACACTTCGGCGAGGAAATACCCGTCCTCGCGATACATGATCTCGAGCGTCTGAGCGAGGTCCTCGGCCGTAACGGTCCCGGTGCGTTGAACGACGACCTGCGCGGCATATCCGAGGATTTCCGCCGTATCGTAAACGGTTACCCCGGTGAGGTTGAATTGGGTGCCTTGCGCCGAAACAGGAGCCGCGGCCAGCGCCAGAGCGAGGCTCAGCGCGATTGGTTTCACTCGAAAAATACCCACGGAAACATCCTGAAAAACCGCTCGATCACAAATAGTTTACCCAAGGTCAGTCGCTTGTCTAGCCTGAACAGTTCTCGCTAAGGTTGTGCGTGACATCTGAGCCGCACGGCGCACCTCGCCCTGCGCCGATCACGCAAGTTCCTGTCTTCCCAGATACAACGCCCCCGGGTAACGTAGGGTAAGCTTTGATTTCGGGAGAGGCTGAGTTGGAAGGTTCTGCGATCCGGGACATTCGGCGCCGCTTGGGCATCACCCAGATCGAACTGGGCGAAAGGCTCGGGGTCGATCAGGGCACGGTGAGCCGGTGGGAGCGCCAAGTGGAAAATCCGCGCCCCGCAACGCTCGCGCGTCTGCGATCACTTCTGGAGCGCGATGAGGAGCGGCGAGCCTTCAACAGAAGCCTCGCGATCGTGCGGTGTGACCTGCGCCCCGCGTCACTCCTCGATCAGAATCTGCGGCTCGTCGAAATTTCGGCCTCCGGCAAGAAAGCCTTCATCGATCGCGGACAGGATCCCTTCAAGCTCATGGGAACGTCTTTTGAAACCTACTCCAATCGCATCGGCGCGCCGCATCTTCGGGATCACCTGCTGGAATCGGGTTTTCTCGACGGGGCGGCCCTTCTGTTCAGCTTCGCAGTGAATGCGAGTGGGAAAGGGAATATCTCGATCTGGGAGCCTCTGACGGAGGACGGGCAGTTTGTCGGGGCGCTCAACTACATCACCTCTTTCTTCGACTTCCCCGCCAATGACGAATTCACGATCGAGAAGATCGGCTTCGTTGCGACCGACAATCCCGGAACCTTTCATGTCACCCATGCGGGTCAGCGCGCCCATCTGATCGACGGCGCGTCGTTATACTGACGGGGACCGGGGCGGCCGCAGCGCTTGGATGATCGGCCCCCTCGCCGCGCAACTCATCGGGCCCGCCAAAACGCATATTTCCGCCCTCCCACCGATCACCGCTTCGTGATCAAATGCCAAGAATGACGACGGCGCAAGACCTTAGCGGGAGCGGCCACCCTCTTGCTTTTGGCACCACGCCACTTCCGTCACCCCTTGCGCAACGCATTCAGAGAGGTCCTCAAAATGAACAAGCTCGTTCTCAGCGCCATGCTCGTCTTCGCGCTTTCGGCATGTCAGGAAGAGGAAGACAAGACCGAGGAGACCGGCTCGGCGACTACCTCAACGACGCAGAGCGCGGAGCCCGCAAAGGAAGATACCGCGACGGCCGATGACGGCGGCGGCGCGATGGATGAGGCCCCGAAAGCCGCAGCGCAGGAGCCTGCCGCGACGCAAGCGGCGACCTCGTCCGAAGTCAGCCAGGAGGCAATCGACGCCTGCATCGACGCGGTGCGCGCGGCGCATGGCGCGATGGGCGGCACGGTTTTGAGCACCGAGTTCTCCGAGGCGAATTCGCTTGTCATGCTGAAAAGCGCCGACGATGCCGAATGGCGTTGTCTCGTCTCGAATGACGGCAGCGGTGCGAGCGTGGAACAGGTCAGCGCTCCGACGTCCACGGAAGACAGCGCCACGGCCGACGACGGTGGCGGTGCGATGGACGGTGCCCCTGCGGAAGAGCCGGCGACCGCGGATGACGGTGGCGGCGCCATGGATGGTGCGCCGCAGGAAAGCGGCATGCCGTCCGTCGGCAGCCCGACCGATGTGACCGATTTCGTCGGCGCGCCTGCGGGTCAGGCGGTCGGCGGGCTGGAGGCGCTCGGCTTCGAGTCGATCCGCACCGAGGGGCTCACCGCCTACTGGTTCAACCGGGCGACCGGTGCCTGCGCGAAGATCACGACTTCAGATGGGAAGTTTTCAGAAATCACGATGCTTCCTGCGGAAGACTGCTGAAGGTGTAGGGTGAAACCAACGAGATGACGCTCTGTCGGATCCTCATCGGCCTCTTCGTGCTCCTCTGGATCGCGGCGCTATTGCTACTCGCAATCGGCACGTTTGGCTGGTTCGGACAGGAGCGCGATCCACTTTCTGGCGTCTCTCTGATGCCGCTTGGCCTGCCTTGGAACATGATCGTTCCCGTGCCGGAAAGTGCGGCCGCCCTCTGGGCGGTTGCCGCGCCCGGCGTAAATCTCGCCCTGCTTGTTATCGCTTGCAGAGTGCTGCGCCGTCGCCACTGAGCGGCCCGAACCACCACGTCTTCACTGCTTATAGGCGTCGGCGCGTCCCGGAAAACGGCGCCACCTTGCCCTTAGGTCAACAGATTCTCCCAAAACGCATATTTTCGCCCTCCCCAAACTCACGTCCGCGTGATCTGATTTGCTAAAGCATGGTCTGAAAAGAAATTTTTAGCCCGGACGTCGCTCACCCCGATCGGGAACGAGCGATTTTATGCGCGCGCGCGTGGTCCATTCCCAGGCCTCGCGGCCTGTCCGAACCGAGAGGAGACACGTCATGTTCCAAGCGGCCCCGTTCCTGCATGCGTTCCGCGCCGCCTCGACCGCCGCGCTTTGTGTCCTTACCCTCGCGTTCGCCACGAACCCCGCCTCCGCCCAAGAAAGCGTGCCGATCAGCTTCCCGCGCGGGCAGTCGGGCGTGGCCATCAACGGCGCAGTGACCGGTCGGGACTATATCGACTACGTGCTGCGCGGAACTGTCGGCCAGCGGATGAATGTCGATCTCAGGGTCACGGGCACGAACGGCAACGGGATCGCCTATTTCAACATCCTGCCCGCGGGAATGGACTATAACGGTCTGTTCGTTGGCTCGAATGAAGGCAGTTCGGCGAGCGTGGTGCTGCCCGAAACCCGTGACTGGGCGATCCGCGTCTACCTGATGGGCAATGACCGGGATACCGGCAAGACGGTCGGCTTCACGATCAATGTCTCGATCACCGGGAAAGACAGCGGCGGCTCGACCTCGGGCGGCAGTCAGAGTGGCGGGATGCTTCCCGAAGAGGATTTCTTCGTCGTGACGCTCCGCACGCCGGGCGACACGCTCAATATCCGCAACGCACCGCGCCCCAGCGGCCGACTGCTGGGCAAGCTGCCCAACG
Source organism: Thioclava sp. JE_KL1 (assembly GCF_009296265.1). Lineage (GTDB taxonomy): Bacteria > Pseudomonadota > Alphaproteobacteria > Rhodobacterales > Rhodobacteraceae > Thioclava. The sequence goes on from NZ_WBJS01000003.1 coordinate 42,247, forward strand.
GCACAGTCGTTCGCAATGTCGGCGGCTGCACGATGTCGGACGGTCGGCAATGGTGCAAGGTTCAGGACTCGCAAGGTGGTGTGCAGGGTTGGGTCGCAGCCCGTTTCCTGCGCCTTCCCGGGCCGGGTGGCGGAGAGAACAGCGCAACCGCCGATGATGGCGGCGGGGCAATGGCGGGCAGCGGGTCGGCAGACATCCGAGTGCGGTTTGCGCCCGGTTCGAGCGGCGCGGAGCTCTCCGGTCAGCTGCTTCCGCAGAGATCGCAGCGATATATCCTCGGCGCGGCCAACGGGCAGAACCTGTATTTCCGGCTCGCCGCCAACGGGCCCGGGATGACCTACGTGATTTACAACCCGGACGGGTCCGTCCTGCTCGACGAAATGCCGGCAGCGCAGGAATACCGTGGCCAACTCTTTCAGTCGGGCGACCACATCATCGACGTCTACAACACGGCCAACGGCGCGCAATCCTACACGGTTATCTTCGGGATCGACTGACATCCGAACTGCCCTCTCGACTTCAACGGAAAGGAAGAAGACATGCCCAGACTGATCGGAATCATGGCCGGGCTCGGTGCGCTCGCGGCGCTTTCGGCCTGCGTCGAGGACACCGGCGGATCGGCAGCCCAAATGCCTGTCGCGCCCGGCAGCCCGCCCTTCATCACCAGCATGTCTCCGGATGTCAGCCAGGCCGCGATCGACTCCTGCCGATCGGCCCTGGCGGCCCAGACAACGGGCGGCGTGACCGTGGTCGGTGGAGAGACGTCGCAGGCCGCAACCGCCATCTACATGCGGGTCGGCGCAAACGGCGCTCCGTGGCGCTGTCTCGTCGGCGCGGATGGAAGCAACCCGCAAACCATGTTCATGGGCAGCGAAGGCTACCTCTGATCGGCACCGACCTTCGGGGGCGGCGTATGGCCCCTGCCCCGAAAGCCTCAACAGGTGGAGACAGCCTTGTTCAACGCTCTCAGCACACCGGTCAAATACGCAATCATTGGCTGCATCGCCCTGATCATCGGGTGGTTCATTTCACGCACCCTAGGCTTCGGAGGCACATCTTGGTGGTCCTCCGCTCTTGCCGGGGCCGTGGGCGGCTACATCGGCGGAATGCTCCGGGAGAGACGGGGCCGAACTTGATCGAGGTCGAGAACCGTTCGCCCGGCCTGAAAGATTTCATAGCAATCGTGGGGATCCAGTGATGAAACAGAAACTACTCATGGCCTTCATGGCCACCGCTTTCGCAGCGCCCGCCTTTGCGCAACAAGGCCCCGCGAACGCGGTCGGCGCCGGGATGGGGCTGATCATCGGCATCCTGATTGCCGTCGTCGTCGGCGGGCTTGTCGGCTGGCTTGCGAGTCTGCTCGTGAAGGGGACCGGTTCCGGTATCGGGCTCGACATTCTGATCGGGATCGGCGGCTCGATCCTCGCGAGCGTCCTGCTCCGGCTGTTCGGAATTCAGATCGCGAGCGCGCTCGGCTCGCTGATCGTGATGTTCCTCGGAGCGGTGCTTCTGCTGCTGATCGTGAAGATGGTCCGCAAGACCTGAGCCCTGCGAAAGACGCCCGCACTCACCGGTGACCGACTTGAAGGGAGAAGAACGATGAAAACCACTGTGACCATCGCAGGCCTGTTCGCGGCCTCGGCCCTGCTCGCAGGCTGCGTCGAGACCGGAGGCTCGGACCCTGCGCTCAGCGGCACCGACACTCAATTCGACACCATGACCGGTCCCTGCGTCGCGCAGGCCGCGACCCTGACCGGCACCAGCGCGGGTTCGGTCACCATCCTCGACCGCATCCAGACCGGCGGCGGCCCGATCCTCACGCTCATGGCGGGCGGGAGCAAATACACCTGCCGCCTTGAAGCGAACGGCAGCGTCACAGTCTTCAGCGAATACGCGAACTGACGCGCCGCCTGCGGCCACGCCTCCCTCATAGCGGGGCCGCAGCCAAGATTTTCCAACCGCGCATAGATCTGAACTGGCGCACAAACTGTCGAAGGAGACGACCATGAAGACGAAACTGATCTGGACCTTTGCCGCGGCCCTTCCGCTTGCCGCCTGCGTGGAGACCGGCGACACGAGCATGCCCGAGCAAGGTCGCCCAGCGGTCGGTAGCGAATACGACCTCTCCTCTTTCGAGGGCGCTCGCGCGGGTCAAGCCGAAGGCGGGATCATGGCGCTCGGCTATGAGCGCATTCGCTCCGAAGGGCTAACCTCGTGGTATTTCAATCGCTCCACTGGCGCCTGCGCACGCATCACGACCTCGGACGGTCGTTACTCCGACGTGACCATGCTGCCGGCTGAGGATTGCTGACGGACGCTACGGTTTCCCGGTCAGTAGGCTCGTGAGCAGTCTGCATTCGCGCTACGCCGCTTTTTGCAGAGCTGCCTCGGTGCCGGTTTTGAACTGTGTGTTCCTGAAAGACAGATGCGGGGCTGCACATCGTGCAGCCCCAAGCTCGTGAAGCTTTCGCGGGAGGGCAGCTTCCGAGCGATATTGACTGGGGACCGAACGTCCTTTTTTGATTCGAAATAGCAGACATTGGTTGGGGCTAGGGTCTACGACAGCAAAGGGCCGTCCATGAAGGGCGGCCCGGTGGATCAGATCTCAACAGCCTCAGAGATCGCAAGCGCATCCTCCAATTCGACCCCCAAATATCGGACCGTGCTGTCCATCTTGGTATGGCCAAGCAGGAGCTGAACGGCGCGAAGGTTTCCTGTCTTCCGATAGATCTGCGCGACCTTGGTGCGGCGCATCGAGTGCGTGCCGTAGGAGCTGGGTTCGAGGCCGATGGAGGTCACCCAGTCACGACCCAGGCGGGCGTATTGCCGCGTTGAGATGTGAAGGCGCTCAAGGAAACGCCCAGGCCAAAGATACTCTGACCCAATCATCATCGGGTCGTCGAGCCAATCCGCGAACGAGTTGCGGGTTCCCACAGTGATTTCGAACCGAACCGGCTTCTGTGTCTTGCTCTGGATGATCGAAGCTCGTTCTTTCACCTGCCCAGCGGCGAAGACTTCAGCGACCTTCAATGTCACGAGATCACATCCACGGAGCTTGCTGTCGATGGCGAGGTTGAAGAGTGCAAGGTCGCGCACCTTGTCGGCGATCTCCAATCGAACGCGAATTGCCCAGACATGCTTTGGAAGGAGCGGACGTTTCTGGCCGACGAGGCGGCCCTTTTTCCAGGCTTGGCGTTTGGCGCGGATGGCAGGCAGGTTCATGGTAGGCATGGCGGTTCCTCCGATCCACCCAGCCCTACCGCAGCACCAACCCGACGTTGGCATCCCAATCTTACCTCTTCTCAGGCTGTCCTTAGATATTTTCCGCGCCGGGTGCGCCAATCGAACACAGACCTTGGACCCTGATCATATCCCTACGCACGATACCGTAGTGCGTCCACGAGCAGACGAAAAGCTGGCGAAGCGTGGCGACGATTGGGATAGTAAAGGTGATACCCGGGCAACGGCGCCGTCACATCGCTCAGCACCTGTTCCAGCCGGCCCGCTTGCAGATCTTCCGCAACCATATCTGCGGGAAGCATGGCAAAGCCGAGCCCCTCGCGCGCAGCCTTGTGCATCAGCTCTGCGGTGTTCGAGATAACCGGGCCGGATACGCGCACTTGGGTCTCGCGATCTGCCGCCACGAAACGCCACGAATAGAGCGTCTCGGAACTCGGGAGGCGCAGACAGATGCAGCGATGCTCGACGAGGCTTTCGGGCCGTTCGGGACGTCCATGCGATGAGATGTGCGCGGGCGTCGCGACAACGGCCATCGGGATGTCGGGCGAGATGCGCACCGCTATCATGTCCTTCTCGACCTGCGCGCCAAGCCTCACGCCGGCGTCGAACCTGTCGGCGACCACATCGACCAGCCCGTAATCGACAATAACTTCGACCGTGATCTCGGGATAGTCAGAGAGCAGGCGCGCCAAAGCGGGGAGCACATACGCGCGCGCTGCATGTTCGACGCTGGTGATACGAATATGGCCGCCGGGCCGGTCCCGGGTCTCGATCAGCTCGGTCAATCCCGTTTCAAGGTCCCGCAACATCGGTGCCATTCGCGCGACGAGGCGCTCTCCGGCAGCAGTGGGCGCGACCGAGCGCGTGGTGCGGGCCAACAGGCGCACGTCCAGCCGCTCCTCCAGCCGTCGCACGATCTGGCTCAGGGCGGATTGAGTAATCCCCAAATGTCGGGCGGCTTTGGTAAAGCTGCCAGCCTCGGCCACCATCACGAAGGCAGAGATATCCGCGATATCCTCTCGCCGCATTCATCACCTGATTTATAAGTCCATTAAGATTTTGCCATCTAATCACTTTGGGCGCCAGCCTGCATATTGTCTCCATCGAAAGGGCAAATGGCCCAACCCAAGGAGATTAAGACATGACCAAGATCAGCTTTGCGAACTCCAACAATCCCGACATCGAGATGTCGGCCATCCTCAACCTGCCCGAAGGGTTCGACGAGACCCGGAAGTATCCCGCTATCGTCGTGACCCATCCCGGCGGCGGTGTGAAGGAACAGACCGCGGGCACCTATGCGGCGGAACTCGCCTGTGCGGGCTTCGTCACCATCGCCTATGACGCCTCCTATCAGGGCGAGAGCGGCGGCGGGCTGCGCCAGCTCGAGAACCCCTATATCCGCACCGAGGATGTGAGTGCGGTGATAGATCACCTGACCACGCTGCCTTTCATCGACACGGACCGGATCGGCGCTGCCGGTGTCTGTGCCGGAGCTGGCTACACCGCCAATGCCGCGATCAACGATCGCCGGATCAAGGCGGTCGGCACGGTCAGCGCCGTGAATATCGGCTCCATGCTGCGCAACGGCTGGGAAGGCGAGCAGTCCTCGGAGGCCGCGATGCCCTACATTGAGGCCGGCTCGGCGGCGCGGAGCTCGGATGCAGCTGGCAACCCGGTCGCGCAAATGCCGATGGCGCCGCTGAAAGAGGAAGACGCCCCGAACGAGGAACTGCGTCAGGCCTGGGAATATTACCACACGCAACGTGCGCAATGTCCGACCGCACCAGGCTGGGGCACAGCGCGCAGCCTGACCCAGCTTATCACCTATGATGCTTTCAACATGGCGGAGACCTTCCTGACCCAGCCCCTGCAGATCGTGGCTGGCTCCGAGGCAGGCAGCAAATGGATGAGCGACGATCTCTTCGAGCGCGCCGCCAGCAGCGACAAGGCCTTCCACATCGTCGAGGGAGCGAACCACATGATGCTCTATGATGGTCAGCAATATGTGGCCGAGGCAGTCTCGGTTCTCGCGCCTTTCTTCAAGGAGCATTTGGCAGCGTAACGCAGTCACCGACCCCGCCCGGAAACCCGGGCGGGGTTTTTCTTTGGCACCAGAGGGATCCGTGCCAACCTGACGACAAAAAGGACAGGAGACGCCGATGCCCACAGGAATTCGCCCCCTCATCGCCCGCGATCCGCGCGAGGGCCACCGCGCGGCCACGCAGCTCGAACTGTTTTTCGATCTGGTCAGTGTGGTCGCCATTGCTTCGGTCACGGTGACGCTACACCACGCGATTTCCGAAGGGCACGGGCCGGAGATGCTGCTCAACTTCATCGCCCTGTTCGCGGTGATTTGGTGGGCCTGGATGAACTTCACATGGTTTGCCTCAGCCTTCGACAATGGCGATGCGCTGTTCATTCTGCTGACGATGGTGGTGATGAGCGGGGCCGCGGTCTTTGCCGGCGGGGTCGAGTCCATCACCACCTCCCTTGATTTCAGCTATGCGCTGGTCGGCTGGATCATCATGCGCATCGGCATGATCGCGCTGTGGCTGCGGGCCGCGCGGTCGAACCCCGACTATCGGCGCTCGGCGCTGCGCTATGCCATCGGCATCGCGGTGGCTCAGGCGCTCTGGATCGCGCTTTATTTCGCGATGCCGCCCAACCACGCCGCCTTCCTTGCCGTGTTCGCCGCGATCTTTGTGGTGGAGCTGGCCGTTCCGGTCTGGGCCGAGCGCGCCCGCGAGACGCCTTGGCATCGCCACCACCTTATCGAACGTTACGGCCTGTTGAACATTATCGTTCTGGGCGAAGTCGTGGTCTCGATCTCGCTGATGTTCGGTCATCTCTATGAGGGCCAAGCCGAGGCGCCACTGATCCTCGCCGCCGTCTCGGGGCTGGTAATCGTCTTCGCGCTGTGGTGGCTCTATTTCCTTGAAAGTGAAGACCATTTGGAAACGTCGGAATTTCGTCGCGCCATCGTCTGGGGCTACGGCCATGTTATCGTCTTCGCCGCCGGCGCGCTGGTCGCGGCAGGCTTGGGCGCGGTGATGGATGTCGTGACCCATCATTCCGAGATCGACGCATCCACCGCTTCGGGCTGGGTCGCAGGTCCCGTTGCACTTAATCTGTTCGGATTATGGTTCATCCGGGACAGGTTCCGCGAAGGTCTGCTGCGCCAGCACCTGCTCTTGGCCGGGACCGCTGTGGTGGCGGCCCTCGCCTTCGCTGGCGCTCCGGTCTCGGTCACCGCCGTAGCGCTGGTCCTGTTGACCGCGATGCGAGCCGCAGGCACCGCTCGCGCAAACGGCTAAGCCGTTGTCTGAGTTAGAGGCTCCGTTTAACGCAACGTAGACTTTCGCGGCGCACCGCCCCGAGGACCGCTATGGGCCGGCTCAGGACATCAGTTATGGGCTCCTGGCAGCGGCTTATCAGGCCTCCTGCAAGATCGCTTCCCGCCAGCGCTCGAAATACGCCTTCAAAGCATCGGCTTGGGCCGGGCGTGGATGAGGGCGAGCTTCGGGAGGCGCTTTTGTGGGCAGCGCAAGCAAGGCCGCCCCCACGGATGTTCCCGTCGCCGACTGCGCGACCCGAACGCCATCGGGCCGCAAGGCTGCGAGCATGTCGAGATAGGCCGGGTTCGATGCAAACGGCCCCTCGACGATCGCTGGACCGAGCGCACCGATCAGGTCGAGGCAGCTTTCCGTCATCATCGCGAGATAGAAGCCGATCGCGGCCATCCGTTCGCTCGGCGTTCTTGCCTCGCCGATCCATTCGAGCGGATGATCCGGGAAAGGCCCTGTTCCGGGCACTGCCGAGGGCAGGATCATCGTCCCTTGCGCGAGGATCTTGGCACAGGCTTGCGGAGTTGGGGCCGCGTTTGAGCCTTCCCGGAGCAGCTCGTATTCACGCCCCCCCATGAAGCGCGCGGACGGCACCGGCGCATCCAGCGCATTGACGTTGATCAGCGTATCGCGCGCAGGATCAAGCGGCTTGCGTGCAGCCCCGATCGCCATCGCGATCACCCATGTTCCGGTCGAGATGACGGAAAACGGCTCCTCCGATCCCAGATAGGGCAGAAGCGAGGCGTTGGAGTCATGGATACCCACCATCACGGGCGTCGCAGGTGACAGTCCGGTTCTCTCAGAGACCTCCGCGCGCAACGTGCCGAGCACCCTGCCCGGCTGCTGTGGCGGTGCGATCTTCTCGGCGATCCCGAGGCGCTGCGGCAATTCGGAGAAGCGCCTCTCCCAAGGGCTCCACAGGTCCGTATGGCAGCCCAAAGACGTCACGTCCGTCGCGAGGTTCGCGGTCAGCAGAAGGCCCCAATATTGCGGATAGGTGACGATATGAGCCACCCGGTCGTGCAGATCCGGCCATGTCGTGAATTGCCAATGGAGCTGCGCGCCGAGATTGAGCCCGACGGGAAGTCGCGGCGATCCGGTGCGCGCGAAATCCGGGCGCAGGCGGTCGTAGTCGGCGGCGCTGGCCTCCGGACCATCGTGTTCGTAATCCAGCATCGGCACGGCAAGCTGGCGCTCGTCATCCAGCAGCACTGCCGAGGCGCCATGGGTCGTCACCGAGATCGCGTCGACACCGTGTTCGGCATGGAAAGCGCTGAGATGTTCGAGAAAGAATGCCCAATGCCCCTCGAGATCGAAATGCGGCCAGGGCGGCCCCGGCAGCACCCGGTTCGGGCGCGTGACGACGGCGATCTCTTCGAGGCTTCGGGCATCGACCAGCGCGAGCTTCGCATTGGTCTTGCCGACATCGATCACGGCGATATGGCGCGGCGCGGTCTTCTCTGTTCCGGTCATTTCAGATGAAACACCGTCTCGAGCGGGACGGAAACCGGCGAGTTGTCCGGGTTCGTCGCCATGATATCGGCCATATGGGCCCACCATTTCTGCATCACCGGATGGTTCGGCAAGGCATCCATTCCGTGATCTTCCCTGCGCCAGAGCACACCGAACAGCGCATTCGTTTCGGGATCGAGATGGATCGAGTAATCCTCGACCCCGGCCTCTTTCAGCAGGCCCACCAGCTCGGGCCAGATCTCGTCATGGCGACGGATATATTCCTCGCGGCAGCCGGGGTTCAGCTGCATCCGGAAGGCGAATTTCTCCATCATCTCCTCCATTGCGCGACCAGACGCGGCAGCGCGATGACGCCGATCAGCAGGGCGCCGGTGAAGATCGACATCACGATGCCCGGCACGTTCAGCAGGCCCAGCCCGAAGGTCACCAGCCCAAGCACGAAGGCCGCGATCACGACGCCCGGGATCGAGCCTGCGCCGCCGAGGATCGACACGCCACCCAGCACGACCATCGTCACCACTTCAAGCTCCATGCCCAAGGCGATGGACGGACGGGTCGAGCCCAGCCGCGCGGTGAGGCAGATTGCGGCCACGCCCGACATCAGCCCGGTCAACAGAAACAGCGTCATCTTCACCCGCGGGACCCGGATACCCGAGAACAGCGCCGCCGTCGGGTTGTTGCCCACGGCATAGACCGCGCGGCCGAAATTCGTCTTGTGAAGCAAGATGCCGAAGATGACTGCCAGCACTGCGAAGAGCGCGAACTCGAAGGAGATCACCCAGAACACATAGCCCTGCCCGAACCACTGGAAGGTCGCGGGATAGCCGCGATAGGCGCCGTCCCCCAGCACGATATAAGAGATGCCGCGAAACAGGCTCATCGTCCCGATGGTCACCACGATCGAAGGAAGCCCGAGCCGCGTGACGAGTGCGCCGTTGAACGCGCCGCATAGCAAGCCCGTTCCCAGACCGATCAACACCAGAACCGGCGTCCCCGCCCCCGCAGTGGCCGCAGCGCCCATCGCGGTCGAGGCCAGCGCGATGATCGACGCGACCGAGAGGTCGATCTCGCCGGCGACGATCAAAAGCGCCATCGCGAAGGCGATCATCGCCTTCTCGGTGAAGTTGAAGGTCGCGTCTGACAGGCTCCACGCGCTCAGGAAGTAGGGCGAGGCGAAAGAGTTGAGGATGAAGATCGCGATGCCCACGATCAGCAGCAGGCTCTCCCAGCCCAGCAGGTTGCGGCGCAGCGGCGAAGTCAACCGGTCTGGGATCGACCGCGTTCCGCTCGCCTCGGTCATGTCCGCATGGGTCTCAGACAGGCTCATGGCTATGCTCCGCTTTCTTGAGGATGATGCGCCCCTTGGGCCGGTTCGACCGCGCGTTCAGCGCCACCGCGATGATGATCGCGGCGCCCGAGATCGCGAGCTGCCAGAAGGGCGAGATGTTCACGACCGGCAGCGCGTTCTTGATCACGCCGAGGAACAGCGCGCCCAAGACAACGCCGCCCACGGAGCCGGCACCGCCCGCGATCGCCACGCCACCGATGACACAGGCGGCGACCACGTCCAGCTCGAACCCGTTGGCGATCTCGACATAGGCGACCGCGTAGCGCGCGACCCAGAGATAGCCGGTCATGCCCGCCAGCGCCCCCGAAAGAACGAAGGCAAGGAACTGCGTCTTCCCCACGTCGATGCCGGTATAGACCGCCGCATGGGGGTTGCCGCCCACCGCATAGAAGGCGCGGCCCAAAGGCGTGCGCGTCACCAACAGATAGACGCCCGCGACAGCGATGACGGCGATCCACGCCAGCAACTCGATCCCGAGGAACGGGATGCGCGGGAACTGGGTGAAGCTGTCGCTCATCTCATGGGCGTTGACCCACGACCCGCCAGACAGCAGGAAGATGATGCCGCGAAACACCGTCATCGTGCCCAGCGTGACCACGATCGGCGGGATACCGACTTTCCAGACCAGCACGCCGTTGACCGCCCCGAGGAACGCGCCGATGACCAGCGCGAGCGCCAGCATCAGTACCATCGGAAAGCCCGGCATCGCCATGTTGAGAAGCGCGCAGATCATCCCCGTCAGGGCGAGGTTCGCCGCCACCGACAGGTCGATGCAGCGGGTCAGGATCACCGCGAACTGGCCGAGCGCCAGCATGATCAGCGGCGCGGTGTCGGTCGCGACGCTGAGCAGGTTCGAGGGGCGCACGAAGGCGGGGAAGCGCGCCGCGATCACGCCGCAAAGCGCGACGATGACAAGCCCGAGGATTGCCTCGCGCGGGATGTTGCGAATGTTCATTGCGCCGCCTCCATCTGCTCTTCGATTCCGGCGGCGTGGCGCACCAGTACTTCCGGCGACAACTCGCCCCCTTCCAGCTCAGCCACGATCCGGCCCTCGCGCATCACGATGACACGGTCGGACATGCCGAGGATTTCGGGGATTTCCGAGCTGACCATGATCACGGCGAGCCCTTCCGCGGCGAGTTCCGCCATGAAGTCATGCACCGCCGCCTTGGAGCCGATGTCGATCCCCTTAGTCGGCTCGTCGAGGATGATCACCCGCGGCTGCGTCGCGAGCCATTTCGCGATGACGACCTTCTGCTGGTTGCCGCCCGAGAGCGACCCCACGGTCGTATCCAGCGAGGCCGCGCGCAGATCGAGCCGCTCGCAATAAGTCCGAGCGAGCGCGAATTCCTCGGCCATCCGGGTGAAGCCGTGCCGCGACGTCTTGCCCAGCGAGGGCAGCGTGACGTTCTGGAAAATCGGCAAATCGGTGATCGCGCCCTGCTTGCCACGGTCTTCGGGCACATAGACGATGCCTTCGTCGATTGCGGCAGCGGGCGAGCGGATCACCCGCACGTGGTCGTCGATGCGCACCGCGCCTTTCGACGGCTTGGTGATCCCGATCAGCGACTGCATGAATTCCGACCGGCCCGCGCCGACCAGCCCGTAGAAGCCGAGGATTTCGCCGCGTCGCAGGGTGAAATTGATGTCCTCGAACTCGGTCGGGTGCGAGTAGCCCGCGACGGTCAGGACCGGCGCGCCGATGGACGGCGTGCGCTTGGGGAAGACCTGATCGACCGCGCGGCCGACCATCATCTTCACCAGATCGTCGTGGGTCACATCGGTGATCTTTCCCTCGCCCACGAATTGCCCGTCGCGGAACACCGTATAGCGGTCGGCGACACGGAAGATTTCGTCGAACTTATGCGAGATGAAGAGGATCGCTTTGCCCTGGCCTTTCAGCATATCGACCAGCTCGAACAGCTCCTCGATCTCCTTATGCGAGAGCGCGGCGGTCGGCTCGTCCATGATCACGACGCGCGCATCGACCGAGAGCGCGCGAGCGATGGCGACAAGGTGGCGCGAGGCGATGCCGAGATCGGCGAGCTTCACCTCGGCGTCGATATCGGCCCCGATCGAGCGCAGGATCTCGGTGGCGCGTTTGCGCATCGCGGCCCAGTCGATCATCCCGAAACGTCCGCGCGGCGCGTGACCGATGAAGATGTTCTCGGCGACCGTCAGCTCTTCGAACAGCACGGTTTCCTGGTGGATTGCGGTGACACCGGCGCGCGCGGCAGCATCGGCGTCGGGGAAGCGGGTCGGCGCGCCATCGAGCAGGATCTCGCCCCCGTCGGGCTGGTAGATCCCGGTCAGGATCTTCACGATCGTCGATTTGCCAGCGCCGTTCTCGCCCACCAGCGCCGTAACCTCACCGGCCCGGAGCGACAGGTTCACCCCATCGAGCGCCTTCACGCCGGGAAAGGTTTTCACGATGCCTTCAAGGTCGAGCACGCGGGCTCCGCCCGGGCTCTGATCTGTCTGTGTCATGATCAGCCTGAAATCATTGGGCCCACGCAGGGCCGGGTGTGTCGGGCAGGCGCGAGGCCCCGCGCCTGCCGCTCGTGCGGCTCAAAGATCAGAAGATGTCTTTGAACTGCTCGATGTTCGATTTGTCGTAGACGAAGGGATCAGCCATCGCGCCCTCGGTATTGTCGTCGAGCGTCACTTCACCCAGACGACCCATCGGGATCTTCGCGCCGGGTTCCGCCTTCGCATTCCCCTTGGCGAGGTTGTAGGCGATCTCGGTCGCGGCATAGCCCAGATCGATCGGGTTCCAGATCGCGAAGCTCTTCGAGGCGCCGTTCTCGACATAGGCCGCCATCTCCGAGGGCAGACCCAGACCGGTCACGTTGATCTCACCGATCTTGCCCGCATCGGTCACGGCTTTGGCCGCCGCCACGATGCCCACCGAGGTCGGTGCGATGATCGCCTTGAGGTTCGGGTATTTCTCGATCAGGCCTTTCGCCTCGCGATAGGATTTGTCGGCGAGGTCGTCACCATAAACGGTCGCGACGAGGTTGATGTTGGGATAGTTGCCCATGTCGTCCTTCATCGCCGCGATCCAGTTGTTCTGGTTCGTCGCGGTCGAGCTGGCCGAAAGCACCGCGACATCGCCGCCATCGGGCATGTTGTCGGCAGCCATCTTGATCAGCATCTTGCCGATCAGCTCGGTCGAGGACGGGTTGAGCTGCATCTCGCGGCCACCGGCTGCGACACCGGAATCCCACGAGATCACGGTGATCCCGCGCTGCATCGCCTTCTTCAGCGTCGGCACGAGCGCGTCGGTGTCGTTCGCGGTCACTGCGATCGCGTCGACATTCTGCGCGATCAGAGAGTTGAGTACTTCGATCTGGCCTTCAGCGGTGGTGTCGGTCGGACCGGTGTAGATCACCTTCACGTCGCCCAGATCCTTCGCAGCCTCTTCCGCGCCCTTGTGGGCGGCCTCGAAGAAGCCGATGCCGAGCGCCTTGACGACGAGCGCGATCCGCATCTCCTTCGCCGACGCCGTGCCCGCCATCATGGCCAGCGCCACAGCAGCGGTGGTGACAAGTTTGGTCAGTTTCATTTCAGGTCTCCTCCCTGTTTTCCGACGCGGCCGGGGCTTCAGGCTCCGGCTTCTTGCTGCTTCGCGGCGGTCGGATGCGCCACGATCAGGTTGACGCCGGCAGCCTCAAGCATGGCTGCCGCACGATCGGTGATCTCGTCATCGGTGATGATGGTATGCGCCCGCTCAAGCGGGCACAGAACCAGAGACGAGCGTTTCTGGAATTTCGTCGAATCGACGAGCACGACCAGCTCATCGGCTTGTCCGATCAGCTTGTGCTCGGCCTGGATCAGCAGCGGGTCCGCCTCCATCAGACCCAGCGGCCCTACGCCCTGCGCGCCCATGAACATCCGCTTGGCGTAGAAGTTACGCGTCACGTCATTCTCGAACGGGCTGAGGACGATATTCTGCTCGCGGTAGATGACACCGCCCGACAGCAGGATCGCGTTCTTCGAATTCTTCAGCAGGTGCTCCGCGATCGGGAAGCTGTTGGTGAAGATCTGCATCTGGCGCGTGGCCAGCGGGTGCACCATCTGGAAGGTGGTGGTGCCGCCATTGATGATGATCGGATCGCCATCGTCGCACAGCTCGACCGCCGCGCGGGCAATTGCTTGCTTCTGAGCGATCCTGAGCGTTTCGTTCAGCGTGAAGGGCCGCCCGGCGAGACCGGGGAACTTCGTGGGGTTGAGGGCCTCTGCCCCGCCACGCACACGACGCAGCTTTTTTGCCAAGTGCAAAGACGCGATATCGCGCCGGATCGTTGCCTCCGACGCGCCGGTGAGCGCACACATGTCAGGCACCGTCACGACGGGCCTGTCCTGAACCGCAGACAGAATGATCCTGTGGCGTTCTTTCTCGTGCATCGAGTCCTCCCTCGTTTCGGAAGACTGCGCAGGGTTACGGGCATTGTCAATCATTTTCGATCATTAAAATCATAATGCAGCCGCAGCATGATCATTTGTGATCGTTTATGATTGACAATCCGTCGCAGCCCTGCCAGCCTCCAGCCAGATTGATCACGTCCTTTTTCATAGGGCGATCGGGAGGAGACCACCATGAACACCGCGTCCGCGCGGCTTCAGTCCAAGTGGGACGAAGCCAAGGCCAAGGACATGTCCGAAGCCGAGAAACTGCTCTATCGCTCGAACCTGCTGGGGTCCGACAAGCGGATCACCAATTACGGCGGCGGCAACACTTCCGCGAAGGTGATGGAGCGCGATCCGCTTTCGGGCGACATGGTCGAGGTGCTTTGGGTGAAAGGTTCCGGCGGCGATGTCGGTTCGATCAAGATGGACGGGTTCGCGACGCTCTACATGTCGAAGCTGGAGGCGCTGAAGGGCCTCTATCGCGGCGTGGAGTTCGAAGACGAGATGGTCGGCTACCTGCCCCATTGCACCTTCAACCTGAACCCGCGCGCAGCTTCGATCGACACGCCGCTGCACGCCTATGTGCCCAAGAAGCATGTCGATCACATGCACCCCGATGCGATCATCGCGATAGCTGCGTCGAAGAACTCCAAAGAGCTCACGCAGGAAATCTTCGGCGACGAGATCGGCTGGCTGCCGTGGAAGAAGCCCGGCTACGAGCTGGGTCTGTGGCTGGAAGATTTCTGCAAGAAGAACCCCGACGCCAAGGGTGTCGTGCTCGAAAGCCACGGGCTGTTCACCTGGGCCGATGACGCGAAAGAGTGCTACGAGCTCACGCTCGAGATCATCAACAAGGCGATGGGCTGGTTCGAGGAACAGACCGCTGGCAAGGCGATCTTCGGTGGCGCGAAGCACGAAAGCCTTTCCCCCGAGGACCGCCGTGCCGTCGCCGCCCGCCTGATGCCCGCGATCCGCGGCATGGTGTCGGGCAAGCAGCACATGGTGGGCCATTTCACCGATAACGACGCGGTTCTGGAATTCGTCAATTCGAACCGGATGGAAGAGCTGGCGGCGCTTGGCACCTCCTGCCCCGACCACTTCCTGCGCACGAAGATCCGCCCGCTCGTCGTGGCGTTCGATCCGGCCAAAGGCAATCTCGACGCCGTGCTCGAAGGGCTGCCACAACAGGTGGCCGCGTATCGCGACGATTACGCCGCCTATTACGAGCGCTGCAGACATGACGACAGCCCGGCTCTGCGCGACCCGAACGCGGTCGTCTATCTGATCCCGGGCGTGGGCATGCTCACCTTTGCCAAAGACAAGGCGACGGCCCGGATCTCGGGCGAGTTCTATGTCAACGCGATCAACGTGATGCGTGGGGCCTCGACAGTCTCCGAATATGTCGGCCTGCCTGAACAGGAAGCCTTCGACATCGAATACTGGCTTCTGGAAGAGGCGAAGCTGCAGCGGATGCCGAAACCGAAATCGCTGGCTGGCCGGGTGGCGCTCGTCACGGGTGGCGCGGGCGGGATCGGCGCGGCCACGGCGCAGCGCTACCTGACCGAGGGCGCCTGCGTGATGCTCGCCGATATCGACACCGAGGCGCTGACGAAGACCCGCGACCAGCTCGCCGCCAGCTTCGGCGCCGACATGGTTCGCACGGTCGAGATGAACGTGACCTCCGAGGACGCCGTTGCCGCCGCCTATGCGGATATCGCGGTGGAGTTCGGCGGCGTGGACATTCTGGTCTCGAACGCCGGGATCGCCTCCTCCGCCCCGGTCGAAGACACCACGCTCGATCTGTGGAACAAGAACATGTCGATCCTGTCGACGGGCTATTTCCTCGTCTCGCGCGAAGCCTTCAAGGTGATGCGCGCGCAAGATATCGGCGGCTCGATCATCTTCGTGGCCTCGAAGAACGGGCTCGCCGCCTCCCCCAACGCGTCGGCCTATTGCACCGCGAAAGCCTCCGAGATCCATCTCGCCCGCTGCCTCGCGCTCGAAGGGGCGGAGGCCGGTATCCGCGTGAACGTGGTGAACCCGGATGCGGTGCTGCGTGGCTCGAAGATCTGGTCGGGCGAATGGCTAGATCAGCGCGCGTCGACCTACGGCACCGACAAAGAGGGGCTGGAGGAGATGTATCGCCAGCGCTCGATGCTCAAACGCAACGTGCTGCCCGAAGACATCGCCGAGGCCGCCTATTTCTTCGCCTCCGAGCAATCGGCAAAATCGACCGGCAACATCATCAATGTCGATGCCGGCAACGTGCAGGCCTTCACGCGCTGAGCGTGAAGGACCCAGCCACGAGAAGAAGACGGGAGGACTGACTATGAGCAGATACGAGGACGCGCGCGCCCAATTCGCCGACTGGGAGATCGACACCGAGGCTGCGCTGAACGCGCTGGCCGAGATTCCGATCTCGCTGCATTGCTGGCAGGGCGACGATGTCGTGGGGTTCGAAAACCGAACAGGTGCCTCGGGCGGCGGCATTCAGGCGACCGGCAACCACCCCGGCCGCGCCCGCACCCCCGCAGAGCTGCGCGCCGATCTGGACTTCGCCTATGGGCAAATTCCTGGCACGCATCGGCTCAACCTGCACGCTTTCTACCTCGACACGGATGAAAGCCCGGATCGTGACGCGATCGAGCTGAAGCATTTCCAGAGCTGGATCGATTGGGCCAAGGAGAAGAACCACGGGATCGATTTCAACCCGACTTTCTTCGCCCACTCCAAGGCCGACGACAATCTGACGCTCAGCCACCCGGACCAAGGCATCCGAGACTTCTGGATCGAGCACGGCAAGCGTTCGCGCGAGATCGCGGCGAGGATCGGGAAGGCACTCGGATCGGCCTCGGTCAACAATGTTTGGGTGCCCGACGGATCGAAGGACACGCCCGTCGACCGAATGGCCGCGCGGCAGCGACTGGAGGCCTCGCTCGATGCGATGATGGCGCCCGGCTTCGACCGCGCGCAATTGCTCGACGCGGTGGAATCCAAGCTCTTCGGGATCGGCGTCGAGTCGATGACCGTCGGCAGCCACGAATTCTACCTCGGTTATGCGATCCGTCGCGAGATCGCGCTGTGTCTCGACATGGGCCATTTCCACCCCACCGAGAACGTGGCCGACAAGCTCAGCTCAGTCTCGCTATCGGTGCCGGAACTGCTGCTGCACGTCTCGCGCCCGGTGCGCTGGGACAGCGACCACGTGATCCTGCTCGACGATTCCATTCTTCAGATGGCGCAGGAACTGGTCTTCGCTGACCTGCTCAAGCGCACCCATATCGGGCTCGATTTCTTCGACGCCACGATCTCGCGCACCGCCGCCTGGGTGATCGGCACGCGCAATATGCAAAAGGCACTCCTGCGCGCGCTTCTGCTGCCCCAAAAGCGGCTGAAAGCGGCGGAAGAATCGCTGGACTTCAGCACACGCCTGATGGTCACCGAAGAAGTGAAGGACCTTCCTGTCGGCGCGATCTGGCAGGAGTTCTGCGCGCGCCACGACGTGCCGGATGGGCTGTCGCTCATCTCGGAACTCGAGAGCTATCAGGCTACGGTTTCCACACGCGGTTAGATAGGCCCTCTGATCACAGCTTCGAACTTCGAAGCGCAGAAGTATCGGTTGGTCCGGCTACCTCTCACGATCGGACCGCCGCCTCATCGCCACCGCAGCCGTTACCTTTGCTTGGCTAAGTCTCCATAATTTGTCGATCTAATGTGCATTGGCTTGGATGTCCGCTTTAGACACTCACTATGCAGCCTGCAGCAGCAACAAAAGCGGCAGATATGGGGCGACCGCGACGCTCTGATGGAAATCGGCAGGAAACGGACGTCCGCTTCGCCAGACACGACCGGCAGCGACGCAGGCTCGCTGCCGGTCGCGGCGCGCGCCCAGATCACCGGTCCCGCGCCCTCTGCCAATGCGTCACGATGGTGATGACGCGACTTCTCAGGTGGTGTGAGAGGCATCCGGAAACATACATCTCATTGACTACGATCAAAGAGGAATCCCTCCTCCTATGTTCTTCTTGCTTCGACGCGAAGGCGTCAACACGGAGGAGGATATGGAAATGCGTAATTCAATGTTCACGAACAAGTCTCGCGTATCGCTCGTCGCTCTTGCTGCGGCATTGGGACTTGCGATCGCATGGCAGGCACCGGTCGCTGGACCGTTCAGCTTCGCGGCCAATGCACAGGAGTCCGGCGGCCAAGGGACCGGCAAGGGGAATCAAGGCGGTCAGGGTCAGGGCAGCAAAGGCGCCCAGACCGGACAATCTCAGGGTCAGGGCCAAGGCGGCCCGGGCGAAGATTCCGACGGCAAGGGGCCGCAAGCAGGCGCGCCCTCCTCCTCCGGCGGCGGCAAGCCGACTTGGTCGCAGGAAGGGATTCCGGAAGTCGAACTGGGGCGTCTGAACGTCGCGCGCTCGCCGGGACATGTGCTCGATCAGGCCTATGAAGAAGCGCTCGCATCGATTTCGCCCGAGATGGTTTCGTTCTACAACCTTTCGCTCGACCAGGCGATCGAGGAGCTCTCCCTGAACTGGGACAACGTGAGCTTCATAGACTCCCCGTTGCAGAACCTCGGCCTTCTGCAGGCGACGCTTGAGGGATCGGCCCCGCTGTCTAGCCTTGGCGTCTCGAATGATGCCGACACGCTCGCGGCGATCTTCCTCGGTGCGGCTTCGGACAAGACCGTTCCGATCACGACCGATACGGTGATTGCGGTGACGCAGATCCTCGGGGTGCCGGTCACGGGGGCTGCGGCCGCGTCTCTTGCCGCAGATGCCGAGGCAGTGCGCATCGCGATCCTCGCCGGACATGGCTGATCGCATGTGACGAACATCGACCCGGACCCGCCTCTGGCGCGGGGTCCGGGTCAAGACGACCAACATCTCATAACAAGGAGGCAGTCATGACACGCAAGACTGCAAAGAGCGCAACTGCCGTGGCAGGAATTGCGCTGATCGCTGGGCTGGGTCTCACCGTGCAGCTTGGCCCGAAATCTGGGACGTTCCATCTGTCCGTGCCGCGCGCCTTTGCGCAAGACAGCGGCACGCATACCGATGGGGACCACACGGATGGTGGCCAACAGAAGGGCAAGACCGGAGAGGCCGGGCATGGCTCAAGCGGCGGCGGCCATGAGGACGACGGCTCGCATGAGGAGAGCGGCGGCCGTGGCGGCGCCAGCGGGTCTTCCGGGCAAGGTCAGGGCGGCCCGGGCGCGGATTCCGAGGGCAAGGGCCCGCAAGCCGGCACCCCGTCCGGCACCCGCGGCACCAAGCCGGTCTGGTCCAAAGAGGGTATCCCGGAGGTCGAGCTTGGGCGGCTGAACGTGGCCCGTTCGCCCGATCACGTGCTGCAGCGCGCCTATGAGGAAGCGCTGGCGACGATTTCGCCGACCATGGTCTCGTTCTACAACCTGCCGCTCGATCAGGCGATCGACCAGCTGTCGCTGAATTGGGACAACGTCTCCTTCATAGACTCGCCGCTGCAGAACCTCGCCCTTCTCAAGGACACGCTGGATGGCAGTTCGGCGCTCTCCAGTCTCGGAGTGACGAACAACACCGCAACGCTCGAGGCGATCTTCCTCGGCACGGCCTCCGACAAGACGGTGCCGATCACGGCGGCCACGGTAACGGCGGTGACGACCATTCTTGGCCAGCCGGTGACGGGCGCGGCGGCGACCAGCCTCGCCGCGCAAGCCGAAGCAGTGCGTATCGCGGTTCTCGCAGGTCACGACGGCTGAGACCCTATGGAACCGAAGCAACACTCTGCCCTTGCGTGAAGCGGGGGCAGAAGTTTCTTCTTCAACGCGCGCAGCCAGAGATCCATTATGTCGCGGAACAGGACCATCCGGTCAGGCGGATGGATGAGACGGACGGAGAGTCATCGAAATGTTTTTTTCAATCAAGCGGGCCGCAGCCTGCGCCCTTGTCTTCAGTTTTGCAGTTCCGGGGGTAGCCGCGGCGCAGGACTCGGCCAGTTTCTTCAAGGTCGGCACGGCGAGCGTCACTTACGGACCTTACGTGCGCTTCGGGCTCGGGGCAGCAAACACCCGACCGTCCGACGAGCACTGGCTCCCGCCCGGCTACCCGTCCGATCCGCGAATCGATTTCAACTTGAGCAACGACACGACTGGCTTCGGCGAGATCGCCTTCGGCTATGACTGGATGAACGGCTTCCGCGGCGATGTCAGCTTCCTCACGACTGGCGCCGCCCATACCACCGGTCCGCACACGACCAGCGGCGACCATGCAGACATCACCGCGGCTTCGGTTTCGACCAGCGCGGTGATGGGTAACCTCTACTATTCCCCGTTCGAGCAGATGGGCGTCAATTCCCGCCTGCATCCCTTCGTCGTGGCGGGGCTTGGTTACGCGAACAACAAGGTCAGCGACTGGACGCGGACGAACACCGCAAAGGCCTCCGTAGACCGGACCTTCTCGGGCGACACCCATGGCGATTTCGCCTATTCGCTCGGCATCGGCATGGCCTACCAGCTGACGCCTCCCGGCAAGCATCCGGCGATCCTCGAGATGTCCTATCGCTATTACAGCTTCGGGACCGCGAAGGGCGGCAGCACGCCGGTGACCAGTGGCGATGCGCCGGTTGCTCCGCTGAGCTTCGAAAACGACGCACATGTGCTCTCGATTAGTCTGCGCATCCCGCTGCAGCGGCTCTGAGGCGGACTTGGACGTTACAAAATCGCTGACGGCCCGATAGACGAACGCTGACATTCGCTGCCGTCAGCGTTCGTCGGCTCTGGGCCGTTCGCGACGGGTCCGTAGGTCTGGGAGGAGAGCGGTCATTCGCTTCGCTCGGTCCCAATTCCTGCTATGCGCCCAAGTATTCGCTTGCTCCCCACCTTAGCGGCAACTGCGAAAGCACACAAAAGCGTCAGTAGTCGTCTCAGGCTTCATCGACCGGAGCGACTTACTGCGACCGACCTCATGCACCAACTTCAACTGGCCATTTCAGCGCGTCACGATCCCGTCCGCCGGGCTGAAGCGCGGTTTGGCGAATTGCTCCTGATGCCAAAGCGGGTAGATCAGCGGCGGGCGGCTCACCTGGTCCAGGCTGGCTAGGTCGTCTGCCGAGAGCGTTACTTCGAGCGCGCGGAAATTGCGCTCGAACTGCTCCACTGTGCTGCCGCCCACCACCAGCGAAGCGACGCCCGGACGCGTAAGCAGCCATGCCAGCGCGATCTGAGCGGCCTCGACGCCATGCGCCTCGCCCAATTCGTTAAGCACATCGACGATCTTCCACAGCCGCTCCTGATCGCGGATCGGCGGCTCGGTCCAGCCCTTGGACTGACGGCTCCCCTCCGCCACCGGATTGTCGCGGGTGTGTTTGCCCGACAGCAGCCCTGCGGCAAGCGGGCTCCAGACGGTCGCGCCGACACCCTGATCGACCGCGATCGGCAGCAGCTCATATTCCGCCTCGCGCGCCTCGAGCGTGTAGTGGATCTGCTGGGTGACGAAGCGCGCCCGACCCGGCTTGTCCGAGGCCATGAGCGATTTCATCACCTGCCAGCCGGTATAGTTCGAGCAGCCCGCATAGCGGATCTTGCCCTGATCGATCAGCGTCTGCAGGGCTTCAAGCGTTTCCTCGACCGGGGTTTGGCCGTCCCATTCGTGGATGTGGTAGATGTCGATGTGATCGGTGCGCAGACGCTTCAGGCTACGCTCGCATTCGCGGATCAGATGCCAGCGGCTCGCGCCCTCGCCATTGGGGCCATCATCGATCGGCATCCGGGCTTTTGACGAGATCAGCACCTTGTCGCGGCGACCTTCCAGCGCCTCGCCCACGATCTCTTCGGCCGTGCCGGTAGAATACATGTTCGCCGTGTCGATCAGGTTCACCCCGTGGTCGATCACGCAATCAAACAGATCGCGCGCCTCGGCCACGCCCTGACTGCCGACCATCGCGAAGGGGCCCTCGCCACCGAAGGTAAAAGTCCCCATCGCGAGGGCTGAAACCTTCAGCCCGCTCCGTCCCAGCGTATTGTAGTGCATGCCCTCTCCTATGCGCCGAAAGCGGCGCTTGTCTCTTCGATGAGGATGCAGGCGACAGTGCCGCCCGCGTCCTGAATGCCTTTGGATTTCTCGCCAAACGCGGCAGCCTTGCCGTGCTGGGCTTCCATCTCCTTGGTCGCCTCCAGCGCCTCTTTCGCAGCTTGGGCCGCCGCGCGTGATGCCTCGGCGGGCGATGCGCCTGCCTGCGCCTGCGCGGCGATGGTCTCGGCCATCGGGTGCAGCACGTCGAGCACGGTCTTGTCGCCCAGCTGCGCCTTGCCGCGCTGTGCGATCCCGTCGCGGAACGCCGCCCAGAAATCCGCGAGCGCCGCGGTATCCATCACGTCCACACCGTCGAGCGCCTTCGCGCCGCGCAGGAAGCCGGTCGCCATCAGTGTGCCCATGGTCGAGGGGGCAGCTTTCGCGATCGCAGCGCCTGCGGTTTTCATTCCGTCCGCCAGCGTCTCGGGCGCCTTCTCCTCAAGGGCGGTCGCCGCAGCGGTGAAGCCCTTCGCCATGGTCAGTCCCAGATCGCTGTCCCCGACCTTGCCGTCGAGCTCGATCAGCGCCTGCTTCTCGGCGGCGAACCGGTCCCGGTAACGGTTGAACAGGTCCGGCAGTGCCTTCGCATCCATCGTCATGGCAACCCTCACTTCGCGATATGTTTGAAGAACGGCGTCGTCGCGCCGCGCGCGATCAGCGGTTTCAACTCGTCATCGAGATGCAGCACCGAGATCGAGGCGCCCGCCATCTCCATCGAGGTCGCGAATTCGCCGATCCAGACCTGCGCGACGCTCACGTTGCGCTCTGCGAACAGCTGCGAGATGCGACGATAGAAGATGTAGAGCTCTTCCATCGGCGTCGCACCCAACCCGTTGACGATGATCGCCACCTCGTCGCCTGCCGCGTAGTCCTGCTCGGCGAAGATGCGCTCCATCATTTCGTCCACGACGGCATCTGCGGGCTCGAGCGTCTTGCGGGTGATCCCCGGCTCGCCATGGATGCCCATGCCGATTTCCATCTCGTCCTCGCCAAGCGTGAAGCTGGGCTTGCCGACCTCGGGAACGATACAGGGCGTCAGCGCGACACCCATGGTGCGCGTGCGCGCCTTCGCCTTCTCGGTCAGGCGGACGACTTCGGCGAGCGGCTTCATCTCGGCGGCAGCGGCACCCGCGACCTTGTAGAGGAAGACGATCCCGGCGACGCCACGGCGCTTGTGCTCCTCGCCCGGCTGGGAGGAGGCGACATCATCATTGCCGACCACGGTGGCGGTCTCGATATCGTCAACCTCGGCCAATTCCCCGGCGAGGTCGAAATTCATGATGTCGCCACTGTAGTTGCCGTAGAGATAGAGGACGCCCGCCCCCTGATCGACATGCTTGGTCACTTCGAGGATCTGGTCCGAGCTGGGCGACTGGAACACCCCGCCAACGCCCGCACCATCGAGCATCCCGTCGCCGACATAGCCAAGGAACAGCGGCAGGTGGCCGGAGCCGCCCCCCGTCACGATCCCGACCTTGCCGGGGACCGGGTTGGCCGTCACGAAGCAATGCAGATCGTCCGCGACATGGGTCACTTCCGGATGGGCGGCGTAAATCCCCTCCAGCATCTCTTCGACGAAATCTTCGGGTTTATTGAGAAATTTCTTCATCGGATCACTCTGCTTTGCGTTGCTTGGGTTTTTGCTTGCGGCGCACGAAGAAGGCCGCTGCGAGAAGGATGAACGCGCCCACGACGAGGCGCTGCCAGGTGCTGGGGATTCCCACCAGAACCAGGGTGTTGCTGACGACGGTGATCAGAAGAACACCGGCTACGGTGCC
Organism: Thioclava sp. JE_KL1; assembly: GCF_009296265.1. Classification (GTDB taxonomy): domain Bacteria; phylum Pseudomonadota; class Alphaproteobacteria; order Rhodobacterales; family Rhodobacteraceae; genus Thioclava. Next base: position 65,894 of record NZ_WBJS01000003.1, read on the forward strand.
CAGCACCGAGCCCGTGCCGCCGGTGATCCGCGCCCCGCCCAGAACGACGGCGGCGATCACTTCGATCTCGGTGCCGACCAGATCGAACGGGTTGGCCATGCGGGTCGCGCTGACATGGATGATGCCAGCCAGACCTGCGAGCGCACCCGCGAAGGCGAAGACGAAGACATGCACCACGCGCTGGCCATAGCCGAGCCGCGCCGCGACCTCCGGGTTGCCGCCAGTGGCGAAGATCGCCCGGCCCATCAGCGTGCGGTCGAACAGGAACCACGCTAGCCCGACGACCACGGGGAAGATCAGGAAATAGGCGGGCAGATCGACCGTCACGCCATTTGCGCCCTGAAACTGATAGAGCGCGGCCTTGCCGAAGGCGGTCATCTGCGGCGGAAGCTCCATCAGCCACACCGTGCCGACGAAAGCCAGCAGGATCCCGCGGAACAGGTATTGGGTCCCGATCGTCACGATCAGCGAGGGCACGCGCAGACCGTGGACCAAAAGGCCGTTCACCGCGCCCAGAAGCGCACCGGCCACGACGGCAATCGCGATGATCGCGGCCATCGGCAGATCGGGCGCCACGGTGATCACGAATTTCGTCAGCGAATACATCGTCAGCGCCGCGATCGCGGTGAAGGAGACGTCGATCCCCCCTGCCGCGAGAATGGCAAAGACGCCGAGCGCGAAGAGGCCGGTCACCACGCTTGCGCGGCCCATATCGATGAGCGAGCCCGGCTGCAGGAAGTTGGGGTTGATGATCGACACCGCCACGCAGATGACGACGAGGATGGTCAGTGTCACCATCTCGGGTCGGCGTCGCAGGGTCTCCCAAATCGTCAGTTTGTCCTCGGGACGTTTGGGCGTTGATCGGTCATTCATCTCTTGCACCATGGTCATCAGGCAGCCTCGTTCGCCGAGCCGAGCATCGATTGGTAAATACGGTTCTCGTCGGTGGTCGCGGCGTCGAGTTCATCGACGAGGCGACCGCGGTTCATCACAAGAATCCGGTCGCAGTTCTGCAGCAGTTCCGGCAGATCGTCGGAGACGATGATCAGCCCGATTCCGCGCTCGGCCATCGCCTGGATCGCGCGGTAGATCGTGTCCTTGGAGCCGACATCGACGCCGACCGTCGGGCCATGCAGCACCAGCAGTTTCGGCTCGATGCTGAGCCACCGGCCAATCAGCACACGTTGCTGGTTGCCGCCAGACAAAGCCGACACCGGCAGATCGATATTGCCGGTATTGAGGTTCATCGCCTCGGAAATCTTGCTCGCCGCCTCGCGGCCCTTGCGCTTGTCGACGATGCCGCCGCGACCGCGCAGCCGGTCGAGGATCAGCGTCACCTCGTTCTGGTAAATCGACTTCTGCAGGAACAGACCCTCGGAGAGGCGGTCCTCGGGGACATAGCCCATTCCGCGCGCAATCGCGTCCGCGGGAGAGTCGAGATGCACCCGCGCGCCCGAAATCTCGAAATGACCGGCACTCAACGGCTGGTGGCCAGCCAGCGCGAGGGCGACCTCGTTGCGCCCGGAATCCGAGAGCCCCGTGATCCCCAGCACCTCGCCCGCTTTCAGCGAAAAGGCGACATCTTCAAAGGCCGCACCGGAACTTGCACCCTCGACGCGAAGCACTTCCTCGGCCTGCGGCGTGCCCTTGCGATAGCGCATCGTGTCCAGCTCGCGCCCGGTCATCAGATGCGACAGCTCTGCCCGCGAATAGTCCGCGATCGGGCCCTGCGAGATACATTCGCCGTCGCGGAAGATGATCGCCTGCCCTCCGATGCGGTAGCACTCCTCCAGCTTGTGGGTGACGAACAGCACCGCCACGTCGCGTTCGAGCAATTTGCCGACCAGTTCGATCAGCGCGTCGACCTCGTGCCGGGTGAGCGATGTGGTCGGCTCGTCCATGATCACCAGCCGCGCGTCGGCGGCGATAGCGCGCGCGATCGCGACGCGCTGACGGATCGCAAGCGGCAGATCCCCCACCATCGTGCCGAGGAGTTTCGCCGTCGGCTCCAGCCCGACATTGCGGATCGCCTCGCGCGCCGTCTCGCGCAGACGGCGGCGGTTCAACAGACGCATCAAGCGCCCGTTGCCGCTTACCAGCTGGTCGCCAAGCGCGACGTTTTCCACGACGGAGAGGTTCGGCAGCAGGGAGAGGTCCTGATAGACCGTCTCGATCCCCGCTTCGAGCGACTGGATCGGCGACAGCTCGCCATGCGCCTGCCCGTCCAGAACGATCTCCCCCTCGCTGGGCGCGTGGGCGCCCGAAATGATCTTGATGAAGGTGCTCTTGCCGCAGCCATTCTCGCCCAGCAGGTGATAGGCGACGCCGGTATCGATCGTCACATCGACGCCACGCAGCGCGTGAACACCGCCAAAGCGCTTATGGATGCCGCGCAGCTCCAGAAAATGTCCGTCTGACATCTGATTGCTCCCCCCTGAACACCGGTCGCTTCCATCCCATGCGCCAAAGCTCCTCCAGCCTGGGCACGGGCGGTCTGACAGTCGGCCGGGGCTGCCCCCGACCGACCTGTTTTTTCACGCCTTAGAAAAGGGTCTCTTTGTAGGTGTCCTTGTCGACGAGAACCATGCCATTGCCCACGACCAGCACGCCGTCACCTGCGCCGGGGCGCACGCTGACACTGTGGTAGCCGTCGACTCCCAGATCCATGCCGTCGGTGATCTCTTCACCCGCGAGAATCTTGGTGGCCAGCGAGTTCATCGCCATGCCGGCCTTCTGGGGATCCCAGAACCCGATCGCGGTGATTGCGCCGCTGTCGAGATAGGCCGCCGAAGGGTTCGGCAGACCGGTGCCCACGAGGCAGACCTTACCGGCCAGACCCGCTTCTTCGATCGCGCGACCGACGCCGAGCACGTCATTGCCCGCCGAGGTCTGGAAGCCCTTGATATCCGGATGCTTGCGCAGGATTTCCTTGGCTTTCTCATAGGTGCCCTGGGCGTCGTCGAAGCTTTCGTTGTTCGGATCGACGAGTTCCATATCCGGGTATTTCTTCGCGTTCTCCTCGCCCGCGCCGACCCATTGCATATGGGTGCGGCTGCCCAGCGAGCCGACGAAGGTCGTCCACTTGCCCTTGCCGTCCATGCACTTGGCCAGACGCTCGTTCAGGGCCGCACCGTATTCGGCGTTATCGAAGGCTTCGACATCGGCCATGGTGTTCTTCTGGTTATCGGCCTCATGGGTCACGACGACGATGCCGCGATCCATCGCGCGCTTGAGCACGCCTTCGAGGATCGCCGGATCCATCGGCACGACGGCAAGCGCATCGACGCCGCGCGCCACGAGATCCTGAACGATCTGCAACTGCTGCGCGGAATCCGCCGTGGCAGGGCCGACTTGCTCGATCTTCATGTCGGAATGTTCCTGCGCGTATTTTTCGACGCCGGTTTTCATCCGGTCGAACCACGGAATGCCGCTGATCTTGACGACCGTGGTGATCGACTTGCCCTCTTGCGCCGCGACCCCTTGCGCACCGGCCAGCATCGCTGCTGTTGTCGCGGCCAACAGGCCGATTTTAAGTCCTTTGAATGCCATGATGATCTCCTCCCTGGATTACATTCTTCGGCTCAGTTTTTCGGAGCGCGCGCCGCGCGCCCCAGCGAAAAGCGTGTGATGAACTGGTCGACCAGCTCGAAGCGGTTCACCGCGAGGAAGCACAGCAGCAGCGCGCCCCAGGCGAAATCCCGCACGAAATTCGAGAACCCGACGAAGTTCAGCAGACTCGACAGGAGCTGCAGAGTGATCGCCGAAAGCACCACGTTAACGACGCGGCCATACCCGCCATCAGGACGCACCCCCGCCATCACCGCGACAAGGATCGCGATCAGAAGATACGAGGTGCCGTAGTCCCATTTCACGTTGATGTTGCGTGCCGCGATGATCACCCCGGCAAGCCCGGCCATCAGTCCTGACAGTGCGTAGGTGGTGATCAGGATGCGGTCGCGGTTGAAGCCGCTGAAGAGCGCCGCTTTCGGGTTTGCCCCGGTGAGCATCAGCTTCATCCCGTAGGGCGTAAACCGCAGGACGCCCCCCAAGATCAAAGCCGCGCCGAGGAAGATCAGGAAGCTCGCCGGAACTCCGAAGATCAAGCCGTTGCCCAGATCATAGAGCGCGGGCGGCGACCCGATCATGACCGAGCGTCCTTCCGAAAACACGACCGCCGCACCGGTAAAGGCCATCTGGGTGCCCAAGGTGCACAGGATCGGCGTGATCTCGAAGCGCGAGATCAGAAATCCGTTCAGCGCGCCCCCCAGCATGCCGATCAGCAGGCAGCCCCCAGCGAAAGTGATGGTGAACAGCACCGGGGCCTCATCCACCGGGAAAATCGAAAGAGCCACAAGCCCCGAAGCCACCCCCGAAAGGTTCGCCAGCGCGATCCCCGACAAGTCGATCCCGCCATTGCCCGAGCACATCGCGAGCATCACGCCGATGGCGAGCAACCCGATCTCGGGCACTTGGTTCGCCATCGACTGCAAATTGTAGATCGAAAGGTAATTGCCGCCGGATGCCGCGCCGCCGACTGCGAGAAGCAGCACGATGAGCACGGACAACACAAACAGATTCCCGTCCAGTTTCGACATCTCCTCCCCCGTGTCGTTTACTGAATAATTATCTTATTTACTAAATTGCTACTATTATGTTTACTAAAGTCAACCCCGTTTGTTCACTAGCCCCTCTCGGCGCGTGAGATTAAAAGGACCGTGCGTTCCGCCCATGTGCGGCACAGACAAATCGCGATGAAATGAAGGTGGGATGAGCGAGACCATGGAAGTTCAGCCGAAGAAACCGGTCACTTTACGCGAGGTTGCCGGTCATGCGGGGGTCTCCGCTGCCACCGTGTCGTTGGTTCTGAACGATAAGGGCGATATCTCAGAGGCCACCCGCGCCCGCGTCCTGCAGGCAGTGGAAGCGCTGAACTACACGCCGCGTTCGAATCGGCCACGGCAGGAAGCCACCAACACGATCCGCTTCCTGAAAATCGCGCGGCACGGCCAGACGGTGAACCGCGACCACAACCACTTCATCTCGGATTATATCGACGGCATGTCCTTCGAGGCGCTGCGGCGCGACTACGCCTTGCAGGTCGTCAGCTACGAGCAGGAATCTCTTCAGCAGATGCTGTCCGACTTGGAGGGGACGGAGCCGCGCGGAATCGTCGTGCTCGGCACCGAACTGTCGCGCGAGGATATCGAGACGATCATTGAATACGCGCCGCTCCCCACGGTGCTCATCGACACCTACCACCCGTTCCTGAAGGCGAATTTCGTCGACATGGACAACGATCAACTCGTCCACGACGCGCTCTCACATCTGATAGCGAGAGGCTTCCGCAAGATCGGCTATGTCGGGAGCTACAGCGAGGTGATGAACTTCCGACTGCGTCAAAGGGCTTTCCAGACCGCGGCCGCGGCACTCGGATTGCAGGGCGAGGATGCGCAGGAACTTTCGGTGATGTCGACGCTGGAAGGGGCCTATAAAGAGACCCTGACTCAATTGCGCGGCCGGCCCGTCGCGGATGCCTATTTCTGCGCGAACGACATAATCGCCTTCGGCTTCGTCCGGGCCCTGCGCGAATTGGGCCACAGAGTGCCGGAGGATGTTTCGGTCGTGGGCTTCGACAACCTGCCCACCTCGAGCGTGTTCGACCCGCCCCTGACCTCGGTCGACGTGCCGAAAGCGCGCATCGGCGCAATGGCGATCCGCCTGCTCGACGACCTCATAGCGGCGGACGACCGCGACCAATCCCCCATCAAAGTTCTGATGACGGGGGAACTGGTCGTGCGCGACAGCGTCGCAAAGGCACAAGACAGGAAGCGCTAACCGCGTATGCTTCTGCTATCGTGCAGCCAGAGGACGGGCCTGGGCGGAAAGTGTGAATCCGCTGCGCGTCTCTCGAAAGGCCGCTCACGAGAAAAACGAGACTTTCCCACCATCATCAGACCTGCGACGAAGAGGTTGAAATTTTGTCAACTGTTGGCCGCTATCCATGTCTGGTCCATCGGCCAAGCTCTGGAAAGCCGGGGCACGCCGACATGACCGTAGAGTAGAGACAACTGCCAGCCTGCCTCGGAAGGCGAGCGCTTTTTCTGATGCGTAAGATAAAGGGCCGCAGCTAGTCCCGTGCGGTCTGCGCCAGCTTTGCAGTGGACCAGCAAGGGTTTCGGCGCGTTGGCCATGGCTGTTTCTAACGCCGCGATGCGCGCGGGGCTCAGGACCTCGTGATCGGACATTTTGAAATCGATCAGCGTCAGCCCCAGCCGCTGCGCTGCGGCCTTCTCTTCCTCATACCACGCCTGTCCCGGATGAGCTCCGCGCAGGTTGAGAACCGACCGGATGCCGTCCTTTTTCTTGTAGGATTTCAGCCGCTCGGCCGTTGGCTGGTTCGACCGATAGAACTCGCCAGCCACCACGGTGTGGAAATTTCCAGTCACTTGAAGATACCCGAAATAGAGCACCAGCGCCGCGAGCGTGCCGAGCAATACGGTGCCCACGATCTGCGCGATTTTACGGAGTTTCATTGCCTCTGCCTCCCTATGCGACCCCGCGAAGCGGGGCCGCGATCCGATCGTGTCGGGATCAATCCGCCTGCTCGGCGCCACCGGCGTCTTTCTTGACGCTCTGCGTCACCGCGGCAGAGCCCGGAAGCTGCAGGCTCACCTCGACCTGTTTCGCCGATTGCGCGGTGGTGTAGATCGAGTTCGGGTTCGCCCGCAGATGCCCCGGCTTGCCGCTGTCATCGACATGGATGCGGGCCGAGCCATTGGCGGGAACCGTCACGTCGGGATGCAGGATATAGGCCTCCTTCGCGCCGCTATCGGCATCGGTGATGGTGTAGAAGAGGGTGAAGCCCTTCAGCGGTTTGGCGCTGTCGTTGACCAGCTGGATTTCGAGGTGATCCGGCGCGTCCGTATGGGTCGCGGGATCGACATTGTTCTCGACCAGCAGTTCTCCGATATGGAACGGCGCGGCGGTACCCCCGGGCTGGATCGGGCTTTGCGCCACCACCGGGTCCTTGTCGGCCAGATCGTTCTGCCCGTCGCCGTCGGTGTCGGGGTTCTGCGGATCGGTGTGCAGCAGCGGCTCTGCCATGTCGGGCACGCCATCCTTGTCGGTATCGGTCTGCGCGGCTTGGGCGCCGCCAGCGGCGAGCATCAGCAGCACGGTGAGGGTGGAAAGGGTCTTGTTCATCGTCAGGTCTCCTTGGTCAGACGATCGGCACGGATCGGACGCAGCAGGACGAGCCCGCCGAGGCCGAGGGTGAAGAGAATGAGGAACCAGGCATCGCCCTTCTTGTCGGCCCAGATCGGCCCGAGCGCTTTGCCGGTGTAGATGTCCTTGATTCCGAGCACCGCGAAGGTGAAGCGCTCGTAATGCTTGGTCACGGACGAGACCTCGATCCCGTTGCGGATGGTCTCGTAGGTGGCGAAGCCCTGCTTGATCCTGGTCTGCTCAGCCTTCGGGATCGAAAGCTGCGCGAAGACGCCGCCAGCCACCTGATTGTCGGGGTCCATCGTGTCGCCGATCTGCGGCGCCACCAGCACCACCAGAAGCCACAGCGCGAAGGCGTAGAGCAGCCCGCTCGCGGGGCTTTTCAGCCAGAGGCTGAGGCCGAAGCCCACCGCGAAGATCGCGCTGAGATAGAGCGTCGAAGCCCCCCAGGTGATCGCGAGCCGCAACAGGTCATTCGCCCCGATGCCGATGCCCGAACCAAGCGCGAGCACTACGGCGCAAAGCGCGAAGACGAAGGCCAGCGCGGTCGCCATCAACCCGGCCCCGCCCAGCAGCTTCGCGGTGAGGAACTGCCAGTTTGAAAGCGGGCGCGTCAGGATCAGCGCCAGCGTCTGGCGCCCGCGCTCTTCGACGGCGGCGCGGTAACCCGCGATCAGCGCAATCACTGCGCCCATGATCTCGATCTGCTCGATCGTGCCGCGCATCAGCTTGAGCGGGTAGAATTCGGGGGCCGCGATCGAACCGAGGCTTTTGCCGAGCGCCAGCAGTTGCTGTTTCGCGGCCATGTAGGTGGCCACATCGGTGCGCATCGCAACCGTTCCGGTGATCAGCGAGATCAGCGCGGCTGCGACGAGCGCCAGGGTCGCGGCCAGCAGAAAGCGGTCGCGCAGCGCGATCCGTGCGTCCTTGAGCGCAATGGTGGGAATAGCGGAGAGATCAGGCATCGGGGCCTCCCTTCGTCATGTCGAGCTTGAGGCAGCCGCGCAGCGCATAGAGGCCGGAGCCCGCTGCGAAGAGCATCATCACGACCAGCGGGGGAACGGGGCCGCGCGGCGGCAGGCCGTCGGGCAGATAGCCCATCAGCTCCGCGCCGAGATACTTGTAGGCTTCGGCTAACGAGAACGGCCCGAGCAGGTTTGCGGAGAGGTCGAAGATCGCGGATTGCGGCGCGGGTGCGAGCGCCGAGATCGGGTTGATCGCAGCGGTGGGCAGGATGTTCCCGGTCAGCGCGGGCCAGACGAAGGTGAGCACCAGCCAGACCACCGTCGGAACCATCAGCCCCACGGTTTCGCTGCGCGCCCGCGCCGAAGCGCCGATCGCAATCAGCCCGAAGATCATCATGTAGAGCCAGCCCAGAGAGAAGAACGCAGCGAGCCGCGCCCAATCCCCGGGGCCGAGATGCACCGAAGGCAGGATGGCGAGGGTCGCAGCCCCCACCACACCCGCAAGCGCCGCGAGACCGCCGACGGCCAGGGCGAGTGCCGAGACCTTGCCGCGGGCGTAATCGAGCCGCTCCAACGGGCGCGCGCCGATCAGCGGCAGTACCCCTGCCCGACGGTCGGTCTCGACCATGCGGTAGCCGATCACGATGGCCGAGAAGGCGCCGATCAGGCTGATATAGATCGTGAGATTGCGCAGCAGCGCCAGCGGCGAGCCCTGCGTGACCGGGTTCGGCGGCACCGGCTTGCCATTGGCTTCGAACCAATGCGTGGCGCTGGCATAGATCGCGTCGACCGTCGAGGTCGCGGACCAGCCCAGATAGGCCGAGACCAGCACCAGCGCGGCGAACAAAGCGGCCACCAGCGCGATCGTCCGCTCGCGCGCAAGCGCGGCGAGCGCGTGGCGGCGTAAGATCGTGGAGGGTGTCATGCCGCGACCTCGCGATCCGGCACCACCGAGAGGTAAAGCTCCTCGAGTGCCTCCTCCGAGCCGTAGCGCGCGTTTACCGTCTCGATCGTGTCGTGGAAGACCAGCTGGCCGTGCGAAAGGACGCCGATGGAGGAACAGGACCGCGCCACCTCGCTCAGCAGGTGGGTGTTCATGAAGATCGTCATGCCCTGCCCGTTCAACCGCTCGAGCACCTCGCGCAGTTGGCGTACCCCCATCGGATCGAGCCCCGAGGTCGGCTCGTCGAGGAACAGGACCTGCGGACGGTGGACGATGGCCTGCGCGAGCCCGACCCGCTGGCGCATCCCCTTGGAGAAGGTCGCGATCCGGCGGTCGGCAAGGTCTGTGATGCCGAGGAACTCCATCACCTCCTCGACGCGGTCGCGGGCGTCCTCGATCCGCGAGAGGGCCGCGAAGAAGCGCAGGTTCTCGCGTGTGGTGAGCGTGTCGTAGAGGCGGACGTTTTCGGGCAGGTAGCCGATGGCGCGGCGCAGCGCGATGCGGTTATGCGCGAGGTCGCAGCCGGCGACGCTCGCCGTGCCGCCGCTGGGATCCATGAGCGTCGTCAGAAGCCGGATCGTCGTCGTCTTGCCCGCACCGTTATGGCCGAGAAATCCGAATATCTCGCCACGGCCAATGTCGAGGTCGAGCGGCTGGAGCGCGGTGAACTCGCCGTAGTTCAGGGTAAGCCCCCGCGTGCTGACGGCTGGTGTGTCTGTTTGCATCTCTGGGCACCTCCTTTTGATGTTGAGAGGAGCTTGCCCGCCGCGATCCGGATCGAATTCGCCCATTTCTTACAAATCCGTGAGAAGCCGGGTTTCTGGCTTGGCCGGAACGAAAAAACCTCCGCCCCGGACGGTCGGGACGGAGGGCCACGCGGCGTACGAGCTGGAAAGGGAGTCAGACGCGCCTGCGTTTCACAGTCATCGCGGCGACGGTGATCGCGATGACGGCAAGGAAACCGAGGCTGGTGGGAATGGTGCCGAAGCCCAGCCCGCCATACTCGGTGGGTTGCGAGAGAAGATCGCCGAAGGACGCGCCCAAAGGGCGGGTGAAGATATAGCACAGCCAGAACGCCCAGAGCCCGTCGAGCTTGAGCGCGGCATATCCCGAAGCGAGCGACGCGATGATCAGCCCGAAGAGGATGCCGGTCGCGAGATAGCCGATGCCGAACTGCTCCGAGATCAGATCGCCCACCGCCGTACCGAGCGCGAAGGTGAACAGGATCGCGAGCCAGTAGAACCCTTCGCGCCGGGCCGTGTAGACCTCATGGATCGAGAGCGTGCGCTCGGAGGCGAACCACGCCGCAAAGGTCGCGCCCAGCAGGATCGTGAACCCGATCGTCGAGTCGATCAGCGGAATCCCGAGATTGTCGGTCATGTTGTCGGTGATCAGCGTCCCCACGATCGAGATCAGCACCACCGCCGACCAGTAGACCGCGGGCACATAACGGCGCTGCGCGAATTGCCAGCGGATCACGAGGGCGAGGATCGCGGTCATCAGGATCGTCGTCGCGGTCAGGCCGAGGCCCAGATTGACAGCCAGAAAGTCGGCTGCCGTCTCGCCCATCGTCACCGCCATCAGTTTGATGAGCCAGAAGCCCGGCGTGACCTCGGGAACGCGGCTGACTGGATTGGTCAACTCTTCGTCGGGGTAGATGAAAGTCTGTTGGTAACTCATGATGCGCCTCAGTTGTTCAGCATTGCCAGCGCCTGCGCCGAGAAGGCATCGGCGCGGGTGTCGTCATCCGCGTTGCAGCGCTCTAGCGCTTTCGCCTGAAGATCGGAGACCGCTTGCGGCGCGGTTTTGCCGCCGAGCGTATCTCGCACTTGCCCGATCATCGCCTCGCAGGGCAGCGCGTGGCCGGTCTTGTCGGTCACCGCGATGCCCGCGACTTTCTGCACGGCCCCGACTTCCGAGGGCACCGGATCGGCAAGCGCCGTCTGCAGCCCGTCAAGGCTCTGCATCACGCTCTTCGCGTTCGGCGACTTCGTTCGCAGGGCGGCGAAAGCCTTGTCCGCGGCCCCGTCGATCACGCCCCAGACCGATGGATCGGCCTTGCGCAGCTTGGCCGCGTTCTTGTCCCAAAGGGTCTCCAGATCGGTGATGCGTTTCTCTGCGGCGGTGAACTCGCCTTTCTTGGCAAGCGTCTGTGTATCGCTCACGATCGTCTCGTAAGGGCTCATATCGCCGAGGCTTGCAGCTTGCGGCGCGGAAGCGCCCGGCGCTCCCGTACTCATGGCCATTTCGACCATTGAAAATGACGCGACCGGCACCGCGATCAGCGCGGCGGAGAGAAGCAGGTTTCGCATAAGGTCCTCATTGCTTGCGATGCATCCACATCGATGCCGCCAGCAATCCCCTGCAGAAGGACTAAGCGTTTTGCTCCCGTCTTACGAATTTGTAAGAAATCGCACAGACCTTGCGGAGCCGCCCGTGACAATCCCGGTCCGTTATCGAAGGATGGTGCGATGAAGATCCTGATTGCCGAAGACGATGCCGAAACCGGAGACTACCTGCGCAAGGGGCTGACCGGAGAAGGGCATGCCGTCGACCTGCTCCGCGACGGGCGCGAGGCGCTGACGCAAGCGACCGCGCAGAGCTACGATCTGTTCATCTTCGACCGGATGATGCCCGGGCTCGACGGGTTGGCCCTGCTCAAGGCGCTGCGCGCGGCGCAGATCGCCACGCCCGCCATTCTGCTGACCGCGATGGGCAGCGTCGAGGATCGCGTCGCCGGGCTGCGTGCGGGGGCCGACGATTACATGGTGAAACCCTTCGCCTTCGTGGAGCTGCTTGCACGGATCGACACGATCGCGCGCCGCCCTGCCCTCAAGGCCGAGGTGACCGAACTGGTGCAGGGCGATCTGCGGCTCGACCTTCTCGCCCGCGAGGCGTGGCGCGAAGGGCAGTGCATCGAATTGCAGCCGCGGGAATTCATGCTCCTGAAGCACTTCATGGAGCGGCCCGGTCGGGTGCAGACCAAGACGATCCTGCTGGAGGCGATCTGGGACATCCATTTCGATCCCAAGAGCAGCGTCGTCGAGACCCATATCAGCCGGCTGCGCGGCAAGATCGACAAGCCTTTCGTGACCCCCTACCTGACCACGTTGCACGGGATCGGCTACGTGTTCGAGGCCTCGTGATGCGCGCGTTCACTTGGTCGATGCGCTTCGCCATCGCAATTTCCACGGTCTTCGCGTTCGCGGCACTCGTCGCGGGCGGCGTGTCCTACGTGCTGCAATCCAAGGAAATGAGCCTCCGCCTCGAGGGTGAGGTCCGCGCCGATACCGAGGCGCTCGCCCTCTCCGCCCGAGGCGCCGACATGCAGGACCTGAGCGAGCAGATCACAGCGCGGATGACGACGAGTCGCGACGGCGCGAATATCGTGACCTTCGTGCCAGCCGATGGCTCTGACGCACTTGGCAATGTCCGCGTCGCCGCCACGTTCGAAGGTACGCGACACCTCGAACCGGGGTCCGGCCTGACACTGCTCGACCCACCCAGCGCGAATGTCCCCGAAGGTTACGTCACCTTCGGGATGCAGCTTCCGTCAGGCTGGCTGATGACGGGGCGCGACGATGCGTGGCTGCGTGAACAGGGCGAGATCCTCGCCACGAGCTTCGGCTGGGGCCTCGGCCTCGCACTTCTGCTGTCGATCAGTTTTGCGGTCTTCATCGCGCGGCGAAACGAAGCGCGCATCGACCGGATGGAGCAGGTCCTCCACGCAGTTGGCGAAGGCCGCCACGGGTTGCGCATCCGCGACGAAGGCGATGACGACGTGGCGCGTCTGGCGCAAAGCGTGGATGAGGCGCTCGACCAGTTGGAGGCGGGGATCGCATCGATCCGTCAGGTCTCGACCGATGTCGCGCATGACCTGCGCGCGCCACTCGCGCGTTTGCGGCTTCGGCTCGAGCCGGTGGCATTGGATGCGTCCTTGCCGTTGGCGCAACGCGGCGAGATCGGGAAAGCGCTGAACGATCTCGATCAGGTCTCGGAAACCTTCGACGCGATCCTGCGCCTGTCCCGCATGCAGGCCGGAATGGTCGAGATCACGCCTGTGCCCGTCAATCTCACGCAGCTTTGCCAAGATGTCGCGGAAATGCTCGGCGCGGGAGCGGAGGATGCAGGGCAGGAATTGGCGCTCGATCTGCCCGAGGACATTTCTATCGAGGGCGACCGCGAGCTTCTGTTTCAGGCGCTCGTGAACCTCGTGGACAACGCGCTTCGCTACAGCCCCTCCCCGGCACGGGTCTCGATAGGCGTGCATGAGATGAACCAGCATGTCGTGCTGAGCGTGACAGATAACGGCCCCGGCATCCCGGACCGCGACTTGGCGCGGGTGCGCGAACGTTTCGTCCGCCTCGACCAGAGCCGCAACACCCAAGGCAGCGGTTTGGGCCTGAGCCTGGTAGATGCCATCGCGCAGATACACGGGGGCGAGCTGCGCCTGCAAAACCTCGAACGCGGTCTGCGGGTGGAGATGCGCTTTCCAACGTTGTGATGGGTGAAATGTGCCACGCAAATGACGCTCCACCAGCGACGGGACAAACGCGGGTGTCATGCACGCATTCACGCGTTTCGCGGTGCGCCCGTCCGACCCATGACTTTCGCGGCTGGGACACGGTTTCGCGAGCTTTCTTTCCCGCCTTCATCGCCGCTACACCTTCAGATTGCCCCACGACCGCAAGGCAGGGTCTTTGCCGGAAACCTCAGGGGAAGCACAGGGCCAGATGCGGGAGGAATGAGACATGATTTCAGGACTAATGGGAGCCATCGCGGGCTTTATAACCCATGCGATCAGTTCCATGGGCTATGCCGGGATCGCTGCGCTGATGGCGATCGAATCCGCCTGTATCCCGCTCCCATCGGAAGTGATCATGCCCTTCTCGGGCTATCTCGCCTCGAAAGGTCAGTTCTCGCTGTTACTCGTCGCCACCGTTGGCGCAATCGGCTGCAATATCGGGTCGACCCTCGCCTATTTCGTTGGTGCTTACGGCGGTCGCCGCGCCGTTGAACGTTGGGGGCGATACATTTTGCTCAGCCAATCGGATCTGGACCGGGCCGATCGCTGGTTTTCCCGCTATGGCAGCGCCGCGGTCTTCGTCTCGAGACTTTTGCCGCTGGTGCGGACCTTCATCTCCCTCCCGGCCGGCATCGCTCGGATGCCGTTCTGGAAGTTCCAGATCTACACGTTCATCGGATCTTGGCCCTGGTGCCTCGTCCTCGCCTATGTCGGCCTCAAGCTCGGCCAAGCGTGGGACAAAAGCCCGGCCCTGCGCAACACGATGCACGCCCTCAATGGCGTGGTGCTCGTTGCGATCCTGATCGGAGTCGGCTTCTACGTCCGGCGCTTTTTCAACAGTCGCAAGGCGTAACTGTTCGGTGCAGCCGCGTAGTCCAGCGAACTGACGCGATGCCCGAAGGACCGACCGAGGGTGTCGCGGCCACGGCTATCGTAGGCTTCTGAACCTATCCTCCAGCGCCAATCATGCCGAACCCCATGGGCGGCATTTGCCCCGGATCGTCCATTGAATTGTCGCCCTTTTCCCAGAGCGACGCCTTCACGGAAGACCTACATCAGTCCAAACTGCAAGGCGATGGCAACGGCCTCCGCAATGGTCCGTGCCCCGAGTTTGCGGCGAAGATTGGCGCTGTGCAGATCGACTGTCGGAATGGCGATGTCGAGATCATTGGCGAGTTGGTCCCGCCTGCGGCCCCGGATCATTCCCTGAAGAACGTCCCGCTCGCGTGGCGTGAGTCGCATCTTCTCACGTGGGGCTGCGACCAGATTTCGTATTCCATCCTCTTCCTCGCTCGTCGCGATAACCCAGACCTTCCGGCCCCCGTCAGTTCGCGGCAGCAGGTTCAGCCTCAGTTTCGGTATAATTCGCCCGTCAGTCGCGCGCATTTGAGGTAGGTCGAGCGCGCCTGCCTGGCTCTTCACCGCATCTGTCGACCGTCCGATGGCTTGGCGCAAAACCCCGTGCATCGGCCCGCGTGACCGTAATTTCCGCTCGAAGTCGAGCACCAGCAGCGGATGAAGATCGAGCAGCAGCTCGGCCATGCCATTCATCCGCACGAGCCGCCCTTCGTGGTCGAGCTCGAAGATCGGGGCGTCATCAAGCAGGCTGCGGTCGGGCGCGGTGACCTGCTGGATACTGGCGCGATGCAGCTCCCGACGGATCTTGTGCAGCCGTCCCAGATCCTGGACATGCAAACCGAGAGTCTCCACCTCGGGATCGGTGAAATCGCCCCCGCGCTTACCCTTGTGGAAGGCCGTGGCGACCAGACCGTCGCGCGTGCTCTGCATCATCGCGAGACACCAGTAGCGATCGACACCGTTCTTCACGATGAAATCGTTATACATTTCGCTGCGCTCGAACTCCTGAGCGCTCACGTGGTTCGACAAACGAAACAGGCCTGTGCCGCACTTTTCCGGCGTACCGTGGGCCAACCAGGGGTCGTGACCTTCAAAAGAATTGTAATCGAGATTGGCATCCGCCTGCGTTCCGGCGGTAACTTCCCGATAATCGCCGGGATGGAGCCAGATGAAGACAGCCGACGGGATGCCGATCACCTGCGCGAGCATGTTTGGCAGCGCGGTGAAAAGCTCGTCATCGAGCGCGGCATCATAAATTTCGTGATGCGGCGATATGAAACGTGGCATCGTGTCAGGTCAGCCGGCGCGGTCGGGTCAAATCTAAAATTGCGTGCGTTTCTCGAAAAACGACGCGCCGCGGATCGAAACTCGGCATGGAACCCCCAAAACTCTTCAAATCAAAGCCAACCGGACCGCCGAGCAATGCGCCGAAAAAAACACCGAAGCTAAAATGCTCACCGATTAACATTCGACATAGATGCCGAATTTCGCTCAAAAATCAAGCTTTAGGGACAAAGCGCAATCAACCGAGTTCGTCGTGTAGAGCGCGACATTCGACCGGGTGCGCCGCGCGCTGCAGGTGATCCTGGGCGTTTGACCGAGGATTTTCGCTCGTTTCAACTCGAGGCTCAACCCGAGGCTCGCGGTCCGGTCCCGACGGTGCACCCCGACGATCGGAAAGGCGGCGTCATAGCGGCGCTCTCCGTAACTGAGCGACAGCCCCCCACGAACTCCGTCGAAAAGCGGTCGATCGAAGCCCACGCGCAGCTCAGCGCCGGAATAGCGATGGTAATCCTTTCGCGGCAAGGCGCGTTCCAGCCGCAGGCCATAGCTCAGGGCGCTACGTTGCCCCAATCTCGTTCGGCGCGCGAGGTCCACGAAATATCTCGGGCCCGTCAGGTAGGGCTTCTCGCTGTAGCTCGCATACTCGCCGTCCAGCCGGAAAACCGTGCGCCCGCCCCCTGCGGACCGCCACGCTTTCGCGAACCGCACTCCGCGTGTGAGGTTGTCCGACGTGATATCCTGCGACCCGCCGCCATAGCGCCTGTCGCGCAAAAACGCTTCGACCGACCAAGGCGCACCCCCACCGAGATGCTCGTAGCGCAGGGCGAGCCCGGGTTCCGAATAGCGCAAAATCGCGGTGTGATACCAAGCCCCTGCATAGGAGGCGCGCAACCGGATGCGATGCCCCGGGCGCGGCTGAACGAACCAGTCGAGGTTCGCGCCATAGCCGAGCCCTACCCCGGAAGTCTCGTTGCCGCCATCGTTGATCAAGAACGTGCCGAAATCGGTCACCAGATACCGTTCGGAGGCGACGTGATCGATATTGCTGCTCGGCAGGATCGAGGCCGTGGCGGAAAAGCGAAACGGGTGGGCGCGATCCAACGCCTGCCATGCTGCGAGAAGCGCCGCTTCGTGCTTTGAATCCTTGGCGAGCGCGTAACGCAGGAACGCTTCGTTTCGGCGAACGGAGCCAAGCTTGGTGAAGCTCTGCTCCAACCCGGTCTGCGCCGGGGTGAATTCCGGATGGCGCGCCGCGATTTCTCCGAAAATCAGAAGCGCCCGCCCCGGTTTGCCCTGCGCGAGCTGCGCATTCGCCACGCCGAGCCAATCCGAAACCGTCTGTTCCGCAAAGCTGCGCGACGGTGAGAGCAGACAGACGACAAGCGCGAAGGCGAGCCAGATCAGGAGGAAGGAAGAACGGTATCGCATCGCGCTTGTCGTTTGCCTCTCGGCGAGACGGAAAGAGACCGGGCGCAGAACGCCCGGCCTGTGCAGGAAGAGCCCCGCCTCAGTTCTCGGTGGCGTAATAATTGCCGTCGACGTTCTGGACGTCAGAGCCGTCGGTCATCGTCCCGGAGATATCGCCCACCGCAGTCAGCGTGCCCGCGTCGTCATAGAAACTGCCGGTCATATCCAGAGCGAAGTCAGCGCCCGCAGAGGAGCCATCCGACATCGTACCCGTCGCGGTCGCGCTCATGTCCGAGCTCGAAACCGTGCCCGCAACGTCGAGCGAGCCTGTCACATCGGCTTCCTTGGTCAGGACATCGCCGCTATAGATGCCGAAATTGGACCCTTTGCCGGTCAGCGTCCCCGCGTCGAAATCGACATCCATCGCCAGTTCCCCCATCACGGTCGTGGTCGGGTCGTCGGGATTGACGTTGCTCACGCCCATATAGCCCGACATCGACGCCTGCCCCGTCGGCACAGTCGTTGTCAGGTCGCCCGTACCGATCCTGTCCGCGTAGTCGGAATAGGTTGCTTCGACGTTTTGCGCCTCTGCCGAGGTCAGCGCCGCGGAAGACCCGTTGCTGCTGTTACATGCGGCCAGCGCAAGACAGGCGGCTGACGCCGCGAGCGCGAATTTCAATGTCATGAGAATACCCCGATTTATTGGTGTTTTGTCACGGCCCAAACACACGAACCGATCACGCGCATTTCACGTCACAGCCCCCCGCGCGCGCAATCTATGAGAAACTATAGGGTTCAGCGCGATCTTGGCTTGGCCGCCGCGAAATCGTTCCGCGTAATGCAGCAAGCTGCGCCAATGCTTCAGGAGCAGACAAACGCGAAAGAGCCTTTTGACAGCCTCAATCTCCACAATAGTCATGCAGTGATCCAACTGTTAATGGGGCCGAAGCATCATCCAAAGTCGACGAGAACATCCGGAAGCCGAACCGAGATAGCAATTCGAAGCTGACCTTCGCCGCTCAGGCCATAGATGTCGGCTAAGGGCCGAGATTTTCCCTCTCGCCAAAGGGGGAGCATGGATATTAGCTGCACCCGGCGCGAATGGCCGGCCCCATGCTCAGACAGTTTGGGCAGTCCGCCGCATGACGTGCCTTCCCTGATCACCATGCAAGCGGGCGGAGCAGGCGTAAACTCGGAAAGCAATCTTCTTCGTCCGTTTCTCATAAAATGCTAGAATTCGCTGTGTCCCCAAGGATTTCGACGGGGGCGAAGGAAATCTGGACTGCAGGGAGTGAGGCTTGGCGATGGAAGCGACAACGGAACGACATCACATCGTCGGCGGCGGCATCGCGGGTCTCGCCACGGCGGTCTTTCTGCTACGCGACGCGGGCGTGGATGGCGCGGCGATCCATATCTACGAACAACTCGGCACGGCGGGCGGTTCGCTGGACGGATCGGGCGATGGCGAGGACGGCTATCTCGTCCGCGGTGGCCGGATGTTCGAGGAGCATTTCGCCTGCACGTTCGATCTGCTCGGCTCGATCCCCTCGGCGGACGACCCCGCCACCTCGGCAGCACAGGACATCTTCGCCTTCAACCGCATGGTGCCCGGCTCGGCCAATTGCCGCATCGTGCGCGACGGCAAACCGGCAGAGGACCGCTTTGACCTAACGCTCACGGCGCAGGACATCGTGGATATCAACCGCCTGATCCTGCATCGCGAAAGCACGCTCGGAGCTCAGACGATCGAGGACTGGTTCCAGCCCACGTTTCTGGACAGCAACTTCTGGCTGATGTGGTCGACGATGTTCTCCTTCCAACCATGGCATTCCGTGGTCGAGATGCGGCGCTACCTGCGACGCTTCATCCATCTCTTTCCCGGTTTCACCCGGATCGCCGGCATTCTGCGCACCCGCTATAATCAGTATGATTCCCTTATCGCACCAATCGTGAGCTGGCTGCGCGACCGAGGCGTGCAAATCGTCACCGGCACGCAGGTCGTCGACGTGCGGATCGAGGGCTCACGGCAGGACCGCCGCGTCAGCGCGCTGGCCTTTGCCAGCGGCGAGGAGATACCGGTCGCCGAGACCGACAAGGTCTATCTCACGCTCGGGTCGATGACCGATGCGTCAGTGACGGGGGCGAACGATCACGCGCCCAGCCGCCATGACCACGAGAGCGGTGCCTGGATGCTGTGGCGAAAGCTGGCGGCGGAACATGAGGGCTTCGGCCGCCCCGAGGCGTTCTGCGGCGAGACTGACAAAACCGCGTGGCATTCCTTCACGGTCACGCTCGACGGCCCCGATTTCTTCGAGTTCATGGAGGATTTCACCGGTAACCGCACGGGCACGGGCGGACTCGTGACCTTCGCGGACTCGGGCTGGACGCTCTCGATCGTGCTCTTCCACCAACCCCATTTCCGCGGCCAGAAACACGGCACCTATGTCTTCTGGGGATATGGCCTGCGCGGAGACCGTCCCGGCGACTTCACCACAAAACCGATGTGGGAGGCGACCGGCGACGAGATCCTGACCGAGTTGTTCGGCCATTTGGGCCTGACGCCCGAACAGCAGGCCTGGTTCAAGACGGCCCGCGTCATCCCCTGCCGGATGCCCTTCATCACCAGCCAGTTCATGCCGCGTCAGCCCGGGGATCGCCCCGACATACGGCCCAGCGGCGCCAGCAATTTCGCGATCATCGGGCAATTCTGCGAACTGCCGCGCGATTGCGTGTTCACGGTGGAATATTCCGTCCGATCCGCCCGGGCCGCGGTGGCGAGCCTGACGGGACGGATCACACCTCCCCCGCGGGTCGCACGCACGGACCTCGACCCGAAAGTGCTCTTCAACGCCGCGCGGGTGCTGATGGGCATGTAGCCCTCCGGAACGTGCGGCCTGTGGCCAATGCTGGCACGGTCTGCCCCAGCCGTCGATGACGCGCGGAGCGGAACGGCGACGCGGCTCAGGAGGCCAGTTTTTTCTCGGCTGCGAAGGGGCTGAGGCCCAGCCATTTCTGCATTGAGGCCACCACGTCTCGGGACCCGATGAGGTCGAGCTTGCGGGCGGCCTTCGACACGGTCGTGAGGCCCATCCAGATCTCTGTCATCGTGCGCAGATCCGTCGTGACGAAGAGGTCCACATCGAACCCCGGGTCGACCTGACACAGATCGACATCCCCGCTCGCCTCCACGATCAGCCACCACGAGGATTTCGACGCCGCGAGTTCGGGGAAGTGGAAATTCAGGACCGTCCGGCCTGGAGGAAGCGGTGAAGGATCGAGATTGCGGCGCATGTCCCACATCAGCAGCGACACATCGAGCCGCTCCAGAGACGGCTCGGATTCCACCCATTTCTGCCCCCAAATCCCGAAGGCCTCGACGAGCGGCAGCAGGTCCTTTCCCGCATCGGTCAGAAGGTAGTCGACGGCTTGAGTGCCCTCGACCGGGTGTCTCTCGACGATTCCTGCCGCTTCCAGTTCCCGCAGGCGCTGCGCAAGCAGTGTGCGCGACATGCGCGGGACACCTCGCCTAATATCGTTGAAGCGGGTCGATCCGGCCACGAGTTCGCGCACGAGGACCATCGTCCACCGGGTGCAGAGGATTTCGGCGGCCATCGCGACCGGGCAAAACTGAAAATAGCTGGCGTTGGACATCGGAGATCTCCTCCATGGCTTTTCCCAGCATAGCGCAAATTGCGCTTCTTGTATCCAACTCTGTGCCCACACCCTGTGCCCGAGCGGGCCGGTCCAGTTTCGCCACTGGTTTGAGACCCGCGGCGCGCTCATCCTTTCAGAACCGCAAACAATCGAACGCGGCAGACGCGCGAGGGGTGGATCGCGTCGCTGTGCGCCATGATCTCACAGGGAGAAAGACATGTCGGATATCATTGAAATGAACGGGCTGGACGGCACTCGCAAGAAGATCACCGGCGCGGACCGGGAGGCCCTTGGAGCCGCCCTGCGCGGCAAGGCCCTGATCGAGGGAGATGAGGGCTATGACACCGCGCGGTCGATCTGGAACGGGATGATCGATCGCAAACCGGGGCTCGTCGTGCATGCGATGGGAGCCAGCGACATTCAGGCCGCGGTCGCCTTTGCCAAGGATAAAGGGCTTCGGATGGCCGTTCGGTCCGGCGGCCACCAGATTGCCGGTCTCGCGGTCGAGGACGGCTCGCTGATGCTGGACCTGTCGGGCATGCGCTCGGTTCACGTCGATCCTGAGGCCGGGACCGTCCGGGCCGAGCCGGGCGCGACACTGGGCGATGTCGATCGCGAGTCGCAGGTGCATGGGCTTGCCGTGCCTGTCGGCGTGAACTCGACAACCGGGATCGCTGGGCTGACACTTGGTGGTGGCTTCGGCTGGATCACCCGGAAATACGGGATGACGGTCGATAACCTCTTGTCGGCCGACGTGGTGCTCGCCGATGGGCGCTGCGTCAAGGCGTCGAAGACGGAGCATCCGGACCTTTTCTGGGCGCTGTGCGGCGGGGGCGGGAATTTCGGGGTGGTGTCCTCCTTCGAATTCCAGGGCCACGCCATCGGCACCGACGTTCTGTCCGGCCTCGTCATCCATCCCTTCGCGGAGGCGGCCACTCTGCTGCCGAAGTTTCAGGAGATATGCGACAAGGCGCCGGACGAGCTGACGGTCTGGTCGGTCCTGCGCAAGGCGCCTCCCCTGCCCTTCCTGCCGGAAGACTGGCACGGGCGCGAGGTGCTGATCTTCGCGGCCTGTTACGTCGGCGACATGACCAAGGGCGAAGAGGCGATGCGCGAGCTGCGAGCCCTCGGCACGCCCATTGTCGATGTGATCGGCCCGCATCCCTTCACCGGCTGGCAGGCGGCCTTCGATCCGCTGCTGACGCCCGGCGCGCGCAATTACTGGAAGAGCCGGGACTTCCTGAAGCTCGGCCCCGGCACGATGGAGGCGATACTGGGCGCGGTCGAGGAGCTTCCCGATCCGCAATGCGAGATCTTCATCGCCCATGTCGGCGGCGCGATGGCCCGCGTCCCGTCCGACGCGACCGCCTATCCGCAGCGCGACAGCCACTTCACCATGAACGTTCACACCCGCTGGGACGACGCGGCTAAGGACAAGGCCTGCATCGCGTGGGCGCGCGATCTGTTCAACGCAACGGCAGCGGACGCGGCGCCCAGTGTCTACGTGAACTTCCTGCCAGCGGATGACGCGGATCGCCTTGCCGAGGCCTATGGCGGCAACCTCAACCGGCTGCAGGAGATCAAGGCACGCTACGACCCTACGAACCTCTTCCGGGTCAATCACAACATCCAGCCGCAGCGTGTGCAGCAGGCCGCGCAATGAGCCCTCATCCCGGGCGCGACCCAGCGCCCGGGGTCCAAGCAGCAAACACTTCGGATAGCGAACAAGGAGCAAGAGCGATGGAACAGACCCTCTACGACCGGCTGGGCGGAAAGCCCGGGATCAAGGCGCTCGTCGACGATGTCCTCGAGGCGCATATGGTAAACCCCGCAATCAGCGCCCGTTTCCTGCCATACCGCGAAAGACCGGACGACCTGAACGACGCCAAGGCCCAACTCTGCGCTTTCTTCGGCGCAGGCAGTGGCGGCCCCGAGCAATATACCGGGCGTGACATGGTGGCGGCGCATCGCGGCATGAATATCAGCACCGGCGAATACATGGCCGCAATCGATGACATCATGTCGGTCCTCGCCGCGCATGAGATCGACGAGATGACCCGCAAGGACGTGCTGATGATCGGCTATTCTCTCAAGGGCGACATTACGAACCAATGAACGTGTCGGACGGGGTGGCTGTGTCGTCAATATTCGGACGCAGCTATGGGAACCTCGTTGCCTCTTACGCTCCGGTTAGTCGGCACTGACACTCGGAGTGCCAAGCTCAGGCGACCAATACCTCGAAGTATTGGTATTTCGACTCCAATTCGACTGACACCTTCTGGCTGGCCGGAGCTCATCTCGAGATGAGCTAAGAACACTTGGTGAACGCAGCTAAGCCAAACCCTCTGTCAAGCCGAGCGGTTTTTCGGCTCGATAGCGTGATCGGACTACCGAAAATACCTTGCCGCGCCGAAATCGAGCACCTATCCGCAGGACATCCAACTGTGGCAAGAACCACGGGACCACGCCGGAAAGCCTTAACGAATTCAGTACCTTAAGACTGAAGTCAATACAGTTCCGTTCCCTACCGCCGGGGCCAAATCTCTCGCAGGAGACTGACTTCAAAGAGAACAGCCCAGAGTTCGCTCCGGGCTTTCTTTTTTCACTTCCCGAAGGCACAAACGCGGCACGCTCCGAGGCACATTTGCGGCACGGAGCGACGGAGTCGCGCCGGTGGCTTACTTTGCGTCGCGCGCCGATTGCACCGCCTGCATCCGCTCGGGCCATGTCGAACGGATGAAGCCCAGGATATCGAGGATCTGCGCGTCGCTCAGCGTTCCACCGAAACCGGGCATCCCGCTCGGGAAGTCGGCAACCCCGCGCGCGGCCAGCGCAGCCGCACCGCCCTGCTTGACGTAATCGAACAGCAACGCGGTCTCGTGGTGCCAAGTGTGCCCGCTCGCATCATGCGGCGGGGCGGGCAGGACGCCATCGGGTCCCGCCTCGCGCCAATCGGGCTGACCTTCGAGTTGCGCGCCATGACAGCTCGCGCAGTTCTGCGCATAGAGATCCTTGCCCGCCGCGATATCGCGCCCGTCGAGCAGGCTGACGGCGTGCGCGCCCCCTGCCCCGAGCACGACCACGACAGCCAGACCTACGGCTTCAATTCGCATCGCCGCTTACTCCCGATACTCGTCGTGGCACTCCTTGCAGGTCACCCCGAGCTTGACGAGAGCAGGTCCAAGCGCCTGCCGGGACTCGATCGGCTCCGAGAGCGAGCTGGCCGCTTCCTCCAGCGCCTGCGCCTGACCGCGGAAGTCATGGAATTCGTCCCAGATCGACGGATGGGCCTCGGATTTCGGGTCCTGCGCCTCGGGCTCGAAAAGCACCGGAATCTGCCCGGCCTCCGCCTCGATCCGGGTGATCGCGCGACGGACCTTCTCGGCTTCGAAGTCTCTCTCCCCCTTCGCCATCGTGCTCAGAAGCTTCATCTCGGTCCCGAGCCGCTTCATGCCTTCCATCCGTGCGAGAACCTGCGGATCCTCCACCCCGCCATGCGCGAACGCCATCGGCGCCCAGCCGAGCAGGAACAGGGTCGTCATCAGGGGGTGTTTCATAGTCACTCCTTTCAACGTCATCTCAGGTCACCTCGATCCAGGACGACATGCCCGCCGCCGCATGGGCGAGCATGTGACAGTGCAAAAGCCATTTGCCCTGATTGTCGGCAGTGAACGCGACCTCGTGACTGCGTCCGGCAAAGGTCAGCACCGTGTCGCGCATCGGGCCGAGGCTTCCATCCTCGAGCACCTCGCGGAAATGCATTCCGTGCAGGTGCATCGCATGCGGGAACGCGGTGTCGTTGACGAAGCGCAGCCGCACCGGCTCGCCCTTGGACAGCCGCGCAAACGGCGCATCCCCCGGCCCTGCCTTGCCGCCGAGCGTCCAGAAATTGCCGCTCTGCATCAGCCCCTGCATCTGGCTGCGCGACATCCGGCCCATCGCGCCGCCTTCGATCTTCATCTCCAGCGGGCGGGCCTGCGTCAGATCGGGCGGGGCCATGTTCGGATTGGGCGGCAAAGGCGCAGGCGCGTCACGCCGCGAGCGGCTTGCGTCACCCGAAATCTCGAACGCGACCTGGCTGTGCCATTGGTCGTCATTGCCCAAACGTTCGATCGCCGCCTGAGCCCCGTCTCCGGTCACATCGACGATCAGATCGACGCGCTGCGCGGGCGCGAGGACCAGTTCCTCGGGAATGGCCTCCGGCGCGGGCAGCGGCATCCCGTCCAGCGCCACCTGCCAGCCTGAGAGCCCGGTCAGACGCAGCACGAAAATCCGCGCATTGGCGGCGTTGATCAGGCGCAGGCGCAAGCGCTCGTGGCGCTTGGCCTTCAGGGTCAGCGCATAGTGCCCGTTGGTTCCGACCAGATTGCCGAAGCGCCCACCGTGGCTGAGGTCCATCGGATGGGTGAAATCCGGCTCCAGCTGCGCAGTCTCGGGGTCGAGCAGCCAATCGTCGAGCAACAGCACCTCGTCGCGATCGACATCCGGGGCGTCCGGCTCCTCGATGATCAGCGCACCGGAGAGGCCGCGCGCGACCTGCTCCATCGAATTCGTATGCGCGTGATACCAATAGGTACCCGCGTCCGGCGCGACGAAACCATAGTCGAAGGTCTGGCCGGGCGGCACGGCGTCCTGCGTCAGCCCCGCCACGCCATCCATCGCATTGTCGATGCGGATGCCGTGCCAATGCACCGAGCTTGGCACATCGAGCTTGTTGACAAAGCGCCGTTGCAGGCGCGCGCCCTGCGGCACCCGCAACTGCGGCCCCGGCAGCGTGCCGTCATAGGACCAGACCTCGGTCTGCGGATAGCCCTCGGGGGCGACCTGGGCCATGGCGCGCTGCGCGGTCAGCGGAGTCGCGGCGGTTGCCGCGCTACCCATGCGCGCCGTAAGCGCCGTGGCCCCCATTCCGGCAAGGACCGCGCGGCGGGTCAGTTGGAAATTCTGCATCTCACTCGATCCCGTTCGCGCGCTGCAATTCGCGCACGTAAGTGACGATATTGGCGACATCGCCACGGGTCAGACCCTCCTGCGGGGGCATGTTGCCGAACTTCCAGTGATGCGCGCGCACGCCCGCCTGAACGGCGGCCTGGAAGGCCATGTCGCCGTGATGGGACGGCTCGTAGATCTTGTGAACAAGCGGCGGGCCGAAGCCCATCTTGCCGGTGGCATTCGCGCCGTGACAGGCCGCACAGGTCGCGTCGAAAGCGCGTTTACCCATCTGGGCCTGTTCGGTCAGGGAGGTCGGCAAGGTCACGGCGACGAGCGGATCGCCTTTGGCAGGCGTGGCCGCCTCCGCTTCGCTCGCGGTATCGGGTTGCATCACGAGCCAACCGCCGGCGGCGAGGGCCGCGACGACGGCGGCAGAAAGAATATAGCGTTTCATGGAGTATCCTGTTCGATCATGCGCCCGGGCTCGGGACGCGACAGACGAGCCCCCTCAGGGGCCAGCGACGGTGTGATCGATCAGATACGCGGTGGCGGAAGGTCGAGCTGCGGCTCATGCGCCAATGGCGCGGGCGTCTCCGCAGGCAGGAGCGTCACGGACAGGTCAGCCCGGCTCAGCGAGAATTCCGGCGCGAAGTCCAGCGTGGCCGAGACCATCATCTGCGCATGGGGGCAGGATTGGTCCGGCGTCGAGCCCGCATCGTGATGGCTGTCGGGACAGGCGGCACAATCGCTGACGGTGATTGCGTCCATCGCATCCATCGCACGCGCATGGGTCATCGCGGCAGCGGGTGCGCCCAACTGCGAAAGACCGATCAAACAGACCAGCCCGATGACGACGATATGCAGCGCTTTGCGCATGGCTCTCCCGGTTTCTCCCTGCCCTCTATGTGGTGGGCTCTGGCGCGGCTGTCAATTCCCGCGCTGCCCCATCAGGTCATCGAGGATCGCACAATCGGGGGCATCGTCGCCATGACATTGCGCGATCAGACGCTGGAGTTGCGCCTCCAATGCACTGAGAGAGGCGATCTTCTCGCGCACGGCTTCGAGGTTTTGCAGCGCGAGCGCACGCACATCGCGGCTCGCCCGCCCCTCATCGGCGCTCAAGCTGAGCAGGCGACGGCATTCCTCGAGCGAGAACCCGAGGTGCCGCGCCTGCGCCAGAAGCCGCAACTGCTCCACGCAAGCCTCGGAGAAATCGCGATAGCCATTCGCGCGCCTGTCCGGCGTGACGAGGCCGATCTCCTCGTAATAGCGGATTGTCTTGACCGGCAGCCCGGTCTGCGTCGCGGCGGTTCCGATATTCATCTGCATAGGCCTCCTGCGCTTGGTATATAAACCTTCCAGTCACTGGAAGCAAAAGTCACGCTCACGTGAGGGCCGCTGGAACATAGGGACGCGGGACCGGGTTTAGGAAAAAGATCGGTTATACTCTTGACCCTCCAGCAGCTGGAAGCCCTATCTGATCGGGCGAAGTTGCCGAAAGGATGAACGGATGACATCGCAGCACGCCCACCACGAGCCCCACGACACGCAGGAAACGGCGGACGCGATCACGCGTGACCCAGTCTGCGGAATGACCGTGGACCCGGATGCCGACAAGCCCAGTGCCGAGCATGACGGGCATCTCTACCACTTCTGTTCGCAAGGCTGTCACGACAAGTTCGTGGCCAAGCCCGATGACTACATCAAGGCGACCGATCCGGTCTGTGGCATGAGCGTGGAGCGCGCGACGGCGAAATATATGGCCAAGCTCGACGGCGAGCGGTTCTATTTCTGCTCCGAAGGCTGTCAGCACAAATTCGAGGCCCGCCCCGAGGATTATCTGGGCGCGCGTCCTTCCGCCAAGCCGATGCCCGAGGGCACGCAATATACCTGCCCGATGCATCCCGAGATCATCGAGGACAAGCCCGGCGACTGCCCGAAATGCGGCATGGCGCTGGAGCCGATGAGCCCCAGTGCCGATAGCGGCCCGAACCCCGAGCTCGTGGATTTCCGGCGCAGGCTCTGGATCATGGGGCCGCTGGCGGCTGCGGTCTTCGTGCTGGAGATGGGCGCGCATATCGGGCTGCCCTTCGCCGAGTGGATCGGGCCGAAAGCCTTCCTCTGGCTTCAATTTGCGCTTGCGACCCCGGTGCTGTGGTTCGCGCGGCCCTTCTTCGTGCGCGGCTGGAAATCGGTGGTGAATGTCTCGCCCAACATGTGGACGCTGATCGCTTTGGGCACGCTCGCGGCCTATCTGTTCTCGCTCGCGGGGCTTCTGGTGCCGGGTATCTTCCCCGCCGAGATGCTGAACGAGCACGGCCTGCCGCCGGTCTATTTCGAGGCCTCGGCGGTGATCCTCG
The DNA here is from genome assembly GCF_009296265.1 of Thioclava sp. JE_KL1. Taxonomy (GTDB): domain Bacteria; phylum Pseudomonadota; class Alphaproteobacteria; order Rhodobacterales; family Rhodobacteraceae; genus Thioclava. The sequence continues at coordinate 94,046 of NZ_WBJS01000003.1, forward strand.
TGCTGGTGCTGATCGGCCAGATCATGGAGCTGTCCGCGCGCGAGAAAACCGGCGACGCGATCCGCGCGCTGATGGACCTCGCGCCGAAAACCGCGCGCCGCGTGGGCGAAAATGGTGACGAGGACGTGCCGCTCGATCAGGTGCAAACGGGCGACAAGCTGCGCGTGCGCCCGGGCGAGACCGTGCCGGTGGATGGCGTGGTCGCGGAAGGCTCCTCCGCCATCGACGAGAGCATGATCACCGGCGAGCCGGTCCCGGTCGAGAAAACACAGGGCGATGCGGTCACCGGCGGCACGCTGAACAAGCAGGGCAGCTTCGTGATGGAGGCGCAGGCCGTGGGCTCGGAAACCACGCTCTCGCGCATCGTCGAGATGGTCGGCAAGGCGCAGCGCTCGCGCGCACCGATCCAAGGGCTGGCCGATCGCGTCGCGCTCTATTTCGTGCCCGCCGTGGTGGCCTGTTCGATCCTCGCCTTCATCGCATGGCTCGTCTTCGGCCCCTCGCCGGCCCTGGGCTACGCGACCGTGGCCGCCGTGTCCGTCCTGATCATCGCCTGCCCCTGCGCGCTGGGTCTCGCCACGCCGATGTCGGTGATGGTCGGCACCGGGCGCGGCGCAAGCGCGGGCGTGCTGATCCGCGACGCCGAGGCGCTGGAGCGCTTCGCCAAGGTCGACACGCTGATCGTCGACAAGACCGGCACGCTGACCGAGGGCAAGCCCGCGCTGACCGATGTGATTGGGGACGGCGTCTCGGAGGAAGAGGTCAAATCCCTCGCAGCCGCATTGGAACGCGGCTCGGAGCACCCGCTGGCCGAGGCCATCGTGCAAGGCGCGGAAGACGCGCCCAAACTGGACGCCGAAGGCTTCGAGGCGGTGACCGGCAAGGGCGTCACCGGACGCGTCGACGGTGCGCAGATCGCGCTCGGCAACGCCGCCCTGATGGAGCAGATCGGCGCGGATACCTCCGCTCAGTCCGAGACGGTCGAGCAGCTGCAATCGGATGGCAAGACCGCGATGTATCTCGCCCGCGACGGCAAGGTGATCGGGGTGATCGCAGTGGCCGACCGGATCAAGGAGACCACGGCAGACGCCATTCGCGCACTCCACGAGGAAGGCCTGCGGATCGTCATGGCCACCGGCGACAGCGAAGGCACCGCGCGGGCCGTCGCGCGCGAGCTGGGCATCGACGAGGTCCATGCCGGGGTCTCGCCCGAGGACAAGGCCGCGCTGGTCGAGAAATTGCGCAAGGACGGCGCCTCCATCGCAATGGCGGGCGACGGGGTGAACGACGCGCCCGCACTCGCCGCCGCCGATGTCGGCATCGCCATGGGCACCGGTGCGGATGTCGCAGTGGAGAGCGCAGGGCTCACGCTGGTCAAGGGCGACCTGACCGGCATCGTCCGCGCGCGTCGCCTCGCCGAGGGCGTGATGCGCAACATCCGCCAGAACCTGTTCTTCGCCTTCGCCTATAACACCGCAGGCGTGCCGATCGCGGCGGGCGTGCTCTACCCCGTCTTCGGCGTGCTCCTCTCGCCGGTGATCGCGGCGCTCGCGATGAGCTTCTCGTCGGTGTCGGTGATCGGGAACGCCTTGCGCTTGCGGAGGCTGAAGCTGTGACATCGGCGCGCAAAGATGACAGAGTTACGCAAAACTCCGGAGGACTCATGACACGTTTTCTTAGCATTCTCGCCCTCGTGGCGTTGCCCACCGTCAGCTACGCGCACGGGGATGGCAGCGCGGATGGGAGCGCGCATGACATGATGTCGGGCGATCACATGATGATGGACGACGCGGACATGGGCGACCATGAGCATATGGGTAACGAAGAGGACATGCCCGCACATGACGACCACATGATGTCCGACGACGCCCATGCCGACGGGCAGATGCCGATGACCTCGACCGCGCAGATGCCCGGACTGCAATCCGGGGACACGGGCGCGATCACCGAGCCGGGCCAGTCCGCCTTCGCGGCCATTCAGGAGATCGTCGCCTATCTGCTCGCCGATCCCGACACGGATTGGAACCGCGTCAATATCGAGGGCCTGCGCCAGCATCTGATCGACATGAACAACGTCACCCTGCGCGCCAAGATCAAAGAGGACGACATCGAAGGTGGCGCGCGCTTCGAGGCGACTTCCGACGACCCCGAGGTCACCGCCTCGATCCGCGCGATGGTGCCTGCCCATGTCGCGACGATGAATGGGGTCGAGGGCTGGGAGATGAGCGCCGAGGAAGTCCCCGGCGGCAGCGCGCTGACCGTGACCGGCGCGGATGCGCAGAAGATCCGCGCGCTCGGTTTCATCGGCATCCTCACCGTCGGCGCGCACCATCAGCCGCATCATCTGGCGATGGCGAAGGGCGAGATGATGTCGGGGCATTGAGGCCCCGATGTGCCTCGAAAAACTTCATTCGCGAAGGGGCGAAAAGCAGGGGCTCGCCGGTGAAACTCGGCGGCTCCGACCTTCCGTTTGCGCTCTGAGATGTGAGCTGTAACAGCTTCGGCGTCAGAAGTCGGCGACCAGCGGCGCTTTTCCAGCTTTCCCCACGTCCCGAGACTGTAGGTCCGCCGTGCCGCCAAGGCGCGCGGCTCCCTTGTCGTGACGGATCAGGATGATCGCCGGGTTGCCGATCGCTTCCGCCCGGATCGTCGCGGCGAGCGCGCCAAGCTGGCAGGTCGCGATCCTCTGACGGTCGGTCGAAATATCCGAGACGATCTCGACCTCGGAGACAGCCGGGACACCCGCCGCGATAAGGTTCGCCTCGATCACCGGCGCCTGCCGCACACCCATATAAAGCGCGAGCGTCGTGCCCGCGCGCGTGGAAGCACCCCAATCGGGCGTGTCGTCGTCCGCGCGGCACATGCCGGTGGCGAAGACCACGCGATCGGTGGCGCCGCGTTCCGTCAGCGACCGGCCAAGCGCGGCCCCTGCGGCGGAGGCTGCGGTCACACCGGGTACGATTTCGACCGGGATGCCGTTGGCGCGCGCGGCGGCAAGCTCTTCGGTGGCCCGCCCGAACATGCACGGATCGCCGCTTTTCAGCCGCACGACCCGCTTGCCCTGCAGCGCCGCCGCCACGATCACCGCGTCGATCCGCTCCTGCGGCCAGGCACAGGCGCCGACCGCTTTTCCGACATAGACAAGCTCGGCCTCCCGGCGCGCCAACTCCAGCACCTCCGGATCGACGAGGCGGTCGTAGAAGATGATATCGGCTTGGCTCAGACGCTGAGCCGCCCGAAGCGTCAGCAGATCCCGCGCACCGGGGCCCGCCCCGACAAGCGCGATCGCGCCCTGTTTCGCGCGATCGGGCGCGGATCGGGTCGGGGTCGTCGCCTTAGGCGAGACGCCTGCCAGAGCCAGCCGCCAATCGTGGAAAACCTCGCTCATGAAAGCCAGAAGCCCCGGCTTGCGGGCGCGAAGCGCGGCGTCGCTCGGGGCAAAGGGGGATGCGGCAGAGAGTTTCATGATCATCTTCCTTTCAAGCGGCGCGCGCGCTGTGTCGGTGCGTCCAGAGATCGGCGGCGCGCGCGCTGTGTCGGTGCGTCCAGAGATCGGCGGCGCGCGCGCGGGGCTGTGCGATTCCGGCGGTGTCTAGCGCCAGCTCTGCCGTGCCGAGAACGATTTCGGTCGCGAAGGGATCGTCGATCTCGCCCGACCAGAGGCGCCCCAGTTCGGCGGGATCGGGGGCTTCGTCGGCAAGGCGGCGGGTCGCATCGCAGCTTGCCGCGCCCTGCCCGGTCCATGCCTCCCCCGCCCGCAGACCGAAGAGCGCGATATCCTTGCCCGGATGGCGCTCGAACTCGCCGCCCCCGCCCTTGATCACCGTCATCGCTTGCAAACCCAGCAGCGCGCAGGCATCGGCCTGCAGCTCGCGATAGGGCGGATGGAAGACACCCTGAACGGAGGCCCCCGCGCCGCCTGGGTTGAGCACCCGAAGCACGGTATTGACCGCCGAGCGCAGCCCCAGAACCTCGCGCAGCCGCAGCAGATCGAGCGCGCGCGGCGCGAAATTTTCAAGCGGGAGATAGGCGATCTTGTCGCGTTTCAGTAGCGCGGCAGCGTCCTGCATGTCCTGCGCCACTGCGATCCCTGCGCCTGCGAGCGCGTCGCGGACGGAAGCCACGGGCGACTGATGCGAGTTCCAGCCGTGGAGCAGAACCGGCTCTCCCGCCATTGCCACCAGCCGCGCGGACAGCAAAAACCACGGCAAGCCCCGCGAACGCCCCGCCGCATAGCTCGGCCAGTCGAGCGCGGGCGCGGGGCCGGTCCAATCCGGCAAGGTCTCACGAATGGCTTCGGCGAAGCCCGCGATCTCGGCGGCACTCTCGCCGCGATAGCGCATCAGCATCAAAAGCGCGCCGACGGCTTCGGGGGCCGCCTCGCCACGCAGGATCTGGCCCATCGCGTCGCGAGCCTCATCGCGCGTCAGCGACCGCGCGCGGCCCGGACCGCGGCCCATCGCGTGGATATAGGGAGCGAGGCTCATTCGGCGGCCTCGCGGGGTTGGGCGCTCGCCAGCAGCGCCGCGAGTTCGGGGCGGCAGGAGCCGCAATTGGTGCCCGCCTGCAGGGCCGCGCCGATCGCCTCGACAGAGGCTAGCCCCTGATCGGCAATCGCGGCGAGGATCGTGTTCACGCCGACATCGAAACAGGCGCAGACGATCGCGCCCGGATCGGGCTGATCGGCACCGGCGCGCCCGGCCAGCAAGCTCGGCTGATCGGTCTCGCCCAGCAGCGCCGCGACATGGCCGCGCGACACCGCGACCGGCTCGGGGGCCGCAAAAAGAACCGCCGAGACGCGTCCCTCGACCATCAGCGCGATCCGCGCGAGCCCCCGGCCATCATCGATCATCGTGACGGCTTCCGCGTCGGGCAAAGCGAAGAGGTCGCGCGCGAAGGCCTCCCAATCGGCAGGTGCCTCGCGCCCGGCCATCTCGATCCGCCAGCCGCCTTTCGCCCGGGCCTTGGCCCAGTAACCGGCGCGCGGCGTGACATCATGCGCGCTCACCGCAAAGCCGAACCACGCAGCCTCATAGGGGGAGACCTGCACAGCGCAGCCCTTGCTTTCGGGCTGGCCCGAGACGGGATCGACATGGGCGGCGACCAGCGCATCGACGCGTCCATCGGAGGCGGTCTCGCCCGTCCAGTGCATCGGTGCGAAGACCGAACCGGGTTGCATCCGGGTGCTTTCCAGAACGCGCAGAACTGCGCGACCCTGAGCATTTTTCACTTCCGCCAGACCTGCCGGGCGCAGCCCCAGCTTTGCAGCATCCGAGGGGTGAATCTCCAGATAGGGCTCGGCCATGTGCAGGCTCAGGCGCGGCGATTTCGCGGTGCGCGTCATCGTGTGCCAGTGATCGCGCACGCGGCCCGTGTTGAAGCGGAACGGCGTCTGCGGGCTCAGCGCGGTTTTCGGCGCGCGGGGCGTGATCGGCAGCATCCGCCCCTTGCGGTCGGGCGTGAAGAACCCGCCCCGCTCGAAGAACCGGCCGCCTTTCTTGGCAGGACCTTGCGGCCAGACAAACGGCGCGAGCGCCTCATAGTCCGCATTCGTGATCGACTTGTAGTCGGAGATGTCGAAATCGAGCCCAAACCGTCCTGCGACCTCGGACAGCGCCGCATATTCGCGGAAGATCGCCGCCGGGCCTTCATAGGCGAAATGCTCGGCCCATCCCATTTTCGCGGCCACGTCGCAGATGATCTTCCAGTCGTGACGGGCCTGGTCCGGCGCAGGCAGAATGGGACGCTGACGTGAGATGCAGCGCTCGGAATTGGTGACGATCCCGTCCTTCTCCCCCCATCCGGTCGCGGGCAGGATCACATCGGCCAGCTTCGCGGTGTCGGTGTCGGCGGTGATATCTGAGACCACGACGAAATCGCAGCCCGCGATGGCGGCGCGCACACGGTCGGCCTCGGGCATCGAGACGGCGGGATTGGTGCAGATGATCCAGAGCGCCTTGATCCGGCCCTCCTCGACCGCGCGGAACATGTCGACGGCCTTGAGGCCCGGACCCGGCGCCATCGTGGGGCTGGCCCAGAAGCCCTGCACTGCGTCGCGATGCTCCGCGTTCTCGATATCGAGGTGGCAGGCGAGCATATTCGCCAGACCGCCCACCTCGCGCCCGCCCATCGCATTGGGCTGACCGGTGACCGAGAACGGCCCCGCGCCGGGTTTGCCGATGCGGCCCGTGGCGAGGTGACAATTTAGGATTGCGTTGACCTTGTCGGTGCCGGAGCTGGATTGGTTCACGCCTTGGCTGTAGATCGTGACGACCTTCTCGGAGCCAATCCAGAGCCGCGTGAACTCGGCCAGATCGGCGGCGCCGAGACCGGTCGCGGACGGATCAGACGCCTGCGCCGCCGCGAGCGCGTCGTCAAACCCGCTGACATGGGCCGCGACGTAATCACGATCCACCGCGCCCTGCGCCGCGATCTCGGCCAGCAGCGCGTTGAACAGCACCGCATCGGCCCCCGGCGCCACGGCCAGATGCAGATCGGCGATGTCGCAAGTCGCGGTACGGCGCGGATCGACGACCACGACCCGCATCTCGGGCCGCGCTTTTTTCGCCGCCGCGATGCGCTGGAAAAGCACCGGATGACACCAGGCGAGGTTCGACCCCACGAGCACGATGACGTCGGCCTGATCGAAATCTTCATATTGGCCGGGCACGGTATCGGTGCCGAAGGCGCGCTTGTGCCCCGCCACCGACGAGGCCATGCAGAGGCGCGAATTGGTGTCGATATTGCCCGAGCCAATGAAGCCCTTCATCAGCTTGTTGGCGACGTAGTAATCCTCGGTCAGCAACTGACCCGAGACGTAGAAAGCCACGCTGTCAGGACCGTGCTCAGCGATCGCCGCTTTGAACCTCTCGGCCACCAGATCGAGCGCCGCGTCCCAATCCGTCGCCTGCCCGTTCACGACCGGGGCCAGCAGCCGCCCCTCCAGATCGACCGTCTCCCCCAGTGCAGACCCTTTCGAGCACAGCTTGCCCGCATTGGCGGGATGGGCCTTGTCGCCCCGGATTTCCATCCCGCCCATCCCGTCGGGCGAAGCGAGAACGCCACAGCCGACGCCGCAATAGGGGCATGTGGTGCAAATTGTCGGAGCAGCGCGGGTCATCGTTTCACTCCGGTTTAGGCTGCGCTTTGCGCGGCGAGCTTGCTTGCGTCGATCAGCAAACGGCCCGACTCCACACGCAGATCATAGGTCGGCACCTGCCCCTCGTCGGCACCCTGAGCTTCACCCGTCTCGAGGCTGAACACCCAGTTATGCAGCGGGCAGGTCACCTTGTGGCCGTGCACGATCCCCTCCGAGAGCGGCCCGCCCTTGTGCGGGCAGCGATCCGAGAGGGCGAAAACGGCATCATCGGCGGTGCGGAACACCGCGACACAGCCCATTTTGGTCTTGATGACGCGCGCGCCCTGCACCGGAATGTCGTCGAGGGCTCCGATATCGATCCAGCTCATTCCGCAGCCTCCTTCGTGAGATCGGCGAGCGGGCTCCAGGCGCGCTCGTAGTGAGGGGTCGCGCGTTCGGCCCATGGGTCTTTCTGATAGACGGATTGGGAGATATCGAAGCGCTCGATCAGCGCCGCGCGATTTTCGAGATCGTCCACGACCTGCGCGATGATCCACTCCAACCCGCCGGTCTTGGCGATCCATTTATAGGGCCGGTCGAGGTAATTCGCGCTCTCGCGATAGAGCTGCAGGAAGGCCACCGAGATATCGATTACCTCCTGTTCGGTCGCGACCTTGGCCAGCGGCTCGGTCTCTTTCAGCTCCATCCCGGCCGCGCCGCCGACGCTGATCTCGAAGCCCGAGTCCACACAGACCACGCCCAGATCCTTGCAGGTAGCTTCGGCGCAATTGCGCGGGCAACCCGTCACCGCCATCTTGAACTTGTGCGGCGTCCACGAGCCCCAGAGCCGCTTCTCCAGCTTGATCCCGAGCCCGGTCGAATCCTGCGTCCCGAACCGACACCAATCTGTGCCCACGCAGGTCTTCACCGTGCGCAGACCCTTCGTGTAGGCATGCCCCGAAACCATTCCGGCGGCATTCAGATCGGCCCAGATATGCGGCAGATCCTCTTTCTTGATGCCCAGAAGGTCGATGCGCTGACCGCCCGTGACCTTGACCGTCGCGTCGTATTTCTTCGCGGCTTCGGCAATCGCGAGCAGTTCCTCGGGGGTGGTCATCCCGCCCCACATGCGCGGCATCACCGAATAGGTGCCGTCCTTTTGGATGTTCGCGTGGTTGCGCTCGTTCACGAAGCGGCTTTGCGGATCGTCTTGATATTCCAGCGGCCAATCGGCCAGCAGGTAATAGTTCAGCGCCGGGCGGCAGACATGGCAGCCATTGGGCGTCTTCCAGCCCAGCTCCTGCATCACCGCCGGTTGCGATTTCAACTCTTTAGCCTTGATTAGACGGCGCACATCCTCATGCGGGTGATCGGTGCAGGCGCAGATCGGTTTCGCGGTGGGCAGGACGAAATCATCGCCCAACGTGACCGCCAGAACTTGCTCCACCAGCCCCGAACAGGTGCCGCACGACGCGCTGGCTTTGGTGGTGGCCTTGATCGCGTCGAGCGAAGTCGCGCCCGCTTCGATCGCGGCCACGATCTGACCTTTGCATACGCCGTTGCAGCCGCAGATTTCTGCGTCAGCCGGTAAGGCTGCAACGGCCGCCATAGGGTCCACCGAGGCGCCCCCTTGGAAGGCCGGGCCGAAGATTAGCGTCTCGCGCATCTCCGAGATGTCGGTGCCGCCCTTGATCAGACCGTAGAACCAGTTGCCGTCGGCCACGTCGCCATACATCACCGCGCCAATGACGCGGTCGCCCTCCAGCACGAGGCGCTTGTAGACGCCGCGCGCGGGATCGCGGAAGACGATGTCTTCGCGGCCTTCCCCTTCGGCGAAATCGCCTGCCGAGAACAGGTCGCACCCGGTGACTTTCAGCTTGGTCGAAACTTCGCGGGGGATGTATTCGCTGGCCTCCCCGGTCAGGGTCTGCGCAGCGACCTTCGCCTGATCGTAGAGCGGCGCGACAAGACCGAAGATCTGCCCGTCGAACTCCACGCATTCGCCAAGCGACAGGATATCGGGGTCGGAGGTCAACATCTGCGCGTCGACCTGAATGCCGCGCCCGGTCTCGAGGCCTGCCTCCTTGGCCAGCGCGACCGAGGGACGGATGCCCACGGCCATGACCAGCAGGTCGCAGGGCAGCTCGGTGCCGTCATCCAGCTTCAGCGCCCGCAGCTTGCCATCTTCACCCAAAATCTCCTTGGAATTCGCCGAGCAGCAGACTTCGATCCCGCGATCGGTGAGCGCACGGCGCAGGAGGTAACCCGCCGCCTCGTCGAGCTGGCGCTCCATCAGGTGGCCCATGATATGGACCACGGTCACGTCCATGCCGCGCAGGCGCAGACCCGCCGCAGCTTCGAGCCCCAGCAGACCGCCGCCGATCACCACGGCGCGCGCGCCGGGGCGCGCCGCCTCGATCATCCTGTTCGTGTCGTCGAGATCGCGATAGGCGATCACGCCGTCCAGATCATGCCCCGGCAGCGGGATGATGAACGGGTTCGAGCCGGTGGCGATGACCAGCTTGTCGTAAGCGACCTCACCCTGCTCGCCGATGACGACCTTGCGGTCGCGGTCGATCCCCACGACCTTCTCGCCGAAGCGGCAGGTCACGCCATGGGTGTCATACCAAGCCTCGTCATGGGTGACGATTTCCGCATAGCTCTTCTCGCCCGACAGCACCGGGCTCAGCATGATGCGGTTGTAATTGCCCCGCGGCTCCGCGTTGAAAAGGGTGACATCCCATGCGCCGGGAGCGGCTTCGAACAGATGCTCGAGCATCCGCCCCGAGGCCATGCCTGCGCCGATAACGACCAGTTTCTGCATCTCGGTCACTCCTCAAAGATACCAGGCGACGATATGCGCGATCTCGCCATCGCGATGGATCGGCAGCGCGACCATCGAGCTGTAGCCGGCCGCGATCTGCGCCCCACCGATCACCAGCGGCAGGCCTGTGCCCAGCACCTTGCCGATCGGGCCCTGCCAGTCCTGCGCCCGCTTGGGGTTGTCCTCGTTCCAAAGCGCGCCTTCGCGCTCGCACAGGCCATCCACCAGAACCGCGCCACCGTCGCGCCCCACGCGGGCCTCGCGGGCGTCCCAGATCTCGAAACGACGTGCGATCGGTGTGCCACGGGCCGACAAAAGCGTTGCCACATAGTTCTGATCGCCCGGCACCGGGATCGGCAGACCGAGACCCGTGGTCAGCCCGGCCGCGCCCGCGCTTTCCGAGCGGATGAAGCGATAGCCCGACCCCAGATCGCGCATCAGCATCGGGGTCTGCGACGCCCAGACACCGCCGGGCAGGCCCTGACCTTTCGGGAAATGCGTGTGCTTCGAAACCCATTCGAAATGCTTGGCCGCGCCGTAATAGCCATCGTCGAGCATCAGAAGCCCGTCGCGCTCGGCCCAGACTTCGATCGCGCCGGTGGTCATTTCGTCATCGCCACACAGCACGACCAGAACGGCCTTGAGCGTGTCGCCATCGAAAACCGGCAGCGCCACCGCCGAGGTCAGCCCCGCCTCCTTCGCGGCCTCGATGCGCTGGAAATAGGATCCGTCGAAGCCTTTCAGGACGACCGGGCGCCCTTCGGCCCATGCTTTCCCCGGCAGGCCCTCGCCATGAGCGAAACTGGTGCGGACCGAGGCCGCTTCAAAGGCCGTGAGCGCGCCATAATCGCCCGCGGCATGAACTAGGCGGTCGCCCTCGGGCACCCAGACTTCGCTGACGCCGATGAAGGCGCGTGCGGGGGTTGCGGTTGCAGTTGCAGCGTCCATCACGCGGCCTCCGATTTCTTGGGCGTGTGGCCCTGTTCATATTCTTCGAGGAAGTTCAGGACCTGCTCGCGATAGAGGTAGTAGTCGGGGTGTTCGAGCAGCGCCTTGCGGGTGCGCGGACGCGGCAGATCGACCTCCATCACCTTGCCGATCGTGGCGCGCGGTCCGTTGGTCATCATCACCACGCGGTCGGCCAGCAGGATCGCCTCGTCCACGTCATGGGTGACGCAGACGGCGGTGACCTTGGTGCGCGACCACACCTCCATCAGCACTTCCTGCAGCTCCCAGCGGGTCAGGCTGTCGAGCATCCCGAAAGGCTCATCGAGCAGCAGCAATTTCGGCGAAAGCGCGAAGGCGCGCGCGATACCCACACGCTGGCGCATGCCGTTCGACATGTCCGACGCGGGCTTGTCCATCGCATCGCCCAGACCCACGCGCTCGAGGTAATAGTCGATCACGTCCTGACGCTCGGCGCGGGATGCCTTCGGATAGACCTTGTCCACGCCCACGGCCACGTTCTCGCGCGCCGAGAGCCACGGGAACAGCGACGGCGCCTGGAAGACCACGGCGCGCTCGGGATCGGCGCCCTTCACCTCGAAACCGTCGAGCTTGATGCCGCCTTTCGACACATCGTTGAGCCCCGCGGTCATCGTCAGCACGGTCGATTTCCCGCAGCCCGAATGGCCGATCAGCGAGACGAATTCGCCCTTCTTCAGGGTGAGGTTGAAATCCTCCACCACGGTCAGCGGCCCTTTCGGGGTCGGGTAGATCTTGTGAAGCTGCGAATACTCCAGATACTTCCCTTCTAGTGCCGAGCGCGCGGCGTCGGACACCGCCTTGGGCAGCGCGTGCAGCGGCGTGACATCGGGCAGCTTGCGCGTGCCTTCGGCCTTGGCCTGCATGCCGACATCCATCAGGTAGTTCGTGACGGCGGCGCGCAGGCGCTTGAACCCTTCATCGTGGTTCATCGCACCGCGATCGCGCGGACGCGGGATGGTGACCTTGAACTCCTCGCCCAGCGTGCCATCGGGGTTCAGCGCGATGATACGGTCGGCCAGAACGATCGCCTCGTCCACGTCATTGGTGATCAGCACGCAGGTCTTCTTGTCCTGCTCCCAGATATGCTCGATCTCGTCGGCAAGGTTGCCCCGCGTCAGCGCATCGAGGGCCGAGAGCGGCTCGTCGAGCAGCAACACCTCGGGGTTCATCGCCAGCGCGCGCGCCACGTTGACCCGCTGACGCATGCCGCCCGACAGCTCCGCCGGGCGGCGGCTCGCGGCGTGGCTCAGGCCCACCATCTTCACGTAGTGATCGACCTTTGCCTGACGTTCTTTCTTCGACAGGCCCGGGAAAATCGTCTCGACCGCGAGGGCTACGTTCTGATCCACGGTCAGCCACGGCATCAGCGAGTAGTTCTGAAAGATCACGCCGCGCTCCGGACCGGGGCCGGTGACCGGCGCGCCCTTGAACAGGACCTCGCCCTTGGAGGGCATCTCAAGCCCCGCCATCAGGTTGATCAGGGTGGTCTTGCCGGTGCCGGAGAAGCCCAAGAGCACGAGGAACTCGCCCTCTTTCACGCTCAGGTCGATGCCGTTGAGCACGTCGCTGCGCGCGGTGCCTTCGCCGAAGCTTTTCGAGACGGATTTGAATTCGAGGATGCTCATGAGGATCACCGGTTGTTCGAGAAGGTGAACATCGACTGGATCGCGAACATCAGCCGGTCGAGGATGAAGCCGATGATGCCGATGGTGAACACAGCCACCATGATCCGCGCGAGGCTTTCCGAGGAGCCGTTCTGGAACTCGTCCCAGACGAATTTGCCCAAGCCCGGGTTCTGCGCGAGCATTTCCGCCGCGATCAGCACCATCCAACCAACCCCGAGCGACAGGCGCAGACCGGTGAAGATCAGCGGCAGCGCCGAGGGCAGCACCAGTTTCGTGATCTTCGTCCAGGTGCCCATTTTCAGCACTTTCGAGACGTTCACGAGGTCCTTATCGATCGAGGCCACGCCAAGGGCCGTGTTGATGATCGTGGGCCAGAGCGAGCACAGCGTCACCGTGATCGCCGAGATCAGGAAGGACTTGGAGAACATCCCGTCATTGGTCACGTAGACGGCAGAGACGATCATCGTCACGATCGGCAGCCACGCGAGCGGCGAGACCGGCTTGAAGATCTGGATCAGCGGGTTCATCGCGGCATTGGCGGTTTTTGACAGGCCCGCCATGATGCCCAGCGGCACCGCGACGATCGTGCCGAGCGCGAAGCCGAAGAACACCGTCTTGATCGAGGTCCAGATCTGATCGAAATAGGTCGGCGCCCCGGTATAGTCGCGGTATTTCACCCGGTCGGCCTTGCCTGCCGCCACCAGCTTGTCGTTGCGAACGTCCTGACGCTCGTAGAAGGCGGCGGCCTTCTCGCGCTCGCGCAGGTGGTCGGCATAGAGAACCTCCGCCTGCTCCCAGACCTGCGCCGGGCCGGGGATGACGCCGAGCGAGGTTTCCACTTTCGGAGCCAGAACCGCCCAGACGGCGAGGAAGGCGATGATCGCCACCACCGGCACGCCGAGAAGCTGCCAGATCTCTTTCATCTGGGCTTTGGGATTATCACCGGCCGCGGCGCGCAGAACCGGCGTGACCCAGCTCACGCCGAGCACCTTGAACCAGCTATCGGCCTTGTTGATGCGGGTGAAGAGACGTTCGCGGCGGGCCTCGCGGGCCTGCTGTGCGGTCAGGGCGTCAGGATCGATGGCGGTCATGGCTTGGCGTCCTTGGGGGAATGTAGAGAGGAAAGGACGGGCGAGACCTCGGCCCCGCCCGCAAGTCAGGGGAGTTACCCTTCGACCTTGTTGCCGACGACTTTCTGGCCCGATTTCAGACCGATCGGCAGGCTGTCGATATAGGCGTTGGGGGTGCGGCCGTCATACTCGACACCGTCGATGATGTCGGAGGTGGGCTCACGATACCCATCGGTATCCCAAGGGAAATCAGCCTTGTCCGCGATACCTTCATCGACCAGCATCTGGGCGGCCTGAAGGTAGATCTCGGGCTTGTAGACCGACTTGGCGACCTCGTCATACCAGTCGTCGCTCTGGCTCACGGGGATCTGGCCCCAGCGGCGCATCTGGCTGAGATACCAGACCGCATCCGAGTAGTAGGGATAGGTCGCGTAGTAGCGGAAGAAGACGTTGAAGTCGGGAACGTCGCGCTTGTCGCCCTTCTCATACTCGAACGTGCCGGTCATCGAGTTCGCGATCACCTCGGCATCCGCACCCACATATTCCGAGCGGGCTAGGATCTCGACCGCCTCGGGGCGGTTGGCGTTGTCGTTCTCGTCGAGCCACATCGCGGCACGGATCAGCGCCTTGGTCAGCGCGAGCGTGGTGTTGGGGTTTTCCTCGGCGAATTCGGCGGTGATGCCGAAGACCTTCTCGGGGTTGTTCTTCCAGATCTCGTAATCGGTGATCACCGGAACGCCAATGCCCTTGAACACGGCCTGCTGGTTCCACGGCTCGCCCACGCAGTAGCCGTAGATGGTGCCGGCCTCGAGGGTCGCGGGCATCTGCGGCGGGGGCGTCACCGACAGCAGCACATCGGCGCCGATCTGGCCCGACACGTCATCGGGCGAATAGTAGCCCGGCTCCAGACCGCCCGCGGCCAGCCAGTAGCGCAGCTCGTAATTATGGGTCGAGACCGGGAACACCATGCCCATGTTAAAGGGCTTGCCCTCGGCGCGGTAGCTCTCGACGACCGGCTTGAGCGCCGACGCCGAGATCGGGTGCACCGGCTTGCCGTCATCGCCTACGGGGATGTTCTTCTTCATCTCGTCCCAGACCTCGTTCGACACGGTGATGCCGTTGCCGTTGAGATCCATCGAGAAGGGTGTGACGACATGCGCCTTGGTGCCGAAGCCGATGGTCGCGGCCAGCGGCTGACCGGCCAGCATATGCGCCCCGTCCAGTTCGCCGTCGATCACGCGATCGAGCAGAACCTTCCAGTTCGCCTGCGGCTCGAGCGTGACAAAGAGGCCTTCATCCTCGAAATAGCCCTTCTCATAGGCCACCGCGAGCGGCGCCATATCGGTGAGTTTGATGAAGCCGAATTTCAGCTCGTCCTTCTCGACATCGAGCATTTCCGCCAGCGCGGGGCTGACAAGGCAGGTGGTGGTGGCAATGGCTGCCAGAAGCTTTTTCATCGTTACGGTCCCTGTTGCATCGTCATGTGCGTCGAAAACGAAAAAGCCGCCCGACCCGAGCGCACCACTTCCAAGGGAGGAGGAAGATCTGCGATCAGGGTCGAACGGCTTTGTTCGGAGCCTCACAGCGATGCGAGGCGGAATATGTTGGAAATCGAAACGCCCTTGCTTCGATAGAACCAGAAAACGAGTTTTGCACCCGCAGCGTCAACAATTGGGTTTCATGCTGCGCCTGCGAAGAGACGATTTTCTGCAGCGCGCTTAGAAAATGCTCACGAAACCGTCATGAATTTGCGAAAGGATCAAAAATCCAGCCATCGAAGAACGCATCGCTCGGCAGAATCACCTGGCCCTGAACGGCCGGAATGGCACCCGGAGCGTTCAGCGCGCCTTCGATCTTGTCGCGCGCCTCGGGCAGATCCGCCCCCAGATCGGCGAGATTGCGGGTGTAGAGATCGGTCCGGCAGATCGCACGCGCCGAGGCCATCGCTTCCTCGCGCGACAGCCCCAGTCTTGTCGCGAGCCTTGCTGCCACGAGCGCACCCTGCGAGGCCCAGGGGTAGCCCGCCGCGCCGGTCTGGAAGCTCATATAGCCCGGCACGCTTCGCATCTCGCCCCGCGGCGAGATCACGAGATTGCCGGTCAACGTCCGTTCTATCAGTTCCGGCGGCAAGTCGAGATAGTCGCGCCGGGCAAGCAGCTCGGCCGCCGTCAGAAGGTTGCGCTCATGTCCAAGCCATCGCCCAGCCTGCCACACCGCTCGCATCAACCGCCGAGTCAGCCCCGGCTCGGCTTCGGCCCAGTCGTGGCGCACGGCCAGAACCTTCTCCGGCGCGTTGGCGCGGATCGCCGTGCCGGGCAGCAGCATTTCACCGACCCGGTTCTCCACCGCGATAGAGCCCCAGGGCGCACCCACGCAGAACACATCGATCTCGTCAGCCGCCAAGGCCTCCGCCATCAAAGGCGGCGGGACGGTGTGAACGTCGAGATCCTGTGGCGCGCTCAACCCGATCGCACCCAGCCAGTGATACAGAAGCTCCGCATGCATCGAGAACGGGAACGGCACGCCGATGCGCAAACGGCCCGCCGCGCCCGCGATCAGAGCCTCGCCCGCCGCGCGCGCATCCGCGAAATCGAACCCGTAGCCCTGCGCCCGCATCCGATCGGCCAGCGCACGCGACACGCCGATCGAATTGCCGTTATGCGACAGGATCTGCAGGATATCGATGCGCGTGTTGAACCCGCCCAGACCCAATGCGGCGGCAATCGGCATCGGAAACAGCATATGCGCCGCCTCGAGCCGCCCCAACATCAGTTGATCGCGCAAGGTCGACCAGCTCGGCGCAGCATTGAGCGTCAGCGCGAGCCCCTCTTCCTCGGCGAAACCGATCTCGCGCGCGATGATCAGCGGCGCCGCATCGACGAGCGGGATGTATCCGACCGAAATCGGCACACCGCTCATGACAGGAGCCCCGCAGCCGTCACCAGCGCATGGGCGACATCCGCGACCCGCCTGCCCTGATCCATCGCCGTCCTGCGCAGCAGCGCATAGGCCTCGTCCTCGTCGATCCCGCGCGCCTTCATCAACAGACCCTTCGCGCGGTCGATCACCTTGCGCTCTTCCAGCGCGCGCCGGGTCGTCTCCAGCTCGGTGCGCATCCGCTGCACCATGTTGAACCGCGCAATCGCGGCATCCATGATCGGCTTGATGCGATCCGCGCGCAGCCCATCGACCACATAGGCGGAGACGCCCGCATCGATCGCGGCCTTCGTCGCCCCGTCATCCGAGCGATCGACGAACATCGCCACCGGACGCTCCAGCGGCCCCGATGCCAGCGTCAGCTCTTCGAGCATGTCGCGCGACGGGCTTGCCATATCGACCAGAACGATATCGGGATTGATTTCGGAAATCCGCCGCGCGAGGCCGGTCGTCTCGGGGATCACGGTGATCTCAAAGGAGCCCGCTTCGCGCAGACTGTCCTCGATGAGCCCCGCGCGCTCCGGGTCTGTTTCAATCACGATGATGGAGAGAGCTTCGGGCATCGATCACATTCGTATCTCGTCACGACAGGAATAGAGCCGGAAGACAGACATGCGAAGCGCGGACCTATATTGGACAAGCTCCAATTCGCGGCTGACGGATTGGCGGTCAGCTTTCGAGCTCGATGCCTGTTTTTTGTGCAATTCGCGGCGTGTGTCTGGTCACTCCAACAGCAAGAGATACAGACGGCCCGGTTTGGGAATTTGACCCCAGTTCATTCGCCTGGTCACACTGGGGAGACGTATCTTCGTTGTCGGCGCGAAGTCTGGAAACCGAATGCTCCGAGCAGTTGACCTTATCGGCTCTGCGAAAAGTTTGCTGACATAGTCGCTTGTTCAACCACCCGGCGGACGCCCTGTCAAAAAAGCGAAGCGGCAGGAGTTTCCCCCTGCCGCTTCACGTCCCGGCACGTCGTGTGGCGAGCATCGGCCGGTTCGCGTGGAACCTCACATCGCTCAGCCTACATGCCGGGAATTCCGATCCTGATCTTCGGGAAGGACTATTTCTGGGCGCTGCGCGGCGCTGTGCTTTCCGCGTTCGCAGCTTTCTCTTCGGACAGAGTCCGGAAGAAATGAGGCCAGGCGAGGGCGGCATGGCCCTTGTTGTTCGCGATGTCATTCGTCTGGGGCTTCTTGCCCGTTGGCATTTTTTCGACAGCCATGTTCGGCCCTCCATTTTACCCGCGAGGGATACTCGCGGAATTCCTCTGGATGACCGAAAGCTTCGGTCAGTTTCGCTCGTGTCTCGGCGGTGCCTCCTAGGATGAGGCGCGATGCGGCGTCCGTCCGGTCCCGAGCCGTCGGGGCTTTCGGGGGGCAGATCACGGAAGACGCCGTCGAAGTCGTGTTTGCGGGCCATAGTCCCGCTCTGGTCGCGAAATCCGGTCTGAAGACCGGCTTCGGAACCGCATCAGCTGGTGCCAGATTGCAGGCGGTCTCACGACCGTCGCGTCCGGTTCCGAATTCTCAGGTAACGGCCTGTCTGTCTTCGCGCAGAGAGAGACCTGCGCGCGCAAGGGCCGAGATGTGGACGAAGATATCCCGTCTGCAGAATTGATCAGCCAAGCTCAGTCATTTCAGTAGGAAGACCGGAGCCGGCAGAGAAGAGAAATTACAGATGAGACGAGCGTAGTCCGGTATATCTAAGTGACCGCGGCCCCTTTTGCAAAGGAAATCAGCAGCGAGCGAACGGCACGCACGGCCAGGGCTTTCCGAGCGCGGAATTTATATCCCGTACAATCAAGCCGTTGCGCGAAAATTCCGGTGCCGAAACGCAATTTCCTCGTAATTTGGGCGCAAATCCCTTATGTCTGCACTCGCATATCTTAATTCTCGGACCCTGTTCCTCCCGGCTCAGCGACGATCTTGAGCTTTGTCGGGCCGCAGCTTTTCAAAGGCGGCAGTAAGGAAAAGGAGCTTCCCATCGGCCCATGGTGCCGTGACGCCGTTCGAGCAGACCAACTCTCTCAGCCCTCCTACCGGGATGAACTTGGTCGATACCGCAATTTCTGCCCCTCGCGACCTCCACGAGAGCTTCGCATGTCAGAGGGGCCGGACCGTGATCCGCGCGCATTGCCGCTGACGCCTCGCGATCCGCTCGGGATACCAAACCGGCGCGCCTCGCGCGCAGACCTAATTCACCGCATAGAAACGGCTTAGCCCGCACTATGCCTCCGTGATCGCGCAACCGTTCAAATCGGAGCCGTCACGACCGCTTAGAAAGATACGAACCTTGATCGAAATTTACTGGGGCAAACCCATCTCCCTCGTCGTGTCGCCGGACGGCGACGTCAAAACCTTCAGCACCATCGAACAGGTGCATTACTGGCTGCGCGAGAAATGGCCGGTCACTGATACCGCACAGATCCGTGCAATTGACCGCGTCGAAGCGGCCATGGAATGTCTGGGCACCGTGGGCGATGCGCGTCGTGCGTTCCTCGCAGCCGCGACCACCGCCGGCTTTTCACCATTCGAAACGATGGATCACCCGATTGCAGCCTGATCATACAGCACATACGGCGTCTCGCGCGCGACGCGGACGGGCCGGCTCGGTCCCGAGGTTCGAAGGTCTACGCTCGAAACTCTTTGACGGGGCCTTCGGAGTGTGGACGGCACTGCAAGCGCCGATGATCCCGATCCTCGCGCTGGCGCGGCGCCCCCGGCTCGTGCGCGCCGCCGTGCGGGTCTGGACCGGCGGGGTCTTCGCGCTCGCACGCGGGATCCTGCGGTTGCGCGTCCGCGAGCAAGGGCTCGAGAACAAGCATCTCGACAGCCCCTGCATCTATGTCTGCAACCACCAATCCACCTGGGAAACGCTGGCCTTCAACCAGCTCGTGCCCGATGTCTGCATCATCGCGAAACACGAATTGCGGCGTATCCCGATCTTCGGCTGGTTCCTCGAACATTCGCCGATGATCCTAATCGACCGCAGCGGCGGCGGACGTGCTCTCGCCGGGATGATCACCCACGCGCGCGAAGAGGCTGCCAAAGGCCGCTCGATCCTGATCTTTCCGGAAGGCACGCGGGTCGGCGTGAACGATCGCTGCGAATTCCAGCCCGGCCTGATCGCGCTTTATCGCAAGCTCCGCCTGCCGATCGTGCCGGTCGCGCATAACGCGGGCCATATCTGGCGCAGGGACGTGAAGACCGGGGGCACGATCACCGTCGCCTATTTCCCGGCAATCCCGCCCGGGCTTCCGGGCGCCGAGGTGAGCGCGCAGGTCGAAGCGCTTCTCAATGTCGAGAAAGACCGCCTGCCCCCCTGCACTGCTCTGAGCGACAACGCAAAATAGGTGGCGCCCTTCTGGCAGGTGGCCGCCCTCGTCTCTTGTGGTGCGGCCTCGCAGGTTCGATCGCCATCGAGCTTCGGCCTTCCGACCGCGACACATCCCAGGCATCTTGATATCGGTGACACGCGGGCCGATCAGGCATTTCTCAAGCCGCGATGACGATCTAAGGTCGACATCCTGTTGGCCGCGCGGCCTCCACCGCTATGCATGAAGGTTCTTTCCATGGCCACCAAACCGATGTTGCACCCGCGCAATCAACACCGGGCGGGGTACGACTTTGAGCGTCTGATCGTACAAACTCCGGAGCTGGAGGCATTCACGACACGAAACCCGCGTGGACGGATGACGATCGATTTTGCGGACGTGGACGCGGTCCGCATGCTCAACCGGGCACTCTTGCGGACGCATTACGACATCGATTTCTGGGATATTCCGGCCACTTATCTATGCCCTCCGATCCCCGGCCGTGTCGATTACATTCACTATTTGGCGGATCTTCTGGCCGAGTGTAACGACCATGAGATCCCGCACGGGCCCGAGATCAAGGCGCTCGACATAGGGACCGGCGCGAGCCTCGTCTACCCACTGACCGGTCAGCATGAATATGGCTGGGAGTTCACCGGCGTCGATATCGATCCGGTGTCGATCAAGTCGGCGGCGGAGATTTGCGACCGCAACGGTCTGAACATCAGCCTCAGGCGCCAGACCGATCCCGAGGACATCTTCGAAGGCGTGATCGGTCCCGACGATATCTTCCATGTCACCCTGTGCAATCCGCCGTTTCATGCGTCCATTGAGCAGGCGGACAAAGGTACCCGGCGCAAGTGGCGAAATTTGGGGAAAGGTCACTCGAAGAAACTCAATTTCGGCGGCCAGAACGCCGAACTTTGGTGCCCCGGTGGCGAGATCGGCTTCATCGCCAGAATGATCGAGCAGAGCATGGACGTCGCCGATCAATGCCTGTGGTTTACCTCTCTGGTGTCGAAGAAAGACAACCTGCAGCCAATTTCCAGACTGCTGCGCAAAGCGAGGGTTGCCGAGTCCAGGGTCGTCGAAATGGCTCAGGGGCAGAAGACAAGCCGGTTCATAGCCTGGACCTATTACCCCGAAGCACAGCGATCCCTATAGGGGGTCGGGTTCGTCGGCAGGACGCAAGGGGTGGCGCGAGCTGCAGAGCGACCGGCACATTCGAAACGCACCGCTCTCCATAAGTTGCGTCTGTAAACAGGCGATAAATCTGCGAAATCCGCTTGCCGCACAGGCAAGCTCGACTATGTCCTTCACCATCGTCCCCGTGAGGGCGCGCGTAAGCGTTCACGTCAATCAACGCACTGTCTCGGGCACGCCCGGTCAGTGCGTTGGCATGTCCAGCCGCCGCCAGACCGGACGGAACCCGATTTGAGAAGGACTGGACATGACCGACATGCCGCGGATCCGCAGGGTCCGGCACGACACACTTCGCCGCAATCTGACCATCGCCCGGACCGAGCGCGTAACGCCGCAGATGTTGCGGCTGACGCTGGAGGGGCCAGAGCTTGAGGGCTTCGTCTCGGCCTCTCCGGACGATCACATCAAGATTATCGTCCCCGATGCTTCGGGCGAGACAGCGATGCGGGACTATACGCCCCGCCGCCACCTGCCGGAGGCACGGCAGCTCGAGGTCGACTTCGCGTTGCACGACGCAGGCCCTGCAACCAAGTGGGCGCTCGCGGCGCAGGTCGGCGACACGGCCACGATCGCCGGGCCGCGCGGATCGCAGATCATTGAAGGCAACATCGAACGCTGGGTCTTGGTCGGGGATGAGACCGCGCTTCCGTCGATTGCACGACGGATCGAAGAGCTTCCAGCCGCCATGCCGGTCACGAGCCTGGTCGCGGTCGCCGATGCGGGAGAAGAGCAGGAAATCGAGACGAATGCAGATCATGTGGCGCTCTGGACGCATCGCTCGGACCCAGCGGATCCCGCGCCGCTCCGCCGGTTGCTGGACCGCATTGCCCTGCCGCCGCGAACATTTGTCTGGATCGCCGCCGAAGCCAGCGTCGCCCGCGCGCTGCGTGACGATCTGACCGGCCGCGGTCATCCGAAGGAATGGCTGAAGGCGGCAGGATACTGGATAGCCGGTCAGGCCGACGGTTCGGCCAAGGATCTGTGAGAGGCGCAGGCCCGCGCGGAGATTTCCGTCGCGGGCCCGAAACCGGGCCCGCGACACTCAAGCCGCAGGCCGCCGCCAGCTTTCGCGGTGGTAAGCGCTGTCCCAGAACCGCCATTCGTGCCAGCAACTGCGGGCGAAGGCGCGGTGCATCCGCTTGCGGGCGGCGTCATCGGCCTTCGCGCCCAGCCTGTCGGTCAGCGCCAGCATCCGTTCCACGCTCTGATCGAAAGCCTCGCCCGAATAGGTCGCGATCCAGGCGGCATAGGGGTTCGCGTCCCCGCTGACCTGCGCAATTTCCCGGCCAATGTCGCGATAAATCCAGAAGCAGGGCAACAGGGCCGCCACCGCTTCGGGGAAATCGCCGGTCGTGGCACTGCGCAGCAGGAAGGACACGTAGTGATCGCAGGCGGCCGAGGGCTCGATCTTCGCGAAATCGTCAGCCGAGACGCCGAACAGCCCCATGTAATGCGCATGCAATTCCCGCTCGACCGCGATCGCGCCGGCCGCCGAACCTGAGAGCTGCGCGACGGTCGGTGCATCGGGGGCCTTCGCGGCGGCCAGCGCGAGCGCCCGGGCGAAGCCTTCGAGGTAATGGGCGTCCTGAATGATGTAGCCTTGGAACGTTTCCGGATCGAGGCGACCCTCGGCCAATTCGCGATTGAAGGGCATCTCATGGATCTGGCGGCGCAGCGGCGCGGTCGCCTGCGCGAGGTCTTGGGTGAAGCTCATTGGCTGTCCTCCTGAAAAGCGTGGAAATGGTGCACCGGTCCGTGGCCCGCCCCGACGGACAGCCTGTCTGCCCCTGCAATCGCGGCGCTCAGATAAGCCTTCGCGCGGCGTGTCGCGTCCGGAAGCGAAAGCCCCGCACCCAGCCAAGTCGCCAGCGCCGAGGACAGGGTGCAGCCCGTGCCGTGGGTGTTGCGCGTCGCAATGCGCGGTGCGTCGAGGCGGAGTTCCTCTTGCTCGGTGACCAGCAGGTCCGGGCTTTGTTCGCCCTGCAGATGCCCGCCCTTCAGCAGCACCGCACGCGGCCCGAGCGCGCGGAGTGCATGGGCCTGTTCGCGCATCTCATCAAGCGTCGTCGCCTCAGCGCAGCCCAAGAGATCGGCGGCCTCGGGCAGGTTCGGCGTGATCAGATCGGCGCGCGGCAGGAGAGCGCGCAGCGCGGTCACCGCCGCCCCTGCCAACAGCCGATCGCCGCCTTTCGCGACCATCACCGGGTCGAGCACCACTGGACACTTGAGCCCGGAAAGCCCCTCGGCCACGGTCTCGATGATCGCGGCATCGCCCAGCATCCCGATCTTGATCGCGTCGATCCGGATGTCATCGCGCAGCGAGGCCATCTGCGCCGCGATCAGCCCGGTGTCGCACAGGCTGACCGCCTGCACGCCACGCGTATTCTGCGCGGTGAGCGCGGTGATCACGCTCATCGCGTAGCCGCCATTGGCGGAAATGGCCTTGATATCGGCCTGAATGCCCGCCCCGCCCGATGGATCGGAGCCTGCAATGGTGAGGATATTGGGGATCATAGGTCGCTCCATGCGCTGCGCAGGGTTCGGGTGGCGCGTGCCATGTCCGGCGCGCGCGAGATGGCGGAAATCACGGCAAGACCGGCACCGCCCGCCGCGCGGATTGCGGGCACGTCAGCGGCGGTGATCCCGCCGATCGCGAGACAGGGGAGGTCCGTGCGTGCGACGATCGCGGCAAAGCCCGCATGGCCGATCGGGGTGGCGTGGTCGGGCTTCGAGCCGGTCGCATGGATCGGTCCGACGCCGAGATAGTCGACGCTGGGAGGCACGGCACTGATCTGTGCCTCGGTCTCTATCGAGAGGCCAAGGATCGTGTCGGGCCCGATCCGGCGACGGATCGCGGCGGGGTCGCCATCGCTCTGCCCGATATGCAGCCCGGCGGCGCCGATCTCGATGGCCACGGCGACCCGGTCATTCACGATCAGCGGGACATCATAGGGAGCGAGTGCTGCGATCAGCGTCCGGGCGAGTGCTGCGAATTCCGCATCGGGGAGCGTCTTGTCGCGCAGCTGCACCCAGCCCGCGCCGCCCTCAGCCGCCGCGATCGCCTGCGCGATCACGGGCTGCGGGGCGTCCGGGTCGGTGACGAAACAGATCGGCGGGATCATGCGGGTTCGATCCGCGCACCGGCGGTCAAAGCGTCGGCGTCGATGGCATAGAGCGCATCGAGGAACGCGACCTGAAAACTCCCGGGGCCGTCGGCACTCGCCCCGGCGCGCTCTCCCGCAAGCCCGAAATAGGCGAGCGCCGCCACGACCGCCTCGAACCGGGGCTGGTCTGCGAGAAAGG
This sequence comes from Thioclava sp. JE_KL1, assembly GCF_009296265.1. Taxonomy (GTDB): domain Bacteria; phylum Pseudomonadota; class Alphaproteobacteria; order Rhodobacterales; family Rhodobacteraceae; genus Thioclava. Next base: position 118,386 of record NZ_WBJS01000003.1, read on the forward strand.
CGGCGACGACACCGGTGAGCGAACAGCCCAAAGCGGTCACGCGGGGCATCATCGCATGGCCATTCGCAACCCGCGCGGCCTGCGTGCCGTCAGTCACGAAATCCACCGCGCCGGTCACCGCCACCACGGCCCCGCTATGGCGCGCCAAGGCCCGCGCGGCGCCTTCAGCCGTCTCGACGCTCTCGGTGGAATCCGCCCCTTTCCCCGCGCCGGCCTCGCCCGCAAGCGCGAGTATCTCCGAGGCATTGCCGCGGATTACCGTCGGACGCAGCTCCACCAGCCGCGCCCCGAGAGCGCGCCGATAACCCGTCGCGCCGACCGCGACCGGGTCGAGCACCCACGGAATATCCTTGGCGCGCGCGACCGTGGCCGCCGCCTCCATCGCCTCCGCCCATGGCGGCGACACCGTGCCGATATTGATACTCAGCGCCTGCGCGATCCCGGCGAACTCGGCCGCCTCCTCGCGCGCATGGACCATCGCGGGCGAAGCGCCGGACGCGAGCAGCACATTCGCCATCACGTTCATCGCGACGTAATTGGTGATGTTGTGAACGAGCGGCGCGGTCTGCCGCATTGTTGCGAGATATTGTCCGGGGTCTTCCATCGCACTCTCCTTGGCTGCGGGCAGCAAGAGGAGTGCGAGGGGGGCAAAGGCGGGACTGCGCCTGACCGTCTCACGCGCCTCCCTCCGCCGGCATTATCCGGTTCAGGTTCTAAGGGTTCGTCTCAGCCCGGTTTCCCGAGCGCCCCTGTCGCTTCGCCCAAAGAGGTGACACCGTCGGAGCCCCCCGTCAAGCGGTGTGACGACAAGCGGTGGGACGACAAGCGGGGGCCTCGATGGTTCGCGTCTGTCCAATCGCGCGATCGTTGCAATCTATCCGGCGCGCCGCCCTTGCAGAGCCCTGCCCCATCCTTTAGAGGCCCGCTCAACCGGTCGCAGCCTACCCGGTCATCAAAACAAGGGTTCAAATATGAAGACTCTCGTCATCTGCTCGGGCGGACTCGATTCCGTGTCGCTCGCCCATATCGTCGCCGCTGAGGGTAATCTCACGCGGCTTGTTTCCTTCGATTACGGCCAACGGCACCGCAAGGAGCTTGATTACGCCGCCGCCGCCGCGCGCCGCCTTGGCGTGCCGCATCATCTCATCGACATGCGCCCGATCGGGGCCGCGCTGACCGGATCGGCGCTGACCGATGATATCGACGTGCCCGACGGGCATTACGCCGAAGAAACGATGCGCATCACCGTCGTCCCGAACCGCAACGCGATCATGCTGGCCATCGGCTTCGGCGTGGCCGCCGCGAATGGCGACGAAGCGGTGGCGACTGCGGTGCATGGGGGCGATCACTTCATCTACCCCGATTGCCGCCCGGCCTTCACTGAAAGCTTCGATGCGATGCAGCGCATGGCGCTCGACGGCTATGCCGATGTGCGGCTGGAGACGCCTTTCGTGCATCGCTCCAAGGCCGACATCGTGGCCGAGGGCGCCAAACACGACACGCCCTTTGCCGAGACGTGGTCGTGCTACAAGGGCGGCGAGGTGCATTGCGGGCGCTGCGGCACCTGTGTCGAGCGGCGCGAGGCATTCCATCTTGCGGGCGTCGCGGACCCGACCGCCTATGCCGATCCCGATTTCTGGGCCAAGGCCGTTGCCGAGAAGGAGGCCCGCTGATGTTCCGCATCCGCAAGGAATTCCACTTCTCCGCCTCGCACCAGCTCTCGCATCTGCCAGCCGATCACCAATGCGCGCGGCTGCACGGGCATAATTACATCGTGGTCGTCGAACTGGCTGCCGCGACGCTCGATGAAAACGGGTTCGTGCGCGACTATCACGATCTGAAACCGCTTAAGGCCTATATCGACGACACTTTCGATCACCGGCACCTGAACGAGGTTATGGACGTGCCCTCGACCGCCGAGAACATGGCCAAGCATTTCTATGACTGGTGCAAGGCACGGTGGCCCGAGACCAGCGCGGCGCTGGTCAGCGAGACGCCCAAGACCTGGGCGGAATACCGTCCATGACGACGCTGCGCATCGCCGAGATTTTCGGCCCGACCATTCAGGGCGAAGGCGCGCTGATCGGCGAGCCCACGCTCTTCGTGCGCGCGGGCGGCTGCGATTACCGCTGTTCGTGGTGCGACAGCCTCCACGCGGTGGACAGCGCCTATCGTCACACATGGGCACCGATGAGTTCCGAGGAAGTCTGGGCGGAGCTGCGCCGCCTGTCGGGCGACCGGCCGCTGACGATCTCGCTCAGCGGAGGCAACCCGGCGATTCAGGATTTCGGACCGCTGATCGCGCTCGGGCGGGCCGCCGGCTACCGCTTCGCCTGCGAGACGCAGGGCTCCGTCGCGCGACCGTGGTTCGGCGATCTCGACACGCTGGTACTGTCGCCGAAGCCGCCCTCGAGCGGCGAGCAGGTCGATTGGGGCGCCTTTGCCGATTGCGTGGCAGCCGGACGCTCTGCCCGCAGCACCGTGATGAAGATCGTGATCTTCGACCGCGCGGATTACGATTGGGCCAAGTCTGCCCATGCCCGCCACCCGGATCTGCCGCTTTATCTTCAGCCGGGCAATCCCGAGGTCGACCCGGAGGTTCCGGTCGATCCGCAGGGTCTGGCCGACCGGCTTGGATGGCTGACGGATACCGCTATGGCGGATAGCTGGTTCGCACCCCGCATCCTGCCGCAGCTGCATGTTCTGATCTGGGGCAACAAGCGCGGCGTTTGATCCACCTCGGATCGGACGCCCCGAACATCACTCGGGCGCGACCCGCGTCACGCAGCGGTACGGTTTGCGAAACTCGTGACGCGACGCACCATTTCGTCGAAATCGAATGGCTTCAGCAAGACTTCAGTATCCGTAAGCGTCGTGGCCGTTGCCGCTTCCTCGTCATAGCCGGTCATGAACATCACCCTCAGATCTTCTCGCGCTTCGCGCGCCCGGGCTGCGAGTTCCCGGCCGGTCATACCGCCCGGCAAGCCGATATCCGTGAGGAGAAGCGTCACCTCGGGCTGGTCGTCCTGCAGCACCTGAAGGCCGGCCGCCGCATGGGCCGCCTGATAGACCGTGAAGCCCGCCTCTTCCAACGCCTCCACGACGACGAAGCGCACGATCGCCTCATCGTCGACGACAAGGATCGTGTGTCCGCCCCCTGTGGCGGGCTCCTCGCTTACAGGCAGATCCACCTCGGCACGCGCGACCGTCTCGAGCGAGCGCGGGAGGAAAATGTTCACGGTCGTCCCCTTGCCCAGTTCGGAGTCGATCGTCGCGCAACCGCCGCTTTGGCGCGCGAACCCGTAGACCATCGACAGCCCGAGGCCGGTGCCCTTCTCGCTGGGCTTCGTCGTGAAATAGGGATCGAAGGCTTTCGAGATTTCCTCCGCAGTCATCCCCGTTCCGGTGTCGTGCACGGACAGACGCAGGTAGTCGCCGGGCGGAAGCTCCGAGTTCTCTGTCTCGATGACCTCGTTAGTCGTGCCGATCGTGATCGTGCCGCCATCGGGCATCGCATCGCGCGAATTGATGCACAGATTGAGAAGCGCGCTCTCAAGCTGGTTCGGGTCGACCATCGCGGGCCAAGCCTCCCCGTCGTCCTCCGCCCTTACCAGAATATGCGGCCCGATGGAGTGCCGCATCAGGTCTTCCATGCTGCGGACCAGTTGCGGCACGTCGGTGGGCTTGGGCATCAGCGACTGCTGACGCGAGAAGGCGAGCAAGCGCTGCGTGACGCTGGCGGCCCGCTCGGTCGATGATTGCGCGCCTTCGAGATAGCGCAGGATTTCTTCGCGACGCCCGTCTTCGAGCCGCTTCGCGACAAAGTCGAGCGATCCGGAAATCGCCGTGAGGAGATTGTTGAAATCGTGGGCGAGCCCTCCGGTCAACTGCCCGACTGCCTCCATTTTCTGGGCCTGCCGGAGCTCTCCCTCCTGCTGCATGAGCTTCGCGGTCTGCTCTTCGACGCGCTGCTCGAGGGTTTCATTCAGCCTGGACAGTGCCGCAGCCGCCTTGTCGCGCTCTTCGAGAATGGCGCGCCGGTCATCGAGATCCATCAGGACGCCTGCGAAGATGCGCGGCGTTTCGGCCTCCATGCGGCCATTGGCTTCGACCCAGTGATAAAGCCCGTCGGCCCGCTTGACGCGAAACTGATATGCATACGGCGTCGTCTGCTGCGTGGCGCGATCGATCGCCGCCATGAGGCCTGGCTTGTCGTCCTCATGTACGTTCACGACAATCTGGTCGATGGTCAGACCTTCGGCGCCCTGCGCGGGATCGAGGCCCATGCTGTGCGAGAACGCTTCATCGAGATCGAAGCTTTCGCTGTCGAGATACCAGACCCAGGTGCCAAGGATCGCCCCGGCCGAAAGCGCGCGTGCGATATGACGCGCGTTCTTTTCCGCGCGGCGCTGGCTTTCCCGTAGCTCGCGCTCTTTCCGTTTGCGTCCGGTGATATCGCGAAACAGAACCGCGACCTGCGCCTTCGCGGCCGGCTCCACCCGCGTCGCGGAGACCTCGACGTGGCGCCCAACCTCGACGAATTCGCGCTCGAACCTCAGAGGCTCCCCGGTTCTGAGCACTTCGCCGTAGATTTTGACCCACTCGGCCCCATCTTGCGGGGCGACATCGAACACGGTCTTGCCGACGATATCGTCGATCCCGGTATGTCTTTCGTAACCGGAATTGGCTTCGATATGGACATAGTCGCTGAGGGGACCTCTGGGCCCATCGATGAACTGGATGACGCAGAATCCGTCATCGATCAGCTCCATCAGGGCCTTGTAGCCGGCATCGGGAGCCGCGTCGTCCTCAGTTCCGCGCGCATCACGCCGGAAAGCTTCTTGCCAAGTCACATAAGATCCAATGCAGGTAAGTGCGTCTCCACCACGCATCACAAGTATAGCTTTTCCTTAATCTTACAAACATGTTTCGGTCACATAAAAAATGGTGGACGAATTGCCGCGAGGAAAATTATCTATAAAGCATGACAGAGACATCCCATGAGACACATTCGCAGCGCATCGCGCGGATACTTTCGGATCGCATCATTTCCGGTGAGATTCCGCCCGGCGCCCGGCTGAGACAGGACCATATCGCGAGCGAGTTCGGCGCGAGCCACGTCCCGGTGCGCGAAGCCTTTCGCGAATTGCAGGCGCGCGGATTGGCCGAGAGCGAAGCGCGCCGCGGCTTTCGGGTAACCGAGTTCGACGTGGCCGAACTGCGCGAAGTGGCGGAGATGCGCGCCAGTCTCGAACCCTTGGCGCTGCGCCATGCAGCTCCGAACATGACACGCGCGATTCTCCAGAAAGCAGAACAAGTTACGCGTATCGGAGACAGCGCCAGAACAGTCCGAGACTGGGAGGCCGCGAACCGCCAATTCCACCGGCTGATCCTGACGCCCTGCGGGATGCCACGGCTTCTGGAGACGATCGACAATCTGCAGACGACCAGCGCACGCTTCCTTTTTGCTGCCTGGCGTCGCGACTGGGAAGCCCGCTCGGACCATGACCACCGGATCATCATCACCGCCCTCCACAAGGGACAGACAGACCTGGCCTGCGCAACCTTGGCACGCCATGTCGGCTGGATCGGCAAACGCAAGTCATCGATAAAAAATGCCGACGCACACGAGACTTACGAGATTTCTGGTTAATTATCTATAACTTCAATTGATAGCCCCGGATGCGCCTGCATAGTCATAGATAGAAATTCCAACTATCGACTGAGGACAGGTTCAATGACGGTTTTCGACACTTCCCAGAAGCTCACCCACACTCTCTGGCGCGGCCTTGGCCTCGCGCTTTGCGGCGCGGCCCTGATCACGCTCGGCGCGAAGCTTCAGGTGCCTTTCTGGCCCGTGCCGATGACGTTGCACACGCTTGCGGTCTTCTTCATCGCAGCGAGCGTCGGCCCCAGAATGGCGGCTGCCGCAATGACCACCTATCTCATGATGGGCGCTATGGGGGCGCCGGTCTTCTCGGGCACACCCGAGCGCGGCATCGGGCTGGCCTACATGATCGGGCCGACCGGGGGCTACCTGCTGGGCTTTCTGCTCGCGGCGCCCCTGATTAGCGTGCTCGCACGTGGTCGCGGCTGGCTCGGCAGAGCGCTAGCGATGCTCGCCGGGCTGATCGTGGTCTATGCCGCGGGCCTCGCCTGGCTCGCCAATTTCGTGCCCGCGTCGAAACTTCTCGCAACCGGCGTCGCACCTTTCGTTCCCGGGGATCTGGTCAAGATCGCAATCGCCAGCGGGCTCGCGACGGGCCTCACTCGCCTGAAGGAGCGCGCGTAATCATGGCGGGAGGCATCAGAAACGACTGGAGCATGGCGCAGGCGAAAGCGATCCACGACCTGCCCTTCCCCGAGCTTCTTCACCGGGCGCAAACGGTTCACCGCACCCATTTCGACCCGAGCGCGCTCGAGACGGCGAGCTTGCTGTCGATCAAGACCGGCGGCTGCCCGGAAGATTGCGGCTATTGCTCGCAATCCGCGCATTACGAGACCGGCGTGAAGGCCACCAAGCTGATGAAGACAGACGAGGTTCTGAGCGCGGCACGACGCGCGAAGGCCTCAGGCGCGCAACGGTTCTGCATGGGCGCGGCGTGGCGTAGCCCGAAGGATCGCGACATGGATGCGCTCTGCGAGATGGTGCGCGGCGTCTCCGAGCTGGGGCTGGAGACCTGCATGACGCTGGGCATGCTCTCGCCGCAGCAGGTCGAGAAGCTGAAGGCGGCGGGGCTGGATTTCTACAACCACAACATCGACACGTCGCCGGACTATTACCGGGAGATCGCGACGACCCGCACGATGGAGGACCGGCTCGATACGGTCGAAAATGTGCGCAAAGGCGGCATTCGGGTCTGTTGTGGCGGAATCTTGGGCATGGGCGAGGCCGAGGAGGATCGGATCGCCATGCTGGTGACGCTCGCCACGCTGCCCGCGCACCCGGACAGCGTGCCGATCAACCTCTGGAACGAGATCGACGGTGTGCCGGTGCAAAAGAATGCCGAGCCGGTCGACCCTTTCGCGCTGGTTCGGGTCGTCGCGCTCGCGCGGATTCTGATGCCCGCGTCGGTGGTGCGACTTTCGGCAGGCCGCACGGGGATGAACGACGCGTGGCAAGCGCTGTGCTTCCTCGCGGGCGCGAACTCGATTTTCGTGGGCGATCAGCTTCTGACCACGGACAACCCCGCAGCCTGGAAAGATCAGGACCTGCTGGCGCGGCTGGGCATGCATGTGGCCCCCGCGAAGCCGCGTGTCGAGCCGGCACCCGTGGCTTGAGCGCGCGACCGTCTCGGGCAACTCGCCCGAGACGGCTAACGGACGCGTCCCGCGGGTTCACGGTCGGGTCAGCGCTGACCTTCCGCCTCGGCAACATGGCCTTTGACCTTCAGGAAACTGTCCGGCGTCACCGAGATCGAGTCGATGCCAAACTCCACCAATCTACGGGCGAATTCCGGGTAGTTCGACGGCGCCTGACCGCAGAGCCCGACCTTCGCGCCAACGCCATGCGCTCTTTCGATGACACTCCGGATCATCCACTGAACGGCGGCGTGCCGTTCGTCGAACAGAGGCGCGAGCCGGTCGCTGTCGCGGTCGATGCCCAAGGTCAGCTGCGTCAGATCGTTCGACCCGATGGAGAAGCCGTCGAACCGCTTGGCGAATTCCTCGGCGAGGATGACGTTCGAGGGCACTTCGCACATCACGTAGATCTGCAGACCGTTCGATCCGCGCACCAGCCCTTCCTCGGCCATCACCGCCAAGACGCGGTCGGCTTCTTCGGGCGTGCGGCAGAACGGAACCATCACCAGCACATTGTCGAAGCCTGCCTCTTCGCGCAGCCGCCGGATCGCCCGGCATTCGAGCCGGAACCCCTCGACATAGGCGGGATCGTAATAGCGCGAGGCGCCGCGCCAGCCGATCATCGGGTTGGATTCCACCGGCTCGAATTGCCGCCCGCCAAGCAGGTCGGCATATTCGTTCGTCTTGAAATCGCTCAGCCGCAGGATCATCGGGTTCGGGTAGGCCACGGCGGCGATCCGGGACAGGCCAAGCGCCAGTTGATCGACGAAATACTCGGCCTTGTCCTCATATCCCCTTGTGAGCGTTTCGATTTCTTCCCGCACCTCGGCCTCCCGGATATCGGAGAAATGCAGCAGCGCCATCGGATGGACCCGGATCGTGTTCGAGATCACGAATTCCATCCGCGCCAGACCGACACCGTCGATCGGCAGCCGCCACCAGCGCGCGGCGATGGCCGGGTTGGCGAGGTTGAGCATCACCTTGGTCTTGGTGTCCGGCACCGCGTCGAGGTTCAGATCTTCGACCGAGAACTCGGCAAAGCCGTCATAGACCAGACCCTCGTCCCCTTCGGCACAGCAGACGGTCACCTCCTGCTCGTCATGCAGCACATGGGTCGCATCGCCACAGCCGACGATGGCGGGAACGCCCAATTCCCTGCTGACGATGGCGGCGTGGCTGGTTCTGCCGCCGTGATCGGTGATGATGGCCGAGGCGCGTTTCATCACAGGCACCCAGTCGGGGTCCGTCGTCGAGGTGACGAGGACCGAGCCATCCACGAAATCGTCGATATCCTTGACGTCTTCGATCAGGCAGACCCGCCCGGTCGCGACCTGCTCGCCCACCGACAGCCCGCTGACGACGACCGGACCGTGCGCGCCGATGGTGTAGCGCCGGAGCGATCCCGCAGAGACCCGCGACTGTACCGTCTCGGGGCGCGCCTGCACGATGAACAACTTCCCCGTGACGCCGTCTTTCGCCCATTCCATATCCATCGGCTGGCCATAATGCGCTTCGATGGTCGCCGCCTGCTGCGCGAGGTCGAGCACCTCGTCATCCGACAGGACAAACCTCCCGCGTTCGGCTTTCGATGTCGGCACGTTGCGCACCGGGTTCGGGGCGTCCGGCCCGGCATAGATCATCTTGATCTCTTTCGCCCCGAGCTTCTTCTCGATGATCGGCTTGACGCCCGCCTTGCCAAGGAAGGGTTTGTAGACCTGAAACTCGTCCGGCGTGACCGCGCCCTGCACGACATTCTCGCCCAATCCCCAGGCCGCGCTGATCAGCACGACCTTGTCGAAGCCGGTTTCGGTGTCGATCGAGAACATCACACCCGACCCACCGATATCGGAGCGCACCATCTGCTGAACGCCCACGGAAAGCGCGACATCGAGGTGATTGAACCCTCTGAGCTTGCGATAGGTGATCGCGCGGTCGGTGAAGAGCGAGGCATAGCACTTGCGGCAGGCGGTCAGAAGCTCCTCCTCGCCCGAAACGTTCAGGTAGGTCTCCTGCTGACCGGCAAAACTGGCATCGGGGAGGTCTTCGGCCGTGGCGCTCGAGCGCACGGCGACGGAGACCTCAGGCACCCCTGCCCGCTTCGACAGATCGCGGTAAGCCTCCCGGATCGCGGCCTCGGTCGAGTCGGGCCAGTCCCCGGCCACAATGGTGTCGCGAATGCTCTGCCCCGCGACGTGAAGGCTGATCTTGTCGGCATCGTAATCCGCGAGATAGCCCGCGATGGCCTCGGTCAGATTGTTCTCGTCAAGGAACATCCGATAGGCGTCGGAGGTGGTTGCGAAGCCGGGCGGGACCTGAATGCCTTTGGCGCCCAGCTCCTGCACCATCTCGCCAAGCGAAGAGTTCTTGCCGCCCACAAGCGCGACGTCCTCGCGGCGTAAGCTATCGAAAGGAATAACTTCTTTCTTCGTGGTCATGGGCTCGCCTCCCCTGTTTGCACCTGCGGGCACTCTATCTCAGGGGCGCATTTCGACCTTGATCTCCGTCAACGCCGGGCGTTGCGGGCCGCTCCCAGCCTGCTTCCGTCGCGTAAGAACGAGACAGTCCGTCGACATGCGCGCGCGAATTGCCGTGCAACAGTCGGCTGCCACCCCGCCCCCAATCCGTTCTGGACAGCGCCAGATTTTCCTGCGATCAAATCCGGGATGGTGTCCGGCCCCAAAGGGTCGGCTGAAAAGGGAACACGGTGCGGGCGATGCCCAACTCCGTGACTGCCCCCGCAACTGTAAGCGGCGAGCGCCACCGGAAACGCCACTGACCTGCAAAGGTTGGGAAGGTCCGGTGAAGCTACGACCCGCGAGTCAGGAGACCTGCCATCTCGGATGCGCGCCTAGCGCATCTCGGTCACCTTAAACCCGGGCGGGGTGCCCTGGGACGGAGAGACGAGAGATGGACCAGATTGGACCTCGCATATCGCCGTGCCGCGACCACTCCCGCCCTTTTGCGCGGAGGGCGCGATGCTTTTGGAACGAACGCTTTCACTGCTACAACTCGATATAGGACCGATCTCGCCGCTGCGTGCGCGTGAGCTGGGGACGCTCGGCTACATGGAATGGCTCGGCACGCTGCCGGGCGACATGCCCTATGCGAAGGCGGCGATCGTCGCCCATATGCAGGCCTATCCGCACTCCCTGATCTCGCCCGCGGTGGAGGTGTTCTGCGAGCTCCTGCTGGAGTCGCTGACCCCGCAGCCTTTCGCCTTGCCGATCGAGATGCCCCCGCCGGTGCGGCGGGGCGGCGCACGCGCCCGACGCGGCCTCTGACCCGTTTTTCGTCTTGCGGTCGCATGCTGCGGCCCGGCCGAGGACCATTGCAGCAGGAAACGGCACTCCGTTTCCTGTGAGGCTCGGCTTTTCCAAACGATGGTCATGGATGAACTGAGAGGATCTCTCCATGAATGACAACAAACTGACCCGTCTGCTCGACGCGCGCCCGGTGATCTGCGCCGAGGGCTTCCTGTTCGAACTGGAACGACGCGGCTATCTGACCGCCGGGGAATTCGTGCCCGAGGTGGCGCTCGAATACCCGCAGGCGCTGCGCAATCTGCATGTCGATTTCCAGCGCGCTGGCAGCGATATCGTCGAGGCCTTCACCTATAACGGCCACCGCGAGAAGATGCGCGTGATCGGCAAGGAAGACCTGCTGGAGCCGCTCAACCGTGCGGCGCTGAAGATCGCGCGCGAGGTTGCCAATGCGAAGACCGGCAACCTGATGGCGGGCAATATCTCGAACACGAATATCTGGGACCCCACCGATCCGGCGCGACAGGCCGAGGTGCGTGCGATGTTCGACGAGATGATCGGCTGGGCGGTCGAGGAAGGCGCGGATATCATTATCGGCGAGACCTTCTACTACGCGGGCGAGGCGCTCTGTGCGCTCGAGGCCGCGAAGGCGTCAGGTCTGCCGGTGGTGCTGACGCTGGCGCCGATGGCGGGCAACGAGATGATGGACGGGGTTGGCATCGTCGAGACCTGCCAGCAGCTCGAACAGGCGGGCGCAGATGTCGTCGGGCTGAACTGCTTCCGCGGGCCGCAGACAATGATGCCGTGGCTGCGCAAGGTGCGCGCGGCGGTGAGCTGCCATGTCGGCGCCCTGCCCGTGCCTTACCGGACCACGAAGGATGAGCCCACCTTCTTCAACCTCTCCGATCACAACGGCTGCACCTGCCCCTCGCCGCATGGCCGGACCTTCCCGACCGCGCTCGATCCGCTGGCCTGCAACCGCTACGAGATCGGCGCCTTCGCGCGTGAGGCGCAGGCGATCGGGGTGAATTACCTCGGCGTGTGCTGCGGGGCGAGCCCGATGCATATCCGCGAAATGGCCGAGGCCGTGGGTCGCGAGACCGAGGCCAGCCGCTTCTCGGAGCGCATGGAGAACCACTTCATGTATGGCCAGAACGCCCGCCTCCCGGCGCATATCCGGGCGCTCGGCAACGGGGCCTGAGGCTTGAAGCTGCCCTGTCGCGCGAGAGTTTCGCGCGGCAGGGAAATCTATATATTGACACCACTACACCATGCATCCCAATATGATGTTGCTTTGGTTCCTGCGAGTCACTCCGCAGGCGAAGAGGGAAGCCGGTGAAATTCCGGCGCTGCCCCCGCAACTGTAAGCGGCGAGCCTGATGTCCGAATGTCACTGGTGCGATGCGCCGGGAAGACGGACCGAGAGGCGCTCGAGCCGCGAGCCAGGAGACCTGCCAGAGCAGATAGACGACGACCGCGGCGGAGGGCCCGGGCGCGTGGCAGTTCGCTTTGCGCCCTGCCCACGAGCCTTGTCCCGCGCTGCCGACAGCAAACAAAGGGACAGAACATGACCATCACCGTCTATTCGAAACCGGCCTGCGTGCAATGCACCGCCACGACCCGCGCGCTCGATGCCAAGGGGATCGATTACAACGTGATCGACCTCACCGAGGACGCCGCCGCGATGGAGATGGTGCAGGACCTCGGCTACCGGCAGGCCCCGGTCGTGATCGCGAACGAGGATCACTGGGCGGGCTTTCGCCCCGACATGATCAACCGGCTGGCCTGAGACCTAGCCGCGATGGGACAGGCAAGGCTGATCTATTTCTCCTCGGCATCGGGCAACACACAGCGCTTCGTGGAGCGGCTGGGCCTGCCCGCGCTGCGCTTGCCCGTCTCGGCAGACGCCCCGATGCCGACGCCCTCCGGCCCCTACGTCCTGATCTGCCCGAGCTATGCCGACGGCAAGGGGCGCGGCGCGGTTGCGAAACCGGTCATCGCCTTTCTCAACGACCCCACCCGCCGCGCGGGCCTGCGCGGCGTCATCGCCAGCGGCAATCGCAATTTCGGCGCGCTCTTCGCCTGCGCGGGCGATCTGCTGGCGCGCAAATGCAATATCCCCGTGCTCTACCGGTTCGAGCTGGCAGGCACGGACAGTGACATCGACCGCGTGCGCGCGGGTCTCGAAACCTTCTGGAGGCAGGAATGCTCGATAGCGACGTGAAACCGAGCGGGGCCATGGCCTCGGAATTCGCGGGGCTTGATCACCACGCGCTCAACGCGATGCTCAATCTCTATGACGCGGAGGGCAATATCCGCTTCGACGCCGACCGGATGGCGGCGCGGCAATATTTCCTGCGCCATGTGAACCAGAACACGGTGTTCTTCCATTCGCTGGACGAGAAGCTCGGCTATCTGGTGGAGGAAGGCTATTACGACGCCGCCGTGCTCGATCAGTATTCGCGCAACTTCCAGCGCGCGATCTGGGACGCGGCCTTTGCCGCCAAGTTCCGCTTTCCGACCTTCCTCGGCGCCTTCAAATATTACACCTCCTACACGCTGAAGACCCGCGACGGGCAGCGCTATCTCGAACGCTACGAGGACCGCGTGGTGATGGTGGCGCTGACGCTGGCGCGCGGCGACGAGGCGCTGGCGATGCGGCTGATGGAGGAGATGCTGGCGGGGCGTTTCCAGCCCGCGACGCCCACCTTCCTCAATGCGGGCAAAAAGGCGCGGGGCGAATTCGTGTCGTGTTTCCTGCTGCGGCTGGAAGACAACATGGAAAGCATCGGGCGCGGCATCAACTCGGCGCTGCAACTGTCGAAGCGCGGCGGCGGCGTGGCCCTGATGCTGACCAATATCCGCGAATATGGCGCGCCGATCAAAGGGATCGAGAACCAGTCCTCGGGCGTGATCCCGGTGATGAAGCTGCTCGAAGACAGTTTCAGCTATGCCAACCAGTTGGGCGCGCGTCAGGGTGCGGGCGCGGTCTATCTGCACGCCCATCACCCCGACATCCTGCGCTTCCTCGACACCAAGCGCGAGAATGCCGACGAGAAGATCCGCATCAAGACGCTGAGCCTCGGCGTGGTCATCCCCGATATCACCTTCGATCTCGCGAAGAAAAACGAGGAGATGTATCTCTTCTCGCCCCATGACGTGGAGCGGGTCTATGGCTGCGCCTTCTCGGAGATTTCCGTGACCGAGAAATATCACGAGATGGTCGATGACGCGCGCATCCGCAAACGCAAGATCAACGCCCGCGCCTTCTTCCAGACACTGGCCGAGATCCAGTTTGAAAGCGGCTATCCCTACATCATGTTCGAGGACACGGTGAACCGCGCCAACCCGATCGCGGGGCGGATCACGATGTCGAACCTGTGTTCGGAAATCCTGCAGGTGGCCGAGCCTTCGGAATTCGACGAAGACTTAGGCTATGCGCGGATGGGCACGGATATCTCGTGCAATCTGGGCTCGCTCAACATCGCGAAGGTGATGGATGGCGGCGATCTGGGCGCGAGCGTCGGGGCCGCTATCCGGGCGCTCTCGGCGGTGTCGGAAATGAGCGCGATCAACGCCGTCCCCTCGATCCGCAAGGGCAACGAGGAAAGCCACGCGATCGGTCTGGGCCAGATGAACCTGCACGGTTTCCTCGCCCGCGAGCGCATCCAGTATGGCAGCCCCGAGGGGATCGAGTTTACTTCGGTCTATTTCGCCGCCGTGGCCTATCACGCGCTGGCGGAATCGAACCGACTGGCGACCGAACATGGCCGCAGCTTCAAGGGGTTCGAGGCGTCCGCCTATGCCGATGGCAGCTTCTTCGAAAAATACGTGACCCGCGACTGGTTGCCTGAAAGCGAACCCGTCACCGCCCTCTTCGACCGCTTCGGGATCACCCTGCCCTCGCGCGCCGACTGGGCCGCCCTGCGCGACCGGGTGATGGCAACCGGCCTGTGGAACCGCAACCTGCAAGCCGTGCCGCCCACCGGCTCGATCAGCTATATCAACAACGCCACCGCCTCGATCCACCCGATCACCGCGAAGATCGAGATCCGCAAGGAAGGCAAGATCGGCCGGGTTTATTACCCCGCGCCCTACATGACGAACGACAATCTGGAGTTCTACCGCGACGCCTATCAGATCGGCCCCGAGGCGATCATCGACACCTATGCCGCCGCGACCGAACATGTCGATCAGGGGCTCTCGCTGACGCTGTTCTTCCCCGCCGAGGCCACGACCCGCGACATCAACCGCGCCCAGATCTACGCATGGCGGCGCGGCATCAAGACCATCTACTACATCCGCCTGCGCCAAGCGGCCCTTGAGGGGACCGAGGTGCAGGGCTGTGTTTCCTGTTCCCTGTGAGGCCCGCCATGAAAGATCTGCACACGCCCCGCCCCGTTCCCCGGCCTGTTCCGCGCGCCCTCAACTGGAACCGGCTTCAGGACGACAAGGACCTCGAAGTCTGGAACCGCCTGACCTCGAATTTCTGGCTGCCCGAGAAGGTGCCGCTGTCGAATGACATTCAAAGCTGGTCGCAGCTGACCGAGGACGAACAGACCCTCACGATCCGGGTCTTCACCGGGCTGACGCTGCTGGACACGATCCAGAACACAGTCGGCGCGCCCGCGCTGATGGCCGATGCCGCGACGCCCCATGAGGAAGCTGTGCTGTCCAACATCGCCTTCATGGAGGCGGTCCATGCGCGCAGCTATTCGTCTGTCTTCTCGACACTGTGCAATACGGCCGAGGTCGACGAGGCCTTCCGCTGGTCGCAGGAGAACCCGCACCTGCAGGCAAAGTCGCGGCTGATCCTCGACGAATACGACGCCCCCGCGAGCCCGCTGAAGCGCAAGGTGGCGAGCGTCTTCCTCGAGAGCTTCCTGTTCTATTCGGGCTTCTACCTGCCGATGCACTGGTCGAGCCGCGCGCGCCTGACCAACACCGCCGACCTGATCCGCCTGATCATCCGCGACGAGGCGATCCACGGCTATTATATCGGCTACAAGTTCCAGCGCGCGCTGGAGCATGTGACCGAGGCCGAGCGCGCGGAGATCAAGGATTTCGCCTTCTCGCTGATGTTCGACCTCTATGACATCGAGGGCCGCTACACCGAGCAGCTCTACGACGGTCTGGGGCTGACCGAGGATGTGAAGCATTTCCTGCATTACAACGCCAACAAGGCGCTGCAGAACCTCGGCTACGAGGCGCTGTTCCCCGACGAGGCCACCCGCGTGAACCCGGCGATCCTCGCCGCGCTCTCGCCCGGATCGGACGAGAACCATGACTTCTTCTCAGGCTCTGGGTCGAGCTACGTGATCGGCAAGGCGGTCGCGACCGAGGACGAGGACTGGGCGTTCTGAGCCCGCCGCCGCCCGCGCCTCAGACGGGGCGCGGGTCGCTCCTCGAGCCTGTCCGGTTTCAGGTATCGGCCCCGGCGGGTTGCCTGCCCAATCGCCGCGTCAGAGCGGTCTCCAACAGGCTCAGCGCGTCGTAGACGAGCACCGCGAACAGCCCCACGATCACGCCGCCTTGCAACACGAAGGCGGTGTTGCTGGTTAGAAGCCCCGCGATGATCACCTCGCCCAAGGTCCGCGCGGCCACGGTGGAGCCGACCGTCGCCGTGCCGATCGCGATCACCACCGACAGCCGGATGCCCGTCAGGATTACCGGCAGGGCCAGCGGCAGTTCCACCCGGATCAGACGTTGCCAGCGGGTCAGGCCGATGCCGCGGGCGGCCTCCATCGTCGCGGGCGGCAGGGTCGAGAGCCCCGCGATGGCCGTCTCGAAGATCGGCAGCAACCCGTAGAGGAACAGCGCCACCAGCGTCGGCCCGGCCCCGAAACCGAGCGCGGGTACCGCCAGCGCCAGCACCGCCACGGGCGGGAAGGTCTGCCCGATATTGGTGATCGTGCGCGACAGCGGCAGGAAGGCCGCGCCCGCAGGCCGCGTCACGAGGATGGCAAGGCCCACCGCGACGAGCGTCGCCAACCCCGAGGCCAGTGCCACCAGCCCCAGATGGCTCAGCGAGAGCGACAGGATCGAGGCGCGCTCGTAGATCACCGGACCGCCCGCCGGGGCGAAGGGCGCGAAGACCGGCGCGAACCAATGCGGACGCAGGACCAGCGCCAGCAAGAGCGCCACGCAGGCAGCCCGGATCGCGCCGCTACGGCTCATGCCAGCTCCGCCGCGCGGGCGCGGATCGTGGCCAGCGTCACCCGGCCAAGCGGGCGGTCCCCGTCGGCCACCGGCAGCGCCTCGACGCCGCGCCAGAGGCACAGTGAAAGCGCATCGCGCAGGCTCGTGTCGGGCGCGATGGGCTCGCCCTCGGCGGCGCCGTCTTCCAGCACGTCCGAGACCGGGATCAGCGACAAAAGCCGCAGCGGACGATCGACCCCGCCCACCATCTGAGCGACGAAATCGGTGGCGGGCGCGGCGATGATCTCGGCGGGCGTGCCATGTTGCAGCAGCTTGCCGCCATCCATCACCGCTACCCGGTCGCCCAGATGGATCGCCTCTTCCATGTCATGCGTCACGAGCACGATGGTCGAACCGAGCTGCCGCTGGATATGCCGCAGATCGGCTTGCGCCCGGGCCCGGATGATCGGGTCGAGCGCGCCGAAGGGCTCGTCCATCAGCAGCAGATCGGGCCGCGAGGCGAGAGCGCGCGCCACGCCCACGCGCTGTTGCTGGCCGCCCGACAGCTCCGCCGGGTAGCGGTCGCGAAACTGCGCGGGCTCCATCGAGAACAGGTCCAGCAACTCGTCGACACGCGCGCGCGTCTTGTCTCTGGACCAGCCGAGCAGCTTGGGCACCGCGCCGATATTGCCCGCGATCGTGTAATGCGGAAACAGCCCGTCGCCCTGAATGACGTAACCGATCCGGCGGCGCAGCTCGTGCTTGGGCAGCGCAGCGGTGGATTCGCCATTGATCCGCACCTCGCCGGAACTCGGTTCGATCAGCCGGTTGATCATCCGCAGAAGCGTGGTCTTGCCCGAGCCGGAGGTGCCCACGATCACCGTGATCGTCCCGGTCTCGACCGTCATCGAGACGTGGTCCACCGCTGCCGTGCCCTCATAGAGCTTCGTGATCTCGTCGATTTCGATCATTCTTCACGCTCCGTTCGGGGGGTCGTCACTTCGACGAGGATGTCCATCGCGATGGCCGAGATCAGCGCCAGCGCGACGGTGGGCAATGCGCCCAGCAAGATCAGGTCACCCGCCGTCTGGTTGAGGCCCTGAAACACGAAGGTGCCGTAGCCGCCGCCGCCAATCAGCCCGGCGATCACCGCCAGCCCGATATTCTGCACCAGCACGATGCGCAGCCCCGCCAGCACCACCGGCAGGCCCAGCGGCAGCTCCACCCGGGTCAGGCGCTGGCGCCATGTCATGCCCATCCCGCGCGCGGCCTCAAGCGTGGCGGCGGGCGCGGTGCGCAGCCCGGCCAGCACATTGGCGACCACGGGCAGCAGCGAATAGAGGGTGAGCGCGAGGAAGGCCGGCGCGAAGCCGATCCCGGCGATGCCGATCGCGCGGGCGCCGGGGATGACACCGCTCAGCCAGCTCAGCACCGGGATCATGATCCCGAACATCGCGAGCGAGGGGATCGTCTGCAAGAAGCTCAGCACCGGAAGGAGTGCGCGGCGCAGCCCGGCGTTGCGGTGAGACATCACGCCCAGCGGCAGGCCAATCACCGCCGCCGCCAGAAGCGAGCCGAAGGCAAGGCCCAGATGGCGCAGGCTGGCGCTGTAGAAAGCATCCTTGCGGCTCGCGAATTCCTGCGCGATGGACAGGTCGCTCAGCGCGCCAGACCACAGCAGCGCGCCGATCAGCGCGAGCACCAGCACCAGCAGCCCGGCCCGCGCGGCAGGCCCCGGCGACAGCGCGGAAAGCGCATCGGCCATCATCAGCGCGAAGACCACCAGCAGGCACCAGAAGCCCGCCGCCGGAGAGACGCGGGCATAGTCTCCCGCCTCCGCGAGCAGCGACGCCGCGCCGAGAACCAGCAGCCAGACCAGCCCCGCAAGGCCAAGCGCAGCCCCCGCGATACGCAGAAAGGGCCGCGCGGCAGGCAGCCCCAAGGCAAGCCCGAGCAGCATCAGCGCAATGCCCGGCCCTGTGATCTGCGGCGCGGCGAGGGTCCAGAGCGCCCTGCCCTCACCGGCGACGATCCGGTTCGCCGCCAAGGTCATGAAGGGCGCGAAGATCGCGGCCAGACCCAACACCGCGAACAGCACGCCCGGCGGCGACAGCCCCGCCATCGCGGAGCCTTTGCCCGCCCGTTTGCGCGCCGCCGCAGTCAGTTCAGCACTCCGATCTGCGTCAGGTAGTCCTTCGCGACCGCCTCGGCGGGCTCACCGCCGACCTGAATACGACCGTTGAGCTTTTGCAGCGTCTGCATGTCGAGCTTGTCGAAGATCGGGTTCAGCACCTCGGGGATCTTCGGATATTCCTTCAAAGCCGCGTCGCGCACGATCGGGGTCGGCTCGTAGACCGGCTGCACGCCCTTGTCGTCTTCCATCACGACGAGCCCCGCCGCGCCGACACCACCATCGGTGCCATAGGCCATCGCCGCGTTCACGCCGGACGTGCCGCGCGCCGCAGCCTGAATGGTCGCCGCCGTGTCACCGCCCGACAGAACCACGGTCTGGTCGGGGCTCAGCTTGAACCCGTAGGCCGTCTGCATCGCGGGCAGCACGGCGGGGGACGAGACGAACTCGGTCGAGGCTGCGAGCTTCACGTCGCCGCCATTCGACACCCATTTGCCGAAATCGGACATGGTGGTGAGGTTGTTCTCCTTGGCCAGATCGCCCGTTACGGCAATCGCCCAGGTGTTGTTGGCAGGCGCGGAGTCGAGCCATGTGATATCGTTCTGCTTGTCCAGTTCGGCGGCGCGGTCATGCGCCTTCGTGGCATCCTTCCAGATGTCGCTATCGGCCTCGTTGAAGAAATAGGCCGCGTTGCCGGTGTATTCGGGGTAGATGTCGATCTGGCCCGCGAGGATAGCCTTGCGCACGACCTGCGTGCCGCCCAGCTGCAACCGCCGCTCGACCGGCATTCCGGCATTTTCCAGCGACAGTGCGATGATATTGCCCAAGAGACCGCCTTCGGTGTCGATCTTGGAGGAGACGGTGATATCGGCCTGCGCGGCGGAGGCAAGCGCGCCCCCGAAAACCGCGGCGGCCACGATGAGAGGATATTTCATGGCTGGTCTGGCTCCCTGACTGATGTCTGTGCGTGTCTCGAGACGTGATCCTGCTTGAGGTAGGGCCCGACCCGCGCCCGCCAAGCCTCCCGCGACCCACCAGCCGCATGCGACGCGCCGACCCGGCTACGGGGCCTTTCAGGGGGTGCGTCACATTTGCGCTAGCCCGGCGCGCCAAGGTTTGCATAAGTAGTCAAAAGACATGCGCGAAGAGGGACGTCATGGTTGGAATTGGTACGGGCCTCGCACGGCTCGCGATGGTGGCGGTGCCGAGCGCACTTGGTGTGGCGGCGATTGTTTTTGCGGGCGATCTGAAATCTCTACCCAGCCCGAGCGAGGCGAACCGCCCCGCCGCGCTGGTGCGGGTGATCACGCTCGCGCCCATCGAGATGATCCCGCGCGTCACCGGCTATGGCACGGTCGCGCCGGTGCGCGAATGGCGCGCTGTCGCCCGGATCGAGGGGGAAATCCGCGACATCGCCAAACCGCTTGCGCCGGGCGATATCGTGGCCAAGGACACGCCGCTTTTCACCATCGACGACAGCGATCTGAAACTGCAGCGCGCCAGTCTCGAGGCGCAGGTCGCGGCCTCCAAGGTCAAGGATGACACGGTGCGCACAAGCCTCGAACTGGCGCGCTCCGACCTTGCGCTCGCGCAGGACGAGCTCGACCGCCAGAAGACGCTGCACGATCTGGGCCGGATCACCCAGCCCCAGCTCGACGCGGCGCGCCGCCAGCAGCTAACCGCGCAGACCAAGGTGACCGATCTCGAGAGCCAGCTGAAGCTGAACGAGGCCGAACGCGAGGTGCTCGTTACGCAGGCGGCGACGATCGACCGGTCCATTGGGCTCTCGACGATCTCGGCGCCTTTCGAGCTGCGGGTCAATTCGCTGGACGCGGATCTCGGCCAATATGTCAATCGCGGTCAGGTTCTGCTGAGTGGCGAAGGCGTCGCGGCGGTAGATATTTCTGCGCAATTCCCGATCGGGCGGATGGGGCCCCTGCTCCGGCTCGCGGGCGATGGCACCAAGGTCACCGATCTAAAGGCGCGCGTCACCCTGCCCGAGCCCGAGCATCCCATTGTCTGGAAGGCCAAGGTCGAGCGAATGGGCGAAGCTATCGACGAGACCACGCAAAGCGCGCCCGTCGTGGTGCGCGTCGACGATCCGCTGGGTCAGGCACAGGCGGGCGAGCGCCCGCCCCTGCGGCGCAACATGGTCGTCGCGGTGGAACTCGCCGCCCCGAAGCAGAGCCTGCTCGTCGTGCCCGCCGAGGCGGTCGCGGGCGGGAGTGCGATGGTCGTTGCGGAAGATGGCACGCTGGAGAAGCGCGCGGTGAAGACCAGCTTCGTCTCGGGCGATCTGGCGGTGATCGCGCAAGGCCTCAAGGCGGGCGACAAGCTGGTCGTCACCGATCCTTCGATCGCCGTGCCGGGCATGACGGTCAAGGCGACCGAGGATGAGGCGCGCAGGGCCGAGATCGCCGCCGAGGCGCTTGGCCAGACGGCCACCAGCCCGCAACCGGGCAGCGGTGGCGGCGGAGGTGGCGGCGGCGGCAAGGGTGCCGCGCCCGAAGGCGACGCCGCACCGAGCGGAGACAGCGCCGCCAAGCCCGCGGGAGATGCGCAATGATCGCGCTTTTCGCTGGTCACCGCACGGCGGCCAATATCGCGATGATCGCGATTGCGGGGCTCGGGCTCATGGCGCTGCCGAGCTTGCAGCGCGACACTTTCCCGGCCACGCCGCCCTCGGATGTCTCGGTCCGCATCACCTATCCCGGCGCCGCCCCTTCGGAGGTCGAGACCGGCATCTGCACCGTGACCGATCCGGTCCTGACGCGGGTCGAGAACCTTGCGAAACTGACCTGCCTCGCGCGCGACAACAGCGCCCAGATCACCGCCGAGATGATCGAGGGCGCGGACATGACGCGCTTCTACAACGACATCAAGGATGCGGTGGACGGGATCAATTCCTTCCCCGACAAGGCCGACGATCCGGTGGTGCAGATCGTCGAGCGCACCGCCTCTGTCTCGTCGGTGGCGGTGACCGGGCCGGACGATCCGGCGGTGCTCTACGCCTATGCCCAAAGCTTCGCCGATCAGCTGCGCGCCGATCCCGCGATCTCGCTGGTCTCGGTGAACGGCTTCTCCGACCGCGAGATCGCGATCGAGTTCGACCGCGCCGCGCTGGAGCGTTTCGGGCTCGACATGGGCTCCGTCGGTGCGACGCTGGCGCGCTACAGCCTCGACATGCCCGCGGGTTCGCTCGAAGGGCGCTCGGGCGAGGTGGCGATCCGCTTCCTCGGCGAGAGGCGCACGCCCGCCGAGCTGGCGCAGATCCCGATTGCGGGCAGTGCCGCGGGCGGCGAGGTGCGGCTGGGTGATGTCGCGACGATCCGCGAAGGCTTCGCCGATCCCTCGCAGGCCACCTATTTCGACGGCAAGCGCGCTGCCATCGTCTCGGTCCAGAAAACCGCCTCGCAGGATGCGTTGCGGGTGCGCGCCGCACTCGATCGCGAGATGGCACAGGCGCAGGCCGAGGCGCCGGGCAATATCCAGCTCGCTATCTCGGCGGATTCCACGCGCAATATCGTCGAACGCCTGCGCATCATCGGGGTCAACGGGTTGCAGGGCCTGATCCTCGTGCTCGTCGCGATGTGGCTGTTCTTCGGGCTGCGCATGTCCTTCTGGGTCGCGATGGGCCTGCCGATCAGCTTCCTCGGCGCGATCTTCGCGATGCAGTTCCTCGGCTACACGATCAACATGATGACGATGGTGGCGCTGCTGGTCGCCACGGGCCTGTTGATGGACGATGCGATCGTGATCTCGGAAAACATCGTGCGCAGGCGACAAACGGGAGAGCCCGCCCGTGTCGCCGCCGTCAAAGGCACGATGCAGGTCTTTCCCGGCGTTCTGGCGTCTTTCCTGACGACCGCGATGGTGATCGGACCGCTCAGTTTCCTGACCGGCAATATCGGCGCGCTGCTGAAATACATCCCG
This sequence comes from Thioclava sp. JE_KL1, assembly GCF_009296265.1. Taxonomy (GTDB): domain Bacteria; phylum Pseudomonadota; class Alphaproteobacteria; order Rhodobacterales; family Rhodobacteraceae; genus Thioclava. Next base: position 141,150 of record NZ_WBJS01000003.1, read on the forward strand.
ATCGTGCTGCTGATCACGCTGACGGTCAGCCTGATCGAGGCCTTCCTGATCCTGCCCGCCCATATGCGCCACTCGCTGAAACACGACATGCGCCCCGGCCCCGTGCAACGTGCGGTCAACGGCGCATTCGAGCGGCTGCGCGACCGTGTCATCGTGCCGCTTGCCGGGGTCGCTCTGCGCTGGCGCTATCTGACGCTGGGGCTCGCGATCTTGCTGGTGTCGCTTTCCGTGGCGCCCTTCACCGGGGGCTTCCTGAAATACCAGAGCTTCCCGACGCTGGAGAGCGACACGGTCGAGGCGCGGCTTTTGTTGCCCGCGGGTGCGCCGCTCTCGCTGACCGAGGCGCGGGTAAGCAAGGTCGTCAAGGCGCTCAAGGAGATGGATGCCGAGCTGAGCCCCGCTCAGCCGGACGGCCAGCCGCTCGTCAGAAGCTACACGATCACCTATGGCAGCAATGCCGACAGCCCGACCACGGGGCCGAACATGGCCACGGTGAGCGCCTCGCTGCTGCCCGCAGGGACGCGCACCACCGATGTCGGCACGGTGCTCGACCGCTGGAAGCAGCTGGTCGGCAAGATGCCCGACATGGCCGCCTTCCGGATCACCGACAAAGAGCGCGGCGCAGGTGGCAAACCGATCGACCTGCTGGTGACCGGCCCGGATCTGGCCGAACTGGCGACCACCGCGCGCGAGCTGCGCCGCTTCTTCCGTGGCTTCGACGGGGTGCGTGATGTGACCTTCGATCTGCAGCCGGGCAAGCCCGAGCTGGTGGTGCGGATGAAACCGGCGGTGGCCAACCTGCTGGGCGTGACGCCTGCCGCGTTGGCGAGCGAGCTGCGCGCGGCCTTCCGGGGCGACAGCGCCGTCAGCTTCGCCGATGCGCGCGGTCAGGTCGATATCGTGGCCCGGCTCGCACCCTCCGAGCGGCGCGCTATCGGCGATGTTCTGGCGCTGCGAGTGCCCGGCAAGAACGGGGCGCTGGTGCCGCTCTCGGCGGTGGCGACGGTCAGCGAGACGCGCGGCTACACCACGATCACCCATGTGAACGGGCAGCGCGCGGTCTCGGTGCAGGGCACGATCGACCCGACGCGGGCCAATTCGCGCGAGCTGATGGCGGCGATGCGGGCCGATTACCTGCCCGAACTGGCGCAAAAGCGCCCCGACGTGAAGGTGCAGGTTCTGGGCGAAGAACAGGACACCGCGACCACCGGCGCGTCGCTCGTGCGTTTCATGACGGCGGGGGCGATCGGGGTCTATCTGCTGCTGGCCTTTTACATGGGCAGCTTCATCCGCCCCGTCGCGGTGATCGCGACGATCCCGCTCAGCCTGATCGGCGTGATGTGGGGGCATGTACTGCTTGGCCTGCCGCTCTCGCTGCCGAGCCTCGTGGGACTGGCGACGCTGGCGGGCGTGGTGGTGAACGATGCGATTCTGCTCGACGCGTTCATCGGCGAGCGACGTGCGACCGGCACCCCGATGCTCGAGGCCGGGAAGGAGGCCGTGCGCGACCGCTTCCGCGCGATCTTCCTAACCTCGCTGACGACGGTGGTCGGGCTCGGCCCGCTTTTGCTGGAGACCTCGACGCAGGCGCAATTCCTGCGCCCGATCGTGGCGAGTCTCGCCTTCGGTCTGAGCGCGGCGACGGTGCTGTCGCTCTTCGTGACTCCGGCGATCCTCGCCGTGCTCGAGGATTTCGGCATTCGCACCGCCGATCCCGAGCCAGAGGAGACGGCCCCCTCTGTCGAGCACCCCGCCGACGCGCTGCGCGTCTGACGGAGGTCTTCGCCCGATCTGGGTCGGAGAGCGTCGGTCTGACGCTCTCCGCCTGGAGGCTGCCTCCACCGCTGCGGCTTTTGTGACGTCATCCCCCCTTGCAATCCGCACCTCGGTGCCCGGACTATCGCTGTGATTGCCGGGGAAGACGCGACACCCGACGGGCGCGCGCGGTACTCCGCAAATGCGACAGAAATCGAGGAGGAGACTACCCATGAAAGAGATCGGAATGCTGCTGGACGGGGCCTCCGCCCCTGCAGCCTCGGGCGCAAGTTTCGACCGGATCGATCCCGTCACCGGCGCGGTCGCCACCCGCGCCGCCGCGGCGGGGCGTGACGATGTCGAGACGGTCGTGGCGTCCGCCGCGCGCGCCTTTCCCGGCTGGTCCGCGACCGGGCCGAACGGGCGGCGCAAGATCCTGTCGAAAGCCGCTGACGTGATGGAGGCCCGCGTCGACGACTTCATCCAGGCGATGATCACCGAGACCGGCGCGACCGGGCCCTGGGCCGGATTCAACGTGCATCTCGCCGCAGGCATGATCCGGGAGGCTGCGGCGATGACCACCCAGATCGGCGGCGAGATCATCCCCTCCGACAAGCCCGGCACGATGGCGATGGGCGTTGCGCGCGCCAAGGGCGTCTGCCTTGGCATCGCCCCGTGGAACGCGCCTGTCATCCTCGGCACCCGCGCGGTCGCGATGGCGCTTGCCTGCGGCAATACCGTGGTGTTGAAGGCGTCCGAAATGTGCCCCGCGACGCATCGCCTGATCGGGGAATGTTTCGCCGAAGCAGGACTTCCCGAGGGCGCGCTCAACGTCGTGACCAATGCCCCCGAGGACGCGGCCGATGTGGTCGAGGCGCTGATCGTCCATCCCGCGGTCAAGCATGTGAACTTCACCGGCTCTTCCGCCGTCGGCCGGATCATCGGACGGCTTGCCGGCGAGAATCTGAAACCCTCGCTGCTGGAGCTGGGCGGCAAGGCGCCGCTGATCGTGCTCGACGATGCCGATCTCGACGGGGCGGTGAATGCCGCGATTTTCGGCGCCTTCATGAACCAGGGCCAGATTTGCATGTCGACCGAGCGGATCATCGTCGACGAGAAAGTGGCCGACGCTTTCGTCGAAAAGCTCGCCGCACGCGCCAGTGCCCTGCCCGCGGGCGATCCGCGTGGCGAGGTGGCGCTGGGGGCGCTTGTCTCCGAAGCGGCGGCCGAGAAGATGGATGCGCTGATTGCCGACGCGACCGGCAAAGGCGCGAAACTTGTCGCCGGGGGCTCGCGCGAGGGGACGATCGTTGCGGCGACCCTGCTCGACTGGGTCTCGGAAGGCATGCGCATCTATGCCGAGGAGAGCTTCGGCCCGGTCAAATCGATCATCCGGGTGAAGGGCGACGAAGAGGCGTTGAAAGTCGCCAACGATACCGAATACGGGCTGTCGAGCGCGATCTTCAGCGCCGATGTCTCGCGCGCGATGGCGCTGGCGAACCGGCTCGAAACCGGGATCTGCCATATCAACGGCCCAACGGTGGGCGACGAGCCGCAGATGCCCTTCGGCGGGGTCAAAGCCTCGGGCTACGGGCGGTTCGGCGGGCGCGCGGCCATTGCCGAGTTTACCGATCTGCGCTGGATCACCATCGAGGACCCGAAACAGCATTACCCGATCTGAGCCGGGCTCTCAGAGGGTCGAAACAGCAAGGAGCCGCCCCCCAAGGGCCGGCTCCTTTCAATGTCGGATCACAGCAGAGGCGGCTCGCCCGGATCAATCCGTCTTCGGTTTGGGATAGACCGGCAGATGCGGGATCAGAACGTGATCCGGCTGATCGATCGCGAAGAGGAAGGCCCGCGCGACATCGTCGGGGCGCAGCGCGTCGGGCTTTGCCTCATCGAAGAACGGCGTGTCGACCATGCCCGGATGCAGGCAGGTGACGCGCCCCCCGGCCTCGCCAAGCTCCTCGCCGAGATTGTCGGCATAGCCGCGGATGAACCATTTGGTCGCCGAATAGACCGAGCCGAACATCGCGCCCTGCGACGCCTTGGAGCCGGTCAGCACCATATGCCCTTTCGAGGCGCGCAGATGCGGCAGCGTGAATTTCGCGGTGTAGGTCACGGCGAGGCAATTCACCTCGATCATCTTCTGGAAGCTCTCGACCGATCCGGCCTCGGTCCCGCGCGCCGAAGCGCCGACGCCCGCATTGGCCAGCACGACGTCGAGCCGACCGAAATGCTCGACCGCGCGCGCGACCATGCGTTCCTGAGCGTCGGGGTCGGTGACGTCGGTCGGCAGTGCGAGCGCGTTGTCTTCACCCAGTTCTTTGACCAGAGCTTCGAGTTTCTCCTCGGACCGCGCGGCCAGCGCCACCTTGTGGCCCGCTTCGACCGCATGGCGCGCGCAGCTCTCGCCGATCCCGGTGGAGGCGCCAGTGATGAGAATGATTTTCGACATGTCAGCCTCTCTGAATTTGGTGGGAACGAAGACGGCGCCACCCGGACCGGGTGGCGCCTCTCGGTATCAGCCCAGCAGGGCCAGCACTTCTTTCGCAGCCGCCTCGGACGACGCCGGGTTCTGGCCGGTCACCAGACGCCCGTCGGCCACCGCATGGGGCTGCCAGTCGTCGACGCTCTCGAACTTCGCGCCCAACTCGCGCAGGCGGGTTTCCAGCAGGAAGGGCACCGCGTCTGCAAGACCCACGCCGCGTTCTTCGCTATCGGTGAAGGCAGAGACCTTGCGGCCTTTCACGATGGAGTCGCCGTTCTTGTCCTTCACCTTGTCGAAGGCTGCGGGGCCGTGGCAGACCGAGGCGACGATCTTGCCGCCATCCCAGGCGGTGCTGATCGCCTTCGCGGAGATATCGCTCTCGGCGAGGTCGTACATCGCACCGTGGCCGCCGGGGATGTAGAGCGCATCATAGGAAGTGATGTCCTCGTCCTCGATCCGCGCGGGGTTGTCCAGAACCGCTTTGGCGTCGGCGTCATCCCGGAAACGCGTCACCGAGGCGGGCGCGTCATCGCCGGTCACGTCGGAATTCGGGTCGATCGGGATCGAGCGACCGCCGATGGTGGCCACTTTCACCTCGTGGCCTGCGTCGAGAAAGGCGTAATACGGGGTCGCCAGTTCCTCGTACCAGACGCCGGTCGGTTTGCCGGTGTCGCCAAGGGCATCGGCTGCGGTCGAAAGAATAAGAATACGTGCCATGGGTTTGGCCTCCTTCGTTGTGCGTTTCAGGGCATTTCCGGTCCTGTTCGTCTCGGGCCGTCAACGCGTCCCAACAGAGATAGGTTGCGTTCACTGATCGAGAAATTGATGCAGACAACGTCAGAAATCGATATTCCGGAGACATGACACCCGACGTATCGCTTTTGCGCGTGTTCCATGCGGTCATGGAAGAACGCAATGTCACCGCCGCGGCCCAACGGCTCGGCCAATCCCAGAGCACCGTGAGCGCGGCGCTGTCACGTCTGCGTGCGGCGCTTGGCGACGAGCTGTTCCTGCGTGCCCGCTACGGTGTGGAGCCCACTGAGAAGGCCCTCGAGATCGCGCCCGACATCGCCGCGGGGCTGGAGCGGCTGGAACAGGCCTTCCGCGCCGCCGAGCCCTTCGATCCCGCGCGCACCACGCGCCGCTTCCGGCTGTTGCTGGGACCCTATGCCGAGATCGTTCTCGCGCCGGAACTCGCGGCGGCCTTTGCGGACAGGGCTCCGGAGGCGCGTCTCGAAATCTCGCCGATCGGGCCCGATCTGGACCCCCGCGCGCTTGCCGGGCGGGCCTTCGATCTGGCGGTCGGGCGGTTCGACGCCCCGCCCGAGGATCTCGTGGTCTCGGACCTGTTCGAGGACGGATTCCGCTGCATCGTCGCGCCGCAGGCGCTACCCGAGGGCGCGTCGCTCGACCGGAGCCTCTATGAGACGTTGCCACATGTGGTCGTCGCCCCGCCCGGCAAGTGGCGCACCGGGGTTCATAAACGCACCGAAGCGACGGGTCTGCACCGGAATACGGCTGTCGTGGTCACGCATTTCCTGACCGCCGCACCTGCGGTCGCGCGTCTGGGCGGGATCGCCACGGTGCCCGCGCGGGTCGCCGCGATGACCGCCAGACCTTATGGCTTGCGCGATGTTTCCGTGCCCATCGACCTCGGCACCTTCCCCAGCCAGATCGCCTGGCACCCGCATCTGCGCCGGGATCAGGGCCATGTCTGGCTGCGCGAGCTGATCCGAGAGGTCGTCGCCGAGTTTACGACGCCGGGCTGACGGTCGCGCAAAGGCGATCGCTCATGTGACCCGCCCACGCGCCTTGAACGCAGGGGTATCCCAGGCCCGCTGCGCCATCACGTCGCCGAGGATTTCGGCGGCGCGGGTCACGTCGGCCTCATCGAGGTAAAGCGGCGTGAAGCCGAAGCGCATCGCGTCGGGCGCGCGGAAATCTCCGATCACCCCGCGCGCGATTAGGGCCTGAACCACTGCGTAGCTCTCTGCGAAACCGAACGACACCTGACTGCCGCGTGCCGCCGGGTCGCGCGGGCTGAGCAGCGTGAGGTCTGGGCAGCGCGCCTCGACCTCGCGGATGAAGAGCTCCGACAGCTCGACGGAGCGCGCCCGTACCTCCTCCATCGTCAGCCCGTCCCAGACTTTGAGCGCCTCTTCGAGCGCGGTCATCTGCAGGACCGGCGGCGTGCCGACGCGCATCCGCTCGACCGAACGGCCGGGGCGATAGTCGAGGTCGAAGGCGAAGGGCGCCTCATGGCCGAGCCAGCCGCTGAGCACCGGGCGCACAGTCTCCGCAATGTCGGGCCGGATATAGATGAAAGCCGGGGCACCGGGGCCGCCGTTGAGATATTTGTAGGTACAACCGACGGCGAATTCGGCCCCGTTCGCTGTCATGTCCACCGGCACCGCGCCTGCGCTGTGGGCGAGATCCCAGATCATCACCGCCCCGACCGCGTGGGCCTTGCGGGTGATCGCCTCGAAGTCGTGCATCCGTCCGGTGCGGTAATCGACCTGCGTCAGCATCACCACCGCGACCTCTTCGGTGATGGCGTCGGCCACATCCTCGGGCGCGGGCGCGCGCAGCTCGTGCCCGCGAGCCAGCGAGCGGATCAGCCCGTCCGCCATGTAGAGATCGGTCGGAAAATTGCCGTTGTCCGACAGGATCACCTTGCGGTCGGGGCGCATCTCGAGCGCAGAGGCCAGCGCTTGATAGACCTTGATCGAGAGCGTATCGCCCAGCACGACCGAGCCCTCCGGCGCGCCGATCAGCAGACCGATCCTGTTGCCGACGCGGGCGGGCTGATCCATCCAATGCGCCTCGTTCCAGCCCCGGATGAGCATCTGCCCCCATTCGTCGCGCGCGCAGCTTTCCAGCCGCTCCGCCACGCCGCGCGGCAGCGGCCCGAGCGAGTTCCCGTCGAGATAGATCACCCCCTCGGGCAGATCGAAAAGATGCTTTCTCGGCAGGTTCGGCATGGTCATTTTCCTCTTGTTCTCACGGCTCGAAAGCGCGTCTCGAAACCCGGCAATCGGCTGGTGGATCACGAAAGTTTCGGCTCGGGCGCACGCTACCCGCGCAACCATGCCCTCGCAATATCCCGCGCTATATGCTCTGTCTCCAAATGGGACGCGAAACGAGCGGGAGGGAACATGGAAGACCTGAGCGGGATCGACTGGGAAGACGCTTTCGAGAACGGCGGCTATATCGAGAATGGCAGCGCCTACCCCGATCTCTGGGCCAAGCGCGCCGCCGAGTTCCGGTCGCGCCATGCCGATCGGATGACCGAGGTCGCCTATGGCGAAGCGTCCCGCGAAAAGATCGACCTCTTCCGCCCCGAAGGCGCGTCCAAGGGGCTCGTGGTCTTCGTGCATGGCGGCTACTGGCTGAAATTCAGCAAGGACATGTGGTCTCATCTGGCGCAAGGCGCGCTGGCACAGGGCTGGACCGTCGCCCTGCCCGGCTACACGCTCGCCCCGGAGAACAGCATTCCCGGCATCGCGCAGCAGATCGCACGGGCGATCGATCACGCGGCGGGGCTCGTGGAGGGCCCGATCCATCTCGTCGGCCATTCTGCGGGCGGGCATCTGGTAACGCGCTCGGTGTCCGAGGGCAGCGCGCTGTCAGACGAAACCGCAGCGCGCATCCGGCGGGTGATCTCGGTGAGCGGCGTGCATGATCTGCGTCCGCTGCAGATGCATTCGATGAACGCGCGGCTGGGGATCACGCCCGAGATCGCCGCGAGCGAGAGCCCCGCCCTGCTGAAGCTGCGCCCCGGCGTGAAAGTCACCGTCTGGGTCGGCGCGGCGGAGCGTCCGGAATTCCTGCGCCAGTCGTCCCTGCTCGCCGAGCACTGGCCCTCGGCCGATCTGGTCGCGGCCTACGGGCGGCACCATTTCGACGTGATCGAGGAGCTGTCCGATCCGTCCAGCGCGCTGGTCACGGCGCTTCTGAGCACGGGTTAAGCACGGGTTAAGAAAGCGTCATCCGCCGCCAAAACCGCCTCACCGTTCCACACATCAGCTTCACGTTCGCGCGCTCGGGCCCCGCTGCACTTGCATTCTAACCGGCCTTGGGGTCTCAAAAGAGTGCATCTGTGCACCAAAGCGTCTTGCGAGTGTCGAACATGAGCGATGCCAAGAATACCTACGAACACAGCGTTCCCTTCTTCTGGCCGATGGCTGCGGCGATGGAGTGGCAGAAGATCGGGCTCGACGCGGTCGAGAAAGGGCTGACCTATCTCGACGAGGCGGCGAAGATCACGCACCCGCCCGATCCGAAATGGGCCACGAAGAACGACGTTCTGCTCGATTTCGACACGATGCGGCTGCGCGATTTCGGCGGCACGGGCGGCGGCATTCCGGTGATCGTCGACGCGCCCTATGCCGGGCATTCCTCGACCATCGCGGATTACGCCAAGGGCCAGAGCCTGATCGAGACGCTGCTGGATGCAGGTCTCGGCCGCGTTCTGTGCACCGACTGGAAAAGCGCGACGCCCGAGATGCGCGATTTCGACATCGACAAATACCTCGCCGAGATCAATGTCGCGGTCGATGAGCTCGGCGGGCGGGTGATGCTGGTGGGGCTGTGTCAGGGCGGCTGGATGTCGGCGATGTATGCCGCGCGCTTCCCCGAGAAGGTCGCGGGTCTCGTACTTGCCGGCTCGCCCATCGACACCGATGCCGGGCACGGTCCGATCCGCAAGCTCGCCCATGAGATGCCGCTCTCGGCCTATCAGGAGATGGTCGAGGCCGGTGAGGACCGGATGCCGGGGCGGTTCATGCTCACCGGCTGGAAGAACATGCATGCCGATCAGCAGTATTTCGGCAAGTTCGTCGATCTCTACGAGCATATCGACGACCGCAATTTCATGAAGCGCACCGAGCGGTTCGAGAGCTGGTACGAGAACCCCATCGACCTGCCGGGGCGCTATTACCTGCAGGCGATCGACCTGCTGTTCAAACAGAACCTGTTCGCCAAGGGCGAGTTCGTGGGCCTCGGGCGCAAGCTCGATCTGGGCGCGATCACCTGCCCGGCTTTTCTGCTTGCGGGCAAGGCGGACGACATCACCACGCGCGAACAGGTCTTCGCCGCCGAGACGCTGCTCGGCACGCCGCGCAAGGATATCGTGAGCCGCCTCGTCGAGGGCGGGCATATCGGCCTCTTCATGGGCAGCCACACTCTCTCGAATGTCTGGCCGGAAATCAGTCAGTGGCTCGGCAAGCTCGGGGCCAAAGCTGGAGACACGAACAATGGACCAGACCGTCGCTGAACCGATGACGCAGGATGTGCCGGAAACGGACCGCAAGACAGGTCTGAGCGCGGCAGAAGCGGCACAGAGGCTCGAGCGATACGGTCCCAATGCGCTCCAGAGCGACGAGAAAACCCTGCTGCAGCGGATCGCGGGCTATTTCTGGGGGCCGATCCCGTGGTTGATCGAGTTGGCGGCGCTGTTGTCGCTCGTGCTGCGCGACTGGTCCGATTTCGCGGTGATCTTCGTGATGCTGCTGCTCAACGCGGCCGTGGGGTTCAAGGAAGAGAGCAAGGCGAGTTCCGCCATCGCGGCGCTCAAGGCGCAGCTGGCCCCCAATGCCCGGGTAAAACGGGACGAGAAATGGCAGGAGATCGCCGCGCGCGATCTTGTGCCCGGGGATATCGTACGGCTCTCGATCGGCCAGATCGTCCCGGCCGATCTGACGCTCTTCGAGGGCAAATATCTCTCCATCGACGAGGCGGCGCTGACGGGTGAGTCCCTGCCCGTCGACAAGGCGGTCGGTGACAGCGCCTATTCCGGCTCGGTCGTGAAGCTGGGCGAGATGACGGGCGAGGTCACCGCGACCGGGATGGAGACCTATTTCGGCCACACCGCCTCGCTCGTGCAGACCACGAATGGCAAATCGCATTTCCAGAAGGCCGTGATGCAGATCGGGAATTTCCTGATCGCGGCGGCGCTGGTTCTGGTGGCGATGATCGTGATCGTCTCGTTTCAGAGGCATAATCCGCCGCTCGAGGTGATCCAGTTCGCGCTGATCCTCACGGTGGCGGCGATCCCCGTCGCGCTGCCCACGGTTCTGTCGGTGACGATGGCGGTGGGCGCGGAGCGTCTCGCGCGGATGAAGGCGATCGTCTCGCGGCTGGTGTCGATCGAGGAGCTGGCGGGCGTCGATGTGCTGTGTTCCGACAAGACCGGGACCTTGACGCTCAACGAGTTGACCGTCGAGGACCCGCGCCCGGCAGAGGGCATCTCGGTCGACGATCTGCTGCGCGCATCGGCGCTTGCCTGCGACCGCGACGCGCCCGATGCGATTGACAAAGCAGTGCTGGCGGCGGCGGAGGGCATTGCGCTCGACGCTATCGAGACGCTCAGCTTCACCCCTTTCGATCCGGTCAGCAAACGCAGCGAGGCGGAGGTCCGGCACGAGGCCGATCGCTGGCAGGTCGCGAAAGGTGCGCCGCAGGTGATCGTGGAGCTTGCAGCCCTCACAGATGAGGCGCGCAAGGCGGTGGAGGACGAGGTCGAAACCCTTGCGCAGCAGGGCTACCGTGCGCTGGGTGCGGCACAGAAACGCGCCGGGCAGGATTGGGAATTCCTCGGCCTGCTACCGATCATCGACCCGCCGCGCCCCGATGCCGCGAGCACCATCGCCGAGGCCCGCAACATGGGGATCGACGTCAAGATCATCACCGGCGACCACGAGGCCATCGCGCGCCAGATCGCGGGCAAGCTCGATCTCGGGCAGAAGATCTACCCGGCGGGCCAGCTGCTCGATGGCGACCCGGCCACGGTGGAGGCCAATGTCCGCGCCGCCGACGGTTTCGCGCGCGTCCTGCCCGAGCACAAGTTCCGCATCGTCGAGGTGCTGCAGGCCGGGCATTCCATCGTCGCGATGACCGGGGATGGGGTGAACGACGCCCCTGCCCTGCGCAAGGCCGATGCCGGGATCGCGGTGAGCGGGGCGACCGATGCCGCGCGCGCCGCCGCCGATCTGGTGCTGACCGACAAGGGCCTGTCGATCATCACCACCGCCATCGAGGAAGCGCGCCGGATCTTCGAGCGGATGACGAGCTACGCCACCTTCCGCGTCGCCGAGACGATCCGCGTGCTCTTGTTCATGACGCTCTCGATCCTGATCTTCGATTTCTACCCCGTCACCGCGATCATGATCGTGCTGCTGGCGGTGCTGAATGATTTCCCGATCATGATGATCGCCTATGACAATGTTTCGGTCTCGCCACGCCCGGTACGCTGGGACATGCGGCGCGTGCTGACGGTGGCGGCGACGCTTGGCGTGACCGGGGTGGTCGAGACCTTCGTGCTGTTCTGGTTCGTCGATGCCTATCTCGGCCTGCCGCGCGACCAGATCCAGACGATCATCTTCCTCAAGCTTCTCGTCTCGGGGCATATGACGCTGTTCGTGACGCGCCACCAAAGCTGGTTCTGGCGCCGGCCCTTCCCGGCGCTGCGGCTGTTCGCGACGACCGAGGCCACGCAATTGCTGGGCACGCTGATCGCGGTTTACGGGCTCTTCGTGACGCCGATCGGCTGGGGGCCCGCGCTGCTGGTCTGGCTTTATTGCCTCGTCTGGCTGCCGCTCGAGGGAGCGATGGCCTTGCTCATTCGCGCGCTTTATGATCGCAGGGCACAGGCGCGCGGGCAGTAAGCCCACCACGGCGCGCGCAGGAGGCACATGACGGACGACGCGCAAGAGGCACAGGACACGCCAGCGGGCAAGTTTGGACGCGGATTGCCGGTGGGCATCTGGGCGCTGGGGTTCGTGTCGCTCTTCATGGATATCTCCTCCGAGATGATCCACGCGCTGCTGCCGGTCTATCTGATGACTGGGCTTGGCGCGACGGCGCTGGCGGTGGGTGTGATAGAGGGGATCGCCGAGGCCACCGCCGCGATCACCAAGGTCTTCTCGGGCGCGCTGTCGGACCGGATCGGGCGACGCAAGGAGCTGGCCGCGCTCGGCTACGGGCTGGCGGCGGTGACGAAACCGATCTTTCCGCTCGCCCCGACATTCGACTGGCTGGTGGCCGCGCGCTTCATCGACCGGGTGGGCAAAGGCATCCGGGGCGCACCGCGCGACGCGCTGATCGCCGACCTCGCGCCGGGCAAGATGCGCGGTGCGGCCTTCGGGTTGCGGCAATCGCTCGACACGGTGGGCGCCTTTCTCGGGCCGCTCGCCGCAATCGGGCTGATGTGGCTGTTCTCGGATGATTTCCGCTCGGTCTTCTGGGTCGCGGTGATCCCCGCCTTCCTGTCGCTCGGGCTGATCCTGTTCGTGGTGAAAGAGCCCGCCCATCCCCGCACGCAACGCAAGGTACGCAACCCGCTCGCCCGCTCGGAACTCAAGCTCCTGGGCCCTATGTTCTGGTGGGTCGTGGTGGTCGCCACGCTGTTCACCCTCGCACGGTTCAGCGAGGCCTTCCTGATCCTGCGCGCCAATGACGACGGCATCCCGGTGATGCTGGTGCCGCTGGTTCTGGTGGGCATGAACGCGGTCTATGCGCTGATCGCCTATCCGGTGGGCGCGCTGTCCGATCGGGTCGGGCGCGTGGGGCTGCTGCTGGTCGGGCTGGGGCTGTTGATCGCGGCGGACCTGACGCTGGCGCTGGTCGGCGGGATCGGCGGGCTTGCGGTCGGCGTGCTGCTGTGGGGGATGCATATGGGCTTCACCCAGGGGCTGCTGGCCGCGCTGGTAGCCGAAGCGGTCCCGGCAGAGCTGCGCGGCACCGCTTTTGGCATGTTCAACCTCGTGACCGGCGTGGGGCTTCTGATTGCAAGCGTGCTGGCCGGGGCGCTCTGGGAAATCGGCGGCGCCCAATGGACCTTCCTGGCGGGCGCGGGTTTTGCGACGACAGCGGTGCTGAGCCTGTTGCCGCTGCGCGCGCGGTTCAATGGCACGCATAAACCCAAGGACGCGGGTTGACGCATAGAGCGCCGCGCGGTTCACCCGCGCGACGCTCGCAACGCTTGAGACGGCTCAGGCGGTCGCCTCGACCGCCAGTTCCAGCTCCTCGATCATCGCATCGCGCATGACGAATTTCTGCGGCTTGCCCGAGACCGTCAGCGGCAGGCTATCCTTGAACCGGATCACCGCCGGAACTTTGAAATGCGCGATCTCGTCGCGGCAGAACGCGCGGATAGCGTCTTCGGTCAGCTCGGCCCCATTGCGCGGCACGATCCATGCGGCGACGATCTCGCCGAACTTGTGATCCGGGATGCCGAAGACCTGCGCCTGACTGATATCGGGATGGGTGTAGAGGAATTCCTCGACCTCGCGCGGATAGACGTTCTCGCCGCCGCGCACGATCATGTCCTTCACCCGACCCGTGATGTTGCAATAGCCCTCGCTGTCGATCCGGGCGAGATCGCCCGTATGCATCCAGCCATCGGCATCGAGCGCCTCATCCGTGCGCTCGGGCTCGCCCCAATAGCCGCACATGACCGAGTAGCCGCGCGTCAGCAGCTCGCCCTGCTCGCCCACATTGGCAAGCGAGCCATCCTCGCGCACGATCTTCACCTCGAGATGCGGCTGCACCAGCCCCACCGAGGAGACGCGTTTCTCCAAGGGCGTATCGGTGGCCGACTGGAAGGACACCGGCGCAGTTTCGGTCATCCCGTAGGCGATGGTCACTTCCGACATATGCATTTTCGACTGCACCTGCTTCATCACCTCGATCGGACAGGGCGCGCCCGCCATGATGCCGGTGCGCAGCGAAGACAGATCGTGGTTCGCGAAATCGGGATGCTCCAGGATCGCGACGAACATGGTCGGCACGCCGTAAAGCGCGGTGCAGCGCTCGGCGGCGACGCATTCCAGCACGCTCTGGGCGTCGAAGCCCTCGCTGGGAACGACGATGGTCGCACCTTTGGTGACGCAGCCCAGCGTGCCCATCACCATGCCGAAACAGTGGTAGAACGGCACCGGGATGCAGACGCGGTCCGCTTCGGTTGCCAGCATCGCGTGGGTCACGAAATGCGCGTTGTTGACGATGTTGCGATGGGTCAGCGTCGCGCCTTTCGGCGACCCGGTCGTGCCGGAGGTGAACTGGATGTTGATCGGCTCGTTCGGATCCAGCCGAGCGGTGATCGGATCGAGCGCGCTTTGGTCCTGCGCCTCGCCCAGCGCCTCGACATCCGAGAAGCGATGGCATCCGGGATGCTGGGTCTCTCCCAGAGTGATGATGTCGCGCAGGTCGGGCAGTTTCATGGTTTCCAGCTGGCCGGGCTCACTCTTCGCAAGCTCCGGCAAGAGGCGCTGAATCATCGACAGGTAATCCGAGCTCTTGAAGGTCTCCGCCAGCACCAACCCCCGGCAACCGGTCTTGCGCAACGCGAATTCCAGCTCGTGCAGACGATAGGCCGGGTTGATGTTCACGAGGATCACCCCGATCCGCGCCGTCGCGAATTGCGTCAGCAGCCATTCCGAGCGGTTGGGCGACCAGATGCCGAGCCGGTCGCCGTGCCGCAGACCGAGCGTGAGCAGCCCCGAGGCGAGCCGATCGACCCGTGCCGCGAACTCCGCCCAGGTCCAGCGGATGCCTTCCGAGGTGAAGATGGCAGCCTCGCGATCGGGCCAACGCGCGGCGGTGCGCTTCAGCACGGCCGGGATCGTGTCCTCGATCAGCGGGGTATCGGTCGGCCCGGCGACATGGGCCAGACCGCGTTTCGGGGCCACACCGAGTTCAGGGTGCGGGTTCGTCTCGCTATGCATGATTTCCTCCTCTGACACCCCATCGCCGGCACATCGGGCCAACGATCCTCCATGGGGGCGCTCATATTAAATGAACGATGGTTCATTTAATGCAACCCTAAAGCGTCAAGACAAGGAATTCCTGCCCTGCTCGCGAAACCGTGTTCGAGACGGTGATCGCCGCGGAGCCCAGCAAAACCTGACGACTCGCCGCGTTTCTGCTATAATTGGAAGATGTCGAATCTTCTGGGGGAGGAGAGAAAATGCGACCGGAACTCACGACGCGCCGCCGCGCCTTGCGTCTTGCGTTCGAGCGTTACATCGAGGCGGACAGAGCGTGGCGAGACGCGCTTGTCGCCTTGAACGACTGGTTTCCGCCAAGCGCGGGCCGCCGTCCGGGAATGATCGGGAATCCGGGTTCACCGATACGGCGGCTCTATGACGCGCGCAGCCGGGCGTTGGTGCGCCTCGAGGTCACGCAGGTCAAGCTGGCCACCGCGAAACGACGGCTGGCAGAGCGCCGCGCGCGCGAGTTGCCGCCCGTGTTTCTGATCGGGCCACCCTGCTGAGCGCCCGGAAGCGCGTTACTCGATATCATCCAACGTGAAGGCGGACGCGTGTTTCCTCCGCCGGGGGTGCTTGTCATTTCCCCAAGGCTGACGCAGCTTCGCAACGGGCAGCACCGGACTAGTAACGGTGCGGCGGGATCCGACTCGCGCCTATAGCCCCGATACGCCCCTTCTCAGGAGAGCTTCATGAGCAGTTTCGTCACGATCACCCATGCGGATTGCCTCGGTCACGATACCGGGCCTCATCATCGCGAGCGTCCGTGGCGGCTGGAGACGGTGCGCGGACTGATCGACGAGATGGAGCTGCCGTTGATCGAGGCACGCGAGGCCAGTGACGAAGATCTCCTGCTGGGCCATGACCCGGCCTACCTCGAAGCGCTCGAAGAGGTCTTCGCGCGGCAAGAGCATGCCGATCTCGACTCGGACACGCATGTCTCGCCCGGGTCGCGCCGTGCGAGCCGTCTGGGCGCGGGCGGTGCCTTGCAGGCCGTCGACCTTGTCCTCTCGGGCGAGGCCAAGCGCGTCTTCGTCGCGACCCGCCCGCCCGGGCACCATGCGACGCGCACGCGGGCGATGGGGTTCTGCATCTATGGCAATACCGGGCTTGCCGCGCTTCATGCGCTTGAACGGCATGGCCTGTCGCGCGTCGCGGTACTCGATTTCGACGTGCATCACGGCAATGGCACGCAGGATATCCTCTGGGACGAGCCGCGCAGCCTGTTCATCTCGTCGCATCAGGAGCCCAAATCGCTCTGGCCGGGCACCGGGGCGCGCTCGGAGACCGGGGCGCATGACAACGTGCTCAACCTGCCGCTTGCCAGCGGAAGCGGCGCCTCCGAGATGAAGGTGGCCTGGGAGGACGGGCTGGCGCGGCTCGAGGCTTTCAAGCCGGAGCTGATCATCCTCTCCGCCGGGTTCGACGCGCATCGCGAGGACGATATCTCCGGGCTGCTCTGGACCGCGGGCGATTACTGGTGGCTGACCAATGCGATCCGAGGCGTCGCGCGCCGCTGTTGCGAGGGGCGTATCGTCTCCTGTCTGGAGGGCGGCTATAACCCGACCGCGCTCGCTGAAGGGGCTGCGGCCCATCTCGAGGCCTTGGCGCGCTGATACCCGAGACGCGACAAGCCGGGTCCGGTCCGCTAACCTTCCCCGAAAGACAAAGGCAGGCACGAGATGGCACGTAACCGCTACTATTCCGGCCCGGTCAGCGACCATTTCGACGGCGAGCGTTTTCACCCGCAGGACCAGCCCTCTACCGATCGCTCCTTTCGCGACATTCTCAAATGGCACCGCGAAGGGCAGCGGGCGCGCTGGCCCAAACATGTCCCCGTCGAGCCGAACATCCCGCCCGCGCGCAGCGACGCGGCGCGGCTGACCATGGTCGGCCATGCCTCGGTGCTCATTCAGGTCGCGGGGCTCAACCTGCTGACCGATCCGGTCTGGTCGGAGCGCGCGAGCCCGTTGCGCTTTGCCGGGCCGCGGCGCGTCACCGCGCCCGGTATCGCCTTCGACAACCTCCCGCCCATCGACGCGGTTTTGATCAGCCATAACCATTACGACCATCTCGACACCGTGACGCTGCGCAAGCTGCATAAGCGCTACAGCCCGAAGATGGTGATGCCGCTGGGCACGGATGCGACGGTGCGGAAGGCGGTCCGCGGGGCGCAGATCGAGACTGGGGATTGGCACGACCGCATTGCACTGACTTCCGAGGTCTCGGTCACGCTGACGCCAGCGAACCATTGGTCGGCGCGCGGTCTCGGCGACCGACGCATGGCGCTCTGGAGCGGGTTCTGGATCGACACGCCGCAGAGCCGGATCTGGTTCGCGGGCGATACCGGCTATGGCGACGGGGCGCTTTTTCGCGATATCCGCGCCCGGCACGGCGCGCCGGACATCGCGGTGATCCCGATCGGGGCCTATGAACCGCGCTGGTTCATGCAGCCCCAGCATGTCGCGCCCGAAGAGGCCGTGCGCATCTTCACCGATATCGGCCCCACGCAGGCGCTTGGCTGTCATTGGGGGACATTCCAGCTGACCGACGAGCCGCGCGAGGAACCGCCCGCCCTGCTGGGTCGTAGCCTCACCGAGGCCGGGATCGCCGCGGATCGCTTTCTCCCCTTTGGCCCCGGCGAGGTCTATCTGGCGCCCTCTGGGATCTGAGACCGCCACCCCGACTCAACGCAGAGTCACGTCAGCGTTGACGGGTTGGTCTTCCCTAAATATAAAACTGACGTCAGTTTCATTTTTGGAGCCGGAACGTGACCCCCACTCTCGCAAATGCGTCGCAGGACGCCGCCGTGTTCTCTTTCCCGGAGCATCTTGCCACGACCGGCGCCGGACGCCCGAAGGGAGAGCGCACTCGCGCCCAGCTTCAGATCGCCGCCTGCAAGGTTTTGCAAAATAACGGGCCGCAGGGCCTCACCGTCGCGGAGATCTGCAAGGAAGCCGGCGTCTCGAACGGGACGTTCTACCTTTACTTCAAGGATCGCAACGCCCTGCTCGACAGCCTGCTCCGGGGGTTCGTGGCCTTCCTTCAACTGGCGATGCGTGCGGCGAGCGAACGCGAAGGCCATGATGCGCCGCGCGCGGCGACCCGCGCCTATCTCCGTCTGTTCGAGCAAAATAGCGGGTTGATGCGCAGCTTGATCCACCCGACCGACGGCTTCCCCGAGGCGCAGGCGGCGTTTCAGACGCTCAACCGGGAATGGATCGAGGCGGTGGTCGCCTCCGTGGAACGCAGGCAACGGCAGGAGGGCAAGACGGCGCCCCCGCGCGACGAATTGCTGCGCCGCGCCTATGCGCTGGGGGGCATGGTCGATCAATACCTCTCCAATCTTCTTCTGGCGAAGGACCCGGTCCTGATCGAGATATCGCAGGACCGCGATGCGGTGCTGGAGACGCTCTCGCTGCTCTGGGACCGGGGGATGACGGCATGACCACCATTCCTGGCGCCGAGAACCTCTCCCGCGCGGAGCTGCAGCCCGAGATCAAACGCCGCTGGCAGGCACAGCGCGCCCATGTCGCCGCGCATTCTGCCTTCTACCAAAGGTTCTGGCAGGGGCGCAGACCGCCCGAGGACCTGCGCGACCTGCCTGAATTGCCGCTCTCCGACAAATCGCAACTGCGGATCTCGCAGGCCGAGCATCCGCCCTTCGGCGACTACCTCGCCGCCACGCGCAGCACCGCCAACCGCCTGCATCGGACCTCGGGCACCACGGGTCAGGCGATGAACCTCGCCCTGTCGGCCCGCGACGCGTTGGTGACGCAGGAGGTCGGCGGGCGCTGTCACCGCTCTGCGGGGCTGACGCCCGAACACACGGTGGTCCATTGCCTCAATTACCAGATGTGGATGGGCGGGCTGACCGATCACATGACGCTGGAGGCGACCGGCGCGCTGGTCGTGCCCTTCGGCGTCGGCTCGACCGAGCTGCTGATCCAGACGATCCGCGAGGTCGGCATCACCGCGATTTCCTGCACGCCCTCCTATCCGTCCGTCCTCGAGCGGGTCATCGCCGAGAAACACCCCGGACTGACGCCACGCGATCTCGGCCTCAAACTGGGGCTGTTCGGGGGCGAGCCCGGCCTTGACGATCCCGCCTTCCGCGCCCGCCTGCGCGAGACCTGGGGGATGGAGCCGCGCAACGCGAATTACGGCGTCTCGGATGTCTTCTCGAACTTCGCGGCGGAATGTCCGTATGACACGAAGCTGCATTTCATGGCCGCCGACGTGCTGCATCCCGAACTGATCGACCCCGATACCGACGCGCCGATCCCGCTGGAGGCCGGGGCGCGCGGCGAATTGGTTCTGACCCACCTCGTGCGCGACTGCCAGCCGCTGGTGCGGTTCCGCACGGGCGACATCATCACCATCGGCGAGACCGAGCCCTGCGCCTGCGGCTGCACCGGGTTCCGTTTCTCGGTCGTCGGGCGCTCCGATGACATGGTGGTGGTGCGGGGCCTGAACATGTTCCCCTCGATGGTCGCCGCCGTGCTCAACGAAATCCCCGAGCTTTCGGGAGATTATCGCATCACGCTCGACACGCCGCCGCCCTATGACACCCTGCCCGTCAGCGCCGAACTGGCGGAAGGCGAGCACGCCACGCCCGATCTTGCGCGCAAAGTGGAACAGCGGATCAAGTCTAAACTGGGTGCGACGGCGAGCGTCACCCTCCTCCCCGCCCACAGCTTCCCGCGCACCGAGGGCAAGACCAAACGCGTCATCCGGAGTTTCCAATGAGCCATTTCAGCTACGACACCGTCCTGAGCCAGCTTGGCGCCAAGGGCGTGCGCACCATCACCCTCAACCGCCCCGAACGCCTCAACGCGATGAACCGTCAGCTGGTCGTCGATGTCGCGCGCGCCTTTGAGGACGCCAATGCCGACCCGGCCACCAAGGTGATCATCTTCACCGGGGCGGGCAAAGCGTTTTGCGCGGGCGATGACCGCAAGGCCCATACCCATCCCGAGACCGAAGAAGAGGCGCGCGAGATCGTGCATGCGATCCAGCGAGCCACCCATGCGATTACGCTGGGGGAGAAACCCGTGGTCGGCGCGATCAACGGCTGGGCCGTCGGCGGCGGCTTGGAATGGGCGATCAATTGCGACTTCCCGATCTGGGCGGAGAGCGCGAAGGGCTTCTTCCCCGAGGTCTCGCTGAACCTGTTCGTCACCGGGGCCGTCACCTCGCTCCTGCCCGCGCTGGTCGGGCTGAACAAGGCGCGCGAGATGCTGATCTTCGGCGACCGGTATTCGGCGCAGGAGATGGGCGAGATCGGATTGGCGTGGAAGGTGGTTGATGATGCCGCGCTGATCGCGGTGGCCGTCCAGACCGCCGAGCGCCTCGCCGATCTTCCCGTCCTGTCGGTCCGCGCGATGAAACGCGTCCTCAATCACGCCGCGGTGCCGGACCTGCACCGGGCGCTGCAGCTCGAGACCGATGCCACGGTCGCGGGTTTCCTCGACCCGGAGACGACGCGGCGCGTGACCGAGTTCTGATCTGCGCGGGCAGAAGCTTTTTCAAACTCCGTCACTTATTCGGATTGCTTCCTTGTGGTGACCGGAGCGAAGGGTCAGATTGAGGGCGGCGGACATCCATGTGCCGCGCCCCGCTTTCGGGGCAACCGCACGGCGGAAAGAGAGGGATGACATGAGCTGGTCCTATTCAATCGGCAAGATCGGCGGCACGGTTCTCAGGGTGCATGTCACCTTCGTTCTGCTGATCATCTGGATCACCGCCTCGGCCTGGGCGGCGGACGGGCCGCAGGCCGCGCTGATCAACATGCTCTTCATTCTGTCGGTCTTCGCCTGCGTCGTGCTGCATGAATTCGGCCATGCGACGATGGCGGCCCGGTTCGGCGTGCGCACCCCCGACATCACCCTTCTGCCGATCGGCGGACTGGCGCGGCTGGAGCGGATTCCGGAAAACCCCAAGCAGGAAATCCTGATCGCGGTGGCGGGTCCTGCGGTCAATGTCGTGATCTTCCTGATCCTCACGATCTTCCTTGGCGGCAGCGGCTGGCTGAGCGACCTGCAATCGCTCGACAATCCGGCGCAAAGCTTCTGGGGGCGGCTCGCGCTGGTGAACGCGCTTCTCGTCGCGTTCAACCTGATCCCGGCCTTCCCGATGGATGGCGGTCGGGTGTTTCGTGCCGTGCTTGCGCTGTTCATGGACCGGGTGAAAGCCACGCAGGTCGCGGCGCGCACCGGGCAGGTCATCGCCGTGCTCTTTGCCTATTGGGGGCTGACGAGCGGCAACCCGATCCTCGTACTGATCGCGGCGTTCATCTTCTTCGCGGCCGGGGCGGAAAGCTCGGACGCGGCGATGCGTGGCCTCGCCCATCGCTCGGCCGCACGTGACGCGGTCATCACCTCCTTCGTGTCGCTGACACCCGACGACACGCTCGACACCGCCGCTCAGGCGATCCTGCACAGCTCGCAATCGGAGTTCCCCGTGCTCACGCCGGACGGGCAGTTCGTCGGCTTCGTCACCCGCGAGAGCGTGCTGGCCCGGCCCGACCCCGAGTTCCGCCAGCGCCCCGTTTCCGAGATCATGTTCGACAACGTGCCCGTCGTGTCGCTGAAAACCGGGATGGATGATGTGCTCGACGCGTTCGCGAAAGGGCGCATTCCGGCCGTGGCAGTGATCGGCAAGACCGGCAATTTCGTGGGCTTCATCAATCGCGAGAATATCGGCGAATGGTTCATCCTCGCCCGCGGCAGCTAAGAGGGGCGCTCGCGCCCTGCCCTAGAGATAGACCGACAGCCCCCGCCAGCCCGCCAGCACCGCCGAAATCGCCATGACCACGATGGCGATCGTCCGGTATTGGGCGTTGTCGAGCCGCGCGAAGGCAGCCGTACCCGCCCATGTCCCCAGCGCCAGCGCGGGCACCGAGACCAGCGTCAGCCAGAGCGCATCGCCATTCACAGCACCCGCCCAGATCAGCCCCGGCGTGGCCAGCAGCGAGGCCACGAAGAAGAACAGAAGCAACGAGGCCCGCGTCTGCACCGCCGTGGTGCCCGCGCCGAGATAATAGGCCACCGCAGGCGGCCCCGGCATCGCCGCCAGCCCCGAAAACGCCCCCGAGGCGACACCCGCCAGGAGCGCGAGTCCGCCATGGGGATGCGGGCGCGCAGGCTTGTAGCGCAACAGCAGCGCCAGCCCCGCCAGCACGGCGAGCGCGATCATCACCCGCGCGGCATCGGCGCTGACCGCGGTGAGCGCGAAAATCCCGATTGGCGTGCCGAGGATCGCGCCCAGCGACAGCCGCGCGAGCGACGGTTTGTGCACATGACCGTGCAGGGTGAAAAGGTCGCGGCACCCGACCACGACCTGCAGCAGCACCGCCAGCGTCACCGCCTCGACCGGCGGCACCATCAGCGAGACGATCGGCACCGCGGCCAGCGCGAAGCCAAACCCCGCGATGCCGCGCAGGAAGGCCGAGAAGAACACGGCGGTGATGACCAGCAAGGTCGTTGTGCTCAGCATCCGGTCACGTCTCGGCCTGCGCAATGCGCGCCGCACAGCCTGCCGCGCAGAAGGCAACCAGCCCCTCGACCGAGGCTTGCGCATCGGACTGCGAGGCCAGCGCCGCGATCCGCCATTCCGAGGTCAGGAAGGCCAGAAGGGCTGCGACCGAATAGACGAACCCTTCGGCCACGACCGCCCGGCTGACCTTGGGATGCAGCGCACAGATCTCATCCATGAAACGCTGCGCGGTCGGGTCGAACAGATCGGTCGAAATATCCGCCCAGGCCGGATCGGCCGAGACCATCGCCACAAGCCGCGCATAGGCCAGCCATTGCGGATCGCTGCCCGCCGCCTTCGCCAGATAGGGCCGGAAGAAACAGCCGAGGATCGCCGTCAGATCGAGCGCGCCCTGCCCCTTCGCCTGCGCCAGAGCCTCCAGACGCAGACGCGCCAGCTCTTCGGCGCGCCGCTCCACCACTTCGCGAAACAGCGCCTCTTTCGAGCCCCCGTGATGGTTCACCAGACCCAGCGGCACCTCGGCCAGCGCGGCGATGTCGCGCACCTTCGCGCCTTCGAATCCGTCCCGCGCAAACACCGTTTCCGCCGCATCGAGAATCCGTGAACGACTCGCGAGAGAGCGTTTCGACGGCGCTCTAAGTCTTTGTTTCTCGGTCGTCTTTTTCGTCATCAGATCGGGGCTTGCTTATTTTGAACAATGGTTCAATTTAAGAATGTCTGGGAGGAGACGCAACATGACAAATACGAGGGGCACGTTCGCCCTGATCGGCGCGGGCCCGATGGGTCTGGCCGCGGCCAAGGTGCTGGGCGAACAGGGAGTGGACTATCAGGGCTTCGAGCTGCACAGCGATGTGGGCGGGCTCTGGGATATCGAGGGCGCGCATTCGACGATGTATGAAAGCGCGCATCTGATTTCCTCGAAGCGGATGACGGAATTCACCGATTTCCCGATGCGCGAGGAGGTGGCGGAATATCCCAGCCACCGCGAGATGGCGCAGTATTTCCGCGATTTCGCCGATCATTTCGACATTCGCCGCCATTATCGCTTCAATGCGGAAGTGACGAAGCTTGAACCGCTGGGCGGCGATGGCGAGGGCTGGCGGGTCAGCTGGCGCGATGCCGAAGGCGAGCATTCCGAGATCTATGCGGGCGTTCTGATCGCCAATGGCACACTCTCCGAGCCGAACATGCCGGACTTCCCCGGCCAGTTCGACGGCGAGATGATCCATTCTTCGGCCTATCGCGACCCCTCGCAATTCTCCGGCAAGCGGGTGCTCGTCGTGGGCGCGGGCAATTCGGGCTGCGACATCGCGGTGGACGCGATCCATCACGGCAAAAGCTGCGATCTCTCGATGCGGCGCGGCTATTACTTCGTGCCGAAATACGTCTTCGGCAAACCCGCCGACACGCTGGGCGGGGCGATCAAGCTGCCGATGTGGCTCAAGCGCAAGATCGACGGCGCGCTGCTGAAATGGTTCGTCGGCGATCCGCAGAAATACGGGTTTCCCAAGCCCGATTACAAACTCTACGAGAGCCATCCGATCGTGAACTCGCTGGTGCTGTTCCACGCAGGCCACGGCGATCTGAAGGTGCGCGCCGATATCGAACGGCTCGACGGAAAAACGGTGCATTTCAAGGATGGCACGCAGGCCGAGTATGACATGATCCTCGCGGCCACCGGCTACAAGCTGCATTACCCGTTCATCGCGCCGGAGCTGCTGAACTGGCAGGGCGATGCGCCGCATCTGTACCTGAACGCGATGCACCCCAAGCGCGATGATCTCTTCGTGCTGGGAATGCTGGAGGCGAGCGGGCTTGGCTGGCAGGGCCGTCACGAACAGGCCGAGATGGTGGCGCGCTACATTCGCGGGCTGCGCGACGGCTCGGAGGCCGCGAAGCGCCTGCAGGCGAAGAAGGCCGAAGGGTTCGAGCGCGCGACCGGCGGCATGGCCTATCTCAAGCTCGCGCGGATGGCCTATTACGTGGACAAGGCGACCTATCGCAAGGCGGTCACCGGCTGGATCAAGGCGCTCGGCGGGAAGGCCCCGGCATGACCGGGCTCGACGCGGTCCGGCTGAATTTCAGCCCCGGCGCCCTGCATCTGCTCAACGCGATTCTCGGCATCGTCATGTTCTCGGTCGCGATCGACCTGAGCCCGCGCGATTTCCGCCCTCTGGTGCGCAGGCCCTGGGCGCTGATCGTGGGGTTCACGTCGCAATTTCTGGTGCTGCCCGCGCTCACCTTCGGGCTGGTGCTGGCGCTGCAGCCCAGCCCGTCGATCGCACTGGGGCTGATCCTCGTGGCGGCCTGCCCGGGCGGGAATGTCTCGAACTTCTTCACCCATCGGGCGGGCGGGAACACCGCGCTGTCGGTCTCGCTGACCGCCTTCGCCACGGTGGCGGCAATCGTGCTGACGCCGCTCAATATCGCGTTCTGGGGCAGCCTTTACGCACCGACGCGGGCGCTGCTGCACGCCACCCATATCGATCCGGTGAGCGTGGCGATCACCGTGGGCGTCATGCTTCTGTTGCCGTTGATCGCGGGGATCGCGCTGAACCATTACCGCTATGACCTCACGACGCGCATCCGCGATCCGCTGAAATGGATCTCGATGGCGATTTTCGTGGCGTTCGTGGCGCTCTCGCTCAGCGCCAACTGGCAGTATTTCGTGCAATTCGTCGGGCTGATCGCGGGGATGGTCGTGATGCACAACGCGCTGGCTTTCGCGGGCGGCTATGGCACCGCGACGCTGGCGCGGCTGTCGCCCTTCGACCGGCGCGCGATCACCATTGAGACGGGCATCCAGAATTCCGGCCTCGGGCTCGTGCTGATCTTCACCTTCTTCGGAGGTCTGGGCGGTATGGCAATCGTCGCGGCCTTCTGGGGCATCTGGCACATCATCGCGGGCTTCGCGATCTCGACACTCATGAGACGAAAGGAGGCCGCACGATGACCCGGATCCTGATTACCGGAGCGGGCGGCATGATCGGCCGCGTACTCACCGCCGAACTGTCTGAGAGCGGCCATGAGGTCATCGCGACCGATCTGGCTTGCCCCGACACCCTGCCCGAAGCCGTGCGCTTCGTGGCGATGGATGTGACCACCGACGCCCCCGCCAAGGTCATCGCGCGCGAACGGCCGGAGGTGATCGTGCATCTCGCCTCCATCGTGACGCCGGGCCCCGGCATGGGGCGCGAGCTCGCCTATAAGGTCGATGTGGAGGGCACGCGGAAGGTGCTGGAGGCGGCACTTGCGGTCGGGGTTCGGCGGCTCGTCGTGACCTCCTCGGGCGCGGCCTATGGCTATCACGCCGACAACCCCGTGCCGCTGCGCGAGAGCGATCCGGTGCGCGGCAATCCCGAGTTCGCCTATGCCGATCACAAGCGGCAGGTCGAGGAGATGCTGGCCGAGGCGCGTACCGCCCACCCTGCCCTCGAGCAGGTCGTGCTGCGGGTCGGCACCGTTCTGGGCAAGGGCACCGACAACCAGATCACCGCACTTTTCCGCAAGCCGCGCCTGCTCGCACTGAGGGGGTGCGAGAGCCCCTTCGTCTTCATCTGGACCCGCGATCTCGCGCGCATCCTGATCCGCGCTGCGACAGATGGTCCGCCGGGCATCTTCAACGTCGCGGGCGACGGCGCTTTGGGCGTCAGCGATCTGGCGCGGCGTCTGGGCAAACCGGTGCGCCGCCTGCCCGCGCTTGGCATCAAGGTGGCGCTGGCCCTCGCCCATCCGCTGGGGCTGAGCCGCTACGGGCCCGAGCAGGTGCGCTTCCTGCAATACCGCCCCGTGCTGGCCAATGACGCGCTGAAAGAGGTCTTCGGCTACACGCCAGAGCTGACCAGCGCCGAGGTCTTCGATCTCTGGGCCCGCGAGGCCGGGCTATGAGCACGCGGGTTGCGGTAATCTCGGGCGGCGCCGGGGGGCTTGGGCAGGCGCTCTCGGCGGGGCTGCGCGCCGAGGGATGGCAGGTCGTTCTGCTCGATCGGGATATCTCCGGCCTGACGGGCAAGCCGAACGAGGAAGCCATCGCCTGCGATCTGACCGACGCGGATCAGCTTGCCAGCGCCTGCAAAGACATCCTGACGCGTCACCCCCGCATCGACCTCGTGATCTACAACGCGGGCGTCACCCAGATCGGGCCGTTCTCGGAGCTGACCGAGGCCGCGCATCGCAAGGTCTTCGAGATCAACTATTTCGCGGCCACCGCAATGGCGCGGCAGTTCCTCGAACCCGTGCGGGAAAGCCACGGCACGCATCTGGCGATTTCCTCGGTCGCGGGGTTCTCGCCGCTCTATCACCGCACGGCCTATGCGGCGTCGAAACATGCGCTGGAAGGGTTCTTCAAATCGCTGCGTTCGGAGGAGGCCCCTCACGGCGTGCGCGTCCAGATCGCGGCACCCTCCTTCGTGGCGACCAATATCGACCGGGCCGAGCGGCAATCCGACGGCATCGCCCGCCCGGGAGCGGCTGCGGACGGGGTGGATTACATGACGCCCGAGGCTGCCGCACGGGTGATCCTTACTGGGCTGAAGCGCGGCCGCCCGATGATCCCGGTGGGCCGCGTCGCGTGGCTCGCGTGGTGGATCAACCGCGCCTCGCCCCGGCTGTTCCAGCGGCTCATGGAGCGCAACATCGCGAAGGGCCAATCCTGAGGCCGAACACAGTGACCTTTCGCTAGAGATCGAGAAAAATCGCGCCCGACTTGATCGAGCGCATTGAAGCGATGCGCCCCCGCAGCGCTAATCTGACTCCGACCCTGTGAAGGTCGGAGGCCCGTGATGCGATCACTCTCATCGATAGTTTCCCGCACCCCGGTGGATGGGTGCGACCGAATGCTCCACCTCGGGCGCGTTGACTCCATTTGCGCGAATGCGCATATGCGAATGTAGAAATGGAGGCACCGATGATCGTGACTATTCTTTCCGCGCTTGCCGAACCCACCCGGCTGGGGGCGATGCAGCTTTTGCATGACGGGAGCGAGCATTGCGCCTGCGAATTGATGGCGCGTCTCGATGCCACCCAGTCGCGCATGTCGCGCCATATGGGCGTGCTGAAAGCCGCGGGACTGGTCGTCGACCGGCGCGATGCGCAATGGGTCCGGTATCGGGTGAACCCCGACCTCTCCCCGGAAATCCAGCAGATTCTGAGCGCGGTCATGAAAGCCAGCGCCAGCACGGAAAGGACCGCGGCATGAGTGTGACGCAGCATGAAACGCCGCATGGCGGGATGCCCGGCTGGGCGTGGAGCGTGGTCGTCGCGGCAGGCCTCGTCGCGTGGTGGGTGGTTTACCACCAACTCCCGGCCCTCTCCGAATGGATCGTCTCGCTGCTGCCGGTCGCCCGCGACACCCATACCGGCGAGGCGCTGGCCTTCTTCTTCTACGACGTGCCGAAAGTGATGATGCTGCTGACGCTGATCGTCTTCGCGATGGGGGTCGTGCGCAGCTTCTTCAGCCCGGAAAAGACCCGCGCGCTTCTGTCGGGCAAGCGCGAGGGCGTCGGCAACGTGATGGCGGCGGGATTGGGCGTATTGACCCCGTTCTGCTCCTGCTCGGCGGTGCCGCTGTTCATCGGATTCGTCTCCGCGGGCATCCCGCTGGGCGTCACCTTCTCCTTCCTGATCGCAGCCCCGATGGTCAACGAGGTGGCTCTGATCCTGCTGGTCGGCCTCGTCGGCTGGCCCGTGGCGCTGGTCTATCTCGGCTTCGGTCTCGCCATCGCGATCGTCGCGGGCTGGGTGATCGGCAGGCTCCATGTCGAGGGCTGGCTGCAGGACTGGGTGCGCGACATCCATTCCGGCGCGACCACGCCGGGCGCGGTCGAGAGCGACGATCTGAGCATGACCGACCGCTATCGCCTCGGCCTCGAGGCGGTGCGCGAGATCTTCTCCAAGGTCTGGATCTGGATCATCGTCGGGATCGCCATGGGCGCGCTGATCCACGGCTATGTGCCGCAGGACCTGATGGTGCGCATCATGGGCTCGGGTACGTGGTGGTCGGTGCCGGCAGCCGTACTGATGGGCGTGCCGATGTACACCAACGCCGCCGGCGTCATCCCGATCGTCGAGGCGCTTCTGGGCAAGGGCGCGGCGCTCGGTACGGTTCTGGCCTTCATGATGTCGGTGATCGCGCTGTCGATGCCAGAGATGATCATCCTTCGCCAGGTCCTGAAGCTACGCCTGATCGCGGTGTTCATCGGGGTCGTCGCCAGCGGCATCCTCGCCGTCGGCTTCCTGTTCAACGCATTGTTCTAAGGAGAAAAAGAGATGAAGGACGTCAAGGTTTACGGCCCCGGCTGCAAGCGCTGCGAAAAGACCGAGGAGATGGTCAAGGAAGCGGCCGCCAAGCTCGGCATCGAGGTCTCGGTCGAGAAGGTGACCGATCCCCGCGCCATCGCCATGGCGGGCGTGATGTCGACCCCCGGCGTCTCGGTCGACGGGAAGCTGGTCCACACGGGCGGCCTGCCCGACAGCGGCAAGCTCGAGGGCTGGCTGTCGGCCTGAACGCCCCCCTATCCGCCCCGAAAAAGAAGACCCCGCGCCGGGTGGCGCGG
Source organism: Thioclava sp. JE_KL1 (assembly GCF_009296265.1). Lineage (GTDB taxonomy): Bacteria > Pseudomonadota > Alphaproteobacteria > Rhodobacterales > Rhodobacteraceae > Thioclava. The sequence continues at coordinate 170,213 of NZ_WBJS01000003.1, forward strand.
GATGAACTAGCGGGCGGCGTTTCTCATGGGACCGGCTGACCGAGCCCGGCCTCGTAGAGGCGGAACCACGTCTCCCTGTCGATCTGAACCTTCAAAGCATCGGAAAGCTTCGCGATGCGCTCGAGATTGTTGGTGCCCATCACCGGAATGATCCGCGCGGGATGCGCCAGCAGGAAGGCCGTCGCGACAGCCGCACGATCCACGCCCTGCGCCTGCGCGATATCGTCGAGAACGCTCTGCACCCGGCCCTCGCCCGTCATCAGCGCGCCGCCGCCCAGCGGCGACCACGCCATCACCGGCTGCGCCTGCCGCTGATGGAAGGCCAGATCGCCATTGGTGAAGGGCTGCAGGCAGCCAAGGCTGATCTCGATCTGGTTCGTCGCCAGCGGCGTCTTCATCCCCGATTGCAGCAGCTCCCAGTCCCACGGGCGGAAGTTCGACACGCCAACCGCGCGCACCTTGCCGGACGCCACGAGATCGTCGAGCACAGCCCCCGTCTCGTCATGATCCATCAGCGGATCAGGGCGGTGGATCAGCAGCAGGTCGATCCGGTCGGTGGCCAGCTCCTTCAGCGAAGCCTCGACCGACGCTTCGATATGCGCGCGCGAAGTGTCGTAATGCTTCACCTTGCGATGCGCATGACGGCCCGCCGAGACGATGATGTCGCATTTCGTGACGATCTCCATCTGATCGCGCAGCGACGGGTCCTCGCGCATCGCCGCGCCGAAGACCCCTTCCGCCGTGTAGCCGCCATAGATGTCGGCATGGTCGAACGTGGTGATCCCCTGCGCCAGACAGGCGTCGATCTTGGCGCGCACATGGGCGGGCGAGGTGTCGGCGTCGTCGGCCAGCCGCCACATGCCATAGACGATCCGGCTGAGCGCGACATCCGAGGTAAGGTCGATCTTTTCCATTAGCGGCGTTTCCCTTCTGCGAGCGGTGTTGCGGGCGGTCCCATAGATTTCAGGCGGCGAGACCGTGTCGAGATGCGGATAGCCCTACAAGATGAAGGCGCGAATGCCCATCTCGCGGAATTCCTCGAGCTCCGAGATCACCTGATCGGCTGCCCCCACCAGTGCCGCGCCGCAATCCGAACGCGCGCGCCCCGGTCCAGAGGTTCGGCGCGACATAGCCGCTCTCATCAGCACTACAATCATGCGTCTCTCCCTCGCGGCTCCTTTTCGAATTAGCTTAGGTAAAAAACCTGCTTGATAGCGCACCGGCCTGCCGACCTATCATCAGGTTTCCGAGTTGTTGTGTCGAGATATCGCAGCGGAACCCGAAAGACCCGGTGCAGCGCTCGATCGAGACCGGCGAGGCCGTACGCTTTCCCGCACGACCTTGGCGGTGCGTCGCCTGAGGGCACAGAGGTCAGGCCGGGCCATGGCCTGACACCCGCACACTGAGCGCGCGGGGCTGCGACGCTGAGTCACCCCTCACGCGTTTGACGCGGATCAATTCTCGGCTCACCCTCGCGTGATACGAGCTTGAGTGATGACCCGACCCCAACGCGCCTCCAGAGCCTTTGACGGCAAGATCGACCGCGGCCCACGCCTGCACGCGCCGCGCTTCGCTGGATTGCGCCGCGCGCAATCGGCGCTGCTGACCGCGCTCGTCGCGATCCTGCTGCAGGTCGTCCTGCTGACCGATCATCTGGGCGCGGCCGCCATCGCCGCCACCGGTCGGGCCGCGCCCGGCGCGCAGATGGGGCTGCTGCAGATCTGTACCGGCGAGGGCATCGTCTACATGACCCCGCAGGGCGAAACGGTCGCCGCGCCGGATGGGGCCGCGCCCCTGCCCAGCCAGACCGCGCCCACGGGTCAGATCCACAGCCAATGCGCGGTCTGCGGCTCGGCCTCGGTCTGCGCGTTTGATGCCCCCGACACCATCGTCACCCCGGCACGTCTTGACCGCGAGATCGCCCCGCTCCATGCGTCCCTTGAGCGGCTCTCTCTCCCGGTGCAGACCGCGCCCCGTTTCCGGCACGCCCGCGCCCCTCCTGTCGTCTGAGTGCGTCCCTGCACGTCGATCCGGACGTGCTTTTTCCAAACCAGACACATGGCTCGCGACTGCGCCCGTCTCTCGATGGCGGTGGGTTGCGATATGACAGGATGATCCCGATGAAACGACGCGACTTTCTTCTGACCTCTTCGACCGGCCTCGCGCTGGTGGCCTCCGGCGCAGCCGCCGAGGATATGAAACCGATGGACGGCATGCCGATGTCGCCGATGGACTGGACCGACCAGAACGGGCTGACCCGCTTCCTCAAGACCGACACGGCGCCGCTCGAAAACGAGTTCGAGAAATATCCCCGCTGCCCCTATTGCGGCATGATGCGGCAGATGTTCAGCCAGACGCGCCACCTGATCGTCTATGACAACGACACGGTCGACGGCACCTGCTCGCTGCATTGCGCGGCGATCAGTCTTGCGCTGAACATGGATGCGGGTCCGAAGACGATCTACGCGGGCGATGCGGGCGCGGACGCCAAGGTCAAGCCGCTCGTGGTGGTCGATGATATGACCTATGTGATCGACGCGAAAAAGCCCGGCACGATGACCGGCACGTCGAAATACGCCTATGCCGATCCGGCCAAGGCGGATGCGGCGGCCAAGGACGGGGGCAAGCTGGCGAGCTTCGATGAGGCGCTGGTCATGGCCTATGCCGATATGGCGCGCGACACGATCAACATTCGCAAACGCCGTGCCGAGCGCCGCGCCCGCGCCGGTCAGTGATCGCCTCAAGGCGGGGCCCGCGCGGCCCCGTCCTTTCCGAATACGTTTCAAGGAGTTGCAAGACGATGTGCAACCATTCCTGCCATCACGGGGGCACGCCTGCGCGTCCCGCAATGCGCCGTGCATCGCGCCCGACACGCCGCCAGATGCTCAAACGCGCGGCAGGCTTCGCCGCCGCCCTCTCGCTCGGCCCGGGGCTGAGTGCTGCGCGCGCCGATGCACCCACACTCGACCTGCCCCCGCCCGGCCCCGGCGACACCTGCCCGGTCTGCGGCATGTTCGTTTACAAATACCCCGAATGGGTCACCACCGTGCTCTACGCGGATGGCTATGCCGATCATTTCGACGGCGCCAAGGACTACTTCAAATACATGTTCGACATGGAGAAATACGCCCTCGGCCGCAAAGCCGACCAGATCACCGACATGGGCGTGACCGAGTATTACGGGCTCAAGCTGATCGACGCGCGTGAAGCGCTTTATGTCGTGGGCTCGGACGTTCTGGGGCCGATGGGCCATGAGCTGGTGCCGCTGATGAACGCGGTCGATGCGCAGGATTTCATGCGCGACCACAAGGGCCAGAAGCTGCTCCGCCACGACGAGGTCACGCCGGAACTGCTCGACGCGCTCGATCAGGGCGGCCCGTTCTGATGCGCCGCTCGAGCTATGTCTTTGCGGGGCTTGGCGCCCTGACGCTGCTGCTGGCGGTGGAGCTATATTACCCCGTCTTCGCGCGCCCCCATCGTGATGGGCGTCTGCTCGAAGAGCGCAGATTGGTCGCGCGGCTGGGGCTGACCGATCCGGCGCTGTTTACCGAGGCGCGCTACACCCGCAACCCCAGCCTAGCCGATCTGAACACGCCGTTTCAGGACCACCCGGGCAGCTTCGACCACTTCCCCTCCGGCACATTTGTGCCGCCCCCCGCCACGCCCGGCAAGGGCTGGCTCCTCTTCCAACCCGAGGCCGCGAAATGACCCCATTCCTGCGCCGCCAGCGCGCGCTGGCCGATTTCACCCTCGCCGCTCTCGCCCGCCGCAAAGGCAAGAATATCGCCCTGATCGCAGTCTATTCCGTGGTGGTCTTCGTACTCGCCTCGGCGATGTTCTTCGCCGCCAGCCTGCGGTTCGAGACCACGACCGTGCTCGAAGGCGCGCCCGAGATCACCGTGCAGAAGATCACGCTGGGCCGTCAGGATCTGATCGAAGGATCGGTCGCCGACGAGATCGCCGCGATCCGCGGTCTGACCGAGGCCCATCCCCGGCTTTGGGGCTATTATTACGACCGGATCAATGGCGCGAATTACACCGTCATGGTGCCCGACGACCCCGAGATGATGCCCGACCCCGGTCAGATCGCGATTGGCGAGGGCATCCCCCGCGCACGCGGCCTCGAATGGGCGGGCGCCCCGGTTTTCCTGTCGCGCTACGAGGGCGATCTGAAGAAATTCGACGTCGCCAGGACCTTCAGCCGCGACTCCGCGCTGATGACCTCGGATCTGATGCTGATGAACGAGGCTGATTTCCGCGACTTCTTCGACATTCCCGAAGGCCGCTACACCGATGTCGTGGCCCGTGTGCGCAACCCCAACGAGGTCGCTACCATCGTCCAGAAAGGCTCGAACGCGCTGCCGCAGATGCGCTTCGTCACCCGCGCCGATATCGCGCGCACCTATCAGAAACTCTTCGACTGGCGCGAGGGGTTGCTGACGGCGCTGGCCTTCGCGGGCATCCTCGCCTTCGTCATCTTCGCCGCCGAAAAAGCCAGCGGGCTCTCGGCCGAGGAAGCGCGCGAGATCGGCATCCTCAAGGCGGTGGGCTGGAACACGCGCGACGTGATCGCGATGAAGATGTGGGAAGGCGGACTGATCTCGCTCGCGGCTTTCCTGATCGGCACCGTCGCGGGCTTCGCCCATGTGTTCTTCTTCGGCGCCCCGCTCTTCGCGCCGATCCTGAAGGGCTGGGCGGTAATCTATCCCGATTTCCCGCTGAGCCCGCATGTGGACGGGCTGCAACTGCTGACGCTCGCGCTGCTGACCACCCTGCCCTATATCGCCGCGACCGTGGTGCCGATCTGGCGCACGGCCTCGGCCGATCCCGATGCCGTGATGCGCTGAGGAGCCCGCCATGATCACTCTGCAATCCGTGACCAAGACCTATAATGCGGGCCGCCCCAATGCCGTGACCGCGCTGGACGGGATCGACCTGAGCATCGAGGGGCGGGCCGTCACCGTGCTCAAGGGACCGTCGGGCTCGGGGAAATCCTCGCTCCTGTCGGTCGTGGCCTGCATGGCGCGCCCCTCCACGGGCCGCGTCAGCCTCGATGGCGAGGTCGTCTCGGGCCTGCCGGAGCACTTCCAGACCGAACTGCGGCGCGTGCGGTTCGGCTTCATCTTCCAGCGGTTCAACCTCGTGCGCGGCCTGACCGTGCTGGAAAACGTGATGCTGCCAGCCGCGCCGCTGGGCAAGCCCTTCGCAGAGCTGCGCGCGCGCGCGATGGACCGGATCGAGGCGCTGGGTCTGGGGCCGCGCGCCCAGACCCGGATCGAGCGACTCTCGGGCGGCGAGGCGCAGCGCGCGGCGATCGCGCGGGCGCTGATCAACGATCCCCCGATCCTGATCGCGGACGAGCCCACGGCCAATCTCGACAGCGCACTTTCCGAGACCTTCCTGCAGATCGTCGCCGAGGAGAAAGCGCGCGGGCGCACCGTCATCATGTCGAGCCACGACCCACGTGTCTGGGGCGCGGATTGCGTCGACCGGGTGGTTTCGATGCGTGACGGGCGGATCGAGGACGCGCCTGTCCAGCAGGAGCCGCAGCCATGATCTTTCAAACGCCGATCATGGCGCTGTTGCTGGTGGCCGGTCTGGCCGCGCTGACGGCCCTCTGGGCGGGCGGCTTCGCCGTGACCGTGCTGCGCCGCTGGGATCTGTCGGATATGGGCGCGCGCCAACTGCGTATGGAGCGGATGACGGAGCTGGTCTCGACCCTCTTCGCCGCCGTCATGCTGGCCGAGCTCGCGGCCCTATTGCTGTTTGTCTTCAATGCCGACCGGATGTCGTCGCTATTCGTCGGCGCGATGTGTGCGGTCGGCACGCTCAACGTGAACGATTACGGCTTCCCCGCGCTCTATCTCAAGATCGGCGTGTTCTTCGCCGCCGTGATCTGGCTGATCCTCGACCGGGCCAACAGGCTGGGCCGGGACTACCCGCTGACTCGCGTGAAATACGCAGCCCTTTTGGCAATCACGCCGCTGATCCTTGCCGATGGCGCGGTCGAGTTGAGCTATTTCCTCGACATGCAGACCGATGTGATCACCTCGTGCTGCTCGAAGCTGTTCACGCCGAACAATCCCAATCTCGCGCACCAGATGGCGGGCGTCGGCGAGGCGCAGGCGCTCTGGCTGCTCGGCCTCACCGCGCTGATCGCCCTAGCGGCTGGGATCGCGGCGCTGATCCGCAAGCGCGGCTATGGGCTTTACGCGCTGGCCTCGGCGCTGATGTTCGGGATGGGGCTGACCGCGATCGTCGCGACGGTCTCGCTCTATATCTATGAAAACCCCAACCATCATTGCCCGTTCTGCATCCTCAAGCCCGAATACGGCTATATCGGCTACGCGCTCTATGTGCCGCTGTTTCTGGCCACCGCAGCCGGGCTTGGGGCGGGCGCGCTCAGCCCGTTTCAAAAGCGCGCCTCGCTGGCCGGGCCCCTGCCGGGTTTGATGCGGCGGCTGCTGATCTGGTCGATGGCCGGGTTCGCCACCTTCGGGATCGTCTGCCTGATCGTAATCTGGCGCTCGCATCTGATCCTCTTCGGCTAAGCTGTCCGCGACGCGGGCAGCCCCGATTTGGGCCAGTGTCGCACCGGGCTATGTCGTAAGGCATCCGCGCCGCGCGCGGGAACGCGAACTGGAGGAGGACAGACCATGAGCAAGGCACAGGCGGTGATTATCGGAGTGGGCGACGGGCTTTCAGCCGCGGTGGCGCGGGAGCTTGCGCCCGATTATGACCTCACCCTCGCGGCTCGCAGCGCCGAGAAGATGCAGGCGCTGGCCAAGGAAACCGGCGCGCGCATTGTGCAGCTGGATGCGACCGACGAGGCCGCGATTGCCGATCTGTTCGACGCCCTGCCCGAGCCGCCGCGCGTTGTCGTCTACAACCCGTCCGGCCGGGTGCGCGGCCCGGTGGCGGAACTCGATGCCGAGGACGTTCGCGCCGCCGTCGAGATCACCGCGATCGGGGCGTTTCTGACCGGCAAGCACGCCGCGCGGCGGATGCTCGAAGCCGAGCCTACCGAGGGTACTCGCGGCACCATCCTGTTCACCGGGGCCTCCGCCGGGGTGAAAGGCTTCGCGCGCTCCGCACCCTTCGCGATGGGCAAATTCGCACAGCGCGGACTGGCCGAAAGCATGGCGCGCGAATTGCACCCGCAAGGCATCCACGTCGCCTGGGTGAACATCGACGGCATGATCCTAAATCCGGGCCGCAGCGAGGCGCCCGACAAGCCCGGCTCGATGCTGCGCCCCGCGGCGATTGCGAAGACCTATCGCCAGCTGATCGAGCAGGATCGCAGCGCCTGGACGAACGAGATCACGCTGCGCCCCTGGGTCGAGACGTTCTGAGGCGGCGGGCGCTCAGCGCCCCTTGCCCGCCTCCAGCGCCGCCGCGCGCATCGCCGAGAGCGACTGGCGCGGGGTCAGCGCCTCGGGCGAGATCACGAGGTCCAGCACCGCGCCGGTCTCCGAGGCCCGCGCCCGGTCGAACGCGGCTGCGAAATCCTCCGTCCGCTCGACCCGCTCGCCGTGGAAGCCATAGGCCTTCGCCAGCGCCGCGAAATCGGGGTTCACCGCCATCGAGGTGCCGGAGACGCGGGTCGGATAATTGCGCTCCTGATGGGCGCGGATCGTGCCGTAAATCCCGTTATTTAGGATCAGAATGATCGGCTGCGCGCCCGCCTGCGCGGCGGTGGCAAGCTCCTGCGAGGTCATCTGGAAATCGCCGTCGCCCGCGAAGCAGACCACCGTCTTCTCGGGCTGCGCCACCTTGGCCGCGATGGCCGCCGGCACCCCGTAGCCCATCGCGCCCGATTGCGGCGCAAGCAGCGTGGCGTTCGGCCCGAAGCGGAAGAACCGCCCCGGCCAGACCGCGAAATTGCCCGCCCCGTTGGTCAGGATCATGTCCTCGGGGAGTTCCTCGCGCAGATAGGCGCAGACCTTGCCCATATCGACCGGCGAGGGCAGATCGGGCAGATCGAAGCCGGCCTCATAGGCCGCGCGGCCCTCGGCCCGCCAGTCGGCCCAGTCACCTTTGACCGGCTCCAGCGCGCCAAGAGCTGCGGCAAAGGCGTTCGGCCCGGCATGGATGCCCAGTTCGGGGCGGTAGATCTTGCCGATCTCCAGATCCGAGCCATGAACATGGATCAGCCGCTGCGCCGGCTGCGGCACGTCCAGCAGCGTGTAGCCATCGGTCGTGTTCTCGCCAAAGCGCGCGTTGATCGCGAGGATCACGTCGGCCTCGCGCATCAGGCGCTTCACATGCGGCGCCATCCCGACGCCTGCATCGCCGCAGAAGACGGGCGAATTATTGTCGAACTGGTCCAGATAGCGAAAGACGGAAAGCACAGGTATATCAGAGGCTTCCGCGAAGGACTTAATGTGCGAAGTGCCGTCCCCGCGCCAGTTGCACCCGCCATAGAGGATCAGCGGACGCTTGGCCCCGGCCAGCATCTCGCGCAGCTCGCCCATCGCCGCCGGATCGGGCTGCGGCTCGGTGATCCGAACGGGCGCAGCAAGCGGCGTGGCCTCGGTCATCGCGGTCAGCATGTCCTCGGGCAGAGCGACCACGACCGGGCCGGGCCGCCCGCTCACAGCCATCGTCCAGGCGCGCGAGAGGATTTCGGGGATGCGCTCGACCCGGTCGATCTCGACGGCCCATTTCGCCATGGTGCCGAAGACCGCCTTGTAATCGAGCTCCTGAAACGCCTCGCGGCCCTTCATATCGGTGCCGACCTGCCCCACGAAGAGGATCATCGGCGCGGAATCCTGCATCGCCGTATGCACCCCGATCGCGGCATTGGTGGCCCCGGGGCCGCGCGTGACCATGCAGATGCCGGGCTCCCCGGTCAGCTTGCCGTAAGCGGCGGCCATGAAGCTCGCCCCGCCTTCCTGCCGACACAGCACGAAATCCAGCGTGCCTTGCGTGTCGTGCAGCGCGTCGAGCACCGCGAGATAGCTCTCGCCCGGCACCCCGAATGCCTTGCGCGCACCAAGCCCCACGAGGCTTTCGACCAGAACCTGACCACCGTTTCTCATGCGCGCGTCTCTCTCCCCTTGTGCCGCCCCGCGCATCGGCGCGGCGCTTTCGAGAGGCCTAGCACGCGCCAAATCCGAGCGCACCCCCGGCAGGTCGCGAGCGCGCCAGATCACCCGGCGAGGTAGGTCCGGAACCACGCGATCATGCGCTCCTCGGCCAGTTTGGCGGCGGCCTCGTCGTAGCGCGGCGTCGTGTCGTTGTGAAACCCGTGATTCACGCCCGGATAGATATAGGCCTCGTAGCGCTTGTCGTTCTCCTCGAGCGCCTTTTGATACTCCGGCCACATCGCATTGATCCGCTGATCGAGCGCTGCGAGCTGGATCATCAGCGGCGCCTCTATCATCGCGACCTGCGCGCTGTCAGGCGCGGCCCCGTAGAACGGCACGCCCGCGCCCATTTCGGGATAGGCGACGGCGAGCTTGTTCACCACGCCCCCGCCATAGCAGAACCCGGTCGCACCGACCTTGCCATTGGTGCCGTCGAGCGTCTGGAGATACTCAAACCCGGCGAAGAAATCATTGAGCAGCGCGCCCTGATCGAGGCTGCGCTGCATCGTGCGCCCCTCGTCGTCATTGCCCGGATATCCGCCGAGCGAGGACAGCCCATCGGGGCCCATCGCCACGAAGCCCGCCTTGGCGAGGCGGCGCACCACGTCGCGAATATAGGGGTTGAGGCCGCGGTTCTCATGCACGACGAGGATCGCTGCAGGCGGATTGTCCGGATCGATCTGCGTCGGGCGCACCAGATAGGCGGTGATCTCGCCGGTGCCGTTCGGGCTCGAATAGGTGATGTCTTCGCCCTGAATGTCAGGATCGTCCTCGGCCACCTGCTGAGCCAGCGCATAATCGGGGGCAAGCGCGCTGAGGATCGCCAGCGCGGTCACGCCGCCCACCGCCCATTTCCCCGCCCGATCGAGAAATTCCCGTTTCGAGATCTTGCCATGGACATAGTAATCGTAGAGATCGAGAAGTTCCTGGTCGAAATCGGCCGCCGTCAAGCGGCGCGCATTGGCTGGATCGGTCATGGTGAATCCTCCTCCTGAGACCGGGAAGCATATCACGCACGAGTGATTTTCCGTCGCATTATCGACGCGCATTTCATGCGAGGCGCCCTCCTCACGCCGCGGCTGATCTAGCGTGCCGCGTCGCATCACAAACCAAATATTCTCAATAGACCTTGGGTTGCATCTTGCAATTACGTTACGTTTATAGGTTGTTAAACCTATTGGCCCCGCCCCGCTGTAACGTGTCATCTCGAGGAGCCCCGAATTGAAAACTTTTCGCCCTGTCATCGGTATTATTTTGGTTGCGGGCGCGCTTTGGGTGATCGTCGGAGAGCAGATGTCGGGCGTGAGCGCCGATGCCGTCGTCAATGCGCCCGTGGTCACGGTGCGCAGCAGCACCGCCGGCAAACTCTCGATGCCGAAACGACCGCTCGGTGCCCATGTCGACAAGGGTGAGCGGCTGGCCACCGTCGATGATATCCTCTCGGACACGACGCGGCTCGAAGATTTGCGGATGGAGCTGGCGAATGCCGAGGCGAATGTCGCGCGGATCAAAAGCGACCTCGCCGCCAAACGCACGCAACGCGACGCCTATAGCGCGCGCAGCAAGCTCTATCGCACGCATCGCATCGCCGAGATCGAGACGAAGCTGAAATTCGCCCGCGCGCGGCTCGACCGGCTGCAGCCCGATGCGCAGAGCACGGAGACGAGTGCCACGAACGTAGCGCAGACCGCCCCCGCCGCCCCGGCGGAGAACGGCCCCGTGACGCAAGCGCGCGAAGACGTGGCGCTGCTTGAAAACGCGCTCGACGCCGCCAAGTCCGGCGTCTATCTGGGCGACGGCTATAACGACGCCCCAAGCTCCGAACAGCGCGGTGCGCTTCTCGATGAGGAGATCGCCTCACTCGAGGCGGACCTCACCGAGGCCGAGGCCCGCGTCAAGACGCTCGACGCGCGCCGGTCGAAGGAACAGACGCGGGTGAACACACTGAGTTCAAGCCAAGTGACATCGCCTGCAAACGGGATCTACTGGGAAACCCTGCAGGCAGATGGCGTGACGGTGCAGCGGGGCGATCCGATCATGTCGCTCGTCGATTGCGATGTCTCGCTGGTGACCGCTTCGGTGAGCGAAGGCGTCTACAACACCCTCAAGGTGGGCGATTCCGCGACCTTCAAGCTGGCCGCGCGCGACAAGATTTACGACGCGACGATCGCGCGGCTCGCCGGCAGCGGCGCGGCGCGCGTCTACCAGAACCTCGCCATCGCGCCGAGCCAAAAACATCTCGAGCGCTATGATGTGACGCTTCTCGTTCCGGACCTGAAATCCGATGCCGATCTCGACTGTCCCGTGGGGCGGACCGGGCGCGTGTTCTTCGAGCACCGCCCCCTCGACTTCCTGCGCTGAGGGCGGGGCGGCATGTTCTTCTATCCGCAACTGGGAGAGCTTGGCTCGGCGGCGATGCAGCTCATCCTCGTGGTGGGTATCACCGCCATTCTGCCGAGCTTCGTCAAACCGCGGCGCAACTGGCACCGTGCGGTGCTGCTGGGGATCAGCGCGGTACTGGCGCTGCGCTATATCTGGTGGCGCGCGACCGAGACCCTCGCCCCGCCCGGCCTGACGCTGGATGCTCTGGCGAGCTGGTCGCTCTTCGGCCTCGAAGCCTTCACCATGATCGGCTCGCTCAGCGCCTTTCTGGTCCTGTCGCGGATCAAGTTGCGCAGCGAGGAAGCGGACAAATACGCCAATCTCCCGACGGAGAAAGAGCCGCTCGTCGCGATCCTGATCGCTACCTATAACGAGGATCGCGACGTTCTCGAACGCACCATCGTGGGCGCGAAATTCCTGCGCCATCGCAACAAGATGATCATGGTCTGCGACGACAGCCGCCGCGACTGGCTGCGCGATTTCTGCGAGACCAAGGGCGTGCGTTACATGCGCCGGGCCGACAATGAGGGGCAGAAGGCGGGCAATATCAACCACGCGCTGGACCGGCTGGCCGAAGAAGAGGTGCAGCCCGATTTCGTAGCAATCCTCGATGCGGATTTCGTGCCCCATCGCGGCTTCATTTCCCGCACGCTGGCGCTGTTTCACGACCCCGACGTGGGCCTCGTACAAACGCCGCAACACTTCTTCAACTCCGACCCGATCCAGCACAATTTCCGGCTCGACAGCTCCTACCCGGACGAGCAGCGCTTCTTCTTCGACCAGATGCAGCCCGCGCGCGACGGCTGGGGGATCGCCTTTTGCTGCGGCACCTCCTCGGTCTGTCGTTGGAGCGCGCTGCGCGAGATCGGCGGCTTCAACACCGAGAGCGTGACCGAAGATTTCATGCTGACGCTGGCGTTGCAGAACGCAGGCTGGCGCACCGTCTATCTGGCCGAGCCGCTGACCGAAGGCCTCGCCCCCGAAGGCCTCAAGGAATACATAACCCAGCGCGCCCGCTGGTGCCTCGGCCTGATGCAGATCGCGCGGTCCTCGCTTGGCCCGTTCTCGAAAAGCAATCTACGCCTGCGCGACCGCTGGAGCGTCATCGACTCGATCTTCTACTGGACCACGACCTTCCCCTTCCGGATCGCGGCGATCTGCTACCCGCTGCTCTACTGGTATTTCAACATCACGGTGGTGAATGCGGGCCTCGCGGATGTGCTGAGCTATTTCGGGGTCTATTACCTGTGGAGCCTGATGATACTGAACATGCTCAGCCGCGGCATGGTCGTACCGCTCCTGAACGACGTGAGCCAGTTGATCGGCGCGATCCCGATCGCCCGCGCCGCCTTCACCGGCTTGCTGCGGCCCCATGGCCACCCGTTCTCGGTGACGGCGAAAGGCGGGGATCGGTCGAAGGTCGTCGTGCAATGGCGGATCATGATGCCGTTCCTGATCCTGTTTTTCCTGACGTTGGGCGGCCTTCTGATCGGGATCATCTGGGATCGCTTCGCCTATTACGACGCGGGCGACGGCAAATGGGTGATCCTGTTCTGGACGGTCTATAACCTGTTCCTGCTGGCCGCGACCTGCCGTGCCTGCGTCGAGCTGCCCCGGCGCGAAATCCATGTGGCCGACAAGCCCGAGCGGATTTCCTTCGTCTCCGACGGCACGGAATACTGGGTCTGGATGACCTCTTTCACGATGGACACGGTGCGCCTGCGCGGCCTGACCTTGCCGGAACAGACCCGCGGGATGTTGACGATCGACCAGATCACCGACCCGATCGAATGCTACGTCATCGCGAAGACCCGCGATGGCGCGCGCCTCCAGCTTCTGCCGACCGAGGAGCAGCGCGAAGAACTTTTCGTGCGCTTCTATGCCGAAGGGGACGAGCCGGGCGTCAGCCATGTGAGCGCGAGCGCGCTTCTGCACGACATCTACCGCCGCTTCTTGCCGAAATACTCCTCGGACGAGTGAGCCCGCGGGGCGCGCGATTAATAGGTATTGATGGAGATGCCGACGAAGGCTTCCTTGGCCAACGCGCGCCAACCCGCCCGGATCGAGACCGGCCCGTCGTCGATTTTCTGGGTCACCGCGATGGTACGCTCGGAATAGGTGTCGCTTCCGCCCGCGGAGAGTTCGAGCCCCAACCCGGACCGGTTCCCGGCCTGAAACAGCGCGAACCAGTCCTGATCGATCGTGTTGTATTGCCCCAGCATGAAGACATGCCCGAAGCTGGTCGGCGTATACCGCTCCAGCCCCACGCGCGCGCCGAGTCGCCAGTTATCATCGTCCAGCGTGCGCCCGATGCTGGGGCCGAGCTTCAGCGTGCCGATTCCCTCGAGCGCGAAGTCCCGCGTCACGGCCGCGCCGGTCGACCATCCGCCATCGTAATCCGAGAAATTCGCGCTGAAGCTCACCTTCCCGCGCGACATCGAAAAGACCGTGTCTGAGGTATTCTGCGCAGCGTCGAACTGCACAAACGTGCCATCCGCGCGGGCTTGCGAGCCCGCCCCCAGTGACAGTGCCAGGCAGGTCGCGATCGCGACGCTTACTCCTTGAATCTTTTGCATATTTCGCATCCTGTAAGCCTGTGCCCGAGACCTTTGCGGCCCCTCGATCTGCAATCTGGTTTTTGCGGAAAGACCCGTCGATCGAGCCCTCGCAGTCCCGTACCCCGGGAGCTTGTTCCTTCGAGTGTTTGGCATCGCTTTGCGCTTTGCAAGCCATCCTTCCGGTCCGCGAAAAAATTAACCTTGAAATGGGCCCGCACCACTTTCTCGCCGTATTTACTCAGTAACCATGATTTAAATCGGACCCCTTCTACAATTAACGTAGGATTGAAGCGAAGATGAGCATTCGGCGACAACACAATCTCGGGGGCATTTTCCGACGCACCGCTCTGGCGATGGTGCTCGTCGTGGCAGCGACGGCCGTCTTCGTCGCCAAGGTCGTGTCGGATCAAGCCCATGAATTTCAGACAGCCATTGAACACAAACTGGTCCTGAGAGGCTCGGATGCGATCGCGCTCAGCTTCAACACGGCCCTGATGCGCGAATGGGACAGTATGCATGCCGTTGCGCGAAGCATCGGCACCGCGTCGCAAGACGACATCAACAAGTTCATGGACGCCGTCGCCCGCACCGGGGGCCAGGTCGCTTGGGCAGGCTTCGCCGCGCCCGATGGCACGATCATCTCCGGCTCGAACGGCTATGAGGTCGGCAAGAATGTCAGCTCCAAGCGGTGGTTCCGCGATGGTATCCGCGTGCCGTCGGTCGACTCGATCACCGAGACGGCCACCAATGCGCAGACCGGCAAGATGGAGTATTTCCTGAACCTCTCGACCCCCGTGAAGGGCGCGAACGGCCAGAAGATCGGCGTGCTGGTCTACCGCGTGCGGATCGCATGGGTGCGCAGCTTCCTGTTCGAGGCGAGCAAGGAACTTGGCATCGACGTGGTCGTGCAGGACATCAACGGCGATCCCGTCATCGACACCCGTCAAGACAGCACGCCCCTGCCCAAAAGCCTGACGTCAAGCGCGAGCCTGCGCAGCAAGTCTTCCGGCGTCTTCCACCTTGTCGACGGCAAGGACGGCGGAACCTATGCCTTTGCGCCGGATTTCGTCTGGAACAAACTACCCAACTTCGGCTGGCGCGTCTTCGCGGTTCTGCGCCGCGACAACATCTCGAACGATCTGCCGGTTTTGACGCAGGTGACGCTGGCGACGGTCGCAGCCGCGGCGCTGTGCCTGCTCGGCGTGACGCTGGTGTTCCTCAAGCTGCTGCTGCGCCCGGTCGAGCGGCTGGCAGAGGATGCCAAGAGCATCGCGAACGGCAAATACGTCTTCCCCGAAGAAGCGACGAGCTCTCAGGAAGCCGCCTCGCTGTCGAGCGCACTCGCGATCATCCAGAGCAAGCTCACCCCACAGCGCGGCGAGCGGCCGCCACGGTCGACACCTGAGGCGACACCCGAACCGCATTCGTGATCTGGGCCTGACTTGGGATCGAGACAAAAAGGGGCGCATCGGCGCCCCTTTTTCATCGGGGCGACGCGTCTAGAGCGGCAGCCCCGTGAGCCGCGCCACCAGTTCGGCGGTGTTGCGCGCGCCGAGTTTCGCCTGCAGTCGCGCGCGATGCGCCTCTGCCGTACGCGGCGACAGTTCCAGCACCCGCGCGATCTCCTTGTTGGTCTGCCCCTCGGCCAGAAGCGCTGCCACCTGCCGCTCGCGCGCGGTCAGATCGACGACGGGCCGCAATTCCGACAGATCGGCAAAGCTCCACACAGCGCGCGCGAAGGGATCGTCGGGCGTCAGCGATTGCCCCCGCACCCGGCACCAGAACAGAGACCCGTCGCGACGCTGCATGATCCGCTCATCGGCATAGCGCCCGGTCTCGCGCATCCGCCGCAACCCGATCTCCCCGATGCGCAGGAACTCCTCCTGCGACGGGTAGAGCACGGCGAGCGAGCGCTGCGGCAACTCGTCTTCGCGATAGCCGAAACTCTCGCAAAACCGCGCGTTGCACCGCTCGATCACCCGGTCGCGGGTGACCGCCAGCCCGACCGGCGCATGCTCGAACGCCAGCAGCGCCATCTCATCGCTGTCCAGCAGGTCCTGCTCCATCCTCTTCTCCCGATAGCGTAGTTCTACGAATAGAGGTCGTGCCGCCCCTGCGCTAGTCTCCCCCGCAACGGAGGATCATTGGGAGGAGAGCCGCATGGACGCGAAGATCGTCGGCTGGGGCCATACGAAATTCGGCAAGCTGGAGGGGCGCACGCTCGAGGATCTGGTTCTCGAAGCGGGCGGCGGCGCGCTGGAGCATGCAGGGATCGACCCGGCGGAGATAGACGGCATCTGGCTGGGGCATTTCAACTCCGGGCTGGTGCCGGACGGGTTCGCAAGCTCGCTGGCGCTGGGGATCGACGACAGGCTGCGCTTCACGCCTGCGACCCGTGTGGAGAATGCCTGCGCGTCCGGCTCGGCTGCGATCTATGCCGCGCGCGATGCGATCCGTTCGGGCCGGGTGAAGGCCGCGTTGGTGATCGGGGCCGAGAAGATGACCGCGAAGGACACCGCAGGCGTGACCGAGGCGCTGGCCGGGGCGTCCTACCAGATGGAGGAGGCGGGCGTTTCCTTCCCGCAGATTTTCGCACGGTTTGCGCAGGCCTATTGTCAGGCGCATGGCGACCGTTCGGCCGCCCTCGCCCGGATCGCGGCGAAGAACCACCACAATGCGCTCGCCAATCCGCTGGCGCAGATGCGCAAGGATGTGGGGTTCGAGTTCTGCAACACAGTCAGCGACAAGAACCCGATGATCGCCCCGCCCCTGCGGATGACCGATTGCTCGTTGATCTCGGACGGGGCTGCGGCGCTGGTCATGGTCGCCGACGACCGCGCGGGCGATTTCGCCAATTCCATTGGTTTTCGTGCCGCCGAGCAGGTCAATGACTACCTGCCGATGTCGCGCCGGGACCTGCTGGCCTTCGAGGGTCCGTCCGAGGCGTTCCGCCGCGCCTATGCTTCGGCAGGCGTCAGTGTCGATGATCTCTCCTTCGCGGAGGTCCATGACTGTTTCACCATCGCGGAATTGCTCGTCTACGAGGCGATGGGGCTTGTGCCGCAAGGCTCCGGTGCGCGGGCCATCGACGATGGGCTGGTGCTGCGCGACGGGCGTCTGCCGGTAAACCTCTCGGGCGGGTTGAAGGCCAAGGGCCATCCCGTGGGCGCGACCGGCGTGTCGATGCATGTGCTGGCTGCGATGCAGCTCACCGGTCAGGCGGGCGAGATGCAGCTGCCCGGCGCGGAACTTGGCTGCGTCTTCAACATGGGCGGCTCGGGCGTCGCGAATTACTGCTCGATCCTCGAAGCGGAGCGCGCGGCATGAACCCGGCGGAGTGGCTGATCCGCAGCGCGGTCCGCACCCCGGACGCCCCCGCGCTGCTGCAGGGCGAGGAGTTGCGCGCGACCTATGCAGAGTTCGCCGACCGCGCCGCCCGGATCGGGGCTGGGCTGGTGGCGAAAGGGATCGCTCCGGGCGACCGCGTGGCGCTGTTCGCCAAGAACTGCCCAGAATATCTCGAGGCGATTTATGGCGCGTGGTTCGCAGGCGCGGTGGCGGTGCCGATCAACGGCAAGCTGCACCCGCGCGAGGCCGCATGGATCATCGAGGCTTCCGAGGCGAAGCTGGCCTTCACCGGCGGCCCGGAAACCGATCTGGGCGTCGAGACGGTGGACCTCAAAGGCCCGGCCTATGCCGATCTTCTGCGCCATGATCCGATGCCCGCCCCGGTCGAGATCGCGGAAAGCGAGACGGTCTGGCTGTTCTACACCTCCGGCACGACCGGGCGGCCCAAGGGCGTGTGCATCACCTCGGCCAATGTGCAGGCGATGTGTCTGGGCTATTTCTCGGATGTGGACAGCGTCGAACCGCAAGACGCGATCCTCTACGCCGCGCCGATGTCGCATGGTGCGGGGCTTTACAACTTCGTCCATGTGATGCGCGGCGCGCGCCATGTGGTGCCGCGCTCGGGCGGGTTCGAGGCCGACGAAATCCTCGAGCTTGCGCCGAAGCTGCAACATGTCTCGATGTTCGCCGCCCCCACGATGATCCGCCGTCTGGTGGACCGCGCCCGCGCCACGGGTCAGACCGGCGAGGGCATCAAGACGATCGTCTATGGCGGCGGGCCGATGTATGTCGCCGATATCATCGACGCGGTCGAGGTGATGGGGCCGCGCTTCGTGCAGATCTACGGTCAGGGCGAGAGCCCGATGACGATCACAGCCCTGTCGCGCGAACTGGTGGCGGACCGAACCCATCCGCGCTGGCGCGAGCGGCTAGCCTCGGTCGGGCTGGCACATAGCTCGGTCTCGGTGCGCATCGCCGACAGCGAAGGCCGCGCCCTGCCCGCGGGCGAGACCGGCGAGATTCTCGTGAGCGGAGCCGCCGTGATGGAAGGCTACTGGCAGAACCCCGAGGCGAGCGCGAAGGCGCTGCGCGACGGCTGGCTCTGGACCGGCGATCTGGGCACGATGGATGCGGACGGCTTCGTCACGCTGCAGGACCGCTCCAAGGACGTGATCATCTCGGGCGGCACGAATATCTATCCGCGCGAGGTCGAGGAGGCGCTGCTTCTGCACCCTTCGGTCCACGAGGTCGCGGTGGTCGGCAAGCCCGACCCGGAATGGGG
Source organism: Thioclava sp. JE_KL1 (assembly GCF_009296265.1). GTDB lineage: Bacteria > Pseudomonadota > Alphaproteobacteria > Rhodobacterales > Rhodobacteraceae > Thioclava. Next base: position 188,872 of record NZ_WBJS01000003.1, read on the forward strand.
CGAGAGCGTCGTGGCCTTCGTCACGCCCGCGCCGGGGGCCGAAATCGACCCCGCCGCGCTCGATCAACATTGCTGCGAGCAGATCGCGCGTTTCAAGCGCCCCAAGGCGTATCGCGTGATCGCGCAGCTTCCCAAGAACAATTACGGCAAGGTCCTCAAGACCGAGCTGCGCAAGAAAGTGACGGAGGAGGACTAATGTCGCGACTGGATGGAAAGACGGCTCTGGTAACGGGTTCGGTGCAAGGCATCGGGCTGGCAATCGCGAAATCGCTGGCCGAGGCGGGCGCGCGCATCGCGCTCCACGGTCTGGCCGATGAGGCGCAGGTCGCCGAGGCGACAGCGGTGCTGGAGGCCGCGGGCGCGCCGGAGGTGAAGTTCTTCGACGCCGACATGGCCGATCCGGCGCAAATCGACGCGACGATGGATGCGGTCGCGGATTGGGGCGGCGCGGATATCCTCGTGAACAACGCAGGCATCCAGCGCACGGCGAGCCTTGCCGAGGCCACGCCCGAAATCTGGAACGCCATTCTCGCGGTGAACCTGTCGGGCGCGTTCCACACGATGCGGCGCGCGATGCCGGGCATGGCCGAGCGCGGTTATGGCCGTGTCGTGAACATCGCCTCGGTGCATGGGCTCGTGGCCTCGGCCAACAAGGCGCCCTATGTCGCCTCGAAATTCGGTCTCGTCGGCATGAGCCGGGTCGCGGCGCTGGAATATGCGCAGGCGGGCACGCGCGAAGCGGGCGGCGTCACCGTCAACTGCATCTGCCCGGGCTGGACCGAGACCGACATTCTCGGACCCCAGATCGCGGAGCGCGCGGCGGCGCATGGCGGCGACCGGGCGGCGGGGATCGCGGATCTTCTCGCAGAAAAGCAACCCACACGGCGCCTCTCGGACCCGTCCGAAATCGGGGCGCTCGCGCTGTGGCTCTGTGCGCCGATCGCGCACAACGTCACCGGCACCTCGATCCCTGTCGATGGCGGCTGGACCACGCAATAAGGCTCGGAGGTGAGAAAGGGGCGGCGGGTTGACCACCGCCGCCCCTTCCTTCGAACCGGCGCAGGCACCTCGGGGGAGGCGTGATGCCTGCGCTAGGGGGTGCGGTCTCAGTCCGAGATCGCACCCTCGTCATCGCCACGCTCGTGCATCCGCGCTTTCACGAAGCGGCTCAGGAACAGCGGCAGGATGAAGCCCACGATCGCGACGGTCCACAGACCGATCGCCAGCGGGCTGCCGACCAGCGTCCAGTAATCGCCGTTCGAGATCGTGACGGCCCGGCGCAGGTTGTTCTCCATCGTGTTGCCCAGGAGCGTCCCGAGGATGATCGGCACCAGCGGCACGTCGAGCTTGCGCAGCAGCCAGCCCATCACGCCGAAGCCGATCATCACCAGCAGATCGAAGCTGGAGCCGGAAATCCCGTAGATCCCCACGAAGGACACCATCGCGACGATCGGCATCAGGATGCGCGGCGGGATCATCAGCACGCGGGTGAAGATGCCCACCATCGGGATGTTCATCGCGAGCAGCATGAAGTTGGCGATAAACAGCGCCGCGATCAGGCCCCAGACCACGTCGGGGTTGTTCTGGAACAGCAGCGGTCCGGGCGTGATGTTGAGCGACAGAAGCACCGCCAGCAGCACCGCCGTGGTGCCCGAGCCCGGCACGCCAAGCGCCAGCATCGGAACCAGCGCACCGCCGGCGGCCGCGTTGTTGCCTGCCTCGGGGGCCGCAACACCGCGCGGATCGCCCGTGCCGAAGGTGTTCTTGCGGTCCACCAGCTTCTTCTCCATCGAGTAGGAGATGAAGGAGCCCAGCGACGCCCCTGCCCCCGGCAGCACGCCCGCGACGAAGCCCAGCAGCGACGAGCGCAGCATGGTCGGCGTCGTTTCTTTCACCATCTTCCACGGCGGCGTGATGCGCCCGACCGAGACCTTGTGGCCCGCGCCGGTGGCCGAGCCGTGGCGGTGCTCGAGGAAGATGAACACTTCCGACAGCGCGAAGAGGCCGACGATGGCGACGAGGAAATCGAGCCCGTCATAGAGGTGCACCTCGCCAAAGGTCAGACGCGGCACGCCGGTCTGCGTGTCCACCCCGATCACCGACAGGCCGAGGCCCAGCATCGCGGCGAAAGCCGATTTCGCCTGATTGGTCGAGGAGACCCCGCCCAGCGTGGCGAAGGCCAGCGCAAACAGCGCGAAATATTCCGCCGGTCCGAACAGCAGCGCGAATTTCACCAGTTGCGGCGCCAGCAGGATCAGGCCCCAGGTGGCGATGAAAGCACCCACGAAGCTTGCGATGCCCGAGAGCGACAGCGCCTCTCCCGCAAGACCCTTCTTGGCCATCGGATAGCCGTCGAGACAGGTCATCATCGCGGGTTCGTCGCCCGGAATATTGAGCAGGATCGAACTGATCCGCCCGCCATACATCGCCCCGTAATAGACCGAGGTCAGCAGGATCAGCGAGGGGGTAGCGCCCAGCCCCAGCGTGAAGGCCAGCGGGATCAGGATCGCGACGCCGTTGGACGGGCCAAGCCCGGGCAGCGCGCCCATCATGGTGCCAAGGAACGTGCCCAAGAGCGCGAGCAGCAGGTTCTCGAAGGTCAGAGCAGTGTGAAAACCGTCTGCGAGTGACATTAAGGTGTCCATCATTTCACCTCAGAAGCCGAAGGGGCCGCTGGCGAGCGAGAGGCCCAGAACCAGCTTGAAAATTACGTAGATACCGATCGAGGTGGCGACACCCACGACGACGGATTGCAGCGGTCCCGTGCCCAACCGCCATGTCAGGTAAGCGCTGGCAAAAGCGGTGGCGATCAGGAAGCCCACGACGGGCAGGAACTCGGCATAGAGGATCATCACCACCACCGCGGCGAGGATTTCGGCGAGCCGCGCGAGGCTCGGCCAGACCGGGTCGGGATCGGGGCGCAGCAAGATCACGAGCGAGGCGAGCCCGAGGATCACCGCGATCACCAGCGGGAAGGTTTTCGGCCCCACCGCATCCGACAGGAAACTTTCTTGGATTTGCAGCGTCGCCCAGCCGTAGAACAGCGCAAGGCACAGGCCGACGGCGCCGAAGATGCGATCACTCATGATCCCCTCCCTTGGTATGAAGGCGCGGCGGCACTCGAAAGCCCGCCGCGCGCATGGGTTGTCTCGCTTACTTGATGATGCCGATCTGGCGCGAGATGTCCTGGATCTGCTGGACCGAGTTCTGCACGAAGCTCTCGAATTCAGCGCCCTGCAGATTGAGCGGGGCCAGACCGTTGGCCGCCATCACCTGCTTCCACTCGTCGGAGGCGTAGAGCTGGCCGACCTTGTCGACCCAAGCCTGGTAAGCCTCGTCGGACATGCCGCCCGGAGCGTAGAAACCGCGCCAGTTCGCGCCGATCGCGTCCACGCCCTGCTCTTTCGCGGTCGGGAATTCCGAGAATTCGCCGTCCAGACGCTCGGGCGCCAGCACCGCGATCACGCGAATATCGCCGGAGTCGACGAAGCCCTTGGCTTCCGACAGATCGCCGGTGAAGGCCTGAACCGAACCCGCCAGAAGCTGGGTGACCGCTTCGCCGCCGCCGTCGAAGGCGATGTATTTGACCTTGCGCACATCGTCGATGCCATAGGCGTCGGCTGCGATCAGCACCTTGAGGTGATCCCAGCCGCCCACGGCCGAGCCGCCCGCGACGGAGACCGAATTCGGGTCGGCCTTGATCTTGTCGAGCAGTTCCGGAAGCGTCTGGATGTCGCTGTCGGCTGCGACGGCGATCACGCCATAATCCGCGCCGATCGACCCGATCCAGCGGACCTGATCCATCGAGTTGCCCGGATAGGCGCCTTGCGCCAGACGGGTCGCGGTGGCCGAGGAGGCCGCGACGATCAGGTTGTCGTCATCATTGCGCTTGTTCACCACTTCGGCGAAGGCCACGCCACCGCCGCCACCGGCGAGGTTCACGACCTGCATGGTCGAGTCGATGAGCCCCAGATCCTGCATGGTTTTGCCGACCTGACGGCAGGTGAAGTCCCAGCCGCCGCCGGGGTTCGCGGGCGCGATGCATTCCTGCGCCGAAGCGCCGGTCGCAACGGTGAGTGCCGCGACGGCAATCGCCGCGCGCATGAGTTTAAAAGCCATGGTATATCCTCCACTGTCCGCCCGTTGCCTCCCGCAGCGGGCTATGTGCCGGATTTTACCGCTTGAACCTGTCACGAACCTGTCACAGGCTCAGAGGCGCATGAGGGAGGAAGAATGCGGCTCTTGCTAGTGGAGGATGCCGAGGAGCTGGCCGAGGCCACGCAACGTCGGCTTGCGCGCTCGGGCATGGCCTGCGATCTCGCCGCCTCCGTGGGCGAGGCGCGCGATTTTCTGGCGGTGCAGGCCTATGACGCGGTGATCCTCGACATCAACCTGCCCGATGGCAGCGGCACGGACCTTCTGCGCGAGATGCGCGCGCAGGCTGCGATGATGCCGGTGCTGATGCTGACCGCGCAATTCTCGGTGGATGACAAGATCTCCGCCTTCGAGCTCGGGGCCGACGACTATCTCGTAAAACCTTTTGATCACCGTGAGTTGGAAGCAAGACTTCATGCGATTGGGCGACGGCAGGCAACCGATCGCTCCGCCGATCTGGAGCTTGGCCATCTGCGCTACAACGCGACAGCAGGCAGCGCCACGGTCGGGGATCAGGCGCTGAAACTGACGGGGCGCGAATTCGCGCTGCTGGGAATTCTGATGCGCAATGCGGGGCAAGTGATGTCGAAGGACCGGCTGCATGAGGGGCTTTATGCCTTCGACGATGCGGTGCCCGGCGACAATGCGATCGAGCTTTATATCGCGCGGCTGCGCAAGAAGCTGACCGGCAGCGGGGTCGAGATCGAGACCCTGCGCGGACGCGGCTATCGTCTGGCGGCACGGGATGGCGATGTCTGACGGTGCTCTCCCCCGCGAGACCGGCCTTTCCGCCACGCGCTCGCTGACCGCGCGGCTTGTCACCGGGCTGTCGGGGCTGATGATCGTCGGCGGGTTGATCCTCGCGCTTGCCGCCTTCGCCTATGGGCGCGCGGCGGCCCGCGACGCGTTCGACCGGCTGCTGGTCGGCGCGGCCAATGACATCGCCGCCTCGATCTCGATCCGCGACGGCGCGCCGGTCGTCGATCTGCCGGTCTCGGCGTTTGAGCTGCTGGCCCTCGCGCCCGATGACCGCATCGCCTATCAGGTGAGCGGCCCGAAAGGCGCGGTGCTGACGGGCTATGAAGACCTGCCCCGCCCTGACACGACCGCACAGGACTCCGAGCTGTACGATGCGCGCTTCAAGGGAGAGCCCGCGCGCTACATCCGGGTCACGCGCCGTTTCGCGGAGCGCCAGTTCTCCGGCACGGTGGAGGTGATCGTGGGGCAAACCCTGCGGGCACGCACCCAGCTTGCGCTCAGCATCACCCGCAACGCGCTTGGCGGGCTGGCGGTCGGCGGCATCGCCATGCTCGCCTTCGCGATCATCATCGTGCATAGCGCGCTGCGCCCGCTGGAGCGGCTGGCCCATCGCATCTCGGAACGCGACCCGCAGGACCTCACCCCGATCCGCGCCGCCGTGCCGCGCGAGGTCGATGTGATGGTGCAGGCGACAAACGGGTTCATGGGGCGGCTGGACCGGCAGTTCGCCACGATGAAAAGCCTGATCTCGGACACCGCGCATCAGCTGCGCACGCCCGTTGCGGCCCTGCGCGCGCAATCCGATCTCGCCGCCGAGGAAGACGATCCCGCCCGGCGCGACCAGATCGTCGCGAAGATGCATTCCGGCACCGTGCGGCTGAGCCGTCTGCTGGATCAGATGCTGTCGCGGGCGCTTGTGATCCACCGCGCCGACAGTGCGCGGCGCGAGCGGGTCGATCTGCGCAATATCGCTTTGGATATCTTCGAGGAAGGCGATCACGCCACCCTCGCGCCGGGTAGCGAAATTCGGCTGGAGATCGCCGAGGCGGAGGTGCCCGTACTGGCCGACGAACTCTCGCTGTCCGAGGCCGCGAAGAACCTGCTGGGCAATGCGCTGTCGCATGGCGAAGCCCCGGTCACCATCGGTGCGGAGCTGCGCGTCGGGCGCGCCCGGCTCTGGGTGCGCGACGCAGGCCCCGGCCCCACGCCCGAGCTGCGCGCGCGTCTGGGCGAGCGTTTCGCGCCGGGACACTCGGACACGCGTCGACGCGGGGCGTCGAGCGGGCTGGGCCTCGCCATCGCGCAATCGGTGGCGGAAACCTATGGCGGCACGCTGGAAATGGATAGCGATGCGGCAGGCTTCACCATCGCGATCACCCTGCCTCAGGCGGAGGAAACCACATGATCCGCGCGCTCCTGTCTCTGACGCTCTGGCTGGGCCTAAGCTCCGCCCTCGCAGCCGCCGAGCCCGAAGCCGTCCGCACCTTCGGCCCCGATCAGCCCGCGCGCGAGATCACCCTGCGCACCACGACCGATGTCAACATCCTCGCCCCCGCGATCGAGGCGTTTCTCGACACCCAGCCCGGCCTCGCGATCCGGTTCGAGCAATGGGGCTCGAACGACCTCTACGATATTTCCGAGGCCGATTGCGCCTCAGGCAAACCCGGCGCTGATCTGGTCATCAGTTCGGGCGTGCAGCATGTGGTGAAGCTGGTGAACGACAATTGCGCCGCCACATGGGTCTCGCCCGAGACGACGGCGCTGCCGAAAGACCTGCGCTGGCGCGATCAGGTCTGGGGCATCTCGCGCGAGCCTGCGGTGATGATCTACAACCGCGCGCTGGTCCCGCCCGAGGACGTACCGCGCACGCGCTTCGATCTGGTCGACCTGCTGCGGCCCGCGCAATCGCCCTACACTGGCAAGGTCGCGACCTATGACATCGCGGATTCCGGGCTGGGGTTCCTCTTCGCTTTCCTCGACAGCCAGGAGGCCAGCACCTTCGGCGCACTGACCGAGGCCTTCGCGCGCTCCGGCGCGGTCGCCACCTGCTGCTCGGCCGAGATCATCGACGGCGTCGCGGGCGGGCGCTACCTGATCGCCTATAATATCCTCGGCTCCTACGCGGCGCAGGCGGCGCGCGACAATCCCGATCTGGGCATCATCGCGCCTGCCGATTACACGCTCGTTCTGTCGCGTGCAGCCTATCTGCCGGGGCGCGAGCCCAATCCGACCGCCGCGAAGCTGCTGGATTTCCTGCTCTCGCCGGCGGGTCAGAGGGCGCTTGCGGAGACCAAGCTGATCGACCCGATCACGCGCGACGGTGGCGGCAGCGACAGCGACGAGACGCTGGCCCTGCAACGCCTCATCGCGCTTGGCCCGGCGCTACTGGTTGCGACTGATACGATGAAAACCGCGCGCTTCCTCGAACGCTGGAGGGATATTTTCGCGCAATAGCGCACTTCTCAGCTCGCCAGCGCGCCGAACTTGCCGCCGCAGAACAGAAGCGGCCGGGCCTCCAAATCGCGCTCGATTTCGACCACCTTGCCAATGAAGAGCGTGTGGTCGCCCGCCTCCACCTCCTGCGCGACCTCGGTCACGAAGACGCAGGCAGCCCCCGGCACGACGGGCATTCCCGCGCGCTCGATGAAGGGGTCGTTATGCGCCGGATCGTGGCGGCCCGCGAAATGCATCGCCAGCCCTTCCATCTCGTGATTGAGCACCGAGACCGCGTAGCGCCCGGAAGCCCGCACCTTCTCGCGCAGCTTGCAATTGTGATCGAGCGAGATGGTGATCAGCGGCGGGTCGAGCGAAACCGACATGAAGGCATTCGCCGTCATCCCGTGATCGCCATCCTCGGTGCGCGTCGAAATCACCGTCACGCCGGTTGCGAAACTGCCGCAAGCGTCGCGCAAATCGCGCGGATCAATTCCGGACATCGAATTCCTCCCCAAATCTCATATCCTGTGTCAGAAGCGCGCCCGACATCAGCGCAGCGGCATCGGTCGAGCCCTGAAGGGCCACGGCTTCGCGCGACCGGCCTTCGGCGCGCAGGCCCCGGATGCGCGTGGACGAGATCACCTCGCCCCCCTCGCACAGCACCGCAGGCGCCAGCGTCACGTCGAAACGCTCGGCCAATGTGGTCACGCAGCCCGCCTGTTTCGCGCCGAAGCGGAAATCCGCGCCGACATGGATGCGGGCCGGGTTGATCCGTGCCAGATCGTCCAGAAACGCCTGCGGGCTGCGCGCGGCGTAGCTTTTGCAAAACGACGCCAGCACGATGTAATCCGGCCCGAGCCGCGCGATCCGCGCGAGTTTCTCCGACACCGGCGACAGTTGCTTGGCGCGCCCGAAGAACACTTTCGGCGGCGGATCGAAGGTCCAGACGACCGACGGAACGCCCGCCGCCCGCGCCTCGGCCACGGCGCGCGAGATCAGCGCCTGATGGCCACGATGGACGCCGTCGAAAGCGCCGATGGTCAGGACGCTCGCGGGCAAAGCGATCTGATCGTCGCGCAGCACCTGCGTCTTCATCCCTGTGAAATCCAAACTCATGGGGCTCCTCCTTCCCCGGGGTCGTGGGCCGCGCGAGGATCCCGCGCAGCCCCTTTAGTCTCAGGCCTGGAAGCCGCCCTTGAGGCGGTTCACGTCCCAAGGGTTCACGAGATCCTTCGACACCCAGCCGTCGAGGTCGTATTCGCTCATGAAATTGTCGACGAGGCCGCGCATCATATCCAGCTCGCCCGTGGCCTGAGCGGTGAACATCGTCTCCATGCGGATCGCTTCGTAATTGCCCGCATAATTGCTCTCGTAGAGCTCGTGACGGCCGCCGAATTCCGAGCCGATCGCGTCCCAGAGAAGCTTCAGGAGCTTCACTCGATCCACCGCGACCATCCCGTTCGAGCCGCGCACGAAGCGATCGAGATAGGGGCGCACGTCGTCGGACTGGAAGTCGAGCGTCGAGGACGGCAGGTAGATCAGCCCCGAGGCGACGTGGCGCTCGATCAGCTCCTTGATCCGGGAATAGGCCATCGGCGCGAAGACGCGATACGCCATCGCCGAGGACGATTTCGGCGCGAGATAGCCATCGGTGCCGACCCAGTCGTCGGGGTTCATAACCATCGCGTCCGAGAGGCCCCAGAACAGGTTGCGCCAGCCGATCACTTCGCCCACCGCCGTTTGCGGGCCGCGGAAGCCGCCTGCCCCGGTCGCATCGAGCGCCTTGGAGAACAGGCCCGCGATGAAGTCGAGCTTCACCGCCAGACGGGTGCAGCCATGCAGCGTGAAGCGCGGCGCGAAGCCGGACGCCGGGAAGAAGCCGTTCACCTTCTCGATATCGCCATAGAGGAACAGGTTCTCCCACGGCACGAGCACCTTGTCGAAGACGAGGATCGCGTCGTTCTCATCGAGACGCGAGGACAGCGGATAGTCGAAGGGCGTGCCCATGACGGCGGCGTTCAACTCGTAGGACGCGCGCGAGATCAGCTTCACGCCGGGGCTGTCCATCGGCGCGGTAAAGGTCAGCGCGAACTTCTTGTCTTTGATCGGCACGCCGTAATAGCCGATGAAATTGTAATGCGTCAGCGCCGAGCCGGTCGCGACGACTTTCGCGCCGGACACCACGATCCCCGCATCGGTTTCCTTCTCGACCTGCATGAACACGTCGCCGGTCTCCTCAGCCGGCAGGTGACGGTCGATCGGCGGGTTGATGATCGCGTGGTTCCAGTAGTCGAGACGCTCCTGCGACTTGGCATACCAGTTCTTCGCGTTCTGCTCGTATTCTCCGTAATAGCCGGAATTCGCGCCCAGCGTGCCAAGGAAGGCCGCCTTGTAATCCGGCGCGCGACCCATCCAGCCGTTTGCCACACGCTGCGTCTCGGCGATGGCGTCGCGGCCCGCGATCAGGTCTTCTTTCGTCTTCGCGCCCTTGAAGAACGGGTGCGTCCAGCCGCCCGAGCCGGTATCGGTGGGACGCCCGATCGTGTCCTTCTCGGCATGCAGCTTGTCATACCAACGCGCCACCATGCGCGACGAGTTGCGAAACGCCGGGTGCTTGGTCACATCCTTGACGCGCTCGCCATGGACATAGACCTCACGGGCGTCCTGCAGGCTGCTGAGATATTCGTCACCGGTATAGGGGGTCGTGACGCCGCTTTGGGCGTCTTTCACTTGGTCTTTCATGGTTCCTCCTCCATCAGGTCGGATGAACGAAAGACATGTCCGACCTGTCCCCTTCACGGTGCCGGAGCCGGGCTGATACCGAAAGGTATCGACAAATACCGCGACTTTTTCCGGCAATATCGGAATTCTGAGACCCGAAATCACCGCGGGAGGGTCCAGATGAAGACATTACGCAAGGTCGGGGAGCTTTTGCGCCAGTTCACCGCCGCTCAGCCGGAGCATTCGGTCACGGACCTGTCGCGCGCGATCGGCAATTCCGTGAGCGGCACGCATGACCTCGTGAACGGTCTGGCGCGAATTGGATTGCTGCGAAAGGTCGAGCGCGGGCGCTATCGGCTGGGTCCGCTGGTCGCGACGCTGAACCGCGCGCTGGAGGATAGTTCCGCTCTGACCGAGGCCGCGCGGCCCGTTTTGGCGGCGCTCTGGCGCGACTATGGCGAGACGCTGCACCTGACCTTGCACGATCACGGGCGGCTTCTGGTGCTCGACGCGCTGGAAGGCACGCAGGCGCTGCGGGTCTCGCGCGAGGCGCTGGGGTCGTGGATCGCGCTGCATGACAGCCCGCCGGGGATGCTGCATCTCGCGCAGTTCTCCCCGGCACAGCTTGATGAATATCTCGACCGGCACACGCGGCCCGGCTCGCGGCTGGAGGATCGCGCACGCTTGCGCGCGGAGCTGGACGCGCTCGCACGCGACGGGTTCAACGCGGGCGCGCCGAAGGACGAAGCGGATGTGATCTGCGTCTCGGCGCTGATCCGCGACCACATCGCCCAGCCCGTCGCGGTGCTGGTCATCTCGGTCCCCCGCTCGCGCCACGAGGTCCAGCCGCGCGCCTTTCGCAATATCGCCCTGGGCGCCGCACGGACGATTTCCGAACGCCTAGGGTATGAACTTCGCCCAAACTGAACCTTTGAGGTATTACAGGATACCGCGCACCCGTCTGGCCCAAGCCGCGTGCGCCATGCAAATCTCTCCTTATCGAATTGAAGGTGCTGCCCGGAGGAGGGCCGCCCACCGCATCCGAGGAGGAGACTTATGCGCAACGTAACCGTGGATAATGTGACCGATGTGGTCATCGACTCGCTGGGCCAGCACGCCACGCTCGAGCCGCGCCAGCGCGAGATCATGGAAAGCCTGATCAAGCATCTGCACGGGTTCTGCAAAGACGTGAACCTGACCCATGACGAATTTCTCTATGCCTGCGACTATCTCGGCCGCGCCGGTGCGCTGTGCTCGGACAAGCGTCAGGAATTCATCCTTCTGGGCGACATTCTCGGCGTCGAAGTTCTCGTCGACATGCTCTCGAACCCGATCTCGGGCGACGAGACCGTCTCGACCGTGCTCGGGCCGTTCTTCCGCGAGAACGCCCCGGTGATGCCGAAAGGCGCCTCGACCATTCAGAAGAACTTCGAGGGTCAGGAAACCGTCTATGTCGAGGGCCATATCCGCGACAACAAGGGCAACCCGATCCCCGGCGCGATCATCGACGTGTGGGAAGACGCGCCGAACGGTCTTTACGAGAACCACGACCCCGATCAGCCCGAATACAATCTGCGCGGCCGCTTCGAGAGCGACGAGAACGGGCATTACGCCTTCGTCGCGATCCGCCCCGTGCCCTACCCGATCCCCGGCGACGAGACCGCGGGCGAGCTGATCCGCTACATGGGCCACCACTGCATGCGCCCGGGCCATATCCACATGATGGTCACGCGCGAGGGCTACCGCCCGCTGATCTCGCAGATCTACGACGCCGATAGCGACTATCTCGACAGCGACTCGGTCTTCGCCGTGAAAGAGGACCTGATCGGCAAGTTCGAGAAGGCGCCCGAAGGTTCGGACACCGATCTGGTTCTGCGCTTCGACTTCACGCTGGGCAATCAGGCTCAGGCGATGGCCGCGGAATGATCCGAGTGGCGTAAAGAGTTCCCGGCGCCGCAAGCGCGGCGCCGGATTTACCTTGAAGACCAATGACATATTTCGAAGGACAGAGCCGATGACTACGCCCGGCGTTGCGAAACTCGCAGATCATTTTCAGGGCGCGGACGCCCATGCGGGTCGCCAGATCGCGAAGATCGAGACGATGATCGTCGATTGCCCGACGACCCGGCGTCACAAGCTGTCCAACACGGAAATCAACTTCCAGTCCTATGTGATCGTGCGCGCCGAGCTGGCCGACGGATCGGTCGGCTGGGGCGAGGCGTCGACGCTGGGCGGGCCCCGCTGGGCCGAGGAGAGCGTCGAGGCGATGAAGGCCAATATCGACACCTATCTCGCGCCTGCGCTGGCGGGCGCGAATGCGCTCGAGTTCGAGCTGAATGCCGCCAAGATGGCCAAGGCCGCAAGCCGCAACAACGCCGCGCGCGCCGCGGTGGATGCCGCGCTTTACGACGCCGCCGGGCACTCGCTCGATCTGCCGGTCGCGGTCCTGATGGGGGGCGCGGTACGCGACAAGATCGAGGTGATCTGGGCGCTGGCCTCGGGCGATGCCGACCAGGAGATCGAGGAAGCCAACCACAAATTCGACGCGCGCGAGCATCGCCGCTTCAAGATCAAGCTGGGCTTCAACACGCCCGATCAGGACATGATCCGCCTGCGCAAGATCGTCTCGGCGCTGGAGGGCAAAGCCACCGAGATCATCGTCGACGTCAATCAGGGCTGGACCGAGGCAGTCGCGATCCGCTACCTGCCGCAACTGGCCGAGATGGGCGTGTCGCTGATCGAACAGCCGCTGCGTCCCGGTCTGATTGCGGCCACCGCGCGCGTCGCCGCCCGCGCCGCGATCCCGATCATGGTCGACGAGGCCGCTTTCACCGGCCCCGATATTATCGCCAACGGCATCGCTGCGGCAGGCTCGGTCTATTCGCTGAAACTGGTGAAATCGGGCGGTCTGAACGAGATCAAGCGCGCCGCCGGCATCGCGCAGGCTTGCGGGATGGAGCTGTATGGCGGCTGCCTGATCGAGAGCGGCATCGGCGCTGCGGCGCATCTGGCGGTGTTCTCGACCCTGCCCCGGCTCGAATGGGGCTGCGAGCATTTCGGCCCGAAGATCCTGAAAACGGACCTCACCGGCGGCGAAATCCGCTTTGCCGATTTCCACGTCCATTGCCCGACCGGCCCCGGCCTCGGGATCACGGTGAACGAGGACGTGCTGGCCTCCGCCGCGCGGAAGGGCTGAGCCGATGCCGATCCTGCACTGGTCCCCGCGCTCGCCCTACGTCCGCAAAGCGATGGTCGCGCTGCATGAGAAAGGTCTGGCCGGTTCGGTCGAGACCGTGCGCACCCATGCCGATCCGATGATCCCGCATGAGGGGCTGATGGCGATCAACCCGTTGTCGAAAATCCCGACGCTGGAGCTGGAGGACGGCCGCTTGCTGTTCGACAGCCATGTGGTCTGCGAATGGGCCGATCTGGAAAGCGCGGACGGCCCGCAGCTTTTCCCCGCCGACCCCGCCGCGCGGCTCGAGGCCGAGCGCGACGAGGCGCTGGGAACGGGGCTTCTGGATGTCGCGCTGCCGTGGCTTGTCGAGCTGAAGATGCGGCCCGAGGAACAGCGGTCCGAGCAGATGCTCGCCGTCTACCGCACCAAGATGAACCGGGTTGCGGATTGGCTGGAAGGTCATGCCGCGCGCCTGACCGAGCGGCCCTTCGATATCGGTCATCTGAGCATCGGGGTCGCGCTGTGCTACCTCGATTTCCGCTTCGACGGTGAGGGCTGGCGCGAGGGCCGTCCGGCACTGGCGGAATGGCACGCACGCTTTGCCGAACGCCCCTCCGTGCAGGCCACGACCTTCCGCGACGACCCGCGCCCGACTTAACGTATCACTTGAGCTTCGCGCCGCAACCTACTGTTTGCGTGCGAATTTCCGTGTAACCTCAAGGAAGTGCATCACCTGCGGCGCGCGATTGTCGAGCCGCGCATGCACGGTCAGGCCGGTCCCCGGATTATAGCCCTTATAGGGCCGGAAGATCACGCCGGGGCGCTGCGTGCGCGACACCGATTGCGGAACCACCGCGATCCCCACGCCCACCGACACGAGGCTGATCGCGGACTGGAAATCCTGCGCCAGATCAACTGCCTTCGGCTTGAACCCTTCCCGGGCACAGATATCCAGCACGACATCGGCATAGCTGGGCCGGGGCTTGCGCGGATAGAGCACGAAGGTCTTATCGGCGAGATCGGCGAAATGGATCTCGGCGCGGGTGCCGAGGTCGGAATTGTCGGGCAGCGCGAGGATCAACGGCTCGGTGCAGAGCGGCTCGCGGCGGAATTCCTCGTCATCGAGGATCGGGCGCGCCACCGCGATGTCGATCTCGCGGCTGACCAGCGCGGTGTGCAGTTCGGCATTGTTCATCGCCGAGAGCTGCAGTTCGACCTCCGGATAGAAGGATCGATAGGATTTGATCAGCGTCGGCAGCACCCCATGCGAGGCCGATCCGACAAAGGCGATCCGCAGCCGCCCGCCCGCGCCCGAGCCCACCATCTTCGTCTCGCGATAGGCCGCATCCAGCCGTTCGAGCAATTGCCGCGCGTGATCCTGCAGCACCTCGCCCGCCTGGGTCAGCCGGATCTGGCTGCGCGAGCGATCGAAGAGCTGCACCTCCAGCTCGGCCTCCAGCGCCGCGATCTGGCGCGACAGCGGCGGCTGCGCGATATCGAGCCGGTTCGCCGCGCGTCCGAAATGCAATTCCTCGGCCACCGCGAGGAAATATTTGAGCCGCTTGAAGTCCATTCCCACGCCTCCTCCCGTTGATACCATATAGGTCATAACGGAACCCTCCTCACTATCGCAAAAGGTATTGGATAATGCCGGGCACGAATGAGGGCTCGCGCCCGGCCGGGGAGGATCAGAAGACCTTCAGGAAGCGCAGCTCCGCGACCACGTCGTTGCGGAACCCGCCATCGCTGTTCACGTCCTTCGCCAGCATCCCCTGCACCTGGACGGTCGGGGTGACGAAGGTATTGGCATAAAGGCGGACCTGATCGCGCTCGGTGCGCTGGCCGGTATCGGCGCCGCCCACCTTGATCTTGCCGCCACGCTGCGAGGACAGGCCGAAGGACACGGAGGTCTTCTGGCCGAATTGCTTGCGCAGATAGGCCTGAACCTGCGTGGCGGGGCTGCGCTCGATCTTCTGGCCGCTCTCCGTGTGGTCCATCGTGACCGCCACATCGGCCATCGCGTCGAAATAGAGCCCCTGCCCGAGCCCCTGAATGAACCCGATCTGCGGCGTCAGCGTCCACGTCCCAGAGCCCGCGCTGACCTTCGCCGCGTCATACTGGCCCGTGGGCGCGGTCACGAAGGCGGTCACGCCCAGCGTGGTCCCGGTCTCTGGGTTCGACGGCTGTACCGGCCAGACCGAAAAGCCCAGCGTCAGATCGCCCACGCCCGATTTGGTCGGCATGTCCCCACCGCCGATGCGCGCGGTGTCGAAATTCACGATCGGCAGCACCGCCTGATAGAGCGCAGGCATCCCGAAGGCTTCGGAATAATGCAGCCCGCGCAGGACCATCACGTTCACCTTGGCCTTGCTGTCGGGCACCTTCGTCCCGCCGAGCTCGAACGTATCAGCGCTCTGGTGCTGCAGATAGAGCAGCCCGATATTCGTGCCGGACGGCAGGATGTTGTAATCCCCCGGGGCCACGTCGATCGCATGGGCCGGCAGTGCGGCAAGCGACATCAGCGCGCTCAAAGCGAGCGCGGCGCGTTTCAGTTTCATGGATTTCCTCCCTTCGCGTTTCTTTGGTCCGGTCGCTCCGGGCGTCAGGGCTCCTCTTCCCCTGCCCGGTCCGGCTTTCCGCGCGCCGTTGGGACCGACGCGCGGAAAGGATTTCTTAGGCGCTCTCCTTCAGTAGACCGCGTTCGCGCGCCATGGTCATCGCCGTGTCCTGGATCATGTCTTCCTGACCGCCGATCATCTTCTTGCGGCCCAGTTCCACCAGGATGTCGCGCGCCGGGATGCCGAAGCGTTCGCCTGCGCGTTTCGCGGGCAGCAGGAAGGTCGAATAGACCCCGGCAAAGCCCAGCGTCAGCGCCTCGCGGTCGGCGCGCACGACGTGATCCATGAACGGAACCACGACATCCTCGGCTAGATCCATCAGCGCGAAGGTGTCCGAGCCGGTCTCGATCTCCATCCGGTCACAGACGGCGGCCAGCACCTCGATCGGCGCATTGCCCGCGCCCGCGCCCAGCCCCGCCAGCGAGGCGTCGATCCGGGTCGCGCCCGCGCCGATCGCGGCGATCGAATTCGCGATACCGAGGCCGAGATTGTGGTGACCGTGGAAGCCGATCTCGGTCTCGGGTTTCAGCGCATCGCGCATCATCGAGATCGCATGGGTGACCTCATGGGTCAGCATCGCGCCCGCCGAGTCGGTGACATAGACCGTGTTGGCGCCATAGCTCTCCATCAGGAGCGCCTGTTCCGTCAGCCCCTCGGCCGAGTTCAGATGCGACATCATCAGGAAGCCCGAGGCATCCATCCCGAGCTTGCGCGCGAAGGCGATATGCTGCGGCGAGGTGTCGGCCTCGGTGCAATGGGTCGCGACATGGACCGAGCGCGCGCCGCACTGATAGGCCTCTTCCAGCTCTTTCATCGTGCCGAGACCGGGGATCAGCAGGACCGAGATCGTGGCCTGCTTCACCACCTCGGCCACCGCCGAGATATATTCCGCGTTCGACGCCAACGCGCGGCCATGCTGAATCGAGTTGCCGCCCAGACCCGCGCCATGGGTGACCTGCATATAAGGCACGCCCGCCGCGTCGAGACCCTTGGCGATCTTGACCATCATCTCGACCGGGATCTGCTCGCGCTTGGCATGCATGCCGTCGCGCAGAGACATGTCGTGCAGCTTGACCTTGCGGCCCTCTAGGCCAGATTTCACTTTCTGTTGGATTACGCTCTCTGAGGTCATTGTGCCGGCTCCAGTTTCTTGAGTTCCATCGACCCGTCGAGGATCCGCTCGGCGAACATCTCGGCGGTGCGTGCCGCCGCCGCCGTCATGATGTCGAGATTGCCCGCATAGGTCGGCAGGTAGTCGCCAAGCCCTGCGACCTCCATGAAGACCGCGACGCGGTTACCGTCGAAATCGGGGCCGTTCACCAGCTTGTAGCCGGGGACGTATTTCTGCACCTGCGCGATCATCTCCTTGACCGATCTGGTGATCGCGGCCTCGTCGGGCTCGCCCTCGACCTCGCAATAAATCGTGTTGCGCATGATCATCGGCGGATCGGCGGGATTGATGATCGCAAGCGCCTTGCCCTTCTTCGCCCCGCCCACCTTCTCGATCGCGTTCGAGGTGGTGAAGGTGAATTCATCGAGGTTCGCCCGCGTGCCCGGCCCGATGGATTTCGAGCTGAGCGAGGCGATGATCTCGGCATATTCGACCGTCTGCACCGCGCCCACGGCCGAGACGATGGGGATAGTCGCCTGACCCGCGCAGGAGATCATGTTGACGTTCATCGGCGTCGCTTTCGCCAGATCCCCAAGGTTCTCTGGCGGCACACACAAGGGGCCGATCGCGGCGGGCGTCAGGTCCACCATGAACACGCCCAGCTCGTTGAGCTTGCGCGAGTTCTCGGCATGGACATAGGCCGAGGTCGCGTCGAAAGCGATCTGGATACCGTCTTCTTCGACATGGGGCAGCAGCCCGTCGACGCCCTCATGGGTGACCTTCAGCCCCTTGTCCCTGGCGCGCTTGAGGCCATCGGAATTGGGGTCGATGCCGACCATCCAGACCGGCTCCAGCACGTCCGAGCGCAGCAGCTTGAACATCAGATCGGTGCCGATATTGCCCGACCCGATCAGGGCACATTTGATCTTGTTCATCTTGAACCTCCTTGGCTCGGGATCACTCGGTGAAACTCACCGTGATCGAGCCCATCTCGTAAAATCTCGCGGTGATGGAATCGCCGGGTTTGACGGCCACGGCGGCGGTGATCGCGCCAGCCATCACGAAGCTGCCCGCAGGCAGAACCTCGCCCATGTCATCGAGAACGCCGACCAGCATCGCGATCGCCTCGGCGGGATGGCCCAGCACCTCGGCGCCCGCGCCGATCTGGGCGATCTCGCCGTTATGCTCCAACACGACGCCCACCGTCCGCAGATCGAGCGCATCGGGGCGGATCATCCGCCCGCCCGGCACATAGCGCGCCGAGCTGGAATTGTCGGCCAGCACCGATTCCAGATCGAACTTGAACCCGGTGAAGCGACTGTCGATCACCTCCAGCGCAGGCTGGACGTAATCGGTGGCGGCCAGCACGTCGTCGCGCGTGACCTTGCCCGACAGCTCCTTGTTGGTCACAAAGGCGATCTCTGCCTCGACGCGCGGGTGGATCATGTCGCTGACCGTGATCTTCGAGTTCGCCGGACGCTCCATCGCATCGGTCAGAAAGCCCACGCCGGGGGTCGAGCCCCCCATCTGCGCCATTTTCGGCTTCGAGGTCAGGCCCGCTTTCCAGCCGATCACCCGCTCGCCTTTCTTCTCCAGATTGCGGCGCAGCGCGGTCTGGACGCGGTAAGCGTCGGCGATGGTCAGATCGGGATAATCCTCGGTCAGCTTACGGATCGGGGTCGCGTAGCGCTGCGCGGTCTCGACGCGCTCGGCCATGCGGATGATCGCTTCCTCATCGACGGTTTTCGGTTGATCGAGGCTCATACCATCGCCCTCCCGGCAAAACGCATCTCGCACGAGCCGATGCCCGCGATCTCGCAAGTGAAATGATCGCCATCCGTGACGGCCAGCAGCGGCGCCTGCGCGCCCGACAGGATGATCTCCCCGGCCTTCAGCGGGATCCCCAGACGGCCCAGAGTGTTAGCCAGCCACGCGACCGCCATCACCGGCGAGCCCTGCACCGCAGCCCCTGCCCCGGTGGCGACGACTTCGCCGTTCTTCTCGATCACCATGCCCGCAAGGCTCAGGTCCAGATCGCGCGGATCGGCCTTGGCCTCGCCCAGCACGAACACGCCGCAGGACGCATTGTCCGCCACGGTGTCCTGAATCTTGATCTGCCAATCTTGATACCGGGTATCTACGATCTCGAAACAGGGCGTCACGTAGTCTGTGGCGCGGATCACATCCGTCACCGTCACGCCCGGCCCGATCAGGTCTTCCTTCAGGCGGAAGGCCAGCTCGCCTTCGAGGCGCGGCTGCATCAGTTTCGACAGGTCGATCGTCGCGCCATCCTCGAACAGCATCCGCTTCGTCACCTGCCCGAAATCGGGCTGGTAGACGCCAAGCGCGTCCTGAATGGCGCGGCTCGTCAGGCCGATCTTCTTGCCGACGACCGCGTCGCCCGCCTCCAGACGCCGCTCCAGCATCCGCAACTGGATGCGATAGGCGTCCTCGATGTCGCTCTCGGGTTCGAGCGCGCTGATTTTCTGAGTCGGTCGGCCCGAGCGCAGCGCGTCATACAGCGCATCGCCCAAGCTCTCGATCTTGGTGCTGTCCAGCATGTGTCCTCCGTCGCGGCCCTCCGCTGCGTCGGTCTCGTGAAACCGATACGGGCTGCCTCCGGATCAAGGCTAAGACGGTGGCGCGATACGCTCCAATACTTTGACGGGCCGGGCTTGATACGGGTTTTGCATCGCGACCCGATGGAGCATCATGCAAAAACGGTATCGCGTGCGGGATACAAAAGCATTGGAGCGTATCGGCCGGGTTGCCTAGCTTGTCGCCCAAGAGGTGGCTCACGGGAGGACGATATGACCACGCATAAGCTCTTCATCGACGGCGAATACCGCGCCGCGCAATCGGGCAAGACCTTCGACAAGATTTCCCCGTCCACCGGCGAGAAGATCGCCGATGTGCATGAGGCGCTGGCCGAGGATGTGAACGACGCGGTTGAGGCGGCTCAGGCGGCGCTGAAGGGCCCCTGGGGCAAGATGCCGAAGGCGCAACGCTGCGATCTGTTGATGAAGCTCGCCGACGCCATCGACGCACGCAAGGCCGATTTCATGGAAGCGGAAGTACAGGACACCGGCCACACGCGCGGCTTTGCCGAGAAGGTCGAGATTCCGCGCGGGGCTGCAAATTTCCGGATCTTCGCGGAGATGCTCAAGAACACGGGCGGCGAGTATTTCCACATGGATACGCCCGACGGCACAGGCGCGGCCAATCTCGAACTGCACCGTCCGAAAGGTGTGATCGGGGTGATCTCGCCCTGGAACGCGCCCTTCCTGCTGATGACGTGGAAAGTCGGCCCGGCGCTGGCCTGCGGCAACACCGTCGTCGTGAAGCCCTCCGAGGAAAGCCCCGCCACCGCGACCCTGCTGGGCGAGGTGATGAACGAGGTGGGCATCCCGAAAGGTGTCTATAACGTGATCCACGGCTTCGGGCCGGAAAGCGCGGGCGAGTTGCTGACCCAGCATCCGGGCGTCGACGGCATCACATTCACCGGCGAGACCCGCACCGGCGAGGCGATCATGAAACAGGCCGCGGTGGGGCTGCGCGATGTGTCGTTTGAACTCGGCGGCAAGAACCCCGCCATCGTCTTTGCCGATGCGGATTTGGACAAGGCGATCGAGGTCACGATGCGCTCATGTTTCGCCAATACCGGGCAGGTCTGTCTGGGCACTGAGCGGATTTACGTCGAACGCCCCGTCTTCGAGGAATTCGTCAGCCGTCTGAAAGCGGGGGCGGAAGGTCTGATCCAAGGCGGCCCGGATACCGACGGCGCGACCATCGGCCCGCTGATCTCCGCCGAGCATCGTGAGAAGGTGCTGAGCTATTACAAAAAGGCCGCCGATCTGGGCGCTCAGATCATCACCGGCGGCGGCGTTCCCGACTTCCCCGAAGGCGACTATCGCAACGGGGGTTTCTTCGTCGAGCCCACGATCTGGACCGGCCTGCCCGAGGACAGCCCCTTCGTGCGCGAAGAAATCTTCGGCCCCTGCTGCCACATCCAGCCCTTCGACAGCGAAGACGAGGTGATCGCGATGGCCAATGACACGAATTACGGGCTGTCGGCCACGCTCCTCACCGAGAATCTCAGCCGCGCCCATCGCGTCGGCGGACAGATGGAGGCGGGTCTCGTCTGGGTGAATTCGTGGTTCCTGCGCGACCTGCGAACGGCCTTCGGTGGCTCGAAATCCTCCGGGATCGGACGCGAAGGCGGGGTGCATTCGCTCGAATTCTACACCGAGCGGACGAACCTCTGTATCAAGCTGTGAGCGCCAGCCTCGCGAGCCGCGCCCGGTGCGCGCCGCAGGCGCAGGGCGCGCGCCGGCCCGTCCCCACGGGCTGGCGCCTTGCCATCCGCGCGCGTGGCTCGAGCGATGGGCGAAGCCGCACGGATAAAGCGCATCCGCTGATATGTCAGAATGCGCCACCCCACGGGCCGCCGCGCGCCCTGCTTGCCCCCTTCGCGATTGTGCCTCACTCTGAGCGCCGGAGAGGACACCCATGAACCTGCGTCAGCTTCGCTATTTCATCGCCGTGGCCGAGGAACTGCATTTCGGTCGCGCGGCCGAGCGGCTTCATGTCTCTCAGCCGCCGATCACCCGCCAGATTCAGGCGCTGGAGGAACAGCTCGGCGCGCAGCTTTTCAACCGCACGCCGCGCGGTGTCGAACTGACGCAGGCGGGGGCGCTGTTTCTCGATGAGGCGCGCAACATCGCGGCGCTGCTCGATCAGGCGGCGGACCGGGTGCATCGGGCGTCCGAGGGCGGGCTTGGCCGGATCGACATCGCGATCTTCGGCACCGCGATCCTCAGCTTCATCCCGCGCATCATCCTCGAATTCAAACGCCGCTACCCGGATGTGAAAGTGGTGATGCATGCGCTCGACAAGCTGGCGCAGATCGAGGGGCTGCAGAACCGCTCGATCGATCTGGGCTTCAACCGGATGCTGACGCCGGTGCCGGGGCTGGCGATCGAGGAGCTGGCCTCGGAGCCGCTCTACATCGTCGTGCCCGATCCGGGGCCTTTCGCGGATCGCGAGAGCGTCGCGCTGTCGGAACTGGCGCGCGAACCGATGATGCTGTTTCCCGCGAGCCGCGCGCAGGGCTTCGTCGAGAAGGTCACGGGGCTTTGCCACGAGGCAGGGTTCGCGCCCAATGTCGCGCAGGTCGTGGGCGACGGCTTTACCGCGATGGCGCTGGTAGCGGCGGGCTTCGGCGTCTCGGTCGTCCCGCAATCGATCACCTCGGTCATCATGGAAGGCGTGAAATGCCTGCCTATCAGCGATGTGAGCGAGACCGCGCGGGTCGATATCTCCTGCATCTCGCGAGAGGGTGACACGTCCCCGATCGTCGCGAACTTCCTCGAAGTCGCACGCAGTTTAAGTCAATAGTTTCCGCTACCTGCAAGACGTTCCTCATGTTGCAGACTGGACGCAGTCCGGGTGCTGCATCATGCCATATATCGGGTTTCCCCACATTCAGCGCGATGCGCCTTCGGTATCGAAACCCGGACTAAATGGTATTTGATCGTATCGCCGTTTCTGCCCCAATCTCGATCCACGGACACGCCGAGGAGGCCCCGACACGCGGGGAATGAGGGCGCGTCCCGAGACAGAGGAGCAGTCATGCCGGTAATCCAGATCAACCTTATGGAAGGCCGCACCGAGGCGCAGAAAGAAGCGCTGATGCGCGAGGTCACGCGCGCGGCGGTCGACACGCTGGGCGTCAAGCCGCAGGCCGTTCGGATCATGCTCAACGAGCTGCGCTCGGGCCATTACGCGGTCGCGGGCGAGCCGAAATATGTCGAAGCGAGCGAGCAACCCGCCGCTGCCTCGAACGGCGCAGCCCCGACCAACGGCCACGAGAAGGCCCCCGCAAACTGACCGCATTCACCTTATCGAGCTTTAGGGAGGACACCATGAGCTTTCAGGAGCAGATCCACGATATCGCGCAGCTTGCCTGCATCGAACTTTTCACCCCCAAATTCGAGGAAAGCTTCTGGTTCTTCCACGATGTTCTGGGCATGACCCCCACCGAGGATGACGGCAAATCCTGCTACCTGCGCGGCTATGAGGACCGCTATCACCACTCGCTGAAGCTGACCCGCTCGGACAAGGCTGGCATCGGCATGGTGGGCTGGCGCGCCTCGTCGCCGCAGGCGCTGGAGCGCCGCGTGGCCGTGCTCGAGGCCTCGGGCAACCCGGGCAAATGGGTCGACGGCCACAAGGGCTATGGCCGCGCCTATGAATTCACTACGCCGGACGGCCACAAGCAGCACCTGTTCTGGGAGGTCGAGTATTACGAGGCCCCGGCAGAGCTGAAATCGAAGCTGCTCTCGCGCGCCCAGAAGCGCCCGCTGCGCGGGGTGCCGGTGCGTCGTCTCGATCACGTCAACCTGCTCTGCTCGGACGTGACCAAGAACGGCAAGTTCCTGCAGGACAATCTCGGCTTCCTCAAGCGTGAGAACGTGGTCTTCGGCGGCTCGGACGAGCTGGCCGCGTGGTTCTCGGTCAGCCCGCTCGTGCACGAGGTCGCCTTCACCAAGGATCAGGCGGGCCCCGGCAACCGTCTGCACCATGTCGCTTTCTGGTATGGCAATCAGGGCCAGATGCTCGACCTTGCCGACATCCTGCAGGAATACGATGTCACGATCGAAGCGGGCCCGGCGAAGCACGGCGTCTCTCAGGCCTATTTCATGTATGTCTACGAGCCCGGCGGCAACCGCATCGAGCTGTTCGGCGACACCGGCTACCTGATCTTCGATCCGGACTGGAAGACCCTGACCTGGGACGAAAGCAACTTCTTCAACGGCGGCGGCGTCTGGTTCGGCGGCGAGCTCCCGCAGGACTTCTTCGTCTATGGCACGCCCATCGTCGAGGCCGCGATAGCCGAGGCGGAGACCAAGGACGAAGTGGCCGAGCCGGCCGAGTAATACCTCTCCGCGATTTCGGAGGCTGGCCATCCCCTCGGGGGTGGCCTTTTTGGTTTTGGGGATGGCGTCGACCTCCGGTCTCGCCCGGGGCGACCAGCCCCAGGCAGCGCCCGACCTCCCCCCGGGAGGGCGCTTTTGCGACGCTGCTGCGCGCACCGATCACTCTAGGATCTTGCGAGATAAAGCGCGGACCACGACTGTCGTCACGCGCCCACCCGAGGTCGGGCGCCGCCCTCTGGCGCGGCCCGGGGCTAGTCGCCCCGCGCCAAGTAAATCCCGTCCCCTCCAAAGGTATCACCGAGGTAATCCCCGATACCTCCGCGGTATGTTTTCCTTCCCCCATCCCGCGCGCTACAACCTCCTGCAAAGAGGAGGCTTTCATGCACGCACTGACCCATGACGGGGTGACGCTCCACATTCTCGACGAAGGCCCGCGCGACGGGCGCGTGGTGATGTTCGGCAATTCGCTCGGCAGCGATCTGCGGCTCTGGGAGGCGCTGATCCCGCATCTGCCCGAGGGGCTGCGGCTGATCCGCTTCGACAAGCGCGGGCATGGGCTGAGCGATTGCCCGCCCGGCCCCTACAGCATCGAGGACCTCTCGGGCGATGCCGCCGCGATCTGCGACGCGCTCGGGCTTCGGGATGTGACCTTTATCGGCCTCTCAATCGGCGGGCTGATCGGCCAGAGCCTCGCCGCGCGCCGCCCCGATCTTCTGCGCGCGCTGGTGCTGATGGATACCGCCGCCAAGATCGGCACGCCCGATATGTGGAACGAGCGGATCGCCAATGTGCGCCGCGACGGCATCGCGAGCATCTCGGATGCGATCCTCGCACGCTGGTTCGCGCCCGGTTTCGCCGAGGCCCACCCGGCGGAGTTCACGCTTTGCCGCAACATGCTCGAACGCGGGCCCGACGAGGGCTATGCGGGCTGCTGCGCGGCGATTGCCGGGGCCGCTCAGACCGAGGCAACGCGGGCGCTGACGCTGCCAGTGATGGCGATGACGGGTGCGGATGACGCCTCGACCCCGCCCGATCTGGTGCGCGCCACGGCCGAGCTGTGCGGCGCCGAGTTCCACGAGATCGCGAATGCGGGCCACCTGCCTTGCTACGAGCAGCCCGAGGCCGTGGCGGCGCTGCTGAAGGATTTCTTGGACAGGACCTGAGCCAAGCAGGGCGCGCGCCGGTCCGTGGGATGGCGCGCGCCCCTTATCCGCTCAAGCGATTGATGCCAGCCACGCCCCTCCATCATTGAGGCGGCGTGCCCGGTTGCAGATGCGCCAGCCCGTCGGGACGGACCGGCGCGCGCCCTGCGCCTTCGGCGCGTACCGGGCGCAGCTCTCTAGACCGCCTCCAGAGCCACGGCGATGCCCTGCCCCACGCCGATGCACATCGTGGCGAGCGCCCGCTGGCCTTTGCGGCGCACCAGTTCCAGCGCCGCCGTGCCGGTGATCCGCGCGCCTGACATGCCCAGCGGATGGCCAAGCGCAATCGCGCCACCATTGGGGTTCACGCGGGCATCGTCATCGGCAATACCGAGATCGCGCAGCGTGGCGAGACCTTGGCTCGCAAAGGCCTCGTTCAGCTCGATCACGTCGAAGGCGTTCTGCGTCAGCCCCAGCCGCGCCATCAGCTTCTTGCTGGCAGGCGCAGGCCCGAAGCCCATGATCCGCGGTGGCACGCCAGCTGCGGCCCCGCCCGAGATCTTCACCAGAGGCGTCAGCCCGTGTTTGCGCACGGCCTCCTCGGAGGCGATGATCAGCGCCGCTGCGCCATCGTTCACGCCGGACGCATTGCCCGCCGTGACCGTGCCGTCGGGCCGCAC
Source organism: Thioclava sp. JE_KL1 (assembly GCF_009296265.1). Classification (GTDB taxonomy): domain Bacteria; phylum Pseudomonadota; class Alphaproteobacteria; order Rhodobacterales; family Rhodobacteraceae; genus Thioclava. The sequence continues at coordinate 214,610 of NZ_WBJS01000003.1, forward strand.
GATGGGCCGCAGCTTGGTCAAAGCCTCCAGCGTGGTGCCGGGGCGCGGGTGTTCGTCACTGTCGACCACGACCGGATCGCCCTTGCGCTGCGGGATCGTGACCGGGGTGATCTCCTCGGCCAGACGGCCTTCTTCCATCGCCTTGGCCGCAGCCTCCTGCGAGCGCAGCGCGAAGGCGTCCTGATCTTCGCGGCTCACGCCGAAATCGTCGGCCACGTTCTCCGCCGTCTCGGGCATCGAGTCGACGCCATGGGTCTCTTTCATCAGCTTGTTCACGAAGCGCCAGCCGATGGTCGTGTCATAGACCGCATTGGCGCGGCTGTAGGCGGCCTCGGCCTTCGGCATCACGAAGGGCGCGCGCGACATGCTCTCGACGCCGCCGGCGATCATCAGATCGGCCTCGCCCGCCTTGATCGCGCGCGCGGCGGTGACGATGGCATCCATCCCAGAGCCGCAGAGCCGGTTGATCGTGGTCCCCGGCACATTCACGGGCAGCCCCGCGAGCAGCGCCGACATGCGGGCCACGTTGCGGTTGTCCTCGCCCGCCTGATTGGCGCAGCCAAAGATCACGTCCTCGACCGCCTCCCAATCGACGCCCGTGTTGCGCGCCATCAGGGCTTTCAAGGGGATCGCCCCCAGATCGTCGGCCCGGACAGGCGCCAGCGCGCCGCCGAAACGGCCGATCGGGGTTCGGATATAGTCGCAGATATAAGCGTCACGCATCGGCCAACTCCTCGGGACAGATCAGGTCACCCACCTCGCCCTCGACATGCAGGGTCGCGCCGGTGACGGATTGCAGCTCCTCCATCGAAATCGCGGGGAGCTTTTCGCGCAGGACGAAGCGGCCATCCACCACGTCCACCACGGCGAGCGAGGTGTAGACGCGGGTCACACAGCCCACACCGGTCAGCGGGAAGGTGCAGGCCTCGACCAGCTTCGGCTGGCCCTTCTTGGTGACGTGGTCGGTGATGACGGCCACGCGCTTGGCCCCGTGCACGAGGTCCATCGCCCCGCCCACCGCCGGCACGCCTTTCGGCCCGGTCGACCAGTTCGCCAGATCGCCGCTCTCGGCGACTTGGTAAGCGCCGAGGATCGCCACGTCGAGATGCCCGCCGCGCACCATCGCGAAGCTGTCGGCATGGTGGAAGAAGGCGGTGCCGGGTTTCAGCGTGATCGCCTTTTTCCCGGCATTGATCAGGTCCCAGTCCTCCTGACCGGGCTCGGGTGCGCGGCCAAAGCCCAGTACGCCGTTTTCCGTGTGGAAGATCGCCTCGCGACCTTCGGGCTGGAAGCGCGCGACCATCTCGGGAAAACCGATCCCGAGGTTCACATAGGCGCCGTCCTCGATGTCCTGGGCGGCGCGCCAGGCGATCTGTGCATTGCTCAGTTTCTGGGTCATGGGTGATGGGCTCCGGCGCGGTTCAACTCTTCTTCCTGGGCGGGGTTGGCGACCTCGACGATCGCATCCACGAAGATGCCCGGGGTGACGATGACTTCCGGGTCGATCTCGCCCGGCTCCACCGCTTTCGTGACCTGCACGACGACCTTTTCTGCCGCCGTCGCCATCAGCGGCGAGAAGTTCCGTGCGGCCATCCGGTAGGTGAGATTGCCAAGCGCGTCGCCCTGCTCTGCCTTGATCAGCGCGTGATCGGCCTTGAGCCAGCGCTCCATCACGTAGTCGCGGCCATCGAACTTCTGCACCGGCTTGCCCTCGGCCAGATCGGTGCCAACGGAGGTCGGCGTGAAGAAGCCCGGAATCCCCGCGCCGCCCGCGCGGATACGTTCGGCCAGCGTGCCTTGGGGCACCAGTTCCAGCTCGATCTCGCCCGCCAGATAGCGCTCCGTAAACACCGTCGGATCGGCCGAGCGCGGGAAAGAGCAGATCATCTTCTTGACCATACCCTGCTCGATCATCGCGGCGATGCCGACATGGCCGTTGCCCGCGTTGTTGTTGATCACGGTCAGCCCCTTGGGCGATCCGGTCTCGAGAAAGCGGTCGATCAGGGCGTGGATCAGTTCGATCGGGGCCCCCGAGCCACCAAAGCCGCCGATCATCACCGTGGCGCCGTCTTGAATATCGGCCACGGCCTCGGTCAGCGAGGAAAGTCTCTTGTCCATTTGCGGTCCTCCTGAGGGCTTGGATTTAGACCTGCGTGGAGCGGCTTTCCACGGATTTCGTGCGCATCTTGACATTTGTTCGCATCCTGAGAAAACCTGTTCGCATGTTGAACAAACCGACCGATTTCATCGCCTCTTTCGCGAAAGGCCTGCGCGTCATCGAATGTTTCGGGGCGGAGACGCCGCGGCTCTCGATTGCCGAGGTGGCGCAGGCCACCGGCTTCGACCGGGCCACCGCGCGGCGCTGCCTGCTGACGCTGAACGCGGAGGGCTACGCGGAATACGACGGCAAGTTCTTCACGTTGACGCCGAAGGTCTTGCGGCTCGGGATGGGGGCGCTGGCCTCGCTGCCGCTGCCGCAGATCGTGCAGCCGTGGCTCGATCAGCTGACGGATCGGATCGGGCAAAGCTGCTCGGTCTCGATCCTCGACGGCACCGAGATCGTCTATCTCGCGCGCGCCGCCCAGCGGCGGGTGATGTCGATCGGGCTGATGCCGGGGTCGCGGCTGCCAGCGCATTGCACCTCGATGGGGCGCGTGTTGCTGGCCGCCCTGCCCCCGGAGGAGGCGCGCGCCGCCGTGGAGGCCTCGGACCTGACGCCGCGCACGGCCTATAGCCTGACCGATCCGGGCGAGATCCTCGCGCGCATCGATCAGGTGCGCCGCGAGGGTTACGCGGTGATCGATCAGGAGGTGGAGATCGGGCTGCGCTCCATCGCAGTACCGCTTTACGACATGCATGGGCGGGTCGTGGCCGCGCTCAATACAGGTATGGCCGCGAGCGCCGATCCGGCGGAGAGCCTGATCGAAACCTATCTGCCGGAACTCACGCGGGTGCAGACGGGGCTGCGGCGGGTGCTGCGCTAAGGCTCACCCCGCCACGGTGATCTCGGTGTCCCATTGCGCGCAGAGCGCCATGAGCGCGTCGGGCAAGGGCTTGTCGATGAAAACCCGGTCGATATCGGAGAGCGAGGCCAAGCGCACCGGCGCGGAGCGTTCCAGCTTCGACGCGTCGGTCACCAGAAAGCTCTGCCGCGCCTGCCGCAGGATCCGGCGGCTGACGCGCACCTCCGCCAGATCGTAATCGAGCATGTCGCCGTCCGCATCGAGCGCGGAGGTCCCGATCACCGCGAAATCGGCCTTGAACTCGCCCATGAAATCCGCCGTCAGGTCGCCGACCAGCCCGCCATCCGAGCGGCGCAGGTTGCCGCCCGCCACGAGGATATCGCAGCTCTCATTGGCCAGCAGGATATTGGCGACATTGATGTTATTCGTGACCACGGTGATGTTGCGGTGATGCAGAAGCTCGCGCGCCACCGCCTCGGTCGTCGTGCCCAGCGTCAGCACGATGGAGCTGTTGTCGGGGATCGCCTGCGCGCAGGCCCGCCCGATCGCCGCCTTCGCCGCCTCGTTCATCCGGCGGCGCTCTTCATAGGCGAAATTCACCACGCCGGTGCGGATCACCGCCCCGCCATGCACGCGTTCCAGATGGCCCGCTTCGGAGAGCTCCGTCAGATCGCGCCGGATCGTCTGGACCGAGACATTGAAGCGTTCGGCCAAGGCTTCGACCACGACACGGCCCTCGTCGCGCGCGATCTCGAGAATTTCGGACTGTCGGAAATTGAGCGCCATCCTGCCCCCCTTTTGGGCCTTGCTGACACAGGTTACCGACAAAGTCATGTCTTGGCAGTGTTTTTGTGTGAAATCACCGGGGACGGTGTGGCGCGGTCAGTTCAGGCTCAGCCCCTCGATCCGGGCGCGGATCGCGCTGTCGGTGTCGTCGCTGTCGCCCGACAGCGCCAGCCCCACAAGCTGCGTCGGCTGGCCTCCGAAAGCGCGCTGGTAGTCGCGCGCGAGATCGACGCTCTCAGAATGCGATCCGGTCCCCGCCGGGCGCAGCACCACAGTCTTGCCGCGCGCTCCCAGATAGGGCGAGGGCAGCAGCGCCCCGCGGCCATGCTTGCCGCCCCAGACATACATCAGCACGCGGGCTTCCTTCACCGACAGGAGCTTACGAATGCTGGCCCCTTCATTGGCGCGGGCGACGGCCTCGGGCATGAAGACGAAATAGAGCGACAGATCGCGATCATCCCCGCCCTTTCGGTCGAGCGGCGTGGGCGGGACGCTCTGGCTGACCGACCATTGCCACGCGGCCTTGCGCGTGCCCCACTCGGCGCGCGGCAGCGCCCGCCAGATCAGCGACACCGAGCCGTCCGAGCGCATCGCGACACCATTGGCCGATTGCTGCCAGTCATTAGAGGAAAACAGCGAAAACCGCTGCTCAGCCCAGCCGCCGAAGATCGAGGCCGGGGCGAGGCTCGGCATCAGCGCAGCGCAGAGGCTTGATGCGAGAAAGGCGATCGACAGGCGGTGCATGGCACTCTCCTCTTGCTTCGGTGACAGGGCTACGCAAAGGACCGCCGCGCCGGATCACTCGGCTCGGGTAGCGCGCACAGACCCACGACCGTCACTGAAGGCTGTCGAGGCGCAGCACCGCTTTCAGATCCTCCATCGTAGCGCGGACGATATCGGCATTCTCGCTCAGCCCATCGCAAATCCCGAGTGCCGCCTGATCCTCGCAAAATCGCGGCAGGAGGCGGGCGCTGGAGGCGCAGACACTGGCGACATTCCCGAGCGTGTGCAGCGCCGCGCGGAGCTTCGCGATTTCGTCTTCGGTGAAATCGGCCCGGCTACCGCCGACCGTGTTGGCACTCACATTCATAGTGACCCCCGTTTGCCCAGTCCCGCGGGGTCAGAATTATCACGGAAACTTACATGTCAGATACGTCAAATCGTTATTGGACCGTCAGATATGATCGAAGTTCTGTGCGTAGGGTCACGCAATTGCGTTTTGCAAAGCCTCTCTGAGCGAGTCGGAGGAAAAGGGTTTCTGGACGACCGTGCAGGGCGGGTAGATCGCCAGCAGGTCAGGCGCAGACCCGTAGCCCGTGGCCAGCACGAAGGGCACGCCCATCTTGTGCAACCGTTCGGCAACCGGCACGGATTGCTCATCCCCGAGATTGACGTCGAGCACGGCGAAATCGGGTCGCGCGCCCTCCAGCCATGTCAGCGCGCCTTCCACCGAGGAGGTGATCTTGACGTCGCGCGCGCCCAGATCCTCCAGCACGCCGGCGGCATCCATCGCGATGATGAGCGTGTCTTCCAGCACCAGCCCCTGCCCCGACAGGCGGAAGGCGGCGCCGGTCTGCGCGGCGGGTGCGGCCGCAACGTCTCCCTCCGTGCCAGGCTGATCGATCAGCTCCGCGATCGTGGTCGGCGGGATGCGGAATTGCGCCTCCACCCCGGTCATCTTGTAAGAAATCTCGGCATCGCCGCGCAGCTCGTGCGGGATCGAGTTCTCGATGATGATCGACCCGAAGCCGCGCCGTTTCGGCGGGGTGACGGGCGGACCGCCACGCTCTTTCCAGTCGATCAGCAGCCCCCCGCTGTGATCGGTGGAGAGCGCGATCTCGACGCGCCCGCCGCTATCGCACAGCCCGCCATATTTGATCGAATTCGTCGCCATCTCGTGCAGCACGAGCGCCAGCGTCGTATAGGCTTGCGGCGAAATCAGCGCATCGGGCCCGGTGATGATCACACGCTCGGCCTTGCGGTCGGCATAGGCCGCGAATTCGCACGAGATCAGCCCATGCAGCGAGGCGGGCTCCCAATGCTCGGCGGTAAGCTGGTCATGCGCCCGCGCCAGCGCCTGAATGCGCCCGTCGAGATTGTCGGTGAACTCTTCGAGCGAGCGCGCCGAGCTGCGCGACTGCGCCAGCAACCCGCGCATCAGGTTCAGGATATTGCGCACCCGGTGGTTCAGCTCCGAGATCAGCAGTTCCTGATGCTCCTGCGCGCGCTTGCGCTCGGCCGAGGTCGCATCGGTGATCTTGAGGAAGATCTCCAGCAGGACCGTGCGCAGTAGCTCCGCCGCGTGGCATTGCTGGTTCGTCCACGGGGCCGAGCGCCCGGTGACCGTCTCGCGCCAGACCTCGAAGCTCTTGCGCGGCGTGAGCCGCACGCCGTTCGGGCCGAGCTGCGCAGGCTTCGTGGGATCGCCTGCCCATTCGACCGTGTCCGCGATCTGGCGGCGGAACAGCACGAGATAATCGCGCGGTCGTTTCGAGATCGGAATGGCGAGCAGCCCCGCCGCACGTTCGGGAAAATCGCGGGCCGGTTCGTGGACGCGACCCAGCTGATCGGTCGCGAAGGTCGAGGACCCGATCGACCGGTCCAGCATCCGCGCGATTCCAGCGAATTCCTCTTTGGTCGGCGTGGTGCCGGTCGCGCTGAATTCCTCGTTCTCATAAAGGACGAACCCGTCATGCGGGATCACCAGACGGATCTCGTCGGAGACCGCCATCAGGCTTTCCGACAGCGCCTTGCCATCGGCCATATGCCCCATCAGCGTGCGTTGCAGGCTGGCCGTATCGGATTGCGCCTGCTTGCGCTCCCCATCCTCGAACTTGCTGAGTTCATAGGAAAACATATGGGCGTACATCTCGATCGCTGTGCGCAATTCGTAATCGATATAGCGTGGCGCGTCGTGGTGGCAGGCGAACAGCCCCCACAGCTCGCCATCGCGCATGATCGAGACCGACATCGATGCCCCCACGCCCATGTTGCGCAGGTATTCGATATGGATCGGCGAGACCGCCCGCGTCACCGCCAGCGACATATCGAGCGGCTGCCCGTTCAGATCGACCCCGGGCAGCACCGGCGCACCGGGATCGTTCACATCCGCGATCAACCGCAGCAGCGCGCGTTTATACAGGGCGCGCGCCTGCACCGGGATATCGCTGGCGGGAAAGCGCAGCCCGTCATAGAGGCGCTGCTGGTCCTTGCGGGTCTCGGCGATGACCTTGCCCGATTGATCGGGCTGGAACTGGTAGATCATCACGCTGTCGAAGCCCGAGAGCGCCTGCAGCCCCATCGCCGCATCGCGCGCAAGCCGCTCCAGCCCCCGGTCGCGGCGCAGACGCGCGATCTGCGGATACACATCGGTCATCACATCGCGTCCGCGCGTGCCCAGCTTCGGCTCGAATTCGACGATCAGATACGGCCCCGATGCATGCAGCGAGACGTCGAAACTCTTCCCGTTCGCTTTCAGCACTACACCGAACAGCCGCACCGCCGTCTCGCCGCCCTCCGCCGTGCGCAGGCTCGCGCGGATCCGGTCGAACCCGTCGGAGACGATCAGATCGGCAAGTGGACGGCCAAGCGCCTCCTCATAGGCCATGCCGAGGATCTCCTCGAGATTGCTCGAGGCGTGCTGCACGATCCAGTCGCTCGAGAGCGCCAGAAGCGCTCCGTAGCTCTGGACCCGGCCAAGCTGGTGGATCGGCTCGCGGTCGCAATCGGTCAGATCGACGGGGCGCTGGCTGGGGGCGGGGCTGGTATCGGACGTCACGTCGGCTCCTTGGGCGTCAAATCGGTGTCTGCCGCGATCCTGCCGGGCCGCGGATGGTCAATGGAATTGGAGGCAAGCGCCGGTGCGAGAGCGTCGGACGTTGTGCCCGCACCCTGCGCCTGCACGGCCTGCGCGAAAAGATGGAAACCCCGCGTCGCATCGGCGACGACACAGGCTGCGCGCGGGTCTGCGGGGCTCAGCGCATCGAGCGTCGCGCAATGCCGTTTCCACAGCGCCCCAGCGGCGGGGGCCTGAAAATAAAGCGGTTTGGCCTCGGCCGGGGTCTCGGCGAAGACCTTGCGGTCGATCACCTGCGTCCCAAGCCGCGAGCCCAGTACGAGATAATCGACCGCCAGCGGGTCGAGCAGGCTTGGCCCCGGGTCGGGGATTGGACGCACAAGACGGCCCAGACGCGCCAGATCCCGGTCGAGCCGGTCGAGAAAATCGCTCAGCAATCCCGCGCAGATCGCGCCGGGGGCCGCATGGCGCGCCAATACGCCAAGCCCTGCGGCCTGCGCTGCGAGAAACCAGCCCAATTCCTGCGCCGGGGCCGCGAAAAACTGGGAGAATTGCGCCTCCCCCGCCTCATGCGCGGCGGAGGTCTTGTGTCTCAGGATTTGTCGGAAGGACAGCGCATGCGAAGGCGCGGGCCTGTGAATCTTGGTCATTACAAACCCGTCTGCGGCGTGTCGTAGAAGCTGGAATATCTTCAACGCCGGAGCTCGGCAAAGGTTTCTTTGCGGGAACCAGAATTGCAGCTGCGCGGTTCGCGCGCGCGAGAAATCACAGCGCGCAGGGCCACGCGGGCCGCTCTCCGATGCGCCCTCTGCGGCCTTCTGGCCGCCCCTACAGGCCACGCTTTTGACCATTAACCTCAAATTAACCTCGCTTGCGCGACGGTTAACGCGAGGTCAACCAAACGAGCGCCCCGTCGCCTCCCGACCTCGCGAACCGAGTGAAGGAGTGGAATTGTGATCATCAGCGGCGCATCGCTCGACATTCTGATGCTGACCCCGTGGTTTCCGAACCGCCCCGACGGCTGGCCGAGCCGCTTCGTCGCCGACAGCGCAAGGGCGCTCGCGCGGCGGGGCCACCGGGTCCGGGTCGGCGTGTTGCGCGGGCTGACGCCTGCGGGCACGGGGCGGCTCGCATCGCCCGAGCATCGCGGCGAGATCGAGGCGGCGCGCTTCCCCGAGATCGAGGACATCCGCCTCGCGCGCTATCCGACCCTGCCGGGCGGGCTGATGCGCAAGCTGACCAACCGCACGCTCGACCGGGCGCTCACGACGCTGGCGGGCGAGATGATCGCCGCGCGCGGTCCCGACGTGATCCTGGTGCAGACAGAGACCCTCGCCCCTGCCGCGCAAGCTTTGGTCGCGCGGAAGGGGCTGCCCGTCGTCGGCGTGCTGCATGGCGAGAACAGCAATTGGCGGTATCTCTGGACCAATGGGCAGGCCGAGCGGTTTCGCGACGCCTTGGGCGGGCTCGACCGGCTTGTCGTCGTGGGCGAGCCGCTGCGCCGTTTCGCGACCGATCTGTCCGGGCGTGGGGATCATATCGAGGTGGTCTGGAACGGGGTCGATCCCGCGCCCGACCGTCCGCCCCTGCGGCTGCCGGACGAGGCTCCCCTGCGGCTGGTGAGCGTCGCCAATCTGCATCCCGCCAAAGGCTTGAACCTGCTGATCGCGGCGCTCGGACGGCTTGCCCGCGACGGGGACGCGCCATGGCATCTGACGATCATCGGCGACGGGCCGGAGCGTGCCAATCTCGCCGCCCAGATCGCGCGGCAGGGGCTCGGGGATAGGATCACCCTCGCCGGTCAGAAACCACATGAAGATGTGCTCGCAAACCTCAGACAAAGCGACATTTTCGTATTGCCGTCGTGGCGGGAGGCTTTCGGGATCGTCTATCTCGAGGCGATGGTCGCTGGCGCGCTCTGCATCGGGGTCGAGGGTCAAGGCCCGGCGCAATTCCTGCGCAACGGCGAGACCGGCTATCTGGTCGCGCCACGCTCGGTCGGGGCGTTGGTCGAGACGTTGCGCCCCCTGCTGACCGGCCCGCGTACCGAGTGGCGCCAGATCGCGCGCGCCGGCACCCGGTTCGCCCGCGATCATGCCAGTTGGGACGCCCATGCCCGCGCACTGTCCGAGGTGCTGCACGTCGCCTGCGCCCGCGCCGCTCCTTACCTGCAGGAGGCTCGCCTTGTCGGTTAAGCCTCCCTGCCCCGATGCCCGCCCCGGCCCCGCACTCGCGGTGCTGATCGAGCCCGCGCCCTACATGGTCGCGATGACCGCCGCGCTGGCCGCGCGCTGGCCTGCGGGCCTTACCGTGCGCTATGTTTCGGCGGCGGCTACGCAGAACTGGGCAGACACCCCGCCTGAAACCGTCTTGCCCGCGAGGCGTCTGGCGGCCCTCGTCACGCTCTGGCGCGAGATCCGCAGCACGCGACCCGAAGTCATTTTCGTCGCCGGTTGGGCGCATGTCCCCGTGCTGGCCGCGATCGTTCTCGGCAAGCTCTCGGGCGCGCGGATCATCGCGCTGAGCGACACGTGGATCAGCCCTGCACGCGGGGTGCGCGCGGTGCTCAAGCGTCGGATTCTCGCGATGATCGACGGGTTCTGCCCGGCAGGCCAGCGCGCCGCCGACTATCTTCGCGACCAAGGCGTGTCGCCCGAGAAGATCTTACCCGGACGGATGAGTTCGGACACCGCCGCCATCGCGCGCCACGTTCGCACCCTCGGCCCCGAAGGGCGGCAAGAGATGCGCGCGCGGCTCGGGATCGTGCCCGATGCGCCCGTGTTGATGTTCCTCGGGCGGCTCGCCCCCGAGAAAGGGCTGGACCTGCTGCTGGACGCTTTCGCGCAGCTCAACGCCACGGAGGCGCGCTTGATCGTGGCGGGCGACGGGCCGCTTGGCGAGACACTGGCGAAGGCGGCGGCACGCGATCCCCGTATCCTGTGGCGCGGGCGGCTCGAAGGGGCGGCGCTGCGCGATCACCTCGCCGCCGCGGATTGCCTCGTCCTGCCAAGCCGCGCCGAACCGTTCGGGTTGGTGATCGGCGAGGCGCTGGCCGCGGGCTGCGGTGTCGTGGCAAGCGGGGCCTGTGGCGCGGTGCCCGACCTACTGAGCGGGCGCGAGGCCGGGCTGATCGTGCCGCCGGGCGACGCTGGCGCATTGCACGCCGCACTGGCCCGCGTCTGCGCCGATCCCTATCTGCGCGCCCGGATGCGGGCCGATGCGCCTGCGGCAATCGCAGGCTGGTCGAGCGCGGATTGGGCAAGCCAGCTCTGCACGCTGGCCGAGCGGGTGACGCACGACGCGCCCGAAACCGCGCGCGAAGCCAGCTCCGCGCCCGCGCCCAACCGCAAGGCGGAACGCGCATGAGGCTCGCGATCCGCAAACGCGGCCTTTTGCTGGGCCTCGGCATCGCCGCCACCGCCGCGCCGAGCGTCATCTATGTCAACATGCTCTTCGGACCCGGCGCGCGTTGGGCGGCGATGGGGGTTCTGGTCCTCGCACTTCTCCTCAATGGGCGGTTGTGGCGCAAGATCCCGGGCGACGGGATGTATTTCCGGCTGGCGCTGCTGGGCTTGACGGCGCTGTCCGCGCTGTGGTCGAGCGTGCCGCATCTGAGCGGGCCGAAATCCACGACCTACGCATTGACCGCGCTGGCCTTCGCCTCGGCGGGCGCTGCCTGGGCGCAGCACACGCGGCGGCGCGATCTCTTCGCGATCCTCTGGCCGCTGCTGGCGCTTGTCATGTTCGCCGGGATCGGCGGGCTGCGATCCGGTTTCGGTACGGTCGAGATGAACGCGGATATCTCGCTCTATCGGGGGCTGAGCGCCAATTCCAACTTCCTCGCCCTGATGATCCTCACCGTCGCGCCACTGCCGCTCTGGCGGCTCGCCCAGCGCCGGATCGGGCGACAGAGACGGCTGTTCTGGCGGGCCGTGGTACTGATCCTGACTGTGCTGGTGCTGATGAGCCTGTCGCGGGCGAGCCTGCTGTCGCTCACGGTGCTGATCGCGGTCTTTCTTCTCGGGCGCGGGCTCAAGCGGCTGGCGATGGCGGCGGCAACGCTCGGGGCTCTGCTATCGCTTCTGTGGCTCTATTTCCCGGATCGGGCGGAGGCGCTGACGCAGCGCTATCTCTTCAAGGCCTCCGCACAGACCGAGACCCTGATCGCCTCGCGCGCCGAGACATGGGCCGCGACGCTCGAAGGGGCCTGCGCTGGCGGAATGTTCGGGCTGGGCTTCGGCGTCTCCTATGGGTTCGACGATTACGCGCTGTCGGCGAGTGCGTCGCACTACGGGCGCGAGAAGACCAATTCGGCGCTGGCTCTGATCGAAGAGGTCGGGCTTGCGGGTGCGGTCCTATTCACCGGAATGCTGCTCCTGATCACGCGCGGCGCGGTTCTCGCGGCCCGGCATGCGCGCCGCCGCAGCGACCGGGTGCTGATGGCGCTGTTGCTGGGCTATCTCGCGGCGCTCTTCACCCATGCGCAGTTCGAGGCATGGCTGCTCTCGCCCGGAGGTGCCGCCACCCCCGCCTTCTGGACCGCGCTGGGGATGACGACCGCGCTGGCCAAGCGCATTCGGACCCGGCTCAAGCCCGCGCGGCTCAGCCCGAGCGTGGCCGGCGCGATCGAAGCGGTCCGAGCACGCTTCCCCCAAGCTGCGGTGCGCTCCAATGCCTGATGCCATGCCCTTCCCCGTCCCACCGCAAGCGCGCCCCTCCTCCCGGCGAGGTCCCTTCCGGCCCATCGCCACGCAGGACCTGTCTCGCTTCCCCCGCCCGGTGATCGCGGGCAATCGCAGCTTTGGCTGGCGCGCCGTGTGGTATCTGGTCAATGCGCTCTTCTTCCAATCGGCGCTTCTCGCCCTGATCCCCTCACGCACGAAAGCCGCGATCCTGCGCGGGTTCGGGGCGAAAGTTGGCCCCGGCCTCGTCTGCAAGCCACGCGTCACGATCAAATACCCGTGGCTTCTGGAGATCGGCGCGCATGTCTGGCTGGGCGAGCGCGTGTGGATCGACAATCCCGGCCCGGTGCGCATCGGCGCTCATGTCTGCATCAGCCAAGGGGTGCGCATCGTCACCGGCAGCCATGACTGGGCGCGCGGCGATTTCCGCTTCTTCGCGCGGCCCATCGAGATCGGCGACAGCGCATGGGTCACGGCGCATCGCGTCCTGCGCCCCGGCGCGGTCGTGCCGCCGCGTGTCGTCGTTCTGGGCGATGTCAGCGCCGGAGACGGGCGCGGCCCGCGTGCGGCATCGGATGGCGCATCCTCGGAGAGCGGTGCCCGATGAGCGTCTCCGTATCGTCCCCCCGGCCTTTGTCCTCATCCTCACCACAATCACCTCCGTCGCGAGCGCTGCGCAATGGGGCGATCACATGGGGCCAGATCGGAGGCGGGCTGGTCGCGCGGTTTCTGAGCACCCGCTTTGCGCTCACCGCTTTGGGGATCGAAGCGATGGGCGCCTATCTCGCAGCCCTCGCTCTGGCGCTGATCGCAAGCATTGTGACCGGCGCGCTGCAAAGTACGACGCTGCGGGCGCTCTCCCTTGCGCCGTTGGCAGAGAGACCGCGCCTCTTCAACGCGCTGATTGGGCTGCATCTGCGGGTCGCGCTGTGCGTGGCCGGGATCGGCGCAGTTCTGGGCCCGCCCGCGCTGGCGCGGCTGTTCGAGCTGCCCCCCGCGCTGGCGGATCAGGCCCGGGTCGCCTTCTTTTGCGTTCTGGCGGCGAGCGTCGTTGCGATCGCGCTCGCCCCGTACGAGATCGCCATGCAGGCACACGAGCGCTTCGGGCTGTTCGCCGCGCTCGATCTGGTGCGGGCGGTGGCGCTGATCCCGTTAGCCTATCTTCTGATCGGGCAGCCTACGCCGCCGCTTGCCGCTTTCGCCGCGCTGTCCGCTGGGCTGAGCCTGAGCGCCACGCTTGCCGGGGCGTGGCGGGTGCGCAAATCCCTGCCCGAGACGCGGCTGCATCTGCGCTGGATCCTGAACATCCGCCCCGCGCGCGGCCAGAGCGCGCTCCTGTCGTGGTCGGTCCTCGGCGGGCTGGCGACGAGTGCGCGGGCGCAGGGCATGGTGCTTCTGATGGCGGCGCTGGGCGGTCCGGTCGCGAGCGCGGCCTATGGGCTGGGCAACCAACTCCCCGCCGCATTGCGCCAATTCGCCGAAGCCACGCGTCAGGTTCTGGCCCCGCGTATCTATGCCGATCATGCGACAAGAGGCTCTGACGGCAGCATCACCGGCGCGCTGGTCGCCAGCCGGATCGCTGCGCTGATCGCGTTCGGGGCGGCGATCCCGATGGCGGTGAACGCCCCGGCGCTGCTGTCGCTCTGGCTGGGCCGCAGCAACCCCGAGATGGTGCTGGTGGTGCGGCTGATGCTGGCGGCACTCGCGCTCGATCAGCTGAGCGCGGGCTTGGGGCTGGCGTTCCTCGCACGCGGTCGCATCGCATGGATGCAGGGCTGGGGCGCGGCGCTGGCGGTGATGAGCCTGCCCGCCGCCTTCCTCGCCGGTCGGACGAGTGGCGAAATCGGCGCAGCCCTCTGGGTCGCCCTCGCCGTCACTGCGGCGATCGCCGCGCTACGGATTATGCTTCTGACGCGCCTCTCCCCCGGCACCGCCACACGCTGGGCGCACGAGACCCTGATCCCTGTGCTGGCGAGCACACTGCCCGCGGCGCTTGGCGCGGCGCTGGTGCAGGCACTGCTGCCCGAGGGCGCGCCACGGCTGGCGCTGAGCCTCGGGCTCTGCGCGGCACTCTGGCTCGGGGCAAGCTGGCGGCTGGGGCTGAGCGCGCCGGAACGCGCGCGGCTGACTGCACTCCTGCGCCGCCGCCCGACGGAGGGTCCGGCATGAGCTCGCCATCCAAAAAACCGCGCGCCTTGCTCGCCCATGCAATCTGGGGGCGCGGCGGGGCCGAGGCGGTGGCCGCCTGGGCCCTCGTGGCGCTGCGCGAGCGGTTCGAACTGACCCTCGTCACGCGCGGCGGCTTCGATTGCGACACGCTCAACGCACTGGCGGGCACCGACCTCTCTCCCGGCGATCTGCGGGTTCTCACCCTTCCCGCGCGAAGCCGCATCGGCACGCTTGAGGCCGCGCGGTTCAACCGGACGCTGGCAGCGCTCGGGCGGGCCTACGATCTGCGGGTCTCGCTGTCAGGCGTCCGCCGCTGGAATGCGCCCGCGCTGCATCTTCTCTCTGCCCGCGACTGGCATCCCGCGCTGGCAGGGCGAACGGGCCCGCGCGCGAAGCTCCTGCGCCGCGTGATCGACGGCCCCGCCCTGCGCCCGCGCCCCGATGACACCGTGCTCGCCAATTCGCGCTGGCTGGCGGCAGCGAGCGCCCCGCTTTGCCCCGGCCGGGTCCGTGTGATCGCCCCGCCGGTGGCGCTGGCCGCCGTCCTCGGCCCGATCCGCGACTGGGAGGCGCGGCGGGAGGATGTGCTCGTCTTCGGCCGGATCGCACCGGAAAAACGGATCGAGCGGGCCATCGCCATCGTCGCGCGCGCTCGTGCCCAAGGGTTTCGCGGCAGGCTCGTGATCGCCGGGCCCGACGGGCCGCCCGATTACATGGCCCGGATCCGCGCGCTGATCGCTGGGCAGAATTGGATCGAACGGCTGCCACCTCAGAGCGGTGCGGCAAAAACCGCGCTTTTGGGATCGCTGCGCTACGGGCTCAACTGCTGCGAGGTGGAGGCCTTCGGCATCGCCACCGCCGAGATGGCCGCGAGCGGGATGATCCCTCTGGTGCCGCGCGGGACCGGGCAGGACGAGATCGTCTCCGCCCCGGACTGCCGCTTTTCGGACGAGGCAGAGGCCGCGCGCCGACTGCTGGCCCTGTCGCGCGACGCGGACCTGCAAGCCCGGCTCAGCGCCGCCCTGCGGGCCGACGTGACGCGCTTCGCCCCTGCCCGGTTCACCGCCGCCCTCGCGACCGCGGCTGCAGACCATCTCTCTGCCGACCCGCAGCCCCAACCGGAGTTCTCCCATGACCTCTCCCCCGCCTGAGATCACCGTTTTGCATGTCGTGCCGGACCTGCGCCGTTGCGCCGGTGGGATCGCCGCCAATGCGCCCGCTCTAGCGGAGGCGCTCGCGGCGCAGGGCATCGCGAGCCGGTTTCTGACCCGCGCCTTCGACCCGGACGCGGAGATCGCCGCGCGCTGCCTGCGCGTCGCGCCCACGCAAGGTCCGAACGTCGCGCAGCTCGCACGAGCGATGGCCGGGATGCGCGCGCAGGTGCGAGCCGGCGCGCGGATGGTGGTGCATAGCCACGGGCTGTGGAACCCGCTGAACCATGCGGGGCTGCGGCTTGCGGCCGATCTGGGGCTGGGCCGGATCGTCAGCCCGCACGGGATGCTGCTGCCATGGGTGCGGGCGCATAAGCGGCGCAAGAAAGACCTCGCGTGGCACCTGTATCAGCGCCGTGATCTGGCGCGGGCGGAGCTTTTGCACGTCACCTCGCAAGCCGAGGCGGAGGCGGTCGCAACCCACTGTCGCGGCGCGCAGATCGCGCAAGTTCCGCTGGGGATTGCCTTGCCGCCGGAGAGTACACCAACCCGGACGCGCAGCCCGAATGGGCGCAAACGGCTCCTGTTTCTCGGGCGGCTGCACCGGGTCAAGAACCTCGACACGCTGATCCGCGCCTTCGCCGCCTGCGCGCCGCGCGATTGGGAGCTGCGGATCGCAGGCCCCGACGAGGAAGGCCTGACCCCGGCGCTTGGCGCGCGCGCCGCCGAGCGGGGTGCAGCAGAACGCATCACCCTCGCAGGACCGGTGTGGGGTGCTGCGAAACAGGCGGAAATCGCTGCGGCAGATGCGCTGATCCTGCCGAGCCATACCGAGAATTTTGGCACTGTGGTGGCCGAGGCGCTGGCCGCCGCGCGTCCCGTGATCGCGACGACCGGAAGCCCTTGGGGTGAACTGAGCGCGTCGGGCTGCGGCTGGTGGGTCGCGCCCGATCTGGCGGGCTTGGGCGGCGCGATTGCGGCGCTTGGTGCGACCACCGCGCCCGAGCGGGCGGCGATGGGCGCGCGCGGGCGGGCGCTTGTGGCCCGGGCCTATCTCTGGCCGCAGGTCGGGGCGCAGATGGCGGCGCTTTATCGGCAGGCCGCGGCCCTGCGTGCGGAGGCCGGGCGGAGCGGCCACGGCGCTGCAGCCCAAGACCCTGAGCGTCTCGCCAGCCTCATCGGGAGGGCGGGCGAATGAGCCTCATGCTGCGCCACCGGATCGACCGGCTGATGAGCTATCACCTCGCCGAGCGGCTGCCCCAGCAGGGCCTTGCACTCGCGCGGGGCAACGGGCTCAGCGCCTATTGGTTTCGCGAGACGCTGAATTTCGGCGATCTGCTGACGCCCGCTATCCTGCGCCATCACGGTTTCACCCCGGTCCATGCCTATCCCGACCGCGCCCAGTTGACCGCGACCGGATCGGTGCTCGAACACCTGACCGAGCAATATCGCGGCACGATCCTCGGCTCCGGGTTCATCGATGCCCGCAGCACACGGCGCTTCACTGGGGCGCGGATCGTGGGGCTGCGCGGCGCGCTGAGCCGGGACCGGATCGAGGGCGTGGGCGACGGGGTCATCCTCGGGGATCCGGGGCTTTACGCAACGCGGCTTCTCGTTGGAGGGACCGAGAAACGGCCCTCCCTGCCCGCGCCGACCCATGCCTTCGGGCTCGTGGCCCATCACGCCCATCTCGACGCGCCGGAATTCGCGGCGCTGAAGGCGCGGCACGGGGCGGCAATCCGGCTGATCTCGCCCGCCGCGCCGCCCGCGCAGGTGATCGCGCAGATCGCCACATGCGAACGTATCGCTTCGGCCTCGCTGCACGGGCTCATCGCGGCGGATGCGCTTGGCCTGCCCGCGATCTGGCTTGCCGCGCCGGGGCTGATCGGCGGGCGGTTCAAATTCGACGATTACGCCAGCGCGGTGGCCCGGCGCGGCTGGGAGCCCGCGGCGCTTACAGGCTCGGAAAGCCTCGCCGATCTGTGCGCTCTCGCGAGCTGCGCCCCGCAAGACGCCATCGACGGCGTGATCGCCGGGCTGGCCCGCGCCTTCACCCAATTCGCCGAGGAGGTCGCCTTCGCATGACCGCGCTTTCGCCAAGGATGGACCGCACGCCCCGCCTCTGTACGCCCAGCGCCGAGCCCGACCGCTGCGCCGATCTGAGTGTGGTGATCCCGCTGCACGACAAGGCGCCCTTCATCGCGCGGACGCTCGCCTCGATCGAGGCGCAGCGGCCTGCGCCAGCCGAGGTGGTGGTGATCGACGACGGTTCCAACGACGAGGGCGCCGCACTCGTGGAGCGGATCGCCGCGCGTTCGCCGCTTACTATCCGTCTCATCCGGCAGGACAATCGCGGCGTGAGTGCCGCGCGCAATGCCGGGATGCGGGCGGCGCGGCGCGACTGGATCGCCTTTCTCGATGCCGATGACACCTATCTGCCGGGCGCGCTGGCCGCGTTCGAGCGCGCAAGGCGGACGGTCCCGGGGGCGGAGGTGATCTTCGGCGAGGTGTGCCACGCGGGGCTGGATAGTCTCTCCGCGCCTGAGCTTGCCGAGGCTCCGGTGCTTTTCCTGACCGATTACTTCGCGCATCTGGTTCGGGGCGGGCCAGAGGTTACCGCCTCCTCGGTGATGATCCGCCGGGGCGCGCTTATCCGCGCGGGCGGATTTCCCGAGGGCGTGACGGTCGGCGAGGACAGCGACACGTGGTTTCGGCTGGGCTGCGAGGCGCGGTTTGCCTATATCCCCGCCCCCGTCGCCCGCTACCACATCGAAGACGGCGCGAGCGGCTGGCGCG
This sequence comes from Thioclava sp. JE_KL1, assembly GCF_009296265.1. Lineage (GTDB taxonomy): Bacteria > Pseudomonadota > Alphaproteobacteria > Rhodobacterales > Rhodobacteraceae > Thioclava. The sequence continues at coordinate 232,953 of NZ_WBJS01000003.1, forward strand.
CGCATCAAGGCGAGGTGCCGCATTGGCATCAGACCTTCGCGGACTGGATCGCGCGCAGACGTATCGCTTTGCCGCGACGGCGGAGCGCGGCGCGGTTTCACGCCTATTCCTGCCTGCATGCGGTGATCTGGCAGGCGAATGCGGGCCATCGGGACTTGGCACTCGCGCGGCTGGCGCAGGTGGATTGGCAGGTCGCGCCGAAAGCGCTCTGGGCGAAGGCGCTGGCGATCACGCTCGCCCCTTGGCTGCTGAGGGTGTGGCTGCGACTGAAACCTCGGAGGGCCGCGCGATGAACGGGGGGGAGCTGGAGCTGTCCCGTGCGATCCGCACGCAAGTCGACACCCTTGCCGGGGATTTGCAAAAGCTGGCGGAGGCGCCGGGCCCTGCGGCGCTGCGACAGGCGCGCACGGGCTGTGCCTTGCTCGCGCATCACCTCGCGCAGGGAGAGGCCGCGCAGGGCTTCGCGGCTCTGGCGGGGTGGCTGAAGCTGACCTATGGCGCCGCGCGGCTTCCCCAAACCGAGGACGACGGGGCTGTGGCTGCTGCGCGCTGGCACGACAGGCTGAGCCCGGAGCTGTCCGAAGCAGCCCGCACCACACTTACGCAAGGCTTGGCGCGGCTGACCGAGACACTGGCCCGACCGCCCGGTCATGCGCTGCGGGCGCTGTTCATCGGGGATTGCCTGATCTGGGATATCGCGACGCAGCTTCAGATCGCGGCAGCGGCGGAGGGCATCGCGATCACGCCGCAGCTCTGCGCCCAGCGCGACGGGGCGGAATTGCACCGGGCGGTGGAGGGGATCGGTCCGGTCGATCTGGTCTTCTACGCCCCTTTCGGTTTCGGCTTCGCGGAAAGCTATGCCCGCGCCCTCGCGCCCGGCGCCCTCCTGCGCCCGATGGCGCGCGACCTGCCCGGCTTGCGCGCCACCTTGGACGAGGTGGAGGCGACGCTGTCCCACCTCCTCGCGCGGACCGACGCCCCGGTTTATCTGCATGACATCTCGGGCGCGCGGCAGGCTTCGGACTGGCGCGGTGCGGCGGCGGATCGCTTCGGCGCGCGGAGGCGGGCCCGCGTGGCGGCGTGGCTGAACGCAAGGCTCGACGCGCTGGTTCAGCGGGCGGCGCGCCCGGTTCTGCGCATCCCGGAGGCTGCAGAGGTGCATCGTCTGGGTCCGGCGGCGGGGCGCGTTCTCTTCGAGGCGGGCGATCTGCACCCCACGGCGTTGGCCGCATCGCTTGCATCCGGCCCCTATCTGCGCGCCTGCCGTGCGGCGCATCTGCTCTCGCGGCGCAAGCTCGTGGTGAGCGATCTCGACAACACGCTTTGGGCCGGTGAGATCGGCGAAGGTCCGATCACCCATCACCACGACCGTCAGGCGCTGCTGCTGAGATTGAAGGCGCGCGGGGTGCTGCTCGCGGTGGCCTCGAAGAACGATCCAGCGAATATCAGTTGGCGGGGTGCTGAGCTGCGGGCGTCCGATTTCGTCGCGTGCGAGATCGACTGGGCGCCGAAGGCGGGCCATATCGCCAAGATCGCGGCGCAGCTGAACCTCGCGCCCGAGAGCTTCGTCTTTCTCGACGATCGCGCGGATGAGCGCGCGCTGGCCGAAGCCGGGTGTCCGGGGTTGCTGGCCCTCGACCCGAACCTGACCCAGACGTGGCAGCTGTTGGACGACTGGGCCGTTCAGCGCGCCGCGTTTGCGGGTTCCGACCGCACCACGCTCTATCAGGCGCGGGCGGCGCGGCAGGACTATGTCGCCACCCCGTCGGAAGACCCCGGCGCCGCTTATCGCCAGCTTGGACTGCGGGTCGCCATCCGCATCGCCAAGCGGCGCGATCTGCCCCGGGTGGGTGAGTTGATCGCGCGCACCAATCAGTTCAACACGACACAAGTGCCGATCTCGGCCAAGGAGCTATCCGATCCTTCTCGCCGCGTTCTGATCGCCGAAGCGCGTGACAGGTTCGGGTCGATGGGGATCGTGAGCGCGCTTGTGATCGCGGATGGGGCCGAGGCGAGTGAAATTACCCAATTCGTTCTCAGTTGCCGGGCCTTCGGCTACGGGATCGAGACGGCACTGTTGCAGACTGCGTTGGCGGCACAGTCGGGCCGTCCCTTGCGTGGACGGATCAACGAGAGCCCCCTCAACGCGCCGTGCCGGGAGGTCTATGCCGCGAACGGCTTCAAGCTGCAGGACGGGATCTGGACGGCACAGGAGCCACGGCCCGATCTGATCCCCGACTGGCTGAGCCTCGACATCGCGCCCGACCTGCGCGCGGTCGCCGCACAGGTCTCGGCATGAGCGTGGGTCTTCCCCATCGGCACGACATTCAGGTGCTGCGCACGCTCGCCGTGGCAATGGTGGTGCTCTATCACGCGGAACTGCCCCTCGCGGGCGGCTATCTCGGGGTCGACATCTTCTTCGTGATTTCGGGCTACCTGATCACCGGGATGATCGCGCGCGCGCTGGCCGAGGGGCTGTTTTCCTTGCGCGCGTTCTACCTGTCGCGCGCCAAGCGCCTGCTGCCTGCGGCCTTTGCCGTCTATCTCGCAACCGCCGTGGCTGCGCTGTGGCTGGCGTCGCAAGCCGAGATGGCGCGGTTCCTCGAAACGCTCGGGGCGGCGTTGAGCTTCACCTCGAATATCGCGCTTTGGCGGAGCGTGAATTACTTCACCGCCGGCGCGCAGTTGAACCCGCTTCTGCATAGCTGGTCGCTGTCGCTGGAGGAGCAGTTCTACCTCGTCACGCCCCTCGCCATGCTGATTACGCCGCGCAGGCATTGGCCGAAGCTACTGATCGGCGCGCTGACGGTCAGCCTCGCCGCCTGCCTCGTCTTGGCTCCGCGCAGCCCGGTTGCGAGCTTTTTCCTGCTGCCGACGCGGGCGTGGGAATTGATGGCCGGGGCAGTGATGATGCTGTTCGAGCCGCAGATCGCAAAGCGTGCCGGACGCTGGCTGCGTCTGCTCAGCCCCTTGGCGCTTGTCGTTTTGCTGGCGGTCTGCACTGTCGCGCCGGGTGCGGGCTGGGGCTCGGTCCATCCGGGGCTGGATGCGGTGATCGTGGTCGGGGCCACGGCGCTTGTGATCGCGGCGCGACCGCCTTGGATGAATGGCGGCCATTGGGTGACGCGACCGCTCCTCTGGCTCGGCGGGATTTCCTATGCGCTCTATCTCGTGCATTGGCCGCTTTTCGCGCTGACGCGCAATGCGTGGCTGGATGCGCCTCTGCCGCTCTGGCTGCGGCTGAGCCTGATCGTGGTTTCGTTGGCGCTCGCCCATCTACTGCATGTCTGGGTCGAGCGCCCGCTGCATCGCGCGTCGCTGCCCTCATGGCCGCGCGCGGCGGGGCTGGCGCTCGGCGGGACGGTGGCGCTGTGGCTGATCGCCCTCGCCCTGCCCGGCCTGCGCACGCCTCCGCGCGACTACCTCGCGCTCGGGGCCGCCAATACCGGGAGCGCGCCGGGATGCGACTTCACCGGGGCGTTCGACCCGGAGGCCCTGTGCACGACAGGCCCGCACCCGACCACGTTCCTATGGGGCGACAGCTACGCGATGCATCTGGCCGCGACCCTGCCTCCCGAGATCGGCCCCATCGCGCAGGCCACGAAATCCGCCTGCGCGCCGGTGCTCGGCCTGTCCCAAATTCAGCCGGAGGTTGGTCAGGATGCCATCTGGGGCGAAGGCTGCATCCGCTCGAACACGGCGATCGTCGCCTATCTGCAAGCCCATCCCGAGATCACCCGCGTCGTCATCTCCAGCCCCGTCGCACAGATCCTCGGCTCTGAACCGCAGGGCCTCGCGATGGAGCGCGGCCGGATCGTCCCCGTCGCGATGACCTTCGCCCGAGGCCGCGCCGCCTTGCACGCGGCGGTGCGAGCTATCGCCCGCCCCGACCGTCAGATCGTCATGGTCAGCCCGCCGCCCTCTGTTGGCACGAATTTCTTCGCCTGTCGCGGACGGGCCGAAAGCGGGCTTTTCAGCTTCGGCCCCCGCGCGCGCTGCGAGATGCGGCAGACGGAGGCGCGGGCCTATCGCGCGCAGGCCTTCACCGCGCTCGACGGGCTGGAGAAGATCGAAGGCGTGCGCGTATTGGACCTGATCGGCGTCCTTTGCCCCAACGATACCTGCCCGCTGGAGGAAGCCGGCACGCCGCTTTACCGCGATGCGGGTCACCTGAGCATCCAAGGCGCGCAGGCCTTGGGCGCGCGCGACGCATTGGGAATTCGCGCGCTGTTCGGTCTGGACGAAAAACTCACACGGCTGGAGAAATGAAAAACCCGGCCACACAGGGCCGGGTTCGTTCAGATCGCGATGGGCGCGCTCAGCTCAGGCCGAGCTTCTTCAGCCGGTTCTCACGGAGCCGGGCGAAATCGTCGCCCGCGTGATAGCTCGAGCGGGTCAGCGGCGTGGCAGAGACCATCAGGAAGCCCTTGCCGTAAGCCGCCTTCTCGTAGTCGCGGAACTCGTCCGGGGTGATGAAACGCATCACCGCGTGGTGCTTCGGCGTCGGCTGCAGATACTGACCGATGGTCAGGAAATCGACGTCGGCCGAGCGCATGTCATCCATGACCTGACGGACCTGCGGCGCGTCCTCGCCCAGACCGACCATGATGCCGGACTTGGTGAACATCGACGGGTCCAGCTCTTTCACGCGCTGCAGCAGACGCAGCGAGTGGAAGTAGCGCGCGCCGGGGCGCACGCCGGGATAGAGGCCCGGCACGGTTTCCAGATTGTGGTTGAAGACATCGGGGCGCGCCTCGACGACTTTCTCCAGCGCGGCGGGTTCGCATTTGAGAAAGTCCGGCGTCAGGATCTCGATCGTGGTGTCGGGCGAGCGGTGGCGGATCGCGCGGATCGTCTGGGCGAAATGCTCCGCCCCGCCATCGTCCAGATCGTCGCGGTCGACCGAGGTGATCACGACGTGGTTCAGGCCCAGCGTCTCGACCGCATGGGCGACGCGGCCCGGCTCGAACACGTCGAGCGCGTCGGGACGACCGGTGGCCACGTTGCAGAAGGAACAGCCACGGGTACAGATCTCGCCCATGATCATCATGGTGGCGTGACCCTGGCTCCAGCATTCGCCGACATTCGGGCAGCCTGCCTCTTCGCAGACGGTGACCAGCTTGTTGGTCTTCAGAATGTCGCGCGTCTTCTTGTAGCCTTCCGAGACCGGCGCTTTCACGCGGATCCAATCGGGTTTCTTGGGCTGAGCATTGTCGGCGCGATGCGCCTTTTCGGGGTGGCGTTCACCGGGCATCTTGAGATCGCGCATGATCCATCCTTTCGGAGTGCGGTTGTTGGTCACATAAGCCGATTGCGTCCCGGATGCAAATGCGCAAGCCCGAAGGCCGCCTTGCACATCGCGCGCGGCTGACCTGCGCGGAAGCGGCGCTCAGGATCGTCACAAGGATAATGAATTCAAAGAGGCTGAACTTCTCCGCGCATCCGAAAGGGTCTCACGCAGCGAATGCCGCAACTGCAAAGTCAGCGATTGTGACCGAAAGGGACATCCGCTAGTCAGTACACTCTCCAAAACGCAACCTCCCCAACCGACAAAGGAGACCTCCCCATGCTTTCCGGTTCGAAACTGCCCGAAGTGACCTTCCACACCCGCGTGCGCGACGACAGCATCGAGGGGCCGAACCCCTTCCGCTGGGAGGACAAGACCACCTCGGATTACTTCGCAGGCAAGCGCGTGGTGCTGTTTGCACTGCCCGGCGCCTTCACCCCCACCTGCTCGACCTACCAGCTGCCCGGCTTCGAGAAGGGCTTCGACGATTTCGCCGAGCAGGGAATCGACGAGATCTACTGCCTGTCGGTTAACGACGCCTTCGTGATGAACCAGTGGGCCAAGGCGCAGGGCCTCGAGAACGTCAAGGTGATCCCCGATGGCTCGGGCGAGTTCACCCGCCGCGTCGGCATGCTGGTGCGCAAGGACAATCTGGGCTTCGGTCTGCGCTCGTGGCGCTATGCGGCCGTCGTCAATGACGGCGTGGTCGAAGCCTGGTTCGAAGAGCCCGGCCTTGAAGACAACCATGGCGCGGATCCCTATGGCGTGTCCTCGCCCGAGACCGTCATGGACTGGCTGGTCAACGCCAAGGCCGAAGCGGCGGCGTGACCCTATGCCGGCCCGTTTATCGGACCGGCTTACGAGGGATCGAGGCGCACGGCGCTCAGAAACGCCTGCGCGCCTGCGCGACCAGCCCCTCGCCCGCTTTTTGCAAGACCTGCGTGAGCGGGTCGAACCACGCCTCGGCATCGGACACTTCGCGGGCACGGACCAGCCTTACGGTCCGTGCCGGCTCCTCGTCGAACCGGCTGAGCGCGAGCGTCGGGAAGGCGCGGGTTTCCTGCAAGCTCGCGATCTCGGGCACCAGCGTCAGCCCCATCGCCTGCCCGGCCAGCGCGCAAAGCGTGGTCAGCGAGGACGCCCCCAGATCGATGCGCTGCGCCGCCCGCGTCAGCCCGCACAGCGCCAGCGCCTGATCCGCGAGGCAATGGCCTTCGTCGAGCAGCAAGAGCTGATCCGGGTCGATCGCCTGAGGTCTGAGGCCGCGCACCATGGTCAACTGATCCGGCGTCCCGGCGAGAAGGAAGCGATCCTCGAACAGCGGTGTCTCGAACAGTTCGGGCGCAGGCGTCGCGATGATCGCGGCATCGAGGCGCCCCTCGGCGATCTCGGCCAGCAGCGACTCGGTCGTGGCTTCGCGCAGCCGAAGCCCCCCTTGCGCGCGCAGCCCCGCCAGAGACGCAGGCAGCAGATAGGGCGCGATGGTCGGGATCACGCCAAGATTGACCTGCCCCAGCCCGCGCCGCGCCTCGGACTGGAGATCGCGCAACTCGCCCGCGACCCGCTCGGCGGTCTCCAGCACCCGCCGCCCCGCCCGCGTCAGCCGCACATCGCGCGGACGCCGCTCGACCAGCGGCTGACCCACCTGCTCCTCGAGCTCACGGATTTGCACCGAGAGCGCGGGCTGGCTGACATGGACGATTTCGGCGGCGCGCGAAAAAGAGCGTGCCTGACCGAGCGCCCGCAGATAGGTGAGTTGGCGAAGCGTAATATTCATAATCTTCGATTATCGATATGCGAAAAACTTTACAACTTCGCATTATATCATTTCCACATGGATGGCTCATGCCAAGAAGAGAACTCGTGAGGGTGCGCGCCATGCCCGAAAGGACGCGGACCGGTTACAAAAGGAAAGGACGCGAGGAAGCCTCACGCCCTTTCTTTCTTTTTATCAGAGCCTTGCGCAGCAAAGCTAAGGCAACACCTTAACTTTAACGGACTGTTAGGCGTTGACGGGTTAGCTGCGTGAGAGCGTCCAGATCGTTCTTTAAGAACGCCCGGACCGCCACTCACCCAATCATCGGACTGGCGCCACCATAGGTGTCGTCGTAATGCCGCTTGAGACGTTGCAGCGCGATGCGCAGGACGATCTTACCCGAGCGCGCCGACCAGCCGAGCCGCTTCTCCGCCGTCTCCAGCCCTTCGAGGAAGCAGCAGCAGCGCAGCGCCATGTCGCCCAGTCCCGGCCCGAGATCGCGCAGCGCCAGCGCCACCCGCTCACGCGCGGTGTCGGAGCCGCCACCCATCGCCAGCTCGGGGCGATACTGCCCGCGCCCGCCGCCGCCGGTCAGGAACCGTTCCCAGTTCTGCCCCACGCGCGGGCCCATCTGCGCCAGCTCGAAATCCTCGCGCAGACGCTCCCCTGCGGCGACGAGATCGGCGCCGAGGAACGGCCGCCCCTGCTTGTCACGCCGCCGCGCCAGCACCGCGAGCGGGCTTTCCGCCAGATTGGCGCGCACCCGGCGCTGATGCCCGTCCGCGTCGGCACGCGTCTCGTGGATGAACTCGCCATGCTGCGCGGCGAAGGGATTGGCGGCGGTCTCGCCGCGTGCTGCGGCCTCTTCCTCCAGCACGCGTTTCAGCGCCGCGCGCCCCGCCTGCGTGATCTCGTAGCTGGTGACGCGGCCCGCATGGGCGACCTCGATCCAGTCCTTGAGCGCGAAAGCCTGCGCCACCGCGCGCTCCAGCACGGCCGTGCGCACCGTGCCGCGCAGCACCACGGCCTTGTCCATCTCGCGCCCCACGATCAGGAGCGCACCCGGCTCGGCCAGGCGGCGCAGAATGCGGCGCGTCTCGCGGCGCAGCTGGTCTTCATCGGCGGGCGTCTCGGAGGGGCGGAAAGCAGCAGTCATGGGCGTGTCCTTTTGGAGCACGGTCGTCATCGGAGCCTCGGGATAATTGGCAGCGCCCGGCCCGGCCGCGCGGCCAAGACGTTCGAGCGCTTCATCGACCAGCGGATCGTCCCGCCGCGCCTCGATCCGGCGCACGCGGCGCAGGATGGTCGAGGCCGCGCACCCTTCCGCCCGTGCCAGTGCCCGTATCGGAACGCCTTCTTCGACATGGCGCAGATAGAGTCGGGCATGTTCGGGCAGCCAGGCGGGAAGCGCCGCCGGGGCCGGTGCGATCGAAGTCATATTGTCCCCCAGATTGCGCCGCGAAACGCGCGGCGAGTCCGTCCGGTAACAACCGTGAGTTGCTTTGGTTACCCGTTCGTTAATAAACGGGACGCCAGCAAGAATTCCTTAAACTTCCTAAACAAAGCTTTGCGGGGCGCGCGCTTGAGGGCGAAATTGCGCAACACCGCCTGAGGCTGGGTAACGCTCGGGATCTCACCTCAAGGGAGTTTCCGATGACCTTCGCATTTCGCCAGAAATCCACGCCCGCCTTCCACGCCCCGTCGCCCTTGCGCCTCGTCGAACCGGCCGAAGCCGACAGCGTCGCCCCTGATCCCGATCCTGTCACCGCCGTGGCGAAACTGCGCCGCCCGCGCCTGTTGATCCGCGCGGCCCGGCACGGGCTGAGCGATTACAGCCGCAAGCGCGACCTCAAACGGGTGATGCGGATGAGCGAGCTACCGCGTCCGGGAACGGCCCTGCGCGCGTTGATGGCCGAGGAAGCGGCGCTCGATCAGGCGCGGCGCGCGGGCGAGGCGACCTATTCGGTCGCCCGCCATATCGAGCTGCTGATCGCGCTTCTGGCGGAGGCGCGGCTTGCGCCGCAGCCGTCAGAAGAGTGCGCGAGCGCCCCGTCGCTCAGCGCGACTTGAAGAGCGAACCGAGAACCCCGCGCACGATCGTCTGGCCCGTCTTCGTGCCCAGCTGACGCGCAAGGCTCTTGCCGAAGGTCTCGAGGATCGTATCGGACCGGCGCGAGGACGTTTTGCGCGCTGGTTTCGACTTCGCCGTCGGATCGTAGCGCCTTGCATTGTTGAAATTGTCGAAGCCTTCATCGAGCTCGGAGCGGCCCGCAGCGGTCTTGGCCGCTTTCTCGCGCGCCTCGGCCTCCGCGGTCTCGCGCGCGGCCAGTTCGGCACGCTTGGCGAGAATCTCCTGCGCCGACTCGCGATCCACGGGCGTGTCGTATTTGTCGCCCAGACCGCTTGAAGCGATCACCGCGGCGCGCTCGGTATCGCTGAGCGGGCCGAGGCGCGACTGCGGCGGGCGGATCAGCGTGCGCTCGACCATGCCCGGCACGCCCTTCTTCTCGAGGAAGGAGGTCACCGCCTCGCCGGTGCCGACCTCCTTGATCGCTATCTCGGTGTCGAAGCTCGGATTGGCGCGGTAGTTCTCGGCCGCGCGGTGCAGATCGCGCTGATCCTTCGCCGTGAAGGCGCGCAACGCGTGCTGCACCCGGTTGCCAAGCTGGCTGAGAATGCCATCGGGCACGTCGCCGGGGTTCTGGGTGATAAAGAACACCCCCACCCCTTTTGAGCGGATCAATCGCGCCACCTGCTCCACCTTGTCGACCAGCGCCTTGGGCGCGTCGTCGAACAGCAGATGCGCCTCGTCGAAGAAGAAGACCAGCTTCGGCTTGTCGGGATTGCCGACCTCGGGCAGCTCCTCGAACAGTTCCGAGAGCAGCCACAGCAGGAAGGTCGCGTAAAGCTGCGGGCTGCCCATCAGCTTGTCGGCGGCGAGGATGTTGATCTGGCCCATGCCGTTTTCGTCGATCTGGATCAGGTCGGCGAGGTCCAGCGCGGGTTCGCCGAAGAACTGCGCCCCGCCCTGATTTTCCAGCACCAGCAGGTCGCGCTGGATCGCGCCGATCGTCGCGGTGCCGACATTGCCGTATTCCAGCGCGATCTCGTCCGCGCGCTCGCCGATATGGCGCAGCATGGCGCGCAGGTCGTCGAGGTCGAGCAGCGCCAACCCCTCCTTGTCGGCGATGTGGAAAGCGATGTTGAGCGCGCCTTCCTGTGCCTCGGTTAGCCCTAGAAGACGGCTCAGAAGCAGCGGCCCCATCTCGGAGACGGTCGTGCGCACCGGGTGGCCCTTCTCGCCGAACATGTCCCAGAAGACCGTCGGATAGGCGCGGTATTGCAGGTCGAACCCGATTGTCTGCGAGCGTTCCATGAAGGCGTTGTGCAGCTTGGCCTCAGCCGAGCCAGTCGCCGCGATGCCCGACAGATCGCCTTTCACATCGGCCATGAAGACCGGCACGCCCGCCTGCGAAAAGCCCTCCGCGAGGATCTGCAGCGTCACCGTCTTGCCGGTACCGGTCGCGCCCGCAACCAGCCCGTGACGGTTGCCGTATTGGAGCTTCAATTCCTGCGGGCTTGCGTAGCCTTCACCACCGCCCCCAACGAACACACCCTCTTCGGTCAGAACACCGGTCATCTTGCCCTCGCCAAACAAATTTCGGCTCCGACAATACTACCTTAACCCTTTTGCGCCAGTGTGATCCTGCCCCTGGAGTGCGCTTTTGCGCGGATGGGGGCGCTTCCTCCCTGTTGAACTGGCCGCGCCACGCTTGGCGCGGTCTTTTTCTTCTGTGCCAAGGGATTGCGTTCCGGAGTTCATCGCCTCACCGCCTGTCACACTTCCTCAACTTTGCCTGTTGACCTGTGAAAAATTACGGCCTAGCGTACCGGCAATGACGAAGTCGGCCAGTCCGACAGGGGGAAAAGGAAGGGGTCCTGAATGGGCCCCTTTCGCTTGGAAAGCCCAGCGTTCACTCCCCCCGGAATAGCCGATCCAGCCCGCGCGAGACGCGGCGGAATCTCCCCGCTCTTTCGGCGAAATCCCTCGCCTGCGCCAGCGCCGATGCAGGCCGTCGAGCCGCTCACGAAACTGTGGCAGTTTGCCGCCGATCCGTGAGCGCCGCTGCGGAATTCGCGACTGACAGGGGCGCAGCCCCGTGTTAAGCCTTCGCCCAATACGTTTCAGGAGAAGAGTAATATGTCTCAACTGACGAAACCGCTCGCCCTCGCTCTGGCCCTCGGCCTTGCAAGCGGGGCGTGGGCGCAAGATACCACCTCGAGCGACACGACCACGACCCCCTCGGCGGATGCGACCGCAGGCGCGACCACCGATGGCGCGGCGACCCCGGCGGCGGATGCGGGCGCAGACGCGACCAGCACCGATCAGGCACCCGACGCCACCGCGAACGGTGCTGACGCCACGCCGACGATGCCCGGCGCCGATCAGCAGGCCCAGAAGCCGCAGGAGCCGCAGACCTACATCAAGGCCACCTACGAAGACTGGCAGCTGCAATGCGCCAAGTCGCCCGACGGCAAGGATCCCTGCCAGATGTATCAGGTGATCAAGGACCAGAATGGCGGCAACGTGGCCGACATCTCGGTGATCGGCCTGCCCGATGGCAGCCAGGCCGCAGCCGGACTGACCGTGATGGTGCCGATGCAGACCCTGCTGTCGCAGAACCTCGTGATGCAGGTCGATGGCGGCAAGGCAATGGTCTACCCCTATTCCTTCTGCGACCCGCGCATGATGGGTTGCTTCGCGCGCTTCGGCGTCGGCAAGGCCGAACTCGAGTCGCTCAAGAAGGGCAGCAAGGCGACGATCACAATCACGCCGCTGGCCAACCCGCAGCAAAAGGTCAAAGCGGATATCTCGCTCAGCGGCTTCACCAAAGCCTTTGACGAGACCGTGAAAACCAACAAGGAAAACGGTGTTCAGCAGTAAGCTGGATTGGTGAGCTTCGGCTCGTAACCGTTTGAAATCAAATACGCCGCGCCCCATCCGGGCGCGGCGTTTTCATATCGCGCGCAGGGCCACGACCGCGTTAAGCCCTCCGAAAGCGAAGGCATTCGAGAGTGCCGCGCCGACCTGTGCCTTGCGGGCCGTATTGGGCACATAATCCAGATCGCAGTCGGGATCGGGGGTGGCGTAATTCGCCGTCGGCGCGATCACCCCATCGCCAAGCGCCATCAGGCAGGCGATCAGCTCCACCGCGCCGGTACCGCCGATGCAGTGGCCGTGCAGCGCCTTGGTCGAAGAGACCGCGACGTGATCGGCCGCCTTGCCCAACGCCGCGCGGATCGCGGCGGTCTCGATCCGGTCATTGGCTGCCGTGCCGGTGCCGTGGGCGTTGATATAGCCGACCTCTTCTGGCGCCATACCCGCATCGCTCAACGCGCCGGTGATCGCTGCGGAGGCCCCGTCGAGCGACGGCATCACGATATCGCTCGCATCGGAATTCATCGCGAAGCCCGCAATCTCGGCCAAGGGCTGCGCGCCACGCGCCTCGGCGCTCTCCAGCGTCTCGATCACGAAGACGCCCGCGCCCTCGCCCTGCACCATGCCGTTGCGATCCGCCGAGAACGGGCGGCAGCCATCGGGCGACATCACGCGCAGCCCTTCCCACGCTTTCAGCCCGCCGAAATTGAGCATCGCCTCAGAGCCACCCGCGAGCATCCCCTCGGCCATGCCCGAACGCACCATCTGGAACGCGAGGCCGATGGCGTGGTTGGAGCTGGCGCAGGCGGTGGCGACGGCAAAGCTCGGCCCCTGAAGCCCGTAGCGGATCGAGAGATGCGAGGGCGCGGCATTGGCCATCAGCTTCGGCACCGTCAGCGGATGCACGCGGTTCTTTTGATCCGCAAAGACAGCGCGATAGGCGTTATTCGCGGTCGTATGCCCGCCGCCTGCGGACCCGATGATGCAGCCCCAGCGGGCGGGATCGGGGGCTGCCTCCAGCCCCGCCTGCGCCATCGCCTCCGCGCCGGAGATCAGCGCGTATTGGGTGAAGGGATCGTATTGCGCGAGCTGCGCCGAGGTGAAGCGGTCCGACGCGTCATAGCCGCGGATCTGACCGCCGATGCGTATGCTCAGCCGCTCTACATCCTGGAAGCTGAGCGGGCCGATGCCGCTGCGCCCCTCTGCCATGGCCGCCTTGGTTGCCGCAACGCCCTCGCCGAGCGCGTTGATCGTGCCCGCGCCCGTGATGACGACGCGCCGCATCAGGCGACGGCGGTCGAAGGCTTGCCGCCCGAGACGAGACGCTCCACCGCGCCCACGATCGCGCCGACCGAAGACATGTCGAATTGCGAGGCGGCGGGCTCGTTGGCGTTGAACGGCACCGAGACGTCGAAGGCTTCTTCGATGGCGAAGATCACTTCGACGAGGCCGAGGCTATCGAGCCCCAACTCGTCGAGCGTCATCTCGGGCGAAAGTTCGGAGGGCTCGCGAAGGGCTTCGCGGGCGATGATCGAGAAAACCTGGTCTTGCACGTCTGGCCTCATATCTGGGGTTACTCCGTGCCGCCTTTTTGCGTGAGTTTCGTAACAGTTTCTCGAAGCTCGGCGATTTGCGCAAACAATCTCGGCAATCTGCGGACAGATTTGTTGATCTCGAGCTGCGTTTCCATCTTCACCGCCGGGCTCCCCCAGATCGTACGGCCTTTGGGAACGTTGGTATAGATATTGGTGCCGCCCGCCGCGATGACGTCATCGCCCACGGTGATGTTGTCCGAGACGCCGCATTGCCCTGCCAGCACCACGCGGTGCCCGATCCGAGTCGAGCCCGCGATACCGACCTGACCGCAGAGCAGGCAATCCTCGCCCACCTGCACGTTGTGACCGATATGGACCATGTTATCGAGCTTGCTGCCCGAACCGATCGCAGTCGCGCGCACCGTGCCGCGATCGATACAGGCATTGGCGCCGATCTCGACATCGTCTCCGATCTCGACCGTGCCGAGCGAATGGATGCGGGACCATTTCTGCTCGGTGATCTCCTCGCGCTGCTCCAGCGTGTGGCGGATTTCCTCGACACCCGAAGGATCAGGCGTGACGAAGGAGAACCCGTCCGAGCCGATCACTGCGCCGGGCTGACAGACCAGACGATCGCCGATCAGAACCCGCGCGCCGATCCGCGCACCGGGATAGATCAGCGCATCAGAGCCGATCTGCGCGCCCTCCGCGATGGTCACCTGCCCCACGATCCGCGCGTTCGGGCCGATCTTCGCCTCCTTGCCGATCACGGTGAAGGGGCCGATGGCGGCATCCTTGCCAATGATGGCGGTCGGGTCGATCACACAGGTCGGGTGGATGCCGGGCTCGACATTGGGGCCGGGATCGAAGGCTTTCGACAGCCCCGCCATGGCGAGACGCGGGCGGGTCACGAAGACCGCCGCCTCCAGCCCGAGCGCGCGCCAGTCGGCACCTTCCCACAGAAGCGCCGCGCGGGCCTTACCCTCGCGCAGTCCTTCGGCGTATTTCTCGCTCATCGCGAGGGCGATCTGATCGGGTTCCGCCGTCGCAGGCTCGGACGCGCCGGTCACCTCGATCGACAGGTCGCCTTCGGCGCGGGCGTTAAGCGCCTGCGCGATATGCTCGATTGTCTGGGACATGGCCGATCCTCTCATGGTCGTTTGGGGGCGCGCTTAACCGCCCCCTTTGCCAGAGATTTAGCTGTCCTGCGTGCCCAATTCCACCCCGGCCTTTTGCAAGGCGTTAAAGAGGATCGCGTCACGCCCATAGACGTCGCGGCGATACTCGACTTGCCCCGACGCGGTGGGCCAGGCGGTGAAGTAAGTCAGATGGACCGGGACGTGCTTTTCCAGCGGCACAACGGTTTCGCGCCCCGAATTGAGGATGCGCTTGAACTCAGCTTCCGGGTCGGAGCTTTGCGCGCCCAGCAGCGTGTAGGCCAGATCAAAGGGGTCGCCGACGCGCACGCAGCCATGGCTGAACGCCCGCGTCTCTTTCTTGAAGAGCGATTTCGAGGGCGTGTCGTGCAGGTAGATGTTCCAGCGGTTCGGGAACAGGAATTTCACCAGCCCCAGCGCGTTGCGGTTCGACGGCGGCTGCTTCATTGCGAAGGGGAAGTTGCTCGCGTTATAGGCGGCGAAATTCACCGCAGAGCGCGGCACGACGCGGCCCCGGCTGTCGATCAACTGCAGCTGGCTCGCCGCGTTCGGATTGCGCTTCATCTGCGGCAGGTATTCCTTGGTCACGATCGAGCGCGGCACATGCCAGGCCGGGTTGATGACCATCCGCTCCATCTCGTCGGAAAACTCCGGCGTGCGGCGGTCCGAGCTGTTCTGCCCGACCACCGTCACCGAGCGGAACGTGGTCTTGCCATTGTCGACTACGCGGACCGAGAAATCGGTGATGTTGACCCAGACGTAGCGGCCCGAGAAATCGATGCCGTTCATCCAGCGCAGACGCTCCATCGCGACGAGGATGGCTTTCATCCGCGCCTCGGGGCTCTTGTTGATCTCGCCCAGCGTGCTCGGCCCTGCGACGCCATCGGTCGCGAGCCCCTGATCGGTCTGATAGGCCTGCACCGCCTTTTGCATCTCGGCGTCATAGGTCGCGCTGGCAGAGCGGCCCAGATAGCCCATCCGCTGCAACCGGTCGCGCAGCGCCACGACATCCGGCCCGCTATCGCCGGGCTCGAGCTTGGTGCCGGGCACCGTCGGCCCCCAGCCGCCCGCTTCGATCTGATGCTCCAGATCGAGACGCGCTTTCACGAGCTGCGCATATTGCGGCATCTGCGGAGCCAAATCGCGCAGGAACAGCGCCGGGTTGGTCGAGGCCGCAAAAGCCGTGATCCGGGCTTCGGGATCGGCGCGTTTGGGTTCGCGCTTGATATCGGAGATGACGCTATGCGGGTCGAGCACGCCATGCGACAGGTCATGGGCGTAATCCAGGAAAATCTGGCTCATCTTCACTTCGAGCAGACCGCGCTGACGCTCGGACTGGACGGCGGCGAAGGCGACACGCAGCCCCTCGGGGTCGTAATGCGCCGTGGGCAACCCCTGCATCGCCGACAGATCGAGCGCGCGCATGAAAGCCGCGCGGCGGCCCGCATCCTCGGCGGCGGTCCAGATCGGACGGTAATCGCGGGCGGCATAGAAGGCGGCCAGAGCGGGATTATCAGCGGCAGCCTCGGCCACGGCCTGAGTGAAGCCCGAAAGCTCGACCCCCGCCAATGGCGACATGGCCCCTTGGGCAGCAATCTGGGCAGTGCCTTGCGCCTGAGCGCCGGCGGCGAGCGTAGCTAGCGCGAAGGCCAGCCCTATCTTACGGAAATTGCGCGTCATAGCGTCTAAACCTCTGCCCGGTCCCATCGTTCCAGATGTTCCAAACTTACCTGCATCTGTCCAGCGAAGCGTTGCCTGCGCGCAACGAAGTGAGCCGACCCGCGCGGAACGATGCAGGGGCGCAACAGCGCCTTTCCGCCGCCTCTCACCCCGCACGCACACCGCTCCCACAAGGACGTGAGCGTATTTTTACTACCGGCAGGCGAAATTTTGCCGACATACCCCAACATGGCAAAGATGCATCAGTTCCGTTCTTTATCGATTAATCTGTCTATGCCATAAGGAGTAAGAAGTTTGGGTCTACCATCCCTCAACCGCCCGAAACAGGGCGGGAAATTCGAGAGACAGGCGAACACAGGAACTTGCTATGACGACGATTTCCCGGCGCGGCCTTCTGGGCGCATTTGCTGCGACCATGGTGACGGCAGCCCCCACCATGAGTAACGCTTTCGGTCTACTCAAGGGCGCTGGGGACATCCGACGGATCAAGATGTATAACGGTCGTACCGGCGAGACGCTCGACACCGTTTACTGGATCGAAGGCGAGTATATCCCCGACGCGCTGAAGGAAATCACCTACTTCGCCCGCGACTGGCGCACCAACCAGCTGAAAAACATCGACGCGCGCACCGTGGATATCGCGGCGGCAGCGCATAACCTGATGGATTCGCGCGAACCCTACATGCTGCTGTCGGGCTACCGCTCGCCGAAGACCAACGCCATGCTGCGCTCCCGCTCGAAAGGCGTCGCGAAGAACTCGCTGCACATGCAGGGTCTGGCGATGGACCTGCGGCTGAAGTCGCGCTCGGTCAGCCAGATGTACAAGGCGGCCGCCGCCTGCCACGCCGGCGGCGTTGGCAAATACTCGCGCTCGAACTTCGTGCACATGGATTGCGGCCCGGTGCGGCACTGGGGCTCCTGAGCCCCGCGCACCTCGCCAGACCGACCCGAACGCCGCTTTCCCGAGCGGCGTTTTTCTTTGCCTGCCCTGCCGGGGGCTGCCCCAAGCCGGAGACAGAAAAAGGCCCCGCATGGGGGCCCTTGATCGGTCGTGCGTAGCGATGCTCAGTCGAGCACGCGACCCTGTTGGCGGAAATAGGCCTCTGCCTCGGGGGTCAGATCGACCTTCTCATAGCCCGAAACCATGGGGCGCACATGCTGGCGGAAGCCGTGGCCGATGGTGAGCAGGTAGACATGGACCACCACGAAGCTCGCAATGGCGAAAGCCGCGAGGACGTGGAAATTCGCGATGATCTCCAGCCAGAACGAGCCGCCGTCGAGGTGATCCCAGAAGCCGTAGCTGAGATAGGCCAGCCCCGAGATCCAGATCGCCGGGAAGAGCATCATCTTGAGCGCGAAATAGGCCGCCGCCTGCAGCGGGTTGTGCCGCCGCTCGTAGCTTTTCACGTAAGGATGCTCCTCGCCCTTGAAGACGCCATAGGCGTAGAAGCGGCTAACCTCCCACATGCCCTGCATGCGCGGGATGAACTGCTTGTAGCCGCCCGTGGTGAACAGCCAGAAGGTCGCGAAGGCCCAGAGCAGCAGGAGCGCCAGCGCGACGACCGTATGGATCAGCACCGCCGCCCCGAAAGGCAGGATCGGATGCAGCCCCAGAAGCCGTGCGCCGGTGAAGAACAGCAGCATGATCGAGCCAACCTGGCTCCAGTGCCAGAGCCGGTTGAAGCGCGAATAAACCTTTACGCAATGCTCAGCCATGGTGGCCTCCATTCTTCTTGCCGCGGTTGATCAGGCGCAGCGCGCCATGGCCCAAGGCTCCCAGAAGCGCCATCAGGAACATCGCGAGCCCCAGCTTGCCGCCGAGATTGATTTCCGATCCGGGAACGTAGATCCCCGCCAGATCGGCCATCCGGCCGCCCTGCGTGTGGCAGCTTTCGCATTGCAGCGCATCGTCTGCGGGCGCGACCATATGGGTGATCGGCCAGTACATGTAGGTATGGACGAAATCGAACTCGCCCGAATACTCCACACCGGCATAGTCCATGCCCGCCTTGAGCGTTTTCTCCCAGTCGTAATAGGACCAGAGCGCGGTGCCGTTGCCGGGGCCATAGACGTTGTTATAGGCCAGCACATTGCGCTGTACGTCATAGGCCTGCGTGCCGACCATCCGCTTGAAGGGGAAGATGCGGCTGTCGGGCTGACCGGGATTGCCGCCTATCTTGTTGATCTCGACCACCTGCGTCGGGTCGATCTCTTCCTCCGGCAGGGTGAAGGTCATCTCGCCGTTGGACCAGGCGTAATAGGGCGTGACGTTCTCGCTCCATTCGAAATCGCCCTTCTTCGACATGTAGGTGTGCAGGTGCTTGCCATCGGATTGGGTGAAGCCCTCTTCGGTAATCGGCTTGCCGTTCTCGTCGAGCTTGCCCGCCGTGGACCAGTCCCAGACGGTCTTTGTGGCCACCCCGCCCCGCGCGAAGCTGGGGATGTGGCAGGTCTGGCAGGCCAACGTGTCGGTGTGATCGTTGAGCTTCGCCGCGATCAGCGGGTTCGGCCCTTCATGCGGGCTGTCGGTGTGGCACGACTGACAGGCGGCCGCATCATGCGCCGAGCCCGCCATGCGATCGGGATGCGGGTCGATCACGTCGGTCTCGTAGCGCGAGCCCTCGAAGACGTGCTTGTCCGAGACGTGGCAGGTCTCGCAGGTGAAGTTCTGACCGTCGGGCGACATATGGACATCGACGTCGCGCGACGGGTTGAACAGCGCCGAGCTGAGATCGCCATGCTTCACGTTATCGCCGCCACCGCCATAGAAATGGCAGTTGCCGCAATTGTCGCGTCCGGGCGGTGCGCCCACCGATTGCGCGGCCTCGGCCAGATCGACGGGCCAGGCGGCGGCACCGGTGATCGTCTTCGCGCCTGCGGCCACCGGTTCCAGCGGCGGCTCGCCCGCGAGGTTATCCTGTTTGGTATATTGGCCGGATTTGTCGTGACAGACGAGGCAGTCGACCTTGGTCGGATCGTCGGGCATCGGCTCACGCACGTCCGTCCAGCCATAGCCCGTGTGGCACGAGGTGCAGCGCACCTCGTTCGAGGCGACATTGCCGCAAAACGCGTTCATCTCATGCGCTTTGCCGAGCGTCTGGCCCGTGGCCTCGTTTTGGTATTCCCAGGTCCAGTGGACCGAATGCATCACCTGATTGGAGGCCTCAGTATGGCACGACAGACAGGCTTCCGTCACCTCGGAGCCCGACGCGAACGGCCCCTTGAGCTGATCGAATTTCGAGTGGTCGGCAGTGAGCTCTTTCACCGGATCGCTCATATGGGCGGCCTTCGAGGCCCCTTGCGCGACGGGCGTCGATTGCGCGCCGATTGCGGGCGTCTCCTCCGGGGGCGCGTCCTGCGCGTAGGCGGGAAGCTGGCCCAAAATCACGGCTGAGACGAATGCCGTGATCCGCAATGCACTCTGTGTCATCGATGCTCCGACTGGCTCACTACTGGTTACTCACATTGCTTAGCGCGATCGCGTCGATCACGGGGATGCGACATTTCGTGAGTTTTGCGTGACTTACTGTCGCATCGAATTGGGGCGATTGGAGGCGCGGCGCGCATCACGCAGCCCTGATCTGCCGTGAGCGGTGCGGCGAGGAACGAAGCGCTGCGCCCCGCGCTGAGCCTCACCGGGCGCGGACATCCCCGGTCCCGGCCCTCAAAGCGATTTCAAAGGAGAGTTTCATGCAGCGCGCACCCCGCTTCGTTCTTCCCGCCGCCCTCGCCCTTGCCCTCGGCTCGGGCGCGGCTTTCGCCGCCTCCTCGAGCAACGACGACTCGAAAACCGAATGGATCAACCCGGTCGTGAAGGACTACGGCAAGATGCACCCGGTGCCCGATGGCGCGCTCAGCCCCGATCCGAACAAGGACTGGAAGATCGTCTTCGATGTCGGAATGGGCGAGACGATGGACGGCGGCGTGAACGCGGCGCTGTGGCATGTCGCGCGCGCGGTGAACGTCTACGGCCATGCGGGCGTCGACAAGGAACATCGCAAATTCGCGGTGGTGCTGCATGGCGCGGCGACCTCGCTCGCGCTCTCGCCCGAGGCGTATGAGGACAAGTTCGGCAAGGACGACCCCGACACCAAGCTGAAGCAGGAACTCGCGGATGCCGGCGTCACGCTCTATGTCTGCGGGCAGGCACTGGCCGATCACGGCTTCACCGAGGATCAGGTCGGGCCGAATGTCGATGTGGCGCTCTCGGCTCTGGCCGCCGTGCCCGTGCTGGAAAGCCAGGGCTATCACCTTTTCCCGATGTAATCGCCCCTGTCATGCGGACATGAAAAAACGCGGGCAGTTTGCGCTGCCCGCGTTCTCTTTTGCTTGGCGGAGCGAGGCCCGGAGGCCCCTGCCCCTCGGCTTACATGCTGCCGGCGCCCATACCCATCCGGCTTGCCAGATCGGCCAGCACCCAGACGGTGCCCGCAGCCATCAGGATGATGAGCAGGAAGGTGAAGAGCACCAGATACAGGTCCGGACGCGCCTCTTTCGAGAAGTCGAGGTGCATGAAGGCCCAGAACTGGATGATCAGCTGCGCGATGCCGAGGATGCCCACGATGGACCATGCGAGGCCCGTCGAGAACACGCCCCCCGCGACGATCACGACGCCTGCGAGCGTCAGGACCACCGAGAGCGCGAAGCCCCAGACATAGCGCGCCATGTCGTGCTTGTACTCAGCCGAGTCCATGCCGACGTCGGAGTTGATATAATCCATCACAGCACCCCCATCAGGTAGACTTTCGTGAAGAGCGCGATCCAGACGATGTCCAGCATGTGCCAGAACAGGCCCAGACGCACGAGACGCGACTTGATCAGGTCGTTCATCCCGAAGGTCTTCATCTGAACCATCAGCAGGATGCCCCAGATGATACCCGAGGTGACGTGCAGACCGTGCAGCCCCACCAGCGAGTAATAGGCGGTCAGGAAGCCCGACACTTGAGGCGTGTTGCCCTCGGTCCAGAACTCGTGGAATTCGTAGAGTTCGATCCCGAGGAAGATCGCGCCAAGCGCCAGCGTCACGACGAGCCAGCCCACCGTGCGCTTCATCGACGCGCCGTATTTCATCCCCAGCGTGCAGATGCCGAAGGTGAAGGTGGAGATCAGCAGCGCCATCGTCTCGATGGTCGGCAGGCCGAGGCTGAACAGCTCATGAGGGCTCGGCCCGTTCGCGATGCCGTGCCATTCGGCATCGGCGTAGTTGGCGATCATCAGCGAGAAGGCGATGAGGTCCGACATCAGGAAGATCCAGAAGCCGAAGATCACCGTGCCCGTCTTGTCGTGATGACCGTGATCGTGGGAGGCAGCGTGCGCTGCCCCCGTGTTGCTCATAGTTGCACTCATACCTGCGTCTCCATGATCAGGCCGCGGTTCTTGGTGGTGAACTCATCGTCGAGCCGGATTTGCGGCGTGGTTTCGACGAGGCGCTTGTGGGCTTCATAGCCCTCACGCAGTTCTTCCGCGGTGACGGTTTCTTCCCAGTCGGTGTCGTAGGAGCGGATCAGCACCAGCACCCACATGGCCACGAAGCCCACCGCAGCGATCAGCCACATCTGGAAGATCATGGCGAACGCGAAGAGGGTCGCGACGAGGCCCACCAGGAACGGCATGCCGGTCGGTTTCGGCAGGTGGATGTCGACGAACTCGGTCGGATCCATGACCCGCTTGCCCGCTTCCTTCGCATCGACCCACGGCTCGCGCGAGGTCATCGCCGGGATGGTGGAGAAGTCGTATTCCGGCACCGGGCAGCCCAGCGACCATTCGATACCACGACCGTCCCAGGGATCGCCCGCCGGCACCATCAGGCTCTCACGGTTCTTGACCGAGACCCAGACCTGAATGATCTGCGCGGTCAGACCCGCCAGCACGCACAGCGCGCCGAGCATCGCGATCACCAGCCACGGGAAGTAGGCCGGCTCGGTGAAGAAGGCCATGCGGCGCGGTGCGCCCATCAGACCGATCGCATAGAGCGGCATGAAGGCCCCGTAGAAGCCGATCATCCACAGCCAGAAGCTGCGACGGCCCCATTTCTCGTCCAGGCGGAAGCCGAAGCAGAGCGGGAACCAGTAGTTCACGGCCGCGAACATACCGAACAGCAGGCCCGGGATGAGCATGTTGTGGAAGTGCGCCACCAGGAACAGCGAGTTGTGGGTCGCGAAGTCGATCGTCGGGTTGGCGAGCATGACGCCCGTGATCCCGCCGATTACGAAGGTGAAGATGAAGCCGGTGGAGAACAGCATCGCGGTCGAGAACCGCAGCTTGCCGCGCCACATGGTCAGCATCCAGTTGAAGACCTTAACACCCGTCGGCACACCGATCGTCATCGTCGCGATGCCGAAGATGGCGTTGAGGTGGGCGGTCTGACCCATGGTGAAGAAGTGGTGCACCCAGACGGTGAAGGACAGCACTGCGATGGCAATGGTGGCCCAGACGAGCGAGGTGTAGCCGTAGATCTTCTTGCCCGAGAAGGTCGGGATGACTTCCGAGAACACGCCGAAGGCCGGCAGGATCAGGATGTAGACTTCCGGGTGACCGAACAGCCAGAACATGTTGGCGAAGTTCATCATGTTCCCGCCTTGGGTGGCGGTGAAGAAGTGGAAGCCCGCCTGACGGTCAAGCGCCAGCATCAACGAGGCCACGGTCAGCGGCATCATCGCGAAGATCATCAGGATCGCCGTGCAGAGCGTCGCCCAGGCGAAGATCGACATGTCGAACAGCTTCATGCCGGGGGCACGCTGCTTGTAGATCGTCACGAGGAAGTTGATGCCCGAAAGCGTCGAACCCACCGAAGTCAGGCCCAGCGACCAGATCCAGTAATCCACGCCCTCGTTCGGCGACAGCTTGATACCCGTATAGGGCGGGTAAGCGGTCCAACCGCCGGTCTCGAAGTGACCGACGACGAGCGAGGCCATCACGAGTGCCGCACCGCCGATCGACAGCCAGAGCGAGACCGCGTTCATGAAGGGGAACTCCATGTCGCGCGCACCGATCTGGAGCGGCATGACGACGTTGATGACGCCGGTCAGGAAAGGCATCGCCACGAAGAAGATCATGATCGTGCCGTGGGTCGAGAACAGCTCGGCGTGGTGTTCGACCGACAGGAAGCCCGGTGCGGGCGAGACCTGCTGGGCGCGCATCACGACCGCCTCGAGGACGCCGCGGATCAGCATGATCAGGGCCAGAACGATATAGATCACACCGATCTTCTTGTGATCGAGCGTGGTGATCCAGTTCGACCAGAGGGGCTTCCACCAACCTTTGACGGTCAGCAGAACCATGACCGCGAGCGCGCCGAGGACGACGATGCCGCCCGCGCCTGCTGCGATCCCGGTGGACAGAGACGGATCCGTGAAGAAGGGAACGATGAAGATATCGTTCCAATCGAGACTACCAAGAATACTCATTGAGCGTCCCCTTGATGTTGGTTTTGCGAGACATGCAGCTCTTCGCGGATCGCGTCGTCGATCTTCTTCTGCTCGGGCGCGTGATCGGGCAGGATCGCTGCACCGCCATCGGACAGCATGTCAGGGTTCATCATTACTTTGCCCCAGTAGCCTTTCTCCGGCGGCTCGAAGAGCTCAGGCCCCGACCAGGTCGCGGTCTTCTTGAAAGCTTTTTCGAGCTGGGCGAAGGGGTGCTTGGGCTCTTGCAGGAACGCGTCGAACTGCTCCTGGCTCACCACGTCGACCTCAAACTTGTTGAGCGGGAAAGCCGCGCCGTTGAACTGGCTGTTGAAGCCATAGGTCTGCGACGGATCTTCCGAGGTGGTCAGATTCATCTTCGTGCCCATGCCGGGCATTGCGTAGATCTGGCCGGCAAGACGCGGGATCCAGAAGCTCTGCATCGCGCCGGTGGCGGTGATGTCGAACTCGACGGGGGTGTTCTCGGGCAGGACCAACCGGTTCACGGCGGCGACCTTGCCGGGATAGATGAACATCCATTTCCATTCGGACCCGATGACCTTCACATGCATCGGCTCTTTGCCCGTTGCCTTGTAGGGGTCTTCGCCCATCACGTGGCCCCAGGTGAGCCAGCCGACGATGAGGAAGGTGAGCGTGGCACCGCCCCAGATCACGACTTCGGCGGCAACCGAGTGCGACCAGGTCGGGTCATATTTGCCTTTCCCACCCTGACGGCGATAGCGCATCGCGATCCACGGCGTGCCGATCAGGATCGGCAGGGAAATGGGCAGCATCCAAAGAAAGAAGCTGATCAGGTGAGCGCGTTCTCCGGCCGCCACCGGGCCGAGCGGGGTCATCACCCCGTTCTCCGCGCAACCTGACAGCCATGCAGCCGCAACGGTCAACAGGACCGGGGCAGCGAGGCGGCTGGGCCGCTTGTAGATTTTTTCAAACAACACGGAAATACCTTTCCTATTCCCTCTTCTTGGCGCGGGGGCATAGGGGTCTCTCGGGGGAGGCCGCGAGGGCTCCCGTCCCGCGCGATGCCTCCCACTCTAGGGCAGCGCCCGCGAGGTCAATCGGTGTTGACAAATTGTCGCAGGAACGGGCGTAACCGACTGAAAATCATGCACAAATGTCATCACACACCTGCGACGCACGAAAAAATAACCAATAAATAAAGGGGGTTGGTCTTGAACGGGCGCGCCCGAATACAGGGGTAAACGGGCCCTTCTCTCGCGCTTGTGATGGAGCAGTGAGCGATCCGTGAGCAAAATGAGCAACTTAGCCGATCACGGACGCTTGAGGTCACTCGGTGCGTGAGGGGTGCTATCCGCTCAGACTCCCGCCTCGCCCCGCGTTGACGGTAACGGGCAGCGCCCTCCCCCGGCGCATGACAAACCAACGCCGCGGAAACCCCGCGGCGCGCTGTCAGAGAGGATTACCGGAAGGGAACGGTCAGAGCGCCGCGGCCCGGCGCAGCGCCGGGAGCGACGAGATCCGCACACGCCCGCCGGCGATCCTGAACAGGCCCTGATCGCGCAGGCGGCGGATCGTCTTGTTCGTATGCACCAGCGACAGCCCGAGCGAGTCCGCCACGACCTGCTGGGCGAAGGGGAACGGCGCGCTGTCCTTCTCGATCAGCCCGACCGCCTCGGCACGCTCCCATGCGTGCATCACGAACCACGCGATCCCCTCATTGGCGTTGCGCTGCCCCACCGAGGCCAGCCAGCCCGACAGCCGCGTCAGTTCGCGCGTCATCAGCCACACGAGCGTCGTGGTGCGGTCGGGACCATCTGGCAGAGGCTGATGCAGATCGGCCGGATCGAAGCTCGACAGCATCATCGGCGTGAGCGCCTCGTAATAGCTCGCCCCCGGACCGTAGAGCACGCTCGTCAGCCCGCACAGATCGCCCGGATAGACCAGCGCTTCGACTTGCCTGCGCCCGTCTTCGAGCAGCGTATAGCGCATGGCGATCCCGCGCTCGACCCGCACGATCAATGGCGTGGACTCGGGCAAAAGCGCCGCTCCCGCGGGAATGGCGCGTTGCGATTGGGACAGCTCCGCCAGATAGGCGAGGTCAGGTTTTCGAGACAGGTTTTCCAAGCTTGCTCGGTTCCGTTTTGTTGATTTCTGCGAAGAAACCAGCATCTGCCGCGAAAGCGCTGAGCGCGCTACGTCATAGGACATTGATGCAGATTTTTTCGGATGTTCCTCGGCGTCACCCGGCGGAAAAACGCTTTTCGCCTATGTGAAAAGCTTTAGGAATCGCTGCGCGACTGCAGCGTTACTGAGGAATTCCGCCACTCTCCTGCGCGACTATAAATAGTAGCGCGGTGGCCCGGCCCCGAGCTCGACGACTCCTATATCGGCGAGCCTTTCGAGATCGGGCAGTTCGAGAATCCCCTGCGCCCATCTGACCAGCCCTTCGGACCGCAGACGGGCAAGCGTCTTGTTAGTGTGAACGAGCGATAGCCCGAGCGCATCCGCGAGATCCTGCTGCCGCACCGGGAACGGCATCTTGCCGTCACGCACCAGCCCGGTCTGCGATCCACGCTCAAAGAGAGTGACGAAGGCCCATGCGAGCGCCTCGCGCGCCGAGCGCTGCCCCACCGTCACCAGTGCGTCGCTCAGGAAATGCTCCTCGCGCGCGACCTGCCACGTCAGCATCATCGCACGCTGCGGCATCTTCGAGAAAAGCTCCCACACTTGTTTACGGTCGAAAACGCTGAGCTTTACCGGGGTCAGCGCCTCGGTCGTATGCGAGGCCATTCCCATCATGATGGCGTCGAGGCCGATCAGATCGCCGGGAAAGAGGAAATTGAGCACTTGGCGCCGCCCGTCTTCCAGCATCCGGTAGCGCATGGCCTGGCCCTCGAGCAAGGTGAAGAAGCGTTGCGGCTCGTTGCCTTCCATCACGACGGTCTGCCCTGCGGGCATCCGTAGCTCGCCCGCGCGGGCGGCTTCGGCGATTGCTTCCTCGTGCGCATCGGGCGCCATGAAGGCGGGATTATCGACGAAGGGACAATTTCTAAAGTTGCGTGTCATGCCTTGGCTCACTTTTACGTCATAAGGCAACGCGGAGGACCGTGGCAGGTTCCTTTCAAATTTCGTGGGTGGATTCCCTATTTCCCCTTATTTCCCTCACTATCTGCGCCCCACATGTTCACGATCGCTTGTGTAACAGGCAGCCCTGTGGGATTCATGCCAGCTAGACGCTTTGCAGCAGTATGTCATAGTTAAATGACCCCGGAGATTACGAGGTGCAGGAAGGCTGAAGAGGCCTCTCAGTGCACCGACAATCGGGCTGAAGCCTAAATCGTTATACTGACGTCGGATCGACCACGATCCCTCTCACCCTCCAAATGCAGTAATCTGCAAGGACAGGAAGCTGATGCCCCGGATTTTCCAACACGAACGAAGCGAGATCCGCGTAAGCGGTGCCCGCCTCGCGGCTAGGCGGTCCTCGTGACTCTTTGTTCCCCCCCTCGGATCGACGGCACCGCGCTGGTGCTCGAAGACGCGATGATCGTGGCCTATGATGCGGCCGCGATGCTGAGCGAATTCGGCGCGCGCGATGTGGTCATCTTCGGCACTGTCGAAGAAGCATTGCTCCATATTGCTGGCGGCAATGACATCTCGATGGCGCTGCTCGACATCAATCTTGGCGACGAAACCTCGCTGGAGGCTGCCAAGGCACTGCGCGAACGTGCGGTGCCGATCCTCTACTCGACCGGATATGATGAACAATCCGTGATGATGGACGGCTTTCCCGAAGGCAAGATGCTGATCAAGCCCTTCACCAATGACGATTTCGCCAATGCCCTGATTTCGATGGGTTTTGCCGAAGCCTGATCTCTGCGCCACTGGCGTTGAGATCGATATGCCATGCGCCCCGTGACAGTTGCTATGCACTCGGCGCATATCTGCCAAACATGGACATCCCGCGCAACCTCGCGTTCCTCGTCAGCGGAACTCGAGGTCGCGCGGCCATGCGGGGCAGAGAGGAGCCCCGTTCCGCGCCGTCGCGAAGGAGGCGCTTGTCCATGAACCATACGATCCGCAAAGCCCATGCCGGGCTCGCCGCCAAGGTCATGTCGGCCGAAGATGCCGCAGAACTGATCGACAATGGCGCGACCATCGGCATGTCGGGCTTCACCGGCTCGGGCTATCCCAAGGCGGTGCCGATGGCGCTGGCTGCGCGGATCGAGGCCGAGCACGCGGCGGGCCGCCCCTTCAAGGTCAAGATCTGGTCGGGCGCCTCGACGGGCCCCGAGCTGGACGGTGCCCTGGCGAAGGCCGACGGGATCGAATTCCGCCTGCCCTACAATTCCGACCCGATCGCGCGCGAGCGGATCAATGCGGGTCAGATGAAATATTTCGACATGC
Source organism: Thioclava sp. JE_KL1 (assembly GCF_009296265.1). Lineage (GTDB taxonomy): Bacteria > Pseudomonadota > Alphaproteobacteria > Rhodobacterales > Rhodobacteraceae > Thioclava. The sequence goes on from NZ_WBJS01000003.1 coordinate 261,099, forward strand.
ACTTGAGCCAGGTCGCGCCGATGGCGTGGATGGGGTTCATGGGCAAGCTGGATACGGCGGTGATCGAAATCTCCGGCATCACCGAGGATGGCAAGCTGATCCCCTCGAGCTCGGTCGGCAACAACAAGACCTGGCTCGATTGTGCCGACAAGATCATCCTCGAAGTGAACCGCTGGCAATCGCCGCTGCTGGAGGGGATGCACGACATCTATTACGGCACCGCCCTGCCCCCGAACCGCGTGCCGATCCCGCTGGTGAAGCCTGACGACCGGATCGGCCAGACCTATTTCGAGGTCGATCCCGAGAAAGTCGTGGCCGTGGTCGAGACCGACGCGCCTGACCGCAACGCGCCCTTCAGCCCGCCGGATGCGGTGGCCGAAGCGATTGCCGGTCATATCCTCGACTTCTTGGGCAACGAGGTAAAACAGGGTCGCCTGCCGCGCGGGCTGCTGCCGTTGCAATCCGGCGTGGGCAATGTGCCCAATGCCGTGATGGCCGGGCTGATCGAGGCACCCTTCGACCAGATGACCGCCTTCACGGAGGTCATTCAGGACGGGATGCTCGACATGATCGAGGCGGGCAAGCTGCGCATGGCCTCGGCCACGGCGTTCTCGCTCTCGCCCGAGAAGGCGCAGTATTTCAACGACAACGCCGCCTATTTCCGCGACAAGCTGATCCTGCGCCCGCAGGAGATCTCGAACCACCCCGAGCTTGTGCGCCGTCTGGGATGTATCGCGATGAACGGGCTGATCGAGGCGGATATCTATGGCAACGTGAACTCGACCCATGTGATGGGCTCGAAGATCCAGAATGGCATCGGCGGCTCGGGCGACTTCGCGCGCAACGGCTATGTCTCGATCTTCATGACGCCTTCGGTGGCGAAGGGCGGCAAAATTTCCGCGATTGTCCCGATGGCCGCCCATGTCGATCACATCGCGCAGGACGTGCAGGTGATCGTGACCGAGCAGGGTCTGGCCGATCTGCGGGGGCTGTCTCCGAAGCAGCGCGCCGAGACGATTATCGAGACCTGCGCCCATCCCGCCTATCGCCCGATGCTGCGGGACTATTTCGAGCGCGCGAAGAAAGGCAGCTTTGCCAATCACGCCCCGAACCTGCTGGGCGAGGCGCTGAGCTGGCACCAGCGCTTCGTTGAAACCGGGACGATGGAGGAGTGAGGCGTTGAGGGCAGCGCCCGAACCTTGGGTGGGCGCTTCGATCGGCGGGTGGCCGGGCGATTTATCTCGAAAGCCCGAATGACGTTCGAGCCCGCGCCGACATCGCCAATGCGCCCTCCCGGGGGGAGGGTCGGGCGCGGCCCGGGGCTGGTCGCCCCGCGCCAGAGCAAAATGCTCCCGCTTCGCGATGGCGCGCGGAACGCGCCGCAGGCGCAGGGCGCGCGCCGGTCCGTCCCGACGGGCTGGCGCATTGCCACCCGCGCGCAACGTTCATGCTGTGGGAGGCTTGGCAGGCATAAACCGCCTTCGTTCAAAACTCAGGCTGCGCCATCCCACGGACCGGCGCGCACCCTGCTTCCCGACCAACGAAAAGGGGCGCCCGACCGGACGCCCCTTCCCCAATTCCAATCCCCGAAAAGCTCAGACCTTGAGCGACGGGATGATCTGCTTCTTGCGGCTCATCACGCCCGGCAGGACGACCGTGTCGCCCTCGACCGTGGCATCGAAGCTCTTCTCGGCCACGCCCTTCACCAGATCGTTCGGCACCAGCAGCGTCGCCTCTTCCTTCAGGATGTCGATCACGAACAGGAGCACCTGATCGACGCCGTCTTCCTTCGCGACCTGTTCCATCGAGGCCATCAGCGAGGCCTTCCGGTCCAGCACCATCTTCGGCGCGGTGGTCTCCAGTACGGAGACGCGGAAGCTCGTGCCGTCGACCGGGTATTCCTTGGAATCCATCCGCAGCAGTTCCGCATCGGTGAAGGCGGAGACGTCCGATTTCGCTTCGAACATCTTCTCGGCCAGCTCGTGCATGTCGATGCCCAGATCGCTCGCCAGCGCGTCACAGACGGCGCGGTCGTGATCGGTGGTGGTGGGCGAGCGGAATTCCAGCGTGTCGGACAGGATGCAGCTGAGCATCGCGCCCTTGATGCCGCGCGGGGCCTTCGCCACGTCGTCGCCCATCAGATCGTAGAGGATGGTCGCGGTGCAGGCGAGCGGGCGCATCGTGATGTCGATCGGCCCTTTGGTCTCGATCCCGCCGGTCAGCTTGTGGTGATCGATGATCTGGATGACGTTGGCCGCGTTGATACCGCTCGGCAGCTCGGCGGGGTTGTTGGTGTCGACGACGACCACGTCCTCGCCTTCTTCCACGTCAGAGATGATCTCGGGCTTGTCGAGACCCCAATGTTCGATGACGAAAGCTGCCTCGGTATTGGGCTCACCCAGCAGGCAGGGCTTGGCCGGAGTGCCTTTGACATCATTGAGATACCACGCCCAGGCGATGGGCGAGCCGGTGGAGTCGGTGTCGGGAGCCTTATGGCCAAAAACCTTGATCGTCATGGGGAGATCCTCTCGGATAATCATCTGTCGGCGCAGGTTATAGGCGCTGTGTCTGGGCTTGTCACCTAGGGGTCTGGCGATGCGGAAAGGGGCGAGCCCGAACCCTGGACGGGCACCCCGGAAACACTCTGCTTCAACTAATCAGCTATCCAGCCGCTTGATCGTCCAGCCGTCCTTTTCGAGCAGCCGCAACAGCCCCTCTTCGCCGGACAGATGCAGCGCGCCCACCGCCACGACGACCGGGCCATCGCTCGCTGCCGCCTCGATCTCAGGCAGCCAGTTTTGGTTTCGCGCGACCATCAGAAGATCCTCGGAGAGCTTCATCTGACGCTCGACCTCGTCGGCATCCATGCCCGCCGCGACCGCCTGGTAGCGCGCCAGTTCCCAGATCAGGCGCGGCTCGCCCCGGAAATAGAGATCGCCCATCGTCACGCCCATATCGTCGGCCAGGGGCGCGCCGATTACCGCGGCGCGCAGCATCTCCAGCGCTTCGGTCTCGGTGATCCCGTTGAAGAGCTTGAAGACGGTATCCCACGGCTCGAGCGCCTCGACCGGCACGCCATCGGCCTCGGCCTTCGTCATCACCTGCAGGTCCAGACCTCCCTGCCCCTTCGCAAGCTCGGCCGTCGCACACGGCGGAAGCGAGAGCGTCATCGCGACGAAAGCGGGCCGCATCTTGGCCGCGAGAAAGGCGGGCATCCCGTGGGCGGCCAGCGCCGCCTTGGTCATGTTCCAGTCCTGCTCCGACATCATCTGCGGCAGCGTCTTGCCGGTAGAAAACATCAGCGTCGGGTCGGTCTTGATCGCATGTTCCAGCTTGCCCTGCTCGTCCGGACCGGCCTCCACCAGAAGCCGCGATGCATCGTCGAGCGCCTTCGAGAGCGTGCCGACGAGCTTGTCATGGCGCGGATCGGGAAGGTGGTAAGTGCCAGCCAGCGTGATCTTTTCCTCGCCTTTGGTTGCAGAGAACAGCAATCCGCGAGAGAAGGGCGCGGAATCGGCCTCGGCGGTCAGCGCCTCCTGCTCGGCTGCGGGCAGCGCGTCGAATATATTCTTGCCGCGACACTCCGCCCAAGCGGGCAGTGCAAGGCAGAGCGAGAGCGCGGGGGCCAGCAGCGGCCGAAGGAGCTTGGCGAGTTTCATAACGGCGAGAGTGCCACGCGATCTGCATTCCGCATAGAGGCGAAATCGCCGCGCCCGGATCGTTCGAATTGACGCAAAAAATTCGCCCTCCGGTTATTGACACCCGCCCGCCCCAATGACTAACTCCGCCATCGTTAGCACTCACCAGTGACGAGTGCTAAAAGTTTTCGAACCTGGAACCTTTAGGGAGTGACCCAGATGGCATTCAAACCGCTTCATGACCGTGTGCTGGTCAAGCGCGTGGAGAGCGAAGAAAAAACCAAGGGTGGCCTGATCATCCCCGACAGCGCGAAAGAAAAGCCCGCAGAGGGTGAAGTCGTCGCAGTGGGTGACGGCGCGCGCAAGGAATCGGGCGAGCTGATCGCACCGGGCGTCAAAGCTGGCGACCGCGTTCTCTTCGGCAAGTGGTCGGGCACGGAAGTGACCCTCGACGGCGAAGAGCTGCTCATCATGAAAGAAAGCGACATCATGGGCATCATCTCGTAAGGCGCCCTGCCCTTACCGAGATCCCCTGATATCCCAAGAACAACTCAGTCAAGGAGCCAACAAACATGGCAGCCAAGGACGTGAAATTCTCCACCGACGCCCGCGATCGTATGCTCGACGGCGTCAACATCCTCGCCGACGCGGTGAAGGTCACGCTGGGCCCGAAAGGCCGCAACGTCGTGATCGAAAAGTCGTTCGGCTCGCCGCGCATCACCAAAGACGGTGTGTCGGTCGCCAAAGAGATCGAGCTTTCGGACAAGTTCGAGAACATGGGCGCGCAAATGGTGAAAGAAGTCGCCTCGCGCACCAATGACGAGGCTGGCGACGGCACCACCACCGCCACCGTGCTCGCTCAGGCGATCGTCAAGGACGGCCTGAAAGCCGTGGCCGCGGGCATGAACCCGATGGACCTCAAGCGCGGCATCGATCTCGCGACCTCGAAAGTCGTCGACGCGATCAAGAGCGCTGCTCGCCCGGTCAAGGACTCGGACGAAGTCGCTCAGGTCGGCACCATCTCGGCGAACGGCGAAGAAGCCATCGGCAAGATGATCGCCAACGCGATGCAGAAAGTCGGCAATGACGGCGTCATCACCGTGGAAGAAGCCCGCGGCATGGAGACCGAAGTCGAAGTCGTCGAAGGCATGCAGTTCGACCGTGGCTACCTGTCGCCCTACTTCGTGACCAACCCCGACAAGATGGTCGCGGAACTCGAAGACTGCTACATCCTGCTCCACGAGAAGAAACTCTCGTCGCTGCAGCCGATGGTCCCGCTCCTCGAGCAGGTCATCCAGTCGCAGAAACCGCTCCTCATCATCGGTGAAGACGTCGAAGGCGAAGCGCTCGCGACCCTCGTGGTCAACAAGCTGCGCGGCGGCCTGAAGATCGCAGCCGTGAAAGCACCGGGCTTCGGCGACCGCCGCAAGGCCATGCTGCAGGACATCGCTGTCCTGACCGGCGGCCAGGTGATCTCGGAAGACCTCGGCATGAAGCTCGAGAACGTCGGCATGGACATGCTGGGCACCGCCAAGAAGGTGACCATCACCAAGGACGACACCACCATCGTCGAAGGCGCTGGTGACAAGGCCGAGATCGAAGCGCGCGTCAGCCAGATCCGCACCCAGATCGAGGAAACCACCTCGGACTACGACCGCGAGAAGCTGCAAGAGCGCGTCGCGAAACTGGCCGGTGGCGTTGCTGTCATCCGCGTCGGCGGCATGACCGAAGTCGAAGTGAAAGAGCGCAAGGACCGTGTGGACGACGCTCTGAACGCGACCCGTGCGGCCGTTCAGGAAGGCATCGTCGTCGGCGGTGGCGTCAGCCTCGTGCAGGGCGCGAAAGTGCTCGCCGGTCTCACCGGTGCGAACTCCGACCAGGAAGCCGGTATCGCGATCGTCAAGCGCGCTCTCGAAGCGCCGCTGCGTCAGATCGCCGAGAACGCCGGTGTGGACGGTGCTGTCGTGGCCGGTAAGGTCCGCGAAAGCGACGACCTGAACTTCGGCTTCAACGCGCAGACCGAAGAATATGGCAACATGTTCGAGTTCGGCGTGATCGACCCGGCGAAAGTGACCCGCACCGCGCTCGAAGATGCGGCTTCGGTTGCTGGCCTGCTGATCACCACCGAGGCGATGATCGCCGAGAAGCCGGAGCCGAAAGGCGCTGGCGGTGCCCCCGACATGGGCGGCATGGGCGGCATGGGCGGCATGATGTAATCAGCCGTTCCCGCTTCAGGGATCTAATGGGAAGGGGCGCTCCGAAAGGGGCGCCCCTTTTCACATGCGTAAATCGCAGATTCTTACGCGCGCATTGAGCTATGTCACGGGGCCGCAAACGAATGGCGCTATACTTCCCCCAACGTCAATTTCGCTGGAGGGCCCCGGTCATGTCGCGCAATTTCCTCGTCAAATCCCTCGCCTGCCTCGCTGTCGCGCTGGCCGCCTCGGTCGCGGCGGCTGAGGAAACTCAAGACTGGCGCTTCGGCGGAGACGCCTATCTCGCGGGCCGCACCGTGAGTGCGACGGGCGAGGACATCCACGACCTCTTCGCCGCCGGTCAGCATGTAACCTTGGGCAGCCCGATCACCGGCGCGGCGCATCTGGCGGGCCAGAATATCGTGATCGGCGCGCAGGTGGGCGGTGATCTCTACGCGGCGGGACAGGATATTGACCTCGCGGCCCCGGTGGCGGGCGCGGCCACGCTCGCGGGTCAGGCGCTCACCATCAAGGGGCCGATCTCGGGCAACCTGCGTGCGATGGGCCAGCAGGTCCGGCTAGAGGCGCCGGTCGCAGGCAGCGTGATCATCGGCGCCGACGACGCACAGATCGACACCGAGATCTCGGGCGATCTGGTGCTGGGAACAAAGACCGTCACCTGGGGCGATGGCGCGACGGTCACAGGCAAGGTCCAAGTCTACACCGACACGCCCGGCGAGGTGAGCGTGCCTGCCAGCGTCGCCCCGGCCGATCAGGTCAGCATCCATGAGGCGAAGGAGTTCGAGCAGGCGAAGTCGCGCGTAGCCCCGGAGCGCAATTACCTCATCGAGACCCGCGACTGGCTGGGCGGCGTGCTCGTGGTCGGGATCGTGGCCACGCTTCTTGCCGTCTTCGCACCGGGCTTCATGGACCGGATGCGCCAACGCAGCCTCGCCCATCCTTTGCGCGCAGGACTTGCGGGGTTCATCGGGCTCTCCGCGCTGGTCGGCTCGATCCTGCTGCTCGCGATGACGGTGATCGGCATCGTGCTTATTCCGTTCTCGCTGCTCGGGGTGCTGGTGCTGGGCTTCGGCGGCTATATCGTGGGCATCTGGGTCATCGGCGCCTGGGCGCATGATCTGATCGGGCGCGGCCATCCCGTCACCAATGGAGAATGCGCACTCGCGGCCTTCGGCGGGGCGGTGATCGGGGCGCTCATCTGCATGATCCCCTGGGTCGGCTGGCTTGGCATGATGGCGATCTTCCTGTTCGGCGCGGGCGCGATCGTGCTGCGCGTGACCGGGATCGGTGCGCAAGGCGCCGCAGCCTGACCGTCCCCTCCCACCTCTGGCCATCCCTGCTTTCGCGCGCTATCGCTGCGCGAAGGACAGGGGGAGGAACCATGACCGAGCTGGTGATTTTCGACTGCGACGGGGTGCTGATCGATTCCGAGATCATCTCGGCGCAGATGCTGATCGACGAGCTGGCCAAGCTGCGGGTGTCGATCGACCTCGACTATGTCGCACGGCATTTCCTCGGACGCTCCTACCCCACCGTGATGAAGCAGATCCGCTACGAATTCGGGCTCGATCTGCCGGAGGAATTCGAGGCGCAGTATCGCGCGCGGCTTCTGGACGCGTTCGAGCGCGAGTTGCAGGTGATGCCGGGCGTGGCCGATGTGATGAAGAGGTTGGACGTGCCGTGGTGCGTGGCCACTTCGTCGAGCCAGCCGCGCGCGGAACGCTCGCTGGAAATCGCGGGGCTGCGCAAGCTGGTGGGCGACCGGTTGTTCACGGCAAGCGAGGTCGCGCATGGCAAACCCGCGCCCGATCTGTTCCTCCATGCGGCCAAGAAGATGGGCGTGACCCCTGCCCGCGCGCTGGTGGTCGAGGACAGTCTCAACGGCATCCGCGCCGGGCTTGCGGCAGGAATGGAAGTCTGGCGCTTCACCGGCGGCAGCCATCTGGCCGGGCGCGATCTGACCCCGCCCGAGGACGCGCAGCCGCATCGCGAATTTGCGCATTTCACCGAGTTCTTCCAGAATGAGCCGACTAGGGAGAAAGATTCGTGAACCGTATGAGTGACGCCGAAACCTCGCGCGATGACGAGGCGGCACGGGCCGGATGGCTCTATTATGTCGGCGGAATGACGCAGGACCAGATCGCCGCCGAACTGGGCGTATCGCGCCAGCGCGCGCAGCGGCTGGTGAGCCGCGCGGTCTCCGAGGGGCTGGTGCGGGTGCGCATCGAGCACAAGATCGGGGCTTGTCTGGAACTGGAAGCGGCGCTGATCCGGCGCTTCGGCCTGCAGACGGCACGCGTCGCGCCCTCGCTGGGCGAACGGGGCGATCCCTCTGCGGCCACTGCGGCCTTCGCCGCCACGCTTCTCGAACGTATCCTCGCACGCTCCGAGCCGCAGGTGATCGCCTTCGGTACCGGTCGTTCGCTCTCGGCCATGGTGAACGAGGTGATGCAGCGCCCCGCGACCGCGCATAAGATCGTCTCCCTGATCGGCAACATCGCGCCCGACGGCTCGGCCTCGTTCTACGACGTCATCATGCGCATGGCCGACAAGCTGCGCCTGCCGCATTACCCGATGCTGGTGCCGGTGATCTCGGAGACGGTGGAAGAACGCGCGATGTTCGACAAGCTCAAGCCGGTTCAGGCGGTGCAGCGGCTTGCGGCGGCGGCAGATGCGACCTTCGTGGGCGTCGGTCAGTTGGGCGAGGACGCGCCGGTCTACAAGGACGGCTTCGTCACCCTTGCCGAGCTGGAGGAATTGCGCGCCGCGGGTGGCGTGGGCGAGCTCGTGGGCTCGTTCTACGATGCGCAGGGCAATTACATCGCCACCCCCACCACGGCGCGGTTCGGCTCGTTCCGGATCGAGCCCAAGCGCGAGGCCCCGGTGATCGGCATCGCAGCCGGCCCATCGAAACTGGTCGCGATTCGTGCAGCCCTTGCAGGCGGGCTTCTCAACGGGCTCGTGACCGATGAGCCGACGGCCCAGGCCCTGTTGGAAGACTGACGCCGAAACAAGGCGTTACTGTCAGCGTTAACAATTAATCAAGACATCGCAGTAATTCTGGATTGACAGTTTAGGTCGTGTTTGTGAATATTTTCTCACAGTTTGGGCATATGCTCAAAACTCAAGGGAGGAAATCTATGACTTACACGATCCGGGCGCTCATGGGCGCCTGTGCTCTTGGCGCGCTTGCAACTGCCGCGGCTGCCGAGACCACCATCACCGTCGCAACCGTGAACAACGGCGACATGGTCCGCATGCAGGGCCTGATGGACGACTTCTACGCCGAGCATCCCGACATCAAAGTCGAATGGGTCACGCTGGAAGAGAACGTCCTGCGCCAGAAGGTCACCACCGACATCGCAACCAAGGGCGGTCAGTTCGACGTGCTGACCATCGGCACCTACGAGGTTCCGATCTGGGGCAAGCAGGGCTGGCTCGTGCCGCTCGACGGCATGCCCGACAGCTATGACGTGAACGACCTGCTGCCGCAGATCCGTTCGGGCCTGACGGTCGACGATCACCTCTATGCCGCGCCCTTCTACGGCGAGAGCTCCTTCGTGATGTATCGCAAGGACCTGATGGAAAAGGCCGGGATGGAAATGCCCGAGAAGCCGACCTGGTCCGACATCGAGAAAGCCGCCGCGGCGATGACCGACAAGGACAACGAAGTCTACGGCATCTGTCTGCGCGGCAAGGCCGGCTGGGGCGAGAACGCAGCCTTCCTGAGCGCGATGGACAACTCGATGGGCGGTCGCTGGTTCGACGAGAACTGGACCCCGCAATTCGACACCGCGCCGTGGAAAGAGACCCTGACGCGCTATCTCGACATGATGAACAAATACGGACCTCCGGGCGCCTCGTCCAACGGGTTCAACGAGAACCTCGCGCTGTTCCAGCAGGGCAAGTGCGGCATGTGGATCGACGCCACCGTGGCGGCTTCCTTCGTGACCAACCCGCAGGACTCGACCGTGGCCGACAAGGTGGGCTTCGCGCTCGCGCCGAACAAGGAAGGCGTGGACAAGCGCGCGAACTGGCTCTGGGCCTGGTCGCTGGCGATCCCGGCGGGCACCCAGAAGGAAGAGGCTGCCAAGACCTTCATCGAATGGGCGACCTCCAAGCACTACACCGAGCTGGTTGCCGAGAAAGAAGGCTGGGCGAACGTGCCCCCGGGCACCCGCACCTCGCTCTACGAGAACCCGAAATATCTCGAAGCGGCGCCCTTCGCGAAGCTGACGCTCGACTCGATCAACGCAGCTGACCCGAAGAACCCCTCGGTCCAGCCGGTCCCCTATACGGGCGTCCAGTTCGTCGCGATCCCCGAGTTCCAGGCGATCGGCACCGCTGTCGGTCAGCAGTTCTCGGCGGCTCTCGCAGGGCAAGTCTCGGCCGATCAGGCGCTGCAAAGCGCACAAAGTCTGACCGAGCGTGAGATGAAGAAGGCCGGTTACATCAAGTAACCTGCCCCCTCCCTGGCCGGGGCGGTCATTTTGGGTCTGACCGCCCCGTGCCTCTTTTTGCAACTCCCGATAACCGGAGCCGGACCGATGTCCACGCAAGCCTCGCGCTCTGCCGCGCGCCTTATGATTTCGCCATCCGTCATCTTGCTGTTTCTTTGGATGGCAGTGCCATTGGGCATGACGATCTGGTTCTCGTTCCAGCGCTACAACCTGTTGATGCCCGGTCAGGGCGGCTTCGTTGGCTGGGACAATTACTATTACTTCCTGACCGATCCCGCCTTCTTCACCGCGTTGATCAATACGCTGGTACTGGTGGGGGGCGTGCTTCTGATCACCGTGTTCGGTGGCATCCTGCTCGCGCTGCTGCTCGATCAACCGATCTTCGGCCAAGGCATCGTGCGGGTCCTCGTGATCGCACCGTTCTTCGTGATGCCGACCGTGTCCGCGCTGGTGTGGAAGAACATGCTCTATAATCCGGTGAACGGCATTTTTGCCTATCTCGCCAAGGCGATAGGGCTGCAACCATACGACTTTCTCGCCCATGCGCCGATGCTCTCGATCACCATTATCGTGGCATGGCAGTGGCTGCCCTTCGCGACGCTGATCCTGCTGACCGCGCTGCAATCGCTCGATAGCGAGCAGCTGGAGGCCGCCGAGATGGACGGTGCCGGTGCGCTGTCGCGGTTCTTCTACATCATGCTGCCGCACCTCGCGCGCGCCGCGACCGTCGTGATCCTCATTCAAACGATCTTCCTGCTGTCCACCTTCGCGGAAATCCTCGTGACCACGAATGGCGGCCCGGGCAACGCGTCCACCACGCTGACCTACCTCGTCTATGTCCAGTCGCTGCTGCAATTCGACGTGGGCGGAGGCGCTGCTGGCGGTGTGATCGCCGTGATCCTCGCAAATATCGTCGCGATCTTCCTGATGCGGATGATCGGCAAGAACCTGGAGGCGTAATCCAATGGCGCGCAAAATCTCCAACCGCCGCCGCGTGATCATGTCGGTGATCGCATGGGCGCTGGCCTTCGTGATCTTCTTCCCGATCCTCTGGACGATCATCCTGTCGTTCAAGACCGAGGGCAATGCGATCAAGGCGCCCTGGGACGTGCTGACCTCGTCCTGGACGTTTGACAGCTACCACGTCGTGCAGGAGCGCTCGAACTACTTCCGCCACTTCATGAACTCGGTGGTGATCTCCTTCGGCTCCACCCTGCTGGCGCTGGTCATCGCGATCCCCTCTGCCTGGGCCATGGCTTTCGTGCCGGGCAAGCGCACCAAGGACGTGCTGATGTGGATGCTGTCCACGAAGATGATGCCCGCGGTGGGCGTGCTCGTCCCGATCTACCTGATGTTCCGCGACTGGGGCCTTCTGGATACGCGGACCGGTCTGGTCATCGTGCTGTGCCTGATGAACCTGCCGATCGTGATCTGGATGCTCTTCACCTACTTCAAGGAAATCCCGAAGGACATCCTCGAAGCCGCGCGCATGGACGGGGCGACGCTGGGGGGCGAGATCCTCTACGTGCTCACCCCGATGGCTGTGCCCGGTATCGCCTCGACGCTTCTGCTGAACGTGATCCTCGCTTGGAACGAAGCGTTCTGGACCCTGAACCTGACGGCGGCGAAAGCCGCCCCCCTCACCGCTTTCATTGCCGCCTATTCCAGCCCCGAAGGGCTGTTCTACGCGAAACTCTCTGCCGCCTCGACGCTCGCTATCGCACCGATCCTGATCCTCGGCTGGTTCAGCCAGAAACAGCTGGTGCGTGGCCTGACCTTCGGCGCCGTGAAATAAGGAGCTAAACCCATGGGACAAATAACCCTCAAGGGCGTCCGCAAGGCCTTCGGCGATGTCGAGGTCATCCCCCCGCTCGATCTGGAAATCAACGATGGCGAGTTCGTCGTCTTCGTCGGCCCCTCGGGCTGCGGCAAATCCACCCTTCTGCGCCTGATCGCGGGTCTGGAAGATGTCTCCGGCGGCGAGATCGAGATCAACGGTCAACCTTCGGCCGAACTGCCCCCCGCCAAACGCGGTCTGGCGATGGTGTTCCAATCCTACGCGCTCTACCCGCATATGTCGGTGCGCAAGAACATCGCCTTCCCGCTGAAGATGGCGAAGCTCGATCAGGCGGCGGCGAAGGAGAAGGTCGACAATGCCGCGCGCATTCTCAACCTCACCGACTATCTCGACCGCCGTCCCGGCCAGCTTTCGGGCGGTCAGCGTCAGCGGGTCGCGATCGGCCGCGCCATCGTGCGTGAACCGGCGGCGTTCCTCTTCGACGAGCCGCTGTCGAACCTCGATGCAGCGCTGCGCGTGAACATGCGTCTTGAGATTTCCGAGCTGCACCAGAAACTGAAGACCACGATGGTCTATGTGACGCACGATCAGGTCGAGGCAATGACCATGGCCGACAAGATCGTCGTGCTGCAGGCTGGCCGCATCGAACAGGTCGGCTCGCCGCTGGAACTCTATCGCACGCCGCGCAACAAGTTCGTCGCGGGCTTCATCGGCTCGCCGAAGATGAACTTTATCGAAGGCGACGAGGCCGCGAAGTACGGCGCCGACAGCATCGGCATCCGCCCCGAACATATCGAGGTCTCGACCACGGAAGGCGCGTGGAAAGGCACTGTCGGCGTCTCCGAGCATCTGGGATCGGACACCTTCCTGCATGTCGACACCGAGTATGGCCTCATCAACGTGCGCGGCGGCGGCGAGATCGGCCTGCACGCGGGCGACACGGTCTTCCTGACGCCCGATCTGAGCCAGCTTCACAAATTCGACGCGCAAGGGCAGGCAATCTGATGCGACTGAAAGGCAAACGCGCCCTGATCACCGGGGCAGCCCGCGGGATCGGCCGCGCCTTCGCGGAGAAATACATCGCGGAAGGCGCGGAGGTCGTGATCGGCGATATCGACATGGCCCGGGCCGAGGATACGGCGGCCGAGATCGGTGCTGTCGCACTGAAGCTCGACGTGACCGACGCGGCGAGCATCGACGCTGCGATGGAGAAGATGCGCGCCTCGGGCGGGATCGACATCCTGATCAACAACGCGGCGATCTTCACCGCGGCCCCCCTCGTAGAGATCACCCACGAAGACTACGCCCGTGTCTTCAAGATCAATGTCGAAGGCACGCTGTTCATGATGCAGGCGGCGGCGAAAGAGATGATCGCGCAGGCACGTGGCGGCAAGATCATCAACATGGCGTCTCAGGCCGGGCGGCGTGGCGAAGCTCTGGTGGCGGTCTATTGCGCCTCCAAGGCCGCGGTCATCAGCCTCACCCAATCGGCGGGTCTGAACCTGATCGAACACGGCATCAACGTGAACGCGATCGCACCCGGAGTGGTCGACGGCGAGCATTGGGACGGCGTCGACGCCTTCTTCGCGAAATACGAGAACAAACCCTTGGGCCAGAAGAAAAAAGAGGTGGGCGAGTCCGTCCCCTTCGGTCGCATGGGCACGGCTGCCGACCTGACCGGCATGGCCGTTTTCCTCGCCTCGGACGAGGCCGAATACATCGTCGCCCAGACCTACAATGTCGACGGCGGAAACTGGATGAGCTGATATGACACTTTCCAACGACACCCTCTCCGAGCTTCCCGCAGACGTGGCGCGCCCCGGTTACGACCGTGCCGCGCTCACCCCCGGCATCGTTCATATCGGCTGCGGCAATTTCCACCGGGCGCATCAGGCAGTCTATCTCGACGATCTGTTCAATCTGGGCGAAGGCCATGACTGGGCGCTCATGGGCGCGGGCGTTCGCCCGGGAGATGCCAAGATGCGCGACGCGGTTTTGGCGCAGGACGGTCTGTATAGTGTGATCGAGCTGGACCCGGCGGCAAAATCGGCCCGCGTGATCGGCTCGATGGTCGGCTTCGCCGAGGTCGCTTCGGGCAATGCGCCGCTGATCGCCGCGATGTCGCAGCCCAGCGTGCGGATCGTGTCGCTCACCGTGACCGAGGGCGGCTATTACATCGACCCGAAGACCGGGACGTTCAGCCCGACGCATCCGGACATTCAGGCCGATGCGGCCAATCCCGACGCCCCCGAGACCGCCTTCGGCGCGATCATTGCGGCGCTGAAAGCGCGCCGTGCCTCGGGTGTGCCGCCCTTCACTGTGATGTGCTGCGACAACGTCCCCCATAACGGCCATGTCACCCGCGATGCGGTGTGCGGGCTGGCGGAACTGTCGGACCCGGAACTGAGCGCGTGGATCAAGGCCAATGTCGCCTTCCCGAACTCGATGGTGGACCGGATCACTCCCGCCACCGGCCCGCGCGAACGTGCGCTGGCCCAAAGCTTCGGGATCGAAGACGCCGCCCCCGTCACCTGCGAGCCCTTCCGCCAATGGGTGATGGAGGACAATTTCCCTGCAGGCCGTCCCGCGCTGGAGAAGGTCGACGTGACCTTCACCGATGCGGTCGACCGGTTCGAAACGATGAAAATCCGGATCCTCAACGGCGGGCACGCGATCATCGCCTATGCTGCCGGGCTGCGCGACATCGAATACGCCCATGAGGCGATGGCCGACGATCAGATCCGCGCCTATCTCGACAAGATCGAGACGACCGAGATCCTGCCCATCGTACCGCCGGTGCCGGAGACAGATCTCAATGATTACAAGCAGCTGATCCTAAACCGCTTCTCGAACCCGGAAGTGGCCGACACGATCCGCCGCCTGTGCCTCGACGGGTCGAACCGGCAGCCGAAGTTCATCATCACCTCGATCAACGACTGCGTCGCGCAGGGCCGCGATTGCACCGGGCTGATCCTCGAAAGCGCGCTGTGGTGCCGCTATTGCTACGGCACCAGCGAGACCGGGGCGGAGATCGCGCCGAACGATCCGAACTGGGATCACCTCGTCGCGCAGTCGAAGCTGGCGAAGGAGCGCCCCGCCGCGTGGCTGGAGATGTCCGAGATTTACGGCGATCTGGCCGAGAATGCCGAGGTCGTGGCGAAATTCACAGAACTTCTGAACGACGTCTGGGCGCGCGGCTCGCACTCGGTGATCGCGGATTATCTGGCGGGCTGACGGCCCGCCCCCTTCCCTCGATGCTCCCCCCTTGCAAAACTCTCGCAAGGATTCGAAATTAAACGGGTGTTCAATTCATCCGGTTGAGGTCGAGCCTTTGCCGAAAGTGAGCTCGGGGAGGAGTTTCATGGATTACGCGCTCAGCGAGGAACAGCAGGCCATTTTCGATATGGCTTACGCCTTCGGGCAAGACGAGATCGCCCCCCATGCCGAGGCGTGGGAAGAGGCGGGCACGATCCCGAAAGAGCTCTGGCCGAAAGTGGCCGAGCTGGGTCTGGGTGGAATTTACGTCTCCGAAGACTATGGCGGATCGGGACTGTCGCGCCTCGATGCGACGCTCGTCTTCGAGGCGCTGGCGATGTCCTGCCCGGCCGTGGGCTCGTTCCTGTCGATCCACAACATGTGCGGCGGCATGATCGACAAATTCGGCTCGGACGAGGACAAGGCGCGCTGGCTGCCCGATCTGGTCAGCATGAAGAAAGTCTTCTCCTACTGCCTGACCGAGCCGGGCTCGGGCTCGGACGCGGCGGCTCTGCGCACCAAAGCCGAGCGTTCGAACGAGGGCTGGGTGCTCAACGGCACCAAGGCGTTCATCTCGGGCGGCGGCTATTCGGATGTCTATGTGACGATGGTCCGCACCGGCGATCCGGGGCCCAAGGGCATCTCCACCGTGGTCGTCGAGGACGGCGCAAAGGGTCTCAGCTTCGGCGGGCTGGAGCGCAAGATGGGCTGGAAAGCCCAGCCGACCGCGCAGGTGCAATTCGACGATTGCCACATTCCGGCGGAGAATCTGCTGGGCGAAGAGGGCAAAGGTTTCAGTTATGCGATGGCAGGCCTCGATGGCGGGCGCCTGAATATCGCGGCCTCGGCTTTGGGCGGCGCGCAGGCCGCGCTGACCAAGACGCTGGCCTATATGGGCGAGCGCAAGGCCTTCGGCAAATCGCTCGATCAGTTCCAGGCGCTGCAATTCCGCCTCGCCGAGATGGAGGTAAAACTCGAATCCGCGCGCACCTTCCTGCGTCAGGCGGCATGGAAGCTCGACAACAAGACCCATGATGCAACGAAGTTCTGCGCCATGGCTAAACTCTATGTGACGGATGCCTCATTCGATGTGGCAAACCAATGCCTGCAATTGCATGGTGGTTACGGCTATCTTGCCGATTACGGGATCGAGAAGCTCGTACGCGACCTGCGCGTGCACCAGATCCTTGAAGGTACGAATGAAATCATGCGGCTGATCATCAGTCGCGCGATGCTGGCGGAGCGTGGATGACCGAAGAAACGATGATCGCACGAAAAGAAGGTCGCGCCGGACGGCTGACCTTCAATCGACCCAAGGCGCTCAACGCGCTCGATCACGACATGGCCATGGCGATCGAGGCGGCCCTCGATCGATGGCGCGACGACCCGGAGGTCGATCTTGTCGTGATCGACGCGGTGGGCGATCGCGCCTTCTGCTCGGGCGGCGACATTGCCGCCGTCTATCGGGCCGGGATCGCGGGCGATTATGCGCCGGGGCGCGATTTCTGGCGCGACGAATACCGGATGAACGCCAAGATCGCGGAATATCCCAAACCCATCGTCGCCTTCATGCAGGGCTTCGTGATGGGCGGCGGCGTCGGCGTCGGCGGCCATGCCAGCCACCGGATCGTGGGCGAGAGCACGCAAGTGGCGATGCCCGAAAGCGGGATCGGGCTGATCCCGGACGTGGGCGGCACGCTGTTGCTGGCGCGCGCGCCGGGCCATGTGGGCGAATATCTCGGCCTGACCGGGGCGCGGATGAACGCGACAGACGCGCTCTATGCGGGGTTTGCCGATATGTTCGTGCCCGAGGCCGATTGGGAAGAGTTGAAGACCCGACTCATCGAGACCGGCAATATCGACATCCTACCCCATCCGCGCACCTCGCCCGAGCCCGGCAAGCTGGAGGCCCTGCGCCCCGAGATCGACCGGATTTTCTGGGCCGAGAACCTCGCCGCGATCGTCGCCAAGCTCGAGACCTCGGGCAGCGAGTTCGCCGAGAAGACCTACAAGACGGTGCTGCGCAACTCCGCGCTCTCGATGGAAGCGACGCTGCGCCTGATCCGAATGACCCGTGCCGAGAACACCATCCGCGCCGCCCTCACCCATGAGTTCCGCTTTACCTGGCGGGCGGCGGAGCTAGGTGATTTTCTCGAGGGCGTGCGGGCGCAGATCATCGACAAAGATCGCAATCCGCAATGGAAATATGCTCTGGATGCGCTGCCGGAAGAGGCGGTCGCGCAGATGCTGGAGCCGCTCGGCCCCGAATGGGCCATCTGGGAGGAGACACCATGAAAATCGCATTTATCGGGCTTGGAAACATGGGTGGGCCGATGGCGGCCAATCTGGTCGCCGCGGGTCACAAAGTGATCGGCTTCGACCTCACCGCCCCGCCGCCCGAGGGCGTGGGTCAGGCGACGACCGCAGCGGCGGCGGCGCAGGAGGCCGAGGTTGTCATCACCATGCTGCCCAACGGCCAAATCCTGCGCGACGTCGCCAAGGAGGTGATCCCGGCGATGCAGGAAGATGCAGTGCTGTGCGATTGCTCGACCGTCGACGTGGATAGCGCGAAAGCGGTCGCGGCGATGGCGGCGGATCGCGGCCTCGGTTCGCTCGACGCGCCGGTCTCCGGTGGCGTTGGCGGCGCGAGCAACGGCACGCTGACCTTCATGGTGGGCGGTGACGCGAAAAGCTTCGAGATCGTGAAGCCCCTCTTCGACGTGATGGGCCAGAAGGCCGTGCATTGCGGTGAAGCGGGCGCCGGTCAGGCTGCGAAGATCTGCAACAACATGATCCTCGGCGTGACGATGATCGCGACCTGCGAAGCCTTCGCGCTGGCCGACAAGCTGGGGCTCGACCGCGAGAAGATGTTCGACGTGGTCTCGACCTCTTCCGGTCAGAGCTGGTCGATGAACACCTATTGCCCCGCGCCGGGGGTTGGGCCGCAATCGCCTGCCGACAACGATTACAAGCCGGGCTTCGCCGCCGAGCTGATGCTCAAGGACCTGCGGCTGAGCCAGCAGGCCGCCGAAAGCGCCGATGCCGACACGCCGATGGGCAAGCTCGCCTCCGCGCTCTACGCGGCTTTCGTGGAAGCCGAAGGCGGCAAGGGGCGCGATTTCTCGGCCATGCTGCCGCGTTTCGAGAAGCGCTCGCGCAGCTGAGCGGGGGCGCGTCACCGCGCCTCCCGCAGTTAATCCTTGCCGCTTGAGCTTGCGTAACAGTATCAAGATCAAAGGAAACTGCGCCACCGAAAGGGCTTTGCATGTTCAAGAACAATGTCGGCGGCATCGACCGCACTCTGCGTATCGTGGTCGGGCTGGCCCTGATCATCGGCTTCTTCGTCACCCCGCCCGGCCCCTATCACTGGCTGTACTGGATCGGGTTGATCCCGCTTGCGACCGGGTTGCTGGGCACCTGCCCGCTTTATTCGATGCTGGGCGTCAATACCTGCCAGAAGTGACCCCTACGACCTAAGCTCGCCCTCGGGCGAGCCGGACCCCGCCGAAGGACCGTGTGTCTTCGGCGGGGTCTTGCTTGTGAGAAGGTATGTTTCGATTCCGCAATGGAACGGCCCGGCAGGTATGGTCATTTATGTCCCGAGATGCGCCTGAGGCGCTTATGGAAAGGAGAGGTCACATGAAACGCCTGACCCAGCTTACCCTCGCCGCCGCCCTCGGGGCGAGCCTTCTTCCCGGTGCGGCCCTTGCCGACGGGAATGGCCACGGCAAGTGGAAAAACGACCGCGGCCACGCGGAGCGCAATTACAAAGGCTGCCCGCCGGGGCTGGCCAAGAAGAACAATGGATGCCGCCCGCCGGGCCTCGCCAAGAAGAGCTATCGCCATGACGACGAGCGTGATGACGCATGGCGGGACGCCGACCACCGCTGGCGTCGCGGCGACAGAATCATTGGCGACTACGTCCTGATCCGCGACCCGAATCGCTACGGGCTGAACGACAATCGCACCTACTGGCGTTCGAACGGATACGTCTATCAGGTCGACCGTCAGACCGGCGAAGTGCTCGCATTGATCGGACTCGCGCGCTCGATCCTCGGGAACTGACCGCGCAAACGCAGAAACGACGTTCAAAATGACGTTACGAAAAGTGAAGACCCGCGCGGATTTGCGCGGGTCTTTCATATTTTCTGAAGCCACCATTAGAATTTATTTAAGCATTTTCAGCGCCCTAGCAAAACCGCCGGCACACAATCGCACACAAACGCGTGCATAGCGGTAATGCGGATTCTGCAATGGACCTTTTCGCCGCAATGCGGCATTTGGTCCTCCAAGACGAAAGGAAACGCGCATGACTTATCTTCCCCGTATCGCGCTGATCGCGGTGATCGGTGCAGCCCTTACCCCGATGGCAGCTCTCGCAGATGGTCCGATGAGCGCCGCAGGTTCGAAACTCGCTTCGAGCGTCTCGGTCGCGAACCAGGCAAACGCTGAAAAGCCCTCGGTTCGAAATGACCTTCTGTGGCAGGTTGGCCAGCAGATCACCGAGAACCACGTTCGCCTCCGTCAGCCCGACGCATTCGGCCTGAAGGCTGACGCGACCTACTGGCGCTCGTTTGGCTACATCTATGAAGTCAGCCCCGAGAACGGCGAAGTGATCGCCCAGATCGGCAAAGCTTCGGACGTCGTCGGCTTCTGAGCCACAGTCCAGACGGAAAGTTACGAACGGGCGGAACTACTCCGCCCGTTTTTTCTTGTCCTCAAAAGCTTGGAGGACAGAAACATGCGTCGATTCTCAATTTCATTGCCCGATGGTATCTGCGTGGCTAGGCTTTCGTGATGAGGATCGTGACACGCCCGCTCGCCCTGATCGCGCTGTTCTGCGCCCTGCCCGCCCTCGCCTCCGCCGAAGGATCGGCGCAA
The DNA here is from genome assembly GCF_009296265.1 of Thioclava sp. JE_KL1. Taxonomy (GTDB): domain Bacteria; phylum Pseudomonadota; class Alphaproteobacteria; order Rhodobacterales; family Rhodobacteraceae; genus Thioclava. The sequence continues at coordinate 281,347 of NZ_WBJS01000003.1, forward strand.
GGGGTCCAAGTGATGCGCGGCGGCAAGATCGACATGGGCAATGCCACAGCCGAGACCAAGACCGCTGCAAAAGCCGCGCCGGAGTGCAAGACGCTCACGACGGGGGACACGTTCTGCAAGGTCGCCACGACCAACGGAACGGCGCGCTGGGTGCTGCAAGGCCAGATGGAGCCCGAGTTCAGCGTCGGCGACGACTTCCCGGTCTATCAGCACTCGATGATCCTGAACCTGCGCCGCTACGACCTGCCGATCGTGACGGGCGCCTGGCGCTACTACAGAGTACGCGGCGTGATCTACAAAGTGGGCGCGGAAGACCACAAGGTCATGGAAGTCATCGGTCGCACCGCGCAGCGCTGAGCCCGCGGTTACGGTCAAAGTCATCGGCGCGGCGGATCACTCCGCCGCGACCTTCACTCCCAGCATCTGCGCGAGGTAATGGCCGGTATGGCTGCGCGGATTTTCGGCCACCTGCTCGGGCGTGCCGACCGCCACGATCTCACCGCCGCCATCGCCGCCCTCGGGGCCGATATCGATGATGTGGTCGGCAGTCTTGATGACGTCGAGATTGTGCTCGATCACCACGACTGTGTTGCCCTGCTCCACGAGACTGTGCAGCACCTCTAGCAGTTTTCGAACATCTTCGAAGTGCAGACCGGTCGTCGGCTCGTCCAGAATGTACAAAGTGCGACCTGTCGCGCGTTTCGACAGTTCCTTGGACAGCTTCACCCGCTGCGCCTCGCCGCCCGACAGCGTCGTCGCCTGCTGGCCGACCTTGATATAGCCAAGGCCCACCTCCATCAGCGCATCCATCTTCTCGCGGATCGAGGGCACCGCCTTGAAGAACTCCTGCGCATCCTCGACCGTCATGTCGAGCACATCCGCGATGGACTTGCCCTTGTACTGGATCTCCAGCGTCTCGCGGTTGTAGCGCTTGCCCTTGCAGGTCTCGCATTCGACATAGACGTCGGGCAGGAAGTGCATCTCGATCTTGATCACGCCATCGCCCTGACAGGCCTCGCAGCGCCCGCCCTTCACGTTGAAGGAGAAGCGCCCCGGCTTGTAGCCGCGCGCCTTCGCCTCGGGCAGACCGGCGAACCAGTCGCGGATCGGAGTGAAGGCCCCGGTATAGGTCGCCGGGTTCGAGCGCGGCGTGCGCCCGATCGGGCGCTGGTCGATGTCGATGACCTTGTCGAGATGCTCCAGCCCCTTGATCGTGTCGCAGGGCGCGGGCGTCTGACGCGCGCCGTTGAGCCGCATCGAGGCGGTCTTGAACAGCGTCTCGATGGTGAGCGTGGACTTGCCCCCGCCCGACACACCAGTGACGCAGACGAATTTGCCCAGCGGGAACTCGGCCGTGACGTTCTTGAGGTTATTCCCGGTCGCGCCAACCACCTTGAGCTTCTTCTTGTTGCCCTTGCGCCGCTCCGTCGGCACCGCGATCTCGCGCTTGCCGGACAGATATTGCCCCGTCAGCGAGGCCGCATCGGCGGCGATCTCGTCGGGCGTGCCGCGCGCGATGACCTGACCGCCATGGACGCCCGCGCCGGGGCCGATATCGAAGACGTAATCGGCATGACGGATCGCATCCTCGTCATGCTCGACCACGATCACGGTATTGCCCTGATCGCGCAGGTTTTTCAGCGTCTGCAACAGCCGGTCATTGTCGCGCTGGTGCAGACCGATCGAGGGCTCGTCAAGCACATAGAGCACGCCTGTCAGCCCCGAGCCGATCTGCGACGCCAGCCTGATCCGCTGGCTCTCGCCGCCCGACAGCGTCCCCGCCGCGCGGCTCATCGTCAGGTAATCGAGGCCCACATTCACGAGGAAGCCGAGACGTTCGCGGATTTCCTTTAGGATGGCCGTCGCGATCTCGTTCTTCTGGTTCGACAAGCTGCCCGGCACGGTGGCGACCCAGTCATGGGCCTCCTTGATCGACATCTCGACAACGTGGCCCACGTGCTTGCCGCCGATCTTCACGGCCAGCGCTTCGGGCCGCAGGCGATAGCCGCCACAGGCGTGGCAGGGGCGGTTGTTCTGATAGCGCTCCATCTCTTCGCGCGACCAGGCGCTATCGGTCTCGCGGTAGCGGCGCTCCATATTGGGGATGATCCCCTCGAAGGTGCGGCTGACCTCGTAGACGCGGCCGCCCTCGTCGAAGCGGAACTTGATCTCCTGATCGCCCGAACCGCGCAGGAACAGCTCCTGCACATTCTCCGGCAGGTCCTTCCACGGCTTCTTCGGATCGAAACCGTAATGTTTCGACAGCGCCTCGATCGTCTGGGTGTAATAGGGCGACTTCGTCCGCGCCCAAGGCGCCAGCGCCCCGCCCTGCACCGAGAGCGTCACATCGGGCACCATCAGGCGCTCGTCGAAGAACAGCTCGACACCGAGGCCGTCACAGACCGGACAGGCCCCGAAGGGCGCGTTGAACGAGAACAGGCGCGGCTCGATCTCGGGAATGGTGAAGCCCGAAACCGGGCAGGCGAAATTCTCCGAAAACGTCGTACGTTCGGGATCGCCCTCGCCTTCGCGGGGCGCGCTCTCGAAGATCGCGATACCGTCAGCAAGGTCGAGCGCGGTGCGGAAGCTGTCCGCCAGCCGCGTCTCCATCCCCTCGCGCACGACGACACGGTCCACGACCACGTCGATGTTATGGCGGAATTTCTTGTCCAGAGTCGGCGGCTCTTCCAGCTCGTAGAACTCGCCATTGACCTTCACGCGCTGGAAGCCCTGCTTGCGCAGCTCGATGAATTCCTTGCGATATTCGCCTTTGCGGTCGCGCACGATGGGGGCGAGCAGATAGCCGCGCGTGCCCTCCTCCATCTGCATCACGATATCGACCATGTCCTGCACCTGCTGCGCCTCGATCGGCTCGCCGGTGGCAGGCGAATAGGGCGTACCTGCGCGGGCATAGAGCAGACGCAGGTAGTCGTAGATTTCGGTCACGGTGCCGACGGTGGAGCGCGGGTTCTTCGACGTGGTCTTCTGCTCGATCGAGATCGCAGGCGACAGGCCCGAGATGTGATCGACATCCGGCTTGCCCATCATATCGAGGAACTGGCGCGCATAGGCGCTCAGACTTTCGACATAGCGGCGCTGCCCTTCGGCATAGATCGTATCGAACGCCAGCGAGGATTTCCCGGAGCCCGAAAGCCCCGTGATCACCACGAACTGGTCGCGCGGAATATCGACATCCACGCCCTTGAGATTGTGCTCGCGCGCGCCGCGCACTTCGATGAACTTCAGTTCAGCCATCCACGCCCCCTTTATCACCAGCCCTAGATAGGTGTTTCCGTGCGAGTCTCCAATCCAAATCTGCGAACGAAATGTGAACTTTCTGCACTGCGCGGATGTCACGCGCTTTGCGCGCGCCGCCTGCCCGCCTCGCAGCACGATCAAAATCGTGGCAGATCGGCATTAAATTCCATTTCTTGAATGTATTTTCGCTCCGTTCCGCGCTAATGCTCTTGAAAGCCTCCCGGCATTTGCCACATGAGGCGGGAAACGGATCTTTCGGGTCCAGCGAACGCAAGAGGTATTGAGATGCTGAACTTCCTTCGTCCGTCCGGCGGTGGCCGCGTGGAAAAAATCTCGGCGAAAGACGCCGTGGCCAAGGCGAAAGCCGGCGAACTGACCGTCGTCGACGTGCGCGAGGGCATGGAAGTCAAAAGCTCGGGCAAGGCCAAGGGCGCGCTGCATATCCCGCTGGCGACGATCCGCATGAAGGCCGACCCGTCGAGCCCCGAGAAACATCCCAAGCTAGACACGTCGAAGCCGGTGGCTCTGTATTGCGCCTCGGGCGCGCGTTCGGCAGGTGCGGCGCAGATGCTCGCCCAACTTGGCTACGAGCATGTCTACAACCTCGGCGGCCTGCATGACTGGCACGCGGGCGGTGGCGAAATCGAACGCTGAGCGCGCGCTGCATCGCATGATTTTGAAGGGGTCCCGCCGGGGCCCCTTTTGTTTTGCGCGCCCGCGGAATTGCGTGGGCGCGTCGCGTGCCTATATCGAGACCGAGTGTTTTCGCGTGGAGATGATCACGATGGGATATGCCAAGACTGCGATGCTGATGGCGGCGATGACGGCGCTGTTCATGGGGTTGGGCTACCTGATGGGGGGCGCCACCGGCATGGTGATCGCGCTGATCTTCGCCGCCGGGATGAATGTCTTTTCGTGGTGGAATTCGGACAAGATGGTGCTGCGGATGCATAACGCGCATCTGGTGGCGCCGGGCGACCGCGCGGGGCTGAACGCGCTGGTGGGCCAACTGGCGAAAAATGCCGACCTGCCGATGCCCGCCGTCTACCTGATCGACACGCCGCAGCCCAACGCGTTCGCCACCGGCCGCAACCCCGAGAATGCCGCCGTCGCGGTGACCGCCGGGTTGATGCAGAGCCTGTCGCGCGAGGAGCTGTCCGGCGTGATCGCCCACGAGCTGGCCCATATCAAGCACCGCGACACCGCGATCATGACGGTGACGGCGAGCTTCGCCGGTGCGATCTCGATGCTGGCGAATTTCGCGCTGTTCTTCGGCGGCTCGCGCGAGCGGATGGGGATCATGGGGACGCTGGCTATGATGTTCCTCGCCCCGATGGCGGCGGCGCTGGTGCAGATGGCGATCTCGCGCACCCGCGAATATGCGGCCGACAAGGAAGGCGCTGCTATCTGCGGTAATCCGCTCTGGCTGGCCTCGGCGCTGCAGCGGATCGAGGCGGGCGCGCGCCGGGTCGAGAATGTCGCCGCCGAGCGCAATCCCGCGACCGCGCATATGTTCATCATCAACCCGCTGAGCGGGCATGGCGCGGATAACCTCTTCGCCACCCACCCCTCGACCGAGAACCGCGTGGCCGCGCTGCGCCAGCTTGCGGGCGGTACGGGTGCACGTCGTGAGCGCGCGACCCCTGCTCCGGCTACGGGCGATTGGAGCGGCGCGCGCTCGATGCCGAAGGTGCGGCGGAAGGGCAAGAACGGGCCTTGGTCATAACCGGCACGGGGCGACCAGCCCCGGGCCGCGCCCGACCCTCCCCCCGGGAGGGCGCATTGGCGATGCCAGCGCGGGCACATCCGACTTGCGGGCTTGCGGGATAAACCGCCCGGCCACAGGCGACGCGCAGCGCCCACCCGGGGCTCGGGCGCGTCCCTTATCACCAAAACAAAAAGGCCGAGGTCACCCCCGGCCTTCCGCATTCCTCGGCACATCCGATCAGAAGTGGATCGCGCGCCCGTAAGCGTCGAGCACCGACTCGTGCATCATCTCCGACAGGGTCGGGTGCGGGAAGACGGTGTTCATCAGGTCTTCCTCGGTGGTCTCCAGCTGACGACCCACGACATAGCCCTGGATCAGCTCGGTCACTTCCGCGCCAACCATATGCGCGCCCAGCAATTCGCCGGTTTTCGCGTCGAACACGGTCTTCACCAGACCTTCGCTCTCGCCCAAGGCAATCGCCTTGCCGTTGCCGATGAAGGGGAAGCGGCCGACCTTGATGTCGTAGCCCGCCTCTTTCGCCTTCGCTTCGGTCATGCCGACCGAGGCGACCTGCGGCTGGCAATAGGTGCAGCCCGCGATCGAGCCCGGCTTGACCGGATGGGCGTGCTTGCCCGCGATCAGCTCGGCCACCATCACACCTTCATGGCTCGCCTTGTGCGCGAGCCACGGTGCGCCCGCGATATCGCCGATGGCATAGAGCCCGTCGACGCCGGTGCGGCAGTATTCGTCGGTCACGACATGGGTGCGGTCGACCTTCACGCCCGCCTCTTCAAGGCCCAGATCCTCGACATTGCCGACGATGCCGACGGCGGAGATCACGGTGTCGACCTCCAGCGTCTCGGTCTTGCCGCCCTTGTCGAGCGTCGCGATGACCTTGTCGGCCTTGCGGTCGAGCTTGGTCACGGTGGTCTTCTCGCGGATCGTCATGCCCTGCTTCTCGAACTGCTTCTTGGCGAATTTCGAGATTTCCTCGTCTTCGACGGGCAGCACGCGATCCATCACCTCGACGACCGTCGTCTCGGCGCCCAGCGTATTGAAGAAGCTGGCGAATTCGATGCCGATCGCGCCGGAGCCGATGACCAGCAGCTTCTTCGGCTCGTGCGGCGGGTTGAGCGCGTGCTTGTAGGACCAGACGCGCTTGCCGTCGGCCTCGAGCCCCGGCAGGTTGCGCGCCCGCGCGCCGGTGGCCAGCACGATATTCTTGGCGGTCAGTTCCTCGCTACCCTTGTCGGTTTTCACCGAAACCTTGCCCTTGCCGGCAAGCTTCGCCGTGCCCATCACGACATCGACCTTGTTCTTCTTGAGAAGGTGGCCGACGCCGGAGGCGAGCTGCTTGGCCACCCCGCGCGAGCGTTTCACCACCGCGTCCAGGTCATAGCCGAACTTCTCGGCGCTGAGGCCGAAATCCTTCGCGCGCTCCATCAGGTGGAACACCTCGGCGGAGCGCAGCAGCGCCTTCGTGGGGATACAGCCCCAGTTGAGGCAGATGCCGCCCAGATGCTCGCGCTCTACGATCGCGACCTTGAGGCCCAGCTGTGCGCCCCGGATGGCGCTGACATAGCCCCCCGGCCCTGCCCCGATCACAATCATGTCGTAGCTTTTCGATGCCATGTCTTCCCTCCGGTCAGAAACTGGTTTGGCATTAAACTATTTTACGGACAGCTTCAACTCATCCGCATCCGCAAGCGCTTTGCGGTAGCCGCCCTGTTCCATAAATGCCTGTTCCTCGGGCGTCGTTTCGCGATCTAGCGCGGAATTGCGCCAAGGGAAGCGCCCGAACCGTTCGATCACTGAACGATGTGCGCGCGCATGGCGCAGGTTATCCTCCGAGCGCCAGCGCTCGGCGAATAGCGACACGGCACGATCCTGATCCGCAAGTTCCTCGGAATGCATGAAAGGCAGGTAGAAGAATTGCTGCAGCGGCGGGCCGATCTGCAGGTCGAACCCTTCGGCAATCGCGCGATCGGCATGGCGGCGCGCCATTGGGTCGGTCTGAAAGGCGCGCGGGTCTTCGCGAAACATGTTGCGCGGGAACTGATCGAGCAGCAGCAAAAGCGCCAGCGCGCCCTCGGCGTTACGCTCCCATTCGCTCAGCGCGCCTTGCGCGCCCACCTGCCAGAGCGGCGCATAGCGACGCCGGATCGCGGCGTCGATCTGCTCGCTCGACTGATACCAGTATTTCTCGCCGACCTCGATACGCCAGAAGCGTATAATCTCGTTGATGCGATCCATGGTAACGGCCCTCCCCTGCCGTGCCTGCCCCGCCTGATCTTCAGATCATGGTAGGGCAAGCGCAGGGGCAGGCAAAGGGGGCTTGCGTCAGCCGGTGGTCTCGGTGCGCTTGTCGGCCTCGGACGGCTCGTCCGCATCTGCCTCGGCTTCGGCCTCCGCTTCCGCTTCCGCTTCTTCCTGAGCGACTTCGAGACGGGCCTCGACCGCAACCGCCGTCGCCGTCGGCGAGAGCAGCGTGTAGGAGCCGGTCTCGTCCGCCGAAGGCGCTTCGCGGCGCGTCATCCGCCACGCGGCATAGCCCGCGATCCCGGCACAGAGCACCCCGATATAGAGGAAAAACCCGCCCGGTCCCATGACGCTCATGAGCCAACCGGTCACCAGCGGCCCCGCCACCGCACCAAGCCCGTTGATGAACATCAGCCCCGCCGAAGCGGACGCCATATCGGAATAATCGAGATAGTCATTCGTATAGGCGATCAGCAGCGAATAGAGCGGGTTGGCCACACCGCCGATCAGCGCAGCCCCGATCAGCAGCACCCAGAAGGGCGGGTTCGTCGCGAAGATCGCGAAGGTCACTACCGCACCTACAAGCGCCGCGCCCATGATCACGCGGCGCCGGTCCATCCGATCCGAAGCCCAGCCAATCGGATATTGCAGGAAGAGGCCGCCCACATAGATCGCCGCCACGAAGGCCGAAATCTGCTTCACGTTGAGCCCTTCGGCGGTGCCCCAGACCGAAGCCATGCCGAACATCGCCGAGATGATGCCGCCCAGCAGGAAAATCCCCACCATGCCCAGCGGTGAGGCCTCCCAGAGCCGCCTGAAGGTCATTCGCTGGATCGTCTCGAAGCTGGGTGCGGGCGAGGCCGCGAGCAGGATCGGCGTGAAGGACAGCGACACCAGCACCGAGGGGATCACGAAGAGGAGATAGCCCGCCGGATCACCCACGTTCAGCAGCGCCTGCGCCGTGACGATGCCGAACATCTGCATGATCATGTAGAGCGACAGCGCCTGCCCGCGCGTCTCGTTGGTCGAGCCCGCGTTCAGCCAGCTTTCCGCCGTGATATACACGCCCGAGAAGGAGAAGCCGATCAGCACGCGCAGCGCCACCCAGGAGGGCCAGTTCGGGAAGGCGGCGTAAAGAACGAGGATCGCCGAGATCAGCGAACCGAGCGCCGCGAAGACCCGCACATGACCGACGCGCGCGATCATCTCCGGCACCATGCGCGACCCGAACAGGAAGCCCGCGAAATAGGCCGACATGACGAGCGACATGTAGAAAGTGTCGATACCCTCGATCTTGCCGCGGATACCAAGCAGCGTGCCCTGCATCCCGTTGCCGACCATCAAGAGCATGATGCCCAGCAATAGCGGCCATGTCTGGCGCAGCACTAACAACATGTCTTGGACTCCCGGGGAATGATTTGGATTGCGTCGTGTCGCGGCATCTAGTCCGCAGCGAAGACATTTCCAAGCCCTGAAAGCGACTCTACGGAATTAGAAGCGACGCATCGCCGTAAGAGAAGAAACGATAGCCCGTCTTAACCGCATGATCGTAAATTTCGCGTATACGGTCCTGGCCCATCAAAGCCGAGACCAGCATCAGCAGCGTCGATTTCGGAAGGTGGAAATTCGTCATCAGCGCGTCGGTGATGCGGAACTCGAAGCCGGGATAAATGAAGATGTCGGTGGCATCGCGGAAGGGCACGATATGGCCTTTCGCCCCACCCTCGGCACGCGCGGCGCTCTCGATCAGGCGCAGCGCGGTGGTGCCGACGGGGATGACGCGGCCGCCCGCCTGTTTGGTCGCGTTGATCTCGGCTGCCGCCTGTTCGCTCACCTCGCCCCATTCGGCATGCATCTTGTGGGTGGTGACGTCCTCGACCTTCACCGGCAGGAAGGTGCCCGCGCCGACATGGAGCGTGACTTCGGTGAACTCCACGCCCTTGGCGGCCAGCGCCTCCAGCAGTTCGCGCGTGAAATGCAAGCTGGCGGTCGGGGCAGCGACCGCGCCGGAATGGCGTGCGAAGACGGTCTGGTAATCGCGCTTGTCCTCGTCATCGGGGGCACGCAGCGCCGCGATATAGGGCGGCAGCGGCATCGCCCCCGCCTCAGCCAGTGCCACGTCGAAATCGTCGCCCGACAGGTTGAAGCTGAGCCGAAGCTGGCCGTTCTCGATCGCCTCGACCCTGGCCGAGAGCGCGTCGGAGAAGACGATCTCCTCGCCTTCCTTCACCTTGCGCAACGGCTTGGCCAGCGCCGACCATTCGCCACCCGGTGCGGGCTCCAGAAGCGTCACCTCGACCTTCGCGACCACCTCGCCCTGCGCGCTTTGCCGGGTCCGCGTGCCCGCAAGCCGCGCCGGGATCACCTTGGTGTTGTTGAGCACCAGCCGGTCGCCGGGGCGGAAGATGTCGATCAGATCGCGCACATGGCGGTCATGGATCGCATCGCCCTCGGCCAGCAGCAGCCGCGCCGCATCGCGCGGGCGCGCGGGCCGCGTCGCAATCAGCCCCTCTGGGAGCTCGAAATCGAAATCGTCTAGCTTCATCGTCAGCCTTATTCGCTCAGCACCTTGGGCGGCCCCGCCCGGAACAACTCGCGCAGACCGCCCGGCGCGAGCACCGACAGCGGATTGATCGAGACCTTCGGCGCATCGGAGCTTCCGCGCAGCGAGTAGTTGAACCCGAAAAGCCCCTCGCCTTGCTTGGAGATGACCTGACCGATCCCGTTTACGAGATAGAAAGGCGAGATCACGCCCTTCATGTTCAGTGTCTTCGATTGCGGGTAATAGTTGCCCGTCATCGTCACCCCCATAGAGGCCCCCACGGCGGCGCCCCGTGTGACACTCACCCCGTTGGGCGTCAAGCGGAAGGCGCCATCGACCGAGCTGAACAGGATGCCATCACCGCTGAGCTGCTCCAGCAGCCCCACACCCGAGGCCGCTGACAGGAGCGAGGCCAGAACGGGCGCGTCCTTCACCCGCAGATTGGCGACCGTGAGCTTTCCGTCATAGCTCTTCTGTCCAAGCGGGGTCAGCACCAGCGCGCCCTGCCCGCCGCGGGCCTTGGTGAAGATCCCGGTCGCCGCCAGCGCGCGGCCTGCGTCGCGGGTTTGCGCGCGCACCGAGACGCGCCCGCCTGCAGCCGGGATCACCGTGCCGTCGATCGGCGCGCTGCCGTTGAGCTGCCCCTGAAACCGGCCCGAGAGGCCGCCGCGCGTGCTGAAATCGCCCCGGAAGCCTGTCAGCGCGATGCCATCCGTAATCTGCAGCCGGTCGAGCGACGCGCTGATCGCCGTGCCGGCACCGCTCGCGCTGGCACCCGCACCGCCGCCCAAATCCGCCTTGGCGAGGTCCAGCCTGCCCGAGGTGACATTCACTTTCGGCGGGCGCGCCTTGCCCTGACCGATCAGATCGACGCTGCCGGTGAACCAGTTGCCGACGCTCAGGCTCGAGAACCGCGCCCGGTTCAGCCCGCCGCCCTTGTTCAAGGTGATGTCGCCCTGCGCCTTCAGCCCCGCCGCGCTCAGCGACAGGCTGTCGACCTGCGGCGGCGCGCCGAGCGTGCCGGACATTTTCAGATCGCCCGCACTGCCCGGCGCTTTGCTCCAGCCGATTTCCGGGATCGACAGGCGGATCCCCTGCAACGCGCTCGCGAAGGTGAACCGCGTCGGTTGATCCTTGCGCAGCTCGAGCGCGATACGGCCCTTACCCGAGCCGCGCACCATACCGTTGGGCAGCGCGATCCCCAGCCGGTCGAGCCCATCGGGGCTGACATCGACCGTGCCCGCGACCTCCGAGCGCCCCTTGTTCTCCGGTCCGAATTTCTGCGTCCAGGCGGCATCGAACCCGACACCGGACAGAGTGCCCTTGCCCGAGATCGTCATCCCTTTCGGATCGGCCTTCAGCGTCAGCAAATCGGACCGTAGCGGCCGGTCGGGAACCAGCGTGTCGCTCTTCACCTCGGTCAGCCGGGCGGTCACGTCGAAATCGATCTCGTCCTGCGGCACATTGGGCTTCAGCGGCAAGCGGATCACCGAGCGCGCCTCGGCCCAGCCCTGCGCCACGTCGGTGCTCATGCCCGCCTTGCTGAGGAATTCGAACGGCGGCTGGTCGAGCAGCGACAGAGCCGCCGGGATCGGAGAGCGCGTCATCAGCGTGACCTCCGCCGGGGCGGGTTTGATGCGGATATCGGGCACGATGAGCGACGAGCCCGTCACCTCGATCCGCCCGCCCGACGGCGCGGTCACATGCCCCTCCTCGACCTTGAGCGCCTGTCGCGTGTCGATGATCGTGGCAAAGCCCCGGCCCTGCTGCACGGGCGGCAGAGTTTTGATGATCCGCACATCCGCGCCCCGGAACTCGTAGCCGAGCGCCAGTTTCGGCTGCGCGCCCGGCACCAACCGCAGCGCCACGCGGGCATTGCGCAGCTGGCCCGTGGTCACGTTCTTCTCGAGCCATTCGCGGGTCTTCGGCACGACCGCGGGCGGCCAGAGCGCGAGCAGCTTGGTCTGGTCGATCTGGTCGATCCCGGCATCGAGCGCGACTTTCCAGCCGTCCTTTTCCGCGCTGACCTTGCCGCGCGCCGAGATCGTCGTGTCGCCCTGATCGTTGAGTTCCAGCTGGCCGATATCGATGCGGAACGGATCGAGGTTCAGCCGGAAATCGACCGCGCCTTGCGCGAATTGCACCGGGCTCTCGAACAGGCCCGCCGGATCGAGCTGCAGATCGGAAATCGCGATCTGGCCGACGATCTTCTGCGGCACCCCGCCTTCGAGATCGCGCAGATAGGTGTGGCCCGCCGCTTTCAGGCGCAGCGCCCGGCTGTTGAGCGAAAGCGTCGAGACCTCGACGCGCTGCCGTTTCGGATCGTAGTTGAGATAAAGCTTGCCGTTCTCGATCGGGATCGGGTTCACGCCCTCATTGGGCCGGATCGCGCCCCGCCCGATTTCGAGCATCGCGTTCATCCCGGTCAGCTCGCCCTTGTCGTTGAGCCCCGAGCGCAGCGCCCCCGAGATCGGCGCATCGAGCACACCGAGCGCCGCAAGCGCCGGGGCCTGCACCGCCAGATCGCGCGCCGGAAGCGCGGTCACGGCGGCCCCGAAACTAGCCTCACGGCTGGCTTTCTGCGTGGTCATCGACAGCGCGACCTGCGCCGGTTTCGTCTGCCCGCTGCCCAGATCGAACCCCAGCGCGACCGAGATTTCACTGTCGCTTTGAGTCAGCTTGAAGCGGCCATCGGTGACCTTCCAGAGCCGGTCGAGCCGCTCGTCCATCAGCCGGATTTGCAGGTCTTCCGCACTGATCTGCTGCAGCCGAGACAGCGCCGGAACCTCCAGGGTTTTCTCAAATGTCTCAATGAGATCGGAGGCGTTATTCAAGTCGATATTGGCGAAGCGATTGCCGCCGCCGAAATCGAGATCCAGATTGCCGTCGGGCAGACGATGCAGCGACAGGCTCGCGCCGCGCAGCCGAAACGAGCGCGGCTCGACCCGCCCGCGCAGCAAAGGCTCCGCCCAGAGCGTCATGCGCAATTCCGGCAAGACCGCGATCGGCAGCCCCGAGGGCCGCTCCAGCCGCACCGTGTTCAGGCGGATCCGGGGGCGGATGCCATCGTCGATGTAAAGATCGATCCCGCCGGACAGCCGGACCCGCATCTGGCCTTGCAAGGCGTCATTGGCGCGGGTCTCGATGCGCGCGACGATCCATTGCGGCACGGCGACCGCGCGATGCGTGATGACGAGAAAGGCACCGGCAGCCACGACCCCAAGAAACAGGAAGCTGAGAACAAGAAGCAGACCGGTGCGGGCACGGCGGCCACGGCTCACCGGCGTCTCTGTCCCGGGCTGGGTCTCGGCCTCGGGTTTGGGCATCTCGGCATCGCTCAACGACGCATCGCTCGCCCTTTCGGGCGCGCCGGACGTTTCGCGACTATCGGGACGCTGTCTCTCCATACCGTTCGTCTTGCGCCCGTTGGATCGGGGCTTTTTCTCCCTCGGCGGCGGCGCGTGCCGACCCCGTCTCTTATGCCGGGCCCACCGCGCGCGGTCTTGCCCGGGTCTCCTGCCTCGTGGTTAAGTCTCGCGCAAGCGGGCGTGGAAAGTAAGCCCCGAAACTGCAAGGAGGTTCCCCAATGATCGAGACAGGCGAAAAAGCGCCGGAGTTCACCCTTCCCGCGACGGGCGGCAAGAGCTTCGAAACGCTCGGAAATCCGATCACGAAAGACGGAAATCTGACGCTGTCGGCCTTTGCGGGCCGTCCGGTCGTGCTGTATTTCTACCCCAAGGACAACACGCCCGGCTGCACCACCGAGGCGCTCGATTTCACCCGGCTCGCCCCGGACTTCGCCGAGGCTGGCGCGGTCGTCATCGGCATTTCGAAAGACAGCCTCAAGAAGCACGAGAATTTCTGCGCCAAGCATGATCTGGGCATCTATCTCGCCTCGGACGATGGCGGCGAGACCTGCGAAAGCTATGGCGTCTGGGCCGAAAAATCGATGTATGGCAAAACCTTCTGGGGCATTGTTCGTGCGACTTTCCTCATCGGCGCGGACGGCAATGTCGCGCGGGTCTGGCCGAAGGTGAAAGTCAAAGGCCACGCCGAAGAGGTGCTCGAAGCCGCCCGCGACCTGGGCTGACCCGCCAAGCGGGCGCAGCGCCCCGGATGCCCCGTTAGCGGGCGACAGATGTCGCGCCGCGGGGGCGTTGTGTGGCGCGCGCCCGGCGGCAAGCGCGGATCACACCAACGTGACGCAGAGATGACTGGCGGGACCGAAACCGCCGGGCAACGCGGCCTTTTGGGCAGAAAACCGCTCATACCGCGCGCGCGAGGGAACCGTGACCAAATGCGAGGGGGAAAGAGGTTGCCCGGACCTGCCCCCCTTGGTAATCCCATTGCTCAAGGGCGGAGGACTTATCCACAAGCAGGACGGGTGCGCCGCCGCAAGTGACGTGCGGCCCCGTGGCCGCGCTTGATCCGAAACAAACACAGGACCGACCGGCTTGCCTAGACGCATTCTCGACCGCCTGAACACCCGTCTCGAGCGCATCCTGCCCGAACAGCGGCTGTTTCTGAAATCAGACAGCGCCACGCGGTTCGTCCGACTGCGCCCCCTCACCCAAGCGAGTGTACTGGCGATCGGCGCAGGTGTGTTCGTGTGGTCGATGGCCGCAACCTCGATGCTCTTCATCGACGGAATTTCCTCCGGCGGGGCCGAGCAGAACGACAAGGTCGCGAAACTCGCCTTCGAGCGCCGCCTCGACGCGCTCTCGCAAGAGCGTGACGCCCGCGCCGCCGAAGCCCTCGCCGCCCAGGACCGCTTCCAGACCGCCCTCGAGCAGGTCTCGAAGATGCAATCCACGCTGCTCGCCTCGGAAGAACGCAAGCGCGAGCTGGAAACCGGGATCGGCGTGATCCAGGCCACCCTGCGCCGCACCATGGACGAGCGCGACAAAGCCCGGCTCGCGTTGGCCAAAGCCGAGGGCAAAGGCCCAGACGCGGGTCCGACGCCGATCGCCCGCGCCGAGGACATGGAGAAGACGGTCGACATGCTGTCCACCGCGCTCGGCGAGACCGCGAAGGAACGCGACACCGCAAATGCCGATGCCAAGACCGCGCAACTGCAGATGGACAAGATCGCGCTGCAGAAGCGTCTCCTCGAACAGCGCAACGACGAAATCTTCACCACGCTCGAAGGGGCGGTGAAAATCTCGATGGAGCCGCTCGACAAGGTCTTCAAACAGGCCGGCATGGACCCCGATCACGTGCTCAAGGAAATCAAACGGGGCTATTCGGGCACCGGCGGGCCGCTCTCGCCGATCTCGCTCTCGACCAAGGGCACGGCCGATCTCGATGGCGACACCGCGCGCGCCGAGAACATCCTGCGCAAGCTCGACGAGATGAACATGTATCGCATCGCCGTCGACAAGCTGCCCTTCTCGATGCCGGTGAAGGCGCATTTCCGCTTCTCGTCGCCCTTCGGGTGGCGCTGGGGTCGGATGCATGAGGGCGTCGATATGGCCGCCCCGATCGGCACCAAGGTCTATGCCCCCGCCGATGGCGTCGTGATCGCCGCCGAGCACGAGCGTGGCTACGGCAATATCGTCAAGATCCGCCACGAGTTCGGCATTACCACCCGCTACGGCCACCTCAACAAATTCCACGTGAAAGTGGGGCAAAAAGTGTCGCAAGGCGAGTGGATTGCTGATATGGGCAATACCGGACACTCCACGGGACCGCATCTGCACTACGAGATCCGGCTCGGAGGCAAGCCAATTAACCCGATGACCTTCATCAAGGCTGGTAAGAATGTTTTCTAAATCGAAAATCCATGAACCGGGCCCCAAGGCCGACGGCGACAAGCCCAAAACCGGTGAGAGCTCGACCGCTCCGAGCCGCCCGACGTCCAGCTCGAGCGACTATACGCCGAGCGCCGCGCCGCGCTCGAAGCCCGCGCCTTCGGTTCTCTCCTCGGACCTGACCATCACCGGCAACGTCAAGACGACCGGCGACATCCAGATCGAAGGCACCGTCGAAGGCGACATCCGCGCCCATCTGCTGACCGTCGGCGAAAGCGCCACGATCAAGGGTGAGATCATGGCAGACGACGTCGTGGTCAATGGCCGCGTCGTGGGCCGTGTGCGCGGCCTGAAGGTGCGCCTGACCTCGACCGCACGTGTCGAAGGCGACATCATCCACAAGACCATCGCGATCGAGAGCGGTGCGCATTTCGAAGGTTCGGTGCAGCGTCAGGACGACCCGCTGCAGACCGGTCAGGGCACGCGGAAACTCGCGCCCCCGGCCTCCGAGACCGCCGCAGCAGCGCCGGCGCCGACGGGGTCGGAACAGAAATAAAATCAGGCGATAGCCAGAGCAGGAGGGGCGGCCGATCGGGTCGCCCTTTTATTTTGCGCCGGTGTCACGTCCCGAGCGGGCAACAGGGGCGCTGCCCCTCTTCGCATTCGCGAATTCACCCCGGGATATTTCGGCCAAGCCGAAAGAATATCCTGCGTTTTCGCCTTGGTCGAAATATCACGGGGGGCGCGCGCAGCGCGGGGGGCAGAGTCCCCTAGACCTGCCCCCATAGAAAAGCGCGCCGCGTGGGAGTGCCACGGGCGCGCCAGGTCAGAATGGCGGGGCGATCGGGCCGGGTTCGGCCCCTGCCCCGCGCGGTTTATTTCACGACCGTCTCCGGCCCCATCGCCATCGTCGGCAGCCATGTCGACAGGAATGGCACATAGGTGACCAGGATCAGGAAGACGAAGAGCACGGCGAGGAAGGGCGCGGCCGCTTTCACGACCCGCATGATCGGCATCCCCGCCACCCCGGAGGTCACGAAGAGGTTCAGGCCGACCGGTGGCGTGATCATCCCGATCTCCATGTTCACCACCATGATGATGCCGAGATGGATCGGATCGACGCCCAGCTCGATCGCGATCGGGAAGACCAGCGGTGCGACGATGAGGATCAGGCCCGAGGGCTCCATGAACTGACCGCCGATCAGCAGGATGATGTTGACGATCACGAGGAACATGATCTTGCCCAGACCCGCACCAAGCAGGGCCTCGGTGATCTTCTGCGGGATCTGCTCGTCGGTCAGGACGTGCTTGAGGATCAGCGCATTGGCGATGATGAACATCAGCGTGATCGTCAGCTTGCCTGCTTCGAACAGCGTATCGCGCGTGCCCTTGTGCCAGATGGCGGTGATCAGCGCCTGCGGCTTCTTCAGAAGCGAGGTTTTCTGCTCGCCCTCATCGAGCGGGCCCATGTCGCGATAGATGAAGTTCGCGACGAACCACGCGTAGACGGCGGCGACGGCAGCGGCCTCGGTGGGGGTAAAGATGCCACCCGTGATGCCCGGAATGCCGTAGAGGCCGACCATGATGATCGCGATCAGCATCAGACCCCAGAAGGCGTCGACGAAGCTTGCGGCGACCTCGCCCCAGCCCTGCCACTCGCCTTTCGGCAGGTTGCGCTTGATCGCGAAGAACAAGATCGTGGCCATCAGCATGACGCCCGCCATCAGGCCCGGAATGACGCCCGCGAGGAACATCCGGCCCACCGACACGTCGGTCGCCGAAGCATAGACCACCATCACGATCGACGGCGGGATCAGAATGCCCAAGGTGCCCGCGTTACAGATCACGCCGGCGGCGAAATCCTTCGAGTAGCCCACCTGCCGCATCGCCGCGATAACGATGGAGCCGATGGCGACCACGGTGGCGGGCGACGAGCCCGAGAGCGCCGCAAACAGCATACAGGCGAAGACGCCCGCGATGGCCAGACCGCCCGGCAGGTGGCCCACTACGGCGATGGCGAAGCGGATGATGCGCTGCGCCACCCCGCCCGTCGACATGAAGCTCGAGGCGAGGATGAAGAACGGGATCGCCAGCAGCGTCGCGTGATTGTCCATCGCGTCATAGAGCGACTGCGCGATGGAGGCGAGCGAGGCGTCCGAGAAGATCAGCAGGAACAGCGTCGACGCGAGACCCAGAGAGACCGCGATCGGCACGCCGATCAGCATGAAGCCGATCACCATCACGAAAAGGAACAGGATATCCATGCCTCAGTCACCCTTGTTGATATGGGCCACGTCGGCCACTTGGTCTTCGGCTTCGTGGCTCACGATCAGCGCCGACCGCTTGCCCACGGCGACCCCGATTGCCGCCTGCACGAAGCGGATCAGCAGAAGAGTCACGCCGATCGGCAGGATCAGGTAAGGGATGAAGCGCGGCAGCTTGTCATAGGCCTCGCCCATGTTGAACCGGTCGCCCAGCCAGACGGCGAGCCAATCCGCGATCGGCACCTGATCGGTCTCGTAGAAGGCGCGGTCGCGGGTGTCCTGAAAGCCCGTCGGGAACCAGCGGCCGGAGGTCTGATCGAAGCCCGCGAAGGGGGCCCAGTAATCCCATGCGCCTTTCAGCAGCAGCACCGCGTAGAGAATGCACAGTCCCGCCGCGAAGAGGCTCATGGCCTTGCGCGGCCCGGGGCGCAGCATGTTGATGATCGCATCGACGCCGAGATGCGCGGTCACTTTCACCGCGTAGCTCATGCCCAGCAGAACCAGCCAGGCGAAGAGGATCAATGTCGTCTCCAGCCCCCAGATCAGCGAGGAGTTGAAGACGTAGCGCAGCACGACATTGACGAAGGTGATCACGGTCATCGTGCCGAGGATCAACGCGATCAGCGTCTCCTCCAGATGATGGATCGCCCGCGAAAACCCGTTGCGCGGCTCATAGCGCTGGCTCATGGCTCACTCCGGTCTGAGGTCGAGAGTTGAAAGTGGCGCGCGCGGGTAAGTGGGGGGACCGCGCGCGCCGTGAGATCGGGCGACGAGTGGGGGTCGTCGCCCGTCCGTTCCTGATCAGTGCTTGGCGTTGATCGCCTGCGCTGCGTCGATGTTTTCCTGACCGACGTCATCCTTGAACTGGTCCCAGACCGGCTTCATCGCGTCGACCCATTGCTGGCGCTGCTCGGGCGTCAGTTCGCGGATCGTCGCACCGGCGTCGAGGATCGCCTGACGGTTCTCTTCGTTCACCTGATTGATCGCGGCGTTACGCTCTTTGGTGACCTCGTCGAGGATCGACTTAATCTGGTCGCGCATTGCCGGGTCGAGGCTGTCCCACCAGTCGACCGAGGTCACGACCATGTAGTCGAGCAGACCGTGGTTGGTCTCGGTGATGCCGTCCTGAACTTCGTAGAACTTCTGGCCGTAGATGTTCGACCAAGTGTTTTCCTGCCCGTCGACAACGCCGGTCTGCAGCGCGCCATAGACTTCCGAGAAGGCCATCGGCTGCGGCGAGGCACCCAGCGCTTCCATCTGCGCGATCAGCACGTCGGAGGGCTGCACGCGGAACTTCAGACCCTTGGCGTCGCCCGGCACGAGCAGCGGCTTGTTGGCCGAGAACTGCTTGAGGCCGTTATGCCAGAAATCGAGACCCAGCAGACCACGACGCACCATCGCCTCTTTCATATTCTGGCCGATGTCGGAATTCTGGAATTCGTCCACGGCGTCCATGTTCTTGAACATGAAGGGCAGATCGAAGATGCGGTATTTCTTGGTGAAGGTCTCGAATTTCGAGAGGCTCGGCGCGGCCATCTGCACGTCGCCCTGCAGCATTGCTTCCAGAACCTGGTCATCGTTGTAGAGGGTCGAGTTCGGGTAGACCTCGACACAGGCCTTGCCGTCCATCTCTTCGTTCACGCGCTTGGCGAACAGCGCAGCAGCGATCCCTTTCGGGTGCTTGTCGGTGTTGGTGACGTGGCTGAATTTGATGACCATTTCGCCTTCGTCGCAGCGCGTCGGATCGGCCATAGCGACCGAGGCCGAAGCCATGAGAGCGAGCGCCGAAACGGCGGCGGTAAATTTCTTCATAATGTCCTCCCGGAATTCATGTCACGCCGGTCCTCCCCGGCATTGGGGTCAGCAGAAAGCCGCCGAGAGATGCGATCAACTGTTTCGTGAAACTCTTGTGAGAAGGGCATTATCTGCTCGAAATCAGCATCTTAGGAGGAGAGGCTCATTCGGACGCGCGGAGGTGTGTGCGAAATCCCGCACAGATAGATGCGGCTTCGTGCGAATCCTCGCCCGCCGCTAGTCCCGATACTCCTCGGGCCGCAGCCCGTGGCGCGCGAGCTTGTCGTAGAAGGTCTTGCGCGGCAGTTTCAGCGCCGCCGCCGCCTCGGTCGCATTGCCGCCCGCGCGGGTCAGCGCCTCGGCCAGCAGCGACTTCTCGACCGCCGCCATGCGCTCGGATAGACCAAGCTCCTCGGGCGGCTCCCCCGCCTCCAGCCCCATCGCGAAGCGCATCGCCTCGGACATCAGCGCACGGGCATTGCCGGGCCAGTCGCGCGCCATCAGTTGCGCGGTCATCTCGGGCGGGATTTCGGGGGCGCGCAGATTGGCCTGTTCGCAGGCGGTGGCGACGTAATGGCGAAACAGCGCGGGAATATCCTCGGGGCGCTCGGACAGCGAGGGGATGCGCACCTTCAGCGCTTCCAGCCGCCAGTAGAGATCGGGGTGGAAGCGCCCGGCCCGCGCCTCGCCCGGCAGATCACGATAGGTGCCCGCGATGAGGCGCGTAGCGGGCCGCGTCTCCAGCAATTCGATCAGCGCGAACTGTGCGGGGCGCGGCAGGTCGGCCACCTCATCAAGATAAAGCGTCCCGCCCTCGGCCTGCGCAAAGCCCGCCTCCAACGCCGCGACGTCGAGGCCCGCCGCCGCAAGCTTCACGAAGGGGCGGCGTGCATTGGTCGAGAGCAGATGGATCACCTCGGCGAGCTTGGAATTGCCCGCCCCCGGCGCCCCGGTGATCAGCACCTCGGCGCCCGAGCGCGCGGCGCGTCGGGCGGCTTCGCGCAACCCCTCCGCCACCGGAGAGCTACCGACCAAAATCCGCGCCGCCGCGTCACCGCGCTTGCCTGCCGCCCGCGAAAAGCGCGCCTCCATCACCCGCGCACGGGTCTCGAGTGCCTTCTCAACAACGGCCAGCAAGTCTTTCCCCGTGCAGGGCTTTTCCAGAAAATCGAAAGCACCCGCCGCCATCGCGCGCACCGCCATCGGCACATCCGCCTCGCCGGTCAGCAGGACGACGGGCAGCTCCGCATCGGCCTTCTGCACGAGGTCCAGCAGCGCGAACCCGTCCTTGCCGGGCATCCGGATATCGGTGACCACGACCCCCTCGAACTCGGTCGAGATATGGTCCTTCGCCTCGATATAGCTGCCCGCGAGCGTCGGCTTCAGCCCCGCCAGTTCCAGCGTCTGGCCCAGCGCCTCGCGCACCGCACGGTCGTCATCGACAAAGAGAACCCGGCGCATCATGTCTCCACCTCGATCGGTTTGGGTTGGGCCGTGGCTTCGCGCAACTCGATGGTGAAACGCGCGCCACCGCCGGGCACGTTCTCGCCCCGCAGGGTGCCGCCGAACCCTTGCACCAGCCCGTAAGAGATCGAGAGGCCGAGGCCAAGCCCCTCCGCCGATCCCGCCTCCTTGGTCGAGTAGAACGGATCGAAGATGCGGTCCGGATCGGCGATACCCGGCCCGGTGTCGCGCAGGCTCAGGCGGATCATCCCGTCCGCGCGCGCCATGCGGATCGTCAGGCGGCGCTCGGGCTGCCCCTCCATCGCCTCGACCGCGTTCGAGATCAGGTTGATGACGACCTGACTCAGCCGCACCTCGCCGCCCATCACGATGGCGGGGAAATCAGGACGCGGCCAGTCCACGGTGACGCCCGCGCGCCGCAGCCGTTCGTCGAGCATCTCCAGCGCGCTCTCCACCACCGCAGCCAGCCCGACGCGGGTCGCGGGTTCGCTTTCTTGCCGCGCAAAGGCGCGCAGGTTGCGGATGATGCGCGCCATGCGATGCGCCATCGCGCCGATCTTGCCGAGCGTCTCGCCGGCCTCCTCGGCCCGCCCCCTATCCAACAGCAGTTCGGCATTCTCGGCATAGGACGAGATCGCCATCAGCGGCTGGTTCAGCTCGTGACTGATCCCCGCCGACATCTGGCCCAGCGCCGAGAGCTTTCCCGCCTGCACCAGCTCCGCCTGCGTGCGCCGCAATTCCTCGTTCGCGGTCGACAGCTCCGCCGTGCGTTCGGCCACGCGGACCTCGAGCGCGGCATTGGCCTCGGAGAGCGCCTGCCTGCGCTCCCACAGGGCGAACATCACCGCCCCCACGGCCAGAAACCCGGCCGCAGTCGAAAGCGCCGCAAGTCGCGCCGCTCGCAGCACCGGATCGGCGGCAGCGAGGGCATGGCCCTCCATTTCGATCACCGGCAAGGCGCGCGAGACGTCCAAGGCGGGCCCGGAGAGCGAGCCATCCCCCGATACCAGACGATGCCCCGCAAGGTTACGTTCGCGCAGGTGCAGCACCCCGGCGAGCGACCCCGCCGGATATGTCGCGGGATCGGGCTTTGCGCCGGGCTCGGACAGCAGCACCAGATCGGTGCGGTTGGTCAGGAAACTCACGCCGCTATCATCGGTGAACCAGACCGGCACCGGGTTGCCGCGCCCCTCGGCCTCGACATCCTCGGCATTCAGCCGCAGCAGAACGATCCCCGCAACATTGCCGCCGGAGGCAAAGACCGGCGCGGCGAAGACGAACAGCCGATCGCCGGTATCGGGATCCACGAAATGCTCTGAGCCGGTCGCGCCTTGCGCCGCCCGCGCCAGCGCCCGGTTCATTGTGACCCTGTCAGGGCTGTCCGCCGGGCCTGCCAGCACAGTGCCGCCCGGTGCGATCAGCCAGATGTCGCGCGCGCCCGCATGGTCGGCGAGGCGTTGCAGCGTCAGGCTCACCGCCGCATCGCGCCATGTGCCGACCTCCTTGCCCCCTTCGGCGAAACGCGCCGCCAGCGCCACGACGTCGGGATGATCGGCCGCCAGTACCGCCACCTCGCGAAACTGCAACAGCGCCGCGACCAGACGATCCGAGGCCAGCCGCAGATCGGACTGTCCCTGCGCTTCGATCCGCGCCAGACCCTCGCGCGCCGAGACCCGCCACACCCCGATAGAGGCGGCGAGCGTCAGCGCGATCCAGATCAGCAATATGGCGACACGGCCCAGCATCAGCACTCTCCCGCCCCTTTCCTTGCGGCCTACCGCGCGGCAATGCAAGGCGGAGCGTTCGCTTGGTCTTGCATCCCCGGGCGCGTTGCGGCCAATCTGGCCCCGAGTAACCGGAGCGCCGATGCAGACCCTTTCCCAATCCCCGCTCGATCCAGAATTCGTCCAGAACCCCTACCCGTTCTATGATCGGGTGCGGCAAGGCGGCCCCTTCGTGCAATGGCCCGAATACGGGTTTCGCGTTACCGCGCGGGCCGCGATTGTCGGCATGGCGCTGCGCGACCGGCGGCTGGGGCGCGAGGCCCCACCCGAGCAGGCGGTGGACATCCCCAAGCACCTCGAACCCTTCTACGCCATCGAGCGTCATTCGATGTTGGAACTGGAAGCCCCGACGCACACCCGGCTGCGCAAGCTAGTGACGAAGGCCTTCACCCCGCGCCGGATCGCAGGGATGCAAGACGAGATCGCCGCGCTCTGCCATCGGCTGATCGACGAGATGCCCGAGGGCGGCTGCGACCTGCTGGAACATTTCGCCAAACCCCTGCCGGTGATCGTGATCGCGCGGCTTCTGGGCGTACCCGAAAGCGATGCGGACAAGCTCTTGGCGTGGTCGAACGCGATGGTGCAGATGTATCAGGCGCGCCGCGATATCAGCCTCGAGGAAGACGCCGCGCGCGCTTCGGCGGAATTTGCCGCCTATCTGGGCGATCTGATCGAGACCCGCCGCAAAGCGCCCGGCGACGATCTGATCTCGGAGCTGATCGCGGTCGAAGAGGAAGGCACCCACCTGACCCGCGACGAGCTGATCTCCACCGTGATCTTGCTGTTGAACGCTGGGCACGAGGCGACCGTCCACCAGATCGGCAACAGCGTGAAAACCCTGATCGAGCAGACCGTAGCCCCCCATTGGCTGGAGCCTGCGCGGATCGACGGCACCATCGAGGAGCTGCTTCGCTTCGATCCGCCGCTGCATCTATTCACGCGCTGGCTCTATGAGGACATGGAGTTTCAGGGGCAGGTGCTGCGCAAGGGCGAGCGGATCGGGCTGTTGCTCGCCGGTGCCAACCGCGATCCGTCGGCTTGGGACGATGCGAGCGTCTTCGACCCGTCGCGCCCCGTGCGCACGAATTTCGGCTTCGGCGCAGGGGCGCATTTCTGCATCGGTGCTCCGCTTGCCCGGCTGGAACTGAAACTCGCCCTGCCGGTGCTGATGGAGCGGCTACAGGGGCTCGATCTGCCGCGCCGCCCCTATTACGCGGATCTCTACCACTTCCACGGGCTGGAGAAGCTGCAGGTCACCTACACCAAGCGCTGAGCCTCACAGCGGCAGCGCGGTGGTAGATTTCAGCTCCTCCATCGAGAGAAGCGCGGTCACGTTGTGGATTTTCACTTCCGAGATCAGCGCCTGATAGAAGCGGTCATAGGCACGCGCATTCTCGACCCGCACTTTCAGGATGTAATCGATATCACCCGCCAGACGGTGCGCTTCCATCACCTCGGGGCGCGCGCGCAGGGTGGCGAGGAACTTGTCCTGCCACTCGGCCTCATGCTCCGACGTGCGGATCAACACGAAGAAGCACGCATCGAAACCAAGCGCCTCGGGATCGAGGATCGCGGTCTGCTTTCCGATCACCCCCGCCGCGCGCAATTTGCGAATCCGGTTCCAGACCGGGGTCTTGGAAGACCCTGTTTTCCGCGCGATTTCGTCGAGCGACTGGCTCGCATCGTCCTGAAGCTCCGCGAGGATTTTCCGATCCAGCTCGTCGATCTGCACCGCCATTCCGATTTCCCTCCGCTTGTTAGGAGATTGTCACTCCCTCTAAATCCATAGGGAACGAATGTCCTTATTGGCAAGGGTATATGGTCAAAAACCGGAATAATTTCCTATATTCACGCTCAAGACGCAGACGAGGAGCGTGACATGGAAACTCTCGAAACTCAGACCCGGGTGACCCTTGCCGGGGCCGGTCCAGGCGATCCGGACCTGCTGACCGTGGCGGTGCTGCGCGAGATGATGTGCGCCGACGTCATCCTGCACGACACGCTGGTGAGCGCCGAGGTGCTCGCGCTTGCGGGTCCGCAGGCGCAGCTGATCGAGACCGGCAAGACCGGTTTCGGCCCGTCGATGAAGCAAGGCGACATCTCGTCCCTGATCGTCCGCCGCGCGCAGGAAGGCCAGCGCGTGCTGCGCCTGAAATCGGGCGATCCGGGTGTCTTCGGACGACTGGGCGAGGAACTGGACGCGCTCGACGCGGCCGGGATCGCCTATCGCGTACTGCCGGGCATCACCGCAGCTTCCGCTGCCGCTGCCTCGCTTGGCCAGAGCCTGACCGAACGTGGCCGCAATCGCGAGCTGCGCCTGCTCACCGGGCATGACGCAGACGGGCTGGCAGAACAGGATTGGTCGGCGCTGGCCCGCCCCGGCGCGGTCGCTGCGATCTATATGGGCAAGCGCGCGGCGCGCTACGTGCAAGGACGCCTGATGATGCACGGCGCCTCGCCCGCGACCCCCGCCTGTGTTGTCGAGAACGCCTCGCGCGCCGATCAGGTGATCCGCCCCGCGACGCTCGCCACCCTGCCCACCGTGACCGCGGAGGCCAAAGGCCCCGCCGTGATCCTACTCGGGCTCGCCCCGCGCGACGCCCGCACCGCCCTCAAGGAGGCCGTGCTATGAGCAAGAAATTCATCCCCGGCGTGATCAGCGCCAATGACCTGCGCGAAGGCCATGTCGTTTACATGAACGACGCGGGCCAATGGGTGCTGCGCCTCAAGGACGCCGCCTTTCTCGACGATCCGGTGATTGCCGAGATGTGGCTCGATCTGGCCAATGCCCAGCCCGAGAAAGTCGTGGGCGCCTATCTCGCGCCTGCCACGCTCGGCCCGAACGGCCCCGAGCCCGCGCATTTCCGCGAGGCCTTCCGCGCCTCCGGCCCCTCCATTGAGCTACCCCACAACACTCTGGCCGGGAGCTGATCCATGTTCCAACCCAGCGATTTCGACCGCGCCGCCGTCCGCGCGCGCGCCGAGCAGTTTCGCCATCAGGTCGCGCGCCGCCTCGACGGCAGCCTGACCGAGGACGAGTTCAAACCACTGCGCCTGATGAACGGGCTCTATCTGCAGCTGCACGCGTATATGCTACGCGTGGCGATCCCCTATGGCACGATCGAGGCCCGGCAGATGCGCCAGCTCGCCAAGATCGCAGATGCCTGGGATCGCGGCTACGGGCACTTCACCACGCGCCAGAACATCCAGTTCAACTGGCCGAAACTGGTCGATGTGCCGGATATGATCGACGCGCTCGCCGATGTGGGCATGCACGCGATCCAGACCTCGGGCAACGCGATCCGTAACACGACGACGGATGCCTTCGCGGGTGCCGCCGCCGATGAAATCGCCGATCCGCGCCCCTATGCGGAACTGATCCGTCAATGGTCCACCGACCACCCGGAGTTCCAGTTCCTGCCGCGCAAGTTCAAGATCGCGATCAACGGCGCCGAGGCCGACCGGGCTGCGATCCGCGCCCATGACGTGGGTCTGCAACTGGTCGAGCACGATGGCGAGATCGGGTTCCAGGTCTTCCTGGGCGGCGGTCTCGGCCGCACTCCGATGATCGGCAAGGAGATCCGCAGCTTCCTGCCCGCGGTCGATCTGCTTCCCTATCTGGAATCGATCGTGGCGGCGTGGAACCTCGCCGGACGGCGCGACAACAAATACAAGGCGCGTATCAAGATCACCGTGCACGAGCTTGGAATCGATACGTTTTCCGAGATGGTCGAGGCTGAATTCCCGGCCCGTCGCGCGGCGTTCAAGGGCGCGGACCAAGCGATCCTCGCCGATCTCAAGGCGCAATTCGCCCCGCCCGCGCTGCCTGCGCGGGAGAGCGAGAGCTTCGAAACCTCGCTCAGTGTCGACGCGCTTCTGCGCGACTGGGCCGCGCGCTCGGTCTCACCCCATCACAACCCTGATTACGCGGTGGTCACGGTCAGTCTGAAGGATCACGGCGCGCCTCCGGGCGATGCCACCTCGGACCAGATGCGCCTGCTCGCCGATCTGGCCGAACGCTACGGCCAGTCGGAGCTGCGCATCAGCCACGAGCAGAACGTGATCCTGCCGCATATCGCGAAGGCCGATCTGCCTGCGCTGTTCGAAGCGCTGCGCAAAGGCGGCCTCGCCACGGCGAATATCGGGCTGACCTCGGATATCATCGCCTGCCCCGGCATGGATTACTGCGCGCTGGCCACGGCCCGCTCGATCCCGCTCGCGCAGCAGATCTCGACCCATTTCCGCGATCTCGGACTGGAGCAGGAAATCGGTGCGCTTAAGATCAAGATCTCGGGCTGCATCAACGCCTGCGGTCACCACCATCTGGGCCATATCGGCATCCTCGGTCTCGACCGTGCCGGCGTGGAGAACTACCAGATCACGCTTGGCGGCGACGCGACCGAAACGATGGCGCTTGGCGAACGGGCCGGCCCCGGCTTCGCCTATACGGAGGTGATCCCCGCGCTGGAGCGTCTGCTGCGCGCCTATCTCGAGCTGCGTGAAAGCGCCACCGAGAGCTTCCTCGACGCGCTGCGCCGCCTCGGCCCGGCCCCGTTCAAGGAAGCGCTCTATGCAGAGGCTCAACGCCATGCCGCTCAGTGATGGAACGGATATCGCCCCCCGCGTCGCCGGGCTGAACGAACGCTACCGCCACCACGCCGCAACCGCGGTGATGGAGCGGGCGTTGCGGGACCCCGACGTGGGCAATGTCGCGCTGGTTTCGTCCTTCGGGGCGGAATCGGTGGTGTTGCTGCATATGGTCTCGGTGATCGCGCCCGGTACGCCGGTGCTGTTCATCGACACGCAGATGCTGTTTCCCGAGACGCTCGCCTATCAGCGCGACGTCGCGGCCAAGCTGGGCCTGACCAATGTGCAGGTGATCCAGGCCGATGAGGCCGCGATCGCCCGCGACGACCCGGACGGCACGCTGCACCAGTACAGCACCGATGCCTGCTGCACGCTGCGCAAGACGGTGCCGCTGGAAAATGCGCTGTCGGGCTATGACGCGTGGATCACCGGGCGCAAACGCTTTCAGGGCGGCCAGCGCGCGGCGCTCGATTTCTTCGAGATCGAGACCGACAGCCGGATGAAGATCAACCCGCTCGCCCATTGGGACAAGCAGGATGTGCAGGATTACATGGTCGAGAACCGCCTGCCGCGCCATCCGCTGGTGGCGCAAGGCTATCCCTCGATCGGCTGCGCACCCTGCACCTCGCCCGTCAAACCGGGCGAAGACGAACGTGCGGGCCGCTGGCGCGGCGCTGCCAAGACCGAATGCGGCATCCACTTCATCGGCGGCAAGGCCGTCCGTGTGAACAGTGAAGGCCAAGTGATTGAGAACAAGGAGAATGTGGCATGAGCGTGATCGTTCGCGACGACGGCTTCCACAATGACGACTTCACCGGGGCGAGCCTCGATATCGCGCCGGAGACCGATGCGGGCTACCTTCCTGCGCTGATCGAAGGCGCCGAGATGATCCGCGTCCTGTTCCCGACCTTCTCGGACGGGCGCGGCTTCTCGCTGGCGCGCCGCATCCGTGCGCTCGGCTATACCGGGCGTCTGCGCGCTGCGGGCCCGCTGATCGCGGATCAATATGCGATGGCGCGGCGCGTGGGCTTCGACGAGGTCGAGATTCCGCCGGAACTGGCCGAGCGCCAGCCGCAGGCGCAATGGCTGTTCCGCGCCGACTGGGCCGCGCATGACTACCGCGCACGACTGGCCGGCTGAGGCTTTCACCCGCCCGCGATATTCGATAGACCATAACGAAACCGGCAATTGAGCCAGATCAAGGGCCAGCGCTCACGCAAGCTGTATCCGATCTGTATATTTGCCAGACCGAGGCGCATGCCCCGGCCCGAGAGAGATGTGACAATGAACGAGAGCGCCGTGACCGACATCCCCAAGGTGAAGACCCTGCCCGACGCGCAGACCGTGACCGAAGTGACCCATTGGACGGACCGGCTGTTTTCCTTCCGCGTGAGCCGCCCGCAGTCCCTGCGCTTCCGGTCGGGCGAGTTCGTGATGATCGGGCTGATGGGCGACAATGGTAAACCGCTGCTGCGCGCCTATTCCATCGCCTCGCCCAACTGGGACGAGGAGCTGGAATTCTACTCGATCAAGGTGCCCGATGGCCCGCTGACCTCGAAGCTGCAGCATATCAATGTGGGCGACCAGATCATCCTGCGCCCGAAGCCCGTGGGCACGCTCGTCCATGACGCACTGCTGCCCGGCAAGCGGGTGTGGTTCCTCGCCACCGGCACCGGCATCGCGCCCTTCGCCTCGCTGATGCGCGACCCTGAGACCTACGACAAGTTCGACGAGGTCATCATGATGCATACCTGCCGGACGGTCGAGGAACTGGAATATGGTCGCCAGCTCGTCGAAAACCTGATCAACGATCCGCTGATCGGCGAGATGGTGGACGGCAAGCTGAAATACTACCCGACCACGACCCGCGAGGAATCCCCCCATATGGGTCGGATCACCGATAATCTCGAAAACGGCAAGGTGTTCAAGGATCTCGGCCTCGAGCCGATGAACCCCGAGACCGATCGCGCGATGGTCTGCGGCTCGCTCGCCTTCAACAAGGACGTGATGGCGGTGCTCGAAGGGTTCGGCCTGCGCGAGGGCGCGAATTCCGAGCCGCGCGAATATGTGGTCGAGAAGGCATTCGTCGGCGACGGCATCTGATCTGGATCGGGGGTCTCTGCCCCCTCGGGCTTCGCCCTCACCCCCGGGATATTTCTCAAGAGCGAAGATGGGCGTCTGTCCTGTCTTCGCTCTTTTCAAATATCCCGGGGCGCGCGCGGCAGCGCGCGGGGGCAGAGCCCCCTTGTGACCCAGCGTTTTTTTCCGTCGCGACTTGGGAGATCGCCTGATCGTTGCTATCTTGAAGGCATGACCTAGGGGACCACCAAGATGACGCGCCACCAATTGAGCCACAGCTTTCGCGAACATGTCGCCGATGGCGTCGTCCATGTGCTGGGCGTCGTTTTCGCCGTGGCAGGCGTCAGCGCACTGATCGTCTGGGCGTCGCTGGCCGCACCGGCCGGGCGGGTTTGGCCGCTCGCGGTCTATTCCGTGGGGCTGATCGCCTCTTTCTCGCTCTCGGCGGCCTATAACCTGACCCTGCATGCGCCGACGCGCGCGGTGCTGCGGCGCTTCGATCACGCAGCGATTTATCTACTGATTGCAGGTACTTACACGCCGATGGCGCTGATCGGCCTCGGCGGGGTCGCTGGCTGGGCGCTGACCGCGACGGTCTGGGCGCTTGCGACTTTCGGCATCGTGATGAAGCTCGGCTTCTTCCACCGCGCGGAGCGCACGGGGTTCTGGCTCTATCTGGCGATGGGCTGGCTCGGGATGATCGCGATGTGGCCGCTGATCGTGGCCCTGCCCCTGCCCGCGCTGATCCTGCTGGTCGTGGGCGGGCTGACCTATACGGTCGGCGTGATCTTCTACCAGACCGAGCGCATCCCCTTCTCGCGCGCGATCTGGCACGGCCATGTGCTGGCCGCAGCCGCGACGCATTACGCCGCGGTGATCGTGATCTCGCACTGAGCGGGGGTCAGAGCGGCTCGATATCGCCCATCGCGCGGGTTTCGTGGAATTCCGAGACGAAGCGCGCCAGTGCGCCCTCGTCGATCGCCGCGCGCAGGCCCGCCATCAGTTCCTGATAGTAATGCAGGTTGTGCCAGGTCAGCAGCATCCCCGAGATCATCTCGCCGGAGCGGAAGACGTGGTGCAGATAGGCGCGCGAATAATTCGAGCAGGCCGGGCACGTGCAGGCCTCGTCTAAGGGCCGCGGATCATCGGCATGGCGGGCGTTCTTGATGTTCACCTGACCGCGACGGGTCCAGGCTTGACCGGTGCGCCCCGAGCGCGATGGCAGCACGCAATCCATCATGTCGATGCCGCGCTCGACTGCGCCCACGATATCGTCGGGCTTGCCGACGCCCATCAGGTAGCGCGGTTTGTCCTGCGGCAGCATGCCCGGCGCATAGTCGAGCACGCCGAACATCGCCTCTTGCCCCTCGCCCACGGCGAGGCCGCCGACGGCGTAGCCCTCGAAGCCGATTTCCTTGAGTTTCTCGGCACTTTCCTCGCGAAGCTCACGCGTCACGCCACCCTGCTGGATGCCGAACAGCGCATGGCCGGGACGGTCGCCGAAGGCATCGCGCGAGCGTTGCGCCCATCGCATCGAGAGGCGCATTGACTTGGCCACTTCTTCCTCGGTCGCGGGCAGCGCGGGGCACTCGTCGAAGCACATCACGATATCCGAGCCCAGCAGCTTCTGGATCTCCATCGAGCGTTCGGGCGAGAGCATATGTTTCGAGCCGTCGACATGGGAGGCAAAGGTCACGCCGTCCTCGGTCAGCTTGCGCAGAGACGCGAGGCTCATCACCTGAAACCCGCCCGAGTCGGTCAGGATCGGCTTCTCCCAATTCATGAACTTGTGGAGCCCGCCCAGACGCGCAACCCGCTCCGCACCGGGGCGCAGCATAAGGTGGTAGGTATTGCCCAGCAGAATATCCGCGCCGGTCGCGGCGACGCTTTCGGGCATCATCGCCTTCACGGTCGCGGCGGTGCCCACGGGCATGAAGGCCGGCGTGCGGATTTCGCCGCGCGGCGTCGAGATCGTCCCGGTGCGCGCAGCACCATCGGTGGCCTTGAGGGTGAAGCTGAACTTGGTCATCTGGGGCTCTCCTTCGGCCCCGGCTGATAGACCCAAAGCGCCGCGAAGGGAAGGCCGCGTGGGGCGCAAGGGCATGGACCGGAATCGCATTTTGGCCTTACGCTAAGGCAAAAGGAGGCTCGCCATGTTTCGTTCCATCCTTCTAACCCTCTGCGCCACGCTCGCGCCGTTCGCCGCTGCCGCGCAAAACCAGCGCATCAGCCATTGCATCGCGATCGCCGATGCCGCGCCCGGGATCGAGTATCTGCACAAAGCCAGCTGGTCCGACCCGGTGCCGGAGCAATCGGTGCGGTTGCATTACATCGACCATTCGATGGTGCTGTTGCAGACCGAGGGCGGGCTGTCGGTCGTGACTGATTTCAACGGCTGGACCGGCGGGGCGCGCTTTGCCCCTGACTACGTCACGATGAACCATGCCCATTCGAGCCATATGACCGATATGATCCCCGAAGGCACGGTGGCCCTGAAAGGCTGGTCAGATCAGTTCGGCATCGCCGCCGAGCATCATCTGGATCTGGGAGAGATGCTGATCCGCAATGTGCCCACCGCGATCCGCAGCTTTGGCGGAGTCGAGGAGAACGGCAACTCGATCTTCGTCTTCGAGGTTGCAGGGTTGTGCATCGGCCATCTGGGCCATCTGCATCACGAGCCCGATCCTGCGCAATATGCGGCGCTGGGGCGACTCGATGTGGTGATGGCGGCGGTGGATGGCTCGATGACGGTCGATCAGCCGACGATGATCCGCATCCTGAACCGGCTGCGCTCGCGCATCGTGATCCCGGTCCATTGGTTCGGCGAACCCACCCTGCAGAGCTTTCTCGACGGGATGGAAGGCGTCTTCGCGGTCGAGCGGCCCGGCGTGAGCGAGGTGATCGTTTCGCTCAGGACCCTGCCGCGCGAGCCAACCGTGATGGTGCTGGAGCCGGAGCGACTGCAATAAGCTCCTCTCAACTCTCCGCCTTCTTCTCCCAGCGGCCGCCCTCTTCCGACCAGTAGATCGCTTTCGCGCCCGCGCCGGTCAGGGTCTTCCATTGCCCGCGTGCGTGTTGCACCGCCTGCGGGTCGTTGCCGTCAAACAGGATCCAGACGCGCTTATGGGCGTCGGTTTCCTCTGCTGCGACCTCGGCGCCGTCGACGGCCATCATCGCCTCGCGCCCGTCGCCTGCGGGCGCGGTGCCCAGCAGGATCGGCTGCAGCGCGTCATGCGGCCCACCTGCGAGCCCGTGCGGCAGGAAGCTTGCCTCGTTTCCCATCAGCCAGAGCCTCTGGTCTAGCCAGTCGAGCCGCGCGGAATCGGTCCCGCGCAAGTCCACCTTCCAACCCTGCTCCACCGCCCGGGAGGCGAGGTTCAGCACCACCTCCTCGAGGCTGGAGCGGGTCAGATGGTAGAAATTGACCTGCCCCATCTCAGGCTTCGAACTTGTCGCGGATCAGGCGGTCGAGCATGCGCACGCCCCAGCCGGTCGGGCCTTTCGGCGCCAGCGTGGTCTCCCCCGGCGGAAGCGCCACGCCCGCGATGTCGATATGGCACCACGGCACCTCGTCCTTGACGAAGCGCTTGAGGAAAGCGGCCGCGGTGATCGCGCCGCCCCAACGGTTGCCGACATTGCGCATATCGGCCAGCCGAGATTTCAGCGCCTTGTCATAGGCGGGTTGCAGCGGCATGTGCCACGCGCCCTCGCCCTCGGTCTTCGCCGCTTTAAGAATGTCGGCTACGAACTTGTCATCATTGGCGAAAAGACCCGCGTTCTCGTGGCCGAGGGCGACGATCACGGCCCCGGTCAGCGTGGCGAGATTGACCATCGCCTTGGGCTGGAACCGGTCCTGCGCATACCAGAGCACATCGGCCAGAACGAGACGGCCTTCGGCATCGGTGTTGATCACTTCGATCGTGTCGCCCTTCATCGAGGTCACGATATCGCCGGGGCGTTGCGCGCGCCCGTCGGGCATGTTCTCGACCAGGCCGACGAGGCCCACGACATTCGCCTTGGCCTTGCGCAGCGCCAGCGTCCGCATCACGCCCGAGACGACGCCTGCGCCGCCCATATCCATCGTCATCTCTTCCATGCCCGCGCCGGGCTTGAGGGAGATGCCGCCCGCATCGAAGACGACGCCCTTGCCGACGAGCGCGAAGGGCGCCTCGCCCTCCTCGCCGCCCTTCCATTGCATAACGACGAGCTTGGAGGGCATTTCAGAGCCCATGCCGACGCCCAGAAGCGCACCCATGCCGAGCTTCTTCATGTCCTCCTCTTCGAGGATTTCGACATCGAGGCCCAGCTCCTGCATCGCGGCGAGGCGGGCTGCGAAATCGTCGGTGGTCAGGATATTGGCGGGCTCGTTGACGAGATCGCGGGTGAAGAACACGCCCTCGGCCAGTGCTGCATGCGGGGCCGCGGCGGCGGCGACCTCTTCGGGCTTGTCGACCATGATCGTCACCGGCCCGTAGGCCTTCTTGTCCTCGCCCGTGTGATAGTCGAAGCGATAGGCGCGCAACGCAAGGCCCAGCGACAGATCGGCCGCGCGCGGATGGTTCTGCGCCACCACGAGCGCGCCCGCCTCCCCCAGTTTGGCCCCGATCGCAGCCCCCGCCTTGCGGGCCTCGTCG
The DNA here is from genome assembly GCF_009296265.1 of Thioclava sp. JE_KL1. GTDB lineage: Bacteria > Pseudomonadota > Alphaproteobacteria > Rhodobacterales > Rhodobacteraceae > Thioclava. The sequence continues at coordinate 315,470 of NZ_WBJS01000003.1, forward strand.
GCGCTGGCCTTGCGGTCGAGCCGCACCAGCTGCACCGCTTCGGCGGCAATCGCGGCGGGCCAGCTCAACTCCATCGCATCGCCCGCACCGAGCCCCGCGAAGGCTTCCGAGTCCACCGCGCGCTTGATCGCGCCTTTCATCGCCCGATCCAGCTTGCGCCCGGCCTGCCCCAGCTTGCCGTCACCGCCCACGACCAGCGCGATCCGCCCGCTTTGGGTGGCGAAGACCTCCGGATCGGTTTCCTTGAAGGCGATAGCAACAGGTTGGGTCATGTGGGGTTCTCCGAAGATGAGACCGGCGCGCGCGTCGGCGGCGCTCGGTCGCGATTGGCATCAAATTGCGCGCGAGCCTAGCCCTGCCTCCGGAAAATGAAAAGCACCCCCGCTGTGCCCTTCCCTCACTTCGCCCGACAGGCTAGAGAAAGGGAAATATTCGGGGGTATTGAGAGGGTCGTGACGCAACTGGACAGATATGTTTTGTCCAAATTGATGGCGCTGTTCGGGTTTTTCGCGCTCGTGCTGGTCTCCGTCTATTGGGTCAACCGGGCTGTGATCATGTTCGACAGCCTGATTTCGGATGGCCAGACCGCAACGGTGGTGCTGGAATTCACCGCGCTGACCTTGCCTTACGTCATCCGCATCGTGCTGCCGGTCGCCGCCTTCGCCGCCACGATCTACGCGTTCAACCGGCTCGATCAGGACAGCGAATTGGTGGTGATGCGCGCCACCGGCACCTCGAACTGGCGGCTGGCGCGTCCGGTGCTGGTCTTCGGGCTGATCGCCTCGGTGATGATGGCTTTGCTGGTGAATTTCCTCGTCCCCGCCGCGAAAGCCCGGCTGGCCGAGCGCCAGCAGGAGGTCGCGCAGAACCTGACCGCGAAATTCCTCACCGAAGGCACGTTCCAGCATCCCGCGCCGGGCATCTCGATCTATATCCGGCGAATTTCCGATCTGGGGGAGTTGCAGGACATCTTCGTCTCCGACAGCCGCTCGGCGCAGACGAGCACGATCTACACCGCCGACAAGGGCGTGATTGTGAAGACCGAGACGGGGCCGAAACTGATCATGTTCTCGGGTATGGCCCAGACCCTGCGCAAACCCTCGGACCGCCTGTCGGTCACGCGGTTCAGCAATTTCACCTATGATATCGGCTCGTTCCTGAAGGCCGGGAAAGCACGGGCACCGAAGATCGACGAGATGACGACGCCGCGCCTCGCCGCGATGATGGCCGGGACCGGTCTGGACGCGACGCCGGGCGCGGAGAACGCCAAGGCGGCCCGCGACGCGCTGCGGCTGGAGCTTGCCCGGCGGATCACCCAGCCCCTTCTGGCGCCGATCGCGGCGCTGATCGGCTTCTCGGCGCTGATGATGGGCACGTTTTCGCGCTTCGGCATGTGGCGGCAGATGTCGCTCGCCATCGGCGGGCTGATCGTGGTGCAGGTTCTGCAGAACGCCGCCGAGACGAGTTCCGGGCGCGATCCCTCGCTCTGGCCAAGCCTGATCGCGCCGACGCTGGGCGGGATCGTGATGGTGCTGTTCATGCTGTGGTGGTCGGGGCGTCCGCGCCGTATCCGGCCCAAGCGGGAGGCTGCCGCATGACGCTTGCCCTCTATCTTGCGAAACGGTTCCTCCGCAGCTTCCTGATCGTCGCGGCGAGCTTCTGGGGCATCCTGTTCCTGATCGACGTGGTCGAGGAAATCCGCCGCTTCTCCGATCAGGGGCTGAGCCTGCTGCAGCTCTCGGTGCTCTCTGCGCTCAACATCCCCGAGACGATTTACACCATCCTGCCGCTGATTGTGATGCTGTCGGCGGTGGCGCTGTTCGTCGCACTGGCGCGCAGTTCGGAACTGGTGGTTATCCGGGCGGCGGGCCGGTCCGCGCTGCGGATGCTGGCAGCCCCGATCGCGGCGGCGCTGGTGATTGGTCTACTGGCGCTGCTGGTCGGCAACCCGCTCGTCTCCGCCACCTCGAAGCGCTACGAGACGCTCGTCGATCACTACACGTCCGATGGTGGCTCGACCGTCTCGATCGGGCGCGAGGGTGTCTGGATGCGGCAAAGCGCGGGCCTTGCCTCGGACGGCAAATCGCTGGCGCAGGCGGTGATCCATGCCGAACGCGCCAATGGCGATGCCACGACCCTGCACGGCGTGACCTTCCTGATCTTCGACCCTAATCGCGGCCCGGTGCGCCGGATCGACGCGAAGACCGCGACGCTGGTGCCGGGCGCATGGCAGTTGCAGGACGTGAAGGACTGGCCGCTGGGCGAATCCACCAACCCCGAGCGCGACGCCACCACCCAAGACAGCCTCTCGCTGCCCTCGGAGCTGACGGTTGCCAGCATCCGCGACAGTTTCGGCAAGCCCTCCGCCGTTCCGATCTGGCAATTGCCAAGCTTCATCGCGTCGCTCGAGGATGCGGGCTTCTCGGCGCGGCGCCATATCGTGTGGTTCCAGATGGAGCTCGCGCTGCCGGTGCTGCTGGCGGCGATGGTGCTGATCGCGGCGAGCTTCACGATGGATCATGTGCGCTTCGGCGGCATCGGAACGAAGGTTCTTTTGGCCTTGGCGGCGGGTCTGGGCTTGTTCTTCCTGCGCAATATCGCGCAAGTTCTGGGCGATAACGGACAGATTCCCGTTCTGCTCGCGGCCTGGGCGCCGCCAGTGATCGGGTTGATGCTGCCGCTGGCGCGGCTACTGCACCGGGAGGATGGGTGATGCGGCGGCAATTCGGCGCCTTGGCAGGACGGGCGAGCGCCTTGGCGCTGATCGTCGCGCTTGGCGTGGCGGGACCGCAGACGGTGCGCGCACAAGACAACACCGCGACCGATGCCGCGACAACGACGCAAGGCGCTCCGATCCCCTCTTCGGACGAATTGGCAACGCTGCTGGCCGACCGGGTCTCTATCCGCAATCAGAACGAGCTGGTCGCAGAGGGCAATGTCGAGGTCTTCTACAAGTCGAACCGGCTGTCGGCCAAGCGCGTGGTCTATGACCAGAAGGCGGACAAGCTCTACCTCGAAGGTCCGATCCGGCTCGTGCAGCCCGGTCAGTCGCAGGCTGTGATCCTCGCCTCGCAGGCGGAGCTGTCCTCGGATCTGCAAAACGGCATCCTGCTCAGCGCCCGCATGGTGATGGCGCGCGAATTGCAGCTCGCCGCCGCCCGGATCGAGCGGCGCGACGGCGCGATCACGATCATGAACAAGGTCGTGGCCTCGTCCTGCGAGGTCTGCCGGACCAATCCGACGCCGCTTTGGGAAATCCGCGCGAGCCGCGTCGTGCACAACGCGACCACGCGGCAGATCGTCTTCGAGGATGCCCAGTTCCGCGCGGCGGGCGTGCCGATCGCCTATCTGCCGCGTCTCCGCCTACCCGCGCCGGGCGTGCGGCGGATGACCGGCTTCCTCGCCCCGCAATTCCGCACCACGAGCGGTCTCGGACCGGGGCTTCTGGTGCCCTATTTCATCGCGCTCGGGCCCAGCCGCGACCTGACGGTGACGCCCTATGTCGCGACCTCGCGCACCGAGACGCTGAACCTGCGCTACCGTCAGGCCTTCAACTGGGGCAAGATGGAATGGTCGGGCGCGCTCAGCAATGACGACATTCGCAGCGGCACGCGGGGCTATCTCTTCGGCGATCTCGAGGCGCAGCTGCCCCGCGAATTCCGCATGACCGCGCAGCTTCGGCTGGTCAGCGACGACAGCTACCTGCTCAATTACGGGCTCGGCGACGACGATCGGCTGTGGTCGGGAGTCGAGCTCGAACGGGTGCGCCGCGACGAGATGATCTGGACCCGCGTCGGCAATATTCACTCGCTGCGCGCAGATGAGAACAACTCCACCGAACCGATGCTGAGCGGCACCGGCGAGTGGTTCCGCACCTTCCGCCCCGCTGGGATCGGCGGACAGGGCAGCCTGCGGTTTTCCACCTTGGCGACGCGGCGCGCTTCGAGTTCGACGCTCGATCTCAACGGCGACGGACGCCCCGACGGGCGCGACATGGTGCGTGGCTCGCTCACCGCCGACTGGCGCCGCAACTGGCTGTTCGGGCCGGGTATGCTTGGCTCGCTCGAGGCGCAATTCGCGGGCGACATCATCGAGACCAACCAAGACCCCGCCTTCAGCGACACGATTCTGCGCGGCCAGCCCACCGTCGCCGCGGAAATCCGCTGGCCTTGGGTGAAGACGAGTGGTCGCGCGGCCTATGTGATCGAGCCGGTGGCGCAGATCGTCTGGGCGCCCGATCATCTGGCGGACGCCCCCAACGAGGACAGCCAGCTGCCCGAATTCGATGGCGGCAATCTGTTCTCGCTGACCCGCTATCCGGGCGAGGATGCGCGCGAGACCGGCCTGCGCGCCAATGTCGGGCTCGGCTGGACGCGCTATGACAGCTCCGGCTGGTCGCTGGGCGTCGCGGCGGGCCGCGTCTTCCGCCAGCGCGATCTGAGCCAGTTCTCGCAGGGCACGGGGCTGTCGGGGACGAAATCCGACTGGCTCCTCGCAAGCCATCTGGCCACCGCGAACGGGCTGACACTGTCGAACCGCGCGCTGTTCGACGATAACTTCTCCGTGTCGCGCGACGAGTTGCGGCTGTCGCGGGCCGGCGACGACTTCAACGTCTCGGCAGGCTATCTCTGGCTCGAGAAGAACCCCGCCGAAGGGCGCGACGACAACATGTCGGAACTTATGCTCGACACGGGATGGCGCTGGGGCAACGGCTGGTCGGGCACGCTGAGCACACGTTACGATTTCACCGCCGAGCGCGCGGCACGCGCCAAGCTCGGCCTGCGCTACCAGACCGAATGCATCGCGGTTGATCTTTCCCTCTCGCGCCGCTTCACGTCATCCACTAGTGTAGCCCCGGAGACCGATTTCGGCCTTTCCGTCCAACTCGTCGGCTTCGGCGCGAGTGGCGGTGCGCCCGCGCGACGAACCTGCGGAGGGTGAGGCTGAGGATCGCAACGCGGCCCAGCGGGCCCAGAGGATCAACGAGGCCCAAAGGGCCAAGACTGAACGAGACGAAACGGACAGGCACGCTCATGACGATGATGACCCGACTGCTCACCCTTCTGGCGCTGATGCTCGCCCTGCCTTTCGCCGCAGGGACGGCGCAGGCGCAATCGGGCGGCAGCTTCGCGCCCGTCGTTACCGTCAACGGGATGGGCGTGACCGATTACGAGATCACGCAGCGCCAGCGCTTCATGCAGCTGCTCAATGCCGGTTCGAACTCCCGTGAGGATGCCGAAAAGGCGCTGATCGAAGATCGCCTGCGCGTTTGGGCCGGCAATCGGATCGGCATCAAGCTCGACGAAGCTGCGATCCAGCAGGGCATGGACGAATTCGCGGGCCGCGCGAACATGACCGGCGAGCAATTCGTGCAGGCGCTGCAGAAGGAAGGCGTCGATCCGAACACCTTCCGCAACTTCACCGAGGCCGGTCTCGTCTGGCGTCAGGTGGTCCGGGCGCGGTTCGGGCCGCAGGTGAACATCACGAAAGCCGACATCGACCGCGCGATGATGCCCGAGAGCCAGACCGGCAAGGGCGTGAAAGTACTGATCTCCGAGGCGATCGTGCCCGCCCCGCCGGGCCGCGAGCGCGCGGCGATGGGTCAGGCGCGCCAACTGTCGGCCGCGCAGGGCGAAGGCGCGTTCGCAGCACTCGCCCGTCAATATTCGGCCGCTCCCTCGCGGGATCGCGGCGGGCGTCTGGAGTGGATGCCGATCGACAAGCTGCCGCCGCAGCTGCGCGGCGTGGTGCTCAAGCTCAAGCCGGGCACGGCGACCCAGCCGATCGAACTCAAGGGCGCGGTCGCGGTCTTCATGCTGCGTGCGATCGGTGACGGCGACGCGCCGTCGGGCCCGCAGACGCTGAGCTACATGACCTTCGCCATCGGCCAGACCGGCTCGCAGCAATCGGCCAAGATCCAGAGCCAGGTGGCCGCGGCGCGCCAATGCAACCAGCTCTACACGATCGGCAAGGGCTTCCCACCGAGCGCGCTCACCATGCATGAGGATGTGGCGCAGGCGCAGGTGCCGACCAATGTCGGTCTCGCGCTGTCGCATCTCGACGTGGGCGAGAGCGAAGTGATCCCGCAGGGCGCAAACGATCTTCTGGTGATGCTCTGCGATCGCAAGGTGGCCCCCGAGGGCGACCAGTCGGCCCCCGACCGCGATCAGGTCCGCGCGGCACTGGAGAGCAAGGCGCTCGAAGCCTATGCCAACGGCTACATGGCCGATCTGGAAGCCGACGCGGTGATCGTGCGCAAATGAGCGCCCAGCCGACCGATCGCACTGCGGCCCGTGCGCCCGACCGCCCCGTGATCCTCAGCTGCGGCGATCCCTCGGGGATTGGCCCCGAGATCGCCGCCCGCGCCTGGGAGCATTGCGGCGCGAAACTGCCCTTCGTCTGGATCGGCGATCCCGCGCATCTGCCGCGCGGCACCAAGATCCGCGAGATCGACCGGCCTTCCGATGCGCTGCGCCATGCCAGCGCCGGGCTGCCGGTGCTGCCCCATCAATTTCCCGCCGCTGCCCTGCCGGGCGAGCCGGATCCGGCCAATGCGAAAGCCGTGATCGACGTGATCGCGCGCGGCGTCGATCTGGTGATGCGCGGCGAAGGCACCGGGCTGACCACCGCGCCGATCAACAAGAAAGCGCTGAAGGACGGGGCAAAGTTCACCTTCCCCGGCCATACCGAATATCTCGCCCATCTGGCGGGCGTCGAGCGGGTGGTGATGATGCTGGCCTCGTCGCGGGTCGACCCGCCGCTGCGCGTGGTGCCCGCCACGATCCATGTCGCGCTCTCCGAGGTCCCGAAACTCCTGACCCCGCAGCTTCTGCGCGAGACGGTGCGGATCACCTATGAAGGGCTGCGGCGCGATTTCGGCTTCTCCGCCCCGCGGATCGCCGTGGCGGGGCTGAACCCGCATGCAGGCGAAGGCGGTGCGATGGGCTCCGAGGAAGGCGACTGGATCGCCGACACGCTCGACGGTCTACGCGAAGAAGGTTACGCCGTCGCGGGCCCGATGCCCGCCGATACGATGTTCCACGCCCGCGCCCGGCAGACTTACGACGCGGCGATCTGCGCCTATCACGATCAGGCGCTGATCCCGATCAAGACGCTCGATTTCGATGGCGGGGTGAATATCACGCTCGGCCTGCCCTTCGTGCGCACCTCGCCCGATCACGGCACCGCCTATGACATCGCGGGTCAAGGCCGCGCCAACCCCGCCTCGCTGATCGCGGCGCTCGAGATGGCGGCCCGGATGGGAGCCGCGCGTCATGACTGAGGCAGCGTGATGGCGACGATCGATGGGCTGCCGCCGCTGCGCGAGGTTCTGCAGACGCATGATCTGGTGGCAAAGAAGAGCCTCGGGCAGAACTTCCTGCTGGATCTGAACCTGACCGCGAAGATCGCGCGGTCTGCGGGCGATCTGACGGGCGCGGATGTGCTGGAGGTCGGCCCCGGCCCCGGCGGCCTGACGCGCGGGCTTCTGGCCGAAGGCGCGCGCAAGGTCCTCGCGATCGAGAAAGACATGCGCTGCCTGCCCGCTTTGGCCGAGATCGCCGAGGCCTATCCGGGGCGGCTCGAAGTGATCAATGGCGATGCGCTGCAGATCGATCCGCTCGCGCATCTGACGCCGCCGATCAAGATCGCTGCGAACCTGCCCTATAACGTGGGCACCGAGTTGCTGGTGCGTTGGCTGACGCCGAAAGAGTGGCCGCCCTTCTGGGAAAGCCTGACGCTGATGTTCCAGCGCGAGGTGGCCGAGCGGATCGTGGCGAAGCCGGGCAGCAAGCATTACGGGCGGCTCGCGATCCTCGCGCAATGGCGTGCCGAGGCGAAAATCGTGATGAGCCTGCCGCCCGAAGCCTTCACGCCCGCGCCAAAGGTTCATTCCGCGGTGGTGCATCTGCGCGCCCTGCCCGAGCCGCGCTATCCGGCCGATGCGGCGACGCTCAGCCGGGTCGTCGCTGCGGGCTTCAACCAGCGCCGCAAGATGCTGCGCGCCTCATTGAAAGGCGTGGCCCCCGATATCGAGGCGAAGCTGGAGCAGGCCGGGATCGCGCCCACCGAGCGCGCCGAACGGGTAACACTGGAGCAGTTCTGCCGGCTTGCGCGCATCGTCGCGGGTCAGGAATGATCCGCCCGGCGCGCGAGGACGACCTGCCGCGCATTGCCGAGATCGCCGAGGCCGCCTTCTCCCGCTACATTCCCCGGATCGGACGCCCACCCGCGCCGATGCTGGCCGATCACGCCGCCGAGCTGCCGTATCTCTGGGTCTGCGAGGGAACGAGCGGGGTCGCGGGCTATATCGGGCTCTTTGCGGATGACGGCACGCCGCCCCGGTTGCAGATCGAGCCCGTCGCCGTCGACCCGGCCGCGCAGGGCCAGGGGATCGGGCGGCAGTTGATGGCGTTCGCCGAGGCACGCGCCCGCGAGATCGGCGCGGAAAGACTGTGGCTTTACGCCAATGCCGCGATGGAAGACAGCCGCGCGGTCTATGCGCGGCTCGGTTTTATCGAGCGCGACCGCCGGATGGACGGTGGCTATGACCGGGTGTTTCTGGACAAAGACCTGACCGCCTGAGCGCCGCCCCTGCCCCATCATGCAAAAAGGCCCGCCGATCCGGCGGGCCTTTTGCTATCTCTTGTCCGAGGCTTTACTCGCCCGAGGCTTTGGGCAGCTCGGCGCTCGCCGCTGCCTTTTCAGCCTTATCGGCTTTCGGGGCGCGCGGCTTGCGCGGGGCGCGCGGACGCTTGGGCTTTTCGGCCTTTTCCGCTTTCTCGGCCTTCTCTGGCTGTTCCGCGGCTTTCGGTGCCTCTTCACTGCTGCGGCTTTCCGGCGTCTCGACGAGGGTGGAATCCTCTTCGAGCTCCAGCTGCGGCATCGGCGGCATCATCTCGGGGCTTTCGGCGCGCTTGTTGCGACCGGAGGATTTCGCCTCGCTGCGCTCTTCGCGACGCTCGGACGTATTGTTGTCCTGAGCTTCACCCTTCGACTGGGCCTCGTTCTGGCCGTCGTCCTGCTGAGCGTGGTTCTGGCCGTTATTCTGACCGTTGCCACTGTTGTTCTGGCCGCCGCTGTTGTGACCACCGTTATTCTGGCCACCATTGTTCTGGTTGCCATTGTTCTGGTTGTTTTGCTGGCGCTGCTGGTTGCGGGCCTCTTGCTCGCGAGCCTGTTCTTTCTGCGCCTCGCCCAGCATTCGCGTGTAATGCTCTGCGTGCTGCAGGAAGTTCTGTTCGGCCACGCGATCGTTGCCGAGCTGCGCATCGCGCGCAAGCTGAAGATATTTGTCGATGATCTGCTGCGGCGTACCGCGCACCTTGCCTTCGGGGCCGGAGCTGTCGAAGACGCGGTTAACGATATTGCCCATCGACCGTTGACGGTTCGACTTATTGCGCGAACGGGATTTCGAAGATCTCATGGCTTTCGTTTTCTTGGCCCGTTGTCACGGGCTTTTCGGAAATGGCCGCTAATGCGTGGCCTGCGGGCTGAACTGTCACGCTGGGCATACTTGCCCGGTTTCGTTCCTAACACCCGCGCTGTGAAGCTGAGCCGTGCGGTGGATCAATATCCGCCCTGCACAGGCTTGACTAAACATGCGGGGGGCCACCTTTCAAGTCAGAAAATCGGTCAAATCCGCGATTTCCGCCGATTCGCAGGGTTTTCCCCAAGTTTTTGCGCGATTTCGCGCTCAGGAAGCGCCGCAATCCGCCGTATCCCCGGATTTATGTGCCAAAACGACGCGGTCGCGCCCATCGAGATCCTGGCGGGTCTCGATCCGCTCGAAACCTTGGGCCGCGAAGAGGTCACTGACCGCCTGCGCCTGTGTCGGACCGATCTCCACCGCGAGACGACCGCCCGCCAGCAACCGCGCCCCCGCCCCGAGCGCAATCGCGCGATAGGCGTCGAGCCCGTCGCCGCCGGGGGTCAGCGCCGAGAGCGGCTCCCACTCGCGCACATCCTGCGAGAGCCCCGCCATCTCGTCTTGGGCGATATAGGGCGGGTTCGAGACGATGAGGTCGTAGCGCCCCGGCACATTGGCAAACCAGTCTGAAATCAGGAACTTGGCGCGCGTGGCGACGCCGAGCGTCTCGGCGTTGGATTTCGCGACTTCCAACGCGGCGTCCGACAAATCGGTCCCCGTCCCCGCCGCGAAGGGCATGGATTTCAGCAGCGAAATCAGGATGCAGGCGGTGCCGGTGCCAAGGTCGAGCGCGTGGACGAAGGGGCGTTCCAGCGCCACCTCGACCAGCAATTCCGTCTCCGGGCGCGGATCGAGCGTGTCACGGGTGACGCGGAATTCATGCCCCCAGAACAGGCGTTTGCCGGTGATCTGAGCGACGGGCTGGCGCGCCTCGCGAGCAGTCAGCGCCACCTCAAACCGGGCGGCTGCGTCCTCTGGCAGCGGTTCTTGCAGCGCGAGCGTCAGCCGATCGGGCGCGATCTGCAGCGCATGGGCCAAGAGCCTGCGCGCATCGGTCTGCGCGCCCTCGATCCCGGCCTCGCGCAGACGCCGCGTCGCGGCGACCAACGCATCCTGCGCCCTCACGCCTCCATCTCCGCGAGCTTCGCCGCTTGATCGTCGGCGATCAACGCGTCGACCACCTCGTCGATCTCGCCTTCCATAACCTTATCAAGGGAATAGAGCGTAAGATTGATCCGGTGATCGGTCAGCCGCCCTTGCGGGAAATTATAGGTCCGGATGCGTTCCGAACGGTCGCCGGAGCCCACCTGAGACTTCCGCGTCTCGGCACGCTCGGAAGCCGCGCGATCGCGTTCGGCCTCGAACAGCCGTGCCCGCAGAACGGCCATCGCATTGGCGCGGTTCTGGTGCTGGGATTTCTCCGACGAGGTCACGACGATCCCGGTCGGGATATGGGTGATGCGCACCGCCGAGTCCGTGGTGTTGACGTGCTGGCCGCCCGCCCCGGAGGCCCGCATCGTGTCGATCCGGATATCATTGGCGGGGATGTCGATATCGACCGCCTCGACCTCGGGCAGAACGGCCACGGTCGCGGCCGAGGTGTGGATGCGCCCGCCGGCCTCGGTTTCCGGCACGCGCTGCACGCGGTGGACGCCGGACTCGTATTTCAGCCGCGCGAAGACGCCCTCGCCCTCGATCCGGGCCACGGCTTCCTTGACGCCGCCCAGCTCGGTCTCGGTCAGCTCCATCATCTCGAACCGCCAGCCGTGTTTCTCAGCGTATTTCTGATACATCCGCAGCAGGTTGCCCGCGAAAAGCGCCGCTTCCTCGCCGCCCGTGCCGGGGCGGATCTCCAAGATCGCGGGCCGTGCGTCGGCGGCGTCCTTGGGCAGAAGCGCCACGCGCAAAGCCTGCTCCATCTCGGGAATGCGGGATTTGAGGCGCGGCAGCTCCTCTTCGGCCAGATCGCGCATTTCCGGATCGCTCAGCCAGCCTTCCGCCTCGTCCAGATCGGCGCGCGCCTGACGCCAAGCCTCGATCTGGGTCACGACCGGCTTCAATTCGGAATATTCGCGGCTGATCTCGGCGATCTTGGCGGGCTCCGCGCCAGCGTTGAGCAGCGCCTCGAGGTACTCGAAGCGCGCGAGGATCTGGTCGAGTTTCTCTTCGGGCAACATGGGATCGGTTTGGCGCGAAGCGTGCGGGGCGTCAAGGCAGGAGCGTTGGGAGGAGCGCGCCGCTTCCTCCCTTTGGTCCGGGGCGGCCAGCCCCGGGCCGCGCCCGACCCTCCCCCCGGGAGGGCGCATTGGCGATGTCGTCGCGGGCTCAAGCGTCCGCCGAGCTTGCAAGATAAAGCGCCCGGCCACAGGCGACGCCACGCGCCCACCCGAGGCTCGGGCGCGCCCCTTCTCAACCAACGTGTCGTCATGGACGCCAGGTCATCACATATCAGCAGACAGCCCACGCCTCCCTTTACGGCTCGGGTCCTATCACCTAGATAAACAGTCGAGTAATTCGATAGGCGCCCGCGCGCGCCCCCGCCGATGAAAGAGGCTTCCATGACCGCCACGCCCGAAGAGCCGCTTGAAGGCACGCCGCTGATCAAGCCCTCGACGACCGATCACCCGCTCTACGAAAATGTCGTGGAAGCGTGCCGCACCGTCTATGACCCGGAAATCCCGGTGAACATCTACGATCTCGGCCTCGTCTACACGATCGAGATCAGCCCCGAGAATGACGCGAAGGTGATCATGACGCTCACCGCGCCGGGCTGCCCCGTTGCAGGCGAGATGCCGGGCTGGGTTCACGATGCCGTGGCCTGCGTGGGTGGTCTGCGCGATGTCGATGTCGAGATGACCTTCGATCCGCAATGGGGCATGGACATGATGTCGGACGAGGCACGGCTGGAACTGGGCTTCATGTGAGGTCCGGAGGGGGCTCTGCCCCCGCACCCTGCGGGTGCCCCCCGGGATATTTCGGACCAAGAGGAAGGGAGCCACGCGGCTCCCTTTTTGTTTCCTCGCATTTGCGCACAGGGGCGTTGCGCGTAGCTCACCTTGCCCATCGCGCTGCAAGACCCATCTCATGCTGCCGAATGTCAAACCCGATGAGAGGCCCGACTAGATGACCGACATGGCTGATACGCTATTCTCCCCCACGAAACTCGGCGCGATCGAGATCGCCAACCGTTTCGTGATGGCCCCGCTGACCCGCAACCGCGCGCCCGATCTGCATCCGACCGACATGACGGTGGAATATTACCGCCAGCGCGCAGGCGCGGGTCTGATCATCACCGAAGGCACGCAGATCTCGCCGATGGGTCAGGGCTATGCCTGGACGCCGGGCATCTATAACGACGCGCAGGTCGCGGGCTGGAAGAAGGTCACCGAGGCCGTGCATGGCGCTGGCGGCAAGATCGTCGCGCAGATCTGGCATGTCGGCCGGATTTCGGTGCCGCAGCTTCTGGATGGGCGCGATCCGGTCGGTCCGTCGGCGATCTCGGCCGAGGCGAAAACCTTCGACGGTGAAGGCTTCGTCGCGACCACCACGCCCCATGCGCTGACGGTCGAAGAGATTGCCGCCACGGTCGAGGATTACCGCAACGCCGCGCGTAACGCGAAAGCCGCGGGCTTCGATGGCGTCGAAATCCACGCCGCGAATGGCTACCTGATCGACCAGTTCCTGCGCGACACCTCGAACAAACGCGAAGACGAATACGGCGGCTCGATCGAGAACCGCACCCGCTTCCTGCGCGAAGTCGTGGACGCGGTGACCGAGATCCTCGGCGCCGAACGTGTGGGCATCCGCCTCTCGCCCTGGTCGAACGCGAATAACGTCGGCATCGACAGCAACACGGCGGAGCTGTTCGGTGCGGTGGTCGATTTCCTCAACACCAAGCCGATGGCCTATGTCCACTTCGTCGAAGGCCAGACCGGCGGTCCGCGCGAATGGCCTGAGGACGGGATCGAGACGCTGCGTGCGAAGTCGAAAGCGCCCTATATCGCGAATAATGGCTACGACAAGGCGATGGCCGAAGCGGCGCTGAAAGAGGGCGCGGCGGCGGTGGCCTTCGGCAAGCTGTTCATCGCGAACCCGGACCTGCCGACGCGCTTCGAGAAGGACGCGCCGCTCAACGAGCCGAACCCGGACACGTTCTACGGCGGCGGTGCTGAGGGCTATACGGATTATCCGTTCCTCGATGAATGACGCAGGCCATTTCACCTGCTAAATAATTGATGCAGGCATTTTTACTTGCATATCTCCATGCGCAGGCATTATAACCTGCGCATGGCTTATTTTTGCGTCCTCACCGGCGATATCGTCGCCTCGACCCGGCTCTCGGCGTCGGAGCTGAGCGCGGCGCTCGATGCGATCGAGGGCGCGGCGGCAGTACTCCGGCCCGCACTGGGCGACACGGCTTTCGCCCGCAATCGCGGCGATGGCTGGCAGATCGCGATCACCGAGCCGCGCTATCAGGCAAGGCTGGCCGTGCTGATCGAGGCCGAGTTGCGCGCTCTGGGCGAGGCATTCTCGACCCGGATCGCGATTGCCGAGGGCGACGGCACACTGCCGCCCGATGGCGACCTGAACGGGGCATCAGGGCCGGTCTTCACCGCCTCGGGCCAACTACTCGATAGCTTGGAGGAGCCGCGCATCGCCCATGCTGCGGGCGGGCCGCTTGGCGCGGCACTGCGGCTGTTCGATCACATCTCGGAAGACTGGACGCCGGCGCAGGCACGTGCGATCGCGCCGATGCTGCGCATCAAACCTCCGACCCAGACCGCCGCCGCATCCGAGATCGGCATCACCCGGCAATCGCTGGCACAGGCCTTGGCAAGCGCGGCTTACCCGGCCATCGTGGAGGCTTTAGCGATGATCGAGGAGACCCCATGATCGAGACTTTCGCGGCGCTTCTCTTCGCCCATGCCTTCACCGATTTCGCGTTTCAAAGCAGCGACATGGCGGTGAAGAAAGCCGGGCGTGACGGAGCGGCTCTGGCCGCGCATATCGCGATCCTTGCGGGGCTGACGCTGTTGGTGGGGCTGCAGTTGAGCTGGGCGCTGATCGGGGTGCTGGCGCTGGTCGCCCTCAGCCATCTGGTGATCGACATCGTCAAAAGCTTCGCGCCGCGCGAACAGGCCCTCGCCGCCTTCCTTGGCGATCAGACGGCCCATATCGCCGCGACTGCGCTGATCGCCACCGCCTTCCCGACGTTCTGGGCCAACTCGCTCTGGGTGAACCTCACTTGGCTCCCCGGCGCCCTGACGCTCGCCACCGGGTTATTGATCACCACCCGCGCGGGCGGCTTCGCGGTGGGGATGCTGATGGCGCAATACGAAAACGACGCCCCGCCTCCGGGCCTGCCCCAAGGCGGGCGGATGATCGGGCTGCTCGAGCGCGGGTTGATCTTTCTGCTGGTGCTGGCGGGTCAGCCCTCCGGCATCGGCTTTCTGATCGCGGCGAAGTCGATCCTGCGCTTCGAGGCGGTCTCCAAGGACGGGGCGAATCCAAAATCCGAATATGTGATCATCGGCACGCTGGCCTCTTTCGGCTGGGCGCTCGCCGCCTCTTACGCCACGCTCGCGCTTTTGGGACAGCTTCCGCCCCTTGGAATCCTGCCCGTCCCCGACTAAATTACTCGGTGAAGGAGAGCCCCCATGTTCAACGTCCCCGGACAAGACCCCGTCACCCTGACCGACGCCGCCGTCGCGCAGATCGCCAAGCTGATGTCGCGTGAAGACGCGGCGGGCTTCCGCATCGGCGTGAAGAAAGGGGGCTGCGCGGGCATGGAATACACGATGGAGGTCGCGGCCGAAGCCGGGCCGATGGATATCGTCGTCGAGAAGGGCCCTGCCCGAGTGCTGATCGCGCCGATGGCGCAGATGTTCATGCTGGGCACCGAGATCGACTACGAGACCGGCCTTCTGGAATCGGGCTTCAAGTTCCGCAATCCGAACGTGGTCGACGAATGCGGCTGCGGCGAGTCGATCAAGTTCGCCGATATGGAAGCCCTCCAGACCAACGGCTAAGTCTCGCCCCCCGCGCCAATTTGCCCTTTGCGAGGCTGCGCCCCCTGCCCTAATGTCGGCCGCAACGACATCAGGGAGAATAATCGCACATGCGCAAGAAACTGGCCGCCGGCAATTGGAAGATGAACGGGCTCAAGAGCAATCTGGGCGAGGTCACGGCGCTGACCGAAGCGCACCCGTCCCCCGCCTGTGACGTGCTCCTGTGCCCGCCCGCGACGCTGATCGGCGCGATGGCCGAGGCGGCAGGCGGCAAGCTCGCGGTCGGCGGGCAGGATTGCCACATGAACGAGAGCGGCGCGCATACGGGCGACATCTCGGCGCAGATGATTGCGGATGCGGGTGGCTCTTATGTCATCGTCGGCCATTCGGAGCGTCGTGCGGACCACCATGAAAGCGATCTGATCGTGCGCGCCAAGGCCGAGGCGGCGATTGGCGCAGGTCTGATCGCGGTGATCTGTGTGGGCGAAACAGAGGCGCAGCGCGACGGCGAGCAGACGCTCGACGTGATCGGCGAACAGCTTGCGGGCTCCGTCCCCGATGGCGCGACGGCCGCCAATTGCGTGATCGCCTATGAACCCGTCTGGGCGATCGGCACGGGCCGCACGCCGACGCTGGAGCAGATCGCCGAGGTGCATGACTTCATGCGCAACACGCTGGTCGCGCGCTTCGCAGACGCGGGCAACGGGATGCGTCTGCTCTATGGCGGGTCGGTCAAACCTTCCAATGCGGAAGAGATTTTCGCGACCTCCAACGTCGATGGCGCGTTGGTGGGCGGGGCCTCGCTCAAGGCCAGCGATTTCGGCGCGATCATCGCGGCACTGGACGCAAGCTGAGCCAAGTCCCGCTCCGGCCCACGGAGGCCGCAGACACAAGGGCCGCGCCGCTTTTCAACGCCGCGCGGCCCACGCAATTTCCCCCGCGCCGCCTTGCGGGCGCCGCCCCGATCTCGTATCACGCGGGCCAAGCTTTCAAGAGGATGACAGATGCGCGCCGAGACGCAGAACACCGTCGAACAGATCCGCAAGTCCCTGACCTTGCTGGGCCAGCGGATGGACCTCGAGACCGCGCCGCACCGGATCGAGGAATTCAACGCGATGATCGAAGACCCCACCCTGTGGGACGATCAGGCGCGCGCGCAGAAACTGATGCGCGACCGGCAGCAACTGATGGACAAGTTCGAAACCTATAACCGGATCAAGCAGGATCTGGAGGACAATGTCGAACTGATCGAGATGGGCGAGATGGAAGACGACGAGGAAGTCGTCTCCGAGGCCGAAGCCTCGCTGGCCGCGCTGAAAGAGACCGCCGCGTCGAAAGAGCTCGAAGCGCTGCTCGACGGTGAGGCGGATGCGAATGACACGTTCCTCGAGATCAACGCGGGCGCGGGTGGCACGGAGGCCTGCGACTGGGCCTCGATGCTGCAGCGGATGTATGTCCGCTGGGCCGAGAAACGCGGCTACGAGGTCGAGTTGCAATCCGAAGAACCGGGCGCCGAGGCCGGGATCAAATCCTGCGCCTACAAGATTTCCGGTCCCAACGCCTATGGCTGGCTGAAATCGGAATCGGGCGTGCACCGCCTCGTGCGGATTTCGCCCTTCGGCAAGGGCACGCGCGAGACCTCGTTTGCGTCGGTCTGGGTCTATCCGGTGGTCGACGACAATATCGAGATCGAGGTGAACCCCGCCGATATCCGCATCGACACGTTCCGCTCTTCGGGGGCTGGCGGTCAGCACGTCAACACGACCGACTCGGCGGTGCGGATCACCCACCACCCGACCGGGATCGTGGTTACAAGTTCCGAGAAGTCGCAGCACCAGAACCGCGATATCGCGATGAAAGCGCTGAAATCGCGGCTCTATCAGATGGAGCTGGAAAAGCGCACCGCGGCGATCAACGAGGCCCACGAGAACAAGGGCTCGGCCGGCTGGGGCAACCAGATCCGGTCTTACGTTCTGCAGCCCTACCAGATGGTGAAGGACCTGCGCACGCAGTACGAGACCTCGGACACGCAGGGCGTACTCGACGGCGATCTCGACGGGTTCATGGCGGCGACGCTGGCGCTTGGCCTCGAAGGCAAGTCCCGCGCTGACGCGCAAGCGGAGAGCTGATCGCGAATGGCGGCGCGGGTTCATATTACCGGCGCCGCGGGTTCGGGCACATCTTCGCTGGGGGAACGTCTGGCCGACCGGCTGGGCGTCACCCATCTCGACACCGATCAGTTCTACTGGGCCGAGAGCGACCCGCCCTACACCGTCAAACGCCGCCCCGCTGAACGACTGGCGCTGATGGAGGCGGCGAAAGAGCCGGAGGGCTGGGTGATCTCCGGTTCGCTCGACGGCTGGGGGGAGCCCGCCATCGCAGGCGCCGACCTGATTGTCTTTCTCACCGCTCCCACACCGATCCGCCTTGCGCGCCTGCGCAAGCGCGAGGCGGCGCGCTTCGGCAACCGTATCCGCAAGGGCGGCGACATGGAGGCCAATCACGGCTCCTTCCTGACCTGGGCTGCGGGCTATGACGATCCCTATTTCTCTGGGCGCTCGCTCAGCCGCCATCACGAATGGCTGGCGGGCCGGTCCGAGCCGGTGCTGGAGCTGTCGGGCACCCGTCCGCTGGATGATCTGCTGGCGGAGTGCGTTGTCGCGCTTGGAATGAAACCCTGAACGGTTTTGGCGCGTATCCTCTCCAGTAGCGAGAGGATGAGCACCGTGGAGTTCAAGGACAAACGCATCTGGATCATGGGCGCGAGCTCGGGCATCGGGCAAGCGCTGGCGCGCGAACTGGCTACGCGCGGGGCGCGGCTGGTGCTGTCGGCCCGCTCGGTCGAGCCGCTGGACGCGCTGAAGGCGGAACTGGGTCAGGGCGAAGTCGTGCCCTGCGACGTCTCCGATCCCGAAAGCCTCGACGATGCGCGCGGCGAGATCCTCACCCACGGGCCGCTGGACGCGATGATCATCACCGCGGCGCTCTACGATCCCGGCCGCGTCGATGAAATCGAGCGCGATGCGGCACGCAAGCTGGTGGAGGTTAACCTGCTCGGCACGCTGTGGTTCGCGCAGGCCGCTCCCGGCTTGCTGCGCGAAGGTGGGCAATTGGTGATCTTCGGCTCGGTCGCGGGCATCTTCGGCCTGCCGAAAGGCCAGCTCTACTCAGCCTCGAAAGCCGCCGTGATCAACCTCGTCGAGAGCCTGCGCGTGGAATATGCGCCCGCGATTGACGTGCGCCTGATCTCTCCCGGTTTCGTGAAGACTCGCCTGACGGAGAAGAACGATTTCGCCATGCCCTTCATGATCGAGGCCGACGACGCCGCCCGCCGCATTGCCGACGGGCTGGCCAAGGACCGCTTCGAGACCCACTTCCCCCGCCGCCTCACATGGCAGCTCAAGCTATTGAAACGACTACCTTATGCGCTGTCGCTGCGGCTGACGAAACGGATGGGCGGCTGAGCCTCGCGGCGACGCAGCGCGCAATTCTCTGGACAGATCACGCCCGCGTGACGCAACGTGAAGTTGCGGGCCTTGGGGAGAGGGCCCTCAGTCAGGGAGAATACACATGCAAACGATCGCGTCGCCGCCCTCCGAGGTGCCGCATATCCGCGACCTTCAGGTCTCGGAAATACCAGACATCCTGAAGGCAGGATGGAACGATTTCAAACGCGCCCCGGCCTTCGGGCTGATGTTTTCGGGCTTCTACGTGCTCGGTGGCATCGTGCTCTGGACCGTATTCGCAGCCCAGGGCGAGGAATGGTGGCTGATCCCCTTCGCGCTCGGCTTTCCGCTGCTCGCGCCCTTTGCCGCGATGGGTCTCTACACCGTCAGTCGTAGGCTGGAAGCTCAAGAGCCGCTGGTCTGGCGTGAGGTGATCGCCTGCTGCGTTTCCGAGAAAGATCGCCAGACGCCCTCGATGGCGATGTTGATCCTGATGATGTTCATGTTCTGGGTCTTCGTGGCCCACACGACCTTCGCGCTGTTCATGGGGCTGTCGGCCTTCACCAATGTCTCCAGCTCGCCCGAAATCCTGTTGACCGGTAACGGGCTGATGATGCTGACGATCGGCTCTGCGATCGGGGCGGCCTTCGCGGCGATCCTGTTTTCCTTCACCGTGGTCGGCCTGCCGCTAATCATGGATCGCGAAATCGACATCATCACCGCCATCCTCACCTCGATGCGGGCAGTCGCCGCCAACCCGGTCTCGATGGCGATCTGGGGCATGGTGATCGCGGCAAGCCTGTTCATCGGGATGCTGCCGGTCTTTCTTGGCCTGTTCATCGTGTTGCCGGTGCTGGGCCATGCCAGCTGGCACATGTATCGCCGCCTGACGGCCTGAAACCGAGGCGAGGTTTTCCGAAGGGGCGCGATTTTCGCGCCCCTTTGTCATGGATTTATTGAAAGGCGAAAAATGTGAACATATAGTGAACACATGACAAGAATGACCCTCGATCAGAAACTGGCGATCCTCTCGGATGCGGCGAAATACGATGCCTCCTGCGCGTCGAGCGGGGGGCAAAGGCGCGACTCCAAGGATGGCAAGGGGATCGGCTCGGTCACAGGCTCCGGCATCTGTCACGCCTACACGCCGGACGGGCGCTGCATCAGCCTGCTGAAGATCCTGATGACGAATTTCTGCATATACGACTGCGCCTATTGCGTGAACCGGGTCAGTTCGAACGTCACCCGCGCGCGGTTCTCGCCTGAGGAAGTCGTGACCCTCACGCTGGAATTCTACCGCCGCAACTATATCGAGGGGCTGTTCCTCTCCTCCGGCATCATCCGCTCGCCCGACGACACGATGACCGACATGGTGCGGATCGCGAAGCTCCTGCGGGTGGAGCATAATTTCCGCGGCTATATCCATCTGAAAACCATCCCCGATGCCGCGCCCGAACTGATCGAGGAGGCCGGGCTTTACGCCGACCGCCTCTCGATCAATGTCGAACTGCCGACCGACCGCGCGGTGCAGGACTACGCCCCCGAGAAGGATCCCGCCCAAATCCGCCGCGCGATGGGCGATGTGCGGCTGCTGCGCGACGCCCGCAAGGAACGCAGCTTCACCGGCAAGCGCCCTCCGAAATTCGCGCCCGCCGGGCAATCGACGCAGATGATCGTCGGCGCGGACGGGGCGAATGACACCACGATCCTGAAGACCTCGACGCGGCTCTATTCGAGCTATGCGCTCAAGCGCGTCTATTACTCCGCCTTCTCGCCGATCCCCGACAGTTCCGCCGCCCTGCCCCTGATCAAACCGCCCTTGATGCGCGAGCATCGGCTCTATCAGGCGGATTGGCTGCTACGCTTTTATGGCTTCGACGTGGACGAGATTTCGCAAGGCGCGACCGACGGCAATCTCGATCTGACGGTCGACCCAAAGCTCGCCTGGGCGCTGGCGAACCGGCATCTGTTTCCGCTCGACGTGAACCGGGCCGAGCGCGAGATGCTGCTGCGGGTACCGGGGCTGGGGGTGAAGACGGTGGGTCGGGTGCTGGCGACGCGCCGCCATCGGACGCTGCGCTACGAGGATCTGCGCCGGATGGGGGCGAACCTGAAGCAGGCGAAACCCTTCATCACGCTGCTGGACTGGCACCCGCGTGCGCTGACCGATGCGGCAGACCTGCGCGCCCGTTTCGCCCCACCACCGCAGCAGTTGCAGCTGCTGTGATGCGCACGATCACCCTGCCCGAGATCGGCACGTTCGAGGCGTGGCGAGACGAGGCCCGCGCAGCCTTGGGCGCTGGCATCCCGCCTGAGGAGCTTCTCTGGCATCGCGGGGCGGCGGAGGCCGATCTCTTCGCGCAGGACGCCCCTACCCCCACGGGCAGCGCAGTCAGTGTGCCGAAAGCGTTTGTCGATCTCGCCCGCCTCGTGATCTGCCATCGCGACCCGGAACGCTTCGCGCGGGCTTACGCGGTGCTCTGGGCGCTGCGATCCGACAAGCGCCTGCTGGAAGACCGTGCCGATCCGCACATCGACCGGCTCAACCGCATGGCCAAGGAAGTCTCGCGCGACCGCCACAAGATGACCGCCTTCGTGCGCTTCCGCGAGATCGGCGCGCCCGACGCCCCCCGCCGCCGCTTTGCCGCGTGGTTCGAGCCCTCGCATTACATCTGCGAGCTGACCGCGCCGTTCTTCGTCAAGCGCTTCGGCGATATGGACTGGTCGATCTTCACGCCCGACCTGACCGCACATTTCGAAGCGGGCAAGTTGCGCTTCTCCGAGGGCCAGCCGCGCCCTGACTTGCCCGAGGATGGCGCGGAAGACCTCTGGCGCACCTATTTCCGCAACATCTTCAACCCGGCGCGGCTGAAGGTCGGCGCGATGCAATCCGAGATGCCGCGCAAATATTGGCACAACCTGCCCGAGGCCGGGCTTATCCCCGAGATGATCGCGACCGCGCAGGCCCGCGCCGAGGAGATGGCGGCCAACGCACCCACGCTCGCCCCGTCCCGTGCGGGCAAGATCACCAAGCGGCTGGCAAGCGACCGCGCCACGCCGCCGCCCGTGGGCGATCGCGCGGAATTGCTGGCCGGGCTGAATGGCTGCCGCCGCTGCCCGCTTTGGGAGAACGCGACGCAGGCCGTGCCGGGCGAAGGGCCGCTCGATGCGCCGCTGATGATCGTGGGCGAGCAGCCGGGCGATTTCGAGGATCTCGAAGGCCGCCCCTTCGTCGGCCCCGCCGGGCAGCTTTTCGACGAGGTCGCGGCGCGGGCTGGCCTCTTCCGCGAGCGCGCCTTCATCACCAATGCGGTGAAGCATTTCAAATTCACTCCGCGGGGCAAGCGGCGGATCCACCAGTCGCCCGACCGGCAGGAAATCCACCACTGCCGCTGGTGGCTCGATCAGGAGCGCGCGCTGGTGAAGCCGAAGGCGATCCTCGCGATGGGAGCGACCGCGCTGGAGAGCCTCACCGGGGATCGGCGTGGCCTTCTCAAACGGCGCGGCACGGTGGAGGTGCTCGAGGACGGCACGCCGATGCTGATCACCGTGCATCCGTCTTACCTGCTACGCCTGCCGGACATCGAAAAGCCCGCGATGCTGCGGGCTTTCGAGGCCGATCTGGCCCGCGCGGCGCAAATGGTGGCCTGAGGGCTCAGCCCAGCACGGCAAGGCTCGGGAAGGTCTCCAGCAGCCAGAAGCTGATCGCCGAGAACGCGTTGGTCAGCAGCAGGATCCCGACGACGACCAGGAGCGCGCCCATCGTCTTCTCGATGATCCCCATATAGGCCTTGAGCCGGTTCATCACCCCGATCGCACGCTGGATGAACAGCGCGGCCAGCAGGAACGGGATGCCCAGACCCAGCGCATAGACTGCCAGTAGCGCCGTCCCGCGCGCCTGATCGCCGCCTTGGGCGGCCAGCGACAGGATCGCACCCAGTTGCGGGCCGATGCAGGGCGTCCAGCCGAAGGCGAAAGCGAGGCCCAGAACATAGGCACCAAGCGACGAGCCGCCCCGGTCGCCCGCATCCAGCCGCGCCTCACGGTCGAGGATCGGGATGCGGAACACGCCGAGGAAATGCAGGCCGAGGATCACGATCACCCCGCCTGCGATTCGTCCGAACAGCACCTGATTGGTCAGGAAGAACCGCCCGAAAGTCGAGGCGGCGAACCCCATGAACAGGAACACCGTCGACAAGCCCAGCACGAAGAACAGCGCCGGGACCACCGCCGAGCGCTTGCCCTCGCGCAGATCGCCCATGCTCACCCCGCCCATATAGGCGAGATAGGGCGGCACGATCGGCAGCACGCAGGGGCTGAGGAATGACAACAGACCCGCAAAGAGCGCCACAAAGGCGGCGGGCAGGAACGCAGCGGAGACGAGATCGATTCCAAACATGTTCCTCCTCTACCCCATTCCTCGCGCGCGGTCACCGGGTCGTGAGATAACAACAGCGTGGACAAATCAGCGCGGGCGCGCGAGAACCTCCGCCATGACGCCCGATATCGAAATCGATGCGAAGGGGCTGCTCTGCCCCCTGCCCGTTCTGCGCCTGCGCAAAGCGCTCGAGTCGGCCGCGCCCGGCGCACTGGTCCAACTGGTCGCGACCGATGGCGCGAGCTGGATCGACGTGCCGCATTTCTGCGCTCAGACCGGACACGAACTGGTCGAGGCCGAGGATTGGGAAGGCGTGAAGGTTTATCTGGTGCGCAAGGGGTGATGACCGTCACGCTGCGCCCGGCAACTAAGCCCCTTGCCGAGCGCAAAAGCGCGTGCCAATCTCCGGCCATTCTCAGGGCGGGGCGAAATTCCCCACCGGCGGTATGCGGCGAAATCCGCGAGCCCGCGAGCGCCTCGCCGACGTGCGAGGGTCAGCAGATCAGGTGCGAGGCCTGAGCCGACGGTTACAGTCCGGATGGAAGAGAATATGCAGCCGACCCCGTGCCTTAGCGCGTGGGCGCGGACTGCATGTGATCGCCTTGGGTGACGTGTCGCTATGCAAGGAGATTACGATGACACACACCCGTTACGCCTTCATCAAAGCCAATTGGCACGCCAATATCGTCGACCGTGCGCTCGAGGGGTTTCTCGAAGAGATCCCGGAAGCGCAGGTCGATGTCTTCGACGTGCCCGGCGCGTTCGAGCTGCCGATGAAGGCGCAGGAACTGGCCCGCACGGGCCGCTATGGCGCGATCGCGGCGGCGGCGCTGGTCGTCGATGGCGGGATCTATCGGCATGATTTCGTGGCGCAGGCCGTGGTGAATGGACTGATGCAGGTGGGGCTGGAGACGGGCGTGCCCGTGCTGTCGGTCTCGCTGACCCCGCATCAGTTCCAGGAGACCGATCACCACCGGGCGATCTTCGCCAGCCATTTCGTCGAGAAGGGCCGCGAGGCAGCGCGCGCGGCGCTGCAACTGACCCGCCCGGCACAGGAACTGGCGGCCTGAGCGCGGAAAACGAAATACGAAAAAGGCCGGGCGCTCTGCCCGGCCTTTCTCAAATCTGAAAGTGCCTTAGCGGCTCCACCAGCCCCGCTTCTTAGGCTTGGGTGCCTCCTCGGTCATGGTCTCGCCCTCTGCCTCAGTCTCGGCGAAGGCCGGACCACCGGGCAGTTCGACCGGCGCATCAGGCTGCGGCGTTTCCGGCGGCTGCTCGAACGGGGTTTCCGGTTCGGGCGCGGGCGGCGCTTCCGGCGGCACGTCGACAGGAGTTTCCTGCGGCGTGGGCTCAGGCGTCTCGACCGGCGCGTCGGGCTGCGGCGTCTCCTGCGGCTCAGTGGGCGCGTCGGGCTGCGGGGTTTCCGGCGGCTCGGGCGTCCCGGACGTCGCTGCGACGGGCTCCTCGACCTTCTTGCGCGCACGGGAGCGACGCTTGGGCTTGGGAGCCTCCTCGGCTGCCTCTGCGGCGTCGGCCTTGACCTCTGCAGCGCTGCCTTCGACGGCGGCTTGCGCGTCGGCCTCCGGGTCCACCTTCTTGCGCGACCGCGTGCGACGCTTCGGCTTGGGCGCTTCTTCCTCGGCCTTGGCTTCGGTGCCCTCAGTGGGGGCCTCCGCGGTCTCGGCTTCGGGTTTCGGCTCTTCCACCTTCTTGCGGGCGCGCGAACGGCGCTTCGGCTTCGGCGCTTCTTCCTCGGGCTGAGCCTCGGTTTTCGCGTCGGTTTGCGCCTCGGTTTTAGCCTCGTCCGCCGGAGCTTCTGCCGCCTGCGCGGGTTCGGCCTTGGCGGGCGCTTCCTGACCTTCGGCCGGCTCGGACTTCTGCTCGTCCGACTTCTGGTCGTCCGACGACTGATCGCCGTTCTCCGAGGAGTCGTTATTCTCCCCGTTCTCCCCGTTCTCGCCATTCGACTTCCGGCGACGACGACGGCGACGACGTTTCTTCTTCGGCTGCTCCTCGGCGTCGGTCTCGACCTTCTGGGTCTGCTCCTCGGCCTCGGCCTCGGCTTCAACTTCGATCTCCACCTCGTCCTCGGCGTCGTCGATCTCGGCCATCAGGCTGGCCGAAGCAGACACCACGGGGCTCTCCACTTCCGCGACATTCCGCGTCGCGGTCTTGAACTTCTCGATGGTGAAATCGGGCGAGACGAGTTCCGGCGCGGCTTCGATGCGCACGGACATGCCGTAACGCGCCTCGATCACCGCCACATGCTCGCGCTTGGCGTTCATCAGGTAGTTGGCAACCGCGACGGGCGCACGCACCAGAACCTCGCGGGTCCGTTTGCGGGTGCCCTCTTCCTCGATCGCGCGCAGGACGCTCAGCGCGAGGCTGTCATCCGAACGGATCAGGCCGGTGCCGTGGCAATGGGTGCAGGGCTGGGTCGTGGATTCGATCATGCCCGGACGCAGGCGCTGGCGGCTCATCTCGAGCAGGCCGAAGCCGGAGATGCGGCCGACCTGAATGCGCGCGCGGTCGGTCTTGAGACGTTCCTTCATGCGCTTCTCGACGGCGTTGTTGTTCTTACGCTCGTCCATGTCGATGAAGTCGATCACGATCAGCCCGGCCAGGTCGCGCAGGCGCAGCTGGCGTGCCACTTCGTCGGCGGCCTCCAGGTTGGTCTTGAGCGCGGTTTCCTCGATCGAGCCTTCCTTGGTGGCCCGACCCGAGTTCACGTCGATGGCGACGAGCGCCTCAGTGACGCCGATCACGATGTAACCGCCGGACTTGAGCTGAACGGTCGGGTTGAACATCGATGCGAGGTAGCTCTCCACCTGATGGCGCGCGAACAGCGGCAGCGACTCGGCGTAGTGCTTCACGTTCTTGGCGTGGCTCGGCATGATCATCTTCATGAACGCCTTCGCCGCGCGGTAGCCGCGCTCGCCCTCGACGAGAACCTCGTCGATATCCTTGTTGTAGAGGTCGCGGATCGACCGCTTGATCAGATCGCCTTCCTCGTAGATCGGCGCGGGTGCGACGGATTTCATCGTCAGGTCGCGGATCTGCTCCCACAGGCGCATCAGGTATTCGTAGTCGCGCTTGATCTCGGTCTTGGTGCGCTGCGCGCCCGCCGTGCGCACGATCAGGCCCGCGCCCTTCGGCACGTCCAGCTCGCCCGCGATTTCCTTGAGCTTCTTGCGGTCGGCGGCGTTGGTGATCTTGCGGCTGATGCCACCACCGCGCGCGGTGTTGGGCATGAGCACGCAGTAGCGACCTGCCAGCGAGAGATAGGTGGTCAGCGCAGCGCCCTTATTGCCGCGCTCTTCCTTGACGACCTGCACCAGCATGATCTGGCGGACCTTGATCACTTCCTGGATCTTGTAGCGGCGCGGACGCGGCTTGCGGGCCGGACGGATTTCTTCTTCGACATCCTCGTCGGCGACGGATTCGATGCCGCTATCGGCCTCGGCAGCGTCATCGCCCGCGTCGTCGTCATCGTCGTCGGAGTCGTCGCTGTCATCCTCGTCGGACGCGGTCTCAGCCGCAGCGGCGGGCCTTTCAGCAGCCTCCTGAGCGGGCGCGTCCTCGGCCGGGGCCTCGGAGGTTTCCGTCTGCGCTTCGGCTTTGGTCTCGTCGCTGGAGGCGTCGGCGCTCTCGCCTTCCGCCTCGGGATCGACGACGCCCATGCCCGGGATCTCGTCCGAGCTGACGACCGCTTCGTCCTGCTTGGCCTTCTCCGCCTTGTTCGACGACCGGCGCGAGCGGCGGCGGCGCGAAGATTTCGGCTTGTCCTCTTCCGCAGCCGCGGCTTCGGCGAGCTGGCGTTCTTCTTCCAGCAGCGCTTCGCGGTCGGCGACCGGGATCTGGTAGTAATCGGGGTGGATTTCCGCGAAGGCGAGGAAGCCATGCCGGTTTCCGCCGTAGTCGACGAAGGCCGCCTGCAGCGACGGTTCGACGCGCGTTACTTTCGCGAGATAGATATTTCCGGCGAGCTGCCGTTTGTTGATGGTCTCAAAGTCGAATTCTTCAACCTTGTTGCCGTCCACCACCACGACGCGGGTCTCTTCCGCGTGGGTGGCATCGATAAGCATCTTCTTTGCCATGTAAATCCAATAGGTCAGCCCTTTGCGACCTGCCCGGGGGCGCGGCGCTGTCTTGGGCTGAAACTGTCCTTGAGGCGAGGTTGCGGACATGCGTGCAGACGGCGGTGGCGTCGAGCCTGCCCGTCCTCATCTGCGATATCCCGTCACGCATCATCGCGGTTCTTTCCAAGGCGCGATCGGCTTAGCCGCTTGGCGCCCAATTAACGGCCTCCGTCCCGGCAAATGCGGAAGAGGGAGACAAACTTGCGGCCTTGCGGCCAATCGGTTGAGCCGGGGCCCCTTGCGCATCATCTGCGCCGGATCGGCCAAGGCATCAGCGAATTTCGGTGGGTCCACACTTATGGCGTGAAACCGACTGGTTCCGACCATAGCGGCACAGCCTACGGGAACACAATCGAATTTTCGTAAGGGAAGGGTTAATCGCCCCCCGGAGTCTCACGATGTTCAGCGATTGGGCAGGCCTGTTCCGGGGATTTTCCGCCGCAGGCCGAAAAATGCCGCGGCGCGGTGCCATTCAGGCCCGCGCCGCTCACGTCGTCTTGTTCGAATGCCGCCCGCACGCTTCGCACCTAGAGGCGAAGATGCGGGCGCGCGGACCTTACAGGTAATCCGCGCGGGCGAGGCCGTATTTGGCCATCTTCTCGTTCAGGGTCCGGCGCGGCAGGCACAGCTCTTCCATCACCGCCGAGATCGAGCCCTTGTGGCGCCGCATCGTATTGTCGATTAGCATCTTTTCGAAGCTCTCGACATATTCCTTGAGCGGTTTGCCCTCGGTCGTGATCGCCGCCGGGCCCGCCTCTTCGTCGTCGGTCATCAGCAGTGACGCGATCGAGCCCGACCCCCGGCGCGATTGAAGCACCGCGCGTTCGGCCACGTTGATCAGCTGGCGCACATTGCCCGGCCACGGGGCCTGCAGCAGTTGCGCGGCTTCCTGCGCGGTCACCTCCGGCACGTCGCAGCCATACTCATCGGCGAATTGCTCGGACATGCGGTTGAACAGCGTCAGGATATCTTCGCCGCGCGCGCGCAGCGGCGGCAGGGTGATCTTCAGCGCGGCGAGGCGGTAATAAAGATCGGGGCGCAGCGCGTCCTCGACCGTCTTGCCCTCGCCATGGGTATTGCAGATCGCGACGATCCGCGTTTCCGCCGGTGCGCCCTGATCGTTGATGAATTGCAAGAGCCGCGCCTGCAGCGACTGGCTAAGCGCCTCGACATCCTCGAGGCAGAGCGTGCCACCGCGGGCCTCTTCCATCAGCGGCAGACCGCCCTCCTCGACCGGGCCGAACAGCTTGGCCGAGAGTGCTTCTTCGGTCAGCGCGGCGCAGCTGACCATCACGAATTTCTTGCCCGCGCGGGGGCCCGTCGCGTGCAGCGCATGCGCCACCAGCGTCTTGCCGGTGCCGGTCTCGCCGTCGATCAGCACGTGGCCATCCGCCTGAGACAGATCGAGAATATCCTCGCGCAGACGCTCCATCGGCTCGGAGGTGCCGATCAGCTTGCCCATCACCTTCTCGCCCTCGGCCAGATCGCGGCGTAGCGCCCGGTTGTCCAGCGTCGTGCGGCGCGCCTGCGTGGCGCGCTTGGCCAGTTCGGTCATCCGATCCGGCGAGAACGGCTTTTCCATGAAGTCCATCGCGCCGAGACGCATCGCCTCGACCGCCATCGGCACATCGCCGTGGCCAGTGATCATGATGACCGGCAGACCGCTATCGATCCCCATCAGCCGCTTGAGAAAGGCCATCCCGTCCATGCCGGGCATCCGGATGTCGGTGATCACCACGCCCGGCCAATCGGGGCCGATCACTTTCAGCGCGTCTTCGGCGCTGGCATAGGTCTCGGCGTCGAAGCCCGACAGCGCCAGCCATTGGCTGACGGATTGCCGCATATCTTCCTCGTCATCGACGATCGCTACCTTCATTAGTCTTGCCATGTCTTACTCCGCGGCCTTTATGGCCCTGTTCTTGTCCGCCAGGAGGGGCAACTGAACTTCGAACACTGCACCCCCGCTTTCGGAATTATGGGCGGTCAGACGACCCCCGAAATCACTGATGATGGAGGACGAGATCGCGAGGCCCAGCCCCGTCCCTTCCCCCGGTTTCTTCGTGGTCCAGAACGGCTCGAACAGCTTGTCGAGATCCGAAATTCCGGGACCGTTATCACGCACGCTCAGCACGGCCGTCTCACCCGAGGTAAGCAACAACTCCACTTGAGGTTCCTCAACCGACTTGGTGGCGTCGAGTGCGTTTCGCAACAGGTTGATGATCACCTGCTCCAGCCGGATGCGGTCCGCCATGACCATAACAGGACTGCGCGGCATGGTGCGCGAAATGTGCAATTTGCGAATTTTCAGCTGCGGCTCCATCATCGAGAGCGCCTCCGACAGCGCCACCCGCAGGTCCACCGGCTCGAAGGCCTCGCCGCCCTTGCGGGCATAGGATTTGAGCTGCCGCGTGATCGCGCCCATGCGACCGATCAGGTCGTCGATGCGCTGGAAAGACGACAGCGCCTCCTCGACCCGGGCGCGCTGCAACAGCAGTTTCGCGCCTGCCAGATAGGTCTTCATCGCGGCCAAGGGCTGGTTCAATTCGTGGCTCACCGCCGCCGACATTTCCCCCAAAGCCGCGAGTTTCGAACTTTGCGCGATCGTCTGTTCGGCCACGGCCAGATCCTGCTGGGCCTTCTCGCGCTCGGCGATCTCGCGGCTCAACCGGGTGTTGAGCTGGCGCAGCTCCGCCGATTCCGCGCGCAATTCCTGGCTTTGCCGCCGCGCGCGCCGCGACAGCGCGTAGAAGACCAGCGCCAGCAGGATCGCGAAACCCATGATCTCGAGCGCGAGCACCGCATTCACCCGCTCACGCACGGAATCGTAGCTGGTGAAGGCGATCATCTTCCAGCCGCGGAAGGGAATCCGCGCCTCGGTGCGCATCACCGCGCGCCCCTTGAGATAGGCGTCGGGCGCGTCATTGGCCCAGTCCGCAGTCGCCTGCAGCGCGCGTTCGATCGCGGAGGGGGCAGACCGCGCGGCCAGCGCCTCCGACATCGTCACCCCGCGCCAGCGCGGCTCGGTTGTCAGGATGATCTTGCCCTCGCTGTCGACCACCGCCAGCGCATCGGAAATCCCGGCCCAGGCGCGTTCGAATTTCGACAGATCCGCCTCGACCACGATCACGCCGACGGGCTTGTTGTTCTGAATGACGGCCCGCGAATAATCGAACTCGGTGCCGCCCGCCTCGGGCTCGTTGAGCGAGAAGATCGTCCCGCGCGAGCGGGTCGCATCGACGAAGAAGGGCGCGTTCGGGAAGGGCGTGCCGATCTGCGTGCGATTGGTCGACGCCACCACCCGGCCCTGCATGTCCAACAGCCGGATCGAAGCCACCGCGACCTCTTTCTTGGCCGTGATCAGCTGCGCCGAGGCGGTGGAATAATCCGTTGTATCAAGGGCTTGCGTCAGCTCCGGATCGCGCGCGAGCAACAGCGGCACAACCGATGTCCGCTGCAACTCCGACATGATGTTGCCGGTGTAAAGCGCAAGCCGCAGCTCGGTGCGCACGCGCGTCGTCTCGGTGAAACGCTGGGTCAGCCACTGGTTGGTGATCCACATCACCGCCCCCGCCAGCGCGAGGATCAACACCACAGCGACGCGCAGCAGCCAACGGGCGCGTGGCGAGCGCGCCATCACGCCGAGCCCGCCCTCACTCTCGGGCGGCTCGTCAGGTAAAATCGTCGAACGTGTCTGCACGTGCGTCATGCGCGAAGTCTAAGCCAAGGCCCAGAGCGCAACAAGCGCGCGAGATCAGGCGGTTGCCAGCATCCCGCTCAACGCGCGGAAAAGCGCCGCCCCATCGGCGCCGCCCTGCGCAGGCTCGATCGCGCGCTCGGGGTGAGGCATCATGCCCAGCACCCGGCGGTTCTCGCTCAGCACGCCCGCGATATCGTCGACGGAGCCGTTGGGGTTCTCGACATAGCGGAACGCCACGCGGTCCTCGCCCTCGATGCGGGCAAGGCCTTCGGGATCGATCTGGTAATTGCCGTCATGGTGGGCGACCGGGATCACGATCTCCTGCCCCGCCTCATAGCCCGAGGTATAGGCGCTGTCGGTCGTCGCGACGCGCAGAGCCAGCGGTTTCGAGACGAATTTCAGCCCTGCGTTACGCATCAAGGCGCCCGGAAGCAGCCGCATCTCGGTCAGCACCTGAAAGCCGTTGCAGATGCCGATGACATAGCCGCCCTTGCCTGCGAAATCCGCCACCGCCTGCCCGATGGGCGAGCGCGAGGCGATCGCGCCGCAACGCAGATAATCGCCATAGGAGAACCCGCCCGGCACACCGATGATGTCGATGCCTTCAGGCAATGCGGTTTCCTTGTGCCAGATCTTGACGACATCCGCCCCGGCTGCCGCGAAGGCCATGCTCAGGTCGCGGTCGCAATTCGATCCGGGGAAGGTGATGACGGCGGCTTTCATGGGTGCAAACTCCTGGCCTTGAGGGTCGAACCTGTCGGGTAAGGCCTGTGCGGCCTTCGGCTTGGTACAAATATCCCGGGGGGGAATTGGCCGGCAGGCCAAGGGGGGCAGCGCCCCCCACCCGACCCGGATCAGGCGATCTCGATGGTGTATTTCTCGATCACGGTATTGGCGAGGAGCTTCTCGCACATCTCTTTCACCTCGGCCTCGGCAGAGGCTGCATCGGTGGCGCTCAGGTCCAGTTCGATCACCTTCCCCTGACGCACGCCTTCGACGCCGCCGAACCCCATATGGCCCAATGCGTGACGGACGGCCTCGCCCTGCGGGTCGAGCACCCCATCCTTCAGCATGACATGAACGCGGGCTTTCATCACGAGCGGTCCTTTCAGTTGATCAGCGTCGGTTTGATCGGCTGGGTATTGGTCGGCAGCACGCCAAGGCGCTTGGCGACTTCGGTATAGGCATCGGTCAGGCTGCCCAGATCGCGGCGGAACACGTCCTTGTCGAGCTTCTGGCCCGTCTTGACGTCCCACAGGCGGCAGCTGTCGGGGCTGATCTCGTCGGCCACGATCAGGCGCATGAAATCGCCATCCCAGACGCGACCGATCTCGATCTTGAAATCGACCAGCTTGATGCCGACGCCGTAGAACACGCCGGTCAGGAAGTCGTTCACGCGCAGCGCCAGCGCCACGATGTCATCGAGGTCCTGCTGGCTCGCCCAGCCGAAGGCGATGATATATTCCTCGGGCACGAGCGGATCGCCCAGATCGTCGTTCTTGTAGCTGTATTCGACGATCGGACGCGGCAGCGGCGTGCCCTCTTCCATGCCCAGACGCTTCGCGATCGAACCGGCGGCGAAGTTGCGCACGATCACTTCGAGCGGCACGATCTCCACCTGACGGATCAGCTGCTCGCGCATGTTGAGCCGTTTGATGAAGTGGTTCGGCACGCCGATATTGGTCAGGCCGGTCATGAAATACTCGGACAGGCGGTTGTTGAGCACGCCCTTGCCCTCGATCACGTCCTTTTTCTGAGCGTTGAAGGCGGTCGCGTCGTCCTTGAAATACTGGACCAGCGTTCCGGGCTCGGGGCCTTCATACAGAACCTTCGCCTTGCCTTCGTAGATCTTCTTGCGCCGGGGTGCCATCGCGTCTCCGTTCTCACTTGGCGCGGCGGTGCCAGGGCCTGCGCCGCATACCGTCGGGAATGCCGCGCACGCCCCTGCGCGCCGTCCGCGAAAGGGTGTTGCCCGCCCTATAGGACAAGCCCGCGAGTCTCGCAAGGTAAAGCGCACGCCACTTCACGCAGATGCACAGCCCCGTCAAACCGGCCAAATCGCGGCCCTTTCCTCTTGCGGCGCACGCCGTGCATGTGCATATCGGAGGTAACGGAGACTTTACCGGGAGGGACGTGGGCCATGACCACCTTCGACGATCGCGAAAACGCCTATGAGAACAAGTTCGCGCATGATGCCGAGCTGCAGTTCAAGGCCGATGCCCGCTGCAACAAGATGCTGGGCCAATGGGCCGCAGAGCTTCTGGGCAAAACCGGCCCCGAGGCCGATGCCTATGTCCGCGAGGTCGTGACCTCCGATTTCGAGGAAGCGGGCCACGAAGACGTGTACCGCAAGCTCTCGGGCGATCTCGGCGACAAGGCCGATGAACAGACGATCCGCGCGAAGATGGCCGAATGCATGGCCGAGGCGCGCCGTCAGGTGGTCGACGAGGCCGAGTGAGCCCTCGCCGATGACGCAGATTAAAAGGCCGGATGCCCCGCGCGTCCGGCCTTTTGCATTTCAGTCCGAGATTGCAGCGCCTTCATCAAGAACATGAAGGAAACGAATTTGCCAATTCCCGCCTGTCATGGCAGGACAAACCCAACCGCCGCGCCCGACGCGGCCCTTTGCATTTGACGAGGCCCTTATGACCGCCCCGAAAACCGACGCGCTGAGCCGCCTTCTGGAAACCCGCGATTGGCTGATGGCCGATGGCGCGACCGGCACCAACCTGTTCAACATGGGGCTGGCCTCGGGCGATGCGCCGGAACTGTGGAATGCCGACGAGCCCGCGAAGATCGCGAAGCTCTATTCGCTGGCCGTCGATGCGGGCTCGGACCTGTTTCTGACCAACAGCTTCGGCGGCAATGCCTCGCGGCTGAAACTGCACAACGCGCAGAACCGCGTGCGCGAACTCAACCGCCTCGCCGCCGAGATCGGCCGCGACGTGGCCGACAAGCAGTCGCGTCCCGTGATCGTTGCGGGCTCGATGGGCCCGACCGGCGAGATTTTCGCGCCGATGGGCACGCTGACCCACGAACTCGCGGTCGAAATGTTCCACGAACAGGCCGAGGGCCTGAAAGAGGGCGGCGCGGATATCCTCTGGGTCGAGACGATCTCGGCGCAGGAAGAATACAAGGCCGCCGCCGAAGCCTGCCATCTGGCGGGCATGCCCTGGTGCGGCACGATGAGCTTCGACACCGCAGGCCGCACGATGATGGGGCTGACCTCGCAGGCGATGGTCTCGATGGTCGAAAAGCTGGCTCACCCGCCGCTGGCCTTCGGCGCGAATTGCGGCGTCGGCGCGGCCGACCTGCTGCGCACGGTTCTGGGCTTTGCCGCCACCGGGACCGAGCGCCCGATCATCGCCAAGGGCAATGCGGGCATCCCGAAATATGTCGACGGTCATATCCATTACGACGGTACGCCCGAGCTGATGGCGGAATATGCGGTGATGGCGCGCGATTGCGGCGCGACGATCATCGGCGGCTGCTGCGGCACGATGGCCGAGCATCTGGTGGCGATGCGCGAGGCGCTGGAGACGCGTCCGCGCGGCGAGCGCCCGACGCTGGATCAGATCTCCTCGGTTCTCGGCGGGTTCTCGTCGGAGGATGACGGGCTGAGCGGGGATGCGCCCAAGCGCGAACGCCGGGGCCGTCGCCGCAGCTAAGCGCGGTTCGAGGGGCTCTGCCCCTCGGCCTTGCGGCCTCACCCCGGGATATTTGAACCAAAACGAAGGAAGGGCCGGGGTTTCCCGGCGGATGGAGCATGCGCGCGTCTCAGACGAGATCAGAACAGTTCGAGCTGATCGCCCGGCCGGGGCGGCACGCGGAACTGCGTCACGTCGAGATCGGGCAGATGACGCGAGAAGCCGAGCCGCTTGCAGCTCAGCTTGAACCGCTGCTGCAACAGTTCCGCCATCTCGCCTTCGCCCTTCATCCGCTCGCCGAAGCGCGGATCGTTGAGCTTGCCGCCGCGCATGTCGCGGATCCGGCCCAGCACCTTCTCGACCTTGCCGGGGTGATGCCGCTCCATCCAGTCGGCGAAAAGCGGCGCCACCTCATGCGGCAGCCGCACCGGCATCATCGACGCGGCCTTGGCCCCTGCCCTGCGCGCCTCGGTCAGGATCGCCTCCAGCTCGTGATCGGTGAGCCCCGGGATCATCGGCGCGGCCATCACGCGGACCGGGATACCGGCGCGCGAGAGTTCGCGGATCATGCGGATACGGGTCGGCGGGCTGGGCGCGCGCGGCTCCAGATCGCGGGCGAGTTTGGCGTCGAGCGTCGTGACCGAGACGCCGACCTGCGCCAATCCGGCCTCGGCCATCGGCGCGAGGATGTCGAGATCGCGCAGAATGGTCGAGCCACGGGTGACGATCGAGACCGGGTGGCGATAGGCCTGCAGCACTTCCAGCACGGCGCGCATGATCTCCATCTTGCGCTCGAGCGGCTGGTAGGGGTCGGTATTCGTGCCGATGGCGAGCACGTTCGGGCGGTAGCTTTTCTTGCGCAGCTCCTCTTCGAGCACCTGCGGCGCCTCGGGGCGTGCGATCAGCCGGGTCTCGAAATCCAAGCCCGCCGAGAGGCCGAGATAGCCGTGGCTGGGCCGTGCGAAGCAGTAGATGCAGCCATGCTCGCAGCCGCGATAGGGGTTGAGCGATCGCTCGAAGGGCACATCGGGCGACTGGTTGCGGGTGATGACGGAGCGCGGACGCTCCACCAAGACCTCGGTGCGCGTCAGGCGCTCTTCTTCGGGGATGTCCCAGCCGTCATGCTCGGGCGCGCGGGAGAAGGGCTCGAACCGGCCCACGGGGCGCGCCGCGGCACCGCGCGCGCGCAGACGCTCGGACGGGTTCGCGGGGGGAAGATCGAATGGCAGACTCATGCCCGGAATTTAGAACGAAATGAGAACATTTGCCAAGTAGAGTCCCGATGCGGACCTACCAACACCATGCGAGGTCGGACAAAACACCGCGCATGTCGCAAATCGCCAAGACTTGACGGGGCCACGGCCTCACCACAGGGTAACACCGGCTAGCAGGAGACTATTGGACATGGCCGAAGACGAAGACGATATCATCCTCTCGGAACTCGACGACGACGAGCTCACCGCGCAGATGATGGATGACCTCTATGACGGTCTCAAGGAAGAGATCGAAGAGGCCACCCGCATCCTGCTCGACCGCGGCTGGACGCCGTATGACATTCTGACCAAGGCCCTCGTCGCGGGCATGACCATCGTGGGCAACGACTTCCGCGACGGCATTCTGTTCGTGCCGGAAGTGCTGCTGGCGGCGAATGCGATGAAGGGCGGCATGGCCATCCTCAAGCCGCTGCTGGTCGAAACCGGCGCGCCGCGCATGGGCAAGATGGTCATCGGGACGGTGAAGGGCGATATCCACGATATCGGCAAGAACCTCGTTGCGATGATGATGGAAGGCGCAGGTTTCGAGATCGTCGATCTGGGGATCAACAACCCGGTCGAGAACTACCTCGAAGCGATCGCGCGCGAAGAGGCCGACATCCTCGGCATGTCCGCGCTGCTGACCACCACGATGCCCTATATGAAGGTCGTGATCGACACGATGAAGGAACAGGGCATCCGCGACGATTACATCGTTCTGGTGGGCGGTGCGCCGCTCAACGAGGAATTCGGCAAGGCGATCGGTGCCGACGCCTATTGCCGCGACGCCGCCGTGGCGGTGGAAACGGCGAAGGATTTCATCGCCCGCAAGCACAACCAGATGAGCGCCTGATCGCCGATCGCGCGCGCATCTAGGCTGATATGTATGGAGAAGGCCCCGATTTTTTCATCGGGGCCTTTTCATGTGCGCTTCCCCGCCCCATACTTGAAGAGAAGGGGGAAACGAGAAATGCCGCTGCCACATTTTCTGCTGCTGATCCTGTTTGTGATCGTTCTGGCGGGCTTGACGATCTGGGCCTTTGCCGCTTCGGGCGTGCCAATGGCGATGCTCGGGCTGATGGTTCTCGTCGCAGCAGGCGTTGCCCGGATGATGGCACGAGTGGAATGACCGCCCAGAAAGCTGCCTCGCTTCCCGGCGACACGATCCTATCCGAAAATGGTTTAGCTCCCGAGGGCTCGGGGCGTCTTCTGCTGATCGCCTGCGGGGCGCTGGCGCGGGAGATTCTCGCGCTCAAGCGGATCAATGGCTGGGATCACATCGACCTGACCTGCCTGCCCGCCAATCTGCACCTATACCCCGAGAAGATCACCGCCGCCGTCGAAGAGGCGGTGCTGCGCTATCGCGACCAATATGACGATATCTTCGTGGTCTATGCCGATTGCGGTACGGGCGGGCAATTGTTGGAAAAGTGCAAGTCTTTGGGGGTCGAGATGGTCGATGGCCCCCATTGTTATTCGTTTTTTGAAGGTAACGCGGCCTTTGCCGAGACCGCCGAGGACGAAATCACGGCCTTCTATCTCACCGATTTCCTGACCCGTCAGTTCGATGCTTTCGTCTGGAAGCCGATGGGCTTCGATCGTCACCCCGAGCTGATCCCGATGATGTTCGGCAATTACGACCGGCTGATATATCAGGCCCAGACCGACGATCCCGCGCTCGACGCGAAGGCGCGTGAGGCCGCGGAGCGGCTCGGCCTGCGCTATGAACGGCGTTTTACGGGCTATGGCGATCTGGCCACCAGTCTCGCGAAATTTGCCGCGAAATCGGGCAATCCGGCTTAATCCTCTTTGAATTTTTCTTAAAACCCGACCTCCGGGGCTTGGCATCGCTACGTCACCCGGGTATTGGCTTCGCCAAATCTCACATCCCTCCGGCCCGCCCCTCCCCGGTCGCGGGCCTTTCTAATTGCAGGACAACCGTATGACCTTGTCGCAATGGCGCAGCCAGTGGACTGGCAACTACCGCGCTGACATTCTCTCCGGTCTCGTGGTCGCGCTCGCGCTGATCCCCGAGGCCATCGCTTTCTCGATCATCGCGGGCGTGGACCCGAAAGTGGGCCTCTACGCCTCCTTCATGATCGCCACGATCACCGCTTTCTTCGGTGGCCGCCCGGGTATGATCTCGGCCGCGACCGCTGCAACCGCCGTGCTGATGGGCACATTGGTGCGCAGCTACGGGCTCGACTACCTGCTGGCCGCGACGGTGCTCGCGGGCGTGCTTCAGGTGATCGCCGGGGCGCTGAACCTCGGGACCGTGATGCGCTTCGTGTCGAAATCGGTGATGACGGGTTTCGTGAACGCGCTCGCCATCCTGATCTTCATGGCGCAATGGCCCGAGCTGAACCCGGCCAACGTGCCGGTGGTGGCGACCTATGCACTCGTCGCGCTCGGCCTTGCGATCATCTACCTGCTGCCGCGCTTCTTCCGCGCCATCCCCTCGCCGCTGATCGCAATCCTCGTTCTCAGCGCGGTCTCGATGGGGCTGGGGCTCAACGACGTGCACACGGTGTCCGACATGGGCGCCCTGCCCGATCAGCTGCCCTCGCTGCTGATCCCCAACGTGCCGTTCACCTTCGAGACCCTGCAGATCATCCTGCCCTATTCGGTGGGCGTGGCGGTCGTCGGCCTTCTCGAGAGCCTGATGACGCAGAACATCGTCGACGAGATGACCGACACGCGTTCGGACCGTCGTCAGGAATGCTTCGGTCAGGGCATCGCCAACTTCTGCACCGGTTTCATCGGGGGCATGGCGGGCTGCGCGATGATCGGCCAGTCGGTGATCAACGTCACCTCAGGCGGGCGCACGCGCTTGTCGACGCTGACCGCCGGGATCGCGCTCCTGATCTTCTGCGTGGTGCTGGGCGAATGGGTGGGCCGCATCCCGATGCCCGCGCTGGTGGCGATCATGATCATGGTGTCGATCGGCACGTTCAGCTGGGCCTCGCTGGGTCAGCTGCGCACGATGCCGATGTCGTCCAACGTGGTGATGCTGGCCACCGTCGCCTTCGTCGTCGCCACCCATAACCTCGCGATCGGTGTGCTCGTGGGCGTGCTGCTCTCGGGGATCTTCTTCGCGGGCAAGATCGCGCGGATGACCGAGATCTCCTCGCGCTACAACGAGGCGCATCACCTGCGGACCTATTACATCAAGGGCCAGATCTTCTTCGCGACCGTGGAAGAGTTCAACCGCGCCTTCGACTTCCAGGAGAAGCTCGATCGCGTGGTGATCGACCTGACCCACGCCCATATCTGGGATATCTCTTCTGTCTCGGCGCTCGACCGGGCGGTAGGCAAGTTCCGGATGTCGGGGACGGATGTAAAGGTCGTGGGCATGAACCACGCGACCGAGACGATCATCGACAAGCTGTCGAATGGCGGTCAGGTCGCGGCGGGGCACTGAGGCGCTCGGCGGGGGCTCTGCCCCCCGTCGCCTGAGGGCGACAATCAACCAAGCCAGAGGGGGCTCTGCCCCCGCTTGCTGCGCAAGCCCCCCGGGATATTTCCACCAATACGAAGACGGGCGTGCCGGATGCGGCGCGCCCTTTTTCTTAGGCTTCCAGCTCGGTGTCCCAGTAGAGGAAGTCCATCCAGCTTTCATGCAAATAGCCCGGCGGGAAGCGACGCCCGATGCGCAGCATATCCTCGGGCTGGGGCTGGCGCGCGGGCTTGAGAAGATGCATCCCGGAGCGCTCCAGCGGCTTGTTGGCCTTGCGCAGGTTGCACGGCGCGCAGGCGGCCACGACATTCTCCCAGCTGGTGATTCCACCGCGCGAGCGAGGGATCACATGGTCGAAGGTCAGGTCGCCCCGCTTGCCGCAGTACTGGCACTTGAATTCGTCCCTCAGAAAAAGATTGAAGCGCGTGAAAGCCACGCGCTTCTGGGGTCGGACATATTCTTTGAGGACGACGACGGAGGGGATTTTGAAGGCCTGTCTCTGGCTACGCACCACCTCTTCGTATTCGGCGAGGATCGTCACCCTGTCGAGGAAGACCGCCTTTATCGCCTCCTGCCAAGGCCATAGCGAGAGCGGGTAGTAGGAGAGCGGCCGGAAATCGGCGTTGAGCACCAGTGCCGGGTGCTGTCTCAGCGCCGCCGGTTCGCGGGTGAATTGGGTTCGAAAATTCGTCCTGTCGCACTCGTCCAGCATGGGTGACTCCGTCCTCGCCCTGTCGCCTGCCTCGGCTCAGGGGCGGGGTCCGCCCCTGCCTTATCCATGACTATATATGGCGTTCGCGATCTGGCAAGCCTCTTGATCTCGCGATTGCTGCCATGCGGCATAGGTAGCAAACAGCCATGACAAAGAAATGACGCTGCGCGAGCGTTTGGCAAGGTTGCAGGTGCCGCGGCGATCGGCGGCCGCGGGCATCTCAGCCCGGCAGTTTGTCTTGCAGGAAGGACAGCGCCACCGAGAGCCCGTCGGGCGCGATGCCGTGGCCAGTGCCCTTCATCACATGGGCATAGGTATCGAACCCCGCCGAGACCAGCGCATCGCCCGCCTTGCCCATGTCGGCAAAGGGCACGACCGGATCCTGATCGCCATGGATCAGCAGAACCGGCGGTTTGGAGATCGCCTCAGTGCCCAAGGCTTCCGGGCGCAGAAGACGTCCCGAGAAGGCCACCAGCCCCGCCACGGGCTCGGCCCGGCGCGGCAGCACTTCGAGTGCGGTCATCGTGCCTTGCGAGAAGCCGATCACGGCGAGCTGCGCGGGCGTCAGCCCCTGCTCTTCCAGCACGGAATCGAGGAAAGCATCCACGTCGGCTGCCGCGTCCTTGAGACCTTGGGCGGATTCCGCTTCGCTGGAATTGTCGATCCAGGGGATCGGGAACCATTGACGGCCGTAAGGGGCCGCGCGGCAGGGTTCGGGCGCGTCGGGCGCGAGGAACAGCGTGTCGGGCATGTGCTGGCCCAGCGGATCGGCGAGGCCCAGCAGGTCCGCCCCGTCCGCGCCATAGCCATGCAGGAAAACGACGGCGGATTTCACCACCCCCGATTGCGACTCTCTGCGTCCGGCTTCCAGCTTGCGGGTCATGGGGCAACTCCTTCACGATCTTTACAGGCCGCGTAATAGGCCCAGAGGCCGCGCGCCGCAACCGCGCGCCACGGCGACCAGGCTGCCGATAGCTCATTGAATTGCTTGCGCTTGGGCCGCTCGGGCAAATCGAACAGGATCCGCGCCCCTTCAGCGAGCGCCAGATCATCGACCGCGAAGACATCGGCGCGACCCAGAGCGAAGATGAGATACATCTCCACCGTCCAGCGCCCGATGCCGGGGATCGGCAGAAGCTGGGCGACCACCTCCTCGTCGGGCATCGCGCGCAGACCCGCGAAATCGACGCCGGAATTGGAGAGCGCCTGCAGGTAGCGCACTTTCTGGCGCGAGAGGCCACAGGCGCGCAGATCCTCTTCCGAGGCGCCCGCGATGGAGACCGGATCGCCATAGCCCGCGCCGATCACCTTGTTGCGGATCGAGTTGGCGGCGGCGACCGAAACCTGCTGGCCGATGATCGCGTCGCGCAGCGCCTCGAACCCGTCCTCGCGGCGGCGCAGAGGCCACGGCCCCGTCAGCGCGCAAACCTCGGCAAAACGCGGCTCGGCGCGGCAGAGAAATTCGGTGCCCTCGGCGATATCGTCTTCGCAGGTAATGATACGTCCAACCATGCGCGACACCCTGCCTCATGCCGCGCCCGCTTGCCAGCCCCCAATCGCCACGCTAGCAAGCTGTCATGAGTGACATGACCGCCCCTCCCGCCTCTCGCGAAAAGCGCAATACGATCGTGCTGGTTCTGGCCCAGGCGCTTCTGGGCGCGCAGATGCCGATGATTTTCACGGTGGGCGGTCTTGCGGGCCAGATGCTCTCGCCCAATCCCTGCCTCGCGACGCTGCCCTTGTCGCTGATCATTCTGGGCTCGGTCCTCTCGGCGCAGCCGATGTCGGAATTTATGGCCGCGAAAGGTCGCCGCGCGGGCTTCATCCTCGCCAACGCGATGGGGGCGCTGGGGGCTGCGACCGCGGCCTATGCGCTCTATCACGGATCGTTTGCGCTGTTCATGCTAGGGTCGTTCTTCACCGGCACATATATGTCGGCGCAGGGGTTCTACCGGTTCGCGGCGACCGATACCGCCAGCGCGGAGTTCCAGCCCAAGGCGATCTCCTATGTGATGGCGGGCGGGCTTGTGGCCGCGATCATTGGCCCGCAGCTGGTGAAGGTCACGAGCGAGGCGATGGTCGTGCCCTTCATGGCGACGTACCTCGCGATCATCGGGATCAATGCGCTCGGGCCGATCCTGTTCTCCTTCCTCGACATCCCCGCCCCGGGGCGGCGCAAGAAGCACGAACATCACGAGGGCCGCACCCGGCGCGAGCTGCTGAAAGACCCGGTGATCCTCGTCGCGATGATCTGCGCCATGGTCTCTTATGCGCTGATGAACCTCGTGATGACTTCGACACCGCTGGCCGTGGTCGGCTGCGGGTTCGAGCAAGGCGACGCGGCCAATATCGTCTCGGCCCACGTGCTGGCGATGTATCTGCCGAGCTTCTTCACCGGCCACCTGATCGCGCGCTTCGGCAAAGAGGTGATCGTGGGCACCGGCCTCGTGATTCTCGCGGCCTCCGGCGCGGTGGCGCTGACCGGGGTCGATCTGGACCAGTTCTACATCGCCCTGATGCTGCTGGGGCTGGGTTGGAACTTCGGCTTCATCGGCGCGACCTCGATGCTCGCCTCCGCCCATAGCCCCGAAGAGCGCGGCCATGTGCAGGGGATGAACGATTTCGTGGTCTTCGGTGGCGTCTTCCTCGCCTCGCTCGCCTCGGGCGGACTGATGAACTGCACCCAAAGCGGCAATGCACAAGCGGGCTGGCAGGCGGTCAATCTCGCGATGATCCCCTTCCTGACGCTGGCGGGCGCCGCGCTGATCTGGCTGGTGCTGCGCCCGAAAGAGACGCGCTGAGGGGACGCTGCTCCCGTCGTCCGAGGGCGGCAAATATAAAAAGAAAGGGGGCCCTGCCCCCGGCCTTTGGCCTCCCCCGGGATATTTCCCAAGAGCGAAGCGGCCGCGCGCCCCTTCGGCTTGGCGAAAATATCCCGGGGTGGGAATTCGCGACAGCGAAGGGAGGGGCAGCGCCCCTCCGACAACGTCTCAATTCAGGGTAAGGCTCAGGCCAGCTTGGCGATGCGCTCTTCGAGCACGTCGAAGGGCACGCCCGGCTCGTCCTTGGCGCAGCGGATCACCAGCGAGGTCTTCACGCTAGCCACGTTCTCGGCGGCGGTCAGTTGGCCGGTCAGGAAGCTCTGGAAGCTCGAGAGGTCCGGCGCCACGCATTTCAGGACGAAATCGATCTCGCCATTGAGCATGTGGCACTCGCGTACGAGCGGCCATTCGCGACAGCGCGACTCGAAGTTCGACAGATCCGCTTCGGCCTGGCTGTGCAGGCGCACCATCGCGAAAACCTGCACTTCGAAGCCCAGCTCGCGCGGGTTCACATCGGCATGGTAGCCACGGATGTAGCCCGCCTCTTCGAGCGTGCGCACACGGCGCAGGCAGGGCGGGGCCGAAATGCCCACACGCTTGGCCAGTTCGACATTCGTCATCCGCCCGTCCGCCTGCAGTTCGGCAAGGATTTTGCGGTCGATGTCGTCGAGCCGGGAGGTGGGCATGTTGAAACAATCCTTCGTGGGTTGCGGCAGAACTTACCGCTGGAAGAGAGGATGCGCAATAATATTTCGCGGACCGCTCCGCAAGTGCTATTTGTCGCGGAAAGCGGGGGGTTTTCGGCGGGCCTCGCTCCGACTATATCCGTCGGGCAGATTTCCAAGGAGGCGGGCATGTCCGAGACGAAGAAAACCAAGGTTCTGATCATCGGCTCCGGCCCTGCGGGCTACACGGCGGCGGTCTACGCGTCGCGTGCGATGCTCGAGCCGGTTCTGGTGCAAGGCATGCAGCCGGGCGGCCAGCTGACCATCACCACCGAGGTCGAGAACTGGCCCGGCGAGAGCGAGATTCAGGGCCCCGACCTGATGGTGAAGATGGAAGAGCATGCCCGCGCGATGGGCACCGAGATCATCATGGACATGATCACCGAGCTCGACACCTCGAAGCGTCCCTTCGTGGCGAAAGGCGATTCGGGCACCACCTACGAGGCAGCAGCAGTGATCCTCGCCACCGGGGCGCAGGCGAAATGGCTGGGTCTTCCCTCGGAAGAGAAGTTCAAGGGCTTCGGCGTCTCGGCCTGCGCGACCTGTGACGGGTTCTTCTATCGCGGCAAGGAAGTCGTGGTGATCGGCGGCGGCAACACCGCGGTCGAAGAGGCGCTGTTCCTGACCAACTTCGCCTCCAAGG
Source organism: Thioclava sp. JE_KL1 (assembly GCF_009296265.1). Taxonomy (GTDB): domain Bacteria; phylum Pseudomonadota; class Alphaproteobacteria; order Rhodobacterales; family Rhodobacteraceae; genus Thioclava. The sequence continues at coordinate 359,824 of NZ_WBJS01000003.1, forward strand.
TGACGCTGATCCACCGGCGCGACACGCTGCGCTCTGAGAAGATCCTGCAGGATCGCCTGTTCAAGAACCCCAAGATCGAAGTGGAGTGGAATCACACGGTCGAGGAAATCCTCGGCGACGAAAATCCGCTCGGCGTCACCGGTGTGCGGGTGAAATCCACCGCCGACGGGTCCGAGAAAGTCATCCCCTGCGACGGGTTCTTCGTGGCGATCGGGCACGCGCCGTCGTCCGAGCTGGTGAAGGACAGCCTGAAGATGCAATCGGGCGGCTATGTCTGGGTGGAGCCGGGTTCAACCCGCACCTCGCAGCCGGGCATCTTCGCGGCGGGCGACCTGACCGATCACACCTATCGTCAGGCGGTGACGAGCGCCGGCATGGGCTGCATGGCCGCGCTCGACGCCGAGAAATTCCTCGCCGAGCAGGGCGAAGCCGAGTGACCCCTTTCCACGGCACGGTCTGGCGGATTCTCTCCGCCGACCGTGCCGACGAGGCTTGCGAACCGGCCCGCCATCCGGAGGGCCGGTTTCATTATTCCGGGCAGGTCGCACTTTATGCCTCGCTGAGTGCCGAGGGGGCTGCCGTCGCGCTGCGGCGCTATGTGCGCGCGGGCGATCCGTCGCGGGTGATCGTGCCGCTGGAGATCATGACAGAGACGATGGACGACCTGCGCGGCACACCCGATCAGGCGGCGGCGTCTATGGTCTGGCAGGATGACCGGGCAAGCGGCGCCCCCTCGCCCACATGGCGCCTCTCGGATCGGGCACGCGAAGGTGGCGTGCAGGGGCTTCTCTACGCCTCGCGCTCACGCCCCGATCTGAGCCATCTGGTGCTCTTCGAGGTCTCGCCCGCAACAGTGCGGCAGGCGGGCCCTGCGCAACCGTGGCACCCGCCCTACCCGATCCCATCTGCGTGAGGCGTCATTGCACCATCGCGCGGCTCCTCTAGGGTGAAGACCATCAGGAGGAGGCCGTTCATGCGCTGGCGCGGGGTCAATCACGTCGAATTCTCGGTGCTCGACTATGACAGGTCGATCGCCTTCTACGATGCGATGTTCGGATGGCTTGGATATAAGAGCTTCTGGACGCTCGATATCGGGTATCGGTCGACCTATTATATGGCGCGCTTCCCGATGCCGCATTCCTATATCGGCATTCAGCCTGCGCGTTCAGGCGAGAAGCTGGACCACGAGGCGCGGGCGGTGGGCATCCATCACATTGCGCTCTGGGCGAAGTCACGCGCCGAGGTGGATGCGTTTCACCGCGATTTCCTGATCCCGCGCGGGCTGTCGGTGACGGACGCTCCGCAGGAATATTCCGTTTATGCGCCGGGCTATTACGCGGTGTTCTTCGATGATCCGATCAACGGCATTCACTGGGAACTGGCGCATATCCCACGCATTCCCGGCCTCGGGGCAATCCGCAGGTTTCGCGCGGCCTTGAGAGCCGCGCAGAAAGAGCATCCGGAATGGGACGGCCCGCCCGAGAAAATCGCGTTTCGCGACCTGCCCGGACGGCGCTGAGCTTCGGCGCTGATTACGCCAGATGGCCGAGGAAGGCGTCGATTTCCTCAGGCGTCGTGGCCCAGGAACAGACCAGTCGCGCGGCCAGAAGCTCGTCCTCGGGGCCTTCCAGCGACTGGTCGAACGGCCAGAGATAGTAATAGGCCCCCGCTGCATTCGCGCGCTTATGCGCCCCGCGCGGCAGGGCGGCAAAGACCGCGTTGGCCTGCGTCGGATGGATCAGCTTCGCACCCTCGATCTGGCCGATGCCTTCCGAGAGTTTGCGTGCCATTTCATTGGCATGCCGCGCGGTCTTCAACCACAGATCGTCGGCCAGATAAGTCTGCATCTGGGCCGCGAGGAAGCGGTGCTTCGAGAAGAGATGGCCGCCACGCTTGCGGCGCAGCTCGAACTCCCAGGCGCGTTTGGGGTCAAAAATCACCACCGCCTCGACGCCCATGCAGCCATTCTTCGTGCCGCCGAAGCTGAGCACGTCGACGCCCGCCTTCCACGTCATCTCCGCCGGGCTGCAGCCCGCGGACACCAGCGCATTGGCGAAGCGCGCGCCGTCCATATGCACGGGCAGATGGAAGCGGCGAGCGACATCGGTCAGCGCTTTGACGTCCTCGGGCGAATAGACCGCGCCGGCCTCGGTCGAGTTCGTGATCGAGACCATGCCGCGCTGCACGTTATGGATGCCGCCGCGCCCGGTATGGGCGATGGTGCGCGCGAGCGCATCGGGGTCCATCTTCGCGTCCGGCCCGTCGACCAGAACCAGCTTCGAGCCGCCGGTGTAGAATTCCGGCGCGCCGCATTCGTCTTCTTCGATATGGGCGTTGCGGTGGCAGAAGATCGCGCCCCAGGGCTGGGTCAGCACTGCGCAGGAGAGCGCATTGGCCGCCGTCCCGGTCGCGACGAGATAGACACGCGCTTCGGGCGCCTCGAAAATCTCGCGGATCTTCGCCTGCACGCCTTCGGTGATCGGGTCGTCGCCATAGGAATGCACATGCCCCTCATTCGCGGCCATGAGGCCCTCGAGAATGGCGGGATGGGCACCGGACGTGTTGTCGGAGGCAAAATTCATGAGAGATCCTCGATCGTGTATTCGTCCCACTCGTCTTCGGGCACTTCGAATTCGGGCACAGTCCAGCCGCGCACGCTTTCCCCGGCCTCGTGGACCGTCTCGCGCGAGCCCGAGATCAGGTAGTGCCAGTCATGGAGCGGCTTGTCTTCGAAGCGCAGCCGATAGGCGCAGGTCGCGGGCATCCAATAGGCGATCTTGTGGATCGTCTTCGGGCTGAGCGTGACGCATTCTGGGACGAACTGGTGGCGAATGTCATATTGCGTGCAGCTGCAGCTCTCGCCATCGAGCAGCCGGCAGGCGACGCGGGTGAAGACGACCTCGCCCGTATCCTCGTATTCGAGCTTGTTCAGGCAGCATTTACCGCAGCCATCGCACAGCGCCTCCCATTCGGGGGCGGTGAGCTTTTTCAGCGGCAGTTTCCAGAACTCGGGGCGCAGTTTGGTCATGGCGCGGAAAATGGGGCAGCGGCGGGGAAATGGAAAGGGCAGATCGGCGGATCGTGAGCGGATCTGCGATTTGGACATGGCGGGACGGGCAGACCGACGACTTTTGGCGCGGGGCGACCAGCCCCGGGCCGCGCCCGACCTCCCCCCGGGAGGGCGCATTGGCGATGTCGGCGCAGGTTTCAGCGTCATTCGGATTTGCGCGATAAAGTGACCAGAGATGCAAGATGCTAATCGCCCACCCGAGGTCGGGCGCGGCCCTCAGCGCTCAGCCAGGATCTCCCGTGCGCGGGCGCAATCGGCATCCATCTGCGCGACCAGCGCCTCGAGCCCGTCGAACTTCATCTCGGGGCGCAGGAATTCGACCAGCGCGACCGAGACATGCTCGTCGTAGAGATCGCCTTTGAAATCGAAAACGAAGGTTTCGAGGTTCGGGGTATTCTCGCCGAACATCGGGCGCACGCCGAGGCTCGCGGCCCCGGTATAGCTGCCCTTATGCGGCCCGGTAAGCACGTCGAGCTTTACCGCATAGACGCCGAGCTTGGGCAGATGCAGCCCGGCCATCGACATATTCGCGGTCGGATAGCCCAGATCGCGCCCGCGCTTGTCGCCATGCAGCACCGCGCCCTCGATCCGGTGCAGGTGACCCAGCATCGCGGCGGCATCCTCGGGGCGGCCTTCGGCCAGCGCGGTGCGGATCGCAGTCGAGGACGCCTCCACCCCCTCGACATGCAGAAGCGGCGCGACAGTGACCTCGAAGCCGTATTTCGCGCCCAGTTCGGTCAGCATGGCCGTGTCGCCCTCGCGCCCCTTGCCGAAGCGGAAATCGCCGCCCACCGCGACATGGGTCACGCCCAGCCCCTCGGCCAGCACTTCGCGGGCGAACGCGTCGGCGCTCATATCGGCCAATTCTTCGTTGAAGGGCAGCTCATAGAGCCGATCGACGCCGAGCTTGGCGAGCCGGTTGGCGCGCGCCTCGGGGTTCATCAGCCGGAACGGCGGCAGGGTCTTGCCCGCCCGGGCTGCGAAGAATTCGCGGGGATGGGGCTCGAAGGTGATGACGCCCAGCGGCGCGTCTTTCCCACGTGCCTGATCGATCACCGATTGATGGCCGAGATGGATGCCGTCGAAATTGCCCATCGCGACGGAGGATCCGCGCGCGGATTTCTCCAGCGATTTCCAAGTGGTCAAGCGTTTCATCCACCCCGCCCTCCGGCGAGGTCGCCGGGTCAGTCGAACTTGCGCGAGGGCGCCAGAACCAGCGCCTCGCCTTTCACGACCACCGTATCGCCCACCGCGCAGTGGGTTTCAAGCGTGACACGGCGACGCGAATGGTCGATCGCCGTCACCTTCACCTCGGCATAGACCACATCGCCGGGGCGCACGGGAGCCATGAATTTGAGCGACTGGCCCAGATAAACCGTGCCGTGACCGGGAAGCTGCTCGCCAATGACTGCCGAGATCAGGCCGGCAGTCAGCATGCCATGCGCGATTCGACCCTCGAAAATGGTGTCTTGCGCATAGGCATCGTCCAGATGGACCGGGTTATGGTCGGTGGAGACTTCCGCGAACATCTCGATGTCGCGGTCGGTGACCTCCTTGCGGAGGTAGCGCACCATGCCGATTTCCAGATCTTCGATGCAGATCGTGCCACGGGGCAGGTTGTCGAGCATATCCATAGGTCCCAGCCGGAAGTTTATGTTGCACTGCGGCATAGCACATGCGGCAGAGCACAGGCAAGATGCCTGCGCAACTTTTTTACCCTACCGCAACAAAAGGCGCAACAAAGTTACCGCCTGGATTTTATGCACCGCTCAGGTCAGCTGACCCATCGTGTAGAGCGGGTCGCGCTGACGCGCCTCCAGCCAGGAGTGCAGCAATTCGGGATCGGGGTTCTGCGGATCGGCCCCGAACTGGTCATGCGCCAGCCCGCTGGAGATGAAGAGGCAATCGATCCCCTCCCCCGCAGCGCCGGCCACATCGGTATTGATCCCGTCGCCGATGGCGAGGATGCGCGCATCCTCCGCGCCGCCCAGACGGCTCAGCTTGCGCCGCGCGAGATCGTAGATCGGCGGATGGGGCTTTCCGAAATACATCGCCTCGCCGCCCATTTCCTCATAAAGCGCAGCCAGCGCGCCGGCGCAGTAGATGCGCTTGTCGCCCAGATCGACGACAATATCGGGGTTCGCGCAGAGCATCGGCAGCTCGCGCATCTTCGCGAGCAGGAACTTCGGGCGGTAATCCTCGGGGACTTCGTTCACCTCGTCGAAGGGACCGGTGCAGACGATGCCCTCGGCCTCGTCGAAATCGACGCGGGTGATCTCGGCCTGCCCCTGCCATTCTTCCGGCACCTCGGTGAAGAACCCGTCATCCTTGGACGGGCCCAGATGCCAGACCTTCTTGCCCACGGCGCCCGCGAACATCGCATCCTGCGCGGCATCGCCGGAGGAGACGACGAGGTCATAGGCGTCGCGCGGACAGCCCAGCTTGTCGAGCGATTCCATCACGAATTTCGCAGGCCGCGGGGCGTTGGTCAGAAGCACGACCTTGCCGCCCTTCGCACGAAACGCCTGCAGCGCCTCGACTGCCGCGGGAAACGCCTTAACCCCGTTATGCAGGCACCCCCAGAGGTCGCAAAACAGCGCGTCATAGGGATCGGAAATCTCGGACAGCGAAGAGATGATGCGGGTCATGGCGGCCTTTCGTCAGCAGGGTTTGGCGCGGTCAGAGCCCCCGCAGGCGGGGGCCGCGCGCTTACCGAAGCTATATGGCACGGGCGTGACCGAAGGCAAAGCGGCTGGCCGCTCAGTCCTCGTCCGTCGCGGCCCCGTAGCCGTAGCCATAGGCGTAGCCGTATTCGGGAGCGGCGAAGCGGAATTTGTTGACCACGACGCCCATCACATTGGTGCGCTCGGCCAGCTCGCGCTCGCAGACGTCGATTTCCTGAATCGTGGTCTCTTCGGTCGCGGCGATGATCAGCACGCAATCGACATGGGCGGCGAGCGAGAGCGTATCGTCGCTGACCAGCACCGGCGCGGTGTCGAAGATCATCAGGTCGGGGGCGTAGATCGTCTCGATCCGCTCCAGCGCCTCGGCAGCGCGGCGCGACTGGATCAACTCGGCCGGGGTCTCCACCGGCTTGCTATTCGCCCCAATCGCGAGGTTGCCGCCCAGCCGCAACGCGTGATCGGCAAACTCGGCCGTGCCTGCGAGCACTTCGGAGATCTGCGGCCCGCGCGGCGCGTCGAGCAGCTTCAACAGCGAGGGCTTGCGGAAATCGGCCTCTATGAGCAGCGTGTGCCGCTCTTGCTGTCGTGCGAGGCTCAGCGCGAGATTGAGCGCGACGGTCGACTTCCCGCAGCCCGCCGAGGGCGAGGTGATCGCCAGCCGCCGCCAGCCATTGGCGCGCATCTGCTGCACGATCTTGGTGCGCATCAGGTCGATCGGGGCGCTCTCGGCGCTGCCATCGGGGCTGACGATGCGCTTGCCGCGCAGCCGCCCCAAATTCGGGGCGATCGGCGTCAAAGCCTGCCACGCGCCTGCCGTGATGCCGTCGCTGCCGGGGGCGACCTGCGCCCGGACCGAAGGCTCGGAGGCTGCACGGCCCGTACGGGCGGCGCGGGCTTTGGCAATCGCGTCTCGCAATCTTTCGGCCATCTCTTGCCTCCTTGCCTCAGAACAGCCGGTCGAGCGGCATGTAGAACGCGCCGAACAGCACCACGACCGCAACGAAAGCCGCGCCGACCATCGAGCCGGAGACCAGAACCTTACGACGACGGCGGCGCATGTCTTCGGGCGTGCTCAGATAGGGAAGCGTCGCGAAAGCCGAGATCCCTAAATGGCGCTGCAGATCTTCGGGGCGACGGATGCCGGTGCTGAGCAATTCGCGCAGCGCAATCGCCACGAGACCGAGCAGCAGCCCCACCCCGACGCCTGCCAGCGCAAGCGTCTTGCGGTTGGGTTTCACCGGCTCGCCCGGCGCGACCGCCTGATCGATCACGGTCAGCTTCTCGCCCTTGGCCAGCGACTCGATCGTATCACCCGTCTCGGCCACGGCGCGCGCTTTCACGGCGCTGTCGTACTGATCGGCGAGATTGTCGTGATCGCGGCGCAGCGCCTCGAGCGCCGATGCGTTGGCGGGCACTTTCGCAATCGCCTCGCGGAGTTGTGCGATTTTCAGATCGGCGGCATCGCCTGCGGCCTGCGCCACGAAAAGCGTATCCGTCAATTCGCGCAGACGGCTCTCGAAGGCGGAGTTGGCTTTCGGCAGCGGCATCGTCACCTGCTGCGACAATTCCTGAATCTGCGCGCCCAGCGCCGCGAGGCGTGCGTCATCAGCGGGCAGCAGCGGTTTGAGCGCGTCGCGCTGCGCCTCGAGCCGGGACAGTTCGCGCGCGGCGGGCGGATAGATCGCATCGCGGTCGACCACACGCCCCGCCGCTTCGCGCAGCCGCACCAGCCGGTCGATCTCCGTCTCGGTCTCGTTCACATGCGCGAGCCGGGTCTCCGCGCCCGCCTGCACGGCAGCGAGACGGTCGCGCAGCAGCGGCAATTCTTCGGGCAGCGCGTCGCCGTTCTCCTGCTTGAACTGCAACATCGCGCTGGAGGATTTCGCCAGTTCGCCTTCCAGCCGATCCACCTCGCGCGAGAAGAAATCGAGCGTATCGCGGGCGGCCTTGGTGCGGATATCGCTGTCTTCCTTGAGGATGCGCGTCACCAGCTCGTTCGCGACCCGCGCGGCGCGAGCCGGGGCGCCTGCGCGGAAGGACACCGTCATGAAGGTCGCGTCTTTCGGGGCGGAGCGCGACTTGCTCTGCTCGGAGATCTCGATCTCGACCGAGTTCTGCAGCGCCTCGAAAACCGCATCGGCATTGCGCGCGCCGGACTCGGTGCGCAGGTCAGGGAAAAGCGCCATCCGCCGCGCCATGTCGAGCAGGCTTTCGCGCGAGAGCACCCGCTTGCGGATCACCTGCAGCTTGGCATTGGTGTCGGTGCGCACGGTCGAGGCCGCGAGACCGTCCGGGATGCGGTCCCCTTCGACGACGAGAAGCGCCTTCGCCTCGTAGATCGGCGTGATCATCCGCCCCGCCGCCAGACCGACAAGCGCGCCCAGCAGCACCGCCAGCAAGAGCCAGTGGACCCGCCGGGCAAACAGGGCTGCGTAGAAGCGGAGCTCCCGCATCAGCGCCCTCCCCTGTGGAGGAAGGCGGGCGCGGCCTCAGCAGTCGCTGCAGTGTCAGGCGCGGGCGCGATCACGCGCGGCTTGGCGCGCTGGGTCTCGACCGGCAGATAGAAGACGTTGTCCTCGATCACCCTGTCGATGATCTCGCCGGTGACGATCTCCGAACGCGCCGAGTAGGCATAGACCATGCCCAGATCGGCCAGCTGGTTCATCAGCCGCGGAAGGCCGCCGCAATGGGCGTGCAGTTTCTGCGCGGCCTCGGGGGTGAATATCTCGCGCGTCGCCCCCGCGACCTGCAGGCGATGGGCGATATAGGGCTGCGCGCAATCGGCGGGCATCGGCCCGAGATGGAAGCCGGAAGACACACGCTGCGCGAACTGGCGCAGTTCGGGCCGCGCGATCAGGTCGCGCAGTTCCGGCTGCCCCATCAGGATCAGCTGCACCAGCTCGTCCTTGTCGGCGTTGATATTGGTGATCATGCGCAGCTCTTCGAGCACGCCCGCATCGAGGTTCTGCGCCTCGTCGATCACCACCACGACGCGCCGCCCGGCGGCATATTCCTGGATCAGAAGCTGCTGGAACCGGTCGTAGATCAGGACGTAATCCTCGCCCGCCTCCACCCGCTGGCCGAGCGAGAGCATGATCCAGCGGATCACGTCGTCGCGCGAGCCGCGCGCGTTCGACACGAGCGCGATCGTCACATCCTCGGAGATCGTCGCCATCAGGTGACGCAGCAGCGTCGTCTTGCCCGCCCCGACCTCGCCAGTGATCAGCGTGATCGGTGCGCGCGAGAACAGCCCGTATTCGAGCATCGTCGCCGCGTGCTTGTGCTCTGGAGACCAGAACAGGAAATCGGGATCGGGCAGCAACGAAAAGGGACGCTCTGCCAACCCGAAGAATTCGGTGTAGATTTCGTTCATGCCTGTACCGGGCCTTTGGCCTCTGGGATTTGTTTGCGCCAGTAAGCTGCATCTCCCCGCCTTACGCAAGAATTCGTGAGCAATTCGCGAGTGGCTGAGGCGAAACTGTCGCAAAAACGCGTCTATTCCTAGGAAAACTGGCTATTTAGACAGGGGGGCGCTGTTCAAATCTCTTTATAGATGACGTCGGAGCAGCTAGCCTTTCTGCCAAGCGCCAGTCAGAGCGCAGTAGCAGAGCAGGCAAGACAGATGCCCCGATACCAGTATGCGCGCGCGAGCTTTTTCGCGCTTTGCGCGGCACTCGCATTGAGCGGCTGCAAGAGTGACGCAGACAAGGCCGAAGCCCATTACCAATCGGCCCAGACCCTTCTGGCCGAGGGCGATCCCGTCCGCGCGATGGTAGAGCTGCGCAACGTCTTCGAATATGACGGCACCCACAAGGCCGCGCGGCGCGCCTATGCCGATCTGCTGCTGGCGCAGGGACGCCTGCAGGAAGCCTTCAGCCAATATTTGCGTCTGCTCGAACAATATCCCGAGACGGTCGAGGTGCATCGCATCCTTGCGGAGCTGTCGCTGCGCACGGGCAACCTGCCGCGCGCGCAGAAGCAGGTCGACGCGGTACTGGAACTCGCGCCCGACGATCCCGGCGCGCAGGCGGTGCAGCTCGCACTCGATCTGCGGCAGGCGAGCCTGTCGCGCGACACGGGCCGTCAGTCCGAGATCGCGGCGCAGGCCAAGGCGCTGACCGCGTCGCATCCCGAGATCCCGACCGGCTGGCATGTGCTGATCGACGCGCGCAACGCCCAGGGCGACGACGCCGCGACGCTTGCCGCCCTCGATGCGGCGCTGGCCCGCGATCCGGCGCAATACCGGCTGCAGGTTCTCAAGCTGGAACTGATCTCGAAGCGTGGTGAGAACGCAGAGATCGGCGCGCAGCTCGAAGTGATGCAGGGGCTATTCCCCGAGGACCCGAAAACCCGCACGGCCCTCATCGCGTGGTATGTGCTGCGCGACGATCCGGCGGGGGCGGCGCGCTTCCTACGCAAGCTCGCGACAGATCGCGACCAGCAGACGGGCGGCTATCTGGAACTCGTGCGCTTTCTGGCCCGCGCGAAAGGCGCCGAGGCTGCGCGGGCCGAACTCGACTCGCTGATCGCGCAGTCGAAGGGCGCGGCGAATGAGGCGATCTTCACCGCGATGCGCGCCGATCTGGATTTTCAGGCCGGGGACCGGGCGGCGGCTTTGACGCGGATGCAGGCGCTGATCGAAAGCCATCCCGACAGCGAAGAGATGCGCCAGCTGCGCTCGGCTTACGCCCGGATGCTCGACCATGACGGACAGCGAGATAAGGCGAAAACCGAGATCGCGGCCATCCTGAAAACCGATCCGACCAATGTCCCTGCCCTGCAGCAGCGCGCGGCGTGGCGGATCGAGGAGGATCGCCTCGATCTGGCGATTACCGACCTGCGCAGCGCGCTGCAGCAGGCCCCCGACAACCCGCAGACCCTGACCCTGCTGGGCGAGGCCGACCTGCGAGAAGGCGCGCCCGATCTGGCGATGGGCCGCTTCAGCCAAGCCTATGATGCGGCGGGGCGCGCCGCGCCCGAGGCGATCCGCTATGTCGATTTCCTCTTCGCGCATGACCGCGCCAGCGCCGCGCGGACGGTTCTGGCCGAGGCCGTGGCGGTCACGCCCAACAGCCCCGGACTGCTCAAGCGGCAGGCCGATCTGGCGCTGGCCGATCGCGACTGGATGCTCGCCCATCGCATCGCGGACCGGCTTGCCGCATCGTCGGCTCCGGGCACGGAGGCGCTGGCGCAGTCGATCCGCGCCGCGATCCTGATGGGACGCGGCCGCAGCGAGAGCGCGATCGAGACCCTGAAAACCCTGGTGCAGATGCCCGCGACCGGCGAAGACGGCGTCACCACGGCCCCTGCGGTCTCGGCGGCGGCGGTCTCGGCCGTGGTGCAGGCGCAACTGGCGTCCGGGCGGGGCGGCGAGGCGCGCGCCTATCTTGAGGCGCAGTTGGACGAGCAACCCGGCAATCGCGGCCTGCGGCTGCTGGAGGCCAATCTCTGTGCAATTCAGGGCGACACCGACCGGGCAGAGACCGGGCTGCGTACGCTGATGTATGAAGACCCGGCCGATCCGCGCCCGGCCCGCCAGCTCTATCGCCTGCTTGCGGCCCAAGGGCGCGAAGGCGACGCGCTTGCCGTGATCGAGACCGCGCTGGAGAAGGCACCGCAGGCCGATCCGCTGCTGCTGCTCTACCGGGCGCGCTCGGAAGAGAAGTCGGGCCGGTTCGATGCGGCGATCGCGACCTATGACGATCTCTACACCCGCGACAGTGGCGATCTGATCGTGGCCAATAACCTCGCGAGCCTGCTGAGCACCCATCGCGACGACCGCCCCAGCCTCGAGCGCGCGGCGCAGATCGCGAAACGCTTCCGCGAGCGGCCCGAACCCGCCTTCAAGGACACCTATGGCTGGGCGGAATACCGGCTGGGCAATTACGGGGCCGCGCGCCCCCTTCTCGCCGCTGCCGCCGCCGGGCTGCCCGAGAACGCGCTCGCGCAATATCACTACGCCGCCGTGCTGATCGCGCTGGAAGAGACCGATCTGGCCGAAGCCGCCCTGCGCGATGCGCTGCGTCTTGCCGGAGAGCCGCTCCCGCCCGCAATGCGGGGCGCGCAGGCGCAGCTTGCGGCGCTGACCAGAGAGGGCTCGTCGGGCAACACCCCGCGCCCGGCCCCGGCCCAGCGCTGATTTTGTCTTTGGATCAAAGTTCTCGCGGGGTAAGCTCATGTTAAGCGCCGCGTCAGACGGCCTATGAGCGAGCAGTCGAGATGATCACCACGAGCCCCCCTCTGCGCGAGGTGCGTGCCCTGCCATGGGGTGCGCTCGGCCTGCTGTCGCTGGCCGTCCTCTCCTATCCGTTCTTCGCACTGGGGCTCGCGAGCCTCGGGGCCGCATGGTCCACGCCGGAATACAGCCACGGGCCGCTGATTCCGCTGATTTCGCTCTACCTTTTCGCCCGCGAACTGCATCACGCACCGCTCACGCTGGAGGCCCGCCCGCAGCGCTGGCAAGGCGTTGCGGTGATCGCACTCGCCCTCGCCCTCGCCGTCTTCGGCAGCCGCGCGCAAATCGCCGATCTCGTGACCTATGCACTGATTATCTGGATGATGGGCGCGGTACTGCTGAGCATGGGCTGGCAGGCGGGCAAACGCCATTGGAAGCCGGTGCTGCATCTGATCTTCATGCTGCCGCTGCCGCAGATCCTCTACTGGAAGCTCACCATCGCCCTGCAGCTCGTCTCGTCGGAGCTGGGCGTGATGCTGGTGCGCGCCGCCGACATCCCCGTGCACCTGAGCGGCAATGTGATCGATCTGGGCGTCTACAAGCTGCAGGTGGCCGATGCCTGTTCGGGGCTGCGCTATCTCTTCCCGATCCTCAGCTTTTCCTACCTGTTCGGCATCCTCTATCGCGGTCCGTTCTGGCACAAAGCCGTGCTCTTCGCGATGGCCGCGCCTCTGACGGTGCTTCTGAATTCGTTGCGCATCGGCATGGTCGCGATCCTTGTCGACGCCTACGGGATCGAACAGGCCGAGGGCTTCCTGCATGTCTTCGAGGGCTGGGTGATCTTCGGGGCGGCGATTGCGATCCTAAGCCTCACCGCGATCGGGCTGCAGCGGCTGGTGGCCGAGCCGAAACCGCTCTCCGAGGCGCTCGACCTCGATTATCGCCGTTTCGCGCCGGAAGCGCGTCGCTTGCGCAACCTCGCGCCGTCGCGCGATCTGGGGCTGGCGGTCGTCCTGACGGGGGTCGCGCTGGCGCTCTGGTCGGGCTTGCCGCAGATGACGACGCTCCCGCCGGAGCGCGCGCCGCTGTCGTCCTTCCCGACGCAGATCGATGGCTGGCAGGGCACGCGCCGCCCGCTGGAGCCTGCCACTGAAACTGTGCTGGCAGCCAGCGATTATCTCAACGCGGTCTATGCCGACCCCGCTCAGGACGCGCCGGTGAACCTGTTTGTCGCGTGGTATGCCGATCAGAGCCAAGGCGACGGTATCCATTCCCCCGAGGTCTGCCTGCCGGTCGGCGGCTGGGAGGTCAGCGCCTTCCGTCCGCATCGCATCGCCCTGCCCCACCGCGCACCCTTCGAGGTCAACCGCGCGATCATCACCAAGGGGCTCAACCGGCAACTGGTCTATTACTGGTTCGACGGGCGTGGCCGCGCGATGACGAGCGACTGGCGCGCGAAGCTGTCGGTGATCGTCGATGGCATCACGCGCGGGCGGACCGACGGCGCGCTGGTGCGCTATGTCACGCCGATCCGCCGCGACGAGGAAGTGCGCGCTGCCGACCGGCGGCTCACGCGCTTCATCGGGCAGTCGCTGCCCCGGCTGAGTGCCTCGATTCCGGATTGAGCGGGCTTACGAGCCCAGCGCGACGGTCCCGCCCCAGCAACCCGGGATCGGATTGCGAGTATCAAAGACAACCGGGCAGGTTTCCACGGCTTTGATCGCACGATCCACGCGCGCATCGGCCATCGCGGGCGTCAGCCCGATCGCGAGCGCATGGGCCACCGGGTCATAAAGCGTGCGGCCCGTCAGATCAGCGGTCGCGTGAGGCGCGGCTTCGCGCAGATCACCCGCGAGAGCAGAGCTGGCGACACCGGTCACAACCAGTGCGGTAAACGCCACCGCCGATGTTCTCCAATGCGCCATACAAGTTCCAAGCCGAATGCTTAACGATCTAGGGCGAACCGTCTCCCTGTCCGCCCCTTGAGTTTGTGGCGCAAATGGGGCGGCGCGCAACTGGAATCTTGGCGAAAATTGAGCGAAAAGAACTATTTATAAGAAACAATTCCGCTCGATCTGCAGGCTTTATTTCCCCAGCTTGGAGAATATCCGATCATAGGCCGCAAGGAGCTGTCGGGCCGAGAAATCCCAAGACAGCGCATCGAGCACCCGCGCCCGGCCCAGCCGCCCCATCGAACGCGCGCGTTCGGGCGCCTCGATCAGGGCCGCGATCCGGGCGGCAAAGTCCCTCGGATCATTGGCGCGGGCATAGAGCGCGGCCTCCCCCGCAGAGGCCCGCCCTTCGGTGAGTTCGAACTGCACCAAGGGCTTCTCGAGCGTCATGTATTCCATGACCTTGTTCATGGTGGAGATGTCGTTCATCGCGTTTTTCGGATCGGGCGCGACGCCGATATCAATCGCATTCATCGCCGCCAGCATATCCTCGCCGTAGAGCGGGCCGGTGAAGGTGAAATAGTCACTCAGGCCCCGCGCCGCGACGTCGGCCTCCACGGTAGGCAGTTCGGGCCCGAAGCCCACGATCACCACATGCAGATCGGTGTGGCCGAGCTTGCGCACCAGATGCTCGACCGCCTGTACCAGAAGGTCCATCCCCTCCTGCTGCCCGATCACGCCGATATAGCCAAGCACGGTCTTCGTGCCCTTGCGATAGGCGGGATCGCCGGGGCCGGGCAGGAAAGTCTCGACACGCGGGGCGGAGCGGACGACGAAGACGTCCTCGGGGGCCATGCCGCCGCGGGTGATCGCGATCTTGCGGAAGCTCTCATTGGTGGCCATCGACACCGAGGCGCTGGCGAAGGTGATCCGCTCCCAGATGCGCATCACGGCCCAGAGGAGCCCCTTCTTGCCGAACTTGGCCTCGAAGAGTTCCGGGCAGACGTCGTGGTGGTCGAACATGTAGCGCACGCCCGAGAGGCGATAGCGCCACGCCAGAAGCCAGATCAGGTCGGGCGGGTTGCAGCCCTGGATCACGTCGAAGCCGCGCTCGCGCTTCACCTGTTTCGCCAACCGGAACCACGCCTTGATCGCATGCCAATATTCGCGCGCATAAGCCACCGCGCCGGAATGGGCTTCGGGCGGTGCGGGGTGGCGGTAGATATGGATGCCCTCGATTTCCTCATAAGCCGCGTCCCAGCCGCGCCCCATCGGGCAGATCACCGAGACATCGTAGCCCGCCGCGCGTAATGTCGTGGCCTCCAGCCAGACCCTGCGATCCAGCGGCACCGGCAGGTTCTCCACCACGATCAGAATGCGTCTCGCCATGCCCCTTAAGACCCGCCCTTGCCACGGGGGCGGTTTGCCGCCCATTTTTAAGTGAGCCCCTTTCGCTCACGTCTTACGACGGTTATGTCGCAGCCACGCGTTGGTTTCCACCCCGCATAACTCCGGATTTCCCCATATGTTGCGCTCTCTACTCTCCCGTCTCAAACCAGAGACCGCTCCCTCCTCGGCACCCAATGGTCTGCCCCGTCCGGAGGCGCCGATCTGCGTGATCGGGGACCTTCACGGCCGCGCCGATCTCTTGGGCAAGATGTTCGAGCGGATCGGGCAGGAACCGCAAGGCGCAAAGGCCCGGATCATTACGCTGGGCGACATGATCGACCGGGGCCCGAATTCGGCGCGGGTGCTGGCGACGCTTCATGCCGCGCAGCTTGCCAATCCCTCGCGGATGATCTGCCTGATGGGCAATCACGAGCGGATGATGCTCGACTTCCTGCTGTCGCCCGATGCGCGCACCGCCGGCTGGCTGCGTGTGGGCGGATTGCAGACGTTGCAGAGCTACGGCATCGCGCCGCCCGATCCACGCGAGACGGATCCGGAAGTGCTGGACGCACTGCGGATGGACCTCGCCCGCGCGCTGGGGCCGGACCTGCTGGCATGGCTCGATGCGCGCCCCGCGATGTGGCGCGAAGGGCGCTTCGCCGCGACCCATGCGGGGGCCGACCCCTATCACCCGATGGAACGCCAGAGCCGCGATGCGCTGCTCTGGGGTCATCCCCGGTTCGGGCAGATGACGCGGCGTGACGGGGTCTGGATCGCCTTCGGCCATTGGGTCGTGGAGCAACCTGTCGCCGATCAGGGCCGCATCGCGGTCGATACCGGCGCCTATGAGACCGGGCTCTTGAGTGCGGCGTGGCTCGACAAGGGCGGGCTGCGCTTCCTGCAAGTCGAAGGCTGAAAGACGATGGGCGCCCCCCGAAGGGAGCGCCCGTTGGCAGGTTACAAGCCGTCTCTCTCTCGCAACCGGTGTTGGAATTACTTGCCCGTCTGGCGCAGCACCACGGCGATGGTCATCACGCAAAGCCACAGATCGTTCAGCAGCGACAGTTTCGCGTAATAGCGTTCGTCGAAGCGCACGCGATCCACGAAGGCGGTGGTCGAACGCCCGGCGACCTGCCAAAGCCCAGTGATGCCGGGGCGCATCTTGTAATAAGCCAGGCCCATCGCGCCTTTGTAGCTGGCCTCTTGGTCGAGCATGAAGGGGCGCGGCCCCACGAGGCTCATCGTCCCGAACAGCACGTTGAAGAACTGCGGCAGCTCGTCGAGGCTGGTGCGGCGCAGGAAGCGACCGATGCGGGTGATCCGCGGATCGTCGTCGAGCTTCTGGTTCACTGACCATTCCAGCGCGAGCGCGGGGTTCTCGTTGCACATACGCACGAGCTGCGCCTCAGCATCGACATGCATGGTGCGCAGCTTGTAGCAGCGGAAGCGCTTGCCGCCCTGCCCGACGCGGATCTGCGAATAGAAGGCGGGACCACCGTCGACACGCACCGCCAGCGCCAGAAGCGCGATCAGCGGCAGCAGAACCGGAAGGATCGCCAGCACGGCGAGAATGTCGAACAGACGCTTGCCCATGCCCTCATAACGCAGAATGCGCGACCGGTCCCGGCTGGTACTCGTTACACTTGCAAGCTCGAAATTGGTCGAGAGATCCGACATTTTCGCCCCTATTACCCTACCTCAGAGTGCGAACCTTCAAGCCCGCTTTTCTTTAACCCGGTTTTCATCTTTGATTCGTCCATAATTGTGACGAAAGCCGACAATTGTTGCGGCTCGGGGCTACAAATAGATCACGGCCAAAAATCACAAGTCGTTGATCACTGTTATTTATCTTGTTGTTTTATATGTCACATTTTTTCAGCACTGCGGAAATCCGCAGCCTCGCGGCACTCGCGCATAAGGCGATTAGCGCCAAAACTTCCCTAGGGTCACTTTTGGTTAAAAGGTTATGAAACCGGACGCCCGCGCAGACCCGCCGAGACGGCGGATTGTCCGCGACCCTCTTGATCGCGCAGCGCAACTGCCCATATCGGCTAGGAAGATGTTATGGAGATTAACATGACCCGAGACGATGCCCGCGCCCTCTATATCGAGCAGCGCGTCGCGAATGAGAAGAAATCGGCCCTGCTTGGCTATGTGCTGTGGGTCATGCTGCCGATGCTTGGCGTGCACCGGATGTATATGGGGCGCGTCTTCTCCGGCGTAGTAATGCTTGCGCTGACCGGGATCGGCACGCTCCTGTCGCCCATCCTGATCGGCTTCATCCCGCTTGGACTCGCAGGGCTGTGGTGGCTGATCGACGCGCTGCTGATCCCCGGCATGGTCTCGCAGGATATGGCCGAGACGCGCTGGCGGCTGATGCAGGAAGCTTAATCCGCCTGCCGGATCGGGTGCTCGGCCAAGGCCTGCGCCTGATCCGGGCTCAGGCTTTCGGGCCGCACCACTTGGGTGTGAATCGAGAAGACCACGGCATTCGTGCGCGGCAGCCGGAACAAGCATTGCCGCTCCACCCGGATATAAGGGGCGTCGGCGGGCGCGTGAGCGAATTCGTATTCCGAGCGCGGATCGTGAAGATGTGCTGCCGAGCGCGAGGCGGTCCCGCGCATCAGCCCCCTGCCCTCACGCACCCCATCGAGCAAGCGCTGCACCCGCTTGCCGAGATCGTCGGTGTAGATCTCGATCGGCTCGTGAATGCGCATCATCGGGCGCATGAATTTCTCGCGCAGCGTCCAGCCCGAGGGAAAACACAGCACGCCGCCGGTTAGAACATGCTCGGCATGACCGAACGCGGCCTCATCGGCTTCCATCAGGCAGAGATCGCATTGCAAGAGCCGCCCGAGCGTGGCGAGCGGGTCCGTGCGATCCAGCGCAACCTCCGCCCCATCTGGCCGCGTGACCGTCTCCGCGCTGCAGGCAAACCCCAGCGCCGGAAGCATCGGCAGGATCAGATCGTAGAGTTCCTCCGCCGCAGGCCGTCCGTGATCCGACAGGCCCAGCACCAGATCGCGCGCCTCTCCGATCAAACGGTCGCGCAAGCCCATCTGGGTGGCATAGGCATCATCGACCTCCAGCCAATCCTCATATGTCACCGGGATCACCCCCGGCAGCCGCCGCGTGCGCGGATCAGCCCAGGGCGCGAAGCTCAGGCGATTTTGCAGGATCGGTGTGGCGACAAGGTCTTTCATCCCGGCAGATTGCCGCGCGTCCCCGCCCGCGACAAGAGCGTCCGTGTCAGGGCTGCCCCGCGCTGCGCACATAGTCCGAGATCATCTCGTAATCCTTGCGCGGCCCCTGCACCCGCCAGATCGCTCGCCACTTCGGCCACGCGTCGAAGTCATAGCTCACCCGGTAATCGTCGGGGTCGCACCAATGGCTCGCGGCCGGGCTCAGCGGATCGAAACTGTGAAAGGGACGACCGTCCTCGAAGGCCACGGCGATCTGCCCGCCCTCGGCCCGCCAGAAATAGCTGCGCTCCGCGTGAAAGCTCTGACCGCCCGGCATCACCAGCTCGCCACTCTCGCGATAATGCAGCCCGACCCCTTCGGGCGCGAAACAGGCGTGACCGTCAAAACGGGCCTTATTGCCGTCGCTATGCAGGATTTGGCGCGTCAGCACCCAGTTCCCCTCGAAATCCGACAGCTGCGGCATTGGCTCTCCCTTGCCCCAAAGGCAGGTGCAGTCTAACAAGCGCGCAACCACACGCAATCAAGAGGCCGCCGATGATCCCGCGTTATGCCCGCAAAGAGATGGTCGACATCTGGGAACCCGCCACCAAGTTCAAAATCTGGTACGAGATCGAGGCGCATGCCTGCGACGCTCAGGCCGAGCTGGGCGTGATCCCGAAAGAGAATGCCGAGGCCGTCTGGAAGGCCAAGGATGTCGAGTTCGACGTCGACCGCATCGACGAGATCGAAGCCGTCACCAAGCATGACGTCATCGCCTTCCTCACGCACCTCGCTGAACATGTGGGTTCGGAAGAGGCGCGCTTCGTCCATCAGGGCATGACCTCGTCGGATGTTCTCGACACCTGCCTGAACGTGCAGCTGGTGCGCGCCGCCGATATTCTGCTGGCCGATCTAGACAAGGTTCTGGCCGCGCTGAAGAAGCGCGCCTACGAGCATAAGGACACGGTTCGCGTGGGCCGCTCGCACGGCATCCATGCCGAGCCCACGACGATGGGCCTGACCTTCGCGCGCTTCTACGCCGAGATGGACCGCAACAAGGCGCGCCTGCAGGCCGCCAAAGAAGAAGTCGCGACCGGCGCGATCTCGGGCGCTGTCGGCACCTTCGCCAATATCGACCCGCGCGTTGAAGAGCATGTCTGCAAGATGCTCGGCCTCAAGCCGGAGCCGATCTCGACGCAGGTGATCCCGCGCGACCGCCATGCGATGTTCTTCGCGACGCTGGGCGTGATCGCGTCTTCGATCGAAAACGTCGCGATCGAAATCCGCCACATGCAGCGCACCGAAGTGCTCGAAGGCGCCGAATTCTTCTCGATGGGCCAGAAAGGCTCGTCGGCGATGCCGCACAAGAAGAACCCGGTCCTGACCGAGAACCTCACCGGCCTTGCCCGCCTAGTGCGGATGACCGTGATCCCGGCGATGGAGAACGTGGCGCTCTGGCACGAGCGTGACATCTCGCACAGCTCGGTCGAGCGTGGCATCGGCCCCGACGCGACCGTGACGCTCGATTTCGCGCTGAACCGTCTGGCAGGCGTCGTCGACAAGATGATCATCTACCCCGAGAACATGCTTGCGAACATGAACAAGTTCCCCGGCCTGGTGATGTCGCAGCGCGTTCTGCTGGCGCTGACGCAAGCCGGCGTGTCGCGCGAAGACGCCTATGCGATGGTGCAGCGCAACGCGCTCAAGGTCTGGGAAGAGCGCGTCGATTTCCGCGAACAGCTGCTCGCCGACAAGGATGTCGTGGCCGCTCTCGGCGTCGACGGCATCAACGAGAAGTTCGACATGGGCTACCATACCAAGCATGTCGACACGATTTTCGCCCGCGTTTTCGGCGAATAATCGAGAAACAAGCCCGTTCCGCGCCGCCTATGTCAGCCGACTATAGGCGGCGCGTGCGATTCGGGCTTACCCTAGGGCATCTAGCAAAGGGAGATTGCAGATGACCCGAACCATCCTTGCAGCCGCCGTGCTGATCCTCGCTCCTCTGGCCGCGTCGGCCGAGTGCTTTAGCGGCCATCAGGCTTCCATGTCCTGCCCGCAGGGCCAGGTCTGGGACAAGGACGCGAGTGCCTGCGTCCTGCAGTCCAGCTGACCGCTGAGACGGTAATCCCGTCTTAACGGCCTCCGTGCAAAGTTGACCGCGAAACGCATTGGCCGCCCGCGCGGCCGATGCCCAGCACGGAGGTTCTCGCGGTGAATGCGATCGCGCCCATGGCGCTCGGTCATATGGCCGGGTCCGACTCGGCTGGCGACAAATCCGCCCGGCCGGGACCGCTTTCGCGGCGCCAGAAAGCTGCGATCATCGTGCGGCTGCTCGCCTCCGAAGGGCTGAAACTGCCGCTGACGGAGTTGAGCGACGACCACCAGACCGAACTGACCGAGGCTGTGGCGCAGCTGCGTCTGGTCGACCGCGCCACCATCGCGAGCGTGGTGGAAGAGTTCTGCGAAGAATTGGAAGCTGTCGGCATCGCTTTTCCCGGCGGGCTGGAAGGCGCGCTGTCGCTGCTCGATGGTCAGCTCTCGCCCTCGGCCTCGAACCGGTTGCGCAGGCTGGCCTCCGGCTC
Organism: Thioclava sp. JE_KL1; assembly: GCF_009296265.1. Taxonomy (GTDB): domain Bacteria; phylum Pseudomonadota; class Alphaproteobacteria; order Rhodobacterales; family Rhodobacteraceae; genus Thioclava. Next base: position 380,801 of record NZ_WBJS01000003.1, read on the forward strand.
CTCGCGCGCCGATCCATGGCAGCGGATCGCGGGCCTCACCGCAGAGGTGCTTCTGCCCGTGCTGGAAGGCGAAAGCGTCGAAGTGGGCGCGGTGATGCTGTCGAAGCTGTCGGTTGCGAAATCTGCCGAATTGCTCGGGCTGCTGCCCGGAGAGAAAGCGCGGCGGATTGCCTATGCGGTCTCGCTGACCGGCAATGTCGCGCCCGAAACCGTGCTGCGGATCGGGCAGGCGCTCGCGGCGCAACTCGATGCCACCCCGCCCAAAGCCTTCGATTCCGGGCCGGTGGAACGGGTGGGTGCGATCCTGAACTACTCGGCCTCCGCCACCCGCGACGCGGTGCTCAAGGGGTTGGAGGAAGAGGACAAGACCTTCGCCGACGAGGTGAAGAAGGCAATCTTCACCTTCGCCAATATCCCCGCCCGCATCGACACACGCGATATCCCGAAAGTGCTGCGCGTGGTCGATCAGACGCAGCTGACCGTCGCGCTTGCCGGGGCGACCGGCCCGTTGCAGCCCGCGGCGGAGTTCATTCTTGCCAACATGTCCCAGCGCATGGCGCAAAGCTTGCGCGACGAGATGGCGAATCTGGGCAAGGTGAAGGAGAAAGACGCCGAAGAGGCGATGAGCGCGGTCGTCGCCGCAATCCGGGAGATGGAAGCCGCGGGAGAGATATTCCTCGTCGCGGAGGACGACGATTGAGCGAAAGATTCTGTCGCCGCGCCCCGTTTGGCGCCACTCTTCGCGCCAAAGCCGCACCCTGCCCCGCAATGTTATCGCAAACACCGCGTGTTTACGCTAACATACTGTTTCAAAACCTTTTCCCAAATTGCATGCAATGGTATCCAGCGCCGAAATCACGCGCTTCGGAGAGATCATCATGACCGTCACCATCGGGATCAACGGCTTCGGCCGCATCGGGCGCTGCACGCTCGCGCATATCGCGGAAGCCGCGCGCAATGACGTGCAGGTCGTCAAGATCAACGCCACCGGCCCGATCGAGACCAATGCGCATCTCCTGAAATACGACTCCGTCCACGGCCGGTTCGGCGGGCAGGTGAAAGTCGCGGGCAACACGCTCGACCTCGGGCGCGGCCCGATCGACGTGATGTCGACCTACGACCCGGAAGAACTCGACTGGGACGGCGTCGATGTCGTTCTCGAATGCACCGGCAAGTTCAACGCCCGCGACAAGGCCGCCGTCCATCTGGGTCGCGGTGCGAAGCGGGTTCTGGTCTCGGCGCCTGCGACCGATGCCGACAAGACCGTGGTCTACGGCGTGAACCATCGCGAGTTGACCCAGGCGCATCACGTCGTCTCGAACGGGTCGTGCACGACGAACTGCCTCGCGCCGCTCGCCAAGGTGCTCAATGACACGATCGGCATCGAATCGGGCGTGATGACGACGATCCATTCCTATACCGGCGATCAGCCCACGCTCGACCGTCGCCACAAGGATCTCTATCGCGCCCGTGCTGCGGCGATGGCGATGATCCCGACCTCCACCGGCGCCGCGAAAGCTCTGGGCGAGGTGCTGCCCGAGCTGCAAGGCCGCCTCGACGGCACCGCGCTGCGCGTCCCGACCCCCAATGTTTCCGCGGTCGATCTGACCTTCGAGGCGCGCAAGACCGTCACCCGCGACGAGGTGAACGAGATCGTCCGCGAGGCCGCTGCCGGCTACATGGGCATGGTGCTGGGCTACGACCCCGAGCCGAAGGTCTCGATCGACTTCAACCATACGCAGCAATCCTCTATCTTCGCGCCGGACCAGACCAAGGTTGTGGGCAAGCTTGTCCGCGTGTTGGCCTGGTACGATAACGAATGGGGGTTCTCCTGCCGCATGGCCGATGTGGCCGGGGCGATGGGGCGACTCGTGCACTGACGCGCCGGGCAAGGGCGCGCGAAGGGGATAGATGACCAATCGGATCGCGCTCTGGCTTGGGGCCCTCCTCATTTTGCTCATTTTGGCGGATGTGATGGCGGATGACGGCCGCATCTTGCTGTTTCTGGCGAAAAAAACTGCCGATCTCGTTCAATATGTCGCTTTCTGGCGCTAGCATCGGGCTGCACCCCGTTGACCTTTGGCGCTGAACGCGCTTGTTAGCGTTAACGGAAGACCTGCCCGTGCAACTCCCTGCCGGGCAGCCAGCCAGAGGAGACGGATATGACGGTTAAAGTTGCCATCAACGGGTTCGGTCGCATCGGCCGCAACGTGCTGCGCGGGATCATCGAGTCGGGGCGCACCGACATCGAAGTGATCGCCATCAACGATCTCGGCCCGGTCGAGACGAACGCGCATCTGCTGCAATTCGACTCCGTGCACGGCAAATTCCCCCATGAGGTCACGACCGGCGAAGACTGGATCGATGCCGGCCGCGGCAAGATCAAGGTCACCGCAATCCGTGACCCGAAAGAACTGCCCTGGGGCGATGTCGATGTCGCGCTGGAATGCACCGGCATTTTCACCGCGCGCGACAAGGCAGCCTTCCACCTCGAGAACGGCTCGAAGCGCGTTCTGGTCTCGGCCCCCGCCAGCGGCGCCGACAAGACGATCGTCTTCGGTGTGAACGACGGTGCGCTGACCGCAGACGACCTCGTCGTCTCGAACGCATCCTGCACCACGAACTGCCTCTCCCCCGTCGCCAAGGCGCTGAACGACGCGATCGGGATCGAGAAGGGCTTCATGACCACGATCCACAGCTATACCGGCGACCAGCCGACGCTGGACACGATGCATAAGGATCTCTATCGCGCCCGCGCCGCCGCGCTGTCGATGATCCCGACCTCGACCGGCGCTGCCAAAGCCGTGGGTCTGGTGCTGCCGGAACTCAACGGCAAGCTAGACGGTGTCGCGATCCGCGTGCCGACGCCGAACGTCTCGGTCGTCGATCTGGTCTTCGAGGCCGGCAAGGACACCAGCGTCGAAGAGATCAATGCCGCGATCAAGGCGGCCGCTGACGGCCCAATGAAAGGCATCCTCGGCTATACCGACAAGCCCAACGTCTCGAGCGACTTCAACCACGACCCGCATTCGTCGATCTTCCACATGGACCAGACCAAGGTCATGGAAGGCCGCATGGTCCGTATCCTGAGCTGGTACGACAACGAATGGGGCTTCTCGAACCGCATGGCGGACACCGCCGTCGCGATGGGCAAGCTGATCTGAGCGTGATCGGGGCACCGCCCCGGACATTGCGAATATGACGAAAGGGCGGTCCATCTTGGGCTGCCCTTTTTCGTTCACCCCTCACACACGGCTCGCAGAGCATGCACGCGCCCTCTCACCCGCGCCGCGAGCCTTGATGCATGGTGATAGAACCCTTTGAAATCCGGGACGTTTTAGGGCCATGGAGCGCGCCGCCCGGCGCCTCCGCCTTAGCTGAACCCCGTCACGAAAGGGAATATCCCATGGAACGCAGCAAGAAATTCCTCGCCCTCGCCCTCTCCTCCGCGCTGATCGCGGGCCCCGCGAGCTTTGAGATGGCCAATGCCGCCACCACGAGTTCCAACAGCAACTCAAGCGGCACCGCGATGCAGAGCGCGCAGAGCCAAGGCAATGACGCGGTCTCGCAGACCACGGCAAGCTCGACCGACAAGGACTTGCTGACCACGGTCAATGACGCCTACACCGCGATGCGCGAAGTGCGCGCGGCGCGTCTGGCGATCTTCGACGGCAATACCGACATGGCGACCAAGATGACCAAGGACGCCACCGCGAAAATGCAGTCCGCCGAGAAGGCCGAGAGCAAATGGGGCGTGCCCTCGAAAGCGGGCAAGAAAGGCGTGACTTACCTGCCCTTCGACAGCTCCATCGCGCTTGGTGAAAGCTTCACGGTGACGCCGGACAACCAGAAGGCGGTCGGCAAGGCCAATCAGCAGATGGCGCAGGGGAACGCAAAAGCCGCCGCCAAGACGCTGAAGGACAACGATATCGACGTGTCGATCTCGGCGGCAATGGTGCCCGCGAAGGCGTCGCTCGCCCACCTGCAGGACGCATCGAAGCTCATCAAGTCGGGCAATTACTACGAAGCGAACCTTGCGCTGAAAGGCGTCGAGGATTCCGTCGTGATCGACCAATGGGGGCTCGACAACCTGCCGCAGCAGGCGGGCAACGCCACGAAATCCTCGGCAAATGCGAGCGGCAGCACTCAGATGAAGCAGAAATCGCAGCAGAGCGGCACGTCGGCCAACTCCGCCTCGAACGGCTGATCAGCGGTTGGCGTAAGCCTTGACCAAGGCATCGCGCACGGCGGGGGTGACGAATTTCGAGACATCCCCGTCGAGCCGCGCGATTTCCTTCACCAGCTTCGAGGCGATCGCCTGACGCCGTGCATCGGCCATCAGGAACACCGTCTCGACCGAGGCGTCGAGCGCGCGGTTCATCCCGACCATCTGGAATTCATATTCGAAATCGGCCACCGCGCGCAGGCCGCGCACGATCACGCTCGCGCCGACATCCTTGGCGCAGTCGATCAGCAGGTTTTCGAAGGGATGGACGACGATCTCGCCGCCGCGGCGGTCGGTGATCTTCGCGCACTCATCCTGAAGCATGGCGACGCGTTCCTCGAGCGAGAAAAGCGGCCCCTTGTCACGGTTGATCGCGACCCCGATCACGAGCCGATCCACCAGAGCCATCGCGCGCTCGATGATATCGAGGTGGCCCAGCGTGACCGGATCGAAAGTTCCGGGGTAAAGACCGATCCGCATGGCATCCTCCCTCGTCGCCCGCCAAAAAGCTCAGCGCACGCAACTATATTGCGTGGCTAAATGCAAGCGGGAAGGTGCCGCAATGCGGCATCAGTTGCCCATGATCATGCCCTGAAGCGACTCTTTCTCCATATGGAGCTCGTTCAGACGCGCCTTGACCACGTCCCCGATTGAGATCACGCCGACCATCTTGCCGTTCTCGCGCACGGGCATGTGGCGGAAGCGGCCCTCGGTCATCAGGCTCATCACCTCTTCGGTGCTGTCCATCGGGGCGCAATGCTTGACGTCGCGGGTCATGACATCACTGGCGGTCATCACCAGACAATCCGCACCGCGCCGCGCGATTTCACGCACAACATCGCGTTCCGAGACGATCCCGTCGACGGTTTCCCCGTCTTGCGAGACGATCACCGCACCGATGCGTTTCGAAGAAAGCAGGGCGACGACCTCGCTCAGCTTCATGTCGGGGGCGACGGTGAAAACTTCCATCTCGCCCTTGTTCTTGAGAATCTGCATAACCTGCATCGGCGTCTCCTTGAAAAACGTCGTCTAAACCCAAGCGTCCCACTGCTTTCATAGATTTGTCAACGGCTTTGCGGTTCACGGGGCCGCCAGTTATATTTCAACCGCAGCGTGTTCGAGCCGCGCGACCTCGTCGCGAAGCCCCTGCCCTAGCGCTTCGGCGAAGCGGGTCAGACGCTCGGATCGGCGGTCATCGGCGTGGCGGATCAACCAAAAGGCGCGGTTGAGCCGGATCTCGTCGCCCAGCACCCGTTGAACGCCGGGGGCGAAGGGGATCGCGAAGTCGTGGACAATGCCCACGCCCGCGCCCGCCTCGATCATCCGGGTTTGCACGGCCGCTGAATTCGACGCCAGCCCCATCACCTCGGCCTCGGTCTCGGCGAAGTAGTCCAGCTCCTTGTCGAAGATCATGTCGGGGATGTAGCCGATCATCCGGTGATGACGCAGATCCTCCTTGCAGGTGATCGGCGGCGCCTTCGCGAGATAGTCGCGATGCGCGGCGAGGCTAAGGTGATAGTCGCTCAGCTTCTGCACGGTCAGGCGACCCGCCGTCGGGCGCGAGACCGCGATTGCCATATCCGCCTCGCGTTTCGAGAGGTTGAAGACCCGCGGCAAGGCGACGACCTGGATCTCCAGCCCGGGATTGTCCTCGGCGATCTTCGCGCAGACCTGCGGTAGAAGGTAATTCGCGCAGCCATCGGGCGCGCCGATCCGCAACTGCCCCGTCAACTGGCCCGCGATGCCGGACAGCTCTTCATCGGCGCCCGCGAAGACCTGCTCCGCCGCCTCGGCATGGGGCAGGAGCCGATCGCCCGACTCGGAGAGCGCATAGCCCTGCGGCGATTTCACGAAGAGTTTCGCGCCCACCCCTTCTTCGAGCCGCGCGATGCGCCGTCCTACGGTGGCCGCGTCCAGCTTCAACCGCCGCCCGGCGCCCGACAGGCTCTCGGCCCGTGCGACGGCAAGGAAAATCCGCAGGTCGTCCCAGTCCATATCGCGCTCCTCTTTGCAAAAATGCAAAACGCTTTTGAGCTACTTCCTCTTTTATGCTCAATTTCGCAAGGCTAGAGTGCGCCCAAGCCAAGATTATCTGTAGGAGGAGCGTCTCATGGAAGAAATCGGTCACTGGATCAACGGCAAGCGCGTTGCAGGCACGTCCGGCCGCTTCGGCGAAGTCTTCAACCCCGCCACCGGCGAGCAGATCGCCAAGGTCGCGCTGGCCACCCCGGCCGAGCTGGATGCCGCAATCGCGGACGCCGCAAAAGCGCAGCTGGAATGGCAGAAGGTCAATCCGCAGCGCCGCGCCCGCGTGATGATGAAATTCGGTCAACTGATCGAGCGCGACATGGACAAGCTCGCCGAGGCTCTGTCGAAAGAGCACGGCAAGACCATCCCCGACGCGAAGGGCGACGTGCAGCGTGGCCTCGAAGTGATCGAGGTCTGCATGGGCGCGCCGGCGATGCTCAAGGGCGAATACACGGGCGACGCAGGCCCCGGTATCGACCTCTACTCGATGCGCCAGCCGCTGGGCGTCGTGGCCGGCATCACGCCGTTCAACTTCCCTGCCATGATCCCGCTGTGGAAAATGGGCCCGGCGCTTTCGGCAGGTAACGCGATGATCCTCAAGCCGTCCGAGCGCGTGCCGACCACCGCGATCATGCTCGCGGAACTGGCGCAGGAAGCCGGTCTTCCCGATGGCGTTCTGCAGGTCGTCAACGGCGACAAGGAAGCCGTGGACACGATCCTCGATCACGAAACGATCCAGGGCGTGGGCTTCGTGGGTTCGACCCCGATCGCGCAATACATCTACGGTCGTGCGGCCACCAACGGCAAGCGCGCGCAGTGCTTCGGCGGTGCGAAGAACCACATGATCATCATGCCCGACGCGGACATGGACAAGGCCGCCGACGCGCTGATCGGCGCGGGCTACGGCGCCGCTGGCGAGCGCTGCATGGCGATCTCGGTTGCGGTTCCGGTGGGCGACGGCACGGCGGATGCGCTGGTCGAACGTCTCGTGCCGAAGATCGAGAAGCTGAAAGTCGGCCCCTATACCGGCGGCGACGACGTGGATTACGGCCCCGTCATCACCAAGCAGGCGCAGGAGCGGATCAAGTCGCTCATCAATTCGGGTGTCGATCAGGGTGCGAACCTTGTCGTCGACGGCCGCGACTTCTCGCTGCAGGGCTATGAGGACGGCTTCTTCGTCGGCCCGTCGCTCTTCGACAACGTCACCCCCGACATGGACATCTACAAAGAGGAAATCTTTGGCCCGGTCCTGTCGATGGTGCGCACGAAGTCCTATGACGAGGCGCTCGATCTTGTCATCGACAGCCCCTACGGCAACGGCACCGCGATCTACACCGCCGATGGCGATGTGGCACGCGACTTTGCGGCGAACGTCAATGTCGGCATGGTCGGAATCAACTTCCCGATCCCGGTTCCGCTGAGCTACTACACCTTCGGCGGCTGGAAGAAGTCGGCCTTCGGCGACCTCAACCAGTACGGCCCGGACGCCTTCCGCTTCTACACCAAGACCAAGACCGTCACGGCGCGTTGGTTCTCGGGCATCAAGGACGAAGGCGCGGCGCTGAACTTCAAGGCGCTCGACTGATCTTGCGGCGGGCGGTTCGCGAACCGCCCTCCCCCACAGATAGGAAAACGCCCCGCCGATTGGCGGGGCGTTTTTCGTGGCATGAGACCGTGCGGATCAATCGATGTCCCAGTCATCCTCATGCGAGACGCCGCCCAGTGCCAGCCAATCCGCGCGCACCCGCGCCACACGACTGTCGCCCCAGGTGCGGAAGACGATCACGAAGCCATCTGGCGTGACGCCGTCGCTGGAGATATCCATCCGCGAATTGTGCTTGCCGTCCACGTCCCACATCGACAGCGAGACCTGCACCATCGGCGTCGCGCGGAAGGGCTCCGCGAAGGCAACCTTCTTGCGCAGCTCGCGCGGGCCCTCGCCCGTCCACATGGCGCCGCCATCCTGATAGTCGGAGAACAGCGCGAGCGAGCCGCGTTGCATCCCCAGACGGTGGCTTTCGATCGTGATCATCGAGACAGGGCCTCTTTCTTTCAACCTGAGGCAGAGCTTACCGCAACTGCAGACAATAAAAAGCCCCGGAAAATCCGGGGCTTCCTAAATCTTTTCGCGAGAGGTCTCAGCTCAGCATATGCGAGCCGAGGGCCTCCATGTCAGCCAGCAGCTTCGCGGTCATGTCGGCCACCGAAGGATGCGCCTCGTCATGGACGCGGCGGGCCTCCTCGATCAGGCGATCGTGGACTTCCTTGGTGAACTCTTCCGCGGGCAGCGAACGCTCGGCCAGAACCGTGATCCCCTCGGGGGTGATCTCGGCGAAGCCACCCGTCACCGCGTAGCTCTGGGTTTCCGACCGCGTCACCATCGTCAGCTTGCCGGGACGCAGCGTGGTCAGCATCGGCGCGTGGCCGGGCATGACCGTGAGGTCACCATCCGCACCAGGCACCATGACCTCGACCGCCGCCTCTTCCGAGGCCAGCTTGCGCTCGGGCGCAACGAGATCGAATTGCATCGTGTCGGCCATAATGCCTCCTTACGCCGCAGCGGCGAGTTTCTCGGCTTTCGCTTTCACGTCCTCGATGCCGCCAACCATGTAGAAGGCCGCTTCGGGCAGGTGATCGTATTCGCCCGCAACAACCGCCTTGAACGACTCGATGGTGTCTTCGAGCGGAACCTGAACGCCGTCCGAACCGGTGAACACTTTCGCAACGTCGAAGGGCTGCGAGAGGAAACGCTGGATCTTACGGGCACGAGCCACGGTCAGCTTATCCTCTTCGGACAGTTCGTCCATACCGAGGATGGCGATGATGTCCTGCAGAGCCTTGTAGCGCTGAAGGATCTCCTGCACCTGACGGGCGACCTTGTAGTGCTCTTCGCCGACGATGCCCGGATCGAGGATACGCGAGGACGAGTCCAGCGGGTCCACAGCCGGGTAGATGCCGAGTTCCGAGATCGCACGCGACAGAACGGTCGTGGCGTCGAGGTGGGCGAAGGTGGTGGCCGGAGCCGGGTCGGTAAGGTCATCCGCGGGCACGTAGACGGCCTGGATCGAGGTGATCGAGCCGGCTTTCGTCGAGGTGATGCGTTCCTGCATCGCGCCCATGTCGGTGGCCAGCGTCGGCTGGTAGCCCACTGCCGAGGGGATACGGCCCAGAAGTGCGGACACCTCGGAACCCGCCTGCGTGAAGCGGAAGATGTTGTCCACGAAGAACAGAACGTCGGTACCCGACTGGTCGCGGAACTGCTCGGCCAGGGTCAGACCGGTCAGAGCGACACGCGCACGCGCACCCGGAGGCTCGTTCATCTGGCCGTAAACCAGTGCCACCTGCGAGCTCGACAGATCGTCGGGCTTGATGACGTTGGATTCGATCATCTCGTGGTAGAGGTCGTTCCCTTCACGGGTCCGCTCGCCCACACCGGCGAACACGGAGTAGCCCGAGTGCACCTTCGCGATGTTGTTGATCAGCTCCATGATCAGAACGGTCTTGCCGACGCCAGCGCCGCCGAACAGGCCGATCTTACCACCCTTGGAGTAGGGTGCGAGCAGGTCGATGACCTTGATGCCGGTCACGAGGATTTCCGAGGCGGTCGCCTGGCTCTCGAAGTTAGGCGCGGGCTGGTGGATGGCGCGGGTTTCTTCCGCTTCCACGGGGCCTTTCTCGTCCACGGGCTCGCCGATCACGTTCAGGATGCGGCCGAGGGTCGCGTTGCCGACCGGCACCGAGATCGGCTTGCCGGTGTCTTTCACGCCGGCGCCGCGCACGAGACCTTCGGTCGCGTCCATTGCGATGGTACGCACCGAGTTTTCGCCGAGGTGCTGAGCCACTTCGAGAACGAGGCGCTTGCCGTTGTTCTCGGTTTCCAGCGCGTTGAGGATCGCAGGCAGCTCGCCGTCGAACTGCACGTCGACGACGGCGCCGATGACCTGGGTCACTTTACCATTGCTTGCCATGTCTGTCTTTCTCCGGTTCCGTCAGAGCGCCTCGGCGCCCGAAATGATTTCGATGAGTTCCTTGGTGATCGCGGCCTGGCGCGTGCGGTTGTATTCGATCGTCAGCTTGTCGATCATATCGCCCGCATTGCGCGTCGCAGAGTCCATCGCTGACATCCGCGCACCTTGTTCCGAGGCACCGTTTTCCAGCAGAGCCGTGAAGATCTGCGTGGCGACCCCACGCGGCAGCAGATCCTCGAGGATTTGCGTCTCGCTGGGTTCGTAGTCGTAATTGACGCTCGGCGTTTCTTCGCCCTCTTCCGGTTCATAGGAAGCGGGGATGATCTGCTTCGCGGTCGGGCGCTGCGCGATCACGCTCTCGAAGATCGAGAAGAAGATCGTCGCGACGTCGAACTCGCCATTGTCGAAGCGACCGATCAGGTCGCGGGCGATCTTCTGCGCGTCGTCATAGCTCAGGCGCTTGACGTCGCTCAGATCGACGTGGCCGATGAAGTACTGACCGTATTCACGGCGCAGCGCATCGCGGCCTTTCTTGCCGACGGTGAGGATCTTCACCTCTTTGCCCTCGGCCAGCAGCTTTTCAGCCGTCTGGCGCGCGAGCTTCGCAATATTGGCGTTGAAGCCACCGCACAGGCCGCGTTCGGCGGTCATGACCACCAAAAGCTGCACCTTGTCCGAACCGGTGCCCGAAAGCAGGCGCGGCGCGTTGTCCCGGCCCTGGACCGAACTTGCGAGCCCCGCCATCACGGAGTGCATCCGCTCGGCATAGGGGCGCGCAGCTTCGGCCGCTTCTTGAGCGCGGCGCAACTTTGCGGCGGCGACCATTTGCATCGCCTTCGTGATCTTCCGCGTGTTCTTGACGCTTCCGATCCGGTTTTTAAGGTCCTTAAGGCTGGGCATGTCCCTGTCCTTTCAGGCCAATCACGCGTAGGTCTTGGCGAATTCGTCGATAGCGGCTTTCAGCTTGTCGGCCGCGTCACCCTTGATCTTCGGATCCTCGTTCGTGAGCCAGTCGAGGATGTCCTTGCGCGAGTTGCGCAGGTAATCCAGCAGACCCTGTTCGAACTTGCCGACCTCGGAGACCGGGATGCTATCGAGGAAGCCGTTGGTGCCGGCGAAGATGACGGCCACGATTTCCGCGTTGGTGAGCGGCGAATACTGCGGCTGTTTCATCAGCTCGGTCAGACGCGCACCACGGTTCAGCAGCTTCTGAGTTGCGGCGTCGAGATCCGAGCCGAACTGAGCGAAGGCCGCCATTTCGCGATACTGTGCCAGTTCCAGCTTAACCGGGCCTGCCACGGTCTTCATCGAGTTCGTCTGAGCCGACGAACCAACACGCGACACCGACAGACCGGTGTTCACGGCGGGACGGATACCTTGGTAGAACAGTTCCGTCTCGAGGAAGATCTGACCGTCGGTGATCGAGATCACGTTGGTCGGGATGAAGGCCGACACGTCGCCGCCCTGGGTTTCGATGACCGGCAGAGCGGTCAGCGAACCTGCGCCGAAGTCTTCGTTCAGCTTCGCCGAACGCTCCAGCAGGCGGGAGTGCAGGTAGAAAACGTCGCCCGGATATGCTTCGCGGCCCGGCGGGCGACGCAGCAGCAGCGACATCTGACGATAGGCGACAGCCTGCTTCGAGAGGTCATCATAGATGATCAGCGCGTGCATGCCGTTGTCGCGGAAGTATTCCGCCATCGCGGTCGCAGTGTAGGGCGCGAGGTACTGCATCGGCGCGGGGTCCGAAGCGGTCGCGGCGATCACGGTGGTGTATTCGATCGCACCGGTCTCTTCGAGCTTCTTAACCAGCTGCGCCACGGTCGAGCGCTTCTGGCCGATCGCGACGTAGAAGCAGTGCAGCTTGTTGGACGGATCAGCGTCGTTATACGACTTCTGGTTCAGAATGGTGTCGAGCGCGATTGCGGTCTTACCGGTCTGACGGTCGCCAATGATCAGCTCGCGCTGGCCACGGCCGATCGGGATCATCGCGTCAACCGACTTGAGGCCGGTCGCCATCGGCTCGTGAACCGATTTACGCGGGATGATGCCCGGAGCTTTCACGTCGGCGACGCGACGCTCTTTCGCTTCGATGGCGCCTTTGCCGTCGAGCGCGTTGCCGAGACCGTCTACCACGCGGCCGAGCAGCGCTTCACCGACCGGCACGTCCACGATGGAGTTAGTGCGCTTGACGGTGTCGCCTTCTTTAATGTCTTGGTCCGAACCGAAGATCACGACACCGACGTTGTCGGTTTCGAGGTTCAGTGCCATCCCGCGGATACCACCGGGGAATTCAACCATCTCACCGGCCTGGACGTTATCGAGCCCGTAGACGCGCGCGATACCGTCGCCAACCGACAGCACGCGACCGACTTCGGCCACTTGGGCGTCCTGCCCGAAATTCTTGATCTGCTCCTTGAGGATCGCAGAAATCTCAGCTGCTTGGATGCCCATTTATCCGACCTCTTTCATGGCGTTCTTGAGAGAAGCGAGCTTCGAACGGATCGACGTGTCGACCATGCGCGAGCCCAGCTTTACGATCATGCCACCGATGAGGCTTTCATCGACGGCGGTGTTCAGTTTGACGGTCTTGCCCGTCTGGTTTTTCAGCACTTCGGCGAGCTTCTTGGCCTGTGCGGCGCTGAGCTTGCTGGCCGAGGTGACATCTGCGGTCACTTCGCCCTTCTCGTCCGCGATCAGGTCCGACAGCGCCTTGAGCAGCTGCGGCAGCACGAAGAGACGACGCTTAGCGCCCATCAGTTGCAGACCGTTCTTCATCGGGTCCGACAGACCCATCTTGGCTGCCAGAGCGCCGATTGCGGCTGCCTGCTGATCGCGCGTGTAGACCGGCGATGCAATCACCTCACGCAGCTCGTCAGAGCCAGCCAGCGCCTCCGACAGCGCGGAGACATCGGCTTCGAGCGCGGCGAGGGCATTTGCTTCGCGCGAGAGTTCAAAAATGGCCAGCGCATAGCGGCCGGCGATGCTTGCGGAAATCGAAGCTGGTTCGGACACGTCCACCCTTCCGATGCGTTTTGCCCCGACCCGGAACAGGCCGTGGGGCGCTCCCCCGGCGCGCTTGAGACATGCCCTCCGCGCCGCTTATCGGGGAGGTCACTAGCAGAGCAATCCCCCCCTCGCAACCATCTTGAGCACGAGAATGTGAGCAGAATGCCTCCAATCTGCCCTTCGTCGCGGGAAGGTGACAGGCAGGGGAGGATTTTGTGGGCGCTAACAGGAATTTGGACCGGTTGGTCATGGAACGCCGCGCGAGGGTGATTCACCTCAATACGCGTTGGCGGTCGAAAAATTATTCGCGCCCTGCGACGGGACGCAGGAGAGTTGCGCGGCGGGCGATACGCGAAGGTGATTGTTGCGTCTCGACTGTTTTTCCCGCGGGAGGCATTAACTCCGTGTCAGGCCGGGTCCGTCGCCGGTTTCACCGCCCCTTCGAGAATCGACAGCGGTTTGCGGACCCGTGCGCCCAAACCGGAATCATGGCGCGCATGGACCTGCTTGGAGACTTCCAGCATCACGACGCCCGCCGCCAGCACGCCCGCTGCCTTGGTGCCCAGCCGTTCCCACATCGCGGCCGAGCGCAGCCAGAAGCGGCGATGGCTCGGCGGGATGTAGAGCGCACCGGTATGGCGCTCGGGCACGAAGCCGGACCGGCGTGCGAGCTGATCGAGCTGCCCGAGCGTGTAGGGCTTGCCGAAGCCGAAGGGCGTCGTTTCCCGCGGCGCCCAGAGCCCGGCGCGGTTGGGCACAATGAACAGCGCCCTGCCCCCCGGCCCCAGCACCCGCCAGCATTCCTGCATCAGGGCCTCGGAATTGTCGGAGGTCTCGAGCCCGTGCATCACGATCAGCCGATCCACCCGGCCCGTCTCCAGAGGCCAGCGCGCCTCGTCGCACAGGACCGAGACATTGGGCATCCCCGCAGGCCACGGCATCACGCCCTGCTCGGCCGGCATCAACCCGATCACCCGACGGGCAGGCTCGAGGTAAGGACGCAGCAGCGGCACAGCGAAGCCATAGCCCGCCACCGTCTGCCCCGCCATCTGCGGCCCCGTCGCGGGCCACATCGAAACAACGCGATCCCGGATTGCCCGCTGCGCCGCACGGCCTAGCTGGGTCCGGTAGTAGAAATTCCGCAGGTCGAGTACGTCGAGATGCATTGCGCCTTTCGCTTCCTTCGGCTTACCTATGTTGCAAGATAATCAAAGCGGTAGAAAACACCATGGCCGTTGAGCTTCTCATCATTCCCTGTCTCGCCGACAACTATGCTTATGTCGTGCACGAGGCGGCGACGGACACAACCACCGTGATCGACGTTCCCGAAGCGCCGCCCATTCTCAAGGCGCTGAACGAACGGGGCTGGAAAGCGAATCTGATCTTGCTGACGCATCATCACGCCGATCACATCGATGGCGTTCAGGCGCTGTCGGCGGCAACGGGGGCGAAAATCGTCGGGGCCAAGGCGGATGCGCATCGCCTTCCCAAGCTCGATCAGGAGGTCAGCCCCGGCGAAAAGCTCGCGATCGGGATGGAGCATGTCGAGGTTCTGCCCGCCGATGGGCATACGGTCGGCCATATCGCCTATTACTTCCCCGAGGGCGGTCTACTGTTTTCCGGCGACAGCCTGATGAGCTGGGGCTGCGGACGTCTCTTCGAGGGCTCGGCGCAGCAGATGTATGACACGTTGTCTCGATTTAGCGAGTTGCCCGACGAGACGCTGGTCTGTTCGGGGCATGAATATACTGAGGCAAATGGTCGCTTCGCGCTCTCGATCGAACCGGAGAACCCGAACCTCATCGACCGGATGGAGAATGTCCGCGCCATTCGCGCTCAGGCCCGCCCCACCGTTCCGGTCGAACTGGGTCTGGAGAAAGCGACCAACCCGTTCCTGCGCGGCGACGACCCGAAACTGCGCACGGCGCTCGGCCTGCCCGAAAGCGCGACGCCGGTCGAGGTTTTTACCGAAGCGCGCGCCCGCAAGGACCGGTTCTAAGCCTCACCGCCGCGCGTCGCGCAGCACGCTCAGCGCCAGCGCGGCGAGCACCGTCCCCATCGCCCAGCGCTGCACGCGCATCCAGAGCGGACGCGTCGCGAGGAACCGGGCCATTGCGCCTGCGCCCAGCACGATCGCGGCGTTGACGCCCACCGAGATGACGATCTGCACCGCGCCCAGCGCCAGTGACTGCGCCAGCACCGATCCCGCCGCGGGGTCGATGAATTGCGGCAGCAGCGACAGATACATCACCGCGATCTTCGGATTAAGGAGGTTGGTGACGAAGCCCATCACGAACAGCTTGCGCGGCCCGTCGATCGGCAACTCGCGGGTCTCAAAGGCCGAACGCCCGCCCGGCCGCACCGCCTGCCATGCCAGCCAAAGCAGATAGAGCGCCCCGGCAATCCGCAGCGCGTCATAGGCATAAGGCACGGCGAGCACGATCGCAGTGATCCCGAAGGCCGCACAGAGCATGTAGAAGACAAAACCCAGCGCCACCCCACCCAGTGAGACCAGTCCCGCGCCGCGCCCCTGACAGATCGTGCGCGAGACCAGATAGATCATGTTGGGACCGGGGCTCAGCACCATGGCCAGCGCCACGGCACCGAAGGCGAGGATATGGGACAGGTCGGGCATCGAAGGGCTTTCTCAGTGGTCCGTGCAGATTAAAGCGGCCCCTGCGCGCCGCAAGCCCGCGCTCAATCAAGCTTCGCGAAGGTTGCCTCCAGATAGGGCGCGTATGTCTCCCAATCCTGCGAGCTGCCTTTGTAGATCGGCTTGCGCACCTGCGTGTTCGACGTGGTCGCAACCGTGCGGGCGTTGTCCTGAGGGCGCAGACAGGCATCCTCCCAAGGCAGCCCGAGCGCCTCGATCAATGCGCGGCTACGCGCCTCGGGGTCTTCCGTCAGCGCCTCGTAGTCGCAATCGACGAGCGCACCGGGCTGTGCCGCCCAATGCGCCATCAGATCGCGATAGAGCCCGTGATAGGCCACGAGATCGTCCAGATCATGCGCGTAGCCATTCCCCGCGCTGGAAAAGAAGTTGCGATAGATCGACCAGAGCGTCGCGCGCGCATCACGATGGACATGCACGATGAGCGCGCGCGGAAACAACGCCCGGATCGCGCCGATCCAGCGGAAGTTGAGCGGCATCTTGTCGGTCACGAACGGCTTTCCATCGGCCAGCCCGGCAAGCGTCTCGTAATAGGCGGCGCGGATGCGCCCCGCCTCCCGGGTCAGGGCCTCCGGGTCGCTCCAGTCGAGCGCGCTCATCTCGCGATCGAGCGTGGCGATCTCATCGCCGGGCGCGACCTGACTGTGCTGGGTGACGATCTGCTCGACCAGCGTCGTGCCCGAACGGGGCAATCCGAGCAGGAAGATCGGCACCGGGGCAGCCCTGTCGGCCTCGGTCTCGGGGATCGGCAGGTGAGCTTCGGCAAACCGGTCGCGCAGTTGCGCAAACAGCTTGCGGTCCTGCGCGATGTCGTAGCCCAGCTCGGCCTTGCGCCGCGCATTGGCCGAGTGCCAGAGCGCGAAGGCCCGCTCGGTCCTGCCCACATCATGCTGCGCCTTGGCGAGCGCGAATTCGAGCAGCATCCGATCGTGCTCCGAATGCCCTTCCGCCGCGACCTGCTTTTCGAGTTGTGAAAGCAGCGGGTCATCCGGCGCGAAGCGATGCAGGGGCGAGAGGTTCCACCAGGCCTCGGCATAACTCGGGTCAGCGGCCAGCGCCGCCTCGAACCGTGCCTGCGCGCCCACGATGTCGCCCTGTGCGAGAAGTACGATCCCAAGATTGTTCAACAGCAACACATGGCGCGGATCGAGCGACAGCCCCTTTTCCAACCGGAGTCGTGCCCCGGAGAAATCCCCCTCGTTCAGCAGCAGGTTGCCCAGATTACTGAGCATATGCACATCATTCGGCGCGACCTCGAGCGCGGCCTCGAACCGTGTGCGCGCCTCGGCCTCGCGGCCCAGCGCGAGCAGCGCATTGCCCAGATTGTTGAGCGCGACCGGATCGCGCGGGCGCAGCGCCAACACGCGCTCGAACTGAACGATCGCGTCTTGGTGCTGCCCCAGCTCCATCAGCTCATTGCCCAGATTGCCGTGCGTATCGGCATGATCCGGGCGCAAGGCGATCAGGCGGCGATAGGTCTCGGCCGCCCCGGCATGGTCGCCCAGCGCCCCCTGCCCCGCCGCGCGAAATTCGAGCAACAGTATGGTGTCAGGATGGATCCGCAGCGCGCGGTTCGCCTGGTCGACCAGCTCGCGATTGCGCCCCGTCTGCATCAGTCCCATCAACTGCTGAACCAGCGCGCGCGGCGGCCCCGCCGCAGGTTTCGCCTTACTGGCCTGCTCCAGCGCCTCAAGCCCCGCCTTCGCGCGTTTGTTGCCAGGAAAGCGCCCAAGCACTTCTCGGTAAAGCGCCTCGGCCTGCGCGAATTCCCCACGCTTTGCATGACTGCGCGCAGCAAGCAGAACCTTGTCGACGGACCAAGCCATTGGCTTTCACTCGCAAAATCGTCCCCCGACCATTGCGAGCACCCACGCCGTGAAGAGCGCGGCAGAAAACCTGCCGCAACATCATCGCGAGGCGCACCTAAGGAAAAAAATGAAACCGCTCGGGAATCGGGGGAGGCTTACCTAAGTGCCCTCACAGGTTAATGACGATTCTGTGACAAACAAGCCCAGACTCTCAGTCGAGCTTGGCGAAAGCCGTCTCCAGATGGGGCGCGAATTTCTCCCACGCCTGCGAGCTGCCCTTGTAGATCGGTTTCGTAACCTGATCGCGCGACGCGGTGCGCGCGATGCGGGTATTGTCCTGCGGGCGCAGACACGCCTCGTCGAAAGGCAGCTCGAGATAAGCCAGCACGTCGCGGATCACCGGCTCCGGCGTCGCGGTCAGCCGTTCGTAATCGAGATCGTAAAGCGTCGCGCCGAACAGCGTGCGCCAATGCGCCATCAGGTCGCGATAGAGGCCATGATAGGCAACGAGATCGTCCAGATCATAGGCGTAATCATTGCCGTCGGAACTGAAATTGAGCCGGAAGATCGACCAGATCACCGCACGCGGGTCGCGGTTGGTGTGGACGATCTTCGCCTGCGGGAAAAGCGCCCGGATCGCCCCCAGCCAGCGGAAATTGAGCGGCATCTTGTCGGTCACAAAGGGCGCGCCCTGCCCGAGCTTGCGCAGTTTCTCGCGATACTCGGCGCGGATCGCGGGCGCTTTCTGCCCCAGCAGATCGGGATCGGTCCAGTCGAACTCGTTGAACTGTTGGCTCAGCTCGGTCAGCTCTCCGCCCGGTGCGACCTGCGGATGCGCGGAGATGATCTGCTCGGTCAGGGTCGTGCCCGAGCGCGGCAGGCCAACGATGAAGATCGGCTCGGGGCCGTCAGGCGCGGTTTCGGGGATTTCGGCGGGCGGGGCGGGAAACGCCTGTTTGATCTGGGCGAAACGCTCCACGTCGCGCGCAATCGTGTAGCCCTGTGCCTCTTTGCGCAGCGCATTACCGCGCGTGTAATGACCGAAAGCGGCCTCGGTCTCGCCCGACTCCTCACGCAGCTTGCCAAGCGCGAATTCGAGCCCCGCGCGTTGCTTCGCGCTATGGCCCGGCTGCGCGAGCGAATCCGTGAGCGCATCGAAAAGCGGATCGTCCGCTGTGGCGCGCTGGATATGGGCGAGCCCAGCGAGTGCATCCGGGAAGCCGGGCCGGTAGTGCAAAGCGCGCTCGTAATTCTCGCGCGCCGATTGCTTGTCGCCTTTTGCGAGAAGGAGATCGCCCAGCGACGACAGGGTCAGATAGTGATCGGGCACTTTGTGCAAGAAGGCCTTGAGGTGGAATTCCGCCTCCTCCAGCTCTCCATCTTTCGCCAGCATATTCCCCAGATTCAGCTGTGCTTCGGCGAAATCGGGCGCAGCCTCATGGGCGGCGTGATAGAGTTTGCGTGCGGTCTTGTCGTCACCCGCCCGGCGTTTCGCATTGCCGATGTTATTGAGCGAAACCGGATCGCCGGGCCGTAATTCCAACACGCGCTCGAACTCGGCCACGGCCTCGTCATCGCGGTTCAGCGCCATCAGTTCGTTGCCGTAGCTGCCATGCGCGTCAGGCGCGTCAGGGAACATTCCCACCAGCTCGCGATAGAGCGCCGCCGCGCCCTCGTGATCGTCCAGCGCCGAGAGCGCCGCTGCACGGACTTCCATCGCAGCCGGCGCACGCGGGAATTGCTTGAGGACACGGGCGGCGGCCTCGGCGGCCTCGCGGTCACGGCCCGACTTCTTGAGCCCGAAGAGCTGGTCGATCACCGGGCGCGGCGGGTTCATCGGACGGGTCGCGCGCGACTGCGCGATCTCGGCCAGCCCGGCCTGCGCCCGCTTGTTGCCGGGAAACTTTGCGAGGACCTCGCGATAGAGCGCCTCGGCCTCGGCAAAGGCCCCGCTTTTCGCATGGCTCTTCGCCGTGCGCAGCGTCTTGTCTATCGGTCCGGCCATTGCGCTGTCTCCGTCTTCTGTCCCGCCTGTAAAGTCGCGCCGCACCATAGAGCCACCGCTCATGATGGCAAGATGTCAGACGCCCTTGCAGTCGTCACCCAGCCCTTAACCGGCGACGCCGTGCCACTGCGCCCTCGCCGCCCCCGCGCTTGCATCCGCGCGTGCCAGGCGCGATACCTGACGCAAGTTAACCCCAGCGAACCGATGCCGATCTCACACCTGCCCAAGAATGTCCGCCGCCAGTTGCGCCGCTTCGGCCCCTCCATGGGGCGCAGGCCCGCGGTCGACATTCTGCGCGGCGCGGTCGGCGCGGGGGTAGCGATCCTCGTCGTGACCTTCATCGTGGCCACCCTGCCCCATTCGCGACAGGCCGGGATCTACCTCGTCTCCAGCTTCGCCTCGATGGCGGTGCTCTTGTTCGTTTTGCCGAATTCGCCTCTTGCGCAGCCATGGTCCGCGATGATGGGGATGATGATCTCCGCCGTGGTGCCGGTCGCGGTGCTGATGGTGACCCCGCCGCCCTATGCGGACGGGCTGGCGGTCGGCGGGTCGATCGCGGCGATGATGGCGGCGCGCGCGCTGCATCCGCCCGCAGCCGGGATCGCGCTGCTGGTGGTGCTGGAACACGAGGCGGGACGACGGCTCGGCTTCGATTTCGCGATCTTCCCGATCGCGGTGATGACCGTGCTGATGATCGGGTTCGCGATGCTCTGGAACCGGCTGTTCGGCATTTCTTACCCGACGCGCCCTCTCGCCTATCATCCGGCCCATGTCGGACGCGCGCGCGGCCCGGCTCGCTCGCTGAGCCAGCGCGACCTGTCGAACCTTCTGGTCGAGTTCAACCAATCGGCCAATATGGACCCCGCCGATCTGGCGCGGCTGATGGCGGTGGCCGAACACCGCGCCGCCGAGTCCCTTCTCGCCGATACGCATGTGCGCGATCTGATGACGCAGAACCCCGTCACCGTCAGCCCCGAAGCGCCGCTGTCCGAGATCGTGCGCAAGATGACCGCGCTCAACGTGCATACGCTGCCGGTGGTCGACAATTCCGGCTATTACCTCGGCGTGGTCGATCAGCACGACGCGCTGGAGGAACTGTTCAAGGAATTCGACATCCTGCGCCGCCCGCTGCGCTTTCGCGCGGCGCCCCCTGAGGCCGAGGTCCGCGCGATCTTCCATACCGATATCGAGACCGTCGAGGGCGACACGCCGGTGGGCGAATTGCTCGAACGGCTGGCCCGGCGCGAGGCGCGCGTCGTGCCCGTGACCGAAAGCGGGCGACTTGTGGGAATCCTGACCCGGACCGACATCATGGCGCTGCTTTTGGAGCATTCGCCTGCCGCCCATACCGAGGCGGAGCTCGACGAAGAAGTCGACGATGAGGATGATGACGGGGAGCCCGCCGAGGCGGCCTCGCCCAAGACGAAGCCCGCGGCGCGCGTCGAAGACACGCCTGAGCGCGGGGGCAACACCGACCCTGAAGAGGCCGAACTGGCCGCGGAATTGCACCAAAGCACCGCGCGTCGTCCGCCGGTCTATGAGGACACGCAATACGACACCGCTGAAAGCCGCGGCGAGTCGCCCAAGTAACCGGCAATACGCTTGAACGCGCGAAAACCCTCCCCATATGGGAGAGGTCACACGCAACCCCCCAAGATATTGCGCGCCTCATCGGTATCCCTGCACCGTCGCGCCCGTTAAATGACCGTTTTTTCCGCACGAATCGGAGTCCGGTCGGATTTTGGGCATGAAAAGACTTGAAGCGTGGCGATTTCCACCGAACTTTAATCTTATAGGGCAACACTAGGCTGGGTATCCTCCCGCGCCGCCCTCCGAGGAAAGGAGCAGATAATGCCGTCGTTTTCCAATACGCTCGAACAGGCAATCCACGGGGCGCTGGCGCTCGCCAATGCCCGAAAGCATGAACTCGCGACGCTAGAACACCTGCTCCTCGCCTTGATCGACGAGCCGGACGCAGCGCGGGTGATGAAGGCCTGCGCCGTCGACACCGACGAATTGCGCCAGACCTTGGTGGAGTTCATCGACGATGAGCTATCCACCCTCGTGACCGAAATCGAAGGCTCGGAAGCCGTGCCGACCGCGGCCTTCCAGCGCGTGATCCAGCGCGCGGCCATCCATGTCCAAAGCTCGGGCCGCTCGGAAGTGACCGGGGCCAATGTGCTCGTCGCGATCTTCGCGGAACGCGAAAGCAACGCCGCCTATTTCCTGCAAGAGCAGGACATGACCCGCTACGACGCGGTGAACTTCATCGCGCATGGTGTGGCGAAGGACCCCGAGTTTGGCGAAACGCGCCCGGTGTCGGGGGCCGAGGAAGAGGCCAAAGCCGAAGGGGCAACCCAGGCCGAAGCCAAGGATTCCGCGCTCGAGAAATACTGCGTGAACCTCAACGCGAAATCCGAGAAGGGCGATGTCGACCCGCTGATCGGGCGTGAGCATGAGGTGGAGCGCTGCATTCAGGTGCTGTGCCGCCGCCGCAAGAACAACCCGCTTCTGGTGGGCGATCCCGGCGTGGGCAAGACCGCGATCGCGGAAGGTCTCGCGCTGAAGATCACGCGCGGCGAAACCCCGGAGATCCTCGCCAATTCGACGATCTACTCGCTCGATATGGGCGCGTTGCTCGCGGGCACCCGCTATCGCGGCGACTTCGAGGAGCGTCTGAAGGCCGTGGTGAAGGAGCTTGAAGAGCATCCCGATGCGATCCTGTTCATCGACGAGATTCACACCGTGATCGGGGCTGGCGCGACCTCGGGTGGCGCGATGGATGCCTCCAACCTGCTGAAGCCCGCGCTTCAGGGCGGCAAGCTGCGCACCATGGGCTCCACCACCTACAAGGAGTTCCGCCAGCACTTCGAGAAGGACCGCGCGCTGAGCCGCCGGTTCCAGAAGATCGACGTGAACGAGCCGTCGGTGCCGGATTCCATCAAGATCCTGATGGGTCTGAAACCCTATTTCGAGAAGCACCACGACATTCGCTACACCAACGACGCCATCAAGACGGCGGTGGAGCTGTCGGCGCGCTATGTCCATGACCGCAAGCTGCCCGACAAGGCGATCGACGTGATCGACGAGGCGGGCGCCGCCCAGCATCTCGTGGCCGAAAGCAAGCGGCGCAAGACCATCGGCCCGAAAGAGATCGAGGCGGTCGTCGCCAAGATCGCGCGGATCCCGCCGAAATCGGTCTCGAAGGACGATGCCGAGGTGCTCAAGGATCTCGAGAAGTCCCTCAAGCGCGTCGTGTTCGGTCAGGACAAGGCGATCGAGACGCTGTCCTCCGCGATCAAGCTGGCCCGTGCGGGTCTGCGCGAGCCTGAGAAGCCGATCGGCAACTACCTCTTCGCGGGGCCGACCGGCGTCGGCAAGACCGAGGTCGCCAAGCAGCTCGCCGATACGCTCGGCGTGGAACTGATGCGCTTCGACATGTCGGAATACATGGAGAAGCACGCGGTCTCGCGTCTGATCGGTGCGCCTCCGGGCTATGTCGGCTTCGATCAGGGCGGCATGCTGACCGACAGCGTCGACCAGCACCCGCATTGCGTGCTGCTGCTCGACGAGATCGAAAAGGCCCACCCGGATGTCTACAACATCCTGCTGCAGGTGATGGATCACGGGAAGCTCACCGACCATAACGGCCGGACCGTCGACTTCCGCAATGTGATCCTGATCATGACCTCGAATGCGGGCGCCGCCGAGCAGGCGAAGACCGCAATCGGCTTCGGGCGCGACCGGCGCGAGGGCGAGGATACGGCCGCGATCGAGCGGACCTTCACGCCCGAGTTCCGAAACCGTCTGGACGCGGTGGTCAGCTTCGCGCCGCTGCCGCGCGAGGTGATCTTGCAGGTGGTCGACAAGTTCGTGCTGCAACTCGAAGCGCAGCTCATCGACCGCAACGTCCATATCGAGCTCACCCCGGCCGCCGCGAACTGGCTCGCCGAGAAGGGCTACGACGACAAGATGGGCGCGCGTCCGCTGGGCCGGGTCATTCAGGAGCATATCAAGAAGCCGCTCGCCGAAGAGCTGCTCTTCGGGAAGCTCACCAAGGGCGGCGTCGCCAAGGTCTCGATCAAGGACGACAAGATCGTCATCAAGGTCGAGGAACCGGGCAAGAAGCGGATCTCCGGCTCCAAGCCGCGCCTGCTGACCGCCGAATGATCTAGCCCGTGCTTCGCGCGGTATTGATAAGCCTTCTCGTCCCGGCCGTGCCCTGCATGGCCGGGACTTTTCTATCCGACGCGCCAAAGCTGCAGATGCCGGTCGAGTGCACACTTGGCCAAGATTGCTACATCCAAAACTACGTCGACCGCGCCCCTGGTCCCGGCGCGCGAGACGCGGGTTGCGGCGGGCTGACCTATGACGGCCACAAGGGCACCGATTTCGCACTGCTGACAGAAGCGCAGATGCAGGCGGGCGTGCAGGTGATCGCCGCCGCCCCGGGCCGGGTGATCGCCACCCGCGACGGAGAGCCCGACGGGGCTTATGCCAGCGGGCTAACGGTTTCCGGCAAGGAATGCGGAAACGGGATCGTCATCGATCTCGGACACGGCTGGCAGACCCAATATTGCCACCTGCGCGACGGCTCCATCTCCGTGACCCGCGGCGATCAGGTGGCGGCGGGCGACCCGCTCGGCCTCGTCGGACAATCGGGTAAAGCAGCGTTTCCCCATCTGCATCTCTCGCTGCGCCACGACGACACCGTGATCGACCCGTTCGACCCTGACATGCAGGACGCCTGCGCCACCGATGCAACGCAAACGCTCTGGTCCGCCCCGGTAAAATATACACCGAGCGGCTGGCTCGAGGCCGGGTTCACCGCCACCCTGCCACGCTTCGAGACAGTCTTGGCTGGCGCTCCCCTGCCCCCGCCCCGCGACACCGGACCCGCGCTAATCTTGTGGGGCTACGGTTTCGGCCTGCGCGCGGGGGACACGATCGGGTTCGAGATCACCGGCCCGGACGGGATCAGCTTCAGGACGACCAGCGAGGTCGACGCGTCCATGGCCCGGTTCTTCCGCTATGTCGGCAAGAAGACATCACCTAGCGGCTGGCCCGAAGGCACCTACGCAGGACAGATCACGCTCAGTCGCGACGGCGCGGTGATCGCCCGACGCGACGTCAGCACCGACATCGACTAGCCCTCACGGGATCCGCGCGGCAGGCCCCGGCTGACCTGAGGGCTTCTCCCCGGCCTTGGCCTTCTGCGCGGTTTCTTCCTCGAACGCCTCGGGCGGCAGGAGCGAGATCAACCGTCCGCCCGGTTCGACCTTCATCTCGGCCGGATCGATCACGAAGCGCAGATCGCCGCTTTTTGCCACGACCATCACGGGCTTCGCGTTGGGCCGCTTTTCTCGCCACTGGGTCAGCGTGTATTCCTCGGTGATCCGGGTCACGCGGAAACGCCATCCCTCGGATAGCAGCTTCTCCCAATTCTCCAGCGTCCGCCCCTCGCCTAAGCGGCGCCCACCGAGCTGCGTCGGCAGCGCGTGGCGCTCGCGGTCGTCCTTTTGGCGCGGCACCTGCCAGACCTTGTCGCGGCCCAGCTCGGGCGCGAGATCGGTCGCGACGAGCGTGTTGTAGGCGTCGTTATCGGTGGCGGCGAGCAGGGTCGAATAGGCCATCAGCTCGACCTTGTCCTCCGCCGCCTCGCCCAGAATGTCGCCGTAGAAGGTCTTGAGCCCATTGGCGCGCGGGCGGATCAGGTGGGCGTGGTTCGGATCGGTGATCAGCACCGGCACCTCGGCCTTGTTCAGCGTCTCGGCCAGCGCCGTGGTGAAGCGCGAGCCGCCCACGATCAGCAGCCCCGGCTTGTCGGCATTGGCGAGCCCCAGCTTTCGCGCCAGCGGCGCCAGCGTGAAGCCGTGCACGATCACCGTCACCAGCACCAGCACGAAGGCCAGCGGCCCGATGCGCAGCCCGTCCGCGACGCCGATCTCGGCCAGACGCTGCCCGAAGAGGCCCGCCACCGCGACCAGCACCACCCCGCGCGGGCCGGTGAAGGCGATCAACAGCCGTTCGTTGCGCGGCAGTGCTGTCCCGATCAGCGAGATCAGCACCGTCAGCGGCCGCGCCACCAGCACCACGAGAATAACGAACAGAAGCGCGTGCCAGTCGAGCGCGGCGAGCTGGTCGATCTCGATATTCGCGGCGAGCAGGATGAAAACGCCCGAGACCAGCAGCACCGTCGCATGCTCCTTGAAACGGCGCAGTTCCTCGTAGGACGGCAGGTCGGCATTGCCGATCACCAGCCCCATCACGGTGACCGCAAGCAGCCCGCTTTCATGCAGCACGTGATCCGTCACCGCGAAGGTGCCCAGAAGCGTCGCGAAGAGCACCGGCACCTTCATGAATTCCGGCACCCACCCGCGCGAGAAGCTGCGCGCGATGCCCCAGCCGATCGCGCCGCCGATCGCGGC
The DNA here is from genome assembly GCF_009296265.1 of Thioclava sp. JE_KL1. Classification (GTDB taxonomy): domain Bacteria; phylum Pseudomonadota; class Alphaproteobacteria; order Rhodobacterales; family Rhodobacteraceae; genus Thioclava. Next base: position 406,940 of record NZ_WBJS01000003.1, read on the forward strand.
CGCAAAGCCGATACCGAGCGCGAGATGCCACACCGCCTCGCCCATCGGCAAGTTGGAGCGCAGCGTGAACACCACCTCGAAGGCCAGAACCGCCGCCAGCGCGCCGATCGGATCGTTCACGATGGCTTCCCATTGCAGCAGACGCGCGGGGCGGCGGGCAAGTTTCGCCGTACGCAGAAGCGGCGCGATCACCGTGGGGCCGGTCACGACCATGATCCCGCCGAAAACAGCCGCGCTTTCCCAGCTGAGCCCCGCGCCCCAAACGAGCGCGAGCACCGAGAGGAACCAGCCCAGAGGCGCGCCGATGAAGACCAGTCGCCGTACGCCGGTTTTCGCGTCGCCCAAGCGGTGGAAATCTAGAGAAAAGCCCCCCTCGAACAGGATCACCGCCACCGCGAGCGCGATCAGAGGGCTCAGCAAGTCGCCAAAATCCCGGCTCGGGTTCAAAAGCCCCGTCGCGGGCCCCGCGATGAGCCCTGCGACCAGCATGATCACGATGGCGGGCAGGCGCAGGCGCCAGGCCAGCCATTGCGCCCCAACACCGCACACACCCACCAGCGCAAAGGCCAATACCGGGCCGAGACCCGCCGATTCCGCGATTGCCATACCTGTCCCTCGTCACGCTTCGGGATCAAACCCCGTTCAGGAGGTCAGGTTCCGTGCCCTTTTGCAAGAGGCCGAATATCGCGCAGGACCGCGCTATGTTCCGCGCGCAGCCCCGGGTCACCCCCTGAAAAGATTGACCTTTGCGTCGCAATCCGGTAGGGCGCAGTCAAGCTCCGTAATCCGGCGGAGCTTCTCCTGGGCGCCCGGTTCCTAAAGCGCCCGACAGCGGCCCCGCCCGATGCGGGTCGCGACAGGACGCGATCAAAGGTAAACCAAGGAAACCCATGACTAAATTCACCGATCTGAAGCTGGACCCGAAAGTCCTTTCCGCCGTTGTCGACGCTGGCTACGAAGAGCCCACGCCCATTCAGGCTGGCGCCATTCCGCCCGCGCTCGAAGGCAAGGACGTGCTCGGCATCGCGCAGACCGGGACCGGCAAAACCGCCAGCTTCACCCTGCCGATGCTGACGCTGCTGCGCCGGGGCCGCGCCCGCGCCCGGATGCCGCGCTCGCTCGTGCTCTGCCCGACGCGCGAACTGGCAGCCCAGGTCGCCGAGAACTTCGACCTCTACGCCAAGAACACCAAGCTGACCCGCGCGCTGCTGATCGGCGGCGTGTCGTTCGGCGAGCAGGACAAGCTGATCGACAAGGGCGTCGACGTGCTGATCGCGACGCCGGGCCGCCTGCTCGACCATTTCGAGCGTGGCAAGCTGATCCTGACCGACGTGAAGGTCATGGTCGTCGACGAGGCCGACCGGATGCTCGACATGGGCTTCATCCCGGATATCGAGCGCATCTTCCAGCTGACGCCCTTCACGCGCCAGACGCTGTTCTTCTCGGCCACGATGGCCCCTGAGATCGAGCGGATCACCAACACCTTCCTGCATGCGCCGACGCGGGTCGAAGTTGCGCGTCAGGCGACCACCGGTGCGAACATCACCCAGAAGCTGATCCAGATCGAACCGGCGCGCCGCGACCAGACGGCCAAGGCCAAGCGCGAATTGCTGCGCGCGGTGATCTCGGCCGAGGGCGAGGCCTGCACCAACGCGATCGTCTTCTGCAACCGCAAGGTCGATGTCGATATCGTCGCCAAGAGCCTGCAGAAATACGGCTTCGACGCCGCCCCGATCCATGGCGATCTCGACCAGAGCCAGCGCACGCGCACGCTCGAGAATTTCCGCGATGGCAAGCTCAAGCTGCTGATCGCCTCCGACGTGGCCGCGCGCGGTCTCGACGTGCCTTCGGTGAGCCACGTCTTCAACTACGACCTGCCGATGCATGCCGAGGATTACGTCCACCGGATCGGCCGCACGGGTCGCGCGGGCCGCAAGGGCACGGCGATCTCGATCGCGGTCCCGTCGGACGAGAAATTCCTCGGTCAGATCGAAAGCCTCGTCGAGCAGGAAATCCCGCGTGCCGAGCCGCCTGAAGATTTCGAGCTGTCCGAAGGCGCGAAGCAACCGGCGCGCAAGCGCGAAGACGCCAAGGGCGGTCGTTCGCGCGGCGGACGCAGCCGGGATCGTGGCGGGCGTGGGTCGAAACGCGACCAGCGCAGCGAAGAGACGCAGCAGCCGCAAAGCGCCGCGCCGCAGGAGCAGCAGGAGCAAGAGCAGGCGCCCAAGAAAGCCGAGGCTCAGCCCGAAGAGGCCCGCAGCGAAGCTGCCCCCGAGGCCGCGAGCGCTCCGAAGCCGCAATCGCGCAGCCAGTCTTCCGACGAGGGCGGTAATGCCCGCCGGTCGCGCGGTGGTCGCAACCGCCGCGAGCGCGACAACGAAGTCGTGGGCATGGGCGATCACGTTCCGGACTTCCTCACCGTCTCCTTCCGCCCCGGCGCGGTTGAGGAGACCGCCGAGGACAAAGCGGATAGCTGACGCTTTCGTATTGGTAAAAATATCCCCGCCGGAGGCTTCCTCCGGCGGGGTTTTTCTTTGTCTTCAAGGCAGGGGCGCGCCCCTGCCCGCCTGCGCCTAGGGCGATCCGCGCCCTTTCGGGCGCGGAGCCACGCTCACTCGGTCAGGCGGCTGGTGACGACGATCACTTCGGGCTTCTTGCCGATCTCTTCCATCGAGACCTGACGCGCGATGCGACGCAGGCCCTCGTCGATCTTATCGTCATTTTTGAGGACTTTGATCGAAGCGCGTTCGAGATATTGCGTCATCTCGTCTTCGATCGTCTCCGCCAGAGGCGCGCCCGAGCGGCCCAGTTTCGGCAGGCCGTTCAGCTCGACCCAGGGCTCGCCCAGCGGCTGGTCTTCCTCGTCGAGGATCAGGGTCACGAGGCACAGCCCGTTCAGCGCCATGCGCATCCGGTCACGCACCACGCCGTCCATAGCGCCGATCTGCACCGAACCGTCGAGGTAAGTGCGGCCCGCTTCGATATATTCGACGACTTTCGGGGCCTTGCCGGTCAGGTCGATCATCGTGCCGTTCGTTGCGACTTCCGACGCGATGCCCTTATCCGAGGCCAGCTTCGCGTGCTCGCGCAGGTGACGGTGCTCGCCATGCATCGGGATCAGCATCTTCGGCGCGAGCAGCTCATGGACCGCTTCCAGATCGGGGCGGTTCGCGTGGCCCGAAACGTGATAGAGCCCGCCGTGATCGTCCACCACGTCGACGCCCATCTCAGAGAACGCGTTCATGATGCGGATCACGCCGCGCTCGTTGCCCGGAATGGTCTTCGAGGAGAACAGGAACGTATCGCCCTCTTTCAGCTCGAGACCCAGATATTTGCCGCGGCTCAGCTGGGCCGAGGCCGCGCGGCGCTCGCCCTGAGACCCGGTCACGATCAGCATCAGGTTCTGACGCGGCACGTCGCTCGCCTCTTCTGCCGAAATCGTGCCGGGCATGCCCTTGAGCACGCCGGTTTCTTCCGCGACCGAGACCATACGCTTCATCGCGCGGCCAAGCAGGCAGACCGAGCGGCCCGCGGCCTTGCCCGCCTCGGCGAGCGTCTTCAGGCGCGCGACATTCGAGGCGAAGGTGGTCGCGACGACCATGCCGGTCTGGGCGCGGATCAGTTCCGAGATCGGCTCGGCCAGCGTGGCCTCCGACCGGCCAGGCAGCGGCGAGAAGACATTCGTGGAATCGCTCACCAGAACCTTCACACCGTCGCCCTCTTTGGCGATGGCATGCCACATCTCGGGCTCGAAGGGCTCGCCCACGATCGGATTGCCGTCGAGCTTGAAATCGCCCGTATGGACAACGCGCCCGGCGGGCGTGTCGATGATGAGGCCGGAGCTTTCGGGGATCGAGTGCGAGATCGGCACGAATTGCACCTTGAAGGGACCGGCTTCGATCACCTTCGGGCGCGGCTCGACGATCTGGATCGTCTCGGGCGGGATGCCCGCCTCTTCCAGCTTCAGCTGACCGATGCGGCCGGTAAACGCGCGCGCATAGACCGGCTTGCGCAGCTTGTTCCAGACAAGGGGCAGCGCGCCGATATGGTCTTCATGGGCGTGGGTGATGAAGATCGCGTCGATCCGGTCGGCGTTTGCTTCCAGCCATTCGAGATCGGCAAAGATCAGATCGACGCCGGGCGTGCCGTCCATATCCGGGAAAGTCACGCCCAGATCGACAACGATCAGCCGCTCTTTCCCCTCTGGGCCGTAGCCGTACACATAGGCGTTCATGCCGATTTCGCCGGCACCGCCGAGGGGGAGGTAGATCAGTCTGTCACTCACGCGGGAAGATCCTTGTTATAGTCGTTGAGGAGGCGAAGGCCGTGCATGGTAAGGTCGTAATCCACACTGTCAAAGAGGTCAAAGCCCTGCGAGAACAGTTCGGCCAGACCGCCGGTTGCGATGACTTTCATCGGGCGGTCGCGTTCGAGCCGGATTTGGCGCACGACGCCTTCGACGAGGCCGATATAGCCCCAGAAAACGCCCGATTGGATACAGGCGACGGTATTCGTGCCGATGGCCTTTTCGGGCATCGTCACGTCGACATGAGGTAGGGCGGCGGCGGACGCGTGCAACGCCTCCAGCGACAGGTTAACGCCGGGTGCGATCACGCCGCCGATATAGGCGCCGTCGGAGGCCACCACATCGAAGGTGGTCGCGGTGCCGAAATCGACGACGACGATATCGCCGCCATGCCGGTCATAGCCCGCCACCGTGTTCACGAGGCGATCCGGCCCCACGGTCGTGCCCGGATCGACGCGCGGCTCGACCGGCAGGCGGCACTCGGGCTTGCCCACCACGAGCGGCCGGCAGTTGAAATACCGGTTCGACAGGACCCGCAGGTTGAACACGACCCGCGGCACGGTCGAGGAGATGATCACCTCGGTAATTTCGCCCGCGATCTCCTGCACCCGCATCATGCCCGACAGCCAGAGAAAATATTCGTCCGCCGTGCGCTGGTGATTGGTCTCCATCCGCCATGTGGCGACGAAATCCGTCCCGTCCCAGACCGAAAAGACCGTATTGGTGTTACCGCAGTCGATGCAGAGAAGCATGGCTCCCCCTTTCCGCTCAGAAAAAGATATCCGCTGCCGAGATGGCGCGACGGCCCTCGGGCGTGGTCAGGATCAGCGCGCCGGTCTCGTCGATGGTCTCGAAGGTGCCGCGATAGGTTTCGTTGCCGACCCGGGCGGTGATCTCTTCGCCCAGACGCGCGGCGCGGGCGAGCCACGCATTGCGGATCGCGTCGAAGCCGTAATCGCGGAACTGCCGATCGTAGTGATCGAAGGCCTGCGCCAGCATCGGCAGGAAGTCGACCGGAGCGATCTGCATCCCGGTTTCGCCCACCAGACTGACCGGAGCCATCGCCTCGGGCTCGACCTCGCTGCGGTCGGGCGCCTGCGCGAGGTTCACCCCGATGCCGATCGCGATCTGCTCTCCGCCGCGCAGGCTCTCCAGCAGGATGCCCGCGATCTTGCCGCCGCTCAGCAGCACGTCATTGGGCCATTTGATCGTGAGACGCGCATGCGGGCCCCCGACATGGGCGAGCGCCGCCTCGAGCGCCAGAGCCGCGACGAAGGAATAGAGTGCCGCCTGCCCCAGCCCGCCCTCGGGCCGCATCACCAGCGTCGCCGAGAAATTGCCCGTGGGCGCACGCCAGGCACGGCCGCGCCGGCCGCGGGCCGCGGTCTGCTCATGCGCAAAGATCCACGCTGAACCTGAGAGGCCCGGCGCTAGCCGGGCCGCTTCATCCATGGTGCTATCGACCGAGGGCAGGACGTGTCGCGCCACGCCCTCGGGCCAGTCATCGCGCTCAGTTGACAAGAGCCGCCGCCGCAGCCTGGGCCGCGCCCTCGATGCCGAAGAGGTTGAAGATACCGAGCAACATTGCCAGCGCGGAGACCATCAGAAGCCCCCATTGAATCGCGGGCATCCGGTTGTCGAGCGGGTCCGTCTCCTTGCCGAAATACATGTAGAACACGATCCGCAGGTAGTAGAAGGCCGCCACGACCGAGGCGATCACGCCCAGCAGCACGAGCCAGATATATCCCGCATGCAGCGCCGCCTGAAGCACCGCGAACTTGGCGAAGAAGCCCAGGAACGGCGGCACGCCCGCGAGCGAGAACAGCAGTACCAGCATCGCCAGTGCCTTGGTCGGATCCTGACGGGCATATTGGTTCAGCGATTTGATATCGGTCACCGGCTGGCCGTCACGCTCCATCGAGAGCATGAAGGCGAAGACGCCGACATTCATCGTCACGTAGATCGCCATATAGGTCAGCATCGCCTGCACGCCCTCGGCGGTGCCCGCCGACAGGCCCAGCAGCACGAAGCCCATATGGGTGATCGAGGAATAGGCCATCAGGCGTTTGATGTTGGTCTGACCGATCGCCGCGACCGAGCCCCAGACCATCGACAGGCCCGCGAGCAGCGCGAGGATCTGGCCCCACTCCGCCGGCACCTGACCGAAGGCGTCGAAGACGAGCCGTGCGATCAGCGCCATCGCGGCGACTTTCGGCGCGGTGGCGAAGAAGGCGGTGACCGGCGTGGGCGAGCCTTCATAGACGTCGGGCGTCCACATGTGGAACGGCACCGCCGAGACCTTGAAGGCGAGACCGGCGATCAGGAAGACCATGCCGAACAGCAGGCCGATCGGCAGGTGACCTTGTTGGACCACTCCGATGATACCCGCGAATTGCGTTGTGCCCGCGAAGCCATAGGTCAGCGAGGCGCCGTAGAGCAAGATGCCCGAGGACAGCGCGCCGAGCACGAAGTACTTCAGACCCGCTTCCGAGCTCTTCTCGCTTTCGCGGCGCAGCGCGGCCACGATGTAGAGCGCGAGCGATTGCAACTCGAGGCCCATATAGAGCGACATCAGGTTGCCCGCCGAGACCATCATCATCATACCGATGACGGCCAGCGTCGCGAGGATCGGGTATTCGAAGCGCAGCAGCCCGCGCCGCTGCATGTAATCGGTGCCCATCGCGAGAACCAGCGCAGCCGAGACGAGGATCATCACCTTGGTGAAGCGCGAGAACGCGTCGTCGATGAAGAGGCCACCGAAGGCCTCATGCGAGCCAACCTCGGCCAGACCGATCCAGGCCGCGATCACCAGCATGACGCCGGAGGTGATCCACAGCAGGGTCGGCGCAAGCTTGTCCTTGCCGAACCACACACCCGCGAGCAGCGCCACCATCGCGTAGACGGCGAGCAAAAACTCCGGAAGGACGATCGAGAAATCCGCAGAAGTCATCCCTCAGCTCCTCAGTGTTCGACCAGGTCGGACAGAAGGTTGTCCGGCAAGGCATCGTGATAGTTCTGGACGAGTTGCGTCACCGACGGCCCGATGATGTTGGTCACCAGATCGGGATAGACGCCGAGCAGCAACGTCATCGCGACCAGCGGCGCGAAGATCCATTTTTCGCGCGTGCTCAGGTCGGTGATCGAGCGCAGGCTCTCTTTGATCAGATCGCCGAAGACGACCCGGCGATAGAGCCAGAGCGCATAGGCCGCCGACAGGATCACGCTCGTCGTGGCGAAGAGCGCAACCCAGGTATTCACCTGGAAGACGCCCACGAGGATCAGGAACTCGCCGACGAAATTGGCGGTGCCGGGAAGGCCGACATTGGCCATCGTGAAGAACATGAAGATCGTCGCATAGGCGGGCATGCGCTTCACGAGGCCGCCATAGGCCGAGATCTCACGCGTATGCATCCGGTCGTAGACCACACCCACCGCGAGGAACAGCGCCGCCGAGGTGAAACCGTGCGCGACAACCATGAAGATACCGCCCTCGATGCCCTGCTGCGTGCCCGAGAAGATCCCGAGCAGCACGACGGCCATGTGCGCGACCGAGCTATAGGCGATGACGCGCTTGATATCGGTCTGCACCAGCGCCACCAGCGACGTCCAGATGATCGCGATCACCGCGAGCCACATCGCCCAGGGGCCGACCACGAGGTTGCCCACCGGGAACATCGGCAGCGAGAAGCGCAGGAAACCGTAATCGGCGAGCTTCAGCAGCACCGCGGCGAGCACGACCGAACCGGCCGTCGGCGCCTGCACGTGCGCGGCAGGCAACCAAGTGTGCACCGGCCAAAGCGGCATCTTGATCGCGAACGAGATGAAGAAGCCGAGCCAGAGCAGCGTTTGCACCCCGCCGGGGATCGTTATCCCGAGTATGTGCACCGGTGTGTATGGGAACTCGTAGACGAGCAGCCCCGGCATGTCCGTCGTTCCGGTGTGGAAGTAGATGTAGATGATCGACACCAGCATGAAGACCGAGCCGAAGAAGGTGTAGAGGAAGAACTTGAACGCGGCGTAGACGCGCTGCTTGCCCCCCCAGATACCGATGATCAGGAACATCGGGATCAGGCCCGCTTCGAAGAACAGGTAGAACAGCACCAGATCGAGCGTGACGAAGGTGCCCACCATCAGCGTCTCGAGGACGAGGAAGGCGATCATGTATTCCTTCACGCGGTCGGTCACATTCCAGCTACCGACGATCACCAGCGGCATCATGAAGGTGGTCAGCATCACGAAGAGGATCGACAGGCCGTCGACACCCACGCGGTACTGGAACCCCATGATCCAGCTGTATTTCTCCATGAATTGGAAGCCGGTGTTGGACGGGTCGAACCCGGCCAGCAGGAACAGCGAGATCAGGAAGGTGACCGACGTCGCGGTCAGCGCCACCCATTTCGCGTTCCGGTCCGCCTCGGGCGAGCCGCCGCGCAGAACCAGCGCGAGGATCAGCGCCGCCACGGCGGGCGTGAAGATGACGATGGAAAGCAGGTGTTGCATCAGTTCGCCCCCCCGTTGAGGACGACCCAGAGCATGAGACCGACAATCCCGATCACCATGGCGAAGGCGTAGTGGAACAGATAGCCCGATTGCATCCTGTTAAGGAACCTCGTGAATGTCGGGACGATGCCGACGGCCATGCCGTCGATAACTCGGTCAATCGAGCCCTCGTCCCCTTTCTTCCAGAATTGATAGCCGAACCAGAGCGCCGGGCGCACGAAGATGCGCTCGTACAGCTCGTCGAAATACCACTTGTTGAGCAGGAAGCGGTAAAGGCCCGGCTGCGCCTCGGCGAACCGCTTCGGCAGGCTGGTGTCCTTGATGTAGAACAGCCATGCCACGAGAAGCCCTGCAAGCATCGCCACGAAGGGCGAAACCTTGACCCAGGCCGGCGCGTGGTGCGCCTTGTCGATGACCTCGTTTTCCTGACCCATGTAGATCGCGCCCTGAGGTGCGACGCCCGGATACTTGATCACCGCCGTCGAGACGCCGACATCCGGCGAGGTCTTGGCCTCGTCCATCAGCTCGGCCTCGGCCTGATCTTCGGACATGGTCGCATCCGGCACCGGCGGCGTTGCGCCATGGGTGCCCTCGCCGGTCTGCGCAGCCTCGCCATTCGTCGCGTGACCCGCATCCGCCGTCTGCTCGGCATGGGCGGGAAGCCCGAAGAATTTCACCAGCTTCGCGTGATCGCCGAAGAAGACGTTGTACCAGATCATCCCGGCGAAGATCGCGCCGAAGGACAGAACCACCAGCGGCACCGTCATGACCCAGGGGCTTTCCTTCGCGTGATCATGCGCATGATGATCGCCGCGCGGTTTGCCGAAGAAGGTCATGAAGATCAGCCGCCACGAATAGAAGGACGTGAAGGCCGCCGCGATAACCAGAAGCCAGAAGGCATAGCCCGCGCCGGAACCGCCCCAGACGCTCTCGATGATCGCGTCTTTCGACAGGAAGCCCGCGAAGCCGATCGGCGTGAAGGGAATACCGACCCCGGTGATCGCCAGCGTGCCGAAGATCATCGCCCAGAAGGTCAGCGGCACCTTTTTGCGAAGGCCGCCATAGTTCCGCATGTCCTGCTCGTGGTGCATCGCGGTGATGACCGAGCCCGCCGAAAGGAACAGCAGCGCCTTGAAGAACGCGTGGGTCAGCAGATGGAACATCGCCACCGAATAGACGCCTACACCGGCCGCGGCGAACATGTAGCCCAGCTGCGAACAGGTCGAATAGGCGATGACGCGCTTGATGTCGTTCTGCACCAGACCCACGGTCGCGGCGAAGAAGGCGGTCGAGGCGCCGATCACGACGATGAAGGTCTGCGCATGCGGAGCGTATTCATAGACCGGCGACATGCGGCAGACGAGGAACACGCCTGCGGTCACCATGGTCGCGGCGTGGATCAGCGCCGACACAGGCGTCGGGCCTTCCATCGCGTCCGGCAACCACGTGTGCAGGAAGAGCTGCGCCGATTTGCCCATCGCGCCCACGAAGAGCAGGAAGGCGCAGAGCTCCACCGCGTTCCAGGACCCCCAGAGGAAGTCGAGATTGGTCTCTGACAAAGCCGGGGCCGCCGAGAAGACGTCGTCCAGCTGCAGCGAGCCGGTCATGTAGAACAGACCGAACATCCCCAGCAGGAAGCCGAAATCGCCGACACGGTTGACGATGAAGGCCTTCATCGCCGCCGCGTTGGCCGAGGGTTTCTTGTAGTAGAAGCCGATCAGCAGGTAGGAGGCGACACCGACGCCTTCCCAGCCGAAGAACATCTGCAGCAGGTTGTCCGAGGTCACCAGCATCAACATGGTGAAGGTGAAGAAGGACAGATAGGCGAAGAAGCGCGCCTTGTAGTTCTCGCCCTTCCCTTCGTCGAAATTCTCGTCATGGGCCATGTAGCCCCACGAGTAGAGATGCACGAGCGAGGAGACCGTCGTCACCACGATCAGCATGATCGCGGTCAGTCGGTCCATCCGGATCGCCCACGAGACGTCCAGCTCCCCCGAGGTGATCCAGTTCAGGACGTGAATGTGCTGCGTCTGATCGCCCAGCGTAAGGAACACGATCCAGCTGAGCAGAGCGGCGAGGAACAGAAGGCCCGTGGTCAGGACCATCGCGCCCTTTTCGCCGATCACCCGCCAGCCGAAGCCACCAAGGATCGCACCGACCAGCGGCGCAAAGAGAATGATCGTTTCCATCGTCCCTTATCCCTTCATCACGTTGACGTCTTCGACCTCGATCGAGCCGCGGTTGCGGAAGAAGACCACGAGGATCGCAAGGCCGATCGCGGCCTCGGCTGCCGCAACGGTCAGCACGAAGAGGGTGAAGATCTGTCCGACGAGGTCATCCAGATAGGCCGCGAAGGCCACCAGGTTGATATTCACCGCCAACAGCATGAGTTCGATCGACATCATGATGACGATCACGTTCTTGCGGTTCACGAAGATCCCGAAAATGCCGATCACGAACAGCGCGGCAGCCACGCCAAGGTAATGTTCCAATCCGATCATGCGTTCACCCTCGTTTCCGAACTCGCGTTTTTCGCTTGCTTTTGTTCGCTCACAGCCCCTGCCCCGGTTTGACGTCCACCATTTCCATCGTCTTGGACGGATCGCGATGCATCTGCGCGATGACGTTCTGGCGCTTGACGTTGGTGCGATGGCGCAGCGTCAGAAGGATCGCCCCGATCATCGCGACCAGCAGGATCAGGCCCGCCGTCTGGAAGAGGTAGAGGTATTTGTCATAAACGAGCAGGCCGATCGCCTGCGCGTTGGTCATGCCCTCGGGCACCGGATCGGCACGCAGGCTTTCCGCCATGCCGGAGGTCTGCCATGCGCCGAAAGCGATGCCCAGCTGCACCAGCATCACGACCCCGATCAGCAGGCCCAGCGGCATGTAGCGCGCCAGCTCGCCCTTGAGCGCGGCGAAGTCGACATCGAGCATCATCACCACGAATAGGAAGAGCACCGCGACCGCGCCGACATAGACGATGATCAAGAGCATCGCGACGAATTCCGAGCCCAGCAGCACGAAAAGCCCCGCCGCCGACAGGAAGGTGAGGATCAGCCAGAGCACCGAATGGACCGGGTTCTTGGAAATCACCACCATGAAGCCCGCGACCACCGCCGTAATGGCGAAAAGGTAGAAGGCGAAAGCAAACACCGTCATTCGTTCTCTCCCGAATTCTCGTCGAAGACCGATTGCGCGATCTCGAGCGCGCGGGTCATGGCGGGCACCCCGCCGAACATGCTCATCTGAAAGATCACCTCGGCGATCTCGCGTTGCGTGGCCCCGGCCTCGAGCGCGTGGCGGATCGTCAGGCGCAGCTGCGAGTCCGCTTGCGCGCCCAGCACCGTGAGCGCGGCGATCGTCACCAGAAGCCGCGTCCGGCTGTCGAGCCCTTCGCGGTTGAAGGTCTTGCCGAACCACATCTCCATCATGTCCTTCGACATGGTGGGGAAGAGTTTCTCCATCGCAGCCGGATTGAAACTTTCCAGCGCCGGATTGAACAGCCGCGCCATCTCGGCCGACTGCTCCATCATGTTGCTAAAGAGTTTCGAAAAATCGTCGGTCATCTGTAAGGCGCATCCAGTTCGAGGTTGCGGGCAATCTCGGCTTCCCAGCGGGCCCCGTTCTCAAGGAGCTTCTGCTTGTCGTAGAACAGCTCCTCGCGGGTCTCGGTCGAGAATTCGAAATTCGGACCTTCGACGATCGCATCCACCGGGCAGGCTTCCTGACAGAAGCCGCAATAGATGCATTTCGTCATATCGATATCGTAGCGCGTCGTGCGGCGCGAGCCGTCGGCGCGGGGTTCCGCGTCGATCGTGATCGCCTGCGCCGGGCAGATCGCCTCGCACAGTTTGCACGCGATGCAGCGCTCTTCCCCGTTGGGGTAGCGGCGCAGGGCGTGCTCGCCACGGAAGCGCGGCGACAGCGGCCCTTTCTCGTGCGGGTAGTTCAGCGTGGGTTTCGGCGCGAAGAAGTAGCGCATCCCCAGACCGAAGCCTTTGATGAAGTCCACCAGCAGGAAATACTTGGCAGCGCGGTTATAGTCGAAAGCCATCTATCAGCTCCCCATCGCCCAGCGGGCCCAGAAGTGCCCGAAGATTTCGAATTTCGCGAGGAAGGAGATGATCACCACCCACGCCAGCGACAGCGGCAGGAAGACTTTCCAGCCAATCCGCATGAGCTGGTCGTAGCGGTAGCGCGGCACGATCGCCTTCACCATCGCGAACATGAAGAAGAAGAACACCATCTTGGCGAACATCCACAGCACCCCGTCGGGCAGGCCCGGGATCGGGGACAGCCAGCCGCCGAAGAACAGGATCGACATCAGCGCGCACATCAGCCAGATCGCGATATATTCGCCGGCCATGAACAGCAGATACGGGGTCGAGCTGTATTCAACCATGAAGCCCGCAACGAGTTCGGATTCCGCTTCCGGAAGGTCGAAGGGCGGGCGGTTGGTCTCGGCCAGCGCCGAGATGAAGAACAGCGCCACCATCGGCAGGTGCGGCAGCCAGTACCAGCCCAGCAGGCCCCAGCCGGTATCCTGCGCGCGCACGATGGTCGACAGGTTCATCGAGCCGGTCGAGATGATCACCCCGATGATGATCAGGCCGATCGAGACCTCATAGGAGATCATCTGCGCCGCCGAGCGGAGCGAGCCGAGGAACGGGTATTTCGAGTTCGACGCCCAGCCGCCCATGATCACGCCGTAGACCTCGAGCGAGGAGGCCGCGAAGACGAACAGCAGTGCGACGTTGATATCGGCCAGCACCCAACCGTCGGCGAAGGGGATCACCGCGAAGGTCAGCATCGCCAGCACGAAGCTCAGGATAGGGGCGAGGAAATAGACGAACTTGTCGGCACCCGCCGGCACGACGATTTCCTTGACCACATATTTCAGCGCATCCGCGAAGGTCTGCATCAGGCCCCAGGGCCCGACGACGTTCGGCCCGCGACGCATCTGCACGGCAGCCCAGATCTTACGGTCGCCATAGACCAGCCAGATCATCGACAGCATCACGAAGGCGATAACCGCCAAGCTCTGCAGCACGATCAGCAGGAAGATCCCGAAAGGTGTCGCGAAGAATTCAGCCATGATGTCCCACTCTCTTCATACGGTCGGAATGCCGCGATCCTTGCAATCGGCGACGGTCACTTCCGCGTCGATCGTCTTGAGTCCCTGCGGCAAGGCGGGCGAGATGGTGTAGACCGCATCTGCCCGCCAGATGCCACCCTCTTCAGTCACATTCGTGCGCACGTGGCGCGCAAATCCATAGCCGCGCACCAGCGCATATTGCGCGGCTGCGCATTGGGCATAATCGGTCGCCGCTTTCTCGCCAGCGCCCTCGCCCGAGACGCGCGCGCGTATCTCCACCAGATCGCTGTCGAGGAGCCGTGTCTCGGTGCCCCGATAGTCCGGTTTGACCGCGCTATCCCCCTGCGCCCCGCCGGTCGGCGTGCACGCCGCCAGACCGGCCAGAAGGCCGGGGGCGAGCGGTGCGATATTGGGCAGGGTCTGCATCATCCGTCTCAACCTCACTCGGCAGCAACCGGCGCTTCGGCCCGCGCTTTCGCGAGGCTCGCGCATTCGCCCATCACGACGGAGGCCCGTGCGATCGGGTTGGTCAGGTAGAATTCGTGGATCGGCAGACGGAAGGTCGCCTTGCCCATGTCGCGCGGCTCGATCGCCTGCACTTCGTTCTCCACAACCTCATCGACCTGCGCCAGATGCGGCACCTCTGCCACCATCGCGCGGCGCAGACCGGCGAGCGTGTCCCAAGGCTGCTTGGCGTCCAGCTCGGCCGAGAGCGCGCGCAGGATCGCCCAGTTCTCTTTCGCCTCGCCCGGCGGGAAGGCCGCGCGGAAGGCAAGCTGCGGACGCCCTTCGGTGTTCACGAAGAGGCCGTTTTCTTCCGTATAGGCCGCGCCCGGCAGGATCACGTCGGCGCGGTTGGCCCCGCGATCGCCGTGGCTGCCCTGATAGATTACGAAGGGACCGCCCTCGGCGCGCGGGGTGATCTCCACCTCGTCGGCGCCCATGTTGTAGATCACTTCGGCGCCGTCGATAGCCGCGAGCAGACCGCCCTCGGTCACAGCGCCCACATCCATCGCACCCACGCGAGCCGCAGCGGTATGCAGCACCATGAACTTGGCGTTCGAGTTCTCGGCCAGCTTCATCGCATGGGCCAGAACCGCCTCGCCATCGGCTTCGTTCAGAGCGCCCTGCCCGATGATGACGACGGTGTTCTTCGCCTTCGTCTCGTCCGAGATCGTCTTGCCCGACAGTTCTGCCAGAGCGGCGCGGTCGGTGCCGACATGGACGTAGTCATAGGTCAGATCGCAGGCTTCGCCGACGAGGCCCACATTCGCGCCCTTGGCCCAGGCCTTGCGGATGCGGGCGTTCAGAACGGGCGCTTCCACCGCCGGGTTCGCGCCGATGATCTGCACCATCTCGGCGTTATCCAGATCGGCGATCGTCGCGTTGCCGACATAGCCGTAGCGGTTGCCGATCGGCAGACGCGCGCCATCGGTGCGGCATTCGACGGTGCCACCCAGACCGTCGATCAGCTGCTTGAGCGAGAAAGCCGCCTCGGTCGAGACCAGATCGCCCACGAGACCGGCAACTTTCTTGCCCTTCATCGCCTCGGCGGCGGCGCTCAGCGCCTCGCCCCAGCTTGCGGGCTTCAGCTTGCCGTCGACGCGGACGTAAGGCTTGTCGAGACGCTGGCGGCGCAGACCGTCCCAGACGAAGCGGGTCTTGTCGGAGATCCACTCCTCGTTCACGTCGTCATTGTTGCGCGGCAGGATGCGCATCACTTCGCGCCCCTTGGTGTCGACGCGGATGTTCGAGCCCACGGCGTCCATCACGTCGACGGTCTCGGTCTTCGTCAGTTCCCACGGACGCGCGGTGAACGCGTAGGGCTTGGAGACCAGCGCGCCCACCGGGCACAGGTCGATGATGTTGCCCTGCATGTTACTGTCGAGCGTCATGTTCAGATAGTTCGCGATTTCCGCATCCTCGCCCCGGCCGGTCTGGCCCATCTGGGTGATGCCCGCGACTTCGGTGGTGAAGCGTACGCAGCGGGTGCAGGAGATGCAGCGCGTCATATGGGTCTCGACCAGCGGGCCGAGGTTCAGCTCGGTCGCGGCGCGCTTGGGCTCGCGGTAGCGGCTGAAGTCCACCCCGTAAGCCATTGCCTGGTCTTGCAAATCGCATTCGCCGCCCTGATCGCAGATCGGACAGTCGAGCGGGTGGTTGATGAGCAGGAACTCCATCACCCCCTCGCGGGCCTTCTTGACCATCGGCGAGTTCGTCTTGATCACCGGCGGCGCGCCTTCCGGCCCCGGGCGCATGTCACGCACCTGCATCGCACAGGAGGCAGCAGGCTTCGGCGGGCCGCCCACGACTTCCACCAGACACATCCGGCAGTTGCCTGCGATCGACAGACGCTCGTGGTAGCAGAAGCGCGGGATCTCGATCCCCGCCTGTTCGCACGCCTGGATCAGCGTGAGGTTCGGATCGACCTCGACCTCGTTCCCGTCGATGATGATCTTTCTCAGGTCAGCCATGGCTATCCGTCTCGTCTCTTCGGGCGCGAGGTTGCCCCCGCGCGGGTTTTAGGTCAGGCCGCGTGTCCGCAGCCCATCGGGAAGACCCAAGCGCCGTCCCGGTATGTATCGTCGATCGACGAGGCCACAGCCCCGCCGCAGATGGCGTTCGCGGCCCGCTTGGCCTCGGCGCCCTCGTCATTTCCAAAGGGCGCGGCCTGCCGCATCACGACAAGCGCGCCGTTCGCGTCATAGGCAGCCGTGTAGCCCTCGATTGCCGCCAGTCGGCGCGGACCCTTGGAGGCTTCGTTGCCGCCCGGAGTGCCCATGCAGCCTGCCAAAAGCGTTGGCAAGATCATGGCAACAGCGCCTTTCGCCAGTCCGGCTGTCATCCTGTCGTTTGCCATGCCCTATTTCCCCTCCGGTTTCGGGATGGTCACGCCCAGCTCTTCGCGTGTTTTGCCATGGATATCGCGGATATAGAGGTAAGATCCGATCTGGCTCTTCATCGCGATTTCTTTTTCGCCCGCTTCACAGAAGGTCAGCGGTTCGCCGAACACGAGTTTGCGCGACTTGATGTAATTCATGAGATCGTTCTGAAGCGTGGCATGGTCGAGCTTGGACGCCCATTTCGACAGATCGCGCCGTGTATATCCCTGCGCCTTTGCCTTTTCCGTCAGGGCAATGCGCATGTCGGTGTCGCGAAACTCATTATAGCCAAGCGTGATCAAAGACATGCGCCGACAATTCTCCGAAAGCATCCTGGCTTTCTTCATCGCAACCATCTCGCTCAGGGCTTCCTCGCGCACGTCGCCCTTTTCCGACAATTTGATGGTGCCGCTCGGCACGCAGCCTGAGAGAACTGTCGCGACCAGTGCTAGCGAGAAGAGTTTGATCGAGAGGTTCATGCCGCCACCTCCGGCGCACAGGCGCGCGTCTTCCAGAGCGTGGCTTGCGGCAGGTCTTTCCAGCCGAAGGCACGCTCGGACGCGCCATTCGCGCGCAGGTCTTCGAGCCGTTCCAGCGCCTCGTCGAGCGTGGGTTGATGGCCCGCGGGCACCCACCACATGACGAAATGCTGCTGACCGAGAAGTTCGAACCACTCCGCGCGGCGCTCGTAGAAGGCGCGATGCACAGTGTTCCAAACGAATTTCTCGAGGCTTTCCACGTCTTCCCAGACCGTCAGGTTCGACACGAAGCACGGGTCGCCGCCGATCTTGGCCTCGGTATTGCCGGTGCCGGGCTCGCCCGAGCCCTCCATCATCCAGACGAACCCGTCCGACCGCTTGCCAATGCCGTTCACCGCGTCGAGGGCTTTCATGAAAGCCTCCACACGCGGGTCGCCCGGTTCGGCAACCAGTCGGCCGATATTCAGCTCGGCCAGGTGATATCCGGCGGGTTGCTTCATTCGGCAGCCATCGCCCCCATGCGGCCCGTCTTGCGGGCCTTGATGCGGTCTTCGATCTCTTCGCGGAAGTGACGGATCAGGCCCTGGATCGGCCAGGCGGCTGCGTCGCCGAGCGCGCAGATCGTGTGGCCTTCGACCTGTTTGGTCACGTCGAACAGCATGTCGATCTCTTCGATCTCGGCCTCGCCGCGCACCAGACGGTCCATCACGCGCATCATCCAGCCGGTGCCTTCGCGGCAGGGCGTGCACTGGCCGCAGCTCTCGTGCTTGAAGAACTTGGACAGGCGCCAGACGGCTTTGATCACGTCGGTATTCTGATCCATGACGATCATGCAGGCGGTGCCGAAGCTGGATTTCAGCTCGCGCATGCCGTCGTAATCCATGATCGCGTCTTCGCATTGATCTGCGGGCAGGATCGGACAGGACGCGCCGCCCGGGATCACCGCCTTGAGGTTCTTCCAGCCGCCACGGACGCCGCCGCCATGCTTCTCGATCAGTTCCTTCATCGAGATCGACATGGTTTCTTCGATCACGCAGGGCGTGTTGACGTGGCCCGACATCGCAAACAGCTTCACGCCGGTGTTGTTCGGACGACCGAAGCCTGCATACCACTCCGCGCCGCGACGCAGGATAGTCGGGACAACGGCGATGGATTCCACGTTGTTCACCGTGGTCGGGCAACCGTAGAGGCCCGCGCCCGCCGGGAACGGCGGCTTCATCCGGGGCATGCCCTTCTTGCCTTCGAGGCTCTCCAGCAGCGCCGTTTCCTCGCCGCAGATATAGGCGCCTGCGCCGTGCGACAGATAGACGTCGTAATCGTAGCCGGAGCCGCAGGCGTTCTTGCCGATCAGCCCGTCTTCATAGGCCTCGTCGATCGCGCGCTGCAGCGCCTCTTTCTCGCGGACATACTCGCCGCGGATGTAGATGTAGGCGGCCGCAGCCCCCATCGCGAAACCGGCGATCAGCGCGCCTTCGATCAGCGTATGCGGATCGTGGCGCATGATTTCGCGGTCCTTGCAGGTCGCGGGCTCGGACTCGTCGGCATTGATCGCGAGGAAGGCCGGGCGCCCGTCGCTTTCCTTCGGCATGAAGGACCACTTGAGACCCGTCGGGAAGCCTGCCCCACCGCGCCCGCGCAGGCCCGAGGCCTTCACTTGCTCGATGATCCAATCCTTGCCTTTCGACAGGATCTCGCCAGTGCCGTCCCAATGCCCGCGCATCTTCGCGCCCTGCAGAGAGCGGTCATGCATCCCGTAGAGATTGGTGAAGATCCGGTCTTGATCCTTCAGCATATCGCTTCCCTCACTTGCCGGATTTCCGGCGCCAGATGCGCCAGACGAGTGCCAGCGCGTAGATATAGGCGGCTATCGCCGCGAGATCGCCGATCAGCGCGACCTGCGCCGACCAGCCCTGTTGTTGTCCGATCCATTGCAGGAGGAGCCAGAGGATCGTGGCGACGGCGATGATAAGGGCGGCTTTACGCCCCAACGCCCTGTCGTGCTCGTCGATCTGGCTCATTCACCCCCGCTCAGTAATCGTTCGTCTTCGCCCGTTCGAGGAACGCATCCATGCCGTCCTCGACGATGATCTTCGCCTGGCTGACCCACTTGTCGCGGGTGCAGCGGCCTTTGAAACGCGGCACGTTCTGGTCCGCATAGGCAATCTCTTCGGGGCCCCATTTCGCGATCTGGTCGTAATGGTAGATGCCCCAGCCGTTCAGCACTTCTTCGAGCTTCGGCCCGACGCCTTCGATCTTCTTGAGATCGTCGGCACCCGCCTTGCGTGGCTGCTTGAGGCCGCGCGGCTTCTTGCCGTCGCCCTCGGCGGCCTCGGGTTGGCCTGCCGCGCTTTTGGCGGCGGGCTTGTCCGCGACCTGCGCCGACATGGCAGAGAGCGGGTTTGTGTCGTCGCTCTCGGACTTGGCCTTGGGCGCCGCTTTCGGCTCTTCGGCTTTAGGCTCTTCCGCCTTAGGCTCGGCCTTGGGCTCCTCGGCCTCGGCCTCTTCCGTCGCAGGCTTGGTTGTCGGGCCGGGCTCGGGCTTGTCCGCCTCGGGCGTGGCCGCTTCGTCCTTGGGCGTCATGGTGTCGGCACGCGCCACTTCGCGTTCGGCTGCGGGCGTCGGTGCCGCCGCTGCTGCCTGCGCTTGGGCTGCCACCCCTTCCGGAGACGAGGCGTTGAAGGTTTCGACCGGGCTTTCGGGAATTGCGGAGTCGTCGGAGGAGGCGCCGGTGCCGTCAGCCGCGCCCGGCGCGCCATGTTCGGAGCAGAATGCCCAGATCAGGAAGGCGCCGAACAGCAGGAAGGTCATCAGACCGAGGAAAAGAGCCACGAGGAAGGGCTCATGCGCCACGACCATCAGGAATACGGTGACCACAAGCCCCGTAATACCTGCCCAGATACCCGCCTTGCCGCGGCACCCTTGTGTCTGATCACCCATTCCCGTTTCTCCATTCACTCCGCCGAACGGCGGTTCTACCCTGTTGCGCTTATTCGTAAATGCCGTCTTTCTTTGCGCGCGACGAGAATTCGGTCTCCGCCCCGCTGGCCAGTTTCTCTGCCTGACCTTTCCAGTCGTCGCGCGTCGCGCGACCTTTAAACCCTTCGAGATTGCTGTCGACCCAAGCGAGTTCCGCATCGGTCCAGCCAGCGATCTGGTCGAAATGATAAATGCCCATCGAATGCAGAAGCGTCTCGAGCTTCGGCCCGACGCCCTTGATCATCTTCAGGTCATCGGCGCCACCGTCGCGCGGTGCGTCGAGCAGCTTGGGCTTCTCGCCCGCCTCTGCCTGCGCGGTCTCGGGTTTCGCGTCGGCCTCCGTGCCTTCGGGCTCACGCTTGGACTCCGGGCGGGCCTTCGAGGTGGCCTGCGCTTCGGATTTCGTCACGCCGGTCTTGTCGGCGGGCGTGTCCTTGGCGGGCTTGGCCTCGGTTTTCTTGGCGGCCTTACGCTCTTCATCCTGTTGCGCGGCAGAGCGCGGACGCTCCTGCCCCATCGTGCCGATCGGGCCGCGCTGGCCCGAGCTTTGCCACGGTGCGGCAAGCGGCACTTCGGTGCCGTCGATGCGCTTGATCGTGTCGCCGATCGCCAGCGCCCAGCCAACGGATGCGTTGTACTCTTCCTTGTCGCCCTTGGACTCGGTGAGCGCAGTGAGGCCCGAGGCGGGCTCGGACGAGAAGCGGCCGGTCTGCGAGCCGGGCTTCGGCACATCGCCCTTGCCCATCTCGTCGATCAGCTTCGCGAGGCTCTCCTCGGTCAAGTCTTCGTAGTAATCCTTGCCGACCTGCATCATCGGTGCGTTCGCGCAGGCGCCGAGGCACTCGACCTCTTCCCACGAGAACTTGCCATCGTCCGAGAGCTGGAACGGCTCGGCGGCGATCTTTTCCTTGCAGACCTTCATCAGGTCTTCCGCGCCGCAGATCATGCACGAGGTGGTGCCGCAGATCTGCAGGTGGGCGACCGAGCCGACCGGGGCCAGCTGGAACATGAAGTAGAAGGTCGCGACCTCGAGCGCCCGCATATAGGGCATGTCGAGCATTTCGGCGACGGTTTCGATCGCCGGACGGCTCAGCCAGCCTTCCTGTTCCTGCGCGCGGAACAGCAGCGGGATGATCGCCGAGGCCTGACGGCCGACCGGGAACTTGGTCATCTGGGCCTTGGCCCATGCGAGGTTCTCGGGCGTGAACTCGAAACTATCGGGTTGTTCCGGGTAAAGACGGCGAAGCATTAGCGGTCAACCTCCCCGAACACGATATCCATCGTGCCGATGATTGCAGAAACGTCGGCGAGCATGTGCCCCTTGGCGACGTGATCCATGGATTGCAGATGCAGGTAACCCGGAGCGCGGATCTTCGCGCGATACGGCTTGTTCGTGCCGTCGGCCACCAGATAGACGCCGAACTCGCCCTTGGGCGCTTCGACGGCGGCATAAACCTCGCCCGCGGGGACGTGGAAGCCTTCGGTATAAAGCTTGAAGTGGTGGATCAGCGCTTCCATCGAGCGCTTCATTTCCGACCGCTTCGGCGGGGTCACCTTGCCGCGGGCAAGCACGTCGCCCTGATTTTCCGGCATCCGCAGCTTCTCGATCGCCTGAAGCACGATCTTGGTCGACTCGCGCATTTCCGCCATCCGGCAGAGGTAGCGGTCGTAGCAATCGCCGTTCTTGCCGATCGGAATCTGGAAGTCGAACTCGTCATAGCATTCGTAGGGCTGCGCGCGGCGCAGGTCCCATGCAAGGCCGGAGCCACGCACCATCACGCCGGAATAGCCCCATTGCTGGATCTCTTCCTCGGAGATGACGCAGATATCGACGTTGCGCTGCTTGAAGATGCGGTTCTCGGTCAGCAGCCCTTCGATATCGTCGAGCACTTTCGGGAACTCATGCGCCCATGCCTCGATATCGTCGAGCAGCTTCGGCGGCAGGTCCTGGTGGACGCCGCCGGGCCGGAAATAGGCCGAGTGCAGACGTGCGCCGCAGGCCCGCTCGTAGAAGACCATCAGCTTCTCGCGCTCTTCGAAACCCCAGAGCGGCGGCGTCAGCGCGCCCACGTCCATCGCCTGCGTCGTCACGTTGAGCAGGTGGTTCAGGATGCGCCCGATTTCCGAGTAGAGCACGCGGATCAGCGAGCCGCGACGCGGCACTTCCACGCCGGTCAGCTTCTCGATGGCGAGGCACCATGCATGTTCCTGGTTCATCGGCGCGACATAGTCGAGGCGATTGAAGTAAGGCAGGTTCTGCAGATAGGTGCGGCTTTCCATCAGCTTCTCGGTGCCACGGTGCAGCAGCCCGATATGCGGGTCGGCACGTTCCACGACCTCGCCGTCCAGCTCCAGCACCATGCGCAGCACGCCGTGGGCGGCCGGGTGTTGGGGACCGAAGTTGATGTTGAAATTGCGGATGCGCTGCTCGTCGGTCAGCGTGTCCCTCGAGCCGTCATCATAGACATTGTTGCGGATATCGCCGTCCATCATTTCGCCTCCTCGCCCTTCTCGTCACCGGGAAGGATGTATTTCGCACCTTCCCATGGCGAGAGGAAATCGAACTGCCGGTATTCCTGCGTCAGTTTCACCGGCTCATAGACGACGCGCTTGAGCACTTCGTCGTAACGCACTTCGACATAGCCCGTCGTCGGGAAATCCTTGCGCAGCGGATGGCCGCGGAACCCGTAATCGGTCAGCAGACGGCGCAGGTCCGGATGGCCCGAGAACAGGATGCCGAACATGTCGAAAATCTCGCGCTCGAACCAATCGGCACAGGGGTGCAGCTTGGTGATCGAGGGCACCATGTCCTCTTCGCGGACCGCCGCCTTAATGCGGATGCGCTGGTTGCGATACATCGACAGGTAATGCCAGACGACATCGAAGCGCTGCGGGCGTTCGGGCCAGTCGATGGCCGTGATGTCCACGAGGTTGGTGAAGCGGCAATTCGGATCGTCGCGCAGGAACTCGGTGAACCCGGGAACGGATTGCGCGGTGATCGTGACCGTCAGCTCGTCGAAGGCGATCTCGGTGGAGACCACGTCATCGGGGCGCTTCAGCTCGATATGGCCGGCCAGTTCGCGAAGGGCAGTATCGTCCATCTCTCGCTCTCCTCAGCGCACCAGCGTGCCGGTGCGGCGGATTTTGCGTTGCAGCTGAAGGATGCCGTAAAGCAGCGCCTCCGCCGTGGGCGGGCAGCCCGGAACGTAGATATCGACCGGCACGACGCGGTCGCAGCCGCGTACCACCGAATAGCTGTAGTGGTAATAGCCACCGCCATTCGCGCAGGAGCCCATCGAGATCACGTAGCGCGGCTCGGGCATCTGGTCGTAGACCTTGCGCAGAGCGGGCGCCATCTTGTTGGTCAAGGTGCCGGCGACGATCATCAGATCGGACTGGCGCGGCGAGGCGCGCGGCGCGGTGCCGAAGCGTTCGAGGTCGTAGCGCGGCATCGACACCTGCATCATCTCGACGGCGCAGCAGGCGAGGCCGAAGGTCATCCAGTGCAGCGAGCCGTTGCGCGCCCAGTTGATGATGTCTTCGGTGGAGGTCAGCAGGAAGCCTTTATCCTGCAATTCCTTGTTCAGCGTCTGCGTCGCGACTTCGCGATCCGCACCGGCGGTATTGGCAGAGGTCATCACGCCCATTCCAGCGCCCCTTTCTTCCACTCATATGCGAATCCTACGGTCAGAACCGTCAGGAAGACCATCATCGACCAGAATCCGACCATGGAAAGCTGACCGAAGGCCACCGCCCAAGGGAAGAGGAAGGCCACTTCGAGATCGAAAATGATGAAGAGGATGGAAACGAGGTAGAAACGAACGTCGAACTTCATCCGGGCATCGTCGAAGGCGTTGAAGCCGCATTCGTAGGCCGACACCTTCTCAGGGTCGGGATTGCGGACCGCCACCACTGCCGCAGCGAGCATGAGCACAAGGCCCAACACGATCGCCATGGCGAGAAAGATGAGGATGGGAAGATATTCGCGCAGCATGTCATGCATGGGCTTGGCTCCCTAACATCGCGACGACTTGTCGCGCAGGTTCTGGCTAGGCGAGCAATAGCCTTGCGCCCCATTGGGGTCAACCGAGAGCAGGCCGGAAAATCATGCAAATGCGGGCCACAGATGCTTTTTGCATACGAATGTATGCGAATTTTTTGCGCTTCGAGCGCCGCTCAGAGCCTGCCCGCGTTGGACTGCGCCGCTTTTGCAGCAGCGCAGCCTTTGATCAAACTTAACGGCGCTTTGAATTTTCGGAATATTCGCCCTGCACGTTGCGGGGCGCTACTTAAGGCTGCCTTAAGCTTTCCACGCCGGATCGCGCTTCTCGAAAAACGCAGTGATTCCTTCGTCCGACTCGGCGGATTCCCAGCGAGTCACCAGCGCCTCGATCGTCATGTCGATCACGCTCTCGTCGATCCGCGGCCCCAGCGCGCGGACCAAGGCCTTGGCCTCGCCCACAGCACCCGGCGCGCAGGCGAGATAGGGCTCGGCCTCGGCCATCACGGCGCGCTCCAGCACCTCGGGCAGAACCACCTTGGCCAGCAACCCCAGATCGCGCGCCTCGGCGGCCTCGAAGATCCGCGAGGACATGAAGACGCGGCGTGCCCGCGCCTCGCCCATGCGCGCGACGACATAAGGAGAGATCGTCGCGGGCGTCAGGCCCAGCCGCGTTTCGGTCAGCCCGAATTTCGCGCCCTCGACACCGATGGCCACGTCGCAGACCGACATCATGCCGATCCCGCCACCGAAGGCGTTGCCCTGCACCGCGCCGATCACCGGTTTCGGGCAGGTGTTGAGCGCCTGCAGCATCCCCGCGAGCTTGCGCGCCGCCGCCGCGCGCTCTTTCGCGCCCGCCGCGATCTGGCTCTGCATCCATTTCAGATCGCCACCCGCACAGAAGCTGCGCCCTTCGGCGGCGAGGATCACGACGCGCACCGCATCGTCCGCGCCAAGCTGGCCGATCGCCGCGGTGATCTCTTCCATCATCTGCTCGGAGAGCGCATTATGCTTCCCCGAACGTGCCAGCGTGAGCCGCGCGATGCCGCGCGCATCGGTCTCGGTCTTGATCGTCTCAAACATCGCCCTGCCCTTTCATCTTCTTCGCCATCGCGGCCGCCTCGGCCAGAACGGTCGTATCCAGCCCGGTCTCGTAGCCCAAAGCTTCGAGACGCGCCTGCACCGCCTCCGTCGCAACATTGCCAGCCGCGCCGGGCGCATAGGGGCATCCGCCCAAACCGCCGACGCAGGCGTCGAATACCCGCAGGCCCATCGCCAGCGAGGCTTCGATATTCTCCAGCGCCCGCCCGGAGGTGTCGTGGAAATGTCCGGCGAGCTTCTCAGCCGGAACTTCCTCCAACACCGCGCGCAGCATCGCCGTCACGCTTTCGGGCGTACCCTGCCCGATCGTGTCGCCGAGGCTGATCTCGTAACAGCCCATGTCGCGCAGTTGCTCCGCGACCCGGGCCACGTTCTCCGGCGGCGTTTTCCCATCGAATGGGCAATCCGTGACGACAGAGATGTAGCCGCGGACTTTCATATTATCGACTTTCGCAGCCTCCATGATCGGCGCGAACCGCTCCAGGCTTTCACTGATCGAACAATTGAGGTTCGCGCGCGAAAATCCCTCGGAGGCGGAGGCGAAGATCGAAACCTCATCGACCTTGGCCGCTTTCGCCGCCTCATAGCCTTTCATGTTCGGCGTCAGCGCCGCGTAGGAAATACCGGGGCGGCGCGTGATCCCGGCGAAGACTTCCGCCGAGTCGGCCATTTGCGGCACCCATTTCGGGCTGACGAAAGACCCCACCTCGATCCGGCGGAACCCGGCCCGGCTCAGGCAATCGACCAGCGCGATCTTGTCGGAAAGCGCGATCTGGCGCTTTTCGTTCTG
The DNA here is from genome assembly GCF_009296265.1 of Thioclava sp. JE_KL1. GTDB lineage: Bacteria > Pseudomonadota > Alphaproteobacteria > Rhodobacterales > Rhodobacteraceae > Thioclava. The sequence continues at coordinate 433,069 of NZ_WBJS01000003.1, forward strand.
CAGCCCGTCACGCGGGGCCATCTCGAAGATTTCGACGCTCTCAGCCATTGGTTTGCTCCATCGGGGGCAGCTCGTAGAAATCCTGCGCATACATGCTCGCCCCGCCCTTCGCGACCGCGCGCTGATAGGCAGGCCGCGCCTCGATCCGGTCGCGATAGGCGGAGATGTTCGGGAAGCTCTCGCGCGGCACGAAGCGGAACATCGCGTCGATATTGAACCCCATCATGCAATCGGCCGCCGAGAACGTTCCGATCAGCCAGTCGCGCCCGACCAGATGCGCCTCGAGCGCCTTCATCGTCACGCCAAGCCGCTTCGTCTCGAGCGCCATCATCGCCGGCGAGCGCGCCTCGGGCGGGCGCAGGAAGATGTGCTGAATGTTGAGGCTTTGCAGGATGTTGCCCTGCGTCTCCGCGAAATGCACCCATTCGAGGAAATCCGCGCGGGTGGGTTCCCCCGTGACCGGGGCCAGCCCCGCCTCGGGCCGCGTCTCGGTCAGGTATTCGACGATCGCGCCGCTCTCGAAGATCGACCGCCCGTCGACCTCCAGCGCCGGGATGCGCCCGGCGGGCGAGAGTTCGCGAAACTCCGGGCTGCGCAGCGAGCCATCGGTGAGCGACCATGTCTGAAGCTCGTACTCGAGCCCCATCTCCTCCAGCAGCCACAGCACCCGCATCGAGCGCGCGCCGGGGATGTGATGCAGTCGGATCATGCCTCGTCCTCCAGCCGGATGAGCGCCGCGCCCGCTTCGACCTGCGCGCCCTCAGTCACCAGAACTTCGGCCACCACACCGTCGCGGGCTGCGCGCATCGTGTGTTCCATCTTCATCGCTTCCATGATGGCAAGCCGGTCCCCCGCCGCCACCGTATCTCCGGCAGAGACGAAGACCGCCTTCACCAGCCCCGGCATCGGCGCGAGCGTCAGATCGGAAGCGTCGGCATCTGCCCCGCGCGCCAGCGGGTCGGGGATATCGAAGCGATGCGCGCCATGCAGGAAGATCGTGATCGCCCCGTCCGACTGCGCCATCCGCGCCCCGGTCTTGGCACCATCCACCCGCCAGCCATCCTCGGCCAGTTGGCACGTATGAGCCTCCTCGCCCAGCTCGACCGTGACATGGCCCGGCCCGTGCACGCGGATCGCGGCCTCTTCTTCGAAGGGCACCGCGCGGCGCGGCGACTGCCAGAGGCTGAAGCCGCTCGCGTCACCATCCCAAAGCCCGGCCGCGGCGATCACGGCCAGCGCTTTTGCGGCAATCGGCGTCTCGGTCGGGGCGGCGAGCGCGTCGATCTCGCGCCCGATCAGCCCGGTATCGACCTTGCCCTGCGCGAAGCCCTCGTGCCGCGCGAGCCGCGCGAGGAAGGCAAGGTTCGTCACCGTGCCCGCCACTTCCGTCTCTTCCAAAGCCCGCGCGAGCTGCCCCAGCGCGGTCGCCCGCGTCGGCCCATGGGTGATGACCTTGGCGATCATCGGGTCATACCACGGACTGATCGTGTCGCCGGTGCGCACCCCGGTATCGGCACGGCACCCATCGGCGAAGCGCAGATGCGAGAGCGTCCCCGTCGCGGGCAGGAAGCCCGCGGGCACGTCTTCCGCATATAGGCGCGCCTCGAACGCGTGGCCGGTGATCGTCAGATCGTCTTGGGCGCAGGGCAGCGGCTCACCGCTCGCCACCCGCAATTGCCATTCGACCAGATCGACGCCGGTGATCGCCTCGGTCACGGGATGCTCGACCTGCAGGCGGGTGTTCATCTCCATGAACCAGAACCGATCCGGGCGCAGCCCGTCCGAGCCGTCCACGATGAACTCCACCGTGCCCGCGCCCTTGTAGCCGATCGCCTCGGCGGCACGGGTGGCCGCCTGCCCCATCGCCTCGCGCATCTCGGGCGTCATGCCCGGCGCCGGGGCCTCTTCGATCACCTTCTGGTGGCGCCGCTGGAGCGAACAGTCGCGCTCGAACAGATGCACCGCGTCCGCGCCATCGCCGAAGACCTGCACTTCGATATGGCGCGGCGAGCCGATGAATTTCTCGATCAGAACGGCGGGATTGCCGAAGGCGGTCTGCGCCTCGCCCTGCGCGGAGGCCAGCGCATCGGCGAATTCGGACGGCGCCTCGACCAGCCGCATACCCTTGCCGCCGCCCCCCGCAACCGCCTTGATCAGCACCGGATAGCCGATCGTGTCGGCTGCGCCCGCGAGGTGCTCGGGGTCCTGATTGTCGCCATGATAGCCCGGCACGACGGGCACGCCCGCCTTCTCCATCAGCGCCTTGGCCGCATCCTTGAGCCCCATCGCGCGGATCGCCTTGGCCGAGGGGCCGATGAAGACCAGCCCAGCCGCCTCGACGGCATCGACGAAATCGGGGTTCTCCGAGAGGAACCCGTAGCCCGGATGGATCGCCTGCGCGCCGGTCTGTTTGGCGGCGTCGATGATCGCATCACCGCGCAGATAGCTGTCTTTCGGCGCGGGGCCGCCAATGGCCACCGCCTCATCGGCCATCGCCACATGGCGCGCCTCGACGTCGGCCTCGGAATAGACGGCGACGGTCGCCACGCCCAGTTTGCGTGCGGTTTCGATCACGCGGCAGGCGATCTCCCCGCGATTGGCGATCAGGATCTTGGAAAACATGTCGGTCTCCCCTTTGAGAGCGTCGGAGGGGGCGCTGCCCCCGCTCCTGCGGAGCCCCCCGGGATATTTCGGCCAAGTCGAAGCTTTGAACTTCCTCTTGGTCCAAATATCCCCGCCGGAGGCATGAAAGTTACATTCTGAACAGGCCGAAGCGGGTCGGCTCGATCGGAGCGTTGAGCGCGGCGGAGAGCGAGAGCGCCAGCACGTCGCGCGATTTGCGCGGGTCGATGATGCCGTCATCCCAGAGCCGCGCCGAGGCGTAGAGCGGATGCGACTGGCGCTCGAACATCTCGATGGTGGGGCGCTTGAACTCGGCCTCTTCTTCCGCCGACCACTGGCCGCCCTTGCGCTCGATCCCGTCGCGTTTGACGGTGGCGAGCACGCCTGCGGCCTGTTCGCCGCCCATCACGGAGATCCGCGAGTTGGGCCAGGTCCAGAGGAAGCGCGGGGAATAGGCCCGGCCCGCCATGCCGTAATTGCCAGCCCCGAAGGAGCCGCCGACCAGCATTGTGATCTTCGGCACCGAGGTGGTGGCGACGGCGGTGACCATCTTCGCGCCATGACGCGCGATGCCCTCGTTCTCGTATTTGCGCCCGACCATGAAGCCGGTGATGTTTTGCAGGAAGACAAGCGGGATCGAGCGCTGCGAGCACAGCTCGATGAAATGCGCGGCCTTCTGGGCGGCTTCCGAGAACAGCACGCCGTTATTGGCGACGATGCCGACGGGACAGCCTTTCACATGGGCGAAGCCGGTGACGATCGTCTCGCCGAAGCGCGGTTTGAACTCGTCGAAGCGCGAGCCGTCCACCAGACGCGCGATCACCTCGCGGATATCGTAGGGCGTGCGCAGGTCCGCCGGGACGACGCCGAGGATTTCCTCGGGGTCGTAGGCAGGTTCCTCTGGCGATTGCCAGTTCACCGTCGAAGGTTTCGTGTAGTTGAGATTGCCAACCGCGCGGCGCGCCAGCGCCAAAGCATGGGCATCGTCTTCGGCGAGGTAATCGGCCACGCCGGAGAGGCGCGTATGCACATCGCCGCCGCCAAGATCCTCGGCGGTCACAACCTCGCCTGTTGCGGCCTTCACCAGAGGCGGGCCTGCGAGGAAGATCGTGCCCTGCTCCTTCACGATGATCGTCACATCCGACATCGCGGGCACATAGGCACCGCCCGCCGTGCAGGACCCCATCACCACCGCAATCTGCGCGATGCCCTTCGCGGACATCCGGGCCTGATTGTAGAAGATGCGCCCGAAATGGTCGCGATCGGGGAAGACTTCGTCCTGATTGGGCAGGTTCGCGCCGCCCGAGTCGACGAGGTAAATGCAGGGGAGATGGTTTTCCTCGGCGATTTCCTGTGCGCGCAGGTGCTTCTTCACCGTCAGCGGGTAATAGGTGCCGCCCTTCACGGTGGCGTCGTTGGCGACCACCATGACCTCTTGGCCTTGCACCCGGCCGATCCCGGCGATCACGCCTGCGCAGGGCGCGGCATTGCCATACATGTCATGCGCAGCCGTCGCGCCGATTTCCAGAAACGGCGAGCCGGGATCCAAGAGTCCCGCCACCCGTTCGCGCGGCGCCATCTTGCCGCGCGACAGGTGCCGCTCCAGCGCGGCGGGGCCGCCGCCTGCTGCGGCCTGCGCGGCTGCGGTTTCGATCTGCGACAGCGCGTCGAGATGCGCCTTGCGATTGGCCTGAAAGTCCTCCGACGAGGTCAGGGCCTGCGATAACAGTTTCATTCCATCCTCCCCAAATCGCGCAGTTCCAGCGCGCGTTGCGCCGTACGCTCGAGGTAGCATTGCGACGCCACGACCGTGCGGATCGTGCCGTCCTTCCAAATCTCATAGAGCAGCCCGCAATCGGCGTCGCGATACTGCCCCCACGCGCTTTGCGCATCGAGCAGCTTGTTGGCGAGCTCCGTGCCGCCCTGCTCCAGCAGACGGGCGCGCGCCGCCTTATATTGCGACTTCGCGATATCGTCCCAGACCTGCGCCTCGCCTTGCAGACAGGCCGAGATTCCGAGCGTCGTATCGCCGCCCGGCTGACCCTGACAGGTCGCGGCCGCCTCGCCGATACAGGCGGGATGCGTATCCTTCGCCCCGTCGAAACAGGCACGCACCGCGTCCGGATCGACGCTCGGCTCCTGCGCCAACGCGGGTGTGGCACAGATCAGTGCCGCGACGATTGCCAGCCCTTTCATTGGGTATCTCCTTCAAGCTGCTCGGCGCGCGCGATCAGGCGTAGCGCCTGCGCTCCGGTCAGTTGCATTTCACATTGCGATCCGGCCGGGTCTGCGCCCGAGCCGCCGCCCCAAGTCGACATTTCATAGGTGCAGGACGCATCGCGATAGGCGATCCATGCGCGCTGCATCTCTTTCAGTGCAGGCACCTGCGGTGGCGCGGCGGAGCCCAGCTCTTTCAGTTCCGCATCCATCTTGCCGTCCTGTGCAACGATCGTCTGATAGGCTGCATTCAGGCGCGCGTCCCAATCGTCGCGTTCTGCGCCGAAACAAAAGCCCATGCCCGCATTGCTCGAGCCGGCATTGTCGACGGTCATGCAATGTGCAGCCCCGAGCCCGATACAGGCGCTGCGCGCGGGTCCGCTCTTTGCCGCAAGACAGGCCGTGATAACCTGCGGATCATAGGTGACGGGAATGCCCTCGGCCCGCGCGGCAGTGGCCGATAGGCCCAGCATGGCGACAGCGACCATCCAAAGCGTCTTCATTGCGTCCCTCCCTTGCCTTGAGCGGACAGCGTCTCGGCCCAAATCTGCAGTTCCAGCGCATGTTCGGCAGTCTTGCGCATCAGGCAGCGCGCCTCGTCCGCCTCCGCACCCGCGCCCTGCAGCGCGGACCCATAGGCGCAGGCGCCATCGCGGTAGCGCGCCCAGGCGGCTTCCGCCTCACCCAGCTGCGCGCCTTGCAATCCGGACGGAGACTTGCCCGCCACGATTTGCGCCGCGTCGCTGGCCGCCGCCGCCCGGCGCAAGCTGTCGAGGGCTGTTGCCGCCCGGTCGGACCAGAGGGCGCGCTCGGCATCATAGCAGGCGCGGCGGTCGGGGACGCTTGCATCATCGCCGATGCAGTGCTCCGCCGCTTTGCCGATGCACGACGCAGGGTCACCTTCGCCCGACAGGCAGCTCTCCAAAGGGGCCGGATCGAAATCCGCCCCTGCCCCTTGGGCCTGCGCCGCCAGTGGCGCTGCAAGCCCGATCAGGAGGAGAGCGCCCGCCCGCATCAGACGGCTCCCATGATCTCGCGACCGATGAGCATCCGGCGGATTTCCGAGGTGCCCGCGCCGATTTCCATCAGCTTCGCATCCCGGAACAGGCGCGAGACGTTGGAGTCGTTGAGGAACCCGGCGCCGCCAAGGGCCTGCACCGCCTGATGCGCCTGCACCATCGCCTGCTCGGAGGCATAAAGCACGGTCGCCGCCGCATCCTGACGCGTCACTGCGCCACGATCACAGGCCTTCGCGACCTCGTAGGTGTAGGCGCGCGCGGTGTTCATCGCGACATACATATCGGCGATCTTGCCCTGCATGAGCTGGAAATTCCCGATCGGCTGGCCAAACTGCTCGCGCTCCTTGCAATAGGGCACGACCTCGTCGAGGCAGGCCATCATGATGCCGGTGCCGATGCCCGAAAGCACCACGCGCTCGTAATCGAGCCCCGACATCAGGACGCGCACGCCGCGCCCCTCTTCGCCCAGCACATTCTCGAACGGCACTTCGCAATCCTCGAAGAACAGCTGCGCCGTGTTCGAGCCGCGCATGCCGAGCTTGTCGAAATGCTTGGAGGTCGAGAAACCTTTGAAATCCTTCTCGACGATGAAGGCGGTGATACCCTTGGAGCCCGCCTCCGGGTCGGTCTTGGCATAGACCACGAGCGTATCGGCATCGGGGCCGTTGGTGATCCAGTATTTATGGCCGTTCAGGACGTAGTAGCCGTTGCGCTTCTCGGCTTTGAGCTTCATGCCCACCACATCCGAGCCCGCGCCGGATTCCGACATCGCCAGCGCGCCGACGGCCTCCCCCGAGATCAGCCCGGGCAGGTATTTCTTCTTCTGCGCGTCAGAACCGTTCAACTTGATCTGGTTCACGCAGAGGTTGGAATGCGCGCCGTAGCTGAGCGCGATCGAGGCCGAGGCCCGCGCGATTTCCTCGGTGGCCACGACATGGGCGAGATAGCCCATCCCGGCCCCGCCATATTCTTCCGACACGGTGATCCCGAGCAGGCCAAGCTCGCCCATCTCGGTCCAAAGCTCGTTCGGAAACTCATTATCCAGATCGGTTTTGGCCGCGATCGGGGCCACACGCTCGGACGCCCAACGGCGCACCATATCGCGCAGTGCGGCGATATCCTCGCCCAGATCGAACTCCATCGAACCTGCGAACATCGGATCTCCTCCCCCGGTTTATTGAACGCACGTTCATTTATGCGCAATTGCCGAGTCGGGTCAAGGCCCGTGGGCTGGCACGCGGGCAAAGGACGCAGCGGCACGAGCCACTGGCACAGGGGCTGGTCACTTGCAGTGATTGCCGCCACAAAGAAACCTGAGAGCTTGGAAACCAACGGGAGCGCAGATGGGCCAGCCACGTCATATCGTGATCGGAGCGGGGATCGTCGGCACGATGACCGCATGGGCGCTGGCCCGCCGCGGGTTGCCGGTGACGGTGATCGACCGTCTGCCCGGCCCGGCGGAACTGTGTTCGCGCGCGAATGCCGGGATCGTCTCGATCGGCCATGCGAGCGCCTGGGCGGGGCCGGATGCCTTGCCGCAACTGCTGCGCGCGATGGCGGGGCGCAATCCCGGCGTGAAGCTGACCGCGCCCTTCGATCCGGCGCTGTGGCGCTGGGGCACGACCTTCCTGCGCAACTGCACCGGGGCCGCGCAGGCACGCAACACCGCGCGGATGATGCGGCTGGCCGAGACCGCCCGCGCCGCCCTGCCCGACATGGCGCAGGAGCTGGGGCTGGACGCACTGATCCGCTTCGAGGGCGGGCTCTACCTGCACAACTCCACCGCCGAGATCGACGCGCATGACGACGGGCGGCTGACGCGGATCGACCCGGACTGGCTGGCCGAGAACGATCCGCTCTTGGCAGAGGCGGGTTTTGCAGGCGGGTTCCTCTCGCCGATGGATGCCGCGGGCAATTGCCATGAGGTGACCCGCGCCGCCGCCAAGGCCCTTACCGCCAAGCACGGCGTGCAGTTTCGCTACAACAGCGCGGTGACCGGCTTCACGCAGGCTCATGGCAAGATCACCGGGGTCAACCTCGCCGACGAGACGCTGCCCGCCGCGCAGGTGATCCTTGCGACCGGGGTGGAGACACCCGATCTGGCGCGGCCCTTGGGCTTTGCGCCGGATATCTACCCGGTGAAGGGCTATTCGGGGACATGGGAGGTCCGCGATCCGAGCCGCCTGCCCCGCCATCCTTATATCGACGAGGCCGCGATGCTGGCCGTGGCCTCTTATGGCGGTATCTTGCGGGTAACGGCGATTGCCGAATTCGCCGGGCGCGACCGGACGCTGCGCGAGGATCGCACCAAGGTTCTGACCGATTACGTCGCCGCACGCTTCGGCGATGCGGTGAGCGATGCGCCGCCCGTGCTGTGGACCGGGCTGCGGCCCTCGACCCCGCATGGCCCGCCCTTCCTTGGCCGGGTGAAGGCTTACGACAATCTGTGGGTCAATGCGGGCCATGGACAGCTGGGCTGGACGCTCTCGGCGGGCTGCGGTGCGCTTCTGGCCGATGCGATCACCGGTGCCGCCAACGGCCCGCGCGAGGTGTCGGCCCCGGCGCGCTGGCTGGCGCCTCTGTGACGCCCTAGACAATGAAGGAAACGACATGAGCCCGAAGATCATCCCCTATGACATCGCCGAGAAGCTGGACTGGCCCGGCGCAATCGCGGCGCTGCGCGCGGGTCATACGCGCCCGAAGGCGGAGCTGGGCGATACGTTTCTCGGGCCCTCTGACGCGGTGCTGCTGAGCCGCGCGGCCTATATTCCGGGGCTCGGTTACGGGGTGAAATCCTTCACCGTTTGCGACGGCAATGCGCAGGCAGGGCTGCCGACAGTGCAAGGCGCGATGGTGGTGTTCGAGCCCGAGCATGGCCAGCCCACCGCGATCGTCGATTGCCCGCTGGTGACGGAGTTCAAGACCGCCGCCGATTCCGTTCTGGGCGCGCAGCTTCTGGCCCGCCCCGACAGCCGCCGTTTGCTGATCGTGGGCGGGGGCCGGGTCGCACGCTCGCTGATCGCGGCCTATGCGGCGGGCTTTCCGGGGCTGACGGAGATCACGCTCTGGACGCGCCGCCCCGAGCAGGCACAGGAACTGGCGGAGGGCCCTGCCCCCGAGGGCATCAGCCTGCGCGCGGTGACCGATCTGGCCGAGGCGGTGGCGGAGGCCGATATCGTCAGCAGCGCGACCATGGCCCGCGCGCCGGTCCTCCATGGCGAATGGGTAAAGCCCGGCACCCATATCGATCTGATCGGCGCCTATAAGGCCGATATGCGCGAGGCCGACGATGCGCTGATCTCGACGGCGAGCCTCTTTGTCGACAGCCGCGACACCACGCTCGGCCATATCGGCGAGTTGCTGATCCCGATCCGCGAGGGGGTTATCACGCCCGAGGCGGTGAAGGCCGATCTCTACGACCTCATCGGCGGTGCGCGCGGGCGGGAAAGCGCCGAGGAGATCACGCTCTACAAGAATGGCGGCGGCGCGCATCTCGATCTGATGATCGCCGACTGGATTTCGCGCGCCGGGTGAGCCTCAGCGCGCCACATCTTCAGGTCTCGGCCTCTTCGCGCAGGATACGCGCGATCTGGGCGGCGTCATCCGTCGAGAAGGTCAGCGGCAGGCGCAGATCCAGCAGCGTCGCCAGCACCGCATCGGTGCGCGGCAGGTTCTGCGCCTCGGCGTAACGCCAGCTGTCATGGCGCGAGGTGAAGCCCGCAGGCTCATCCGCGCCGAACCATTTCAGCTCGACCCCGCGGGCCGCAGCCCGGGCGACGAAGTCCAGCATCTCGGGGGCGGAGCGTCCCGGCAGGCGGAACTGGAAGGACGAGCCGACATAGCTCTCGGCCTCGGGACGCTCGATCAGCGCGACACCCTCTGCCCCCGCAAGCCCCGCCTCGACCTCACGGTACAGCGCATTCCAGCGCGCCACCCGATCCGCCAGCGTCGGCAGTTGCGGACGCAGGATCGCGGCGCGCAGATGGTCCATCCGGCCCGAGACATTGGGCGTGTCGTATTTCAGCCCCTCGAACACCTCCGCGCCGGGCGCGGCCCGGTGGCGCTCATAGAGCATGTAGCTGCCCGAGAGCAGGATCATCCGCGCCGCCAGCTCGGCATCGTCGGTCACGATCAGCCCGCCCTCGCCCGAATTCATGTGCTTGTAAGTCTGGGTCGAATAGCAGCCGATCGCGCCATGCCGCCCCGAGTGAACCCCGGCCCATGTCGCCCCCATCGTATGGGCGCAATCCTCGATCACCGTCAGATCATGGGCGCGCGCGATCTTCATCAACGCATCCATGTCGCAGATATGGCCACGCATATGCGACAGCATAAGCACCCGCGCCTGCGGGGCTTTCGCCGCCAGATCGTCAAGGTCGATGGTCAGCTGATCCGTGACCTCCACCAGCACGGGCTTGCCGCCGACTGCCGCGATTGCGCCGGGCACGGGGGCGAGCGTGAAGGCATTGGTCAGCACCGGATCGCCCGGCCCGACGCCCACGGCGCGCAGCGCGCAGCCCAAGGCATAGCCGCCCGAGGCCACCGCAAGGCAATAAGGCGCGCCAGTCAACCCGGCGAACTCTTCTTCCAGCAGCGCCACCTCGCCCGGCTCTCCGGGCAGGGTGTTGTAGCGATGCAGGCGACCCGAGCGCATCACCTCGACGGCGCGTTCGATCGCGTCCTCGGGGATCGGCTCCTGCTGGGTGAAATTGCCTTTGAAGACCTCGGACATCACTCAACCTTTCTTGCGCGGACAAACAGCGCCAATGCCGCCAACAGGATCACGGAGGCCACGTAAAAGGCCATGTCCGGCGTGCGGATCGGGGCGTTCTCGGCGAGGAATATCCCGAACACTTGGGTGAAGAACAAGGTGCCTGCCAGCATTGCAAGGTTCATCAGCGCGGATATGCCACCCTGCAGCGCGCCCTGCGCATCCTCGGGCACCGCGTTGGACATCAGCGAGGCGATCATCGGATGCACCAGCCCCTCGATCCCGGTGATCAGCAGGACGATCAGCACCATCACGAGCGAGGTCGACAGCCCCAGTGCGATTGTCATGCCGATGCCCACGATCAGCCCGATCACCACCACCCGCGCCTCGCCCAGACGGGACGCGAGCGGACCGGCCAACCCGCCCTGAAAGATCGCCGCGACGACGCCATAGCCTGCAAGTGTCAGCCCCACCGTCCCCTCGGACCAGCCGAATTTCGCCATCCCCCAATAGGGCCAGATCGCGGGATAGACGGCGGAGGCGAACAGATAGACGCCAAGCGCGGTGCCCATCGGCAGCACGCCCGGATAGCGCGCGAAGACTTTCAGCGTGCCCAGAGGATTGCAGGCGCGCCAGTTCACCGGACGGCGCAGGCCCTGCGGCAGGCTTTCGGGCAGCACGATCAGCCCGTAGATCAGGTTCAGCCCCGACAGCGCAGCCGCCACGAAGAAGGGCACGCGGGGGCCAAGCTCGCCCAGAAACCCGCCAAGCGCAGGCCCCGCGATGAAGCCGAAGCCGAACGCCGCGCCGATCAGACCGAAGGCGCGGGCGCGCTCGGCCGGAGGGGTAATATCGGCAAGATAGGCATTCGCGATGACATAGGACGCGCCGCAGATGCCCGCGACGATCCGGCCCACGAAGAGCCAGAGCAGCGTCGGCGCGAAGGCGTGAAACAGGTAATCGACGCCCAAGCCGCCAATCGCGAGCAGCAAAAGCGGGCGCCGTCCGAACCGATCCGAGAGGTTGCCCATCAGCGGCGCGAACAGGAACTGGGCGAGACTGAAGGCCGCGAACATCCAACCCCCGATCCGGCTCGCCTGCGCCAGATCGACATGGCCGACATCCGCGATCAGCGAGGGCAGCACTGGGATGATCAGGCCGAAGCCCACCATGTCGAGGAACACCGCGATCAGAACGAAGGCGGTGGCGTGAAAGCGCGAAGGACCGATGGGGGCTGCGGTCATGGCCGTCGGAAGCCGCGTCTGAGGGCTGGTTCGGGGCAGCACCGCCCCGCCGAGGCGCTCACCCGAGCATCCGCGCGGCCAGCGCGGGCAGATCATCGAAATGATCGAGCAGCGCCTCTGGGGCGAGCCGTTCGATGCCGCGCCCCTCCGGTCCGAAGGTCACCAGAACGCAGGGCACGCCGACCGCGCGCGCGGTCTCGCGATCGGTATTGGTGTCGCCCACCAGCAGCGAGGTCTCCAGCTTGCCCCCGGCCCGCTCGACCGCCGCGAGATAGGGATCGGGCGAAGGTTTGCGCAGCGGCAGCGTATCGGCGCCGATCAGCGCGTCAAAAAGCGCGGCGATCCCGAGCCGGTCGATCAGATCGCGCGCTAGACCTTCGGGCTTGTTGGTGCAGACAGCCGTCGCAAAGCCCTGATCGCGCAACGTTTTCACAGATTCCTCAGCGCCAGGATAAAGCTGCGTATACCGGTCGATATTCTCGCCGTAATGCGCGAGCAGCGGGTGATAATCGGCCTCGACCAGCTCGGCGATCTCCGCCTCCGGCAGCCCCAGCCGCCCATAGCCGGCCTTGAGCATCGCACGGCCACCATGGAAGGCGGTCAGCGCGTCTTCCGCCGGATCGAGAAGCGGCGCATGGCCACGCGCCGTAAAGCAGGAATTGGCCGCCGCGATCAGGTCGGCGGAGGTATCAGCCAAAGTCCCGTCGAGGTCGAAAACCACTGTGCGCATTGCCTTTTGCTCCTTCCGTAACACCGCGAAAGGAAGCGTGAAGACGCACCACTTGCGGCAAGCAAGCCAATGGTTAAAACGGGGCCGAGCAGAAGAAAAGGTTTCTAATGGCGATTGCATTGATCACCCTCGCGGCGGGACAGGGCACCCGCATGAAATCCGACTTGCCGAAGGTGCTGCATCAGGTGGGCCGCGCGCCGCTGGTGGCGCATGCGCTGGCTGCCGGGCGCGCGCTCGAACCCGAGACCGTGATCGTGGTCGCGGGCCACGGTGCCGACAAGGTGAAGAAAGCCGTCGCGAAGGTCGATCCCGAGGCGCAGATCGTGCTGCAGGAAGAACAGCTCGGCACCGGCCACGCCGTGGCGCAGGCCCTGCCCGCGCTCGACGGGTTCGACGGCCGTGTGATCGTGCTTTACGGCGACACCCCCTTCATCCGGCCCGAGACGCTGGAGCGGCTAGCCGCGTCCGATGCGGCGGTGACCGTGCTCGGCTTCGAGGCGGCCGATCCGGGCCGCTACGGGCGTCTGGTGGCGCAGGGCGACACGCTGGACCGGATCGTGGAATTCAAGGATGCCACGGATGAAGAACGCGCCATAACCCTCTGCAATTCCGGCGTTATCGCCTGTGATGCGGTACTTCTGACCGAACTGGTCGCGGGGCTGTCGAACGAGAACGCGTCGCAGGAGTACTACCTCACCGATATCGTCGAAGCCGCGCGCAAGAAGGGCCTGACCGCGCAGGTCGTGACCTGTGATGAGGCCGAAACGCTGGGCATCAACACCCGCGCCGAGCTTGCCCGCGCCGAGGCCCTCTTCCAGGAGCGGATGCGCGCCGAGGCGATGGAAAACGGCGTGACTATGGTGGAGCCCACCAGCGTCTGGTTCGCGCTCGACACCTATATCAGCCGCGATGTCGTGCTGGGCCCGAATGTCGTGTTCGGCCCCGATGTCACCATCGAATCCGGTGCGGTGATCGAGGCCTTCTGCCATCTCGAAGGCTGCCACATCTCGCGAGGGGCCACGATTGGCCCCTTCGCCCGTCTGCGCCCCGGCGCGGAACTGGCCGAGGACGTGCATATCGGCAATTTCGTCGAGGTGAAGAACGCGATCCTCGCGGAGGGTGTGAAAGTCGGCCATCTGACCTATCTGGGCGATGCCGATATCGGCGAGCATACGAATATCGGCGCGGGCACGGTGACCTGCAATTACGACGGGGTGATGAAGCATCGTACCACCATTGGCGCGAATGCGTTCATCGGCTCCGACACGATGCTGGTGGCCCCGGTGACGGTGGGCGACGGCGCGCTGACGGGCTCGGGATCGGTGATCTCGAAAGACGTTCCTGCAGAGGCGATCGCGATCGAGCGCTCCGAACAGGTGAACCGTCCGGGCCTCGCCAAGAAACTATTTGCGAAACTGCGCGCGGAGAAAGCGCGTCGCATGAAGAAAGATTGATAAATGTGCGGAATTATTGGCGTTTTGGGGAAGCACGAGGTTTCCCCCTGGCTCGTTGAGAGCCTCAAGCGATTGGAATATCGCGGCTATGACAGTGCCGGGATCGCGACGGTAAACGCAGGCAAGCTGGATCGCCGCCGGGCGGTGGGCAAGCTGTGGAACCTGTCCGATCTGCTGGTGCACGAGCCGCTGCCGGGCAAGTCGGGTATCGGCCACACCCGCTGGGCGACCCATGGGGCTGCCACCCAGGGCAATGCGCATCCGCATCGCTCGGGGCCCGTCGCGGTCGTGCATAACGGCATCATCGAGAATTTCCGCGAGCTGCGCGCCGAACTGGCCGAAGCGGGGATCACGCCGGAGACGCAGACGGATACCGAAACCGTCGCGCTGCTGACGCGGATGTTCATGGATCGCGGCATGAATGCGCGCGAGGCCGCCGTGGCGACGCTTGGCAAGCTCGAAGGGGCATTCGCGCTGCTATGGCTCTTCGACGGCGAGGACGATCTGCTGATCGCGGCGCGCAAGGGCTCGCCGCTCGCGATCGGGCATGGCGATGGCGAGATGTTCGTGGGCTCGGACGCGATTGCGCTCGCGCCGATGACCGACCGGATCACCTATCTCGAAGAGGGCGATTACGCGTTCGTCACCCGCGCAGGTGCCGAGATTTTTGACGCCGAGGGTCGCCGTGCGAACCGCGACGAAAGCCGCATCGATCTGGGTCAGGCACAGGTCGAAAAGGGCGGCTACAAGCATTTCATGGCGAAGGAAATCGCAGAGCAGCCCGTCGTGCTGGCTGACGCTTTGCGACATTATCTGCCCGAAACCGGGCTGAATCTGCCGGAAGACTTGGACTTTTCCAACATCGACCGGATTGTCCTGATCGCCTGCGGCACTGCGCATTACGCTTGCGCGGTGGCGAAATACTGGTTCGAGGAATTCGCTCGCATCCCGGTCGAGATCGACGTGGCGTCCGAATTCCGCTACCGCGAGCCGCCCCTTTCCGAGCGCAGCCTCGCCGTCTTCGTCAGCCAATCCGGCGAGACCGCCGACACGCTGGCCGCGCTGCGCTATTGCTCCGAGCGCGTTGCGAAGACCGTGGCCGTGGTCAACGTGCCCACCTCCTCCATCGCGCGCGAAGCCGACATCATGTTGCCGATCTTCGCGGGCGTCGAGGTCGGCGTGGCCTCGACCAAGGCGTTCACCGCGCAGCTGCTGGTTCTGGCCGTCATGGCGTTGAAAGCGGGCCGCGACCGGGACGTCACCGACGGGCCGACGCTTGGCGCCCATGCCGATACGCTGCGCGCCCTGCCCGGCTTGCTCAATCAGGCGCTGTCGATCTCCGAGCCGATCGCGCATCTCGCAGAGCAACTTGCCGAGGCGCAGGACATCCTCTTCCTCGGGCGCGGCGCGATGTATCCGCTGGCACTGGAAGGGGCGCTGAAGCTCAAGGAAATCAGCTATATCCATGCCGAAGGTTATGCCTCGGGCGAGCTGAAACACGGGCCGATCGCGCTGATCGATCGCACCGTGCCGGTGATCGTTATGGCGCCTTATGACAAGCTCTTCGACAAGACCGTCTCGAACATGCAGGAGGTGATGGCGCGCCACGGGATGGTGCTGCTGGTCTCCGATGCCAAGGGCATCAGCGCGGCGCAGGACGGCACTTGGGGCACGCTGCAAATGCCTGACATTGCAGAACCTTTCGCGCCGATCCTGTACGCGGTTCCGGCGCAACTGCTGGCCTATCACACCGCGGTCGCGAAGGGCACCGACGTGGACCAGCCGCGCAACCTCGCCAAATCGGTGACGGTCGAATGAGCCGCAAGCGGGGCAAGAAGCGCGTCGCCCGGCCGCGCGCGGCGGATTACGCACCGCTCGACCCGGCGGAGGACGCCCGGCTGCGCGCAGAGGCCGAGGCCTATGCGGCCTCGGATGCGGACTATGAGGCCTTCGCCGAGGAAGAGGACGCCGACGCGCCGCTCGGCCCGCCACCCACGCTGGAAGACGCGCTTTTCGCGCTGGAAAGCTGGGCGGATGCCGAGAAAGCCGCCGAGATGGCCGCCTATCACAAGGCGGAGCGGCGCTATCTGGGCATTTCCGTTCCGGCGATCGAGGACATGGTGGCGCTGTGGCGTGGCCAGCTCGACGTGCCGGGACGCGTTGAGTTGGCGCGTGGGCTTTGGGACAGCGACATTCACGAGGCGCGGATCGCGGCGGCCAAGTTGCTGACGCAGGCGCGGCTGCGCCCGGATGCCGAAGCTTGGGACCTGATCGCGAGCTGGGTGCCGCAATTCGACGCCTGGGCCATTGCGGACCACGCGGCAAAGGCGGGCTCCAAGCGGCTTCAGGCCGAGCCCGCGCGGCTCGACGAGGTGGCGGACTGGGTGCGCTCGGATCACATGTGGACGCGGCGCGCGGCCTTCGTCTTCACCCTGCCCTGGACCAAGCAGCGCAATCCCAAGCCCGAGGACGAGGCGGTGCGCGACGAGGTTCTGGGCTGGGCCGCGCAACTGGCCGAGGATCGCGACTGGTTCATCCAGAAGGCCATCGCGTGGTGGCTGCGCGAGCTGAGCAAGAAAGACCCCGCCCGCGCACAGGCCTGGCTGACCGAGCATGGCGAAAGGCTGAAGCCTTTCGCCCGCAAGGAAGCCAGTAAATACTTATGAATACAGGAACTTGTCGTAGTCGCTGACCAGCAGGTGGCGCGGCGCTTCGTCTTCCTCGATCTCGGAGAACCGCCCGATATCTTCGCGGAAGATATTGTCGGTATTGTCGTCGTTGACGGTCGAAACCTCGCCGATCAGCACGTCGCCGCCCTCGCCCCAGAAGGCATGCCAGTCACCGGGTCGCAGGGTCACGCTCTCGCCGGGGCGCAGGATCAGCACCTCGCCGGGCGCGTAATTGCGCGGGACGCCGTCGCACATCACCTGCCCGCCTGCGGTCTCGTCGAATTTGCCATCCGCGTCAGAGCCATAGAGCTCGATCGCGAGGTCTGCGCCGCCGCGATTGATGATGTCCTCGGCCTTGATGATATGGGTATGCATCGGGCTGATCTGGTCCTTGCGCGAGATCAGGAGCTTCTCGGCATAGGCCATGCCGTGGCCCGCCTGAAGATCGCGCAGATCGCCGTTGCGCAGGGTGAAGAGAAACAGACCCAGCTTGTCGAAATCGCCCTGCCCGTAATCGGTGATGTCCCAGCCCATCGCGGCTTCCACGATGCGCTGTGCCTGCGGCAGGCGCGCCTTGAACTCGGCCGGGCTCCACCATGCGAAGGGCGGCAGGCGGAAGCCGAATTCCTGGATCATTTCCTCGGCCGCGGCCATGATTTCGTTCACGCGCGAGCGTTTCATCTGTCTCTCCGTTTTGTCTTCGCGGCTCAGGCGACGCAGGCGGCGGGCCGTTCGCCGCGCGCCCAAGCACGCACCGCATCGCCGAATGCCTCGAACAGAGGGCGCGAGACCGGATCTTCCGCCGCACGCCATTCGGGATGCCATTGCACCGATAGGGTAAACCCCGGCGCGTCCTTAACATAGATCGCCTCGGGCGTACCATCGGGGGCGCGCCCTTCGATCACAATCCGGGTACCGGCGGTGCAGACGCCCTGCCCGTGCAGCGTGTTGGTCTCGACCTCATCCGCGCCGAAGAGACGCGCGAACCGGCCGCCGGGAGTGAGCGTGACCATGTGGCGGTTGGAGAACCCTTCTTCGAGCGTGCCCTCGGGGGGCATCCGGTGGTTCAACCGTCCCGGAAGCTCGCGGATCTCGGGGTGAAGCGTGCCGCCCATCGCGACGTTGACCTCCTGAAAGCCCCGGCAAATGCCGAGGAAAGGCTGCCCGCTTTCGACACAGGCGCGCACCAGCGGCAGGGTGATCGCGTCGCGGGCGCGGTCGAAAGTGCCGTGCTTCTCGGTCGGTTCCTCGCCATATTCATGCGGATGGACGTTCGGCCGCCCGCCGGTCAGCAGGAAGCCGTCGCAGACCTCCATCAACTCCTGAACGGACACATATTCGGGATCGGCGGGGATCAGCAGCGGGATGCAATCGGAGACCTTGCTCACCGCTTCCGAGTTGAGTTGGCCGCCTTCATGGACGGGGTAGCGGTCACCTACGAGGCCTCTATTGCCGATGATGCCGACGACGGGTCTGGTCATTGAATTCTCCTTTGTCCCGAAGCTAAGGCGACGTTCGGGCAGAGAAAAGGCGCAAAATGCGCACGAAGCCGTGCATCTGACGCACAGCCCAAGCCTGCGGCGATTTCCAGCGGAATTGCCTGTTCAGGCGGCCAGATCGTGGCGCAGGATCGCGGCCTCGGAGGGCTTGAGCGCCCGGCGCGCGAAGGCACCGTAGCTGAGCGGATTTTCCTCGACCTGCGGCACCAGCGCCTCGAGCCCGGCGCGCTGGTCGCGGGCGATCATCTCGAGCCGCGTGGAGGCCGGATGGAAGCTTTCGGTTTCCAGCCCGTTCGCGGTCAGCACCTGATGGCGCTCGAACATCAGGTGGATGTAGCTCAGGCCCCGCAGCGCGCCCTCGAAGCGGATCTGACGGCCATTCACCAGATCGCAGGCGCGCACCAGCACCTCGTCTTCGGCAAACAGCGCCTGCGCCGCGCGTCCGCGCACCAGCATCCGGTGCTGCGGCGATACGATCAGATCGCGGTCGGGCCGGGCAATGCCGAAAGCCCCTGCCGAAATCCGCACCGGGCGCAGATGCGGCATCGCATGGAGCCGCGCGCCCGAGATGTCGCGCCGACCGATCCAGCAGATCGGCTGCGCCCCGTCATCGCGGGTCAGAACGCGGTCGCCTTCGCGCAGCGCCTCGACCGGGCGGCGGCCCTGGTCGGTCTCGATCAGCGTGCCGGGGGTAAAACAGATGACGCCCGCAGGCCCCTGCCGCGCCGCTTTCGGGCGCAGGTCGAGCGCCCGGTCGACCACCCACAGATCGCTGTCCACCGGCGGCATCCGACCGGCGAACATCAGGATGCGCGTGCCGCTTTCGGGCAGCTCGATCAGCGTGACGACATAGGCGTGATAGCCATCGGTCACGGTAAAACTTTGATTGGGCGTCTCGGTCTCGTCGGGATCGTCAAGCGTTCGCGGATGTCCCACGGCCTCGCCCAGCAGGCGACGCACCGCGCGGGCGGCTTTCGTGCGCCGCTCCGCCTCGCCACGCGCATTGTGCAAGATGAGCCGATCATTGGGCCCGTCCACGCAAATCGCCTGCCCCGTCCATCGCCAACATGCGCCCACGGTCACGACCTCAAGAGGCGGCACCGGTGTGCCGTCGATTTCCGTCTGCGCCCATGAAATGACGAAGGTGCCCTGATAGCCCGCCTTCATTGCCTCGATCCTGCCCGTATTTCGCGAGAGCTTATGTCTGCCCTCTGCTTGTTAATAGTTACGGTATCATGATGAATTCGCGATGTGAATCCCCATCTTGACGCATAGGGCAAGCGGCCTTCACCGAAACTTGCGCGCGGCCACGCTTGTCCCACGCGCGCGCAACTGCATTTTCGTTGGGAAGAGCACCCTGAGGAGACTCATGATGAAATCGATCGCCCTGATCGCCGCCCTCGCCTGCGCCGCGCTACCCTCGCTGGCCGCCGCGCAGCAGCAGCCGCTCAATGCGCTGGAGATCCAACGCGTGCATTTTCTCGTCGGCAATGTCGACCTGTCCAACCTGACTGACCGCCAGATCGTGCAGATCAAGGAAGCGCTGGTTCAGAATGTCGACCGCACGGCGAAGGAAACGCTGATCCGTATGGCCCTGAAGAAGAAATGAGGAAACTGCCTATGACGACCCGTTTTACCGCGGCTACTTTCGGTTGCAGCCTTGCAGTGGCGCTTGGCCTTGGCGTCGGGATCGCGCAAGCCGGTGTCGCGTCGCAGCCACCCGCTGACCTTGGCCCGCAAGCTCCCGCGAAGAGCTCGAGCGGGTCCGACCCGGCCTATTTCATGCCGGCCGATCCGCATCTCAGCATGTTCGATCAAGCGCGCGCTGCGGAGTTTACGAACGGGAAGAAGCTCAACGACATCGGCTTCACGCAGGTTGCCGCGATCGAGAACGCGCTGATCCATCCCTCGCTCGCCAAGAGCCGCGAGAAACTGATCTCGAAGAGCCTCGATACCGGCAACTAAGCGGGCGAAAATTTCGATTTCTTGCTTGTCAGGCTGGGCACCGCCCGGCCTGAACGCGTTTTCGGGGAGGAGGATCGAAAACCTGCGTCGACCGGGCGGCCCTTCACACAGCGCAAGGGTGCGCGAGTTGCCCAAGAGGGTCGGCCAAGCCCGACCCGTATGTTCAGATTTCGCCCAGTTTCCGTTTCCGTCAAGCTGCGCCCGCGTTCAGCGGTACCCTCCTACGCCGGGTGCATCGAACTGCGCGAGATGAGGCGGAATTCCTCACGTCCGCACAAAAAATAAGCGCCCGACACACCAATCGGCGTGCCGGGCGCTATACTTAGTCAGGTTCAGCGGCCTATCAGGCCCATTCGCCCTTGCGGAAAACCGGGACGCGGGTGCCGTCGGGCTTGATGCCGTCGATATCGGTCTCGGGGCCGCCGATCATCCAATCGACATGGATCATCGAGCTGTTGCCGCCCTTGGCCGCGACCTCGTCCTCGCTCAGCTCGCCGCCATTGACGAAGCATTTCGAATAGCACTGCCCCATCGCGATGTGGCAGGCCGCGTTCTCGTCGTAGAGCGTGTTGTAGAACAGCAGCCCCGAGGCAGAGATCGGCGAGCCATGCGGCACCAGCGCGACCTCGCCCAGACGGCGCGCGCCCTCGTCCGTGTCGATCAGCTTCTGCAGCACCGCCTCGCCGCGGCTGGCTTTCGCCTCGACCACTTTACCACCCTCGAAGCGCATCTCGATATTCTCGATCAGGCTGCCCTGATGCGACAGCGGCTTGGTCGCGCGCACGACCCCGTCGACGCGCTCGGCATGGGGCGTGGTGAAGACCTCTTCGGTCGGGATGTTCGGGTTGCAGACAACACCGTTATTGGCCTCGGATGCACCACCGCTCCATTCGTGATCGTCGGCGAGGCCCACGGTCAGATCGGTGCCGCCGCCGGTGAAATGCAGCGCCGAGAAGCGCTGCTCGTTGAGCCAGTCGCGGCGCTTGCGCAGGGCTGCGTTATGCGCCTCCCATGCGGCGACAGGATCGGGTTGATCGGCGCGCGAGGCCGCGAAGATCGCGTCGGCCAGTTTGCCCACGGCCTCGTCTTCGGGAAGATCGGGGAAGACGCGCTTGGCCCAGGCCACCGTCGGGTAGCTAACGATCGACCAGTTGATCTCGAAATTCGAGATTTTCTCCAGCGCCGGTTTATAGGCGATGGAGTTGGCCTTGCCTGCGCGCGAGACTTTCTCCGGGTCCTGTTCGGACAGCAGCATCGGGTCTTCGCCGACGATCGCCATGCGGGCCGCGCCGCTCTCGTAAGCTTTCGCCATGCCCTGATAGAGCCAATCGGGTGCGCGGTCGAAGCTTTCGTCCTTCGCGTTCTCGAACCGGGCCAGCGTGATCTGACCATCGCTGAGGATCGGGGTGAAGGTGCCTGCGCCCGCGCGATAGGCTTCGGCGGCGATCCGGCGCACCAGCGGCAGCGCCTCGACGGGCGCGGTCAACACCAGATCCTGACCGTCTTGCAGGTTCAGACCCACCTGCACGGCAACTTCGGCCAGCCGGTCGAGAAGTTGCGGATCGATTGCGTCGCTTGCCATGAGAGCCTCCTGAATTGCGTTGAGGCGCAAGATAGATGGCTGGGCGGCAGGCTCAACCCCGGCAGAGCACGAACCCGAGGTCAGAGGCCGAACCACGGGGCGGCATGGGACACGATCTCGTCAAGTTCACGGTAACGCGCGCTAAAGCCCAGAGCGTCGCGCGCCCGCGATGGATCGGCCACCAGTTCCGCCGGATCGCCGGGGCGGCGTGGGGCGTCCTCGAAGGGCACCTTGCGCCCCGTCACCCGCTCGACCGAGGCGATCACCTCGCGGATCGACGCGCCCCGCCCGGTCCCAAGATTGAGCTTCAGACTGTCGCCGCCGCCCCGCAGGTGATCGAGCGCCAGAAGGTGCGCGCGGGCCAGATCGTCGACATGGATGTAGTCGCGGATGCAGGTGCCGTCGGGCGTGGGATAATCCGTGCCGAAGACCTTCACCGCCGGGCCCTGCCCCGAGGCCGCGCGCAGCACCAGCGGGATCAGATGGGTCTCGGGATCGTGCCGCTCGCCGATCTCACCGCTCGGATCTGCGCCGCTCGCGTTGAAATAGCGCAGGGCCGCGAAACGCAGATCGGTCGCGGCGGCGGCATCTTCCAGCATCCATTCGCAGATAAGCTTGCTGCGGCCATAGGGGTTGATCGGGTGTTGCGGCGTGTCCTCGGAGATCGGCAGCGTCTCGGGCGTGCCATAGGTGGCGCAGCTCGACGAGAAGACGATCTTGTCGAGCCCCACCGCCTGCATCGCGCCCAGAAGGGCGGTCGTCCCGCCCAGATTGACGTCGTAATAGCGGGTGGGTTCGGCCACGCTCTCGCCGACATAGGCCAGCGCCGCGAAATGAATCACGGCGTCGATCCGGTGATCCTTGAGCGCTGTCTCGACCAGTTCCCGGTCGCGCAGATCGCCCTCGACGAGAGGCCCCCAGCGCACCGCATCGGCATGGCCGCGCGACAGATCGTCGAAGACGACGGGGGTGTGCCCCGCCGCAGCCAGCGCCTTGCAGCAATGCGAGCCTATGAAGCCCGCGCCGCCGGTGACCAGAACCTTCGATGTCACTTACGAGCCCCACCCTTCGCGCAGCATCGCGCCGACGATCTCGGGCGCCAGAACTCCGTCACGGCAAGCCATATCGCCCGACAATCCGCCGCAGGCGCGTTCCATCGCACGAAGTGTGCCGCGCCCGGCGAACCCGTCGAGCGGGCCGCGATACAGCCCCTTATCGGCGAGGTCTTTCTGGATCAGATAGACCGCGAGCCTCGGGTTGGCCTTGAACAGATCACGCGCCTGCGCGGCATTCATCTTCCCCCGGGCGGGCGCGATCTCTCCTGCGAGCGGCGCGAAATCGACATCGTGCCGATGCCTCGCCACACGGATCGTCATCGCGTAATTCGCACGTTCTTCGGGCGTGAACAGATCGCTATGCGCTTCAAGGAAGTCCGCCGCCCCTTTGGGATCGCGCCGGACGTTATAGGAGTTGCCGTCGCGCAAAAGGCCGACCAGATAGCGCGCTGCGGTCTTGTTGCCCGCCTCGGCAGCCTCGCGCAGTTGCGCCACCGCCTGTTTGCCATCGCCGCGCATCGAGATACCCCAGATGCGGCGCGTGGCGTCGAGCACTTCGATCCGCTCGTTTCCCGCCGCGCGGGCGGCCTTGGCATAGCCGTCGAACTTCGCCCGCGAAACCTTGCCGCCACCGAGATAGCCATACATCGCGCCCTCGGCCAGCGTCGCATAGGCGCCGTCCACGCCCGCCGCGCCTGCGCGTTCGAGAAACGCCTGCGCTGTCTTCGGATCGCGCTGAGCCCACATCAGCGTCTCGCCATATTTCCACAATCCGGTCGCGTCGCCCGCCTCTGCTGCGGTCTCGAACAGGTCGCGCGCCTTGGCATAATCGCGCGGCAGTCCCGTTCCGTAGAGATAGGCCTCGCCCAAGATCAGCGCCGCTTTCGCATCGCCCTTTGCGATCTGCGTCTCAAGCAGGTCGACCCCGCGCCCAGTGTCGCGTGGCAAAGCCCAGCCGCCGATCAGCTGCTTGCCCAACAGACGGTGCGCTTCCCAGCTGCCCGCTTCGACCGCCTGTTCGAGATAGCCTACGGCCCGATCACGATCTGCAGCGACAGGACCGCCCCAGAGGAGCAGGTCACCTGCGGCCAAAGCCGCTTCGGGATCGCCTTGCGCCGCGGCCTCCTCCAACATCGAGAGCCCGGTCTGTGGATCGGGTTTCACATCGCCAGAGCCCCAGACGAGCGCCTGCGCGCGTTCGGTGACGTCGGGCTTCGTTTCGTCCGCGAGGAGCGGTGCGCTGACCGTACACAAAGCCAGAGCGACCACTCCGAGCGACTTGGTCCAAATCTTGCGTGACATAGGTCCTCCCTTGGCGGGGCCTACCCGCCGACCAGATAAGGCAAAGCCAGACCCGCAAGCGCGATCGAGACGCCCATCGGGAGCTTTCCCCGTGCGTAACAACTTTTCCAACCCAAACGGGGCCCAAGCCGCGTCGCCACCGGCGCGCTTTGCAGCCCCATCGTCAACGCCGAGCCCGCAAAAAGCGCGACGGAAAAGGCGATCAAAAACTCCCCCATCGCCGCAGAGGGTACGAATAGCATCAGGGCCGCGAGAAATTTCACATCCCCTCCCCCGAAGGCGCGCAGCACGAAAAAGACGTAGCCGACGAGGAAGGTGATCGCGCCCGCGGCAAGCCGCAGGCTCAGCTCGTGCAGACCCAGAAACGGCGCGCAGAGCGCAAAGAAGCCAAGCGTGATCAGCACGATCCTGTTCGGAATGCGCATCTCGCGCAGATCGCTGAGCGCGACCCAGATCAAGACCGGGGCCAGCGCCGCCAGCGGCAGGAGTTGCCCGGTCATGCGACCCGTCCGGCTCTGGCGCCGGCGAGCTCGAAGGGCAGTTCGGAGACCAGCTGGAAGGTCAGTTCCGCCAGATTGCGCGCGCCGGTCTTGGCGTAGAGATTGCTCAGATGGGTGCGCAGGGTGGATTCCTTGATCCCCAGCTCTGCAAGCATCTGATCGGGCGACTGGCCGTGGCGCAGCAGCAGGCAGACGCGATATTCCGAACGGCTCAGACGCGCCGGGTTATCCGCGCTCAGGATCGGCGAGCCGATGAGCGGCGCGGCCTGTTTGGCGGCGGATTTCAGCAAGGTCTCGGTGAACATGCCCCGGGCGCGGTTGTGCCAGGTGCGGCTCAGCGTATCGCCGAGCGTGGTCAGCACCGCTTGCTGATACTGGCGCAGCTTCTCGGTGAAATGCAGCTCCAACGTATCGACCCAGCGATCGCTGATCTCGAGCGGGATGACGACCATTTCGACGAGGTTGCGCCGGGCCAGTGCCGAGGCGACCGCCTGCGGCACGTCCTCGTCCTGCATCGAGCGATACCAGGTCGAGCCCCGTTTGGCCTTGTCGAGATAATCGCCCAGCAGATCGGCCGCGAAGCTTTGCTCCAGCGGGATCCGGCAGCCGGATCGCGCCCTGTCATGGACCAACGCCCGTGCCGATGCGCCCGCATCCCGCGGATAACGCGCCAATATGACGGCTTCGGCCCCGATACTGTCGGTCAGATATCTCAACGCCATGCGCAGCGGGTTCGTCCCGTGCAGACACTCACACCACTGTGCAACGGCCCCAATCATGCCCGCTTCGATAGCGCGCTCTTGCCCGGGCGAAGCCCCGGCTGTCCCATAGTCCCGCATGGTCCCCACCATCCCCAGAAACTATTATATGTGGCCCACTTATGTGCGTGACAGCGCGTAGACCATCTCTAAGCGTAACCCCTAAATGCGTTAATTCCTAAGCTAGCCATTTGGACTATATCCACAGCCCCCTGTGGATGATTCGATTGACGCCCTCCGCAATCAAAGGTTGCATATTCGGCATTTAAATCGAGATTTCGGCCGAAAAAATTGTCCGTAAACAATGCTTTGGGAAAAGATCGAATTTGGAAACGATTCGATTTACTGCGCGTAATTCACGAAATATCGAATCACCACCGGGCCAACGGCGATCAGGATCAGCGCCGGGAGCATCAACGAGGCCAGTACCCCGGACATCTGCACCGGCAGGCGATTGGCCTTTTCTTGCGCGCGCATCTCGCGAATGCCGCGCAGATCGGCGGCATAGGTGGTCAGCGCCTGTGCCATCGAGGCCCCGAAGCGCAGCGACTGGCTCGCGACATTGGCGAAGGCACGTACGGTCTCGACCCCGGTCCGGTCGGCCATGTCCCGCAGTGCCGACTCGCGCTCGCGCCCGGCCTGAACCTGACGCTGCACCGAGAGGAACTCGAAGGAAATCTCCGGCGAGGTCTCCGCCAGCTCGTTGCCCACGCGGGTCATCGCCGCATCGAACCCCATGCCGCTCTCGATCGCGACCTGCATCAGATCGAGCGCATTCGGGAAGCTCTCTTCGATCCGCAGCCGCCGCTCGCGCATCCGGCTGTTGAGCCACATAAGCGGCAGCAGATAGCCGCCTGCGACGAGCCCGGTCAGGATCTGATAGGTCGCCATGCCGCTCAGGCTGCCGAGACGGGCATCCAGGCCCATCGGCAGGCCGATTTCGGGGCTGCGTGCGGCAAACAGAAGCCCCATGAAAATACCCGGCAGGCAGACGCCCAGCGCGATCCGGACCAGGGTGAAGCGGCGCAATGCGCTGGCCCCGGACAGCCCGGCCTGCGCAAGTTTGCGTTCCAGCTTGGAGCGGGTCTGGCGGTCGGCGGGCACGAAGGCCTTCAGGATCTGGCCCGGACGTGCCTCCGGCGCCTTGAGATAGCCATGCTCGGCGCGCCCTCCCGTCTTCGGCCCGCCGATGGCCGCGATGCGCTCGGCGGCGCGGTCACGCTGGAAGGCGGCCTGAAGCCCGACAATCAGCAGCAACAGGCCGAAGCCGATCCCGGCGGCCAGAAGCGTCTCGGGCGCGAGGCCCATCCGAAGCGCGAAATCCTCGATCCGTGTCATCAACATGGTCTCTCTCCCCGGCTCAGATCCGGAACTGCACCAGACGGCGCAGCACCACGGCATTCAGGATGATAAGCGTAACGACGATGATCGCCATCGTGCGGAACATCGGGTGATCGGCGACTTCGCCGTAGTAATTGGGTGAAATCAACGATGTGAAGCCGAACATGATGAAGGGCAGCGCGGTCAGGAACCACGCCGAGGCGCGCCCCTCCGCCGAGATCGCGCGGATCTTGCGCCGCATCGAGATCCGGCCCCGCGTCGTCGCCGCCAGCACTTCGAGCACGCGGGCGAGATCGCCGCCCGTGCCGTGCTGAATACCGATGCTGGCCGCGAGATAGTCGGCGTCTTCCAGCCCCACCCGCTCGGCGAATTCCAGCACCGCGTCGGGAAGGTCTTCGCCATAGGTCACCTGATCGAAGATGATGCCGAATTCGGTGCCGATCGGGTCGGGCATCTCCTCGGCCACGGCGCCGATAGACATGTTCAGCGGATGGCCGATCTTCAGACCCCGCGCGAGCATGTCGAGCGCGTCAGGCAGCTGGCTCGTCAGCACTTTCATCCGTTGCGTCGCCCGCGCGCGCAGAACCATGAAGGGCAGCACCAGCCCGATTGTCACAGCCGCAGAGGCCGCCCGCAGCGGGCCGAGCGGAGCAAGCGCCAGCACGAAACTCCCGATCGCAAGCGCGGCGCAGATCAGCAGGAACTTGTCCGGCCCGATCCGGAAGCCCGCGCGATGCAGCAGACGCGGCAGATCGAACCGCTTCGGCAGCCGGGCGATCCAGCCCTTGCGCGGGTTGGGCTTGAGCAGCGCGAGCATCTCCTCGGTGTCGCGCCCCTTCGCGATCATCTTCATCCGGCGGCTTTTCGCCTCACCGCTGGTCTCGGTGCGGTTGAGCAGGTGCAGGCCGCCCGTCAGCGCCAGCAGAACGCCAAGCGCGATGCCGCTATAGGCGACATAGGCGGCGAGGTCCTTTTCGATGATCTCCCACATGGCTCAGTTCCCCCGCATCTTGAAATCGGACGGATCGACCGCGACACCCGCCGCGATCAGGTCTTCGAGGCAACGCGGGCGCAGGCCGGTCGCGGTGAACTCGCCCTCGATCACGCCATCGGCGGAGGTGCCGGTTTTGCGGAAGGTGAAGATGTCCTGCATCATCACGATATTGCCCTCCTGCCCGGTGATCTCGGAGATCGAGAGCACCCGGCGGCGACCGTCGGACATGCGCGCGATCTGCACGACGATGTCGAGGCCGGAGGCGATCTGCGAACGGATCGCGTTGAGCGGCATGTCGAGGCCGATCATCGTCACCATCTGCTCGATCCGCCCCAGAGCGTCGCGTGCGGAATTGGCGTGGACCGTGGTCATCGAGCCGTCATGGCCCGTGTTCATCGCCTGCAACATGTCGAAGGCTTCCGAGCCGCGCACCTCGCCGACGATAATCCGGTCGGGGCGCATCCGCAGCGCGTTCTTCACCAGATCGCGCTGGATCACCGCGCCCTGCCCGTTCGGATTGGACGCGCGGGTTTCCAGCCGCACCACATGCTCCTGTTGCAGCTGCAATTCGGCGGCGTCCTCGATCGTCACGATCCGCGTACGCGGGTCGATGGCGGCCGAGATCGCGTTCAGAAGCGTCGTCTTGCCCGAGCCGGTGCCGCCCGAGATCAGGATATTCTTGCGGGCATGCACCAGCCCGTGGAGGAACCGCGACGCAGCCCCCGTCATCATCCCAGTCTCGACGAGCCGCTCCATCGTGTAGGGTTGGCGCGCGAATTTGCGGATCGACAGGCTCGGCCCGTCAATCGCACAGGGCCGAATGATCGCGTTCACGCGGCTGCCGTCTTCGAGCCGCGCATCGACCCAAGGGTTGCTCTCGTCGATCCGGCGGCCCACCCGCGAGACGATCTTGTCGATGATCCGCAGCAGGTGGCGCTCGTCGCGGAAGCGTACCGCCGTGCGCTCGAGGACGCCGTGACGCTCGACGAAGACGCGGTTGCAGCCATTGACGAGAATGTCGTTGATCGACGGGTCGGCCAGCAGCGGCTCCAGCGGGCCGAGCCCCAGCACTTCGTTGAGAAGCTCGTCGACCAGCGTCTTGAACTCCTCCGCGCGCAGCGGGGTTTTCGCGTCGCGCAGCTCTTCGCTCACCAGCGCCGCCACTTCGCGGCGCAGCTCCTCTGGCACGACCTTATCGAGCATCGACAGGTTGAGCCGGTCTAGAAGCGCGTCATGCAGGCGGCTTTTGAGTTCTAGCGCGCGACGCTGCGCGTCTTCGTCGACCTCTGCCGCAGGCGGTTTGGGCGTAACCTGCTGTGCGGCCATCTCGCGCGCGTCTTTCGGCGGGCTGCCCGCGTAGGGCTTGCCGAGCGGGATCACCTTTTCGGTCTCGGTCGGTTTCGACCCGCGATCCGTGAAATTGCGAAACATCTCGTGCTCCCCCTCAATTCGTCCGGGCTGCGCTCTGTGCGAGCCGCCCCTTCGCCAAACCGGCAATCGCTTTCGACAGCGCTGAGCGCCGCCCGATCCGCGCAAGAGGCACGCCGCGATCGGCAGCCTCCTTGGCGGCGCGCGGGTCGTCGGGCAACCAGTGGCTGAGATCGCGATCGAGCGCCTTCGCCGCCTCCTGCTGCACCCGCGAGCGCATCAGCGGACGGCTTTGATGGTTCACGACCACCTCGATCTCCAGCGCGAGGTTCTCCTCATGATAGGCGTCGATCAGGCGGCGGGCCTGCTGCAGCGAGGGCACCGCGAGATCGGTCACCAGATACATCAGGGACGCGCGCGCCAGCACCGGCGAAACCCAGTCGATCAACGCATGCGGCAGATCGACGACGACGTAATCACAACGCGCCTGCATCAGCGTGATGAGTTCGGTGACCTGATCGGCCCCGAGCGCACCGAGCGGCGCGAAAGCGGCGGGGGCGCAGAGCACTTCCAGCCCGTCTTTCGAATGCTGGAGCGACTGATCGAGGAAGGTCTCGTCCGGCACCGCCCCGCTGCGCGCCATATCGTAGAGCGCCGGGCTCGGATCGAGATCGAGAAAGCCCGCGACCATGCCGAATTGCAGATCGAGGTCGATCAGCCCGACGCGGCGCGGCGCCTGGCCTTTCTTCACACCCTGAGCCGCCAGTTGATGGGCGAGATTCACCGCCAGCATCGTGGCCCCGATCCCGCCGCGGCTGCGCGCGACCGCGATGACCTGGCCCTCTTCGTCGGGCGCTCGCGCATGCGTCAGACGCTCGGCCTCGGCAGAGAAGGTCAGTCGACGTTTGGCGGGCGCGGCAAGGTCGCGCGCGCTCGGCTCGGGCACCAGGAATATCGGTTTGGTTCTACGGGTCATTTCATGTCTCCCCTTGCTTTAGCTTCCCGCGCCCTGCGCGAGATCCTCGCCCGGCATCGACGTGCTCATGCTCGGGAAGGCGATATCTGCATCAAGATCTTCATTGGCGGTGCCGGTCACGAGCCCCACCAGCGCGCCCAGCGGCGTCGCGAACTGGAAGCTCACATTCTGCAATTCGACGGTGACCATCGGCACATAGGGCCCGCCGAGAAATCCAAGCTCGGAATCGTAGGAATAGCTGAAGGACAGGTTCGCGGCGGTCGAGCCGTTGGGCAGCGCCGGGGCGACGATCGGCCAGATCTCGGCCACGGTCGCATTCGTCGTCGCGCCCGAGCAGCTCACCGTGGCGGGTGCCGCGCAGACCCAGCTCTTGGCGCTGCAATTCGTGCCGAATTGCGGCTCGGTCTCGTCTTTCGGCGTCACGCCGCGCTCATTCGTCTCCGGCACGCCGGCACATGCCGCCGGACGCACCGCTGCCAGCCGCGCCGCGACCTGCAATCCGCGCTGCATATTCACGTAGTGAAAGGCCAGCCGTCCGAAATCCAGAAGCCCGAAGAACACGAGCAGGTAGAGGCCGAATACCAGCGTGAACTCGACGAGGGTCGCGCCCTCCTCGTCGCGCAGAAAGCGGCGCAGTGCGCGCGCGTGATATGCGAGAGGCCCGGTCATGAGCCGAAGACCCGGTTCTGGTCGGCGATCGTCGTGGTGACGGTGCCGAGCGTCGTGGGTGTGATCAGGGTGAAGAGACCGGCGAAGGGGAAGGTGATCGTGACATTCGCCGCCACTTCGACGATCGGCGCATCGCCGAAACGATAGCTGCCTTCGATGCAATCGAGGCTCGGCTCCACCGTCGTGACGGTGATCCCGCCCCCCAGCACGCTACCGCCGGTGATCGCATTGCCGACGATCCCGGCGAGCGTCTCCGCCTGACCATCGACGCTGCCGCCGGTTTCGCAGATGCTGCGCGGGGTGATCCGGGCGAGATAGCGGCTTGCGTCACGCACCCCTCCGATCACCGTCTGGTAGGCAAGAAACATCCGCCCGCTCTCGATGATCGCCGCGAAGAGGATGAGCATCAGCGGCAGCACCAGCGCGAATTCCACCAGCTGCGCGCCCTCATCATCGCGCCAGATGCGGCGCGGGGCGCGGAGGCGATATGCGCGAAACCACCGCATCGCGCTCACCGGTAAAGCTGGACGACGTCGCGGACCATGCCGCCCGTGCCCAGCTCCTCTTGGTCGCCATTGCTGGCGGACCCGATCACTTCGCCCCAGATATCCATCGTCGGCGGGCTCGATCCGTCTTCGCCCACCGGCTCGGTGAGGAAGACTTTGACGAATTCCTTGACCGGCACGTTCGTCGCCGCGCCCTTGATCACGGTGCCCGTCTCGGCGCTGCAATCGATGCCCGCGACGATCAGAACGCGGCGGTCGGCATTGGGGGCGGCCGCGGGCGCGCAGCTCGGCAGGCCCGTCTCGGCGCGTCCCGAGAGAATGTCGCCGCCAGCCGCCGCCGCGATCTCGGCAAGATAGAGGTCATAGCGGGTTTCGGCATCCGCGAAAGGATCCGTGGCACCCTCCGCCGTGATGTCGATTCCGTAATTCGTCTGCATGTAGGTGATGCGGCCCTGCGACCAGTCGCCATCGCCGAAACGACCGCAGGGCTCAGTCGCGCCCGGCATGAAGCAATCGTCACGCGGCAGGCCGACCGTATCGGGCGAAAGCTCTTCATTTTCCTTGATGCAGGTGTTTTTTCCGCCGCCATTCGACGTCGTGCCATCCTTCCCGCTCGGATTGGCGGCGACGATTCCCTTGATGACATTGGGCGCAGGCGCATAATCGGGATCGTTGCTCAGCCCGTTCATGATCGACTGATACATGTCGAAGCGCACGTTGAAGATCGCCGCGTTGCGTCCTTCCTTCTGGCCCGGTTCGAGGTCGACGCCGCGCTGGTTGAAGCATTGGGTGATCTTGCTGACGGCGCCGAGCAGGCAGGCGTCGAGCTGCGCGCCGGATTTCTTGGCGCAAGGCCCCTCGTCATCGATTTTCGCGCCATTCGGATCGAGGAACCCGAAATCGCCCGGCCCCCAAGCGGCATCACCGCCCCCGCCCGAGCGCAGCAGGATCATCTGTCCGATATCCTTTTCCGCATCGAAGCCCGGCGGCACGCAGAACATCAAGGGCGTGACGTCACAGGCCAGGATTTCGAGCCCCGCGACCGCCTGAGCCGTGGCCGAGCCGTCGAACGCGTCATACCCGCCCATCGTGGTGAACGCGGCGGCGAAGACACCCTGAACCTCACGCTCATCGACATCGACGCGCACGAAGGCGGCCTTCGCCGGATCGGTGGTCACCGCGTTTGTCGCGTCGCTATCGCTGTCCGGCAGGGCGCTGAGATAGGTCAGGGTCACATCGTTCGCAGCCCCCAACACCTGCGAGCCAGTCGCGAAGGTCTGGCTGTCGACGATGAGTTGCGCAGCCGCATTGGCGCGGGTGATCGCGTCGGAATTGCCGTCAAGCTCGCCCGCCGCCGCCAAAGCGACCGAGTCCGCGAAGGATTGCAGCTCCGAGCGGGTGCTGCCGAGCCGCCCCAGGTCGAAGGAGAGCGCGACCAGACCGAGCACCACCACGAGGCTCATCCCGAAGAAGACGAGGATCGTCCCGTCTTCCTCGCGGGCGAAACGCCGGATGCTGTTCTGGATGCGCCCCATCGACCCCGAGCCTCACTTGACCGTCGTATGGGTCACTTCCGTGCCGCGCCGGATCGTCACCGTGCGCACGGGCGTGGGTTCGAGCTTGTTCGCGGACCGCTCGCTGAGAATATCGGCCAGCCCTATCGAGGGCAGCGGATCGCTCTCGGCCTCGTCGAGCGTGCGCAGCGTCAGGCTGAGCGTGCCCGCCTTCTGCGCCAGCGCGAGGCGTTGTCCCTGATCGGGCGAGACCTCGACGGTGACAGTGCGCGCCACGCCGGGGGTTTTCACCTTCTCATCGGCTTCCTGATCGACCCCGATGACGCGGACGTCCTGAAGGATCGTCACGGTTTTGAGCGACTCGTTCTTGCCGCGCGTCATCATCACGTCGACGCGGTCGCCCGGCGTCACGAAACCACCCACCCCGCTCGAGGCGTTG
This sequence comes from Thioclava sp. JE_KL1, assembly GCF_009296265.1. Lineage (GTDB taxonomy): Bacteria > Pseudomonadota > Alphaproteobacteria > Rhodobacterales > Rhodobacteraceae > Thioclava. Next base: position 466,203 of record NZ_WBJS01000003.1, read on the forward strand.
ACCTCGATCGCCATGGCACGGCTGTTCGGGCCGAGGGTCTGAACGATGGTGACCTTCTCGCCGTAATTCGAGACCTTGGAGGCGAGGATCAGCTCGCCCTGCGCGATCTCGGCACGGGCGCGGCGCGGCTCCCCGCCCGCTTCGGGCAGGAGGGCTGCGTAATCGGTGAAGACACCCGGCGGCAGCGCCTCTTTCGGCCAGGAGATCGAGGTCAGCTTCTGCGCCTCGATGGTCTGGCCGAAGGGAATGTTCTGTGCAGCGGCGAGGACCTCGACGAGGCCTTCGCGCTCGGCGGCAAGGTCGCGTTTGTATTTCGCCTCGAAGAAATCACGCGCCAGGTAAGCCGAGCCACCTGCCACGGCGAGTCCTGCAGTGAAGGTCAGCAAAGATGCGATACGCATGGCGCTCTCCATAGTTTCCAACAGGTGGCGCCAGAAGGCACCACCCGAGTCCGATGATTACTGAGTCTTGCCGGTCATGAGCGATGCAGCGTCGGTGAGTTGGGTTTCCACCTTGTCGGCCAGTCCTGAATAAGCTGTCACTGCGATCCCCAATGCGACCGCCAGCGCGATGCCGTATTCGACGACCGTAACGCCCTCTTCGTCCTTCTTCAGACGGCGCAGCGAAGCGAGTTTGAACAGTTTCATGGTCTTTCTCCGTTTCTGAAATGCCGGCCCACCCCGGCGTTTAAATCTGGCCCCGTGTCCCCTGTTGAGCCGGGCAGCCAAGATTCAGATTGCGAGTGTTTTGACGTCGCGGCATCGGTTCAACGTCGCAAAATCACAACCACAGATTGTATTACTTGTCAGAGATGCCGAAATCTGGACGCCAGATACGCCGTTTGATTGCCGAAGCATGCAACTGGGGCGCCGCCGCGACTCAGTACGCGGGGCGCGATTTTCGTCTTGTTTCGGAGGTTTGGCGCGTAAGGACGAACGGCGCCGATCAGGACGCCACACCGTTCGAGCTACAGGCCGAATACGGCTAAGGAGACAGAAGACGCAGCGGGGCATTCGAAAGCCCCGAAGCGGGACTGCCGTTTTCGCGAGATGTGAGAGCGGACGGCGTAGACGCTCAACCCTCAGCCGGGCAGCGCGTCCACGAGCTGCGCGAAATGATCGCCGCGTTTTTCGAAATTCGGATATTGGTCGAAGCTCGCGGCCGCAGGCGCCAAAAGCACCGTGTCGCCCTCTTCGGCATCGCGGGCGCAGGCGGCGACGGCGGCCTCCATCGTCTCGCAAATCTCATGCTCGACCGCCAGTTCCAACGCGAAATCGCGCGCGGAATGGCCGATGAAATAGGCTTTCTTCACCGCGCCGAGATGTTCGGAGAGCGAGGCCACCCCGCCCTCCTTGCCCAGACCGCCCGCGATCCAGCGGATGTTCGGGAAGGCCTCGAGTGCCTTCGCGGCGCTGTCGGTGTTCGTTGCCTTGGAGTCGTTGACCCAGCGCACCCCACGCTTCTCCGCGACGGTCTGGCTGCGATGCGGAAGCCCGGCGAAAGAATGGAACGCCTGTTCGATCACCCGCGGCGCAATTCCCAGCGCGCGCACGGCGGCATAGGCCGCGCAGGCGTTCTGGTGGTTATGCGCGCCGGGCAGCCCGGTGACGTCGCGCAGGTCGATCGAGGCCACCTGCTTGCCTTTGCGCCATTCACTGAGGAACCCTTTGCGCGCATAGACCGACCAGCCCCAATCCCCCAGCTTGCGCGCCGAGGACACCCGGATCAGCCTGTCATCGTTGCGGCCCATCATGATCTGATTGGCGAGATAGACGCCCTCGGGCTCATCGACGCCGATCACCGCGCGATCCGGGCCGCCTTCGGCGAACAGTCGACGCTTGGCCGCGAAATAGCCGCCCATGCCTGCGTGGCGATCCAAATGGTCCGGCGAGAGATTGGTGAAGACCGCGATATCCGGCGTCAGCGCGCGCGCCAGATCGGTCTGATAGGAGGACAGTTCCAGCACCACGACCTCGCCATTCTCGGCGGGTTCCAGATCGAGCACGCCGCGCCCGATATTGCCCGCCATCTGCGTCGGTCGCCCGGCCTCTTCCAGAATGTGATGGATCAGCGCCGTCGTCGTGGATTTCCCGTTCGAGCCGGTGACGCAGATCGTGCGCGGTGCCTGATCGTAGCGCATGAAATCATCGGTCGCCCAGGAGGCGAAGAACAGGCCGATATCGTTATCGACGGGCACGCCCGCCTCCATCGCCGCCGAAATCACCTGGTTGGGCCTGGGATAGAGATGCGGAATGCCGGGCGAGACGATCAGGGCCGCGACCTCCTCGAAAGCGCCGTGGCGCGTCAGGTCGCGGCAGCTATAGCCGGCTTCCTCGGCGCGGGCGCGGCCTTCGGGGCTGTCGTCCCAGCACAGCGGCTCGGCCCCGCCCGCGCGCAACGCGGCCGCCGTCGCCAGACCCGAGCGCCCGAGCCCGAGAACCGCTACCTTCTGTCCGTCAAAGCCCTGCACCGGGATCATGGGTCTCTCCTGTCGCCTCGCGCAAGGGCAGCGGGGCCGCCTCGCGTCTTCGTCGTTCTATCACGTCGTTCTTTATCGGGGGCCAGCCCCCGTACCCCCGGGATATTTGAACCAATACGAAGGGGAAAGGGGGAACGCAGCGCACAAGTCGCCGGACATGCAAAAACGGCGCGCACGGAGGGGAGGATCCGTGCGCGCCGCAAAGGGTCTTCTAGCGAAGATCGTTAGATTACGACTTCTGGTCTTGCTGCTTCTCGAGCGTCGAGAGAATGTCCGACAGGCTCGCATTCAGCGTCAGCTTGCCCGAGCCGACTTCCGAGGCGGGAACGGTGATCTTGAACATCGAAACGGTCGTGTCGAGCGTGTCGTCGGTGCGGACATAGACTTCGTCGCTGTCGCCCATGTTCATGACTTTCTCGATCGTACCGACCGCAGCGCCGTCCGAGGACACGACGGCATCGTTGACGCCGGTCTGGACCTTGTTGCCGACGATGCCGGCATCTTTGTTCAACTGGTTCTCGGCGGGGATCGACTCTTCGCCGTTGGAGGTCTGGTCGGTCATCGTAGCGCCGACTTTCTCGCCCGCGACACCAGCGGTGTTGTTGACGTCGCCACCCGAGGTGACGTTGACCGCGGGCGCGGTGCCGTCGGAGGTCTGGTCATTCGGCACGATCTGCATCTTGTAGTCGACCAGGCCGTATTGGCCGTTTTCGGACGAGCCACCGGTGGTCACGCCATCTGCGGCGCTTGCGATGGTGCCAAGCGAGAGCGTGGCAGCGAGAGCGGTCGTCGACAGAATAATGTTGAACTTGCGGGTCATCGGGTTCTCCTCGTTAAAACTTTTACGACGTCTCGCGTCGCGGTTCGGGGAGACAACCAGTGGATTTCGCTTTGGTTCGCTCAAATAAAGTTGACGTAAACCAAGGGCGCCGCGGTGGAACCACGACGCCCATTTGCGACTTCGCGCGCACCCGCATACGCGCTAAATAAGAGGTATACGGGAAGGAATTCTCAGCGGATTTTCAGCGTCGCCAGACCGATCAGTGCGAGGATCAGCGAGATGATCCAGAAGCGGATGACGATCTGGGGCTCCGACCAGCCCTTCTTTTCGAAATGGTGATGGATCGGAGCCATCAGGAACACCCGTTTCCCGGTGCGTTTGAAATAGGCGACTTGGATGATCACCGACAGCGCCTCGACCACGAAGAGGCCGCCCACGATGCCGAGGACGATCTCGTGCTGGGTGCAGACCGCGATCGCGCCGATCGCGCCGCCAAGCGCGAGGCTGCCGGTATCGCCCATGAAGACCGCAGCCGGCGGGGCGTTATACCACAGGAAGCCCAGACCGCCGCCCATCAGCGCCGCGGTGAAGATCACCAATTCGCCCGAACCGGGCACGAATTGCACGCCCAGATATTCGGTGAAGTCGGTCCGGCCCACGACATAGGCGATGGCGCCCAGCGTGCCCGCGGCGATCATCACCGGCATGATCGCGAGCCCGTCGAGCCCGTCGGTGAGGTTCACCGCATTGGCCGCGCCGACGATCACGATCATCGCGAAGGGGATGTAGAAATAGCCGAGGTTCAGCACGAGGTCCTTGAAGAACGGGATCGACAGCCGCCCTTCCAGATCGGACGGGTGCAGATACCATGTCAGGAGCGACGCGAGCAGCGCGAGCAGGAAACCGAGCGCGAGCCGCGCCTTGCTGCTGACGCCTTTGGTGTTTTGCTTCGACACCTTGGCATAGTCATCGGCGAACCCGATCGCGGCATAGCCATAGGTGACCATCAGCACGACCCAGATATAGCCGTTATCGAGCCGTGCCCAGAGGAGTGTCGACACCAGAAGCGCCGTCAGGATCAGGATGCCGCCCATCGTGGGCGTCCCGGCCTTGGAGATATGCCCCTCCGGCCCGTCATCGCGGATCGGCTGCCCCTTGCCTTGCGTGCGCCGCAGGATACCGATCAGCCAGGGGCCGAAGATGAACCCCACCAGAAGCGCCGTGAAGAAGGCCCCGCCCGCGCGGAAGGTGATGTAGCGGAACAGGTTGAAGACGCCCCCGCCATCGGAGAAGTCGGTCAGCCAATACAACATTAGTCTTTTCCCTTATGGGCCTCGGCCGCGCCGGGCTGGCCGAGTTTTTTCAATACGCTCACGACGACGCTCACCTTGGAGCCTTTGGATCCTTTGACCAGAACGACGTCGCCGGGGTCGATCAGGTGGCGGGCGCGCTCTGCCAGCTTGTCCGCCTTTTCATACCATTCGCCGCGTTTGGCGCGCGGAAGCGCTTCGCGCAGCGAAGCCATGCGCGGCCCCGCGAGATGCACGAGGTCGATCTTCGCCATGGCGGGGTGATCGGCGATGGCCGCGTGCAGCGCCGCCTCGTCGTCGCCCAGCTCCAGCATGTCGCCGAGGATCGCGATGCGGCGCCCTTTCGCGGTGCGCCCCACCCCGTCGCGCGGCTTGGCGCCTGCCAGAACCTCGAGCGCAGCCGACATCGAGGCCGGGTTCGCGTTGAACGCGTCGTCGAAGAGATCGAAGCTCTCGGCCTCGTCCACCACATCCATATAGACCCGCTCGCGCTGGCCGCGTCCGGCGGGGGGCTGCCAGTTGCCCAGATCCATCGCGGCGATGGTCGGATCGCAGCCCGCGGCTTCGGCCAAGGCCAGCACGCCGAGCGCGTTATTCGCGAAATGCCGCCCCGGGGTCATCACCTTGAACAGGATCGGCGTGCCATGGTGATCGGCCTGAACCACGGTCGCATCGCCCGCGATGCGGGCATCGATCAGACGGTAATCCGAGCCCAGCTCGGGACCGAAGCTAACCATGGTTCCGGCCTGCTGGGCCGCCTTGCGCAGAATGTCGGAAACCTCAAGGCCGGACGGCACGATCGCGATGCCGCCCGCGACGAGCCCCTCGAAGATCGACGCTTTCTCATGCGCGATGCCTTCGATGCTGTCGAAAGCGGCCAGATGGGCCGGCGCGACGGTGGTGATCATCGCGGCATGGGGTTGCGCCATCTTCGCCAGCGGCGCGATCTCGCCCGGGTTGCTCATACCGATCTCGATCACGGCAAAATCGGCATCCTGCGGCAGACGTGCCAGCGTGATCGGGACGCCCCAGTGATTGTTGAAACTCGCCTCGGCGGCGTGGACGGTGCCTTGGGCGGAGAGGACGGCGCGCAGCATCTCTTTGCTCGACGTCTTGCCGACCGAACCGGTCACGGCGAGCACGCGGGCCCGCGCACGTGCGCGCCCTGCCCGCCCCAAAGCCTCTAGGCCTGCGAGTACGTCATCCACGATCAGCAGCGGATCGTCCTTTGAGCAGCCTTCGGGGATGCGGCTGACCAGCGCCGCAGCCGCACCCTTGTCGAGGGCCTGACGCACGAAATCATGGCCGTCGCGCACATCCTTGAGCGCCACGAAAAGATCGCCGGGATGGATCGTCCGGGTGTCGATGGAAATTCCGGTCGCGGCGAACGGTTGCGTGGCTTCGCCACCCGTCGCTGCGGCCGCGTCGCTCGAAGTCCAGAGCACGGCCATCAGATTTTCCCGTCCAGCGCGGCGACAGCGACCGAAGCCTGCTCGGCATCGTCGAACGGATAGGTATCCGAGCCGATGATCTGCCCGCTCTCATGGCCCTTGCCCATCACCAGCAGTGCATCGCCCGGCTGCAGCAGATCGACGCCGCGCAGGATCGCCTCGGCCCGGTCGCCCACTTCCATCGCCTTGGGCGCGCCTTCCAGCACGGCGGCGCGGATCGTCGCGGGATCTTCGGAGCGCGGGTTGTCGTCTGTGACGATGACGATATCGGCGTTCTCAGCCGCCGCCTGCCCCATCAGCGGGCGCTTGGTCGCGTCACGATCGCCGCCCGCGCCGACGATGGCGATCAGGCGGCCCATCACATGCGGGCGCAGCGCCTTGAGCGCGGTCTGCACCGCGTCGGGCGTATGGGCGTAATCGACGAAAACCGTCGCGCCATTGTCGCGGGTGGCGGCCAGTTGCATCCGCCCGCGCACGGTGGAGAGCTTCGGCAGGGTCGCGAAGACGTCCTCGGGGTCCGCGCCACAAGCGATGGCGAGCGCCGCTGCCGTGAGCACGTTCATCGCCTGGAACCCGCCGATCAGCGGCAGGCGGGTCATCTGCGTCCAGCCTTCCCACGAGAAGCGCACATCCTGCCCGGTCGCATCGAACCGCTGGCCGAGGATCTGCATTTCGCATTGCTCGGTATGGCCGATGCCGATCAACTCCTGACCGCGCGCGGTGATATAGCGCGCCAGTTCCTCGCCCTTGGGATCGTCGAGATTGATCACCGCCGCCCCGTCTTCGGGCAGGACACGGGTGAAGAGCCCGGCCTTGGCCGCGAAATACTCCTCGAAGCTCGCGTGATAATCGAGGTGATCTTGCGTGAAATTCGTGAATGCAGCCGCCGAGAGCGTCACGCCATCCAGCCGCCGCTGCGCCAGCCCGTGCGACGAGGCCTCCATCGCGGCATGGGTCACACCGACGGCCGCCATATCCGACAGCAGGCGATGCAGGGTGATCGGCTCGGGCGTGGTATGCGGCGACGGGGCGGAATAGCTGCCTTCCACGCCGGTCGTGCCGATATTCGCGGCCTCGAACCCCATGAGCTGCCAGATCTGGCGGGTGAAGGTGGCCACGGAGGTCTTGCCGTTGGTGCCGGTCACCGCGATCAGGGTCTCGGGCTGACGCTCGAACCACAGCGCCGCAGCGAAGGCCAGCGCCTGACGCGGATCTTGCGTGATGACGATGGCGGTGTCGGTGCCTTCGAGCGCCTCGCGCGCGGCCTTCTCGCCTGCGCGATCGGTCAGAACGGCGGCCGCGCCCATGCGCAAAGCGTAAGGGATGAACTCGGCCCCGTGGATCTGCGTGCCCGGCAGCGCCGCGAAAAGATGGCCCGGCTTGACCTGCCGACTGTCGACCGACAGCCCCGAGATCGCGCAGTCTGCGCCTTGCAGCGGCGTCAGCCCCAATTCGCTCAGCATTTTGGTGCCCGCAGCCATCGTATCCGTCCTTCATTCAGCTTGCCGCACTTATCCGGCGACGCGTCTGCGAGGTCAAGGCGACAGGCCCTTCCCCCGGTCTCTTTGCGCGAGTTCATGCGCGTGGCGTGAGGCCCGCCGACAGCCCGGAAAGGTCAGTCTTTCTTGACGAGGCTGATGCCGTCGAGCGTGTCGGGCGTGGTCGGTTCGGGGCGCAGGCCCAGAAGCGGCGCGACACGGCGGATCGTCTCGGCCGCGACCGGCACGGCGGTCCAGCCTGCGGTGCGGCGCGGCGTGTCGCCGGAGGTATCCGTCGGCTCGTCCAGCGTGAGAACCAGCACATATTCGGGGTTGGTCACCGGGAAGACGCCCGCGAAGGTCGAGATCACCTTCTTGTCGTAATAACCGCCCTGCGGATCGGGCTTGTCGGCGGTGCCGGTCTTGCCCGCGACCTGATAGCCCGCGACATTGCCGTAGCTCGCCGTGCCGCGCGTCACCACGGCGCGCATCATCGCCAGCGCCTTGCGGGCCACCGCCGGAGAGACGACCTGCGTGCCTTCGGGAGCCCCGAATTCCTGTTTATGCGGCTTGCGCGGACCGCCTTTGGCGATCAGCGTCGGCAGCACGCGCCGCCCGTCATTCGCGATCGTCGCATAGGCCGTTGCGAGCTGCAGCGGGCTGTCGGAGAGACCGTGGCCGTAGCCGATGGTCATCGCCGAAAGCTCCGACCAGTTTTTCGGCAGAATCGGTCGGCCCGTCGGCGCCTCGATCAGCTCCACCGGCGAGGGCTCCAGAAGGCCCAGCTTGCCGAGGAATTCGCGCTGCTTCTCGGGGCCGATCTTCTGGACGATCCGCGCAGTGCCGATATTCGAGCTGTGCACGATCACATCCGTAACCGACAACTGCTTGCCGTAATTGTGGAAATCGTGGATGCGGAACTTGCCCCAGCGCAGCGGGCCCTTGGTGTCGATCATCGTCTCGGGCGTGACCAGACCGTCCTGCATCGCCTGGCTGACCGCGAAGATCTTGAAGGTGGAGCCCAGCTCGTACATCCCCTGAACCGCGCGGTTGAACAGCGGGCTGTCGGAGGGGTCGCCCTTCAGAAGCGGGGCGGGCCGGTCATTGGGGTCGAAATCGGGCAGGCTCGCCATGGCGACGATCTCGCCGGTGCGGACCTTCATCAGCACCGCCGTCGCACCCTTGGCATTCATCAGCTTCATGCCTCCCGAGAGCACGTCTTCGAGCGCGGACTGCACGGTCAGATCGAGCGAGAGCTTCAGCGGCTGCCCACCATTGGCCGGATCGCGCAGCCACTTGTCATATTCCTTCTCGATCCCGGCCACGCCGAGGATCTCGGCGGAGTTCACGCCCTCCGTGCCGTAGCGCGCGCCGCCAAGGATATGCGAGGCGAGGTGGCCGTTGGGATAAAGCCGCATCTCGCGCGGGCCAAACAGAAGGCCGGGATCGCCGATATCATGGACTGCCTGCATCTGCTCGGGGCTGATGCGGCGCTTGATCCAGACGAATTTGCGATGACCGGTGAAATCCTTCTTCAGCCGGTCGCGGTCGAGATCGGGGAAGATCTTCACCAGCTTGTCCACGGTGCCCAGCGGGTCGATCATCATCGGCGGCTGCGCATAGAGCGAGTGGGTCAGCAGGTTGGTCGCGAGCACCCTGCCCTTGCGGTCGACGATATCGGCGCGTTGGGCGTGGATCTGCTCGGTCGTGGAATCGGTCTGCGGCTCTTCGGGGCGCGCGGCGGCGAAGGAACCCATGCGCAGGCCCACCGTCAGGAAGGCCGCGAGGAAGATCACCGACATGACCAGCAGGCGGCCCTCGGCGCTTTGACGGGCCTTGTCACGAGTGGCCTCGCCGCGCAGACGGCGGTTCTCGCGTTCGATCGCGTCGGGGTTCTCGCCTTTTTCGCGGGCGTCAAGGATACGGGCAAGCGGACGAAGGGGCGTGCGCATCAGTTCCCTCCCTCAGGATCGGCCTTGACCTCGATCGGGTCGGACAGGCCGGACAAATCGGTGCCCGACGCATCGGCATCATCGGCCTGCGGCGTCGGATAGGCGATCTGCGCCACGGTCCCGAACTGCTCGGGCGTCATCGGCAGGAGACGCAGCGAGGTGAAGTTGAGATTGACCAGTTCGCGCAGCCGCTGCGGGCGGTTGAGATAGGCCCATTCGGCGTTGAGCACGGACAGCCCCTCGTTGAGCGAGGCGATTTCGCGGTTGAGGTCGCGCAGCTCGTCGATCCGGTCCTGCGTGTCGTAGTTGACGTGATAGGCCCAGAAGGCGAGCGCGAGGACACAGGCGGAGGCGGCAAGATAGGCAAGCAGTCTCAACGGCGTTTCCCCTTCTTTTCCCCGGTGACGAGCTTCGGAAGCCCCAGCTGCGTGCGATCGGCCTTGCCGGCGGGCGAATTCGTGCGCCGCCCCACCCGAAGCCGGGCCGAGCGTGCACGCGGATTTTCAGCCAGCTCCTCTGCGTCGGGCCCGTCGCCTTTGACGGTAATCTCAAACGCGGGATCAAGGGTTTGCTGAACCGGCGCGTGGCGCGAACCACCCCCGCCCGTCGACGAGCGCGCCGCGAAGAAACGCTTCACCACCCGGTCTTCGAGCGAATGGAAGCTGACCACGGCCAGAAGCCCGCCGGGTTTCAGCGCGCGCTCGGCGGCTTCCAGCCCCTCGATGAGCTGGCCGAATTCGTCGTTTACCGCGATGCGCAGACCCTGAAAGCTGCGCGTGGCGGGATGGCTCTGCCCCGGTTTCGGACGCGGCAGGCAACGCTCGATCACTTTGACCAGCTGCTGCGTGGTCTCGAACGGCTGAACCTTGCGCGCCTCGACAATGGCCTTGGCGATCCGGCGCGAGGCGCGCTCTTCGCCATATTGGTACAGGATATCCGCGAGTTCGGCCTCGTCCGTCTCGTTTACCAGATCGGCCGCCGAGGGCCCTTCCTGCGACATCCGCATATCGAGCGGCCCGTCGCGCATGAAGGAAAAGCCGCGATCCGCCTGATCGAGCTGCATCGAGGAGACGCCGAGATCCAGCACCACCCCGTCGAGCAATTCGTCGCTATAGGTATCGAGTTCGGAGAACGTGCCTTCGACCAGTTCCAGCCTGTCGCCATACTCGCCGCGCCACGCTTCGGCCATCTCGAACACGGCCGGGTCGCGGTCGACCCCGATCACCTTGTCGGCGCCCGCCTCCAGCAATCCGCGCGCATAGCCGCCCGCGCCGAAGGTTCCGTCAAGCCAAGTCCCGGAGACAGGCGCGACCGCCCGAAGGAGCGGCCGCAGCAATACCGGGACGTGGGGGGCGTCTGGCAGGGCGTCCCGATCCGTCATGGCTCACCCCTGCGACAATAGGCTGAGCGGGTCGAAATCTTCGCCCTGCTCCTCGATCCACTGATCGATATTGGCTTCATCGGCAGCGGCGAAGGTCTCGGGGTTCCAGATCTCGAAAGTCTCGCCCACGCCGGAGAAATAGGCCTCCTTGTCGAGACCGATCTTCGTGCGCAAAGCCGCCGGGAGAACCAGGCGGCCATCGGGATCGACTTCGGTCGGGTGCGATTTGGACAAAACCATCCGCTGCAGGATCGTGCGCTGTTTCGAACCGCGCGGCAGCGCCGCGATATCGGCGGCCAGCGCCTCGAAAGCGGCCTGCGTGTAGATCTGGAGCATTTTCTGGGTGTCGGCGCCGTAGACGATGACCATGCGGGGGCGATCTTTGTTCGGGCGCTCGGGGTCACCCTCTTCCAGCTCACGACGAAACAGCGCGGGGATCGACACGCGACCCTTACTGTCCACCTTGAAGGTGTATTCGCCTATGAACATGCCCGCCAAAGCGCGCTCCTATCACCTGTCCCGCCGGGCGGGGCCCGAAATGAAAACAGCGGATTGGGCTGCTGCCACTGCCCAATCCGCCGCCCTCGTTCCCATTACTGGGTATGTCCGACTGCACGCGCCACCTGGGGGGATGGGGATATCTGCTCGCTCGCGCGCCGGATCTCTTTGTTTTCGTGAAGCGATGGCCTGTATGAAACCTGCATTTCGCCGTGAGGTCTTAGTGCCTCTATTTGTCTTCGCTTCCGATGAATTAGGGATGACATGGGAATTCATGGCACGCAAGAAAAAAGTTGCCGAATACTGGGCATATGTTGTTCGAGAAGAGACTCCATTACAAGGTGTTGTGCCGAAATCAGACCACACCTAGCGCAAGCATGACGGCAGTTTACTATATATGGTAGAAAAACCGGAGCCGTCAGAGATTCCCGTAAAATCCCAAAAAATTTCCATTAATGCGGAACCTGTGGTTTTTGAGCCGCAATTTGAACCCACGACACCACTGATTTCAGCGCTCACTACAGGGTGATTTTGCGCGAGGGCGCGTGAAGCGCGCGTGATTCCGCCCAGTATCATGGCGAATCTCCGCTCACATGCCTTCTACGCTCCCGTGAAGTTCCATGAAAGGTGCCATGATTTCCCATAACGCCCCTGTGACCAGAAAAAAGGCGCCCGGATCGGGCGCCTTTCCAAATGTGACCTTGGTCCCGAGGTCAGAGCAGATCGCGGTCGACCAGCCCCTGCGCAAGAGCGGCATAGCCCTCGGCCGCCGGCCCCTCGCCCGCCGCGACCGGGGTGCCCGCATCGCCGGCGAGCCGCACATCCAGATCGACGGGCAGCGCCCCGAGGAAGGGCAGCCCGAGCGCTTTGGCTTCCGCAGCGACCCCGCCATGCCCGAAGAGATGCGCCTCGTGACCGCAATTGGGGCAGACATAAGAAGACATGTTCTCGACCAGCCCGTGGATCGGCGTCTTCAGCCGCTGGAACATGTCGATCGCCTTCTTCGCATCGAGCAGCGCGACATCCTGCGGGGTGGAGACGATGATCGCCCCGTCCAGCTCGGTTTTCTGGCACAGCGTGAGCTGCACATCCCCCGTCCCCGGCGGCAGATCGATCAAAAGCACGTCGAGCGGGCCGTATTCGTCCCATTTCACCTGGAACAGCATCTGCTGCATCGCGCCCATCAGCATCGGGCCACGCCAGATAACCGCCTCGCTCTCTTTTAGCATGAGACCGACCGACATCAGCGTGACGCCATGCGCCTGCAGCGGCAGGATCGTCTGGCCGTCCGGCGAGGCGGGCCGCTTGCTCGCACCCATCATGCGCGGCAGCGAGGGACCATAGATATCCGCGTCGAGCAGACCGACCTTCTTGCCCGCGCGAGTCAGCGCCACAGCGAGGTTCGACGCGACAGTGGATTTGCCGACACCGCCCTTACCCGACCCCACGGCGATGATCTTTTTCACACCCGGCACTTTTTGCGGGCCTTGCTGGGGCTTGGGATGGCCGCCGATCGCGGGGCCGCGCTGTTGCGATTGCTGAGCGGTGCCGCCAAGACCGCGCGGCGCGCCCGCGGGCACCACTACCGTCACGCTCGTCACCTCGGGAAGCGCCTTGATCGCCGCTTCCAGCGTGGGGCGCATCGCTTCCAGTTCAGGCTGCGGCGCGCCTTCGAGCACGAAGCGTACCACGCCGTCTTGCACCGCAAGCGCGCGCACGAGATCGCGGCTGATCGCGGTCCCGCCGCCCGGCACTTCTACCGATTGCAACGTCGCAAGAACCGTTTCCTTGCTCAGAGCCATGCAGATTCCTCCATTCCCGGGTCCGTCATCGTCCCGACTGCTCGTGATTTGGCCGGAACTGTGGCGTTTTTGCCGCGCAGTTCAAGTCGAGAACTGCCCAAATGGTCAGGAATCCCCCAAACGCCCCAAGGCAAGCGCACATATCTTGCGTCTGCGTCTCGAAAATGGGTCAGAATCATTCATGCATTTTCTGCATGGCGGCAATGAGGCTTCCCGGCATTGTGCAGTCGCAGCATTAGCGCCATCTTTAGCCCAACGACGGAACACGAAGTAACGAATTCGGGCCGACAAGCTGGAACCGGCAGCGGCCCTCGCAAGTAGATAGATGAGGCTAAAACGATGGCACTCGTACAAGACATCCAACTGAACGAAGGCGGCTTCGCCGCGCTGAAATCGAAACTGACCGAAGCCCTGGCCCGCCGCAAGGTGTATCGCCAGACGCTCAACGAACTGCGCTCGCTCAACAGCCGCGAGCTGAACGACCTCGGGCTGCACAGCTCGATGATCACCCGCGTGGCCTACGAGGCCGCATACGGCAAGTAATTCGCTTCCCGAGCCCCTCTCCTCCTCCCTGGGGCTCAGGACTGCGGCGGCGCTCTCTCTCCTCCTCCCTGAGAGCGCCGCCACACCAAACATACCGGCCCCAAGCGGCGCGACGCCGCGATGCCGGATCCGAGCTGCCCGGATCTCTCTCTCCTCCTCCCTGAGAGATCCGCGCCGAGCAGGCGGCGACCTCTCTCCTCCTCCCTGAGGTCGCCGCCTATCACCGGCGGAAAGCTGCGACAGGCTGTCGCATGCTGCAGTGCAGCACTTGATATCCGGGCCGACAGGCCCAAACTGATACGAAAGGCCCTCTCCTCCTCCCTGGGCCGATCGTTTCGGCGGCACTCTCCTCCTCCTCCCTGAGGGTGCCGCCACAAAATACCGAGGGTCCTCTCCTCCTCCCTGGACCCGAGGGTGTGACGCCGCTTCCTCCTCCTCCCTGAAGCGGTGTCGACAGTGCCGAAGGGTCTCTCTCCTCCTCCCTGAGACCTGACGGCAGAAAAGAGACGGCGGCGCCCCTCCTCCTCCCTGGGCGCCGCCGTTTTCTTTTACTCTCTCCCAAGCTGACCCGATGGAGGGGCTCTGCCCCGCACGCTTCGCGCGCCCCCGGGATATTTCTCTCGAGAAGAAGAGCATTGCCCTCGCGCGCGCCGACCGGCAGGAAGGGCGCAAGGAGACCGAACCGATGCTGTCTTACCAACACGCCTATCACGCCGGAAATCTGGCCGATGTGCACAAGCACGCGCTGCTTGCGTCTGCGCTCGATTACCTGACGCGCAAGGACAAGCCGCTAAGCTATCTCGAAACCCATGCCGGGCGCGGGCTTTACGCGCTCGACGGGGCGGAGGCCGCGAAGACCGGCGAGGCAGCGGCCGGGATTACGCGGGTAGAAGGCTTGGGCTGGTTCGCACCCGATCATCCCTATATGCGCGCGCTGGCTGCTGTGCGTGCGCAGCACGGCGCGCAAGCTTATCCAGGTTCGCCTTTGGTGGCGCAGGCGCTGTTGCGGCCGATGGACACGATTCAGCTTTGCGAACTGCACCCGCAGGAGTTTGCCGCCCTGCGCACGGCCACGCGGCGAAGCGGCGCGGTCCTGCACAAAGCCGACGGGCGCGAGATGGCGCTGGCGCTGACGCCCCCAACCCCGCGTCGCGGGATGATGCTGATCGATCCGAGCTTCGAGGAGAAGGCCGACTACACGGCGATGCCGAAGCTGATCGGCCATATCGCGAAAAAATGGAACGTCGGCATCATAGCGCTTTGGTATCCGATGCTGGCCTCGGGCGCACACGAAACGATGGTCCGCACCCTGCGCCGCGATTTCCCCGACGCGCTGAGCCATGAGGTGCGATTCCCGCCCGCCCGCGAGGGCCACGGCATGATCGGCTCGGGGATGTTCATCGTGAACCCGCCCTGGGGTCTTGCGGGCGAGGCCGAGCGGCTGTCGGAGCTATTTTCCAGCCTTTGACGCAAGGAAAGCCTCGAACGCCTCCAGCGTGCGGGAGGAGACATGGTGCTCGATCCCTTCGGCGTCAATCTCCGCGACCTCTTCCGGCACGCCCACGGCGCGCAACAGGGCCACGACGGTCCGGTGGCGTTCGCGCACCTGATCGGCCAGCGCCTCCCCGGTCTCCGTCAGGAACACCCCGCGATAGGGCCGCGACACGGCCAGCCCTTCGCGTTTGAGCCGCGCCACGGCTTTCGTCGCCGTCGGATGGGCCACCCCGAGTCGCGCGGCGATCTCGGTGATCCGCGCCTCGCCGAATTCCGCCGTCAGATCGGCGATCATCTCGACATAGTCTTCCAGAAGCGCGCGCGCCGCACGCTCTCGGGCCCGGTTGAACCCCTTGATCTGCGAAGGGTCAGTGTCAGTCATTCGCCTGCCTTGACGGTCTTTGTCTCAATACCGGTCGGGGCCTTTCGGGCACCATTTCCAGAGCGGACCGGATAACCTGTCACGCCCGATATGCCAAGCAAAGCTTCGCGCGGCGCCTGTTGTGCTGTCAACGAAAATTAGCCACTTGCGAATCTTGTAGCCAAGGCTACATTTCGCAGGAGCAGCATAAGCGAGGGCCCCATGACTGAACTGACCCGCAAGGAAAACATGACGAGCCGCACCCGCACGGCCATGGAGGCAGTGCTGTCGGGCAACCGGCGCGGCGGGTATCTGTTGTTCTTCGGGCCGGCGGTGATCGCCTCGGTCGCCTATATGGACCCGGGCAATTACGCGACGAACATTCAGGCGGGCGCGGGCTATGGCTATGCTCTGCTATGGGTCGTGCTAGGGGCGAACCTGATCGCGATGCTGTTTCAGGCGATCTCGGCGCGCGTGGGCATCGTCACCGGCAAGAACCTCGCGGAGCTGTCGCGCGAGAATTTCTCGAAACCCGTGACGATCGCGATGTGGATCGTCTCGGAGATCGCCGCCATGGCGACCGATTTGGCAGAGTTTCTGGGCGGCGCGTTGGGGCTTTCGCTACTGTTCGGCTGGCCGCTGATCTGGGGGATGGGTGTCACCGCCGTCGTCACCTATGCAATCTTGATGTTCGAGCGCGGCGGTTTCCGCCCGATGGAGATCGTGATCGGCGCGCTCGTGGCGCTGATCGGGGCGTGCTACCTCGCCGAGATGTTCGTGGCGCCGGTCGACTGGTCCGGGGCCGTCGCGGGGATGTTCGCCCCCTCGATGCCCGATGCGACGGCGCTGACGATCTCGGTGGGCATCATCGGTGCGACCGTGATGCCGCATGCGATTTTCCTCCATTCCGGCCTGACGCAGAACCGCGCCCTGACGCGTGATCCGGTGCAAAAGGCGCGGCTGCTGAAGTTCTCCAACCGCGAGGTGATCATCGCGCTCGCGATCGCGGGGATGGTCAATATGGCGATGGTGATCATGGCGGCCTCGGCCTTCCATAGCGGGCATTCCGAAGTGGCCGAGATCGAGACCGCCTATCACACGCTGACGCCGCTCTTGGGCGGATTCGCGGCCGCAGCCTTCCTGACCTCGCTGATCGCCTCGGGGGTTTCTTCCTCAGTCGTCGGCACGATGGCGGGGCAGATGATCATGCAGGGCTTCATCCGCCGTCGTATCCCGGTCTGGCTGCGCCGGGTCATCACGATGGCGCCCGCCTTCGTCGTCGTCTGGCTTGGGGTGAACACGACCGATGCGCTGGTGATGAGCCAGGTGGTGCTGTCGATCGCCCTGCCCGTCCCGATGATCGCGCTGCTGATCTTCGCGCGGCGCGGCGACATCATGGGCAAGTTCGCCTTGCGCGGGCCGCTGTTTTGGTTCGCCGTACTGGGCGCGCTCATCGTGCTGGGGCTGAATTTCGTGCTGCTCTGGCAATCGGCCGGGCTGCCGGTGCCGGGTCTGGTGAGCTAAACCAGACGGAGCGAGGGGGCGCTGCCCCCTCTTGGCTGCGCCAATTCACCCCCGGGATATTTCCGCCAAGAGGAAGGCCACGCGGGATTGCACTTCGCCTTGGTCAAAATATCCCGGGGGAGCGCGTCAGCGCGGGGGCGGAGCCCCCCCCTCTGCATGACAACCCCGGCGCCCCCCATCGCCGCGATTGCAAGGCGCGCGCGGGCAGGCTAAACGAGCGCGCATGATGAACCGTCCCGCGCTCCCGCCCGAAATCGCCCGTCGCCGCACCTTTGCGATCATCTCGCACCCGGATGCGGGCAAGACCACCTTGACCGAGAAGTTCCTGCTTTTCGGCGGCGCCATTCAGATGGCGGGACAGGTGCGTGCCAAGGGCGAGGCGCGACGGACGCGTTCGGACTTCATGAAGATGGAACAGGACCGCGGGATTTCGGTCTCGGCCTCGGCCATGTCCTTCGAGTATCGCGAGTTCCGCTACAATCTCGTCGATACGCCCGGCCACTCGGATTTCTCGGAAGACACCTACCGGACGCTGACGGCGGTCGACGCGGCGATCATGGTGATCGACGGGGCGAAGGGCGTGGAGAGCCAGACGCGCAAGCTGTTTGAGGTCTGCCGTCTGCGCGACCTGCCGATCTTGACCTTCTGTAACAAGATGGACCGCGAGAGCCGGGATACGTTCGAGATCATCGACGAGATTCAGGAAAACCTCGCGATCGACGTGGCGCCTGCGTCCTGGCCGATCGGGATGGGCCGGGATTTCCTCGGTTGCTATGACATGCTGCACGACCGGCTGGAGCTAATGGATCGCGCCGACCGCAACAAGGTGGCGGAATCGATCAAGATCAGCGGGTTGGACGACCCGAAACTGGCCGAGCATGTGCCCGCCGACCAGCTCGAAAAGCTGAAAGAAGAGGTCGAGATGGCGCGCGAGCTGCTGCCCGCCTTCGACCGCCAGAGCTTCCTTGAGGGACACCTGACGCCGATCTGGTTCGGCTCGGCGATCAACAGCTTCGGCGTGAAGGAATTGATGGACGGGATCGGCGAATTCGGCCCCGAGCCGGAGGTTTTCAAATCCGCCGAGCGCGATGTGGCGCCCGAGGAGAAGAAGGTCGCGGGCTTCGTCTTCAAGGTGCAGGCGAACATGGACCCCAAGCACCGCGACCGCGTGGCCTTCGTGCGCCTCGTCTCGGGGCATTTCACCCGCGGGCAGAAGCTGCTGCATGTGCGCTCGAAAAAGCAGATGGCCGTATCGAACCCGGTCCTGTTCCTCGCCGCCGACCGCGAACTGGCGGAAGAGGCCTGGGGCGGCGATATCATCGGTATTCCGAACCACGGGCAATTGCGCATCGGTGACGCGCTGACCGAAGGCGAGGCGCTGCGCTTCACCGGCATCCCGAGCTTTGCGCCGGAACTGCTGCAATCGGTGCGCGCGACCGACCCGATGAAGGGCAAGCATCTGGAAAAGGCGCTGATGCAATTCGCCGAAGAGGGCGCTGCGAAAGTGTTCAAGCCCGCGATCGGCTCGGGCTTCATCGTGGGCGTCGTCGGCGCGCTGCAATTCGAGGTGCTGGCGAGCCGGATCGAGCAGGAATACGGCATCCCCGTGCGGTTCGAGGCCTCGCAATTCACCTCCGCCCGCTGGGTGCTGGGCGACAAGGCGGCGGTCGAGAAGCTTGTCAACGCCAACAAGCAGCACATCTCCTATGATCATGACGGCGACGTGGTGTTCCTCACGCGCCTGCAATGGGACATCGACCGGGTCGAGCGCGACTATGAGGGCGTGACGCTGTCGGCGACCAAGGAAATGATGCAGTAAATAATCTACTGGACTCAAAAGTCTTAGTGTTACGGTGGTTTTGTTAATTCCTAACTGCGGTGCTGAGATGAAGAGATTTTTGATTACCTTTTTTGTGGTTTTGTCTGGGTGTGCCTCACAGATTATGGACTCCTATGTCGGCAAATCGATATCGGAACCGGTGTTGGATTACGGGCCACCTATGAACGTCCTTGATCTGCCGGATGGGTCGAGGGCCTATCAGTGGAAAATGTCAGATTCCGGCGCGGTTCCAATTGTGACACCGACGACCTCGACCGTTTATGGGCCTGCCGGAATGGCGACCGTCTCAGGTAGCCAAACGAACTGGGTTCCCTACAGCAAAACCTGCGTCTACACGCTGCTGGCAAAGCCAAATGGAAAAGACTGGGTCGTTACCGGTTATCGAAAACCGACTTTTAACTGTGAATAACTTCGCTATCTCGGATACGAGTGTAGCTATGCGCGAGAAGAGAAGAACTTTATATGACCACCCCCCTTCCCCCCGAACTCGTCTCGATCCTATGCAACGAGGCCAGCGCGCCGGAAGACGTGCGCACGGTCGAGGCGCTGGTCGATCTGTGGCTGGCCGACAATGCCGAGGAGCCCGAGGGCGAGGACTTCCCGTGGTCGGTGCTCTGTGTCTTCGAACTGCGCGAATATCCCGAGGTGCTCTGGACCTTCATCCGCAAGGCGCTGACGGGGGCCACGACGATCTGGCAGGTGGTGATGCTTGCCGCCGGGCCGCTGGAGGATCTGGTGGCGGAACATGGCGCGGAGTTCATCGACCGGCTCGAGCGCGAGGCGCGCCATTCCGCGCGTTTCCGCTTTGCGCTGACGGGCGTCTGGCCGCAAGGCGAGGAAGACCCCACCCTTTGGGCGCGGATCGAGAAGGCGCGCGCGGCGGCGATGGATACCGGGCTCGATATGGGCGGTCCGCTGCCGCCGAAATAAGCGCAGGCGCATCGCGCGCCACTTAACAAAAATCACATCTCTGCGCCTGAGCTGTGCAGCAGTGCGCGCCGGACCTACCTCTGAGCAAGGAGGAGATCATGGCGCAGCTGTCTCGGGTATCCGGCAAGAGAATGGCGCGGTTTCTGCAAAAGCAGACCCGCTTCTACCAACCCTTCGGCGTGATCCCGACCCGCGCGCTACGCGCCACGCTGCGTCCCGGCGATGTGCTTCTGGTCGAGGGCGATCGGCGGATATCGGCGGCGATCAAATATCTCACCCATTCCACATGGTCGCATGCGGCTTTCTATTCCGGTGGCCCGCCCGGTGGCGAACTGATCGAGGCCGATCTGGAGGCAGGCGTGCGGATCGCGGGGCTTGCGGCCTATGCGCATCTCAACACGCGTATCTGCCGCCCCGTGGGGCTTGGGCACGACCGGATCGAAGAGGTGATCGATTACATGCAGAGCGCCGTCGGGCGGCAATACGATCTGAAAAACGTGATCGACCTCGTGCGGTATCTGCTACCGCGCCCGCCTGTGCCGCATCGGTTTCGGCGGCGGATGCTGGCTTTGGGATCGGGCGATCCGACGCGGGCAATCTGTTCGACCGTGATCGCGGAGGCGTTTCACGCGGTCCACTATCCGATCCTGCCCGATATCGAGATGGGCAGCGCCGACAGTCAGGGCGAGATCCTGCATATCCGGCACTCGTCGCTGTTTACGCCGCGCGATTTCGATCTCTCGCCCTATTTCGATGTGATCAAGCCGACGCTGGAAGACGGGTTCGATTTTCGCGAATTGCCACTGGAGGAGTGACGCCGAAGGGGGGGGAGCCTCCGGCGGGGATATTTATATCAAGAGGAAGCGAGGATGCGCCATCTGGCAGGGCGCATCGCCTGCATCGTTACATCGCGAAGGAGACGCCGCAGCCGCAGGAGCTGGATGCATTCGGGTTCTCGATCACGAAACGCGCGCCGATCAGTTCTTCGGTGAAGTCGATCGTGGCGTTCTCGAGGAATGGCAGCGAGACCGGGTCGATCAGGACCTTCTGGCCCGCGCCTTCTAGCACGATGTCGTCGCCCGCAGGCGTCTCTTCGAGCTTGATATCATACTGAAAACCGGAACAGCCGCCGCCCTCGACGGCCACGCGCAGCGCTTGCGGCGCTTCGCGACCTTCATTGATTTCCGCCAGACGCGCAAAGGCGCGCTCGGTCACTTTCGGAGGGAGTTGCATCGGATTGGCCTTCCTGACCCCACGGGGCCTGTATTTCCGTCACATCCGAGATATAGGAGGGCCGAAGCGTGCCGACAAGACGAGGTTTTACCAGTGCTCAAGCCCTATGCCTGCCAGCCCGGCGAGAGCCGCGGGCGGCTTCACCCCGAAAGCATGTCCACTTTCCGCTCGCCGTTCCAGCGCGATCGGGACCGGATTATCCATTCTTCGGCCTTCCGACGGCTCAAGCACAAGACGCAGGTCTTCGTCGAACATGAGGGCGATTATTACCGCACGCGCCTGACCCACACGATCGAGGTGGCGCAGGTGGCGCGCACCATCGCGGGGACGCTGGGGCTGAACACCGATCTGGCCGAAGCGGTGGCGCTGGCGCATGATCTGGGCCATCCGCCCTTCGGGCATACCGGCGAGGACGCGCTGGCCGAGCTGATGAAGCCCTATGGGGGCTTCGATCACAATGCGCAGGCGCTGCGGATCGTGACAAAGCTGGAGAAGCATTACGCGGGCTTCGACGGGCTGAACCTGACCTGGGAGACGCTGGAAGGCATCGCCAAGCACAACGGCCCTGCGATTTCCGATAAGGGCGGCTCGCACAGCTTCCCGAGCCGTGAGGAGCTGCCCTATGCGCTGGCCGAGGTCGATGCGGCCTGGGATCTGGAGCTGGAGACCAATGCTTCTGCCGAGGCGCAGGTGGCGGCGGTGGCCGATGACGTGGCCTATAACCACCACGATCTGCATGACGGCCTGCGTGCGGGGCTCTTCGACGAGGACGATCTGTGCGAATTGCCGGTAATCGAAGCCTGTTTCGCCGAGGTGGACAAGCTGCATCCCGGTCTCGACCGCACGCGCCGCCAGCACGAGGCGCTGCGCCGGGTCTTCGGCGTGATGGTCGAAGACGTGATCGCGGTGGCCGAGAACCGGCTGACCTCGCTCGGCCCGCAATCGGTCGACGATATCCGTCAGATGGACGGGCCGATCATCCGCTTCTCGAAGCCGCTTTATCAAAGCCTCAAGGTGCTCAAGCAATTCCTGTTCGAGCGCATGTATCGCGCGCCCTCCGTGGTGGTGGAGCGCAAGCGCGTGACCGAAATGATCAACGCGCTGTTCCCGCTGTTCATGGAACGCCCGGAGCTTCTGCCCGAGGAATGGCAGGAGGAAGTCTCCCGCGCGCGCATCCTCGGCGGCGACTGCACGCGGCCCGAATCGAAGCAGGCGCTGGCGCGGGTCGTGCTCGATTACGTGGCCGGGATGACAGACCGCTTCGCCATTCAGGAATATGATAGGCTGGTGGGGCGCGGGCGCTGAGGCGGAACAACTGGCCTTCCGTCTCGTTGTCTCCGCGAATGCAACGCATAGGAGGGATTCATGATCCGCAAGCACGCATCGGCCCATTGGGAAGGCACCATCAAGGGCGGCAAAGGCACGATTTCGACCGAGAGCGGCGCGCTGAAGTCGCAGCCCTACGGTTTCAACACCCGGTTCGAAGATGAGCCCGGTTCGAATCCCGAGGAATTGATCGGCGCGGCTCACGCGTCCTGCTTCTCGATGGCGCTGTCGCTTCAGCTCGAGCAGGCAGGCGTCTCGGATGTCGTGATCGACACCAAGGCGGAAATCTCGCTCGACAAGGAGGGCGATGGCTTCGCGGTGAAGAAATCCGCGCTGACCTCGATCGTGAAAGGTACTGGCGACGAGGAGGCCATCCGCAAGGCGGCCGAGGGCGCCAAGGAAGGCTGCCCGATCTCGAAGCTTCTGAACTGCGAGATCACGCTGGACCTGACGATCAACTGATCCGGTCCCGATCGACCAAAGTAAAAGGGCGCCCGGTGAGGCGCCCTTTTTCATGTCTTGGGTCTGGCGTTCAGCGCTTGAAGAGATGCTTCTGCGCTTCGCGGCTCGAATTGTCGCTGCGCTCATCGGCAGACAGGGCCCGGCCCGCTTTGACGCCCGGGCGGTCGCCGACCTCGTCCAGCCAGCGCTTCAGGTTCGGTTTGTCGTCGAGCGTCTGCTCCTGCCCTTCCCAGAGCGAGGCCCAGCCCCAGGACGCCATATCCGCGATCGAGTAGAAATCGCCGGCAAGGTAGCGGGTCTCGGCGAGACGGCGGTCCATGACGCCATAAAGCCGCCCGGTTTCGGCGCGGTAGCGATCCTTCGCATAGGGCAGGTCCTGCGACGGCTCCAGCTTGGGCGCGTATTTCAGGAAATGGTGCGCCTGACCGGCCATCGGGCCCAGCCCGCCGACCTGCCAGAACAGCCATTCGTCGACCGCGATCCGGTCGCGCTCGGTCTCGCCGTAGAACTGGCCGGTCTTGCGGGCGAGATATTGCAGGATCGCGCCGCTTTCGAAGATCGAGACAGGTTCGCCATCCGGGCCGTCGCGGTCGATGATCGCGGGCATCCGGTTGTTGGGCGAGATTTTCAGAAATTCCGGCTCGAATTGCTCGCCCTTGCCGATATTCACCAGGTGGGTCTCGTAGGGCAGGCCCATCTCTTCGAGCGCGATGGAAATTTTCCAGCCGTTCGGCGTGGGCCAAAAATAGAGGTCGATCATGGGGTCTCCGTCAGGTTAGGCGGCAGGTTCCGCTCTACTTTGCCGCACGCTGGAACGAGGGCAAGGCGAAACCCGGTGTGCGCGGACGCGCAAACAGGCGCGACCAGCGGGGGTCTTGCGCCTTAGGTAGTGCTTCGGCGAGAAAGGGAAGCGGCAGTCGGTCGGGCTGGCGCAGCACTTGACGGTAAAGGTCGAACAGCCCCTCGCGCATGTAGCAGGCGAAATGGCAGACGCGTTTCGCGGGCGGGGCGACGGGGTAGCCGAGATCTTCGAGAACCTCGATCACCTCGGGCGCGTCGATCTGCAGATCGAGCCAGTTGCGCATCGGCTGCGACAGGCCATTTCCCAAAGACCGCTCGCGCCCGCCCGCGACGCCCCACTCGAACAGGAAATCGAACAGGTCGTTGTCGCGGCTGGTGACGTTGAGTACCTCGCAGCTGCGTCCCGCAGGGCTCGCCATCGCCTCCTCGGCGCGGCTCTGGAATTCCGCGGCGGCCAGCAGCACCATCCGCGCGACTTGCCCCGCATGGGCATGGCGCAGCGCGCGCAGGGCGACACGTGCGCCCATCGAATGGCCGATGATTCCCACCGGACGCCCGGTCGCGGCATGAAGCGCGCCGATCAGGCGGGCAAGGCGCTGTGCGGCGATCTCGGCCATGTCGTAGATCCGGGTCAGCCGCCCCGTCGATTGCCAGCTGAACGCAATCCCCAACCCCTCGCCGGGATTGCTGCCGTCGAAGCCGAGCGCGCGCGGCCAGCTGATCGCGGTGTGCAGATTGAAGCTCGGCTCCATCGCGAAGATATGCTGATACGGGTCGCGCCCCTCGACGCCCGCCGCATAGCCGTAGCCGTGGATCATCAAGACGACCGGGGCACCCTCCGGCAGCGCGCGCGCCTGAGCGATGACATCGGCGGGCAGCTCGGAGCTGGCATGGACCTTGAGAAGCGGCATTTGGGCCTCGGGGGAGGAGCGCAGGCGCGGGTTGTTGTTCTAATCCGAACGCAGCTTTTCGTCGGAAAGTTCCCCCCCCTTGCGTGAGCCTGCAGCGACGGCACGCATTCGTTTTGTGCGATCGTGACATCGCCGCTATGCGTTGACCCAGCGCCGCCTGCGCGCTATCGCAGCCCCAAGCCGCGACAGACCGCCGCAGGAGGCCCCGATGACAGAGCGCAAGACCCGCACCAAACTCGTCCATGACGGCATTCGCCGCAGCCAATATGGCGAACTGGCCGAGGCGATGTTCCTGACGCAGGGCTTTGCGTACCCCTCGGCCGAAGCCGCCGAGGCGCGGTTCCTCAACGCCTCCGATGATGAGTTCATCTATGCGCGCTACGGCAACCCCACCACGCGCATGTTCGAAGACCGGATGGCCTCGATCGAAGGCACCGAAGACGCTTTCGCCTGCGCCTCCGGCATGGCCGCGATCAATGGCGCGCTGACCTGCCTCGTGAAGGCGGACGATCACATCGTGGCCGCGCGCCAGATGTTCGGCTCCTGCCTGCATGTGCTGAAGGTTCTGCAGGGCTTCGGCGTCGATGTGACGCTGGTCGACGGCACCGATCTCGACGCGTGGCGCGCCGCAATGCGTCCCGAGACGAAGGTCTGCTTCTTCGAGAGCGTCTCGAACCCCGGCCTCGAGGTGATGGATGTCGCGGGCATCGTGAAAATCGCTCATGAGGGCGGCGCGACGGTGGTAGTCGACAACGTCTTCGCCTCGCCGATTTTCTCGCGTGCAGTGGAACTTGGCGCAGATGTGATCGTCTATTCCGCGACCAAGCATATCGATGGCGGCGGGCGCGTGCTCGGCGGTGTCGTGCTGGGTTCGAAAGAGTATATCCGCGGTCCGCTGGAAACTTACGTGAAGCACACCGGCGGCGCGATGAGCCCGTTCCACGCCTGGGTTCTGCTGAGCGGGTTGCAGACGCTCGATCTGCGGGTACGCGCGCAGGCGGCGAACGCGGCTGCCGTGGCCAGCGCCGTTGCGGGCCATGAAAAACTCGCCCGTACCGTCTATCCCGGCCTGATGGATCATCCCCAACATGCATTGGCGATGGAGCAGATGGGCTCGGGCGGCACGATGCTGGCGCTCGACCTGAAAGGCGGCAAGGAGGCGGCGTTCCGCTTCCTCAACGCGCTGCAGATCGTCTCGATCTCGAACAACCTCGGCGATGCGAAATCCATTGCGACCCATCCGGCGACGACGACCCACAAAAATCTGTCGGAAGAGGAGCGGGAGGCGATCGCGATCACCCCCGGTCTGATCCGCATCTCGATGGGGATCGAGGACGGAGGCGACCTGATCGCCGACATCAAGGGGGCGCTCGACGCGGCCTGAACGGGGTGAACCGATTGCCGCGATCCGGCGTATTGTCTTGGACATCGCCCTCAAAAACCCCATATCTGGCGGGACCGGGCGCACCGGAGGACAGGATATGAACGTGCAAGGCAGGATCGACACCCCCGACAATGACGACGCCCGCGCCGCGCTCGACGTGCTGCGTGCATGGGCGGCGAAGGCCGACCCGGTCGAGGTCGCACAGCTCGATCCGGCGATCGCGCGGCTGCTGCCGGGCCACGAGGTCTCGAACTACCCAGATCTGAGCCGCGACTACGACGCGGATTTCGAGGCGGACGAGACCTACAAGGCGACGATGCCCGACCTGCAGAACGGCCCGTCCTCGCTGATCGTGGGCGCCCATACCCGGATCGAACATGTCGGCATCTCGAATTTCCGCCTGCCGGTGCGGTTTCATACCCGCGACAATGGCGATCTGACGCTGGAGGCGTCGGTCACCGGGACGGTCAGCCTCGAAGCGGAGAAGAAGGGCATCAACATGTCCCGCGTGATGCGCAGCTTCTACGTCCATGCGGAGAAGACCTTCTCCTTCGAGGTGATGGAAGCCGCGCTCGACGATTACATGGATGATCTCGAGAGCTTCGACGCCCGTCTGATGATGCGGGTCTCTTTCCCGGTGAAGCGGCCCTCGCTGCGCTCCGGGCTGGAAGGCTGGCAGTATTACGATATCGCGCTGGAACTGATCGAGACCGCCGGGGTGCGCACCAAGGTGATCCATCTCGATTACGTCTATTCCTCGACCTGCCCGTGCTCGCTGGAACTCTCGGAGCATGCCCGCGCCAGCCGCGGCCAGCTGGCCACGCCCCATTCGCAGCGCTCCGTCGCGCGGATTTCGGCGGTGGTTGAGCCGGGCGAGGTGCTGTGGTTCGAGGACATGATCGATCTCGCACGCGCCGCGGTGCCGACCGAGACGCAGGTCATGGTCAAGCGCGAGGACGAACAGGCCTTTGCGGAATTGAACGCCGCCAACCCGATCTTCGTCGAGGATGCCGTGCGCGCCTTCGCCGAGCGCCTTCTAGCGGATGCCCGTATCGGCGATTTCCGCATCGTGGCCAGCCATCAGGAAAGCCTGCACAGCCATGACGCCGTGGCCATGCTGACCGAGGGCGAGACCTTCGCATCCGCCAGCGTCGATCCGAAGCTGTTCGCCACGCTGATCCATCAGGGCTAAGCGCGGGTAGGGGCTGTCTCCGCCGCGTTGATGCGCGTTGTAGGCGGTGACGGGGCTCTGCCCCCGTCCTGCGGGCCCCCGGGATATTTCCGCAAGAGCGAAGACGGGCGCTGAAGCTTACGTTAGGCGAACAGATGCCGAACATGCCCCTTTCCCTCTGAAGGCCGAACCGCTAGATTGCCTCCCATGAATTGGGCTGATGACGACGATCCGTATGAAGGGGCTGCGAGCCTGTCGCAACGTGCCATGGCGGGCGCCATGCAAGCGCGGAGCGCGCCGTATCTCGAGAAACTGAACCCCCAGCAGCGCCAGGCGGTCGAGACGCTCGATGGGCCGGTCTTGATGCTGGCAGGCGCGGGCACGGGCAAGACCTCGGCGCTGACCGCACGGATCGCGCATCTGATCCACACCGGCCGCGCGCGCCCGAACGAGGTGCTGGCGGTGACCTTCACCAACAAGGCCGCGCGCGAAATGAAAGAGCGCGTGGGTCGCCACCTGGGCGGTGCGATCGAGGGGATGCCGTGGCTCGGCACCTTCCACTCGGTCTGCGTGAAGCTGTTGCGCCGCCACGCCGAACTGGTGGGGCTCAAGTCGAATTTCACCATTCTCGACACGGACGACCAGATCCGGCTGCTCAAGCAGCTGATCGTTGCGGCGAATATGGACGAGAAGCGTTGGCCCGCGCGGCAATTGGCTGGGCTCATCGACGGTTGGAAGAACAAGGCGCTGACGCCCGAAAAGGTCTCGGGCCGCGAGACGGCGGCTTTCGACAATCGCGGCTCCGAGCTTTACGCCGCCTATCAGGCGCGGCTGAAGACGCTCAACGCGGTCGATTTCGGCGATCTGCTGCTGCACATGGTCACGATCTTCCAGACCCACGGGGATGTGCTTGCGCAATATCAGCGCTGGTTCAAATACATCCTCGTCGACGAGTATCAGGATACCAACGTCGCGCAATATCTGTGGCTGCGGCTTCTCGCGCAGGGCCACAAGAACATCTGCTGCGTGGGCGATGACGACCAGTCGATCTATGGCTGGCGTGGCGCCGAGGTCGGCAACATTCTGAAATTCGAGAAGGATTTTCCCGGCGCCGCGGTGATCCGGCTGGAGCAGAATTACCGCTCGACCGCGCATATCCTCTCCGCCGCGTCCGGGCTGATCACGGCCAATGAGGGCCGTCTGGGCAAGGAGCTCTGGACCGAGGCCGAGGGCGGCGAGAAGGTGCGCCTGATCGGTCATTGGGACGGCGAGGAAGAGGCCCGCTGGATCGGCGAGGAGGTCGAGGCGATCCAGCGCGGCACCCGCGGCAATCCGCCCATCAGCCTGAATTCGCAGGCCATTCTCGTGCGCGCCTCGCATCAGATGCGCGCTTTCGAGGACCGGTTCCTGACCATCGGCCTACCCTATCGCGTGATCGGCGGCCCGCGCTTCTACGAGCGGCTCGAGATTCGAGACGCGATGGCCTATTTCCGCCTCGTGACCTCGCCCGATGACGATCTGGCTTTCGAGCGGATCATCAACACGCCCAAGCGCGGCCTTGGCGACAAGGCGCAGCAGCGCATTCAGGTCGCCGCGCGCGAGAACGGGCTGAGCCTTCTGGACGGCGCGCGGCTCTTGGTGGCCGAAGGCGCGCTGTCGGGCAAGGCGGGCGGGCAGCTGCGGCTGTTCGTCGAGAATGTCGCGCGCTGGCATGAGGAGGTCGTGCAGGCCTCGCCCGCGACCGCCGTGACACGGGCCGAGGATGACGACCTGCTGATCGAGCCCGCCGAGGATGGTGTGGCGCCCGCGAATGACCTCAGCCATGTGCGTCTGGCCGAACGGATCCTCGAGGAATCCGGCTATGTCGAGATGTGGCAGAACGACAAGACGCCGGAAGCGCCGGGGCGGCTCGAGAACCTCAAGGAACTCGTCAAGGCGCTGGAGCAGTTCGACAATCTGCAGGGCTTCCTCGAACACGTCGCGCTGATCATGGACAACGACAAGGCCGAGACCGAGGAAAAGGTCTCGATCATGACGCTGCACGCGGCCAAGGGCTTGGAATTTCCCGTGGTCTTCCTGCCGGGCTGGGAAGACGGGCTGTTCCCGTCGCAGCGTTCGATGGATGAGAGCGGCCTGAAGGGCCTCGAGGAAGAGCGCCGCTTGGCCTATGTCGGCATCACCCGCGCCGAGGAGCTATGCACGATTTCCTTCGCAGGCAACCGCCGCGTCTACGGCCAATGGCAAAGCCAGATGCCCTCGCGCTTCATCGACGAATTGCCGCCCGCCCATATCGACGTGCTGACGCCTCCGGGGCTCTACGGTGGTGGCATGAACGGGGGCGGCTTCGGCGGGTCCAGCGCGATGGAAGACCGCGTCTCGCGCGCCGATGTCTACAACTCGCCCGGCTGGCGGCGGCTGCAAAACGCGCAATCGCGCGGGACCAGCCAACCGCGCGAGGCCCGCCATATGGTGATCGACGCCAAGGGCGAGAGCGATTACGAGATCGGCGACCGGGTCTTCCACAAGAAGTTCGGCTATGGCGAGGTGATGGGCTCGGAAGGCGCCAAGCTGGTGGTCGAGTTCGACAAGGCGGGCGAGAAACGTCTGCTGTCGAGCTTCGTCGTGCCCGCCGCCGACGCCGACGACGTGCCGTTTTAACCCTTCTCCCTTCGCCTTGGCGCAAATATCCCGGGGGTGAGGCCGTCAGGCCGAGGGGGCAGAGCCCCCTGCCCCGTCGCGGTCCGCGCGGCGCTGTGGCAGATTTGCCCGGTATTCCGATGCATGCCGTCAAACGCTTGATCAGCGGGGAATTTCGCCGCAGCTAGAGGGTAACACCCGCGTGAGCGAGACTTGAGAGATGACCGCCGATCCAAAGCCCCACCTGCCCGACCATCCCCAGCGCTATGCGCTCGTGAATGAATTGCACGCCCGCCCCTATCCGAAGCTCGGCGTGCCGGGGCATGCGGTCTATGTCGCCTTCAAGGAGCCGCGCGACGCTGCCAATCGCGACCGCAGAAAGGATCACGATCACCTCGTCGATCTTCTGACGCGCAACGGGGCGGCGCAGCCACAGGCGGGGATCACCCATTACGGCGGCAAGATCGGGCGCCACGAGGTGAAATGGGAGAGCCATACCGAATTCACCACCTATCTCGCGTTCGGCAAAGGCGTGTCGTCGCGCGCCTTCGACCCGGCGGAGACCGAGATATTCCCCGACAGCTGGATCGATGCGGCACCCGGCGGACGGATCGCCGCGGTGCAGATCCGCATCGAGGAGCTGCCCGAGAACCCCGACGACATCTCGCCGCTGCTGGAGCAATGGTTCGTCACCGAAAGCCTCGTCTGCACCTGGGTGCTCGACGGGGCGGCGGTGGTCGCGGGAGATTTCCGGATCGACCCGAACGGGCAGATGCGCTTTGCCGTCTTCGCGCGACCCGGCACCGGGCCCGGGCGGATCGGGCGCACGGTGCAGCGGCTTTGCGAGCTGGAAACCTATCGCGCGATGTCGATGCTGGGGCTGGCGCGGGCGCGCGACCTGTCGAAGCGGCTCAATGCGCTCGACCCGCGCCTGACCGAGATCGTGGACGGGATGGGCAATGACGCCAATTCCGCCGAAGAGACGCTGCACGACCTGCTGGAAATCTCCGCCGAGCTGGAGAGCCTCGCGGTGCAACATTCCTTCCGCTTCTCTGCGACCGGTGCCTATGAGGCGATCGTGCGCGAGCGGGTGGAGGCCCTGCGCGAAAGCCGCTTCGAGGGGCGACAGAAGCTCAGCGAATTCATGGCGCGGCGCTACGATCCGGCGGTGCGCACGGTCAAATCGGCCGAAACGCGGCTGCGCCAGATGGTGACGCGGGCGGCGCGCGCGGGCGAACTGCTACGCACGCGGGTCGATGTGGAACGCTCGGCGCAGAACCAGAAAGTGCTGGAAAGCATGGATCGCCGGTCGGACCTGCAACTGCGCCTGCAGCACACGGTCGAGGGGCTGTCGGTGGTCGCGATCAGCTATTACGCGATCTCGGTCGCGGGCTATCTCGCCTATCCGCTCTCGAAAAAGATCGGGCTGAGCAAAGAGCTGATGATGGCGGGGCTGACGCCGATCGTGATCCTCGCGGTCTGGCTGATGATCCGGCGCATCCGCAAGGGGATGGGCGGTCACTGATCGGCGATGAGGGGCTTTGCCTCGGCCCGCGCGGCTGACAGCGCCTCATCAGGTAGAAGTTCGATCATCAGCCCGCGCTTGCCGCCGTTCAGGATGATCCGGTCATAGCGAAGCGCGCTCTGCTCAAACGCCACCGGGCTTGCGCGTTTCTGGCCGAAGGGGCTGATGCCGCCGGTGCGAAACCCGGTCAGCTTCTCGGCCTTGGCGGGCTCCATCATCTTCGCGGATTTGCCCCGAAGGCCGCGGCCACCTTCTTCATCGACAGTGTCGCGTCAGACGGGATCACCGCGCAGGCAGGCTTGCCATCCACCTCGACCATCAGGGTCTTGAGAACCCGCGCCGGCTCTACTCCGAGCGCACCGGCCGCATGGAGGCCGATCTTTTCCTGACCGGCCTCATAAGCATATTCGTGCAGTTCGAAGGCGAGCTTGGCGCGGGTCAGCGCCTGTGTCGCCGGGGTGGCATGACCCATCGGCCCTCTCAGAAATCGGCGGTGGCGGGGTCCGGCCCAATGCGGCCTTCCGCGCTGTCGATATCCTTGATTTGCGCCATCTCATCCTCGGTCAACTCGAAATCGAACACGTCGATATTCTCGCGCATCCGCTCGTGATTAGCGGATTTCGGGATCGTCACGCAGCCCAGCTGAATCTGCCAGCGCAGCGTGACCTGCGCCGCCGATTTGCCGTAGCGCGCTGCGATCTCGGTCAGGATCGGGTTCGAGAGCGCCTCGCCCTGCCCCAGCGGCGACCAGCATTCGGTGGTGATGCCGAGCTTCTCATGCGCAGCGCGCTGGTCGGCCTGCTGGAAGCGCGGATGCAGCTCGATCTGGTTGATCGCGGGCGCCTCGCCGGTCTCTTCGATCAGGCGCTCGAGATGGTCGGGCAGGAAGTTCGACACGCCGATCGCGCGGATGCGGCCCGCGTCGCGCAGCTCGATCATGGCCTTCCACGCCTCGACATATTTGTCCTTCGCAGGCATCGGCCAGTGGATCAGGTAGAGGTCGAGATAGTCGAAGCCCAGCTTGCCCATCGTTTCGTCGAAGGCGCGCTTGGTCTCGTCATAGCCCTGCCGGTCGTTCCAGAGCTTCGAGGTCACGAAGATGTCTTCGCGCGCCACGCCGCTTTGCGCGATGCCGCCGCCCACGCCCGCCTCGTTGCCGTAAGCGGCGGCGGTGTCGATATGGCGATAACCTGCATCGAGGGCATTCTGGATGATTGCGGGCGCATCGGCATCGTCCATTTTCCAGATGCCGAGGCCAAGCTGCGGGATTTTGATGCCGTCATTGAGGGTGAGGGTCGGAACGCTCATGGTCGATCTCCTGTATACCTGTTGGGTTGGACAACAGCTTAGGGCGGCGCGGCGTTCCGGAAAGGCGCTCACGGGGTAGTGAAAGGCGCCGGGGATTGGCCCGGGGCTGGCACGCCCCGGGCCTTACGCCCTTACTCTCCGCGCGGGAAACGTTTGTTTTCTTCCAGCACGTTAAGGTCCATGTGATTGCGCATATAGGCCTCGGAAGCTTTCTTGAGCGGCTGGTAATCCCACGGATACTGGCCGCCCTGGCTGAGCGCCTCGTAGACGACCCAGCGCCGCGCCTGACTGGCCCGGACGTCCGCGTCGAAACGATCCAGATCCCAGCGCTGAGCTGCCTCTGCCTTGAGCGCGGCATAGGCCTCGGCATGGGCGGGGTCGCCCGCGAGGTTGGTCAACTCATGCGGATCGGCCTCGACGTCGAAAAGCTGATCGGGATCGAGCTTGCACAGGTTCAGCTTGTAGCGCCCTTTGCGCAGGCTCACGAGCGGCGCGTAAGACGCCTCGGCGGCATATTCCATCGCCACCGACTCTGCACGGGGCTCGCGCTTGGCCTGCGGCAGCAGCGAATGCCCGTCGAGCCAGGGCGCGATCTCGTCGAGCGAGATACCAGCCAGATCACACAGCGTCGGCGTGACGTCGATCGTCGAGACCGGATCGGAAACCAGCCCCGGCTCCAGCCCCGGAGCAGAGATCATCAGCGGAACGCGCGCCGAGCCCTCGTAGAAGCTCATCTTGAACCACAGCCCCCGCGCACCCAGCATGTCGCCGTGATCGGAGACGAAGAGGATCGTGGCCTCCTGCCGGGTGTCTTCGACCACCTGCAACAGCTCGCCGATCTTGTCGTCGAGATAGGACAGGTTCGCGAAGTAGGCGCGGCGCGAGCGGCGGATATCCTCGGTGGTGATGGTGAACTCGCGCCAGTCATTGGCGTCGAAAATCCGCTTCGAGTGGTTGTCCTGCTCCTCGTAGGGGATCGTGCCGACCTCGGGTTCGAGATGGTCGCAATCCTCGTAGAGATCCCAGTATTTCTTGCGCGCGACGTAGGGGTCGTGCGGATGGGTGAAGCTGACGGTGAGCATCCACGGGCGCGTATCGTTGCCGCGCGCCAGATCGTAGAGCTTCATCTTCGCCTCATGGGCGACGTTGTCGTCATATTCCATCTGGTTGG
The DNA here is from genome assembly GCF_009296265.1 of Thioclava sp. JE_KL1. GTDB lineage: Bacteria > Pseudomonadota > Alphaproteobacteria > Rhodobacterales > Rhodobacteraceae > Thioclava. The sequence continues at coordinate 499,956 of NZ_WBJS01000003.1, forward strand.
AAATCTCGGCTACCCCTGCCCCGGTCACCGAGCCCATATTGTGATACCACCAGTCGATCCGCTCGCCGGGTTTGCGATAATCCGGGGTCCAGCCGAAATCGGCGGGGTAGATATCGGTGGTCAGACGCTCCTCGAAGCCGTGAAGCTGGTCGGGGCCCACGAAATGCATCTTGCCCGAGAGGCAGGTCTGATAACCCGCCCGGCGCAGGTGGTGCGCATAGGTCGGAATGTCAGAGCGGAACTCGGCTGCGTTGTCGTAGACGCCCGTGGTCGAGGGAAGCTGGCCTGACATGAACGCCGCACGCCCCGGTGCGCATAAGGGCGAGCCGGTATAGGCGTTCTCGAACCGCACGGAACGCTCGGCCAGCTTGCGCAGGTTGGGCGTGTGCAGCCACTCCGCCGGACCATCGGGAAAGAGCGTCCCGTTGAGCTGGTCGACCATCAGGATCAGGATATTCGGGCGCGGCTTCCTGTCGTCCTTGGCGGCGGTTTCGAGGTCAGGCATTGCAGCGCGCTCCTTTTATTGATCCACGGGTCAATAACCCCTGTAGCGATCCGGAGCGGGGGAACGCAAGGGCAAGCAGGTCGCGCGGAAGTGGCTCTTGCCCGATCAGGCGGCCGCGATGATCCGGGCCTCGTGGCGCTTCAGGCTGGGACGCGCGGCGAGGTAGCTTTCGACTTTGCCGTCCAGTTCCGGAAACAGCGCAAGCAATTCGGCCCGTTGCGCCTGATCCATATCGTTCATCGTCGCCTGCCCCGGCTGGAAGCTCTCGGTCCAGAGCCCGTCGGAGAAAACGATTTCGTGATTGTCGAACATCACGTGGATATAGGTGACCGCCTCGGCCTCCTCGTCGATCTCGATCCCCGGCAACCCGACAAGATGGCGCGCGGCAGCCAGCACCTCCGGCTCGCCCGCGATCAGCTGCGCGCGCGGCCCGGTCAGCAGGATGCGGTGCTGCGGCGAGACGCGCATCTCGCGCTCGGGCTGGTTCGCGCCCAGCGCGCCCGGTGCGATCTTGATAGAGCGGAATTCAGGCTTCGCCAGCAACTCTGCAGCACTGAGCGCGCGGGTGCCGATCCAGCGGATGGTCTGAAAGCCGCTGTCGCGGGTCAGAACGTGGTCGCCAACCTGCAGGGTCTCGACCGCGCGAGCGCCGCTATGTGTCGCGATCAAGGTGCCCGGCGTGAAGCAGGGGATGACCTTTTCGATATTCGAGAAGTTGACCGTGCCGACGACCGCGCCATTGCCGTCGAAGAAATCGATCGTGCCGTTTTCCGGGTTCGCCGCGTCGCGATGTACGGCGACATTGTCCCAGCCCCAGTCGCTAAGGTCGATGATGTCGAAATCGTCGCCCGTCTCCGAGCCGTCGATCGTGTCGCCGGGGACGAGGTCGATGAACGTATCGGCGTCCGCGCCGCCGATAAGAAGGTCACCGCCGCCGCCCGAGAGCGTATCGTTGCCCGCTTCGCCGTCGAGCTGATCGCTGCCAGCGCCGCCCTGCATGACATCGTTGCCGTCGCCGCCATAGAGCGTGTCATTCCCGGTGCCGCCGACGAGACTGTCATTGCCTGCGTCGCCGTAAAGCGAGTCGTTGCCCGATCCGCCCAGCACGGTGTCGTTGCCGGTGCCGCCGTAGAGGATGTCATCCGCGCCCGCGCCGTCAATATAGTCGTCGCCGCCATTGCCGTAGAAGACGTTGGTGTAGCCATCCGTCGGGTCCGAGGAGGCGCCGTCGAAGCCGATCAGCGTGTCGTTGCCCGCCGAGCCGTAAATCCCGTCGACGCCACTGAGCGTATCGCCCGTCGCATCGCCGCCCGTGGCCGTGCCCGCGCCGAGGTTGATGTTCACCGCGCTGCCGGAATCGCTGTAATCGGCATAGTCCATGCCGGTTCCGCCCGACAGGATATCGCCGCCCGCACCGCCATGCAGCGTGTCATTGCCCGTGCCGCCATCGAGCGTATCGGTCCCAGGCCCGCCATCGAGCGAGTCGTTGCCCGCACCGCCGATCAGCCGGTCATTCCCGCGGCCGCCGATCAGCGTGTCGTTCCCGATGCCGCCATCGAGCCAGTCATTATCCGCGCCGCCATCGAGGGAATCGTTGCCGTCGTTGCCGGTGAGTATGTCGTTTCCGCTGCCGCCGAGGAGCGTGTCATTGCCGGTGCCGCCGATCAGCGAGTCGTTGCCCGACCCGCCATCGATCGAATCGTCGCCCGTACCGCCATCGACCGTGTCGTTTCCGAGCCCGGCCAGCACGGTATCGTTGCCGCCATAGGCGCGGATGTAGTCGTCATTGCGGCTACTGCCCGCAAGGCCCGCATCGTTATTGTCCACGCGGTCGGAGCCATTCGCGATCGGCTCGACGTAGTTCACGTCGATGCGGTCCGCCCCGTCGGTGCCGTCGACATAGCCATCGTCGAAGCCGGTGACGTAGCGATCCTGTGCGAGGTTCGCTCTATCGTCGCTGATCACGCGCCCGATGGTCATCGACTGGATCGGCTTGGCCTCATATGCCGCCGTGGTCGCATCGTTGGACATCTCCGGTGCCAAGAACAGGTGGCCCGAGGTGGTCTGAACGAGGACTGACTGGACGGTCGCCGTCGTGCCGTCCCTATAGGTGAGGGTAGTTTCGTAAACGACGAGGCTGTCGAAGGTGAAGGTCGCAACGCCGTTACCGATATCCGTTCGGATATTGTCGTTCGAGTCTGCGTTTCGGGTATCGAGAGCGCCAGACGCCCCGCCGTTATCGATGAGCGTCGCTTCGGTGATATTGCTGAAGAGAGGATCGGTCGAATCCCCAATCGTCATCCCTTCGAGGACACGCGAGTTTTCGACCTTCCAGTTCGACTCGTCGGGATCGAGATCAAAGGGAGTCCCATTTTGATCGACAAGTTGCCCCAGATATATCCAGTTGAACGTCGTGGCCATGTCGCCGCTGCTTTACCTTGTTACTGTCGGACAGGCCCGCGAGGGACCGGTCTCCGACTTTCGAAGACTGTGCAAAAATATCGGGGCCTATGACGTGGCTGCTCGATTTTTATAGTTACTGGTACGCTAACAAGGCCCTCATTTGGCGCGGGTTCGTGATCCCGGCGCGGCGCAATTTGGGCGAAATGGGGGCTTTCCGGGCGGAGCGACACGCATAGGGAGAGTCGCTCCGACAGAGCCGAGAAGATGCGGAAATTTCGGCGAAAAACTGGTAGGCCCGGCAGGACTTGAACCCGCAACCAAGGCGTTATGAGCGCCCTGCTCTAACCAATTGAGCTACAGGCCCACCATTGGGTATTCCTCTAGTCAGGCCGCGCGCGGGCGTCAAGAAAGCGCGCGCACCTATCCCCTTCGACGTTGCGGGGCGCGTGCGGTTACGCTAGGGCTTCGGCCAAGAGTTTACTTGCCGGAGTACGCCGCGATGACCGAGAAAAAACAGGGCCTCACCTATGCCGATGCGGGCGTCGATATCGACGCGGGCAATGCATTGGTGGACCGGATCAAACCCGCAGCCAAGCGCACGCAGCGCTCGGGCACGATGTCGGGTCTCGGCGGCTTCGGCGCGCTGTTCGATCTGAAGGCGGCCGGTTACAACGATCCGATCCTCGTCGGCGCGACCGATGGCGTGGGCACCAAGCTGCGCATCGCAATCGATACTGGCAATGTCGACACGATCGGCATCGACCTCGTGGCGATGTGCGTCAACGATCTGGTCTGCCAAGGTGCGGAGCCTCTGTTTTTCCTTGATTATTTCGCGACCGGCAAGCTCGAGCTCGATCAGGCCGCGCGCATCATCGAGGGCATCGCGGAAGGCTGTGCGCAATCGGGCTGCGCGCTGATCGGCGGCGAGACGGCAGAGATGCCGGGCATGTATTCCAAGGGCGATTTCGACCTCGCGGGCTTCGCGGTCGGCGCGATGGAGCGGGGCACCGACTTGCCCGCAGGCGTGGCCGAGGGTGACGTGCTTCTGGGCCTCGGCTCGAACGGGGTGCATTCCAACGGCTATTCCTTCGTGCGCAAGGTGGTCGAGATGTCCGGCCTTGGCTGGGACGCGGACTGCCCCTTCGGTGAGGGCGCGCTTGGCGAGGCACTGCTGGCGCCCACCCGGCTTTACGTCAAACAATGCCTCGCGGCGGTGCGCACGGGCGGCGTTCATGCGCTGGCCCATATCACCGGCGGCGGCCTGACCGAGAACCTGCCGCGCGTTCTGCCCGAGGGCATGGGGGCGACGATCGACCTCGACACGTGGGAGCTGCCCGGCGTGTTCCGCTGGCTGGCCGAGACCGCCTCGATGGAAGAGCGCGAGCTGCTGAAGACCTTCAATTGCGGCATCGGCATGATCGTCGTCGTCGCGGCGGACAAGGCCGACGAGATCGCCGCCCTGCTCGGAGGCGAAGGCGAGAGCGTCACCCGCATCGGCACCGTCACGTCCAATGCGGGCATCGCCTACGAGGGCGCGCTGCTGTGATCCGTGTCGCGATCCTGATCTCGGGCGGCGGCTCGAACATGGTCCGACTGGTCGAGAGCATGGCAGAGGACCACCCTGCGCGGCCGGTGCTGGTCGCGTCGAACGACGCACGGGCGTCGGGGCTGGAGAAGGCCGCGCGGATGGGCGTACCGACCGCCGCCATCGACCACCGCCCCTATGGCAAGGATCGTGCCGCCTTCGAGGCCGAACTGCTGAAACCGATCCTCGCCGCGAAGCCCGATATCCTCTGCCTTGCGGGCTTCATGCGGGTGCTGACGCCGGAATTCGTCGCGCAGTTCGAGGGCCGGATGCTCAACATCCACCCCTCGCTTTTGCCGAAATATCCCGGACTGCATACGCATAAACGCGCGATCGAGGCGGGCGATGCGGTGGCAGGCTGCACGGTGCATGAGGTGACGCCGGTGCTCGATGACGGGCCGATCCTCGGTCAGGCGCGCGTTCCGATCGAACCGGGCGACACGCCCGACGATCTGGCGGCCCGCGTGCTGGTGCAGGAACATCGCCTCTATCCGGCGGTGCTGCGCCGCTTCGCCGAGGGCGACCGCACGCCCGTTTTTCTTTAAGCGTCTTTCTGTAAGCACGCTCACGCCGAAATGCGCCTCATCCGCTTGCGAGCGGCCGTCGCTTCGCGCATGACTGACGCATGGAAACGACCCCGGATACGGCCCCGCGCGGGCGCATGATCGCCCCCGACCTGATCCGGGCCGTGGCGCTGATCGGCATGGCAATCTTCCACCTGACCTACGATCTCGAGAATTTCCGCTTCCTGCCGCGCGGGACGGTCTTCCATCCGGCCTTTCTCGATTTCGCCCGCGTGGTCGCCAGCACCTTCATCTTCATGGCCGGCGCCAGCCTTGTGCTCGCCCATCGCCACGGCTTCCGCGCCGCCCCGTTCTGGAAGCGGATCGGCAAGGTGGTGGTCGCGGCGGCGCTGGTGAGTGCGGCGACTTATGTGATGATGCCGGAGTATTTCATCTATTACGGCATCCTGCATTCCATCGCGGTCAGTTCGCTGATCGGCGCCGCACTTCTGTTCCTGCCTTGGATACTGCTGGCCGCGCTTGGCGTGATCGCGGTCTGGGTGCATCTGAACTACGCCTTCGAGATATTCAATCACCCGTGGCTCTGGTGGCTGGGGCTGTCGACGAAGTGGCGCCCTTCGATGGATTTCGAGCCGGTCTTCCCGTGGATCGGGCCGTTCCTGATCGGCATGGGCGCGGCGAAACTGCTCGACCGGCTGGGCTATTGGAAACGGGCTGCGCGCTACCAGCCCGATCAGACGCGCGGCGCGATGAAAGTCGCGCTGTTTGCGGGCCGCCACACCCTGCCGATCTACCTGATCCACCAGCCGGTGCTCTACGGGCTGACCTGGGCCGCGTACCTCCTGCAGCACTGAAACTGGCGCTTCTGCCACGCAAACCGGGCCGCAACACGCGCCACCCTTCCCTTTTGCCCCATGAAGGTCTAGGGAATTTGCACCTGCGCGGGATGAGCCCGCACCGAATTGAAAGCGCGATATGCAGACCATTACCACGACCGAGGCCCTCGCGGCCTTCTGCGAAAAGGCCAAGCAAGAGCCCTACGTCACCGTCGACACCGAATTCCTGCGCGAGCGGACCTACTGGTCCAAGCTGTGCCTCGTGCAGATGGCGCTCCCCAATCATGGCGAGACCGAAGGCGAGGCCGTTCTGGTCGATCCGCTGTCCGACGCGCTCTCGCTCGAGCCGCTCTACGATCTTTACCGCCACAAGGAGACCGTGAAGGTTTTCCACGCGGCCCGGCAGGATCTGGAGATTTTCTTCACCGACGCGCAGGTCTTCCCCGATCCGCTGTTCGACACGCAGATCGCCGCGATGGTCTGCGGCTTCGGCGAGCAGGTGGGCTACGAGACGCTGGTGCGCAAGATCGCCAAGCAGTCGCTCGACAAGTCCTCGCGCTTCACCGACTGGTCGCGCCGTCCGCTGACCGAGGCGCAGAAGAAATACGCCATCGCCGATGTGACCCATCTGCGCGTGATCTACGAATTCCTCGACGAACAGCTGAAGAAAACCGGCCGCGATGCCTGGGTCGAAGAGGAAGAGGCGGTTCTGCTGAACCCCGAGACCTATATCAACCGCCCCGAAGAGGCGTGGAAGCGCGTGAAGACGCGGACCAATTCGGGCCGCTTCCTCGCCATCGTGCGCGAGCTGGCGCAGTTCCGTGAGGGCTATGCCCAAAACCGAAACATCCCGCGGAGCCGTATCTTCAAGGATGACGCGCTGCTGGAGCTGGCCTCGACCAAGCCCTCGTCGATCGAAGAGCTGGGCAAGTCGCGACTGCTGCTGCGCGAGGCCCGCAAGGGCGAGATCGCCGAGGGCATCCTGACGGCGGTGCGCGAAGGGCTGGAGATGCCCAACGAGAAGCTGCCCCGCCCCGACAATCAGGCCCAGCAATTGCAGGTCGACACCGCGCTTGGCGATCTGCTGCGGGTGCTGCTGAAAGCGAAATCGCAGCAGGCAGGCGTCGCCGCGAAGCTGATCGCGACGTCCTCCGATCTGGATCGCATCGCCGCTGGCAAGCGCGACGTGGCCGCCCTGCAGGGCTGGCGCGCGGAGGTCTTCGGCACTGACGCGCTGCGTCTGGCTAAGGGCGAAGTGGCTTTGACCGCCGATAGCGGCGCGGTGAAGCTGATCGACGTGTAAGGACACCAGAGGGCTGCGCCTGACCGCCGGGTGGGCGCCCCCTTCTTTGGTGGTCTTCGCTTTATCCCTGAAAGTTTCGGAGGCTTTCAGTGCGCGCGCTGACACCCCACAAGCGCCCGCCCGAGGGGGCGGTCGGGCGCTGCGCGGGCCGCTGTCGCGGCTGATCCGGGCAAGACGACAAGAAAAAGGCCCGGGTCGCCCCGAGCCTCATCTCAATCAACTGAAGTGACGATCAGCGCGCGACGGACCGCGCGTTGGAAGCGCCCTGCACGACGATCTTGCGCACGCCCTGCAGCTTGTAAGTGCTCAGGAACGCAGCCGCCGAGACCTCGCGCGACTGCGGGGTCATCACCCGGCGCGCATCGGGGCTTTCAGCGGGCGGCGGCGAGACCATGAAGACATAGGTCACCGTGCCGTTCTCGTCCGGCGCACCGCCATTCAGCGGGACCAGATCGGTATCCCAATAGCCTTGCGTCGGCGGCAGGCCCATCGCGGTGATGATCGCGCCCGAGGGGATCTTCTCGACCGAGAGCGAGGAAACCTGCGACACCTGCTGCTGGTTCGGCTTGCCGACCTTCACGGGGTAGCCGCCGCGCGGGGCGAGTGTCTCTACCGGTGCGGCCGTGTCGCGCCCGAACCAGTTGAACGGGTTGAGCTTGCTGTCACGGATTGTGCCGCAGCCTGCGGTGGTGAGCGTCAGGGCAAGTGCCGCGATCAGGGCTTTGTTCATGATGGCTCCGATACTGTCCCGGGTCTGGACCCGGATTTGTGGTAGCCCATTGTAGCGCTTTTGAAAAGCCGCGTCTGGACCCTCGGGCGCGAACCCGTTACCCAATAGGCAATTCCCTGTCCGTAGGAGCGAGTGACCATGGCCCGCGAAGCCTTTGAAGAGATTGCCGAGACCTTCGAATTTCTCGACGATTGGGAGGACCGCTACCGTCATGTAATCGAACTGGGCCGCGAATTGCCGCCTCTGGACGACGCGGTGAAGGTGCCCGCGACCAAGGTGGAGGGCTGTGCGAGCCAGGTCTGGCTGCTGCCCCGGATCGAGGGCGAGGGCCCGCAGGCGACCTTCGATTTTCAGGGAGAGAGCGACGCGATGATCGTGCAGGGGCTGATCGCGATCCTGCATGCGCTTTATTCCGGACTGACGGTCGAGGACGTCCTGAAGGTGGACGCACCCGCCGAGCTGGGCCGTCTGGGCCTGAACGACCACCTCTCGGCGCAGCGCTCGAACGGGTTGCGCGCGATGGTGGAACGGATTCGCAAGCTGGCCGGTGAGGCCGTGGGGGCGTAAGGCCCTAGGTTTTCTACTTAGCGACAGAGGGACGCGCCCGAGCCTCGGGTGGGCGCGTTGCAACGCATGTGGCTGGGCGGTTTATCTCGCAAGCCCGCACGACCTCCATACCCGCGCCGACATCGCCAATGCGCCCTCCCGGGGGGAGGGTCGGGCGCGGCCCGGGGCTGGTCGCCCCGAGCCAGTCACCCCAAACGAAAATGGCCGGTCCATCGACCGGCCGTTTCCAATTTTCCTGCCCTGCCGATCAGTCGATCAGCGGCAGCAGTTGGTTCACCGAGTCCTTGGCGTCGCCATAGAACATCCGGGTGTTCTCTTTGTAGAACAGCGGGTTCTCGATGCCCGAATAACCGGTGCCCTGACCGCGCTTCGAGACGAAGACCTGCTTGGCCCTCCACACTTCCAGAACCGGCATGCCAGCGATCGGCGAGTTCGGATCTTCCTGTGCGGCGGGGTTCACGATGTCGTTCGAGCCGATGACGATCACCACGTCGGTATCGGGGAAGTCCTCGTTGATCTCGTCCATTTCCAGGACGATATCGTAAGGCACCTTCGCCTCGGCCAGCAGCACGTTCATGTGGCCCGGCAGACGGCCCGCGACCGGGTGGATCGCGAAGCGGACTTCCTTGCCTTGGCTGCGCAGCTTGCGGGTCAGTTCCGACACCGCCTGCTGAGCCTGCGCCACCGCCATGCCGTAGCCCGGCACGATGATCACGCTATCGGCGTCGCGCAGAGCCGAAGCCACGCCATCGGCGTCGATCGCGATCTGCTCGCCCTCGACTTCCATCGCGGGACCGGAGGTGCCGCCGAAGCCGCCGAGGATAACGCTGATGAACGAGCGGTTCATCGCCTTGCACATGATGTAGGACAGGATCGCACCCGAGGAGCCGACCAGCGCGCCGACCACGATCAGAAGATCGTTGCCCAGCGAGAAGCCGATCGCCGCCGCGGCCCAGCCCGAATAGGAGTTCAGCATCGACACCACGACCGGCATATCGGCACCGCCGATACCCATGATCAGGTGGTAGCCGATGAAGAAGGCCAGAAGCGTCATCGCGATCAGTGCCCAAGCGCCTGCCCCGTTGATGAACAGGATCAGCAGGATCACCGAGAGGATCGCGGCGCCTGCGTTGAGCATATGCCCGCCCGGGAGCTTGGTGGCCTTCGAGGTCACCTTGCCCGCGAGCTTGCCGAAGGCCACGACCGACCCGGTGAAGGTCACCGCCCCGATGAACACGCCGAGGAACAGCTCGACGCGCAGGATCGACAGCTCGACCGGCGTCTTATGCGCGATCAGAGCGGCAAAGCCCTTCAGCGCGTGCTGTTCTTCCACGCCCATCGCGCCGACGCGCGCCATCTCGATATAGGCGTTGTAGCCCACGAAGACGGCGGCGAGACCGACCAGCGAGTGCATCGCGGCCACAAGCTGCGGCATTTCCGTCATCTGCACCCGGTTCGCAACGAACCAGCCGATGATGCCACCGGCCGCGATCAGGATGACCGAGAGAAGCCACAGGCCCGAACCCGGGCCGATCAGCGTCGCCAGAACCGCAAGGCCCATGCCGACGATGCCATACCACACGGCCCGTTTCGCGCTTTCCTGCCCCGAGAGGCCGCCCAGCGAGAGGATGAAGAGAACTGCCGCGACGACATAGGCGGCGGTCGAAAATCCGTTTTCCATTACGCTCTCCCCCTCTTACGACTTCTGGAACATGGCGAGCATGCGCCGGGTGACCATGAAGCCACCGAAGATGTTGATCCCGGCCATGAACACCGACAGCGCAGCGAGCAGGATCACGAGCCACGAGCCCGATCCGATCTGCAACAGCGCGCCGAGGATGATGATCGACGAGATCGCGTTGGTCACAGCCATCAGCGGCGTGTGCAGCGAGTGCGAGACGTTCCAGATCACCTGGAAGCCCACGAAACAGCTGAGCACGAAAACGATGAAGTGCTGCATGAAGCTGGCCGGCGCCACGAGGCCCACGCCCAGAAGCACGATCGCGCCCACGGCGAGCAGCGTCACCTGATTGCGGGTCTGCGCCTTGAAGGCGGCGACCTCATTGGCGCGCTTTTCCTCCGGCGTCAGCTCCTTGGCCTTTTCCTTCGGCTTCTGCGCCGCGATCGCGGCCACCTTGGGTTTCGGCGGCGGGAAGGTGATCGCGCCCTGATAGGCGACGGTCGCGCCGCGGATCACATCGTCTTCCATGTCATGAACGACGACACCGTCCTTCTCGGGCGTCAGGTCCGTCATCATGTGACGGATGTTCGTCGAGTAGAGCGTGGAGCTCTGCGTCGCCATGCGGCTCGGGAAATCGGTGTAGCCGACGATGGTCACGCCATTGTCGCTCACGATCTTCTGGTCCGGCACGGTCAGTTCGCAGTTGCCACCGCGCTCGGCGGCGAGGTCCACGATCACCGAGCCCGGCTTCATCGCCTCGACCATGTCCTTCGTCCACAGCACCGGGGCGTCGCGGCCCGGGATCAGCGCGGTGGTGATGACGATGTCGATATCGGGCGCCAGTTCGCGGAATTTCGCGAGCTGGGCTTCGCGGAACTCCGGCGAGGACGGCGCAGCATAGCCACCCGTCTCGGCGCCGTCTTTCGCAGCCTCCTCGAAATCGAGATAGACGAACTCGGCGCCCATCGACTCGATCTGCTCGGCCACTTCGGGACGCACGTCGAACGCGTAGGTGATCGCACCCAGCGAGGTCGAAGCGCCGATCGCGGCAAGACCCGCGACGCCTGCGCCCACCACGAGCACTTTCGCCGGCGGAACCTTACCTGCCGCCGTCACCTGCCCGGTGAAGAACCGGCCAAAGTTGTTGCCTGCCTCCAGCACCGCACGGTAGCCCGCGATATTGGCCATCGACGACAGCGCATCCATTTTCTGCGCGCGCGAAATCCGCGGGACCATGTCCATCGCGATCACGTTCGCACCGGTCTTCTCTGCGGCTTTCAGAAGCTCTTCGTTCTGGGCCGGGTAGAAGAACGAGATCAGGGTCTGGCCGGGCTTGAGGCGCTTGACCTCTGTATCGCTCGGCGGACGCACCTTGATGACGAAATCCACCTCTTTGAACAGCGCGGCGGCGGTCTTGATGACGGTCACGTTCGCGGCCTCATAGGCCTCGTCTGTGAAGCCGGCCCGGACGCCTGCCCCGGTCTCGATGAAACACTCATGGCCCAGCTTTTGCAGCTGCAAAGCCGAGTCGGGCGTCATGGCGACCCGCGCCTCGCCCTCGAAAATCTCCTTTGGAGCTCCGATTTTCACTCTAACTCCCCCTTGGATAGCGGTGCGTTTAGCCGATGGCCTGCGCACCCGGAATCTTGCGTCGTACTCCTTAGCATCGCGCAATAATGTTTCACAAGCACCGATGGGCCGTAAAACCTTGTTAATCGGTCACGGCGCGCCTCACCGGTCCGTGTATACCATTGAATACCGAACTTTGGGGCTATTTTTCTTTTTATATTAGAGCCTTACCGGAACTTTCTTGCGCTGCGACCCGATTGCACCGTCATCAGCTTTTTTGACGGGCGCAGCACTTTGCCGCGGCTCGATCAGAGCCAGCGGCGGGTCCGGGCGCGGTAGGCGGTGTAAGCGTCGCCGAAATGCGCGGCGATCCGGGCTTCCTCGCCGAGAATGTAGCGCTGCGTGATGAACCACATGAAGACCGGCACCAGCAGAAGCCCCAAAGGCGCGTGCCAGATCAGCGCCAGCCCCGCCAGCACCAGCGCATCGCCGAGATAGATCGGGTTGCGCGACAGCGCGAAGACGCCGGAGGTCACGAGGTCCGACGGGTCACGGCGCGGAATGAAGGTGGTGCGGTGAAGCAGCATCTGCCCCACCGCGGCCAGCATGAGTGCAAGCCCAAGCGCGATCGCGATCATCCCGAGCGCGCGATCATAGCGAAACGGCATCGGCACGACCTGCCCGAGCCCCCAGACCAGCGCCGCGAACAGCACGAGCCAGAGCGGCGGAATGTCGATCTCGCGCAGAGGGTTCATCGCGCTGCTTACAGTTTGTAGACGGTGAGTTCAGGCAGATCGGTCAGCGGCACCTCGAGCAGGCGCAGCGCGGGCAGCGACACTTCCGAGCCCGAGCCAGCCGCCTTGCCCGACGGGATCAGCGTGACCTTCGCGGATTTGCCGGTCTTCGGGTCTTCGATCCGGCCGGGGGTCTCGCTTTTCACCAGCCCGGTCTTCACCCAGAAGCCCGGATCGGCCGGATCGCCAAGGCTCGCGATTGTGGTGCCAAGCTTGGTCTCGCCGCCCACGGGTTTCTTCGCCGCCTCTGCGCGCTGCTCCGCGGTGGTGGTATCAAGGGAATCGGCGGTTTTCGCACTCGGTTTCGGGATCGGGGCCGCGACCGGAGCGGCGGCGTCGGGGGCTGCCGTGGTCGCCGGGCCCGCGGCGTTCGGGCCGTTGAGTCCCAGCGTGGCGCAGCCCGCCATCGGCATCATCAGCGTGAGCGCCAGGATCGGGCGGGAGAGGGGTTTGCGCATTCGAAATCTCCTTAAAATTTCGTCGAGCCTATGCCCAGTCCGAGGCGACTGCCACCCCCCGCTCTGCGCCCTGCCCGCACGTGATCCACGCGACGACCCTTGCCGCCCCGCCCGCCGCGCCTTACTTTCCGAACCATGGATAACACGCCCCTCATCGACCCCTTCGCCCGCCCGATCGACTACTTGCGGGTGTCGGTCACCGACCGCTGCGATTTTCGCTGCACCTATTGCATGGCCGAACACATGCAGTTCCTGCCGAAAAAGGAACTGCTGACGCTCGAAGAACTGGACCGGCTCTGCTCAACCTTCATCCGCCTCGGCGTGAAGAAGCTGCGCATCACCGGGGGCGAGCCGCTGGTGCGGCGTGACATAATGACCTTCTTCCGCTCGATCTCGCGGCATCTGGAGACCGGCGATCTGCGCGAGCTGACGCTGACCACCAATGGCTCGCAGCTTGCGAAATTCGCCGATGATCTCGCGGCTCTGGGCATGAAGCGGATCAACGTCTCGCTAGATACGCTCGATGCCGACAAATTCGCGAAGATCACGCGCTGGGGCCGGCTCGAACAGGTGCTCAAAGGTCTCGAGGCCGCGAAACGCGCGGGTCTCAAGGTCAAGATCAACACCGTCGCGCTGAAGGGCTTCAACGAGGACGAGCTGTTCACCCTGATCGACTGGTGCGCGGCGGAAGGCTTCGATCTGACCTTTATCGAAGTGATGCCGATGGGCGAGATGGGCGACGATCTGCGGCTCGATCAATACTGGCCGCTCTCGGATGTGCGCAAGGCGATGGCCGAGCGCTTCACCCTGACCGATCTGGCGGAATCGACCGGGGGCCCGGCGCGCTACGTCCGGCTTGAGGAAAGCGGTCAGAAGATCGGCTTCATCACGCCGCTGACGCATAATTTCTGCGAGAACTGCAACCGCGTGCGGGTGACCTGCACGGGCGAGCTGTTCATGTGTCTGGGCCAGGAAGACAACGCCGATCTGCGCGCGCCCCTGCGAGCCAGCGAGGACGACGCGGCGCTGGAAGCCGCGATCCGCGAGGCGATCTCGCGCAAGCCCAAAGGCCATGATTTCGACTATTCGCGCCAGACCGTCTCGGGCCAGATGTCGCGCCACATGAGCCATACCGGCGGCTGAGCCTCACCAAACCTGCGTCGGCTACGCGCTCGGCGCAGGTCTCAGGCAACTCACGCGAATTTGGTGGCGCGGCCTACCTCCGGCGTGACCCAAATCAATGCATAGGGCCAGACCGTCTGGCAGGCTCCCGACAAAGAAAGGGAGCCAAACCAATGTATTCCAACATTCTCGTGCCCGTCGCCTTCGACGAGGATCACAACCCCGACGCCGCAATCAATGTCGCGCGGGCGCTGGCAGGCGACGGGGCGCGCATCACCTTGCTGCATGTGATGGAAGACGTCCCCGCCTATGCGATCAATTACATGCCCGAGGGCTATGCGGAGGAATTGCACAAGACGTTGGAGCATGACCTCGCCACGCGCGCGGCGGAGTTCGACGCTGGCGCCTGGGCGATCGTCGAAGGTCAGCCCGGCCATGAAATCCTGAACTACGCCGAACATATCGGGGCCGATTGCATCGTGATCGCGTCGCACCGCCCGGGCTTTGGCGATTACCTGATCGGCTCGACCGCCGGGCGTGTCGTGCGCCATGCGAAATGCGCGGTGATGGTGATGCGCTGAGGCTCACTCGGCAGGCAAACGCGCCTCGACCATCCCGACGAACCAGCTTGCACCCGCAGGCAGGATCGCATCATTGAAATCATATTCCGCGTGATGGAGCGGCGCGCTGGGGCCATTGCCGATGAAGCCATAGGCCCCGGGGCGCACCTCCAGCATATAGGCGAAATCCTCCGCCCCCATCATCGGGTCGACGTTGCGATCGCAGGTGCCTGCCACGGCCTCGGCCACCTGCGCTGCGACCTCGGCCGCCGCCGCATCGTTACGCGTGACGGGATAGCCGCGCCGGTAATCGACCTCGGCCGTCGCGTCATGGGTCGCGGCCACCCCCTGCGCGATCTCGCGCAGGCGGCGCTCGGCCAGATCGCGGGTCTCGGCACTCATCGTGCGCACCGTCCCGCCAAGGCTCACCGAATTGCCGATCACGTTGAGCGCTTTCGAGTCGGTCTCCAGCGTCGTGACCGACAGCACGATCTCCTCCAGCGGATCGGTCGCGCGGGACACGATGCTTTGCAGCGCGAGGATCAGATGGGCGGAAATCGGCACCGGGTCGATCACTTCCTGAGGTTTCGCCGCATGGCCGCCCTTGCCGGTCACCACGATGTCGAAGAAATCCGCCGCCGCCATCATCGCATCGGGCCGGATGCCGAAACTGCCCGGCTCCATCCCCGGCATGTTGTGCAGCGCATAGACCTCCTCGATGCCGAAACGCTCCATCAGACCGTCCTCGATCATCGCCTTGGCCCCGGCCCCGCCCTCTTCGGCGGGCTGGAAAATCACCACGGCACGGCCCGCGAAGGCGCGCGTCTCGCAAAGGTATTTCGCCGCCGCCAGCAGGGTCGAAGTGTGCCCGTCATGGCCGCAGGCATGCATCTTGCCCTCGATCTCGGAAGCATGTTCGGCGCCGGTTTTCTCGCGGATCGGCAGCGCATCCATATCGGCGCGCAGCCCGACACAGCGCAGCCCACCTTGGCGTGCGCCCTGCCCTTCGATCACGCCGACAACGCCCGTGCGCCCGATCCCCTCGACCACCTCATCGCAGCCGAATTCGCGCAGCAGCTCGGCCACGCGCGCGGAGGTCCGCGGCAGATCGTAGAGCAGTTCGGGATTGCGGTGGAAATCGTGCCGCCATGCGGTGGCTTCCGTGTGCATTTCGGCAAAACGGTTCTTGATCGGCATGCTCGCTCCTTGGTTGCGCGCACCCTGCCTCGCCTTGCCGGTGGGTGCAAGCCGCGCTCAGCGGAAGGCCATCGGCAAGGAGTAGCTGTAGCTGGGTTTGCCCAAGCCTTGCGGCGCTGCGGGGAAACGACCCGCCCGGCGCACGGCGTCGAGCGCCGCCCGGTCGAGATCCGCATGGCCCGAGCTTTGCGCAACCGACACGCCGAGGAGCCGCCCGTCGCGCGCCACGGTCACGATCACGCCGACAACGCCCCGGCGCGCTCCCGCAGGCATGCGTTGATGGCGCGCGACACGGGCACGGATCTGGCCGCCCCAGCTGTCGATCAGCGCGTTGATCTGCCCCGCTGAAAGCGTCGCCGCCGGAGCCGCGCGCCGGTCGCCCGCCGCCCCTTTGTCGCCCTGCCCCTTCGCCTGCTGCTTCGGCTGGGCGGGGGCGGGCTGCGAGGCCTGTTTCTTCGCGGGTGCTTTGGGTTTCGGCTTCGCTGGTTTCGGTACAGGCGGCGTGGGCTTGGCTTCAGGTCGCGGCATGTCGGGCGGTGCGGGCTCGGCCTGTTCGGGCAGCGCCGCATCGGGCGCAGGTGGCGCGGCCAGCGTGGGGGCTGCGGCAGTCTGCGGCGCGGTCTCGACCGGCTCGGTCGGGGCTTCAGGCGCTTCGGGCGCGGTTGGAGCCTCAGGCTGCGTCGCCGCAACCTCCGTCTCGACCTCGGGCGGGCGCTCCCACTCGGCCACGCGCGCGGCCATGGACGGCGAAGACGGCGCAAGCGAGACGAGCGCGTCGCCCCCGTCGCCCGCCGATTGCGCCCCGCCCTCAGGCGCAGGCTCCCAGACCATCAGCACGCCCGCATGGACCGCCAAAGCCGCGCCGAGCGCGCCCGCGAAAGCCAGCCCGCGCAGCGTCATTTGCCCCGCACCACGAGTTTGAGATCGGTGAAACCGAGACCCGCTAGCTGCGGCATCAGCTTGGCCAGCGCGTCGCCGGGAAGCTTCCCATCCGCCCGCAGGGTCAGGCTGTCGGCGCAATCGCCGCAGTCCAAGCGCGCATCCTGCGCCGCCGCTCCCAGCGCCGCAATCGCCGCATCGCCGCGCGCCTTCCCATAGGCGATCTCGCCTTCGGAATTCGCGAACAGGACCAGCGCGCCGGGATCGGCCTTGCCCTCGCCCGAAGCCTCGGGTGGGGTGACCTCGAAGGGCGTCGGCTGGGCCAGCGTCGCAGCCAGCAGGAAGAAGATCAGCAGCAGAAAGACCACGTTGATCATCGGCAAAAGCGGCTCGGGCAAGCTGCGTCGAGGCGGATCGGTAAAAAGCCTCATGGCACCAGCACCAGATTGCTCAGCCCCGCGCCGCGCAACGCCTCGATCACCTGCGTCAGCGCGCTCAGATCGCCCTCTTTGGGACGTAGCACGACCGGATCGGAAGGCTGTTCCATCAGCGGCTGCAGCGCGCCTGCCAGATCGGAGAGCGCGACCACCTGCCCGTTCAGGCTGACCGTACCGCCTTCGCCCACATCGACCAGACGCGGCGGCCCGGACCACTCCGCGCCAGATGTGCCGCCGCCCAAGGTCAGGTCGAGCGTGCGCTCCACCCCAAAGCGCGAGGCGAGCATGAAGAACACCAGAAGCAGGAAGACCACGTCGATCATCGGCGTCAGTGCCGGGCGACGGCGGGGGCGCGCTTGACCGAAGGCGAACATCGCGCGCGCCTCACTCGGCGGCGGCGCGGGGCCGCTCGGTGAGCGTGGCGGGCGCGCGGGCGAAGATGCGGGTCGCGGCGTCTTCCATGTCGTGGCGCAGACGGTCGACCACCGCGTCGAAGCCCGACAGCGCGATCTGCGCCGGGATCGCCACAGCCATGCCCGCCGCCGTCGTCAGAAGCGCCTCCCAGATGCCGCCTGCAAGCGTCGCCGGATCGGCCTGAACGCCTGCCTCCTGCAAGGCGCGGAAGGCCGCGATCATCCCCGCGACCGTGCCCAGAAGCCCCAAGAGCGGGCCGATCACCACGGCCAGTTCCAGCGCCCGCAGCCCGGAGCGTGCGCGCGCCAGAAGATCGCGCGCGACGCGGCCCGTTTCGGCCTCGGCCCCGGCCCGATCGAGCTGCGGATCGCGTAGGCTCGCCATCGCGGCACGGGCCAGCTGCGCGCGCAACGAGCGCCGCCCCGCCAAAGCCGCCTCGGCCCCGTCGGGATCGCCTGCCGCCCAAGCCGCAATCGCCGCCTGGCTATGCGCCCCGCCCGACCACGCGCCGGCGGCCAGCAGATCCCAGATTTTCCAGATGATCACCGCGAGCGAGATCACGGACAGCGCCGCAATCGCCCACATCGCTGGACCTCCGAGCACGAGCGCATCGAACATGCGCCCCGGAAGAGCTCCGGAAATCTGAGCGGTGCCGTCCATCGCGCCCTCCAATGCACGCCCACAGGCGCGGTGAGGTGGTGCCGGCGGAGTGGGTTTGTCTCCCGTTGCAGGCACCGCATCGGCCCAACGCCTCAGCAAACACAGGGGTATCCACATTGCCGAGGCGAGGTCAACAGGTACCCTTTGTACTACGACCTGTTCTACGGCAGCGGAGAGCGGGTGAG
>NZ_WBJS01000021.1 GCF_009296265.1 Thioclava sp. JE_KL1
CTGTCGGGCCACCGCATCGGCCCTCAGCCGCTGCCGTATACACAGGAGTTTTATTCGTGTTTCGTCTGCTGCCTAATCCCCTTTTCCCGGGCGATATTGTCTCGTTCAGATTTCCTCATTCCGAGGGAATGGCGCCCTACGCCCGGCCTTGCCTCGTTCTCGACGCGAGCGATAAGGAAGCCCTTCTCGCATACGGTACCACCTCTCGCTCGCGCGCGAATGTTGGCTTCGAACTGCGTGTGACTGCCGAGTTCGCTGAATGTGGACTCGATAAAGCGAGTCGGTTCGTGCTGGCGCGTCGCGTGCGGGTGGCCCGCGCGGATCCGCGGCTTGTGCCGAATGCTCTGGGAACCCCTGTCCTCGGACGACTGACCGAGGCTTTGCGACGGCGTCAAAACGATCTCTTTGCCCAGATTGAAGCCAGCTGGCCGACCGCGGAACGCAGGATCGAAGCAGAGCGCCGCGGATTGCACCCGCGCCGAGGCGATCGCCGTCGCAGGGGAGGCGAGCCGTATCTGGTCTGAGCGGTTCCGGCGGGCGCGGACCCCGCGTACAGGCTCTGATCCGGTTGGATCCGCGGGCATCGCGCATGGCGCCCGCGGATCCAACCCGGATCAGAAGCCGGGTGCGATATCGCAACAAGAGATAGGTAATGTTATGCACAATCCCGAGAAACTCAGTGCCGTTCAAGCTTTTGGCCAGCGCAATCTGCCCGCTCTGCAGTCTCTGCTCACTCACGCACATGACGCGGTTTGGAGCGAGCGGCTGAGGACGTGGCTGACAGCGTGTATCCTCTCCCCAGACAGTGCGCTTCGTGCGGCCGCTCTCGAACATGCCGTCGTCGATCTCGTCACGCTGGAGCTTTCCCGCCAATCTTACGCACTTGCAGATGATGGCCTTCGTCTGACGGACCGGGGCGGCACACTCCTGGTCCGCCGGACGCTGGCAGAGCTACTTTTCGTTCTCAGCACGTCTGATGCGCGATCGGCGCGCCAGCTCGCCACACTCGCTTGCGCGAGCCGCAACGAACGGTTGGAGCAGATACGATCCAAGATCATCGAAACCGTATAAATGGAAGCCGGCTGCTGGATTTCCCGCAGCCGGCACGGCTGAACCGAATGAACGACATATGAAGATCGCAACCGGAAGACGGCGCTCAAGTTCCGACCGACTTGGTCGGTGCGTGCTCTTTCCCACACAAACTATAGTTTGTGTGGGAATCGATCGGGCTCGAATTTTGGTAGGGAGACCTCCCCTCAGTATCCGCTGCTGTGCGAACAAAATGGGCGGCGCCGTCAAGTGTAAGTAAAGGATGATGAAAAATGGCAGGCATCTCCCGCGCAACCGCAATGCAGGCCGGGATGGAGCGTACGAGGGCAGCGTCGCAGCAACTCGAACGTGATATCATTCAGATCGCATGCTAGATCGAAATCAGGCACCCCGGCTCACTCACCGCTCTCGAAGTACAGTGGCGCTATTCTTGCGGTGACAACGAGATCGCAAATGTTGTTCCGCTCGTTTCCGATGAGGAGACCCGTCATAAGATCCGGCGCAAGGCAGAGGCGGCGTATCGCGCGCTCGACGACGCGCTCAAGCCCGAAGGGCGCCACTCTGCGCCCGCGCGAGGAATCTCGCCGCATACACCGACGCTGGCCTCGCGGAAATCGCAGCGGCCTACGCCTTCGGCATCTCCAAGACATGTGCCTTCATGGATGGAAACAAGCGCACAGCATTCGTGACCGCGGTCACGTTTTTGCGGTTCAACGGCTACTCTTTCCGACCAACACCGGTCGAAGGCGTCCGGGCGATGAAGGATCTGGCCTCGGGGCAAGTCAAAGAGCCGGATTTTGCCAAGTGGCTCTCGAGCGGGATGAACCCGATCTGAAGCCTCGAAGAATTCTTCGAGCGGCGCAGCTACCCAAGTACAGAGCCCCTCTGGAGACGGAGAGGAGCTACCAACATTTTCCCTCAGGGGTTGAGCCTTCGGCGCCCCATCGCCTCCGATAGCGGGTGCGCGCGAATTCGTTGGCGTTACTATACTGATCATTTGATCAACAAGTTGTTCCGACACCCTAAAATATTCTGCTGGCGATTTTGAAACTCCCCGCATTCTCCCTTTGTCTTCTCTGCCCCCAAGAGAATGGATAGAGAATGCCCACAGGACACGAAAATCCCGATTGCGACCCTCCGCCAGTGCTGCTCGACCGGGCGTTTCTGCGACGTCGATGGCGCTTTTCAGCAAGTGACACCTTCCTCTGGCGACACGAACAGCGCGGCCTGCTCGTTCCTGTCACCGACGGCACGAAGCTGCGCTACACTTGGGACGCTGTTTTCGCATTTGAAGGCGGGCCACCTCCGGAGGGCATGGTCGCGGCGTATAAGGGCGATCTCCTGACGGTGGAAGAGGCGGCGCGGCTCTGCTCCGTGAGTCCATCGTACATTAGGGCGGAGGCCCGTGCGGAAAACCTTCCGAGTCGGCGTGCCGGGCGGGCATGCCTCTTCGTTCCGGCGGAAGTCGAAGCCTGGCGCGCGCGGCGCTTCGTGAACCGCAAAACACTGAAAAAGGCGGGAATTTCCTCCGATAAATGGAACGGGGGGTGAAGTTTATGGGCCAAACTTCGCACCCCGTTCCATTCATATTGTCGCAATGAACGGTCGGGCGGTCGAATGAAAACCGACAGGAGGAAATGAAAAGATGAGCAACGAACAATCTATCGGGCTGAAAACCCTCAAAGACGTCGCGCATGTCCTGCCGTCGGTTTATTCCGAGGCGTCCGCGAAGACCCTCGCGGCCGCGTTGCACAAGGCCGAACGTCTTACAGGGCTGCGGCTGTCGCAAATTCCCGCCAATGAAAACGACTGGATCCGTCGCGCGAAGTCGATCATCTGGGCCGACGAATTCCGCGGCGCTACGCCGGGCGATCAGGAAGCAGCGTTCAACATTTGGGTGAAGAAGATCGCGTCGACGATCCGGCGCGCGCAGGAGAGCGTGACGGCCCCCGTAAAGGTCTCCGACCAGCGCGGCGCCTGGGATCAGATCGTGGACTACGCCGCGCGCGTCGAGAATACCTTCGATGACGAAGGCAATCGCATTCTGCCGAACATGTTCTCGGTCTCGATGACAATCCTGCGCTCGCACGGCGGTCATCTGCACCCGAGCGAGCTGACGACTGAAACTGCCCGCCAGACCTTGATTGCCTGCCGCGCGGACAAGGCTGCATCGTTTCGCAACGCTATAGCCGCGTTCAATCGCCTCGTGCGTGAGCAGAACCGGCATCCGGCGATCGCTCATCTTCTGCCGCAGCTTCCGATCGGTCCGATCCCGCATCTTCGGGATGGGCCACTCGATTGGACGCTCTTTACGCCCGCCTTCGTTGCCTCCCGGGACCGCGCGATCACACGGGCGATCACTGGGGATCGCACGCGGCGCGGCGACCGGTTCAAAGGCAAGCTCGGAAAGGGACAGCTTTCTGCGGCGGGCCAGCGCAAGGGCCGTCGCCGTGGCGTCGGAAATCCTGACAGTGCGCGCAAGAACCATCTCAATGCGCTGAGCTGGCTGGTGCGGCACGCGTATCCCGATCGGTCTGATGCCTATGATCTGAACGATATCCGCGACCTGTTCACCACCGAGATCGTCAAGCAAGCGGTCGATACCTATATCGCGCGTGCCGAGGCGTCCGAGGTTCTGCTCAATCCGACGGAGACGTCATCCGCAGGTGGGGTGCTTGCGCGCCTTCAGGTCCTCGCGGATCGCAACGAATGGTCCGAGGACGTGGTGTTTGAGTTGGAAGACGCGCGGTTTGATCGCGTCGACAGCCACCAAAGCCGCGAAATGTCGAAAGGGCGGGAGCAATTCGTGAAACTCGTGCAGCGCGATCCCGCCGTGCCTCGCGCGATTGTTTCAGGTCCGCGCCGGCTGGCCGAGGAGGCTCAATTGGTCTTCGACGACTGGAAAAGTTTCAAGACGCGCGAGCGTGAGACGGCGCTGCATCTCTCGATGGGGGCAAGTTTGCTGGCGCTGCTACTTGCGCGTTCGGTGCGCTCGAAGAACGTGCACGAACTCATCATAGACGGTGACGATGCCGAGTTGCTTCGACCCCTCCGCGATGCCAGACCCTGGCTTGAGATCGATCGTCGGCGTGTGAAGAACGCCAGCCCGATCGCCGGTGAGATTCCTGAGCGTCAGTGGCGTGTCATCATGCAATGGCTCGATCAGGGTCTCCCCAAATGGTGCGAAAAACATGGGATCGATTTCGACGAAAACGTGTTGCTCCTGCCCGGGCCGAAGGGGCTGCTGTCGCGCCACACATACAACAGGGTCTGGAATAAATGTGTCGCGCGGATCGGTGTTCCGGGCCTTCAACCACACCTGATGCGGCATGTCATGGCGACGATCTGGCTTGCCGCAAATCCGGGTGATTACACGACCGTCGCCGCGTTCCTTTGCGACGAGGTTTCCACTGTGGAAAAATTCTACGCCCGTGGCGAAGGCGCAGCGGCCGCGAAGCTATTTGCCGAAGCGCTCGAGGCGCTCGACCCGACGCTCGAGACCTTTCTGAAAAGGAGAGCCGCATGACCAAGACCCGAGACCAAAGGGCAGGGGAGCTGCCCGCGCGAATGCCGCATGTCCCGCCACGCGTGGTGGAACGGATGCAGGACCATCTGCGGCAGCAGGAGTTCTCTCAGCGCGGCATGCCCGCCGCGCTGGAGGCTTTCTTTGTCGAACTGGACAAGGCTGGGCTCGCACCCGAACAGGTGACCGCGGAGGTGTTTCGTGCCACCGGCACGTCGCGGTCCCGGTTCCGCTGTCTCGTCGCAGCCCTGCGTCAGTTTGCTCCGGACGTGCCGCTTTCCCCATCGCACCCGGTCAAGCAGGACTGGGATCGATGGCTCAATGCGAGGTACAACAAAAAAGAAAAAGTCGAAGGATCAAGCCGCCGTGTGGGCCTGGCGCCGGATGACTGGCCGGTGGCCTGGCGCACGGCTCTGCCGACGCTGGAGCGGAGCGTGCGGCCCTACGGGGTGCGATTGAAACCACTCGCGCCGAAAACAAAAAGCACCTTGGTGTCCGCCGTCGGAATGCTGGCTCGCTCACGGAGCTGGGCGGCCAGTCGGGGCGTGGCCCTTCCCGAGTGGCCCTCGGACGAACTCTACGATGGCTTCCTGCACTATCTCGACGAGGAGCGGGACGTCTCATTCGGCACCGCGCGTGACTACCTCCAAAATGTCCGAATGTTCTTCCTGCGTGCCGGGCTGTTCGACGAGGGCAGCTTCGAGGCGATCGGCGAGCTTATCTCTGCGCTTCATTCTGAAGCGGTGGCCACCGACCCCGGGAAATGGGCGCGGCTGAAAGAGTTTCGCGCGAGGTTTACGCTTGCAGGCTTGTTGGACGAGGCCGAGGCGGCGCGCGCGGAAGCGGAGTCCCTGCCGGGAGGTTCCACATCGGCGTTCAAGCTGCGCCAGAAAGCGATGGTCTATGCGTTGCTGGTGAACACCGGTGATCGTCAGGGTGATCTGCGGGAATACCGCGTCGGGGTGGAGATTTGCCGCAGCGATACAGGCGACTGGGGGCATGGGATCCGGCAGAATAAGACAGGAAACAAGAAAGACCTGGACCTGCTTTGGCCCGGCACCTCGGCATTGATCGACCGGTTCATCCTGGGAGACCGCCCGGACTGGATGCTGGCTCAACGTCTCGATGAGGTCGAAGGCATGAACCTGCTGACGCTCTCTGAGCGGGTCGTGAACAAAGGCTATATCAACCGGCGTCTTGCCCACGACTTCGGGATCCACGGACATCTTGTGCGCACCCTCATCGCCGATCTGCTTCGCAGGGCACGGCCGGATGCTCTCTGGGCACTTCAAAAGATGCTGGGGCATACCAGTAGGACCACACAGCGGGTCTATCGGTCGGATTTCGACGAAAGTGCCGCAGTGCGCAACTTCGATGCGCTGATCGGCACGCTCGCCGATTGAGTGGCGCGGAAACGTTGACGCACATTTTTCTGGGGCTGAGCCTGTCGAACGGCGGGGCTACGTGGCGACCTCGCTCAGGGCGAGAAACGGGGTTATGAAGCCAAACCATTTTGTGCGGATAGCTTCCGCTGCGAACGCCGACCGCAACGCTCGTGTCTGAACTCATGAAAAACGGGAGAAGCGAACTCGCCTCTCCCGTTTGACGCTGGTCGCTTCTTGCGCGGACGGAAATGAAGAATCTAGCCTGCGCCGCATTTTTCCACTGTTGCTCCTGCAGTGACCTGCCGGATGAAGCCTGACCCCCAACCGCCTGTTCGGCGGCCATTTTCGGGTCAGTTTCCAGTGTTTTCTCAGCCGCCTATTCGGCGGTCTGCTCTTTGCCTCCGCAAAGCCGGTGCCGCGCGATGATCTTGCACGGGTGGTAGGGCAGGGGGCCTCGGTCGAGTTGTTGATTGCGGACCTCGCCGCCGATCTGGAATGGCGCTCATTCGAGGTGGCTCGCGTCGCCGACAGTTGGATGCTGCGCACCCGGTCCTCTTATGCGCCCGCGATCCGGGCGGCGGCGGATGTCGGGGACCAGCTTTTCGATCTGAGCGAATTCGACATCGCCGTGCTCGCCGCCATTGCTTGCCACCAGCCGATCACTCGCGATGGGCTGAAGGACATATTCGGGAAGGAAATAAGCCGCGACCTCACGGGTCGTTTGCACGGCCGCGGCCTGATAGCCACCGGGCCGAGGTCGCCTCAACGCGGCGCGCCGTTTACCTTCGTTACCACCGACCAGTTCCTCGCGGCCTTCGATCTGGAGAGCCTGCAGGGCCTGCCCGACCGAGAAGGGCTGGAGGATGAGGGGGTAATGGAGGCGGAACAGGCCAACGTCCCCGGTTGAGTCGCCCAGGGGAACTTGATCGCGACGACCCTTGGTGTCGCCTTGGTGGGGCGGATGGGTGATGACGCTCTCAACCTTCGGTTCGCTGGTCCAGATCATCGCGCCGCGGAGCGATTGGGCCTGCAAGAGGCGCTTGCGATCTCGGGAGTTGCCTTTGGGGGCAGTGCTGTGGGTTGTCTGGTTTCGATCCCTGAACATGATGTAAGCCGAACCATCTCAATATTGAGAGCTCGGGATGCGGGTTGAGAGGCAGTCGAAGGGTGCCGCTTAGGACTTGGTTTCTCTATGTAAGCCAATGAAGAATGTGCGGCAGCTTCTCTCCGGTTTCAGAATGACCGAGCGTTTCAGCCAGTCGACTTATACGCGTGAACCGTGGAGCGATATGCCGCGACATCCTCAGGCGCCGGCATATCGCCGGTGAGCGACTCGCAGGTCTGAACATCTCCGAGCGACAACTCCGAAAGAGTTGCGATCTGTTCCTGGCTTAGGTTCGCGGTGTCGCGCAGAGCACGGAGCTCCATTGCTAGGTCGATCTTGTCTCGAAATTCGGCCTCGCGCACAGCGATCTCCGGGCGTACTTCAAGCATTTTGTCGCGAAAGCTCTTCATGCATCTCTTATAGCATGGTTTGGGTGTTGGTGGCAGCTTCGAGTTTGTGAGGCCTCGGAGCAATCGGCCCTAACCAGACATTCGTTGTCCTCGTCGGCGCTGCCGCGCAGCTTCTCCGAAGCGGTCTTCTGGGCCCGCCGCAGCACCTTTCCGGCTCCTATAGAAGCTCTGCGGGACAAGCCTGCCGATCGCAGCATTCACTCGATCTGTGCCGCAAGGGCGAAGGATTTTGCAAGGGCGCTGGAATTGGATTTTTACTGCAGTATCGATGAAGGACTGAACAAGAAAAGGAACGGCTGATAGTAGGTTGTGCTGAGCCGACTATTCTGTTGCCCCATCGCTTCGGAGACTTCTCTCAAAGCAGTTCGATCGACGGGCAGTCCGGGCCAACGCCATGGCCCGGAGCCATCAGGAACGGTTCAGATCAGGGCTTGTAGGCAGCGTCTTTTTCCCAACCGGCGAAACCAGTTTGCAGAACTACGACGTTCGTTCGACCCGCCACCCGCAGGGCAAATGCTGCTTGGGCGGACAGACTGCCGGTGTTGCAGAAGAGGACTGTCATTCGATCCTCGGGGATCTCGTCAATCCGGTCCAGCACTTCGCGCCATTCGATATTGATGGAACCGGGAATCGTGGCAGCGTCGAACTGCTCTGCGTCGCGTGTGTCGACGAAAAGCGCCGTTTCAAAGACGGCCTGGTCGATCTGTTGCGGTAGTATGATGCCAGCCTCATACTCCGAAAACATCATGTATTCCTGCATAGCCTCGATGGCCGCGTCCTGCGCCAAAATGGGAGTGGAATAGAGGCAAAGCGCGACAGTGGCCGCGCCAAGAATGTGGGACAGTTTCATCTGGGTGCTCCTTGGTTTTCGATCTTATTCGGTGACTTGTGCTTGCAGCTCCGCAAGGAGCGCCTCGATGCGTCGGGCATTGGCGCCGCGGTCGATCTGTCCAAGGCGTGAGCGTGACCGCATGTCGATGCGGCTGCCTGTCTCGATGTCGGTGACCCGAACCGCCACCTCGTCCTCGAAGCCGAAGACGCGGCTTCGGGCGATAGCTTCGATCTGGTTTTCCGCAGGGTCGGCCGAGAGCACCTCCCAGCTACGCGCTTCGACAAGGGTCAACGCCTTTGCGAATGCATCCTCGACCGGGATCGGAAGGTCCAGCGGGCGCACGTCCGGATAGGCGGAGCGTTGTGGCTCGGCATTCTGCGCCGGGTAGTCCGTTGGGGTCGCGGTGAACCAGTAGACCGGCGGGTCTTCGGTATCGGTCGAGATGTCGTTTATCGGCGGTGTCGTCCGAGCGGCGATTTCGAAAGCCACTCCGAGGCCTGCAACGGGTAAGGACAGGATCAGGCCAATCAGCGCAATGCTGGCACCGCGCCTCTTGCGGATAGCCCCCGCCAACGTCACGAGCGCTGCGACGACCCCCACTAATGCCGCCCAGACACCCCACCCGGCGATGTCATAGGCTTGGGGCCAAGGCCAGCCGCCCGCGCGATAGCCCCAGACGGACAAACCAAGAGGCGCAAGGGACACAAGGCCGAGAAGGATCGCCGCAAAGCCAAGGCGTCGCGTTATGGTTTCAAGCATCTGTATCTTTCTGATCGGAGGCGGGATTTAAGCGGAGTGCGTTTCCAAGGATCATCGGGCCTCCTGAAAGCCGAAAAGAGCACCTGCAAGAGCTGTTCAAGAAAGGGCGCAGGTTCTCACGGATGCCGAGGATGTAGGTCATTCCTCTTCCTCCACCGCGATGCGTGGGTCGAGAGCATGGCCCGAAGCTGGGCCGCGCAGGGGCTGGATCAGCATTCTATCGATCCAAAGGTCACGGCGCGTGCGGAACTGTTCGATCCCGATCTCCATGTCCTGATGCCCTCTGGCCGGTTGCGCGACATAGGTGCCTAATAGCCGATCCCACCAAGGCAGGTTGAAGCCGTAGTTCGAATTGGTCTCACGCGGATCGACGGAATGGTGGACGCGATGCATGTCGGGGGTGACCACGAACAGGCGCAGCACCCTATCAACCGGGCGCGGCAGATCGACATTAGCGTGGTTGAAAAGCGCGGTCGCATTCAGGATCACCTCGAACAGCAGCACCGCGACCGCAGGCGGCCCGAGCGCCGCGACCACCGCCAATTTGATCCCCATCGAGATCAGGATTTCCAGCGGATGGAACCGCAGGCCCGTCGTTGCGTCGAAGTCGAGATCGGCATGGTGCATCCTATGCAGCCGCCAAAGTCCGGGAACCGCGTGGAACATGACGTGCTGAAGGTAGATCGCCAAATCGAGCACCAGCATCGAAACAAGGATGGCTGCCCAGGTGGGCCACTCCAGATTGTTAAACAGCCCCCAGCCACGATCCTCGGCCATGACGGCCAATCCGACTGCGAGGATCGGGAATGCCAGGCGCAGGATCACCGTATCCACAAAGACCAGGGCGATATTGTTCGTCCAACGGATCAAGCGCGGGATCTCTCTGCGCCGCCGGGGGGGCCGCGACCTCCCATAGCGCCATCGCCGCCAATACGCCCAGGAAAGCGGCAAGTCGGATCGTCGGCTCAGCGGTGAGGATCGTTTCGGTCATGCGGTCGGCTTTGCTCTTGTGGCGCAGGCTGGGTTCGCTATCATTCAATTATTCGATTGAATGATGTAATAACCCGAGGCAGCCCATGTCAATTAGCCCGAAGATGACCCTTCTCGAAGAATATGCCCTTGTCGCGCGGGCCTTGTCGGCCCCCGCACGCCTTATGCTTCTTGAGCAGCTCGCCCAGAGCGAGCGCAGGGTAGAGGCGCTTGCGGAAAAAACCGGGCTCACTGTTGCGAACAGTTCGCAACATTTGCAGCAATTGCGGCGTGCTGGCCTTGTCACCAGTCGGCGCGACGGCAAGGCGATAATCTACAGGCTGACCGACGCGAGGACACTGACGTTGTTGGGGGTTTTGGGCGATGTGGCCGAAAGGAACCTCGCACAGGTTGGGGAGATTCTGCGCGGGCTATCAAACGGCGAAGACGCGCCGGAACCGATCAACCGCAACGAGCTTGCCGCTCGACTGAGTGAAGGGTCGGTGACCGTCCTCGACGTGCGCCCCGCCGACGAGTTCGCCGATGCTCATATCCCGGGCGCGCTCAACATGGCCGTGACGGAGCTGGGCAAGTTCCTGACGGATCTCGACCGAAACACCGAGATTGTGGCCTATTGTCGTGGTCCATACTGTGTCTACGCTCACCAAGCCGTGGCGTTCTTGCGCAAGAATGGCTTCAACGCTCGTCGTCTTGACGGCGGTCTGCCTGAGTGGCGCGAAGACGGTCGAGCCATTCAGGCAACATCCTGATCGACAAAGGCCTTATTCGATGTCGCTACGGGTCGACCTGACTATGTGATCGCACTGCATGCGAGGCCTTCAAAAATGCAATGACAATTCGCCCAGACTTCACATGAGATCTCATGATGGAAGCAACCTCCGCTTAGTGTCTGCTACCGGGTCGCCGTTCATGGACGGCCAGTTGCTGCCGTTGATACGCATGCCGGAGCGCTGCTCTACACCGCGACACACCTCGCGCAACTCTCTTGATACCCGCGCGCGCCACCGCCATTTTGCGTGCGGTAAGCGGCGATGACCGCATAGGGATGGACTGAGATGTTCGAGATTTGGGGGCCCATTCTGGCGGGGCTGGTCGCGCTGGTGGTCGGAGGCGAGCTTTTGGTCCGCGGGGCGGTCCAGACCGCTGAGCGGATCGGTATCTCACCGCTTGTGATCGGATTGACACTGGTGGGGTTCGGCACCTCGACACCGGAACTGGTGACATCGGTTCAGGCCGGTCTGAGTGGATCGCCAGGCATCGCCTTCGGCAACGTCGTGGGCTCAAACATCGCGAATATCCTTCTGATCGCTGGCGTTTCTGCCGTTATTGCGCCCCTCGTTGTGGCGCGCGTCGCCCTGCGACGAGATGCGATGGTGATGCTGGTCGTCGCCGTGGTCTTCGCTGGGGTCGCGCCGTTCGCTCCGATGGGGCGGATCGCTGGAGTTGGATTGATCGCAGCGCTGGTCGGCTATTTGGGCTTCGTGATCCATCAGGAACGCCAGCACGCTGACCGCGGCGCGATCTACGACAAGACGGTGGCCCTTGCTGACGCGGTTCCCGGCCTCGCGCCACCGCATGCACCTCACGGTATTCTCATGCCGCTGTTGCTCGCGTTCGCCGGATTGGGCCTCGTGGTTTTCGGTGGCTCATTGCTGGTTGGTGGCGCCGTATCGCTCGCGCGGGCTTTTAGCGTCTCGGAAACGGTCATCGGTCTGACCATCGTGGCGATTGGCACCTCGATGCCCGAGCTGATCACCTCGATCGTGGCGGCGCTGAAGCGTCAGGGCGAGGTGGCTTTCGGAAATGTAGTCGGATCAAACATCTACAATATTCTCGGCATCGGTGGGACGACAGCGCTGATCGCCCCGTCGCGCGTGCCCGAGGAAATCGCGCGATTCGACGCCCCGCTGATGGTTCTTGTCTCACTCCTTCTGGTGGTCTTCGCGACCACCGGGCTACGGATCACCCGATGGGAGGGGCTGGCGCTAATCGCGGGCTACGGTATCTATCTTTGGAAGCTTTGGCCTTGAGAACGTTGGAGTCAAAGGTGAAAACTTTGAAATGTCGAACCCTGGGCGGGGCGGCGTCAAAATCTGAAAAAGCATATGGATCACGAACACCAGGCGCCTTGATAGCAATGCGATTATTGCCAGTGAATAGGGGATTTGGATGAACGAGGCGCGAAAGGATCACTGGGACCGGATCTACGGCAGCAAGAGTGACAGTGACCTCAGTTGGCATCAGGACGCTCCGGAGATCTCGCTCGAACTTGCCGAACGCGCCGGTGTGACGCCGGACACTCGGGTGATCGACGTGGGCGCCGGCACGTCCCGGGCCGTTGACGGCTTGATCGCGCGTGGCCTGCGCGACATTTCCGTTCTCGACCTCTCCCAGACGGCCCTCGACGCCCAGCGTGCCCGGCTTGGGCCGCGCGGCGCGGATGTGGAGTGGATCGTCGCCGATATCACGCGCTGGTCGCCCCAGCGGGTCTATGACCTCTGGCATGATCGCGCCGTGTTCCACTTTCTGGTCGATCCATCGGATCGGGCTGCCTATGTGACGCGCCTGTCTCGTGCCCTGCGCATTGGGGGGCACGCGATCATCGTGACCTTCGCTCCTGACGGGCCGGAGACCTGCAGCGGCCTTCCCGTTCGTCGCTACAGTCCGGAGGCCCTTGGCGGTGTGCTGGGCCCCGATTTCGAGTTGGTGGCAAAACGGTTCCAGAAACACACGACGCCCTCAGGCAACCTGCAGTCTTTCCAGTTCAGCCTGTTCCGGAAGCTCCGCTGATCGGCCCCTATGCTACGGGGTCAGCCTATCGCGTCGTGGTCCTCGGCGAGACATTCCGAGTGGTCGCGCAGCACCTCCAGCACCCGGCACTCCGAAGCGGTTCCGCCGCGACATTCGCCGATCATCCGTTCCAGCTCGCTCCTGAGCGCTTGGAGACGCGCGATCCGGGTCTCGACCTCGCGCAATTGCCGCCGCGCAATCGAATCCGCAGCTCCGCAATCGCGCGCTGGATGATCTGACAGGTCCAGCAATTCGCGGATCGCTTCGAGCGGGAAGCCAAGCTGGCGCGAATGACGGATGAAGGCGAGCCGGTCGAGATCGACATCGCCGTAGCGCCGCTGGCCGCCCTCGGTCCGTCCGGGCTCGGGCATCAGGCCTATCTGCTCGTAATAGCGGATCGTCTGCACCTTGGTGCCGGTGCGGCGGGCCAATGTTCCGATCGTATGCATGTCGCTCCTATCACGGTCGCGTGAGGGCGAATTTTTCCCTTGAACCTATAGTTGCTGTAGCTCCCATCTTCCTCGCTGTCGAGAAAACCACGCGAGAGGACAGCAGATGACCGAGACAGCAGACCTTCAGGAATGGCGCGTGATGGGCATGGATTGCGGCGCCTGCGCGGCGAAGGTGCGCGGCGCCGTCGAGGCTCTGCCCGGTGTCGAGGGGGTCGAGGTGACGCTGATGAACGAGCGGCTGCGGTTGCGGCTCGATACGGCGACCACCTCGCGCGAAAGCGTGGAGAAGGCGATCCGCCGCCTCGGCTATGGCGTCTCGGCCAAAGGGGCTGAGCCGGAAAAGCCCAAGGGCGGATTTGTTCTTCCCGAGGGTGCCCTTCCGGCGGCGAGCGAGACGAATGAGACGCCTGCGGTCGAGAGCGCGCCAACGCCGCCTGCCGATCCCGCGTGGTATGCGACCCCGAAGGGACGCTACCTGATCGCGACTGGGCTTCTGCTGGCCGCCGCCTGGGTGGTGGAGCTGCTGGTCGGCGGCCCGATTGCGCATTGGGTCTTCGTGCTCGTCACCGTGATCGCCGTCGCCCCCGTGGCGCGGCGGGCCGCCCTGATGGCCCGGGCGCGGATGCCTTTCACCATCGAAATGCTGATGAGCATCGCCGCGATCGGCGCGCTTTTCGTCGGGGCGGCGGAGGAAGCCGCGCTCGTCGTCTTCCTCTTCGCTGTCGGCGAGATGCTCGAAGGGCTTGCGGCGTCGCGCGCCCGCGGCTCGATCCGGGCGCTGGCCGATCTTGTGCCGAAGACTGCGCGGCTCGTCAGCGGAGACCGGATCCGAGAAGTTCCGGCGGACAGCCTCGACATCGGGCAGATCGTGCAGGCCCGCCCGGGCGACCGCATCCCGGCGGACGGCGTCATCGTCTCAGGCAGTTCGGGTGTCGATGAAAGCCCTGTGACCGGCGAGAGCGTGCCAGTCCTGAAAGAGCCCGGCGACGCGGTCTTCGCCGGCGCGATTAACACCGAAGGCGAGCTGCGCATCCGCGTCGAGAAAGCCGCCGAGGACAACACCATCTCGCGCATCCTGCATCTCGTCGAGGAAGCCGAAAGCGCCCGCGCCCCTGTAGAGCGGTTCATCGACCGGTTCAGCCGCGTCTACATGCCCGCGGTGGTGGGCGTGGCGCTTCTGGCCGCGATCGTGCCGCCGCTCGCCTTCGGCGCGCCTTGGGAGACGTGGATCTATCGCGGCCTCGCGCTCTTGCTGATCGGCTGCCCCTGCGCGCTGGTGATTTCTGTGCCTGCCGCCGTCGCCGCCGGGCTCTCGACCGGGGCGCGCCACGGGCTGTTGATGAAGGGCGGCGCGGTGATGGAGACAGCGGCTAAAACCAGCCTCGTCGCCTTCGACAAGACCGGCACGCTGACCGAGGGACGGCCGCAGATCACCGATCTTTTGCCCCTGAACGGGACCGAGGCCGACCTTCTCGCCACCGCCGCAGCGGTCGAGACGGGCAGCAACCACCCGCTCGCACAGGCGATCCTCGCACGGGCGGAGGCGGGCTCTATCGTGGTGCCCGAGGCGACTGAAGGCATGGCGATCCCGGGCCGCGGCGCGCGCGCCAAGATCGACGGCGAGGTCTGGAACGTCGGGGCGCCGCGCCTTGCAAACGAAACGGGAATTCTCGGCGCCGCCGACAGCGCTACCGCCCGCCGCCTCGAAAGCGCGGGCAAGACCGTCGTCTGCGTCTTCACGCCTGGGCGCCTTCTGGGCCTTATCGCGCTGCGCGACGAGCCGCGCCCCGATGCGGCAGAGGCGGTCTCCGCGCTCAAGCAGATGGGTATCTCGTCGGTCATGCTGACCGGCGACAACCCGGTGACGGCCCGCGCGATCGCCGACGGGCTGGGCATCGAAGCCCGTGCCGGGCTGCTGCCAGAGGACAAGGTTACGGCGGTGCGCGATCTGGCGCGGGATGCGCATGTGATGATGGTGGGCGACGGCATCAACGATGCCCCGGCGCTCGCCACCGCCCATCTCGGCATCGCGATGGGATCGGGCACCCATGTCGCCCTCGAGACCGCGGACGGAGCGCTGCTGCGCAATCGGGTTGCCGATGTCGTCGAGCAGATCCGGCTGGCGCGCGCGACGATGGCCAACATCCGTCAGAACGTGGCCATCGCGCTCGGGCTGAAAGGGGTGTTTCTGGTGACGACGCTGCTCGGTCTCACCGGTCTCTGGATCGCGGTAATGGCCGACACCGGCGCGACGGTGCTGGTCACGATGAACGCGCTCCGCCTCCTACGGTTCAAGGCGGAGGCGCAGTAGGCCTGAAATCTCTGCTCAAGCGCTGGAGATTTCCTAAATCGACAAACCCCGTGCCGTTCAACCGGGCAGCCGAAAACGTTTGAGGCAACTCGAAGCTGGAGTGCCTACTCTTTCTTTGAAGGAAACCGCCGCGGTAATTTGTGGGATAGCGTGCCCTGAATGGCCGCTTCCAAACGATAGAGGCACCACTTTGTCTTTGCAGCGAACGACAGCTTTCCGCCGATTCTATTGAAAAAGTCTTTGTTGCAGTGCGGCAAGTCTTTCGATTCACTCGTCGATGAGGGGATGGGAGGATTTCGGGATGATGGGTCGGCAGGACGCTCCAGTGCAGCTGTTTTATGATTTCAATCTGGACCGTCATGTCCCGGCCGATCATATGCTGCGAGAGATCGATCTGTTCCTTGACGGCGACAGCCTGCGGGACGCGCTGCGACCGTTCTACAGCCACCTTGGCCGCCCCTCCATCGACCCCGAACTGATCATTCGGATGCTGGTGATCGGCTACGTCATGGGCATCCGATCCGAAGGACGCCTGTGCAACGAGGTTCACCTGAACCTGGCCTATCGTTGGTTCTGCCGGTTGGGCCTAGAGGGCAACGTCCCGGATCATTCGACCTTCTCGCGGCATCGCCACGCCAAGTTCCGCGAAAGCAACCTGCTGCGACAGGTGTTTGAAGCCACTGTGGAGCGGTGCCTGAAGGAGGGGCCGGTCTCCGGAAAGGGCTTTGCCGTCGATGCCAGCCTGATCTCCGCCGACGTGAACAACCACCTGCCCGGTATCGGCGATCTGATCGACTTGACCGTTCAACCCGACACGTGGCACGTTTTCGACCCTTCAAGCGGCGCGAACCTGTCGCTGGCCTAGCGTCGCCTGCGCCCCAAGCAAGGATGATCCGATGACGCCCCTCCCGGCCCTTTGCCGTGACGACCAAGCCAATGCGGCCTCGTTGCAATATCGACTGCAAATATTGCTATTACCTTGAAAAGGAACATCTCTACCCGCAGGAAAAGAAGTTCCGCATGTCAGATGCAGTTCTCGAAACTTATATGCGCGATCTGATCGCGGCGAGCGTCAAGGCGGGGCAGCGCGAGGTGCAGTTTGCCTGACCGGGCGGAGAGCCGACCCTGCTTGGCCTGCCCTTCTTCGAGCGCGTGGTCGCGCTGCAGCGCCACTATTGCCCCGTCGGCGTGACTTGCGCCAATCCGACAGACGCGCCGGTCCCGCTCTACGAACATCGAGCGAAATGCGGACTGCCTTTCCCCGGTTCCAATATCCACCCGAGGGCGGAATTGCGGCGTGGCATACGATGCGGCTGACGGAGGCCTGGCCAGGATCGCGACGGCATTGATGCGCTGGAGTTGCAAGAGGCCCTGTGGGCCTTTGAGGCGCGCGACAAGGCTCGGATCGGCACTTAGAGAGCTATGGCCGGAGGCGAGAACTCGGGTCACGCCAGCTTTACAAAGATCCAAACCTTTTAATTCGCGCGACTTCTGTCAAGATGCTGTGAGGTCGTCCAAAAACATTTCCGAGCCATGCCGCAAAACCCTTTGAGACAACAAGCCGAACGCCCCGCACCCTCCGACGCGCCACAGGCACGGGGCCGTTCGAGACGTAGTCACGCGCATTACATGCTGCTGGGCGGCGCGCTGCTCTTGGCCAGTCTTATGGCCGGGCCTTTGTCTGCGGCGGCACAGACGACCCAGCCGCTGCCCGAGCTGGCCTTGCCCAAGCCGATGCCCGCGCCGCCCATGACGGTGCTGCTTCCCGTTCCGGACGCGCGGATCACGGCGGCGATCTCGACATTGGATGATCTCAGTCAGGATATCCTCAAGCGAACCGGCATTCCCGGACTGGCGGTCGCTGTGGTTCATAACGGACGCACCGTCTATGCGCGCGGCTTTGGCAAGCGCGCCGTTGGAAGCCCGGAGGGCGTCGATCCCGAGACGGTCTTCCTTCTCGCCTCGCTGTCAAAGCCCGTCGGTGCCACCGTTGTCGCCACCCAAGTGACCGCAGGCCGCGTCAAATGGGACAGCCCGATCCACGATTTTCTGGCCGCCTTCAGTTTGGGCGATCCGTGGATCAACGAACATATCACCATCGCCGATCTCTATGCGCATCGCTCGGGCCTGCCCGATCATGCCGGAGACGATCTGGAAGATATCGGGTTCGACCGGAGCGAAATCCTCAAGCGGCTCGCTCTGCTGCCCCAAGGCCCATTCCGGGCGCAATACACCTATACCAATTTCGGCATTACGGCTGCAGCCCAAGCGGTGGCCACGGCCGCAGGCAAGGATTGGGCGCGCCTGTCGGAGACGGCGCTCTATGCGCCTCTTGGCATGGGCGCGACCAGCTCGACCCATGCCGATTACATGGCGCGGGACAATCGGGCCGCAAGCCATGTGCCGGGTGGCGATGGCTATGTGATCTCCGACAAACGCCAGCCCGACGCGCAAAGCCCGGCGGGCGGGGTCAGCTCCAACGCGCACGACATGGGGCGTTGGATGGCGATGGTGTTGGGCGGCGGTATGGCGGACGGGACGCGCCTGATCTCTGAAGAGGCGCTTCTGCCTGCAACCTCCCCGCAGATGATCCGAGGCGCGCCGATGGCGGTCTCTGCGCGCGCGGGCGCCTATGGGTTTGGCTTCAATGTCGATACCCGCTGGTCAGGCCGTGTGATGCTAAGCCATTCCGGGGCCTTCGCATTGGGCGCATCGACAAGTGTCGCAATGCTGCCCGAGCTCGATCTGGGCATCGTCGTCTTGACCAATGCACCGCCGACAGGGGCCGCCGAAGCCATCACCGCGAGCTTCCTCGATCGCGCGGAACTGGGGAGGGATACCCGCGACTGGCTGGCGGCCTATGCCCCGATCATGGCGCCGCTATCGGCCCCTGTGGGGCAGCTGGTGGGTGCAAAGCCCCCCGCTGACCCTGCCCAGGCAGCGCCCGCGCAAACCTATGTCGGCACCTATGACAATCCCTATTTCGGCCCCGCCTCGATCTCTGAGACCAACGGATCGCTTGTGCTAACGCTTGGCCCGGACCACCGAGCGCTGCCCATGCGCCATTGGGATGGTGACACCTTCGTTGTCTATCCGGTGACCGAGAACCAACCCGCAGGTTCGGTCTCGCGCGTCACCTTTCGCGCAGCCTCCCCCGGACCGGCCACCGAAATGCAGATCGAACACCTGAACGAAGAACATCTCGGCATCTTTCGACGCCCCGACTAACACAGCCGGGTGTGCGCAAAATGCCCCTCAGTCCTCCCAAAGTGCTCAGTCATCGCCCTTTGCGGCCTTCTCAGCGGGTGAGTTTCGCGACCGAGCGGTCATCAGCGATCAAACGCGGCGCAAAATAGGCAAATGCCTCACGAAACATCGGATGCCAACTTGCATCCAATGGCTGGTGCAACGGGTGCCGGAAGAAAACGAACAGATGACCTAATCACCAGCCCGGCCTTCGTGGTGATCAAGGCGGCAGAGGAGTTCCACGAGAAGACGGTCCGACCGAACCAGCTCTGGCAGACCGACTTCACCTACCTGAAGGTCATCGGCTGGGGCTGGTTCTACCTCTCGACCATCCTCGACGACTACAGCCGCTACGTCATCGCCTGGCGGCTCTGCACGACGATGAAGGCGTCTGATGTGACCGCGACACTGGAAGATGCTCTGGTCGCGTCCGGCTGCAATCAGGCCACAGTTGCCAACCGGCCCCGGCTGCTCAGCGACAATGGCAGCAGTTACATCTCCGGGGAACTGGCCGACTGGCTTGCTGACGAGGGCATGGATCACGTCCGGGGTGCTCCCCGCCACCCTCAGACCCAGGGCAAGATCGAACGCTGGCACCAGACCCTCAAGAACCGCATCTTGCTCGAGAACTATTACCTGCCCGGCGCTCTGGAATAGGCGATCGGCGACTTCATCGACCACTACAACCATCACCGCTACCACGAGAGCCTGGGCAACCTCGCGCCCGCCGACGTCTATCTCGGCAGGGCCGAAGCCATCCTGAAAACACGAAAGGAGATCAAAGCCAAAACCATCGAGAAGCGCCGCTTGCTGCATCGCCAGACCGCGGCATAAACTGAAACCACAACGAGCCAGGCCCTCCGTTCTCGATCAGGCCCTCGTGTCCCAAATCATCTCACGGCGGACAGGATGGATGGTAGCCCGGGCGACCGGTTCGAGCAGGCACACAACGTCCGAACCCGAGCGCGCGAAGATCAAGCTCATCGACGAGGAGGTCGATGATACGGACCAGATGATCCTTGACCTGCCACGGGATTTTTCCTCCACCATCGATTAGAGTCCGACCCAACTTGAGGACGGACAATGAAGCGAACGAGATTCACGGACGAGCAGATCATCGGCATCCTGGCCGAACACGAGGCAGGCGCGAAGTGCGCGGACTTGTGCCGCAAGCACGGCATGTCGGAAGGGACCTTCTATAACTGGAAGGCGAAGTTCGGCGGCATGACGGTGCCGGAGGCAAAGCGGCTGAAGACGCTCGAAGACGAGAACGCCAAGCTGAAGAAGCTGCTGGCCGAGCAGATGCTGGACCTGGCGGCGATGAAGGAACTGGTTTCAAAAAAGTGGTAACGCCTGCCTTGAAGCGCGAGGCGGTCGCGCATCTGAAGGCCCAGTTCGGGCTCTCGGAACGGCGGGCGTGCCGGATTGCCGGGGCGGATCGCAAGATGGTCCGCTACCAGACGCAGCGTGCGCCGGACACGGTGCTGCGCGGGCGGTTGCGGGAGTTGGCCAACGAGCGTCGGCGGTTCGGCTATCGGCGGCTCTTCGTGCTGCTGCGGCGCGAGGGAGAAGCCTCGGGGATCAACCGGATCTACCGGCTCTACCGCGAAGAAGGCCTGGCGGTGCGCAAACGAAAGGCACGGCGCAAGGCTGTCGGGACGCGAGCCCCGATCCTGGTCGAGGCGCGGCCCAATGCGCGATGGTCGTTGGATTTCGTTCACGACCAGTTCGCCAACGGTCAGCGTTTCCGGGTGCTCAACGTGGTCGACGATGTCACCCGAGAGTGCCTCGCGGCGATCCCGGACACCTCGATCTCGGGGCGCCGTGTGGCTCGTGAACTGACTGCCCTGATCGAGCGCCGCGGAAAGCCGGGGATGATCGTCTCTGACAACGGCACCGAACTGACCAGTAACGCAATCTTAACCTTCGCTACCGCGCACCGGATCGAGTGGCACTACATCGCCCCGGGCAAGCCGATGCAGAACGGCTTCGTGGAGAGCTTCAACGGGCGGATGCGGGACGAGCTGCTCAACGAGACCATGTTCCGAAACCTGGCCCACGCGCGGATCGCGATCGCCGCCTGGGCTGCCGACTACAATACCGAACGCCCGCACTCGGCCTTGGACTACCAGACACCGGCTGACTACGCGCGGGCCCTGACCACCGCAATCGCCCGCCCCGCTGCGCGAGATGATAGCTCCGCGCGTCGGGCGATTGCTCAACCTGCGCCGATCGGTATAAACACCAACCGGGCTCCGGTCGCGGCTGGATGAAAGTTCAGTGGCAGGTCATCCTCACTAATCCAATCGTCGACGCGCTCGGGGAAAAGCGTGGTTTGCTCCCGGTCGATGCCGTCGATGAAACCCGCCATCCGTGCCTCCCGCTGCCTTGCGAACGTATACCATGGGCTTAAGTTTCCACACAGCCTCGGCCCGAAGCTGCCATTCGAACAGGGCGCGTCGAAGGCCCCGACCAGCTCTTTCCAGATGCTCGCAGGCCACCGCAGCGCTATCACGGATCGTCCATCGGCCCTGGCGACGCGCGGTCGGTCAGTTCCGCGCACATCCGGGTGGATGCCTATATCTATTGCGCTAAGGCATCCAGTTCGTCCATCAGCCCTGAGAACCGTCTCAACTGATCGTATTGCTCTTCGTCGATCCCGTCCGGATCGAAGTGCATCACGTCGTTTCGGATTTCGCGGACCTTATCCAGCTCAGCGCAAAATACGCCCCTGTCTACGCGAAGGTCGAGCAGTTTCCAGTTCTCTGGCTTCTGAATTATCCGAAGATACTCACCAAACGTTAGGTCTACGACAGATTGAATTCGCTCCCTTCTCTCCGAGTCCGTGTCGCCACAGACCTCCTGCAAAGTCTGGGTAGTGAACTTTCCATTCATCAGTTTTCGGATCTGGTTCTCAATCTGTCCGATGAGGAGAAATGGCTCTGATAGAAACTGAAATTGCTCGCTCAGATCTGTCGCGGTGACGATGCCAGTAACCTTCTTGTCGGTTGAGGATCGGACGAAGACGAATTCGTGCTCGATGATCAATTTCGTAGCTTTGAACAGCGCTTCGCTTTCTTCCAGAGCGACGGCCGTCTCCATGGCGTCTCTCACTTCGACGAGATTATTCTCGTGGCTCAAGCGCTTGCCGATCGTCTTCCAGCTAATCGCACCGTTCAGCGTGTGCTCGTTCGACATGACCGCCAGCTGCGAGAAATCGTGCGCCAGCATCAGGGTAATCGCCTTCTCGACGGTATCCTGCGGGTTGACCGAAACCACACCGCAGTTGGCCGCCTTGAGCATGCTGATGAGGAAGTTTGCCTCTTTTGGGGCATAGGCTGCACCATCCTCGCCTTGGTCGCTACCGGTAGATTTGGTAGCAGCCGCTGCAACCGGCGCTTTCTTGAACGTTATTTCTGCGTCAATCCAGACCTTAGTGAAATCTGGGCTGGTTATGATACCCGCATTATCCAACTCGGTTTGTATTCTCTTGACGACGCCGGTGCGGCGCCTGCGGGCACCGAACCAGCGAAGCAACTCTCGGACCGTCGTCGAAGCTTCCTTTCCTTCGCCGATGTCGGCTTTGACCTCTTCGAACTCCTTGTTCAATTTGGTGCCCCTCCGATCATCCCGTTCCGATCGCGGTGAATTGCCCGGACGCTTCTATGCAGTCCCATACGTGGAGGACGAGGCGGAGGCCTCGATATTCCATTGCGGTAATTTATGCTACGGCTTGATTAAATCCAAAAGAAAGAATGACAGCTAGGGACCGGCCGCACCCCTACCCTATTGCTGACGGCCCTGGCTATGCAGAAGCTTTCTTTCTGCACATTGCGGGCCTTGATCCCTGCGCCGCGAATGACCGCTCCCCGCCCCGAACAACCTGGCTCGTCGGTTTCGGCCTTTTGTGGACATTCGCGCGACAGCCATTGCTGCCGCGCAATGCCTCCGAACCAGCATTTGGCGGCGACGTCCAGCATTGTCCGGCAGGCGAAGGCCCCACAGCGGCCAGTTCAGCCGGCCAGCTTATTGCCAGTAAGCCCGCCGGAGTTAGCTGATTGGGCGTAAAGCGGCGGGAATGGGTCAGGTCTGATTGTGGTTATTGGGAGCCGTCCAGCTGCCTGCTAACTTTCCTTCTCGGGGGAGGTGGCTCATTCATCGGCGATTCACGGCAAAAACGCCAACTCGTCTAGAGGTGCTAAGGCTCTAAAGACACCGCCCTTTTTCGCGCTATCAGTTCCGGCGCTATCAAACAGGTTGAGAAGAAGGTCATACACCGGTTCAAAATTGTCGAACCCGTCCGGTAGCGCCTGAATGGCTCTGGCTATCGCGCGATCATCCTCCTCTTCAAAAAGACCAGCAAAATCCCCGTCGATCATCTTTGCGAGGATTGGCACAGCTTGCCCTCCAGCAGCGTTGAGCGCGCTTCGTTGGCCTCTCAATCGCTCTAAGGCGTTGGCTTTGCTATTCGCGTAGACTGCTACGGTTCCATTCAATGCTTCAATCGCTTGAGCCTTCGTCACCCCCGCCTGGTTCAAGAAGTAAAACATCGGCCAACCATTGGCGCTGAACTTGGGCGGATACCTTTACATAGAAGCGTGACGAGGCAGCGACACAGTTCCTCTCTGCACTATCTCGTCAAATGGGTGCCATCCGACAGAATAATTTCGTCCATCGGCACATCCCAAGGCATCGGGTAGATGGTGGGCAAGACGCAGTTTGAAAAGCCGATACCAACGATCCGCGGCTTCTTATCAAAACGGGCGAGCGTGCGGTCGTAATAGCCTCCCCCGTTTCCGAGGCGATGAAGCGTCGTGTCGACACCGACAAGGGGGACGATCACGAGGTCGGGCGTGCGAGGTTCGCCTGCGGCTGGCACGGGGATGTTCCAGACGCCGCGCACCATGCGGCAATCCGGGGTCCACGTATGGAATTCGAGCGGCGCATCTCGTTCGATGACGACGGGCAACAGGACTTCGGCCCCGGCCTCATGTGCCTTGCCCATCCAGCCCCGCAGATCCGGTTCGCCCCGGATCGGCCAATAGACAGCCACGGTGAGGCGGGCATCGAGAGGAACTGTCCGGTCGAGACCGTCAATCAGCCGGACGGTCGCGCGCTCTCGATCTTCTGCGGACAAGGC
>NZ_WBJS01000022.1 GCF_009296265.1 Thioclava sp. JE_KL1
CGGGAAACTCCTAAGCCCATCGAGCCGTCCAAATGGACGCCCATTTTGCCGTCTACTTCCAAAATCCAAAACCTCCCTCACGCCCATGCGCACAGAATGGCTGGATCAAGTCAGAAATGGCAGGAGGGGGCCGGCGTCGCGCTTACCGATGATCTGCTAGTCCGTGAATCTCGTTCGCTTCATTGTCCGTCCTCAAGTTGGATCGGACTCTAATCGATGGTGGAGGAAAAATCCCGTGGCAGGTCACCACGATGGAAACGACGGACCTCATCATCGTCATCATACTGAGCGCGCTGAGCCTTGCGAGCGCGTTAGCGGCTTTCATCCTGCGGGTGACCCTGAAGCCTCCTTCCGGTGTGACACAAGACGGCATCGAGCTTTTCAGATCTTATAACTTTCCGGAACCGAGCACCGTATACGACGCGACCGCGAGCATCGAAAGTGATCGGCACCGAAGTTGAAATCTCGCCACTGACTGGAAGCCCACTTTACTTCGAGCGTGCGAAAATCGCACCGCGAGGCAGGCCCCTCGAAGGCCGGCGAAACGCTTCCGGAACAGCTCATGACAACCAAACTGAGGCAGCGGGCGGTCAGGCCTCCGCACGAAACTACGTAAAAAGTTATTTTAAAACAATAACTTAGACAAATACCCTCTTTCTAGCTCAAAACAAAAAAACCGGATTTTTAGAAAACAAAGACATCTAAAAGGCTCTAAACAAACATCGCCCGCCCCACCGATGACAGCGGCATGCAGGGGGACGGGCCTGGAGCAGTTTCCCCTGATGATCTCACCACGCCCTGGATCGACGCCCCAGGGCCTTCAGCTTTCGACGTCGCAATGCTGGTGGACAGCCGCCAAAAACGAGCAGCGCGGGAAACCAGCATCAGGTAGGTATTGCCAGCGGTTTTCCACACAGCCTCGGCCTAAAACGCCTCGGTCAGATCGTTAGAAAATGAGAGCTTTTCATCGCAAAATTAGAACTACCGCAGCGAAGAATACAAGGACCAGCAGAAAACCCCAAAATCCCGCCCTGTTCAGGATAGGAGCGCTCCGGCCACAAGCGCCACATCGGTTCGCGCCGAAACGGATACGATGCTGGCAAGACTTACACTTGAATAGTCGAATGGCTTGGGTCTTGGTTCTATTTAAATTTCTCATTGTTATGCCAGAAATCAGAGGAGTGAGGTATGAATTCAAGAGATCACGCAAACGCTGGGGGCCCCGAAATTTAGCCATCCACGTAGCGCTGGAAAAGCGCCTAAAGCGTTAAAAGATCAACGGTATCGGAGTTTGATGCGCGTTTTCAAGAGGCTTGCAAAACAAAACTTTTTTAAGTTCACGATGCGGATACTCGGCCCTAAGCGTTCAGTCCCGGCATCTGGTGGATCGGCGCAAAGATGCAGCTGTCTGGCTCTGAAGTCCAGATCTTGCAGATGCATTCGTAGGGTGTGAGGCCGCTGAGGGTCTTGAGCCTTCGAGCGAAGTCGTAGGCCGCTATGAAGTCAACGACGTGGGGGCGAAGCTGACCGTGGCTGTCTTAGTGGCAACGCTTGACGGTGGCCTCCTTGATCGTTCGGTTCATCCGCTTGACCTGGCCGTTGGTCCAAGGATGGTTGGGTTTGGGAAGCCGGTGCTCGATTCCATTGACCTCATAGATCATGTCGAAGTGAATAGCCCCGCGTTTCTTGGACGCCTTCGTGTCTCAGTTTTTGCTGCCGCTCGAAGTCGACGGGCGACAGCATTCCGTTCCGGGCGTGCTTGCGCTTTGGATTGTAGAACATCTCGACGTAGTCGAACACATCCTGGCTGGCTTCTTCGCGTGTTCGGTAGGTCCGTCGTCTGATCCGCTCACGCTTCAGCAGGTTAAAGAAGCTCTCAGCGACCGCGTTGTCATGGCAGTTTCCGCGGCGGCTCATCGAGTGCTCCAGATTGTGGGCCCGAAGGAACGCTGCCCAGTCCATACTGGTGAATTGGCTGCCCTGGTCCGTATGGATCAGAACCTTTTCCCTGGGCTTTCTCAGCCATGTCGCCATGAGCAACGTTTGCAGGACAACTTCGGTCGTCTGGCGGCTTTGCATCGCCCACCCGACGACACGGCGCGAGAAGAGATCGATGACAACGGCAAAATGGGCGAAGCCTTCCTGCGCGCGGACAAAGGTGATGTCGGTCACCCAGACGCTGTCCGGTGTCGCCACGTCAAACCGCCGGTCCAGTGTGTTGTCGACGACCACCGAGGGCTTGCCGCCATACTTTCCCGGTCGACGCTTGTAGCCAATCTGCGCCTTGATGCCGGCCAGCTTGGTCAGGCGGGCAACACGGTTCAGGCAGACGCTTTCGCCTTGCTCGAGAAGGTCGTCATGCGGTTTGCGGAGACCGTAGACCTTGCCACTTGCCACCCATGCCTCCTTCAGCAGCGTAATCTGCCGCTCGTCTTTTTGAGCTCGCTTGCTCAGTGGGGCCTTCAGCCACGCGTAGAAGCCAGTCGGCTGAATACCTAAGCAGCGACACATCGCCCGAAGAGAGAACTCCCCGCGATA
Organism: Thioclava sp. JE_KL1; assembly: GCF_009296265.1. Classification (GTDB taxonomy): domain Bacteria; phylum Pseudomonadota; class Alphaproteobacteria; order Rhodobacterales; family Rhodobacteraceae; genus Thioclava. The sequence continues at coordinate 2,539 of NZ_WBJS01000022.1, forward strand.
CTCGGCCACGAACGCGTATCTCACTTGGCATCCCTGGCGAAATACGCGGTGACCTTTTTTAGGATGTCGCGCTCCTCCGAGCCCCGCGCCAGCTCCTTCTTCAGCCGTCGGATCTCGGCATCCTGCTCAGCGTCGCCGGATGACGCCTTCGCGAACTTCTTCTTACAGGAGTAGAGAGAGTATTGGCTCACGCCGAAGCGCTCGGCCACCTCCCTGACCGGGTAGCACCTCTCCGTGATCTGCGCGACGGCATCTCTTTTGAAATCGTCGCTGAACTTGGCGCTGTCATTATGGCCTCCTTGCGGCATTGTTGCAGAAATGCGGGCTGAGGCGTGACCTCCCCTTTCCCCTTCAGGTTCAGGCCACACGGATGATCTCGGCGGTTCCGAGGGCGTTGAAGCGGTTGATGAGTGCGACGCGGATGTGGATTTCGGCGGTTTGGCGGTCTGGGTCTCTCGCGGCGATGCGCTCGCCGAAGGCCTTCAGGCATCGCAATTTGGCCTCCACGCCGCTGCGGGCATGGTATCCGGTCACGCGCTTCCAGAACGCGCGTCCATAATGGCGCGTGGCCCGGAGGGTTTCGTTGCGCGCCAGGGCGGCCGGGCAGTCCTCTTTCCACGGACGACCGTTCTTGCGGATTGGGGTGATCGCCGTGCCGCCGCGCGAGATGACGGCACGATGGCAGCGGCGGGTGTCGTAGGCGCCGTCCGCGGTCACGGTGCCGATGTCTTCGCCCTGTGGGATCTGGTCGAGCAGGTCGAGCAGGACGGGGCTATCGCCTTCCCGGCTGGGGGGGTGAACTCGATGGCGCGGATGTCCGAGGTGGCGGTGTCCATGGCCAGATGCACCTTGCGCCATTGGCGGCGACCCTGAACGCCATGCTTGCGGGCCTGCCATTCGCCGTCGCCGAGAAACTTGATGCCGGTGCTGTCCACCAGCAGATTCAGTGGCCCGTCGGCGCGGCGATAGGGGATCTGCACCTTGAGGGTCTTCTGTCTGCGGCACAGCGTCGAGTAGTCGGGAACGGGCCAGTCCAGTCCTGCGAGCCGCAGGAGGCTCGCGACCATCCCGGCTGTCTGCCTGAGCGGCAGCTTGAACCGCACCTTGATCGACAGGCAGAACTGGATCGCTGCATTGGAGAAGACCGGCGGGCGCCCTGAGCGCCCCTCATACGGCGCGTGCCAGGCCATCTCCTTGTCCAGCCAGATCAGCAACGAACCGCGCTTGCGGAGCGCAGCGTTGTAGGCTGACCAGTTCGTCGTGCGGTAGCGGGCGGGCTTGGGCGTGCTCATGCCGCCCGTCTAACCGCATGGATTCGTGATGTGGATCCTTCACGGCGAGAGTTCTGCGACAACGCCCCTCCTTGCCTCAAAATTAGCAAAGAAGGCGTCCACGATAGACAGAGCTATTCAGGAGGTCAAAACGCATACCTTGTTGAATTGCGTTTTTGAGGACACAATGAACCAACATTTGACGAAATAATTGCAGCAACTCGATAGGTGACGAATGAAAAGCAAGGTGACGAAGGCGATCTTCCCGGTGGCCGGCCTCGGAACCCGCTTCCTCCCCGCGACGAAGTCGATCCCGAAAGAGATCCTCACGTTGGTGGACCGCCCGCTTATCCAATACGCCATCGACGAGGCGCGTGCGGCGGGTATCGAGGAATTCATCTTCGTCACCTCGCGCGGCAAATCGGCACTTGAGGATTATTTCGACAAAGCCCCCGAACTGGAAAGCGCGCTGGCGCGAAAGGGCAAGACCGAAATCCTCGAAGAATTGCAGCAGACCAATATGGACAGCGGCGCGATCGCCTATGTCCGCCAGAACCAGCCGCTGGGTCTGGGCCACGCGGTCTGGTGCGCGCGCCGCATGGTGCATGACGAAGCCTTCGCCGTGATCCTGACCGACGACGTCATTGCCGCCGACAAACCCTGTCTGCAGCAGATGATGGAAGCCTATAACGAGACCGGCGGGAACTACGTCGCGGCGATGGAAGTCCCCGCCGACAAGACCGCCTCCTACGGTGTTCTGGATGTCGGCCCCGGCGACGGTCCGCGTCTGCCCGTCAACGGCATGGTCGAGAAGCCCAAGCCCGAGGACGCACCCTCGAACCTCGCGGTGATCGGTCGCTACATCCTCACCCCGCGGATCATGTGGAACCTCGATGCGCGCAAGGCGGGGGCTGGCGGTGAGATTCAGCTGACCGACGCGATCGCGCAGGAAATCCACGGCGGAAACTCGGTCTACGCCTATCGCTTCGACGGGCAGCGCTACGACTGCGGGTCGAAGGCGGGCTTCCTTCAGGCAACGGTGGCCTTCGGCCTTCAGCGCCCCGATCTGAAGGACGAATTCGGCGAGTATCTCTCCGATCTCTCCGCGATGCGGCAGGCTGCCGAGTAAGCAATGAAGCATGTGTTGGTAACGGGTGGTGCGCGCTATATCGGCTCGCACGCCTGCAAAGCGCTGGCCGCGGCGGGATATGTCCCATCAATGAGGGTTGAGAGGCCAGACTCGTCAATTTCCAGAACAAGAAGGTGGCGACTACAGCGAGGACGAAAGCAGACGGGAAAGGCTTCGAGCTTCTATCACTGAAGATCACAATGCAGCACCAGCTCTTGTGTCTGTCGAACATGTTCTCGACACGGCCGCACCGCTAAAACCGAACGCAAGAGCGTCGCTGATCATGTTTTTTTCAGCGACAAACAGTCGAAATCGCGCTATCCACTCTTCCGTCAGAGGAAAAGATGCATCATCCGCCCGCCACACTTGAGTACACGAGTGATGTTCCGATCAAAGGCACCGCCCCATGGCGTGCAAATGCCGGGTATGGATGAAAGCATCTAAAAGTTGAACATTTTGGAGGCAAGATAGAGTTGCACTGCGTCAGGCAGATCGTTGCCCTATGAATCGGGAAGTATTTTGCGCCCGGAACCACGTAAGTGCTCGTTACGCCCACTCAGCGCTTTTCGCACTCAACGATTTAGCCCCTCGCCAGTCATCGTCGCCTCCACGAACAAAGATCTTTTAAAATGGAACTAATATCGTGATCGCTCCCCTAACCAGCTTTGATCAGTTTTTCGAATTGCAGCCAGATGGGCTTGCAGGATATTTTGCACTCTCCATACTTTTTGGATTCTGTTTTCTTTATTTCTGGATAGCTCGCAACCAAGATTTTTTTGGCAAGCGATTCTTCATGATCACCAATCTCGCGCTGATATGGTGGCTGTTCGCCGCCATCATGGAACTATGGTCGGTTGTGCCATTCTGCAAGGCCGCTTGGGGGACTTTAGCCTTTCCAGCCATCGGCCTAGTCCCTGTATCTTGGTTCTTGTTCGTCTATCGTTATGCGCGGGGCGAAACCGGCCCAATGGAGCGATGGCAAAAAGCGCTGCTTATTGTGGTTCCGAGCTTCATTTCGCTTCTGTGCTTTACCAACCCATGGCACTGGCTGTTTTACAGCCGTGCATCGGCGCCGGTTTCAGATGTCCGAGGCGCCGCGCTTCACTATGATCACGGACCCTTTTTCGCCCTATCATCACTTCTGCTTTACGTATTTATTCTGGGCGGCTTCATCATCCTCTTTCGCGCTGCCGCGCGCGCGCATGGAAGCTACCGGCTCCATTTTTTACAGATTTTCATTCTGACGATTGCGCCAATAGTTGCAAATATTGCCTATGTGTTCAGCGGCTGGACTATCGCAGGAATCGATCCGACACCGTTCATGTTTTCGGTGATCCTGTTGCTTTATTCTCTACTGATTTTATCCAATCAAACGTTCCAAATTTCTTCAGTGGCACGGGATATGGTCTTTGAAACCCTACCCAACGCAGTACTTGTCGTTGGTCGCGACGGACGTGTTTTGGGGCATAACGCGACTGCCACAGAACTATTTTCGTTGCGAAATTCATCTAACATTCCCGCCAGCGAAATCCCAGGCCTTGCAAAATTGCTCGAAACGTTGATGCAAGCATATCAACCGGGCGCCGTAGAAGACGTCTCAATCGGGACACGCGAATTCGAGGTGCAGACCTCGCACATTCCCAGACCCTTTGGATCAGATGACCGATTTCTCGGTTGGCTCTTCGTTTTCTTCGATATTACAGAGCGGAAAATTGCAGCAAAAACGCTCAAGCAAGAATTGAGTGTGAATGATGAGAAGTTGCGCGATATGCGCATAGAACATCACCGTATTAAGAATGAAGCCCTTTCGGACCCACTAACAGGACTACTTAATCGACGGGCTCTGTCGGACGAGTTCGACGAAATGGTCGCGTCGTGCAGCTTAGAAAAGGGCCCCATCATGGTGACGGTGATCGATATCGATCACTTTAAATCGATCAATGACCGTTTTGGCCATGCAGTTGGCGACCGCGCGCTCATCGCGGTTTCAGGAGCTTTGCGTCGGGCGTTCCGGCGCGAAGACCGTCTTTTCCGGATCGGCGGCGAAGAGTTCGTGGTACTTTCTCCCAACCTCGACATCAAAACGCTCGAAGACCGCATTGAAGAGCTGCGTGAAATCATCTTTGCGGCCGGAGAAAACCTTGGCCTCGACGGTCTGGAGTTAAGGTTTTCTGCTGGGATCGCCGAACGTCCTCTTGATCGGACAGCCTTGTCTGACCTGATTGATATGGCCGACAAACGACTTTACGCAGCCAAATCCGCTGGCCGCAACCGAACGATTGGCCCGGACGGCCATAATAACATAAGACATTGATACAGATGCACCGCACGGTACAATCGAACTTACGCGGCGCAACCTTGTGCCGGGGCAATTGCTTTGCCCCTATCCGAGCTTACAGATCGGGGCAAAGCCAACCACACGCCACCACGCCGCGATGCTGCTCCCGATGCACATGGCGCGCTTCACCATTAGGGAAATCACGAACCGTGAAAAGCAACATAAAATGGCAAGATCATGCCTCGCGGACAAACGCCCGGCAAAACCGGCCCCAAAGCCCAAAAAAAACACAAAGTTCGCGCCTTCGTGACCTAACGCCATGCTTGCTGTCTCGTCCGGCTTCCTGAAACCCGCTTGGCGGCCTCTCTCGCAAAGCCCTACCTTCATGGCACCGATGAAACGCCGTTCGCAACATGCCCTGCCGATCCCAGTTTGCCCCTTCAACACGCATCAGATTGACATATGACACCGCTTCACTACGAAACTGAGCCACAGCTGCGGCAGGAATATCTTGCGACGATGATGCGCTTGGCACTCAGCTCTACGGCGGAAAATTTCGAAGCGTCCATTCACACGGCACTTCGACGCACAACGGAATTTTTCAAGGCCAATCGCGCATATGTCTATCAGATGCAAGCAAACGGGGCCTTGCACCTGATCGCTCAGTGGATTTCCGCGAGCGCGGTCGATTGGAACGCAGCGCCCTCAATATTGCCAGCCGCCGCAATCTCACCTTGGCGTGATTTTCTGAATGACGGCTTTGGCACCCGTGTCCGCGCTGGCGAGCGCTTTCCTGAGCCCTTCGCTGGCACCACCTGCCTAATTCCTATGAACGGCGAAGCCGGGTTGACGGGCCTCCTTGGGATAGAGAACCCCACCTCGGCCAGTGTCGACATTGAGGCAGAAAATCAGTTCCTTGGTGTTGTTGGAGAATTGGTGCAAACAACTATGCGCCAACTGGGCGGACGCAAAGATCAAAAAGCGCATGTCCGCAGATTGATACCCTATATCGAGCCGACGCAAGTTGATGCGGAACCACTGCAAGGCCCACACTGTATTTCTTGCGAACTGTCCGCCGAGGGGCGCGTAATGCGCATGGATTCCGCGGCACCCGAAATTGCTGTCGGGCCCGCCAACGCCGAGGCGAGAATGATGATCGAGGAGGTTTTTTCGTCCGAGTTGACGCACGAAATCCGCCAAGCAATACGTGACGTTGACACGAACGGCTCAATCCAAGCCCGCAGATTTGAGTTGAAGGCTGCGAAGGGCATCCGCAAATACGACCTTTCAGTCGCATGCTTACATCGTGCCTCTGGCGACGAGGAACCGAGGTATCAGGTGATCTTGCGTGAAGCCGGCTCTCGCATACCCCCTCCCGACGCATCCAAACACCTTAGCCGCATCGTCGAAATGATCACGAATTTGACGACAATCGTCGATACCGAACAGCGGATTGTCTGGACCAACACCGCATTCGAAGAGCAAACGGGCTACGCGCTGCGCAACATCCGCGGGCTCGATCTGACTGATTTGCTGATAGGCGAGGCGAGCAATCGCGAAACCGTACGAAATGTGAGGCGTGCGATCTCTGAAGGCAAGCCGTTTGAGGGAGAGAACATCAACTACGATGCAGCGGGAACGCCCTATTGGGTGACGTTCAACATGCAGCCACTCAAAGACACCACAGGCCAACTCTCTGGCTTTGTCTTTGTTGAAACAGTGATCACCAAAAGCCGCGAACTTGAAAGCACGCTGCGAGCTGAGCGCGACCTTCTTGCCGCTATCACCGATACTGGCATCTCTGCAATCATCGCCTGCAACAGCGCAGGCGAATGCGTTTTTGCGAATGAGGAAGCCAAACGGCTTTTGCAAACAGAAACAAGCGGCACCTTCCCGCCCGCCAGGGACTGGCCTCTAGCCCCTTTGAGCGACGACGCGGCTACCGCCCCTTATTCAGCACTCTCGCAAGTGATGGAAAGCGGGGCGAAGATCCGAAATATGACTATGGCACTAAACATGCCCGGCAAGGCCCAACGCGTCCTGTCGATCAATGCCTCCCCGCTCACCGAGGCAGCGTCAAACGCGCGCATGCTTATCATCATGACGGATATAAGCCTTCAGTACGAGGCCGAAGAGGTCAAACGCCGCGCTGCAGCCAAGGCGCTTCACGATGCAGAATACGACAAGCTGAGCGGTCTTCCAAATCACCCCCATATGGAACGCCTGCTTGCATCGGCAATGACCGAGAGCTCCCAGGCCCCTTCCGAGCTTTACTTTGCAATCATCGACCTTGATCGCTTCAAACAGATCAAAACAGTCCTTGGATATGATCTCGGCGACGACCTCGTGCGAGCCACAGCAGAGCGACTGCGCAAGATCGCCGGTAACGACATGGTAATAGCGAGATTTGGAGACGACTCCTTTACATGCTTTTTCCGAAAACCTCAAAACGAGGCCAAGGACCTGCTGAACCAAATCTGCTTGGCCATCGCCGAGCCGTTCGACCTGCACAACACCACGATCTTCATCACCGCCAGTATCGGCGTAACCACCCACAACTCAGCAGAAGCCTCCCCCCAAGCCTTGATCCGGCAGGCGGGAATGGCGAATGACTCGGCAAAGACTGCGGGCGGCAATCGATACATCCTCTACACCCAGACAATGGACGCCCAGTTCTCGCGCCGCAGCGCCGTTTTGCAAGCGATGCGGCACGCTCTGCAAAGCGATCAGTTTGAACTGGCCTTCCAACCAAAATTCTCTCTGTCCGATGGTTTCGCACTTGTTGGGGCCGAGGCCCTTTTGCGCTGGAACTCTCCAGCTCTCGGCAGAGTTAGCCCCACCGAATTCATTCCGATCGCGGACGCCGCAGGGCTAATCTCGGAAATTGACTTCTATGTGTTAGGGATGTTCGCACGTCAGCTTGGCAGCTGGTTGAGACACGGGTTTGAGGTCAAAGCCAGTGTGAACCTCTCTCCGCAAAGCTTCGAAAACCCCACTTTGGCACCACATCTTTTGGAGCTTCTATCCACGCATGGCGTACCTTTCTCGAACGTCATAATCGAGATCACAGAAACCTCTCTTGTGTCGTCGTCGCAAAATGCGTTTCGTAATATTGATCAATTTCGACAAGCAGGTATCCTCCTTTCGATTGACGATTTCGGAACGGGCTACTCATCGTTGAGCTATCTGCAGCGACTGATCGTCTCAGAGATTAAAATCGACAAAAGCTTCATCGAGGGGCTTGGCCGCGCCGATGGAGCCGAAGATTCGGAGACCATCGTCCGCGCGATTTTGAAGCTAGCCAACTCCTTTGGATTGCGCTGCGTTGCCGAGGGCGTCGAGAACACGGCCCAATTGAGATGGCTGAAGGCCGAAGGCTGCCATACCATCCAAGGATATCTTAGCGGCAAGCCCATGCCCCCTGAAACCTTTGCCGCGACCGCCTATCGACGTGGCGCCTCACTCAACCCAACGGGGAAGAGCGGAACCTAAGCAACGTTCAACCCAAAGCAGGCTTGACGAAAATTCGTCGATTTGCGCATCACTCCCGCAACCATTGACAAGGACAGGGCCGCAGACGCACCTGACCGACTCGGGGCCAAGACCAACACACCCCGCAAGCCCCTAAAAAGACTAACTAAAATCAAATCAAATTTCTAGTCGCGATAACTTTCAACACTCTACCAGCGGGCAGCCTTCGCAATGCGTTTCGGAGCAGGCAAAAAAGCAACAAAACCGACAAAGGCCTCAATGCACATAGGAATCATTTCTATACTCTAATACTATATGCACGTGTCTTTCCTCAACTTTCAACCTATGGGCGTTCAAAACAACAAGCGAAAGAGATGGACGTGACGACAAGAAATGCGGTTTCGCTTGCGAATATTTTCCTGCGCAGAGCGTTGCTAGGTGGGGTATTGGCTCTTGCAGCCTGCACCTCCGCCCCCTCGTTTTCGCAGCTTGGCTCCGCAGTGCAAACAACCACACAATATGCACTTGGCCGCCTAAGCCAGCTTTGGGCATCTCCTGAAGATGCGTTGATCATGTTGCACCGTCAGGTGGGCACGGAATACGAACAGAAAATTGGTTTGGCAAACCCTACGACACTGCCGGGAGATAATTTCTTGCTCCTAATGGCGCTCACTACGAATGGACGGACGACAGGACGGTTCGAGCTGAACCAGTTCATCGAACACGCAGGCGGCGTGCCCGCTCCCTTCAAAAAAATCGACGAACGAAACCTTCGCAGCGCCACCGACGGCCTCGGCGTCTATTTCTGGCAGGAATATGATGCCGGAAGGCAGACACGCTGTGTCTTGGCATTTCGTCGCCTAGAGCCCCACGCCCGCGTTCTGCCGAAGGGGGCCAACGCGATGGATGTGATGCTGCGCAATTGCGTCCATGGCTCCACCCAAACAGCGTTGAAACCTATTCAAGATGCTCAAATCAGACTTGGTGTAGTGGCAGATGTAAGCACGCGGTCCGGTGGCAATCTGACATTGTCACCCCTTGCGGCGCCCTTGCAATGACGCGGCCGGTCCATCACGAAAGCAGACCTTGACAATGAGCTTATTTGGCGCCCGAAGCAGCACGCGAAATGCACCTACATTCATTTTGTGGTGTCTTGTTCTCGTTCCCATCGCCGTTCTGATCAGTGTGCCCACTTCGGTCTCGGGTCAGGCCTTCTTGGGTATTGTTGCGGTCGCCACGGTCGCGATCCTCAAGCCGTTCGCCGCAAAGATCATCCCGCGCTTCGCACTCTTGGCTACGGCCTCGGTGATCATCTCGCGATACTGGATATGGCGCGTCACCGAAACTTTGCCCGATCCTTCGGTTTCGGTATCCTTCTTCGTTGCCTTGCTTTTGCTGTTGGTCGAAACCTATTCAATACTCGTATTTTTCCTGAACGCCTTCATCTCGGCGGACCCGACCGAACGGCCGCTCCCTCCCCAAGTGTCGCCCGAGAAGTTGCCAACGGTCGATATTCTGGTACCCTCCTATAACGAGCCGGTCGAGATGCTGAGCGTTACGCTCGCCGCAGCCAAGAACATGATCTACCCGCCCGAGAAGCGCACGGTCGTCCTATGTGACGACGGGGGAACCGACCAACGCTGCAACTCCTCAGACCCTCAACTGGCTGCAGCATCCCGCAAGCGGCGGGCAGAACTTCAGGCGCTCTGTGCCAATCTTGGCGTGAAATACTCCACCCGGGCACGCAACGAAAATGCCAAGGCCGGAAACATGAGTGCAGCGCTGGAAACGCTGTCGGGGGATCTCGTCGTTGTGTTCGATGCCGACCACGTTCCTTCGCGAGACTTTCTCGCACGTACCGTAGGGTATTTCGTCGACGATCCGAAGCTTTTCTTGGTCCAGACACCCCACTTTTTCATCAACAGAGATCCTATTGAGCGCAATCTGCGGCTACCGCGCAACTGCCCCCCTGAAAATGAGATGTTCTATTCTCAGATCCACCGCGGACTGGATCGCTGGGGCGGAGCCTTCTTTTGCGGCTCGGCCGCCGTACTGAGGCGCGCAGCCTTGGACAGCGTTGGCGGTTTTGCCGGTGAGACGATCACGGAAGATGCCGAAACGGCGCTGGAGATCCACGCCTCCGGCTGGAAGAGTTTTTACCTCAACCGAGCCATGATTGCGGGGTTGCAGCCCGAGACTTTTGCTTCTTTCATTCAGCAACGCGGCCGTTGGGCCGCAGGCATGATGCAGATGCTAATGCTTAAGAACCCGCTATTTCGGAAAGGGCTGCGGCTGCCTCAACGGCTATGCTACATCAATTCGATGAGCTTCTGGCTGTTTCCGTTGATGCGGCTCACTTATCTTTACGTTCCGCTTATCTACCTGTTCTTCGGGGTTGAAATTTTTGTAGCAACCTTCCCAGAAGTAATGGCCTATATGCTGAGCTATCTCGCGATTGCCTTTATGGTTCAGAACGCAATTTACAAGCGGTTTCGCTGGCCACTCATCTCGGAAATATACGAGATCGCGCAAGCGCCCTACCTCGCCCGGGCAGTACTCCGCACGGTGCTGCGACCGCGCGGGGCACGCTTCAACGTTACCGCCAAGGATGAGACGCTGAACGAAGATTACATCTCACCGATTCACTGGCCGTTGACCTTTCAATGGTTAGCCATGCTATCCGGGGTTGTGGCGCTCGTGGTACGCTGGATGTTGTTCCCCGGCGACCGACCCGTGCTAAGCGTCGTGGGCGGATGGGCTGTTTTCAATTTCCTTATGGCGTCCGTCGCTTACAGCGCCATTTCAGAGAAACAGCAGCGACGGGCCTCGCCACGTGTGGACATGAATGTTGCCGGGAAAATGTGGTCGGCCGAAGGCCTGGAAACCGATGTGCCTCTGGAAACGCCTGTTATTATTAAGGATGCTTCGACCACCGGCGTTCGTTTGTTGCTAGAGCAAGCCGTTGCAAACCCAAAAATTCAAGCGGGCAACCGTGTATATTTCCAGCCGAAATTCGTAAACTCGCCACATCTGGAGGCCCCGGTTCTGGCACGTATCAGAACGGTCTCCTCCACACCCAGTGGACAGATGCTTGGGTTGGTGCTGGAGGCCGGACAACCACAGAATGTTCAAGAAGCAGTTGCCTTCCTGATCTTTGGCGACAGCGAGAACTGGCTTCGGGTTCGACGCTCATTGGAGACTGGCAAGGGCGTAATCACGGGATTTGCCTTTGCGGGCTCGTTATTCATCCGCGGCTTTCCTAATTTGCTGCGGGAGCTTGGACGCGCCTTTGCTCGGCGCAATAGCGTCGACACTGCCGGAGAGGCGCCCCCCCCCCCTGCGCACCTCCTGGCCTTCGGTGTGGATATCGATGCCCAAGAGCGTGAGGAGCGTCATCGTGCCCTCGCAGAGGCCAATGCAGCCAAAGAGAGCATTTTGTGATGAGAATACAGCGAAATCGCGTTGGCATCATACTGGCTGTTTTGGCCATTGGCCTTTTGATTGGGCCATTTGGTGAAGCCCTTCCCGCGCAAACCATACCTGGTGCGCGTGGAGCTCTTTCGACCTCCCAACCACAAGTGATAGACCTGAGTCCACTGCTTGAGACTTTGAAGGCGCAAACCGACCGAGGTGATGCCGCGAGCGAGCCAGCGATGTCGTTGCACCAATATGCGCGCAAGACGGAAGCTGGCCCATCATCCCTCGCACAGCCTTCGCATTTGCTACTTCTGCCATTCCAAGCCGATAGGGCAGTAACCGACCACGTCATGCGCCTTACAGGCGAACGCCAAACTGCCCACCTCACGCTAGATATTCCGGCGCTCAAGCCGGTCGAAGGTGTTCAATTACGCTATCGTAACAGCATCAATGTGCAATCCAGCCAATCGCAGATCCTGATCAACGTAAACGGAACCCCGCTTCCAGCGGTCGCCCCGGCTGCTTTCGAAGGCTTCAAGACCATCTCTGTGCCCTCAAACCTCTTGGTTGAAGGCCGCAATACCATTACGGTGCAGGCCAAACAGGCGCATCGTATTTTCTGCGGACCCAAAGCAAGCTTTCAGATCTGGACTGAGTTCGACCTGGCCCAGAGCGGCGCTATCGTTTCATCTACCAATTTGCCCACTGATGCCAATGGCTTTAGAATGGCTTTGGCCGCTCAGGTGGGACGCTACGGTCGCGTGACTGTGCGCGCGGCCGGCGAGCCGCCCCAAACGTTTATGCGCACTATGTCAGAAAAGCTCTCCGCTGCCAGCGCTGGCACCCAGGCGATCACCCTTGTTTCGGAAGGGCTCTACGCCAACGGCGCAGCTACACATCCAATCGCACGGATAACCCTGCGCGACAATCTACCCACGCCATTGGAGGTCAGACGCGGCGCTGATGGGGCGGAAGTCTTGATGCTGAATCCCAAAGCCAAAGACGTTCTGTCCGCATTGGATAAGATTTTACCACAATCTGCTCCGGTGCCGGACATCGGTAAGTTGATGCCGGGCGTCGCGACAAGCCTAAAGGAACTGCAGTTCACCGATCTCAACGCGTATAATCGGTATACAGAACAGTCTTTGCAATTCCGGCTGCCTAACGACTGGCTTATTCTGTCCTCTGCCAAGGCCACCTTGCGTCTGTCATATGGCTTCGCAGCAGATTTGCCGCAAAGCGCATTGATGCTGGTGAAAGTTGATGGGGTCACTGTTCGATTGCTGCCCTTGGACACAAACGGCGGCAAGGTGCAGCCCCCACTCGACATCAGATTTCCGGCGAACATACTCAAATCGGGGGTTAACAACGTGACCTTCGTCACAATCGTACCTGGTAACCCGCCAGATCGTCCCTGCCCCAAGAGCGACACGCCCCTCATGACGATCCTCGACGGATCTTCCCTGTTGGTTCCGTCCTCACCGCGCATGAAATTTATCGGCATGAATAGCCTGGTCGCCGCGCTCCGTCCCAACCAGCTTGTTGCGAGCAGGTCCGCTGCACTCCAATCGCACATCGAAAAATTGACGACAACACTCGCATCGTCTTTGCGTCCAATCAGTGGCATACCGCCGATCAGCGATGCACAGTTGAAGATCGTTGCACTCGACAACCTGCAAAACGTCTCGCTCGCAAAGCTTGGCGTACAACCGCGCACCCTTGAAAACGTGTTTTTTGGTGCGCCTGACACACGAGCCCAAGCGTCGATCGAGAACCCGGATTATGGATTTTTCAACGCCTCGAAGCTGCTCTTTTCGCTGGAGGCTATCGGCAAAAAAATTTCCGATCTCGCCCAGCCGGGCGATCCACCTCTCAAGCAGTGGCTTGCAAACCGGCGGGGGAAAGCCGCCCTCGTGCTCACCGACCCCAAACGTCCGCATAAGCTCTCGCTGATCGTGCCTCCGAATAGCGATGCGGCCCAAATCGCCGATGCGATCGCACGAGCGCGGCTGTCCTCCAACGCGCCACGCGGACAATTCTCCCTGCTTACGGAAGACGGGAAGTGGGAGAATTGGCAGGACGCAAGTGCTCCCCCCGTGCTGGAAGAACCCTTGAGCCTTGGGAACTTCAGGGCTGTAGCGGGGAATTTCGCATCATGGTCGCCGTTGTATTTTGTTCTGTTGCTGTTCGGCCTGACCGTTTTGTCAATCGTTCTGGCCCTGGTATTTGTCATCTCAACCAGAGGGAAACGTAAAAAATGAATAGAAGGGCAGCTTTGCGCACAGTCGCCAGTGTCGGCCTCTTTCCCCTGCTTGGAAGCACTTCGGCGGTGGCGCAGTCGATGCCGAACAGCCTCGCGGGCCCAAACCAACCGCTCGCCGAAGCCTGGTCGGCATGGAAAGCCGCCTTTTTGAGCCCTGAGGGCCGTGTCATCGACAAGCTGCAGCAAGGGGCTAGCCATTCAGAAAGCCAAGGCTATGGGCTACTCATGGCCGCACTTTTTCACGACAACGCAACCTTTGACGCGATCTATCGCTGGACCGAAGCCAACCTTGCGATCCGCAGCGATGCGCTTCTCGCGTGGCGCTGGCTGCCCAATCAAGCGGTGAGCGTTGCCGACCGGAACAACGCCACTGATGGTGATCTATTCTATGCATGGGCGCTCGTCCTCCACAGTCGGGCAACCGGAATGCTATCCCTGCGACGTCGCGCGACTGCGATCGCCGAGAGTCTGGTCAAGAACTGTGTTGTTGAGGCCAGGGACGGATCAGGGCGGCTTTTGCTGACACCCGCCGCTGAGGGCTTTGCGCGCAAGAACGCGCAGATCATCAACCCGTCCTATTATATGCCGCGGGCGATGCGCGAAATTGCCGCCGCCACTGGTATCAACGCTCTCGCCACATGCGCCTCGGACGGCGAGGCCTTAATGACCGACCTGGCCACTCAAGGGCTGATGCCGGATTGGATTGAGGTTGGCACGAGCGGCATGACACCGGCGGCAAACATGTCGGACAAGAATGGGTACGAGGCAATGCGTGTTGCGCTGTTCCTAATTTGGTCGGGCAATGCGGCACACTTGGCCGTTGCAGATCAAGTGAGAGCCTATTTACAGGCAGGGACCAGCGGAAACCTTCAGAACGGCGAATACGTGACCGTAATGGACCGAAAGAGCGGTGCGGTTCTTGAGACAAGCACAAGTCTTGGCTACGGGGCGCTTGCCGCTTTTTCAGAATGCGCCTCGCACTCCCGATTCGGAGCGAAAATTCCGTTCTTTCGAACCGACGAACAATCCTACTATCCTGCGACGCTGCATCTTATGACCCTAATTGCGCAGATCGTTTCTGCCCCCGAATGTGTACCGATATGAAATATCTCCCTCGCGCTTTTCGGCCCGCTACTCTCTCTATGACCTTTGCGGCAGCATTGCTCTTACATGTTCAAGCCGACGCACAAAACGCTCCAAGTGCTGAAGACCTGCGTGCATTGCGCTTCTACATTGAGAACAATGATGAAGCCGCTGTGAAGGCTGAAACCCGCCAACTGAAATTAAAATTCCCGAATTGGACACCGCCTTCCAATTTGGCAGATCTCTCGCAGATCGAACCGACAACAGAGATTTCCGATATCTATACGCTCATTTCACGCGGTGATATCGATGGCGCGCGCAAGCTCGTCCAGCAAGTCTCTGAGAAATATCCGACGTGGAAAGTTCCTGCGGAAATGCAGAACCAGCTTGATCTAGCAGAAAGTCAAGCGAAATTTGATCGCGCCATCAGCGCAGAAGATACCGCGGCGGCGATCAACATTGCATCCCGGTCCCCTGAATTGATGAGCTGTAACAGGATCAATAATATCTGGCAACTTGCCAAGCTGCAGGTCAGCAATGACAACGCAAGCGGCGCACTGGCTGCCTATCGCCAGATCGTCGGCACATGCACAAATACGCCAGACATCATCGCGACGATTGAGAAAGCCGAGAAAGTAACGACCAACCAACAGCTTATCGGCTTGGTCGATCTTGCAAGACAGAGGTTCCCGTCCCAAGCGACAACTCTCAGGGGCTTGCAAGAGCGCCTGCTCAAGGGGCGCGGCACCCAAGCGACAAGCCCCAAAGCGGCTGGCGCCGAAGCTAAGCCAAGCAGTCCCGCAAAGCTGACCACACCAAAGCCTGCTACCCGGGTCACGACTGCAACGGCTCCAAAGCGCACCCGCTTACCGTTGCACGGAGATCGGCGGTTGAACGCCACGCGGGCAGCCGCGAAAGCAGGAAACAACCACGCATGCCTGGCGAATTCTGCCAACCCGCGCTCGATCGATATCGCCTATGAGCGGGCCTGGTGCGCTTATAATCTTGAGCGGCCGCTTGAAGCCATGGCTTATTTCTTAGCCGCATCGCAAAGCGGGCTGAGTGGCGATGCTATCCGCGACGCCAAATTCGGCCTAGCGCTGTCTTACCTCAAGCTGGACATGACTGAGGAAGCCGCACGCATCGCGGCCCAGACCTCTTATACCCCGTCACAACGTCGCCAAGTGGAAGCCATAATTCTAAACCAGCGCGGTATTCAGGCTTATGATCGCAAGGAGTACCAGCACGCAATTGATTATTTCGATGCGCTAGAAGAGATGGAAAATGGTTTATCGCGCGATCTCGCCCTTTTGCGCGGCTATGCTTATCTTAACATCGGCGACACCACCGCAGCACGCAAGCAATTCGAGACGCTCAATGATGTGCTGTCGACCACAGATACGCGCAAGGCGTTGCGCATACTATACTCCCAGGTCCCGTGACGAGCAGATCGGGAGAGCCTGATTTTCGTATTTTTTCCTTGACGCGCCCCTAAACCGATCGGGAAACGCCGCCCCTTGGCTGTCTCGCGCGCGCAGCGGTCGACCCAAAGAAAATTGACGCTCAAGATAAAATCAACGTATTAACAAGCTCAATGAGCTACCCCCTGAAATTCGGACACTGACATAAGCTACGATTTGCAGTCTGCTGATCTTCGACGAGAAGGAGATCAGAGATGTCGAAACGCAAGCAGCACGCGCCCGAGTTCAAGGCAAAGGTCGCGCTGGAAGCCCTGAAGGGTGAA